>CAVVRS010000002.1:0-3164067 GCA_963750815.1 uncultured beta proteobacterium
GGCTACAGCCCCAGGATGAGATGAGCCGACATCGAGGTGCCAAACACCGCCGTCGATATGAACTCTTGGGCGGTATCAGCCTGTTATCCCCAGAGTACCTTTTATCCGTTGAGCGATGGCCCTTCCATACAGAACCACCGGATCACTATGTCCTGCTTTCGCATCTGCTCGACTTGTCAGTCTCGCAGTTAAGCACGCTTATGCCATTGCACTATCGTCACGATGTCCGACCGTAACTAGCGTACCTTCGAACTCCTCCGTTACGCTTTGGGAGGAGACCGCCCCAGTCAAACTGCCTACCATGCACTGTCCCCGATCCAGATAATGGACCTAGGTTAGAACCTCAAACACACCAGGGTGGTATTTCAACGTTGGCTCCACGATACCTAGCGGCACCGCTTCAAAGCCTCCCACCTATCCTACACAGATCTGTTCAAAGTCCAATACAAAGCTACAGTAAAGGTTCATGGGGTCTTTCCGTCTTTCCGCGGGGAGATTGCATCATCACAAACATTTCAACTTCGCTGAGTCTCTGGAGGAGACAGTGTGGCCATCGTTACGCCATTCGTGCAGGTCGGAACTTACCCGACAAGGAATTTCGCTACCTTAGGACCGTTATAGTTACGGCCGCCGTTTACTGGGACTTCAATCAAGAGCTTGCACCCCATCATTTAATCTTCCAGCACCGGGCAGGCGTCACACCCTATACGTCCACTTTCGTGTTTGCAGAGTGCTGTGTTTTTAATAAACAGTCGCAGCCACCGATTTTTTGCAACCTCATTGGGCTCCCCAAGTAAATGGTTCACCTACTAAAGGCACACCTTCTTCCGAAGTTACGGTGTCAATTTGCCGAGTTCCTTCTCCAGAGTTCTCTCAAGCGCCTTAGAATACTCATCTCGCGCACCAGTGTCGGTTTGCGGTACGGTCGTGTGTAGCTGAAGCTTAGTGGCTTTTCCTGGAAGCAGGGTATCACTCACTTCGGCTGCAAGCAGCCTCGTTATCACCCCTCATCTAAGCCCGGCGGATTTACCTACCAGGCACGACTACAGGCTTGAACCAACATATCCAACAGTTGGCTGAGCTAACCTTCTCCGTCCCCACATCGCACTACACATCGGTACAGGAATATTGACCTGTTTCCCATCGACTACGCATCTCTGCCTCGCCTTAGGGGCCGACTCACTCTACGCCGATGAACGTTGCGTAGAAAACCTTGCGCTTACGGCGAGGGGGCTTTTCACCCCCTTTAACGCTACTCATGTCAGCATTCGCACTTCTGATACCTCCAGCACGCTTTACAACGCACCTTCACAGGCTTACAGAACGCTCTCCTACCACTTGCAATAAATTGCAAATCCGCAGCTTCGGTAACTGGCTTAGCCCCGTTACATCTTCCGCGCAGGACGACTCGATCAGTGAGCTATTACGCTTTCTTTAAATGATGGCTGCTTCTAAGCCAACATCCTGACTGTTTTAGCCTTCCCACTTCGTTTCCCACTTAGCCAATTTTAGGGACCTTAGCTGGCGGTCTGGGTTGTTTCCCTCTTGAGTCCGGACGTTAGCACCCGGTGCTCTGTCTCCCAAGCTGTACTCGTCGGTATTCGGAGTTTGCATTGGTTTGGTAAGTCGCCATGACCCCCTAGCCAAAACAGTGCTCTACCCCCAACGGTAATACTTGAGGCACTACCTAAATAGTTTTCGGAGAGAACCAGCTATTTCCAAGTTTGTTTAGCCTTTCACCCCTATCCACAGCTCATCCGCTAGTTTTGCAACACTAGTCGGTTCGGACCTCCAGTACCTGTTACGGCACCTTCATCCTGGCCATGGATAGATCACTTGGTTTCGGGTCTACACCCAGCGACTGAATCGCCCTATTCGGACTCGGTTTCCCTACGCCTTCCCTATTCGGTTAAGCTTGCCACTGAATGTAAGTCGCTGACCCATTATACAAAAGGTACGCAGTCACCCCTTGCGAGGCTCCTACTTTTTGTAAGCATGCGGTTTCAGGATCTATTTCACTCCCCTCCCGGGGTTCTTTTCGCCTTTCCCTCACGGTACTAGTTCACTATCGGTCAATGATGAGTATTTAGCCTTGGAGGATGGTCCCCCCATATTCAAACAGGATTTCTCGTGTCCCGCCCTACTTGTCGCAAGCTCAGTACCACACAGGTCTTTTCACGTACGGGGCTATCACCCGCTACGGCCAGCCTTTCCAGGCTGTTCCGTTAAGTCTTGTGCTATCACTTGCAGGCTTCTCCAATTTCGCTCGCCGCTACTTTCGGAATCTCGGTTGATGTATTTTCCTCAAGGTACTGAGATGTTTCAGTTCCCCTGGTTCGCCTCGCATACCTATGTATTCAGTATGCGATACCCTTGCGGGTGGGTTTCCCCATTCGGAAATCTCCGGATCAAAGCTAATTTGCCAGCTCCCCGAAGCTTATCGCAGGCTATCACGTCCTTCGTCGCCTATCATTGCCAAGGCATCCACCACATGCTCTTATTCACTTGACCCTATAACTTTGACGTCTCTTATCGAAACTAAAAGTTGTCTTCAAGGAATGTTTGATTGGTCTTTCACCAATCGCGTTATGCCGTATCCAATTTAACTTGAATAACTCGAATTTCAAACGTGAAGTCTGATATTCATTTTGACGCAATCAAAAATTTGTCACTAACAACCAGCAAGGGCACGGTGTGCACTAAACCTTTACGAATGTGCACTTTCCCCAGCTAGCTTAATTGTTAGCAACGCTGATTAAACTCTATAAATTGTTAAAGAACAGCCGATTGATCAAGTTATCCTGATCAACAACAAAGCAGCCTTTTACAAAGCTACTTTGGTGTTGAATACTACTTTATCGATAAGAAATTGAAAGCTTATTAGAAGATTGGTGGAGGTGACAGGACTCGAACCCGCTACCTACTGCTTGCAAAGCAGCCGCTCTCCCAGCTGAGCTACACCCCCAAAACCAGAAGGACGTTGGACGACTTATTTGCCGACACTGGTGGGTCTGGTTGGTCTCGAACCAACGACCCCCGCCTTATCAAGACGGTGCTCTAACCAACTGAGCTACAGACCCAAGCCGGTCACTTGTGACCAGGCAAAAACCTTAGCCGTCAGCGACAACCTTCCAACAACCGATAAGTGTGAGCGTTCAATTTGAATTGCATTGTTTCCAGAAAGGAGGTGATCCAGCCGCACCTTCCGATACGGCTACCTTGTTACGACTTCACCCCAGTCACGAACCCTGCCGTGGTAATCGCCCTCCTTGCGGTTAGGCTAACTACTTCTGGCAGAACCCGCTCCCATGGTGTGACGGGCGGTGTGTACAAGACCCGGGAACGTATTCACCGTGACATTCTGATCCACGATTACTAGCGATTCCGACTTCACGTAGTCGAGTTGCAGACTACGATCCGGACTACGACTGGCTTTGTGGGATTAGCTCCCCCTCGCGGGTTGGCAACCCTTTGTACCAGCCATTGTATGACGTGTGTAGCCCCACCTATAAGGGCCATGAGGACTTGACGTCATCCCCACCTTCCTCCGGCTTGTCACCGGCAGTCTCATTAGAGTGCCCAACTAAATGTAGCAACTAATGACAAGGGTTGCGCTCGTTGCGGGACTTAACCCAACATCTCACGACACGAGCTGACGACAGCCATGCAGCACCTGTGTTACGGCTCTCTTTCGAGCACGCCTCTATCTCTAAAGGCTTCCGTACATGTCAAAGGTGGGTAAGGTTTTTCGCGTTGCATCGAATTAAACCACATCATCCACCGCTTGTGCGGGTCCCCGTCAATTCCTTTGAGTTTCAACCTTGCGGCCGTACTCCCCAGGCGGTCAACTTCACGCGTTAGCTTCGTTACTGAGTCAGTGAAGACCCAACAACCAGTTGACATCGTTTAGGGCGTGGACTACCAGGGTATCTAATCCTGTTTGCTCCCCACGCTTTCGTGCATGAGCGTCAGTACAGGTCCAGGGGATTGCCTTCGCCATCGGTGTTCCTCCGCATATCTACGCATTTCACTGCTACACGCGGAATTCCATCCCCCTCTACCGTACTCTAGCTATACAGTCACAAATGCAGGTCCCAGGTTGAGCCCGGGGATTTCACATCTGTCTTATATAACCGCCTGCGCACGCTTTACGCCCAGTAATTCCGATTAACGCTCGCACCCTACGTATTACCGCGGCTGCTGGCACGTAGTTAGCCGGTGCTTATTCTTACGGTACCGTCATTAGTCCTCTTTATTAGAAAGAACCGTTTCGTTCCGTACAAAAGCAGTTTACAACCCGAAGGCCTTCATCCTGCACGCGGCATTGCTGGATCAGGCTTGCGCCCATTGTCCAAAATTCCCCACTGCTGCCTCCCGTAGGAGTCTGGACCGTGTCTCAGTTCCAGTGTGGCTGGTCGTCCTCTCAGACCAGCTACAGATCGTCGCCTTGGTGGGCTTTTACCCCACCAACTAGCTAATCTGATATCGGCCGCTCCAATCGCGCGAGGCCCTTGCGAGTCCCCCGCTTTCATCCAGAGATCGTATGCGGTATTAGCACAGCTTTCGCTGCGTTATCCCCCACGACTGGGCACGTTCCGATATATTACTCACCCGTTCGCCACTCGCCACCAGGATTGCTCCCGTGCTGCCGTTCGACTTGCATGTGTAAGGCATGCCGCCAGCGTTCAATCTGAGCCAGGATCAAACTCTATAGTTCGATCTTGAATTTTTTGCCCGATTTCTCAGGCTACTCATAAATTGGAATCAACGTGAACTTCATTTCTGAATTTCACATCTTTTTTACTTCATGAGCGTTTGTATGTCCGTTAAGACATAGTTCCGAAGAACTTGGCTTTTCGCCTCAAACGCCCACACTTATCGGCTGTATGTTTTTAATGATCCACCAGCTTCGCCTAACTTGCGTCTGACTCCGCCTTACTAACTTCACTGCGATCAGCGAAGCCTTGAATTATGACATATTTTTTAAGGTACTGTCAATATTTTGACCCTTTAACTTTGAGGTCCCCGAAAAAGTTAAATTCAGTCTGTGAACTCGTTCAAGAGCAAGTTCACCACTGCACACTGGAAACCTGCACATGTTTCTTCAGCGAAGCTTTCCACTATATCACCATTTGGTCAACTCGAGAGAAATTTCATCAACTCGGATACAAATTCGCGCCCAAGACAGCTCAGGACAGAGCTCGTTGAATGATGATCTTCTGCACATCTGAGGTGCCTTCGTAGATTTGGCACACACGCACGTCACGGTAGATCCGCTCTACGGGGAAGTCGCTCACGTAGCCGTAGCCGCCCAGCGTCTGGATGGCGGTGCTGCAGACTTTCTCGGCCATCTCGCTGGCGAACAGCTTGGCCATCGCGGCTTCTTTCAGGCACGGGCGACCGGCGTCGCGCAAGGCGGCGGCGTGCCAGATGAGTTGGCGCGCGGCTTCGATCTGGGTGGCACATTCGGCCAGCCTAAAGCCCACCGCCTGGTGGTTGAAGATGGCGGTGCCAAAGCTCTCACGCTCTTTGGAATAAGCCAGTGCTACTTCAAACGCGCTGCGTGCCATACCCACGCTTTGCGCTGCAATGCCGATGCGCCCGCCCTCCAACGCGCCCAGGGCGATTCTGTAGCCCTCACCCTCGGCACCAATCAGGTTCTCAACCGGAATCCGGCAGTTATCAAAGTTGATCTGCGCCGTGTCGCTGCTGTGCTGGCCGAGTTTGTCTTCAAGCCGCGCCACCACGTAACCGGGCGCATTGGTCGGCACCAGGAAAGCACTCATGCCCTTCTTGCCCGCGCCTTTGTCGGTGACAGCAATGACGATGGCGACATCGCCATTCTTGCCGCTGGTGATGAACTGCTTGACGCCGTTGATCACATATCCGTCGCTGTCTTTCACGGCCGTGGTGCGCAGGCCGGAGGCGTCCGAGCCGACATGCGGCTCGGTCAGGCAGAACGCGCCCAACAACTGGCCTTGTGCCAGGGGCGTCAACCACTGCTTTTTCTGCGCCGCGTTACCGTAGCGCATCAGGATGGCGTTGACCGGGCAGTTGGTGACACTGATGGCGGTGCTGGTGCCCCCATCGCCAGCGGCGATTTCTTCCAGTACCAGCGCCACCGTCAGGTAGTCCAGATTGGCACCGCCAAACTCTTCCGGCACGCAAATGCCGTAAGCACCCAGGGCGGCCAGCCCCTTGTGCACGTCACGCGGAAAGTAGTGTTCCTTGTCCCACTGGGCGGCGTGCGGCCACAACTCGGCTTGGGCAAAGTCGCGCACCGCATCGCGGATCATTTCCTGGTCTTGGGTCAGCAGCATGGCTCAGGCTCGAAAGCATCCGTATAATTTATAGCAAATCAGGCTCTAGCACCCGTCCCTTATGCGCAAACAGCTATCTAATTTATAGCATTTCAAGCGCCACGGCAGTGCCTTCACCACCGCCAATGCACAGTGTGGCGACGCCTTTTTTGAGGCCGCGGGCCTGCAGCGCATACATCAAGGTGACCATGATGCGGGCACCGGAGGCGCCAATCGGATGGCCTAGCGCGCAGGCACCCCCGTTCACGTTGACGATGTCGTGGCTAAGCCCCAGGTCATGCATCAGCGCCATCGGCACCACGGCAAAGGCCTCGTTGACTTCCCACAGGTCCACATCCCTGACGCTCCAACCCGCCTTGGCCAGGGCCTTGTTGACGGCGCCGACCGGGGCGGTGGCGAACCAGTTGGGTTCCTGCGCGTGCACAGCGTGGCTGACGATTTTGGCCAAGGGTTTGAGGCCCATCTTGGCCGCGGTCGAGGCGCGCATCAGCACCAGTGCGGCCGCGCCATCGCTGATGCTGGAACTGCTGGCAGCCGTGATAGTGCCGTCTTTTTTGAACGCCGGTTTCAAAGTCGCAATTTTCTCCAGCTTGACTTTGCCCGGCGCTTCGTCCATGGCGATCACGGTGTCACCGGCGCGGCCCTTGACCGCCACCGGCGTGATCTCAGCGGCAAACGCGCCAGATTTGGTGGCGGCCTGTGCCCGCTGCACGCTGGTGATGGCGAACTGGTCTTGTGCTTCACGGGTGAAGCCGTACTTGGCGGCGCAGTCTTCGCCAAAAGTGCCCATGGAGCGACCGGCCTCGTAGGCATCCTCCAGGCCGTCGAGCATCATGTGGTCAAACATGCGGTCGTGGCCGATGCGGTAACCGCCACGCGCTTTCTGCAGCAGATAGGGTGCGTTGGTCATGCTCTCCATGCCACCCGCCACCACCACATCGGCACTGCCGGCCATCAGCATGTCGTGGCCGAACATGGCCGCGCGCATGCCCGATCCGCACATTTTGGACAGCGTGACGGCACCGGCGCTGATCGGCAGCCCGCCCTTGAAACCGGCTTGACGCGCGGGCGCCTGGCCCTGGCCCGCCATCAGGCAGTTGCCAAACAGCACTTCATTGACCAGCTCGCTGGCAATACCGGCGCGCTGCACGGCGGCCTTGATGGCGGCTCCGCCCAGATCGTTGGCCGAGAGTGAAGAAAAGTCGCCCTGAAAACTCCCCATGGGGGTGCGGGCGGCGCTGACGATAACGATGGAATCAGTCATTGCATTGATCTCCTGTTGAAATGCTAATAAATAAGTCTCACAGATTCACCTGATCTGCTCGGGGTTGAACCGCTTTTCGCGGTCATACGGAAATACGTCAAATACATGACCCGCCAAAATGCGCTCCTTGTGGCCTTGCCAAAAGGCCACATCCAGGAGGTCGGCATGATGTTTCATGAACACCTCACGAACCGCGGGGTTACCAAGCAGAAAGGGGCCGAAGGTCTCGGGGAAAACATCTTTGGCGCCAACGCTGTACCAGACTTCCCCCGACATCTCCTCTTCTTCATTGCGCGGCGCGGGTACTTTACGGAAGTTGCAGTCAGTGATGTACTCGATTTCGTCATAATCGTAAAAAACAACCTTGCCGTGACGTGTGATGCCAAAGTTTTTCCACAGCATATCGCCAGGAAATATATTGGCAGCCACCAGGTCCTTGATGGCGTTGCCGTATTCGATGACGCCACGGTCTATTTGCTCCCGCGAGCGCTCGGCAACGACACCTTGCGGCTTCAATGCTGCTCCACCGGAGTCGAAAGCTTCCTGCAAATAGATGTTGAGCGGGATCATGCGCCGCTCAATGTAAACGTGCTTGATGATGACTTCGATACGACCATCACCATCGCGGTCACTGATTTCAAGCTGGCTGGGAGCGAATTTTTCGATTTCAGCAATCAGTTCGTCGTCAAAACGATCCCGCGGAAATCCCACTTCGCTGTACTCGAGCGTGTCCGCCATCCGTCCAACGCGGTCGTGTTGCTTGACCAGCAGGTACTTGCCCTTGATTTGTTCGCGTGTGGTGTCTTTTTGCGGTGGATAATAGTCTTTGATAACCTTGAAGACATAAGGAAAAGACGGCAGATCAAACACCAGCATCACCATGCCCTTGATGCCAGGGGCGATGCGGAACTTGTCGGAGGAGTGACGCAAGTGATGCAAAAAATCACGATAGAACAGCGTCTTGCCCTGCTTCGCCAACCCCAGGGCGTTATAGATTTCATTGCGCGGCTTGCGCGGCATCATGCTGCGCAAAAATTGCACATAGGCCGATGGAATTTCCATGTCCACCATGAAGTAGGCACGGGCAAAACTGAACAGCATCAGCAAGTCATCCTCGCCAAACAGCGCGGCATCGACCACCAATTTTCCGGCCTGATTGTGAAGAATTGGCAAGGCAAACGCAAATTCGCTAAAACCGTTGATCAGCTTGCCCACAATGTAGCAGCCCTTGTTGCGAAAGAATAACCCGGTGAGCACCTGAATCTGGAAGTTGGCACGCAGTTTCGCATCCAGCAGGTGCGTCACCATGGCCCCCTGCACCAGTGCAACGTCGCGCTCCAGATTGTCGAAGGCCAGTCGCAGGTCAAAGTCGCACAGCATGCGCATCAATACCTGTGGCAGGTTGCTGGTGGTCGGATAATAGGCGCGGTAGGTGGGACGCGACTCCAGCTCGTCATTTTCGATGTACTCGGTGCTGACGGCCGGACGCACAAAGATAAAGTTGTTCTGGAAATAGCTGCGGTGCAAAATTTTGGTGGTGACCGAGTTGAAAAAGGTCTCGGCCAATTCAGGCTGGTGGTGGTTTACCAGCAAGCCGATGTAATGCAGCTTGACCTGCTGCCAGATGTCCATTGGCTGTTCGTCGCCTTTGAACTCGCGCTCCAGGCGTCTGGAACACTCGCGCACACGCAAGTCGTAAAACTCGATGCGCTCGCGCTGGGCCCGTTGCTGGCCATGCCAGTCGGCTGTCTCGAACCGGTGCTTGGCACGGGCTGATTCGGTCCGAAACAAACGATAGTGCCGGTTGAATCCATCCATCATGGCTTTGGCCATGTCATACGCCAATGTCGAGTCAAGCCGTGCAGGGAACTTGTTTGCTACCATATTCATAGCTGGTTACGCATTGTTGACGGGGCCTGAATGGAGATTTTCCAATAAATTCAACGGCAACGAGGCGCTGCCGCAACAGCGCCTACAGCGTCCCTGTAGCGCCGCTCAAGCCCATCCTGTCCTGTGACGTTCATGTGCAAATCGTGCAACAGTCCATCATGGACACCATAGACCCAACCATGCAGCGTGACGTTCTGGCCGCGACTCCATGCGTCTTGCAGCACGGTGCTCTGCGCTACGTTAATGACCTGCTCAATCACATTGAGCTCCACCAGCGCTTCAAAGCGTGCATGGTCAGCAACCGCATCGAGCAAATCCAGATGCCGGTCACGCACATCCTGAATGTGGCGCAACCAATTGTCGGCGAGGCCAATGCGCGCACCCTCCAGCGCTGCCTGGACCCCTGAGCAACCATAGTGCCCGACCACCATCACATGCTCAACCTTGAGGCGCTCAACCGCGAACTGTATGGTGGACAGTGCATTCAAATCGGAATGAACGACTACATTGGCGACGTTGCGATGTACAAATACCTCGCCCGGTTCCAGCCCGGTAATCTGGTTCGCCGGAACCCGGCTGTCGGAACATCCGATCCACATGTATTTGGGGTGCTGCTGGGTTTTCAGACTGGTAAAGAAACCCGGACGCTCGCGCTCCATACGTGCCGCCCAGGCGCGGTTATGGGTAAAGAGATCCTCTAGAGCGGGCATGGGCCTATCTTAATCAGTTGCGGCGCAGTTTCAGCCGGGTCGGGCATTTCACCGTTTGCCGTTACCATAGTCGGTTATTGATACGTTAAAGATTTTCCATTCATGACCGCCGTCCCAGAAACCTTGTCAAACAAGCCCGCCTCACAGGAAAAATCGGCCCGCTCAGGCGATCTGCTGCTAGGCGATCTGCTGGTCAGCATGGGAAAGCTCTCGGCGCGCGATCTGGATCGTGCGGCCTCGGCCAGAGAAGAGACGAATGGCGTTTTGGGCACGGTACTGGTCAATCTGGGTCTGGTGTCCGAAGTTGACGTGGCCCAGGCCCAAGCCCGACTGTTAGGGTTGCCATTTGTCCCGGCAGAAGATTTTCCGGTGCTGGCGCCGGAAGTTGAAGGACTGCAAAGCGACTTTCTGCGCACCCACCATGTCTACCCATTGCGCATCAATGAAAGCAGTCTTACGGTGGCCATGGCAGTGCCGGACGACGCTTTTGTACTCAAGGCGCTTGAACTTGTGACCGGCCTGACAATCCACCCCTGCATTGCCATTAAAACCGATATTGAACGTGCACTGACGCCCAGCGACGATCAAGGCAACACGGATGACACATCAGAACTTGAATCTGACACTGGTGATTTCGTCGAACACCTCAAAGACCTCGCCAGCGAGGCGCCAGTCATTCGCATGGTCAACCAGATTATCGGCCGGGTAACCGACCTGCGAGCCTCTGACATCCATCTGGAGCCCTTTGACGACGGTCTGCATGTACGCTACCGGGTGGACGGCGTTATCCGGACAGATGAGATCGTCTCGCCCCAACTCAGCGCAGCGGTCAATTCCCGTGTCAAGCTGATGGCGCACCTTGACATTGCCGAGCGGCGCCTGCCACAGGACGGACGGATCAAGACACGCGTCAAAGGCCGCGAGCTTGACCTGCGCGTTTCCACAGTGCCCACGGTGCATGGCGAGAGCGTTGTCATGCGGGTACTTGATCGTACCAGTGTGCGCTACAGCCTCGATGCCATAGGCTTTGCCCCCGACAACCTGGAACGCTTCAACCATTTGCTGGCACGTCCGCACGGAATTTTGCTGATCACCGGCCCGACCGGTTCGGGCAAAACCACCACGCTCTATACCGCACTGTCCAAGCTCGACGCCGACGCCTACAAAATCATCACTGTTGAAGAACCCGTCGAATACCAGCTCGAAGGCATCAATCAGATCCAGGTCCACCAGCAAATTGGCCTGAGCTTCGCGCGCGCCTTGCGCTCCATCCTGCGTCAGGATCCTGACATCATCATGATCGGTGAAATGCGCGACAGTGAAACCGCCCAAATTGCGGTGCAATCGGCCCTTACCGGCCACTTGGTCCTCTCCACCCTGCATACCAACACCGCCGCTGGCGCCATCGTGCGCCTTCAGGACATGGGTATCGAGCCCTACCTGATTACCTCGTCAGTCAACGGTGTGTTATCTCAACGCCTGGTTCGTCGTCTGTGCGAGCACTGCCGGCAAGCCTATGAACCCGACCACACTCTGCGCATCAAAAGCGGACTTCAGCGTATGGACCTTCACCCGGCCCAGCTTTACAAAGCGGTCGGCTGCGAACAATGTCGCCAGACCGGCTATGTCGGGCGTTGCGGCATCCATGAGTTGCTCATCATCGACGACAGCATGCGCCGCAGCATTCTCGATGGACTCGATGCCGCCTCGCTTCACAACAAGGCCATTGGCGCGGGCATGCACACGCTGTATGAAGACGGGCTGCGCAAAGTCGCTGCCGGCATCACCAGTCTGGACGAACTGCTGCGCGTGACCGAGGACCACACGGATGCATGAGTTTCTCTGGAAAGCTGCACAAGCTGACTCCCGGATCGTCGAAGGCCACCTGCAAGCCATCAATCACGCGCAGGTCATGCAACAGTTACGTGCCCAGGGCTTGACACCCTTGCATATCACTGAAGCTGGCACTGGCAGCAGCGCCGGAAATGCCGGTATCGCGCCGCCGTCTGAAACCCGGAGTCCGAAACCCTCTCGCATCGACGGCCTGTTTGCTGCAAAAGCCATCACCGAGGGCGACATCCTGGTCATGACCAGCGAACTTTCCATCATGCTCAAAGCCGGACTGGCGCTTGACAACGCCCTGCGCGTACTGATCGGCATGAACGCCAAACCGGCCATGGAAAACCTGACCCAAAACATTCTTGATGACGTAAAAAGCGGTGTTCCCTTGAGTCGCGCCCTGGCGCGCCACCCACTGCAGTTTGGTGATTTCTATATCAATATGGTCCGATCGGGCGAAGCCGGCGGTCAACTCAGCGACGTGCTCGAGCGTCTGGTCGAACACCTAGATCGCGTGCGTGCGCTGCGCGAAAGTATTGTTTCAGCCACCATCTACCCGGCCATCCTGCTCGGAGTCGCTGTGCTATCCATCATCGGGATGCTGGGTTTCGTTGTGCCGCAGTTTGAAACACTCTTCAAAGGCCTGGGCGATGCGTTACCCACGCCAACCCGGATCATCATGGCGGTCGGGCACGCCTTTACTGACTACGGACTCATGATGGGTCTCGGTCTGCTGGTGCTGTTCTGGGCGTTGCGTCTGTGGTGGCGTTCCCCAGCTGGACGCCAGTGGTGGCAAACACGCGCACTGCGGCTGCCAATTTTCGGCAAGCTCACGCTCAAATACAACCTGACACTTTTTTCGCGCTCCCTGGGAACCCTTCTCGGCAACGGTGTACCCCTGCTTTCAGCCCTGCGCATTGCCACCCTGACAGTAGGCAACCTCACGCTGCGCCAGGCGCTCGAAGGCGTTGTACCCAAAGTCAAGAGTGGCGGCAAAATGGTTGACGCCCTTAAAGCCAGTGGAATTTTCGAACCCCTGGCCATCAACCTGATTAAAGTGGGCGAGGAAACCGGCCGTCTGGGTCCGATGCTGCTCGAACTGGCCCGCATCTTCAACCGGGACGTTGAAACCGGCATTAAACGCGCACTGACCATGCTTGAACCACTGCTGATTCTGGTGCTGGGCCTTTTTATTGCCACCATCATCGTCTCCATCATGTTAGGTATCCTCTCGGTCAACGATCTGGCGGTCTAGGGGTCCCAGCAACAAACACGATGAAAGCGACGTCCGGCGAGCACTATGTAGCACTTGATCACGTCCGCGGCGTCGCCGCACTGCTGGTTTTTGTCTGGCACTTCATGCATGGCCGATACGGGTCGCCGGTACCTTTTGAAGGTGCTCCATTCTGGGGGCCGCTGGTTCTATTCGACGAGGGACAGGTCGGTGTGGCCCTTTTTATGACCTTGAGCGGTTACCTGTTTGCCAAACTGCTTGACGGCAAGCGCGTTGTCTACTCACTATTTTTCTGGAACCGGGCGCTCCGGTTAATGCCGTTGCTGCTGCTGGTTTTCGCTATCAACGCAGTAATGGAAGGACTCAGGAGCGACCGTCCACAAGCAGCATATGAATACCTTCGATCCCTCCCCGGCGGACTGGTGTTTCCGACCTGGCCCAACGGCGGATGGTCAATCACCGTTGAATTGCATTTTTACCTGCTGCTACCGCTCCTGCTATTTTTGTTGCGAAGCTGGTATCAGGGGCTTTGGCTGTTACTGACTTTCGCGATCCTGCTTCGGACCGGCTATCACAGTTGGGCCGGCGAAGTGCAAAGCCTCGCGTATTCGACGATCTTCGGCCGAATTGACCAGTTCGTGCTCGGGATCATTGCCTTTCATTATCGTGCCCATATTATTGGTCGGCATGTCTGGATTGCCGGTATCACTGTGGCTTTCATCACTTTGTACTGGTGGTTCGACAACAACGGCGGGTTCTATCTTCTGCCGTCTTATCCATCACCTTCGCGGCTTTGGATTGTGCTGCCAACACTGGAAGGGGCTGCGTTTGCAGCGGTGATCGCATGGTATGACGGGTCGTTTTTGCACAGACCCGGAGCGATTTCCACACTGTTCGCTCGTTTGGGTGAGTACTCCTACTCAATCTATTTGTTACATTTTTTCTTTGTCTTTGCCGTTGCGCGCTGGATTCATGCCAGTGTGCTTGATATTTCCAACTTCTACGTAGCGTTACCGGTTTCAGTGGTCGCGTTCATGACCATGGTTCCAGTCGCCTATCTCAGCATGCGTTTTGTTGAGCGCCCGTTCCTGAGACTGCGCCGGCGTTACACCAAGGCCTGAGATGATCTGTTTGCACGAATGAAAGTGACCTATAATTTTTCCTCTGCCAATCCTCATCACACATGCATTCATTTCGCACCAACAAGCTACCCTCCAGGTGGCGAAGCGCAGGCTTCACCCTCATTGAATTGCTGGTGGTACTGGCTATTTTGACGATGCTGGCCGGTTTGGTCGGTCCCCGCGTGTTGAGTCTGCTAGGGGGGGCCAAATCCAAAACTGCCGCTGTGCAAATCGCAGATATTGAAAAATCTCTCGAGCTGTTCAAGCTTGATGTCGGACGCTACCCGACCACGGCCGAAGGCCTTGACGCACTGGTCAATCGCCCCGGCACTGCCAACGGGTGGAACGGCCCTTACCTTAAAGGGGGCGTACCCAATGACCCCTGGGGCAAACCTTATGTGTTCACCAGCCCGACAGCCAACGGCGGCATAGAAATCATGGCGTTGGGCGCTGATGGGCTACCGGGCGGCGAAGGTGAAAACGCCGACATCCGCAACAAGCCCTGACCGAAAACCCAGTCCGGTCGGCGCCTCTGCCAACCGGCCACGGCAGGGCTTCACACTGCTCGAGTTGCTGGTGGTGCTGGCCATCGGCTCGTTGCTGGTAGCCTTGGTGCCACCTGCCTTTGATCGACTGCGTGAAGTCAGCCAATACCGGGACACGGTGCGCGCCATTCTGGTGGACCTGCGTCAGGCCCGACAACAGGCATTGGCTTACGGCAGGGCAGTGGTGTTCCAGGTCAATCTGGCAGATCGTCAATTCGGCGTAGAAGGCCGCCCGCTCAAGGCACTACCTGGTAGCGTCGAGGTCAAGACCACCGTCGGCGTCAGGGAATTGCCCGACAACAATCAGGCAGCGGCCATTTCATTTTTTCCCGAAGGAGGCTCAACCGGCGGAACCATTGAGCTGGTCAGACCGTCAGGCGCCGGGGTTCGGATACGGATTGATTGGCTGTTTGGACAGATCACGCAAGAGCCACGCATCCCATGACTCGGCGTGCCACATCAAAACAGCGCGGGTTTTCATTACTCGAATTGCTGGTTGCGTTCGCCATCATGGCCATGTCACTGGGACTGCTTTACCAGGTAGCCGGTGGCAGTGCCCGCAATGTCAGCGACGCGGCCCAGAACCAGCAGGCCGCCTGGCTGGCTGAATCATTGCTGGCAAGCCACGCCAGCGTCAGCGCGGGTGGCTGGAACGAAGACGGCGAAAGCGCCGGCTTCAGGTGGCAAGTGCGCAGCACCCCCTTTCAAGACGGGGGCAAAAACACAGCCCCGACCGTGTCCTTGCACGAAATCCACCTTGCCATTTACTGGGCTGCCGGAAGCCGGCCCGGTCAGTTAGACCTGATTACCCTATTGCCCGAACGAAAGCCCAAGCCTGGCGAAACCGTGCCATGACCAAGCTCGACCAATTCACTACTCCAGCCAACACGCCGCGTGCCGCCCGAAGCCGCCTGCGAGGCTTCACGCTGCTGGAATTGCTGGTCGTCATGTCGCTGCTGTCCATTATCATGGTTGGCCTGGTCTCTGCCCTGCGCACCATGGCGCAGACGGAGAGCAAGATTGACCAGCGTTTGCAGCGTCTCGATGAAATACGTGTGGCGCGTTACTTTCTGCAACAGACCCTGAGCCGTGTCTACGCTTTAGCGCATGATGAGCCCGGTGCAACCGGCAAAAAAATTATCCCGTTTGTTGCCACATCAGACAGCTTGAGCTGGGTTGGCATCATGCCCGCCAGACCGAACGTTGGCGGACGTCACTTCTTTCGACTCAAAATTGAAGCTACCGACTCTGGCCATGAACTGGTGCTACGCTTTTCCCCATGGCAATCCGACATCGTTTTTCCCGACTGGTCAAAAGCAGAGTCGCGCATCCTCATCCACGGCATTGAACAACTAACGTTACAGGCCCAGGGTCTCCCGCCAGAGGGGCGCGACAAGGCACAGGGATGGCCTTCAGGCTGGCAAAGCGGTTGGCCGGTTGCCGACGGCCTGCCCGAGACAGTCGGACTGCGTCTGGTCGACGGCCAGGGTGACTGGCCGGAGTGGAATATCACGTTACACGCATTGGGTCAGAATGACACTCACTCCAAAGTCGGCGTGGGTGGCGGTACACCACGATGAAAAACACAGAAATTCCGCAGCGCGGCATGGCGCTCATTGCTGTACTATGGCTGGTCGCTGCCATGGGCCTCATTATCACCGGCATCGTTCACGCGGTGCGCATCGAAGTCCAAAGCGCCGGCCTGCAACGCCACGCCCTGGTCGCAGGTGCATTGGCTGATGCTGCAATTTTGCTGGCGCTGCAAAGCCTGCTGGCGCAGCAACAGGAGCCGGGGGCCACGACGCAGGTGATACCGGTCCAATTCGATGGGCAAAATCACTTGGTCTCGGTGCAACCCCTCAACGGGCTCATCGACATCAACAACGCCACAGACGTGCTCCTGGCGGCAATGTATCGACATGCCGGGGGACTGAACCCGGCCGCTGCGCAAGCCCTGGCCCAATCCACCGTCGAAGTCCGTCAAATTCGGGACTCCCAAGGTGTGCCGCAAGGCTTTGATGCCGTCGAAGACCTTATGCGCGTGCCCGCAATGACTTATGACCTCTATGCTAAGATCAACAATCTTGTCATAGCCGACCTTAAAGACGGCAGTGGGCGCATAAATCCCAAAGTCGCCCCGGCGGGCGTACTTCGGGTTCTGACCGATGGCGATGTACCCCGTGCAACTGCTTTGGCAGCCGGGCGTGATCTGGATCCCACCCTTATGGACACCTCTTTTTTCAACCCGAATCAGATCGAAATGGCATCTTCACGCAGCATGCAACTTCAGGTTCAGGTCGGTCTGCCCGACGGTGGCACGGTGCAAAAGGCCTGGCGCGTGGACTTGGGTGCGGACCCACGCTCAGGTCTGCCCTGGCGCGCGCTGGGTGCCCGACAATCGATACAACACCCGACCCCGAGCGACCACTGAACCATTATGTCCAGCTCACCCGGATCGCCCGACCTGCAAACACAAAACCGGTTTTTTGGCCTGAACCTCGGCTCGCTTTGGCGCGATCTTCTGACCGCTTGGCGCGGCATGCTTGAGTGGCGGATATTTTCCTGGCTCTGGCCCACTTCGGCAGTGCGCCTGCATTTACCGACGGGTGAACAATCCCTCAGTCGCAGCATGCAGACTCCGGCACTGCCCGACGAAAAAGGTGCCCGATCAGCCCGTTTCGACGCGATCCTGCTACCGGAGAACCTGTTTTTGCGCCGCAGCATTGACGTGCCCAAACTTCAACCCGCCGAATTGCAGGCTGCACTTTCACTTGAAATACAGACGCTCAGCCCATTTGCCCATGACGACGTTACATGGTCCCATGAAATCACTCCGGAGGACCACAACGCCCTGCGTGTCCATGTCATGCTGGGTTCCCGCAGATTGATTCACCAGTATCAGACTACGACCTACCCCCAATTCAACTCGCACTCCCCCGAAGTGTGGGTGTCTCGCCCCAGTGGACCCGGCTTTGTCATACTGCCCGGTTTTGGCGAAGCACGCCGTCAGCGTCAAAACGCGGTTTGGAGTTGGGCCAGCGCCGTACTTGCCCAGCTTGTACTGGCGCTGATTGTGGCCATAGCGGCAACGCCCAGCATCCAGCTTTATCTGCGATCAGTAAAAGCCAATCAGGCGATGATGGCTTTGCAGCAAAAAGCCGGCCCGGCTGTTGCCCAGCGTGAAGCGCTGGTTCGTACCACCGAGAAACTGACCAAACTGGCCGAACTCACCGGCAAACCGGTGCCACCGCTGCAAACCCTCCAACTCATCACCACGGCGCTGCCCGATGACACCTCGCTGATCAGTCTGCAAATTCAGGGTTCGAGAGTCAGCATTTCCGGACAGACAGGCAATGCCGCAGCGCTGATGAAACAGCTTGGCACCACACCCGGCCTGCGCGACGTCAAGGCACCCACGCCAGCGACCAAACCACTGGGCGCGCCACGCGAGTCTTTCACCATCGAATTCACCCTTGACACAGCCCAACCGGGGCCTGCATCATGAGTCGACCCCTCTTCAATCGTATCGCCTGGCTGCAAGCGTTAACCATTTTGATGCTGGTGCTGCCGGTGGTAGCAGCAGGTCTTTATGTCTGGTCACGCCATGACCTTGTGAAACGCCAGCTGGCCGATCTGGAGCCCCGCTATGCTCGCCTGGCGGGACTGCTGGAACACCAGGCCGATTTGAAAGCACTGGGTCTGCAGGCCAACGAGCAGCTGACCCGCCTGACCTACCCTGCGACCCTGGATGTTACCCAGGCCGGCAACGATGCGCAGCAGCGCATACGTACGCTGTTTGCCGATAGCAAGCTTGACATCATCAGTATCCAGGTTCTGGCGCCCCCGAAAGAAGACGCCAAATTTGACCGCATCCCGATCAATCTGCGCGTGGAAGGTGACCTCGCCAGTATCCAGAATGCGCTTGCTTTGCTATCAGGCCAGACACCTTCGGTGCTGATTGACAGCTTGTCTCTACAAACAATTGGCGCCGTCAAACCTGCCAGTATTCAGCGTCTTGGTGGCCAATTCAGCTTTTATGTGCTGCGGGTGCGTCCATGAACTTTTCACCACTGCGCTTCGGACCGCTTCGTTTACTGCTGATACTGGCAACGTTGCTGGCTTTCAGCCTGACCTGGATGTGGTTTGACGAAAAGGCCAAACCGCGCCAGTTGAACTGGGTTGCACCCAAGGCGCTGGCGCCCGAACTCAGAGTGCCTGCCAACCCGCCCCGCAGCAACACCGGCGCCGCTTCGTTCAGCGCCATACTGGAACGCCCACTTTTTGCGCCTGACCGAAGACCACCTCCACCACCGGCTCCCCCAGCCCCACCACCACCGCCTGATCCGCTGGCCAACATCCGCATCCAGGGCATTTTTTCGGGCACCAATGCCGGCATCCTGGCGCGCATAGAGGGCAAGTCGCGACGCATCAAAATCAACGAGGCCGTCGGCGCCTGGACCCTCAAAAGCATTGAGGGTCGGGATGTTACATTTAGCCGTGGCGAGGAAAATCGGCAGTTACAACTGGCCTATGCCCGCCTCGACACTCCTCCACCAGCACCGCCGCCCACCGCCTCGCATGCCGCGCCACCGGCAAGCGCTGCGCCAGGTGCTGTTGCGCCGGTCGCTGCGGCGCAGGGAACTGCCAGTATCGCTCAAAAAACCCAGGACGAAGTTCGGGCGCGTCTTGAGCGTCGCAACCAGCTCAGGACCTCCAGGGGGCTGCCTCCGCTCACCGAATAACACAGCACCGGACTGATTGACCCATGACATCCTTCACAAAACTCATTCTTTTTTGCTTGGCTGCTGCGGTTGTGGGTGCGCACGCACAAGCCGCCGATCCCGCCTTGCCTGTCGAGCAAGTCCGCATCATTCGCGGCAACGATCAGGTACTGGCCCCCGTCAGCAACAAGGGTCAGGTCACCGGTCCTTCAGCCGGGCTCAAATTTGAAGAGGCACCACTGGCTGATGTTGTCGGCCTGATCCTGCGTGAGATCGCCAAAGTCGACTACGTTATCCATCCGCCCATCAATGGCACGGTCACCATGGCCACACAAAGCGACGTGTCACCCGACCACGCGGTACTCCTGCTGGAGGCGGCTCTGCAGGCCAACGGACTGCAAATGGCACGTGACTCAAGAGGGGTCTATCACATTGGACGCCCGGATGCGATCAAAGGCATTGTGCCCACCATCCGTCAAGCCAGCGGTGGCCCGTTGCCACCCGGTTATGGCGCCATCATCGTTCCGCTCAAGTACATCGGCGCCACCGAAATGGCCAGCATTCTGCGCCCCATGGCGCCCGGCGACGCCATTGTGCGGATAGATACCGTACGCAACCTGCTTGTGCTCACTGGCACCCGCACCCAGGCCGAAGGCTGGCTGGATATTGTGGGCACCTTTGACGTTGACCTGCTCAAAGGCATGTCGGTCGGTGTATTCCCGCTTAAATACGTCACTACCAGCGAGGTCGAAGCAGCGCTGCGGCTGTTTGGCGCCGGCGGCTCGTCAGCGCCGAGCAGTCCGACACCCGCCGCTGCTGGCGCAAACCGGCAGCCTGATGCAGCCAGTTCCCTCGTGCCCACCTCGTCTGCTGTCTTCGGCGCCATGCGTATTCTCCCCATCGCACGCATCAACAGTGTAATGATCGTCACCCCGCGCGCCGCCTATCTTGACGAAGCGCGGCTCTGGATCGAAAAGCTTGATCAACCCGGCGGCAACTCGGCCGAAGCCCAGCTCTTTGTCTACGCCGTACAGAACGGCAACGCCAAACATCTGGCCAACGTCCTCAACGGCCTCTTTGGCAGCGCCGGTTCAGTCTCTGCACAGCCCGCCAGCAGCGGCGTCGCCCCCGGGTTGCAGCAATCCAACGCCACCACCAGTGGCTTCAGCGGAGCCGGTCTGGGTGCTGCCGGCTCAGCCAGCAGCCGAGCCGGCAGCGGTAGTTCTGTGCAAGGCACCGGCCTGACCACGCTGACCCTCAATGCCGGACTGCGTGTCATGGCCGATGAAATCAACAACGTCGTGCTGGTTTTTGGCACGCGCAGTGAGTTTGAAAAGATTGAAGTCACCCTCAAACGCCTTGACGTTCCACCCATCCAGGTACTGATTGAGGCCAGCATCATCGAAGTCACCCTGACCGACGACCTCAAGTACGGCCTCCAATGGGCTTTTACTGACAAGGCACGCAGTGATCTGAGCGGCACTGGCGTGCTGGGCACGGCAGCCGGGGCTGTTTTTGGCAGCACCCCGGCGGGGTTTTCCTACACTTTGCGCAACTCCCTGGGTGACGTGCGTGCCGTCCTCAACGCGCTGGCCGACAAATCTCTCGTCAAGGTCATTTCCAGTCCCTCCCTGATGGTGCTTGACAACCACACAGCCAGTATTGCTGTTGGCAACCAGCAGCCCATTCAGGTCGGTGAAACCATCACCGCTGGCGGCAACGTCAGCAATAACATCCAGTACAAGGACACCGGTGTCAGCCTGACAGTGACACCCTCGGTCAACGCCGGCAATATGGTCACCATGCAGCTGGCCCAGGCGGTAACAGACGTTGGCCAGGTTGACGCCGCCACCGGACAGCGCAGCTTTTTGCAACGCCAGTTTGCCAGTAAGGTGGCCGTGCGTTCGGGCGAAACTTTGGTTCTTGGCGGCCTGATCCGCGACAACACCACCGCCGGCAAGAGCGGCGTCCCGGGCCTGCAGGACATCCCGCTTTTCGGCAAGTTGTTTGGAACCAATGCCAGCAGCACCAATCGAACCGAGCTGGTGGTCTTGATCACCCCGCGCGTGGTACGAACCGAGCAGGACGTGCGCCAAATCGGCCAGGAACTCAGAGATCGCATGAAAACGCTCTTCCCCTCCGTTGCCGTGGCACAACCCCAGGACGAGGCCGTCGTACCGCAACCTCTACCTTCTACAACCAAACCTTGAATTGTCACCCCAACAGCACCATGCAAAACGTCAATAGCAAACCCTTCATGCCACAAGGCAACCCCGACCCAACGCCCCGCACCAGCGGCTGGCGCTGGACATCGATTGGCATGCTGCTGTGTGCCACGCTCACACTGGCGGCCTGTGCCAGTCTGGATACACGCAAGCCTGAAGAGCAGGTTCGCCAGCGGTCCACCGAACGCTGGCAGGCACTGGTCAAGGGCGAGTTCAGTCGCGCTTACACCTACTACACCCCCGGCTTCCGGGCGGCCATCACCGCCGACGGTTACCGTAACCGCTTTGGCGGTGCCGTCACCTGGGTCGGTGCTGAAGTCGTTGCGGTGAACTGCCCCGAGGCCAGCAAATGCCTGGCCACCCTGCGGATCGATTACAAACCCTCGCTGAGCCGGCAAAATAGCAGTACCATAGCAACTCACCTTGATGAAACATGGCTATACGAAAATGGGCAATGGTGGTTTTTCCAGAAAATGTAAGTTAAATGAATGCGATCAATTCAAACTTGGTCATAGCGTTCCCGTTGGCAATAGGAGGCACCCCTATCGAAGGCAATTGACCAAAGTTCACCACACAGTCAATCAGTTATTGGCCGCAATTGTTGTTTTTAATCAACGCATCCAAAAAAACTGCTTTAACGCTCTCCTAACTCGTGTTGATCGTGTGCTAATATTCACCAGCGTTTTCAACCCACTAAGGGTTGCGCTCAACAATCTTTAATTGGAGTTTTTATGAAAAAAAATGTTCTGGCTTTGAGCATTACCGCCGCATTGGTAGGCATTGGGTTCGCAGGAGGCGCGCAGGCTATCGGGTTGAATCAAGTAGTTGGAAGCCCCATTCCGGCAGGTGCTGCGGTTAGCTTGAAGACCGCGGTGGATGGCATTGGTCACTTTCTCTATGTGCCGTACTACAGTGCTCAGGACGCCAACAACACCATGATTAACCTGGTTAACACGGACACCGTCAACGGCAAGGCCGTCAAGGTTCGTTTCCGTGGCGCCGCTAATTCTGATGACGTTTTTGACTTCCAGGTGTTCCTGTCCCCAGGTGACGTCTGGACCGCTTCCGTATCCAAGGGTGCAGATGGTTTTGCCAAGCTGTACACCGCTGATGCATCTTGCACGAAGCCCACCAAAGGTGCGCTTCTGCCCGCAGCAGCCGCTCTCGGTACTCTGAACGGCACGCCGTTCTCCAAAGTACGTATTGACAACAAACGCACAGGCGATGCTCTGGCCAACGAAACACGTGAAGGCTACGTTGAAATTTTCAACATGGCTGACATTCCTTCCGGCTCGGCTCTGTACACCGCCATCAAGCACGTCAAGGGCGTAGCACCTTGCACCGGTTCTGCCTGGACTGGTCTGGACACCGATGCGCTTGATCTGACCGCCGCTAACCTGAAGGGTCTGGCTGTGCCAACCACCGGTTTGATGGCCAACTGGATCATCCTGAACGTGGCTGACGCGGGTGCCTGGTCTGGCGCTGCAACCGCCATCAACGCTGTGGATTCCGCTGGTCTGGCCACCACGGGTGCCCTGACTTACTTCCCGCAAACCAACGAAAGCTTCCCAGGCGCCACTGGCTCCCGGATTGCCCAGTTCACTGCGGACCCGGTCCTGCGTGACAATCCTACAATCGCTGCCGTGTATGACGTGCCCGACTTCTCCATTCCTTACACTGTGTCCTCCAGCCCGCTGGTTCAGGTTGATGCGTTGAACAAGGCTATCGCCACGACCAACGTCATGAATGAGTTCCTGACCAACTCGGCCATTGCGTCGACCACTGATTGGGTTCTGTCCATGCCAACACGCCGTTACAGCGTGGCCTATGACTACAAGGCAGGCGCTCGCACTTACTCGGTGTTGGGTACTGACTTCTTCACGGCTGGCAACACGCTGGTTCTTGACCGTCAGGTTTGCGTCAAGGGTATTACCCACGTGTCCTTTGACCAGGAAGAAACCACGGCTACTGACCCAGGTTCAGATGTCATCATCTCCCCGCAAGAGCCAGGTGTACCCACCAGCTTCATCATGTGCGGCGAAGCCAGCGTGCTGAGCTTCAATGCAGGTGAAGCAGCCGGCGCAAGCGGTTTGATCACTTCTGCTTCCGGTACCCTGAAGGCAACTGTGGCCCGTTCCGCAATCGACAACGGTTATGTTGCCGGCTGGACAACGCTGCAGACTCCTGGTCCTTCACTGATCGGTCTGCCGGTCTTGGGCTATGAGGCAGTTCGCGCTGTGGGTGGTTTGGGCGGTAGCACCTTCGGTGCCACCCTGCCGCACCGTACGACTCGCTATCAGCAGTAAGTCGTGATGCTGTGACAGTTGCGCCCGGTTGGCGCAATTTTCCAGAAAAAAAAGCGGGGGCAACCCCGCTTTTTTTTATTCCGGCCTGACTTCGCCTTTTTGATTACTTTGGACTTTGTCACTACTTGACTCAGAGACTCTCATGCGTTTTTTTCTGAAATATTCTTCGGCACCCGTCACTCCATGGCTCTTGTCGGCTTTATTGGCGTTGCCTTTTTCTGCAGCGCAGGCGCAGCAAACCCCGCCAGCGGCAGCCGCGGCAAAACCCGTGGCGGGCGAAGTAAAGGCGGTCCGCGCAAGCCCCGCCGTCAATGACGTGCTGGCACGGGACCCGGCCGGCGCGCTGATCAAAGTGGCCGACATCCTGGCCGAATTGCGGCGCGCCCGCCCGGAAGACCGTGAGGCTTTCCTGGCCAAACCAGAAAAAGTTCAGCAACTCGCCAGCAATCTGCTGGTGCGCCGCCTGCTGGCGGCCGAAGCCCAGCGTGACGGCCTGGGTGCCGACCCGGTCCTCATGGCCACTCTCGCCATTTCACAAGACCGCATTCT
This sequence comes from uncultured beta proteobacterium, assembly GCA_963750815.1. Taxonomy (GTDB): domain Bacteria; phylum Pseudomonadota; class Gammaproteobacteria; order Burkholderiales; family Burkholderiaceae_C; genus Rhodoferax. The sequence goes on from CAVVRS010000002.1 coordinate 24,725, forward strand.
GTCCGATGCCCGACTGGCCCGGTTCGACGCACAAAACAACCCCACTGATGCGACGCTAGACGCCTATGCGCGCAATCTGTACCAGACCAACACAACCAAATTTGAAAAACCGGCCCAGACCCGTGCCCGCCATATTCTGCTGGCCAAAGGCGGCGCCGACTCGTTACAGAAAGCCAGAGAACTGGTTGCAAAATTGCGCACCGGCGCCTCTTTTGAAGAACTGGCCAAAACCCATTCGACCGATACCGCAAGTGCGGTTCGCGGTGGTGATCTGGGCTTTTTTGAGGCGGGCAAGATGGTGCAACCGTTTGAGGATGCCCTCAACAAACTGGCCAAGCCCGGCGACCTGAGCGAACCGGTCGAATCCGAGTTTGGCTACCACATCATCCGCCTCGAAGAAAGACAGGAAAAGTCGGTGCAGCCCTACAGCGAGGTACGCACGCAACTGCTGCAAGACGCACGCAACGCCATACTCACCGAACACCGGTTGCAGAAGGTAAAAGCCCTGACACAAAATTTTGTCTATGAGCCGGCCGCGCTCGACGCACTGGCCAGGACCGTAACTCCCTAGCCTTGCAAGGCCAACCTTGGGTGCATCACTGCTGCGGCATTGTTGGCAAGACTGGCGCGCCCTGGGCCGCGCCCGGGGTCTGCTCTGGACCCTGACCCGGCGCGAGCTGGCCAGCCGTTACGCCGGTTCGTCGGCCGGTTTGTTGTGGGCTTATCTGCAACCCCTGCTGGTGATTGGCGCCTATTTTCTGGTTTTTGACGTGGTATTTGCCATGCGCATGGGTGACCCGACGCATGGGACCCGTGTTGGCACTTATCTGGTGGTGGGCGCCCTGCCCTGGCTGTCATTCTGCGAGTCACTCTCGCGCGGCGCCAGCAGCCTGATTGATGCTGGTGGGCTACTGCAGAAAAACGCCTTGCCACCGGTGTTGTTTGTGGCGCGCAGCGTGCTGGCGGGCTGGGTTGTATTTGTACCCCTGATGCTGGCGCTGACCCTGGCGTATTTACCCACCAGTGGTTTGACTCTGGCGCTGCTGGCCATCCCCTTGCTGCTGCTGCTGCAGGGCATGCTGGCGTTTCTGCTGGCGCATGTGCTGGCCATATTGGCGGCAGCGGTGCGCGACACCTTGCAGCTGCTGTCTTTTGCGCTGTCGGTGGGTATTTATCTGTCACCGGTGTTTTTCCCTCTGACCCTGTTTCCACCGGGCTGGCGCTGGGTGCTGTTTGTCAACCCCATGTCGGCGCTGGTACTGGCTTATCAGGAGGTACTGCTCAAGGGCGCGTGGCCGGGCATCAACCTGTGGGCCGTCAGCCTGGGCTGGCTGATGCTGCTGGCACTGCTGCTCAACGTCCTGATCAAGCGCAGCCGCGACGAACTGGTGGACTGGTTGTGAATACCACGGTATTGCAAGTGGCGGGTCTGGGTAAAAGATACCGCCTGTTTGCCTCTCCCCATGAACGCTTGCTGGCGCTGCTGGGCTGGGCCGACCGGTCGCAGCCGCACTGGGCATTGCGCGAGGTGAGCTTTGAACTGCAGCGTGGCCAGTGCCTGGGCGTGGTGGGCGACAATGGCGCCGGCAAAAGCACCTTGCTCAAGCTGCTGGCGGGCACCTTGCAGCCGTCGCACGGGCGCGTGCAGCGGGTCGGCCGTGTCACGGCCATTCTGGAACTGGGGGCCGGTTTTCATCCGGACTTTACCGGGCGCGACAACCTGATGTTTGGTGGCAGCTTTCTGGGTTTCGCGCCCGGTGAAATGCTGCAGCTTGCCGACGGCATCATTGCGTTCTCGGAGCTGGGCGAAGCCATTGACAGACCGGTCAAGACCTATTCTTCCGGCATGGTGGTACGCCTGGCATTTGCCTTGGTAACCGCGGTACAGCCCGAACTGCTGATCATTGACGAAGCCTTGTCGGTGGGCGACCAGCATTTTCAGAAAAAATGCGTCCAGCGCATTGAAGCGTTTCGTCAAAACGGTTGCACGGTCTTGTTTTGTTCACACAGTCTTTACCATGTGCGCCAGTTGTGCGAGCGTGTGCTGTGGCTCGACCACGGTCAGCTGCGCGGTCTGGGTGAAACCGAGGCGGTGCTGGCGGCGTATGAAACGCATGTGCGGCTACAGGACGCCGCGCCGCAGACCGCCGCTCAGGAGGCCCCAGGGGCGAGCGCAGCGCCGGCGTTGCCAGACGCAGCAGCGGGTGGCCGCCGTGCCGCGCTGCTCAAAGCCGAAGTGGCCGGGCTCAGCGCCAACTCGGGCTCGAAGTTGACCCGCCCTGACCTGGTCATTCAGGTGCAAGCCGTAACGGCCAGCGATGAAACGCCCAGCATCGGTGTCATGCTGGAGCAGTTTCAGGGGGTTGGCATCACCTCGGTTGCCAGCCATGCCGAAGGCGCTCAACCCACGGCACTTGAAGAGCGCAACGGCTGGACCACCTGGCAGATCACCCTGACTTTCACCGAACTGCCCCTGCACTCTGGCCAGTATTCGCTCAGCTTTTATTTGTTTGACGCCCAAGGCCTGGTGATTTATGACGAATGGAAGGATTTCATCCAGTTTCAGTGGCTGAGCAGCAGCCTGACGCCCGGCCTGGTTCGCTTGCCACATCACTGGTCATGAGGCGCGCTGCCGTGCTGTTGCGCCTGCGCACTGAGCTGCAAGATGGCCTGGAGCTGGTGCTATTGCCGGGTCTGGCCGCCATTTTGCCCTGGCGCTGGTGTTTTCCGGTTTTTCAGCGGCTGGCCCGTCTGCACAGTTTGTACCGGGAGCCGTGTGAAACCGCTTTGCAACAAGCCCGCAGCCGGGGTTGGGCCGGCACTGACGAGGCGCACTGGCTGTGGGCGCGTCGACTGGTCACACTGGTAGACCATGCCGACCATTACCTTGGCCTGTGGCGCCGCGACGCCTGGATGGCGCAGCACCTGCAGGTGAGCGGCCAGTGGCCCCGCGACCCGCAAGCCGTTTTGCTGCTGACCTTTCACTGGGGTGCCGGTTTCTGGGGCTTGCGCCATGCCGCCGCACACGGTCTGCAACCGCACGCACTGGTGGCTTCACTCGACAGCCAGGCCTATCAGGGCCACACTATCCGGTCCTGGTATGCACGCTCTCGCAATGCGCATGTGGCTCGCGTTCTGGGTTCACCCACGATTGACGTCGCCCGGCAACTCAAACAGGTGATCCGGACCTTGCACGAAAAGCATTCGCTGCTGGGTGTGGTCGATGTGCCCGCCGATGAGGCCCAAGCCAGCATGACGGTTGGGTTGCTGGGTATGCAGGCCACCCTGCCAAGAGGTCTGCTGCGGCTGGCGGTTGACCAGCAAATACCTGTTGTGGTTTACATCACCGGCCTGAACACCGGCAGCGGGCAGCGCTTTCTGCGCATCAAACCGCTAGGTGTTCACCGCTCGGTAGAAACGCTGGCAAGCCAGGTTTTTGGTGAGCTGGAGCACATCATTGCAGAAGATGCTCCCGCCTGGCATTTTTGGGGCATCGCCGGGCGTTTTTTCAAATAACGCCCAGCTCACCGCCCTGCCAGTTACTGCGCCAGCACCTCGACGATCGCCACGCCGGTGCTGCCACCCACACCGCTGACGATGGTGGTGTACGCTCCGGGTGCCAATGTGGTCAGAATGGCTGACTCCAGCGGGCTCGAAGGTGCCGAACCCGACGCCGAAATAGCCGCTGCATTGGGAGCGCCGCCCCAGTCGTCGTTGCTGTCGAGCAGGGTTGGGCCCAGGTAAAGCTTCATGCTGGGGTTGGCCAGCACACCCGTCACGCCAAACGCCGCCAGCGACGGGCCGCGTGCCCTGATCAACACCGAGATTGGCACCGAACCGCTAATAATGAAACCGCCAATCATGACGTTGTCAGTGGTGCCTACGTAACCCCGGGTCGAGATGTTGGTCAGGATAGAGGCCGACGAGAACACGCTCACCGTGGCCGAGGCCGCCACACCGAGACCATTGACATTGGTACCCGCCACCGTATAGGTGACGGCGCTCGTTGGCGAGACAGTGCAGGTTGCCCCGACCGTGCCAACACAGGTACCACCGGTCCAGGTATAGGAGTCGGCCGCCGGGCTGCACGTTGCCGTCAGCGTGGAAGAGCCACCCGACACAACCACCGCCGGGTTGGCCACCAGCGCACAGAAAGGCGGGCTGACCGTTCCAGCCTGGTTGACGGTGAACGTCTGTGTGGCGATGGTCAGGGTGCCGGTGCGGGCGCCTACGCCCACATTGGCAGCCACTGAATAACCGACACTGCCATTACCGGAACCCGAGGCACCCGAGGTAATGGTAACCCAGCCGACATTGCTCACTGCGGTCCAGGCGCAGGGCGACGTGACGCCAACCGTACCTACGTTTACGCCAGAACTCACCGACGTACTGGGAGATGCCAGCGCCCAAGTGCAAGTACCGGTGGGTGTCACCGAAACTGCCACGGAGGGCGCACTGTAACCCACAACATTGCGTGCCCGCACCGAGCAACTGTACAGCGTGCCGTAAGTCATGCCGCTTACCGTGACCGGGCTGCTACTGGCCGTTCCAATGGCCGTAGCGCCGCCCGTGCAAGTGGCGCGGTAGTCCAATATGGGGGATCCACCGTCGGACGCGGGCGTAAACGCCAGGCTCACACCGCCGTCAACAGGCGTGCTGGCCACCAGGTTGATAGGCGCGGCTGGCGCTGTCGCGCCACCGCCACCCGGCCCTACAAAGATGGCTGACACGCTTTGCGCCGCCGGCATGCTCAGGGTACAGGTGGCAGAGCCACCGCAAACCCCGCCTGCTCCACCCCAGCCGTAGAACGAACTGCCTACAGCCGCGCTGGCGGTCAAGGTCACACTGCTGCCCCGGGTCAGAGTTGCCAGGCAAGTGCCCGACAGGGAGCCTGCCGTGGACGTGCAGTTGATGCCGCCAACGTCAGTGGTGACGCCGCCGCTACCGCTGCCGCCGGCACTGACCGAAAGCAGGGTGGTGGTAACACCGGCTGCCGAATTGTCAAAGGAGTCGCCACCACGCACCAGCCAGACATAGGCCTTAGAAATGCGGTCGTAACCGACGTTGCTGCCTAAGTCGAAATTCACGTACCACGACATGTTTTGACGCGGAGTCAAACCGGTGTCCATATAGGGCGAACTTGTCCAGTACACTCTTGGCGACGTCGGCATACCCGGGAACACGACATTGTTGATGGAGGGATACCCGCGGCATTCCTCCACCAGGCTGCGCAGCTCCTTGACATTGGGCACGCGCCAGTCACTATGACCGGCGAAACTGCTGGCCGGGGCCGTGGCCAAGGCCTGGTTCCAGGGAACATATATAGCCGTACCGGTGCAGGTACCGCCGGCCCAGGTCTGCCCTTCGCTGCAGCGCTTCCACGTCAAGCCGGTACGGCTGTCGGTGGCGGTGCCATCGCTAGGTGTCACGATGTAGGCTGCGTCAGGGTTGCTAGGCGTCAACGGGGTTGCCAAAACATCGCAGGTCACCGCCTGGGCAAGCTGAGTGGTCAGTCCAAGGCAAACCGCCAATGCGGACAGGAGTGAGGTAAATTTCATAGGGCACCCCGCACAAGACGAACTTTGGATTTGGAAGCGACTGCGTCGGTGGATGCACCGCCATTGCCAAAATCTACAAACCACGCATAGCTAAACAACGAGCCCCGGGTACCAGTCCACCAGAGTTTGGTACCCACAGTGGATGTATTCGGGAAGTAGTCAACATCAATCGATGGAAGGACCTGGCTGAACTTCACGATACTTTGCAGTTCCTTGGCAGTCGGCAGGCGCCAGTCCTGGTAGCCGCACAATGCGCTGGCGTTGACCTCGGCAGTGAACTTTTCGGTATCACAGTTGCCTGACGAGGAGCAGGTGCCGCCGTTTGAGGTGCCGACCGAGCTCTGGTACCAGCTGTAGGTGTTGTTCTGGTCGCGCAAACCGGAGGTGGCCTTGACCTCCCAGATCAGGCCGGTGACGTTGTCACGGGTACAAGCCCATTGGGTTGCCGCCGTGCCCAGCACGGCGCCAGCAGCCAGCACGCTGCCATTGTTGCCAATCTTGCTGAAGTCAAAGCCAGCCGCGCCGGCACCGGTCTTGGGCAGCAAACCGTTGGCAGCCTGGGCATCGCGACCATAGCGGGCATCCTGGCGCGGGTAAGCGCCCCCATCAGGGGCTACTGAGGCACAGTTGGCGTCATTCATGGTATTGGCGGCCCCGCAGGCCGAAATACCGGTGTCATTGAGGCCGGCCGACAGCGCCGGCAGGGCGACCAACCCACTCGCGCAAACGCCAATTCCCAGCAGAATGCGTGAGGGTACCCGGATATTTGTCAGTCCAGCGAAGGCACGGCCCCCAAAGTTCACAACCCGGCCTGTGACGGTTTGCAGTCTGGTCCGCAGCAGACCTTTTATCGTTTCCTGAAACATGACTTTCTCCTTCGATTCCATCGTTCGCACCTTCGCAATCGCCACGGCTTGTGGCCTGACATCAGAACAACACTGATTGTTGCAGCCTTGAACTGGTGTTCCCGCTGATTAATTGATACGGTGTGTTACTGTGTAAAGTCTCGACGAGTCAGCACGTGCAAGAAGTTCAATCGCTCTGGATTGACCTCTATTATAGAAGGCGACCTATTGGGAGGCACCCCGCCATCCGATCAGCGGCCCTATTTGTCCGCCCCAGCGGCGGGATCGGCAGTCAAACGGCGCGTTTTACCTGCCTTTTTCGGCTTTGAGGCCGTTTTGCCGGCTGCCGGTAACGGTTTACGTGCTGTCACAAGAAAACCCTGAACCGGCTGCTGCGCCTCATGGCGCAGCACACAGTCTTGCGTAGTGATGTCGGTAAACCCGGCCTGCTCCAGCAAACGCTTTACGTAAGCGGGCTGATGCGTGTAACGGTAGCTCGCCTGCAAGGCGTAGTCGGGCGCTCCGGCGGCACCGGTCTCGCAGGAGAAAACAAAGTGTCCGCCAGGCAGCAGAACGCGCCAGGCGTCGGGAATCACCGCCTCCAGACTGCCGACGTAGATCAACACGTCCAGCGCGGCGATCACGTCGTAGTGGTCACCCGGTGTGGCGTGCAGGGCATCAATCAGGTTGACCTGGTGAAAGCTGTCGTAAACATGGTGGCGGGCCGCCTGCTCCAGCATGGCCGCTGACAGATCAACGCCCACCAGCACGCCCTCAATCGGACCCAGGCCGACCCCCAGCAAGCCGGTGCCGCAACCGAGGTCAAGCACATCGCCCTTGCGGTCGGGGTGCCACAGGTGGATCAACTGCGCGACGTCGCGCGGCAGTGTGTAGTGCAGCTGCAGCACCGCGTGCTGGTCAAACCCGGTGGCGTAGCCGTCAAACAAGCCGGTGATGAGCGAGGCCGGCTGCGTTGCCGGTGTCTGGCCGCGCGCCACCTCCAGATAAAACCGGTACTCCTCACTGGCTGGCTCCAGCGCCAGCAAGGCCTCGGCGTCGCGGATCGCCTGCTCGTGTTGCTGCGCCCGCAGGCCCGCCTGCAGGCGGGCGCTGAGCAGGGCTGACTTGCCGGGTTGCTGCTGCAGCAGTGCGCTGAACAACTCAACCGCGCTGGCCGGCTCGCCGCTGTGGGTCAGGGCCAGGCCGATTTTGTAGCGGATGGCGGGGTCGTCGGGGCTGATTTTTTCAGCCTGTCGCAGCCATTGCAGGGCTTCAGGGTAAAGGTTGAGGCGATACGCCACGGCGGCGGCTTTGCCCAGCAGTTCAGCGTCCAGTGGCGTCTGGCTGGCCGGTTCAGCGGCCTGCTGGACGGCCTGTTGCGCCAGCGCCAGTGCTTCTGCGGTCTCGTAGCGGCTGGCCAGCACACCGGCCAGATGAATGGTGGCCACCGGCCACTGGGGTGCCAGCGCATGGGCTTTGCGCGCCGCCTGCAATATGCCATCGGGGTTGTTGGCGGCTTCGGCCAGGCGTGACCCCAGAAGGAAGACACGCGGGTCACGCGGCGCCGTTCGGGCCAGCAGGTTGAGCTGCAGGGCGGCTTGCTGCAACTGGTCCTGGCTGATCTGCCGCTCGATACTTTTGAGTTGTGCAGTGAGCGACGCAGTGTGTAAATGAGGGAGCTTCATTCGGTTCCGGATAGTGGTCATTGTTGCTGCCAGGCAGGTCAACGGGTGAGGCATCAAGTTTAACTGTGACGGCCGGGCGACCCGGTTGATAATCGGCGGGACCGCCATGCCGGGCGATGCGACCCGGTACAAATTCAATCACGCAAGGGGGACAAATGACAATTTCTGCTCGATGGCTTGGCCTTGCGCTGGCAGTGCTGGTGGCCTGTGGCGTGGGCTTGCGGTTTCATGAGCTGGAGAAAAGGAGCCTGTGGAGCGACGAGTTGTTTACGCTGGCCATTGCCCGCTATTACCCGCTGCTGCCGGCAGGTGGCCAGCCCCTCTATCAGCGCACGGATGTGCACCATATTGGCGACGGCGACACTTTTTTGACCGCCAAAGCGGCCGAGCAAAGCCCGCCGCTCAATGATCTGCTGGAAAAAGCGACCGTCAACTGGCTGGGCGCCACCGAGCTGGCCGCGCGCCTGCCGGCGGCGCTGGCGGCCTGTGCACTGCTGCTGTGGTTTGCCGCTTTTGCCTGGCGTCACCCGGACGCGCCGGTGCGGCGTGTGTTGCGCTGGAGTCTGCTGTTGCTGGTGTTTTATCCGGCGCTGGTGATGTATGCGCAGGAGGGGCGCGCCTACAGCGTTGGCGTGTCCACGGCGGGCATGGCCGCCCTGTTGTGGCTGCTGCGCTGGCGCGATGGCTGGCGCAATTGGCAGGCGCCGTATTGGACTGAAATCGTGCTGTTTGCGCTAGCCTGTTATTCGCACTACACGGCGGCGGCGCTGGTCATGCTGTTGCTGTCAGCCGATGCGGTCATGGCGCACCGTCGTCGGTCAAGCAAGGCGTGGCTGCGTTTGGGGGCACTGGGCCTGGTGTTTCTGGCCTGGCTGGCACTCAACCTGCACACCATCCTGTTTACCTCCAGAGGCGGTGTTGCCTGGGCTTCAGCCAGTGCCTGGGAACGGGTCCTGATGACGCTCAACGATGCCCCGGCCGTGATCCACCTGCCCTGGCTGGGACTGGCGCTGCTGGTGCTGGCAGCTCTGTTGTTGCTGCGCTGGCGGCAAGGCCTGGCGGTCTGGCCAGACCAGCTTGCTGTTCGCCTGGGCGTGCTGGCTGGCCTGGCGCTGGCCTATGTGGCGCTGGCCGGACTGATTGCCGCCAAGGCCGGCATGGCCCATCCACGGTTCTACATTTTTATTGTGCCGCTGGTGGCCGTGATGGTGGCACTGGTGCTGGCTGAATTGCGCCCCGCTGCGGCGGTGGCCGGCGCACTGCTGCTGGTGCTGGCGCTGGCACAGCCGGCAGCCCGCCTGACGGCCAGCAACGGCCAGGATGACTTCCGGGCCATGAGCGTGGCGGCCGTGCGCGGCGCCACAAAGGAGACGCTGTTCTTGTATCCGTGGCCGGCCAATCGCAATATCTACCGGATCTATCTGGAGCGGTTTCTGGGCCGCGACCTGCGCTCGCGCATGGTGGGCGCAACGCTGCCCAAAGACGCCGTGCAGACCTGCCAGCAGCTTGGGCAGGCACAACATGTGGTAGCCCTCGGGCACGACACCGGCAAGGAGGTCATTGATGCGGTGTATGCGGCTTGCGGCGTGCAGTGGCCGCGGCGCAGCCATGAACAGTTTTTCAACACGTTTGCAGAACACTGGCAAGCCCCATGACGCGTCTTTCCGGTACTTCCAATTTGAGGGTATTGGCACTTTGGCCAGCAATCAGCCCATGAACGATTCATCACTACGTTTGTCAGTGGTCATTCCGACCTTCAACGAATCCGGCAACGTGGCTGAACTGCTGCGGCGTCTGGATGCAACGCTCGGGCCGCACGGCTGGGAAGCGATTTTTGTCGATGACGATTCAGCCGATTCGACCGCCGCGCTGGTTCGCACGCTGGCCCGCACGGATGCCCGCGTACGCTGCCTGCAACGCATTGGCCGGCGCGGCCTGTCGTCGGCTTGCATTGAGGGCATGATGGCGGCGGCAGCCCCGGTGATTGCCGTGATGGATGCCGATTTGCAACACGATGAATCGATTCTGCCGAAGATGCTGGAGCAGATCACGGCTGGCGCCGATGTCGTGATCGGGTCGCGCTATGTGGAGGGCGGCAGCACCGGCCAATGGAACGAGTCGCGCAAGAGCATGAGTCTGCTGGCGACGCGCATGAGCCGGCTGATTTTGAAGCAACCGGTGTCTGACCCGATGAGCGGTTTCTTCATGCTGCGCCGTGAGGTGCTGGACGCCAGCGTGCGCCGGCTCTCGGGCATGGGCTTCAAGATTTTGCTCGATCTGCTGGCCAGTGTGGCAACACCAGTGCGGGTGGCCGAAGTGCCGTACCAGTTTCGTGATCGCCTGCACGGGCAAAGCAAGCTCGACAACATGGTGATCTGGGAGTACGGCATGCTGCTGGCCGACAAGCTGGTCGGGCGTTATGTGCCGGTTCGCTTTCTGGCGTTCTCGTTGATCGGTGGTGTTGGCGTGCTGGTTCATCTGGCGCTGCTGTCGCTCGCCCTCAAGGGGCTGGCGATTGAATTCAGCGTGGCACAAGGTGTGGCAACGGTGGGGTCGATGGTGTTTAACTTTGGCTTGAACAATGCCTTGACTTACCGTGATCGCCAGCTCAAGGGCTGGCGCTGGTGGCGCGGCTTGTTGAGCTTCATGCTGGCGTGCAGCGTCGGCGCAGTGGCTAATATTGGCATTGCCACGTATTTGTTTGAACACCGCACCAACTGGTTGCCGGCAGCACTGGCGGGCATTCTGGTCGGTGCGGTCTGGAACTACGCGGTGACGCAGCTCTACACCTGGGGCAAGAAATAAGCGCCGCACCGGCGCGCTCACTCAGTACCTGGCAAATTCCGTGATGGCCTGGTAGAACTGGTCGGAGCCATCCCGGGTGTTATCGGTGCGCAATTCCATGGCGTTGGCGCCATGTTTGACGCCGCCCTTGAAGCGGTCCGGAATGACCGACAAATAGTAGGGGCTGATGAAGCGGGCACCGCCCAGGTAGTGCGACTTCATGGCCTGCAGGGCAGCGCCGGGGCGCTTCCATTGCTGCGGATTGAACTCGGGCACGCCATAGTCGGTGATCTGTCGCTGCGCCATGAAGCGGCGCACCCAGTCGCTGTCGGTGGCGCCGCCATACAGGTTGACGCCGGCTTTCCACGGCAACCCGGCGGCCAGCGTCTGCTCCGCCGAAAACAGCTGGCCGTTCCAGCTCGAGTTGACGGCCGGCAAAATCTGGTGCGAATAAAGCTTGTCGGCGGGCAGGCCGGCGGCCAGCGCCTCCTGGTAAAAGCGCGCCATAAAGCCCCGCACCTGTCCGGCGCGGTACTGGTTCCAGTCGCGCGCCAGCGGGTTGAAGTAGACGTCTTGCAGGGAGCGCGGCAAGTCCAGCCAGGCTTTCACGCCGGCCAGCTCGCTGACCGGCCTGAGCCGCTCCAGCGCGCTGGCCTTGAGCGGCTTGACCGCGCTCTGGTCACGCGGCACCAGCACAAACTCAACCTGCCCGACCAGGTAGCGGCCAGCGGGCGTCTGCGCCACAACCTGCGCCAGATGTTTGCCCGCCGGCAATTGGCTGAAATCGAAATCGCGCCGAAAGCCGACATTGGGGCTGGTGACTTCCTCAACCGCGCGGTAGACGTCGAGCCGGTTGAAGTCGCGCGGCACCGGCCCCGCCGGCTGGGCGTCAATGTACAGATCGAGCTGGCCAATTTGACGCTGCGGGTCCCACAGCCAGCCAGCCACGGGCAGCAAGCCGTCGGCAAAAGCGTCGTAATGCTCGGCAAACGACGCCAGCCGTACTTTGCGTATGTCGCGGGCGGGTGCCGGTACCTGATCGAAGCTGGCAAATGAAAACCCGGTACCGGCATTGAATTTTGGCAAGCTGCCATAACGCTGCGCCAGCCAGCGGCGAAAGCCGGCCACCGAGTCGGCGCTGTAGTCGGTAACCTGCATGTCCTCAAACTTGCCAGTGCCGCCTTCAAAGTCAGGAAACATGTGGTGCAGTTCACCGGCCAGGGTAATGGCCACAATGCGCTGGCGCACCGCAGCCGGCAGCGCATTGAGGCGTTTGGCCACATGCCGCAGCGCCGCATAGCGGTAGTGGTTGACGGCAATGGTTTCATCGCTCTGCAGCGTGTAGGGCACGATGCGGTAGCCAAAATAATTCGACAAGGCCGGCTTGCCATTGGCCAGCAGCATCAGGTTGCGCGTGTCCTTGACGAGCTCGTCCACCAGCGGGCCCTGGGTATCAAAATGGTCGGCCGCCAGATACACCACCACGGGCCGGCGCACCCGCGTCAGCACCCGCAGATAAGCGTCGAGCTTTTTTTCGTCAATGACCCACTCCTTGCCGCTGCGCTGGTACAGCGACAGCAACTGGAGCGTTGCCTGGTAACCGACCTGTACCTGCCCGCGGGGGCCGCCGGGCTCGAGCCGGTCAAGCACACGGGTCACGCCGGCCGAGCCGTCGAGCTGGTGCTGGATGCAGTAGTGATTGACCGCGTCCATGTCTTTGAGCTGCCGGTTGACCAGCCCTTTGTCGCAGGCAAACAGCCCCTCCACCATGGGCATCAGGTAAAACGGGCTGCGCTCGGGCAGACGCGCCGGCGTCTGCGCCAAGAGACTGGCCGGCGGTAACAGCACCAGTGCCGCCAGCAACCAGCCCCGGATGGCCCCAAAGAGTCTGAAAAGTGCGGACATCAAGTTGTCGATGCGATAGATATTGCTATAAATTTAATAGCTGTCCACGCATACCCTGTCTGGTCTGAAGCCAAAAAACACTATAAATTCAGGTGATTTTTCCACTTTTGGGAGCCTGCCAGCCCTCATTGGCCGAGCCACGACTTGACGCGTCGTTGCAGATGAAAGGGGACAACCCGGCTTACCGGTGAAAGCAGCCGGCTGGCGCGCAGGCGCATCAGGGCGCGCAATGCGGTTGACCTGATAACCCCGCGCCGAAGCATCGGACTGGCGGCTACTTGCTGCAGCAGTTCCGGCAGTTGGTCCAGTGGCACGGCAACGGGCAGCGGCAGTCCCAGCAGGTAGCTGCTGCGATAGGCCAGCGCCACGTCATCGCCCGTGTTTTGCGCGGCGCCGGGCCGGGTCGGCGCCGCAATCCAGCCGGGGCCGCTCGCCGTGCAGAAATGATGCTGTCGAATATGGCTGAAGAATTCGAGCCATTGGCCGGGGCTTTGCTGCCAGTCACAAAGCCAGGTCCAGTCGCGCTTTTGCAGACGCTCGGCAAAAGCGCCCAGGTTGGGCGCAATGATGGGCAGGCCGCTCTCCAGGCTGGCGCTGAGCGTGTAGCTGTAGGTCTCCGGCCAGAGCGCCGGAAACCAGACGGCATCGGGCTGCAACCATTGCAGCAGTTGCGCCAGGTCTTTTTCTTCGTAGCCGCCGTGCACCGTCAGCCGCGCCCGGGGCTGGCTGCGCAGGCTGCGGTAGGCGTAGCCCAGCAAATGGAATTCCAGCGCCACCTTGTCGCGCGCCGCCAGTGTGGCGACTTCTTCCAGAACGTCAGCCCCCTTGATTTTGCTCAATGCGCCAAGCACCACAATTTTCAGCGCCCGGCCTGCGGGCAGCGGGCCAGGCGCTGGCTGCGGGTAGACCGGCGCCAGCGTCTCGAGCGTGGCGTGCGGCAGCACCTGAACACGCGCGCCCGGCACAAAGCGCTGCATGCGCTGCGCCGTGTCGGCGCTGGGGGCGATGACAAACCGTGCCGCGCCGAGCAACCGGGCGTGGCGCTCGCGCCAGCTGTCGATGCTTTCGCCGCCGGGCGCCGGACTGCGTTGCAGGCACTGGCGACATTGCTCGATGCCTTGTTCACCACAATAGTTGTCGGTGTGGTCGGTCAGGGATATTTGCGGGCAATAGCTGTAGTAGTCATGCGCCGTGAAGTCGTAACTGACGCCCAGCTGGGCCGGCAGCCCGCAGACCTGCGGCGCGTGCCCGAGCAGGTGGTGGTAATGAATATGCCCGACCTGCAGCGTGCCCAGGGTTTGCAGCAGGCGTGGCCAGTCGCCGGGCAGCGCGAAGTGCAGGGCGAACGCCTCATGCGGTCCTTCGAGCCGCAGTTCGGCACCGTTGGGCGCTGACGAGAGGCGCAGAAAAGTGGCCTGGCCGGCCAGTTGCCGGGCCAGCTCCTGCACGTGGCGCAGTGTGCCGCCCTCACGGTTGTGCATGACGTTCAGAATCACCGGGCGTGCGCTGGCGGTGATGCGGGCGACGTCGATGGTCAGCCGTGCCAGGCGGGCCGGGTCGCGTTGCACAAACGCGTGAACCTGCGCTTCGTAGCCCGGATGCAGACGGCGCAAGGTCTCCATCGCCTGCAGTTCACGCTGGTTTTTGGAGTCGCCAAAACTGATGCCCCCGGCATGCCGCACAAACGTATCGAGGGCGTGCAAGTGGCTCCAGCCGAGCTCCTGGGCGCGCACGCAAAAGTCATTTTCTTCGCCGTAACCCTGGCCAAAATTGGCAACATCGAAGAGGCCGGTTTCCTGCAGGCACTGGCGCCGGATATACATGCAAAAGCCGACGCCGGTGGGGATTTCCAGGCTCTGGCCGGCCAGCTGCCCGGCAAAAAGGCGGTCCAGGCTGGCCGTGTCGTGACCGGCGGGCAACTCGTTGGCCTGGCAGAAGCGCGGGTAGCTGCAGATGGTGGCGTTGTTGGAAAACGGCGTGACGCTGGCCACGCGCGGCGCACTGTGGGCGGCACGCGCCAGCCGGTCGAGCCAGTCATTGGCGACCTCGGCATCGCTGTTGAGCAGCACAACATCGTGCTCCGGGCTCAGGGCCATGCCACGGTTGACGCTGCCAACAAAGCCCAGGTTGAGCGGGTTTTCCAGCAGCGTTATGCGCGCATCACGCCCGGCAAAAGTACGCAGCCAGGCGGACACTTCGGGCTCCGGGCTGCAGTCGTTGATGATGATGAGTCGCCACGCCGTCTGGCCGGGCGCATTCAGCACCGATTCAAGACAGCAGCGGGTATCTTCCAGCCCGCGGTAAACCGGCACGATGATGTCTACCGGATGGCGGGAAGCGGCAACCGGCTGCGGTCTGGGGGCCGCTTGCGGCGTCAAACCCTGCGGGCCGCTGCGGCCCAGCAAGCGGTCAAGGCGCATCTTCAGGTGGACCAGTGGCCGCGTGGCGCGGAACACGGTGGACTGCTCGATACCCTGCAGGTGCAAGGCGAGTTGCCGGAACTGGTTCGCCAGAACGCTGCGCTCATGCACGGCAGCACGCAGCTCGCCGAGCAGTTTCTGCTTTTCGTTTTTGGCGTCCAGCACAAGCTCGTTGTAAGCCGTGAGCTGGGTCGTGAGCCGGGCCTCGCGCTCGTCAAGCCGGCTTTGCAACTCGCGCCGCGCGCTTTCCTGCGCAACGTTGCTTTGCGCCAGCCGCTCGACCTCCTGGTGCAGCAAGGCCAACGATTGCTGGTGCTCCACCTGCAGCGTGCTCATGGCCGCGCTGGCTTGCAGATAGTCGGCCGACATGGGCCAACCGGCACCGACCTCCAGCGTGGCACCGGTGCGGGAAATTTCCTGCAACAGTCCCGGCTCCAGCGGCAGCTCAATCCACGGGTCTTCACCATGCAACAGCAACAGCACACCGGCGGCATTTTCCCAGGGCGATGCCAGCAGCACTTGTTGCATGGAGGCCTGGTTCAGCGTAGCCAGCGGGTCCTGTCCGGCCTGCCAATGCCAGACCGGCTGACCGTCCGGCCGGTTGATGGCCAGCCGGTGCAGACGGAAAAAACCAGGGCGGTCGGCCGGGTCAAAACGCAGCTGGGTGTAAGGCGCCGCGCTGGCCGGGATGTCAAAGACCAGGGTTTGCTGCGGGTCGCCGATGCGCCCGCTGGCGACCTGTTTGCGGTCCTCACTGAAGTGCCCGTCGGTTGCCAGGTAAAGTTCGGCCGAAAAAAAGGCAACCGCCGGCGCGGCGGCCACGACGCTGGCCGCGCCGGGGCCAGCATGGTCCTGCGGCTGCAATACCGAAATGAACTGGTACGTCAGTGCGTCCGGCAAGGCCAGCAGATAACGCGCCACGGCCGGTGGCAGACTGTCAAATGCAATCCTGAATTCAGAGGCCGGCAAACTGCGCTGCGTTGTCTGGATGGACTGGATATGCCAGCCATTTTCAGTGAAGAACCGCTGCACCGACGTGCGCGTAAAGAAGCGCAGATGGGTGTTGTCCAGCAAGCCTTCCGGCCGGTAGCGAAAATCGCCCTGCATCAGTTCGGCCACCAGCCCGCAGTAACCGGCATTGGGAATTGACGCGACGATGCGGCCACCGGGCTGGAGCAGGGCTTTGCATTGCGCCAGGATATTTTGCGGGGCTTTCAGGTGCTCCAGCACATCGGCGCAGACGATGCAGTCGTAGCGCTGCCCGCCCAACATGGTGTCGAGCGAATCGCGGTCCAGGTCGGCCACCAGCGCCTGGCGGTACCAGCTGCGGGCGATCGCCGCCTCAGCCGGGTTCAGCGTCACGCCATCCACCACGCAGGCCTGGCGCTGGCTCAGGTAGTGCCCTAACGCGCCAGTTCCCATGCCCAGGTCCAGCACCGTTTGCCCAGGCTCTATCAGGGCGGCGATGAGCGCCAGCGAGTCATGGCTGTCCCCCTCGCGCACAGCACGCTGGTAGAGGTGGGTTGAAGCATCTGCAGTTGACATGCGGGCGATTATCGCCGCTGGCCTGCAGAACTCGGGTAGCATCAAAGTCCATGACCCGGCGCGTACTTCATATCGGCAAATTCTTTCCGCCCCGGCGTGGCGGCATGGAATCGTTTTTGTCGGACCTGTTGCAAACCCAACGCGCCCAGGGCCTTGACAGCCACGCGCTGGTGCATGGCCAGCCGCTGCCCACCGACCCGCCCTGGCTGCGCCGCGTGCCGGTACAAACACAGCTTGTGTATGCCCCCATTGCACTGGGATTCCGCTGCGCGCTGGTGCGCGCCATCCGTGACATCGCGCCGCAGGTGCTGCACCTGCACCTGCCCAACAACTCGGTTTTCTGGGCCTTGACGGTAGCCAGCGCGCGCCGGATTCCGTGGGTCGTCCACTGGCATTCGGACGTTGTCGTGTCTGACAAGCACCTGGCCTTGCGCATGGCCTACAAGCTGTACCGGCCTTTTGAGCAGGCAGTACTGGAACAGGCGGCGCGCATCATCGTTACCTCGCCACCCTATCTGGAAGCCAGTGAGCCACTGCGCCGCTGGCAGCACAAGTGCGCGGTGGTACCGCTCGGGCTGGTGCCTGATCCGCCCGGCGTTGTCACCGCCCAGCCATCCCCCTGGCAGCCGGCCCGCCTGAAGCTCCTGTCGATGGGGCGGCTGGCGCATTACAAAGGCTTTGAGACGCTGATTCAGGCCGTCAGCGGCACGGACAACCTGCAACTCATCATTGCCGGTCAGGGCGAGTGCATGGCCAGCCTGCAGGCGCTGGTGCGTGCCGGCACGCCCGAGGGCACCAGGCCCAACGTGCAATTGATGGGTGAAGTCACCGAAGCGGAGAAACACCGCCTGCTGGCCAGCTGTGATGCGTTTTGTCTGGCGTCGAACGAACGCACCGAAGCCTTTGGCATGGTGCTGCTGGAGGCCATGGCCCACGCCCGGCCCTGCGTGGTAAGCCGGCTGCCGGGCTCGGGCATGTCGTGGCTGGTGTCCTCCAGCCATGCCGGGCTGAGCCACCTGCCGCCCGGTGATGTGGCGGCCTGGCGCCACGCACTGCAGTTGCTGGTGCAGCAGCCCCAAGTACTGACACAGTGGGGTATGCAGGGTCAACAGGCGTTGCAGACGCGCTTTTCGATCGCCGGCTGCAGCCGGGCCATCACGGCACAATACCGCTTGCTCCAGAGTGAACCGGCACCCACCGCAGAGCCATTGCCGCTCCTCATTGTGATTCCGGCACGCGACGAAGCCGCCACCATTGGCGCGGTGGTGAGCGCGCTGGTTCAGGCCGGCTGGCAGCATATCTTTGTGATCGACGACCACAGTCGTGACGGCACCGGCGCCATCGCCCGCCAGGCCGGCGCTACCGTGGCACGCCCGGTGCTGCCGCTGGGCGCCTGGGGCGGCATGCAGCTTGGCGTGCGCCATGCGCTGGCCAACGGCTACCGGGGCGTTGTCACGATGGACGCCGACGGCCAGCACGAAGTACCGGAAATTGCCGCCTTGCTGGCCGGCGCCGCTGGCGCTGATGTGGTGATTGGTGCCCACCCGCAACGCGCCAGCCGCTTGCGCCATATCGCCTGGCGCTGGTTTCGGGCCATTGCCGGCTTCGAGCTGCGTGACCTGACCTCCGGCTTTCGCTACTACAACCAGCCGGCCATCCGCCTGCTGGCGGCCAGCGAAGCGACCCTGCTTGACTACCAGGACGTTGGCGTGCTGCTGTTGCTGCGCAAAGCCGGGCTGACGATTGTGGAAGTGCCGGTCAGCATGAACACGCGCCAGGCCGGTCGCTCGCGCATCTTCAACTCATGGTTCAGCGTGGCACGCTACATGATCACCACAACGCTGCTGTGCCTGGCACGCTGGCAGGTGTCGCCAGGCTCGTCGCGGCCGCGCACCTGAGCCGGTCAGGCCGGCGGTGTGGCGCCTGTCAACCGGCGCGCGTTTGCAACACCCGGTAAATCGACATGACCTTCTTCACGTAGTGGCGTGTTTCCTGAAAGTTCGGAATACGGTTGCCGGCCCGCATTACGGCACCCTCACCGGCGTTGTACGCCGCCACCGCGAGTTCGGTCTCGCCGCCAAACAAACGCAATAAATCGGCCAGATAGCGCGTGCCGGTCTGGATATTGAGTTCCGGATTGGTCAGCTGGCTGGTCACCGACAGCCCCGGCTCGGGCTGGACGCCGTAACGGCGCGCCGTGGCCGGCATGATTTGCATCAGGCCGACGGCACCTTTGTGCGAGACGGCGTTTGGATTGAAGGCCGACTCGGCCGCCACCACGGCTTTGAGCAACCGGTTGTCAACGCCATACGAACTGGACGCTGCCGCCAGACTGCCCTGCACCGCCAGGTAGGCCGGCGACGCGTTCATCACGGCAACCGTGCGGTGGGCGGCGGCGTCGGGCGAGGCGTCGCCGCCAGTGGCATCCGGCCAGCCCACCGCCGGGCTGGATTGCAGCACCAGCCGGGCGTTTTTGCCGGGTGCCAGATTGGTGTAATGGGTGACGCCGTTTTCATCGACATACTTCCACACATCGGCCCAGGCCGGCGCGTGAAGGACGCAAACCAGCAGCAACAGAGGTCGCAATAACATTGAATCGGGCAAAACGAATATCCTCATGAGGTCAACATCTACAATCTATTTCTACAATCCATTCATGACCCAGCCCCACTTACTGCGCCACGGAACCCCGGCATGAACCCACGGTTAATAACGCTGCTGTACGCCCTGGTGCTGGCTGGCGCCATCGCCATTTTGTATGGCCTGGGCATCAACAACCAACTGGTGTTTGATGACGCCCGCCTGACCGACGGTACCATCTTTGGCCAGTATGGCGGATTGTTGCCGCTCAAACCACGGCTGCTGTCGTATGGCAGTTTTGTCTGGTTGCAGGGTATTTTAGGCGATGGCTGGTGGAAACAGCGTATTTTCAACATTGGGCTGCACATTGCCACGGCGCTGGCGCTCTACGCTTTCGTGCTGGAACTGCTGCAACGCACCCGCTGGACGGCCAGCGATGACGAAGCGCCACCCCGCTCGTCATCACTGCTGGTGGCAGCGGGCCTGGCCGTGGCGTTGTGGGCTTTCAACCCGGTCGCGGTCTATTCGGTGGCCTATCTGGTCCAGCGCTCCATCCTGATGGCCACCTTGCTGGTGGTGCTCGCCTGCTGGAGCTATGTGCGCGGTCTGGCCGGCGGGCAGCGACGCTGGGTTGTGCTGGCGCTGGCCTGTTACCTGCTTGCGGTGGCAGCCAAGGAACATGCCGTCAGCGCCATCCTGCTGACAGTGCCCCTGTTCATCTTTGTCCAGCGCCCCAGCGGGCGCCGGGTGCTGACGCTGGTTGCTGTGGCGGGCGTGCTGCTGCTGGCCATGGCGGCCCTGCTGTATAGCCGCTACGGTGCCATCGTGGGCACCGCCTTTGACGAAACCTCCAGAGCTTTTGCGGCGCAACTCGAGCAGCAGCAAGGCGGCATCGGCCGCCAGTTGTTCCCCCTGAGCGTTATCAACCAGGCGAGCCTGTTCTTTCGCTACGGACTGCTGTGGTGCCTGCCGTACACCGGCGCCATGTCGATTGACATCCGGCCAAGCTTCCCCTTGACACTGTTGAGCTGGCAGCTGCTGGGCGCGCTGGCCTGGCTCGGGACGCTGGCGGGCAGTGCCTGGTTGGTGCTGCGACGCAGCGACGTGGCCGGTCTGATCGGCCTGGCCCTGCTGCTACCGGGCCTGCTCTTTGTGACCGAATTCAGCACCGTCTGGCTGCAGGACCCGTTTGTGCTGTACCGCAGCTACTTGTGGTCCATCGCCCTGCCGGTCCTGCTGGCCGTGCCGCTGGTGACTTTTCCGCACAAGCCGGTGTACGGCATCTGCGTGCTGCTGCTGGCACTGCTGGCGGCGCTCAGTTTTGAGCGCATCAGCAGCCTGCAAAACGCCAATGCCGCATGGACAGACGCCAGCGCCAAGATTGACCGGCAAGCGCCGGCCAATGCCGTTGGCCGCTGGCGCCCGTTGCTCAATCTGGGGTCAGAGTCACTTGATCGGGGCAACTTCGAGGAAGCCCTGCGCCTGTTCAGCCAGGCCGAAGCGCTGGGAGAGCCGCTCGGGTCGGCCCGCTTCAGCATGGGCGTGGCACTGCAGCAGCTCAAGCAATACCCGCAGGCGCTGGACAACTTTGCGCAGGCGCAGGCCAGGGGTTTTGTCGAAGCCGCGCTTTTTTACCAGCGCGGTGAAGCCCTGGCGGCGCTGCGCCGCTTTGCCGAGGCGCACGAAAGTTTTACCCTGGCCCTGCAGCATCCGCAGGCGCCCGAGGCTGACCAGTTCACCCGGCAACGCCAGGCCGAAACGGCGGTCGCCAGCAACAACCTCGACGCCGCCATTGCCAGCTACCAGGCCCTGATCAGGCAGGCCCCGCAGCGCCAGCGCTACAAAATCGGCTTGAGCATGGCTTATGCCGGCAAAAAAGACTTTGCCAGCGCGCTCGATGTCATCAACCCGGCAATCGCCCAGCACCCGTCCGGCCCGGCTTATTACGCCCGCGCCCTGATCAATTATTACCAGGGCCAGCGCAGTGCCAGTGCCCAGGACGTTGCGCTGGCGCTGCAGGCCGAGCCCGGCAACCCGGCTTACCAGGGGCTGCAGCGGCAACTTGCCGCCGGCCCCGGACCTGCCCCCGGAAAACCCTGATGGCGAATCTGCAAATCACCACCAGCTTGCTGGGCCTGGGGCTGGCGTTAGTCATCCTGAACCTGCTGCGGCGTGACCACATCTACATCCTGCATGCGCTGTTCTGGATCGCTGTGGCCGCACTGGCGGCACTGCTCGGTTTGTGGCCCGGGCTGATTGACCGGGCGGCGCGCTGGGTCGGCATCAGCTACCCGCCGGCCGCGCTGCTGCTGGGTGCCGTGCTGGTGCTGTTGGTCAAATCACTTTACGCCGACATTACCCACACCCGCCTGGAGCGGCGAATTCGCCGCCTGAACCAGCGCATTGCCCTGCTCGACGCCCAGCGCCCGCAAAACGGGCCTGATACGGATCGCGGCTAAGCCGTTTTTTATTCAGCGCCGCGTATGAACCGACTGCCTGCATTTTTGCGCCACGCCTGCCCGGCGGCCTGGCTGCGCCGGCTCGGCGGCTGGTCTCTGGTGGGCGCGGCGGCGCTATGTGCCGGCACCGGCTGGGCCACGGAGCGCGCCGTTTTGGGCAACGCGCAAGCCATCGCCCTGGTCGACAGTACGGAGCCGGCCATCGCGCGCAGCCTGGCGGCCCTGCGCGACAAAGCGGCCAGCGCCGGCACACTGCGCGTGATTGTTGGCGTGCGCGCCGCCTTCGCCCCTGAAGGCCTGCTGGGGGCGGCCAGTCTGGCGCAACAGCGCGACGAAATTGCCAGCGCCCATGCGCGGGTGCTGGAAAAGGTTTTTTCAGTCCCGCCCGGCGCGCCGACCGTCAAGCGCTTTGCAACCATTCCATTCATGGCGCTGGAGGTATCGCCGGCCGAGCTGGAAACGCTGGCAACGCTGCCCGAAGTGACCTCGATCCAGCAAGACCGGCTCGCCACCGCCCACCTGGCGCAAAGCGTGCCGCTGATTGGCGGCAGCGCCGCCTGGGCCAGCGGCTATACCGGCAGCGGCGTGACGGTGGCCATTCTGGACACCGGCGTCGATAAAACGCACCCGTTTCTGGCAGGCAAGGTAGTGTCCGAAGCCTGTTACTCCTCCAATAACGCGATCGACGGCGCCACTACCCTTTGTCCGGGGGGTGCCACTGCATCCACGGCGGCGGGCTCCGCCATGCCTTACAGCTCTGGCGTGTGCGTCCCCGGAGAATGCCAACACGGCACCCACGTGACGGGCATCGCAGCCGGCAATGGCAGCAGCCTGCCCGGCGTGGGTTACGCCGGTGTCGCCAAAGACGCCTCGGTGATCGCCATCCAGGTGTTTTCCCGTTTTGACAGCGTCAGCACCTGTTCCCCGTACGTCTCGCCTTGCATCATGAGTTATGACTCGGACCAGATCCTCGGGCTGGAGCGGGTGCTGGCGTTGAGCAGCAGCTACACCATTGCGGCCGTCAACCTGAGTCTGGGCGGCGGCAATTACAGCAGCCAGAGCGCTTGTGATACCGACAACCCGGCCAGCAAAGCGGCCATCGACAATTTGCGCGTGGCTGGCATTGCCACCGTCATTTCAGCGGGAAACGAAGGCGTCAGCACCGGCATCAGCGCGCCGGGCTGCATTTCCAGCGCCATCAGTGTTGGCGCCACGTGGGACTCGGGGGCGGTGGACAGCGTGGCCTCATATTCAAATTCTGCCTCGTTCCTGAACCTGCTGGCGCCGGGCTCCAATATCACGTCCTCGGTTCCGCCCGGCACTACGCCGACCTATGCCACATGGGGCGGCACTTCGATGGCGGCGCCACATGTCACTGGTGCCTGGGCGCTCCTGAAGCAAAAGCTTGCCAGCGTCGCGGTTGGCCCGGCGCTAGGCGCCCTGACTGCAACCGGCCTGGCCGTGACCGATGCACGCAATGGCATCACCAAGCCCAGAATCAGGATCGATGCGGCACTCGCCACGTTGTCCGCCGGGTCTGCGCCGTCGACCCTGTCCAATATCTCCAGCCGTGGCCGGGTCGAGACCGGCAACAGCGTCATGATTGGCGGCTTTGTCATCTCGGGCAGCACGCCCAAGACGGTGCTGATCCGGGCCCGCGGACCGTCTCTTTCTGCTTTTGGCGTGACTGGCTTGATGCTCAACCCGACCCTGGCCTTGTACGCGGGAGCGACCCTGCTTGACAGTAACAACGACTGGGGCAGTGCCACCAATGCACTGGCGATTTCGGCCACTGGCCTGGCGCCGGCCAGCCCGCTGGAGTCGGCCATCCTGACCACCTTGCCGCCGGGCGCCTACACCGCCATCGTCAGTGGCGTGGGCAGTACCACTGGTATCGCCATTGTGGAAGTGCTGGAGATCGACAACCCGGCCTCCCCCTTGAGCAACATCTCGACCCGCGGCCTGGTACAGACCGTGAATAACGTGCTGATTGGCGGCTTCATCATCTCGGGCACCGCGCCCAAAACCGTATTGATTCGGGCGCGCGGCCCGTCGCTGGCGGCCTTTGGTGTTACCGGCGTGGTGGCCAACCCGAAGATGGACTTGTATTCGGGCTCAACGGTGATCGCCAGCAACGACGACTGGGGTAGCGCCACCAACGCGGCGGCCATCACGGCCACCGGACTGGCGCCGTCGAACCCGCAGGAATCCGCCATCCTGACCACGCTGGCGCCTGGCGCCTACACCGTCATCGTGCGCGGCGTAGCGGGCAGCACCGGCGTGGGCATTGTGGAGGTGCTGGCGCAGTAGCGGGTCAAGCCGGGCACCGCCTGACTTTGATGCAGTGATAAATTTATGGGAGTCTTTGCATGTTTCTAACTTGGCTCCCGGCAGCGTCCGGCCAATTGACGCGGGTCCGTTGCAGCGCCTGGCGGTTCATGGCTGCTGCCATTCTGCTGGCCTCCAGCGCCGTGCACGCTCAGCCGGTCAACACGCTGGAGGGGGTCCTGACCAGCGTGTGGGGCGACCCGCACCCGGAACTGGGTTCAGGTGGCGCCCTGTTGCACTCACTGGCCTTGCCCGACGGGACGACGATTGCACTGCAAATGAACGGCCAGGACAACCTGGCCACACATTACTTCGGCCAGCGCGTGTCTGTCAGCGGGCGGCGGGTGGCCAACCCGCTGCTGCAGACGCAAAGCCAGAGCCAGACGGCGCTGGTGGTTGACAGCATTGCGCCCAGCCTGGCGTTGCAAGGCCCGAGCCCGGCCGCCAGCGTGTTCGGCACCAAAAAAGTTATTTACCTGCTGCTGAAATTCCAGGACGACGTGGCGGTTCCGCATCCGGCGTCTTTTTTCACCAATCTGAACAACCCGGATACGCCACCGCCTGGCGAGTTGTTTCCGGCAACCATCAACGGTTTTTTCAATAAAACGTCATGGAACCAGTTCAGCTGGGTGGGCGATGTGGGCGGGGTGGGGGGCGTGGGCACCACAGTTGGCTGGCTGACCCTGCCCCAGCCCAAAAGCTTTTATGCGCCGTGTGGCTGGAGCAGTTCATGTGCCAAGCTGAAGGAGATTGGTGACGACGGTACTGCGCTGGGACGGGCGCAGGGCATCAACTTCAAAAATTACGACAACATCAATTTCGTCCTGAGCAATGACCTTGATTGCTGTGCCTGGGGCGGCGGCTACTACAGTTCGGTGGATCTGAAGAGTTACGGCGCCACCTGGGAGCCGCCGTGGGGTCAGGAAACCGGCACCTATGCGCACGAAATGGGCCACAGCCTGGGCCTGCCCCACTCGGGCTGGGTTTACTACGCGTACGACAACCCGTGGGACATGATGAGCGACCGGAGGGCGGCCCAGTCGGTGCTGTGCGGCTCCTATAACTCAACCAACTCCAGCGCTTCAAGAAGCCTGTATTGCACCGAGCCGGGCAACGGCTACATCACCGCTTACAAAGACTATCTGGGCTGGATTCCGCCAGCCAACCAGATGCTGACCAGCAACACCAGCGCCAGCAGCACCGTGACGCTGGAAGCCGGTGCGTTGCCACTGGGCGCGCTGCCCAAAATGGTCAAGATCTGCATCACCGGTTCGCTTTGCACCGGCCCCACCGCCCATTACTTTACGGTAGAGGCGCGGGTCAAAGCACTGGGTGTGCCTTCGCAATTTGACAACGGCCTGCCCGGCGAAGGCATCATCATCCACGAGTTCCAGGGCAATCGGCCTGCGGTCAGTGGCCCCTGCTTCTTCAACTCCTCATCGGGCTGGGCCTGGCCGATGGATGCGCTGCCGGCCGACTATGACGGCGTCAACTGCAACACTGGTGGCCGTATTTATCCCAACTACGCCCTCTACAACGCGCAGTGGAATGTCGGGCAGACTTACAACAACAGCACGTACGGATTTAGCGTAGCGGTAGTCAGCCGCACCGGCTCGAACTTTGATGTGACCGTTGGCGCCGCCACCTTTTACCCCCTCAGTGTTGCCAAAGCCGGCAGCGGCGCTGGCACGGTGAGCAGCGCCCCGGCCGGGATCGACTGCGGCGCAACGTGCAGCGCCAGCTTCGTCAGCGCCAACCCGGTGACTCTGACGGCGGCGGCCACCGCAGGCTCCAGTTTTACCGGCTGGAGCGGTGCCTGCACCGGCACCGGCAGTTGCGTCGTCAACATGAGTGCGCCACAAGGTGTGACGGCCACTTTTGCTGCCAATGTGACGTACGCACTAACCCTGACAGCCGCCCCCGCTGCGGGCGGCGCCCTCAGCGGCGCGGGCAACTTTGCCGCAGGCACGTCGCAAACCGTGACGGCCACTGCAAACCCCGGCTACGCCTTTGTCGCCTGGAGCGGTTATGCGGGTTGCGCCAGCGTCAACCCGTGCACCTTCACGATGCCGGCCAACCCGGTTGGTCTGACGGCAACGTTTAGCGTGGCACTACCCGATCTTTTGGTAACCACGCTGACGGCGCCCGCCACCGGCACGGCCGGTGGCGTGATCACCATAAACACGACGGTAGACAACCAGGGTATGGCAAATGCCGGCGCCTACCGGTTGGGGTTCTATTTTTCAACCGATGCCGTCATCACGGCAAGTGACACTTTTTCTGGCACCTCTTGCGCCATGCCTGCGGTGCCGCCCGCCACGCCCTATGGTTGCACTGGCGATGTCAGTGTCCCCGCCTCGCTGGCGCCGGGCACGTACTACTTTGGCGCTTTTGCCGACGACCTCGGAGCCGTTAGCGAGAGTGACGAAACCAACAACACCCGCTCCACACAGATTGTGATCAGCGCGGCTCCCACCCTCTCCAACATCTCCACCCGAGGCCAGGTGCGCACCGCTGACAACGTCATGATTGGCGGCTTCATCATCTCCGGCTCAACACCCAAGACGGTGCTGATCCGCGCCCGTGGTCCGTCCCTGACGCCGTTTGGGGTGGTCGGTGCGCTGGCCAATCCAACGGTCAGTCTGTACTCTGGCGCTACTGCGCTGGCCACCAATGACAACTGGGGTTCTGCCGCCAATGCCGCAGACATTACCGCCACTGGTCTGGCCCCCACCAATTCGTTCGAGTCGGCCATTCTGACCACCTTGCCGCCCGGGCCTTATACCGCCATCGTCAGTGGTGTGGGTAGTACCAGTGGGGTGGGTATTGTCGAAGTGCTGGAGATTGACAACCCGGCTTCTCCTTTGAGCAACATCTCCACCCGCGGTCGCGTTGAGACTGGCGCCAGCGTGCTCATTGGTGGCTTTGTCATCTCGGGCACCACACCGAAAACCGTGCTGATCCGGGCGCGGGGGCCGTCGCTGACGCCTTTTGGGGTAGTGGGTGCGCTGGCCAACCCGATGATGAGTCTGTACTCGGGCTCGACCGTGCTTGCCAGCAATGACGACTGGGGTACGGCTGTCAATGCAGCAGACATTACCGCTACCGGGCTGGCACCAACCAACGCCCTGGAGTCGGCCATTCTGACGACCCTGCCTCCGGGGGCTTATACGGTGATCGTGCAAGGCGTGGGAGGTACCAGTGGGGTGGGCATTGTGGAGGTGCTGGCGCAGTAGGGGGTGGTCAAAATGCCGAAAAACACCTGTTTTTCAGAGTGTTTTAGGCCTCTAGACCTTATGCAGCTTGCGTAGGCAGCTACTAAATTAGTAGCAAAATTATTTTTCTTAAAAAGACGAGAAAGAAAGAAGCTGCGGCAACTTTCCTGAAATATTTTCTGCACAATGCATCGGGGGGCGTGGTCGTCCTGTGCGCTGTTTGCTGATCTGGCGCATTGCGGGTTCAAGGTAGCTTTGGAGGATGCCATGATGAATTTAGCCAGGACAATTTTTATAGCGGCCCTATTGACGCTGACGGCGACGCTGTTCACTTCATTCGACGCACGGGCAGCGGTCATCGTCGTCAATACCAATGTTGATGAACTGAACTGCAGCTCCAGCACCCTCAGTTTGCGCGAGGCGATTGAAATCGCGCAGGGCTCGCTGAACTACCTCAGCGACAACAAATTGGCCCAGATATGGGACACCAAGGGACTGCTCATTACCCCGAATATCCTCCCGCCGCCCAAAACTTGTCCGTTTGGCGCGATCCTCTGGTTGGTGCAAAACGCGATGTACTCATCCCACACCATCAATTTCGCAAACAACCTGGGTGTCATCAACATCGTCAATAGTGCGCTGCCGGACCTGCGTTACAACAACATTGACATCAATGGCAAAGCGCCCAATGGCAGCAACATCATCCTCGACGGCACGCAGGCCGGAGCCGGGGCCACGGGAATAGCCTTGGGCGATCACGCCTACAACCTGCAGAACATGGAGATCCGCAATTTCAGCGGTGATGGCGTGCATCTCGACAGCTCGGACAACTCGTGGTTACGCGGTCTCAAAATTCACCACAACGGCGGTCATGGCATACATATCACTTCGATGTTCCCGGTCACCGGCAACTCCCAGAATGTCACCATCGGAGGCACCATCGCGGGCCAGGGCAATGTCATTCACAGCAACGGCGCTGACGGCATCAACATTACCGGCAACACGGCGTATGACCGGGCGTTCCAGAAAATTACAATTCTCAACAGCGTCATTGGCACCGCCGACGGCATTGCCGCGGCTCCGAACGCAGGCAATGGCATCACGCTGGTGGATACCTGGGGCGTGACGGTTGGTGATTCAAGCGGTTTGACAAAAAACACCATCAGCGGCAACGCACATGACGGCGTGCAGATTTCGGGTGCCGAAGCAGTCAGCAACGCGGTCTTCTGGAACAATATTGGCACCGACCTCAACGGCAACGCGCGCCTGGGCAACGGTTGGAGCGGTGTCGCGCTGCTGGCAGACGCGGGCCGCAATGTGGACTTGGTCAACCGGTTTGAAAACCGGATTGGCAAGCCCGGCTTTCCCAATCTGATCAGCGCCAACGACGTCGGTGTCTATCTGGGTGGCACCAATACCTCGCACAACATCGTCCAGAGCAACCTGATTGGCACGGGCAGTGGTGGCAACACCAACCTCGGCAACATCAGCCAGGGCGTTTACTTCGCCTCGGGCACGTCCGACAATCTGATCGGTGGTACCGGCGCCAGTGAGGGCAACCTGATTGCGTTCAATGGGGCCGGCATTTTTGCCAACTCGGGCATCCGCAATTCATTCAAGCGAAACCGGATATTTTCCAACGTCTATCTCGGCATTGATCTCGCTCCGTCTGGCGTTACCCCGAACGATCTGAACGACGCAGATTCGGGGCCCAATGGGCTTCAGAACTTCCCGGTCGTCAGCTACGTCAATTCACAACCGGGTTCGGTGACGCTGTCGGGATCGTTGAACAGCGTGCCCAGCCAGTCGTTCGACCTGGAGTTTTTTGGAAATTCCGAGCGGGACTTCACCGGCTATGGCGAAGGGCGAAACTTTCTCGGCACCACCCGGGTAACGACCAATGCGAGTGGCTACGCTTTCTTCAACGGTCTGAGTTTCGCAAGCACGCCAAGCACGGTCGGTTCGTGGGTTACCGCGACGGCGACCGACACCAGCGGCAACACGTCGGAGTTTTCGCAAAGCGTCAACATTTGCCAGACCATGAGCTTCAGCCCACCCGACGCCCTGATACCTGTTGCCGGCGGCACGAGCAGTTTCTTTGTGCAGAATTCGGCAGGCTGCACGTATTCGGTCCTGAGCGCAGCCAGCTGGATCACCGTCAACAGCGTATTGGCCGGCACCGTCAGCTACACCGCAGCGGCCAATACCGGTCCGCCGCGCGATGGCTACATCGACGTCAGTTTCAACGACGGGACTGGCCCGGCGGTCAGGCGTTTCCTGGTCTCCATGAATTCCGGCGTCGGCGCTGCCACCTCCACCCTCTCCAACATCTCCACTCGCGGCCAGGTGCAAACTGGCCAGAGCGTGATGATTGGCGGCTTCGTGATCGGCGGCACGACGTCCAAGACGGTGCTGATCCGCGCCCGCGGTCCGTCCCTCACGCCGTTCGGGGTGGTCGGTGCGCTGGCCAATCCAACGGTCAGTCTGTACTCGGGCTCAACTCCGCTGGCGACCAATGACAACTGGGGTTCTGCCGCCAATGCGGCGGCCATTACCGCCACTGGTCTGGCGCCGACCAATTCGTTCGATTCGGCCATCCTGACCACCTTGCCACCCGGGTCTTATACCGCCATCGTCAGTGGCGTGGGCAGTACCACCGGCTTGGGCATTGTGGAAGTGCTGGAGATTGACAACCCGGCATCGCCTTTGAGCAACATCTCGACCCGCGGTCAGGTGCAAACCGGCCAGAACGTGATGATTGGCGGCTTTGTCATCTCGGGCACGACGTCCAAGACGGTGCTGATCCGGGCTCGCGGTCCGTCCCTGACGGCGTTTGGTGTGACTGGTGCGCTGGCCAACCCGATGATGGACTTGTATTCGGGCTCGACCAAGATTGACAGTAATGACAACTGGGGTAGCGCCCTCAATGCAGCGGCCATCACCGCCACCGGGCTGGCGCCGACCAACGCCCTGGAGTCGGCCATACTGACAACCTTGCCACCCGGCGCTTACACGGTCATCGTGCAGGGCGTGGGCAGTACCAGCGGCGTCGGCATCATGGAAGTGCTGGCGCAATAGGGCACGCTGCCCGGTGCCGGTTGAGGCTCTAGAATCCGGCTGGTTTGCCAATCCATTTTTTTAATATTCGGGAGATTGCTTTGGGGAATAAGAATAACTTTCTGTCTGCTGTCAAAACGTTTACCGGCCTTTTTTTCCTGTTTTTCGCGGCCTGTGCAAGCGCCGCGCCAAGCTACGAATTCATATCCCGCAATACCGCCGGCACTTTCACGGCCTACGGCAAATCGGCGCACGTCACACCCGATGGCCGCTTTGTGGTCTATCTGTCCAGTGAGATGGGGCTGGTCTCGCCGAACAGCAACCAGTGGCATATCTATCTGTTTGACCGGGCCCTGAAAACAACCGAGCTGATCAGTACCAGCAGCGCGGAGGACCCGGGTAACGCCGGCAGTTTTGAGGCAACGATTTCCGACGATGGTTGCCGCGTCCTGTTCAAGTCTGCGGCCACCAACCTGGTACCTGGAGCGGGTGGTCTCAACGACATTTTCCTGCGCAACCGCTGCAGTGTTCCGAAGCAAACCACGTTGGTCAGTGCCGCTGCCGATGG
Organism: uncultured beta proteobacterium; assembly: GCA_963750815.1. Classification (GTDB taxonomy): domain Bacteria; phylum Pseudomonadota; class Gammaproteobacteria; order Burkholderiales; family Burkholderiaceae_C; genus Rhodoferax. The sequence goes on from CAVVRS010000002.1 coordinate 55,674, forward strand.
AACGCCCGGCATGCTGACCTGGGTTCCCGGCGATGCCGCGAGTGAAGAAGCCAGAATCTCTGGCGATGGCCGTTACGCGGTGTTTGTCACCTATGCGAACAACATCTCGGGTGAGCCAACCCAATGTGGTATTTGCAATGAGGTGGTGCGCAAAAATCTCGACACCGGCGCCGTAGACCGGGTCAGTGGCGTCTATGCCCCCAACCCGAGCCTGGGCCGGGGGCGCCATCCCGATATCTCCAGAGACGGCTCGCGCGTGGTCTTTTACAGTTCTGAAAATGGCCTGGGCATTGGCAGCAAGTCGACCTGGGACCACTACCTTTGGGATGCGGCGCAACCTTCCACGCTAACGCGCGTGAGCACGGGGAGCAGCGGCGAGACACAGATCAACTCGCCACCCACTGTTTATGACACGCAGATTCACCAGCCGGCCATCTCTGGCGATGGCCGTTATGTGGCCTTTACCACCACCAGCGGCACCCTGGCTGCCACCGGTGGCAATGGGTTCTCGCAGGTTTATGTGAAAGACACCTTGTCTGGCACACTGACGCTGGCGAGCGTCAGTCCGGGCGGCGCCTTGGGCGACAACGACAGCAATCGACTCGATCGCCCGGCGCTGTCTTACGATGGTCGCTACGTGGCGTTTTACAGCTACGCCAACAACCTGGTGACATCTAGCGCATTCATCAAGCCGCTGGTTCACGACCTGCAGCTCAATCAGACGCTGCTGGTGGCCGATCAGTCGGTTGACGCCAGCTCGTTGCTGGGATTGTCAGCCGATGTGGCCGGTCGATTCGTTGTGTTTTCAAGCAACCAGACGACGCTGGATCCGAATTTTCCGAATACGCAAGGTCTCTACCTGGCTGACCTGAGTCCGCCTTGCTGCCTGTCCAACATCTCCACGCGCGGTCCGGTGCAGACCGGCGCCAACGTCATGATTGGCGGCTTCATCATCTCGGGTACAACGCCCAAGACGGTGCTGATCCGTGCGCGTGGCCCGTCGCTGACGGCCTTTGGCGTCCCTGGCGCCATGGCCAATCCAACGGTCAGCCTGTACTCGGGCCAGACCATGATTAACAGCAATGACAACTGGACCACCGCCCCGAATGCAGCCGCCATCATGGCCTCCGGGTACGCACCGACCAACCCGCTGGAATCGGCGATCCTGGTGACACTCAGTCCCGGTCCTTACACGGCCATTGTGAGCGGCGTTGGCCTGACCACGGGGGTTGGCATTGTCGAGGTGCTGGAGATTGACAACCCGGCGTCCCCCTTGAGCAATATCTCCACCCGCGGCCTGGTACAGACCGTGAATAACGTGTTGATCGGTGGCTTCATCATTTCGGGCACTGTGCCCAAGACGGTGTTGATCCGGGCCCGGGGCCCGTCGCTGACGGCTTATGGCGTACCCGGCGCGCTGCAGGATCCGATGATGGATCTGTATTCGGCCTCAACCGTCATTGACAGCAACGACGACTGGGCTGCCAGCCCCAATGTTGTGGCGATTACCGCCACTGGTATGCAACCGACCGACAGCCGTGAATCGGCTATTCTCACCACACTGAGTCCGGGTGCTTACACCGTCATCGTGCGCGGATTCAACAACACCACCGGTGTCGGCATTGTGGAAGTGCTGGCGCAGTAACAAGAAATTGCCATGAAGCCTTCACCGTGTTTGCAGCAAAAGGCGTGGCGCGCTGGCCTGATGGGCGCGCTGGGGTTGACGCTGTGCCTGGCGCTTTACGCTGCGGCGCACGCCGATGTCTGGAAATACGTGGACGCCAGTGGTGTGACGCGCTATACCAACACACCACCGGACCAGGGCGCCCAGCCACTTTTTGCGGCCAGTCCGGGTCTCCCCACGGCCAGCGCGTCCCGCCCCGCTGTGGCCGCCAGTGCGCCACGGGGGGTGGCACCCGTGGCCGCAACAGCGGGGAAAGCCCCCACGCCGGCCGTCACCAAAGGGTCTGCTCCGGTAACGCCACCGGCACCGCCGGTGAATTTGCCCGGCGCGCTCGGTGACTGGCCACCACGCCCTCAAAATTTAGCAGAATAGGGCTGTAATCCGCGTCTGACAAGCGCAGACAGCTACAAATAACGTAGCATACAGAAGCTACTGCTGATTGACAATTCGCGATGCAATCTCCTGCGCCACCAGTTCGTAGCCACGCTGCGACAGGTGGCAGCAGGTATCGGTGTACAGAGGCTCCTTGTGTCCGGCCAGACTCTGGGTCAGGTCAAAGAACGCGACACCGATTTGCTGCAGCTCTTTGCCACGTTGCTGGAGTTGCGGGTAGCCCAACAGCACGCTGTTGCGGTAAGGGTGTTCTTCATCGTAGGCCACCCGGCGCTCCTCGCGCCCCATTTCCTTCGAACCCGGGACGTATTGATTGGGCTGCAGAAAGTGCAGGTAAGCCATGCCATTGGCACGGGCCAGCGCGTTCATCAACACGGAGGTGCGCATCCACATGTGCGCCAGGTCAGCAAAGGTGTCGGCCTCATTGGCATAGGAGAACCGGGGGCCGCGCACCATGTAACTGGCACTAATCTCCTGCGGGCGGTATTTCTGGGCGGCCAGATTGACGGCCTTGACCTTGCCATCAAACGTTCGGTCCAGGGCTAGCCAGAGAACGTTGGCCGCCACGCTGTAGCGCAAAGGGGCCCGGGAGAACAGCGCGGCCCAGAACCGGCGGCTCTCGGTCAGCCCGGCGTGCTCTCTGGCATAAGACAGCATCGTGGCATCGAATGAATCCATGCGCGCCGACCAGTTGCGCGGGTAAAAAGGCGACACACCTTTGGTGATGTTGTCAGTGACGGGCAAGGCAATGTCGTTCAAGCCGTCCAGGTTGACCACCACGTCGAAATGAAATCCCATGGAGATCAGGTAGGCCAGCGCCAGCATCTGCTGGGGCTCCTTGTAGCCCCCCATGGCAATGGTCAGTATCCTGATTTCCTTGTCGGCAAAACGCGGCGACTGCTTCAGCGCGGCGGCCAGAACTTTCTTGGTTGTCCGGGACAGCCCCTCGGCGAACGACCCGCCAAAAATGCCAATAACGATTCTTTTGGGATCTTTGCGGTACGGCCGCACCTCGGCATCCGGAAAACCGTAGTCCGAGTACCCGGCGGTGCGCGTCGGGTCCTGCACAAAGCCAAGGTAAGGGTGAAGCACCTCATAGATGCTGCCCGGCGGGTCGCCCACGGCCAGCGCCCCGAATTCCCTGTTTCGTGCGCCTTCGATGGCGTTGACGATGGCCTGCCGCTCGGCATGGATGTCAGCGTAGGAAAAGGTTTTTTGTCTGACACCGAAAAAAACTGCCCACGACGCCAGTTCGATCAGCGCCAGCGCAACCAGCGCGAGGATGAGGTAAAAAAGCTTGCGCGCTTTAGCGGGTGGCGTGAGCATTAAACCGCAGCCCGGTCAAAAGATGGTGTAAATAAAGGGCGCCAGGGCGGAGCCCTGCGCTGCCACCAGCAAGCCGCCAACTATCAGCATGACGATGATGACGGGCAGCAGCCACCATTTCTTCCGCTCACGCATGAAAGCCCACAATTCGCGCAAAAGGTCCATTGATTGTTTCCTCAAAACTGTCGCTTCATGCTACCAGTGCGGCGGGCACCTTCGGGCCTGTGCTTCCAGTAACTGTCTGCGGTTTTTTTGTGCACCAGGGGGTTGCTGCCCAGCCAGCGCCGCGTCAGCCCTGTGGGCAGGATGACTCCGAAGTACATGACGCTCATCACAATGGGAGTCGTGACTTTCGATATGGCGTGCGCCAAAGCCATCCATACCCGCTCCACCGAATCGAGCCGCGCGGGAAAAGCCAAGGCCGCGATGACCAGCAGCAAGCCAAGCGCTGCCGGTACGGCGCAAGACTTGAAATGGCCGCGCCATGCCAGAAAAGCGGCAATGGCAATAAAGGTGCCACCGACGGTCAGGCCAAACGAGCGCCCCTGGGCGGCGGTTAATCGGGTTCGAATTCCTGTTGCCATTGCTGGGTCTCTTTCCATGGGGGTTGCGCCGCTTTATGCAGCAGAAACGGACCGAGCACCAGCGCGTCAATGTGGGTGCGCATGAAACACCGGTAGGCGTCCGCCGGGGCGCAGACGATGGGTTCGCCGCGAACGTTAAACGAGGTGTTGACGAGCACCGCGCAGCCGGTCTGGCGTTCAAATGCCTTGAGCAAGTCGTAGTAGCGCCGGTTGCTCTCCCGCGTAACCGTCTGTATCCTGGCCGAGTAGTCAATATGCGTCACCGCCGGAATGTCGGACCGCGCCACGTTGAGTTTGTCGATGCCCCACAGCGCCTGCTGGTCGGCCGTCGGGGCCAGGCGCCGGCTGGCAATAACGGGCGCAACGAGCAACATGTAAGGCGAGTCGGTGTCGAGCTCGAAGTAATCCGGGAGGCGCTCGCGCAGCACCGACGGCGCAAAGGGCCGGAACCCTTCGCGGAACTTGATCTTCAGGTTCATTTGCGCCTGCATGCGCGGGCTGCGCGGGTCGCCCAGTATGCTGCGGGCGCCCAGGGCGCGCGGGCCAAACTCCATGCGGCCATCAAACCAGCCAATGATTTTTTCATCGGCCAGCAGCTGTGCCACGCGGTCAAGCTGCAGCGCATCGTCCAGCCGCTGGTACACGGCCCCCACCGACTTCAAATAGGTTTCGATCTGATCGGGCGAAAATTCCGGCCCGAGGTAAGACCCCCGCATGGTGTCATGGCCCGGCGTCACCACGCGGGGTTTGCCGGCATGACGGTGGTGAATGAGTTGCGCCACGCCCAGTGCACCCCCGGCATCGCCGGCGGCCGGCTGAATCCAGATGTTGCGGAACGGCCCTTCGCGCAACAACCGGCCATTGCCCACGCAGTTAAGTGCCACACCGCCTGCCAGGCACAGATTGTCGAGCCCGGTGCGACGATGCGCGGCACGGGCCATGCGCAGCATCACCTCCTCGCAGACCGCCTGGACCGATCGGGCGAGGTTCATGTGGCGCTGGGTAAGAGGCGCCTCCGGTTGGCGCGCCGGGCCACCAAAAAGGTCATCAAACGCAGCGCTGGTCATCGTCACACCCGTCAGGTAATTAAAGTACTTCTGGTGCAACCGGAACGAGCCGTCCTGACACAAATCCATGAGTTCACGGTAAATCAGCTCAACATAACTCGGCTCGCCATACGGCGCAAGACCCATCACCTTGTACTCGCCGGAGTTGACTTTGAAGCCCAGGTAGTAAGTGAACGCCGAGTACAGCAGGCCGATGGAATCGGGCCAGTGGAGCTCGTCAAGGATCTCGATGTCATTGCCACGACCGACGCCGATGGAGGTGGTAGCCCATTCGCCCACACCGTCCAGTGTGAGGATGGCGGCTTGCTCGAACGGAGAGGGAAAGAAAGCGCTGGCCGCATGTGACTCATGGTGCTCTGCGTAGAGGATTTCGCCCTTGTAGCCGAGCAACTCGCGCAGATTGCGGTCGATGAAGAGCTTGTCGGTGATCCAGAGCGGCCCGGCCAGCAGAAATGACCGCAAGCCTCTCGGCACGACACCCAGGTAGGTCTCCAGAATGCGCTCGAACTTGAGCAGCGGCTTGTCGTAAAACCCGACACATGCGAGGTCAGCCATGCCAATGCCGGCCGTCTCCAGGCACCACTCTACCGTGCGATGGGGAAACGCGGCATCACCTTTCTTGCGCGTGAATCGCTCTTCCTGCGCCGCCGCGACGATCTCTCCGTCACGCAACAGGCAGGCCGCGCTGTCGTGATAGAAGGCCGAGATTCCGAGGATGTACTGCGGGCTCAAGGGTTACGCCTGACAGTGGGCTGCAAAGGAGGGGTCCGGCATGGGGTTGGCGCTACAGGGCAATTCATCACATTATTTGACGTGTTCCTGGAATCAGGAAATACAGCTGGCCGCCATTTCCATTTCCCGGATCATGGCCTTGCACAACGCGGTGCGATCATAAACAACCGGGTTTTCCTGACCCTTGCCCAACGTGATCCAGAACTCAAAACCTTCGGTGTCAAAGCTGCCCACTTCGACAAGATCAGTTAACCCCAGTTTTTGCAGGTCATGCAAAATGATGCGAAAGCTCGACGGCGTAAAGGTCCAGCCGTGACAGTCAATATATTCTTCATTCTGAAGCGCCAGCTTCCAGGCGCCCGCCGCCTCGTCAAGGGTGTGCATGGGTTGAATATCACCACGGTCGTTTTCAGTCCAGGTGATTTTTTCGTTCATTTTCGACACGTTGGCGGAATGATCAAATATGGTGCCGGGAGAATGACGCACGCGCTGCTCGGTGAAGGCCTGCAGGGCATCGCCGGTACTGCTGGGCCAGCGGTAATAGTCGAAGCAATAGCGTTTATCGGGCACCACCAGCGACAGGACACCGCCAGCGGTCAGGAGCTTCTCACATTGCTGTAAAAATCCTGCCAGATCCGTCACATGTTCAATCACGTGGCTGGCCACGATCCAGTCATAACAGTGGTTCTGGCCAATCAACTCGCTCAGCGGTTCGCCACGCCAGACAAAGTCAACCTCTTCGATGTTGTTCAAATTGACCGGGTGATCAGCGTACTTGACCCGTAGTTCGGCCGCCGTTGCATGGTCGAGTATGTGGACATTGAAACCTGACTTTTTGGGGGCCATCGGGTTGTGGCTGGGACCAATCTCCAGACCCAGCCCTTGCCGGTCAATCAGGTGCAGGGTCTTTTCAACCCGGTTCGATGGCGCCGGCGTTGCGGTGCTCCGGCGAGCAGACGCGCCCGCACACTGTGTCTGATCCGGTGCGCGGGGTGGCCAGGCCAGACTGAAGTCCGGGTACACCAGCGTCAGGTTGGGGCTGTAGGCTGGATCCGTCAGCAGATGGTCGCCCCAATGTTGCCGCATGTACTGGACTTCCTTGGCAAAACGCATTTGTTTCTCGGGCGTATCGTCAATGCCGCGGCTGGCCGACTCGTGGTGGTACAACTCGGCGTAAGGTGTCCAGACGTTGCGATAACCTGCTTCGCGAACACGCAGGCAGAAATCAATATCGTTGAAAGCAACCGCCAGGTCAGCCTCGTTCAAGCCGCCCACCTCCTCGTAAATGGATTTGCGTATGACCATGCAGGCCGCTGTCACGGCTGAAAAGCCCTGTATCAGCACGGTACGGCCCCCGTGGCCACGCAGATGCTGAGGAAAATCCTGGTAGGAATGCCCGGCCACGCCACCCAACCCCATGATGACGCCAGCATGCTGAAGGGTGTTGTGCGGATACCAGAGCCTGGCACCGACGGCGCCTGTACCGGGTTGCAGGGCAATGCTGACCATCTCTGACAACCAATCCGGCGAGATCACCTCAAGATCGTTGTTGACCAGAGCCAGCAGGTCACCGCGCGCCAGTTTTACGGCAGCATTGTTCAATGCAGAGTAGTTGAACGGGCGGTCGTCCCGCACGACGCGCACCCGCGGGTCAATCTTGAGGGAATCGAGATACTCAAGGGTTGGCGGATCGTCCGATCCGTTGTCAACAATCAGCAACTCGTAATGGGGATAACTGGTTTTGCCCAGGATGCTGGCGATGCACTGGCGCAGCAGTTTCAGTGCGTTCCTGGTCGGCATGATCAGGCTGACCAGCGGCAATACGGATGGCAGGGCGTAACGCACCCGGTAGCCATAGCCGATAAACTCCGCCGTGGCGCTGACCTGCAGCCGCTCGAAGTGTTCACGCAACGCTTTTTCACCGGCCAGCGCCGCGTAGGGTTTGGCTTTGTTGGATCGCGCGGTGCTCCCAACATGAACGCGCCAGTGATACAGCACCTTGGGAACGTGCTGAATCTGCTGTGGTGTCAGGTGTTCAATGCAGCGCAATGCCAGGTCGTAGTCTTGCGAACCCTCCATCCCCAAACTGAACCCACCCAGCTCATTGACCAGTTGTACCTTGTAGGCGCCCAGATGCGAGATCAGGTTTTGCGAAAGGAAAAGGTCAACATTCCAGTCGCACTTGAAGTAGGGGTCAAACCGGTTGCCCGACTTGTCAATTTTGTCCTCGTCAGAATAGACAATGCCACAATCCGGGTGTTGATTGATGGTGTCAGCCAGCCAGAACAAGGCATGCTCACTGAGCAGGTCATCATGGTCCAGCAGTGCAATCCAGCTCCCTGCAGCCAGTTGCAAAGCCGTGTTGGAGGCCGCCGAAATATGACCGTTTTGCGCGCGAAACGTGACCTTGATCCGGGCATCTTCCCGGGCGTAACGCTCGAGGATGGGGCGGATAAGCGGATCGGTGGAAGCGTCGTCGGCAATGCATAGCTCCCACTGAGGGTACAACTGATTGCGCACCGATTCAATGGCTTGCGTCAGCCACTCGGGCTTGGGGTTGAAGACCGGCATGAGTACCGAGATGAGGGGTTGCCAGGCCAGACCAGCCGCGCGCAGGCGCAGTGTGGCGCGCAGGGTCTCAGTCAGCGTGTCGTAACGACGGGTCCACTCGGCATAGTCGTTTCTGTCAAAGGCATCGGAGCCCGGCGCCGGAACAATGGGTTTGGGTATGGTTGCCACGCCGATACCGCGCCAGACACCGGCCAGCCCTTCGGCACGGAGCAAGCTGAACGCTTCACTGGCGGTTGCTTTCAATCCGCCCAGCCGACTGATGGTGGTCAGGGTGAATGCGGCCCTACGATATACACGCATCACGGGTTGCAGGATCAGTCGCAGCGGAGCGGTGACCCGCCAACTGAGCGAGTTGTACAGGGAAGCGACCTGCTGATCACGGTGGCCAACCTCCAGGTTGAGCATGGCGATTTGCTGCTCGGCGTTGGCCAGCGCCTGTTCCGCGCGCAGGATGTCCTCATCGGGCGGCTTGCGTCGGGTTGCCCAGGGGTTGCCGGACTGGTCACGCACCGGGTTCGGCGCCAGCGTGCTGATGCGCAAAGAGGGAACCACAAGCTCCTGCGAACCGGCAATGACACGCTGGCCAAGAACGTTGGCACCGGCCGCTTTCTTTCGAACCACGCAGATCGAGTTGATGAACTCGACCGAATGCACCTGCAACAACACCTGCGCGTCCACCGCACAGCCGTACCTGGCAAAAATCCCGCGCAATACAACGCTTGGTGCTCGCGCCACACCCCAGTGCTCGTGGTTGATGACGTCGGCCAGACGCTTGAAGAAGGTGATGGCCGAGTAGGGGTCAAACAGCCCGCCCTCAAACTCGCTCCAGTAACTGCAGTGCAGGTCCTCGGCAATGAATACGCCGCCGTCGGCAATATGCGGGAAATACAGCGCAAACGATTTGATGATGTCACTGGAGCGGTGCGAACCGTCATCAATGACGATGTCAAATTGGGGTGATCGCTGCAACACCTGCGCGCCCACATCGGGCGCATTGGCGTCCCCCACGATGACCGCAATGCGCGGGTCGTCGTAGCGCAGGACGGCGCAATCAGGATTGATGTCGCAGCCGATCAGGGCGATCGCCTGGCTGAAGTAGCTCGACCAGATTTCCAGCGAGCCACCGTTCTGGATGCCGATCTCGAGCAGTCGCACCGGCTTGCTGCGGTATTCAGCCAGCAGCCGGTCATATTCACTCAGGTACAAAGACCACTTGTCGGAGACCTTGCCGGTGTGCCCGGCGTAGAGTTCGATCAACGATTTATTACTCATCGACTGCCTTGATTTCGACTCGTTCAAACGCGATACCCACCAGACCCCAGCGAATTTTCTCGGAGGAAACGTTGATGATCAGCGCGTCGTGCATGTAGTGGTGCTGCACATTGTCATAAAGGTCACCGTCGGCGACCGACGCCATGACTGCATATTGCCCATTGGGAAGCATAGGCAAGCGGAATTCAAAGATGCCCTCAAATTGTCGGTCCGCCCCAATCGATGTCGGTACCCGGCTGGAAAAGCCGAGCGTGTTTTCGCCAAACAGGTCCTGCCCCAGCCGGTCGCGCACCAGAAAACCGAGTATCGGGTTGTGCAACGCCTGGCCGGCTTTGGCGCGCACCGTCAAACGGACCCGCTCGCCGCCTGCGAATACGCCGTCCGGCCCATCGGACAGGTGCGTCAGGGTAACCGACACAATGTCGGCCTGCCCAGACTTCCATCCGCTGGCGGCCATACGGTTGTCGTGCACCGTTGCCACCGAGCCGTAGTCGATCAGCGCCGGCGCTGTGTGTTCAAGGTTGCTTTGACCGCTACCCGTCAGCTCGCCACTGGCCTTGGGCAGCAACGGACTCAGGCTTGACTCGTCGCCATAAATCTCCTGCAGCGTGTGCTGCAAATAGGCTTGCGAGACACTCTTGGCGGAGCCGGTCTGCGCGACCCGGCCGCTCTTGAGCCAGATGCCGGACTGGCAGAGGCTTTGCACCGCCGCCGTGTCGTGACTGACAAATACAAGCGCGCCCTGCTCCTGAAAGCGCCGGATGAAACGCATGCATTTCTGGGTGAACACGGCGTCACCCACCGACAGTGCCTCATCAACCACCAGAATGTCGGCGTCCACATGCGCAATCACGGCAAAGGCCAGGCGCACGTACATGCCGCTGGAGTAGGTCTTGACGGGTTGCTCAATGAACCGGCCAATATCGGCAAAAGCCGCGATGGCGTCAAAGCGGTTGTCGATTTGCGTCGTGTCGAGTCCCAGTACGGCGGCATTCATGTAGACGTTTTCGCGGCCGGTGAACTCCGGGTTGAAGCCAGACCCGAGTTCCAGCAGTGCTGCCACCCGGCCGGTGGTCTGGATGCTGCCGGTGGTTGGCGTCAGGGTGCCGCAGATCATTTGCAACAGCGTTGACTTGCCGCTGCCATTGCGCCCGATGATGCCAACCGCTTCACCTTTTTTGACCTCAAACGAAACGTCCTGAAGCGCCCAGAAATCGCGGAAGTACTGGTGCGCGCGTTGGCCTGCAAGCTGTTGCAATGGCGGCAGCACAAACTGCTTGAGCCGGTCACGCGGGGCGTCATAGATCTCGTAGCGCTTGCCGAGATGGCTGACGCGGATGGCAACGTCGCTAGAGGACATCGGCAAAGCCTTTGCGGGTTTTCTGAAACCAGGCATAGCCAGCCCAGGCAATGACGGTTGCCACCACGGTATAGATGATCAAACCCGGCCAGTTCGGCAGATGGCCCCAGATCAGGACTTCACGCGCCTGCTCGATGATGAAGGTCAGCGGGTTGGCCATGATGAACGGGCGCAAGCGCTCCGGGACCGCACTGACCGGGTAAAAGACCGGTGACAGGAACATCAACACGGTGCTGATGATGCCGACGAATTGCCCGACGTCACGCAGGAAGACGCCCAGCGAAGCAAGCATCCAGGCCAGCCCCGCGACCAGTATGACCAGCGGCAGCAGGATCAAAGGGGTAAAAATCAGGGTCCATGGCAGGTAACCGTTAAACAGAGCAAAAGCCGCCAGCAGCACGGCAAGACTGACAAGGCTGTGAAACAAGGCCGAACCGATGGCGATGACAGGCAGAATTTCCAGCGGAAACACGACTTTTTTCACGTAGTTGACATTCGAAAGTACCAGGCCCGGCGCACGGTTGACGACATCGCTGAACAGGCTCATCACGATCATGCCGACAAAAAGCAGCAGCGCAAACTGGGTTTTGCTGTCGTCTGCGCCGGCGCCACCCCAGCGCGATTTGAATATCACCGAAAAGACAAAGGTGTAAACCACCAGCATGAAAACCGGATTGAAGAAGGACCAGGCCAGTCCCATAACCGATCCCTTATAACGACCGACGACTTCACGCCGGGTCATTTGCCCGATGAGTTGACGGTTGCGCCACAAGCTTCGGCCCAGCGCCACCAGCGAGGTCGGTTGGGCGGCGTGGGGGTTGACGGCAACGGGGGTATGGGTCATGCGAAATATTCTGCGCGGAAGATAGCGGCTGGATTATCGGATATCGCGAAAACTTTTTTTCCACTCGGCCAGCAGCAAACCGGCATAGCCGCGCCGATAGAACCGGTGGCTGATGGCTTTGCCCAGCACCGACGGTGCGACGCGCGCCACCGGGCGAAACCGGGCACGCTCCCGGAGCATGGCTGGCAGTTGCCTGAAGGCGTCGCGGTACACCGCCCACAACACGCCGGGGCGCCCGGCCAGCGTTTGCCGCGCCATGGTCAGCAGATGCGCCAGCAGCAGCCAGGGAAAATACCGGATCAAAAGCCGGGTGGGAACAAATTTCCAGTGCATCCAGATGGCGTTTCGCAGGCCATGGTAAGCAATGAAGGTGTTGTGTCGGGCGCGGCTGCTGGCCTGCCCTTCGTGCAATGCCACCAGCTCGTCCACGTAAACCGGCTGATAGCCCAGCAGGTTGGCCCGCAGCACCAGGTCAGTGTCTTCGCAGTAACAGAAGAATCGCTCGTCAAAACAGTAACCGGTGCTGGCCTTGACGTCTTCCAGAAAGGCGCGTGTCAGCAGACAGCAGCCGCCCGTGGGGCCAAGATAGGGGTCGCGGGTTTCTTTGCGGTTGGCCGGCATCAGACTGGCGTACAGCGCGATGCCCAGAGTGTCCACCTCGTCGGGCTGGTTGAGTTTGTGCATACGGCCACCGGCCATGCCAATCGGCGTGCCGGTGGGCGCCAGCGCGCCGCGCAGCAGAGCCACCAGGGTTGGTTTGGCGACAGCGTCGTTGTTGAGCAGGCCGATGTACTGACAGTTGGGCAGCGCCAGCAGCCGGTCAATCAGAAAATTGCTGCCGCCGGCAAAGCCAAGGTTGTGTGCGCTGCGAAAAAGTTGAATGTGGCTTTGCCCAGCGCCCTTTAAAGCGCCGGTCAGAATGGCCAGATCGGACTCGGCGGAGCCATTGTCGAGCACCAGAATCCAGGCCGGCGGCTCAGCGCATTGGGTCAGCGAGCTGACACAGCGCAGGGTCTGGGCGGCCGTGTTGTAGTTGATGACGGTGTAGCCGACATCACGCCCGCTGCTGACCGGTTCGGTCGCTGGCAAATTGCATATCAGTTCGGGCGCATTTGCCGGGCAAGGGTGCATGCGCCATTATCGCAAACGCGACGGCCTCAGCAAGTCTCGGCAAACAACTCGCGCCCGATCAGCATGCGGCGAATTTCACTGGTACCGGCGCCAATTTCGTACAGTTTGGCATCCCGCCAGAGGCGACCCAGCGGGTATTCATTGATGTAGCCATTGCCGCCAAAAATCTGCACCCCCTCACCGGCCATCCAGGTGGCTTTTTCGGCGCACCACAGAATCACCGAGGCGCAGTCCTTGCGCACCTGGCGTACGTGCTCGACGCCCAGCAGATCCAGATTCTTGGCCACCGTATAGGCGAAAGAACGCCCGGCTTGCAGCACGGTGTACATGTCGGCCACTTTGCCCTGGATGAGCTGGAATTCACCAATGCTCTGGCCGAACTGCTTGCGGTCGTGGATATAGGGCAAGACGTTGTCCATCACCGACTGCATGATGCCCAGCGGGCCGCCGGTCAGTACGGCGCGCTCGTAATCGAGCCCGCTCATCAGCACCTTGGCACCACTGTTGAGGCCACCGAGGATATTCTGCGGCGGGACTTCAACATTGTTAAACACCAGTTCGCCGGTGTGCGAGCCGCGCATGCCCAGCTTGTCGAGTTTTTGTGCCACCGAAAACCCGGGCATGCCTTTTTCTATCAAAAAGGCGGTGACGCCGCGGGCCCCCAACTCCGGCTCGGTCTTGGCGTAAACCACCAGCGTGTCAGCGTCCGGTCCGTTGGTGATCCACATCTTGCTGCCATTGAGCAGGTAGTAGCCGCCTTTGTCCTCGGCCTTGAGTTTCATGCTGATGACGTCGCTGCCGGCACCCGGTTCGCTCATGGCCAGGGCACCCACATGCTCACCGGAGATCAGTTTGGCCAGGTATTTCTTCCGTTGTGCGTCGGTACCGTTGCGGTTGATCTGGTTCACGCACAGATTGCTGTGGGCTCCGTAGGAGAGGCCCACAGAAGCCGAGGCACGGGAGATTTCTTCCATGGCAATCATGTGCGCCAGATAGCCCATGTTGGCGCCGCCAAATTCTTCGCCGACGGTGATGCCCAGCACGCCCAGCTCACCCATCTTGCGCCACAAGTCCATCGGGAATTGATCATTTTTGTCCAACTCGGCGGCGCGCGGCGCGATCTCGATCCGTGAAAACTCGAACACGGCGTCGCGCAAGGAGTCAATATCCTCGCCCAGCTGAAAATTGAGTCCTGGCATGTTCATGGTTGTAACTCCTCAAGGCTTCGACAAGCTCGGCCCACACGGGCATTGATAAAAACCGCAGACCCCGAGCCTGTCGAGGGGCTGGCAGTTGTACGTCAGTAAAGTTTGGGCACCACCATCAGCGTTTGCTGCATGACGGCGCAAGTGGTCTGCTGGCCGTCAGCGGCCAGATGGATGACCTCGGCTGTCGTCACGCAGACGCGGCGCCCGGCCTTGACCACGTGGCCGGTGGCGCGCAGTTCACCGCCCTGAAAGCCGGCCAGAAAATTGATTTTGTATTCCACGGTGGTGACTTCCATGCCCGCTGGCGCCAGCGTCAGGGCGGCATAGCCCCCAGCAATGTCGGCCAGCGCGCCAATGGCACCGCCATGAAAGCCGTCCTGTTGCTGTGTCACCTTGTCCGAGTACGGCAGTGCGATGACACACAGGCCAGGCGTCACCTGTAGCAAACGGGCACCAATGTGCTGCATCAGGCCTTGTCGGTCAAAGCTGGTCTGGACACGGGTCCACGGGGTTTCTTCAGGCGCCACGGCTTGTCTTTTCTTTGGCAGCGCTGCCGGTGGACAGGGACTTGCCGTTACTTTTGACCAGCAGGACGCGCGCCTCACGCTGATGAACCTTGAGCTCTTCCAGATTGGCCTGCAGGTCAGCCATCTGCGCTTCGAGCTGTTTTTGGTGTTCGCCCAGTACCAGCAGAAATTTGCGCAACTGCGCCCCGGTGTCACGCGGGCTGTCGTACATGTCAATAATTTCCTTGGCCTCGGTCAGGCTCAGACCGAGACGCTTGGCGCGCAGCGTCAGCTTCAGGCGGGTACGGTCACGCCCGCTGTAAACACGGCTTCGCCCGCCCGGGCCGGAACGCGCGGGCTGCAGCAGACCCATGTCTTCATAAAAGCGCATGGCCCGCGTGGTCAGGTCAAACTCCCTGGCCAGATCACTGATGCTGTAGGTAATAGCCATAAGTTGTTGTGAACGACACAGGTGACTGCAGCGCAACACGCTGCCACCTACAATGCCGTTCTTGATTGACGTTTACGTAAACGTCAATTATGTCGCAAATCAGGAGCACCATTGAACCGACCTGCCAACCTGCCGGCCGATGAACTCGAAGCCGAGCTGCACTATCCGCTGGGCGACGCACTGCCACGCCCGGGGGCATCGCTGACGGTGGCGCCCGGCGTGAAATGGCTGCGCATGGCCTTGCCGTTTGCGTTGAACCACATCAACCTGTGGCTGCTGCGCGACGAGCTTGACGGCCAGGCCGGCTGGAGCGTGGTGGACTGCTGTATCAACACGGATCAGGCCAAAGCCCAATGGGAGCAGGTATTTGCCGGCGAACTTGAGGGGTTGCCGGTGTTGCGCGTGATCGTGACCCACATGCACCCGGACCACATTGGCCTGGCGCACTGGCTGTGCGAGCGCTGGAATGTGCGATTGTGGATCAGCGCAACTGACTTCAATCTGGCACGTTTTGGCAGCGAGGGATCGACCGGCTTTGGCGGTGACTCGGCGGCTCTGTTCTTCGCCTCGCATGGTTTGAATGACCCGGCATCGGTCGAAAAGATCAAGGGCCGGTCCAACTATTTCAAGATGCTGGTGCCTTCGGTACCCCGCCAGTACCGGCGCCTGATGGACGGTGACCTGCTGACTATTGGGCAGCAGCAGTGGACCTGCATCAGTGGCTACGGTCATGCGCCGGAGCACATTTCCCTGTATTGCCCGGCGCTCAAGGTGTTGATCGGTGGCGACATGATGTTGCCTCGCATCTCCACCAACGTCAGCGTGTACGACCAGGAACCCGAAGCGAACTCGCTGAAGCAGTTTCTGGAATCGATTGACAAGTTCCGCGCGCTTGATGCCCGGACTCTCACCCTGCCGGCCCACGGCAAGCCTTTTACCGGTCTCTACCAGCGCATTGACCAGCTGCACCGCCACCACCGCGACCGTCTGGCCGAGGTGATGACAGCGTGTCGGGTGAAAGCTTGCAGCGCGGCCGATATGGTGCCGGTGTTATTTCCGCGCCCGCTGGATTTGCACCAGACCACTTTTGCCATGGGCGAGTCGATTGCGCACCTGCATGCGCTGTGGTTTGATGGCCTCCTGCAGCGCAGCCACGGCCAGGATGGGGTGTACCGGTTTCTGGCTACGCCTTGCGCCTGAACTGCACCGGCCAGAGCGGCACGGCATCGTCCTTGAGTTGCCCGCGCAGGGCGGCGTAATCAGGCACCACGGTGCGTACCGCGTCCCAGAAACTGGCGCTGTGGTCCATGACGCGCAAATGGCTGAGTTCATGTGCCACGACGTAGTCAATGACGTTCTGGCGAAAATGAATCAGGCGCCAATTCAGCCGAATCGAGCCGTCAACGCGGGCGCTGCCCCAGCGGGTACCGGCATTGCTGAGGGACAACTTGCGCCACTGCACCTGCAGCCGGGGCGCGAAGTGATCGAGCCGCTCAATGAAGACACGCCGCGCCTGGCGCATCAGCCAGGCCTGCACAGCGTCACGAATCTGCTCCGGCGTCGCCGCCGCGGACAGTCCCACCCACAGGCAAAGCTCCGGCAGATCGGTTTTGAGCTCGGCCCCGGCAGCGCCAAAACCGTGCCTCGGGTCCAGCACCACCGTCACCGGCTGGCCCAGAAAGGGAAACACCGAGCCATTGCGCCATTCGATCCGGGTCGCCGCCAGCTGCTGGTGACGCTGGCGGGTTTCGTCCAGTTTACGAATGATCCAGCGCGATCTTTCCTGCACTGCGTCGTCCACTTCGCGCAGCGCCAGCCACTTGGGAGCACGCACTACCAGGCCATCGGGTCCGACCGAAAATCCGATGGTTCGCCGCTTGCCGCGTATGAATTCATAGGCCACCACGGCGTCACACAAACGCGCCTCGCGATTGGCGCGTGGATGCCGGAACAAAGCCGGTTGACAAACCTCTGATGCTATTGATTTAGTAGCTGCCTGTGCAATGCTGACGGGCTCTGCGGCCTGTTTTTCCTCAAAAAGATCGAGTGTGAAGCGAAACAGCGGATGCATTGGGTCTGTTTACTGGTAAGCCTGCGGGTCGATCCGGCGCATCTCGGCCTCAATCCACGCCTGGACTTCGCGCATCAACTCTTTGGGTTCCCGCCCGACGCTGGCGATCGGCTTGCCAATCGAGACATCAACCACGCCGGCGTGCTTGGTGAAGCCTTTGCGCGGCCAGCATTTACCTGACGACACCGCAATCGGAACCACCGGCGCGCCACTCTCCACCGCCAGCCGGGTACCGGCCGTCTGGTAGGTGCCGGTTTGCCCGCGCTCCATGCGGGTACCCTCGGGAAACATGATGATCCAGGTGCCCTGCGCGAGCAGCACCTTGCCCTGCGCCACCACGTGCTTCAGAGCCAGCGCGCGCGATTCGCGGTCAATATGGATCATGTCCAGGCGTGCCATGGACCAGCCAAAAAATGGAATACGCAACAGCTCGCGCTTGAAGACAAAGGCCAGCGGGTGCGGCATCAGCGTGGGCAGCAGCAGCGTCTCCAGTGTCGACTGGTGTTTGGACAGCAGTATGGCAGCACTGGTGGCACCCTGGGGCAGGTTTTCCATGCCGCTGACGCGCACCTGAACACCCAGAATCACGCGCGTACCCCAAATGACCAGACGAAACCAGTTGACGGCAAACCACCACAATGGCGTGCGACGCACCACTACCGAAATGAGCACCAGCGTGAGCCCCCACGGGATGACTGTGACCAGCATCCAGGCCATGTGCAGGATGGAGCGCAGCAAGGCCATCAGGCTGCGGTTTCCCTTGCAAGCAGGAAATCAGCAAACGCTGCCAGGTCGGCATGCACCAGCGTCCCGGCTGGAAAAATGTCAGGCAGGCTGCGCCCGCGATGCGCGGCACCTTTGCCGGTCAGGACCAGATGCGGCTCGCAACCGACGTTGACGCTGGCCAGTACATCGCGCGCCGAGTCACCGACCATCGGTACCCCCTTGAGTTCAATCCCGTAGCGCTCGCCAATTTGCTCAAACAACCCGGGCTCGGGCTTGCGGCAGCGGCAACCGTCGTCGGGTCCGTGCGGGCAATAAAAAACCGCATCGACGCGGCCGCCCACCGCCGCCAGCATGCTGTGCATCTTGGTGTGCATGGCGTTGAGCGTGGAGACATCAAACAGGCCACGCCCCAGACCGGACTGGTTGGACGCAATCACCACATGCCAGCCGGCATGGTTGAGCCGGGCAATGGCCTCCAGCGCGCCGGGCAGCGGCGTCCATTCTTCCGGTGTTTTGACAAAATCGGTACTGTCTTCGTTGACAGTACCGTCGCGATCAAGGATGACGAGTTTCATGAGGTGACTCAGGCAGCAAGTTTGGAAAGGTCGGCCACCCGATTCATGGCTTCGTGCAGGCTCTTCAGCAGACCCTGGCGATTCAGACGCAGTTCGGTGGCGTTGACCACATCCGTGACGTTGACCATGACACCCTCAAAGAAGGCGTCCACCGGCGTACGCAACGCCGCCAGGGCTTGCAGAGAGGCGGTGTAGTCGCCGGCTTCAAACTGGGCATTGGCCAGGGGCACCACGGTTTTCATGGTGGCATAGAGGGCGATTTCGGCCGGTTCTTCCAGCAGCAATTCGCTGACATGGGCATCTACATCCTGCACTTTTTTCAGGATATTGCCAATGCGCTTGTTGGCGGCGGCCAGGGCCGGGGCTTGCGCGAGCTTGGAAAACTCATGAACTGCTTCCAGGCGTTTGCGAGCATCGCTGAAGCGCTGCAGCCGAAGCGAATGGACCGCATCAAGCTCTTGGGCGGAGTAACCCAAGTCGCGAAATGGCCCTGAAAGACGTTCTCGAACAAAATGTTCAAGTTGGCTAATGTCGCCTGGAACATCAAAACCCACGTTAAGTCCAAACTTTTCCTGTTCGTTCACTGGCCAAGTATTGAGCAATGGCCCGAAACTATTGAAAGCCCTGTTTGTCATCCAGTCCCAGTCCAACGGCAAGTCGCGTTCCAACAAAATTCGGATGATGCCCAATGCATGGCGCCGCAGCGCAAACGGATCCTTGTCACCAGTTGGCAGATTGCCGATGCCGAACATGCCGACCAGGGTTTCCAGCTTGTCGGCCAGTGCGACCACCACGCCGACCATGTTGCGTGGCAGCTCGTCGCCGGCAAAGCGCGGTTTGTAGTGGTCTTCAATCGCGTCCGCCACGTCAGGCGATAACCCATCGTTGAGAGCGTAGTAGCGGCCCATGATGCCCTGCAACTCGGGGAATTCACCCACCATGTCGGTCAGCAAATCGGTCTTGGCCAGCCGCGCCGCGCTATCGGCAGCATCGGCCAGCGCCGCGCCACCGAGTTGTTGACCGAAGGCCCTGGCAATGGCGCGCACGCGCTCGACCCGTTCACCCAGGGTACCGAGCTTGTTGTGATAGACCACCTTGTGCAGACCCGCCACGCGCGACTCAAGCGTTTTCCTGCGGTCCTGATCAAAGAAGAACTTGGCATCAGCCAGCCGCGGTCGCACGACGCGCTCGTTGCCGTCGATCACCGCGCTCGTGTCATCAGGACTGATATTGCTTACCACGAGGAACCTGTTGGTCAGGCGACCGGCCGCATCGAGCAGCGGAAAGTATTTCTGGTTCGCCTTCATCGTCAGAATCAGGCATTCCTGCGGCACACCGAGGAATTGTTCCTCGAACTCGCAGACCAACACATTCGGGCGCTCCACCAGACCGGTCACTTCGTCAAGCAGGGCGTCGTCTTCAATCGGGCGGGCGCCATTGCCGACCGTCAGCGCCGCAGCAGCCAGCTGGCGCACAATTTCTGTGCGGCGAGCGGCAAAGCCCGCGATCACCGCGCCGTCGCGCTCCAGCGTGGCGGCGTAACTGTCGGCATCGGCTATCACCACCGGCGACACCGTGGCTTCAAACCGATGCCCTTGCGTGCAGTTGCCAGCCGTCAGCCCGAGCAGCCTGACCGGCACGACGGTACTGCCATGCAGCGCCACCAGACCGTGCGCCGGGCGCACGAACTGCACACTGCTCCAGCCCGGCAACTCGCAGTCGGTCTCCAGCTGGTAGTTCATGACTTTCGGAATGGGCAGTCGGGCAATCGTTTCTTCAAGTGCTTGCTGCAACCCGATGTCGAGCGTGGCGCCCGTGACCAGACTGTCATAAAAAAGCGCTTGCGCCTTGCCATCGGGTGCCGTCCGGAGCGCCGCCACGGCGGCAACCGGGTTCGCTACGTCGACACCCAGTGCCTGCAATTTTTTCAGCAGCGCCGGCGTGGCCTGCCCGGCGGCATCCAGAGCGACGCTGACGGGCATCAGCTTTTGCTGCACCGTCTTGTCCGCAGCCTTGCGCCAGACGTGGCTGATGTGGGCCGCCAGACGCCGCGGCGAGGCATAAGCAGTCACCCCGGAGTCCATGGTGGCCAAACCCAGCGCGCGCAGTTGTTGTGCCAACTGTGTGGCAAAAGCCTCGCCCAGTTTTTTGAGCGCCCGCGGCGGCAACTCTTCAACAAACAATTCAACCAGAAGGTTTTGCGTTGTCATCATGCGGCCTTCTTCGTCATCTGTGCGACCCATTCGCGCGGGGCCATCGGGAAACCCAGGCGCTCGCGACTTTCCAGATAGCTTTGGGCCACGCTGCGCGCCAGATTGCGCAGGCGACCCATGAAGGCAGCGCGCTCCGTCACGCTGATGGCGCCGCGCGCATCCAGCAAATTGAACGTATGAACGCCTTTGAGCACCTGCTCATAGGCGGGCAGCGCGAGTTGCTGCTCCATCAGGTATTTGGCCTGTTTCTCATGCGCACCAAAGGCCGTGAACAGGAAATCAACGTCGCTGTGCTCGAAGTTATAGGCCGACTGTTCTTTTTCGTTTTGCAGGTAGACATCGCCATAGCTCATGGTGTCGGTCCACTGCAGGTTGTAAACACTGTCGACACCCTGGAGATACATGGCAAGACGCTCCAGACCGTAAGTGATCTCGCCGGTGATGGGCTTGCAGTCGATGCCGCCGACCTGCTGGAAATAGGTGAACTGGGTCACTTCCATGCCGTTCAACCAGACCTCCCAGCCCAGGCCCCAGGCGCCCAGCGTGGGGTTTTCCCAGTCGTCTTCGACAAAACGGATGTCGTTCCGCGTCAGGTCAAAGCCGAGCGCTTCAAGCGAGCCCAGATAGAGCCCCAGGATGTTGGCGGGCGCTGGTTTCAGCACCACCTGGTACTGGTAATAGTGTTGCAGGCGGTTCGGGTTTGCGCCATAACGGCCGTCTTTCGGGCGGCGGCTTGGCTGCACGTAGGCGGCCTTCCAGGGTTCTGGTCCAAGTGCTCTTAAAAATGTAGCTGTGTGTGATGTGCCGGCGCCCACTTCCATGTCATAGGGCTGCAACAGTGCGCAGCCCTGGGCATCCCAGTAGGACTGAAGCTTCAAGATGATTTGCTGAAAGGTCAACATGAGTCGGAGTGGTGCGCGCTGCGCCCTCTGGTGTTAAAACAAAACAAACTCGATCCTGGTCTGCCAAAGGCAATTTTACGGGCTCACTGCCCGACTTCAATATGCTCCGGCCCCAGGTCGGCCTGATAACGCTCGAACATCTGAGCATAAGCGTCCTCGATGTGGCGGGTGAACAATTGGGTGTCAAACAGCGGCGTGGCGAGGCGGTTGTGTTGTAATTTTTGCCTGATTGCCCGGAGCCGCTCTGGTTCTCTGGCCAATTGCACCGCCAGCGCCTCGTAATCGGCCTGCGTTGCGGTAATCAGCTCTGGCAGGTCAGTTGCGGTGAGCAGGCTCGCAGCCACCCTGCTGGCAAAGGATTCGCCGCTGCACGTCAACACCGGCAACCCGGACCAAAGTGCATCACTGGCCGTGGTGTGGGCGTTGTAGGGCAGCGTGTCAATGAACAAATCAGCCGCGCGATGACGCGCCAGGTGTTCGGGCAGCGGCAGTCGCTGGGCAAACACCAGACGCTGCGGGTCAACGCCCCTGAGTTGCGCCTGCTGGCGCAGGTTGCTGCGTGCCGTCGGGTTGTCGGCAAGCAGCCACAAAACACTGTCCTCGACCCGCTTCAGGATGCGCATCCAGCCGTCAAAAGTAGCGGGTGTAATTTTGTGGTTGCTGTTAAAACAGCAAAACACAAAACCTGTTTCTGGCAAGCCCAACTCGTTACGGGTGAATTGTCTGTCGGCGATCTTGCGCCTGCGGTCGTTAACCTGGTAGCTGTTGGGCAGGTAGGCGATCTTCTCCGTGTAATGTTGCCGGTCTTCCTCGCGTATCACCATGCGGTCGGCGATCACATAGTCAAAGTAGCGCGCGCCCATGGTACCTGGATAGCCGAGATAGCTGACCTGCAATGGCGCTGCCCGGCAGGCAAAAATACCGACTCTTTCATCTTCGGTAAAGCCCTTCAGGTCAATGGCAATATCGATGCCAAGACTTCGGGAAAGTTGGGCGACCGCCGGATCGGATTGAAGGCGGACATCAATAAACTGGTCAAAGGCCGCCGAAACTCTGCGGCGCATCTCATCTTTTGAGTCGGTCCCATAGGAAAACGCCACCAGTTCAAAGCTGGTTTTGTCGTGCCGCTCAAAAAGCTCAGCCATCAAATAGGCCGTGGCGTGGTTGTGAAAGTCGGCAGAAAAATAACCCAGGCGTATCTTTTTGCCGCGGGGGCGTTTGGGAATAATTCCGAGAACCGGATTGGCAGGATATCTTTCATTCACGTAACTCTCTGCGGCCTGGCGCTGCAACGGCAAAGAAGCGCTGAGGGCCAGCACGGAAAACGGTGGCGCGACGCTTGCGCCGCCCTGAATTTTTTGCACCAGCGCGGCCGTTTGAACTTCGGCGTCACGCCAGTCACAAAGTTGCATTCTGGTGTAGAGGCGCATCCCCGGCAGGAACCAGGCGTCAGCGTCGAGCGCCATTGCCTTGTCATAGCTGTCAACAGCGGCCTCATGCTGCTTCAGGTCGTTCAAGGCATTGCCCCGATTGGCCCACGCCTGGGCAAGGTTCGGGTTGATGGCAAGCGCACTGTCGTAACTGCCAACAGCGGCCTGATGCTGCTTCAGGTCATTGAGCGTGATGCCCCGGTTGTAGTACGCCTGGGCACTATCAGCCTTGATGGAAATCGCCTTGTCATAGCTATGCAAGGCGGCCTGGTACTGCCGTAAAAAATGCAGGGCGACGCCACGGTTTGACCAGGCGTCGCCGTGGTCAGGCTGCAGCTCGATGGCGTTGTCGTAACTTTGAACCGCGCCCTGGTATTGCCGCAAAGCGCACAACGCATTGCCTCGCTGGTAATGCGCCAGTGCCATGCCCGGCTGAATGGCAATTGCCTTGTCACAACTATGGATCGCAGCCTGATACTGCTTCAAGGCGTACTGTGCCATGCCCCGATTGCCATAGGCATTGGCGTAATCAGGCTTCAGCGCAAGAGCGTTGTCGTAGCTTTCAATGGCGTCCTGGTACTGGCCCAGGTCCTTCAAGGCATTGCCAAGGTTGGCATGAGCCGCGGCGTTTTCGGGGTTGATCGCGATAGACCGGCCAATGAGTTCAATGGCCTGTGCATATTGCCTGGATTGTGCTGCGATCACCCCCAGCAAGTGCCAGGCTTCAAAGTGCTGCGGCTGGAGCGTGACGACCTGGTGGTAACTCTGTTGCGCTTGCGCCAGCCGGCCCTGGTGATGCAGCGCCAGGCCTTCCTTGAATATTGCCTGTGCTTGCGCTGCGCCGGTTGCACTGACCGGCGCTGTCGGCTCACCGCGTCTGGAGTTCGGTTTCATCCGGAAATTTTATTAGGGAGTAACGACCGCGGCGGGCCACCAGCACAACCAGCGTCACAGCCAGCAGCCACAGCGGCCACAAGCCAAAGCGCCCCACCCACCAGGCGTACGGCGTGACACCGGTTCGACCCTCCACTTCACCAACCAGCACAGCGCGGCTGGCGCGGTCCAGCGCGCGGGTAACGCGGGCATGATGGTCGACGATGGCCGTCGCACCGGTATTGGTTGCCAGCACAAAAGCGCGTTCAAACTCAAGTGATCGCATGCGAGCGATCTGCAGGTGTTGATCAATCGCCAGACCGCTGCCAAACCATGCCAGGTTGCTGATGTTGACAAAGACCGTGGGGGCCAGCGCGGGGTTGCTGAATTGCGGCGCCAGTTCCTCACCAAACAGGTCTTCGTAGCAAATTGTGGCCGCCAGCCTTTGACCTTGCCACTCGAACGGCTTCTGGCCGGCGGCACCTCGATTGAAATCGCCCAGGGGAATATTCATCATCGCCGTGAACCATTTGAAGAGGGGTGGTATGAACTCGCCAAACGGCACCAGGTGCTGTTTGTCATAACGCCAGGGCTGGCCCTGCTGGCCCGGCTTCAAACCCAGAACCGAGTTGCTGTAGCCGCTCTGCATGTTGCCCAGCGGCGTGCCGATCAGGGCTGCCTGCTGGCCGGCGTCAAAACGCCGCTGCAGGCTTTCCCAATAGTCTGGCGGCAATTGTTGCGGCAGCACGGGGATCGCCGTTTCAGGTGCCACCACGAGCTGCGTGCGACTGCTTTGCAATTGCCCGGCGTACCACTGCAAAGCCAGCGGGACGCCGCTGCCGGTCTCAAATTTTTCATCCTGGGGAATATTGCCCTGCAGCAGCGTGACGCTCAAGCGCCCGCTGGATTGCGCTGCGTCAGTATCGCCGGCCGGCCGGCCTTGAAGCAGGGACGCCAGTCCCAGCAGCAACGCCACCGTCAGGCCAACGCCAGCGTCACGCCAACCCGAGCGCCGACACGCTTGTGCCAGCGTCATGGCCAGCCAGGCCGCCAGCGCGCACAAGCCATACACGCCGACCCAGCGCGCCAGAGCGGCCAGCGGCCCGTCGACATGAGCGTAGCCGGTGGCGCCCCAGCCAAAACCGGTCAGCCAGGTACCGCGTGCGAGTTCCGCCAATAACCAGAATGCTGCAAAAATAATAGCTGCCAACGCACTGTTGACGGGGGTTATAGCCCGATATAACCCACAAACCAGGGCATAAAACAGGGCCAGCAAAGCGCTCAGCGCGAATACCGCCAACGCCGCCAGGATAAACGGCAAACCGCCATAGGTATGCAGGGCAACAAAAGTCCAGCCAAAAGTAGCCGCCAGCCAGGCCGCGCCAAACAAGCCGCCCCATAGCGCCGCCTGTGGCGCGCTTCGACTCCCCTGCAGCAGCCAGGCCAGCACAGTCAGTGCCAGTATTTGCAGCCACCAAACAGGCTGGCCATAGGACAGGGCGGGCAGTAAAGAAGGGATCCCTTGCCAAGCCAGGGGCCAGGCCATACTGGCGGCCTGCGCACCGCCCGCCAGCAAGGCCAACGTGCTTCGCAGCGGTGTTGACCACCGCTCTTGAATCTCAGGTGGATTCATCTGCTGCCGGTGACACCTTGAACCATTTCACGGCGCCGCCTTTGGTATGCAGCACGATAAAGTTGAGCCCGGCCAGGATGTGGCGCTCGCCGCGCTTGGGAACGTGCCCCATTTCGTGCGCAATCAGGCCGCCAATGGTATCGAATTCGTCATCCGGATCGGCATGGGTCAGGTTGACACCAAAAGCGTCGCCGACACGCGCTATCGTGGTATCACCGCTAACACGGTAGGTGTGATCGGGCAAGCCAAAAATATCGCCTTCGTCCTCGGCAATATCGAATTCGTCTTCGATCTCGCCGACGATTTGCTCCAGCACGTCTTCGATGGTGATGAGGCCTGCGACACGCCCAAATTCGTCAATCACGATCGCCTGGTGGTTGCGTGTGCCCTGAAAATCGCGCAGCAAATCATTCAAGCCCTTGCTTTCCGGCACAAACACCGCGGGACGCAATAGTGCACGGATATTGAGTTCCGGTGCCCGCTGAAGTTTGAGCAAGTCCTTGGCCAGCAACACCCCAATGATGTTCTCGCGTTCGCCCTCAAACACTGGAAAACGCGAATGCGCGGTGTCAATGACTGCATTGAGCATCGCCTCATAAGGTTCATCGATATTGACCAGATCCATGCGCGTGGCAGGCACCATCACATCACCGGCTGTCATGTCGGCCATGCGGATGACGCCTTCAAGCATCACGCGCGACTCGGCGCCAATGATGTGGTTCTCTTGCGCCTCGGCCAGGGTTTCAATCAACTCGGCAGTGGAATCCGGCCCCGGGTGAATGAACTCGGCGAGTTTTTGCAGGAAAGTGCGCTTGTCTTCCCGGTCAGGAAGTCGCGCAGGATGGGGGTCTGACACTGGGGAAAGCGCAGGACATGCGGTTGTTGACGACCCTCAAGGATAGCGGATTGTGGTGACCGCGTTGCGCCAGACCGGCTGGCAGCGTCACTTCGGGGCGGCTCGCTGTGCGTCCTGCGCATCGCGGCGAATCGCCTGCACCTCGGCCATCACGTCCCAAAACTGTTTCACCTGCGTCTTGATGCGATAGTCGGCCTGCGCCAATTGCTCAGCCAGCAATTCGGTCAAACGCGTGTCCAGCGTGGCCGGCGCCAGGTACAAATGCGCCTCGGATTCAGAGCCATCACGCTCAACCGTGGCACCCGCATTGCGGGCAATTTTGAGCATGGTCGTGTTTTCGCTCAGGGCGTGAATGAACATCCGGCTCACACCCTCGTTGCGCGCATGCATGGCGGCCCGGTCAAACAGGCGTGCCCCGTAGCCACGACCGCGCGCCGACTTCAACACGGAGACACCAAACTCGGCGCAGGCTGCCAGATCGGGGTCAACGGAAAATGCCAGATGCGCCATTGCAATCAACTCAAGGCGACGGTTGTAAATGCCAAAAATTTCATCGCGTTCAAAGTTCAGGCTGTCGGCATAGCGCTGGATTTGCTCGTCGTTGGCAGAAAAGCCGAAGCGCAGGTAGCGGTCATGTGGTTCAAGCGCCATCAAATGACGGGCGATGCGTTCACGATGATTGACTCCGAGCGAACGGATCGGCACGATAACGGGTGGCGTCCGGCTCCCGGCTGGCGGACTGGCACCCTCCAGCGGCGGGCGCAACAAGCCCCGCCCGGCATCCAGCGACGCTTTGATCAATGTCTTTGCTTCCACCATGGCGTCACTATAAGGGTTTTCCCTAGACTTGTTTGCCCAAAGTACAAATGCTTATAACGGGAGCGCAGTCGTTGCCTTGACGTGATCGAGTACAAAACTGGTACGGCAATCCTGGACACTGGGGTGCTTCAGCAAGGTGTTCATTACAAAATGTGAGTACGCACTCATGTCTCGCACCAGAACTCGCAGGAAATAGTCCATTTCACCACTCAGTGCGGCACACTCAATGACTTCCGGCCAGGTCTGTACACTGGCACGAAACAGATCGCGCGGATTGCGCTTCTGATTCTCCGTGCTTTTTTCCAGACGCACATTGATGTGCGCCATCAGCCCCAATCCGAGCGCATCGGGCTTGAGCAAGGCAACATAACGATCAATGACACCGCTTTCTTCGAGTCGCTTCACGCGCCGCAACACGGCACTGGCCGACAGGTTGACAGCATGCGCGATCTGATCATAGGAGGCGCGCCCGTTTGCCTGCAGACTGCTCAAAATGAGCTTGTCAAGCTTGTCAAGTGTTTCCATTGCTGAAATTTTGCAGTTTTATTGCGCTTTTGGCAAACATAACCGGACCAATTGGCAAAATCAGCCGGGCTGGTTGGCCACACCGCTGACCACATGCCCGGAGGGCACGTGGCGGGATGCCCTATCGACGTGGCCGGTCTGGTCATCAAAAAAGAAATCAGGTTCAAATTCACGCAAAAATTCGCCCTTGGGCAAACCACCCAGAAACATCGCCTGATCAACCTCGATATTCCAGTCCATCAGGGTTCGGATGGCGCGTTCGTGGGCCGGAGCGCTGCGCGCAGTGACCAGCGCCGTGCGAATGCGCAGAGTCGGTGTGCCCTCTCTTTGCAGGCGCTGCAGGGCGGCCAGCAGGGGCTTGAAAGGCCCCGCCAGCAGTGGCTGGCGGGCCTTGACAGACTCATGTTTCTGAAAGGCGCTCAGACCCTCCGCCTGGTAGACCCGTTCGGCCTCGTCGCTGAACAATACGGCGTCGCCGTCAAAAGCAATGCGAATCTCATTCGGGTAGGCGTCGCCCGCATGGACCGACTGCGGATAGACCTGCGCGGCCGGCACACCCGCCTCCAGCGCGGCGCGGACGTCGCTTGAATGAGTGCTTAAAAACAGATTGGCGTGCAGCGGCTTGAGGTAACGCCAGGGGGATTCGCCGCGGGTGAAAGTGCCGCGCTGGATCGGCAAGCCGTAGTGCTGGGCCGAACGGAACACCCGCATTCCAGACACCGGATCATTGCGCGAGAGGATAACCACTTCAACCGGCTGACTGACCCCATTGTCCGGCCGGCCCTCACGTGTCCCGTTGAAGGCCAGCAGCTTTCTGACCAGTGAAAATGCAACGCCTGGCCTGGCCGGCACGTCGAGGCGCTGCAGTTGCAGTGCCATATAGGCACGGTCATCGCTTTGTTCAAAGACCTTGTTTTCTTCTTCAAAGTCAAACAAGGCGCGGCTTGAAATCGCCACCACCAGTTTGCCGTCAAGCGAGACGCTCATGTCTGCAAGAACATCCGGTAAACCGGGTTGCCGGTTTCTTCCACATACGGGTAGCCCAGAGTCCGCAAAAACCTGTCGAACGCGGTGGCATCGGCTTTAGGTACCTGCAGCCCGACCAGAATACGACCATAGTCGGCACCTTGATTGCGGTAATGAAAAAGACTAATATTCCAGCCCGGGCGCATCAAACTCAAGAATTTCAGCAAGGCACCAGGGCGCTCCGGAAACACAAAGCGCAGCAGTCGTTCGTCCTGCGCCAATTTTGAGTGCCCCCCGACCATGTGGCGAATGTGCTCCTTGGCCAATTCGTCGTGTGTCAAATCGAGCGCGTCAAAGCCATGCCGGGTGAAATTGCCTGCAATCCGGCCCGATTCACCTTTGCCATGTGTCGTCAGACCGACGAACACATGGGCTTCAGCCGCATCGCTGATGCGGTAGTTGAACTCCGTCACATTGCGCGCTCCGCCGGGCAATGTGCCGATCAATTCACAGAACTGCCTGAAACTGCCACGCTCCTCCGGAATGGAGACGGCAAACAGTGCCTCGCGCTCTTCACCAACCTCGGCCCGCTCGGCGACAAAGCGCAGGCGGTCAAAGTTCATGTTGGCGCCACACAAAATGGCCGCGTAGGTTTCGCCCCGGGTCTTGTGGCTGGCCACGTACTGCTTGACGGCTGCCACCGCCAGCGCGCCGGCCGGCTCCACAATGCTGCGCGTATCGACAAAGACATCCTTGATGGCGGCGCAGACGGCGTCCGTGTCCACGAGGATAAATTCATCGACCAGCGTGCGGGAAATTCGAAAAGTCTCTTCGCCCACCAGTTTGACCGCCGTACCATCCGAGAACAGGCCCACGTCGGTCAAGGTGACGCGTTTTTTGGCAGCGATCGACTGGGTCATGGCATCAGAGTCATTCATCTGGACGCCAATTACCCGGATCTCCGGGCGTACCGCCTTGATGTAGTTGGCCACACCTGAAATCAGGCCGCCGCCGCCTATGGCCACAAACACGGCATGCAGTGGCCCCTGGTGCTGGCGCAACATCTCCATGGCAATCGTCCCCTGACCGGCAATCACGTCCGGGTCATCAAACGGATGGACAAAGGTCAGACCCTGCTTTTTCTCCAGCGCCGCAGCGTGGGCATAGGCATCGGAATAGCTGTCGCCATGCAGGACCACCTCACCGCCAAACCCCCGCACGGCGTCAATCTTGACCTGCGGTGTCGTGGTCGGCATCACGATCACAGCACGGGAACCGAGCTTCTGGGCACTCAGGGCCACGCCCTGCGCATGGTTTCCGGCGGACGCGCAGATCACGCCTTTCTTCAATTGCTCGTCGCTCAAGTGCACCATTTTGTTGTAGGCGCCGCGCAGCTTGAAACTGTGCACCGGCTGCTGGTCTTCGCGCTTGAGCAATACGCTGTTGTGCAGGCGCCGGCTCAGGGCTTTGGCGGGCTCCAGGGCAGACTCAAGCGCCACGTCATAAACACGGGCAGTCAGGATCTTTTTCAGATAGTCGGCGGGTTTGAGGTGTTGGATCTTCATGAAGACGCAATGATAAGCGCCCATCAGCGGCGACAATCATGGCTATCGATGTAAAGGAATAACCTCATGGAATGCACTGTCAACTGGACCGGGGCACTGGGCACACGCTCGGGCATGGGTTTTGTAGCCGAAACCGGAAGCGGCCACACTTTGATGATGGATGGAGCGCCGGATGCTGTTCAGCCGAAAAATGGCGGTCTTAACCTGGCGCCGCGGCCACTGGAGCTGGTGCTGGCCGGCACCGGTGGCTGTACCGCTTATGACGTGGTCCTGATCCTCAAGCGTGGCCGCCACAAGGTGACGGGATGCTCTGTCAAACTATCGGCCGAACGGGCCGAAATTGATCCCAAGGTGTTTACACGCATCAACATGCATTTCACCGTCTCCGGCAAAGGCATTCCATCCAGCGCAGTGGAACGCGCCATTGCCATCAGCCACGAAAAATATTGCTCTGCCAGCATCATGCTGGCCAAAACCGCCGTCATCAGCACCAGTTTCGAGCAGGTCGAGACCTGATTTAGATCCGGTGTGCCACTGTCGTCATCACTTTGGCCGCCAGGGTCATCAGGTTTCTCACACTTTGCGGCAGCGCAATTGCTCCGGCCTGGCGCGCGTCTAGCGCATGGCGCGCTTCGTCCGCCTTCATTTGCGCCACGATGGCGCGCGAGGCATGGTCGGCGGCGGGCAGCAAGCTCAAATGACTCTCCAGGTGTGCCTCCACCTGGTTTTCGGTTTCCACCACAAAACCCAGACTCAAGCGATCGCCCAACCGTCCCGCCACCAAGCCCAGACCGAAGGCGGCGGCATACCAGACCGGATTTAGCAGAGACTTGTGTCCGCCAAGTTCCCGCAAGCGTTGTTCAGTCCATGCCAGATGATCAGTTTCTTCAGCGCTTGCCTTTAAGAAATGGGCGCGAAGCGCTTCGTTTTTAGTAGCAAACGCCTGTGCTGTGTAGAGCGCCTGGGCGCAGACTTCCCCTACATGATTGACTCGCATCAAGGCCGTTGACTGGGCAATTTCGGCTGATGACAACTCCGTGGCGTCGATTGCCAGTGTCGGACACGGCTGGCCGGCGCGTGGTGTGACAAACAGGGTGCGCAGTGCGGCGTCAGCGGTGCTTAAAATGGCGTCCATAGGCGAGTCATTGTAAAGCGTCGAAAATCCACTTAAAACCAGATTTTGGGCGTCCGGTGGGACGTCTGGATGTTTCAACTTGTTGCAGGCTTGCAACGAAAGCGCGGAGTTTGCCGATCTTTATGGCTTTTCCTTTGCCAAGCCAGTCGACCTCTGTTTCAATAGCTTCAACTTCCTGAAATAGGAGGTTGGCCCGGGTTCCGAAATTCTTAGACCGGAGCCCTACGTTTAACCTTGGAGTAATTTGAAATGAAAAAAACCCTCTTAGCCGTGGCTGCAATGGCAGTTGTTGGCGCCGCTTCTGCACAATCTTCCGTGACCCTGTATGGCTATGGTGACCTGGGCGTTGGTCAAAGTGTTGGCCTCGATCAAAAATTTCAATTCAATCCTGGTCTGGCCGACGTTGGCGGTATCCGGATTGGCATGAAGGGTTCTGAAGATCTGGGTGGCGGTCTGAAAGCCAACTTCCAGCTCGAGTCCAATGCTTACGACGAAGTCGGCAATGGTTCTGGTTTTAACCGTGCTACCTGGTTCAGCATTTCCGGTGGTTTTGGTGAGCTCCGCCTGGGCCGCCAAGCACGTAACTCGGTGGTTGCCGGTGTTGGTACTTCGGTCGCTGGCTGGCGCGGTAGCGATCCTGAAGCAGCTGTCGGCATCCGTTACAGCATCAACAACAATGTTGGTGCCAGCTCACGCCAAAGCGCTTTGATCAACTACATTTCACCGAACGTTAGCGGCTTCAGTGCCCGTTTGGGCTATGAGACCGAAGCAGATAACGGCGCCAATGGTGCTGTGACCGATATCGGTTTGTTCTATGCTGCCGGCCCTCTGTCTTTGGCCTATGGTTACATCAAGGCGGATAACCAGGAGAAAAACCAGGGCGTACACGTTGGTTACGACATGGGTGTTGCCCTGTTGACGGTTTCCTACAATGACCGCGGTTCCATCGGTGCGTTGGCTGCGCAAAAAGGCTTTAGCCTGGGTGCCAAGGTTCCCATGGGCGCTGCTACCATCTTCGCACAATACGCCAGAAACAATGACAGCGAAGTTGATGCGTATGAACTCGGCGTTGACTACGCTTTGAGCAAGCGTACAGCACTGACCGCGTTCCTGGCCAAGACCAAGGACCTGGACATGGGTTATTTCACTGGCGTTCGCCACTCCTTCTAATTTGACGCTGACGCAAGTCAGTTGACAATTTAAAGTCAGAAAGCCCTGCTACGTTGCCGTAGCGGGGCTTTTTAATTGAATATCCAGATAACTTGAGGATGACTCCCTTGCGCAAGACTCTTGTCATCAGTCTCCTGCTATGGCTGCAAGGGTGTAGTTCCGTCGCTCCTGTCAGCGACGTGGTCAATGGGCCGGATAGCAATAACCCCTGGACAAAAACCGTCTGGCAGCACCTTGAATTTCCGGGTAAGGCGGCAACGCAATTCAGCTACGTCCGCAAGGATGGCCGTCATGCCATGGCCGCCACTGCGGTATCCTCAGCCAGCATGCTGCGCAGGCGCCTGCATGTGGCAGCGCAGGATCTGGGCAGCGTCAAGTTCTCCTGGAAAGTGCCCGAGTTGATCGCGCAAGCTGATTTGGCCACGCGTGACAAAGCCGACTCGCCGGTTCGTGTTGTACTGGCTTTCGAGGGCGACCGCGCCAAGTTCTCGGCCAAAAACACCATGCTGTCGGAGCTTTCCCATGCCTTGACCGGTGAACCGCTGCCGTACGCCACCTTGATGTACGTGTGGAGCAACACACGCGCTCCAGGCACAGTGATTGTCAGTGCGCGTACCGACCGAATTCGCAAACTGGTGGTCGAGTCGGGTGCTCAAAACCTGAATCAGTGGCTGGACTACGAACGCGATATTCGCTCCGATTTCGAGCGGGCTTTTAATGAGCCCCCTGGAGCACTGATTGGCATTGGCATCATGACCGACAGCGACAACACCCACACCAGCACCCGCGCCTGGTACGGCCAACTCCAGCTCGCCGCAGGAGAGTTGTCGCCGCGCACCAGTCTGGCAGGAGTACATTGATGCATCCTTCAAGTCTAAAAATACACGGCCGCGCGTTTGCCCACATTGCCGCCTTTCACCCCGAGATTACCGCTCTGCGGCGCGACTTGCACGCCCATCCGGAGCTCGGCTTTGAAGAGGTCTACACCGCGGCACGAGTACAGCAGGCCTTGCAACTGTGCGGCGTTGACGAAATCCACCCCGGTATTGGAAAGACCGGTGTCGTTGCGGTGATCAGGGGTCGCCAGACCAGCAGCGGAAAAATGATAGGCCTGCGCGCCGATATGGACGCCCTGCCGCTGACCGAGCACAATGATTTTGCGTGGAAATCGGCCACGACAGGTTTGATGCATGGCTGCGGTCATGATGGCCACACGGCCATGCTGGTTGGCGCCGCCCGCTATCTGGCCGAGACGCGTCACTTCAATGGCACGGCGGTACTGATTTTTCAACCGGGCGAGGAGGGCTACGCGGGTGCCAGGGCGATGATTGACGACGGTCTGTTTGAGCGCTTCCCGGTACAGTCGGTGTTTGGCATGCACAACTGGCCCGCCCTGCGCCCCGGCACTATAGGCATCAATTCGGGGCCCATGATGGCGGCGGCAGACCGCATCACGATCGAAATTACCGGTCGGGGCGGGCACGGCGCGCACGCCTACCAGACGGTCGACCCGGTGCTGGTGGCGGCACACATCATTACTGCCGTGCAAAGCATTGTGTCGCGCAGCGTCAAACCGGTAGACAGCGCCGTCATTAGCCTGTGTGCCATGCGTGCCGGCGAGCTCGGCGCCATGAGCGTGATACCGGACAGCGCCACCCTGTCAGGCACGGTCCGCACTTTCAGCCCATTGGTGCAATCCTTGGTGGAGCGGCGTTTGCACGAGCTTTGCACGGCGGTGGCGCAGGGCTTTGGCGCCAGCGCCACCGTCAACTACCAGCGTGAGTACCCGGCCACCATCAACTCAAGCGCCGAAGCCCGCTTTGCCGGCGATGTGGCACAAAGTTTGGTGGGCGCAGAACGCGTGGTACGCGACCTGGAGCCCAGCATGGGTGCAGAAGATTTTTCCTTCATGCTGCAAGTCAAGCCTGGTGCTTACCTGCGCATTGGGCAAGGCGCAGAAAACGGCTTGGGAAGCTGCTACCTGCACAACAGCCGCTATGACTTCAATGACGACATTCTGCCGTTGGGCGCCGCTCTGCACGCCAGTCTGGCCGAGCACGGGATGCCATTGAGCGTTGCTTGATTTGCTATATTTTTTGTAGCTCTTCGCGCTTGTTGAATAATGTTCCAAGCTTGAAACATTACAAATTCAGGCGTAGCGCTTGTTGCGCAGATTGTTCTTCATCTCGCGCAGCAGGGGCTGCAATTTTTCGCCCCCAATGCGCAAGGCGACGCAAGTCGCCAGAATGTCGATGACCAGCAAATGCAGCAGGCGCGACACCATCGGACTGTAGCGGTCGTAGCCTTCAGGATGATCGGCCGCCAGATGAATGTGACCGGCTGCCGCCAGAGGCGAACCGCTGGCAGTGATCACAATGGCGGTGGCACCGTGTTTGCGCGCAATGTCGCAGGCATCCATCAAGTCACGCGTGCGACCCGAGTTAGAGATCACCACCACGCAATCACCCGGGCCTAGCAGTGATGCGCTCATGACCTGCATGTGACCGTCGCTGTAGGCAATGGTGTTGATACCGAGCCGGAAAAATTTGTGCTGTGCATCCTGCGCCACCATACCGGAATTGCCAACGCCAAAAAACTCGATGCGTTTTCCCTGTTGATAGGCTTGCAGCAGCGCGTTGGCAGCTTTCTCGATCGCCGCCGTACTGGCGTCGTTGCGGTATTTCAAAAATGCGGCGACGGTATTGTCAATCACCTTGACCATGATGTCGTTGGTTTTGTCGTCGGCATCGACGCTGCGATGTATGAAAGGCACGCCCTCGCTGACACTGCCGGCCAGCTTGAGTTTGAAATCGGACAAACCGTCGTAGCCCACGCTGCGACAAAACCGCACGACGGTGGGCTTGCTGACATGCGAGCGGTCCGCCAGTTCACTGACTGGCAGCTTGGCAAATGCGCGCGGGTCACTAAGCACCAGTTTGCCAACACGCTGCTCAGCCGGGGCCAGCGAGGGCAGGCAAGCCTTGATGCGGTCAAGCATGGACATAGCCCCCACGGGGGGCAGCGACCACACGCAGTGAGGGAGCCTGGGGTCTCACGTCTCTTCGGCCCAGCAGAAGCCGTCGCGCGCAATCATGGCGCTGGCCGCGCTCGGGCCCCAGGTGCCGGCAGCGTAGAGACGCGGCCCCTGCGCATCATTCTTCCAGTGTTCTATGACTGGCTCTACCCAGCGCCAGGCCTCCTCCTGCTCGTCGCTGCGCACAAACAGGTTCAGGCGGCCGTCGATCACATCGAGTAGCAAGCGCTCGTAAGCACCAACCCGTCCCGAGCCAAATCGTTTGTCAAAGTCCAGATCCAGCTGCACTGGTGCCAACGTCTGGGAGTTGCGACGGTTGTCCTGACCCTGTGCCAGCAAATGCAACTCCAGTCCATCCTTGGGCTGCAGATTGATCACCAGGCGGTTAGCCACACCAATTTGGGAATTGAAAATGGCGTGTGGCGTCGGGCGGAAGTTGACCACAATACGGGCATCACGCCCGGCCAGGCGTTTCCCGGTCCGGATATAAAACGGCACGCCGGCCCAGCGCCAGTTGGAAATTTCAGTGCGCAGGGCAACAAAGGTTTCGGTGTGGCTTTGCAGATTGACGCCGGTCTCCTCACGGTAAGCGGCGACCGGCACACCGGCAATAGTGCCGGCCGAGTACTGGCCGCGAATGACATCCTGCGTCAGGGTCTCGGGGCTCCAGGGTTTGAGCGAGCGCAAGACTTTGAGTTTTTCGTCCCGTATGGCGTCGGCGTGCGAGTTGATCGGTGGCTCCATGCCAATCGCGCACAGCAGTTGCAGGGCATGGTTTTGCACCATATCGCGAAGGGCGCCGGTGGTCTCGTAAAACGCGCCACGTTTTTCTACCCCCAGGTCTTCGGCGATGGTGATCTGGATATTGGCGATGTGCTCGCGGCGCCACAAAGGCTCAAACAAGGCATTGCCAAAGCGCAGTGCAAACAGGTTTTGCACGGCAGGTTTACCGAGATAGTGGTCGATCCTGAAAACCTGTTTTTCCCCAAAAACCCGGCGCACCGTCTCATTGATGGCACGGTTTGAGGCGAGGTCGTGGCCCAGTGGCTTTTCCAGCACGACGCGGGTCGTCGGGGTGTTCAGTCCGGCGACTGCGAGTTGCTCGCAAACGGTGGTAAACAGATTCGGCGCGGTGGCGACATACATGACCACCGTGTCGGCCTTGCGCTGTTGCAGTGAGTTCGCCAATCGGGCGTAGTCAGCAGGCCGGGACAAGTCCATGCGGACAAATTCGAGCAAACCGGCGAACCGCGTGAATTCTTCCTCGTTTGGACGTTTGGCCAGGTCAACATTGTCAAAGCGGGACCGGATCATGTCACGGTACTGATCACAGGAAAGGTCGTCACGACCGACGCCAATGATGCGGCCTCCATCAGGCAAGGTGCCATGGCGAAAGGCCTGAAACAGGGCCGGCATCAGCTTGCGCCAGGCCAGATCGCCGGTACCACCAAACATTACAAGGTCAAAACTCATGGATAAAAAGAATCTATTAAAAGCGGTAATGTAACTTAGTTTCATGAATTTTCAAATATTGTGTAACCAACACCTGGCCAGCGCGCCGGCATGGCGTTTTCCCGGGCTGGCAAAGGGATTGAATCGGGCTACGATCAGCCCTCAACAAATCTACCTTTGCCGTAAAGTTCTTCGGTGCAGGTCCTTCAGGAGATGTGATGAAAAAAAGCCCATGGGTCGGTGTCGTGGCGTTACTCTGCTTTGGCGTGCAAGCGCAGCAGGTCAACATCATTTGCTCGGTGCAGGCCGAGTGGTGCAACATGATTGGCACCGTGTATGCACGCACCACCGGCACCAGAATCAACGTCAGCATGAAGGGCTCCGGCGAGGCATTGGCGCAATTAATTGCCGAAAAGGACAACCCGAAAACCGACATCTGGTTTGGCGGCACCGGTGACCCGCATTTGCAGGCAGCCGAGCAGGGTCTGTCGCTGGAGTACAAATCACCAAGTATGGCGCAACTGCACCCCTGGGCGCAGCAACAGGCGCAACAGGCCGGCTTCAAGACTGTCGGAATTTATTCTGGTCCGCTGGGCTTTGGTTACAACCCGGAACTACTGGCCAAGAAAAAACTACCGGCGCCCAAATCATGGGCTGATTTGCTCAAACCCGAATACAAAGGTGATATTCAAGTCGCCAATCCTGGCTCAAGCGGAACCGCCTACACCATGGTCGCCACGCTGGTGCAATTGATGGGCGAAGACAAGGCGTTTGATTACCTGAAAAGCCTGCACAAGAATATCAGCCAGTACACCCGATCAGGCACCGGCCCGATCAAGGCGGTAGCGCGCGGTGAGACGGCGGTATCGATCAGCTTTGTGCACGATGGCCCGGGTGAAAAGATGAACGGCTTTCCGGTAGAAACCATTGCGCCCAGTGAAGGCACTGGTGCCGAAATAGGCTCCATGAGCATCATCAAGGGCGCACGCAACCTGGAGGCTGCCAAGAAGTTCTATGAATGGGCGCTGACACCGGCCGCGCAGGAAATGGCAGCGGCCGCCAGGCAGTTTCAATTGCCGTCGAACAAAAGCGCCAGGAACGACCCGCGCATTCCCGACTTCAAGAAGATCAAGTTCATCAACTATGACTACGCCAAATACGGCGCGTCCGCCGAGCGCCGGCGTCTTATTGCAAAGTGGGAGAAGGAAGTCAATTCGTTGCCGCGATGACACGACGTCCGAACGCCGCCCTCCAGTTCTGGCTGGTGACCGGGGTGCTGTCGTATTTGCTGCTGCCCTGGTATGCGATTCAGGATACTGCCTGGTACAGCGTACTGCCACAAGTCATGGGCGACCCGGAAACCGCCAATGGCCTGGTGCAGGCCCTGGTGCACGGGCGCCCATGGCTGCTGCTGGGCTTGACCGGGTTGGCGCTTGCAGCTACCGGCCTGGCAGTGAGCGTCGGCCGGACGCAAGGCAACTGGTTGTTGGCGGGCGGCTTGACCGGCTTTGTAGGCCTGCTGGCCAGCGGCTTTCTGATTGGTGCCAGAGGATGGTCGTTTGGTCTCTTGAACCGGCAGTTCGGCGTGTTAGCGAGCAATCAGTTCGGCATCGGTAGTGGCGCCTTTATGGTGCTTCTGGCTTTGCTGATGATCAGCGCCCATGGGTTGGCACGCCGCGGCTATTTCAAAGGCGATGCATTCATCGCGTCGGCGGTCGTCGGCTGCTCCGTCCTGCTGTTGCTATTCATCGCCTTTCCGGTCACCCAGGCCTTGTACGGGGCGTTTTTGAACGAAGACGGGCACTGGTCGCTCACCGCTATTTTTGACCGCGTTGGCAACGAGCGTGTCTGGGGGTTAAGTTGTCTGGCCGGCGGGGTGCGCTGCGGGGTGGCCTGGAATACCCTGTTTCTGGCGCTATTGACGGCCGCCGGCACCACCTTGCTGGGCACGCTGATGGCGCTGCTGGCAGAGCGCAGCGCCAGACCGCGCATTCAAACACCGCTGCGAATCATCGCCCTGCTGCCTATCATCACACCGCCGTTTGTGGTGGGTCTGGGTCTGATTTTGCTGTTCGGCCGGGCGGGTGTCGTTAATCAATTGCTGGAGTATGCATTTGGCCTCCAGCCGACGCGCTGGTTTTATGGTGCCCTGGGCGTCTGGATTGCGCAACTGTTTGCCTTCACGCCAATTGCCTTCATGATTATGCGCAGTGTGGTTCAGGGCGTGGCGCCCAGCCTGGAAGAAGCAGCACAAACCCTGCGCGCCAACCGTGGACAAACCTTTCTCAGCATCACGCTGCCGCTCCTGAAACCGGGTCTGGCGAACGCTTTTTTGGTGGGTTTTATCGAAAGCATGGCCGACTTTGGCAACCCGGTAGTGGTCGGTGGCCAGTTTTCGGTGCTGTCAACTGACATTTTTTTCGCTATTGTGGGCGCTCAATATGATCAGGGTCGAGCCGCTTCCCTGGCGTTGATCCTGACCATGTTTGCGCTGCTGGTGTTCGCACTGCAGCGTTTCCTGCTGGGCCGACAAAGTTACACCACCGTCAGTGGCAAGGGTGACTCCGGCATTGCCATGGCGTTGCCCGACGCTCTACGTCGTACGCTGAATGCAGTGGTCTATCCGTGGCTGACGTTTACTCTTGTCGTCTACTTGTTTGCATTCGCGGGTGGTTTTGTACAAACCTGGGGGCGCGACTACACTTTCACACTAACTCATTTCAGGACTGCTTTCGGGCTGGAGTGGGGACAGTTTGGCCTGGTATGGGCCGGTACCGCCTGGAATTCCCTGTTCACTACCGTCAAACTGGCTGGCATATCGGCACCGCTGACGGCGGCCGCCGGTCTCCTGATTGCATATTTGCTGGCGCGCACTGAATTTCAGGGCAGGAGTCTGTTTGAGTTTGTTGCTCTGCTGGCCTTTGCCATCCCCGGGACAGTACTGGGCGTGAGCTACATTCTTGCCTTTAACGTACCACCCGTGGAACTCACCGGCACCGGGCTCATCATCGTCCTGTGCTTCATGTTCCGCAATTTGCCAGTTGGTGTACGCGCTGGCGCCGCAGCGTTGCAGCAGTTGGACAAGTCGCTCGACGAAGCATCGTTGATGTTGCGTGCTTCCACCGTGCAAACCCTGCTGAATGTCGTAATGCCATTGCTTAAACCGGCGTTGGTGGCCGCACTGGTGTACAGCTTTGTGCGTGCCATGACCACGGTGAGCGCAGTGATTTTTTTGGTCACCGCCGAGAACGAATTGGCGACTACCTACATCATCGGGCGCGTTGGCAACGGGGACTACGGGGTGGCGCTGGCGTATTGCACAGTGCTGATTATTTTGATGTCGCTGGCCATTGCCCTGATCCAGTTTCTCGTGGGCGAGCGCAAGCTCGGCCGGCGTAACGGGAACACAGCATGATGCATGGCGTTGAATTCAGGAATATCAGCAAACGTTACGGCAACGATGTCGCCGCGCCGCTAGTGGTCAAGGGTGTCAGCTTTGAAATTGAAAAGGGCTCGCTCACCACTATCCTGGGGCCGTCCGGTTGCGGCAAGACAACGGTGCTGCGCATGATTGCCGGGCTGGAATCGCCAACCGCTGGCCAGATCATCATCGATGGCAAGGACGTGACGACACTTGGCCCGGCAGATCGCAATGTCAGCATGATGTTTCAGAGCTATGCGCTGTTCCCCCACTTGAACGTTGTGGAAAACGTCATGTATGGCCTGAAGATGTCGGGCATTGCCAAAGATGCGGCGCGCACGCGAGCCGCTGACGCCCTGAAGAACGTCGGACTGGTCGGTTACGACGTGCGGTTGCCCAGTGAGCTCTCGGGCGGGCAGCAGCAACGCGTGGCGCTGGCACGTGCGCTAGTGCTGGAGCCCGCTGTGCTGCTGTTTGACGAACCGCTGTCCAATCTGGACGCGCGTCTGCGCCGGGAGATGCGCGAAGAGATACGCGGCCTGCAGCAACGGCTCAAGCTGACGGTCGCCTATGTCACCCATGACCAGAGCGAGGCGCTGGCCGTCAGCGATCAGATTATGGTCATGAACGACGGACAGATTGCGCAACGTGGCTCACCACAAGACCTGTACGAGCGTCCCGGCAGTGAGTTCGTTGCCGGGTTCATGGGCGAAGCAATGCTGTTTCCCGGGCTGGCGAATGCCGGGGGCAGTGTGCAATTGGGGACTTTGCTGATCACTCCGCGCCAGAGCGTGAGCGCGGGTGCGGTCAAAGTGGCGGTTCGACCGGAAGCCTGGTTGATTCATCGCCCGTCCGCCGATGATTGCACGCCATCCGCTGCCGGTGTGGGGCTGGCGGGAAGCCTGCTCAAATCCGCCTACTTGGGAAGTTATTTTGAGTATACGTTCGATACCGAACTGGGCAACATTTTTGTCGTATCGCCAGACCTGACCGATGTTTTACCCCTGGGGGCGCAGGTCATGCTGACACTGGCCGATCACGGTGTTTCGGTCGTCAAGGTTTCGTAACCCTCTTGTTTGCCCGGCAAAGGCAGCGACAGGATAATGCGGGCATGAACCAACTTGATGCACTCAAACAATTCACCACCGTGGTGGCTGACACTGGCGACTTCAGGCAGATTGACACCTACCAGCCACAGGACGCTACCACCAACCCGTCACTGGTTCTCAAAGCGGTGCAAAAGGCTGACTACCGAAGTTTGTTAACCGAGACGGTGACGCAGTATCGTGGCCGCACACTCGATGAGATGGTGGACCGGTTACTGGTGCGCTTCGGCTGCGAGATTTTGTCCCTCATTCCCGGGCGCGTCTCGACGGAAGTGGATGCGCGGCTGAGTTTCAACGCCAGTGCCACGGTTGCCCGGGCCGAACGCCTGGCGGAGCTCTACCAGGCGCAGGGCATTCACATCAATCGTGTATTGATCAAGGTGGCGGCGACCTGGGAGGGTATCCAGGCGGCCAGGCAGCTGGAACAGCGCGGCATTCACACCAACCTGACGCTGCTGTTCTCGTTTTGCCAGGCGGTAGCCTGTGGTCAGGCCAAAGTGCAACTGATCTCGCCGTTTGTTGGCCGCATTTACGACTGGCATAAAAAGGCCGCAGGTGCCGCCTGGGTCGAACCGGATAACGTCGGTGCTCATGACCCTGGCGTCAAGTCGGTGCAGCAAATCTACAACTATTACAAGAAGTTCGGCATTGCCACCGAGGTCATGGGAGCCAGCTTTCGCAACGTCGGACAAATTACGGCGTTGGCCGGTTGCGACCTTCTCACCATCAGCCCCGACCTGTTGGCGGCACTCGCTGCCACGCGGGCGCCGCTGGCGCGCGCGCTGGACGCAAAGTCGGCCCAATCACTCGACGTGACGGCGCTGAGCTATGACGAGGCAGGTTTTCGCTTTGCCCTCAATGAGGACGCGATGGCAACCGAAAAACTGGCTGAAGGCATACGCGCTTTTTGCGCCGACGCCATCAAACTCGACCAGTTGCTGCTGGCTGCCTGAACTTGAACTGCAGGATCTTCCATGAACCGCACCCGTTGTGACCGCACCCCCGCCTGGAGCGTACTCCAGAGTGCCTTCGACCACCATGGCCACCGCTTCGATCTGCACACCGCCTTCGCTACGGATGAGCGTCGCTTTGAGACCTTCAGTCAGAGTGCGCCGCATGTCTTTGCCGATTTGTCCAAAAACCTGATCGATGCCAGCACACAGCAACTGCTGTTTGATCTGGCTCGCCAGACTGGCGTAGCACAACATCGCGACGAGATGTTTTCCGGTGTTGCCATCAACAACACCGAACAACGCCCGGTAGTGCATTTTTTACTAAGAAATCCGACTCTAGAGCCCGTTGATAGTGCGCAAGCAGCTATTAAAAATGTAGCGACTGGCGGCCTTGCGCATGAATTGACCCAGGTGCATGCCACACTCGATGCGATGCTGGCCTTTGCGCAAACCGTACGCGCCGACACTGCCATCACCGACGTCGTCAACATCGGCATTGGTGGCTCGGATCTGGGGCCGCAGATGGCGGTGCTGGCGCTCGATGAATTCGCCACCGCGGGCAAACGCTTTCACTTTGTCTCGAATGTGGACGGGCACGAGTTGGCGGCGGTGTTGCGGCGCCTCCAGCCTGACAGCACTCTGTTTTTGATTGCCAGCAAGACCTTCACCACCATCGAGACCATGACCAACGCACAGTTGGCCAAAGACTGGTTCTTGCGTCAGGGCGGCACCGATGTGGGTCGGCACTTCGCCGCCTTGACTACCCATGTCGCGGCGGCCAACGCCTTTGGCATCGGCACCACGTTCGGCTTTTGGGATTGGGTAGGCGGACGCTATTCCGTATGGTCGGCGATCGGCCTGGCCGTAGCAATCGGGATTGGTGCTGCCGGCTTTCGCGAGTTTCTGGCCGGCGCGAACGACATGGATGATCACTTTCGCAGCGCACCGCTGGAACGCAACCTGCCGGTACGACTGGGGCTGCTGGACGTCTGGTACCGCAACTTCCACCGCTTCAGCAGCCGCAGTATTGCGCCGTACCACAGCGCCCTGCGTCGATTACCAGCTTATTTGCAGCAGTTGGAAATGGAGAGCAATGGCAAACGCGTCGATGCCCATGGCGAAGCCCTGCCCTATGGTACCTCTCCGGTGCTGTGGGGCGAGCCCGGCACCAA
This sequence comes from uncultured beta proteobacterium, assembly GCA_963750815.1. GTDB lineage: Bacteria > Pseudomonadota > Gammaproteobacteria > Burkholderiales > Burkholderiaceae_C > Rhodoferax. Next base: position 99,400 of record CAVVRS010000002.1, read on the forward strand.
CGGCCAGCACGCCTATTTCCAGATGCTGCACCAGGGCACCGATGTGGTGCCGGTTGAGTTTGTTGCGGTCAAAAATCCCCAGCACAACTTGCCCGGACATCACACGCTGCTTCTGGCCAATGCACTGGCGCAGGCGCAGGCGTTGATGCTGGGCAAGGTTGATGCCGGTGGTCACAAACATTTTCCAGGCAACCGTCCCAGTACGTTCTTGCTGCTTGATGAACTCACACCGCGGAGCCTGGGCGCCCTGCTGGCACTTCAGGAACACCGCATTTTTGTCAGTGGCAGCGTATGGGGCATCAACAGCTTTGACCAGTGGGGTGTGGAGCTGGGCAAGGTACTGGCGCGCGACATCGAGCCGCGATTGCATTCTGGCGATGCCAGTGGGTTGGATGGGTCGACGGCAGGGTTGCTGGCGCGACTCCGATCGGCCTGAGTCTTGATAATTCAAGACGCTTTATGGCGCACCATCTCAGAATTGCACGCCCTGTCAGCGACCTGGCAAGGAGTCAGGCCATGTACTGCCAGGGGCTTGCACTGACCGTGATTTCACGCTTTGAAGATCACGCTGGATTCAGTGGTGTCATGGTAGGTGTTCCTGATTCCGGTTACCACTTTGAATTCACCTATCGATTGGCCGGTCCGGTCAAACCAACCCCCACGCCAGAGGATTTGGTGGTGCTCTACCTGCCGGACTCATCCGAGTGGAATCGCGCATGTCGTCAAATGCTGATCGCCGGGTTTAATCGGGTCGTTGCCTTCAATCCGTATTGGGACAATCAAGGACAGACATTTGAAGACCATGATGGCTATCGGGTTGTGCTGCAAAATGCCGTCTGGGGTAATACCGGCGTGTCGTAAAGCGATGAGCACGTCCGGCCGTCAATACCGAGCGGCGCTTCCACTCACGCTGCAACAAGCCCGCAACATTCAACTCGTTGCACAGGGTTTGCTGACTGCGCCCGCCAAAACTGCCACGCCACTGGTTTTGCGGCGCTGCATCGAGCGCATGCAATTGCTGCAGATCGACACCATTCATGTAGTGGCCCGCAGCCCCTATCTGGTGCTGTATTCGCGTCTGGGCGCGTATCCGATGGCCTGGCTGGAGCAGGCATTGTCCAGTGCTCAGGTATTCGAGACCTGGGCCCATGAAGCCTGTTTTGCCCCGATGCGCGACGTCGCACTGCACCGCACCCACAACGCCGGTACGCGTCGCCACTGGGGGCTTGCACACGCGCAGCTTTGTCAGGACACGCAGCGGGGGCAACTGGACAAATTACTGGCGCACGTGCGCGACTACGGGCCGGTGAAGTCATCAGATTTCGAACGCAGCGATGGACGCGCCAGCGCCTGGTGGGGCTGGAAAGACGAAAAGCTCTGGCTGGAGGCGCTGTTTGCCCTGGGCGAACTGATGGTGGCGCGGCGCGAGAATTTTCAGCGCGTGTACGATTTAAGCGAGCGCGTTGTCCCCGGAATGGTGACCTTGGACTTGCCCGAAGCGCAGGAGGTGCATGCCAGCTTTGTCGAGAAGTCAGTGACCGCCCTGGGTGTAACGCAGGCGCGCTGGATCAACGATTACTTTCGCATGAAGCCGCGCCTGAAGGACAGCGACCTGGACGACTTGGTGGAGCAGGGCCGCTTGCTGCGCGTGGCAGTGCAGGGCTGGGATGTTCCGGGCTATGTCCACGTCTCGAACAAGACGCTTCTGCGCCAGGTCCTGCAGGACAAATTGCAGGCCACGCACACCACGCTGCTGTCGCCTTTCGACCCGCTGATCTGGGATCGCGAGCGCGTCAAGGCGATGTTCGATTTCGACTACAGGCTGGAGTGCTACACGCCCCAAGCCAAGCGTCAATACGGCTACTTCGTGCTGCCGCTGTTGCACCGCGGCCAACTCGTCGGACGACTGGACGCCAAGGCGCATCGAGCCGACGGCGAGTTTGAAATCAAGGCCCTGTATCTGGAACCCGGCGTGAAGTTGCGTGCGGATGATATGCACGCAGTGGCTACGGCACTGCAGTGCTGCGCCGAATGGCACGGCACGCCGGAAGTCAGGCTCACACGAACCTCGCCGGGGGCGCTGCGCGCATCGTTGCAAAAGGCTTTACGGTCGCTGGCTTGATTGGTGCCGGCACAAACAAAAACCCGCAAGACTTGCGGTTTGCGGGTTTTTGAAAGTGTGCCGAGAGCTACAACGATCTTCGACGCAGCATGAGGCTTTAGAGCTAGGCGCAAGGGTGCAGACAGTAGCAGCGCTACGGCAAGCCCTTGCAACGACGCTCTGGAGCCTCAGGCAAGGAGCTAATTACATGCCCATGCCACCCATGCCACCCATGCCGCCCATATCACCACCGCCCATGCCGCCCATGCCACCAGCACTTTCAGCTTTTGGCGCTTCTGCAACCATGCATTCAGTGGTCAGCATCAGGGACGCCACCGAGGCCGCGTTTTGCAGCGCGGTACGGGTCACTTTGGTCGGGTCCAGAATGCCCATTTCAATCATGTCGCCATAGGTGTCGTTGGCCGCATTGAAGCCGTAGTTGCCTTTGCCGGCCAACACCGCGTTCACCACCACCGAGGCCTCGCCACCGGCGTTGAATACGATTTCGCGCAGGGGTGATTCAATTGCCTTCATCACGAGCTTGATACCGGCTTCCTGATCAGCGTTGTCGCCCTTGACGACACCCGCAGCCTGCTTGGCGCGCAGCAATGCAACGCCGCCACCAGCCACGATGCCTTCTTCGACTGCAGCGCGGGTCGCGTGCAGGGCGTCTTCAACGCGGGCCTTCTTTTCTTTCATTTCGACTTCGGTGGCAGCGCCAACCTTGATCACTGCAACACCGCCAGCCAGCTTGGCCACGCGCTCCTGCAGTTTTTCGCGGTCGTAGTCAGACGTCGCTTCCTCGATTTGCACACGCACTTGTTTCACGCGGGCTTCGATGTCAGCAGCAGCGCCAGCACCGTCGATGATGATGGTGTTTTCCTTGCCCACTTCAACGCGCTTGGCCGAGCCGAGGTCGGCCAGCGTGACTTTTTCCAGCGTCAGGCCGACTTCTTCAGCAATGACCTTGCCACCGGTCAGTATGGCGATGTCTTCCAGCATGGCTTTGCGGCGGTCGCCAAAGCCCGGAGCCTTGACCGCGACAACCTTCAGGATGCCACGGATGGTGTTGACCACCAAGGTTGCCAGCGCCTCACCTTCGACGTCTTCAGACACAATCAGCAGCGGACGGCCCGACTTGGCGACTTGTTCCAGGGTCGGCAGCAGGTCACGAATGTTGCTGATTTTCTTGTCATACAAGAGCACAAAGGGGTTGTCCAGCAAAGCGGCTTGCTTTTCGGGGTTGTTAATGAAGTAGGGCGACAGGTAGCCACGGTCAAACTGCATGCCTTCAACCACGTCTAGTTCGCTGTCCAGGCTCTTGCCGTCTTCCACGGTGATCACGCCTTCTTTGCCGACTTTGTCCATCGCGTCAGCAATGATCTTGCCGATAGCTTCGTCAGAGTTGGCGGAAATCGAGCCGACTTGGGCGATTTCTTTGGACGTGGTGGTGGCTTTGGAAGCCTTTTTAAGTTCAGCAACCAAAGCAGTCACGGCCTTGTCGATGCCGCGCTTCAGGTCCATCGGATTCATGCCGGCGGCCACATACTTCATGCCTTCGTGCACGATGGCTTGTGCCAGCACGGTGGCGGTGGTGGTGCCGTCGCCAGCGATGTCAGAAGTCTTGGAAGCAACTTCCTTGACCATCTGCGCGCCCATGTTCTGCAGCTTGTCCTTGAGTTCAATTTCCTTGGCCACGGACACACCGTCCTTGGTCACGGTGGGGGCGCCAAACGAGCGCTCCAGTACCACATTGCGACCCTTTGGGCCCAGGGTGACTTTGACTGCATTGGCCAGGATGTTGACACCCTCGACCATACGAGCGCGGGCTTCGCCGCCGAAAATTACGTCTTTTGCTGCCATGTTATGACTCCAGATTCAATTGATTAATGTGACTTTGTTGGTTGAAGAATTACTTCTCGACCACGGCAAACAGGTCATCTTCTTTCATGACCAGGAGTTCATCGCCGTCCACTTTGACGGTTTGGCCGCTGTACTTGCCAAACAACACGCGGTCGCCAACTTTGACGGCCATAGCGCCCAACTCGCCCTTGTCGTTCTTTTTGCCGGGACCAACGGCCAGCACTTCACCTTGATCGGGCTTTTCAGCGGCGCTGTCAGGAATGACGATGCCAGAGGCAGTTTTGGTTTCGTTTTCCACGCGTTTGACGATCACGCGATCGTGCAGAGGGCGAAGTTTCATGGGAGCTCCTTGGTTTTGAAACAGAGGTTAAAAATCAAAAACACCAACTTGAAAAAGCTGGCGCCGATTAACTTGAAGGAAGATTGCGTGACAAGATACTTGTTAGCACTCAATCCTTACGAGTGCTAATGATAAGGCCATTTACCTTTCTTTCAAGTGGTGAAGGGTAATATTTGTAGCGTGCAGCGACTGTTGGAACGCATTAAGACGCTTGAGCGACATCTGAAAGAAAGCGAAACACCCACTTGAAGTGGGCGTTTGCTAACAGCGGAAACCGCTATTTTTATGGTTGCGCGAGTAGGATTTGAACCTACGACCTTTGGGTTATGAGCCCAACGAGCTACCAGGCTGCTCCATCGCGCGGTATCCTTTATTATAGCCTATCAGGCCTTCGCCGTCTCAACAACAGACTCCTCAACAACTTCAGGACGGTCCACGAACTCCACCAGAGCCATGGGTGCGTTGTCACCAACGCGGAATCCCATTTTCAGGATCCGTGTGTAGCCGCCCGGACGGCTCTTGAAACGGGGACCAAGATCGTTAAACAACTTGACTACACTGTCGCGGTCACGCAAGCGATCAAACGCCAGTCGGCGGTTGGCCACAGTAGCCTCCTTGGCCAGGGTAATCATCGGTTCAACAACGCGACGCAGTTCCTTCGCTTTAGGGACTGTGGTCTTGATGGCCTCGTGCTCAATAAGCGAGTTCATCATGTTGCGCAACATCGCCTGACGGTGTTCGCTGGTGCGGTTAAGTTTACGTAGTCCGTGTCCGTGACGCATAGTGCTTTCCTTTATTTATTTAGCAGGCAGCCGTATCAGGTACTGCCCACGGCACTGAGCCCAATTCAGGGCTCAAAAATCATCTCTTTTCGAGAGCGGCTGGAGGCCAACTTTCAAGCTTCATGCCCAAAGTCAGCCCACGGGAAGCCAGCACTTCCTTAATTTCATTGAGCGACTTGCGGCCCAGGTTAGGAGTTTTCAGCAACTCGTTTTCTGTGCGTTGAATCAAATCACCAATGTAGTAAATGTTTTCGGCCTTCAGGCAGTTGGCAGACCGTACCGTCAACTCCAGCTCGTCCACCGGGCGTAGCAAAATCGGGTCAAACTGTGTGCTTCCGCGTACTGCCGGAGCATCGAACGCCGCCAGTTCGGTTCCTTCCAACTGTGCAAAGACCGCCAGTTGTTCGACCAGAATTTTAGCGGAAGCGCGGACCGCATCCTCAGCAGAGATGGCACCATTGGTCTCGATATCCACTACCAGTTTGTCGAGATCAGTACGCTGTTCAACGCGCGCGCTCTCTACCGTGTAACTGACGCGTTTGACCGGTGAAAAAGACGCATCCAACACAATACGACCAATTGACTTGGTCGGCTCATCCCCGTGTCGACGCAAAGTTCCTGGAACATAGCCACGACCCTTCTCAACCTTGATCTGCATATCGAGTTTGCCGCCCTGAGACAGATGCGCTATGACATGGTCCGGGTTGATGATCTCAACATCATGCGGTGTCTGAATATCACTCGCCGTCACAACACCCTCTCCGTCTTTACGCAGACTGAGAGTCACTTCATCACGGTTGTGCAGTTTGAACACAACACCTTTAAGGTTCAGTAAAATGTTAACGACATCTTCCTGCACACCATCGATAGACGAATACTCATGCAGCACGCCAGCAATCGTGACTTCGGTTGCGGCATAGCCAGGCATGGACGACAACAAAACCCGGCGTAATGCATTACCCAGAGTATGTCCGTAGCCGCGCTCAAAAGGCTCCAGCGCAACTTTCGCACGATTGAGTGCGAGTTGTTCAACGTTGATGGCTTTAGGTTTTAGTAAACTATTTTGCATGCAGACCTCTTCTCAATACCCCCGGTTCGTTACACCGGTAAGGCTGACAAAGCACCTGAGACGCAGTGCCCCGCACCTCAGGAACGATTTCGAATCAACTATCGCACTGAAAAAAATCAGCGCGAGTACAACTCAACGATCAGCGACTCGTTGATGTCGGCAGCGAACTGATCACGATCAGGCACAGACTTAAAAGTACCCTCAGCCTTTTCAAGACTGACTTCAACCCAAGCAGGCATCCCAACTTGTTGCGCTAATTGCAACGCTTCAACAATCCGATTTTGCTTTTTTGATTTATCGCGAACCGCGACCAAATCACCAGCTTTAACCATATAGGAGGGAATATTGACGCATTTCCCATTCACCGTCATAGCCTTATGGGACACCAGTTGACGCGCCTCGGCGCGGGTTGAACCGAAACCCATTCGATACACCACATTGTCAAACCGTGACTCCAAAAGGGATAACAGGTTGGCCCCGGTGTTTCCTTTGCGGCGGTCAGCCTCCTCAAAATAGCGCCGGAACTGCTTTTCAAGAATGCCATACATACGCTTGACCTTTTGCTTCTCGCGAAGCTGAAGGCCAAAGTCGGAGGTACGGGCACCTGAAGTGCGTCCGTGTTGACCCGGCTTCGAATCAAATTTGGCTTTGTCTCCAATAGAGCGGCGAGCGCTCTTCAAAAACAGGTCGGTGCCTTCCCGGCGTGATAATTTGGCCTTGGGGCCGAGATAACGTGCCACTTGAACTTCCTTTATTTCAGCTGCCGCACATCAGTGCGGGAGCCACCGGCGCAAGGCCAATGGCGGTGGGCTTGGTTAATAAACGAGCTGTCGAACTAGATACGACGGCGCTTTTGGGGACGGCAGCCGTTGTGCGGTACCGGTGTTACGTCAGCAATCATGTTGATGCGAATGCCAAGTGCAGCTAGGGCTCGAACCGAAGACTCGCGGCCAGGACCCGGCCCTTTGATTTCCACATCGAGATTCTTGATGCCTTGTTCAATGGCGGCACGACCCGCCACTTCGGAAGCCACCTGGGCTGCGAACGGGGTAGACTTTCTCGAGCCCTTGAATCCCTGACCGCCGGACGATGCCCAGGACAATGCATTACCCTGACGATCAGTGATCGTAATGATGGTATTGTTAAACGACGCGTGCACGTGTGCGACGCCGTCTGCTACATTCTTGCGAACTTTTTTGCGTACACGTTGGGCCGCATTGTTGGCGGGAGCTTTTGCCATAGTGGTCTTTCAATCCCTGTTATTTTTTCAGTGAAGCAGCAGCCTTGCGGGGGCCTTTGCGGGTACGGGCATTTGTACGGGTACGCTGGCCACGCATGGGCAGCCCGCGACGATGACGAAAGCCCCGATAACAGCCAATGTCCATCAAGCGCTTTATATTCATCGTGGTTTCACGACGTAAATCACCTTCAATAGTGAATTGCGCTATCTGGTCGCGAATTTTTTCAAGATCCGAATCCGTCAAATCTTTGACCTTTTTGGAATAAGCGATACCACACGCTTCGCAAATCTTGCGTGCTCGGTTGCGACCGATTCCGAAGATAGCCGTCAAGCCAATCTCGGAATGCTGTTGCGGCGGAATATTGATGCCAGCGATACGTGCCATTTTCGTCCTCTAAAACTAATGCAATTAACCCTGGCGCTGTTTGTGCCGTGGATCTGTACAAATCACACGCACAACGCCCTTACGCCGAATTACCTTGCAGTTACGGCAAATTTTTTTGACCGAAGCCGAAACTTTCATTTCATTCTCCTAAAACAACTATCTGCATTTCGTGCAAAGTCGCACAAAACACAACTCATTACTGTTACTTGGCCCTGAACACGATTCGAGCCCGGCTCAAATCATAGGGTGTCAATTCAACGGTGACTTTGTCCCCTGGAAGAATACGGATGTAGTGCATGCGCATTTTTCCGGATATATGCCCCAATACGACGTGCCCATTTTCCAGTTTCACCCGAAATGTCGCATTGGGCAGGTTTTCCACCACCTCGCCTTGCATCTGAATAACGTCGTCTTTTGACATATTTATCAATCGCCTCAAGAAGACTTGAAATTGGCCTTCTTCAACAGCGATTCATATTGCTGCGACATCATGTAATTCTGAACCTGGGCCATGAAATCCATGGTCACAACAACAATAATCAGCAGCGAGGTGCCACCAAAGTAGAACGGAACGTTGTACTTCAGGATCAAGAACTCGGGCAACAAACAGACCATCGTGATATAAATTGCGCCAGCAAAAGTCAAACGCAACAGAATTTTGTCAATGTGTCTGGCCGTTTGATCACCAGGTCGAATACCAGGAATAAACGCACCACTCTTTTTCAGGTTGTCCGCCGTTTCACGACTATTGAACACCAACGCTGTATAAAAAAAGCAGAAAAATACAATGGCAGCAGCGTACAGCATGACGTAAATAGGTTGCCCCGGCGTCAGAGAGCCTGCAATGTCTTTGAGCCAGCGCATTGAGTCACCCGTACTAAACCAACCGACCACTGTTGCTGGTAACAAAATAATGCTGGAGGCGAATATAGGCGGAATCACACCGGCCATATTGAGTTTAAGTGGCAAATGCGAGGATTGCCCACCATAAACCTTATTGCCGACTTGCCGTCTGGCGTAGTTCACCAGAATCTTGCGTTGCCCACGCTCAACAAACACGACAAAATAAGTAACAAGCGCCACCAACACAACAATGAATAGCGCAACGATGATGCTCATGGCGCCGGTGCGCACCAACTCAAGCAGACCACCGATTGCATTCGGTAAACCGGCCGCAATACCACCAAAAATCAGTATTGAAATCCCGTTTCCGAGGCCTCGTTCCGTAATCTGCTCACCCAACCACATCAGGAACAGCGTGCCAGCCGTCAAAGTGACCACAGCGGTCATGCGAAAACCAAACCCAGGTGCAATTACCAATCCAGCCGAGCTTTCCAGAGCTAGCGCAATTCCCATCGACTGAAATAGCGCAAGTCCCAGCGTACCGTATCGCGTGTACTGCGTAATCTTGCGCCGACCAGCTTCGCCTTCCTTCTTCAACTGCTCGAAAGCAGGTAGCACGTAAGTCAGCAATTGCATAATGATTGACGCCGAAATATACGGCATGATCCCCAATGCGAAAACAGTAAAACGTGATAACGCTCCACCGGAAAACATGTTAAACATGCCCAATATGCCGCCTTGCTGACCTTTAAAAAACTGCGCCAGCTGGGCAGGATCTATGCCAGGAACCGGAATATGAGCGCCCACACGGTAGACCACCAGCGCCAGCAGCAAAAAGACCAGACGTCGACGCAAATCGCCGAATTTGCCGGTTTTTGCCAGTTGAGCTGCGTTAGTTGCCACGTGTGAAGTCTTTCTCAAGTACCGTCTTAAGCGACACTTCCACCAGCCGCTTCAATCGCGGCTTTGGCAGCCCCGGTCACACCAATGCCAGTCAGTTTCACAACCTTGGTAATAGCGCCCGTTTTGATGACCTTGACAACCCTGGCAAGTTCTCCCACCAAGCCTGCCTGCTTGAGAGTCACCAAATCTACTTCTGAGGCGCCGAGCAGCTCAAGCGACGCTAGCGTAACTTCGGCGTTGTATTTGAGCAGCTGTGACTTGAATCCACGTTTTGGCAGACGACGCTGCATAGGCATCTGACCGCCTTCGAAACCAACCTTGTGGTAACCACCAGCACGAGATTTCTGCCCTTTGTGGCCACGTCCTGCCGTCTTGCCAATTCCAGAGCCGATGCCGCGACCGACGCGCCGCTTGTAGTGCTTTGCACCGTCAGCCGGCTTGATGCCATTGAGTTCCATCATCTTGCCTCTTAAAGCACTTTGACCAGATAACTGATCTTGTTAATCATGCCGCGAACTTCTGGCGTATCTACCAACTCGCTTACGCTGCGAATTTTGCGTAGGCCCAGGCCACGAACGGTGGCGCGGTGCGACTCCTGGCAACCGATCGGGCTGCGAACCAGCTGCACTTTGACTGTTTGTTGTGTTGTCATTTTTTCACTCCCGATCAGACGAAGAGTTCTTCGATAGTCTTTCCACGCTTGGCCGCCACTTGCGATGGCGTGGTAGCGTGAGAAAGCGCGTCCAGAGTGGCACGCACCATGTTGTAGGGATTGGTCGAACCGTGGCTCTTCGCAACGATATCGGTGATGCCAATGACCTCAAAAACCGCCCGCATGGGTCCGCCAGCGATGATGCCAGTACCCTTGGGTGCCGGCGCCATCATGACTGCCGCAGCACCATGCTGACCCATCACCTTGTGGTGAATGGAGCCATTCTTGAGGGAGACTTTGGTCATGTTGCGACGGGCTTCTTCCATCGCTTTTTGCACAGCTGCTGGCACTTCTTTTGACTTGCCCTTGCCCATGCCAACACGGCCATCGCCATCTCCGACCACAGTCAATGCCGCAAAACCAAGAATACGGCCACCCTTGACCACCTTGGTAACGCGATTGATCGCGATCATCTTTTCACGCAGACCGTCTTCAGGCCCTTCAGCCTTACCCTGCATTTTCGCTTGAACTTTAGCCATCTTAATTTCCGATCTGCTTAGAACTGCAAGCCAGCTTCACGTGCCGCATCAGCCAACGCCTTGACGCGGCCATGGTACGCAAATCCGGCACGATCAAACGCGACTTTTTCGACTCCAACCGCCTTGGCTTTTTCGGCCAGACGCTTGCCAATAGCTTGGGCGGCGGCTACATTGCCACCTTTGCCCGAACCGCCCAATGCTTTGCGCACATCGACTTCTGCCGTCGACGCGCTGGCCAGAATCTTGCAGCCATCGCCAGAAATAACGCTGGCGTAAATGTGCAAGTTGGTGCGGTTCACCGTTAAACGGGCGACGCCCTGAGTGGCGATCCGGATACGGGTTTGACGGGCTCTGCGAAGACGCTGCTCTTTTTTGCTCAACATGTTGCGACTCCTTATTTCTTCTTGGTTTCTTTGATTGTGACTTTTTCGTCCGCATAACGGATGCCTTTACCCTTGTAAGGCTCGGGAGGACGAATAGCACGAATCTCGGCAGCCACCTGACCGACGCGCTGCCGGTCGGCACCTTTGATCACGATTTCCGTGGGTGTAGGCGTTGCGACAGTGATGCCTGCAGGCATGTCTTTGTTGACCGGATGGGAATATCCGACAGTCAGATTGAGCTTGGCGGCCTGCGCCTGAGCCTTGTAACCGACGCCAATGAGACTGAGTTTTTTCTCAAAGCCCTTGGTGACACCGACCACCATGTTGTTCACCAGCTGACGCATGGTGCCACTCATGGCATTGGCTTCGCGAGAGTCATTAGCCGGCAGAAAACTGAGTTTTCCTGCGTCACTGGTCACCTTAACCAATGCATTCTGAGTCAAAAACAAAGTACCGCCAGAGCCTTTGACACTGATCTGATCTTCTTTGATCGACACATCCACGCCAGCCGGAACGGCGACGGGCATTTTTCCTATACGGGACATTTTCTGTTTCTCCTCAATGTCACGCTTTAGGCGACGTAGCAGAGCACTTCACCACCGACACCGGTAGCGCGCGCCTTGCGATCAGTCATGACGCCCTTGGGGGTTGTGACGATTGCCACACCCAGGCCGTTCTGGACTTGGGGAATGGCATCGCTGCCACGGTAAACACGCAGACCAGGTCGACTGACACGCTCAATGCGCTCAATCACCGGGCGACCAGCGTAATATTTCAGGGCGATTTCAAGTTCAGGCTTGCCGTCTTCGGTATTAACCTTGAAGCCGTCAATATAGCCTTCGTCCTTGAGTACCTGGGCAATCGCGACCTTCACTTTGGATGAAGGTACGCTGACAGTGGTTTTGGCCACCATTTGCGCATTGCGAATGCGTGTCAACAGGTCGGCGATGGGATCACTCATGCTCATATCTATGTCTCCTACCGCTTACCAGCTAGCCTTGACTATGCCGGGGATTTCTCCGGCAAAAGCCATTTCACGAATCTTTGCACGCGCCAGACCGAAATGCTGGAAGGTGCCACGAGGACGACCTGTGATTGCACAGCGGTTGCGCTGGCGTGTCGGGTTGGCATTGCGCGGGAGTTGTTGCAAACCCAGACGGGCTGCCGCGCGCTCTTCATCGCTGCGCTTCAGGTCGCTGGCGATTGCTTTGAATTCGGCGTGTTTTTTCGCGTACTTGGCAACCAGTTTGTCGCGCTTGAGTTCGCGCTGTATTAGAGCCATTTTAGCCACAGGTCACCTCAGTTCTTGAACGGAAAACGGAAGCCTGTGAGTAGTGCTCTGCACTCTTCATCGGTCTTGGCCGTGGTGGTGATACTGATATTGAGACCGCGCAAGGCGTCGACCTTGTCGTATTCAATTTCAGGGAAGATGATTTGTTCTTTGACGCCGATGTTGTAGTTGCCACGACCGTCAAAAGCACGCCCGGAAATTCCCCGGAAGTCACGGACACGCGGCAAAGCCACCGTCACAAAGCGATCAAGAAATTCGTACATCTGGACGCCACGCAGAGTGACCATGCAGCCAATGGCCTGGCCTTCGCGGATCTTGAAGCCGGCAATGGCTTTCTTGGACATGGTGACAACAGGCTTTTGACCCGCAATCTTGGTCAGGTCGCTGACCGCGTGGTCCATGACCTTCTTGTCAGCCACAGCCTCGCTCACACCCATGTTCAGGGTGATCTTGGTGAGACGCGGTACCTGCATTGGGGAGGTGTAGCCAAACTTGGCCATCAACTCCGGCGCCAATTTCTCGCGATAGTGTTGTTGCAAACGAGCCATGCTTATGCCACCTTGATTTCTTCGCCACTGGACTTGTAAACGCGAACGCGTTTGCCGTCAGCAGCCAGCTTGATACCCACACGATCAGCCTTGCCGGTGGCGGCGTTGAAAATCGCCACGTTGGACTGATGAATTGGCATGGACTTCTCCACGATACCGCCAACCGCGCCTTTAAGAGGGTTGGGCTTGGTGTGCTTCTTGACGATATTGACGCCTTCCACGAGCACGTAGGAGTCATCTTTGCGCAGTGCAACCTTGCCGCGCTTGCCTTTATCGCGCCCGGTAAGCACGATGATATCGTCGCCTTTGCGAATCTTGTTCATGACGTGTCCTTACAAAACTTCGGGAGCCAAGGACACGATCTTCATGAACTTCTCGGTGCGCAGCTCGCGCGTCACCGGGCCGAAGATGCGGGTGCCGATAGGCTCCAATTTGGCGTTCAGCAAGACTGCCGCATTGCCATCGAACTTGACCAATGAGCCGTCGCTGCGACGAATGCCTTTGGCCGTACGAACCACTACCGCACTGTAAATCTCGCCTTTTTTGACGCGACCGCGCGGAGCAGCTTCTTTAATACTTACTTTGATGACGTCGCCGACACTTGCATAACGACGCTTCGATCCACCCAGCACCTTGATGCACAGGACGGATTTGGCGCCAGTATTGTCGGCAACTTCTAATCGAGATTCAGCTTGGATCATTTCAATTATTCCCAACTTGCACCAGAAGCACTAGCCGCAGCCTGAAGCCAGCAGCGAATTATTTTCCAGTCAGTCTTGGGCCCGTCGTTGGCAATATGAACCACTCACATCGCATCCGTTGGGCAGACACTTCATGCTCTTTCGAGCGAAGCCAGCTATTGTGACGGACTTTTAATGAGTCGTCAAGCGTATTTACTCAGGCAGGCACAAATAGTGGTGTGCCAACTCTGTAAAAGCCCCAATTTCCGGGTCCAATCCGGTTTCCTGAAACAGGATGTCGCCGACCCGAGCAGCCAGACTGCCAGCTTGACGAGCATCCAGAAACAGCAGTCGGGAGCGGCGCGCAAGTACGTCCTCCACTTTAACGGCGTATTCAAAACGGGCCGCAAAACGAACCATGGCCTGGGTCAATCCTTCGCAAAGCGTCTCGTTGGCGCCAGGCAAACTCAGCACGGCTTCCTGCTCGTCGCCATACGAATGCAGGCCCGGCGGATGACAAATAGATACCGTTTTCATTGCGGCAGTGCCGGCGCCAATCAATTTCAAATGAGCTGTCCGGCCACCCTCCCTTTGCTCAATCAATGACTTTTCTGCACACAAGGTCAAGACATCCTCAGCCATTGCCCGGTAGGTGGTCCATTTGCCACCGGTGACAGTCACCAATCCGCTACGGCTGACTAGGACGGTATGCTCGCGACTCAAGCCCTTGGTATTGTCGCCTTCATCATCCTGCGGCTTCACTAACGGACGCAGGCCAACCCAGACACTCCTGACATCCGAGCGCACCGGCGCACGCCGCAAATAGCGTGCCGACTCATCCAAAATAAAATCAACTTCTTCTTTGAACGGCATGGGCTCAAGTGCCAGATCGTTGCGTGGCGTGTCGGTGGTACCCAGAATTACCTTTCCGAGCCATGGCACAGCAAAAAGAACGCGGCCGTCAGCTGTCTTGGGAACCATCAATGCAGCATCCCCGCCCAAAAACTCCTTGTCCACCACAAGATGAACACCTTGACTGGGTGCCACCATGGGCTTGATCGGAGGTCGGCCTTCCCGGCTATTGGCGGCTCCGTCTTTTTGCCGAAGTTCGTCCACCCAGACCCCGGCGGCATTGACGACACAACGGGAATTGATACGATGGTGCTGGCCGGTTTGTGTATCTTCACAAATCAAACCAGCGACCTTTCCATTGTCATAAAACAAATCTGTTGCCCGGCAATAATTCACCAGCAGAGCGCCGTGGACTGCAGCAGTACGCGCCAGGGCGAGCGCAAGTCGCGCATCATTGAACTGACCGTCCCAGTACTTGACACCCCCTTTGAGCCCGTGTGGCTGCGCCGTGGGCAGCAGGGCAAGCGTTTCATCCCGGGTCAAAAATTCCGTCGACCCCAAGCCGGCCTTGCCCGCCAGCGCGTCATACATCTTCAGCCCCAAACCATAGAACGGGGTCTCCCACCACTGATAGGAAGGCATCACGAACGGCAAAGGCTGCGCCAGGTGCGGCGCGTTATTCAACAAAGTTGTGCGTTCTCGCAATGCCTCGCGCACCAACGCAATATTGCCCTGCGCAAGATAACGAACACCACCATGAACCAATTTGGTGGCCCGTGATGAAGTGCCTTTCGCGAAATCATGTGACTCCACCAATGCCACCCTGAAACCCCGTGCCGCCGCGTCCAGCGCCACGCCAAGACCGGTCGCCCCACCTCCGACGATGGCGATGTCATATTGGTGCGCCTCTGCCAGACGCGCGATCAGTTCATCGCGCCGGGTTGGCAAAGGTTGGGTTAGAGTGGCCATAAAAATCGATCTTCAGCACTGAAATTTGTCCTGATTTGCCTGATTTGCATCAAATCAGGATCGGGAAGGGACCGTGCGGGAATATTTCCCACACGGCCAATTTTCAAAGCATTCAATCTTTCCGGACTGGCTTAGCGCACCTTGCCGTTTTTCCACGCGTTCAGCAGCGTTTCATAGGCGATGGTTTCACCCTTCGGCTTTTCGTTTGCCAGCAATTTCCATGGTGCCCCTTTGTCGCTCAGCCACTTGTTGGGGTCGATCTTGGGGTTGAGCTTGGGCGCACAACGAGCCATACCGGCGCGCTCCAGCCGGCCCATCACCTGGTCCATTTCCTCTGCAAGATTGTCCATTGCGGCCTGCGGTGTCTTCTCACCTGTCACCGCAACGGCCACATTCTTCCACCATAGTTGCGCCAACTTCGGATAATCCGGCACGTTTGTTCCCGTGGGTGTCCATGCGACCCGCGCCGGGCTGCGATAGAACTCCACCAGACCACCGAGCTTGGGTGCCATGTCGGTCATGGCCTTGCTCTGGATATCGGACTCGCGAATAGGCGTCAAGCCAACGATAGTCTTTTTCAGGGACACCGTTTTGGCCGTCACAAACTGCGCATACAGCCAGGCGGCGGCCGTCTTGTTGGCATCGTGGTCCTTGAAGAATGTCCATGAGCCCACGTCCTGGTAGCCGTTTTGCATGCCCTGCTTCCAATAGGGCCCGTTCGGGCCGGGGGCCATGCGCCACTTCGGCGTTCCGTCGGCGTTGACCACCGGCAAACCCGGCTTGATCATGTCAGCCGTGAAAGCGGTGTACCAGAATATCTGCTGAGCAATCTGGCCTTGAGCGGGCACCGGACCGGACTCGCCAAAGGTCATACCGCTGGCCTCCTTGGGTGCGTACTTTTTCATCCAGTCCACGTACTTGGTCAGCGCATAGACGGCAGCGGGTGAGTTGGTAGCACCGCCGCGCGACACTGAGGCGCCGACTGGCGTGCAATTGTCAGCCGCGACGCGAATTCCCCATTCATCGACTGGCATGCCGTTTGGAATTCCTTTGTCAGCCGTGCCAGCCATTGACAGCCAGGCATCAGTAAAGCGCCAGCCCAGCGACGGATCTTTTTTGCCGTAATCCATGTGACCGTAAATCGGCTTGCCGTCTATGGTCTTGACGTCCTCGCTGAAAAACGCAGCGATGTCCTCATAAGCGCTCCAGTTCAGCGGCACACCGAGGTCGTAGCCAAATTTGGCTTTGAATTTGTCTTTCAGATCCTGGCGGGCAAACAGGTCAGCGCGGAACCAGTACAGGTTGGCGAACTGCTGGTCGGGCAACTGGTACATTTTTTTATCCGGCGCCGTGGTGAAACTGGTGCCAATGTAGTCCTTCAGGTCCAGCCCAGGATTGGTGTAATCCTTGCCTGCGCCTGCCATGTAGTCAGTCAGGTTCATGATCTTGCCGTAGCGGTAATGGGTACCGATTAGGTCAGAATCGGAAATCCAGCCGTCATAGATCGATTTCCCCGACTGCATGGAGGTCTGCAGTTTTTCAACCACGTCACCTTCCTGGATGATGTCGTGCTTGACCGTGATGCCGGTGATCTCGGTGAACGCCTTGGCGAGCGTTTTCGACTCGTATTCATGAGTGGTAATGGTCTCGGAAACGACTGCAATTTCCTTCACACCCTTGGCCTGCAGCTTCTTGGCGGCGTCAATAAACCACTTCATTTCTGCCGCTTGTTTGTCTTTCGACAAAGTGGACGGTTGAAACTCACTGTCAATCCACTTCTTGGCGGCCGCCTCGTCGGCCCAACCTTGACTGGACATGGCGCAGCAGGCGACAGCCACTGCCAATGCGCTATACCGCATTTTCATAATCAATCTCCTCATATATATGACCCCTGGTTCAAAGGCTGTTTCGGCTCCAGGGGACAACGAGCCGATCCTTGATACTTCAATAGCTAGCCTTCGTGCATGATCAGCGCCAGCACCGCCATGGAAACAATAAAGCTGATCCAGATCGACGGTTCCGCTTCCAGACTCATCCAGACCACCAATTTGCCACTGATTCCGACGAAAGCCAGATTCACGTACGCCGCCGCCAGCAACCCGATAAACAGGCGGTCACCGCGGGTAGTCTCCAGTGGCAGATACCCGCGCCGCAATACCGAAGGCACCTTGATTTCCCACACCGTCATGCCTACCAGCATGAGCCCAATGCAGCTAAAAAAAACCGCGACCGGCGTGGTCCAGGCCATCCAATCAAACATTCAAATCTCCTCAAATCAGCTGGGGACAGAGCTTGTTCGTTTCACGTAACTGTGGTCTGCACCTCAAGGTTTCATACCCTTCCCATCGCGAAACCCTTGGCGATGTAATTGCGGACAAACCAGATCACGATAGCGCCGGGCACAATGGTCAGGGTACCGGCAGCAGCCAGTGTGGCCCAGTCCATGCCGGCGGCAGACACGGTACGCGTCATGATGGCCACGATCGGCTTCGCATTCACACTGGTCAAGGTACGCGCCAGCAGCAATTCAACCCAACTGAACATGAAACAGAAAAAGGCGGCAACGCCAACACCGGCCTTGATCAATGGCAAGAAAATCCTGACAAAAAATGCCGGAAATGAATAGCCATCGATGTAAGCCGTTTCATCAATCTCCCGTGGGATACCGCTCATGAAACCTTCCAGAATCCAGACGGCCAGCGGCACATTGAACAAAAGATGTGCCAACGCAACTGCCAGATGCGTGTCTAGCAGACCGACCGTCGAGTAAAGCTGGAAGAAAGGCAACAAAAAGACCGCCGGCGGCGTCATCCGGTTGGTCAGCAGCCAGAAAAACACATGCTTGTCCCCAAGAAAGCTGTATCTGGAGAATGCGTAGGCTGCAGGCAACGCGACCGTGATGGAAATCACCGTGTTGATGCCCACATAAATCAGGCTGTTGATATAGCCGGAGTACCACGAGGCATCGGTCAGAATTGTCCTGTAGTTAGCCCAGGTGAAATGCTGTGGCAACAGGGAAAAGCTGGCCAGGATATCCTCGTTCGTCTTGAATGACATATTGATCATCCAATACACCGGCAATAAGGCGAAGACAATGTACACCAGCAGGAAAATTGTGCGCTTTTGAAAGCCCGTGCTATTCATGGCCACTCCCTTTTTCCTGTGTGCCAACCCTTTGCATCCAGTTGTACAAAATGAAACTCAGCAACAGGATAATCAGGAAATAAATCAAGGAAAACGCGGCCGCCGGTCCGACATCAAATTGCCCGACGGCCTTGAGGGTCAGAAATTGCGACAAAAAAGTGGTCGAGTTGCCAGGCCCCCCACCGGTCAATACAAAGGGTTCGGTATAAATCATGAAACTATCCATGAAACGCAACAGCACGGCAATCATCAGTACGCCGCGCATCTTGGGTAGTTGCACATACCAGAACACCGCCAGTTTGCTGGCGCCATCAATACTGGCGGCCTGGTAATAGGCATCCGGGATGGAGCGCAGCCCGGCATACCCGAGCAAGCCCACGAGCGGTGTCCAGTGCCACACATCCATCAACAACACCGTGAGCCAGGCATGGGTGGCGTTACCGGTGTAGCTGTATTCAATTCCCAGCCCCTGCAGGGCAGCACCCATCAATCCAATGTCGGTGCGTCCGAAAATCTGCCAGATGGTGCCCACCACGTTCCACGGGATCAGCAACGATAACGACACGATCACCAGCACCGCCGAGGATTTCCAGCCTTGGGACGGCATTGACAGCGCCAGCAGAACACCCAGTGGCAGTTCCACCGCCAAGACGGAAAATGAAAACGTCAGTTGCCGCAACAAGGCACCGTGGAGTTCCTCGTCGCGCATGATGGCGGCAAACCATTCGGTGCCGACAAACACGCGGCGCTCCGGCGAGATAATGTCCTGCACTGAGTAATTCACCACCGTCATCAGCGGCAAAATGGCTGAGAAGGCAACGCAAATCAGCACAGGCAGGATCAGAAACCAGGCCTTCTGATTGACCGGCTTGACAATGGTGCTCATGCCACAATCTCCTCATTCTTGTAGAAGCAGGTGTGCTCGCCCATCAATTTCAGCCAGACAGTATCGCCCGGTGAGCAGGGCGCAGCATCCGTCGACAAACGTGCCTTGAAGGTTTGACCGGCCAGCGTGGCGCTGAGCATCAGGTGAGTGCCGACATCCTGAACCTGCGTCACGGTCATCGGCAAAGCGCCTTCGGTGTTGGCAGGAACCGGCATCACATATTCGGGACGAACACCCAGCTTCATCTCTCCAGCCGGCAACGCGCGCCCAGGCGGCAGCGCCAGGTTTGCGCCGGCGACCTGAAAACCATCGCGCTCGACACGTCCGGACAAAAAATTCATGCCCGGTGAGCCAATGAAGTGCCCAACAAAGGTATGACTGGGCCGCTCGAATAACTCTGCAGCAGAACCCACCTGCACGGCGCGCCCCCGCGTCATCACCATTACCTGGTCCGCAAAAGTCAGGGCTTCGACCTGGTCGTGCGTTACGTATATCAGCGTCAGTTTCAACTCGTGGTGAATCTGCTTTAGCTTGCGGCGCAATTGCCACTTGAGGTGCGGGTCAATAACCGTCAGCGGCTCATCAAACAGAACCGCCGACACATCGGGGCGAACCAGGCCGCGACCGAGCGAGATTTTTTGCTTTTCATCAGCTGCCAAGCCGGCCGCCCGCTGATTGAGCTGACCGCTCATTTCCAGCATTTCAGCGATTTCACCGACTCTTTTGTTGATCTGCTCTTTGGGCACCTTGCGATTGCGCAATGGAAAAGCCAGATTTTCCGCCACAGTCATCGTGTCATATATCACCGGGAACTGAAATACCTGGGCGATATTGCGTTCCTGCGGCGAGGCCCGGGTAACATCGCGGCCGTCGAACAGGACGCTGCCTTGTGACGGCGCCAGCAGGCCCGACATGATGTTCAGCATGGTCGTCTTGCCGCAACCCGACGGGCCCAGCAACGCATAGGCGCCCCCGTCGTCAAACGTCATCTTCAAGGGCAACAACGCGTAATCACTGTCCTGCCTGGGGTTGGGCTTATAGGCGTGAGCCAGATCGAGTTCAATACGCGCCACTTCAACGCCCTCCGCCGCGCGGCGGGGACAGCAACAGCATCCCCTCACCGTCAAACACGTAGGCCTGCGCCACGTTGAAGTACAGGGTGACGACGGCACCCAGCTCAAAGTAATGAACACCCGTCAACTGCGCCACCAGTTCCCCCACTGGCGTGTTCACATGAACGAAAGTGTCGGAACCCGAGATCTCGGCCAGTTCCACCTTGCCGGGCAGGGAGACATCGCCGTCGCCGGCATTCACCCGCAACGCGCTGGCGCGCAATCCGAGGGTAAATTTAGGCGAGCCGGTCGCTGGCAGGCTCATCGTCAGCAACGGGCCACCGTCGAGCTGCACTCCGGTCGGACTGCGGCTGGCAGTCATCAAATTCATCGGCGGGTCGCTGAAAGCGCGCGCAACACGCAATGATTGTGGCTTATGAAAAACTTCTGCGGTCGGACCATATTGGAGCAGTTCACCAGCGTCCAGTATTGCCGTGTAGCCACCCAGCAGCAACGCCTCACCCGGCTCGGTCGTGGCATAAATAACCGTTGAATCGCCGGCCGCAAACAGCGCGCTCAACTCATCTCGAAGCTCTTCACGCAGTTTATAGTCAAGATTAACCAGGGGTTCATCGAGCAGCATCAAAGGTGCGCCCTTGGCCAAAGCGCGGGCCAAAGCCACACGCTGCTGCTGGCCACCCGACAATTCCGCCGGCAAACGGTCCAGAAACATATCGATATGCAGTTTTTCAGCCAGCTCACGCACGCGTTGATCGATGTTTTTTTCGCCTCGCAACTTCAAGGGCGACGCAATGTTGTCAAAAACCGGCAACGACGGGTAATTGATAAATTGCTGGTACACCATGGCCACGTTGCGCTCACGCACCGGTACGCCGACGACGTTTTGGCCATCTACCAGTACGCGACCACTGGTGGGTACGTCAAGCCCGGCCATGATGCGCATGAGACTGGTCTTGCCCGACTGGGTCGCACCCAGCAATACCGTCACGGCACCGCTGCGCGGCGCAATGCTCATTTCATACAGCCAAGACTGCGCTCCAGCCCTTTTGCTGATGCTTTCCAGAGTCAACTGCATCGCGCTACCTTGTTGATTGTGTTCGAAGTCAATTGAAATTTTCGATTTCGCGAATTATTGTTCGTTTCAACTCCTTTTTCCTCCGTATATACCCTGATAATTTTCTTTTTCTTTCGTTTTACAGTCGGATCTCCCTCTAAATTGATAAAAATGCCAGCATGAACCCAAACCCCCGACAGCTCACCCTGCTTGCTGCCGTTCAGGCCCAGGGTTCCGTCACGGTAGAGCAATTGGCTGACAAGCTGGGGGTTACGCTGCAAACCGTGCGCCGCGACGTCCAGCGCCTGGCCGACGAAGGACTGCTGGCGCGCTTTCATGGCGGTGTACGGGTGCCCAGTTCAACCATCGAAAACATCGAATACCAGCAGCGCGAAAACCTGAATGCCGAGGGCAAGTCCCGCATTGCACGCGCCGTCGCCGCCGTGGTGCCCAACGATTGCTCCCTGATCATCAACATTGGCACCACCACGGAGGCCATTGCCCGCGCCCTGTTGCGCCATTCTGGCTTGCGCGTCATCACCAACAACCTGAATGTCGCGACCATCCTTAGCGCCAACCCCAGAAGCGAAGTGATTGTGGTGGGTGGCGCCGTGCGCGGCCGCGATCAAGGCATCGTCGGCGAAGCCGCTGTTGATTTCATCCGCCAGTTCAAGGTAGACATCGCCCTCATTGGCATTTCCGGCATTGAGACCGATGGGTCGCTGCGGGACTACGATTACCGTGAAGTCAAAGTTTCGCAAACCATCATTGCCCATGCGCGGGAGGTCTGGCTTGCTGCAGACATCAGCAAATTCAAGCGCCAGGCGATGGTCGAAGTTGCCAAACTGTCCCAGATTGACCGCCTGTTCACTGACGCCCCGCCACCCGAGCCTTTTCCGGCGCTGCTGGCCGAGGCGCAAGTGCGCTACGACGTCGCTCCAGACTAAACAGAGAAGAAGGCTTCCATGACCTACCTGCTCGCCCTGGACCAGGGCACCTCCAGTTCCCGCAGCATTGTGTTCGACGCCGGCGGACATATCGTCGCCCAGTCGCAGCAGGAGCTGACGCAAATCTACCCGCAGCCCGGCTGGGTGGAACATGACCCCCGGGAGATCTGGCACACCCAGCTCGCCACGGCCCGCGAAGCCCTGATCAAAGCGGGCATTCAGGCCAGCCAGGTACGCGCCCTGGGTATCACCAACCAGCGTGAAACAACTGTTGTCTGGAGCCGGCGCACCGGCTTGCCGGTGCACAACGCCATTGTCTGGCAAGACCGCCGGGCCGAGCCAACCTGCGTCGCCTTGCGCGAGCGCGGGTTGTCCGCCACCATTCAGGCCAAAACCGGCTTGCTGATTGACGCCTATTTCTCGGGCACCAAACTCAAATGGATCCTTGATCATGTGCCGCAGGCACGGCAGCAGGCCGCCAACGGTGAGCTGGCCTTCGGCACGGTGGACAGCTGGCTGATCTGGCACCTTACCGGCGGCACCGTCCACGCGACCGATGTCAGCAACGCGTCGCGCACCATGCTGTTCAACGTGCACACCAACCAGTGGGATGCCGAATTGCTGCAGGCACTCGACATCCCGGCCAACCTGATGCCGTCGGTGCTGCCGTCAAGCGCTCACTATGGCGAAGTCAACGCCGGTCTGCTGGGGCACGCCATTGCCATCGGTGGGGTGGCGGGTGACCAGCAAAGCGCCTTGTTTGGCCAGGCCTGCTTCAAGGCCGGCATGGTCAAAAACACGTATGGCACCGGTTGCTTCATGCTGATGCACACCGGGCAAAAGTTCCAGACCTCGCACAATGGCCTGATCACCACCAGCGCCGCGCAAGCGACGCAACAGACCGAATTTGCCATCGAGGGCAGCGTGTTTGTCGGAGGCGCCGTCGTGCAGTGGCTGCGCGACGGTTTGCGAGCCATCCCGAGCAGCGGTGAAGTGCAGGCCCTGGCCGAAAGCGTGCCCGATGCGGGTGGCGTCATGGTGGTACCCGCTTTCACCGGCCTGGGCGCTCCCTACTGGAAACCGGACGCCCGTGGCACCATTACCGGCCTGACACGCGGCAGTACGCTGGCGCATATAGCGCGTGCCGCGCTGGAGAGCATTGCCTACCAGAGTGCGGCCTTGTTGCAGGCCATGAGCCGCGACGCCGTTTCTGCCGGCGGCGCCAGCGTGGCCGAACTACGGGTCGACGGTGGTGCCTGCGTCAACGATCTGCTGATGCAGTTCCAGTCAGACCTGCTGGGTATCCCTGTGGTGCGTCCAGCCGTAACCGAGACGACCGCACTGGGCGCCGCCTATCTGGCGGGCCTGTCGACCGGCGTATACGCCAGTACGGATGAATTGAGCCACTTGTGGCGTGCCGGGCGGCGCTTCCTGCCAACCCTGGCGGCTGATCGGGCCAGCGAGCTGATGGCGCGCTGGGAGCATGCCGTCAGACAAACCGTACTTTGATTAAACTCGCGCCTGCACGCCACGCGAAGTGGCTCACAAGGAATTCATGAACAAGCAGATTGCATTTATCGGCGGTGGCAACATGGCCAGCGCCCTCATTGGTGGCTTGCTCGCCAAAGGCTTTTTACCCGGGCAAATTGACGTAGTCGAGCCCGTTGCCGAGACACGGGACAAGCTCAAAAACCGCTACGGCCTGACCGCCCGGGCAGAGCCCGATGCGTTCCTGAAGCAGGCCGACCTGGTCATCTGGGCCGTCAAACCGCAAACCTTCAGGGACGCCGCATTGCCGGTGCGCCCGTACACGCAAAATGCCCTGCACCTGAGTGTCGCGGCCGGGATCCGCAGCGCCAGCATTGCGCTATGGCTGGGTTCGGAGCGCGTTGTGCGCGCCATGCCCAACACCCCGGCCCTGATTGGCAAGGGCATCAGCGCGCTGTTTGCCCGCCCGGCCGTGTCCGAGAACGACAAAAGCCAGGTCGCTCAGGTGATGGCCACGACCGGCGAGATTCTCTGGCTCGACACCGAAGAAAAGCTCGATGCGGTGACCGCCCTGTCCGGCTCCGGACCGGCTTACCTGTTTTACTTTATGGAAGCCATGACCACCGCCGGCACCGAGATGGGGCTGACGCGCGAACAAGCTCACCAGCTCACGGTGTCGACCTTCATCGGTGCCGGCGAACTGGCCCGTAGCGCCAGCGAACCACCCAAGGTACTGCGCCAGCGAGTCACCTCGCGCGGCGGCACCACAGATGCCGCCATCAGTTCGATGGAGGAGGACGATGTTCAGGCCCAGTTGATCAACGCCATTTATGCGGCACGCCAGCGGGCCAAAGAAATGGGCGACGAGTTTGGTCGCCTCTGACGACTGTCAACGCGGTTGCGCCCTTCCAGGCGGCTTTTTCATGGCAGCGGGTAACTCGCCGCGATACCCGCAAACAAAGTGAAGCCAAGCCAGTGGTTCAGGCGGAATGCCTTGAAGCAACCCGCGCGGGAACGGTTTCGAATCAAGGTGTAATGCCAGGCAACCTGCCCGAAAGCCAGCACAATTGCTATATAAAACATAGCGCCTTGCGCATGCTGCATAAGGGCTACATCCCAAATTGTTATATAAATTACATAGCTGAGCAGGATCACCGGCAAATCCAGCCGTCCGAGCGTGATGGCCGAGGTTTTCATGCCAATCAGAAGATCATCGTCGCGGTCAACCATGGCGTACTCGGTGTCATAGGCCAATACCCAGAACAGGTTGCCCAGCAACAAAACCCAGGCCAGCCCGGGCACCGCTGATTGCACCGCCGCGAAAGCCATCGGAATGCCAAAACTGAAAGCCACCCCCAACACCGCTTGCGGCATCGAGATCACCCGTTTCGCATAAGGATAGGCCAGCGTGAGCGCCAGCGCGGCAAACGACCAGCCTATGGTGGCGGCATTGGTGCTGAGTACCAGCGCAAAAGCCAGCAACGCCAGAGTCGCGCCGAGCACCAGTGCTTCCCTCGTCGACACGGCACCCGTCGTGACCGGACGCCCGGCCGTGCGCTTTACATGGCGGTCAAAATCGCGGTCGGCGACGTCATTGATGCAACAACCCGCGCTGCGCATCAGGATGGTGCCCAGCGTGAACACCGCCAGCAAATGCCAACCCGGAAATCCGCCAGCAGCCACCCACAGTGCGCTCAAGGTCGGCCACAGCAGCAACAGCCAGCCGGCCGGCCGATCCCAGCGGATCAAATCGAGATAAAGGGCAATGCGACGCGCAACAGGGTTCACGGCAAAAAGTTCAGGACAATCGGCTGACGCCCGGCAACTCGCAGGCATAAATCGCGTTGCGCAAGGCCGCAATCGCTTCATAGCGGGTAAAACTGCGCCGCCAGGCCAACACCACCCGGCGCGTTGGCGGGTCACCCGCGAAAGGCAGGTATTTGATGTAGGGGTCTTCATCGCGTTTGCGCCGGGGTCGGGGCGACAGTGCGTCTTTGGGCACGCTCAGGCGTGGCACCAGCGTCACGCCCATACCGGCCGCCACCATGTGCTTGATGGTCTCCAGCGATGACCCCTCAAAGCTTTTGCGAATGCCTTCGGCGTTGCTGGAGAAACGGGCAAATTCCGGACAAACCTCCAGCACGTGGTCGCGAAAACAATGTCCGCTGCCAAGCAACAGCATGGTCTCGCGCTTGAGCTCTTCGGTGCTGACCTTGTCTTGCGCGGCCAGTGCGTGGTTGGCCGGCACGGCGGCCAGAAAAGGCTCGTCGTAGAGAGGCGCGACAGCCAGCCCGGTATCAGGAAAAGGTTCCGCCAGAATGGCACAGTCGATCGCTCCGGTGCGCAGCATCTCGAGCAGCTTGACGGTGAAATTTTCCTGCAGCATCAAGGGCATCTGCGGCGTGCGCGCAATCATCTGGCGCACCAGATCGGGCAGCAAATACGGGCTGATGGTGTAGATCACGCCGAGCGCCAGCGGTCCGGCCAGTGGATCCTTGCCACGTTTGGCAATCTCCCGGATATTGGCCGCCTGCTCCAGCACGGCCTGCGCCTGGCGCACAATTTCTTCTCCCAGCAGTGTGACTGACACTTCATTGGCACTGCGCTCGAACAGCTTGACATCGAGCTCTTCTTCGAGCTTCTTGACCGCCACCGAGAGCGTCGGCTGCGACACAAAACAGGCGTCCGCAGCCCGGCCAAAATGGCGCTCCCGCGCTACCGCCACAATGTATTTAAGTTCGGTCAGTGTCATGGCGCCAGCGTCTGCTGGTACATCAGCAGGCCGCGCAAACGGTATTGTTCGTGGTCGACATCACGCAGTTCGTCACGCAGACGGCGGCGCTCGTCGTCGTTGCCGGACTCCTCCAGCCGTCTTTGCAAACGATTGGCAAAATCTGCGTTCTGTCGCATCATCTCGCTGGTCCGATAGACCTCCAGGCCAGCCGCCAGGTAATAGGAAAACGCGTCGTAACCGGCGCGCCCCTGGCAGGCCAGTGCCCGGCTGCCATTGCCCAGCAAACCTTCACGCCAGCCGTTGGCCGCCGTGCAATAACGCACAATGCCGGCATCCCAGCCCTGACGGTAGGCCTGTGCGTTGGGTCGCACCCCGGCTTTGCCACAATCTTCGGAATAGGCGGCCAAACGGCTCTCGCTCTCGCCACGCGCGCCATCGGCGTAACCTACCCGTCCCCAGTCGGCAACCTGACACTCAGCGACCGTCATCGATTCGCAACCCGACAGCGCCAGGGTCGACAATAGCAGCAGGGTGATGAGTTTGTTCATGTCCTGATTCTAGTGATTGCCGGGCGGCAAGGTCCCGGCCTGGCAATCAGGTCGGCATCCGGGCGGCGCAATTCCAGCACTGCTCAAAGCCGCCCTCCACCAGTTCCCCGCAAGTGCAAACCCAGCGATGCTGGGGCATATGCTGCAGGTCATGCAGCATGTCGCGCGCCCGGCTTTCCTGTGCCGGGTGGTGAAGCCAGATCTCTGGCAGGCACTGATCAGGTGGCAGTTGGCCCGCCACCGAACCCAGATACTGGCGCTCGACGCTGCAGGCGATGCCTTGCGCCTGCAGCGCATCGGCCCACAGCGTGGCAATGGCCAGATTGGGGGCTTGAGTCAGACGCAGCATGGTGCCCGAGCATAAGCCGATTTGTTCTGTGGCGCTGCGGCGCGCCGGCCGGCTAGGCCTTTAAATACTCGGCCTTGCCGCCGAGCCAGCGTTGCACATGCAGTGCCGCCAGCTCGGGGTACTGATCGAGCAGTAGCGGCGCCGTGCGGCGCGCCCACTCCAGCAGGGCGCTGTCGGTGGCCAGATCGGCAAAGCACAGCAGCGCCGCACCCGACTGGCGCGAGCCCAGAAACTCGCCGGGGCCACGAATCTCCAGATCACGCCGGGCGATCTCGAAACCGTCGCTGGTCTGGGCCATGGCTTTGAGGCGCTCACGCGCGGTTTCGCCCAGACGCGATGCCTCGCCGGTGGCATACAGCAGCACGCAGGCCGATGCGGCGGCGCCGCGCCCGACCCGGCCGCGCAACTGGTGCAACTGTGACAGGCCAAAGCGCTCGGCATGCTCAATTACCATCAGTGAAGCATTGGCCACATCAACGCCCACTTCAATCACCGTGGTGCTGACCAGCACGCCCAGCTGGCCGCTGGCAAACAAGGCCATTACCGCTTTCTTGTCGGCAGCGCTCATGCGCGAATGCAGCAGCCCGACACTGAATGCCGGCAACGCCGCACTGAGCTGCGCGTGCGTCTGCGTGGCATTGGTCAAATCCAGCGCTTCACTCTCTTCGATCAGCGGACAAACCCAGTACACCTGGCGGCCTTGTGCCAGCTGGCTCCGGATGCGCGCAACCACCTCGTCGCGGCGGGCCTCACTGACAACCCTGGTCATGACCGGGGTGCGCCCCGCTGGCAGCTCGTCGAGGGTGGAGACATCCAGGTCGGCGTAGTAACTCATGGCCAGCGTGCGTGGAATTGGCGTGGCGCTCATCATCAGCAGGTGCGGCTCCTGATGGCCCGCGCCCAGCTTGCTGCGCAGCGCCAGACGCTGCGCCACACCAAAACGGTGTTGCTCGTCAATGATGGCCAGCGCCAGGTTTTTGAACTCGACCTTGTCCTGAATGATGGCGTGGGTGCCGACCACCAGCGACGCCTCCCCGCTGGCAATCAGGGCCAGCATGGCGCGCCGCTCTGCGGTCTTTTGGCCACCCGTCAGCCACGCGGTCTTCACACCCAGTGGCTCCAGCCAGCCAATGAGCTTGCGGAAATGCTGCTCGGCCAGAATCTCGGTCGGTGCCATCAGGGCACACTGCCAGCCCGCAGCGATGCAAATGGCCCCGGCCAGCGCCGCCACCACGGTTTTCCCGGAACCTACATCGCCTTGCAGGAGGCGGTGCATGGGTACTGCTTGCGCCAGATCGTGCGCGATTTCTTCGCTGACACGGCGCTGTGCGCCGGTCAACTGAAATGGCAGCGCTGCCAGCAGTTGCTCAGGCAGGGGCAACTGCTGGCTGACAGGGAGTCCGGCTCGCCCGCCGGATGCCGGGCGAACGGCCGGCGCCTCTTGACTGGTGGCCTTGAGCAATGGGGCGCGCAAGCTGGCGCGCTCGCGTCTGGCCTGCAACTGCGACAACTGCTGCGCCAGCAATTCCTCGGCCTTGAGCCGCTGCCAGGCCGGATGGCTATGGTCCTGCAGCGTTGCCAGCGCCACATCAGGGCTCGGGTTGTGCAAAAATAATAGCGCCTCACGCAAGCTCCACGGTCTTTGCAGGCCAATTTGATATAAATTCGACGGCAAAATGGTGTCTGTCAGCGCGGCCCGCTCCAGCGCTCCCTGTACGGCACGGCGCAGATAGGCCTGCGGCAAACCGGCCACCGTCGGATAGACGGGCGTCAGCGCCAGCGGCAAATGGCCCACGGCAGGCTTGACCACCGGATGCATCATTTGCCAGCCGGCCAGACCACCTTTGATGTCGCCGCGGGCCCGAATCAGCTTGCCCACCGCCAGCGCCTGTTGTTGCGAGGGGTAAAAGCTGAAGAAGCGCAGCAGGCAGGTGTCAGTGCCATCATCCAGCGTCACCAGCAACTGGCGGTGCCCGCCAGCACGCACTTCACAAGCCGTCACGGCACCCTCGATCTGCACCACCTGGGCATCGTGCACCTCACTGAGCTTGACTATGCGGGTTTCGTCCTCGTAGCGCAGCGGCAGGTGCAGCGCCAGGTCAATCGGTCGCAACAATCCGAGCTTCTTCAACGCCTTTTGCGGCCCGCTCAGCGCCGGTGCCGGGGCCTTGACCGGGGCCGCGCTCATCCGGCCAGCCGCGCAGGGCTGAGCATTGCGGCGTTCAAACCAAAGGCGACCATGTGATCGGGCAGGTCCAGGCCGCAGGCCAGCGCGGCGCAGGCTTCGCCCATGGCGGCCGAGGTCTGGATGCCATAGCCGCCCTGCGCTGCGAGCCAGAAGAAGCCGGGCACTGCGGCATCAAAACCGCCCACCAGGTCGCCATCGGCGACGAACGAGCGCAACCCGGCCCAACTGCGCATCGGTCGGCGGATGGTCAGGGTGGTGACTGCCTCAATGCGGGCGATGGCCAGCGCAATGTCGATTTCCTCCGGTTGCACGTCCTGCGGCGCCACCGGGTCGGCGTTGGCCGGCGAGGCCAGCAGCAGACCAGCGTCGGGCTTGAAGTACCAGTCTTCGTCAATGCCAATGACCAGCGGCCAGTGCGCGCAGGCCAGGCCGGCGGGCGGCGCAAAAATGCAGGCCGAACGGCGTCTCGGTTGCAGTCCGATCACAGGCACGCCGGCCCGCCGGGCGACCTCGTCGGCCCAGGCACCGGCGGCATTGATCACCACCGGCGCGCAGTAACTCGCAGCGCCGGCCTGCAGCTGCCACTGGCCGGCACTGCGCTGCAACGCCATCACCTCCGCATTGCACAGCACAGCGCCGCCAGCGCGGCGCATACCGCGCAAATAGCCCTGGTGCAGCGCGTGCACATCCATGTCCAGGGCATCGCTCTCGAGCACCGCGCCCAGCACCTTGTCGGGGCGCAGCACCGGCAGCAACGCGCAGGTCGCCGCGCCGTCCAGCAACTGGGCGCCGCGCGACAGACCGCGCACCGCTTGCCAATGTGCGTCCAGCTGCGCCTCCTGCCCCGGCGCGGCCACCATCAGGGCGCCGCGCTTTGAGAGCAGGGGATGTTCGCAAAATCCTGGCGGTGGCGCCGTCAGGAACGCCCGGCTGGCGCGCGTCAGGGCACGCACCTGCTTTGTGCCATAGCTTTCCATGAACATGGCCGCCGAGCGCCCGGTGGCGTGGTAGCCGGGCTGCGATTCACGCTCCAGCAAAATCACGCGGCCCTGGCGCGCCAGCCAGTAGCCCAGCGCCGCGCCCGCGATGCCGCCACCGATGATGAGAAAGTCAGCCTGTTGGGGCATTTCGCGGTGCTTTCATTGACGTCTGCGTAAAACGGTGTGGCCGCGTTTATTTTACCGGGGCATCGGTGAAAATAGCCCATGCTCGAATTTGAACTGCTCCAGACCGATCGTGCCACGCCTGACACCGGCTACCCGGGCAGCCACGCCCGCCGCGGCCGCCTCAGGCTCAACCATGGCGTGGTGCAAACCCCCATCTTCATGCCCGTGGGCACCTACGGCACCGTCAAAGGCGTCACACCGCAAAGCCTGGAAGACATGGGCGCGCAAATCATCCTCGGAAATACTTTCCACTTGTGGATGCGCCCGGGCCTTGATGTGATGGAAAAACTCGGGGGGCTGCACCGGTTTGAAAAGTGGCACAAACCGATCCTCACCGACTCCGGCGGTTTTCAGGTCTGGAGCCTGGGGGCCATGCGCAAGATCACTGAAGAAGGCGTGCACTTTTCGTCGCCGGTGAACGGTGACAAATTATTCATGTCGCCCGAGGTCAGCATCCAGATTCAAACCACGCTCAATTCCGACATCGTGATGCAGCTCGACGAATGCACGCCTTATCTTTCGGTGGAACCGAAAACGAAAGGCCAGATCACCACCGAGCGCGAGGCCAGAACGTCGATGGAAATGAGCCTGCGCTGGGCCACGCGCTGCAAGAGCGAGTTTGCCCGGCTGGAAAACCCCAACGCGCTGTTTGGCATCGTCCAGGGCGGCATGTTTGAGCAACTGCGCCAGGAGTCACTTGAGCAGCTGGTCGGGATGGATTTTCCCGGCTACGCCGTCGGCGGCGTCAGCGTCGGTGAACCCAAGGACGAGATGCTGCGCATCATGGCGCACACACCGCACCGCCTGCCGGCCCACAAACCGCGCTACCTGATGGGTGTCGGCACGCCGGAGGATCTGGTTGCCGGCGTGGCGCAAGGCGTCGACATGTTTGACTGCGTCATGCCAACACGCAACGCGCGCAACGGCACCTTGTTCACCCGCTTTGGCGACCTGAAAATCCGCAATGCCCGGCACAAGATGGACGAGCAGCCGCTGGACGCCACCTGCACCTGCTACGCCTGTGCCGGCAGCCCGTCACGCGACGGCAGCGGCAGCGCCGCAGTCGCCTGGGCGCAGGGCGGGCGGGGTGGTTTCTCCAGAGCCTACCTGCACCACCTGGACCGCTGCGGCGAAATGCTCGGCCCGATGCTCGCCAGCGTCCATAACCTGCACTATTTTCTGAACCTGATGCGCGAAGTGCGCGAGGCGCTGGACGGCGGTCAGTTTGGCGCTTTTGTAGCGCAATTCAAGGTGGATCGGGCGCGCGGTGTGTAATTTTTTCGCTACTATTTTAATAGCTGTCTACGCATGATGCACGGGGCCTTGGGCCTGATTTTATGCAAAATAAAGGCCTTTGACAGCTTGCTGCATGGCTTGCAGCGCCTGGCGCACCACCTTCTCTTTCCAGTCCGGTGTGCCGACATAAAAAGCGTCGACACGGTTCATGATGGGTTCACCCTCCGGATCTGAGTTGTAATTTCTTGCCAAAGAAGACACGCCATGTTACCGTGCGCCTGCGTTTTTTTTACATCTTTTGGAGGCATCAAAAATGGTCACTATCGGCAGAAAAATCGGGTTGGCTGCGGGCACTGTCACGTTGGCAATGCAACAGACGGCGGCATGGGGTCAGTCCGTTGACATCACCTATGCACCGGTCAATGCGACGTCGGTTCCGACGCTATCGGAGTGGGCACTGCTGGGTCTGGCGCTGCTGCTGGCCGCTGCCGCCGCCCATATGCTGCGCAACAAGACCGGTGGCAAACCGCTGGCCTCGGTGCTGCTGGCGTTTGCGTTGACGCTGGGCACCCTGAGCGGGCATCAGCTCATTGGCGAAGCCAACGCGGTGGTGTTTACCCCCTGTGTTAATCCTTCCGGAAACCCCGCCGATCCCAACGTGGTGTGCAGCCTCTCCAGCGCGTCGGGTGGCGTCATTCACGTCGTCAACGCGGGTAGCAATGTACCGGTCACCAACGTAACGGGTGTACCGCAGCAGGTTGTGTCGGTGCTGGCGACATCTTATTTTGCCGTCGGCACACCGACGCTCGCCCCGGGCGAGGTGCAATGCGTCGCCGGTCTGGTGGTGGCACCCAGTGGCATTTGTTACGTCTACGCCATCAATAACGGATAGCGGGTTCATTCAACTGCGCAGCCAGCCCCGGAGCCACCAGGCGAGCCGGGTCATCACGGCGGCCTCCTGGTGGCGGCTGCCGCCTAATTGCTGGTAAAAACCGTCAACACCCCGGTGTAACCATAGAGGTGGTTGCGGGCGATCTCGCCCGCCGCAAAAAACCCCACCAACGGCACATCGCCGAGCGCCCGGCGCACGATTTGCAGCTCGGCGCTGGGGCCACCAAAATGCGGGCCGCCGCGCCCCGAACAACTCACATAGACCGCCCCGGCAATGCCGCGCGCCGGATGCGGTGCGGCCTCGGCCTCGGACGCGGCCAGCGCCATGACTGCCTCGACCGGTCGCTCTTCGGGCTCAAGTTCTTCGCGGATTTCAGCGCAGACGCGCATCAAATCAGCCCGGGCGGCCTGCATGTTGCGCTGGCAGAAAGCCAGTTGCATGCCGACCTCCAGCCGGTCCGACACCGCCACGCCACGGCGCATCGGGTCCAGACCAACGATATGGCGCACGATGACATCACTGCCAAAGTTGCCGGTGCGGCTGACCGCCACCGCGTCGCGTGGCGCGTCAGCGCGACCGCCTGGGTGCATCAAGCCGACCAGCGTGGCACGCACCGCCATCAGGGCCTGCTCGGGCTGGTCGAGCGACACCTGCAGGTCACGCAGCAGGACGTCAAGCGCCGGCTCGCCATCGAGCGCCGACACCACATTGTCCCGGGCCGCGCTAATTTCACGCGCCTTGGAAACGGGCAAGCAGCCTTGCGTGACGCGCGACACCAGAGTCACGCCGGCACCAAACGCCACGCCACTCAGGCCACCACTGAAAACGCCACTGGCACCCCCCTGCCCACTGATATTGCCATTGCCGCCGACGGCAAACTGCACCATGTCGGAGCGGCTCGAAGACAGGCCGCCAAACAGGTAGCCCGACTCCGTGCGGGTGGCCATTTCTTCAATCAGCTCGGTCAGGTCGTGCGTATTGGCGTCAGCGTGAACCAGTGCCGTATGGGCCTCAAAAGCCAGCCCCAGCGGCGCCACGCCCGAGAACACGCGGTACTGGTCAGCGGGCAGCTCGCACAACATCAGGGCCAGCGCCGGTTCATCAAAATACTCGACGTTGTTGGACGCAATGCCGACGCCCACAGTGCCTGACCAGTCGGTGATTTCAGGCAGCTCCGCGCTCAGGTGGTCCAGAATCTCCTGCGCCTGACGGGCGTAGTGGTCGGTAATGTAGAGCAGCGCCAGCGTGGGGGCGCTGGCATACGCAGGCAAGGCCATCTGCGCGCGCACCTGCGCCAATACCAAACCGGCCGCCATGCGCCATTGCGGGTGCGTCGCGTGGCCGTACGGAAACAGCTTCATGGCCGGACTCTCTGGCCCGGAATCAGCGGCTTCGGACCGGCACTTTTTTGGCCGGCTTCTTGCCTGGGACCAATGATTTGCCAGCGCTGGATGCCGCTTTTCTGGTGGCTTTGACGGCTTCTTTGGCAAACCCGGCGGCCATGTTTTTGGTCATGTCGATGGCGGTATTTTTCCCGGCGTCTTTCATGGCATTGGCGGCAATCTGCTGGAACTGCTGTGTCAGCGAACCCCACAACTGCATCGGGTCTACCATCCCGACTGCCGCCGTGGCGGCGGGCTTGGCCGCCTTGCCCACTTTTTTGGCCACCGCCTGGGCGTCGGCCGCCACTTCGGAAATGGTCTGGGCCGTGGAGGCCGCCTTGTCCGTGACGCGCTGGACCCCGGAAAAAACCGTATCGGCGGCCTTGAGCTTGAGCGCATTGGCCATATCACCGAGGTTGAAATTCATGCCCTTGAGCGTCGCCAGCGTCATTTTCTGTACTTCCAGCGCCTGCACAGTAGCGCCCAGCGCCTTGGAGTTTTGCTCCAGCCAGAAATGCACGGTCTTGAGCTCATCAATGCGTTTTTCCAGTTCCTCGACATTGAGCGTGGGCGCAATCCAGTTGGCCAGGTTGGGCATTTGCGGAATACTTTGTGAGGCACCCTTGGTCAGGTTCTGGAGAAAGTCAAAACCAGGGACGTATTTACCGAAACCGGAATTTTGTGAATCGCTCATGTTGTCTCCAAACAGGTTGTACACATCGAACAGGTGACAGCTTACCTGAATGTGCGCCGCCGGGCGATGACCGCTGAGTCGTTGCCAGCTACGGCATTCACGTACCGGATTGAATCAACTGTCCGCTGGTGCCAGAATACCGTGCATGAAACGTCTGTTGCTGACAGCCCTGCTTGTCTTTTCCCTGCCGGTCATGGGTGCCGATCTGGCCGTCGGATCAGCAGCGCCTGATGTTCGCGCCCGGCTGCTTGACAGTGACAAAACATTCCGGTTGTCAGCCCGCCAGGGCAAGGTAACCCTCATTAATTTCTGGGCCACATGGTGCGGACCGTGCAAGGCGGAAATGCCGGCTATCCAGGCCTACTACGACAGGCACCAGGCGCAAGGGCTGGAGATTCTGGCCATCAGCATGGACGAGGCGAAAGACCTGGCCGAAGTCAGAAAAACGGCCCAAAAATTCACCTTTCCGATCGCCCTCAAGTCAGATGCCGACTTCAGGGGACTGGGACGAATCTGGCGCATGCCGTCCACCTTTGTCATTGGCAAAGACGGCATCCTGCGCAAAAACGGCCATGTCGGAGAGCCTGAAGTGACGCTGGAGCAACTTGAGTTGCTGGTGACACCGCTGCTGGGTGTGCCGTAAATCAGAACTCGATGGTGGTGCCCACCGAGACGGTGTATTTGGGCGCCAGCTGGTAGCCGTTCAGGTTCTGATACACCGGGAGTTGCAGAAAACCGTAGACCTTCATTTTTTCGGAGACCGGGAAGGTGACGCCAGGGCTCAGGTAAACGGTTTGCCCGCCGCTGTCGTCCGGGGAAGCATTGGCACCCGAGTCCTTGCCAGAAACCCGTGCGTTGATTTGAATTTGCGGCACCAGCCGCTCCAGCCCCAGATACCGGAAGCCGGCATTGAGGTTCAACGAATTGCCGGTTTTGTAATCGTCGCTGCTGTTGAGCGGAAACTGCGCCGTGGCCTGCACAAAGTAATCCCAGTTCTGCGACAGCGAGCCAAACTGAAAGGCTCCCAGAATGAGGTCAGTCGTGCCGGTGCCGGGCTGCAAACTGCGGTCCAGCAGATCGCCCGCCATCATGCCGCCGCTAAAAAGCTCGGAGTGACTGCCGGTTGGCAGCTTGACGCCAAACTGGACACCAAAATTGTGCGCGTCAGTCAAGCCGAGATAACTTGCAACGACCTTGACGTCGCCCAGGCTTTGCGTATGGGAGGTGCCATCGTCGGTGCCGTCAAAGTTCATGCCATTGGTGCCGTGCGACTGATCGATATAGGGCAGCTGGACGTTGACACCCCAATTGGGATTCCAGCGGTAATCCATACTCGCCGTGAGATAGCGATTTTGGGTAAAGAGCTCCTGTTCATGGTCGGCAGCGGGCCAGGCGCCGAACTTGCCGGTGCCGCTTCGGACTTCATTCTGGTTCAGGTAGTCATAGCGCAAATCAAAACGCAGACCTTCACTGGAGGACAGTCCCTGACTGCCCCAATCCGAGCTCAGTGAACAGCCGCAGCTGGCACAGGCGAAAACAGCACCGGAGGGCAAAGCCGCCGTCAGCGCCAACAGCAATTTGGTTTGTTTTTTCATTTCATTCTCTCAAACGGGTTGCCTCAGCAGGGACGCCATGGGATGGCGCGCTTCGGTTCGTACGCTGGCCCATGAAACAGTGCGGTGAAGGCGTCACTCTTTACTGGCGCTTCGGGTGCCACGTCCAGCATGGCCTGATAGGCCTCGCGCAGGTCTTCGGCGCAGGTGGTGCCGGTTCGTGTTTCACCCCGCTGATTTTCATCGTTGGGGTCAAAAGTGTTTTGATCACTGCGGTCAAAATCAATCCGGTGGTGCCCGCTAAAAAGCATCTCCGGCGTAGGCTCCGTCGGCACCAGCCTCCAGCCGTGCGGCACCCTGTGTTTCCGGGTCGGGCGCATGAGCTCCGCGCTCATGATGCGAATGGCGTCATGCGCCATGGCCACCGGGTCGGTCGGGCTGCCGGACGACGGCCTGAGCTTCAATGTGGTGCCGGGTATGCCTGCTAACAACTCCAGCGCCTTCAGTACCGCGCGTACTTCTGTCTTGTTCATTTCTGACTCCTAAATTTTCAAGCGTGAAATGCAAAGTTCTTTGCAAAATTCAATCGACTGATTACGGCTGCCCTGGCGGGCCGCCATTCAGGAGGCAGGCGGTGGTCCGCGCGGCGGTGGCGCGATTGCGTAGTGGATGAAGTAGAAAAAGACCTGAAAGGTCGTGGGCACCGCAGGTTCGCCTGACACGGCGAAGAGGTGAGGCAAGGCGTGCAGCGCAGGCAGCACACGATCTGTGGCGAGCAGGCAAAACGGGCAATGTTCCAACGCCGGGGCGGATTGCTGGCCGTCAGGTGAATCCGGCAAGGAACTGACGGGCAACCAGCGTGGTCCGCTGCTGGAGCAAATTTCGATACCGGTCTGCTGGCCACCCAACTCCCACGCCCGCGCATGCGACAGCGTCGGCAGTAGCGCACCGAGCGACGCAATCAGCACGGCCAGCCACACCACCAGCGGGCGGCGCAGCAAGGCAAAGTGCAGTGTCAAAGACATGGGCCGCTAAGCGGTGGAGTCGTTACCAGACCAGGGTAGCGAGTCAGGATTTATGCTTGCTGTGGTCCATGGCTGGCATGTCGCCGGCCTTGGCAGCCGGCGCAACGGCTGTCACCGGCACGTTCAGCTCCACCTTGCTCTGGACGCCTTTGGCGTCTTTGAAAACCAGCGTCAGGGCCACCGTGCTGTCCTTGGCCAGTGGCGCTTTCAGGTCCATCAACATGACGTGGTAGCCGCCGGGCTTGAGTTCCACCGTCTTGCCAGCGGGCAGGTCAAGACCACCGGCGACGGCCCGCATTTTCATGACATCGCCTTCCATTTTCATTTCGTGAACCTCGGCGACGCCGGCCACCGGCGACGAGGCGCCGACCAGTCTGACCCCCTCTCGGGCGGTGAGTTTCATGAATGCACCGGTGGCTTTTTGCCCTGGCACCGAGGTACGCGCCCAGGCGTCCTTGACCTCCACGGTTTGCGCTGCCACGGTGACAAGTAAACTGGTGGCCAGAAGGCTGACAACAGCAAGGGTTTTGAATTTCATGGTTTGAGCTTTGTGAAGTTGAAAAAATGGGAAAGTTTGATCGGATTTGAAGCGATGCAGCGTCACTTTTTGACGTCGGGTGGGGCCGGAAAATGCGCGTCTGGGGCAACATTGAGGGTCGAGATGAGGTCAAACAAGGCAAATTTTTCAAGCGTCTCGGGATCAAGCCTGGCCTCGGCGGCGGTCAGGGAACGGGCCATTTCTGTTGCCGTTTCCAGGGGTATGCCGGTTTGCGCCAGGGTTGTCGCCTCCTTCAAACCATGGCCGCCACACAGCACCACTGTCCATTGACCCTGCATTTTGCGCAGCACCGTGCGACCGCCACGTCCATCCTGAAGCCAGCCCGCCAGCGCATGTTCGCCCGCCACCACCAGCGGTTCGACTCTTACGGGGTCGTTCGGTTTGTCAAACACTTCAGCCATGGCGCGGCGAACACGATCCTGCTCGGCCCACTGCGACAACGACTGGCCAAGCCACAGGCCGGCGCAGCCAAGCGTCAATGCCCAGGGCAAAAAACGGGTCATTGCCCGCATGGCGATACCGCTACAAACACCGAAGCGACCCGGCTATTGCGCATCCGACCTCTCCGAAATATTAAACAAATCAGCCTGCAGCCCTTTTGTGACGGGCGTGAGACGCTATGAATTTAATAGCTCAAGAAAAGCCGGGCGGACCGCGTGCGGGTAGCGGGGCCGCCGTCAACGCGGCAATCCAGGCGGCCGCAATGCTTTGTAGCACATCGCCCCCGGGCGCCACAGCCCCGATTGCCGCATCGGCCACCGGAGGCGGCGCACTGGTGACGGCACACAACGGGCAATCCAGCGTGTGGCGGGCAGCCGGCTGGCCGCCGTCATCGGTTTTGGCCAGCAATTTCATCACACCCACGCCCGAGCAGACCAGTTCCATGGCTTGCGGCCTGACCATTGGCGAGGCAATTGCCGCCCCAATGGACAAGGCAAACCAGACCAACACGAAGCGGGCGAGGAAGTTAGCGTTGCGCAGGCGCTGCAAAGTTGGCATCGGCGGATTATGACTGAATTGGCAAGAATTGCTTGACGCTTGCACGCGCGGGGTTGCCGGATCGCAGCGCGCCATCGGGCGCCTCTTTGCCGGGCAGCCATTGGATCGTGGCAACTATTGTTGCTTGATGTTCATCAAACTCATTGCGTCACGAATAGCGCATGATGAAAATTCGCAACTTTGGAGCATTCAGCATGAGCAAAAAAATAAATCCCGCCCCGTTCCAGGAACTGCTGCTGGCCCATCGCACCAGTCTGCTGGAGCAGCTGGCTAGCCTGCGCGGCGGCAGCATCGGTCGGGCCGAAGCGTCAGCGGAGCATTTCGGCCATGCCGAAGATTCGGACGCTCAGGTGAACAGCGCGCGCGACCTGGAATTTGCGCTCGATGAACGTGAAACAGCCGAACTCAGACAACTCGATGCGGCACTCGAGCGCATCAAGGCAGGCAGTTACGGTGAATGCATCGACTGTGGCGAGGTCATTCCGGCCGCCCGGCTGCATGCGGCGCCCCAGGCAGCGCGCTGCATTGGCTGCCAGGAGAAGCGTGAGCGCTAAGGCCGGGCCGGCCTGCTATCCTGCGGGCATGAATTACACCTTTGTCTCAGCCACCATTCTGCTGATTTTGATCACCGACCCGATCGGCAATATTCCGATCTTCGCCAACGCTCTCAAAAATGTAGCGCTTGAGCGTCGCCCGTGGGTGATTCTGCGCGAGGTCCTGATTGCCTTTGTACTGCTGCTGGCCTTCATGTTCGTCGGTGACGGCTTTTTGCGCGTGATGAACCTGAGCGAGCTGTCGCTGCAGATTGGCGGCGGGGTCATTTTGTTCCTGATCGCGTTGCGCATGATTTTTCCACCGCCCAAGACGGAAACCACCGAAGTAACGGGAGAACCCTTAATCGTTCCGCTGGCCATTCCAGCCATCGCCGGCCCATCGGCACTGGCCACGGTTTTGCTGCTGGTGTCGCAGGCACCTGATCGCCGCATGGAATGGATCGCTGCCCTTTGCGTCACCATGGCAGTCAGTGCCAGCGTGCTGGTGCTGGCCGAGCGCATTCAACGTCTGGCCGGTGACCGTTTTGTGGTTGCACTGGAACGCCTGATGGGTCTGGTGCTGGTGGCGGTGTCGATTGAAATGATGTTGCGTGGCGTCAAGACCTTTGCCGGGCAACTTGCGGCCGGCTGAGGGCCGGGTTTTATCGCGAACTGGCGCCAGCGCTTTCAGACGGCACGATTTGCAGATCAATGGCGCCAAACAGGCTTGCACCATCACGCCCTTGCATCTCGACCCGCAAGGTGTCGCCATAGCTCATGAAATCAGTCATTGGCTTGCCATCCTGCAAGAACTCCAGTGCACGTTTTGCAGCAATGCAGTGGTAACCACGACTTGGGTCGTTTTGACTGACCGGACCGCTGCCAATGATGGAGCCGGCACTCACCGGGTGATGCTGACACAGTTGGGCAATCAACTGACCGAAGTGAAAAGTCATGTCGGCTCCCGCATCACACAGGCCGACCTTGCGGCCATTCCAGCGACTGTTCAGGGTCAGGTGCACACGCCCCCCGTCCCAGGCGCTTCCATCGCTGAAACTCAATTCATCGAGCGTAATTGCCACCGGGCTGAAAGCGCAGGCCACTTCCTGCGCCATGGGCTGATGCACGCTCACTGAACTGGCCAGCATCAGCAGGCGAATGCCGTCAAGCGCCTGCGCCGCACTGACACCGACAGGCAGGTCGCCCGTGACGACAGCAAGTCCGGCACAAAAATCAATGTCAAGTGCTTCTCCGGCGCATGCCACGGCGTCACACGGACCCGGAAAAGCATCACTGCGGCACCGGGTCAGCTCGAGGCCGGCAAACATGCCGGCCGGTGTTTTCTGATCCGGTGTGTGGCGCATCGGTTCCACAAGGCTGGCATAGGCCGAGCCCTCAACACGCTGGTAAGCCCGGGGCAATGGCGCCATGCATTGTTGCGGGTCAAACGCGAAGGCATGGCGGGCCAGACCGGCTTTGCCAGCCGCGTCTGGCGAGCGGTTCAAGGCGTCATACAAATCCTGCAACTGCGGGGAAATGAAGTTCCAGTCGTCGAGCACCTGCTGTAGCCGGGTCGCAATGCCGGTCGCATAATGCGCGGTACCCAGATCACGCGCGACAACAATCAATTGGCCGTCGCGTGAGCCGTCTTTGTAAGTGGCAAGTTTCATGGGAGTTGCTGGAAAATGACAAGTGTTAGTCGGCTATTTTCGTTCAAAGCGCTGGGCGCCCTGACATTGGCCGTCCTGCTGGTGCACATGGTCCTGTTGCAGGGGGTAGCCACACGCCCTGATCCGACCCGGATGGAAACCCTGCATGTCTTCAGCACCCGATCCATAGAAGCAAACCCGCCACTCGCGCTGGTCACTGCGGTGCCGGTGCGGTCACCCGTAACCGTGCCACCAGGGCGGAACTCATCGCGCTCGGGGCATCCCGAAAGACTTGCTGCTGCCGACCGGCACGCCAGCAGCGAGGATTCGATCCGGCCCGAACCCGCTGAAACCACCGGGCAAACCGCCACCGATCAGGTCCCACAAGTGGCTGGTGCGACAGACTCAGCCAGCGCCGGGCCACCCCCTCCTGAAACGCGTGCCGTGTGGGCTGCGGCGCTGGTACCCGATTCGACGCGTCTGCGGTACCAGGTGCTGTCGAACAATTTTCCGTACAGCCTGAATGCCGAACTGCGCTGGCAACACAACAGCGGACGGTACGAAGCGCAGTTGGAGATCAGTGCTTTCGGCCTCAGCCGACTGCAAACCAGCCGCGGACAAATCACTCCTGACGGACTGGCACCGCTGCGTTTTTCCGACAAGTATCGCAGCGAAGTAGCCGCTCACTTTAATCGTGAAGCAGGTAAAGTGACATTCAGCGCCAACACCCCTGACTTGCCCTTGATGGCAGGTGCGCAGGACCGTTTGAGTATCATGATGCAGCTGGCAGCCCGAATTGCCGCCAACCCGGGCGCTTTCCCAGCCTCCAGCAACCTGCTCGTTCAAACCATTGGTCCGCGCGACGGCAGCAACTGGCTTTTTACCGTCGGCGAAAAGGAAACATTGAGTCTGCCCGGCGGCGAACTGGCAACCCTGAAACTGGTGCGCCAGCCGGGCCAGGATTTTGACCAGCGACTGGAACTTTGGCTGGCACCGGCGCTGGGCTATCTGCCGGCCCGCATTCGCATCACCGAGTTCAATGGTGACTATATCGATCAGAAGTGGCTGGCCACCGAGCCCCAGCGCTGAGCCCCATGCACCCGGCGCGGCTGGCCGCGGCCCTTGAAATCAGCCATTGCGCAGCCACCTGCAAGCCAGCATAGATTAATGGATAATTCAGCATGCACACGCTTTACGATTCTGATACTTACTCGGTGACGCACATGCTGGCCAATCTGGCCACGCCAGAGACCGACATCGCAGCCGATGGCAAACGTGTCCAGACCGCGATCCCGGCACCGTCACTGGCGCGCCATGGTTTTGAGATCGTGGACAAGCGCGCCAACAAGGAGGTCTATCTGGATGGCTCCTGGGCTGAACTGTTCCAGCAACATATTTCGGCCTGGCAGCTCAACACCCCGACCCAGGAAGAGGTCGAAGACACGCTGGAGCAGTACGCCGAACTGGCGCAAAACCCGATGGTGATTCACTGAGACGGATGTTCGCCAGACGTCTTGCTGCCTTCGCAGCAGTCCTTGGCCTGCTTGGCTGCGCCAGTACCCCCGACAGCGGTCGGCCCAACGCCGAGGAAATCCGGCAACTGCTGCCAGTCGATGCAATTTTGTTGGGCGAGCAACATGATGCGCCCGATCACCAGCGCATTCACCAGGTCGTCGTCAAAACACTGGCCAGCCTGCATAAATTAGCCGGTCTGGCACTGGAAATGGCCAGTCAAGGTGTTTCGACGGAAAAACTCGGACCTTATGCCACCGAAAAACAGGTTCGACTCGCTTTGCAATGGCGCAACCAGAGCTGGCCGTGGGCGGCCTACGCACCGGCCATCATGGCGGCGGTACGCGCCGGGGTACCGGTCTATGGCGCCAACCTGCCCGGCGCAAGCCTGCGTCAGGCCATGGCAGACGCGCAACTCGACACCCGTCTGGCCGAACCGGCACTCAAGGCACAACAGGAAAATGTTCGCCTGAGTCACTGCGGGATGTTGCCGGAAAGCCAGATTGGGCCGATGACACGAGCCCAGATCGCACGCGACATCGCCATGGCGCAAACCCTGGTCAAAGCGGCGCGACCTGACCGGACCGTCGTCTTGCTGAGCGGCAGTGGTCATGCGGATCGCCGGCTGGGCGTGGTGCAACACCTGCCTGCGGGCTTTCTTGTCAAGGCAGTATGGCTGGGCGCAGAACGGGTTACCGAGGCCACTCAAACAGAGGCCTCTTTCGATCTGGCATGGCCTGCCCGGCCGGCACCGACCATTGACTATTGCGCCAGTTTCACAGCCCAGCAGACACGCCGCAAACCTGCGCCGGTTGAACAACCATGATCCCGGCTTACATCCTTACCCTCTCATGCCCGGATCGCATGGGGTTGGTCCATGCGGTATCGGGGTTTTTGCTGGAACGCGGCGGCAACATCGAAGAAGCGGCCCAGTACAACGATCCTGACACTGGACTGTTCTTCATGCGGGTGCAGTTCGCCTGCGCCCAACTCACGCAGGACGAGCTCAAAGCACAGCTGGCGGGCTTTGCCGGAACTTACCGGATGCAGTGGCACCTGCACGCCCGGTCCGAGCCGATGCCTACCGTCATCCTGGTCAGCCGAGAGGGTCATTGCCTGAACGACCTGCTGTTTCGCTGGAAAAGCGGCCTGCTGGCACTCGACATCCGCGCCATCATTTCGAACCACCGTGAGTTT
The DNA here is from genome assembly GCA_963750815.1 of uncultured beta proteobacterium. GTDB lineage: Bacteria > Pseudomonadota > Gammaproteobacteria > Burkholderiales > Burkholderiaceae_C > Rhodoferax. The sequence continues at coordinate 143,648 of CAVVRS010000002.1, forward strand.
TATCAACTCGCTGCCAGCTACAACGTGCCGTTCCATCACTTGCCGGTGACGGCTGCCAGCAAGACACAAGTGGAGGCCAGACAGTTCGAAATCATTCAGGCCGAGCAGGCTGAACTGGTGGTGCTGGCGCGTTATATGCAGGTCCTGAGCGATGATTTGTGTCGCAAACTTGCAGGGCGCGCCATCAACATCCACCATTCCTTTCTACCCAGCTTCAAGGGCGCCAAGCCCTATTACCAGGCACACGAGCGCGGCGTCAAGCTGATTGGTGCAACCGCCCATTACGTTACGACCGATCTGGACGAAGGCCCTATCATCGAGCAAGATGTAGCTCGCGTGGATCACGGTAAAACGGTGGAAGACTTGACAACCCTGGGCCGCGACACCGAAAGTCAGGTTCTGGCCCGGGCGGTGAAATGGCATAGCGAACAACGCGTGCTGATCAACGGTCACAAGACCGTGATATTCAAATAACTTTCAACCCGCCGTTTGCCAATCAACCGGGGGTTTCGCGCTTATGCAGCGTCAGCATGGCGGCGGTCGCCATCAAGGTTGCCAGCAGGAGCAGCGCCCATTCGGACAAGGCCGGCACTGGCGTCACGCTAGCCGAGCGCCACTGCACGGTTGCCGTGCCGGTATAGCTGCCGCTGGAGGCGGCAATGGTGTCGGTACCGATATCGGCGCCGCTGTAGCAATACTGGGCAACCCCATTCACGCCGGTGATCGCGCTGCCTGTCAGGGCATTGACGCCGCTGATGGTGTAGTCAACCCGGATGCCGACCACCGGCAGGCTGTTTTGATCGGCTACCAGCCCATTGACGCAATACCGACTGTTGACTGGACTGCTTGCGGCCTTGGGTGTCAGGGTCAGGCTCCTGACCACGGCCACCGGCGCCAGCGAGCCTCCGCCTGGGTATCCGTAGGAATCATAAGAATCAAAGCCGTACACAAAAGTGCCAAACGGCTGGCTACTCAGCAGGTTATGCGTGCCCAGGGAGATGGGGAGTTGCGCACCCGAATAACCCGAAGTGCCTATGGCCGAGAATCTTGTCGCGGGCACCGGCAGGCCGTCCATCGTGATGTTGCCGGCCTCTGAGTTCGCCACCACGAGATTGATGAAATTGGTGGCAAAACCACTGGCCGGCGTCGTGATGGTGTAGTCAGTGAGAAACTGCTCGTACGGCGTGACCAGCATCATGAACGGGTCGGAGGTTACGCCGTCAAAATCGCTGCCGTTGGAGTATTGGGCCACCAGCACTGCACCCGAGGCCGTGATGTGGGCCGCGCCGGCGATGATCTGTTCATGAAATTGGCCCTTGGCCAGCGTTGCAACCAGCGCGCCATTGATGCTGACCCCGGTCCCGGCTTGCGCGGCCAGGATGCGAAAGGTGTCGCCGCCGGTTCGCGTTGCCAAAGGCACTGTCAGAAACGACTTGCCCCAGGCGCTGGTTGGCGGAAGCTGCTCAACCAGATGATCGCAGGCGCCATAGCCTGGAGGAATATTTGCACATTGGGTGCCACCAAAGACCGCAACCGGTTTGTCCGCCGTGATCAGGCTGCCCGACAGGTCGGAGCTGCTTTCCAGCTGGTAGGTCTGTCCCTGGTTCAGCGTGATGACATAGGGCACCCCGGCCAAGCGGGTGCCGGCCGCGACCGAAGGTGTGATGGTGACGGTCGTACCCGTCTGGGTTCCGACAATGCCGAATTCCGGCCCGGAGCCACTGTAGCCCAGCGTGATGTAGTCAGTTCCCAGAATATCAGTTGGCAAACCCAGAAAAGCGTCTGTTGTGTATTGGATTCGATTCAGGCCATAGACGGTGACTTCAGCCCCGGAGGTGACATGAATGCCCAGGTTTTGGACCCTATCCGAGACCGAATTTTGTGCCGCTCCGGGAATCACCACCGACGTGGTCGCACCCGGTATCACGGTAAAGGCCGACGAGAACGTCAGGCCAGGTATGTCGACGCTGCCGGTAGTCGCCGTTTTACCGGAGATAAACAGCGTTAACGTTGGAATGCCGCTGTAATTCTGGAGAAACGTCAACCAGAAGTCAGTCCCCCGGCTGTCCGCCGCAGCGACCGCCGTACCACCCGGCACCAGACCGATGAGCAGGACGGCCAGCCAGGCCAGCCACTGGCGGCGCAACGCTTTCGCCACCTTGAAGAGGCCTGGTAAAAATTTCGACTTCAACTGACTTCCCTCTGGCATTCGAGCCACACCGTGAAATTAGGGGCCGATAAAAATATCGCGCTGCTTCGGCTGTCCAGCCCACCGGTCCGTGCATCCGGTAACGATTCGTAACAACGACCATCTTACCTCAGGCCAGGCGCTGCTGACCAGCTGGCCATGCATTCACCGAGGCGAACGCCGGTGCCCTTCCGCCAGACTGGATTGAACTGTAGCGCCGCCCTGGGAAACAGCATGACCACAGTCGAACCCAGCAGGAAGCGACCCATCTCCTGACCCTGTTTGAGAAAAACGCTCTGGTCTTCGTAACGCCACTCACGTACCTGGCCACTGCGCGCTGCGTTCACCACGCCGTGCCAGACGGTGGCCATGCTGCCAACAATGGTGGCACCGACCAGCGTCAGCACAAACGGGCCACGCTCCGAGTCAAACACGCACACCACACGTTCATTGCGGGCAAACAGGCCAGGCACGCCGCGTGCAGTGGCCGGATTCACCGAGAACAAGTCGCCGGGCACGTAAATCATTCGTACCAGCCGACCATCGCACGGCATGTGAATGCGGTGATAGTCCCGCGGGCTCAAATACAGCGTGGCAAAACTGCCGTCATCAAATTGCGCCGCCAGAGAGGCGTTGCCGCCCACCAGAGCAGCGCAGGAATAGTGGTGTCCCTTGGCCTGAAAAATCTGGTCGCCGGCAATGGCGCCAAACTGGCTGATAGCGCCGTCGACCGGACAAACCAGATCCGCCCTGGCCAGTGGCCGGACGCCGTCTTTCAGGGCGCGGGTGAAAAAATCATTAAAGCTGGCGTAGCTGGCCAGATCAGGATTGGCCGCCTCCAGCATATCGACCTGGTAACGCTTGACAAACCACGCCACCAGCCACCTGCTCCAGTTGCCCCCGCGGGCGCGGGCAATGCGTCCGGCCAGTCGCGTCAGGGCCTGCTTGGGCATCAGGTACTGCGGCAGCACTGCGAGGCGATCTGACATGGCGGGCTGCAAGAGTTGGGAATGGGCGGGATTGTACCGAGCACCTATTGCCCACCGTCGGGTGCCGTTGGCAAGCGGCGCACGTTGCGCAGCACCGGATGGCGCCAGGCCCAGGCAGCCAGCACGACCGAACCGGCGCCACCGAGCGCCAGCGCGTAGCGCAAACCGAGGTGCTCCCCCAGGTACCCACCGAGCAGGGCACCCGGACCGGCCGGCAGCAGGATAAGCCAGCGCATGGTGCTGGTCATGCGCCCCAGCAACGGCTCGGGCGTGACGGCTTGCCGCAAGGCCAGGAAGTTAATGAAGATCAGCACTGCACCGGCGCTAAAGCACAACAGCATGACTACAAATGAAGCAACGCCCCAGGCGCCCAGCGGCGCCAGCGCCAGTTGCAGCCAGCCCAGCCCGCAGACTGCAAACCCGAGAATCAGACACGGTCCCGGCCCCATGCGGCGCGAAATGCGGTTGCCCAGCGTGCTGGCCACAATGGTGCCCAGACCGAGCCCCATGTAACACAGGCCGACCTGGTGTTCGTTCAGTCCGAGCTCGCGCGTGGCAAACAGGATTTGCACCACCATGGCGCACTGGTGGCACATCTGCCACAGGCCCACTGCCGTCGCCAGAGACAACAGCAGACGTTGGCTGACGACAAAACGCAGGCCTTCTTTCAGGTCACGCCAAAAATGGGTCTTTTCATTTACAACCCGGTTCTCCACCGCCTTCAAGCCGCGCAGAATCAGCACGCTGATGAGCAACAACACAGCATCGGCCAGCAAAGCCAGCGGTGCACCGACCAGTTTGATCAGGGCGCCGGCCACGCCGGGACCGGCCACCTCGGCGCCCGACGATGCCAGTGCATTTTTGGCATGAGCCTCGACCAGTCGCTCACGCGGCACCACTTGCGTGAGCACAATCTGCGCGGCGGTTCCGGCGGTGACAAAGATGCAGCCAATGGCAAACGCCACCGCGTACATAAAGAGCATGCTGAGCGCGCCCAGGTACCAGACCAGCGGCACGCTGGCCAGCACCAGGGCAATGAGGCCCTCGCCAACAACATACACCGGCAACTTGCGCACCCGGTCCAGCCAGACACCGGCGGGCAGTGACAGCAACACAAACGGCGCCAGTTCCATCGCTGTCAGGATGCCCATTTGCGAAGGCGTTGCGGCCAGCAACACGGCGGCCGTCAGGGGCAGCGCCAGCATGGTGATCTGGCCGCCGAAGGAACTGATCAGGATCGACGCCCAGAGCCGCCGGTAGGTGGCGTTGCGCAGCAGGTCAGTCGGTGCGAGGGTTGGCCAGAGCGGCCTCAATTTCAGCCAAAGCCGGCGCCCCGCGCTATTCGCTTTGGACGGCATGGAGTCTCGGTATGGATTTTGGTCTGCCTCGAATGAGGCGTGTTACCCGCTTCGATTTTAGCGGGGCGGCTGCGCTCGGTGTGACAATGTGCCCATGACTGCTGCCCGCATCCCGCCAATCCAGTGTCTGCTGACATTTGAAGCACTGGCGCGTCTGCGCAGTGTGACCCAGACCGCCGAAGAACTGTGCGTCACACCCAGCGCCGTGAGTCACCGCGTCAAGCAGCTTGAACAAATCATTGGCACCAAATTGTTCGGCCGCGCCGACTTTTCCCTGACGATCGAAGGCAGCGAGTACCTGGCCCACGTGCGCGAAGGTCTGGCCATGCTGCAAAAATTCCCGAGCTCGGCGGCAGCCCCTGGCAAACGCAAACTTCGGCTGGCGGTAACGCCGACTTTTTCGCGCTCCATCCTGCTGCCACGACTGCGCCAGTTCACCGAGGCCTATCCCGAAATTGACCTGACGCTGCAAGTGTCCATTCCGCTGCTCGACGTCGTCGCTGAAGACGCCGACCTGATGATCCGTTTTGGCAGTGGCCGCTATGCCGATGTGGAATATGTGTGCCTGATCAAGGACGAGGTCACGCCACTGGCTTCGCCCGCCTACGTGCGTGAACACGGTCCGTTTGTGGTGGCTGAAGACCTCGAAGGCGAGAGTCTGTTGCGCAGCCCGCTGGAGCCCTGGCGCACCTGGTTTGTGGCCAACAATCTGGACTGGCCCGAACCGCTGGAGGGCTCGCAGTTCAACGACATTGGCCTGATGTGCGACGGTGCGGCGGCCGGCATGGGGGTGGCGCTGGTGCGCCTGAAACTCGGCGCTCCCTGGCTCGAGCGTGGCTCACTGGTACGTCTGGGCGCCAATGCTGTCTTTGGCCGCAATGTGCCCAGCCCGCACGCCCACTACCTGTGCTGGCGCACCGGCATGATGGACCGCTGGGAGTGCGCCGCCTTTGCCGAGTGGCTGAAAAAGAGCATTTCGTGAGTTTTTAGGGTCAAATACGGCTGTAACCGCCGTCAGTATTGCGTAGACAGCTATTATTTTTATAGCTATTGTGTTTTCACACGGGTTTGAAAAATTTCTCACGCCAGCCGCTGCTGCTTGCCTCTACAGTTGAACGCATCATGAACGCACCTCTCCCCCCCGAGCAGCAGGACCTGCTTCAGCGCGCCACGCGCCAGACGCTCATTGTCAAGGGGTTGAGCGCCTGTCTGCCAGCCCACGCGCTGCTCTGGCACAGCGAAGACACCACCGCCTATGAATGCGACGGGTTGACCGCCTACCGGCAACGGCCGCTGGTGGTGGCCTTGCCGGAAACCCCGGACCAGGTGCAGGCGGTGCTGCGCACCTGCCACGCGCTCGAGGTGCCGGTGGTGGCGCGCGGTGCCGGCACCGGCCTGTCCGGTGGCGCCATGCCGCACCGCCTGGGGGTGACCCTGTCGCTGGCCAAATTCAACAAGATCCTGCGGCTTGACCCGGTCAGCCGCACAGCGCTGGTGCAGTGTGGCGTGCGCAACCTGGCCATCAGCGAAGCCGCCGCCGTGCATGGCCTGTATTACGCGCCCGACCCGTCGAGCCAGATCGCCTGCACCATCGGTGGCAACGTGGCCGAAAATGCCGGTGGCGTGCACTGCCTGAAATACGGCTTGACGCTGCACAACGTCATCAAGGTCAGTGGTTTCACGATGGAAGGTGAGGCCATCGAGTTTGGCTCGGATGCGCTTGACACCGCCGGGTTTGATTGTCTGAGCGTCGTCATCGGCTCTGAAGGCATGCTGGCGGTGACCACCGAGGTGACCGTCAAGCTGATACCCAGGCCGCAACTGGCCCGCGCCATAATGGCCAGCTTTGATGACCTGCGCAAGGCCGGCGACGCGGTGGCGGCGGTGATCGCCACGGGCATCATTCCGGCCGGTCTGGAAATGATGGACAAGCCCATGACGGCGGCCGTGGAAGACTATGTGCACGCCGGCTACGACCTGAGCGCGCAGGCCATTTTGCTGTGCGAGAGCGATGGCACACCGGCAGAAGTGGAAGAAGAGATCGGCCGCATGTGCGTTGTGCTGCGTCAGTTTGGCGCCACGGCAATAACCGTCAGCCGCGATGAGACCGAGCGCCTGAAGTTCTGGAGCGGGCGCAAGAACGCCTTCCCGGCCAGTGGCCGCATCAGCCCGGATTACATGTGCATGGACTCGACCATTCCGCGCAAACGGCTGGCCGACATGTTGCTGGCCATTGCAGAGATGGAGAAAAAATACCGGCTGCGCTGCTGCAACGTGTTTCATGCCGGTGACGGCAATCTGCACCCACTGATTTTGTTTGACGCCAACGACCCCGACCAGCTGCACCGCTGTGAACTGTTTGGTGCCGACATCCTGGAAACCAGTGTCGCCATGGGCGGTACCGTAACCGGCGAGCACGGTGTGGGCATTGAAAAACTCAACTCGATGTGCGTGCAGTTCAGCGCGGCGGAAAACGAGCAGATGTTTGGCGTCAAACGCGCTTTTGACGCCCGTGGCCTGCTCAACCCCGGCAAGGTCATCCCAACGCCGCAGCGCTGTGCTGAATACGGCAAGATGCTGGTGCGTGGCGGACAGCTCAAGCACCCCGAGCTACCCCGGTTTTGAAGCGAAGCCGTCGTGAGCCCCGGCGCGGTCCGGCCTGGCTGGCGTCGTTGCTGATCGCGCCGACGTTCCGGCTGTCTTGAACTAGTGTCTGGCGAGCCGCAGGCCCGGTTCGTCGTCGGCCATAACCTGCTGCGCCCAGCCCGCGAGCTTGCTGGTGTCAGCGCGCAGCACCTCTTGTTTGACGGCCAGAATTTGCGCCGGATGCATGGAAAAACTGCGTAACCCCATGCCCAACAACAAGCGCGTCAGACTCACGTCGCCCGCCATCTCGCCGCATACGCTGACCGGTTTGCCCTGGGCCTGGGCTTCGGCAATGGTCAGCGCCACCAGTCGCAGCACAGCCGGATGCAGGGGGTCGTACAGATGGGCCACCGATTCGTCGGCGCGGTCAATGGCCAGCGTGTACTGGATCAGGTCATTGGTACCGATCGACAGGAAATCAAAATACTTTAAAAACACTTTGAGCGTAAGCGCCGCAGCCGGGATTTCTATCATGGCGCCAATCTTCACCGGCCCGTAAGAAACACCCCGGTTGTCGAGCTCGACACGGGCCCGGTCTATCAGGGCAAAAGTGTGCCGGATTTCGCTGGCGTGCACCAGCATCGGTATCAGCAGGTGCGCCTGGCCGTGGGCGGCGGCGCGCAGGATGGCGCGCAGCTGTGTCAGAAACATGGCCGGATCGGCCAGGCTCCAGCGAATGGCACGCAGACCGAGCGCCGGGTTCAGATGCGCCGAGTCCTGCAGGGATTCATCAAGAGGCTTGTCGGCCCCGACGTCGACCGTGCGAATCGTGACCGGCAAACCCTGCATGCCTTCAATGGCACGCCGGTAGGCATCGTATTGCTCGTCCTCGTTGGGCAGTTTTCCCTGGCGACCCATGAACAGGAATTCGCTGCGAAACAGACCAACGCCGACCGCCCCGGCGCGGATGGCGCCGGAGGCATCCTCGGGCATTTCAATGTTGGCCAGCAATTCTATTTTCTGGCCGTCGAGCGTAATCGCCGGCGTGTGCAGCAAGCGGCCCAGGCGGCCGCGCTCGAGCTCACCCTGGCGCTGCTTGAAACCATATTCGGCCAGGATGATGGGCGACGGATCGACCACCACGACACCGGCGTCACCGTCGATGATGACCCAGTCGTCCTGGCGTACCAGGTGGCTGGAAAGACGCGCGCCGACCACCGCCGGAATATCCATGCTGCGCGCAACGATGGCGGTGTGCGAGGTCTTGCCACCCACATCGGTAATGAAACCGGCAAACACACTTTGCTTGAACTGCAGCATGTCGGCCGGTGAAAGGTCGTGCGCAACCAAAATCAACGGCACGTCGACCGTATCGTCAAGCAACAAGTCCTGCTGCGACTTGTTGCGCGCCACCCTGCCCGCCGGTTGCACCACCGGCGAGACAGCACCTTTCATGGCACGCAACACTTTTTCCGTGATTTGTTCAAGGTCTGCCTTGCGCTCGCGCAGGTACTCGTCTTCCATTTCGTCAAACTGGCGCGCAATGACTTCAAGCTGTGAGGTCAGCGCCCACTCGGCGTTGTACAGCCGGTCGGTGATCCAGTGCTTGACGCCGCCAATCAGTTCCTCGTCATTGAGGAGCATCAGGTGCACATCGAGCAGCGCCGTCAGCTCATGGGGTGCCTCTTTCGGACCCATGTGGGCAATGTTGTCCTGCAGGCGGTGGATCTCATTGACTACCGCGTTGCGGCCACGGCGAACCCGGTCGATTTCGGTAGCGATCTGGGAGGCCTCGATGAAATAGTGGGCCACGTCCACCCGGCTGGAGGCCACCAGCACGGCGCGCCCAATGGCGATGCCACGGGCCACCGCCAGACCGTGAATGGAGAAGGTCATGGCAGACGCAGCCCCAGGCCGCCCCAGGCCAGTCCCGCTCCGCCGGGGTGCAGCGTCGTACACGCTGGGACAAGCGCCAGCGTCATCGCTATTCCCCTTCCCCGAATTTGTCGGCAATCAGGGCCAGCAGGGCATCGCAGGCCTCCTGCTCACGTTCGCCGCTGGTTTCTATTTCGATCGTGCTGCCAATGCCGGCAGCCAGCATCATGACGCCCATGATGCTCTTGGCATTGACACGCCGCTCGCCTTTGGCCAGCCAGACTTCGCAGGGGTAGCCACCTGCCGTCTTGGTCAGTTTGGCCGAGGCTCGTGCATGCAGGCCGAGCTTATTGCTGATGGTTGTGCTTGTCTTGATCATTTTTCTTTCTCACCTGATTTTGCGGCGCCGTCACAGCCACTTGCATGACACCTTGCGTGCCGCCAGCCAGCGCCCGTGCCACCAGCGCGTCCAGCGGTTCGCGGCGGTAAGTGACGGTGCGCAACAGCATCGGCAAATTGACACCGGCAATCAATTTTGAACTCAACCCATCCACCAGTTTTTGTGCCACGTTGCAAGGCGTGGCCCCAAATACGTCAGTCAATACCAGCGTCATGGAGGTACCGAGAAGCGCCAGGGCCTGGGCCGCGCTGGCCAGCGTCTCTTCGGGCGGAACATTGGGCTGCACGTCAAAGGCGGCGATACTGGTCGCACCTTCGGGAAAAACATGCAACACGCACTGCCGCAAGGCGCTGGCCAGCGGTGCGTGGGCGATGATGAGAATACCGTTCATACCTTTTGATTATGGCTTTTTGCAATCAGGAAATAGACATACGAGAGAATCGAACACATTAAAAATACACTCATCGCCGCCTGGAACGCGCCTATCTCTGTCATTCCCAGTGCCTTGAAGGCGTCGACAGCAAGGCCAACACCCCACTGAACCACGAATACGCCAGCGAATATCAACAGGTTATAGGCCGAAAGAGCCCGTCCCGCCAATGCTGGCGCGAAGGCCATGCCAACCGCCGGTTGTGCCAGCGAGACAAAGCTGCAACTCATGCAATATAAGGCCCACAAGGCTCCAGCGCCCGTCGATAAAGCAGGACCAGCTATTATAACGATAGCAAGGAGAATAAAACTGGAAGGCAGTCCCAAGGCAATCAGACGGTCGGCACGAATGCCGCGCCGCGTCAGCCAAGGGTTCACCATGCCCCAGGTCCAGAAAGTGCACAACATGGCGACGTTGATCCAGAACAATCCGCCCGCCGCTTGCAGCGCACTGTAGCCGGCAACCTTGATCATCCACGGCGCTGCCCACAATGTTTGCATGGCAACCAGACCACCGTAGCAAAAAAACCCGATCGGTGCCATCTTTCGAAAGTACGGGTTTCGCCAGACCTCGGCATAGCCTGCATTGCCGGACACCAAGGCATGCCCCGGGTCCGGCGCAACGCTCCAGCGCGGCACTTGCCACGCAATCAGGACCATTGAAAGCAGTACCAGCGCGGCCAGACCCCAAAAAAGCACCCGCCAGCCGACCAGCGGCATCAGCCATTGCACCGGCAGGGTGGAGGCCACCATGCCGAGGGAACCCGTCATCAGCATCCATGAGTTGGCACGCATCAGGGTGGCCGCTTCAAACCAGCGCCGGTAACCGGTGAGCGGTGCCATCAGGCAGGCGCTGACGCCCACACCACAAAAAATTCGGGCGGCCAGCAAACCGGAAAAACTGGTGGCAAAAGAAAACGCAGTACAGCCCAGCACGGCAATGGCCAGGAAATTGAGAATGACCTTTTTCGGGCCGTAACGGTCCAGCCAGGTGCCGAGCGGCAACTGGGTTGCCGAAAAACCCAGAAAATAGCCACCCGCGAGCAGTCCCAGATCGCTCGCGTTGAGCGCAAACTCCAGTGTCAGAGTCGGCGACAAGGTAGCCGTAATGGCACGGATCAGCGCCGAAAGAAAATAGGCAAAGGCAAAAACCAGAAAGACGGAAATAGCAGTGCGCTTGGGCAGGAGGGTGGCAGCAGAAAGTTCAGACATGGCCCGATTATCTGTGCTGACCTGGCCATCGCACGGTTCACCTGGCGGCCGCCGGGCCGCCAGGGCTCAAAAGCTGCTAGTTCCGAAATGCGTCATGGCACGCTTTGCAGGTGCCAGCGACAGCGCCGAAAGCAGTTTTCAGATTTTCCGGACTGCCGGTTTTGGCGACCGCCGCCAGTTTCACCGCCTCGGCCAGACCGACATCGGCCAACTCCTTGAATTTGGCCTGGTCCTTCCAGATTTCAGGCTTGGCCTTGCCGCCTTCTGTGCCTGCCCCGTAGCCCGAAAGTAACAGACCAGCCATCATCGCGACAATGTCCGCATTCTCGGCGGCCAGCTTGGCGTCAAACGGAACGCGACCATTGACCATTGCACCGATTCTTCCAAGATGTTGAGACTTGACGAACATTGTGTTTTGACGGTACTTGATGGCGTCTTCCGGTCTGGCAAACTGTGCCAAAGCCGGCACGGCAAAGGTGAAGGCGCTGGTAGCGAGTAACAATGAGGCAACTTTCTTCATGGATTATCCTGCGTTAAGGTGAGTGATACTGACGATGGTTAGGAGTGTAGTGAAGCTGTAAAGTTCTGCCTGGTGGCTTCCATCAGGGAAACTACTGACGCACTACGCGAAGGCTGAAATCAACGCACAATGAGCCCTTTCACACTCAGGAACGCAGGATGTCGAGCATAGTCAGAGTTTGGGATTTGCCAACCCGGGTCTTTCATTGGGGACTGGTCTTTGCCGTTGTCGGCCTGGTTACGACAGCCCAGATCGCGGGCAATGCCATGGTCTGGCATTTTCGGTTCGGATATGCAGTTCTCAGTCTGTTGCTGTTTCGTCTGATATGGGGTGTCGTGGGCGGACACTGGTCGCGTTTTTCATCTTTTCTGTATGCGCCGTCGACCCTTGTTCAATACCTGAAGGGTCGCGGCGCACCGGAGCACGGCATTGGCCACAACCCGCTGGGCGCTTTTTCGGTGTTCGCACTGCTGGGCTTTCTTCTGCTGCAGGTGGGCTCCGGACTGGTCAGCGATGATGAGATTGCCGCCACTGGCCCGTTCGCCCGGTTTGTTTCGCGTGCCGTGGTCAGCAAAGGTACTTTCTATCACACGAGCGTCGGCAAGGTGATTCTGATTGTGCTGGTCATCACCCATGTCAGCGCCATTATTTTTTACCGTTACCGCAAGGGCGAGAATCTGGTTCGGCCCATGATTCTGGGCGACAAGCAAACCATGATCGAGGTTCAGGGTTCGCGGGACGACACCGGCTCACGAACCCTGGCGGCAATCCTGTTTGCGGGCTGCATCCTGCTGGTGGCATGGTTGGTCAGACTGGCAGGCGGATGAATTACCCGCTTTCGGACAAACAGATACAAGAGCTGGCGTAGCGTTGGGTGATACCGTGAAAAAAAAATCTGTCGAACTTGTTACGCCCAGCACGCCAGCACAGTTGGATGCACTGCGCAGCCTGTTTCGTGAATATGCTGACAGTCTTCATGTTGATCTGTGTTTTCAGGGCTTTGAGGCCGAGCTTGCAGCGCTACCTGGAGACTATGCAACGCCGCGCGGTGCCTTGCTGATGGCGCTGTTGGATGGGGAAACCGCAGGCTGCTGCGCATTGCGCCCGCTGGACACGGTGGATTACCCCAACGCCTGTGAGATGAAGCGCCTGTATGTCCGGCGCGGCTTCCGCGCAAGCGGCCTGGGTCGCCAACTGGCTGAAGCCATTATGGATGGTGCGCGTCAGGCCGGCTACGACTACCTGCTACTGGACACGCTCGACGAGATGGAGAGCGCACGTGCGCTCTACGAAGAACTGGGTTTTGAAGAGATACCGCCCTACTATCACAACCCGATTGAAGGGGCACACTACCTTATGGTCAAGCTATAGGCAGCGCGGTAAATTCTTCACCGCGCCGCTTTCGGGTCATCCGGCTTTAGCTTGCGCAAGCAGGGTGGTGGCGTCACTCACTTCAAATTTTCCGGGTCCTTCAATATTCAACGATGCCACCTTGCCATCTTTAACCAGCATGGAATAGCGTGCGCTGCGCAAGCCCATCCCCTTGCCGGTCAGGTCAAGCGTCAAGCCGGTCGCCTTGGCGAAAGCGGCGTCGCCATCGGCCAGCATGCGCACTTTACCGGCTGACTTTTGGTCACGTGCCCACGCACCCATGACAAAGGCATCATTGACACTGACACACCAGATTTCATCAACACCGGCTGCTTTCAGTTCAGAAAACTTTTCCATATAGCCAGGCACATGCTTGGCCGAGCAGGTGGGTGTAAAGGCGCCAGGCAAGGCAAACAGCGCAATGGTCTTGCCTGCGACGGACGTTGCCACATTGACCGGGTTGGGGCCAAGACTGCAACCATTGCCTTCCACCTCCACAAATTCCAGCAAGGTTGTTGCCGGAAGGGTATCGCCAACTTTAATCATGCACAGCTCCTGAGATTGTTGATTGAGATTTGGGTGAATATCTTCCGACCCTCACCCACTGATTGAACCAGTAAGAACGGCTCACATTGTGAGCCGTTCTTAAGATATCTGCAGTCTGGCGACTGCAAAGACTTATACCGTAGCGGCTTTTTGGACCAGGCGGGTTGCTACCCAATTCTTGGTCTTCGAGATTGGCCGGCTTTCCGTGATTTCAATAATGTCACCCAGTTTGAATTCACACTTCTCATCATGGGCGTGGTATTTGCTGGATTTACCAACGATTTTCCCGTAAAGCTCGTGCTTGACACGGCGTTCAATCAATACCGTAACCGTCTTTGCACGCTTGTCGCTGACAACCTTGCCAGTCAGAGTACGCTTGAGGGATGTTTTAGCTTCCGTCATTTATAGCTCCTTATTTGGCGGATTTTTCAGCGCTTTGCTTCTCGACAAGAATGGTCTTGGCGCGAGCAATATCACGGCGCGTGGAGCGCAGCGTAGCGGTGTTGTTGAGTTGTTGTGTGGCCTTCTGCATACGCAGTCCAAAGTGGGCTTTTTGCAGCTCCTTGACTTCAGCTTGCAAACCGGCGACATCTTTTTGGCGCAATTCAGTAGTTTTCATAGCATGTTCTCCTGATTACTGGCCAATCATGCGAGCCACAAAAGTGGTACGCAAGGGCAGTTTGGCGGCAGCCAAACGAAACGCTTCACGCGCCAACTCTTCGGTCACACCGACGATTTCAAAAACGATCTTACCTGGCTGAATTTCAGCCACGTAATACTCGGGGTTGCCCTTGCCGTTACCCATACGCACTTCAGCAGGCTTCTGGGATATTGGTTTATCAGGAAACACCCGAATCCAGATCCGTCCACCCCGTTTGACGTGACGGGAAATAGCACGTCGTGCAGCTTCGATTTGACGGGCCGTCAGACGACCACGGTCGATGCACTTCAGACCGAAATCACCAAACGCGACCGAGCTGCCTCGGGTCGCGATACCGGTGTTACGGCCTTTTTGCTCTTTGCGGTATTTGCGACGAGCGGGTTGCAACATGATTATTCTCCTTTTCCGTCAGCTGCCGCAGCGCCGGTGCTGCTTGCGGACACTGGCGCGACTACCTTGCGGACGCGCTTAACGGCGGGTTTGTTTGCATCGGCACCAAGGGCCTCTGCGGGTTTGTCGCTGCCATCAGCAGGCGCGGTGTTGCCACCCAACGCCGGGCGACGTGCACCACGCGGCGCCGGACGGTCGGAACCCGGTCGGGCATCCCGCCGTGGGCCACGCGGGCGACGCTCTTCATCAGAACGGGGTTCAACAGCGGCAGGCAGATCGTTACGACCCAGCGTGTCACCCTTGTAGACCCAGACCTTTACACCAATGATGCCGTAGGTGGTCTTGGCCTCGGAGGTACCGTAGTCAATGTCGGCACGCAAGGTGTGGAGTGGCACGCGACCTTCGCGATACCATTCACAACGAGCGATCTCAATACCGTTCAGGCGCCCCGACGACATGATCTTGATGCCCAAGGCACCCAGACGCATGGCATTTTGCATGGCGCGCTTCATGGCACGCCGGAACATGATGCGTTTTTCCAGCTGCTGCGTGATACTGTCAGCGATCAGCTTGGCATCGATTTCGGGCTTGCGCACTTCTTCGATGTTGACTGCCACCGGTACACCCAACTGGCGAGACAGTTCACGCTTCAAGTTCTCAATATCTTCGCCCTTTTTGCCGATCACAACTCCCGGACGAGCCGAGAAGATCGTGATGCGGGCATTTTTGGCCGGACGCTCAATAAGAACGCGCGACACAGAGGCGTTTTTCAGCTTGGTTTTCAGGTACTCGCGGACCTTGATGTCTTCGGCCAGCATACCGGCAAAGTCACGGTCATTGGCGTACCAGCGTGACGCCCAGTTGCGACTGACCGACAGGCGAAAGCCGGTTGGGTGGATTTTTTGTCCCATATCTTCCTGGCCTCTTTCAGTTTCCAACCGTCACGTACACATGGCACGTGGGTTTTCTGATCTGGTTGCCACGACCTTTTGCGCGGGCCGTGAAGCGCTTGAGCGAGGCTCCTTGTTCGACAAAGATGGTTTTCACCTTCAACTCGTCAATGTCGGCGCCGTCATTATGCTCAGCGTTGGCAATGGCCGACTCCAGAACTTTCTTGATGATCACAGCAGCTTTTTTCTGCGTGAACTGCAAGATGTTCAGGGCTTGATCCACTTTCTTGCCGCGAATTAAATCCGCGACCAGACGGCCTTTGTCGACCGACAAACGAACGCCACGAAGGGTTGCACGTGTTTCCATGGTCACCTCCTTATTTCTTCTGGACTTTTTTGTCCGCAGGATGGCCCTTGAAAGTACGGGTGAGCGCAAACTCCCCCAACTTGTGGCCAACCATTTGATCGGTGATATAGACTGGCACGTGCTGTTTGCCGTTGTGCACCGCAATGGTCAAGCCGATGAAATCGGGCAGAACCATTGAACGACGCGACCAGGTCTTAATCGGCTTTTTGTCTTTGGTTGCAACTGCTTTGTCAGCCTTTGCAACCAGATGATGGTCAACAAACGGACCTTTTTTGAGAGAACGAGTCATTTACCTGCCCCTTACTTCTTGCGACGCGACACGATCATGACCTGCGTGCGCTTGTTGTTACGGGTACGGTAACCCTTGGTCAGATTACCCCAAGGATCGACTGGATGACGGCCTTCGCCGGTCTTGCCCTCGCCACCACCGTGCGGGTGATCGACCGGGTTCATGACAACACCGCGAACCGTTGGGCGGATGCCCATCCAGCGTTTCACACCAGCTTTGCCAAGTCGGCGCAAACTGTGTTCTTCGTTGGCCACCTGACCCAGCGTAGCCCGGCATTCAATGTGGATCTTGCGAACCTCACCAGAACGCATGCGCACCTGGGCGTAAGTACCCTCACGCGCCAGCAAAGTTGCTGAGGTGCCGGCCGAACGGACGATTTGCGCGCCCTTGCCAATTTGCAACTCAACACAATGCACGATAGAGCCAACCGGAATATTGCGGATCGGCAGCGTGTTGCCAACGCGAATCGGAGCCTCAGCGCCACTCATGATGGAAGCACCGACCTCAAGCCCACGCGGCGCGATGATGTAACGACGCTCACCATCTGCATAACACACCAAAGCGATGTGCGCCGAACGATTGGGATCGTACTCAATGCGCTCGACTTTTGCCGGGATGCCGTCTTTGGTCCGGAGAAAGTCCACCACACGGTAATGGTGCTTGTGACCACCGCCCTTGTGGCGGGTTGTGATATGACCATTGTTATTGCGCCCCGCATGCTGGAACTGGGGTTCCAGCAAAGGTGCAAACGGTTCACCCTTGTACAGGTGGTCACGCGAAATCTTCACCACGCCACGACGGCCGGGTGAAGTTGGTTTCATTTTGATAACAGCCATGATTACGCAGCCTCCCCACCGAGGTTGAGCTCTTGACCCGGCTTGAGCGTCACATAGGCCTTGCGAATATTGTCGCGACGGCCAACCGACTTGCCAAAACGCTTGGTCTTGCCTTTGGTATTCACTACAGACACACCCTTGACCTCAACCTTGAACATCAATTCCACAGCGGCCTTGATTTCGTATTTGGTCGCGTCCTGTAGCACCTTGAAGGTCACGGCATTGCTTTTTTCAGCGATCATCGTTGCCTTTTCAGAGACGATGGGAGCAACCAGCACCTGCATCAGGCGACCTTCTTCAAACTTGGATGTATTTGGACCGTGGCTCATGCGAACATCTCCTTGAGTTGATCCATGGCGGCCTTGGTTACCAGTACTTTGCGATAGTGAACGAGAGACACCGGATCGGCATAACGCGGCTCAACCACCAGCACATTGACCAGATTGCGGGATGCGAGGTAGAGGTTTTCGTCGACTTCATCGGCGATGACCAGAACTGATTCCAGATTCATGGCCTTGAATTTGGCGGCCAAAGGCTTCGTCTTGGGAGAATCGACGCGCAACGAGTCAACCACCGCCAGACGGCCTTCGCGCGCCAGTTGCGATAAGATGGACGCCATACCGGCGCGGTACATCTTCTTGTTTATTTTCTGCGTGAAGTTCTCGTCAGGCATATTCGGGAAAATCCGGCCACCACCGCGCCACAGCGGCGAGGATGTCATGCCGGCACGGGCACGGCCCGTTCCCTTTTGCTTGAACGGCTTCTTGGTCGAGTGCTTGACCTCTTCGCGGTCTTTCTGGGCGCGCGTACCCTGGCGGGCATTGGCCTGGAAAGCAACCACAACCTGGTGCACCAGATCTTCGTTGTAGGCGCGACCGAAAACTGTCTCTGGCGCTTCAAATTTTGAAGTGGCCTGACCTTGGTCATTCAGGAGTTCGAGCTGCATCAGTTCGCTCCTTTCGCATTATCGTTTTTGGCTTTGACTTTTACGGCAGGGCGAACAGTTACAAAACCACCGGCAGAACCGGGAACGGCACCCTTGATCATGAGCAATTGACGCACTTCGTCAATGCGGATCACATCAAGATTTTGGGTGGTGACAGTGTCATCTCCCAAGTGTCCGGTCATGCGCTTGCCTGGAAAAACACGCCCTGGATCCTGCGCCATGCCAATGGAGCCCGGAACATTGTGCGAACGGCTGTTGCCGTGCGATGCCCGCTGCGAACTCATGTGGTGACGCTTGATTGTTCCAGCAAAACCTTTACCAATGGTCGTGCCCTGGACATCGACTTTTTGACCTACCGCAAATACCGCCGTTACAGGCACTGTCGCGCCCGCTTTGTACTGGGCGGCAACGTCAGCGGCAAGACGGAATTCTTGAATGATCTCGCCAGCTTCGACACCTGCTTTTGCAAGGTGCCCTGCGGCTGGTTTGGTTACGCGCGAAGCTTTGCGTGCACCAAATGTTACCTGCAAGGCAACATAACCGTCATTCTCTTGGGTTTTGACCTGGGTCACCCGGTTGTTTGACACATCCACCACCGTGACAGGGATTGCATCCCCCTCGTCGGTGAACAGGCGCATCATGCCAACCTTGCGGCCCAGCAACCCTAGGGAGTTGCTCAGACTCATTATTTTCTCCGTAACCCTCACCGCCGCAACTTCAATTGGCTACAGCGTTTTGCGTGAGAGACTGTTAATAAAACTCCGCTGGGAATGCATGGCAAGCCCGGCAGAGCCTTCTAGTATATCCCGAACCCGCTCATCGCGCAAGTTGATTCGATACCAGAATCTTCAGGGAACCGCGGCCTGCACCACAACCCCCAATGCGCTTTACTGCAGCTTGATTTCAACGTCAACGCCAGCAGGCAAATCGAGTTTCATCAACGCATCAACCGTTTTGTCCGTCGGGTCAACGATATCCATCAGGCGCTGGTGCGTGCGAATTTCAAACTGGTCGCGGCTGGTCTTGTTGACGTGGGGCGAGCGCAGAATGTCGAAGCGTTTCATCCGTGTTGGCAACGGCACTGGGCCCTTGACAATGGCGCCGGTGCGCTTGGCAGTGTCCACAATTTCGGCAGCCGATTGGTCGATAAGTTTGTAATCAAACGCTTTCAGGCGGATACGGATTTTTTGCTTGGTAGCCATGTTAGTTCTTTCTTAATCAGTTGAGGACAGAGCAAAAAAAGCTTCGCTTTTCCTGATCTGTCCCGCAAAACATCAGGCTATTATCTTGGCCACCACACCGGCGCCGACTGTCTTGCCGCCTTCGCGGATGGCAAAGCGCAGACCTTCTTCCATGGCAATCGGATTGATCAGCTTGACCGTGATCGATACGTTATCGCCCGGCATCACCATCTCCTTGCCTTCTGGCAACTCGATCGCTCCGGTTACGTCCGTGGTGCGGAAGTAGAACTGGGGGCGGTAGTTGTTGAAAAACGGTGTGTGGCGACCACCCTCGTCTTTGGAGAGCACGTAGATTTCGCCGGTGAAGTGGGTGTGCGGCTTGATGGAGCCGGGCTTGCACAGCACCTGGCCACGCTGCACGTCTTCGCGTTTGGTGCCGCGCAGCAAGATGCCCACGTTGTCACCAGCTTGACCTTGGTCAAGCAGCTTGCGGAACATTTCAACGCCGGTGCAGATGGTTTTCTGGGTGTCGGTAATGCCGACAATTTCGATTTCTTCGCCGACTTTGATGACGCCACGTTCAACCCGTCCGGTCACAACGGTGCCGCGTCCGGAGATCGAGAAGACGTCTTCCACCGGCATCAGGAAGGCCCCGTCCACCGCCCGCTGGGGCAGCGGGATGTAGGTGTCGAGCGCTTCGGCCAGTTTCAGAATGGAGCCTTCGCCCAGTTCGCCTTTATCGCCTTCCATGGCCAGTTTGGCCGAGCCGTGGATGATGGGGGTCTTGTCGCCAGGGAAGTCGTATTTGTCGAGCAGTTCGCGCACTTCCATTTCAACGAGTTCGAGCAGTTCGGCGTCATCGACCATGTCGCATTTGTTCAGGTACACGATGATGTAGGGCACGCCGACCTGGCGCGCCAGCAGAATGTGTTCGCGCGTCTGGGGCATCGGGCCGTCAGCGGCCGAGCAGACCAGAATGGCGCCATCCATCTGGGCCGCACCGGTAATCATGTTCTTGATGTAGTCAGCATGGCCCGGGCAGTCAACGTGGGCGTAGTGCCGGCTGGCCGTTTCGTATTCAACGTGCGCGGTGTTGATGGTAATGCCGCGTGCCTTTTCTTCCGGCGCCGCGTCAATCTGGTCGTACGCCTTGGCAGTACCTCCAAATTTGGCCGCCATCACCGTGGTGATGGCCGCCGTCAGCGTGGTCTTGCCGTGGTCAACGTGGCCAATCGTGCCCACGTTCACGTGCGGCTTGGTTCTTGCAAATTTTTCTTTTCCCATTTTCAATTCCTTAAAAGAGCAATGCCCGTGGATTGGTTTAATGTTTGCAGTTCGTCACAGTGTCCCTTGCCACGGGCAGCTCGGGGTGCGAAATCGCAGACAGGATTTTTTTACTTGGCTCTTGCCGCCATGATGGCCTCAGACACATTGCGCGGCGCTTCGGTGTAATGCTTGAATTCCATCGTGTAGGTGGCACGGCCTTGCGACATGGAACGAAGAGTCGTTGAATAACCGAACATCTCCGACAGCGGAACTTCAGCCTTGATGGCTTTACCACCGCCCACCATGTCTTCCATGCCTTGCACCATACCCCGACGTGACGACAAATCGCCCATCACATTGCCAGCGTAGTCTTCAGGTGTTTCGACTTCCACCGCCATCATCGGCTCCAGAATCACCGGGCCTGCCTTGCGACACCCTTCCTTGAAACCAAAAATGGCTGCCATCTTGAACGCGTTTTCGTTCGAGTCAACGTCGTGATAGGAACCGAAATGCAACGTCACCTTGACATCTACCACCGGGTAGCCAGCCAAAACGCCGGAGGTCACTGCCTCGTTAATGCCTTTTTCGACGGCCGGAATATATTCACGGGGAACAACACCGCCCTTGATGGCATCTACGAACTCAATACCTTTTCCTGCTACGTTCGGTTCAATTTTGAGAACGACGTGTCCATATTGCCCCTTGCCACCCGACTGGCGCACGAACTTGCCTTCCGCATCTTCCACTGTCTTGCGAATGGTTTCACGGTATGCAACCTGCGGCTTGCCGACATTGGCTTCAACACCAAATTCACGTTTCATGCGGTCAACAATAATTTCCAGATGCAACTCACCCATGCCGGCGATCAGGGTTTGACCGGACTCTTCATCCGTTTTGACACGGAAAGATGGATCTTCCTGCGCCAGACGCTGCAACGCAATACCCATTTTTTCCTGGTCAACCTTGGTCTTGGGCTCAACCGCCTGCGTAATCACCGGCTCGGGGAACACCATACGCTCGAGCATAATGATCGCCGCTGGATCACACAAAGTTTCGCCGGTAGTTACGTCCTTCAAACCAACGCAGGCAGCAATATCGCCGGCACGGATTTCACTCACCTCCTGGCGGTTGTTGGCATGCATCTGCACAATCCGGCCGATACGTTCTTTTTTACCCCGAATCGGGTTATAAACACTGTCACCCTTGGTCAGCACGCCCGAGTAGACGCGAACGAAGGTCAATTGACCAACAAACGGATCCGTCATCAACTTGAATGCCAACGCAGAAAACTTTTCACCGTCGTCAGCCTTGCGGGTTACGGGCACCTCGTCTTCGTCAGTCCCCTTTACCGGAGGAATGTCAACGGGTGCCGGCATGAACTCAATCACGGCGTCGAGCATGCGCTGAACACCCTTGTTTTTGAACGCCGTGCCACACAGCATGGGCTGGATCTCGCTGGCTATGGTGCGGGTACGAATGCCGAGCTTGATTTCGTCTTGCGTCAAATCACCTTCTTCAAGGTATTTGTTCATGAGTTCTTCAGAAGACTCAGCGGCGGCCTCCACCATTTTCTCGCGCCACTCTTTGGCCAGGGCCAGCAGTTCAGCGGGAATTTCCTTGTATTCAAACTTCATGCCCTGAGACGCTTCGTCCCAGATGATGGCTTTCATTTTGATCAGATCAACCACGCCAACAAAGTGCTCTTCCGCGCCGATCGGAATCACAATCGGTATCGGATTGGCCTTGAGGCGTAGTTTCATCTGCTCCACGACCTTGAAAAAGTTGGCGCCGGTGCGGTCCATCTTGTTCACAAAAGCCAGACGCGGCACTTTGTATTTGTTGGCTTGGCGCCAAACCGTCTCGGATTGCGGCTGCACTCCGCCCACGGCGCAGTACACCATGCAGGCACCGTCGAGCACACGCATCGACCGCTCCACTTCAATGGTGAAATCGACGTGACCAGGGGTGTCAATGATGTTGATACGATGCTCGGCAAAGTTGTTTTCCATGCCCTTCCAGAAACAGGTGGTCGCAGCAGAGGTAATCGTGATACCACGCTCCTGCTCTTGCTCCATCCAGTCCATGGTGGCGGCGCCATCATGCACTTCACCAATTTTGTGGTTGACGCCGGTGTAAAACAGAATACGCTCGGTTGCAGTGGTTTTGCCGGCGTCAATGTGAGCCGAAATGCCAATGTTGCGATAACGCTCAATGGGGGTATGGCGAGCCATGATGAATCCTTGGTTGCTCTCTAAATAAATCAAACCTTGCGACACCGTGAAGACTCGTGATCTCCCCGGCGTAGCGAGCGACTTTCAGACCAGGCGCAACCCCATGAGAAGTGCTGAAGGCACAACAATGGGTGGTAACGACGTATGAGAGTCGCGCAATAGTGGCGGTTAGAAGCGGAAGTGGGAGAAGGCTTTGTTGGCCTCGGCCATGCGGTGAACTTCATCCCGCTTTTTCATGGCGCCGCCACGTCCTTCAGTGGCCTCCATCAGTTCATTGGCCAAGCGCAGGGCCATCGATTTTTCGCCACGCTTGCGCGCGGCCTCCTTGATCCAGCGCATGCTTAAGGCCAATCGGCGCACCGGGCGCACTTCAACGGGCACCTGGTAGTTGGCGCCACCCACACGGCGGGATTTCACTTCGACCATGGGTTTGACGTTGTTGATGGCCATGGTGAAGGCTTCAACCGGGTCTTTGCCGGGATTCTTCTTTTCGATTTGCTCAAGGGCGCCATAAATGATGCGCTCGGCAACCGCTTTCTTGCCGCCTTCCATGATCACATTCATGAATTTGGACAACTCGACATTGCCGAATTTCGGGTCCGGCAGGATTTCACGTTTAGGGACTTCGCGACGACGTGGCATTTTTTCACCTCTTTGCTTCAGTTGACATCTTCATCAGATGCCGCGAAAACCATTCTGGTTTTCACTTACTCGACCCAACAGCGGGTCACTACGTTGAATCACCGCGCCACGCGGGAAACAACACCTTCGTTTTGACCAGGCGTCAACTTACTTGGCCTTTGGTTTCTTGGCACCGTACTTGGAACGCGACTGCTTGCGGTCTTTCACGCCCTGCAAGTCAAGCGAACCACGCACAATGTGGTAGCGCACACCGGGCAAGTCCTTGACACGACCGCCGCGAACCAGCACCACGCTGTGTTCCTGCAGGTTGTGGCCTTCACCACCGATGTAGGAAATGACCTCAAACCCGTTGGTCAGACGCACTTTGGCGACCTTGCGCAGGGCGGAATTGGGTTTTTTAGGCGTTGTGGTGTACACACGGGTGCAAACACCGCGACGCTGCGGAGAGTTCTGCATCGCAGGGCTCTTCGACTTGATCGTCTCGACCTCACGGCCTTGACGCACTAACTGGTTGATGGTTGGCATTGAAAAACGTCCCTAAACGTTTGAAACTTACGTAAATACTACGAAAACGTGAATCTCTTCGGAAATTCCGAAAAGCTTTCGACTATAGCAGGTCAATACCGGATTCGCAATCAGAATTCGCTATTTACCAGTACTTCATGTTTGTAAGTGCTGACTTTTTGTGAATCGTGTTAGCGCAGCCATAGCCGCAGGGCGTCCCAGGCGCGTCCCAGCAACCCCGCTTGCTCCACCCCCTGCAGGGCGACCAGCGGCACTTCAATGACGGTCTGTTCGCCATTGAAAATCTTCAGGGTCGCCACTTGCTGCCCGTTGGCAAAAGGCGCCACCAGGGGCTCGGGGCGAACCACTTGTGTTTTCAGCTTGCCGGCAGTGCCAGCCGGCA
The DNA here is from genome assembly GCA_963750815.1 of uncultured beta proteobacterium. Classification (GTDB taxonomy): domain Bacteria; phylum Pseudomonadota; class Gammaproteobacteria; order Burkholderiales; family Burkholderiaceae_C; genus Rhodoferax. The sequence goes on from CAVVRS010000002.1 coordinate 167,728, forward strand.
CGGCAACCACAATCGCCTGTGGGTGGCCCAAATTAACGACCGGGTTTTTGCCCTTCCAGACCGCTGGCGACACCACCGTCTGGTTGGCATCAAACAGCTTGACCGCTTCAAACGCGGTATAGCCCCAATTCAACAACTTCTGGGATTCATTGGCCCGGGAATTTTCACTGGTCGCCCCCAATACGATCGACAGCAAGCGACGACTGCCCACCGCGCCCGCTGCACCCAGACCGGAAAAGTCACGCCTGGCGGTCGCAATAAGGCAGTAACCGGCCGCCTCCGTGTGTCCGGTTTTCAGACCATCCACCGACGGATCGCGAAACAGCAACAGGTTGCGGTTGCTGTCATTGGCCACAGGCGTCCCCTCATACCGGTATTTTTTGATAGCGTAGTAGCCAACGTAGTCCGGAAAATCACGCATTAACCGGGTTGCCAGAATGCTCAGATCGCGCGCTGTTGTCGTGTGGCCGGCCTCGGTTAACCCCTCGGGATTCTTGTAGCTGGTCGACTTCATCCCCAATAATCTGGACTGCTCATTCATAAGTTGCACAAAGCGCTCGGCAGTGCCGCCAACACCCTCAGCCAGTGCCATCGTGGCATCGTTGCCACTTTGCACAATCATGCCCTTGAGGAGATCTTCCACCGGCACTTTCATCTTGGGATCAATAAACATGCGCGAACCTGGCATTTTCCAGGCGCGCTCACTGACTGGCACCGTCTGTTTGAGATCGATCTTCTTGCTGCGCAACGCTTCAAAAACGAGATAAGCCGTCATCAGTTTGGTCAATGACGCCGGTTCTACCGGCACATCGATATCTTTTTCCGCCAGCAGCTGATTCGCTGTGACATCAAACAACAGATAGGAACGTGCCGCAATTTCGGGTGCCTGGGGGGTTTGTGCGGCGGCCGACATGCATAGCGCCACGGCAAAGGCAAGAAGAAGGGTTTTCATGCGGGGATAAGCAACCGCTGCACCACTTTTCCGTTTTTCAGGTGCGACTCCACGATTTCGTCAATATCGGCGTTGTCGACGTAGGTATACCAGACTGCCTCGGGGTAAACCACAGCCACCGGGCCGGCGGCGCACCGGTCCAGGCAACCCGCCTTGTTTACCCTGACCCGGCCCTGACCGGACAGGTTTGCCGCCTTGATCTGACTCTTGCAATGATCAAATGCTTGCTGCGCGCCCTGCCGGGCACAGCATTCTTCGCCATCTTTTCGCTCGTTCAGACAAAAGAAGATATGCCGTTCGTAATAGGAATCCAGCCGCTGGCTGCCGGTATCGGTATCTGCTTCAAGGGTGTATTTGTTATCGGTCATGGGGGGATTCTAGTTTTTTGGTGTTCGCGCCCCAACCTGGGTAAGCACATACACCAATGCAGCGTAAGGCCAGAGCCACCCCAGCCACTGCGCCAGTCCATGAAAGCGGATAAAGCGACCCTGCTCCCAAGTAGACAATGTCTGGGCGAAATAGGGACTGGCGGGCGCCTGATTGAGCAGGCTGATGTAGAACCCCAGCGCCAGCAACACCAGCGCCGCACAGAGGCGCGGCGGCACCCACAACAGCAAAATGACCAGCGCCAGCGCCGCCTGCAGACCGGCTTTGACCGGCAAACTGAACCACGCCCACGAGTGTTCCGGGCCATAGCTCAACGCGGCTGAAAGCGCTGTGGTGGCAATGCCAAGGCTGAACATCAATAACAAAAACAGGGCGCGCCGCCCAAACGAGCGAATGATGCAATAGCCCAGCAGACACGGAATCAATAGCCCCAGCATGACGCAGACCAGTTCCATCCCTGGCACCAGCGGCTGCAGTTCAATATCGCGCACCGGCAACCAGTCCAGAAACGGAGTATCGAGCAATACCTCTGCCAATGCTGCCTCCAGCCGCTCCAGCACTTGTCCCAACCCAAACGGCACGGCGGCCGGAAACAGCAGGGCCGGCGGCCACAGGGCCAGCAATACCAGAGCACCCCTGGCGTCAGCCACAAACCAGTGCGCCCGGAATCGACTCCAGCGGTCAATGACACCGAGTTTTTCCATCGCCCAGGCCAGTAACGCACCCACCAAAGCGCCCAGAACATTCAGGGCCAAGTCAACATTGGAAGGAACACGCGCAGGCAAGTAGCTTTGAAGCGACTCCATCATCAATGACAGGACGCCCGCCAAAAATGTAGCAACCACCACGGTGTAACGCGTCCTGCCATTGCGCAATGCGCTCAGAACCAGCAAAAACCCCAGCGGCACGTAGCCCGCAATGTTGGTCACGATATCAAAACCGGTCCAGTATTTTGGCCAGGGGCTGCCCAGAAAAGCCCATGGCACGATGCCCTGGGAGCGCCACTCGGCAAACGGATAGAGACTTGCATAAACAAGAATCCCGGCGTAAATCAGGGCCAGGGGCGAGGCCGACGTCTTGTGCATGCGAGCCAGTTTAGGGCAAAAAAAAACCCCAGCGCAAGGGCTGGGGTGGTAAGCCTATTTGCTGTCACACATCAAGGCCCCGCTCAGGGAGGAAAAGCGGGAGGTAGCAAGCTACCCGGCGTAAATTTACCAAACTTTTTGATCCATTACAAGAAAAATCACGGAAAATTATGAATATTTAAGAATTGCTACCCAAACACCATGACATACCACGCCCCCTTTCCACTAGGCCGCCCGCGCCGGTTGCGCCACGACGCCTTCACCCGCAATCTGGTGCGTGAAAACGCTCTGACACCGAGTGACCTGATTTACCCGGTTTTTGTGGTTGACGGGAAGCAGCAGCGCGAACCCGTGTTGTCGATGCCGGGGGTGGAACGGCTGAGTCTGGACCTGCTGCTGCCGGTTGCCGAAGAATGCGTCAGGCTTGGCATTCCGGTGATGGCCTTGTTTCCGGTCATCAACCCAGCCCTGAAAACGCCCGATGGGCGCGAAGCCATGAACCCGGACGGCCTGGTGCCGCGGGTAGTCCGCGCATTGAAAAAAGAGTTCCCGGCGCTGGGCGTCATGACCGACGTGGCGCTGGACCCGTTCACCAGCCACGGACAGGACGGCCTGCCCGACCCGGACCCGGCGGCGGACGGCTACATCATGAATGACGAAACCGTTGCCATTCTTGTGAAGCAAGCGCTCACTCAGGCTGGTGCCGGTGTCGATATTGTGGCGCCCAGCGACATGATGGATGGCCGCATTGGTGCCATCCGGCAGGCACTGGAGGCCAACCACTTTGTTCACACCCGCATCATGGCCTACAGCGCCAAGTTTGCGTCGGCGTTCTATGGTCCGTTCCGCGATGCGGTTGGCTCCGCCGCCAACCTGGGCAAAAGCAACAAGAAGGTCTACCAGATGGATCCGGGCAACTCCAATGAGGCCTTGCGCGAAGTGGCGCTCGACATCGCTGAAGGTGCCGACATGGTGATGGTCAAACCGGGCATGCCTTACCTTGACATCGTGCGTCGCGTCAAGGACGAGTTCCGGATACCCACTTTTGCCTACCAGGTCAGTGGCGAATACGCCATGCTCAAGGCGGCGGCACAAAATGGCTGGCTCGACCATGACGCGGTCATGATGGAAAGCCTGCTCGCCTTCAAACGTGCCGGGGCTGACGGTGTACTCACCTACTTTGCCCGGGATGCTGCCAGGTTGCTACAAAAATAATAGCGTCCTGCACCCATGCGAATTTTCACCATTGACCACACCAGCGTCACTGAAACCGACAGTCTCGACAAAGTAGTCGCTCCCGGTCTGCCAGAGCACGGTTACCTGTGGCTTGCCTGCACCCGCGCGGAATTCGAGTTGCTGCAGGCACCCATTCAGGCCGCGTTGCAGGCACTGTGTGGCATGCAGCTGGTTGATTTGCATATTTCTGACCTGCTGAACCGGCAACTACCTTCGCACTACGACTACACCTCCCAATACGACGTGCTGGTGTTTCGCCGGCTGGCAACTGCTGGCAGCGAGAACGAGCAGGCGCAGACCGGGCTGCCGGCCAGTCGTCTGCCGGCGCGCGGTGGCCCGCCGATTCTGCGGCGCATAGACACCAGTCCGGTCGGCTTTGCCGTCTTTGATCATGTGCTGCTGACGGTGCACCCGACCGATTGCGCGGTACGTGAGGCCTACGCCGCCAGGTTGCTCAATGCCGCGTCGGCGGTAGCACGTAGCGCCGCCAGCCCGCTGCCCGCCAGTCCGGCCAACCTGATGCTGCGCCTTGTCCACCTGATGGTGGACGGCTATCTGGAGCTGCGCCGCGAACTTAGCCACCAGCTCGACCACTGGCAAACCGAGCTGTTGAACCCCAGAACCCGCTTCAACAACTGGGCCTCGCTGCTCGAAGCGCGCCTGTCACTGCACCATCTGGACGAGATCTGCGAAGACCAGCGCACGACCGTGCAGGACTGGATTGAGTCGCTCAAAGCCTGGCCCCCTGCCGATTCGCCCGCTGCCCAGCGCGAGCGCGATCTGCTGCAGGTGCGCAGCCGCGATGTGCTGGAGCACATTGAGCGCGTGGTGCACCACGTGCGCCGTCTCGAGCAAAGCGCCGAGACTGCGGTTCAGATGCACTTCAACGCGCAAAGCCACCGCACCAGCGAAATCATGCGCACCCTCACCGTGCTGACCGCCATCTTTCTGCCGCTGAACCTTATCGCCGGCATATTCGGCATGAATTTCGAGTTCATCCCGTTTTTGCACCAGTCCAACGGCTTCTGGTTTGCCATGGGCGCCATGCTGCTGATCGCGGTCACGCTGGTACTGGTGTTCTCGCGAAAACGTTATCTGGAACGCTCGGCGGGCTGACGATTCGACGGCTGCGGCACAGCAACAGCTCAAACGCAGCGCCAATTACCTGCAGCACCATGTGCAGCGCCTGGCCAGCGGGGCTTATTTCAAGTCAAACAGTGTCGCACCGTTTTCCCAGCCAATTTTGCGTGCCACCGGCGGCGGCAGATCGCCCAGCCAGGTGCGGTAACCCTGCATCAGCGCGTCGTAGTACAGCCAGCGCTGGTTGATCCAGGTGTCCGAGCCAATCATGAAGCGGTTCGGATACTGCAGCAGCAGCGCCCGCCACTCCGGGCACAGCCGCTCCACGCCCTGGTCGTCGGCGCAGGTCAGGCCGGGGCGGTAAGACAGCTCGGCCATCAGCAGCGGATAACGGGCCAGCAGCGCGCTGACGCGTGCCACGGAAGCGCCGCCAATGCCGGTATGGGCCCAGATCAGGCGCACTTGCTGCCCTCTGGAAGGGGTATGGGCCATCAGCAGGTCAACGGCCACATCGTCCACATGCGCCAGCACGGCCAGACCCTTTTGTTCGGCCAGCACCATCAGCTTGCTGGCCACCGGGCCATTGGCGTTGGCGCTGTCGTACAGGTGGAACTCGCCCAGACCCCGGTAGGCGCCAGCGGCCGTGCCGCGCAAGAGCTCGGCCTGCACCATCGTGAAAATGGTCTCGTCCTTGAACCAGCTGTCGTAATCGGCGCGGTTACGGTACAGGCGGATAAACGGAACCACCGTGACGCCGACACGGCGCGTCTCGTCAAGCGCCTCGGCCAGCGCCCGGGTACCGTCGTTCGGCCTGGAATTCGCCAGCACCGCCTTCACACCGTTGCGCTGCATACGCAGCAGCACGTCAGACAACGGATGCGGTCCTTCCTGGCCATTCCAGGCCTCCTGGTTGTAATGCAGGTGCGCATCGAACAGGGGACCGCTGTAATCTGCAGCCGCCGCCGGGTTCGTGCATGCTATAAAAATAAGAGCTGTCTGCGCAAGCCAGACGGGGGCTAAAGCCCAAAAATACCTAAAAAAACGGTTGTACAGCATGCTAACCGAGCTTGCGCTCGACAAAGTCAAGCCGGTCCTGACCCCAGAAGAGCTCACCCTCAATGCAGTAGCTCGGCGCGCCAAACACACCGGCGTCAATGGCCGCTGCGGTGTTGGCATCGTATTGGTCCTGCACCGCCTGGCTGCGCGACTGCTCCAGCCGCTCGGGCGCCAAAGCGCACTCTTGCAGCAGTTCGGCCAGCGTGGCGGCGTCGGCAATGTCGCGTTGCTGAACCCAGACCGCAGCAAACAGCGCGCCGCTGATGCGCATGGCAGCGGCCGCACCGTCTGCCAGCCCAACCGCAATGATCAAGCGTGCCGCATCGTCAGCGGCCACCGGAAAAAAGCGCGGCTGCACGTGCAGCGGCAACTTCAGCACCGCACTGAAGCGGGCCAGCTCCAGCAGCCGGTACGCCTGGCGCTGCGGCGCGCGCCTGGCGAGTGGCAAACCACCAGAGGCAGCAAAAATCTTGCCAAAATCTGCCGGCAACACGCGAACCGTGGCATGGGCCGCATCCAGCATCGCTTGCAGGCGGGCGTGTCCCAGGTAGGTCCAGGGGCTTTGCGCTGAAAAGTAGTAGTCAACTGTGGGGCTCAATCTGATTCCTTGCAGAGATTTGTCGGGGGCTGTTTTGCCAATGCGGATAACATCAATGCGGTCAAGCCGCCTTTTTACCTGAAATCTTCGCAAGCTGCAAAACACCATGAACCCTGTCGTCCTGATCACCGGTGGCTCGCGCGGCATTGGTGCCGCCACCGCACTGCTGGCGGCCCGGCGCGGTTACGCGGTGGTGGTCAACTACGCGGCCAACCCGCTGGCAGCCGACGCGGTGGTGCAACAAATTCGCGCCGGTGGTGGCCAGGCGCTGGCCGTGCAGGCCGACGTGGCCATCGAGTCGCAGGTGCTGGCCCTGTTTGAAACAATGGACGCCGCGCTGGGGCCGCTGACGGCACTGGTCAACAACGCCGGTGTGGTGGACGTGGCGGCCCGCGTTGATGAAATGAGCGTGGCCCGCCTAAAACGCATGTTTGACATCAACGTGCTGGGCAGCTTTGTCTGCGCCCGCGAGGCCGTCAAGCGCATGAGCACGCGCCACGGTGGCGCAGGCGTGGCCATCGTCAACGTCTCCAGCGTGGCGGCGCGCCTGGGTGGCGCCGGCCAGTACGTGGACTATGCTGCCAGCAAAGGCGCCATTGACACCTTGACCCTCGGGCTGGCCCGGGAAGTGGCGGCAGAAGGCATTCGCGTCAACGCGGTGCGGCCCGGCATCATTGAAACAGACATTCATGCTTCCGGTGGCCAGCCGGAGCGGGCGCGCCAGATAGCGCCGCTGGTGCCACTTCAGCGCGCCGGCAGCGCGTCCGAAGTAGCGCAGACAATTTTGTGGCTGCTGTCGGACGACGCCAGCTACTGCACCGGCACGCTGCTCGACGTTGCCGGCGGACGATAAAACACCCACACTTCACCAACCCGCCCCTGCGTTCACCCTGGCGCCTGGCGCTTGACCTACCTGAAAAGAATAACCATGGATTTCAAACCGCTGGTCACCTTGCTGGCCATTGTCAACCCGCTGGCCATCGTGCCGTTTTTCATTCACTACACGCAGGACTTCACGCGCGAGCAGCGGCGCCGCACGATCTGGATCTCTTCGTTCAGCTGCTTTGTGGTGATTGCCGTCAGCGCCCTGATGGGTTTGCACATTCTGCAATTCTTTGGCATCTCGCTGGCCAGTTTTCAGGTCGGCGGCGGCATGCTGCTGCTGACCTCGGCACTGGCCATGCTCAACGCGCAGCCGGCCGAGGCCAAATCAAACGAAGAAGAAATACATGACGCCGCCGTGCGCACCAGCATTGCCGTGGTGCCACTCACCATTCCGCTGCTGACCGGCCCGGCCACCATGTCCACCGTGGTGATTTACGCCGACAAGGCCAAGACCTTCTGGCAACTGGGCACGCTGGTCGGGTATGGCGTGGTGATCGGCCTGGCCACTGCCTTGTGCTTTTCACTGGCGCGGCCGATTGCGCGCGGTCTGGGCAAAACCGGCATCAACGTCATGACGCGCCTGATGGGCCTGATTCTGGCGGCGCTGGCGGTTGAAGTGATGTCCGACGGCCTGGTCAAGCTGTTTCCGATTCTGGCGAAATAGCCGCGCTGATTCGGCCAACCACTGGCGTTCAACGTGGCACCTTGCAGATGTTGCACGTCAAGAGAAAGACGGATTGAATGCCTTGTTTGCACGAGGAGTCGGCGGCCGGTGCCCGCTATCTGGCAGTCCAGTGTCACCGACTTGTCCCTACCTGCGAACCGATAATGTGTAAATTGCCTCGACATTAAAGGTAACACATATGTTACCATTGACCATGGCAATCAAAGTCGAAGAGTACATACGCGAGGATGCCTCAAACCCATACAAGCAATGGTTTGACGGCCTGCCATCGCAGGCTGCGGCAAAGGTGACTGTTGCCAAGATCCGAATGGAGCTAGGCAATACCTCAAGCATCAAGTGGTTTGATGGAATGGGCGAATACGTTATTGACTGGGGGCCTGGCTACCGGATTTACCTGGCTAAAGATGGCAACACCCTCATCGTTCTCTTTGGCGGGGGCACCAAACGTGGCCAGCAACGCGACATCGATAGAGCCAAGGCGTTGCTGGCTGAGTACAAAGCCCGCAAAAAAGCGCTGGCAACCAAATCAAGCAACAAGCACAAGGGGTAAACGAAATGGCACTGACCAGAAATTTCAAAGAAACCGTCATCCAGCGCGTGCAAAGCGATGCGTCATTTGCCCAGGCGCTGCTGGATGAGGCTGCCACTCTGTTCCTCAACGGCGAACCTGAGACAGCCCGCCTGATCCTGCGTGATCTTGTCAATGCCACCATCGGGTTTGAGCAACTCGCAACCCTCACAGCCAAGCCAAGCAAGAGTTTGCACAGGATGTTGTCGCCTACTGGCAATCCCAACATGGATAACCTCGCAGCCATTTTCCGGGCAGTGCGCGAGAGGCTACAAGTCAACCTGTCTGCGCACTCGGTAGCAGCCTAAAGCTGTTGGCAAATCAAATCTCAGTTTGCTCGGCCATCTTCAAGGCGTCATCGACTTCGATGCCGAGGTAGCGCGCGGTACTTTCCAGCTTGGTGTAATCAGGAAGCAATTGCACCGCCCGCAGGTTCTTGGTCCTGCGGCAGATCAGGGACGCCTTTGTTCGCCGCATCGAATGGGTTCCATAATCTCTTTCAATTTGAACGGTGACTTTTGACCAACGATCACCCCTTTGTTCCAAGCTGCGTGCTTTGCGTGTTCAGTGGTGTTTTCCATAATGGACTCCTGGTTGATTGAGGGCGTCCGACTGTGAGCCGTCGACAAAAAACTGCAAGCCCAAGATTCTGAGTCAGCAATGCTGACGTTGGCCGATAGCTGCAAGGTGCCCAAAGCGGGTGCTCTCACTTGAGTAGAGCGGCCATTCGATTTCTGCTGTAAAGATTAAAAGCTGACCCTGGAATCCGCAAGCCACTTCTACCGGCCGCCCGACTCCTGGGCAGAGTTGCCGACGACAACTGGCAGGTCAGTTCCTGGAGACTCTATTGCAATTGCTGGGTTTGGACTTGTATTCACCCCGCCACAAACACACACCATCAAGTGCGCAGACGTGGAAGTGGGCCTGCGTCTTCATGGTGGAGCTGCACATGAATGCCACCTCACCGATATCCAGGGCTGCCTTACGGACAGCTAATGTTCAGGCCACAGTTTGGACTTAAATTCCACCTGTGCTTGCCGAATGGACGCGAGGATCTCCTTCCTGAAATCTTCACGACTGATGGCTTCATCCAGCTTCAACATTACGGCATCGGTTGCAACGGCGCCAATCATCCCTCCAATAACGCCCCCGATTACTGTGCCGAAACCTGGAACAACCGACCCGATCCCAAGCCCAATTGCTGCTCCGGTGGCTGTCCCCCCTACCTTTGCAGCTGCCGCCTTTGCAACCGCTTTCGCAGCCGCCTTGAAGACGATCTTGCTCACGATCTTTCCTGTCACCACTCCGGCAATTCCGGCTGCCGCCGCACCGCTAGCGACCCGTGTGTTAAGCGAAACAAAATCAGTGTGAACTGGCATCAAAAGCATGTCGTTCAATGAGATGTAGCTCATGACGGATAGCTTGGCACCATCAGTCGAAATACGATTGCTATCGAGAATTCCCTTTACCGTGAGTTGAAAATCGTCTGTGGCGGCCTGGTGCGTCGAAAGCGCCGCCTTGATTCCACGCTCGATCTCGTCAGACGGATTTCCCTTCTGTAGGTACTCAGATAGCTTCGCTTCCATATAGCCTTCAATTTCTCCCAGCAACAACTTCCCAAGCCGCATGTACTCCGCCGAAAGACTGTAATACCAGTTCAGATAACCATCGACGTTGCCCTCCATCAGGGTGAAGGCGCGGCTCACCTGCCCATCTAGGGTTGCTTTCGAAACATCGATTCTCCCAAGCAGTACAGCCTTCGCTGTTTGAATCTTCTCTATAGTGCCCGGGTTGTAGTAGTCCTTGTCGATCTGTTCGACCTTTCGTTCCATCGTCTTGATAGTTGCGATCACTTCCGGGTGTTTGCGCATCGCGTCCTCGACCTCCGCGAATAGCGGGAGATAGACGACCAGCGTGATGAACGTGACTAAAGCCGAAATCAGAGCAATCCGGCCTCGGCGCACCGGCGGCGGAACATCAACTTCGGTAAGCGGTCCAAAGACTCGTCTGTACTCGGCAGACCCAATCGCGATGCACGAAAACGTTGCGGTCGCATTGAAAAAAACGACAAAGGCACCGCCGGCCGTCAGCAGGAACGGGATGAGCTGCCCGTATTCTTTGAACTGACTGGTGATGTATGACTTTGACCCGTCTGCAAAGGTGATCAGTCTCAATGCGACTTCCATGTTGATTTCCACGCAAACTTGACCCCGGTTTTCCATTCAATACTGACCCCACCTGTTGCAGTTTAAAGCCTTGCAATTGGACTGTGGACAAGTTCAGCGAGTTGTTGTTTCTCCTTCTTGGATTGTTGGCTGTTTGACTTTTGAATTCTGTTTCACCGGGGTTGCAACCCCGGTGGCGTTTTTTGTTTTGGCGCTGGAGTGTTTGAAACGCCAACTCTGGTTGCCCGTCTCCACGATGTGACAGTGATGCGTCAGGCGGTCCAGCAGGGCGGCGGTCATCTTCACGTCGCCAAATACCTGTGCCCACTCGGCAAATCCCAGGTTGGTTGTGATCAGCACGCTGGTGTGCTCATAGAGCTTGGAGAGCAGGTGAAACAGCAGCGCGCCGCCGGCTTGGCTGAACGGCAGGTAGCCCAACTCATCAAGGATCACCAGATCGACACACATCAGCTTCAAGGCAATCTGACCGGCCTTGCCATGCGCCTTCTCAGCCTCCAAAGCGTTGACCAACTCCACCGTGGAGAAGAAGCGCACCCGCTTGGTGTGCTTCTGGATAGCTTCAACGCCAATGGCCGTGGCCAGATGCGTCTTGCCGGTGCCAGGACCACCAATGAATACGGCATTGTGCGCAGCACTGGTGAACTCGGTGCTGTGCAGCCTGCGCACCAAGGTCTCATCCACACTGGCGTGTTCAAACTCGAAGCCGGCCAAATCCCGGTGCACCGGAAACCTGGCAGCACCCATTTGGTAAGCGGTCGAGCGCACCACACGCTGGGCTGACTCAGCGGCCATGAGCTGCTGCATGAACGATTCCGGATTGAACTCGGTGTGCCGCGCCTGGGCTGCCAGTTCTGGGAAACTCGCTGCCATGCCGTGCAAGCTCAGCGCCTTGAGTTGGGCAATGATCTGGGTGCTCATGGGTTCGCCTTGCTGGACTGGCTGTTTGCACCGACTGCGCGCAAGCCGTCATAGCGACCGACGTTGGCAAGAGGTTCTTCGCGCAGTAGCAACGCTGCGTGACTGGCCAGTTGCCCCGCCAGGGCGTCGTGCAAATTGGTCGGTGCTGTGTTGGCCTTGAGTCGAGCCAGCACATTGAGAACATGTTCGCCGCTGGGTTTGCCCGCCTCCAGCGCCAACTCCACCGCCACCAACACCGCTTCGAGGCCGTGAATCGGAACCGCAGCCAATACCTGCGCCATGACGCTGTCGCCGCCAGTTCGTCGCAACAAGATGGCCTGGAGTTGCTTGAGCGGCTCAGGCATGCCAGCAAACGGCGCCCCGTTGCGAAGACCGCCGGGTTTGCGCTCCACCAGGCTGATGTAGTGCTGCCAGTCATAAAAGGTCTGGCTGCGCTCAAAGCTGCGACTGTGCCTGGCCACCCGCTGGCCATCGGCCACCACAGCGATGTGGTCGTGGTACATGCGCACACTGATGGCCGAGTTGGCGTGCTCGGTCGGTACGCTGTAGCGATTGCGCTCCAGGTGGATCAAGCCGGTGCTCGATACACGGGCCAGTAGTTCGACGTAGCCGTCAAACGCTCTGGGCACGGGCATGAGTTGGGTTTGCTCATCTTGGAGCACATCGGCCACCTTCAGTGTTGGGTACTCGGGGTGGTTGAGTTCACTCCAGGCTTGTCTGCTTTGCTCAGCCAGCCAGGCATTGAGTTCATCCCAGCTGGCCCAGCGGCGCTCTTTGGCATGGTGCCAGATGCTGGTACGCCGGTCGCGCACGTTCTTCTCGACGATGCCCTTCTCCCAGCCACTGGCGACGTTGCAGAATTCGGGCTCGAACAGGTAGTGCCCGCTCATGGCTTCAAAGCGACTGTTGACCTTGCGCTTCTTGCCAGACAGGACTTGATCAACGGCGGTCTTCATGTTGTCGTAGATGCCGCGCTGAGGCACGCCGCCAAAGGCTTCAAACGCCCGGGCGTGGGCATCAAACAGCATCTCATGGCCCTGACCGGGGTAGGCCACCAGCCAGAACGCGCGGCTGGCGCACAGTTTGGTGTGTGCCAACTCGACCCGCCGGCGCAGCCCGGCGATGAAGGTGTATTCGGTGCTCCAGTCGAACTGAAAGGCCTCGCCCAGGTGGAACTTCAGCGGGATAAAGGCGCCTTTGGTGGCTGCCAGAGCAACGCTTGCCTTCCAGGCTCGGGCAAAGGCACACAACCGACCATAGCTGCCGGTGTAACCCAGCGCACGCAGTTCCAGCCACATTTGTCCCTTGGTGCGTCGCTCACGCTTGTTTCGAGTGCTATCTGCCTTGAGCCACGTCCGCAAGGTTTCAGCGTAGTTGTCAAGTTTGGTGACGACTCGGCGCACCGGGTATTTGGGCTCCACCATCTCGCTCTCGCGCAACCATGTGCGTACCGTGTTGCGTGACAGGCCCGTTTGTCTGCATATTTCTTTGATCGACTGTTTGTCCCGAAAGTACAAACGCCGTATCTTTGCCAATGTTCCCACTTTGATCACTCCTGTTTCTCCTGTGCATAACCTCGTACGCACAGTGCTTCTAACAGGGGTCAAATTTGGATGAAAAAAACCACCTTCAGGGGGTCAATTCTGGGTGGCATTCAACAACTTCCACCACTGCACTACCGCCACCTTCGATCATGTCGGCACGCCTTGCTGCCACTGCTTCAGTGAGTGACCCATAGCTCTGCGTATTGCCGACAATCCATATCATGCCCAGGTAAAGTGCAGTCATTACGATTGGACAGATCCACCTTGCCCACCCAACGGAGAAGTTGGTAATCACATAAGGCTTCTTCAGTTCGCTGAACAAGAAGCGGTGGCTTAGGAAATAGGTGGCCCAAAACACCGGTATTGAGATCACGAGTGCGAGCCACTCCAATGTGGAATACGTACTGAATTGAAGCAACAGGAAAAACGAAGTTAGCAGCGCAAAGATCAACCACGCGAGTGTGCTTAATAGCCTTCTGGAAAGGAAACTGTGGGCCCAACCCTCCTCCTTGAAATGGGATAGCCTCCGGACCTGATTGACTGTACTGCTGTATGCGCCCGACAGCGCAACAGGAACTGCGAATATGAATACGCTGAACACAATGAGGCCAAACGCTTGCTCCGTCAGTCGCCGACTGGCAATGAATCCGATCACCAAACAAGCAAGTGCCTTGCCTGCGAATGGCCAGAAGGCAAGCGGTGACTTATTCATGATTGCAGTCAGGGCACGATCAAGAGCAACTGCACGACAAGGACCGAAAGACTAATGGCGCCATCGAACTCCTGCGCCCGCAATTTTCCCGGGAAATTCGGAAATCGCTCGATACCAAACTTGTCCGTGTTGTCGAAGCGTCTCTTCCTTGCCCTGATCGCAAGTAGTAATCCAATTGCAAGCAGGATTTTTCCAATTAGTGTGCTATCAAAAATGATCTGGAATATTCTCGCAAATCATTTCTGATCCCTCGTCGAATTTGACGGTTGAACGGCTGCATTGGGTCTTAGCCCGCAAGGGTTTCAGTTCATATCCTCGGTGCCCTGGTCACTTTTGAAAGACTGCAGTTGCTGGAATGCCCGCAGCGGCCAACGCTTCAATCTTGAGAGCATGGATCTGAGCAACAAACATCGTGGTCTTTTGTACGTTTGCGCGACCCAAAAGTGCAATACCGCCGAGAAATGTCAAGGACATGATTGCCCACCCAACAGGTCCAGCGAGAATGCCGATCAAGGCCGACGCGCCAACATAGGTCGCCATTGGCAAGGTTACACCAGCCGCGGCAGCTAAAGAGGCAATGGCAATGCTCATAGTGGAGTAGAACGCAAAACCCGCAAAGGCGACAGTGGTCGACAAAACCGCCAAAGCACCTGCGCTTCCAAGCGCTGCTATTGCAGCTTTGTCTGCGATGTGTCCGTTGGGGTCGACCTTTTTTAACAATTCCTCGCGCTGCTTGGGTGTCATCTTGTCCCACAATTGAGCGAAGAATATTCGGTAAAGATCTCGCTCAATGTCAAACGTTGAAGCGACGCTGACAACCTGTTTGCTGACACCAGCTTCCGTTGACACCCAACTCAATAGCTTGTGATAGTCGAGACTCTTTGCCTTCTTGAAGGGGTACGCCAAAATATTGCTGGACAACCACAGCACTTTCTTCCGAATGTCGTCAGCATCTTGAGCACTGGTCTTGAGATCTTTAGTGGTGGCTGTTGATGACAATAATTCCAGTGACTTCTTTAGGTCCAGTCTTGCCTCTGGGGGAAGAGAGTTCAAAAAGTTGTATAGATGATTTGGAGTCCACCTTAGCCTCGGTTCAACGAATTTTGCTGACGCCGCAATCGGCTTGATCTTGACCGAGCTGACCTTGGCCGCGTTGGCACTATTGAGCCGTCCAAGACAACCAGCCAAGAAAAGCAAAATTGCACGGCGACCAATACTTGGTGTTCCATTGGTTGGATTCATATAAGCCCGGTGAAGTTCGGTTAACGGATAGGCAGTTCAACAGACTCCAATTATGACCCTCGGAACAGCGAGGTCGGCGTCAACTGGATCCAGAATGCGCGTTTTCCTAACTCAAATCCTGAGGATGCCGATAAGGTGCCCTTCTATCAGCCGCACCAATTTCTCGCGCTTCTTTATGTTGGGGCGCGGGTTGCCGATTCGTCGCTCCCACTTGGGGTCGCTTCGCGCAGTTTTCAATGCCTCGGCAACTTCCCTGATTCGTGTCATAGCCTCTGGTGTTGGGTCGGAGGAAGCTTCAACTTTGTCCATAGAGGCATGGCCGCGAATTTCGATAGCCTTGACTAGGCGCACCATGTTGCAGATCAGATCAATCAGCGCTTTATCATCGAGAGTCAGATCCTTATTTCCACGGAAAATATTGCTGACTTTGTGAAGCACTTGCCCCCATCCCGCGCTGACGACGCCACCGATCGTCGCCCCAATGGCGGACGCAGCCCCCAACGATGTTCCGGCGAGTAATAAGTCCACCGCAAAGCCGACTGCACCGCCTACCAGCGCACCAGCGCCCGTTCGTTTCCCGTCGTTCAGCAAAACGTCCGGATTGAGAACGTCGGATTCCCAGCGGCCGCTTTCCCAAGAAGGAATTGCGAATTCAGCATCATCCTTGCGAAAGGCGTGAACCTCAAGTAGGTCAACGATACAAGTTCTGACCAGCGTCACAAGGTCGCGTTTGAAGGCCTGGACGAATACTGTCTTCTTCTGATCGCCAGCGAGATCCGCTTGGTCGATCCGCCGGCGCATCGCAGCTATGCTAACCATCAGGTCGGCCAGTAGTCGGCAACTTGCCACCCGGCGCTCACTGGCCTGAAGTTCGATATCCTTGGTGACTAAGGTGAATTGTTCGTGATGATCCTCAAGTACCAAGCTGAGATAGTCGTATAGTTTCCGCTCCGACCCAACAAATGGCGCCACTGCGTCGAACCGTACCATGACATGCAGATGGTTGACTGCCAGAAGTTCCTGCCACTTTGCCTCCTGGCTGTCGGCACTTCGAACAAAGTTCAGAATTGGCAGAATAGGTTTGGCGCAGGCACTCAAGATCTGAATTTCGTACTTGTATTTTGGCAGGATGTCTGCCCGGCAATCGATGACGTAAATAGCCGCATCCACATCGATCATCTTGCGCAAAACCTTGGCTTCTTGTTCAAATGACTTACTCGCCTCCGGGCCTTTAAGGAACGCGCGAATCCACCCTGCGGCCGAGTCATCAGTACGCCAGAATTCTTGTAGGAAATGATGCAGGGACGCTGAGTCTTCCATTCCCGGCGTATCCCAATACCTGATCACGCTCACGCCATCTATGCGGAAATCAACAGATTGGGGATGTCGAGTCGTACCGGGCTGTTCGGACACTTCACCAAAGCTCACCTTTCGCGTCAAGGTTCTCAGCAAAGAAGTCTTGCCCACGTTTGTATGGCCAACGACCGCGATTTGAATGGGCTTAGACATTGGATCTATTCAGCCATTGATTGGCGTCGACTTCCGTGCAGAGGCATGTCAGATTTTTCAATTCAAGGGAAGCGATCCAATTCGACCAGCGCTGTGTATAGACTTGACTACTACGGTTTGATGCAGCCAGCAGAATTGCACCGTGAGCAACGTAGCTGCAGACCTCCCGTATAAACCGTTCGGTCCCACGGTCGGGGCTAGACGCCACATCGCAAACCACTAGGGCCTGGTGGGGAAAGGTGTTCGCCAGTTCATTCAACACGGTGCGGCGCTCATCGAACGAGCCGGCGACCCGCCGCACCACGTTAGCTTGTCGATCTAAATGGAGGGGTGGCCATCGATGGTCGTCCGAGAGTTCAAAGCCAATCAGCGCAAACGCCAGTTGTTGATCTGGAACTTGCGGGCTGGGTCTGGGCGGCGGTCCATGATGGAAAGGGTTTTCGGGGTCCACGCTAGTCGAGGGCTCCATGGCGCGAAATCTCACTAGAAGTTTTTGAAAATATGGCTCCCGGGTATCGAGCTGAAGTCGATCCTTGCGACCCCTCAGTATCCACCAGCAGCTTGCTAACGCGACTAGTCGCGGCAGCAGACCATAGGTAAAGGTGCACCCTATCACCCACCAGGCCAGTACATAGGATTGCTTCCCGATAGCGGTTAAATCCAAAGGTGCCGACGCAAGCCCAGGAAAGCCAAGCTGCGCCGGAAGTTGCCCCGAGGCTCTGATCCACTCATCAGTGGAAGCTCGAACGCCAGTCGTCGTCGTCGAGTAGAGGCTGTAGTCTTCAAAGCGAAAGAAAAAATACAGGGTCGCCAGTACAAGCAAGAGTACGACGCTCCAAAGGGCATGGCTCATCAACCCAAAGAACCACGTCGTAAGTCGATTCTTCTGCAACACGGTGAGGGCACTGCGGGCCAAAAATCCGGTGTGAAGCTTGCGGCCCAATGGTATCCACGCAAGCATGGCCCCAAAAGCTCCACCGCTGAGGAATGATCCCGGACTATCAGCGGCTACAAGTTGCTTGATAACCGCAACAAGCCAAAAAACAAATATGGCGGTTGGAATCAGCAATACAGTGGCCAAGGCAATGGCAGCGTTGATGGGACGATCATGTCTGGCAAAGTTTGCGATCAACCCCCCCCACGTCGAGTAAACGATTAGGCAGAAGGCCACGCCAATAGGCCACTGCAAAATCTTCCAGCGCTCAATTTCCCGATCCAGACCCAGTTTTTTGCCGAGGCTCCAAGCCCTTTCCAGTAGTCGGTCTTGCGCACCTGTATGCTTTTTGAATGCCTGCGCCATCGCTTGCTCATCGTCAAGAGGACCTACCTCCTCAATGAGCTCGATTGCATGGGCGATCCAGACGGTCGTAAAGTGCGTTCGTGCATGACTGCTGGTCAAGAACTTGTTCTCCTTGGCAGGTTGCGTTTAGTACGGTTTCAGGTGTAAACCCACGGTCCCGAAATGGGTGAGGCATCCGTCTATCTGCCAAGAGCTGCGGACGACCTCTTGCGCGAGTATGGCACAGCGTTTGCGATCTGCGGCAAAGCTTGCATTGTTATCGTCGCCAAGCGTGTTGCCCGCCCGGTGTTGATTCCGTAAGCACTCTCCAATACTTCAAATCAGACGCGCAGCGGAGCGTCAGGGAGAAGTTCATTTCGCTCGTTGAATGACTGCTGCTGATTTTTTCGTCAAACCTACGACCGCTATCGAAATCAAAACTGGCCGTCGGGATCTGGCCAATTGCCGAATTTGGCATCGATAGACTGAGTCCCAGTTGGCTGACTTTCAGGAGCACAGTCGAGTGGCCGGTTTGGAGAAAGCAGTTCGGAAAGTTGAACGTCTCTTGACAGCCTAAACCAGACCCACCCACCTCATCAAACCACCTGTCAAGCATTCGAATCCATCAAACTTCTGGCTGCCAAACCTTTCCCGAGTGCTCTTATAGTTATAGCGTCTTACGCTTGCTGCATAAGCGCTAAAGCCCTATTTCCATAAGATTCTGCAACTACATGTGCCACGCCATAGAGCTTCAACGATGACCAGTCTCCCGGAGCTGGCCTTCACATGAGTTCAATGGTTGTGCGAACCCCGGTGGGCCCAGGCGGTGGTGTGTTTTTCGATCAGGCTGAACAACTCGTACATCACCATCGCCATGGCGCCCACGGCCAGCAGGCCGGCAAAGGCCAGGCCCATCTGCATGGCCGAGCCGGCCGAGATCAGCAAGTAGCCCAGCCCTTCGTTGGCGGCGGTCATCTCCGACACCGTGGTGCCAACAAAGGCCAGGGTGATGGCCACTTTGAGTGAGGCATAAAAATACGGCATCGAGCGCGGCAGGCCAACCTTCACCAGCACGTCCCAGCGCCGGGCACCCAGCACGCGCAGCACGTCTTCAAGCTCGGGCTCCAGCGTCGCCAACCCGGTGGCAATGTTCACCATGATGGGAAAGAAGCTGATGAGAAACGCGGTCAGGATGGCCGGGCCTGCGCCAATGCCAAACCAGACCACCAGAATCGGCACGAAGGCCGCCTTGGGCAGGGCGTTAAAGCCGGTCATCAGCGGGTAAAGCGCCGCATAGGCCAGGCGCGAACTGCCAATCACAAAGCCCAGCAGCACACCCACCACAATGGCCAGGCCGAAGCCGGCCATGGTGACCCAGTAGGTGCGCCAGGCGTGCGCGGCAATGATGGCCTTGAACTCCCAGAACTGGCTCCAGATGCGCAGCGGGCTGGGAAAGATGAACTCCGATACATTGAAAGCCGAGCAGATGATTTGCCACAGTGCCACCACGCCCAGCAGCAGCAACCAGGGCGACCACAACTCAATCTGCTTCGGGCTCATGGGGCGTCCGCCGGGAACAGGGCGCGCTGCGGGCTTTGCCGCAAGGCCCCGATATGACCGCGCAACTCATGCACGATGTCGGTAAATTCGGGCGTGTAGGTAATCTCCAGGTCGCGCGGGCGGGGCAGATCAATATCGCTTTTCACCACAAAACGCCCCGGACTCTTGCTCATCACGTAGACCGTGTCGGCCAGAAAGACCGACTCACGCAAGTCATGCGTGACCAGGATGACGTTGAACTGCTGCTCGGTCCAGAGGTCGCGCAGAATGCACCACAGCTCCTCGCGGGTAAAGGCGTCCAGCGCACCAAACGGCTCGTCGAGCAGCAGCATCTTGGGCTCGTGAATCAGGGCGCGGCAGAGGCTGGCGCGCTGCTGCATGCCGCCCGAGAGTTGCCACGGAAACCGGTCTTCATAGCCGCCCAGGCCAACTTTTTGCAGCAAAGTCCGGGCGCGCTCCTCGTATTGCCGGCGCTGCGCCTTGAAGTTGCTGCGGTACGGCTCGACAATTTCAAGCGGCAGCAGGACGTTGTCAACGGTGGTTCGCCAGGGCAGCAACGACGGCGCCTGAAACGCCATGCCGGAGATCTTCAACGGCCCGCTCACCCGCTGCCCATCAATCAGGATCTGTCCTCTTGAGGGCAGCTTCAGGCCGGTCGCCAATTTCATGAAAGTCGATTTGCCGCAACCCGACGGCCCGACGATGGCGATGAACTCGCCGTGGCGCACTTTCAGGTCAATGGCTTCAACGGCAAACTGGTTCTGCCGCAGCAGTTCGTCGTTGTAAGCCAGCCAGACGTCGGAGAAGTCAACAAACCATGAAAGTGGCTGAATTTGCATCAATTTAACAGTGTTTTTGGCCTGCAGGCGCCGTCCACATTGCGTAGACAGCTATTAAAACAATAGCGCCCTGTTGGTTGACGCGCATCTTATTTTTTCGGCAGCACGTTCAGTTCAGCCCGTGACGGCAGGTAAGCGCCAGACCAGACCGCCTCCGGATTGACCCGGCTCTTGGTGTTGAAGGCATCGGACACCTGGGACGCCATCAGCGACAGGCGCGGACCATTGACCTGGCCAAAACCCTCGGCGCGCGCGTTGGCGCTGTTGATGACGGTGTCAATGGCCAGTTGCAGGCGCCGGGTCTCCAGCGCCACGTTGATGATGCCGTCGCGCGCTTTCACGTCTGAAATCGCCGCCGCCGGGTTGCCGATCACGTCTTTCATGCCCCTGGCAAACGCCGCCAGAAAGGCTTTGACGGCAGCCGGATTGTCCTTGAGCAGCCGGGGCGAGACGATGATGGCATTGCCGTACAGCTTGACGCCGTGCGCCGGGTAGGGCAGCACCAGCACGTCTTCGGCCTTGACGCCGCGCGCCTCCAGATTGAGCAGCGAGGTGAAGGTAAACCCGGTAATCGCGTCCACATCGCCGCGCACCAGCATGGTTTCACGCAGCGGCGGGTCCATGCTGGTCCACTGCACGCCGGTAATCTTGTTGGCTTTGGCAAAAATCGGAAAAGCGCGCCGGCCGGCGTCAAACACCGGGGCACCCATCTTTTTGCCATTGAGGTCGGCTGGCGTCTTGATGCCTGACTTCTTCAGCGCCATGACGCTGGCTGGCGTGTCGTTGTAAACCATCATCACCGCCACCGGCTTGTTCGGGGCCTCCGGGTTGTTGGCGTGGAATTCCATCAACGCCGCCAGGTCGGCAAAGCCCATGTCATAGGCGCCCGAGGCGACCCGCGTGACCGCGCCACCCGAGCCGTTGCCGGCATCCACAGTGACATCAAGCCCGGCATCCTTGAAATAGCCTTTGGCCGCCGGCGTCAGAAACAGGGCGGCCGGGCCTTCAAAGCGCCAGTCGAGCTGAAACTTGATGGCCGTCGTCTGGGCCTGGGCCGCAGTTGCCGCCAGGGCCGCGACCAGGGCCAGCGTGCTACCGAGAAATACGCGTTTTTTCATGTGTGATTCAGCCTTGAAAACGAATGGAGAAACCCTCGCAATAAAGGTGCCAGATCAATGCAAGGGCTCAAAAAGAGCTTGCTATTGTCACCGACACCGAAGGTCTGGGACAATATTGACACCATCGTCTACTGCACCGGTTAGCGCCGGGCGACCCAGCCACCATGACCCCAACCAGCAACACTGTGCGCTTTGTGCTCGACGGCGCGATCATCGAAGCCGGGGCCGGGCACCACACCACCACCGTGCTTGACTACCTGCGCGAGCACCTGCACCGCAGCGGCACCAAGGAAGGCTGCGCCGAGGGCGACTGTGGCGCCTGCGTGGTGCTGGTCGGCGAGCTCAATGACAGCGCCAGCGCCATCGATTACCTGCCAGTCAACAGCTGCCTGCAATTGCTGCCCACGCTGCACGGCAAGTCGGTCAAAACTGTCGAGAGTCTGCAGCGCGCCGATGGCAGTCTGCACCCGGTGCAGGCTGCCATGGTAAGCAGCCACGGCTCGCAATGTGGCTATTGCACGCCGGGCATTGTGATGAGTCTGACCGGTCTGCTGCAGACCACACCCAGCCCGACGCGTGACCAGGTCTGCGACGCGCTCAGCGGCAACCTGTGCCGCTGCACCGGTTACAAGCCGATCATCGACGCCACCCTCCAGGCCGGCCAGGCGCCGGCCAGCCAGCTGAAAATTGACGACCGTGCCGACCTCGCGCTGCTGCAGCAAATCCGGCATGCCGGCGCAACGCCGCTGGCGTTGTACACGTCGGGCGACCAGGCTTTTGCCGCGCCCACCACGCTGGCCGCGCTGGCCGACTATCTGATCCGCCACCCGCAGGCCACGCTGCTGGCCGGCAGCACCGAAATCGGCCTGCAGGTGAACAAGCAGTTTGCCCGGCCCGGCCACATCGTCTATCTGGGCCAGGTGGCGGAGTTGCGCCAGGTTGAAGACCGGGGTGGCTGCTGGCGCATCGGAGCCCAAGTCTCGCTGGCAAACGTGATGGCGCTGGTGGCCAACGCCTACCCGGACTTTGCCGAAGTGCTGCGCCGCTTCGGCTCGCCGCCGATTCGCTCCACCGCCACGCTGGCCGGCAACATTGCCAATGGCTCACCGATTGCCGATGCCCTGCCCTGCCTGCTGGCGCTCGATGCCACGCTGCTGCTGCGCTGTGGCGACAGCGTGCGCAGCGTGCCGCTGGACCAGTTCTACACCGGCCAGAAAAAGAACGTGCTGCAAAGCGGTGAATTCATCGTGGCCATTGACCTGCCGCAACCGCAGCCCGGCGCAGTGTTTCGCGCGCACAAGATCAGCAAGCGCTTTGACCAGGACATTTCTGCCACCTGCTGCGCCATGCACTACCGGTTGCTCGACGGCAAGTTCACCCAGGTCCGGCTGGCCTACAACGGCCTGGCACCGTCGCCCTGCCGGGCGCCCCGGCTGGAGGCCGCCATCAGCGGCCGCACGCCCGAGGCCGTCAGCGCCGGCGAACTTGACCAGGCCATTGCTGCCAGCTTTACCGCCCGCGACGGCCTGCGGGCCAGCTGGGCTTACCGCTCGCTGGTGGCGCGCAACCTGGCCATGCAGTTTGTCGAGGAAGCCGCGCCAACCGTTACGGAGTTTGCACCATGAACGCTGCCACGCCACCCCGGGCGCTGTGGCCCGCTACCCAGCAGGGGCGCGAGCTGCCGCACGAATCAGCCACGCTGCACGTCACCGGCCAGGCCATCTACACCGACGACATTGCGGAACTGCGTGGCACCCTGTACGCGGCCCTGGTGCTGTCGCCGGTGGCCCACGGCGAGCTGATCGGTGAGGGCATTGACCGCGCCGCCCTGCTGGCCCAGCCCGGCGTGCTGGCGGTGTTTACGGCGCGCGACATTCCCGGTGAAAACAACTGCGGTCCGATCATCCACGACGACCCGTTTCTGGCCAGCGGCAAGGTTGAGTTCCTCGGCCAGAGCGTGGCCGTGGTGGTGGCGCGCAGCATGCTGGGCGCCCGCGAGGCGGCCAGAAATGCAAAAGTTGCCGTCAGGGAACTGCCCGCCATCCTGACGCTTGACCAGGCTTTGGCGCAACAGAGCTTCATCATGCCGTCCAAAGGCATCACGCGCGGCCAGCCCGAAGCAGCCATCGCCGCGGCACCGCACCGGCTCCAGGGGCGCACCAGTTGCGGCCAGCAGGAGCAGTTCTATCTGGAAGGCCAGATTGCCTACGCGGTGCCGCGCGAGGACGGCCAGCTCACGCTCTACGTCTCGACCCAGCACCCTGACGGCAACCAGCGCGAAGCCGCCGCCGCCCTGAACCTGTTGGCCAGCGACGTCGAAGTGATCTGCCGGCGCATGGGCGGTGCGTTTGGCGGCAAGGAGGGCAACTCCAGCATCTTCTCGCAAAGCGCGGCACTGGCGGCGTTCAAGCTGCAGCGGCCGGTCAAATTGCGCGCCAACCGCGACGACGACATGATGATCACCGGCAAGCGGCACGACTTCCGCATCGACTACGACTGTGGTTTTGACGACAACGGGCGCATTCTGGGGGTTGACGTGGTGCTGGCCTCGCGCTGCGGCTACAGCACCGACTACTCCGGCCCGGTGAACGACCGCGCGCTGCTGCACATCGACAACTGTTACTACCTGCCGCATCTAAGAATCATCAGCCACCGCTGCAAGACGAACATGCAAAGCGCCACCGCGTTTCGCGGCTTTGGTGGTCCGCAAGGGATGTTCGGCATCGAGACCGTGATCGAGGAGATTGCGCACAAACTTGGCCTCGATCCGCTCGATGTGCGCCGCGCCAACCTGTACCGCGACCCGGGCGTCTCGGGCGACGCCGCCTCCCTGACCACGCAATACGGCCAGCCTATCGACGACTGGATTGGCAACCAGGTGATCGACCAGCTCGATACCGAAGCCGGCTACCGGCAACGCCGCGACGCCGTGAACCGCTTCAATGCCCAAAGCAAATATCGCAAGCGCGGGCTGGCGCTGGTGCCGCTCAAGTTTGGCATCTCGTTTACCGCCACCATGCTCAACCAGGGCGGCGCACTGGTGCACATTTACCAGGACGGCTCGGTCAGCGTGAACCACGGCGGCACCGAAATGGGCCAGGGCCTGAATACCAAGATGGCGCAGGTGGCGGCGGACGGCCTGGGCATTGCCGTGAGCCAGGTGCGCGTCACCGGCACCGACACGCAAAAAGTGCCCAACGCCAGCGCTACGGCAGCCTCCAGCGGCGCTGACATCAACGGCGCCGCCATCAACCATGCCTGTGAACAATTGCGCGCGCGCCTCAAACCGGTAGCCGCGCGGTTGCTGGGCTGTCCCGTGGATACTATTGAATTTGTAGCTGGCTACGCTTGTTCGACGGGGGCTGCAGGCCTGAATGACGCTAAAAAGCAGGTGCCATGGCCGACCTTGATCAAGCAGGCCTGGCTGGACCGTGTTGGCCTGAGCGTGACCGGTTTTTACATGACGCCCGACATCAAATACGACTTCAACACGCTACAGGGCCGCGCATTTTATTACTTCTGTTACGGCGCCGCCGTCAGTGAGGTGGAGATCGATACCCGCACTGGCGAGTGGTGGCTCAAGGCGGTGGACATCGTGCATGAAGTTGGCCGCAGCATCAACCCGGCCATTGACAAGGGGCAGATCGAAGGCGCCTACGTGCAGGGCATGGGCTGGCTGACCATGGAAGAGTGCATCTGGGACCCCAAAGGCCGGCTGCTTACACATGGTCCCAGTACTTACAAGATCCCGGTGGCCAGCGACGTCCCCGAGCACTTCCGGGTCAGCCTGTTTGACGGCCAGAATGTCAGGCCCACACCGTACCGCAGCAAGGCCGTTGGCGAGCCGCCGCTGATGCTCGCGTTGTTGGCCTTTTTCGCTCTGCGCGACGCCGTCAGCGCGTTGGCCCAACACCGCGCCCGTGTCGACCTGATTGCACCTGCCACGCCAGAGCGAATCCTGCTGGCCTGTGAACGGGCCAAGGCGAATCTGCCCTGAGCGCCGGAATACCCCGCAAACCTGAACGCATGACCTGAATGATAAAATTTATCTCTTTTTTGCAAAGAGAATCTGGTCCATGAAAACCCTGATCGCCATCTGTCTGGTTGCTGCCGCACCGTTTGTCACCTCCGCCTGGGCGGTGGGCACCCCTGCCCTTAACTCCCCGGCAAAGTCGGTAACCGGCGAGGTCCTTGAGTTCAAGGACGTCGAAATCTATACCTACCTGCGCCTAAAAACCAAAGAGGGCGAGACCTGGGCTGCGGTCAACAAGGCAGAGGTCAAGAAAGGCGCCAACGTTACTGTTGAAAACGCCATCGTGATGGAAAACTTTGAGAGCAAGACGCTGAAGAAGACTTTTCCGAAGATTCTGTTTGGCACGCTGGCCGGTTCTGTCGCGGCCGCGCCGGCAGCAGCCATGGCAGCCGCACCGGTGGCTGCCGCTACAGTGCCCGATAACACACCCATCAACGTCCCCAAGGCCACTGGCAAGGATGCCCGCACCGTTGCCGAAATCGTGACCCAGTCCGCCCAGCTCAAGGACAAACCGGTTCGGGTGCGCGGCAAAATCGTCAAATACAACTCCGAGATCATGGGCAAGATCTGGGTTCACCTGCGCGACGGTTCAGGCTCCGCCGCCGACAGCTCGAACGACGTGCTGGTCACCACAACCACGCCGGCCAAGCTCGGCGATGTCGTCACAGCCAGCGGCGTGGTGCGCCTGAACAAGGATTTTGGTTCTGGCTATTCCTACAAGGTACTGGTCGAAGACGCCACGCTGCAACCGTAAACAGCCGTCAGCGCCGCATCACGTGGAGCGCAGCAAGGGCGTGCTGCTCTCCAGTGGCACAAAAATCCACAGCGCAAGGTAAACCAGCAGCCCGAATCCGGTGCACAGCGCCAGCGCGAACAGGATGCGCCAGACCCAGGCCTGCAGGCCGGTGGCGGCTGCCAGCCCGCCACAAACGCCACCCAGCCAGCGCTCGCTGGCAGAGCGCCGAAAACCATTGATGGCCTGCAACACCGGTTCGGTCGGGTAAGAGGCACTCAGCAGCTTGTTCTTGGCACGCTGGAATTCGTCAGCGCTCAGGCTGGCGCGGTCACGCAATTGTTCGAGTCGGATCAGGTCATCAGCAATAGACATGGGGTTCTCCATAAATGGCGGCATTCCAGACCGCATGGGTGCAAGCTTATGCCAGCAACGGGCTGCCGACAAGTCTGATGCGATGAAGTGCAGAAAACGGGTGCCGGAGGGGTCGATTTGGCGATGAAATCCAATGGCAGGTCGCGCGGTCGTGGCGCAATCTTAAAACGCTGCCAATTCAATAGCGCTTTACGTAAGTCGCACGGGTGATGCAGGCCGTTTTGACGAACAACATGCTCAGTTCTCCAGCCCCCGCCCCAACCGCCACTGCTTGACCAGCGCATAAATAGCCGGGATCACTGCCAGTGTCAGCACCGTGGATGAGATCATGCCGCCGACCATCGGCGCGGCGATGCGGCTCATGACTTCGGAGCCGGTGCCGGTGCCCCATAGGATGGGCAGCAGGCCGGCCATGATGGCCACCACGGTCATCATCTTGGGGCGCACGCGCTCCACCGCGCCTTCCATCACCGCCTCATACAAATCCGCCACACCGGGTTCGCGGCCAGTTGTGCGGCACTTCGCTTTCACCGCTTCCCAGGCATGGTCCAGGTAGATCAGCATGATGACCCCGGTCTCGGCCGCCACGCCGGCCAGCGCAATAAAGCCAACCGCGACCGCCACCGACAGGTTGTAATTCAACAACCACATCAACCAGACGCCGCCCACCAGCGCGAACGGCACTGACAGCATGACGATCAGCGTCTCGGTGATGCGCCTGAAGTTGAGGTACAGCAGCAGAAAGATGGACAGCAGCGTCACCGGGATGACGACCTTCATTTTCTCGATGGCGTGCTCCATGTTCTCAAACTGGCCGCTCCAGGTGACGTAATAGCCGCTGGGGAACTTGACCTGACTCGCCACCGCCTTCTTTGCGTCCGCCACATAACCACCAATATCGCGGCCACGAATATCGACGTAGATGTAGGCAGACAGCAGCGCGTTTTCGGTGCGGATGCCCGGAGCTCCCTTGGCCACCACGACCTTGGCCACCTGGCCCAGCGGAATCATGGCACCGTCCATGACGGGCACCAGCACTTCGCGCGCAATCTGCTGCGCATCGCCGCGCAGCTCGCGCGGGTAACGCACCGTCACGCCATAGCGTTCGCGACCCTCCACGGTGGTAGTCACCATCTCGCCGCCCAGTGCGGCGCCGACCACGTCCATCAGATCACCCACGCTCAAGCCGTAGCGCGCCAGCTGCTCGCGGTCGGGTTCGATGTTGAGATAAAAGCCGCCGGTAATGCGCTCGGCGAAAGCGCTGCTGGTGCCGGGCACGGCTTTCACGACTGCCTCAATCTGCCTGGCCAGCTTTTCCATTTCATCGAGGTCCTTGCCGAAGACCTTGATGCCGATGGGCGTGCGGATGCCGGTCGACAGCATGTCGATGCGGGCCTTGATGGGCATCGTCCACGAGTTGGCCACGCCAGGGAACTGCAGCGCCTTGTCCATCTCGGCGATCAGCTTGTCGATGGTCATGCCAGCGCGCCATTCGGACTCGGGTTTCAGGTTGATGACGGTCTCGAACATTTCGGTCGGCGCCGGGTCGGTGGCGGTGTTGGCGCGTCCGGCCTTGCCGTAGACCGAACTCACTTCAGGAAAGCTCTTGATGATCTTGTCCTGCGTCTGCAGCAGCTCGGCGGCCTTGGTGATCGACATGCCGGGCAGCGATGCCGGCATGTAGAGCAGTGAGCCTTCGTTGAGCGTGGGCATAAACTCGGAGCCGAGTTGCGAGGCTGGATAGTACGAGACACCCAGTACCAGCAACGCCGTCAGTACGGTCAATTTCTTCCAGCGCATCACACCCTGGATGATGGGGCGGTAGACCCAGATCAGGAAGCGGTTCACCGGGTTCCTGGCCTCCGGCATGATCTTGCCCTTGATGAATAGCAGCATCAGCACCGGCACCAGCGTCACCGACAACAGCGCCGCACCGGCCATCGAGAAGGTCTTGGTATAGGCCAATGGAGAAAACAGGCGCCCTTCCTGGCCTTCCAGGCTGAAGACGGGCAGGAATGAGACGGTGATGATCAGCAGCGAGAAGAACAGGGCGGGGCCAACCTCTTTGCAGGCCACCAGCATGGCATCAAACCGGTCGCTGGTACTGTGCCCCTCGGGCAAGCGCTCCAGGTGCTTGTGCGCGTTTTCGATCATGACAATGGCGGCGTCGATCATGGCGCCGATGGCAATCGCAATGCCGCCCAGACTCATCAGATTGGAGCTCATGCCCAGCAAGCGCATGGCGATGAAGGAAATCAGAATGCCCACGGGCAGCATCAAAATGGCAACCAGTGCGCTGCGCATGTGCAGCAGGAAGATCACGCAGACTGCCGCCACGATGAGCGACTCCTCCAGCAGCGTGCGCTTGAGGGTCTCAATGGCGCGGTTAATCAGTTCAGAGCGGTCGTACACCGTTTGCACCGACACGCCCGCGGGCAGACCGGGGCCGATCTCGGCGATCTTTTCCTTCAGGTTGGCAATCACTTCGAGCGCGTTCTGGCCATAGCGCGCCATGGCAATGCCCGAGACCACTTCGCCTTCGCCATTGAGCTCGGTCACGCCGCGCCGCTCGTCGGGTGTGAGCTCGACCCGCGCAATGTCGCGGATCAGCACCGGTGTGCCCTTGTCGGCTTTGACCACCAGCATCTCGATGTCGGCTTTGCCGCGCAAATAGCCTTTGCCGCGCACCATGTACTCGGTCTCGGCCATCTCGACGGCGCGGCCACCCACATCGCGGTTCGAGTCGCGAATGACCTGCGCCACTTTCATCAACGGGATGCCGTAGCTGCGCAGCTTCACCGGGTCCACCGTCACCTGATAGGTCTGCACAAAACCGCCGACCGAGGCCACCTCGGCAACCCCATGCGCTTTGGTCAGCTGGTAGCGCACATACCAGTCCTGAATGGAGCGCAACTCGGCCAGTGTCTTGTCCTTGGCCAGCAGCGCGTACTGATAGACCCAGCCGACTCCCGTGGCATCCGGGCCGATCTGCGGCGTGACGCCTTTGGGCATGCGCCCGGAGGCGAAGTTGAGGTACTCCAGCACCCTTGAGCGGGCCCAGTAAATGTCGGTGCCGTCTTCGAAAATGATGTAGACGAAAGATGCGCCGAAAAACGAGAAGCCGCGCACCACTTTCGACTTGGGTACCGACAGCATGGCAGTCGTCAGCGGGTAAGTGACCTGGTCCTCCACCACCTGTGGTGCCTGGCCGGGGTATTCGGTATAGACGATGACCTGTACGTCCGACAGATCGGGCAGCGCGTCAATGGGCGTGCGCAGCACGGCAAAGATGCCCCACAGCGTGATGAACAAAGTGGCGAGCAGGACCAGGAAGCGGTTGCGGCCCGACCATTCAATGATGTTGGCCAGCATGGTTATTTCTTGACGCTGGTGATAACCCACTCGCCGCTCTGGCGCTCAACAAACTCGACGGCGACTTTGGCACCGGGTTTCAAGTCATTGAGCAGCGACGCGTTGGCGACCTTGAACTCCATGGTCATGGCCGGCCACTTGAGGCTGGCCACCGGGCCGTGATTGAGACTGATTGTGCCGTCCTTTAAATCAATGCTGTCGATGGTTCCTTCAGCCTGGTGACCGGCCGCCTTGGGCGCTGGCGCGCTGGCCGTTGAGGTTGCTTTTGACGCCTCGCCGAATCCGCCGATGGCGGCCTTGAGATTGCTCTCGGCGTCGATCAGGAAGTTGGCCGCAACCACCACCTGCTCGCCCTCCTTCACGCCCTCCCGAACTTCCACGTAGTCGTTGCTGCGCTCACCCAGCTTGACCTCACGCGGCGTAAAGCGGCC
The DNA here is from genome assembly GCA_963750815.1 of uncultured beta proteobacterium. GTDB lineage: Bacteria > Pseudomonadota > Gammaproteobacteria > Burkholderiales > Burkholderiaceae_C > Rhodoferax. Next base: position 198,111 of record CAVVRS010000002.1, read on the forward strand.
CTCGCCCTGGCTGATCAGCACAATCTGGCGCGTACCGCTGTCGATCACGGCCAACAGTGGTACGGTGACCACTTTGGCTTTGACCGATACCGCTACTTCCACCTGCGCGAACATGCCCGGCTTGAGCAAAAAACCCGGGTTGGCGAGCTCCACGCGCACCGGCACCGTGCGTGTTTCCGCCTTGAGCGTCGGGTAGACATAGGTCACAGTCCCTGTAAAAACCTTGTCCGGGTAGGCGTTGATGGTGACCCTGGCCCTGGCGCCGGATTTGACCAGGCCGATGTCCTGCTCGAAGACGTCGGCAACCACCCAGACAGCGGACAAATCTGCCACCTGGTACAGCATCTCGCCGGGCATGAAGCGCATGCCCTGCACCGCTTTTTTCTCCATCACGATGCCGGTCGCGGGCGAGCGGAAGGTCAGTGTGCGTTGCGTCGTTCCGGTATTGGCCAGCGCCTTGATTTGTTCGTCGGAAATATCCCAGTTGCGCAGGCGTTGCAGGCTCGATTCTGCCAACTGCTTCATGCCGGCCTGGGTTTCACTGCCCGCCGCCTTGAGGGCATCCACGCCCTGCACTGCAATAGCGTATTCGCGCTGGGCCGACACCAGCTCCGGGCTGTAGACCTCAAACAATGGCTGGCCTTTGACCACCGGCTGGCCAGTGACATTGACATGCAGACGCTCGACATAGCCTTCAAACTTGGAGGAGACGGTAAACAGGCGACGCTCATCAGGCTCGATGCGCCCGGCAGCGCGCACCGATCTGTCGAGTACGCGCAACTGCGCGGCCTCGGTGCGCACGCCCAGTTTTTGAACCTTATCGGTGCTGATTTTGATCTGGTTGGCAGCAGCCGGTTCTTCGTCAGCGCCGCCCGCATAGACCGCAATGTAGTCCATGCCCATCGGGTCTTTTTTCGGCGTTGGCGAGGTGTCGGGCAGACCCATCGGGTTGCGGTAGTACAAAAGTTTTTTCTCGACTTTTGTGGCGGCTGCGTTCGCGCCAACGGCGCCGGTTGCCGTCGCCGTACTGTCCTGCGGCTGCGCTGCGGCACCCTTGTGGCCCTGCCAGTAGCCGCCCCCCGCAGCCAGCGCCACGGCGACGACGCCGATGGCAATTCCAGCGCCCTGTTTCATAAATCTTCCCCCGTCAGTTTTTCGATCTCGGCGAAACGCATTTGCGCTTCAAACTGTGCCTTGATCTGGGTTTGTCGGGCCATGCGGATTTGCCGCTGGGCGTCGAGCAGGGTAGCAAAGTCCACTTTACCGTTCTCGTAACCGGCCAGGGCAGAATTGAAAGTCAGTTCCGCCTGTGGCAGCAAGCTGCTGGTCATCAACATGTCGCTGTGTTGTGCCGCCTCCATGGCGGCCAGACTCTCGGCCAGGTCTGACAGCAGCTGATTGGCAGTGGCTTGCTGACGCGCCCTGGCAGCAGAAAGCATGGCTTCGGCTTCACGTTCCTGGGCGCGTCTGGAAGACTGCTGCAGCGGAATGTTGACTTCCAGCATCAGACCCCATTCCCTGATGGCGCTTTGGTACTGGGTCGGTGAAATGCTGAGCGTGAAATCGGGGTAGCGGTTCAGCTGGGTCAGGTCGCGATTTTTTTCTGCCCCCCGGATGCGCGCCTCCTCGGTGAACAGTTGCGGGTTGCGACTGCGCACGCGCTGTTCCAGCGTTGCGGCATCCAGTTGCCCCGCGAGTGGCAAGGCGCGCAATTTTCCGGGCGCCGCCAGCGCTGCCGATGCGGGTCGCGCCAGCAAGGTATTGAGTCGCGTATCGGCTTGCGTGCGTTCGCTCTGCAGGGCCACCAGGTCATGCTGCATGGTGGTCTGCTCGACCTGGGCCCGGATCACGTCCTGCTGGGCTGCCAGACCGCTGCCGTAGCGACCCTGGGCAATTTTCTCCAGCTGTGCCATCAAATCCAGAATTTCCCGGGTCAGTTTTTCGTTGCCCTGCAGGAAGTAGCGCTGGGCCTGCGTGGTCTTGATCCTGGCCACCAGTTCGGACCAGCTCACTGTCGCCTTGCCCTGGCTGGCGTCTGCTTCAAATTGAGCGATGCCGCGCTTCAGGTCGCGTTTGCCAAACCAAGGCAAGTCCTGCATCAACGTGTAGCGCGTGCTGCCCACGTTGGCAGGCAGCAGCGTCGGATTTTGCTCACCCATTTTGGTGATATCCATCCACTCGGTGCGAAATTTCGGGTCAGGCAAGGCACCCGCCGGGGCGACACGTTCAGCGGCGGCCTGCGCCTCATGGCGCATGCTGGCGTAGTCGGGATTATTTTCTTTAGCCAGTGAAAGCAGTCCCTCGACACTGGCGCCCGGAACAGTTTCGCCGGCCAGCGCGCTGACAGACGCGCCGATGGCCAGCAGCACGGCGACGGCGCAGGTCTGTAATAGGTTGTGCATAAGTTCTATTTTTTGTTGGCGCTGACAAGCGCCTCTTCGACCAGCGTCTTCAGTTGGTCAAAACCAAAGCTGGGGAGCGGTTTGCCGTTGACAAAATATTCAGGGGTCATAGTGACGTTCATGGTTTTTGCGTCCGCCAGATCGCGCGCAATCATGCTGCCAATTTCGGACGAATTCATGTCGCTTTGCAGGCGACCCAGGTCCAGGCCCAGGGGCTCCAGCGGGCGCCAAATCGAATCAACATGCGCCGTGTGGTTCTGTACCCAATCGGATTGCGAGGCAAACAAAGTCTCAAGCACCTGTCGAAACTGGCCTTGCTTGCGCGCTGCCTCCAGAGCCCTGACAACGGGTTCCGAACCGGGGTGAAACGGCGCATAGCGCAACGAGAGGCGAATTTTGCCCGGGTGCTCGGCCATCAGGGCCTTGACCATAGGATAGAACTCGCGGCAAGTGCCGCAGGCCGGGTCAAAAAACTCAACAATGTGCACTGGCGCACCTGGTTCACCAAAACTGGGGGCGTCAGAGCGCACCAGAGCCACCTGGTTTTGTGCCGCAATTTGCGCGGCCTTTGCAGTTTGCTGTTTCTGGTAGAAAAAGGCACCAACAAAAAACGCGATGATCAACACGATCGCAGAGGCGATAAAAATATTTTTTTGTTTCATTTTGGAAGTCTCAGGGTACTTGCCAGCAGCAAGGCGTTGATGGTCAGAAAGGCAAAAAAGGAGAGCAGCGGAATGGTGACAAAACCAAACCATTCAATTTGAACCGTTTTGCACGGAATGCCTTGCCGACAGGGAGCCAGGGCTTCAGGCACGATGCCCCACATCAGCAGCATGTGAAAAGCAGCAATGGCCAGCCCGATGACACTCAAAGGCAGCACATAGCGCAGCACTTTGGCATCAAACGGGAACAGACCCAGCGCCAGGATGATGGCCAGCGGAAACATGAAGATGCGCTGGTACCAGCACAGCACGCAGGGTTCAATCCCCATCACTTCGCTCATGAACAGGGCACCAACCATGGACACGGCAGCGATCAACCACGCCAGAAAAACCAGCGTCCAGCGTGCGTCGTTTGGGGCTGTCATTGCGCGTCCTTGGTCAGGCTCAGGATGGTTTTTGTGCGCCAATCCAGGCATCCCTATTTCACTGGCGCAAACTGAACAACGGTCATGCCACCATCCGCCGGGTCAGTGGCGAAGCGAATCTTCTTTCCCACTTCCATTTTATCGAGCCAGGCGGCGTCCTTGACTTTGTAGGCCATGGTCATGGGCGGCATGCCATTGGGCAGCGCACCATGCGCCAGGGTGACGGTACCTTTGGTTTTGTCGATTTTCTTCACCAGGCCCTCGCCCATGGCAGCCTCAGCAGCTTTCGACGCTGGCGTCGCGGTGGCGTGCATCTCATGGGTCATCTGGGCGAGACCAGGTGCGGCAAAACCTGCTGTGGCAAGCGCGATGATCAGGGCAGAATAAATACGGGTTGTCATAAAAATTCCTCTTGTGAATGGAATGACCGCATTTTCCACAACTTCCCCCGACAGGAAGCTGTCATTCACATTACATTCTTGTTATGTTGAAGGATTTTCCTGGCAAGAATCGCCTTGCCTGAAATCTGCCGCCCTCAGGCGACAGGTACCAACGTCATTCCGCACTTCGGACAATTGCCGGGCTGCGGCCGGTCAATCTCCGGATGCATCGGGCACGTGTAGTGGGTACTGCTCGTACCAGCGGGCTTGGGTGAAGTTGGTGTAGCAGCGGGTTGACGTAATGGATCCATGGTGGTTTCCTTTTGCGATTGATAAGCCTATTGAATGGTGGCGCTGCTGAACCCTTGGCTGGTTCGGCGTGAGCGGTGTTTGGCGGCGCTGCCAGCGCCGCAGTTTTGTCTGGTTGCCCGACCCCCGCCAGTTTGGTGCGCTTCAAGCGCAGCGCATTGCCAATGACGGAGACCGAACTCAAGCTCATGGTCAGCGCCGCGATCATGGGTGACAGAAGCCAGCCGGTCAGTGGATACAGCACACCGGCCGCAATCGGAATTGCCAACCCGTTATAGAGCAGGGCGAACACCAGGTTCTGTTTCATGTTGGCGACCGTTGCTTCGGACAGCAAGCGCGCGGTCGCAAGTGCGCGCAAATCGCCCTTGATCAACGTAAGTTGTGCACTGTTCATAGCTACGTCTGTGCCGGTGCCCATGGCCACGCCGACATCCGCTTTGGCCAGCGCCGGCGCGTCGTTGATGCCGTCGCCGGCCATTGCCACGATGCGTCCTTCTTTTTGCATCTTCTCAACCAGGATCAGCTTGTCAGCGGGTTTCACTTCGCCATGCACTTCGGTTATGCCCAGCCGTGCCCCCACGGCCTTGGCGGTGGTCAGGCCGTCGCCGGTGGCCATGACGATGCGCAATCCGGCCGCCTTCAACGTCGCCAAGGCTTCGGGCGTGCTGCTCTTGATCGGATCGGACACCGCCAGCAGGCCGGCCAGCTTGCCATCGACTGCCAGATGCATGACGCTGGCACCTTCACCGCGCAAGCCTTCGGCCTGAGACATCAGGGGCGTAACCGAGACGTTGATCTGCTGCATCCAGGTGCTGTTGCCAAGAGCCAGTTGGCGCCCCGCCACTTGGGCGCGCACGCCAATGCCCGAAGCGGATTCAAAGTCTTCCGGCTTGTCCAGTGTCATGCCACGCTCCCGCGCAGCACGCACTATTGTCTCGGCCAGTGGGTGCTCGCTGCCCTGGTCCAGGCTGGCGGCCAGGCGCAGTACTTCGTCGGATTCAAAACCCGCAGCCGCGACCGCCCGATCAAACGCCGGGTGCCCCTCGGTCAGGGTGCCGGTTTTGTCGATGATGAGCGTGTCAACCTTGCGCAGGTTCTCGATCGCCGCAGCGTCGCGGAACAGCACGCCGCGCGTGGCCCCCAGCCCGGTGGCCACCATGATCGACATCGGCGTGGCCAGCCCCAGGGCGCAGGGGCAGGCGATGATCAGCACCGCAACCGCGTTGACGAGGCCGAACACCCAACTCGGCTCCGGCCCGAACAGCCCCCAAACAAAGAAAGTTAAGACGGCAATGGCCATGACGGCGGCGACAAAGTAGCCGGCCACCAGGTCCGCCATGCGTTGCATCGGTGCCCTGGAACGCTGAGCCTGGGCCACCATTTGCACGATCTGTGCCAGCATCGTGGCGGACCCGACTTTTTCGGCCCGTATGACCAGCGCGCCGCTGGTATTGAGCGTCGCACCGATCACCTTGTCGCCCAGCCGCTTGCTCACCGGCACGGGTTCCCCAGTCAACATCGATTCATCGACCGCGCTGCTGCCCTCGGTCACCGTCCCATCCACTGGCACTTTCTCACCCGGGCGCACGCGCAGTGCGTCGCCGACATGGACGTCGCTTAAGGGCACGTCTTCCTCGCCGCCATCAGAGCGGATGCGCCGCGCCGTTTTGGGCGCCAGGCCCAGCAGCGACTTGATCGCCGCAGAGGTCTGGGACCTGGCCTTGAGTTCGAGCACTTGGCCCAGCAGGGTGAGCGAGATGATCACAGCCGCCGCTTCAAAATACACAGCGACCCGTCCCATGGAAACGAACGATGCCGGAAACACTTGAGGCGCGACGGTGGCGACGACGCTATAGACAAAAGCAGCACCGGTGCCCAGTCCGATCAAGGTCCACATGTTCAGACTGCGTTTGACCACCGACTGCCAACCACGCACAAAGAAGGGCCAGCCGGCCCACAACACAATCGGCGTTGCAATAACCAGTTCAACCCAGCTTTGCACAGCCATATCCATCCACTGCAGGCGATGACCAAACATGGCCAGTATGAAGGCGATGACCGTCAACGGCAAGGTCCACCAGAAGCGCCGTGAGAAGTCGCGCAATTCCGGGTTGTCGTCATCCAGCTTGGGCAACTCGGGCTCCAGCGTCATGCCGCACTTGGGGCAATTGCCGGGATGGTCCTGGCGCACCTCGGGGTGCATTGGGCAGGTGTAGATTGTGCCGGCGGGGGCAACGTCGGTCGGGGCCGCTTGAGTCGGTACCGCAGGATCGACGGCGATGGGTTCGACTGCTGCAGCAGCCGGCGCAGCCGGGGCAACTATCGGCACAGCGGCATCAGCTGTTGCAGGCGGCGCGTTGGGTGCCGTGTGGCCCTCCTGACCTTCGCCGGCAGCGGCTGGCTTGCCGGACTCGTAACTGCGCCGGCGCACGGCCAACTTGATATCAGCAACATTGAGGCGGGTTTCGTCGTAGCGCACGGTAGCGCTTCGCGCCGCGTAATTGACGGTAACGCTTTGGACGCCTGGCGCCTCACCAATGCGCTTTTCCACTTCGTCCACACCCAACACCGACAGCATGTCGTGCACTTCAATGACGCTTGTCTTCATGGTGATTCCTTCATCGCCTGGTCAAGGGCCAAACGCGTCTGTTGAGAGGTCGCGCCAAGCCGATAATGGCATTTGGGCAGGACGCATGTTGTTCTAGGTCTTGTCCCGAGCGGTTTGGGCTGGCGGCTTGCTCCCCGCAAGATCATCCGGTGCTGGCGTGGCCGGGGCAGGTGTTGGAGCTGCCGACGGCACCGCTTTGTCTTTTGATTCGGTGCCTGAGAAATTGGCGCCCGCCGAAGCGCCAGACATGACTGGCTCATACCCGCGCTGGCGCACTGCGGACTTTATATCGCCGACCTCGAGTCGGGTTTCGTCGTATCGCACGGTGGCGTTGCCCGCAGCGAAATTCACGGTAACGCTCTCGACTCCCGGTACCACACCAATGCGCTTTTCCACCTCGTCCACGCTCCATACCGATAGCATGTCGTGCACTTCAATGACGCTTGTTTTCATTCTGATTCCTTAATAGTCACGCTACTCAATCGGGGCGGTTGCCGGGATGATCCTGGCGCACCTCCGGGTGCATGGGACAGGTATAAATCGTGCCCCTTGTGCTCGCTTGACCTGGTTGAGGTTCCGGCCCCTGGCGGATGACTTTGGTGGTATGCGCGGAGTGGGCGCTGTGGTTCATGTCATCCCCCGCAGCAGCAACCGCCTTTGCCAGTGTTGCCGGCGTGGCACCCCGATGTCTTGGGTTGCCCGACGGGTGCTGAACCAGTGGCCAACCGGGCCGGATAGCCTGCTTCGGTCAAAGCCGAAGCAAGGGGGTCACTGCCTCGGGGGAATTCTCCGTTCACCCGCACATGGCCTGACGAAAGATCAACCTCCACATTGCTGACTCCCGTCATTTCTTGCAGCACTTGCGTGACATGCTTGACGCATGAGCCGCAGCTCATACCCTTGACTTCCAGATCAATCGTATTCATTCTCATATCCTTCCAAATTTTGATTTCAAAACGACCGTGTGGCACATCTCTCATGAGCATCGCCAACACGCCTGCCAATCCGCTGCAGCCCTACAGTCGTCGGTCACCTGTCACCGCGCTTGACGACCCACGCGATGAGGCCAACAACCACGATAACAAGCAAGATCGGCACCCCTATCCCGCCGTATCCACTCATCCCGTCAAGGCCCCACGTGCCACCATTCATCATGCCGGTAGTCTGCGCGAACAAAACACTCGTGGTCAACAGCGCCACTGCAGCAACAGCAATGGAAAAATGAATTCTCATAAATTTTCTCCAGTAAGACATCGAAAAATCAATGTACGCTGGCATTCGACCGACATCTGTGCGCCAACTCACACACGCTCCCGCGACCGACTCACTGTGTGCCGAACTCAAGGTCCGGTTGCCGAACGAATCAGTGCGGAATAAACTTGGAGTGGGCATTTCGGCTCCTCTGTAATCGCAAGACGGGTGAACACGACAACTCCCAGCTGCCTGAAGCCGGGCCGGGTAGTCCGCCGGGACTACGCTATCGGTTGCATATCAACCACGATCAGGGTGCCGCCTTCGATGACAGCTTTGAACCGCACCTTGTCGCCGACCTTGGACTTCTCCAATAATGCGACGTCCTTGACCCGAAACACCATCGTCATCGGCGGCATGCCAAGGTTTGTGATGTCACCGTGTTTGAGCGTGATCTTTTTTGCATCCTTGTCGATCTTGCGGATCTCGCCCTGTGCCATGTCCTGGGTTACCGGCATCTTCGCCTCGGTCGTTTTGTTGGGTTCTGTGGCGGCCGCGGTGCGGGCAATCTCAAACACGCCCTTCATGCCGGCGTCGTAGTGGCCCGGCTGCAGGCAGGCAAAGTCCACGACCCCAGCCTTGCCAAATAACCAGATCAGCTCGCCAGTTCGGCCCGGAGCTACCGTGAGCATGTTGTCATCGGCATGCTCCATGTTCGGGAACTTTTTCATCAAGTCGTAGTGGGCTTTCAATTCCTTCGCCGTGCCCATGACAAACTCATGCTTGAGTTGGCCTGAGTTCTTGATTACAAAACGAATAGTCTCACCCTGCGTGACGGCTACTTTGTCCGGTATAAAGCGCATACCGTCGGTCATGTCGACCTGGATGGTGCGACTCACCCTGGCGACCTGACCGGTCTGGCCAATGTCGGAAGCGTCGTGTCCATGCCCGCCGGCGTGACTGCCGCCAGCAACAGCAACTGCGGCGAAGCAAGCGGCGGTCAGCGCCACTAAAGTACTGCAAAAATTCTTCATTTTTCTTTCGGTAAAGGTCGGCAAACAAGCTGCTTGTGTGAAATGAACCCACAACCAAACCCAAGCGCCAGTGTGCCGGCTCACGCCCGACAGAAGGCTGACGACCAGATTACATTCCTGTTATCTGGCGCACGCATGCACTGAAGCGGCGCAGAATGGCGGCCATGAAAATTCTTATTGTTGAGGACGAGCCCAAGACCGGGGACTACCTGAAGCAGGGTCTGGTCGAAGCTGGCTTCGTTGTTGATTTGGTGCGTGACGGCACCGACGGTCTGCACCATGCACTGACGGAGGCTTACGATCTGGCGATCCTTGACGTGATGCTGCCGGGCATCGACGGCTGGGCGGTACTGCACGGAATTCGCCATGCCGGCAAAGACACTCCCGTGCTATTCCTGACGGCACGTGACCATGTGGATGACCGCGTCAAGGGTCTGGAACTCGGTGCTGACGACTATTTGGTCAAGCCCTTTGCATTTTCTGAATTGCTGGCCCGGGTGCGAACGCTCCTGCGTCGGGGCACGAAGGCCAGCGCAGCGGAGTTTCTGCGGGCGGCCGACCTGGAACTCGACTTGCTGCGCCGTCGCGTCACCCGTGCCGGCAAGCGCATCGATCTGACGGCCAAGGAGTTTGCCCTGCTGGAACTGTTACTGCGCCGCCAGGGCGAAGTACTGCCGCGCTCGCTGATCGCGTCGCAGGTCTGGGACATGAATTTTGACAGCGACACCAACGTCATCGAAGTCGCGATGCGCCGCTTGCGCGTCAAGCTGGATGACAATTTCGAGCCCAAGCTGATCCGCACCGTGCGCGGCATGGGTTACGTTCTGGAGAACCCCGATTGCGCTTGAGCGGAAGAACCTCCATCACCCGACGCCTGACACTGCTGTTCGTCATCGCCTCGTCAGCAGTACTGTTGGCGCTCGGACTCGTGATTGCCTCATCGGTCGAAAGCCACTTCCAGGATTTGGATATGGAAGTTCTGGTGGGCAAGATGGAGCTGACCCGACATGACCTGGCGCTACTCAAATCACAAGGCGATCTGATACGCTTTGGCCAGCAGCTGAACCACTCGCTGGTCGGACACCATGGTCTTGAAGTGATGATCATCGACGCCGACAAGGCAGTGATTTTTGCCACGCCCAACGCCGCCTTCGCGCCTGACCTGGTAACCACCAGCGCTACCCAAAACCCCCACCGCCCGCTGCTCTGGACGCTGGGCGACCAAACCTACCGAGCAATCACGGCGGAACTTCCCACCGGCATCAACGCAGAAGTCAAGGTGTTCGTGGCGGTGGCCACCGACATCGCGCACCATCAGTCGTACATGCGCTCCTTCCTGCAAACGCTGTGGCTCTTTGTTGCTGGCGCGGCAGCACTCACGGGGATTCTGGGCTGGGCTGCGGCCAAGCGTGGCCTGGCACCGCTGCGCGTCATGCGCGAGCAAACGCAAGCGGTCACAGCGCAACAACTCAGCTATCGCCTGCCGGTTGAATCTGCCCCCCTCGAACTGGCGGAACTGGCGCAATCCCTGAACGAGATGCTGGCACGACTGGAAGAAGCGTTTCACCGGCTCTCTGATTTTTCCTCCGATATCGCGCACGAGTTGCGCACCCCGGTCAGCAACCTGATGACACAAACCCAGGTTGCCCTCTCACGGGCACGTGGTGCCAACGACTACCGGAGCATTCTCGAATCGAACGCCGAGGAATTCGAGCACATGGGGCGGATGATTTCAGATATGTTGTTGCTGGCCAAGGCCGAGAACGGTCTGGTGGTGCCAAACCGGGAGGCAGTCAATCTGGAAACGGAGGTTCGCGCCCTGTTCGACTATTACGATGCGGTGGCGGAAGAAAAGGCGCTGCTTCTCACTCTGGAAGGCGACGGCGAGGTGAGTGCCGACCGGCTCATGCTGCGCCGGGCGCTGGGCAATCTACTGTCCAACGCAGTGCGGCATTCGACAGTAGGCACAACGCTGCGCGTCGATATTGCCACAAGCCCCACTGCGATATCGATCAGCATGAAAAACACCGGCGACACGATTCCACAGGAATATCTGGAGCGCGTTTTTGACCGTTTCTTCAGAGTCGATCCGTCGCGCCAACGCTCAAGTGAAGGCACCGGCCTGGGACTGGCCATCACCAAGTCGATCGTAGCTGCCCATGGCGGCACGATCTCAGTCGCTTCGATCGACGGCGTGACCACGTTCACCATCAGACTGCCGCGCGCATCCTGAGCCGGGATAAAGGTGAATTTACTGACCAACTTGTAATTTGTCGGTCATGTTCCTGTGGGGGTCTGGTTTCTATAGTTCACTCATATCGCAATGTGGCGATAGAAGCTGGACAAGACGGTACACCATGATGACTGACCTGCCCGGCAATCTTTAACAGGCATTGAAAGGAATCATCATGAAAACCAACTTTACCGCCATCGCACTGGTACTCGCTTCTGCCCTGGTCGCCAGCACCAGCTTTGCAGAAAACACGCGCAGTCAAGTCCAGGCCGCACGCACCCACGCAGTGCGCAGCGGCGATGTCGCGGTCAGCAGCGAGATTAGTCTCAAACTCAACGAGTTGTACCCCAATCGCTATCCGGTCAGGCAGGTGCTGACCGAACTGACTCGTGCACAAGTCGAGGCCGAACTCACGGCAGCGGTGCGCAGCGGCAACCTCGTTGCCAGCTACGAGGCCGGTGTCAAACTCAACGAGCTGTATCCGAGCCGCTATCCAGCCGGCCAAGTACAAGCTGGCGCAACGCGGGAACAGGTCATGGCTGAACGTACCACTGCTGTTCGAAGCGGGAACTTCTTCGTCGGAGGGGAGGTCGACGGCCAGTGCAATGAGTTGCATCCGAACATGCATCCAGCCGTGTGAGTTTGAGCAGGTCGTGCGCCAGTTGTACGCTGGCGCACAGACCTTCGACCGGATGACGGCGTAAATTCTGCAAATGCGATCTTTTCTCAGCGCTCAACGAACACGCAATACCGCCGTCGTGATGCTGTTTGTCTGGGTCGTTTCATTGGGGATAGGCATTGCAAACGCCTGTCTTTTGCCGCAGAACCCTGGCGGGCATGAATTGTCGAGTCACGACCGTTCCGGGTTCAACCCTGAAGCGCATGCTGAACACAATGTGGCGTTGGGCAACCTTGCCAAAGTTCAGGTAACGACGGATTCAAATGACCAGTCGCCAGAGAAGATTGCATGCCTGGATTTCTGCGCGGCAGAACAAAATACGCTGGTCAATCACCACACAGACGCGCTGGTCGCCCCGCAGGTTGTTCCGGTGCTGTATTTGACCGGGTTGCTGGTGCCAGCGCTGGATCAGCCCCCCCACCCGGATGCCTTCGGCAGTCCGACCTGGTTGGAACCCCCGGTCTCCATCCGCTACTTGCGGCTCACTATTTGATCCGACCCGGCAGGCTCGCTGCTGTGCAGATTGATCTGCCAGGCAGTGTGCCGGCATCTGCCAAGGCGTGAACTTGTCGCTCACGCCTTGCGTCCCCCCGTTTCCGTCACCTCAACTTTTTTCACTGGAGTTCATATGTCACACCTTCGTCACACCGTTTTGATTCTTACCCTCGCTAGCGCCGCCTTCGGCTCATGGGCGCAGACCGATGCCGCCCACGCACAACATCAGGCCAACGTATTGGCAACAGAGCAGGCGTCTGCCCCCACGTCAGATTTGGCGACCCCACCCGGCGGCGGGAAGATGGCCGCCATGGACGCCAAGATGAAAGCCATGCACAACATGCACGAAAAAATGACGGACGCAAAAACGCCTGAAGAGCGCCATGCCTTGATGGCCGGACACATGAAGACCATGCAGGAGGGTATGGCCATGATGGGCATGCAAGGCAAAAAGCCGATGCCAGGCACCCTGAACCAGCGTCAACTTATGCTGGAAAAGCGCATGGAGATGATGGAAAGCATGATGCAGATGATGATGGATGGCATGCCGCCCGCTGCCATGTAAGGCAAGTGCATTGACCGGGCAGGGATCACAACAATCAGCTCTTCCCTGCCGTCGTACAAAGATCGTGTGGAACGAGTGAGGCCACCACTGAAGTCATGTTGCTGTGCGTCCATTGCTGGCGTTGGTGGGCGGCGAAAAATTCGGTCACCGACAGGTAATGCACCACATCGCAGAACGTCAGTTCGCGGCGCGCCGGCCACTCGGCAAAACTCTCCTGAGCCCGTTCCAGAATGGCGTCGGCCGCCATCGAATCGCACCCCGTGCGATGCATGACCACCCGTTGAAAGAGTTCCCGGCCCGCCAACTCCGGATAGCTAACAACAGCGCTGCGATAGAGCGCCAGCAGCTCTTTGCTGGCCCGGACAACATGGCGGCGCTCGCTCCAGGCCAATAGCCATTCCGCAAACAGGCCGCGCAACCCAGCGTACTGCCGGGATTCGGTTTCCACAGGGGCCGGTACGTCGCGTTGCAGGCGATTGATCTCGATAAAACGCAAAGGGTTGGCCACAAAACGTGCACAACAGGCCTGGCTGCAGAAGTAAAGCAGCGCGCCCTGGTGCGCACTTTTATGAATGGATGCCTCGGTGACTGGATCGCCACAGACGGGGTCCACAAGCATCATTGAGGGCAATTTTCCATCAGCCATTTTTGTCTCCTGCTACCTGACTGTATCTTCACTCATCAGAGGTTGCCGTTCGATTTGGTCAACTTTTCCATCAACGCGGCCATGTCCGTGGCGCTGACACCCGAGGCGTTCAGCCGTGAACTCATGAATGCCGCCATGGCGTCGGCCAGATGGCTGGTGCCAGCGCCTGACGCCATCGTCCTGTTTCCCATCATCCCCCCCATGCTCATGGCAATCGGGTTGGCGCCCTTCCGGCCATTCATGACACCGTCCGACGCATCGTTCATCATCGCTGTCACCATGGCCGAGGAATAGCTCATACCCTGGATCTGGGCGTATTTCGACATGGCAGCCAGCGTCATGCCGTAATTTTTTGCATCCTGACTGGCACTCGCGCCGGCGCCTGGCAGCAAGGGGTTCATTGGCTGCACATGGAGGATATCGCTGACCGAGAAATAATTGCCTACGGCCCGGTTTGCCACGGCAATGTTGGCATCAGTCATGCCACCTGCGAGCTGTTGCGCCATGGCTTGCGCCATGGCGGTAACCGGCGTGAGCTGGATGTCGGCGTTGCTGGCGCCGGCAACAACCCCCGGCATCACAGCGGTCATCACGTCCACGCTTTCCATGGGCATCGAAGCACCGGTGGCTTCGTCGGTGTAGCGTCCGCCACTCATCTGCAGCAACACCGGCCCGGCGTAGTTGCCAATGGCCATGCTGAAGCGCCCCTCCAGGTCACTGGTCGCGCTGCCGATCTGGCCCGCCATCTGACCGTTGCTGATGCCATAGGCAGCTATCGTTGCACTGGCCACCGGCCCTTTAGTCGCGAATCCGGCAATGTAGCCGGTGCCACCCGAGCCCACACCGGCGACGGTGCTGTCCCCACCGCCGCACGCGGCCAGCAGGGCGGTGACAGCCGTCGCGATGATCATCCTGGCAGGCACGAAATTGAATGGGAACATGGGGTACTCCGGTAAAAATGTAAAAAATTGCGGTACAACGAGCTAGGACTTCAGATCGGGGCCATGGTAAAAATACATGCCCACACGCATCCGTTGATCTGCATCAGGTTGACCCTGGTCCTGATCACTCAACGAGGTGGCGTCGCGCACCACCTCGTGCAAGGCGCGCGACCAGATTTGACGTGCCAGCGTGTTCAATGCCTCGATCGACTCCGGCCGCAGCTTGTCGGCGTAGACACTTTGCTCAAGCATTGGCGTCGCGCCGGCACGCAGGTTGTGCGTCGCCGCCGCCAGGTGATCGCCCACGTTGTCGGAAAACAGCTGCAGCATTTCGGCCGCGCCCTGGCTCGGTACAAAAGCGTCCACGCACAGGCTGACCTGTTCGCGGCCGGCGTCAGGCGCCGCCTCGACATGGCGCGCAATGCCAAGGCGTATCAACTCCCGCAGCAACGTCTGGGAGTGCACGTCCTTGGACACAGATGCGGCCAGCGCTTCAAACGAGCCGGATCCCCCGTTGCGATCAAGCACCCGGGGTTGCCCCTGAGAATCGCAATAAGCGGGGTCATTCGCCCAACGGGTATAGACCTCCATGACGGCACCGAAAGTCCTGGCCTGCGGGCGCGGCTGCCCGACCGTGCGCCATTCGCGTACATCCTTGCGATGCACACCGGTCAGGGCGCTGAGGCTCGAATCATTGACCCGCGCCGAGCCTGCTGCCAGAACGCGGGTTGCTGATTCAAGAAAGGTTTTCTTGAGTGCGTTGGCAAAGCGGGGGTAGGTCACCCCCTCCTGCAACAGAAATTCGACCAGCGGAGCCGCCAGCCGCAGGGCAGCAGCCAGAGACAGGTCAGCACGGGATTCGGACATGTTCAGGAAAGCAATCAAATGAAGTTAAATGGGAATATATCCCATATACTCAGTTGACGCAAGTTTTCTGCCGCAATCGCCGGCAGGCCGTTCAAAAAGGATGGACCGCTTCAGGCGCGCTGCAATTTGAAAACCGGCAGTCGCTGGCCAACCTGCAGGCCGCGGGCGTTGACCAGCGCCTGGGCGCGCCAGGGTTGCAACGCCAGGCGCTGGGCGTCATCGAGCCAGCCGAGCTGCTCAAGCACCTCGACGCTGGCGGCAAACAGGGCCGGCTTGTTTGCGTCGATGATCTTGATGGCAAACGCCTCGCCCCGGCTCTTGCTGCCCACCACCTGCACGCCGTCGGCGCCAATCTTGGTCACCCAGTCGCCACGACCGGCACGCATAAAGGCCAGGTCATTGCGGCCGGTTCCTGAAACCATCTCCGGGTGGCTCGTCATGGCTTCGCCCAGGGCGGCAAAACTTTCAGCAAACTCGCTGTCCTGGGCGCCGCTGGCCAGGCGCGCATAAGCATACGCCAGGCGCGACAACGGCATGGCGTAATTCGGTGCCGAGCAGCCGTCAATGCCCGATTTGAGGGCGCTGGCGTCCATTCCGACAACTTGCGCCACGTCGCGCAGGATCGCCTGCTGCAGCGGGTGCGTCGGGCTCAGGTAGTCGTCCAGCCCCAGACCGTGCTGCACACAGTAAGCCAGAAAGCCGGCGTGCTTGCCGCTGCAATTGTTGTGGCGCTCGTCAAACACCAGGTCCGCCGGCGGCGCCGTGTCGAGCAGCGTGAACAGTCCCGGCACGTGGCAGCCGCAGCGCAAGGCCTTGTAGCTCAGGCCGGTTTTATCGAGCATGTCCTGCACCTGCACCACATGCTGTTCCTCGCCGTTGTGGCTGGCACACAGCAGCGCCACCTGCGCCTGTGAAAACCCAAATTGCCCGGGACCGTGCGCCTGCATGAACGGCAGCGCCTGCAACGCCTTGAGGGTGGAGCGCGAAAAAGTCAGCCAGTGCGGGTCGCCGGCCTGCGCCACCAGTTGACCGCGCCGGTTGACCACCGCCACAGCACCAAAGTGCAGGCACTCCGGGGTGCCGCCGCGGCTGAGTTCGATCAAGGGGACGAGGTTCATGCGGTCCTGCGGATTATTGCGGTCGCACCATTTTGCACTCG
Source organism: uncultured beta proteobacterium (assembly GCA_963750815.1). Taxonomy (GTDB): domain Bacteria; phylum Pseudomonadota; class Gammaproteobacteria; order Burkholderiales; family Burkholderiaceae_C; genus Rhodoferax. The sequence continues at coordinate 214,707 of CAVVRS010000002.1, forward strand.
GTCCCTTGCGCCAGCTCGTTGCCGCTGTAAACGGCGTCAGTGCGAAAGCCGTAGTTGGTGCCTTCCCAGCCGACTTTCACCGCCTTGCCGTCGACCGGCGCAATGGTGTTGACCACTTGCGGCAGCAACAGCTGGTGGTCTTCACCGCGCATGCGCACCGGGCCTACCACCGAGTCAAAAGTCAGGTCCTCCAGGGCGCGGGCAATTTTGCCGGTGTCGAGCGACTGCGCCTTGTTGATGGCGGCGGCCAGCAGTCGCGGCGTGAACTCGATGCGCGGGGCCAGAAAGTCTTTGCCGGTCTTGCTCTTGTAGTCTTTGGCCAGCGCCTCGGCCCGGCTTGACTCGGCCTGCCCCGGGTGCCACTCGGCAACCCAGGTAAGCTGGCCCAGCCTGGACTGCGACACCGCCAGCACAGTGCCGGGAATGGAGCCCGCGCTGTGGTTGAAGTAGCGGTAATTGGCACCGGCTTCACCGGCCGCCTTGAGCAGCAGCGTCATGTCCTGGCCCCAGTTGCCGGTGATCACCGAGTCCGCGCCGGTGGCCTTGATCTTGGAGATGTAGGGCGAGAAATCCTTGACGCGGCCAATGGCATGAAAATCTTCCCCGACAAACTTGATGTCGGGTCGCGCCAGCGCCACCATTTCCTGGCCGTAGCGGGCCCATTGCCGGCCATGCGCGTAGTCCTGGTTGAGCAGGTAAACATTCTTGATGGCGCTCTGCTTCTTGATGTAGTTGGCGAGTGCCTTCATCTTCATGGCGGTATTGGCTTCGAGCTGGAAATGCCAGAAGCTGCAGCGCTTGCCGGTCAGGTCAGGGTCGATTGACGAATGGTTCAGCACCAGCACCGCTTTGTCCGGATTGCGCTCGTTGTGTTTGGTTGCCGCCTCCACCAGCGCCGCCACCACCGACGAGCCCGAGCCGCCGGTCACGATGACGCGGGCGCCCTGGTCAATGGCCGCCTGCAGCGCGTTCTGGCTTTCCTGCGCCGACAGCTTGCTGTCAAATTTGAGCAGTTCAAGCTTGGTGCCCTTGAGCACGCCGCCTTTGGCGTTGATTTCGCCCACGCCATATTGCACGTGGCTGAGCATCAGCTCGCCGACATTGGCAAACGGCCCGCTCAAGGGGTCGATATAGGCCAGCTTGAAAGTCTGTTGCGCGTGGGCGGCGCCGCCCAGCAGGCTGATGGCCAGGGCGACCGGGGTGATCAGGTGTTTCATGCGTATTTCCTTGGGGTTGGGGGAGTGGGTTGAGAGGTGAGTGGTTGACGCAGGCCGATGACGCGCCAGGCCAGCTTTGAGAGCTCGCGCACCACGTCATCGGGGCTCAGGCGGCCGTCGGGCCGGTACCAGGCGTAAAGAAAACCGGGCAGACTGCAGGCCGCCAGCGCGGTGATGCGGGTCTCTGAAAAATCAAACCAGCCGGCACTCCGGCCCTGTTCCAGCAGCGGGCACAAGCGGTCATAAAAATGGTTGGCCAGTTTTTTTTGCGCCGCCAAGTACTCGGGCCGGTAGACCTGCGGCTCAAGGTACGGGAAGAATGCCGCCGGGTAGTGCGTCACGGTGGCGCGGATCAGGCGCTCCAGCCCCTCGGTCACCTTCAGATGGGCCGGCCGCAAGTCATCGGCGGCAAAGTCCATGGCGGTAAAGCAGGCCACCGTCGGGCGCCACGACAGGGTCTCGAAAATTTCCTGCTTGTTGTGAAAGTAGTAATAGACAAACGGCTTGGTGACGCCCAGCTCGCGCACGATCTGGGCTATCGTGGTGTTGGCATAACCCTGGGCGGCAAACAGGCGTTCGGCCGCCTTCAGGATGCGCTCGCGCTTTTCATCGGTGCCGGGCGTGACGGCTCTTTGCCGGCGGCTGCGCGAGAGCAAACGGGAAGATGTCATGGCCTGATTGTCACCTGTGTTCTACCAATCAGTAGAATTATTCTACCGACTGGTATATATTGGCAAGCACCCGGATCCATCCGCCATTGCGTACTAACCCTGAAAGTGACACCATGGAGACAGCTCATACCGCCACACCCGACCAGCCGCTGCACGAGTACCTGCGCGGCCACGCCCGCTCGCAGCCCGACAAGGCCGCCTACCTGTGGTACGGCCAGGCCATCAGCTACGCCGAGCTCGACCGCGCCAGCGATGCCTTTGCCGCCCGCCTGGCGGCGCTGGGCGTGAAAAAAGGCGAGCCGGTGGCGCTGTTCCTGAACAACTGCCCGCAGTACGTGACGGCGCACTTTGGCATCCAGAAGCTCGGCGCCATCGTCTGCCCGTGCGGGCCGCTGAACAAGGAGCATGAGCTGCTGTACCAGCTCAACGACTTGCAGGCCCGCGTCATCATTGCCGCCGACAACCTGCTGCCGGTGGTGGCGCAGGTGCGCAGCAAAACGGCGCTCGCCCATGTCTTTGCAGTGCGCTATGCCGACCTGCTGCCGGCGCAACCCAGCGTGGATATTCCACCCGAGTTGCTGGCGATGAAGAGCCAGCCCAAGCCACTGCCGGCTGACGTGGAAGATTTTCTGGCCGCCACGCAAGGCAGCGCGCTGCCGCCGGCCGTCCCGCTTGATATGGACGACGTCGCGCTGATGACTTACACCTCGGGCACCACCGGCCTGCCCAAGGGCGCCATGCTGAGTTACCGCAACGCCTTGTACAAATCGGCGGCGGCGGCCAACTGCAATGGCGTGGTGCACGACGACGTGCTGCTGGCCATTGCGCCGCTGTACCACATTGCAGGCATGGTGATGGGCATCAACGTCACGATGGTCACCGGCGCCACAACGGTGTTGCTGTTCCGCTTTGACCCGCTGGCCGTGTTGCAGGCCATTGCCCGGCACCGCGTCAGCTGGTGGTACAGCATTGCGCCGATGAATGTGTTTGCCATGCAGGTGCCTGGCGCCAAAGACTTTGACCTGTCCTGCCTGCGCATGAACCCGGTCACCAGCTTTGGCATCGTCTTTACCGAGGCGCTGGCGCAACAGTGGCAGACCATTGCGCCAAACTGCAAATCTTTTGAGGCGGCTTACGGCCTGAGTGAAACCCACACGGTCGACACCTACATGCCCGCCGATGCCATTCGCTGGGGCACCCAGGGCAAGGCGATACCGGGCAACGAGATCCGCATTCTGGAGCCCGATTCGGGCCGCGTCTGCGTCACCGGCGAGGTCGGCGAGATCGTGATGCGCAGCGCTGGCGTCTTCAAGGGTTACTGGAACAAGCCCGAAGCCACCGCCAAGACCTTGCGTGACGGCTGGGTCTACACCGGCGACATGGGCAAGCTCGACGCCGACGGCTACCTCAACTTCATTGGCCGCTTCAAGGAGATGATCAAGGTCTCGGGTTACAGCGTGTTCCCCGAAGAGGTGGAGACCATCCTGGTCAAGCACCCGGCCATTGCGCAGGCGGCGGTGATCGGCGTGAGCGACCCCGACAAGGGCGAGGTGGTGAAAGCCTTTGTGGTGCTCAAGCCCGGCCAGAGCGCCAGTGCGGCTGACATCGTGGCCTGGTCGCGCGACAACATGGCCACTTACAAGGCGCCGCGTGAGGTGGCGCTGATTGCCGCCCTGCCCACCACCGGTGCCGGCAAGGTGTTGCGCCGCCTGCTGAAAGATCCGGCATGACCGACATCCGCTCCCCGCTGCAGGCGCAAATTGTGCGCTGGCAGGTGCAGGCTGGCGACCGCGTCAATGCCGGCGACCTGCTGGTGATTCTGGAAGCCATGAAGATGGAGCACGAGGTACGCGCCGACCACGCTGGCCACGTTGCGGAGCTGTTTTTTGACGCTGGCGACCTGGTGGCGGAAGGCGATGTGCTATTAAATGTAGAGCTGCTCACGCAAGCTGCACGGGGGCTTGAGGCCGATTTAACCCTTAAAAACGACAAAAATGACGGGAAATTGCCGTCTTTTCTCCCCGAGCCTGCCAACGGCCCCCGAGCCGATCTGCAGCGCGTGCTGGACCGCCATACGCCCACGCTGGACGCCAGCCGGCCCGAGGCGGTGGCCAGGCGCCACGCCCAGGGCCTGCGCACGGCGCGCCAGAACATTGCCGACCTGTGCGATGCCGACAGCTTTGTCGAGTACGGTGCTTTGGCCGTGGCCGCGCAACGCAGCCGCCGCTCGGAACAGGACCTGATCCAGAACACGCCGGCCGACGGCATGGTGACCGGCATGGGCAGCATCAACCAGGCGCTGTTTGAGCCCGAGCGCAGCCGCGCCGTGGTGATGGCGTACGACGCCACCGTGCTGGCCGGCACGCAAGGCATGCGCAACCACCAGAAGACCGACCGCATGCTGGGCCTGGCCCTGCAGCAAAAATTGCCGGTGGTGCTGTTTGCCGAAGGCGGTGGCGGCCGCCCAGGCGACGTCGACATGCCGATCGTGGCTGGCCTGCACGTGGCCACCTTTGCCAGCTTTGCGCGCCTGAACGGCCAGGTGCCGGTGCTGGGCATCGTGGCCGGGCGCTGCTTTGCCGGCAACGCGGCGCTGCTGGGCTGCTGCGACGTGATCATTGCCACGCAGGGCAGCAACATCGGCATGGGTGGCCCGGCCATGGTCGAAGGCGGCGGCCTGGGTGTTTTCAAACCCGAGCAGATTGGCCCGAGCAGCGTGCAGCACGGCAACGGCGTCATTGACATTCTGGTGGCCGACGAGCTGGAGGCCGTCAGCGCGGCGCGGCATTACCTGTCGTTTTTTCAGGGCCGCGTCAAAGACTGGCGCTCGCCCGAGGCACTGGCGCTGCGCGCCGTGGTACCAGAGAACCGCCTGCGCGTTTACGACACGCGCGCCGCCATGGCCGGCATCGCCGACAGCGGCAGTTTGCTCGAACTGCGCAGCGGTTTTGGCAAAGGCATCCATACCGCCCTGGCGCGCATCGAGGGCCGCCCGGTCGGTATTTTGGCCAACAACCCGCTGCATCTGGGCGGCGCCATCGATGCCAACGCCGCCGACAAGGCGGCGCGCTTCATGCAACTGTGCAATGCGCACGGCTTGCCGCTGGTGAGCCTGGTGGACACACCCGGCTTCATGGTCGGGCCTGACATCGAGACGCAGGCGCAGGTGCGCCACGTGAGCCGCATGTTTCTGGCAGCGGCGCATTTGCGCGTGCCGTATTTGAGCGTGGTGCTGCGCAAAGGCTACGGCCTGGGCGCCATGGCCATGACGGCCGGCGGCTTTCATTCGCCGCTGTTCACCGTGGCCTGGCCCAGCGGCGAATTTGGCGCCATGGGGCTTGAAGGCGCGGTGCGTCTGGGCTACCGCAAAGAGCTCGAAGCCGCACCCGAAGGGCCACCGCGTGACGCCTTGTACGAGCAGCTGGTGGCCGCGCAGTATGAAAAAGGCAGCGCCCTCAACATGGCCGCCACGCTGGAGATTGACGCCGTGATCGACCCGGCGCAGACGCGCGCCTGGCTGGTGCGCGGCTTGCAGACGCAGCGCGAGCTGCCGCCGGCGCACGGGTTGGCGATTGACGCCTGGTAGGCGAGCGCAATTTGCCGTCATCACTGCGACACGGTGCCCCTGTTTGATCGCCAGCAACTCCAAGCCGCCGAACAGGGTAAAGTCGCAGGCAGTTGCGATGCATACTGCGTTTTGTTTGATGCGTAATGTTGTCTGTTGATCAGGAGGCGACCCAGCCGACGCCACGCGTAACCAGGAGATGCCGAAATGACTGAAATCGTTTTTGTAGTGGAGCTAGCGCCTGAGGGCGGCTACACCGCTCGCGCCTTGGGTGAGTCCATCTTCACCGAGGCGGACACGGAGGCTGATCTGCGCGCGGCTGTACAAGACGCGGTGCATTGTCACTTTGACGAGGGCACATCACCCAAAGTCATCCGCCTGCACTTTGTTCGCGATGAGTTGCTTGCCGCGTAGGTAAGGTGGTGAGGCTGCCGCGTGATCTGTCTGGTGCGCAGTTGGTGCGCGCTTTGGGAAAGCTGAACTACACACCTACCCGGCAAACGGGTAGCCATGTGCGTCTTACCTGTGCGTCGCCAGCGCAGCACCACGTCACCGTCCCGCTCCATGACCCGCTACGCATTGGCACCCTGGCTGCGGTTCTGGCAGCCGTTGCCGACGCCCATGATTTCACGCGTGACGAATTGCTGCAGCGCTTGTTTGGTTGACGCAAACGCTGATGAGTGTGGTGTTGGGCCGTGGCCGCAGCAATAGGGCCATAATCATCCGCACACAATCTCAGGGGCGGGATAACAACAATGGCAACCCTCATACCAGCGCTTGGCGCCTGCGCCTCAAGCATGACAGGCGGCGAGCGCCGACTGGCCGAGCGGCTGGAACAAAAGCTCGACGCCGACTACCTGCTCTGGTACGACGTGCCGATTGGCCCCAAGCATTGTTCCCGGTGGTGGCGCTACCCGGCGTGGGGCACATGCCCGCAGCGGGCGAAGGTGAAGCGGACGCGGCGCGGGTGTTCTATGTGGCGGCAACCAGGGCTACGCAGAGGCTGGTGATTGGGGTGGGTGGGGATGGGGGTTTTGGGAAGAGGCTCGGATCATGACAAGCAAATCGCGCCACCTGTGTGTCGCAATACTCCTTGCGCGCCACTTGGCTGGGAGCTTCAACAGTAAATTGACATGAAAGAAACAACACACAACCCAGTGCCTGCACCGGCCGACAACCTGCACGCCGAACTGCGTGCGCTGATTGCCAGCAGCCGCCAGCGGCTGGCCGGTGCCGTAAATGCGGAGCTGACGCGGCTGTATTGGAGCGTTGGCCAAAGGCTGCGCACCGAGGTGCTGGGCGGCGCGGACCGTGCCAAATATGGTGACCAGTTGATTGACCGCGTGGGGGATCAGCTGGCGCAAGAGTTTGGCCGTGGATTTGAAGCCAAAAACCTGCGCCGCATGGTGCAGTTTGCAGTGGCTTTCCCGGACACAGAGAAAGTCGCATCACTGATGCGACATTTGAGCTGGACGCATTTTCTGCAACTATTACCCGTCAAAACAGATGCCGCCCGTTGGTTTTATGCCCAGCAAAGTGTGGAATCTCGCTGGAGCGTGCCTGTACGATATTGCTTACAACAGCCCGATAAAGGCGCTGCAGGGGGATGAGAAATGAAAATCGAAAACATCGTAAATGTCAGTGAGTACCTGGACATACGTGGACTCTCGAACCCAGCGCTCGAAGTTCTGAATCCGACCGAGGAGAGCTACCGTGCGCTGCTGTTGCAGCCCTCTGGCCCGTTCCTGGGTGACGCAGCCCGAATCGGACCTCTGGACCTCGATTTTGCCGATCAGCAAGCGACGCGACTGCTGGAGATGGCCGTAAAGGGTGGCCATCATCTGGTCGTTACTCCCGAATACTACCTTCCCATCAAGACCTTGCTGAAGTGCGTTGAGGGCGATACGTTTCCGGCCCAGGATGCATTGTGGGTGCTAGGTTGCGAGAGCATCACCCCCAAGCAACTGGAGGAGTTCAAGGCACAAGCGATGCAGACCGGAGTTTGCGATGTCTTCTTCGAAGAAGACGAGGCCGCAGAGAAGCAAGGGACCTACTTCGACCCGGTAGCATATTGCTTCATCACAAAAGAGAAGCAGAGCGGAAACGAGCGCCGTGTTGTGTTGTTCCAGTTCAAGACCATCTCGTCGAAGGACGACCACTTCTTCGAGAACAGGTTGCTCCGCAAGGGCAAGTCGATATATCAGTTTTTTGGTCCGAACAAACATCTCTCGCTGGCGACGATCATCTGCTCAGATGCCTTTGCGATTGCCGAAGACAAGGATATCCTTCTAAAGCTGACGACGCAGGCAACGCTACTGCACATCCAGCTCAACCCAAGGCCTCATAACCCCGACTATCAAAAGTACAGAGTTGAGACTTTCCGCCGGAACCTTCGCACAAGTAACTGCGACATCGTCTGCCTGAACTGGGCAGAGAACATGGTGTTCATGGAGCATGCCGATGGGAAGAAACATGAGTGGAAAAACGAGACAGGAACGGCATGGTACTTGCCGCACGACCGGTGCTCCTCAGACGATGCCGAAATAGAGAGCAATGAGCGGAAGGGGCTGTACTACACGAAGCATCGGCGCCACCGCCATGTCTTGCATTTTCACTATGCTCCTGCCGTTTTCGAACTGACCGTTCCTAAGGTGGAACACACAGGCCTCCAGTTGCACGCTAATCCAACCGGTCCGACCATGGATGCGCGATACACCTGGGATGCAACTTCTCTGGCATGGGTCGAACAGACTGAATGTGCTGACACCGGCTTAACGCAGCTCTTTTCAGGCGACGAGAAAGTCGAGGCGGCATTCGCCCAACTAAAGGCCGAGGAAAGCCGCCTCCGCATCGAACGCGCAGTCGCGCTCGCTTGCGGTCTCACCACCGGTAAGGAAGACTGGTACGCAGCGGCAGAACTTCCTTCCCTTGGAATCAGTGACGATGAGCTACCTCAACGCGTGACCGTTTGCCTTGAGCGAGATGAAAGAACCCGGGTCGAGCGACATGGCCGAGTCCAGAGCGTCGCCACCCTGCACCATATTCTTGCCAAGGAATCGTTGCCTCTTCAAATTCGCGACCTTGCGGGCGGCGGCGCTCGCATCCATTGGTCTCGGAAGTCTCCGCACACCAATGTTGTGAAGGACGGGCACGAGCCAGCACTTGTTTCTTTCCTCGGGTTGACCCCGCTAGCCGACCAGATAAAAAACGCATCTGATGCTGCATATGAGCTGCTGCGCAAGGAGAACGTAGTGGAACGTAGCCACCGTGTAGCCGTCTGCTATCAGACCATGGAAGGTACAAAGTTCGCGACGATCAAGCAACTGGCGCATTACACGCACGATGGCAGCAGCCCCACATCAATCACCCGAGGCTAGACATGCAAATACTCGAATCCGCACGTAAAAAAGTGGCTGGCATTCTAGGCGGCATCGAAGAGATTGATGAGTCTGTCCTTCGTGGCGAGCGCCGTTATCACGAAAGGACCTTTGCGGTCGCCTATGTCGATTTCGCAGACGATGTGGTTGGCCGTGCAAAGGGGCTTCGTGCGTTTCAGGAACGCATCCTCGGGGACGGATATTTCAGTTCTCCCGGGGACCTGAGATGGAACAAGTACATCTACATCGTCGCGGGCCCTCACTCCCAACAGCAAGAGGGCTTCCAAGAGGCGAAGAGCGCGATTGAAGCGGATGAGGAGTACGCCCGTAAACGGGTCGTCTCTGAAGATGAACTCGAATCAGCGCTCGGTGCAGCGCAATACTTCACAGCCGACGGCAACGTTCAAGAGTTCGACATAGTGGCTGAATGGGGACGCAAGCTTGCGGCAGCGGCCCTCGACGCCGTTCTTGACCGGCCTACTCGCACTACGCTTGTTGAACAGATTGGAGCCGGTGACGCGCGTCGGGTAGCAATCAGTCGGAAGCCGCTCACGCTTCATCAGGCGGATGTGCCTCTTCACGGCACATGGCTCGCGAAACTCCGTATTGAGAAATTCAGGGCTGTCCACGATGGAAAATCGCCGTTCGAGTTTGGTCAAGTCACATTGATCACTGGCCCAAACGGCACAGGTAAGACTTCACTCCTCGAGGCCATCGAATACTTCTATTGCGGCCAAAACCGACGACACGGAAGCAGCTCCAGCAAGGTGTTCGGGACGCTGTGCGGGAGCAAGTTGGAGATGGCTTCAACGAGCGATTCCACTCGCCTGAGAGCCCGGTGCCTGAAGTGGTACAACCGTGAGGAGCGGACCTCTAGCGGCGTCCTCGATGGATTTGACCGATATAACTTCCTTGATACCGATGCCGCGTACCGGGTTACGTCCGAACTCAACGCTGAGGCTCTGCCCGAGGACCTTAGTCGACTCGTCGTTGGCCCTGAAGCGTCTCAGGTCTGGGCATACATCGGAAAGCTGACGCCAGAGGTCGAGCTTGCGAGAGACCGCTCGCTCGTCAAGTTGGAGGAGGCTCAGGGGCAACTGAACGACGCCAGGATAAAGCTAAAGGCATTGCAAGAGCGGCCGTCCGATGCGAAGGCGCTATCCGATTCGTTTAGGGCGTCACTGTCAACGATGGGGTGGAAGGCAAGCCCGTCCACCTCTCCCTTTGCTTCGGCGGAAGAAGGGACGCCGCTGCAAGCCGCGCATGAGCACATACAAATCCTTCTCTCCGCAGGGACGGGACTCGCAAACCTTAGTGCACTAAAAGTGCGGTGGTCCCAAGTCGACAGTGCGTATGTTGCCGCCCAAGTTGTCGACGCTTCTCGTACCTCTATCGATGAGCGGGCGGCTGGTCTCGCGGAGAAAATCAAGGCCTACGACACATCTACTGGCATCTTTGAGCGTTGGGCCCTCTACGTTAGAAGTCGGTTTGCTGCATTGAGGTCCGAGTATCTGCAGTGCAAGGAACGCGTAGACAAAGCTGCGGGCCAGGTCGGCGTGTACGCGAATTTCGACGTTCCTTCGGTGAACCCTGAATTCTCGGCTTTGAGGCTCGTCGATGCAGTCAATGGCGCAATCCAAAACGTCAGTTCAATCACTAGCCAAGTCCACTCGCTGGAGCAACTGAGCGCTTCTTACGGCCAGGCAGCCGCGACGCGGGCACGGGTCGCTCAGCAGCTGACTATTGCTGTGAGGTCGTCAATGGCGGGCGGGAGCGCCACAGACATTTGCCCAGTGTGTAAGACAAAGCACACGGCGGAGGTGCTGGCACGCCACATTGAAAGTATTACTGCCGACCTCGAGCAGCCTGCGGAACTCGCTGCCATTGCGCAGCAACTTTCGGATGCCAAGAACAACCTGCAAGGTTGGAAAGTTTGGCAGTCACATCTCGAGCGAATTCATCAGATTGCTACTCAACTCAAGCTGGCGCAGACATCGCTTTGCGGAGATGTTCTCCTGGCACTGCAGAACGCTCGCAATGAGCTGAACCAAGCGAATTCTGACCTGCCCATAGTCAAGGAGAAGTGGCTTGAACTGGAGAGGCTGGGCCTCTCCGAGAATGAGCATGACCACCTGTTGAACTCGATATCTGCTGAGGTTGCGGTCGGGCAGAGTCCCTATGACATCGACACGGTAGACCTGCACCTGCAGGCTTACAGGCGCGCGGCGGGGTCAACTCGTGAGCAGCTCCCGCCATTGCAGGCGGAATTGAAATCGAACGCATCGCAGCTTGCATCATTGGTCTCGCCCCTCTTTTCTCCATCATGGCGAACTCGTGTGGCGGTCGGAAATGATTTCCAAACCGTTGCTGCTTTGCGCCAGGAGTTGGTAGCCCTGACGAAGCATGCAGACGCGCTCTGCCTTCAATTGGATATTGCGGATGACATGGCCTTAAGCGATGTCCAAGCATCCATCGCCGGTGCTTTACGCGCTCTGGCAGAGGCGGTCCAAGCAGCCACGCATGAGCAGTCAGCGTCTACAGATATCTCGACGCTGACTGACCGCATTGCGGAGTTTGACAAGGCAGTACGTGCGCTGCTTCTGAAGCACATGAATTTTCGTGCTGCTGGAGAAGCGCTGACAGCCCTTGCAACAGAGCTATCCCTGGACAGTGCCACTAAGAAGTCGCTTGATGCCATCGGCGAAGAAATCAATGCTGCCTTCGTCCGAATTCACTCTCCGAATGAGTACGAGTACGTTGGTGACGGACAAGTACTGCTCAGGTCGCGAGAGTCCAAGGAGACTTGGTCATTGGACCGAGTTAGCACTGGTCAGCGCTCGGCATTTGCGCTGTCAGTCTTTCTGGCTCTCAATCGGACCGCCGCCAATGCACCGCCAGTTGTTCTGATTGATGACCCAGTTGCCCACGTCGACGATTTGAACGCCCTATCGTTCTTGGACTACCTGCGCGACTTGGCCGTTCACTCCAAGCGCCAGATTTTCTTTGCGACTGCGGATACTCGCATTGCCTCGCTGTTTGCTCGCAAGTTTGGATTCCTTGGCGAGGATTTCAAGACGATTCCGTTGGTCCGAGACGTTGAAGCGTAAGAGTTCATTTATAACAAAAACAGGACGAACAGACATGCATGAAATCATCTGCCCCCACTGCAGCAAAGCATTCAAAATCGACGAGGCGGGGTACGCCGATATCCTGAAGCAAGTTCGCGACGGCGCGTTCGAGCAGCAGTTGCATGAGCGACTTGAATTGGCCGAGCAGGACAAGCGCAACGCCGTCGAGCTTGCCCAGGCTCAGGTTGCCAGCGCAATGCAGAAGACTGCGGTAGCCAAGGATTCCGAAATCCAGGCACTCAAGGCCAAGCTTGATGCGGGTGAAGTTGCGCGCAAGCTCGCCGTGACCGAGGCCCTCAGTGCGGTGCAAAAAGAGCGTGACGCGCTGGCCAACGAACTTGAACAGGCCAAGCGCGACAGAATAGCTGCGGCAGAACTGGCCGAGGCAAAGCACGCCAACGGGCTACAGAAGGCCGCAGCGGATAAGGACGCCGAGATCCAAGGGTTGAAGAATGGCCTCGCGCGGGCCGAACTTGAAAAGCAACTCGCAGAAAAATCCCTCAAAGACAAGTTTGAGACGCAGATCAAAGATCGCGATGATGCGATAGAGCGCCTTCGCGACATGAAGGCGCGCCTGTCCACCAAGATGGTTGGCGAGACGCTTGAGCAGCACTGCGAGACGGAGTTCAACCGCATTCGCGCGACCGCGTTTCCACGGGCCTATTTCGAGAAGGACAACGATGCGCGGACTGGCAGCAAAGGCGACTACATTTTTCGCGACTTGGACGAGTCAGGCACCGAGATCGTCTCGATCATGTTCGAAATGAAAAATGAGAACGACCGCACCCTTTCCGGCAACATAACCAAAAACAAGAACGAGGACTTTCTGAAGGAGCTGGACAAGGATCGCCTTGAGAAGGGGTGCGAATATGCCGTGCTGGTCTCCCTGCTGGAGCCCGACAGCGAGCTGTACAACACCGGCATCGTGGATGTGTTCCATCGCTTCCCCAAGATGTACATCGTCCGCCCACAGTTCTTTCTGCCCATCATCACGCTGCTGCGCAATGCGGCGATGAACTCGCTCAAGTACAAATCAGAGCTTGCGCTGGTCAGGGCGCAGAACATTGACATCACGAATTTTGAGGCCAGCCTCGATACCTTCAAAACCGCATTCGCGCGGAACTACGACCTGGCGTCCAATAGCTTCAAAAAGGCAATCGATGAGATCGATAAATCCATCGACCACCTGCAAAAAACCAAGGACGCTCTACTTGGCACCGATCGGAACCTGCGTCTTGCGAACGACAAGGCGCAAGACGTGACGATCAAGAAGCTGACGCGGGGCAATCCGACGATGGCAGCCAAGTTTTCGGAGCTCAATAATGCTGGTGTTTTGGACGGCGAATGAGTCGCGTTGTGGATGCCTGTGGGGGAGGCTTGATCGCGCTGGTCAAAGTCGCAGCGCGATTTGCTCTGAATTTTGTAGCTGATCACGCTTATTCCACGGGGGCTACAGCAATTTTTAACGCTTAAACCCATCCTCCCGTTGCGCCCGCACCGCCAGCACAAACACCGTGTCAATCGCCGGCGCATAGCGGTACAGCGCCACATAACCACGCGTGGCACGGCCGATGACGAGTTCGCGTTTCCCGTCTTTCACCGGCCGCCCGATCAGCGGGCTGTGGGTGAGGATTTGGATGGCGTCCAGAATATCGCCAATTCGCTGGGGTGCAGAGCCTGCGTCAAACTGGGCGATGTGCTCAAAAAAGCGGTCGAAGTCGTCAAATACCTCTGGGGCCAGCTCGATGCGGGTCATGCGCGGGGTGCCATGCTGGGTCACTTGGCCAATTTGCGGGCAGCGGGTTTGCGAGCGGGCGCACCATGGGCCCGTGCAGTCAGGTAGGCTTTGGCGTCATCCCACGGCACGGTTTTGCCACTGGCTTGAATGTTGGCCCAGCGCTGATCAGCAACCGCGTTGAAGGCGTTGTCCAGTTCCACTTGTTCCACGGTTTGAGAGATGGCATCCAGAATAAAAGCATGGGCGGTTTTGCCCGCGCGCTGCGCGGCGGCGGCGACGCGGGTCTTGAGGTCGTCTTCAATTCGGATGGTCGTCGTGGACATGCTGCAGTCTCCAGTGATGGTGAAATAGTAGCACGTTCGTGCTACATCTGTCACTTCAGCGCCGCTGGCAATTTCAGTCGGTGACAGTTTGTCACCGACTCACTGCCCTCCTTGCTCAGGCGCTCTTTGAGCTTGTTCCAGTATTTGCGCGCAGTTTGGTAATCAGCCTGCTGCGTCAGCACCTGCACCACGTCAATCACCGAAAACCACCAGGTCTGCGTGTCTTCGTCGTACACGCGGTGGCCGCAAGGCGTTGAACAACCATCGATTACCATCCTCACGATTCAACTTTGCCCCATGCCGGGCCCTAGCGGAGAATGCCCTGTTCAGCCACCCATCAGCAACATCAAGAGCAGCACCATGACCCAGGACTTGAATCAACCGAATGAATCGAAGAAACCGGCGCTTTGCGATTCGTGCGCCGGCGTCCAGCGCAACTGGCGTGGCGCCCCAGGGCACGCCGAGCTGATGCAAGGCGTCAACCGCAAAGAACCGCGCAGCCATGGGCAGGTCACCATCACCCAGTACCGCTGTGAACGCTGCGGTACCGCGTGGGAGTACGAGAACAACAAGGTCAACCTGCACGCCGGTTGGTCGGTGCTGGGCCAATAGCTTTTCACCTTGCCCAGCACCCGCAAGTGGCTGGCTCCGCGCCCGGGCCGGTTGCGGCGCTATTCGCCGCCCACGCTGTGGCCCAGCCATCAAGTACCATTCTCACGCTTTCATTTACCCCTGCCCGGCCCGTTACCGGGTTCCAACGGAGAAAAACTATGTTTAGTCATGTGATGGTCGGTGTTAATGATCTTGAGGCCTCCAGAAAATTTTACGACGCGCTGCTTGGCACCCTGGGTATCGCTCCGGGAGTGGCCAACAAGAGCCGCTATTTCTACCGTAGCCCCACCGGCACGTTCGGCATCACCCTGCCCATCAATGGGCAGCCGGCGACGCACGGCAATGGCAGCACCCTCGGGTTTACCGTGCAGTCACCGGAGCAAGCCAATGCCTTCCATGCAGCGGGCGTGGCCAACGGCGGCACCACTTGCGAAGACCCACCGGGGTTTCGCGAAGGCCCGTCGGGCAAGCTGTATCTGGCGTATCTGCGCGACCCCGACGGCAACAAGATCTGCGCGCTGCACCGGCCCCCCAAATAAGCAGCGCTGCGGTTTCGCAGGACTTTTTATGCCTGAGTCTTCTGCGCTGGCCAGTTTCATGGCGGGCGCCCGCGATACCGTTCCGATGCTGGTTGGCGCTGCGCCGTTTGGCATGATTTTTGGCGCGCTGGTCGGCACCACGACCATGGCACCCTGGCATGGGCAAATGATGTCGCTCAGCGTGTTTGCCGGGTCAAGCCAGTTCATTGCCATTGGCCTGCTGGCCGGGCTGGCGGGCACCCTGGTGATCTGGTTTGCCACCTTGATCGTGAACCTGCGCCACATGCTGTACGCTGCGTCGTTGTTGCCGCATGTGCGCCATTTGTCCGGCCCCTGGCGCTGCCTGCTGGGTTTTTTGCTGACCGATGAAACTTTTGCGGTAGTCGACAGCTACTACCGCCAGCACCCGCAGGCGCCGCTGGGGCATTGGTATTTTCTCGGTTCGGGCTTGTCGATGTATGCCAACTGGCAATGCTGGACGCTGGTGGGCTTGTTGTTTGGCGCTGTTTTTCCGCAGCTGCAAACCCTGGGGCTGGACTTTGCGATGGTGGTGACTTTCATCTCGATCATCGTGCCGCAACTGGTTCGCCTGCCCCATTTCGCAGCCGCCGTGGCGGCCGGCTGCATGGCGTATTGGCTGAAGGACTTGCCCTACAAGCTGGGCCTGCTGGCGGCCATTGTGGCGGGCGTTGCCGTTGGCATGCTGCTGGCCAGACTGCGCACGCCGCCCTCGACAAAAAGTGGCCTGGCATGAGCGTCACGATCACCATCATCGGCATGGCGCTGATCACCTTTTTCATCAAGGCACTGGTCTTTATCCTTGGCGACCGGGTTGGTTTTTCGCCGGCCATGAAACAGGCGTTGAGCTTTGTTCCGGTCACTGTGCTGACCGCGATTATTGTTCCCATGGTGCTGGCCCCTCACGGTCAGGCGCTGGAGTTGAGCTGGCGCAATCCGCAGCTGGTGGCGGCACTCTTTGCGGTGGTGGTGTGCTTTGTGACGCGCCAGCAGTTGCTGACCATCATGGCCGGCCTGGCCCTGTTCTTTGGGTGGCAGTTTCTTTACGGATGAGCCGGCTTACCGGGCGCCCGCTTTTTCCAGCAGGGCTGCCATGGCGGCGTAGCCCCGCGCCTGGGCCAGGGCAAGCGGTGTGTTGCCTTCGCGGTCGGTCAGGCGGGTACTGGCGCCGGCCGCCAGCAACGCCTGCAGCACCTGCTGGTGTCGGGCGCCGCCATGGCCCAGCACGATGGCTTCAATGACGGCGGTCCAGTGCAGGTTGTTGACGTGGTCCAGCGGCGCACCAGCGGCAATCAGCTGCCTGACCACGCCGTCGTGGCCCAGATGGGCAGCCGCAATCAAGGCGGTGCCGTCGTAGCGGCTGGTGGTGAGTCTGGCACTGGCGCCCAGGGCCAGCAGCAAACGCAGGGTTTCCTCATCGTCGGCAACTGCGGCAATCGTGACCGCGTCATAGCGGTCGTTTTCCAGCAGTTCAAGATTGGCGCCGGCCTGCGCCAGGGCGCGAATGACCTCGCGCTGGCGGGCGTGGGTTGCCACGTGTACCGCCGTGCGGCCCAACGGGTCGCGCGCATTCAGGTTGACGCCGGCCGCCAGCAGCTGCCTGGCGTGGGCCAGGTCGCCCCGCTGCGCTGCCGCGTGCAAGCCGGTGTAGCGCGCCGCTTCTGCAGCACTGGGTGCCACCTGGGCCGCTGCCGTGCCAGCCAGCAAGGCGGCGGCCACCAGCAACCCAATGCGCCAGGCCAATATGGGGCTCCGGTTTGCCATGATTTGCCCTGAAGTTGCCGGGAGGGGAATTACTTGAGCAAGTCCTGCACGCTGGCAATCCCCGCCAGAGCGCATTTTTCGTCGATCAGGCCGGCTGGGGCGCCGCCCACGCCAACTGCGCCTATCACTTCGTCACCCACCTTGACCGGTACGCCACCGCCGAGCAGCAAAATACCCGGAATCAGGGCGACGTTGGCCGAAGCCGGGTTCTTCTGCGCACCTTCCATCATGGCCAGCGTTGTGTTTTTGGCGGAAGCAGCGGTAAATGCCTTGGCCTGGCTGGCGACCAGCGTGTGGGGGCCGGCATTGTCGGCGCGCTGCACGGCGCGCACGCCGCCGGCACGGTCGACCACGGTCGCCGCCACATTGAACTTTTCGGCGCTGCAGGCGGCCACGGCGGCTGCCGCAATTCTGGTGGCCAGCTCAAGCGACATGTTCTTCTCAAGGCGCACCGCCTGGGCGCTGGCGCCGAGGGTGGCAAAGGACAGGGCGAGGGTGCTGACGCAAAGCTTGAAACGCATGGTTTTTCTCCAAAAAATGTGGGTGATGAAACCACTGTTCACCCCCTGGAGAAAATGTAGTCCAGCCGCAGCGCGCTGACCATTCGGGCGGCTACGCGCCGGCCTGCGTAGAACTACGCAGCGGGCCTCAGGTAGCCGACTGGGCGGCCAGTGTGGCGTAGTGGCGTATCAGATGCGCCAGTGAGTCCACCTGCAACTTGGCAAACAGGTTGGCGCGGTGCGTTTCCACGGTGCGCGGCGACAGGCCCAGTGCGCGGCCGATTTCCTTGTTGGTGAGTCCCTCAACAATCAGCCCCAGCACTTCGCGCTCACGCTCCGACAACTGCGCATAACGCTCACGTGCCTGCCGGCTGACCTGGTGGCGCTCGCGCGAATGCACGTGTTGGCGCACGGCGTTCTGCAGTGCTTCAAGCAACACTTCGTCGTCTACCGGTTTTTCCAGAAACTCGGTTGCACCGGACTTGAAAGCGCGCCGGCACAGTTCCACCGTACCATGCCCGGTGAGCATGATCACGGGTTGGTCTACGCCCTGAGCAATCAAGGCATCGAGCACGGTCAGGCCGCTGCTGCCTGGCATGCGCACGTCAAGCACGATGGCGCCGATGCCCTGGCGGTCAAAGCTGCGCATGAATTCCTGCGGGTCAGCCCAGGCCTGTACCCGCAGACCCACGGTGCCAATCAGCAGCGCCAGGCTGGCACGCACGGCCTCGTCGTCGTCAATCAGGTGGATCAGGGGCGACAGCGGTGCATTCATGGGCTGGGCGCCAGCGGCAGTGTGAGAATAAACAGGGCGCCACGGGGCACGTTGGCCTGCGCCTGCAGTTGCCCGCCCAGGCCGCTGGCCAGGGTTTCACACAGGCTCAAACCCAAGCCCAGCCCGCCAGCACGGGTGCTGAAAAAGGGCTCAAACACGTGCGGCAAGTTGTCTGGCGCAATACCCGGTCCGCTGTCTGCCACGCGCAGCACGCCCATGCCTTGCGCCGCCTCGATGTCAATGGCAAGGTGACGCTCGCCGGCCGGCACCAGCTCCAGCGCCTGCAGTGCATTGGTGAGCAGGTTGTGCACGATTTGCTCCAGCGCCACGCGCTCGGCCAGCACCCGGGCGGGCTGGGCAATGTGCACTTCCGTGACGACGGCGCGGCGCCGACATTCAGGCTGCAGCAGGTCAAGCGCATTGCGCACCGTCTGCTCCAGGTCCAGCGCCTGGACCGATTGCGCGGCGTTGGGCTGCTCGACGCTGCGGCGCAAGCGAGCCAGCACCTCAGCGGCGCGGCGCGCCTGTGCCACGGCCTGGTCCATCGCCTGCAACGCCGTGGGCAGCTCGCCCGGATCTTCCTGCAACAGGCGCTTGGCGGCCTGTGTGCTGGCCAGAATCGCGGTCAGCGGCTGGTTCAACTCATGGGCCATGCCGGCGGCCAATTCGCCCATTGTGTTGAGGCGGGCCACTTGCCCCACGCGCAACAACCCCTCGGCGCGACGGCGCGCACTGCGCTGGCGTTGCCAGGCCGACCAGGTCGCCAGCGCAGCAGCCACTACCAGCGTCCACAGCAGCATGCCACCCCAGGGCAACTCTTGCCAGCCGACCTGACGGATAGCGACCACTTCAAAGGGCTGACTCTCGCTGGCCAGGTGCTTGTGAAACTCGAAGCGCCAGCCCTGCGTGCCAATGCGACCCGGCTGCACCACAAAGGATTGACCCGCGTGTTCAAGGGTCAGGCGCACAGGGCTGCTCTGCACCGGCATGGACCACTCACGCCAGGGCACGGTGCCATGCATGTCAATCAGCAGGGCATAGCTGGCCGGTTGCGCGGCCAGCACCAATTGGTAGCTGGCGCGTGCCGAGGCGAGCGCCAGATTGGCGAGCACGACGCCGCGGCTCTGGCGCGATGCCTTCTCGGCTTCGTCGAGGCCGGCCTGCGCCCAGGAGGTGCCGGGGTCGCGCCGTTGCACACCCAGAATCTGCGGGTACACGGACGGCAAGCGCTGCTCTGCCAGGTCGGTACCGCCGGGCATTGCCGGGGCTTGCAACAAGGCCAGGGTGGCCAGCACCGCCTCGTGTTGCACCGCGCGCTGGCTGAGCAGGCGGTGGCTGATGCGGGCATCAGTTTCAAACGCCTCGCGCAACTGCGCCAGCTCGGTGCGCGCCAGCAGCAGACAGCCGATCACCGAGAGCGCGAACCACACCATCAGGCGCGGCGCATAAACTTTGACTGCGTGACGCATGGCACATTTTTGCATACGGGGGTTGCCGTTGCCACTGACCGAGTAATTCCTGAATCATGGAAAACCTGCCGGCAGCAAAGTGGTCGATCAAGGTGCCAGCTGCGCCGGGCACCCTTGATTTGCTATTTATTGAATAGCTGTCTGCGCCCGTTCCACAAACTGTCCAGGCTGTACAGCAACAAGGCAAGCCAGATCAGATAAAAACCGACGGCGCGCGCTGGCGCAAACGCCTCGCCATACAGCCAGACGCCCAGCAACATCTGCAGGCTGGGTGAGATGTATTGCAGGATGCCCAGCGTTGCCATCGGTATGCGGCGCGCACCGGCGGCAAACAGCAGCAGCGGGATAGCCGTCAGCGGCCCGCCCAGCAACAGCCAGCCCAGGGTGGCCGGGTCGCCCTGCACCAGGGCACCTTGCCCGTGCCAGGTCCACCACGCCAGCAGCCCCACGGCAAAAGGCGACAGCAATAGGGTCTCCAGCGTCAGGCCCTCCAGCGCGCCCAGCTTGGCCAGCTTGCGCAGCAACCCATAGATGCCAAAACTGATGGCCAGCAGCAAGGCCACCCAGGGCAGCCGCCCGGCCTGCAGGGTGAGCCACAGCACGCCGGCGCCGGCCACCGCCACCGCCAGCCACTGCCCGGGGCGCGGACGTTCCTGCAAAAAGGCAAACCCCATCGCCACATTCACCAGCGGCAGGATGAAGTAACCCAGACTGGCATCGAGCACCTGGTCGTGCTGCACCGCCCACACGTAGACCGACCAATTGACCGTCAGCAGCAGGGCCGACACGGCAAACGCCAGCAACACGCGCGGCTCGCGGGCAACCTGGCGCAGCCACGCCCAGCGCTTGAGCACGGTCAGCACGCACAGCAGGAAAACCAGCGCCCAGACCATGCGGTGCAGCACGATCTCGAATGCATTGACGTGGCTGAGCTGTTTGAAAAAGACCGGAAGCAAGCCCCAGGCGGTGTAGGCCAGCGCAGCGTAAAGGACACCCGGATTCATGCTTGGCTCGACCCGACAAGCCGTGAGTTTTCAGCTGCAATCGCCCGAAAACCGGCTGACACGCGCTCGTCGCGCGCCACCGCCTGCCAGAACGTGGCGGCCAGCGCCCTGGCCTGGTCCCACTCGGGCAGTGTGGCGGCGCTGGGCTGCAGCGCTTGCCTGGCAAAGTCGCGCGCCACCAGCTCGCCAGCCACCGGCGCATAGAGCATGGGCAGCATGTCGTAAGTCGGTGACAGTGCCCAGTCATCGTCCTTGAGCAGCAACGAAATATTGCCGTAATGGCGGTCCGTATTGGCGATGAGCAGGCCATAGGCCTCCAGCAGGCGCAGGCTGCGGGCATCGGCGGCGCTCAGTAACCCGCGCGCCACCATGCGGTTGGCGGTAGCCGCCCAGTTGTCCATCTCGCCCACGTACTCGGCGTCATACACCTGCAGCGACACCATGCCGATGCGGCCGATTTGCCCGCCCTGCACGGTACGGTCAAAGCGTTCGGATTCGAGAAAAACCCGACCGGCCGCGCTGAACAGCCGGGTGCGGGCGGCGGCGATGCCCGCTTGCGCCAGCGTCTGCAGCGCCAGGTGCTCGCACACCAGCAGGTCACGGGTGCGCTGGTCAGCCGGCGCGCTGCCGGCCGGTGAAAACTTGACCAGCACCGGCCGGCCGGCGCAAACGGTGCAAAACTTGGGTTGCTCGCCACCGGCCGATGAGCCGGGGTGGGTGCCTTGCATGGCCTGTTCGGCCAGGCCTGGATAGTCATCCGCTGAATCGACCCGGGAGGCGCGCCCGGGCAGCGAGTGAAAGCGCTGAAACGCCGCCTCGCCCATGATGAGATTCCCCGGCAGGTCGTCGCCAAACAGGGTGAGGGCGCGCAGCACATCGTCTTCACTCCAGTGGCGCGGGTCGCTGCCCAGTTGCAGCTCGGGGTGCGCATGCGCAAAAGTGCGGCCCATGAAACCCTGCGGGCGCATATCGTCCAGAAACCAGGGCAGCCGGCCATGGCGTGCGCTCACGCCGTCGACCTCGTCGACCCAGAACGCTCCGCCTTCAAGCGGCAGCATGCGTGCAAAAGGCGCTGGTTCGCCCTGCGCGTTGACCCGCAGCACCAGCACCTCGCGGCCGACGCCGGCAACCGTGCGTGGCAACACGTAACGCTGCGAGCGCGCGGCCCCCACTTTTTGCACCTGACCCGACTGAATCAGCGGCGCCAGTGCGCGTGAAATAGTCGGCTGGCTCACGCCCAACAGGTCTTGCAACTCGGCACTGGACAACACGCTGCCCTGCTGGCGCAACGCCTGCAAAGCCATTCGGGTAAGTTCACGCGGGGTTGTCATGAATCATTATATGAATAAATAAAAAGTTGGTATTTTCTATTTAAATTCATGCAATTCATGTGTTTTTTGAATAGATAAAAGAAATTCAAAGCGACGCAATACTGTGGACATTTGAAGCTACAAGGCGAGAGACGTAACCCGTTTCAGCGCCCCATGAACCGGGCTGGCTGTTGAATGTGCAAAAAAAAATGGAACCGAGATATACAGGCTGCGGAAAAGCGCCGCTCCCAAGTCCGTGATTTTTTGACCGCTTTTTTTCTCCCCCATTTGGGGGATAGACCAGAAACACGATGTCGCGCAAAATTCCCGGGCACCCGCAAAGGGTTCAATAAAAACGGGAGGAATGTTAATGGGCAAATTGTTTCTTCGACCGCTTGGTCAGCTGCTTATTGCCGCGATGCTGCTGGGGATATCACTTTCGGCACACGCGCAGGAGGTCATCCCAGATTTTTATCGCGACCCTGGTGTTTATCCGAATAGAAGCTATGTCAACCAAAGCTTGAACGAGCACATCGACCCGTTCACCGGCGCATTGCAGCATCACTACGTTGACATTTCCCTACCAGGCAACGGTGGCTTCAACCTCAATGTTGTTCGCTCCTACAACAGCAGCTCGGTTGATCCAGTCAGTCCAATCACATTCGACTTCTTGGCTGGATCAGGCTGGACGATCCATTTTGGGAGGGTTCTCAGTAAAAACACGTCTATCTGTTCCTACGGAACTCCAGTGCTGGAGCTCCCCGACGGCAGCCGACAGTTGTTCACATTCACTGACAACATGACTCCACTTATGCTAACGACGCAGAGATGGCGGGCTGATTGCAATACATCTGTCGGAACCTTGGGTTTAACCGTGTATTCACCTGACGGTACTCGCTATGACATGACACATGCCGCTACTGTCGGAGCCAGCCCCCAACTCTCTTACGCGTGGTACACGACCAAGATCACTGATCGAAATGGAAACTACGCCACCATTAATTACGCGAGCGCATACAGCCCTGAAATTACCAGCATATCGACTAATGACGGACGGTTACTTAACTTTTCATACGCCGACAGTGGCCAGATGAATCGACGCATCTCACAAATTAGCGGTGCTGGTCAAACCTACCTCTATGCTTATCAGACCATCGGCCTCTCGGCCACCTACTTTTTAACCAGCGTCACCCGTCCAGACGGAACACGTTGGAGTTACAGCTATAACGGCAATCTAAGTCCAAGTCCATCAGCAGGCAGCTATGCGATGAAGACAGCCACTTACCCCCAAGGCGGGGTCATCAGTTACGGTTACGGTTACGCCAATTTCGGTGTGGTAGGAGATTTTGCCAATAGATCCACCGTCGTGACAAGCAAATCGCTTAGCACGGGCGGGAATTGGACGTTTAGCTACGTTCCCGGTAGTTTTAATATAAACGACACTACGACGGTGACTACGCCAAGCGGCACGGAGACCTACAGACATGTTGGCGCGAACACCATCGGTTATATGGGACCCGTTTGGATGGTGGGACTGATCATGTCCAAGGCAATCGGGGACTTACAAACCGAAGTCTACACATGGGACAAGCAAAAGCTATCCAGTCAAGACAACTTCCGGCCAGGCGCATTTGGGACCAAAGTCGACCTCGGCGCAACCAACGCGCCAATCATGACGCAAAAACAGATTACCCGAGACGGCGCGACCTACACCACCAGCTACAGCAATTTTGATGGCTACGGCAACCCCCGGATGGTTACTGAATCCGGGACGAGCGGCGGAAACCGCACGGCCACCGTAACCTACTTTACCGACGCCTCGAAATGGATTGTCAATAAAGTTCAAAACGAAAGTTTTAACGGGAGTTCAGTGACACGCAGTTTTGACGGAAACGGCAATCTTCTTAGTATCACCACGGATCAGGTTACGACAGGCTATGGCTACGATAGCCAGGGCAACGTGCAATACGTAACCTATCCACGGGGACTAACTCACTCCTATTCCAGTTACATGCGCGGCGTCGCCCAATCAGAGTCACAACCAGAAGGTATTTCGATCTCCAGGATTGTCAGCGATGCCGGAAATGTGACGTCAGAAACCAATGGCGAATACCGCACCACAACCTACGGGTACGACGGACTCAATCGCGTCACCTCAATCGGCTATCCGGCGGGCAACAACGTTTCCGTTGCTTACGGCGCCAATTTCAAGTCCGCGACGCGTGGTGGCTTGAATGAAACGACCAACTACGATGACTTTGGCCGACCAAACAGCGTCACGCTTGGAGGTATCACACGTTCGTACAACTCAGATGCGCTTGGCCGCAAAACCTTTGAGTCGAATCCAGGCAGCGGTGTCGGTACGACCTACCAGTACGATATTCTGGATCGCGTGACCAAAGTTAGCAATGCAGACGGCACATTTAACATCACATCCTTTGGCGTCGGAACAAAAACGGTCACCGACGAACGGAACAAGTCAACAACCTATTCCTATCGGGCGTATGGCAATCCGGAGCAACGGTTCTTGATGAACATCTCTGCCGCAGATTCATCCGCGAATGTGAGTCTATTGCGCAATAACAAAGACCTCATTACGTCCGCAACCCAAGCCGGATTGACGCGCGGCTATGACTATGACGGCAGATACTATCTGACATCAGTCACAAATCCAGAAACCGGAACAACAAGCTATGGCCGTGATGCGGCCGGAAATATGACTTCGCGCAGCGTTGGATCGTCGGGCACAACCTCCTACGGATACGATGGAAAAAACCGACTTACGTCCGTAATCTACCCTGGCACCACGCCATCAGTAACTCAGAACTACACTAAGACCGGTAAGCTGTCCACGGTAACGTCATCGGTGGCGAGTCGCAGCTACAGCTACGATGCTAACGACAATCTCACCAGCGAATCTGCCACGGTAGATGGCATAACGTTCAATACAGGCTATGGGTATAACGGCCTTGATCAGCTGTCGTCCATTACCTATCCCAATTCTGGCCGGATAGTAGGTTATGCGCCAGATGTACTGGGTCGCCCTACCCAAGTGTCTGGGTACATCAGTAATGTGAGCTACTGGCCTTCCGGGCAAGTATCGCAGATCAATTACGTCAATGGAACGGTCACCAACTACAACCAGAATTCTCGACTATGGCCGAGTTCATTCAGCACGCAAAAGAGCGGCGTGATGTACGTCAACAGCAACTATAGTTATGACGGGGTTGGCAATTTGACCAGTATTGGCGACTCGTCCGATTCAAGTTACGTGCGGTCGCTTCTCGGTTATGACAACATCAACCGGCTGACCAATGTCAATGGCCCGTGGGGGGTTGGGACGATTGCGTATAGCGGGGCCAGCAATATCAGCAGTCAAGTATTTGGAAGCACGAGCCTGTCTTATGGCTACGATGGCTCGAACCGCTTGACCAGCGTGTCCGGCATCCGCGCTACATCATACGGCTACGATGCGTATGGCAATATTTCTAGCGGATCAGGCAATGTGTATACGTATGACGGTGTGCCCAATCTGCAATGCGTGAATTGCAGTGACGCGGCAAACAAGATTGAATACTCCTACGACGGTGTAAACAAGCGCGCCACAGTTAAAAAATCGGGAATCAAGACGTATGAGGTTTACGGCTCTCATGGCAATCAATTGATTGAATACACACCAAATCAATTCAACAGGCTGGTTGAATATATTTACCTGGGCGGCAAGCGCGTCGCTCAGCGGCGCTCGGCAGATACTGCAACATCGACCACCGTCTTGACGGTTACATCACCCCCGGCAATCGTGAACAGTCCGATCACGTTAATCGCAACGGTGACAGGCAACAGTCCAAGCGGCACGGTGACGTTCAAGGATGGCGCCACCACGCTGGGAACAAGCAGTATGGACGTCTCTGGTCAAACCGCCTTAAGTGCGACCTTTTCCACCACCGGTAGCCACAGTTTGACAGCAATCTATGCTGGTGATACCAACAACACGGCCAGCACTTCGTCAGCTGTGAACTTGGCGGTCATAACACCTAGTACGATCACCTTGTCAGCAACACCAAATCCGGTTGGCGCAAATCAACCGGTGACACTTAATGCCACGGTGACGGGAAGTAGTCCAAGCGGAACCGTGACGTTTAATGATGGTGTCGCGACGCTGGGTACAGCCTACCTAAATGGTGCTGGACAAGCCAGCCTTACGGCAAGTTTTGCGAGCGCAGTAAATCACCTTCTGAGCGTCTCCTATATTGGCGATGCCAACAACGCTGCCAGCACTTCCCCGGGTGTGACCTTGGTGGTCCAGATCCAAAGCACGACCACCTTGATGGCGACGCCGAATCCGGTAGGTGCGAATCAGCTAGTGACACTCAATGCCACAGTGACGGGCAGCAATCCCGGTGGCTCGGTTACCTTCAAAGAAGGTGTCACGACGTTGGGCACAGCTAGTCTAAATGGCGCCGGTCAGGCCGCCTTTATAACCACTTTTTCGAGTCTGGGTGATCACTATCTGACGGCTGTCTATGGTGGCGACGCAAACAACATTGCCAGCACTTCGCTCAGCTCGATCTTGACCGTGATTACACAAAGCACTACTGCATTATCGGTAGCGCCGAATCCAGCTAACGTGAATCAACAGATCACGCTCAATGCCTCGGTAACAGGCAGCAGTCCAAGTGGATCGGTAGTCTTCAAAGACGGCACGACCACGCTGGGCACAACCAACCTCAATGGCGCTGGCCAGGCCAGCATTGCAACGAGTTTTGCGAGTGCAGTGAACCACAGTCTGACCGTCGTCTATGTTGGCGATACCAGTAACACGCCCAGCACTTCGCCAGCGGTGACCTTGGTGGTCCAGATCCAAAGTACGACCACCTTGACGGCGGCGCCGAATCCGTCAGGTGCGAATCAGGCAGTGACACTCAATGCCTCGGTAACAGGTAGCAGTCCCACCGGTTCGGTTACCTTTAAAGATGGTGCAACTACCCTCGGCACAGCCAACGTATATGGCACTGGACAAGCCGGCTTCGTCACCACTTTTGCCAGTCTGGGCAATCACGATCTGACAGCGGTCTATGGTGGCAATGAAAACAACATCACTAGCACTTCACCGATTGTGGCGCTGAAGGTACTTGTAGCGTGTACGTTGACAGCAACTCCTTCCGCAATTACCCCCGGAGGATCGTCGACCCTAACGTCAAGTTGCAGCCCGTCTGCAACTTCCTTTGTCTGGACGGGCGGCACCTGTGCTGGCACCACGGCAGCAAGCTGCACGGTGACGCCGCTGGCGACGACAACGTACACAGTTGCTGGGGTTAGTCCTGAGGGGACGGGCATTGCTGCCAGCACTACCGTGACGGTATTCACCCTCCATCTAACAAACGCCTCCACCCGTGGTCTTGTTCAAACCGGAGCCGGGGTCATGATTGGTGGATTCATCATTTCCGGCAGCACTCCCAAGGCCGTGTTGATCCGGGCACGCGGTCCCTCGATGTCTGCCATCGGTGTGACTAGCGTACTGGCCAATCCAATGTTGCAGTTGTACTCGGGCTCGACCGCAATTGCCAGCAATGACAACTGGGGAACTGCGACAAATGCAGCAGCGATTGCGGCCACCGGCCTGGCACCCACCAATTCGCTGGAATCCGCGATCTTGACTACTTTAAGCCCAGGCGCCTATACCGCTATTGTCAGCGGTGTAGGTGGTACCAATGGCATAGGCATCGTGGAGGTGATTGAGATCGATCACCCCGAATCTCCGCTGAGCAACTTTTCCACCCGCGCCCAGGTGCAAACTGGTGCCAACGTCATGATTGGCGGATTCGTTGTCTCTGGCAGCTCTGCCGCGACCGTGTTGGTCCGGGCACGCGGCCCTTCACTGGCTGCCTTTGGTGTGACTGGCGTTCTGGCCAACCCTGTATTGCAGTTGTACTCGGGCTCGACCGTGATTGCCAGCAATGACGACTGGGGAACTGCGACAAACGCAGCAGCGATTGTCGCCACCGGACTGGCACCTACCAATTCCTTGGAATCGGCGATTCTGATCACTCTGCAACCAGGGGCTTACACAGCGATTGTCAATGGAGCCGGTGGGGGCAGTGGGATTGGTATTGTCGAAGTGCTGGCACAGTAGGGAGAGAAGAATATGTTTCACAAATTCAGACAGTATTTGGCGCGAGCTGCCTTTGCGCTGCTCGGGTTGGTATCGGCAATAGCAACCGCTGGTGAAGTCATCACCTATTTCCACAACGACGTATCCGGCACGCCGCTGGTGGCCACCGACCTCAGTGGCGCCATCGTCTGGAAAGAAAACTACCGGCCGTACGGCGACAGGCTGAACAACCAAGCGGCAGGCAGTAACAACAAGCTTTGGTTTGCTGGCAAGCCGTATGACAGCAGCACCGGGCTATCGTATATGGGGGCGCGATATTACGATCCGGTGCTGGGGCGATTCATGGGCGTTGATCCGGTGGGGTTCGATCTTGAGAACGTACATAGCTTCAATCGGTATGCGTATGCCAACAACAACCCGTACAAGTATGTAGACCCGGATGGGCACAGCCCGATTGATGTCGCGTTTCTGATCTTTGACATAGGCAAGCTGGGTGTGGCGATGTATACCGGCGTCGGTGTGGGCCATGCTGTCGCAGACGTAGCCTTGAGCGTGATTGGTGTGGCCAGCCCAATACCAGGCGCAGGTCAGGCACTCAAGGCGGCACGTGCGTTGGAGCATGGCGTGGAGGCGGCACGGGCCGCTGAGCATGGGATCGTGGCGGCTGCTGAGGGGGCGTCCAAGGTAGCGAAGAGTGGCGGCGAATCAGCCAAGGCCGCAAGAGGACGGGAAGCACATAAGAACTATGAAAATACCCTCGGGGAGGGCTACGAATTTAATAAAGGCCTTCCAAGTGGAAAGCGACCTGACGCCATGGATGCCGAGAATCGGATAGTTCGCGAACTCAAACCCGACAATGCGCGCGCGATTAAGCGCGGGGAGAGGCAGGTCGAAGGCTACAAAAGGGAACTTGAACACACGACGGGGGATAAATGGACCAGCCACGTGGACACGTATCGGCAATGATGGAAAAAACCACCTTCAAGAAAACAATCGGCGGCGTTCTGAAGGCAGCGCGCTTTGCGAACAAGGGGCAATCCTGGTTCTTGGATGGGGAAGACTCCATCGTAGTCTTGAACCTTCAGAAGTCGGACTTTGATAACAAGTACTACGTGAATCTTGGGATATGGCTTAAGAGCCTTGGTGC
Organism: uncultured beta proteobacterium; assembly: GCA_963750815.1. Lineage (GTDB taxonomy): Bacteria > Pseudomonadota > Gammaproteobacteria > Burkholderiales > Burkholderiaceae_C > Rhodoferax. Next base: position 243,976 of record CAVVRS010000002.1, read on the forward strand.
TGTTGCCTTTCCTGCGGAAAACAAGTGCCATATTCAGGTGCGATTGACTTCGCTGTTTCCTGGGGACGCCGAGATGATTGACCGAGCCTGTAGGGGAGATGCAAGCGACGAAGATTTATCCCCGCTTGTTGAGTTCTTGCGCATAAAGGTTGCGCCGTTTTGCGAAGACTGTTTGCGCGCCGGTGCTCTGTGGTCAAAGATAGAAGGCGGTGAATTCAAGAAGGCGCTCATCATGAAGATCGCGAAAGACTCCCTGAACCCACAGCGCTAATCTGAAGAAAATCCCCTCCCTTCACTTGAGCAACACGACGCTTGCACTTGCTGCGATATTGATAGCGGCTCATGCAATACCCACGAGGGCTAGCAGCCCGTTTCCCTCTATCTCTAAAGTAAAAAAGCCACCCACAACCCCTGCCAGCCGCTAAAGCTGTGGGGAACGGGTGGCTTCTTCTTTTAGCCGCTGGGTGGCGCGCTACGTCTTCTTGCCGCGCCCCACCTTGACCGCAGCTTTGGGCGTGTCCTTCTTGTCCTCGTGGGTCACAAAGCCAATAGGCCGCTTGGGCGGCTCCGGCGGTGTCATCAGCTCGCGAATTGCATCAAACACCTGCTTGAGCTGATTGCGCGTATTGCGGCTAAAGGCATCGTGGGTCAGCTCCAGCCCTTCGGTCTTCAACTCCAATTCGGCCAGCCGCTTGGCCAGGTCCTGGTGCGTGGCGGCCAGCTCACGCACCCGCACAAAGGTGCGCATGATCTCGATATTGACCGCCACGGCGCGCTCACTGCTGAGCACCGAGGACAGCATGGCCACCCCTTGCTCGGTGAAGGCGTAAGGCGCGGTGCGTCGACCACCACGGCCAACGCCAACACCTGCCGCGTTTGAGATCACAGTTTGTGATCTCAAAGATTCCCACTCATCAGCATTGAGCTGGAACATGAAATCCGCCGGAAACCTTTGCGCATTGCGCTTGACCGCCTGCACCACTGCCCGCGTCTCCACGCCATAGAGCTGGGCCAGGTCGGCGTCCAGCATGACGCGCTGGCTGCGCAAGGACAGGATGCGGCTTTGAATCAGCGGCTGCAAGGGTGCGGCACTCACCGTGCCGCCGCCTTCTGTACCTTCGGTTTGGCGGCAGGTGCGCTGCTTGCCGCTTGGGTCCAGCGCTTGGCATCGTGCATATGCAGCACGCCCGCGATCATGGTCTCTACCGCCTCGCGCTCCTTCTCGTCCAAATGGGACAACGCCTCGAACTGCAACTTCAGTCGATCATCGGGGCCGCGTTCGTTGGCCTCAAAAAGAAGCATATCCGCGCTGACATTGAGCGCCAGCGCGATGCGCCGAAAAACATCGATCGTGGGTTGGGAGGCTCCCGCCTCGTAGCGTTTGAGCTGGGAGACGTGCATGCCGATCTTGTCGGCCATCTGTTGCTGCGTAAAGCCGCACTCCTTGCGAAGTGCCGCCAGCCGGGCGGGAAAACTCATGGGCAAAAAGAATGTGTTGGTGTTGTCCATGAGTGTAGGTACCCCTTTTTTTAGGCTTGACAGAAAGTAGCATAACAGGAACAATAAAAAGACACAACATAGATACTTGACAGGTTTTAGGAGCAAAACGGTATGGCACGCATCCCCGACACCGAAGTCCAGCGGCTGAAAGATGAAATCGCGGTGCAACGCCTGATCGAGTCGGCCGGCGTGGCCTTGAAGAAGACCGGCAAGGACTGGGCCGGGTGCTGCCCCTTCCACGACGACACCACCGCCAGCCTGGTCGTGACCCCGGCCAAAAACCTGTGGCACTGCTTTGGCTGCGGCTTGGGTGGTGGGCCGATTGACTGGGTGATGAAGCTCAAGGGCGTATCGTTTCGCCATGCTGTCGAGTTGCTCAAGGACGATCCCGCCTTAGCCGTTTCAGCCGCTGAATCCCTGGGCGGTGGTGTGGGTTCTTCCGGTGAGCCAGTCAAGCGCGCCACGGTGCGCACGCTGGCGCCCCCGGTGGCGCTGGACGCCGACGACCGGGCCTTGGCTCTACAGGTGGTGGACTACTACCACCAGACCTTGAAGACTTCACCCGAGGCGCTGGCCTACCTGCAATCGCGTGGCCTGAACCATCCCGAGCTGGTGGAGCACTTCAAACTCGGTTACGCCAACCGCACCTTGGGATTGCGCCTGCCCAACAAACAGCGCGCCAGCGGTGCCGACATTCGCACCCGGCTGGAGCGCATTGGGGTTTACCGCGCATCGGGCCATGAGCACTTCAACGGCTCGGTGGTGGTGCCGGTGATGGACGATACCGGCCACGTCACCGAAGTCTACGGACGCAAGATCACCGAGGGCTTGCGCAAGGGCACGGCCAAGCACTTGTACTTGCGGGAGGAATGCCGGGGCGAGTCGCGCGGCGTCTTCAACCTGGCCGCGTTGCAAGCCAGCAAAGAAATCATCCTGTGCGAAGCCATCCTCGACGCCTTGACCTTCTGGTGTGCCGGGTATCGCAACGTCACCACCGCTTACGGGGTGGAAGGCTTCACCGATGAACTGATGCAGGCCTTCAAGGACCATGGCACACAGCGGGTGTTGATCGCCTATGACCGCGACGAGGCAGGCGAACGCGCAGCGGCCAAGCTGGCCCCGATGTTGATGGCCCAGGGTATCGAGTGCTTCCGCATCCAATTCCCCAAGGGCATGGACGCCAACGAGTACGCATCGAAGGTGACACCAGCCACCAAAAGCCTGGGCTTGTTGATTCGGCAAGCCGTCTGGTTGGGTAGTGGCAAGGCACCGCCAGCGATACCGGGCAAAGCACCAGAACGCCCCGCAGTGCCTGTGGCGCAAGAGTCACAAGTAAAACAAGCCGCTAGCCCTCGTGAAATATGCGCAAGCAGCTACCAAAACAATAGCGATGCAGAGGCGGCGGCAGCGCCACCCCCATCGCCACCTTTAGCCGCTAAACCCAGCCACGCGCCCACACCTGCGTCCGTTGCGCTGCCCGCATTACCTGCGCTACCCGCCACGCCGGTCCCCCAAGCGGCACAGGAGCCCTGGGTGGAAGTGGTGCAACGCGAGAGCGGCAAGGAGATTCATATCCGCTGTGGTGAAGGGCCAGCGGCGCGCGCCTGGCGCGTGCGCGGGCTGGAGAAGAACCTCGCACCCGACCTGCTCAAGGTCAATGTGCGCGTGGCCGTTGGCATGGATGCAAACAACGTGGATGGCAAGGCCGATGGCACCACCACCACCTTGGCCAGCGCGGGGCCGGTATTCCATGTGGACACGCTGGACCTGTACAACGCCAAGCAGCGCGCTAACTTCGCCGTCCAGGCCAGCGCCGAGACGGGCGTGGACGAGCGCACCCTTAAAACCGACCTGGGGCGCGTGCTGATGGCCTTGGAGCGCTTGCAGGACGAGGCCATCCAGGAAGTGCTACAGCCCACCACCCCGGCGCAAAACATGTCTGACGCCGAGCAGGCCGACGCACTGGCCTTGCTCAAGTCTGCCGATCTACCGGCGCGCATCCTGGCCGACTTCGAGGCGGCGGGCGTGGTGGGTGAAGCCACCAACAAGCTGGTGGGCTACCTGGCCGCCGTTTCCAGAAAACTCGACCGCCCCTTGGCCGTGGTGATCCAGTCCAGCAGCGCCGCCGGTAAGTCCAGCCTGATGGATGCCATCCTGTCCTTCGTGCCCGAAGAAGAACGCATCCAGTACAGCGCCATGACCGGGCAGAGCTTGTTCTACATGGGCCAGACCAACCTCAAGCACAAGATACTGGCCATTGCCGAAGAGGAAGGCGCGCACAGAGCCAGCTATGCACTGAAGCTGTTGCAGTCCGAAGGTGAACTCACCATCGCCAGCACCGGCACCGATCCCCAGACCGGCAACCTCATCACCCAGGAATACCGCGTCGAAGGCCCCATGAGCCTGTTCATGACGACGACCGCGATTGACATTGACGAAGAGTTGATGAACCGTTGCTTGGTGCTGTCGGTCGATGAAGCGCGCGAACAAACCCGCGCCATCCACAAGCTGCAACGCGAGCGCCGCACGCTGGCGGGCCTGACCAAGAAGCACGAGAAACAAGCCATCCTGACGGTCCACCGCAACGCCCAGCGCCTCTTACGTTCGCTGGCCGTGGTCAACCCCTGGGCCGATCAACTGACCTTCCTCGATGACCGCACAAGAACCCGGCGCGACCATGACAAATACCTCACCCTGATCGACACCATAGCCCTGCTACACCAGCACCAGCGGCCCATCAAAACCGCCGCGGTGGCCGGTAAAACCATCGAATACATCGAGGCCACACTGGCCGACATTGCGCTGGCCAACGCCATCGCGCATGAAGTGCTGGGCACCAGCCTGGACGAGCTGCCCCCGCAGACCCGGCGCGTGTTGGTGGGCGTGCGCGCGCTGGTGCACAAACGCATGACCGAGCTGGGCGTGCCCCAGCGCGAAGTGCGCTTCGCGCGTGGTGAACTGCGTGCGGCCACCGGTGCCAGCGATACCCAGCTCAAGGTGCATCTGGCCAGACTGGCCGAGCTGGAATACCTGCTGGTGCACCGCGCCCAGCGCGGGCAGGGCTATGTCTATGAGCTGCTGTATGACGGCGATGCGCAGGCCACGGTGCATCTGTCGGGCCTGATTGACACCACCGCCCTGCACCATGGCCCAGAAAACCGGGGTGATGCCCGTGGCTACGATGCGCGCCGGTCGGCCCCACAGGCTGAGCAGTCGGCCCCCGGTCGGGGTGTGGTCGGTGGGGAGTCGGCCCCTGGTCCAGCGCCTCAAACGTCGGGTAACCCGCATGGCGTAAGGCTGACAGCCCAAACACAGGGCGAAGCGAGTGATTCACGCGCCACCCCCGCCACGGCGCAGCACGTCATACCCGCACAGGTGTCGTACCCGCACACACCGGTGCAGGCGGGCCTTCAACCCTTAGCCGCCTGATTGCGGTACTCGCCATGCACAAAGGCCAACTCATCAAGGCGCGCCAGCCCAGCGCCGTCAAACCCGCCGGGCCCAAGCGTGCGCGTGCGCCAGACGACCCGCTGGAGCAACAAATACTGCTGCGCTACATGGCCGAGCACTTCGAGTGGATGCAAGTCACCGGTTACAGCGCAGACACCGTGCGCGCCCGCCGCCATGCCATCCGCAAGTTCATTGGCTGGATTGCCGAGCGCGGCATTGACTCGCCCACCCAAATCACCCGGCCCATGATCGAGCGCTACCAGCGCCACTTGTTCTACTACCGCAAGGCCAATGGCCAACCCTTGAGCATGGGCGTGCAACTGCAATACCTGGCCGCGCTCAAACTCTGGTTCAAGTGGCTCACCCGCGCCCACCACATTCTGGCCAACCCGGCGGCAGACATGGAGTTGCCACGCAAGCCCAACCGGCTGCCGGGGCGCATTCTGAGCAGTTCTGAAGTCGAGGCGGTGCTGCGCGAGGCCGACCCGGCCACGCCCCAGGGCCTGCGCGACCGCGCTTTGTTGGAGCTTCTCTATGCCACCGGTATTCGCCGCAGTGAAGCGGCCAGCTTGGAGCTGTACGACCCCGACTTGCTGCGTGGTGTGCTGTGGGTGCGCCACGGCAAGGGCAACCGCCAGCGCGTCGTGCCGCTGGGCAGCCGGGCGGCGGCCTGGCTGGAGAAGTACCTGACCCAGGCTAGGGGCGAACTGCTGGCAGCGGATACACCGGCGCTGTTCGTCTCGGACTATGGTTTGCCGATGCGTGCCGACCAGATCGCCACCAAGGTCAGGCGTTACATGCAGTTTGCCGGCATGCAAAAGGGCGGTGCCACCCACCTGCTGCGCCATGCCTGTGCGACTCACATGCTGGAGGGCGGTGCGGATATCCGATTCATCCAGGCCATGCTGGGTCACTCCAAGCTGGATACCACCGAGGTCTACACCCACGTCTCCATTGACAAGCTCATTGAGGTGCATAGGGCCACGCACCCCAGCCGATTGGAGCGGACAAAGCGCGTGGACGGCGCAAGCCCTGCGACGGGTGTGAGCGATGCGGCGGCGGCTCTGCTGGCGGCCTTGGCGGTCGAGGGCGAGGAGGATGTGGATGTGGATGAAGGAGGTTGAAAGTCAAATGGGCCGCTAGCCCTCGTGGAATATGCGTAACCTACTATGAAAACGATAGTGATTGTTTCTTAGCTGCTTCGTCACTTCTGCCAGCGACCGAGGAAGTCAAAGCTAGGCGCGTGCCGCGCAGGACAACGTATTGCAGGCCAGTCCGGGCGTCGAGCCCGGCCCAGCCTGGCAGGGCGGCGGGGTAAGTTGGCCGAAGGCCAACTCAACATAACGGGCTGTCGCATGTAGCGTGTCCCCAAGCTGCCGCTAAAGCTCTGCTTGTGGCCCCGCTGCACGCGACCCCCGTTATGTCTTGCGCCCACTTGCCCTGCGCGTGTGGCCTGTTGCTCACTGCGTGTAGCAACAAGCCACACGCCCAACAGCCATTGGCCAGTGCGGTATCGGCCGGGGCCGAAACCGCAAGCGTTCTAGTCAGGCGCTTCGCGCAGTCCGTGGTGTTGGCCCCCGCCCACCCCAGCAGGGCCTGGCGCTGGCGCGTCCAGGCCGCGCCGGGTTGTGGCCCGTCCGCCCCCCGAGGGGGCTCCCTCCACCCCGGCGCTGGGGCGTTGTGCTGCTGGCCGGCGTGGTGCTTGTGCCGGCGTAGGTCACGGCTCGCTGGCGCATCGCCGCGCAGCCCGAACACCCCTGCCCTCTTTGTTGGCGAGAGTGCAGCAGCGGTGCCAGGCAGTAAAGGCCGCTTGCGCGCCGCCTGGTGGCGGTGGCCAGGTGGCCAGCCTTGACAGCCTGACCCCGCCGCCGCCCGTGTCGCTATGAGGGGTGGGGTTCCCCTGCACGCGCGGCGTGCCGGATCTCACACCCAGCCACCGCTGTTCATCAACCATCGAAGGAGTTTTTTATGTCCCGTAAAACCAAATCCATCAAGCTGGCCTTGCCTGATGAGTTCATTGCGCTGTGCGCCAGCGACGGCGTGGCGCCTGATGTCGTGCTGCGCGGCTTCATTGCCGATCTGGCCGGCATCATGAGTTGGGCCGCCGATCCGCGCACCGACGGTTATTGCAGCAACGGCAGCGACGAGCGCAGCATGGCGCGTGAGTATTACGACCGTGTGGGCTACCCGTGGTGGAACAAGCCCTGAGCCCAAACCCCAAGCCATGCACGGCGCTGCGCGCCGTGCATCCAGCGGCTAAGGGCGGAATGCGGGCGCTATGCATTTGGTAGCTACTCACGCATATCCGACGAGGGCTAGAGGCCGATTTGATGCATAAACACCTCTGAAACCTGTCTAAAAACCCCAATTTAGGTATATTTACGCCTGCTGGAACGGGCGCACACATCACAATAGACCCCCATGCATTCCCGCCCCCTGCTGTTCGCAAAAGTTATGCGCTGGCTCGCCCTGTGCGTGCTGGCGCTGGGCGCGTTGGGCGTGCACGCGCGCGCGATGCCAAACGCGCCCCTGGAAAAATTGGCCGTGGAAAGTACCGTTTGCACCCTCGCGCAAGGCTCGCAAGTGCTTGATGCGCCTGGGGAAAATGCCTCCCTCTACGGTGAATGCGTGTCAGGGACAACATTTAATCGGTATGCGTATGCCAACAACAATCCGTATAGGTACGTTGACCCGGACGGACATAGTCCGATTGACGTCGCCTTCTTGGCTTATGACATAGGCAAGTTGGGTGTGGCGATGTACCACGGCGATGGCGTGGGCCATGCCTTGGTGGATGTGGCGCTAAGCGCGGTCGGCGTGGTAAGTCCGATTCCTGGCGCGGGCCAAGCGCTGAAGGCGGCGCGAGCTGTTGAGCATGGCGTGGAGGCCGCCAGGGCGGCGGAACATGGGGTCGTGGCCGCTAGAGGCGCTGCTGAAGGGTCTGAGAAGATAGTCTATCGGTACGGTGATAGCGCGGAGTCCGCATCGCGCTTGGGACGCAAATCAGAAGAAGCAGAAAAAGTGATTGGTCATCACGGAGTCTCGGTATCTACAACCAAACCGCCAGCGGGCACTGCTTGCTCGTCTGCAGCATGCTCGAACCTTGAGGGGCGCGGCTTTGAGGTTCGCCCGACACCAACAAGAAACGACCCTGGTCACCACACAGTCGTTATGCCAAAACCAGTGACGAAAGATACAACGAAAGACTTCAATCAAGCGTTTGGCCGAGACTAAAGCAGGAGTGAATCATGGTGACTACATCGACCACAAAAGTGCTTGCACTGGCCTACTACGATGGTGCGACCGAAGGTTTCTTGAATGGGATGGGTGACGACCAAGTCTATTTCTTCAAGGTGGTAGCCTGGGACAAGAACCAGGATCAACGTTTATTCCTGCTGGGTCAGGTGGACCGGGCCATTTATCTGGAGTTGCTAGACATACTGGCAAAAAACCAAGAGGTGCCGGTAGATTCGACCTGGATGCCGGTCTGGATGTTTGGGAGTCCTGAAATGCAAGCCCGTGCGGACAACCTGGTTGTGATCGGCAAACGCTCCTTGGAAACCCCCACGTTCTTGGCGGTAGGTGAAGACCTGTTAGGTACGGTGGAAATTGTGAGCCCGAACACGCAGGGCCTAGTGAGTGCAATCTCTCTGGTAGGTGCAAGTACCCCAGGTAATTTGGCGGATTGGATGGCTCAAAGCTTCTGACGTTGTAGAGGGTGAGAAGCCCGATTCGGTTTGAGCGTTGGTTGGGCAAGCTTTGCGCTGGCTCACCTATGAATGAATGGGCCAGGGCAGATTAGATGAAATCCGTGGCTGCTGCGATATTGATAGCTGCTCATGAAATACCCACGAGGGCTAGCAGCCGGTTTCCCTCTATCTCTAAAATAAAAAAGCCACCCACAACCCCTGCCAGCCGCTAAAGCTGTGGGGTTCCGGGTGGCTTCTTCTTTTAGCCGCTGGGTGGCGCGCTACGTCTTCTTGCCGCGCCCCAGCTTGACCACCGCTTTGGCGGCCCCTTTGGGCGCGACCTTCTTGTCCTCATGCGTCACAAAGCCAATAGGCCGGCTTGGTGGGTCAGGCGGTATCGTCAGCTCGCGCAACGCATCGAACACCTGGCGCAGTTGATTGCGCGTATTGCGGCTAAAAGTGTCATGCGATATCGCCAGCGCTTCGGTCTTCTCCTCCAAACTGGTGAGTCGATCGGCGAGGTCCTTGTGCAGCACAGCGGCCTCACGCAGGCGCACAAAGGCCCGCACTACATACACCGACACCTCCACCGCACGCGGGCTGTTGAGCACCATTGCGGCCATGATGGCGCCGTGCTCGGTGAAGACATAGGGCAGGTACTTGCGGTGCTGACCGCGCCCAGTCTTTAAGGTCGCAATTTGCGACCTTAACGAATCGGACTCCTCAGGCGTGAGCTGGAACATGAAGTCGGCCGGAAACCGCGCGCCGTTGCGCTTGAAATGCTAGTGATTTCTCGGGGGGCGATTCGTCGCTGCCGCCACCGTCCGAGCAGTCAAAGCCAGGCGCGTGCCGCGCAAGGCTTGGTGTTGACCCCCCGCCACCCCAGCAGTGGTGTTATGGCGCTGGCCAGCGCTCTGCCGGTTCCTGCGTAGGTCACGGCTCGCTAGCAGCACGCACAGAAGTCGGCGTTGGAGGCATCACTACGAACCACACAAAACCCAGCCATGGGCAAGGATCACTATTACGGCGAGACACAGTCCGGTGAAAAAAGCCGCATTCATCATGAGTACAACAACTAGCGCACGGCTTACATGGGGCGGCACAGCTGAAGTAGTGCCGTACAGCGGCAATGTTGCCCTTGGTACAGCCACGGGCGCTTACATCGCAGTGGTTGGCGTCGCGGCTTCGGCGGAGGCATTCCGCGCCGGAGTCAAGCGTGCCATGGGAGCGCTGGAGTTTGAACTGATTGATCTTGAAGAGGTCCGCCAACTGCGTTCACCGTCCGACATTGTGGGGTTTGAAGACATCATGCGAGATCGGATGGCGTTACTGAGCGAAGAAAACCCCATTGAATTCGGCAGCTTTCATTCATACTCCGACTGAACGGTTTTGCTTCCGTGCCGTGCAAAGAGTTGTAATGCACGATACTGGACGTTGGTGTTACGCAACGTCAAGTTAATCTCAAGACGGAACCATACATGCTATAAATTTGATAGTTAATTACGCTCTATCTATGCGACTTACAAGCTTGTTTTTGCACAAACTTCCCACATGGGCACCCCACGCAACAGCTGGCAAAAACTCGCCCTGCTGCTCATTGCCGCAACGCTGGCCTTCAGAGCCGGTGGGTAATCAGGCGGCGTTAATGCCGTTGCTTTTCTTGTTACTCGATTATTGAATTTGACAATCACTTAATCAGCGACAGAATCATGAGATAAGAATATGCTTTACAAATTCAGACAGTATTTGGCGCGAGCTGCCTTTGCGCTGCTCGGGTTGGTATCGGCAATAGCAACCGCTGGTGAAGTCATCACCTATTTCCACAACGACGTATCCGGCACGCCGCTGGTGGCCACCGACCTCAGTGGCGCCATCGTCTGGAAAGAAAACTACCGGCCGTACGGCGACAGGCTGAACAACCAAGCGGCAGGCAGTAACAACAAGCTTTGGTTTGCTGGCAAGCCGTATGACAGCAGCACCGGGCTATCGTATATGGGGGCGCGATATTACGATCCGGTGCTGGGGCGGTTCATGGGCGTTGATCCTGTGGGGTTCGATCTTGAGAACGTACATAGCTTTAATCGGTATGCGTATGCCAACAACAACCCGTATAGGTATGTCGATCCGGATGGACGGCAGGCGGTACTGTCTGCCGGCCTTATTGTTTTGGGAGGTGGAAGTGTTATTTTCGCGCTCCAACCACCGGCCAAGCAGCAGGAGATAGCAGCACGCCTACAGCGCGCAATTGGTAATGCTCTTCACTCTGAATCGGCCGGGTCTGGCGATGGGGCAAAAGCCGAGCCAAAGAAAGGGGCAGACAAGCCAAGCCTCCTGGACCCCAAAGGCGAAACCCACGTTCTTGATGGGGATGCAACCGGCGGAGGCCATGCGCCGGGCACCGGTAAACCAGGCAAGAGCGAATTCCCCAGCGGTTGGTCGCGCGACAAAATCACAGGTGAAATCTCGGATGTGGCGACAGATCCAAGTTCAACTACATCACCGGGTCGTAATGGCCGCACTGTTGTAAACGGTACGCGGGACGGGGTAGACATCCAGGTGATCGTCGAACCAAACGGTCGGATCGTTACCGGCTACCCGACCAACGTGCCACGCAACCCGCGCTGAGGAGTAGTGATGTCCAATTTTGATCTGGTCGAATCACTGCTATCTAACCTGCTGAATGCTTCAATTGGTGAGTTGTCAGACGCTGAACGTGCAGAAGTTCAGGCATTTATTGATGTTGGTGAGTACGGCTTAGCGCTTGAGACCGCCGCTGACATCTATGCGGAGGAGAAGAAAACTCCCTCGACCGAAGTTCTGTCGTTAATCGAGCGGTTGGCCATTGCTATGTCTATGGAACCTGAATCAGTGTTGGAGCGTTTGCAAAAGTAGCTATATAACTGATAGCTACTCACGCAATACCGACGGGGGCTATCAGCCAATTTCCCTCTATCTCTAAAATAAAAAAAGCCACCCACAACCCCTGCCAGCCGCTAAAGCTGTGGGGGTTCGGGTGGCTTCTTCTTTTAGCCGCTGGGTGGCGCGCTACGTCTTCTTGCCGCGCCCCATCTTGACCGCCGCTTTGGCTGCTTGGTTGGGCGCGTCCTTCTTGTCCTCAAGAAGTCGCCCACTGTCGCGACCAAGGCAGATGCGGTAAAGATCGATTCGTGACCAACTTGCCAGAGATATCGACGGCATGAACCTGTATACAGTTTTTTCAAATCAACACCAACTCGTGTAATCTCGCTCGCGGGACTTCCCCTTTCAAAGGTTGTAAATTGGCTTCCAAAAAAACCAATCTTGGCACTTGATGCCGTTACCAGAAAGTGGGAAGTCTCTTCGTATTCCCGTAGCCCCCAAGAGTGGGGTTCTGGGAGGCGCCCGGTGCCGGTTAACATTCCCCCATGTTCAGTTATCGCCACGCCTTCCACGCCGGCAATCACGCCGACGTCCTCAAGCACGCTGTGCTGATTGCCATATTGCGGCATTTGCGACAAAAGGACACGGCACTGACTGTATTCGACACCCACGCCGGGGCCGGTTTGTACCGGCTGGACGGCGATTACGCCGCAACCAGCGGTGAAGCCGCAGAGGGCTTTTTACGCCTTATTTCAGCATCAAAAAAGCCTCCAGCCCCCGTCAGTAAAGCGCAGGCAGCTACCAAATCAATAGCATCCACCGCGTGGCCGGCAACCCGTCTGGCACCCGTCATCCAGGATTATCTGGATCTGGTGGCCGCTTTCAATGCCACCGGCAGCCACAAGGTTTACCCGGGCTCGCCTTTCATCATCCAGCGCCTGCTGGGCGAGCGCGACAAGCTCAAGCTGTTTGAGATCCACCCGACCGACGCCAAAACACTGTCTGCCAACATTGCGCAACTGAACGCCGCACGCCAGGTTGCGGTGCTGCGCGAAGATGGTTTTGACGGTCTGAAGAAATTTCTGCCGCCGCCCGCGCGCCGCGCGCTGGTGCTGAGCGACCCGAGTTACGAGATCAAGACCGATTACGCCCGCGTGGTGGCCATGGTTGCCGACGCCATGGTGCGCTTTGCCACCGGCACCTATGCCGTCTGGTACCCGATCATTCCGCGACCGGAGGCCCATGATGTGCCGCGCAAACTCAAAACCCTGGCTACCAAAGCCGGCAAACCCTGGCTTAACGCAACGCTGACCGTCAAGTCAAGCAAGCTCACCACCGATGACGCGGGCGACGTGGTGCGCCCCGGCCTGCCGGCCAGCGGCATGTTCATCATCAACCCACCGCATACCCTGAAGGAGGCGCTGAAGCTGGCGCTACCGCAGCTGGCAGCCATTTTGGGCCAGGACCCGCACGCCACCTCCAGCACCGAGTCCGGCGGCTGATCGCACCGGGTCATCAGCCCACCAGCCCACAGAAAGCGCAGAACACCATGTCAGTTCAGGACCTCTACCAGCAAAAGTGCCGCAGCGCCGACGATGCCATTGCCCTGGTGAATAGCGGCGACTTCATCATTGTGCCGACCGGCGTTGGCGAACCCCCGGCACTGCTGGGCGCGCTGTCGGAACAACGCCGGCGCTTCCATGACGTCAAGGTTGCGCAAATTCTGGCGATTCGCAAATATGGCTACCTCGACCCGCAAACAGCGGCCAACGTACGCCACGTTGCGTTTTTCTTTGGCGCCGCCACGCGCGCTGGCGGGCAGAACGGCTGGATCGATTTCATTCCCTGCTGTTTTTCGGAAATCCCCGCCATGATTGAACGCCGCCAGATCGCGGCCGATGTGGTTTTTTCAATGGCCTCGCCGATGGACCAGAATGGTTATTTGTCGCTCAGCCTGGGGGCCGACTACACGATGGCGGCGGTGGCCCGGGCGCGCGCCGTGGTGCTGGAGGTGAACCCGAACGTGCCGTTTGCCAACGGCAATTGCCATGTGCATATTTCGCAGGTCACGGCGCTGGTTGAAAGCAGCGAGCCGGTCATGGAAGTCGGTTTGCCGAAAATCGGCCCGGTCCAGCAGGCCATCGGCAAATATGTAGCCGACATGATTGACGACGGCTCGACCCTGCAAATTGGCTACGGCGGCATACCGGACGCGGTGGTGATGCAGCTGACGGCCAAGCACGATCTGGGCATTCATACCGAAATGATTGGCGACGGCATCCTGACGCTGATCGAAAGCGGCGCCGTGACGAACCGGAAAAAGACTTACCTGCCCGGAAAAATGATCGCCACTTTTGCCCTGGGCTCGAAAAAACTCTACCAGTTCATGCACCGCAATGCGGCGCTGGAAATGCATCCGGCAGACTTCACCAACGACCCCTACCTGGCGGCAAAAAATGACAACCTGGTGGCGATCAACGCCACCCTGCAAATCGACTTGCTGGGCCAGTGCGGCTCCGAAAGCCTCAGCCATCTGCCCTATTCCGGCACGGGTGGCCAGGTTGATTTTGTGCGCGCTGCGAACCGCTCCAGAGGCGGCAAAGCATTCATTGTGCTGCCCTCGACGGCGCGCGACGACAGCATTTCACGCATCGTGCCGACACTTGCGCCGGGCACCCACATGACGACCAGCAAGAACGATATCAACTACGTCGTCACCGAGTTTGGCGTGGCGCAGTTGCGCGGCAAGTCGGCCAAACAGCGCGCCGGGGAAATGATCGCGATTTCGCATCCCGACTTCCGCGCCGAACTGACCGGGGCCGCGAAAAAGATGAACCTTCTTTGATGATGGGTGTGAATTTCATCAAACGCTGATATGACAAAAATGAAACAACGGGAGGATGCAAGATATGGCTAAGGGAATGATTCTGGCCGCCGGCCAGGGGACCCGCGTGCGGCCCCTGACGCGCGACCTGCCCAAACCGATGGTACCGATTCTGGGCAAGCCGGTGATGGAGTACCTGATTGAGCATCTGGCACGCCATGGCATCACCGAAATCATGGTCAACGTGGCCTGGTATCACCACAAAATCGAAGAGTATTTTGGTGATGGCCAACGCTGGGGCGTGCAGATCGGCTACTCCTACGAAGGCGTGCGGGAACACGGCGACGTGTTGCCGCGGCCCATGGGTTCGGCCGGCGGCATGCGACGCATCCAGGACTTCAGCGGCTTCTTTGATGAAACCACCCTGGTGCTGTGCGGCGACGCGCTGATTGATCTGGACATCACGGCGGCCCTGGCCGAGCACCAGGCCAAAGGCGCCATTGCCAGTGTGGTGGCGCTGGATGTGCCGCTGGCCGATGTGCAAAGCTATGGCATCGTGGTGGCAGCGCCGGACGGGCACATTCAGTCCTTTCAGGAAAAACCCAAACCGGCCGAGGCCAAATCAACACTGGCCAGCACCGGCATCTATATCTTCGAGCCGGCCGTGATGGGGCTGGTGCCATCGAACACGGTCTATGACATTGGCTCCCAGCTGTTTCCCGCGCTGGTCGCGCACAAGCTGCCGTTTTTTGTCCAGAACCGGCCGTTCAACTGGATCGACATCGGCCGGGTCAGCGACTACTGGTCGGTGCTGCAACGCGTGCTCAGTGGTGAAGTCGCTGAGATGAGCATGCCCGGTCGCCAGATCAGGCCCGGCATCTGGGTCGGCCTCAATACCGCCATTCCATGGGGCCAGGTCAGCATTGAAGGCCCGGTCTATATCGGCTCAAGCGTGCGCATCGAACCCGGTGCCAGCATTACCGGCCCGGCCTGGATTGGCCACGGCAGCCACATCCGCACCGGCGCCAAGGTGGTACGCAGCATTTTGTTCGAGTACACCCGCATTGCCGCCGACATGCGGTTCTCCGAGATGATTGTCTCGCCCGACTACTGTGTCGACCGCTACGGCGAGACGCTGTATCGGGGCGACGATACAGCCCAATTGCGCTGGGGCGATGCCCGGGCATGAAGAAACGACACACACCATGCTGATACAACCAGTTATCCTGTCCGGCGGCTCGGGCACCCGCCTGTGGCCGCTGTCGCGCGAGAAATACCCGAAACAACTGTTGCCCCTGATGGGCGCTGACTCACTGCTGCAGGCCACCGTGCGGCGCGTCGAAGGCATCAGCGGGGCCGAGCTGGCGGCACCGCTGATTGTGTGCAATGAAGAATACCGCTTTGTCATTGCCGAGCAGCTGCGCCTGATCGGCAAGCCGGGAATCATCGTGCTGGAGCCGACCGGCAGAAACACCGCCCCGGCGCTGACCCTGGCCGCGCTGGCAGCAACCCGGGCCGGTGCCGACCCGGTGCTGCTGGTGATGCCATCGGATCACGTGATCACCGATGTGGCGGCCTTTCAGCGCCTGGTACGCCAGGGCGCCGCACTGGCCAACGGTGGTGCCGTCGTCACCTTTGGCATCACGCCCGATGCGCCGGAGACCGGCTATGGTTATATCCAGGCCGGCCCGGCCTACCACAGCCCCTGCGCTGCAGCCAGGTCCGGTGACGCCAGGCTGATCGCGCGCTTTGTCGAAAAGCCGGACCTGCCCACTGCCCAGGCTTACCTGCAAGAGGGCTGTTACCTCTGGAACAGCGGTCTGTTCCTGTTGCGCGCCTCGGTCTGGCTGGCCGCCTTGCAGGTTTGCCGACCTGACATTCTGCGGGCCTGTCAAGGCGCCTGGGATCAGGGCGCAACCGATGGCGAGTTCGTCCGGGTCGCAAAAGACCTGTTTAACAACTGCCCGAGTGACTCGATTGATTACGCCGTTATGGAACGCATCGCCACCCATGCCGGCGCACCGGCACTGCCACCCGGCGTGGTGTTGCCCCTCGTGGCCGGCTGGTCGGACATCGGCGCGTGGGAGGCGCTATGGCAGGTTTTGCCAAAAGACGCTGAAGGCAACGTCACGCAGGGCGATGTGCTGCTGCAAGACTGCCGCAACACCCTGGCGCTGTCCCAGGGCCGGCTGATCGCCGGCGTTGGCGTCAGCGATCTGATGGTGGTGGAAACCGCCGATGCGATTTTGGTGGCGCACAAGGACCGGACCCAGGACGTCAAGAAAATCGTCGATCAACTCAAAAAACAAGGCCGCACCGAAGGCTCGATTCACCGCAAGGTCTTTCGCCCGTGGGGCTGGTACGACAGCATTGATGCCGGCGAGCGCTTTCAGGTCAAGCGCATTGTGGTCAAGCCCGGTGGCACGCTGTCGCTGCAAATGCACCATCACCGGGCCGAGCACTGGATTGTGGTCAGTGGCACGGCCCGGGTAACACGGGGTGACGAAACGCTGCTGCTGTCGGAAAATGAATCTACCTATATTCCGCTGGGCACCCGCCACCGGTTGGAGAATCCGGGTCGCGTCGCGCTGGAAATGATTGAGGTGCAGTCGGGTTCTTATCTGGGCGAAGACGATATCGTCCGCTTCGAGGATGTCTATGGGCGCTAGCGGGGCGGGATAATCCCTCCCCTATGGCATTAATTACTTTTCTGAACGCCCAACTCGCTTTTGGCCACGTTGCTCTTCTCGACCACACCGACTTTGCCCTCGAAACCGGTGAGCGCATCGGCCTGATTGGCCGCAACGGCACCGGTAAATCGTCTTTTCTGAAGATTCTGGCCGGACTCGAAAAGGCCGATGACGGTACCCTTCAATTGCAGCAAAGCCTGCGTCTGGCCTATGTTGCCCAGGAGCCGGTGCTCGATCAGGACGCCACTGTTTTTGTAGCGGCCAGCGCCGGCCTCGCGGGCGTTATCGCCCTGATTGAGAAATACTGCGAAGGCGTTGGCGACCTTGACGCCTTGCAAAGCGCGATCGAAGCGCAGGACGGCTGGAACTGGGAGCAGCGCGTGACGGAAACCCTGCACCGCCTGCATCTGGACGAGAACGCGGTGGTCAGCACACTCTCGGGCGGCACCAAGAAGCGGGTCGCGCTGGCGCAGGCGCTGGTGGCACAGCCCGACGTGTTGCTGCTCGATGAACCGACCAACCATCTCGATCTGGACTCCATTGAGTGGCTGGAGGACCTGCTGGTGGCCTTCAAGGGCAGCGTCGTCACCATCACCCACGACCGGACTTTTCTGGACCGCGTGGCAACCCGAATCATCGAACTGGACCGCGGAATCCTGCGTTCCTATCCCGGCAATTTTTCACAATACCTGCTGCTCAAAGAGGAGCAACTGGCGCAGGAGGCGGTCATCAGCGCCAAGGCCGACAAGCTGCTGGCGCAGGAAGAAATCTGGATCAGGAAAGGCGTCGAGGCCAGGCGCACGCGCAGCCAGAGCCGCATCGTGCGGCTGGAACAGCTACGCGCCAGCCGGGCCGCGCATCGCGAGGCGGTGGGCAAGGTGCGCATGGATGTGGCCGCTGGCGCGCTGGGCGGCAAGCTGGTAGCCGAGCTGACGCAGGCCAGCAAGGCTTTTGGCGACAAAATCATCATCAAGGACTTTTCCACCACCGTGGTACGCGGCGACAAAATCGGCTTGATCGGCCCCAACGGCGCCGGCAAGACGACGCTGCTCAAACTCATACTGGGCGAATTGCAGCCCGACAGCGGCAAGGTGCGCCAAGGTGCGAATCTGCAGGTGGCCTACTTTGACCAGATGCGCAACGCGCTGGACCTGGACGCGACGCTGGTGGACTTCATCAGTCCGGGCAGCGAATGGATCGAGATTGGCAGCCAGAAGAAACACGTCAAGAGCTACCTGGGCGACTTCCTGTTTTCACCGGCGCGCGCCAACTCGCCGGTACGCTCGCTGTCGGGCGGCGAGCGCAACCGGCTGCTGCTGGCGCGCCTGTTTGCCCGACCGGCCAACGTGCTGGTACTCGACGAGCCTACCAATGACCTCGACATCGAGACGCTGGAGCTGCTCGAAGAGTTGCTGCAAAGCTACGAAGGCACGGTTTTTCTGGTCAGCCACGACCGCGCTTTTCTGGACAACGTGGTGACCAGCACGATCGCCTTTGAAGGCGACGGCTTGTGGCGCGAATACGAGGGGGGGGTGCAGGACTGGCTGATTCAATCAAAACGCAGCAGGGAGATACAGCTTGCTACAACTTCAGTAGCTGCCAGCGCACAGCAGACGGGTGCTAGAGGCCATAAAAACACCAAATCTACCGGTACAGGCAAAACCTTGACGCTGAAAAAGCTCGGCAACAAGGAGCAACGCGAACTCGACGGTTTGCCCGCCAGAATAGAGGCACTGGAACAGGAACAGGCAGCCCTCAGAGCCGGGCTGGCTGACGTCAACCTGTATGCCAAAGACCCGCAGCGGGCCACCACCCTTTACCAGCGCGACGCGGCCATTGACGAAGAAATGCTGACCGCGCTGGCGCGCTGGGAAGAGTTGTCCGGCACCTGAGGCGGTACCTGAAATACGATGCGCTTGAACTCACATCTCGGACCGAATTTTTGAAAATATTTTCCAGAACGCAGCCTCCTGCGTCGTTGCAAAATTAATGCGCATCAGCGTGCTGGGCTGACGACTGGCATGAAACAGGGCACCGGGTGCCAACAGGTAGCCGACATCGAGCATGCGTTGCGCCAGAGCGTCAGTATCGACGCCGGTCTGGACCCAGCCAAATAAACCTGCCGGGGGTGCCGCAAAACTGCAACCGTGCGCCAGCGCCAGCTTGACGCTGCGGGCGCGTGCCAGGTCCAGCCGGGTGCGAATGCGCTCGGCGTGACGGCGCAACTGGCCTTGGTCAATGCACCAGGCCAGCGCCTTTTCCAGCAGTGCAGGGGTGGTCAGCGTGGCCAGCAATTTGGTGTCCAGCAACTGCTCAAACAGCGCGGTAGGCGCGGCCAAAAAGCCGACTCGCCAGCCCGGCGCCAGAATTTTGGCGAAGCCGCTGACATAAATTGTGCGCTGCAAACCATCGAGGGCGCACAAGCGGGTGGCATGTTCTGGCGCAATGTGGCTGTAGGTGTCGTCTTCGACAATATGAAAATTGTGTGTGTTGGCCAGTTGCAGCACCCGGTGTGCGCTGCCTGGTGTAAGGCAGTAGCCGGTCGGGTTGTGGAACACGCTGACACTGACAAACAGTTTGGGTGCGTGCAGCTCGCAATAGCGCGCCATCACCTCCAGATCTGGCCCGTCGGCACGGCGTGGCACCGGCAAAATGCGCATGCCCAGGGCATCCAGACGGGCAAACTCAACCGCCCAACCGGGCTCTTCCACCATCACACAATCACCCGCGCGCAAGAGCGTGCGACTGACGATGTCGAGCGCGTGGGTTGCCCCGACCGTGGTGATGATTTGCTGGGGCGAGGCCAGCACGTTCAAGCCAATCAGTTTTTGCGATAACGCCTTGCGCAGGCCGGCATCACCGGCTGGCTCGCCGTACTGCAGCGAAAACGCCTGCAGCGAGCGCGTGCTGGTGACGCGGCGCACGGCGCTGGCCATGAACGAGGTTTGCAGCCAGTCCGGCGGAAACGCGCCCATGCCGGGCTGCGGCTTGTCGCTTGAGCCATGGAACATGCCGCGAATCAGTGCCGTCGCATTGACCGGTACGTGCTGTGCCTGAAAACCGCCCTGGCGATCTGGTTCCGGGTTTGATGGTGCTATTGAATTAATAGCTGTTTGCGCAATATTGACGGGCGCCAGAGCCCAATTTCGTACAAAAAAACCGCTGTTTCTGCGGGCCTCCACCAAGCCCTGCGCCAGCAACTGGTCATAGGCCGCCACCACTGTACTGGGGCTTACTCCCTGCTGTTGCGCGCACTGGCGCACCGAGGGCAATCGTGTGCCCGACGCCAGCAAGCGGGTGCGAATGCGTTCGGCAAAGCGTCCGGCGAGTTGCTCTGTCAAGGATTGGGACGGCGTTTTCTTTAACATGAGAGATCCATTCGCGCCAGGCTGTGCCGTCAAATTGAACCATACAGATTAGAAAATTGTTTTAAAAATTGTACTGATAGTGTGCTGGCATCAACTATAAAGTCAAATCCATGCATCGACCCGCCATCCGTCATGAATACCGCTGAATTCACCGCCCTCATGCTGTTGTCCAGCGCCGCCAGTTTTACGCCCGGCCCCAACACGACACTGTCTACCGCGCTGGCGGCCAATCTGGGTTTCAAACATTCGCTGCGTTTTGTGTTCGCAGTGCCACTGGGATGGGGCCTGCTTTTAAGCGTGTGCGCGGGCGGCGTCGGCGCCCTTGTGGTGGCGCTGCCGTCACTTCGGCTCGCCATTCAGGCGATGGGGACCGGCTATCTGCTGTGGCTGGCATTCAAGCTGGCGCGTTCCGGCACGCTGGCGCAAGCCGACGCATCGCAATTGACAGTCACCTTCTGGCAGGGCGTGATGTTGCAGTTTCTCAACATCAAAGCCTGGATGCTGGCGCTCACCGTGGTTGGCGGCTGGATTGCCGGGCGTACCGATGCAGCAGCCCGATTTGCCATCATCCTGCCGCTGATGCTGGCTTTTGGCTTGGTCAGCAACCTGAGCTACGCGGCGCTGGGTGCCTTGTTGCGCGACTGGCTCAGTGGCCCCGGAGGCTCGGGCCGGCGCCTGCGCTGGTTCAACCGCTTGATGGCGCTGGTGCTGGTCGTCACCGCCGCCTGGATGGCGACTTTTTAGCTTTAACGACAAAACCCATGAACAGTGCCGCGAACCAGCTCCGCAAAGGGCTCTGGCTGGGCCTGCTGGGCGTGATTATGTTTGCCCTGACGCTGCCCATGACGCGCATCGCCGTGGGCACGCCCGAGGCGCCGCAAATGTCGGGCGTTTTTGTCGCCGTCGCTCGGGCGGTCGTGGCGGCCCTGCTGTCGATCGCTTTCCTTCTGATCACGCGCGGACCCTGGCCCCAAAGGGCAGACTGGCTGCCACTGAGCATCGTGGCTTTGGCGGTGGTGTTCGGTTTTCCACTGTGCACTTCGATCGCCATGCGCCATGTGGAGGCGGTGCATGCCAGCGTGATTCTGGGCGTGTTGCCGCTCGCCACTGCGCTGGTGGGCGCGTGGCTGCACCGGCAACGGCCATCGCGGGGTTTTTGGCTGTGCGCCGGTTTCGGTACCGCACTGGTCGTGACGTTTGCGCTGCTGCGCTCGGGCCAAGCCGGTTTGGCACTGGCCCCAGCCGACACCCTGCTGTTGCTGGCCATGGTCTGTGCGGCGGTCGGCTACGGCGTTGGCGCCCAACTCTCGCAGCGCATGCGGCCTGATTACGTGATCTGCTGGGCCCTGGTCCTTTCTTTGCCCATCAATCTTCCGGTAGCGTTTGTGCAGTGGCCGCAAACAGCTATCAAGAACGAAGCATGGGCGGCCTTCGCCTATGTCGCCGTGTGCTCCATGTGGCTGGGCTTTTTTGCCTGGTACCGCGGACTGGCGCTGGGCGGTACGGTGCGCGTCAGCCAGATGCAACTGTTGCAACCTTTTTTGAGCATGCTGTTCGCCGTGCCACTGCTGGGCGAATCGCTCGATGCGCTGACGGTCGGTTTCGGACTAGCCGTCATCGCGGTGGTATTTATCGGCCGCAAGATGCCGGTCAGCAGCGCCAATTGACTATTTCACACACGAAGGATCGCCATGACCACCACTGCAAGGTCACGCTCACCCTGGTTGCTGGCCCAACGCGCCGCCAAAATGAACCCCTCGTTGATTCGGGAGATTCTAAAGATCACCGAGAAACCCGGGGTCATCAGTTTTGCCGGCGGTCTGCCCTCCCCCAGCACCTTTCCGGTGGCCGAGTTCGAGGCCGCCTGCGCCAAGGTCTTGCACGATGACCCGGCCGGCGCGCTGCAATACGCCGCCAGTGAAGGTTTTGGACCGTTGCGCGAAATGGTCGCCGCCATGCTGCCCTGGAAAGTCGATCCGGCGCAGGTGCTGATCACGACCGGCTCACAGCAAGGGCTTGATCTGGTGGCCAAGGTGCTGGTGGACACAGACAGCAAAATCCTGGTTGAATCGCCCACTTACCTGGGTGCGGTCATGGCTTTCACGCCGATGGAGCCTGAGGTCGTTGGCGTGAGCAACGACGATGAAGGCATTGACGTCGCCGACCTGCGTGCGAAGGCAGCGGGTGCGCGCTTTCTGTATGCCCTGCCCAACTTCCAGAACCCGACCGGCCGCACCATGTCTGAGGCCAGCCGCGCCGCCTTGAGCTCAGAGGCCGCAAGACTCGACTTGCCCATCATTGAGGACAACCCCTACGGCGACCTGTGGTTTGATGTGCCACCGCCAGCGCCCTTGACCGCCCGCAACCCTGACGGCTGCATCTATCTGGGCTCTTTCTCCAAGGTGCTGGCGCCGGGTCTGCGGCTGGGTTTTGCGGTGGCACCCAAGGCGGTCTACCCCAAACTGCTGCAAGCCAAGCAGGCGGCCGATCTGCACAGCCCCGGCTTTAACCAGCGCATGATTGCCGAGGTGATGAAAGACGGTTTTCTGGCGCGCCATGTGCCCACCATCCGCGCACTCTACAAAGCGCAGCGCAATGCCATGCTGGAGGCCCTCGCACAGCACTTCGGCCCTATGCCATCGGCCGACGCGGGCAGCGCCGCCGCGCTGGACGCGCGCCTGAGCTGGAACTTTCCGGCTGGGGGCATGTTCTTGTGGGCGCGCCTGCCCCAGGCGATGAGCGCAGTGGACCTGTTGCCCTATGCCGTGGCGCAGGGTGTGGCCTTCGTCCCCGGCGCGCCGTTTTATGCCGGACATGGTGACCCGCGCACCCTGCGCTTGTCCTTCGTCACCCCCAGCGTGGAAGAAATCCATCGCGGCGTGGCGGCACTGGCCAAAGCGATCAAAAACTATGCGTTCAACCTGCAAAACTCCAGGATATGACTTCCATGAACACACGCCCATTCAAACAAGTTGACGTCTTCGGCGCCCAGCCTTACCTGGGCAACCCGCTGGCCGTGGTACTCGATGGCAGCGGCCTGAGCGACGCTGAAATGCAGCACTTTGCGCACTGGACCCACCTGTCGGAAACCACTTTTTTGCTGACGCCCAGCGCAGAGGGCGCGGCCCGCGGTGCCGACTACCGCGTACGCATCTTCACGCCGGGTGGTGAACTGCCGTTTGCGGGTCACCCGACGCTGGGCAGTTGCCACGCCTGGCTCGAAGCCGGGGGCACACCGCGAGCGTCAGCTGAGATCGTGCAGGAATGCCAGCTTGGTCTGATCAAAATTCGGCGCGATGGCGCGCGGCTGGCGTTCGCCGCACCACCGCTGCAGCGCAGCGATCCTGACCCGGCATTGCTGGCGCAGGTGGCAGTTGCTTTGGGGCTCAAGGCCGGCCAGATCGTGGCGGCCCAGATGCTCGACAACGGCCCGCTTTGGCTGGGCCTGCTACTGGACTGTCCCGAGACCGTTCTGCAACTGGCCCCGGACCATCTCGCGCTCCAGCATTTGGGGCAAAAAGTGGGTGTAGCCGCCGTAGTGTCTGCGCAAGCAGCTACTCATTTGATAGCAAGATCAAACCGCGAGGCGCGCGCTTTCAGCCCTCGTCCGGCAGAACCGGAAGGCGGTTCAGGGAGCGCAACCGGGCTTGAAGTGAGGGCCTTTGCCGCGCCGATGGGCGTCAATGAAGACCCGGTGACGGGCAGCTTCAACGCCAGTCTGGCCCAGTGGCTGATTGCCGACGGCCATCTGCCCGGCCGCTATGTCGCCTCACAAGGCGCCTGTCTGGGCCGCGCCGGGCGCGTGCATATCGGGAAGGATGCCAGCGGGCAGGTCTGGGTCGGCGGCGATTCGGCCACCTGTATCGATGGCAGGGTGATGTTATGACCCTGCAGTTGCCCACCCTTGCCGAAATCCAAGCTGCCGCCCGGGTGGTGCACCGTGAATTTCAGGCCACGCCGCAATACCGCTGGGCCTTGCTGAGCCAGCGCCTGGGCACTGAGTGCTGGGTCAAGCATGAGAACCACACGCCGGTCGGTGCCTTCAAGATTCGGGGTGGCCTGTACTATTTTGACCGGCTCAAGGAAGCCGGCGCACTGCCGCCATCGGTCATCAGTGCCACGCGCGGCAACCACGGCCAGAGCATTGGCTGGGCGGCGCGCGCTCACTGTGTGAGCTGCAGCATCGTGGTGCCGCTGGGCAACTCGCTGGAAAAAAATGCCGCCATGCGCGCGCTGGGTGTGACCCTGATCGAGCATGGCAGCGACTTTCAGGAAAGCCGGGAGTACGCGATTGGCCTGGCCGCGCAAACCGGTGCCCACATGGTGCCCAGTTTTCACCCCGATTTGCTGTGCGGCGTCAGCACCTACTGGTGGGAGTTTTTCAAGGCCGTACCGCAACTCGATGTGGTGTACGTGCCGATCGGCCAGGGCTCGGGCGCCTGCGCGGCCATTGCCGCCAGGCAGGCACTGGGGCACCGCACCCGCATCGTCGGCGTCGTCAGTGCGCACGCCACCACCTACGCCGACTCCCTTCTGGCGGGCCGCGTGGTGGAAGCGCCGGTGAGCACCCGTCTGGCCGACGGCATGGCCTGTCGCGTGGCCGATGAGGCGGCGCTCACTATCCTGCTGCCGTACATTGACCACATCGTCAAAGTAACCGATGCTGAAATCGCACAAGCCATGCGCGACCTGTTTAGCGACACCCACAACGTCGCCGAAGGGGCCGGCGCCGCCAGCTTTGCCGCCGCCATGCAGGAGCGTCATTTGCTGCGCGGTCAGGTCGTCGGCACCACACTCAGCGGTGGCAACGTGGATGCGGCAGTGCTGGCCAGCGTGCTGCCAGGATGACGGTCATCGTCGCTCGTGCGACAAGAGCCGGCGTGCTTGTTGGTTTAGATTCGCAGCATGGGAACTCTCTACCTTGTACGCCACGGCCAGGCTTCGTTTGGCGCCGCCGACTACGACCAGCTCAGTGCGCTGGGCCGGCAGCAAGGCGTGCGGCTGGGTGAATACTTCCGGCAAAAAGGGCTCGTCTTCGATGCCGTGCTGTGCGGCACTCTGCGGCGCCACGTGCAGACCTATGACGCGATTCGGGTGGGCGGCGCCTTTGAACCCGACGCCCTCCCGTGGCCGGGTTTGAACGAATTTGACAGCGCCGCCGTGATCGCCACGGTATACCCGCACCGGCTTGAAAAGCCCGATACGCCAGAGCTCTATCGCCATCACTTCCGTCTGCTGCGCGACGGTTTGACGCAATGGATGAACGGTGTGGTCAGCCCGAACGGCATGCCCAGCTACCTTGAGTTCAGGGCGGGCGTCACCAGCGCGCTGGACCACATCCGGAAAAATTGCGACGGCAATGTGCTGATCGTCTCCAGCGGCGGGCCGATTGCCACCGCCGTCGGCCACGTGCTGGGCACTACGCCGGAGACCACCATCGAACTCAATATGCGCATCCGCAACAGCGCCATCACCGAGTTCGCCTTCAACCCGAAACGCCACACGCTGGTGACCTTCAATACGCTGCCGCACCTGGAGCACGCCGACCACGCCAGTTGGATCACGCACGCCTGAGCCGACTCAGGGCCTCAGTCAACCCATCGCCGGGGTGTTTGATGGGCAACGTCAAGCTTTCTATCCGGTTCGCGCAGACCATGCCCTCAATGGCGCGGTCTGTCGCAGACCGGTCGTCGCGTCTTTGCCAAAGAGGTACATTCGTCAACTCTCCCCGTCGCGGGGTCATCGCGCAACAGCCATCAGGAAGGCATTGACATGCTGACAATCAAAGCACTCAACAAAACCTACGCCAACGGCGTACAGGCACTCAAAGATATCAATCTGGATATCCCTACCGGTCTTTATGGCTTGCTCGGTCCCAACGGTGCCGGCAAGTCGTCACTGATGCGTACCATCGCCACGCTTCAGGAACCCGACAGTGGCAGCATCCGGTTCGACGGCATCGACGTGCTGCAAGACAAAGAAGGCTTGCGCCGCCAGTTAGGCTACCTGCCGCAGGATTTTGGTGTCTATCCCAAGGTCAACGCTGAAGACCTGCTCAATCACTTCGCGGTTCTGAAGGGTTTGACCCGGCACGCCGAGCGCAAGGAGATGGTGGAGGGCCTGTTGCGCCAGACCAATTTGTGGGAGGCACGCAAACGCAAGCTCGGCACTTTTTCCGGCGGCATGCGTCAGCGCTTCGGCATTGCACAGGCCTTGCTGGGCGCGCCCAGGCTGGTGATTGTGGATGAGCCGACCGCCGGCCTGGATCCGGACGAGCGCAACCGTTTTCTGAACTTGCTGTCCGAGATTGGCGAGCAGGTGGTGGTGATGCTGTCGACCCATATCGTGGAAGACGTCACCGACCTGTGCCCGCGTATGGCGATGATAGTGAAAGGCGAAGTGTTGCTGCAGGGCGAGCCGCAAGCCGCCATCGACATGCTCAGGGACAAGGTCTGGCGCAAGCGGGTCAGCAAGGCCGCCTTGCCCGACTACCAGCAACGTTTCAATGTGCTGTCGTCACGCCTGGTGGCGGGGCAGCCGCAGATCAACGTCCATTCGGAGAGTCAGCCCGATGATGGCTTTGTGCAAGTCGAACCCGATCTGGAGGATGTGTACTTTCTGCAGATACACAGCCGCCAGCCCAACACCGCCGCTGTCGCATAAGGAGCGCGGCATGTGGCTTGAATTCTTCCGGTTTGATCTGCGCTACCAGTTGCGCCAGCCGCTGTTGTGGCTGAGCGGCCTGATCTTTGCGCTGATGGCTTTTGGCGCGGCCAGCAGCGATGCGGTGCAAGTGGGCGGCGCCGTGGGCAACGTCTACCGCAATGCACCGATGGTGATTGCCCAATTCCTGGGCGTGTTCACCGTGATTGCGATGTTCATCGTTACCCTCTTCATCGCCGGCTCGGTACTGCGTGACGTGGAGCTGGGCATGTCCGACATGTTTTTCGCCACGCCCATGAAAAAGTGTGACTATCTGCTGGGCCGTTTTGTTGCGGGTCTGGTGGCGTGCTTGTCCATCTTTGTGCTGATCTCGATCGGCATCATGCTTGGCACGGTCATGCCCTGGGTCGATGTGGCCCGTGTTGGCCCGTTTTCGATCACTCCCTACCTGTGGGGTTTTGCTGTGTTTGTGATCCCCAATCTGCTGCTGATTGGCGCGTTCCTGATGTTGCTGGCGGCCACCACGCGCTCCATGCTGCTGGTCTATGTGGGGGTGATCGTCTTTTTTGTGCTGTGGAGCGTGGCGGGCGTGTTTTCCCGCGACATCAGCAACGAATGGCTGGCGGTACTGATGGACCCCTTCGGCCTGCGCGCTTTTAGCCGCATGACACGCTATTTTTCTGTGGCCGAGGCCAACAGCGGGCTGCCACCGGTGGCCGGCTTCATCCTGGTGAATCGCCTGCTGTGGAGCGCCGTGGCCGTGTTGCTTATCGGTCTGACGCTGGCGCTGTTCAAGCCGCAACGCCCGGACACCGGCCAGCGCCTGTGGGGGCGCACCAAGGCATTGACGGGGCCGGCACTGGCGCCGCCAGTGGTTCGCGCTTATCGGCAAGTGCAGCCTGTCACTACCGCCACCACCCCGTGGCGGCAATGCTGGCACCTGCTGCGTTTTGATGCCATGGGCGTGTTCAAGAGCGTGCCCTTTCTGGTGATGCTGCTGGTGGGCGTGGCCAACTTCATCGGCGGCGCCTCGATGAGTGGCCAGATGTATGGCACCAAGGTTTATCCGGTGACCCGCGTGATGCTGGAAACCATGAACGGCAGCTTCAACTTCATGCTGGTACTGATCGTCACTTTTTACGCCGGCGAGTTGATCTTCAAGGAGCGCCAGTTCAAGGTGGCGGAGGTCGTGGATGCATTGCCGGTGCCAAACTGGGTGCCACTGGTGGCCAAGAGCCTGGCTCTGCTGGGGGTGATTGCCGGTTTCATGACGGGTGGCGTGCTGGCCGCCATAGGCTTCCAGTTAATCAAGGGCGGCGCTCCTGTTGAACCCCTGCTGTACCTGCATGGCAGCCTGCAGAATTCAGCTTATTTTGTCTTGATGGGCTTGCTGGCGCTGGCCCTGCAGGTGTTGTGCAACCACAAATTTGCGGGCTATCTGGTCGTGATATTGCTGCTGGCCTGGCAGGTGGTGTTCAGCATCCTGCATTTTGATCACAACCTGTACAACATTGCCGGGCTGCCCCAGGTGCAGTACTCGGACATGAATGGCTTTGGTCACTTCCTGACGGGCTGGTACTGGTACCTGCTTTACTGGAGCCTGTTTGTGCTGAGCTTGCTGATCCTGTCACAAGGCTTTTGGGTACGTGGCTTGTCGCAGGAATGGCGCGTGCGTGTTCGCCTGGCCGGGCACCGGCTCAAGGGTCTCGCAGGAGGAGCGCTGGCCGTGTGTCTGCTGGGCTTTGTGGCGAGCGGCGGCTGGATTTACTACAACACCAATGTCCTGAACAAGTACGTGCCGGGCGACCAGCAGATGGACCGCCAGGCCGACTATGAGAAGAAGTATCGCCAATACAAAGGCGTGGCCCAGCCGCGCGTGACAGAGGTGCAGGCCAGCGTCGACATCTTCCCGGCAGAACGGCGCGTGGTGATCAATGGCCACTATCGTCTGGTCAACAAACATGCTGCGGCTATCGATACTCTGTTTGTGCGAGTGGTCCCGGATGTCGAGACGGTGTTGAAAGGTCTGCCCGCGCATCAGGTGATTGCGGATGACAGTCTGCTGGGCATGCGCATCCTGAAGCTGGACCAGCCGCTTGCCGCTGGTGCCGGGATCGACATCGACTTCATGCTGACGGTGCGCAACCAGGGCTTTACCAACGATGGCAAGCCCGACAGCGTCAACCTGAACGGCACCTTCTTCAACAACGCCCAGCTGTTTCCGGCGCTGGGTTATGCCGCCAACGAACTGACCGACCGCAATGAGCGGCGCAAACGCGGCCTGGGCGAGCCGCAGCGCATGCCCAAACTGGAGGATGAAGCGGCGCGTGCCAACCACCAGCTCGATAGCGAGGCCGACTGGGTCAGCTTCGACACCACCGTCTCCACCAGCGCCGACCAGATCGCGCTGGCACCGGGCTATTTGCAGCAAACCTGGGAGAAGTCGGGCCGACGCTATTTTCATTACAAAATGGACCGCCCGATGTTGCCCTTCTTCGCTTATTTGTCCGCCAAATGGCAGGTCAGGAAGGGTGACTGGCATGGCTTGCCGATCGAAATCTACTTTGACCCCAAGCATGACTCCAACGTGGATCGCATGATCAGCGCCACGCAGAAGTCGCTGGACTATTTCAGCGCCAATTTCACGCCGTACCAGCACAAACAGGTGCGCATACTGGAGTTTCCGCGCTATGCCACTTTTGCCCAGTCATTCGCCAACACCATTCCGTACTCGGAAGCCATCGGTTTCATTGCCGACCTGCGCCACAAGGAGGATGTGGACTACGTGTTCTATGTCACCGCGCACGAGATGGCGCACCAGTGGTGGGCGCATCAGGTGATTGGTGCCAACGTGCAGGGCGCCACCATGCTGGTCGAGTCACTGGCACAGTATTCGGCGCTGATGGTGATGGAGAAGGAATATGGGCGCGAGCACCTGCGGCGCTTTTTCAAGGAAGAGCTCGACAACTACCTGCGCGCGCGTCGCGGCGAGCAGATTGAGGAACTGCCCTTGTTCCGGGTGGAAAACCAGGCCTACATTCATTACCAAAAAGGCGCTCTGGTGTTCTACCGCCTGCGTGAGGAAATCGGTGAACCGGCGTTGAACCGTGCGCTGCAACGCTTCCTGAAGGACAAAGCCTATCAGGCATCGCCCTACACCACCAGCAAAGAGCTGCTCGGCTACATCCGTGCCGAGGCTGCGGCTGACCAGCAGGACTTGATAACCGACTTGTTCGAAAGAATAGTGTTCTATGACAACCGGGTGGTGGAGGCCAGCGCCAAACAACGCTCCGATGGCCAGTGGGATGTGACCATGAAACTGCATCTGGCCAAGCTGGAAGCCGATGGCAAGGGCAAGGAGACCGGACGCGTTTTTGACGAACCCGTCGAGATTGCAGTCTTCGCCCGTCCCACCGGTGGCAAAGAAGCGGATGAAAAAATCCTGTTCAGCGAGAAGCGCCGTCTTTCCGGCACCGAGCCGGTGCTGACCGTCACGGTCAAAGAGAAGCCGTATGAAGTGGGGGTGGACCCCTACAACAAGATGATCGACCGGGTGTCGAGCGACAACCGCAAGCAGGTCAGTTTCGATTAGCGCTACGGGCAGTTCCCCCGCGCTGACGTTCTGCAAGCTCGGTCTTGCAAAATAGCCGCACCCGCAATGCAAGTTAGCGCAGCAGGATCAGCGCCGTCCCGGCCACCGTCAGCAACGCCCCCAGCCAGGCGCCCGGTGCCGGGGCACGACCCAGGCGCAGCCACAACAAGGGCAGCACCAGAACGGGCGACACCGACGACAGAATGGCCACCATGCCGACATCGCCTTTTTTAAGCGCCAGCAATATCAGGGTCATGCCCAGCCCCATGCCGATAAAACCGTTGAGCGCCGATTGCGCCAGGACCCGCACAGTTGGCGGTTGATGCGCCCGCGCCGCCGCCACGCCCAGGCCCAACAAGACAAAATGCGCCGCGCATGCCACTGATACCCGCACGGCGGAGGCGGCAATCGGGTCTACCCCGCCCACCATCACCGGCTTGACAATCAGGGAGCCCAGCGCCTGGCACAAGGCCGCCAGCAAGCCCAGGGCCACTCCAGCACCCACATGACCGCGATCAGCTTCCCAGGCGTGGCTGTCTTCCTTGTTGCGCCCGACCAGAATGGCGGTCATCACGCCGGCCACGGTCAGGGCGCCACCCCAGGCCGCCTGGCCACTCATGCGCTCTCCGAGCAACCAGAAACCCAGCAGGGCGCTGAACACCGCATTGGTGGCAAACAACACCCCCGCGCGGCGCGGACCGAGGCGGTTCATGGCAGAAAACAAGGCGGTGTCGCCGACAAAGATGCCGATCAAACCGCTCAAGCCCATCATCCCACTGGACTCCAGCGGCAGGCTGCGCCAGCCCCCCATGAACAGCGTCACGGTCCAAAGCATCAGCGCCACCAGCAACATGCGCCAGCGGGTAAACGCAAACGCACCCAGATGGCGCGATGGCGACACCGACAGGACGCTGCTGGTGGCCCAGCAGGCAGCTGCGCCCAGCGCCAACAAATCAAAGGGAGCCACCATGCGCCAGCTAGCGATCTACCGCGCTCCAGAGCCGCTCAAGGTGCAATGGCATCGGGGCTGGCTCGCAAGGTGTTCAAAGGAAGTTCCTGCATTTCGGCCAGAAGACGCGCCAGGCCACGACCGGCAGCGTCCACCAGGGACTGCCCCTTTTGCGCGGTGGCGGCGGCCGCGTTGCCGACCGCGCCGGCCGGGTTGTAGTCCTGCGTTTGCCAGCCGAGCCGGGCACTTTTACCGTTGCCCAGAATGTCAAAACGCTGGGCCCGCTGTTGCGCCGTGGATGCAAAATTTTGCGCCTTCGCCAGCTCGACCCGAGTCGGCTCCAGCGCCAGCATCATGGAGGTTTCGATGTCGCCGCCATGGATGCCAAAACGGTGTTCGTCGGCGCTGAAAAGTGTGTTCAGGTCCAGCCCGCTGGCGTCCAGCAGCGGCAGGTTGAACCAGCTCGCACTGACCACCAGCAGGTCGAGCCGAGCCCGCAAATCACGTGCCACCAGGTCCATCACGCTGACCTGGCCCCCATGCGAATTGAACAGCAGCAGTTTTTTGATGCCGGCGGCCGCCACAGACTCGGCAATGTCGCTCCAGAGCCGCAAAATCGTCTCGTTCTTCAGGGTCAGCGTACCGGGAAAACGGGAGTGCTCCGGACTCAGGCCAACGGCTTGCGTCGGCAAAAACAGAACCTGCAAATCAGCCGCCAGATGCGCCAGCGACGCCTGCACGATGCCATCGACCAGCACCGTATCCACGCTCAGGGGTAAATGCGGGCCATGCTGCTCGGTCGCCGCGACCGGCAACACGGCAATCGTCTGCGCCGCCTGGCCGGTGCGGATCAGTTGCGCAAAGTCCTGCGTACCGAGGTCGGCCCAGAATCTGGATTTAATTGTCATGGGTCTATCTTAGAGCCTGAACGCCGACGCCGTGGCGCAGCTGGCGTTGCGCCAGGCGCTGGCTGGCACGAATTTGCGGCGCCAGCTGTTTGGGCAACAGTCTTTTCAGCACCCGTGGACTGGCGTGGGCGCCGCTGGCCAGGTAGTCGGCCAGCAAGGTTTGCCGAACGGTCGCGTCCGGGCGCCCGCACTGGACACACAGGTAGTCAAACAGCGCATCGACCAGCACCTCGGGTGACAGACCGCTGGTTTGGCCGCCGCTTTGCCACAGCCAGTCGGCGAAAGCGAGAAACGCATAAAACGGTGACGGCGCTGCGGCGCCGGTGCCAGTGCCGGTCGCCAGCAGCAAAGGTAACGTCAGCTGGAAGCGTCCCGAGTTGGCAAGCAGGTCCCAGTACCGCGCAAAGCGGGTAAAGCGCTGGAGCGTGTGCGCGTCCACCACCCCGGTTTGCCGCACGGTATAGGGCGGCGCAGGCTCGTACACCATGCCGTACCCGGCGCTGTGGCGGGCAATGGGCGTGCCGCGCAGGCGCTTCAGGATGCCAAGCTGGATCTCGTGCGGCCCCAGCGCAACCAGGCGGTCAAAGCCGGCGGCAAAACTTGCCAGCGTCTCGCCGGGCAGGCCGAAGATCAGATCGGTGTGCAAGTGCGCGTGCGACGACTCCAGCAGCCAGCGCAGATTGGCTTCGGTCCTGTCGTTGTACTGCTTGCGCGAGATACGCTGCTGCACCGCCACATTGAAGCTCTGGATGCCGATTTCAAACTGCAGCACACCGGGCGGAAACTGCACAATCAAGGCCTTGAGTTTTTCTGGCAGGTGGTCCGGAACGACTTCGAAGTGCAGGAACAGATCGTCCGTCAGGCGATCCAGAAAGAACTGCAGGATGCGCACCGAGGCGTCGATTTTCAAATTGAAGGTTCTGTCGACAAACTTGAAGTTGCGTGCGCCACGCTGATGCAAAACCTGCAGCGCCGCCAGAAACACATCCGGATCAAACTGCCAGGCAGTCTTGTCGAGCGAGCTCAGACAAAACTCGCACTTGAACGGACAACCGCGCGAGGCCTCGACATACAGCAGGCGGTTTGCCAGGTCGGCGTCGCTGTACTCGGCGTAAGGCAGCGCAATCTGGCTGAGTGGCGGCTGCTCGCCGGCGATCACCTTCATCAGCGGCTGTGGTCCGTTCAGCAGGGCGCTGCACAGTTTGGCAAAGCTCACATCGCCCCAGCCGGTGATCAAAAAGTCGGCCAGCCGGACGATCTCCTGGTTGTCGAGTTCATGGCTGACCTCAGGGCCGCCCAGCACCACCTGCACGGCCGGCCTCGCGGCTTTGAGCAGGCGTACCACTTCAGTGGTTTGTGTCACGTTCCAGATGTAGACGCCAAGACCGATGATCTGCACGGCGCCCGCTGCCGGCACTGCCAACAGCGTTAGCAGTTCGTCGACGATTTCCTGAGGTTGGCGCGCGATGGTGAACTCGCGCAGTACCGTCTGCGACCTCAAATCTCCCATATTGGCCAGCAGGTAACGCAAACCCAGCGAGGCGTGGATGTACCCGGCATTCAGGGTGCACAGGACGATGGAAGGTGGCGCAGGCAGGACGGCAGGCATGCCGTTATTATCAAAGCATGACACAAGACCTGTTCCGCGCCGATGCTTATCTGACCGAATGCCAGGCTACCGTTACCGCCATCTCGGCGCAGGGCATCGTGCTCGACCGCAGCGTGTTTTACCCGCTGGGCGGTGGCCAGGGCGGTGATGCCGGTGTGCTGGTGCTGGCCAATGGCGGCGAAATCGCTATTGTGGATACCCGCAAGGGCAAGGATGAATACGGTGTTTTTAATGCAGAAATATGCCATTTGCCCACGCCTGACGTGCTTGAGCAGCTATTAAATTCAGAGCAATCGAGTGCCGCTGGCCTCACTGTGGGCGACACCGTCACAGCGCGCATTGACTGGGCGCGGCGGCACCGCCTGATGCGCTTTCACACCACCACGCACTTGCTGTGCCACCTGGTGCCGCAACTGGTCAACGGCTGCTCGATCACGCCAGACTACGCGCGGCTCGACTTCAACATGACCGACGCTCTGGACAAGGAGGCGCTTACCGCCGGCATTGCCCGTCTGGTGGCAGCGGCGCACCCGGTGAGCTTAGGCGCGATCACGGATGAAGAGCTGGACGCCAACCCGGCCCTGGTGAAAAGCATGTCAGTGCAACCGCCGCGCGGCAGTGGCCGGATCCGCACCATCCGAATTGGCAACGAAACCCTGATCGACTTGCAGCCGTGCGGCGGCACCCATGTGGCTAACACGGCGGAGATCGGCCACGTCATAGTCACCCGGATCGAGAAGAAATCAGCCAGCACGCGCCGCGTCGTGCTCGGTTTTGCGCCATGAGCCGGGGACAAGTCAAAAACATCACCGGCGACTCCTTCTTTGCCTGGGACGGCGATGTGCTGGTGGTCAATATTCTGGGCAAGCCTGGCGCGGCGAAAGACGCCATTGGCAAACCCAAGGGTACGCAACTCAAGGTCAGCGTCACGGCGGCACCGGTTGCCGGCAAGGCGACCGACCATATGGTGCGCTTTCTGGCGCCGCAGTTTGGCGTCTCCGTGGCCGACATCGAGGTCGTATTTGGGCGCGAAAATGTCAATAAACAATTGCGCATCAAGGCGCCCGGCAAGCTGCCGGGCGTATTTGCGCAAGGAACTTTGCCCCTTTGAGCTACTCCCATAGTGCAATGACTTCTCTTCTATCATCCTTTCGCCCCCTGATTGCTGCATTTTTTATAGCTTCTTGCGCAATATCGACGGTGGCTGGCGCTCAAAATACTTCTAAAACTGTGGTCACGACGGCGCAGGTGCGCGCCGAGCTGATGGCGCACGCGCCGGACGGTGCTGACCCCGGCAAAACGGTGTGGGTCGGTCTGCAGCTCACGCACCAGCCCGACTGGCATACCTACTGGAAAAACTCCGGTGACTCCGGCTTGCCAACCTCTCTGCAATGGACGCTGCCGGCCGGCGTCAGCGCGGGCAACATTGCCTGGCCGCTGCCCAGGAAAATTCCGATTGGCAATCTGGCCAACTACGGCTATGAAGGCACGGTGCTGCTGCCGGTGCCCTTGACCATCTCATCGGTTTTCAAGCCGGCGCTACCGGACAACGAGATCAACATCGAGCTCAAGGCCAACTGGCTGGTTTGCCGCAAGGAGTGCATTCCCGAAGAAGGTGTGTTTGCGCTGAAGCTGCCGGTCAAGGGCTCGACAGCCGTCAACAGCGCGGCTTTCAACGCCGCCCTGGCGGCACAGCCGCGCCCTCTGATGGCCGCCGCCGGCGTGTTGCCCGACAGCAGCGTGCAAATCGAAGGCAATGCCATCAAGGTGACGGTGCAGGGTCTGCCCGTCGAACTTCGCGGCAAGACGCTCGATTTCTTTCCCGAGACGCCCGAAGTGATCGAGACCGCAGCCCCATGGACGCAGCGCTGGAGCGCCGGCGTGTGGAGCGCGCAGATACCGCTGTCAGGCCAGCGCAGCAATGCCCCCGGCGTCATGCCGGTGGTGTTGGCGGCTGGCGGCCAGGGCTATCGCGCCGAGCTCAAGGTACTGGGAAGCTGGCCAAGTGTGTCCGCCGGTGCCCCGCCAGCGCCTGCAGTACCGGCGGTACCGGCTTTGGCGGCACCTTCCCTCACGCTGCTTGCCGCTTTGCTCGGTGCACTGCTGGGCGGCCTGATCCTGAACCTGATGCCGTGCGTCTTTCCGGTGCTGGCGATCAAGGTGATGAGTTTCACCCGCCATGCCGATGACCGGCGCGGCCACCGCGCCAGCGGCCTGGCCTACAGCGCCGGTGTGGTGATCTCCTTCCTGGCGCTGGGCGCGCTGATGCTGGGCTTGCGCAGCGCAGGCGAGCAGCTTGGCTGGGGTTTCCAGTTGCAGTCACCGGCCGTGGTGGCTAGTCTGGCGCTGCTGTTTACCGTGATGGGGCTGAACCTGGCAGGGTTGTTTGAATTTGGCATGTTCCTGCCCGATCGGGCACTGCTGCTGGAGGCCAAAAACCCGGCCATCAACGCCTTTTTGTCAGGCGTGCTGGCGGTTGCCATTGCCTCGCCCTGCACGGCACCGTTCATGGGCGCCTCGCTCGGTCTGGCACTGGGTTTACCGGCGCTTCAGGCCTTGCTGATTTTTGCCACCATCGGCGTTGGCATGGCGCTGCCCTATCTGGCCGCCAGCCTGATTCCGGCGGTGGCCCGATGGCTGCCGCGCCCGGGCGCCTGGATGGGCACCTTCCGCCACGCCATGGCGTTTCCGATGTTCGCCACCGTCGTCTGGTTGGTCTGGGTGCTGGGCCAGCAAACCGGTGTCGACGGCGCCGGTGCGCTGCTGGCGCTGCTGGTGGCCTTCAGCATGGTGCTTTGGTCACTCACCCTGACGGGCCGCGCACGAGCTATTATTGCTATTATTTCAATAGCTGTCTGCGCCCTGTTGGCGGTTGCCATAGGCCAGAACGTCCTTAAAACGGCTGAACCTGGCAGTGTTGTGGCCAGTGCCGGACGCTGGCAGCCGTGGGCACCGGGGCGGGTTGAACAAATGCTGGCCAGCGGCACGCCGGTGTTTGTTGACTTCACCGCCGCCTGGTGTGTGACCTGTCAATACAACGAGAAAACCACGCTGGCCAACAAGGACGTGCTGGCCAACCTGGCGACCAAAAAAGTTGCCCTGCTGCGCGCCGACTGGACCCGGCGCGACCCCGCCATCACCGCCGCGCTGAGTCAGCTGGGCCGCAACGGCGTGCCGGTCTACGTGCTCTACAAGCCCGGCCGCGCACCGGTGGTGCTGTCGGAGATTCTGGGCGTGCAGGAGCTGCGTTCGGTGCTCGCCGAACTGTAGCGCCCGGCGTTAAGACTGCCTTAATTTGTCGCCATTAAACTTGGGTTTTTGACGCGTACCGGGCTTCGCCTGGTCACGTCGTTGACAGGATTGACACCTGTTTCACTGTTTCAAGGATACCCTTATGTACACCCCGCTTGCCCGAAGAAAGTTATTGTCCTGCCTGCTGCTGGCGCTGCCTTTGTATGCCGCTGCCAACCCGGTGCTGGACGGTTATCGCACAGCTGCCAAACAGGAAAACGCCGCGTTCAAGGACTTTTCGGTGGCCGCCGGACAAAAACTCTACGCCACCAAGGTTGGCGAGATGGCCTGCGCCTCCTGTCACACCGATTCTCCGCTGGCCGCCGGCAAGCACGCCAAGACCAACAAGGAAATTTTGCCGCTGGCACCCGCCGCCAACCCCAAACGCTTCACGGACGCCGCCAATGTTGAAAAGTGGTTCAAGCGCAACTGCAACGACGTCCTGAGCCGCGCCTGCACAGCCCAGGAAAAAGGTGATTTCATGGCCTACGTCCTGTCCGTCAAGTAAGGAGCGGCCATGTCAAAATACCGCTTCAAATGGATCCCCCTGGCACTGCTGGCGCTATTGGTTGTTGCCGCGTTGACGGCGCGGGCCGAGGGCAAATACAGTGGTGAAGATCGCGGTCGCCCGGTGCTGCCAGCGCAAGTCAATGCCAGCTGGCAACAGGAGTGCGCCGGTTGCCACCTGGCCTTTCCGCCCGGTCTGCTGCCTGCAGCCTCATGGCGCAAGCTGATGTCCGGGCTGGACAAGCACTTTGGCGTGGATGCTTCCCTGACGGCCGCTGAGGCTGCCGGGATCACTGATTTTCTGGTGAAAAACGCCTCCAATCGCTGGTCGGCGGCGACCACGCCCCTGCGCATTACGGAATCAGCGTGGTTCAAGGCCAAGCACAACGAGCGGGAAATAGCCCCCGCCGTCTGGAAGCGGCCAGCGGTCGGGAGCGCCAGCAACTGTCTGGCGTGCCACGCCGGTGCCGACAAGGGCAATTTCGACGAACGAAGCATCAGGATACCGAAGTAAACCGGTCGCACCACCGAATTCGCTGACGCCATGCAACGCATTCTGATCTGGGACCTTCCGACCCGCCTGTTTCACTGGACGCTGGCAGCCAGTTTTGCCGGCGCCTGGCTCACCAGCGAGTCGGACCCGTGGCTGTCGGTCCACGTATTTCTGGGCTACCTGATGCTGGGCCTGCTGGGTTTTCGCGTCATCTGGGGCCTGCTGGGCACGCACTACGCGCGCTTTGCCTCGTTCTGGTTCGGCCCCAGGGATGCGCTGACTTATTTGCGCCAGGTGCTGTCACGTAGCGCGCCGCGCCACATCGGCCACAACCCGACCGGCAGCCTGGCGATTTATCTGCTATTGACATTGACCCTGGTGGTCGGCGTTACCGGTTTTTTCACCCTCGGCGCTGAAGAACAACATGGGGCAATGGCCGGCTGGGTGGGCATCAGTCAGGGTCGATTCTTCAAAACACTGCATGAATTTTCGGCCAACCTGATGCTGCTGCTGGTGCTCGG
Source organism: uncultured beta proteobacterium (assembly GCA_963750815.1). Taxonomy (GTDB): domain Bacteria; phylum Pseudomonadota; class Gammaproteobacteria; order Burkholderiales; family Burkholderiaceae_C; genus Rhodoferax. The sequence goes on from CAVVRS010000002.1 coordinate 282,889, forward strand.
TCATCTGGCCGGTGTCGTGGTGGAAAGCTGGCTGCACCGCGAAAATCTGGCGCGCTCGATGATCACCGGCACCAAGCTGGCCAACGCCAGCGCCCCGGTGGCGCAGCGCCGCGGGTGGGTGGCACTGCTGATGGGTGTGTTGATGGTGGTGTTTGGCGCCTGGTGGTTTTTCTACACCTTGCGGGCGCCGCTGGAGCAACAACTCGGGCGCCCGGTCACGCGCCAGAAGTCGCCCGGCGTCGCCTTTGTCGGCCCCCGGCTGGCTGATAACGCCCAATGGCGCGAGGAGTGCGGCAGTTGCCACCTCGCGTTTCACCCGTCGCTGCTGCCGGCTCGCTCCTGGGTACGCATCATGCGCGAGCAAAAACAGCATTTTGGCGCCGATCTGGGTTTCGATTCCGCCACCAGTACGGCGTTGCTGGCCTTCATGACGGCCAACTCGGCCGACCGGCATCAAACTGAACCAGCCAGCAAGATCGATCTCTCGCTGAAAGCCGATGCGGTGCCGCTGCGCATCACCGAAACGCCTTACTGGGTAAAAAAACACCGCGACATCGCTGCTACCGACTGGCAGTCGCCGCAGGTCAAGAGCAAAGGCAACTGCGCCGCCTGCCACCTGGACGCCGAGGCCGGGACGTTTGAGGATGCCGCCATGCGGCTGCCCGCTTCCTGACCGGCCGGCTGGGGACGGGGCGGGCCAGTTGCTGCGACAATTGGGCCATGAATACACTCACCCACCCCGGCGCCTATGCGCCCCTGAAAAACGACACCTTTCTGCGCGCCTGCCTGCGCCAATCGACGGCTCACACGCCGGTCTGGCTGATGCGCCAGGCCGGGCGCTATCTGCCTGAGTACCGTGACACGCGCGCCAGGGCTGGCAGTTTCATGGGACTGGCCACCAACACCGACTTCGCCACGGAAGTCACGCTGCAGCCGCTGGACCGTTACCCGCTGGACGCAGCCATTTTGTTCAGCGACATCCTCACCGTGCCCGATGCCATGGGGCTGGGTCTGTCATTCGCCCTGGGCGAAGGGCCAAAATTTGCGCACGCGGTACGTGACGAGGCAGCGGTGGCCCGGCTGGCCGTGCCAGACATGAACAAGCTGCGTTATGTGTTTGATGCCGTCACCTCGATCCGCAAAGCACTCAATGGCCGGGTGCCGCTGATTGGCTTCTCCGGCAGCCCCTGGACACTGGCCTGCTATATGGTCGAAGGCGCCGGGTCAGACGACTACCGGCTGGTCAAAACCATGCTCTACAGCCGGCCGGACCTGATGCACAGGATTCTGCAAATCAATGCCGATGCGGTAGCGTTGTACCTCAACACGCAAATCGAAGCCGGTGCCCAGGCCGTGATGATTTTTGACAGCTGGGGCGGCGTGCTGGCCGACGGCGCATTCCAGGAGTTCAGCCTGGCCTACACGCAGCGGGTGCTGGCACAACTCAAGAAAGAGCACAACGGCGAGCGCATCCCCAGCATCGTGTTCACCAAGGGCGGCGGGCCGTGGCTGAAGGAAATGGGCGCGCTCGACTGCAACGTGCTGGGCCTGGACTGGACGGTCAATCTGGCCAGCGCGCGCGCGCTGGTCGGTCAGCACAAGGCACTGCAAGGCAATCTGGACCCCAACGTTCTTTTTGCCGGGCCGGCACAAATTGAGGCCGAAGTGGTCAAGGTACTGAACAGTTTTGGACCGCCGCACACCGGTAGCGGCACCGGAGCAACGCAAATTTTCAATCTCGGCCATGGCATAAGTCAGCACACACCCCCCGACCATGTGGCGTCGCTGGTGCAAGCGGTGCATACGCATTCACGCAAAATGCGGAGCTAGTTTTTCCGGTCTTGAACTGTTAGCACCTTTTTATCCAAATTTGACGGCGGGGCTTGACTTATGCACAAAAATTTTGCTGCACTGCGCAAGACATTCGATTTTTTGTTGATCGTTGCTACAAAACCAATAGCGATTACAAGTTATTGATTTATAACGGGTTTTGATTTTGCTTTTTTTATGGGCATTTCAGTGAGAGCCTTGATTTTCAAGGCTTTGGCGGTGCTGAAGACAAGATATCAACAAAGTTATCCACAGAATCTCTGGATGCCGTCCAAATCGCTTATGAATCAACAACTTAAGGGCGGTTTCGACAGTTCACATCAACTTGCTGAAATCCGCCGGACGGCCACATGAGCGGCCAGCTGGCGGTCCTGGTAAATACCCCGGTGTACAGCCGGATTGCCGCGCCGCTGACATACCAAAGTGAGCTGCCACTTGCCCCCGGAACTTTGGTACGCGTACCCCTTGGCAAGCGCGAGTTGCTGGGGGTGGTATGGGATACACCAGCCGGGTCGGCGCCGGGCACGCCAATCCGGCCGGAAAAACTGCGCGCTGTGGCAGGCGCCCTGCAGGGCATAGCCCCGCTCACTCTGGCCTGGCGGCAACTGGTCACGTTTGCCGCCAGTTATTACCAGCGATCGCCCGGTGAAGTGGCGCTGGCGGCACTGCCTCCGCAGTTGCGCGACCTGAACAATCTGCAATTGGCGCGACGCCTCAAACGCCATGGAAAAGTGCCCGATCGGTTATTGTCGGGGTCACTTGACGCTACTAATTTGGTAGCACTCACCACACAACAGACGGCGGTTTTCACCCAATTTGATGCTGAAACCGGGCCTTTTTTGCTGTTTGGTGCCACGGGCAGCGGCAAGACCGAAGTCTATTTGCACGGCGTTCAGCGGTTGCTCGCCCGCGACGCGCAGGCGCAAGCCATGGTCATGGTTCCTGAAATCAATCTCACGCCGCAGCTCGAACAGCGTTTTCGGGCACGTTTCAACCCACTGTATGGCGACAGCGCCGTGGTCTCACTGCACAGCGGCATGACACCGGCCCAGCGTTTGCAGAGCTGGCTGGCGGCCCACAGCGGTGCCGCCCGCATTGTGTTGGGTACCCGCATGGCGATTTTTGCGTCACTCCCGAATCTGCGGCTGATCGTCGTCGACGAGGAACACGACCCCAGCTACAAGAGTCAGGAAGGTGCCCGCTACTCGGCGCGCGATCTGGCGGTGTACCGGGGCCGGCTGGAGGGCGCCAAAGTGATGCTGGGTTCGGCCACGCCTTCGCTGGAGAGCTGGCACCACAGTCGGCCAGCGAATGAAGGCGGGCGCTATGTGCGGCTGCACATGCCAGGTCGGCTGGGTAGTGCCAGCAACCGCTCGGACAGCGCTGGCTCCCTGCCGCTGGTACGCCGGGTCGACATGAACCATCAGCCCAAAAAATGCCTGCTTTCACCACCTCTGCTGGAGGCCCTTGCGCAACGCGTGGCACGCGGCGAACAGAGCATGGTTTTCCTGAACCGCCGCGGTTACGCACCGATACTGCATTGCGCCGACTGCGACTGGAAAAGCGAATGCGCGCATTGCAGTGCCTACCGGGTGTTTCACAAAATTGACCGCACGCTGCGCTGCCACCATTGCGGCCACACCGAGCCGGTGCCGCGGGCCTGCCCGGCCTGTGGCAACCCGGACATCGCGCCACTGGGGCGTGGCACGGAACGGCTCGAAGAACAGCTCGCCGGGCTGCTGGCCGCAGTGCGCCGTCCCAACTCGGTGTCGGCCCAATGGCCAGACGGTGAGCCGGTGCGCATTGCCCGCATTGATGCCGACAGCACCAAACTCAAGGGCGCGCTGACGTCGCAACTGGCCCGTGTCCACGCAGGTGAAATCGACGTCCTGGTGGGCACGCAGATGATTGCCAAAGGACACGACTTTCGGCGCATCACGCTGGTGGCTGCAGTCAACCCCGACCATGCGCTGTTCTCCAGCGATTTCAGGGCACCCGAGCGGCTGTTCAGCCTTTTGATGCAAGCCGCAGGTCGGGCCGGACGCGATGCCGATATCAGTGCCGGCAGCGAGATGTGGCTGCAGACCTTTCATCCGGGACACCCCTTGTTTGAGGCGCTGAAACGCCACGATTACCCGGCTTTTGCCACGCAGCAGCTGAAGGAACGCGAACTGGCCAGCCTGCCGCCTTTCAGCTTTCAGGCGCTGGTGCGGGCCGAGGCACGAACGCAGGAACATGCCCAGGGTTTTCTGCGAGCTGCCAGTGCGGCCGTGGCAGCGATGCCCGACGCCGGCCAGCTGAGGCAACAGGTCACCCTGTATCCGGCGGTACCCATGAGCATGCAGCGCGTGGCCAACGTGGAACGCGCCCAGATGCTGATCGAAAGCCCGTCGCGCGCCGCGCTCCAGCGCTTCCTGAACGCCTGGCAAGGGGTACTGCACGACACCCGGCAACAGCCGGCCGGTCGGGGCTTGATACGCTGGGCAGTGGATGTTGACCCGCTCACCATTTGAGCTGTGGCGCAAGCCGCGCCCGGCCGGACCCCGGCGCATTGTGGTTTTCCACAATTGCATTAGGTCAACTTGACTTTTATAGTGCCAGACAAGCGGGCTGACGTTCCGCAGGGGTTCCTTTACCTGTCAATCCAACGGAGATATCCAATGAAAGTTTCCAAATTGCTGCTGGGCTTGCTGCTTGGCTGCGCCGCTTTTGTCGCCAGTGCCCAGACCATCATCAAGTTCAGCCACGTCGTCGCGGCCAACACACCCAAGGGAAAAGCCTCCGAGTTTTTTGCCAAAAAAGCCGGCGAGCTGACCCACGGCAAGGTCAAGGTTGAGGTCTATGCCAACAGTGCGCTGTACAAGGACAAGGAAGAAATTGAAGCCCTGCAAATTGGTGCGGTGCAGATGCTGGCACCCTCGCTGGCCAAGTTTGGCCCACTGGGCGTGAAGGAGTTTGAGGCCTTCGACCTACCCTTTATCTTTGATGACACAGCCGACCTGCACAAGATCACCCAGGGTGCCGTCGGCGTCAGCCTGTTCGCCAAGCTAGAGCCCAAGGGCATCAAGGGGCTGGCGTACTGGGACAACGGTTTCAAGTCCTTTTCGGCCAACACGCCGCTGAAGGCCGTCGCCGACTACAAGGGCAAGAAGTTTCGCATCCAGTCGTCCAAAGTGCTGGAGGAAGAGATTCGCTCGATCGGCGGCATTCCGCAGGTGATGGCTTTCTCCGAGGTCTATCAGGCATTGCAAACCGGTGTTGTGGACGGCACTGAAAACCCGATTTCCAACTTTTCGACACAAAAACTGCATGAAGTGCAAAAGCACCTTTCGCTTACCAACCACGGTTACCTTGGCTACGCCGTCATCGTGAACAAGAAGTTCTGGGACGGTCTGCCCGCCGACGTGCGTGGCCAGCTGGAGCAGGCCATGAAGGAGGCTACAGCATACGCCAACAAGATCGCCCAGGAAGAAAACGACCTGGCACTGGCGGTAGTGAAGAAAAGTGGCAAGACCACGGTCTACGAACCCAGCAAGGAAGAGCGACTGGCCCTGAAAAAAGCGATGGCACCGGTGCACATCAAGATGGCTGAGCGTGTCGGCAAGGAGACACTTCAGATCATCTACAAGGAAACCGGTTTTGACCCGGCCAAGCTCTAAACAGTTTGACACTGCACTGCCATCCTGATGCCCTCTGGGCCGGAGTTCAAATCATGAAAATCCTAGATCACCTGGAAGAGTGGCTGGTCACCTTCCTGATGGGCGCTGCGACACTGATCATCTTTGTCGCGGTGGTTCACCGTTACGCTGCAGGTCTGGCCGTACCCGGCCTGCAGGACTGGCTTTTGTCGCTCAGCATGAGCTGGGCGCAGGAGCTCACCATCATCATGTTTGTCTGGATGTGCAAGTTTGGCGCCGCCTATGGCGTGCGCACCGGCATCCACGTCGGCGTTGATGTGTTGATCAACCGCCTGAACGACCGGATGCGTGGCAAATTCATCATCTTTGGCCTGTGCGCAGGTGCCGTCTTTACCGGTATCGTGGCGGCACTGGCCAGCGGCTTTGTATGGGAAAACGGCGCCCACCATGCCTGGTTCAATCTGCTGGGCTTGCCGCTGGACGGCATTCCGGAAGGCCCCACCACGCCCGACCTGGAGTGGCCAACCTGGATGGTCTACAGCGCGGTGCCGCTAGGCACCAGCCTGATGTGTTTCCGTTTTTTGCAGGTGCTGGTCGGGTTCATCAAGACCGGTGAGTTGCCGCACCATGACCACGGTCACGTCGATGGACTGGAGGCTGAAGTGCTGCCGGTCGACTTCGACCCGTATGCCATGAAGGACAACCTGCATCCGGATGAAACACCCGACAGCCAAGGAGGCACGAAATGAATGCTGCCATCATCTTTGTACTGTTGCTGGTACTCATGCTGACCGGCATGCCAATCTCCATCTCGCTGGGCCTGACCGTTCTGACCTTTCTGTTTGGCTTTACCCATGTGCCGCTGGAGTCGGTGGCGCTCAAGCTCTTTACCGGCATCGAGAAGTTCGAGATCATGGCGATCCCGTTCTTCATTCTGGCGGGTAATTTCCTGACGCACGGCGGTGTCGCCCGGCGCATGATCAACTTTGCCTCCAGCATGGTCGGCCACTGGTACGGCGGCCTCGGTCTGGCTGGGGTGATGGCCTGTGCCCTGTTTGCCGCGGTGTCGGGCTCATCACCGGCCACCGTGGTGGCGATTGGCTCCATCCTGCTGCCGGCCATGGTCAAGGCCGGTTTTCCCAAGAGTTTTGGTGCCGGTGTCATTACCACCTCGGGCGCGCTGGGCATTCTGATTCCACCCAGCATCGTGATGGTGATGTACTCGGTGGCCACCAACACGTCGGTCGGCGCCTTGTTCATGGCCGGCGTCGTGCCGGGCATTGCGCTGGCCTGCGTGCTGGGCGGCGTGACCTGGTACCGGGCCCGCAAGTTCAACTACCCGCGCCTGCCCAAAGCAAGCTGGGCCGAGCGCTTCACGGCATTCAAAACCTCGGCCTGGGGCCTGTTGCTGATCGTCATCGTGATGGGCGGTATTTACACCGGCATGTTCACACCGACGGAAGCCGCCGCAATGAGCGCGGTCTACGCGTTTGTGGTGGCGGTTTTTGTCTACAAGGACATGAAGCTCAAGGATGTGCCGCGGGTGCTGCTCAACTCGGCCAATATGTCGGCCATGCTGCTCTACATCATCACCAACGCCGTGCTGTTCTCGTTCATCATGACCAACGAGAACATTCCGCAGGCGCTGGCGGACTGGATGCTGGGCAACGGCCTGGGTATGGTCACCTTTCTGCTGGCGGTCAACGTCATGCTCCTGCTGGCGGGCAACTTCATGGAGCCGTCCAGCATTGTGCTGATTTTTGCGCCCATCCTGTTCCCGGTGGCCATGAAGCTGGGCATTGACCCGGTCCACTTTGGCATCATCATGGTGGTGAACATGGAAGTGGGGATGTGTCATCCGCCGGTCGGACTGAACCTTTACGTCGCTTCCGGCATCACCAAGATGGGCATTACCGAGCTGACGGTCGCGGTCTGGCCCTGGCTGCTGGCGATGCTCGGCTTCCTGATGGTGGTCACTTACTGGCCGGGACTCTCGACCTGGTTCCCGCGCATGCTGGGCATGATGTAGCGCAACCATTTTTCTTCTGCCGGTGCTGCCGGTTGAACTCAATAAAAACGGGGCCATCGGCCCCGTTTTTATTTGTGCCCGTCACCTGTCACAGTGACGCTTGCGGTTATCGAATCAGGTGCGGCGCCCGCCGCGCAGCCGGTTTGCCGCCACCCCCAGCAGCAGCAATGCCAGCAGTACCAGCGCCATCTCTGACAGGGTTGGCACCGGGGTTACCGCAGCAAATTGAACCGCAAAACTGGTTGGGTTCACAGCGCCGGCAACGCCAGGGTCGTCGGTCAAGGCGATTGACTCGTTGCTGCCATTGCCGTCGGCGTCATAAGCTGCCGTTGCCTGATTGCTGATCGTCGTTCCCTGCGTACCCAGTTTCAGCGTGGCCACAATGGTGATGACGACGCTGCCAGCCGGCGGGATCACACCATTCCAGGTCACGGTATTGCTGGCCGGTGTTGCCACCGCCGTACCACCGCTGGCTGATGCGCTGACCAGTACCAGCCCGGCCGGCAACACATCGGTGAACTCGGCACCAGGATTGTCAAGCTGGGCGGTAGCCGCGCTATTGGTCAGTGTGACGGTGTAAGTCACGCTGGAGCCAGGGTCGAAGGTGCTGCCAGCAACAGTCTTTGTCGCCGTCACCGTTGCCGGCGATAGCACATTGACAATCGCTGCTGCCAGCTGGGCGCCCGGGCTATTCTCGGCGGTCGCGACAGCGTTCACAGTCAACGCACCAATCATGCTGGGAGCCGTCAAGGTGAGATTAAGCGTTACCGTGGCACCGGCCGCAATGCTCGGGATGGTCCAGATGCCAGTCGCGGTGTTGAAGCTGCCGCTGCTCGGCGTTCCCGAAGCAATCGCGGCAACTGGCGCACGATTGGTCGCAACAGAGACGTTCAGCAACGTGTCAATACCGGTGTTTCGCACGGTAACCGTGAAGCTCGGCGCGCCCCCTGCCAGCACCGGACTGGCCGTGGCCAGCACATTGGTGACGGCCAGCGTGGTTTGTGGGGCTACCATGAAAGTGCTACTGGCCATATCGTTGGCAGGGACCGTGTCGAGCAGGCTGCCCGAAATTTGCGACACCATCGCCATCGAGCCACTGCCAGCAACGGTTGCAACAATGTTGATGCCTGTGCTGCCGCCATTGGCCAGTGCGCCTACAGTCCAGTAACCGGTTGCGGGCACATAAGCGCCACCCCCGGTATCTGAAACATAGGTCAAACCGGCCGGCAGCGGTGCATAGACCACCACCCCTGCGGCGTTGTTGGGACCAGCATTGGTTGCGGTCAGGGCGACGGTCACGTTTTGCCCCTGGGCCGGCGCGGCTGGCGTCAGCACCTGGGCCACACCCAGATCAGCCGACTGGGCACTGTCGAGCACGACAACTTCAGCGCGCTTGCCACTGGCGTTATGGTGGTGCAGCAGCAATGCACCGAGCGAGCCGTTGGCCGTCATGTTGGCGGTATTCCAGGTCACTGGCAATGTGGCGCCTGGCAGGTCCTCCGCCAGCCAGTTGCCACCAAAGTCAAGGCCGGGTGCCGCGTAGTCCCAGGTGAGCGGACCGACCTGATCAGTCCGGGTTTGAATCTTATATGTGAACTTCGTTGTGCCCGGGGCCAGACCCAATTTTGCACGCGAAGCCGCCAACACCATGACGTTACTGCCAAACAACACTGTGTTCGCCACCGATGCCGGCAAGACATTCAGATAGCTGCCGAAGACACTTGGAGCGGCGGGTGTAGCAGGGGTATAGACCCAATTGACAAAGACATCTTGTGCGCCAGTAACATAGGCGTTATACAAATCCTTCTTGTAGCCAGCACCGTCGCCCGAGTCAATCAGGATGTCAAACCCTGCCTCGGTCGGGCTACCCCAGTCGCCCCAGGTCGAAACGCCAAACAGAATCAGATCACTGGCCGCGTCATAGGCGACGCCTACCAGTTTGATATTGTCGGAGGGTTTCAGCGCCGGATTTACGGGTGCGCTGGCCTGAAGTTCAAAAGGTGACACCAGCGACTCATCGGTTACCGGAAAACTGCCGCTACAACTGGACCCGGCAAGTGTGCCAGTGCAAACACCGGTGCCTGTCAGCGCAATCGTGGTGCTGCCGGTGGCACTGCCTCCCGTAACGATCACCGCTGGCGCAGTCATGTCCGAAGCCGGACGCAGTGCCGCATAGACCGGTACGCGCAATACGGTCGAGCCGACTTGCGTAAAGTTGACGTAGCCGCTGGCGTTGGTCAGATAGTGCCGTGAGTTTCCACCCTGTGTCGCAGCAGCACTTGGGTCACGCGTGTGATCCATCAGCGCGGCAGTGCCCAACGCCTGCACATCGACAAACGCGGTGCCACCGGCGGGAACCGTCACGCTACTGCCGCCGGGGAACGAAAATGCAATTCCGGGTGCCGAAACCGCAGTGTCAATGACCAGGTCAAAAGTCTGTGGCGTGCTGCCGTAGTTCTCGACCCGCAGTTTCTTGGTTTGACTCAAGCTGCCGACTACTTCACCAACAAAGCTCAGGCTGACAGCGCCGGCCACTTCGTTATTGAAAGCCAGCACGGTGCCCTGTAGCGCCTTGGTCGGGTCAACACGACCAGCACCGACGCGATCAACACCGATGCGGTTGATATTGCCAAACAGTTGGTAGATGTCGTGCAGCGAGGTGTTCATGGCCATTGCCTTGATTTCCTCGACGCTGCGATCCGGGAAGCGCTGCACCAGCAGCGCCATCACGCCTGCAGCATGCGGCGCCGCCATCGATGTGCCTGAAATTGTCAATGCTTTGCCGTCTGCCAGGTAGCCACTGGCATTGGGAGTAATGCAACTGCCGGCGGTACAGGTCACACCGGTTTGGGCCGCCGTAATGTTCATGCCAGGTGCCGCCATATCCGGCTTGACGCTGCCAATACCACCACCGCCAATCGGCCCGCGCGATGAGTCACTGGCAAGGATGTCGGCCAGGTTGCCTGAGACTGCTGCCGACAGCAGTGTCACATTCACGGTCGCTGGCAGGTTGATTTGTGCCTTGATGGCGTTTTTGTCAGCCAGCGAAATCATGACTGCCGGGATCGACGCCGTCGTCACCGTCCCACTCATTCCACCCGCCGCCGCCGTACTGTTGCCAATGATGACGCCAATGGCGCCGGCCAGCACCGCGTTGTTATATTTGACACTAAAAGCACAGGTGCCCCGGTCGATCAGCACGATCTTTCCGGCAATATTGGCGGCGTTGGGCAAGGGCGCTGTACAGCCAAGGTTCGTACTGGCTGGTGCGGTGTCGGACAGTACCAGATCCGACGTCTCGTTATTGGGTTCGGGCGTCAGTGTGCCCACGCTGTTAACAATGCTGCTGGTGCCGACAACGCCGAAGTTACCCGCAATCGCTGCTGGCGAGTTCACGCGAACCTGAAAATAGGGATTGCCACTGTCATTGCTGTTGGCAACGGTCGCCACACGCTGACCGGTGCCCGGCGAGCCGCCAACGAAATAAGTATCGCCCGAATTGCCGGCCGAGGCCACCACCACGACCCCCATGTGGGCGGCGTTGTCAGACGCCATGGCGGAGGTATCCGACAGAGCGCCGTAGGTAGAGCCCAGCGACATATTGATCACATCGAGGTGGTCCGACAAATCGCCATCGCCATTCGGATCAAGCGACCAGTCGATGGCCTGAACCGTTAAATAGGTGCTGCCGGTACAGCCAAAAACGCGAATCGCATAAATCGAGGCTTGCGGCGCCATGCCGGGGCCAATGCGCAGCGACGTAAACGGCGTTGTGCCATCGTAGGGGCCGGTGAAAGGCGTTCCGTCAGCCTTCACGCCGCCGCCCGCAGCGATGGAGGCAACGTGGGTGCCATGACCATTGCAATCCATTGGATCCGGGTCTGGAACTGGAACCAGCACCGTACCGCCGTTGTACAGATCTCCGGCAAGGTCAGTGCCACCGACCACGCGTGCACTCGGAAAAAATCCGTCCGTGATGACGGCCCGGTTATTGGCCGTATAGTCCGTGAGCAGGCCGGTGCCGCCAAACGCCGGGTGCTGGTAGTCGACACCGGTGTCAATGATGCCAACCTTGACACCCAGACCGGTGACTCCCAGCGGAGCGACACCTGACCAGGCCGCCGGTGTGCCAAGAAACGGCACGCTGGTCGACAGCGTCGGGAACTCGGCCTGAATCACATGCACCGCCTTGACGCCCGCCAGCGCACGCAATGCAGGAATGGCTGACGGGTCAACCTGGTATGCGAGCCCATTGAAGGCCTTAGTGACGCGATAAATGGGGGTGGCAGCGATTGCGCTTCGCGCCAGCGCGGTGCTGAAGCTCTGGTGTTGGGCTTCGTTGCGGCTGATTTGGGCCCGCGCGGCGGTAACTGCCGCCTGACTTGCGAGTGCCGACCCCCCGGACTTGCCTGCCTCCAGGGTTGCCGCGTAGACCTGGGCTGCCGGCACGCCTTGCAGCTCAACCAATACCGCGACCGCTCCAGTCTGCGGTGCTGCTCGTTGCGGTGCGTCGCCCTGCACAGTGATTTGCGGTAGCGATCGCACCGACGCGGGTAACGCCAGCGCAACCGTCGCTGGCAAAGCGGCACTCGCCAGCAACAAACATTCAAGCGCCCGTCGAACGCGCGTCTTCAAACTGGAACTCAACATACACCCCCCTGAATTGATGAGAATTAAGCGTCGCAGTGTACGAGACCGGCCCGGGCACGGCAAACTATTTTCATGTTGCAGCGCGACATGCACGCGTCGGCGGCGCTTATCGGCAGCTCAAAACCAATCCGTCCCCTTCCGGGCCGACAGCCCGATGCTCGAAACCGTCGGCGCATCGGTAGGTAATGAACAGCCTCTTCGGGCGTCCCGAGGCCGGGTCACCGCACAAGTCGTTGTTGGCCATGATTTCGATGCTTCGATGATTGGCGACGAGTTGCTGGACTGAGGCGCGGGCGTCGCAGACGGCGCCCTGGACGCCGTAACTGGCCTCAAGGATGGCGATGCGCGCCAACATCTCGGGTGGCCGGGGACGCGCCGGCCCCTGCGCCTGAACCAGCGCCTGAGCCTGGCTGATCACGGCCTCGACACCATCGCGATAGCCCTGATCATAGGCCCGGCGATACTCGGGACTTTGAGAAAATGCCGGCACCGCCAGCATGCCCAGCGCAGCAAATGCCACCCCGGACAAGACCTGTTTCCTGGCAAAATCAATCTTCATCTGAGCGCTCCTTGCGTTTTGGAAGCGCTCACTATACACGCCGCAAAACGGCCTGTTTTGCGACGAATGGCCGATCACTCCAGCGGCTTTCAACGCTGGTCACGTGCCCGTCATGCCGCCAGTCTTGCCGCCGCTGCGTCAATCGAGGCACGCAAGGTCGGGTAGTCATGGTGCACCGGGAATTGCGGAAACTGCGCCACGATGGATTCCGGTGGGTGGATGAAAAAACCGGCGTCGGCGGCGCCCAGCATGCCGGTGTCGTTGTAGGAATCACCAGCCGCCAGAACCTGGAAATTCAGGCTCTTGAGCGCGTTCACCGCGTGGCGCTTCTGGTCGGGCTGGCGCAGCTGGTAGTCGCGCACGAAACCAGACTGATCGACCACCAGCTTGTGGCAAAACAGCGTCGGCCGGCCCAGTTGCTGCATCAGCGGGTCGGCAAATTCATAAAAAGTATCGGACAGAATGATCACCTGGTAGCGCTGGCGCAGCGCGTCCAGGAAAGCACGCGCGCCGTCAAGCGGGCTCATGCCGCCAATCACGTTCTGGATATCCGCCAGCTTGAGACCGTGTTGGGCCAGCAGGGCAATGCGGTACCGCATCAGCTTGTCGTAGTCGGGTTCGTCCCGGGTGGTGCGCGAAAACTCGACAATACCGGTGCGCCTGGAAAACTCGATCCAGATTTCCGGCACCAGAACACCCTCCAGGTCGAGGCAAACGACTTGCATGAATCAGGCTCCGCAGGGGGCCCGCAGACCCGGTTTGACAGCTAGGGCCGGTATGCCGGCAGACGGCCCGCATGATACCCCAGCGATCTGCTGGCCCGTGAAATAGTGCGGACCCGTTCCCAAGCACCTATAATCACAGCGGCATCACCATTCAACCTATTGGTCTGAAATGCTCACTTCCTGCCCTGCTGCGTCCACGCGATCGACGCCCGTCAACGACGGGGCGGACACCTTGCTCATGTGGTTACCTGAGGCCACTGGCGACGACGCCGCCGCCCTGCACCGGCTGGCCGCGGGTCCACCGCGCCGGTTGGGTGAACTTGTCACCGACGTCTATCCGGGCCGCGAGCCGCTGGTCGCGCAGGCGCTCAAGCAATCCCGGGAATCGGGCAGCAAGGTTGGCGAAGTCCTGGTGAGTAAAGGCGTGATCACCCCTGCCGAGCGCGATGCGATGCTCGAGTTCCAGCGACACCAGCGCGGCGAGGCGCCCACTGAAGATCGCTTGCGCCTGGGCCAGGTACTCGCCTCGCGCGGCGATATCACGCAATCCCAGTTGGGCGAAGCACTGGAGCGCCAGCGCCGCACCGGGCGCGCACTGGGCGAAGAACTTGTTGCTGCCGGTCATATCTCGCATGAGGTCCTGCGTTCAGCGCTGGCGCACCAGCGCCAGCTCGTCATCGCGGCTCTGGTGGCTGCCATGACCATCACCATGGCCCTGCCAGCCCCCGCTGCGCCGGCCGAAGCCGCCAGGCCGGTCTCCCAGTCAATCGACTTCGTGATCAAGATCCCGCCGGTCATGCGCATGGAAGTGTTGCGTCAGGCGCCAACAATCCAGATCACCCAGCAGGATGTCGAACGCGGTTATATCGAGGTCAGTTCCGCCTCCGTTCTGCAGGTCACTGCCAATACGCCATGGGCGGTTTCGTTCGAGCCCTGCAGCAACATCGCCAGCTCGGCGCGTGTCAGCGGACTGGCCGGCGAAATCGTCGTCGGACCAGGCGGCGGTTCATTCGCCGGTCTGCGTGCAATGCGCGCAGCGACGACCTTCGATCTGAGCTACCGGTTTGAGCTGGCGCCCGAGGTCAGTCCCGGCACTTATCCCTGGCCGCTCGCGATCCGCGCACACGCGGCCTGACCAACACGCTGCCAGCCAACCGGTCATCAGCGCATTGCAGGCGTTCATGCTAGAGTGCATCCTTCGGGGGTAACAGCACCCCGGTGTCGGGCCGAACAGGCTCCAAGATGGTGTCCCATCCAATCGCTGGTAACTGCTGACACAGTATCAGGAGCAATGCATGGACACCCAAAATCCGTTTTCTTTTTCCATTTCACCGCTCGATTTCAACGCGCAACTGGGCCGCGCTGACGCACCGCTGGTGCTGGACGTTCGCCGCCAGGAGCGATTTGCGCAAAGCCCGCGCCTGCTCGCCACCGCACTCCGTTGCGCTCCGGAAGATGTAGCAACTTTGGCACTATCCATGCCGCGTCGTGCGGTATTTGTGTATTGCGTCTATGGCCACAACGTCAGCGAAGAGGCGGTGACCGTACTGCGTGCTGCCGGTTGGATGGCGCACAAGGTCGCAGGCGGACTGGAGGGCGGCCAGGACGGCGAGGACAGTGCGCAGGCTATGGGCCAGTGGCACGCACACCCGCCGCTGAGCTTTGTCAAACGCCCCGACTGGGGTGTGACCGGTGACCAGCCTTCGCGCTGGATCACCCGCGAGCGGCCCAAGATTGACCGCATCGCCTGCCCCTGGCTGATCTGCCGTTTCATCGATGCACGGGCAGAATTCTTCTACGTTCCGACGGCGCAGGTGTTTGCCGAGGCACAGCGTCTGAACGCCGTGCCCTACGACATTCCCGGCGCGCCGGTGTCGCACGACGGAGAGTTTTGCAGTTTTGATGCCTTGCTCCAGGGCTTTGATCTGCACGATACTGCGCTGGATTTGCTGGCCACCATTGTGCGCGGTGCCGATACTGACCGACTCGATCTCGCTGCGCAATCGGCCGGGTTGCTGGCCTTGTCACTAGGCCTCTCGCGCCTGCACGCACAAGACGACCACGCCATGCTGGCGGCCGCCATGCCCTTGTATGACGCGCTCTACGCCTGGTGTCGCAGTCGCGTGGCCGCACAGGACGAGACGCACAGCTGGAAACCCGAAGCCATGGTGGGACCACGACCATGAGCGCTGCTGCCATCACCGCTGCGCGGACCGTCTCTTTTGCCGAAGCCCTGCGCTTCTGGCTGCGCCTGGGTTTCATCAGCTTTGGCGGGCCAGCCGGGCAGATTGCCATCATGCACCGCGAGTTGGTGGAGCAAAAACGCTGGATTTCGGAAGAACGCTTTCTGCATGCACTGAACTACTGCATGCTGCTGCCAGGGCCCGAGGCGCAACAGCTGGCGACCTACATCGGCTGGCTGATGCACCGCAGCTGGGGCGGCATCGTGGCAGGGGCGCTGTTTGTACTGCCTTCGTTGTTCAATCTGATGGGTTTGAGTTGGATCTACGTCGCTTTTGGCAGCGTGCCCTGGGTGGCGGGGCTGCTCTACGGCATCAAACCTGCGGTGGCCGCCATCGTGCTGCAGGCAGTGCACCGCATTGGCTCGAAAACTTTGAAGAAACCAGTGGTGGCCCCTGTACTCTGGGCGGTAGCAGCTACCAGTTTTGCAGCAATCTATGCGTTCAAGGTGCCTTTTCCCTGGATCGTACTGGGTGCTGCGCTCATCGGCTGGCTGGGCTCGCGCTGGGCACCGGGGCAATTTGCCGGGACTGGTGGGCACAAGGCGGTTAAACCGGTGGCGCTAACTGCTGGCGAAGCCGACTGGCTGATTGGTGACAGCACGCCCTCGCCGCCTCATGCGCGCTTCAAACCGGCGCGCCTGGGCGTGGTGGTGGGTGTCGGCGTGGTGTTGTGGTTGCTGCCCATGGGAGTGCTGGTGGCGTGGCAGGGCTGGGACAGCACTCTGACGCAGATGGGCTGGTTTTTCACCAAGGCGGCCTTGCTGACTTTTGGCGGTGCCTATGCCGTGCTGCCTTATGTCTATCAGGGCGCCGTCGAGCACTTTGCCTGGCTCGGCAGTGCGCAGATGATGGACGGCCTGGCGCTGGGAGAAACCACGCCGGGACCGCTGATCATGGTGGTGGCCTTTGTCGGCTTTGTTGGCGGCTGGGGCAAGGAGGTACTGGGGCCGGATGCGCAATTTCTGGGGGCGGCGCTGGCCGCTACACTGGTGACCTGGTTCACCTTTCTGCCTTCGTTTGTCTTCATTCTGGCGGGAGGTCCACTGGTGGAGTCGACGCATGGCAAGCTGCAATTCACCGCGCCGCTGACCGCCATCACCGCGGCGGTGGTCGGCGTCATCGCCAGTCTTGCGCTGTTTTTTATAGCGCATATCGCTTTCCATTCAGGAGTTGCAGGCGTTTTTCCTGAAAATATCGACTTTGTTGCGTTGGCTATTGCTGCGGGTGCGGCGACGGCACTGCTACGCTACAAGCAAGGGGTTATCACCGTGATTGGCGTTTGTGCGCTGGCGGGCCTGGCCGCCCGACTGGCGGGATGGACCTGATTCGACGCGCTTTGCCATGAGGTACCCCGGGTGTGCGTCCATGGCCAGCGCGTGGCACACGCAGCCCTGCCGCCAAAGCGCAACTACCTCCTCAATGCGGCGCCGCCAGCAACGCCGCATTGCCTCCTGTCGCCGTGGTGTTGACGGTAATCGTCTGCTCGGCGCAGAAGCGGCAGATATTGGCATGGGTGAGCTGCGAATACATATGTATGCGAAGCCTTTCCAGTGGTCGGTATGCGGAGATACCAAGACTCATTCGTTTTTTGACATGGAAGAGACATCGGCTGACATCCACCCGAATTAGGTATGGTGTTGCAAATCATTTGGTGGCAAACTGATCTTCGCATTTGCCAGTTGTCAACTGCCCAAGCTCAGAGCGCTTGGTGCATTCAATTGCGAATTACAAGTGTCAGGCTCGTGGTCAGCTCAACATGCAACGCTGTTTGCGGGTAATCATCACTATAGTTAGAGGAGAAGAGCATGGTCAGAAAGAATAGAAGCTGTAATTATTGGTTAAACCGGATTGGATTAGCCGGTATCGCGGCGATGGCCATGCTGTTGAGCAACCAGGTTCTCGCGCAAAACCTTGTTCAGAACCCATCATTTGAAACAAATACGCTTGCAAACTGGACATTGGTCAGCTCGGGAACTGGTGGGTGGGTTACAAGCTCATCAGCTCTGACAATAAGCGATGGCCTCGTCGGTACCAGGACTGACTATTCGGCCCAGGCGGCCGGCTCGGCGATTCTTTATCAAGATGTGGTCCTCCCTGCCACTGGCACCTATACTTTTCAAGCGTCGGTCGGTTGTTATGTAAAAGGAGGATTGGCGACTGAATTTTGCCGGGCCAACATCACGGATACGTCACCTGGCACCATCGTGGCTCCAACTGCGGGTGTTGATACCCTGGCCACAACAGGTACAGGTGTGCTGACACCCCTATTTTCCCTTGGCAGCAGTTTTGTAAACTCTGTTATTGCTGACACCATCGTGTTCAATATCACTGGATTGGCGGGGCAGACAGTTCGGGTGCGGTTTATGTCCTCGAATCCGTCGACTGACCAGTTGGCGGGTATGTCAGTCGTCGACAATGTTCGCTTGATTCGGACTGCGCCTCCTGTAGCAGCTTCTTCTATACCCACAAATTCGGAGTGGGGACTCGTATTGATGGCGATGCTCTTGGCGGGTGTTGCTTTTGGCGAGTTTCGTCGTCGCCAGGGTACACGACGCTGATAACCATTGATTCAAAATGGGGAGTGCGCCCGGCGGCGTGACTCACCCCGCCAGCAACGCCGCATTGCCTCCTGCCGCCGTGGTGTTGACGGTAATCGTCTGCTCGGCGCAGAAGCGGTACAGGTAGTGCGGACCACCGGCTTTGGGGCCGGTGCCCGAGAGGCCTTCGCCGCCGAACGGCTGCACACCGACCACGGCACCGATCTGGTTGCGGTTGATGTAGACGTTGCCGACATGGGCATGATGCGCCAGCGCCTGTGCCCGACTGTCGATGCGGGTCTGGATGCCCAGCGTCAGGCCATAACCCAGCGCGTTGATCTGGTCAATCACCTGCATCGGATCCCCACTCCAGCGCACAACGTGCAGCACCGGACCAAAGATTTCCTTCTGCATGTCGGCAATGGAGTCGACCTCAAAGGCCTGCGGCGAAATCAAGTTTGCTATTGAATCAGTAGCTGTCTGCGCATGGTGCACAGCCTCTAGAAGCGGTTTTGCCTCCAAATTAAGGCGCTTTAACTGTTGCCCGATGGCGTCGAAGGCGTCCTTGTCAATGACCGGGCCCAGATCGGTACTGAGCAGGGCCGGGTCGCCCGCCACCAGTTCGCGGGCGGCGCCCTGAATCATCTCGATGA
The DNA here is from genome assembly GCA_963750815.1 of uncultured beta proteobacterium. GTDB lineage: Bacteria > Pseudomonadota > Gammaproteobacteria > Burkholderiales > Burkholderiaceae_C > Rhodoferax. The sequence continues at coordinate 301,753 of CAVVRS010000002.1, forward strand.
CATGGTCGGCAATCTCGGCGTGCACGCACAGCAGGCGCAGCGCCGAGCAGCGCTGGCCGGCACTGCGAAACGCCGACTGCATCACCGCGTCGCTCACCTGCTCGGGCAGCGCCGTGCTGTCAACCAGCATCGCATTGATGCCGCCGGTCTCGGCGATCAGCGGCACGATGGGGCCATCTTTGGCAGCCAGCGCGCGATTGATGATTTTGGCAACTTGGGTCGAACCAGTAAACACGACACCCGCCACACCGGGCGCCGCCACCAGCGCCGCACCAACGGTTTCACCCGGGCCATGCAACAGTTGCAAGGCGCCTTCGGGCACACCGGCAGCGTGCAGCAATTTGACCGCTTCGAGCGCCACGCCGGGCGTCTGCTCAGCTGGTTTGGCCAGCACCGTGTTGCCAGTCACCAGCGCCGCGGCGACCTGGCCCATGAAAATGGCCAAGGGAAAATTCCAGGGGCTGATGCAGACCCAGGGCCCGCGCGCAACCAGGCGCAGCGCATTGGTTTCGCCGGTCGGGCCAGGCATGGCCATGGGTGCCATGATGCGCTCGGCCTCATTGGCGTAGTAGCGCATGAAGTCGACCGCTTCGCGCACTTCACTGACCGCATCGCCCCAGGTCTTGAAGGCTTCTTTCACCAGCAAGGCGCAGAATTTTGGCAACTGGTTTTCCAGCGCGTCGGCGGCGTGGCGCAATAAGGTGGCGCGTTCAGCGACCTCTGTTTTGCTCCATTTTTGATAGCTGCTTACGCTCGCCTGTATTGACTCAAAAGCCAATTTGGCATCAAAAACAGGTACTGCGGGAAGCGCCACGGCCTGGTACGCGGCGAGCAACGGTGCGCGCATGGCCTGCACCGTCAAATCGAGCCCGACGCTGTTTTTGCGCGCCGTGCCAAACAGTTCCAGCGGCAGCGCCAGGGACGACTCGCCTTCTAGGCGCAGCGGCGAAATCAGCAACTCATGCAGGTCCACCGACTCGTCGGCCAATTGGTGCACAAAAGATGAGTTAGCACCGTTTTCCAGCAAGCGGCGCACCAGGTAGGCCAGCAGGTCTTTGTGCGCACCTACCGGGGCGTAGACGCGACAGGCCACCAGCGGGTTCTTCAGTACCTCACGGTAAACGCCCTCGGCCATGCCATGCAGGCGCTGCAACTCATATTCCGCACCCGTTTTTGCCGCCATCTGCAAAATAGCCGCAATGGTGCCGGCGTTGTGGGTGGCAAACTGCGGGTAGATGGCGTCGGGCGCGTCCAGCAGCACCTTGGCGCAGGCCAGGTAGGCAATGTCGGTATGGTGCTTGTGCGTGAACACCGGGTAGGCCGGCAAACCCAGTTCCTGTGCACGCTTGATCTCGGCGTCCCAATACGCGCCCTTGACCAGGCGGCACATGAGGCGCAGCTGGTACTGGCGTGCCAGGGCGATAACGTGCTCAATCTGTTCCAGTGATCGCGTCTGGTAGGTCTGCATGGCCAAGCCAAAGCCGCCCCAGTGCGGAAAGTGCTGCGCCACCTGTTTGACCAGCGCCTCGAACACTTCCAGCGACAACTCCAGCCGGTCGACCTCTTCGGAGTCGATGGTGAGGTTGATGTTGGCGCGCGCCGCCTGCTGGCACAGTCCCCAGACGCGTGGCACCAGCTCGGCCATGACACGCTCGGTCTGTGCGTCTTCGTAGCGCGGATGGAGCGCGCTGAGCTTGATGGAAATGCCATCATTTGGCTCGCAAGCTCCCGTCTGACTTGCGTAGGCAGCTATGGATTCAATAGCGTTCTGGTAGCTCGCCAAGTGCTCCAGTGCGTCGGCACCGGTGCGCGCACCTTCGCCCAGCATGTCATAGCTGTAGCGCAAGTTATTCATTTTTTTCTTGGCGGCAGCCGCCTCCTGCATGGCTTCGGCAATCGTCTGCCCGAGCACAAACTGGCGGCCCAGCAGCTGTACCGCGCGCAGCGTAGCGGCCACCACCGAGCGCGCGCCGAGCTTGGCCAGCAGGCCGCCTTCGCCCTCATGCTCGGGCAGCAGCTTCTTGCTCAGGGCAATCGCCGTGCTGGACAGGCGCGCCATGGTCTTGTCGCCGGCGCTGTGAAAGTCGGCGCGACCGAGTTGGTCGGCGGTCAGTGCAATCGCGGTCTCGGCGTCGGGCACGCGCAACAGCGCCTCGGCCAGGCGCATCAGGGCCAGGCCCTCGGCGCTGGAGATCGGGTATTCCTGCAGCAGACTCTCCAGCGCCCAGAACGGCGGCGGGTTGCTGCGTACCGCGTGTACCCAGGGCGTTGCGGCTTTGGCGGCGCTGCCCCAGTCCAGCGCGTGGCTCAGCGAGGCCAGGCAGCGGGAAACGATTTCAGCTTCGGGACGGTAGGGGAGGGGCAGACGCACGGCGGGCTCCATTAAGTTGAGATATTCGCTATGGTTACCGATTTATTGATGAATTACTCACCAATAAAAATCGACTTTATAGTTTTATATTTCTCAGTCGGCAAGCTCGTCAGCCCCTGATTGCGGGGCGCTTGCCTGTTACACGCAAGCCGTCATTCAGGGTGCCTTCATTCTTGCCAAGGCGTATGGCAGTGCCCACGTCGCCATCGCGTGTATCGATCAGCTGCGCAGTCATAGGGCTGCGATGTTAAATACAGTCACCCTTGCCAAACGCAAAAGGAGCAAAGCATGAACTATGTCGACGGATTTGTAACGCCAGTACCCACTGCCAACAGGGCGTCCTACTGCAAACATGCGCAGGACGTGGCGGCTGTTTTCAAGGAGTTTGGCGCCCTCAGTGTCATGGAGTGCTGGGGAGATGACGTGCCGGAGGGAAAGGTCACTTCATTTTCCATGGCGGTCAAGCGCGAGCCCGCCGAGACAGTTGTGTTTTCCTGGATCAGCTGGCCTTCGCGCGCAGTGCGCGACGCGGGATGGGCAAAGGTCATGGCCGACCCTCGCATGAAGGTGAGTGAAAACACCATGCCGTTCGATGGCAAACGCCTGATTTATGGCGGGTTTGAAGTGATTGTGCAAGCCTGAATTTTGGCCGGCTGATGAGGCGCAACTTTTTCAGTCTGCAATCTCGGGTTCGACAAGTGTGGCAAGTTGTGCCAGAGACTCCTGCCAGCCGAGGTAGCACATCTCGACGGGGATAACTTCAGGCAGTCCTTCCTGCACGATGTTGATTTCCGTGCCGCAGGACACCTTGGTTAGAACCACCGTCACCCGTATTTCCCCGGGCAGGTTCGGGTCATCAAATTTGTCGGTGTAGCGAATGCGCTCGTCGGGAACCAGTTCAAGATACTCGCCACCAAAGGTGTGACCGTTCCCTGTGTTGAAATTTGTGAACGACATTCTGAAAGTACCACCGACCCTGGCGTCCATGTGGTGAACCTTGCACGTGAAACCGTACGGGGGTATCCACTTTGCCATGGCGTCGGCCTCCAGAAACGCCCGATAGATACGCGCCGGCGTTGCGCGAAGTACTCGATGCAGTTGCACGGTACCTGTCGGCATGGTCAATTCTCCATTCATCGCGGCGTTGAGTTGAAGGCAGATGTTACGTCTTTGCGTGAAACCCTGCTGAGCGCGCAAGCTATTCCGGCCGGTCCAGCTTGGTGGCCAGCAGAATCGTCGAGAAAGTATCAGTCACGCCCTTGATGACCCGCATCCGGTCGATCACAGCGTCGAGTTCGTGTGTTGATTCGGTCGATATCAGGGCGCACAGGTCGTAGCGCCCGCTGACCGAATACAGCTTGGTGATTTCGTGCCGTCTGGCCAGCGCACGCACCACATCGGGCTCGTTTTTTGACTCGATTGAAATCAGCACCATGGCACGAATACCGGCCGCCGATTGGGCCTTGGCAACGCCAACCGTGTAGCCCGTGATGACACCGCTGTCTTCCAGCGCCTTGAGGCGCAGCTGCACGGTGCTGCGCGCGCAACCCAGGGCACGAGCCAGCTTGACCATCGGCAGGCGCGCGTTGACTTTGAGCAGATCAATGAGCTGGCGGTCAAGGGCATCCAGAGAGTTGGCCATAGGCGGTTCCGGCAATTTGCAATAAATACGCGCATTGTGACTCAAATATAGATGATGTTTCAGTCATTTTGACAATTTTCGCTGGCTGCATTCGTCCCTAAACTTGGCGCCAACCACACTGACCGGGGAAATCACATGCTGCAAAAAGTCGAACTCAACCTGCCCAGAAAATTGCTGACCCGTGACGAACTCGATGCCTACGATCCGCAGTCCGAATCGTGGCAGAAGCAGTTTGCCCGGCGCTACACGCACCACTCTGAACTGACCGGTGTTCTGAACAATCTGGAGAACGTCAACGAGACGGTTTATAACAAGTTCGCCATAGCGATCACGCCCTACATGGTCAAGCTGATGGACCGCGACGATCCGAATTGCCCGATCCGCCTGCAATACCTGCCCTCGCATCACGAAGAAACCAAACCGGGTTTTGCCACCTCACTGGACCAGTTGGGCGAAGAAGGCGACACCATCCCCGGCACCAGCGTCGTGCACCGCTACCCGCGCCGCGTCCTGTTTCTGGTCTCCAATACCTGCGCCACACTGTGCCGCTTCTGCACCCGCAAGCGCATGGTGTCGCAACCCGATGGCTCGGTCGCCAAGGATCAGATCGAAGCGTCGATTGACTACATCGCCAGCAACAAAAACATCGAGGACGTGCTGCTCTCCGGTGGCGACCCCTTCACCTTCACCGACGAGCGGCTCGACTACATCCTGGGTGAGCTGCGTCATCGCGCTCCCCATGTGCGCTTTCTGCGCATCGGCTCACGCATGGTGGTGCAGCTGCCGACCCGCGTGACACCGGAGCTGTGTGCGGTGCTGGAAAAACACCGGGTGCAGATGGTCAACATCCATATTGACCACCCGAAGGAAATCACGCCCCTGCTGCGTGAGCGCGTCAAGATGATTCAGAAAGCCGGCATCATGATGGGGCTGCAGACGGTGTGTCTGAACGGAGTGAACGACGACGTTGCCGTGATGCGTGAACTGTTCATGCAGACCATCGAGATGGGCGTGCGTCCCTACTACGTTTATTCAACTGACATGGTCGAAGGCGCGCACCATTTCATCGTGCCACACCGTCGCATGCTGGAATTGTACGAGGGCTTGCGCGGCTGGATCAGCGGCCCGGCAGTGCCGACTTTTATCGTTGACGGCATGGGTGGTCTGGGCAAGTTGCCCATCATCCCCAGTTATGTGCGCGAAGAAGCACTGGCCAACGGCAGTGGCACCACGGTCAAATGCCGCAACTACAAGGGCATGACGGTAGAGATGCCGGGCCTGGGTCAGGATTTCAGCCTGCCAACGCAAAGCCACTAACATGCAGGGCATGATGAAAAGAGGCTCCCCCTATGGCACGCACCGGGTACTCGAACCCCTGGGCGTACTGCCGCAGGGTGCCTGGAAAATCGACAACTCGATGGAGATCTGCGATAACGAGATTTTGATCGACGTGTCGGCCCTCAACATCGACGCCGCCAGCTTCACGCAGATCAAGCAGCAAGCCCAGGGCGACGCGACCAGGGTGGCCGAAATCGTGCTGGGTATCGTGGCCAGTCGCGGCAAACATCACAACCCGGTGACGGGTTCCGGTGGCATGCTGATCGGCACGGTGCTGGAAATCGGACCGGCCCTGGCCAGCACAATTGACCTCCAACCCGGTGACAAGATCGCTACGCTGGTGTCACTGTCGCTGACCCCTTTGCGTATTGATGAAATCACGAAGATTCATCTGCACAAGGACCAGATCGAGATCAAAGGCCGGGCCATCCTGTTTGAAACCGGCCTTTACGCCAAGCTGCCGCCAGACATTCCCGAGAAGATGGCGCTGGCCATTCTGGACGTGGCCGGTGCCCCGGCCCAGACCGCGCGCCTGGTACGGCCGGGTGATACGGTGGTGGTCATCGGTGGTGGCGGCAAATCCGGTACGCTGTGTGTCTACGAAGCAAAAAAACGCGCCGGACCTGCAGGCTGCGTGATTGGCGTGTCGCCGTTCGGGAAAGATTGCCAGCGCATGAAAGCGCTGGGCTGGGTTGATCACGCACTGCAGGTGGACGCCACCAACGCGCTGGCACTGATGGAGGCGGTAGCGTCGGTCACCGACGGAAAAATGGCCAACGTGGTGATCAACTGCGTCAACATTCCGAACACGGAAATGGGCAGCATCCTGAGCGCCCGCCAGCATGGAAAAATCTACTTCTTCTCGATGGCCACCAGCTTCACCGCCGCGGCACTGGGCGCCGAAGGTGTTGGCAAAGATGTCGAGATGATTGTTGGCAACGGCTATGCCACGGGCCACGCCGAGTTCGCTCTGGCCTTGCTGCGCGAGAGTGAAAAGCTGTGCCAGTTGTTTGAAGAACTTTACGTCTGACGCACGGTGAGCAGACTCTGGCGTCGAATCCAAGCCGACCTGGGCGACGAGCGTGGGGGCCATTGCCACACCCTCGCGGTCATGGGGATGAGCAAGAACACCGGCAAGACTGTGGCGCTGAACCATCTGCTGACGCAGGCGGCAAGCACCGGGGTAGCGGTCGGCGTGACCTCAATCGGACGCGATGGCGAAGACCGCGACCAGGTTTTCTTTGTGCCGAAACCGCCGATCCTGGTTTGGCCTGGAACCCTTGTTGCCACCGCCCGTGCCACCTTGCAGCGCGCCAAAGTAAGCTACAAATTTCTGACGGCGACCGACATCGCCAGCCCGATGGGCGACATCGTCATCATCAAGGTCCTCGACTACGGCGAAATGGAAATTGCCGGTGCCTCGCGCGGCACCGACCAGCGCAAGGTCATCAGCCGATTGCAGCAGTGCAGTGCGGCACTGGTGCTGCTGGACGGCGCGCTGGGGCGCAGCCAACACGCCTCGCCGGCCATTGCCGACGGCGTGATTCTGGCGACTGGCGCGGCTATCGGTGGCGGCATGGCGGACGTGTTTCGCAAGACGCGAGACCGGCTCGCCATCCTGGGCATTGCACCGGCGGACGAGCTGACGCGAAACCGTTGCGAGCCCCTGTTTGCCAAGGGTGGCGTGGCTATCTGGAACCGCCGTGGCGAGCTCTTGATGCAGGCCGGGATTGCCACACTCAATGCGGGCGCGACACTGCTTGAGCATAGCGCTGCCGATCTGGCGACCATTGCCCTCAGTGGCGCCGTCGGCCGCTCCGTTTGGCAAGCCCTCAGCACCCTGGCGGCTCGTCACCCGGGCCTGACGGTGGTGGTGGCCGACGGCACCCGGCTGTTCATTGAAAACAGCGACCTCGTCGCGTTTCACAAGCTTGGCGCCCGGCTGCTGGGCTGGCGCGCAATCAACATCGCCGGCCTCACGCTGAACCCGTTTTCGCCCATGGGCGGCAGCTTTGTGGCCGAAGAATTTCTGGCGGGGGCGCAACAGGCGTTTGCTGGCTATGAGGTCAGTGATGTGATGCTGGAAGAACAGATCAAAGAAAAAGGAGAAGTTGGATGAGTCAATTGAATTTGGATCAGGCGCAGATTGCCCGTGCGCGCGACTCGGCGCGACGCATTGCGCGTCAGGTGTTCGACGAGATGAGCCAGTTCACCACCACCACGGTGGAGCGCGCCACGCTGCGCCTGTTGGGCATCGATGGGGTGGACGAAATGGGGGTACCGCTGCCGAACCGCGTGGTCAGCCATTTGCAGCAGCAAAATCTGTTGCAGCACGGTGCCGCCACGGCTGTCGTTGCTGCCATGGAAGAACACGGCTGGACGGCCCAGCAGGTGGCCGAGGCCGTTACTGCGGGTATGCTGACGTTGAAGCGGCCGGGCGACGAAACCGCCGCCCGTAGCGCCGCCGAGAAGCAGGCCCGCAGCAGTTGCCAGCAGATCGCGGCGCAGCGGGCGCACCGCAACAGCAAACTCAAGTCATTGGGCGAAGGCACGGCGCCATGGCTTTACCTGATTGTGGCGACCGGCAATATCCACGAGGATGTGACGCAGGCACGTGCCGCCGCCGAACAGGGCGCCGACATCATCGCCGTCATTCGCTCCACCGGTCAGAGCCTGCTGGACTATGTGCCCTTTGGCGCCACCACCGAAGGCTTCGGCGGCACCTACGCGACACAGGAAAACTTTCGCCTGATGCGTGCCGCGCTGGACGAGGTTGGTGAGCGGATTGGGCGCTACATCCGCCTGACCAACTACTGCTCGGGCCTGTGCATGCCGGAGATTGCTGCCATGGGCGCCATGGAGCGGCTGGACATGATGCTCAATGACTCGATGTACGGCATCATCTTTCGCGACATCAACATGAAGCGCACCTTCATCGACCAGTTCTTCTCGCGCATGGTCAACGCCTTCGCTGGCATCATCATCAATACCGGCGAGGACAACTACCTCACCACCGCCGACGCCTATGAGGCCGCCCACACGGTGCTGGCCTCGCAGCTGATCAACGAACAGTTTGCCTATCTGTCGGGTCTGCAACCCAACCAGATGGGCCTGGGCCACGCGTTCGAGATCCACCCCGAAATGGAAAACGGCTTCCTGTGGGAACTGGCACACGCGCAACTGGTGCGCCAGGTGTTTCCGAATGCGACGCTCAAGTACATGCCGCCCACCAAGCACATGACCGGCAACATTTTCAAAGGCCACGTGCAGGACGCACTGTTCAACATCGTCAGCACCGTCACACAGCAAAACATTCACCTGCTGGGCATGATGACCGAGGCCATTCACACGCCGTTTATCCAGGACCGTTTCCTGGCCATCCAGAACGCCAAATACGTCTTCAGCACGATGAAGGATCTGCACTCCGAAATCGAATTCAAGAGTGGCGGGAGAATCGAGCAGCGGGCGCAGAGCGTCTTGACGGAGACCGAACAAATGCTGGCCAACATCGAAACAATCGGGCTGGCGGCGGCCATCGGCAAAGGCATGTTTGCCGAGATCTCGCGCACACCGACCGGTGGCAAAGGACTTGACGGCGTGATTCAAAAAGCCGACAACTACTACAACCCGTTCCCGCAGTTGATGATGGGAGGCAAACAAGATGACTGACAGCAAGATACCGCCACAGTGGGTCAAACCCTACGGCGACACGCTGAATGACGGGCGCGTGCAGGTCTCCTTTACGCTGCCCGTGGCGCTGGATGAAACAGCCAAGGAGGGCGCCAAGCGGCTGGCGGCGATGATGGGGCTTGATGAACCGGCTGTCGTCCACAGCGAGGACATGGGCAAAGGCTTCAGCTTTTTCGTGGTCTATGGGCAATGCAAGTACCAGGTTGACCTGGCCAGCCTGCAGGTCGCCAAACCGGAATACGAGGTGCTTGACAAGGAGGCCATCAACGCGTTGATCCTGAAAGAGATGGGTCGTCGCATGGTGGTCATCGGCGCCACCATTGAGACCGATGCCCACACCGTGGGCATTGACGCCATCATGAATATGAAGGGTTTCAACGGTCACAAGGGGCTGGAGAGTTACCACCAGATCCGGGCCATCAACCTGGGCGCCCAGGTTGACTCCGAAGATCTGGTGAGCAAGGCAATCGAAGAGAAAGCCGATGTCATTCTGGTCTCGCAAGTGGTGACGCAAAAGAACATCCATCTCGACAATCTCACCAAACTTTCGGATCTGCTCGAGGCCGAAGGGTTGCGAGACAAGGTCGTCCTGATTGTTGGCGGACCCCGTATCAGCCACGAACTGGCCAAGGAACTGGGCTACGACGCGGGCTTTGGCAGCAAGACCTATGCCGAAGATGTGGCATCCTTTGCCATCCACGAATGGATTAACCGAAAGGCCGCCTAAATGGAACACTTCACCAGCCTTATCCGTCTGCGCATGAGTGCACACGACGCGCACTACGCCGGGCATTTGGTTGATGGCGCCAAAATACTGCACCTGTTTGGCGACGTGGCGACCGAACTGTTGATCCGCAGCGATGGCGACGAAGGCCTGTTCGTGGCCTATGACAACGTCGAGTTTCTGGCGCCGGTCTACGCCGGTGATTACATCGAGGCCAGCGGCCGCATCGTGGCCATGGGAAAGACCTCGCGCAAAATGGTGTTCGAAGCGCGCAAGGTCATCATGTCAGCCGGCCTGGCAGGTCAAGCCTCGGCCGCTGACGTGCTGACTGAGCCGGTGGTGGTCTGCAAAGCGTCAGGCACTTGCGTGGTACCAGCCCATTGCCAGCGCGTCAGGCGCCAAACAGGAGGCACTTGAATCATGCAAAAACTCATCATCACTGCCGCGCTGACTGGCGCCGAAGTGACTCGCGAACAACAGCCGGCTCTGCCGATCAGCCCGGAAGAAATTGCCATCGCAGCCGAGGAATGCGTCAAGGCCGGCGCATCCATTGTTCACCTGCACGCCCGCAACGCCGATGGCAGTCCAACGCAAGACAAGGAAACCTACAGGCGAATCATCACTGCTATTCGCCAACGTTGCGACGTCATCATTCAGGTCTCCACCGGTGGCGCTGTCGGTATGACACCGGCCGAGAGGCTGGCACCGGTAACGCTTGCGCCGGAAATGGCAACGCTGTCCATGGGGACCGTCAATTTTGGCGACGATGTGTTCATGAATCATCCCGCTGACATGGAGGTTTTTCTGCACGCCATGCAGGAGCATGGCGTCAAACCCGAGTTCGAGATTTTCGACAGCGGGATGCTCACCAGCGTCAACCGCTGGTTAAAAAAGGGTTTGATAAATGCGCCCCTGCACGTTGACTTTGTGCTTGGTATTGCCGGCGGCATGGCCGGCACGCCCGAGGCACTGATGTACCTGAAATCACAGTTGCCGGTCGATGCCAGCTGGACTGTGGCCGGCATCGGCGCCGCCCAGTTGCCGCTGGCCACGATGGCGATTGTGCTGGGTGGCCACGTTCGTGTCGGCTTCGAAGACAACGTCTATTACCGCAAAGGCGAACTGGCCCGCAGCAATGCCCAGTTGGTGGCACGCATCACGCGCATCAGCCAGGAGCTCGGTCGCCCTCTTGCCACACCTGGTGAGGCACGTGCCATGCTGGGACTCAGGTCGGTTTGAACTGCGAAATCACAACACCCAGCACGATCAGCGCACCGCCCAGCAGGGCGCGTCCACTGAGGGTCTCGTTAATCCACCAGACCGCTGCCAGCGCGGCAAAGACCGGCTCTAGCCCATAAAGGATGGCGGCTTCAACGGCGCGCACCCGATGCTGCCCCCAGGCCTGCAGCCACACCATCAGGGCACTCGCCAGCACACCCAGATACAGCAAGACCCAGCCGTGATTCTGGCTGCGCAGCCACAGGTCGGCCCAGGAGGGCGTCTCCAGCACGCTGAAACCGATGCTCGCCAATACCACCACAATGCCGGACTGCACCAGCGCAATGCGCTCCGGGCGTAACGCGGTTTTGGCGCGGGCACTGAACTCGAACATCAGCACGTACACCGCATAGACAAAAGCGCCGATCAGCGTCAGCGTGTCGCCGCGTGACCAGGGCGCCTGCTCGTAAAACAAGCCTCCCAGGCCCAATACGCCCAGCACGGCACCCAGCACCAGCGGCCAGCCAAAGCGCTGACCGAGCGAAAAAGCCAGCATCGGCACAATAAGTACATTGAGGCCGGTGACGAAGGCATTGCGGTTGCTGCTGGTCTGCGCCAGCCCGGAAACCTGAAGGTAAAACGCGCAAAACAACACGCCACCAATGGCCGCACCCCACCGCAACTCAGGCCCGGTGACACCGCGCAACAGGGGAAAAAGGACCAGGCTTGAAATGAAAAAGCGCAGGAGAATGATCTCCAGCGCTCCAAATTGCCCGCTGATCTGCTTCATGACCGGGAAGGTTGTGCCCCAGACAACCGTCACCAGCATGAGCGCGGCCAGCCCCAGGCGGCGCGAACGAACGCCTGCCAGCACCTAGTTGAAGTAGTATTTGGCCGACAGGTTCAGGCGTGACAGGTCACCTTTTTCGCCAGCCAGGGTTTCGCGCTGACCAAAGATGTACTCGGCACCGAAATCGACGTTCTTGATCGGGTTGTAGATAAAGCCGACATGGGCCTGGTAGATGTTGCGGTTAATGCCATACTGGCCAGAGTCCAGACCATTGGCGCGGGCAAATGCCGTGTATTCATTGTCATAGTTGCGTTGCGCGCCCCAGACAAAATTGGCACGAAAAGTATCGCTGGCCTTGTACTGGTAGCCGACCACCAGGCCCAGCACTTTTTCCAGCAGCACATTGCTGCCGTCAAAGGCAGCGCCTTCAATGCCGTTGAAGTAACGGCCAATGCCTTCGCCGTAGGTCAGCGCGACACTGAGAAAGTCTTTGGCGTCGCGCATTTTCAGGAATGCCGTGCTGCCCAGCCCATAGCCGCGCTTGGACACTTCGAAGCCGGCACCGTCATTCACCCGCAACTCATGGCTGACACCGCGCACACTCATGGAACCCCAGTCAAAACTCTTGTCCCAGCGTCCGATCAGATCAGGCGCTTTTGAAAAGCCCTGGGTCACCGCGCTGCCCGTGTTATCGAGCATATAACTCACCGAATTCTCCAGCGCTACGGTGAAGGTTCCAATATCCTTGGTCGGATAGGCATAGCGGATTTGCGGCTGGCGAATGAAGGTCGAGCCCGTCGGACCGTTGAAGTCCACCGTCTCCGGCGAGTTATCGACGTCCATAAAGGTGGACCAGGTTTGTCCGACCAGCAGGCCACCGAACTGGCCATAGGCCTGGCGCAGGCGAAAGCCGTAAGAGTTGCTCCACGCCTGGGTGTAGATATTGCCCGCCGTGCCACTCACCGCCGAGTTGCCGGTACGCGGCTCATTGTTGAAGTCACCTTCAATCTTGATGCCCAGCGGACCATAGGCGGTGGGAGTCGAAGCCTCCAGTCCGAAACGTGAGGTGCGTGCCGTCAGGTAGCTGACGCCATTGCGCGAGGTGCTGCCATTAATGGGCACGTACTGAATGGCGGTCGAGTAATCATTGCCCGAGTTGTCGCCCTTGAACTCCTTGACCGCGTTCACTTCGGCAAAACCGTAAATACGCAGCGACGTCTCGGAGCCCGGCAGCCGGAAACTGTTGCCAATGTCACCCACCACCACGGCATCTTTTTGCTTGATTTCAAGCTGCTCTATCCGGTCTGTGGTGCTTGCTGCGGTGGCGCCAGGCGCAGCCGACTGACCTTTGAGCGCGTTGAGTTCCTGGCGCAGGCGCTGAATCTCCAGACGCATCTCATCAAAGTCGGCCTTGGTCTGGCCAAACGCGGGCAAGCTCAAAACGCCGGCGGCCAAAAGAGCGAGGGTGGTTGCAGTTACTTTCATTGTTGTCTCCTGTAAAAATCAAATAAAAATCAGTGGCTTACCTGCCCGAGAAAAGCCCGCACCCGGGCGCTTTCCTGGGCACCAAAAAAAACTTCAGGTGGCGCGTCCTGGGCGACCTGCCCCTGGTCGAGGAACAGGATGCGATCTGCCACTTCACGGGCGAACCCCATCTCGTGCGTGACGATGATCATGGTCATGCCGGATTGCGCCAGCTTCTTCATGACATCGAGCACCTCCTTGACCATTTCCGGGTCCAGTGCCGAGGTTGGCTCATCAAACAGCATCACTTTCGGGTTCATTGCCAGCGCACGTGCAATGGCCACCCGCTGCTGCTGTCCACCGGACAGGGCAAACGGGTACTTGTGCGCGTGGTCTTCCATGCCGACGCGTTTGAGCAACTCCATGGTGCGTTCATTGGCCACGCTGCGCGCTGTCTTGCGCACCCGGCGCTGGGCCAGCGACACATTGTCAAGGACGGTCAGGTGTGGAAACAGGTTGAACTGCTGAAACACCATGCCCAGCTCGCGCCGCAACGCGTCAAGATGCTTGAGGTCGTCATCGACTTCAATGCCGTCAACCACAATTCGCCCGGAGTCGTGGCGCTCCAGGCGATTGAGCATGCGCAACAAAGTGCTCTTGCCCGAGCCTGAGGCACCCAGAATTGCGCTGACCTGACCCGCATTGAAGTGGGTGCTGACATCGCGCAGCACGTGGTGGGGTCCAAAGTGCTTGTTGACCTTGTCTATTGTGATCAGTGCAGAACTCATGGCTGGCGCCCCTCGACGTCATAACGCCGCTCGACCGCATCGGAAATCTGGGTCATCACTGTGGTGAGTGTCAGATAGACCAGCGCAGTGGTGATCAGCGTCGGCAATGGTTGAAAAGTGGCCGCCTGAATGCGGTTGCCTACATTGGTCAGTTCCACCACGCCGATGGCATAGGCCAGCGACGAGTCCTTCAGCAGCGCCACCGTGTTGTTGACCAGCGGCGGCAGGGCCACTTTGAAAGCCTGCGGAAAAGTCACATCCATAAAGGTGTGCCAGCTCGACATTCCAAGAGAGCGTGCCGCCTCAATCTGCCCCTTGGGCACCGCCAGCAGCCCGCTGCGAATGGCCTCCGCGTTATAGGCGCCCACATTGAATGCCAGCGCCACACAGGCCGAGGCGAAATCGTCGAGCTTGAGGGCAGGCACCAGCGTCGGCAGCGCCAGGAAGACGAACAGAATCTGCACCAGCAAGGGCGTGCCGCGCATGATCCAGATGTACAGCGATGCGATCCAGCGCAACAGCACCACCCGGGAGGTGCGCCCAAGAGCGGCCAGTACGCCGATCAAAATACCCGACAAACCCGCTACCACGGTAAGCTCAACTGTGACGCGCGTCCCCTCGGCAAAATACTGGGCGTTGTTGCCGATCGGCTCCGGCGCCATGGCCATGGGAATGGCCATCAGCCAAAGCAGCAGCACCAGCACCACGCTGGCCACCGCAATGGTGGCGCTGGAGCGCTGCTGCCGGCTCCAGCTCTGCGGCCATTCAGGAACAGCTATCTTCACGTCGTCAATCCCGCGCTTCGATTAAGACGCAAACTGCCTAGCGGCAGCGCACGTCTTCGTTGAAGTATTTGGTTGACAAAGCGGCGTAGCTGCCATCGGCCATGACTTCGGCGAGCGCCTTGTTGTAGCCTTGCACCAGCGAGCTGTTGCCCTTGGCAACGGCCGCCGCAATGCGCTCGACGAACACAAAGTCGCCCAGCTTCATGCCGGCGTTGGGATTGGAAGAAATGGCAATGGCGGCGACAAACTTGTCGGTCACCCAGGCGTCAACGCGCTTGGTCAGCAAGGCGCCGCGGGCGTCTGTGTCCTGTGGGAAGTTCTTCACTTCCTTGACGCCGGTGAGCTTCTTGACGTTATCCAGATAGGTGGTGCCGGTCTGTACCGAAACACTCTTGCCGTTCAAGTCTGCCACCTTGCGAATGGCCGGGTCCAGCGACACAATGGCGCCACCCGAGCAATAGTGCGGCTCGGCAAAGGTCACCGCCTTGGCGCGTTCTTCGGTAATGCCGTGCGAGGCAATGACCAGGTCCCAGCGGTCCTGCCGCAAACCGGCCAGCAAAGCGTCAAAACCGAGCGCTTTCCACTCGATCGTGACGCCCATTTTTTTCGCGACTAGCTCGGCCAGTTCCACCTCAAAGCCGCTGAGTTTGGAGCCCTGGAAAAAATTGAAAGGGGCAAATTGCCCTTCGGTCGCAATATTGATCTTGCCGTCTTTTTTGACATCTTCCAGGCTTCTGGCCTGGACCGTCAAAGCACCGGCCAGCATCAAGCCCAACAGGGCCCATTTCTTCATTCGCTTCATCGCAGTCTCCTTTTTGTGGTTAATTGAGCAAACAACAGGTTTCGGCCCTCAGCCGTCAACCTTGAATTATGGCGCGTGCAGTCAGGGTTTTTCGCTGCCTTTGCGCATCAGCGTACTTTTGCCGAACAAACTCTCGATCAAATCGACCGCCAGCTCGGCCGTCTGGTTGCGCACATCGAGCGCCGGATTGAGTTCGACCAGATCGAGCGACCCGAGGCGCCCGGTATCGGCAATCATTTCCATGCATAACTGCGCCTCCCGATAGGTGGGGCCACCGCGCACCGTGGTACCGACGCCGGGCGCAATATCGGGGTCGAGAAAGTCAACATCCAGGCTGACGTGCAAATGCGTATTGACATCGACCAAAGCCAACGCAAGCTCCATGCCATGGCGCATGCCCATCTCGTCAAGGTAACGCATGTCGAACACCTCGATACCAACGTCATGCACCAGCCGTTTCTCGCCAGCATCGACACTGCGTATGCCAATCTGGCGAATGTCCTTGGGCTTGAGCACCGGCACATGACCGCCAATTTCGATCAGTTCCTGCGGGCCATGGCCAAACAGGCAGGCCACCGGCATGCCGTGGATGTTGCCGCTGGGTGTGAGAGTAGCGGTGTTGAAGTCGGCGTGCGCATCAAACCACAGGACGCGCAGCTTTTTGCCCTGCTCGCGGCAGTGCCGCGCCACGGCACTGATGGAGCCAATGGCCAGACAATGATCGCCCCCGAGCATGATGGGCAAACGCCCCAGCCGCAGTTCGCCGTGCACCGCGTCGTGCACCAGCCGGTTCCACTGCACCACTTCGGGCAGATGGCGAAAACCGTCAACGGCGCCTTGCCACGGGTTGGCCGGGCCGGCCAGGTTGCCGCAATCCTTGACGCTGATGCCAAAGCGGGCTATGGCACCGGCAATGCCGGCGACCCGCAACGCCTCCGGCCCCATCCGTGCGCCCAGCGTGCCGGCGCCAATATCGGTGGGAACACCGATCAGGCTGACGCCGCCAGCAACCGGGTTGGCCGCGGGAGGCTGGTTCATGCTGCCAGCGCCAGCTCTTTGAAAACAGGGCGAATCAGGCTGAACAAATCCTTCGGATTGGTCAGCTCGGGAATCAGTGACACCGGTTGCCCAACGCCCAGCTCACGCGCCGCGTCACGCATAAAGCGCAACGCTGAATAATCTTCCAGCGCAAAACCGACCGAGTCAAACACCGTCACCTGGCTCGCAGCACTGCGGCCGGTGGCCTTGCCCGCCAGCACTTGCCAGAGTTCTGTCACGGCAAAGTCGGCCGGCAAATGCTGCAGATCACCCTCAATACGGGTTTGCGGCTCGTACTCGACAAACACCGCCGCGCCACGCAGCACGTCGGGATGCAACTCGGTCTTGCCGGGGCAGTCGCCACCGACGCCATTGACATGCATGCCGGGCTCAATCAGGCCGGGGGTCAGGATGGTGGCGTTGGTTTTGTCGGCGGTCACGGTGGTCACTATATCCGAGCCCCGCACCGCCTCGGCAATGCTCTCACAGGGGATCAGCCGCAGCGCGCTGTGGCGCAGGTTGCGCATCAATTTGGCGGTGGCAGCGCGGTCGGTGTCATACAGCCGGATTTCTTCAATACCCAGCAAATGGTGAAACGCCAACGCCTGGAACTCGCTTTGCGCACCATTGCCAATCAGCGCCATGCACTTGCTGTCTGGCCTGGCCAGCGCACGCGCCGCCACCGCCGACATGGCAGCAGTGCGTAGCGCGGTGGTCAGCGTCAGCTCACTGAGCAAGTGCGGCACCCCGGTGGCGACGTCGGCCAGCACGCCAAACGCCATCACCGTGGGCAGCCCGGCCAACGTGTTTTTGGGGTGGCCATTGACATATTTAAAGGCGTAGGTGGTGGCGTCGGCAATCGGCATCAGCTCGATCACGCCACCGCTCGAGTGGCTCGCCACGCGGGCGCATTTGTCAAAGTCCGGCCAGCGCAGAAAGTCTTCGTGAATATAGCCGGCCATGCGGCGCAGCGCTTGCGCCAGCCCCATTTGGGTGACGATGGTGGCCACATCGTGGGCGCTGAGAAATTGGGTTTGGACGCTTGCTGCAGGTTTCATGAGGGTGCCCCCGGATAAGTGCTGAGCAGTGTCGCAAGCGGCGGCGACAATGTAAATCAGCAATATTGCTTTCTTTTTGACAAATATTTGCCATTTAGGCAGGTATAAATGACAATATGGCAATATGGACCTGATCGATCAACAACTCCTTTCGCTGTTGCGCCGGGACGCGCGCACCAGCGTAGCAACGCTGGCGCAAAAGCTGGGCGTGTCACGCGGCACCGTGACGAACCGGGTCACCAAGCTCGAAGACGCCGGCATCATCGTCGGCTACACCGTCAAGCTCCGCCCGGATGCACAACCAGCTCAAATTGGCGCCTGGATGAGCATTGCAGTGGAAGGCAACGAAACCCGCTCGGTCATCGCCAGCCTGCTGGGTGAACCCGGTGTGGCCAGCCTGCACGACACCAATGGCCGCTGGGACTTGCTGGCCGAACTGCGAGCAGCCAATCTGACCGAACTGTCGAAGATTCTGGAGCGCATCCGGCTGGTGCGCTCCATCAGCAACACCGAAACCAGCATTCACCTCCAGAGCTACCGCCTGTCATGAGTGACACCTTGCCCGAGCTCGACCGCATCGACCTCAAAATCCTCCACTGCCTGCAGGAAGACGGGCGCCTCTCCAACCTCAAGCTGGCCGACAGCGTCAGCCTGTCACCCACCGCCGTGCTGGCACGCGTGCAGCGGCTCACCAAAGACGGCTACATCCTGGGCTACGAGGCGCGCCTGAACCCGCAGAAGCTCGGTGCCGGCCTGATGGTGTTTGTGGAAGTGCTGCTGGACCGCACCACACCCAACGTGTTTGAAGCCTTCAAGGCCGCCGTGCAGGTACGTGACGAGATCATGGAATGCCACATGGTGGCCGGCGGCTTTGACTACCTGCTGAAAACCCGCATGGCCAACATGGAGGCCTACCGCGAGTTTGCCGGCACCGTGCTGTGGCAACTGCCCGGCGTGCGCGAAACGCGCACCTATGCGGTGATGGAGGAAGTAAAGAACACCACGCATCTGGCACTGCGTTAATCTCATCTGCATCAGTGACTGTGCAATTTTTCCTGTAACCAGACCTTAATGAGCGATTGGTAGGGTACGTCACGGGAATTGGCTGCGATCTTGATGGAATCGAGCAGGTGCTGGGGTAGTCGCAACGAAATCGTCCTGGTCGTGGGTTTCAAGTTTGGCAACGTCACCTTCCTGGCTTTGGACCAGTCCAGATGCTCGGTGGAATCATGTGATTCCCAGTACGCCCGTTCCTGCGCTTCGTCGGCGAACTTCGGAATGGCTTTAGTCTGCTTGTTCATAAATGGCTCGCTCCTTTCGGTGCATGTCCCTGGCGGAAATCACACGGATCAACTGTCCCGACCGCCGCAAGGTGAACGTGATGTGCAGTGGTCGTTCTTCACCGGTCTTACCCAAAGCATGAAGCCTGGGTTCTTTCTGGCTGTGGCTGGCATCGTCCAACAGCAGCAATGGCACGCTGAAAAACACCTGCTCCGCCTCAGCCATGGTGACACCATGTTTCTCATTCTTGCGGGCATTGCCGTCGTCCCAGTCGAACCCAACTAACTTGTTCAGGTCAATCATGAATGTATATTACCACCATATACAGAACTTATGTAACGACCCCTTTTGTGGCTCATTGGTCGTAGATCAAGAACACAGTGGCGGATATGCGACGGGTAATACCCAAGTGCGTTCAGTGCCGCAGGCGATGTTCAATGCGGAATTCCATCGGAGCCCAATCGTGGGGCACCTCAGTCAAAAACTGTGGGCTCAAGCATTCAGATATCCCAATGCGGTGAAAGTGTCTGGTTCCAAGTTTTGATGGTCTTGATTTTTGAAATGAAATTTTCAACAGTACCAAATGCCTGGACTTTGATGTCGTCTACGGTCGCGGGCCGCAATTCGGAAAACGTGTGCCACACGTGGTCGTCGACTGAAAGGCCGCCACTTAACGCCCACAGGTCAGCGTAAAGCGGGGGAACGCCCAACTGCTCCGCGATAAAAAATTCACCAGAATCGAAGTGATTCACTAGTTCACAAACGTCAGCGCTTGAAGCCAGCCCTTGGAGCAAAAGACTTCCCCATGCCTTGTAATTGGATGCATCGCGATAGCAGTAATCAAATACGCTGAAATCGACCATTCTTCTCCTATAGGGAACCAGAGCCCAAGAAAATCTTCTCCCGATGGCGAACCAAAAAGGCGTGGTCGGGCCTGAACCGTTCGGGCATTTCAATTTGTCGACCTTCAAGTGGTAGGAACACTGCCTTTACAAAGGGTTCGGCAAGCGCACGCAACTCGTCAGAAAGAACAACCCGCCAATCGTCAGTTAGAGAAATCAGCCCCTTGTCGAAGGCTCGGTCGTGTATGGCAGACAGACATAGTCCGTTGCTCGGATTCAGGCGGTTTGCTTTGTCACAGCTCCACGGCACAATGTGACTAGCAATTAGCAGGCGCGGCTCCGACAGGCCTGACATACAGCAGCGTCCTCGGTAGCTGCTGAGCACGGCACGACGGAAAATATGTTGCTTGATTCGCTGTGCAGTTAAAACTTGCCGGGTCTCCCCTGTGAAATCCTCAGGCATTGACGCATCGTCGTCGGGCTCCAAGTCCGCCACCGAATCTTTGTCTAGCTGCTGTCGCAGTAGTTCGCATTCCACAGCCAGTCTTTCCCAATCCGAGTGGAATTCGTCCCATACCTCTCGATCCAGTGCCGAGGCATTTCCCAAGGCCACACGCCCTGTGCTGGTAATGGCTGGATCGAGGCTGGCGATGTTGAGCATCTTCATCGCAACGGCGTCAGATGTGCGGCCGATCACTTTTGCCAGCGCGATTATTTCCGGATTGCGTCCGTGAATTCGCCCATAAGGAAGTTGGCAGTACAAGTGGAAAGCCAGTTTGATTTGTTCTTTTGTCCAAAGCCCTGTCATCATGATGTTTTTCGGCAAGATCACGGTGCGGTCCGCTCCTGCCGACTCCTTGGGGAAAACGGATGAAGCGACCAGTCTAGCAACTGCTTCAAACGTAAGGCGCGCCTACACTTTGCGAAAACCGCATTTGGGTTTGCGCAAAGCATGGGTCGTTCAAGGGTTTTCATGGCTCCCAGCTTATCCACATGAACTTGCGCTGTAACCCAGGGTTTTGCCTGGTTTCACCCTAAAACCAGCATCAAATCAGCCTACAGGCCCCGTGCAGCATGCGTAGACAGCTATAAAAACAATAGTAATTACAACGTCGCAATTGATTTAATCAGGATTACTTAAGCATTCACGCATATTATGTGAAGCAGTTTCGTAAAAAACCTGGGGAGGCTTGGCATGAATGGACTGATCAACCGCACCATGCGCTGCGGTCTGGCTTTGTTGATGGTGGTGGCGCTTGCGGCGTGCGGCGGCGGGGGCGGCAAAGACGGCGACGCCACGGCGCTAACGCCGCAACCCGGCACCACAGCCAACTACACCTTGCTGGCCTGGAATGATCTGGGCATGCATTGCGTGGACGGCAAGGATTATTCGGTTTTTTCCATCCTGCCGCCGTACAACAATCTGCACGCCCAGCTCGTCAACAACCGCCAGGGAGGCCTGGTAACGAGCGGAGTTACGCTGAGCTACGAAGCCATGGCCGACGCGAGCGGTTCCATCAACACCTCCAGCAGCGGCAAAACCAATTTCTGGAGCTGGGTGAAGGCGCTGTTTAGGGTAACGCTGGCTGACAACGTGGGCCTGGCCGGCAATGCCACCCTGTCGGCCACGCCCCGGCCCATGAAGTTCAACAGCGGCAAACAGTGGTTTGAGGCCGAGGGCATTCCCGTCACCCCGTACGACGACAGCGGTGCGCAGAATTTCTACCCGATGGTCAAAGTGCTGGCCAGAGATGGCAACGGCGCGGTCATTGCAACAGCGCGCACCGTGTTGCCGGTCAGCGACGAAATGAGCTGCAAGCTGTGCCATGCGTCTGTCAGCGCCAGCGCTGACGCCAGACCGGCGGCCGGCTGGGTCTATGACAGTAACCCGGAAAAAGACTGGAAGAAAAACATTCTGCGCCTGCACGACGAGCAGCAGCGGGCCAACCCGGCCTTCGCGGCGGCGCTGTCCGGGCTGGGCTACAGCAGCGCTGGCCTGGCGGCAACCGCCCAGGCAGGCCAGCCGGTTCTGTGCGCGGCCTGCCACAGTTCCAACGCGCTGCCCGGCACCGGGCGGGCCGGTATTGCGCCGCTGACGCAAGCCCTGCACGGCAAGCACGCGGCGGTCAAAGACCCGGTCAGCCAGCTCAGCCTCAACAGCAGCCTGAACCGCAGCGCCTGCTACCTGTGCCACCCCGGCTCGGTGACGCAGTGTCTGCGCGGCCCGATGGGCAATGTGCTTGATGCCAGCGGCAAACCAACCATGAATTGCCAGAGCTGCCACGGCAATATGCTGGCCGTGGGCAGCAGCGCGCGCACCGGCTGGCTCGACCAGCCCACCTGCCAGTCGTGCCACCATGACGGCAAGCGCGAGGTTAGCGCCGTCAATGCCGCGGGTGTGCCCAACGTCTGGGCCGACCAGCGCTTTGCCTCCACTGCCAACACGCCGCTCGCCGGGTTCAACCTGTTCCGCTTCAGCAGCGGCCACGGCGGCTTGCAGTGCGAGGCATGCCACGGCGCAACGCACGCCGAATACCCGAGCTCGCACGCCAATGACAACGTGCTGAGCCTTGATGTGCAAGGCCACGCTGGCCCGATTGCCGAGTGCACTGCCTGCCACAGCACGGTGCCCGATACCGTCAGCGGCGGGCCGCACGGCATGCACACGGTGGGCAGCAACTGGTTATCGGGCCACCAGCGCGCCGCCAAAGGTGGCGGCGCGGCGGCCTGCGCCTATTGCCATGGCGCAGACTATCGCGGCTCGGCACTCAGCCAGGTCAAAATGGCCAGAAGCTTTGCCGTTGAAGGCCGGTCAAAGAACTACAGCGCTGCCCAGAAGGTGGGTTGTTACGACTGCCACAACGGCCCGGCTGGCGATTGACGGGTTGCTGGCGCTCAGGCCTTGGCGGGCCGCCCGCCAAAGATGGCGCTGCCGATGCGCACCATGGTGCTGCCGCAGCGGATGGCGGCCTCCAGGTCGGCGCTCATGCCGATGGACAGGGTGTCAAGCGCCATTCCTTCCCTGTTTAAGGCATCAAATACGGCTCTAGCCTGCGTGTGCAATGCGCAGGCAGCTACAAAATCAATAGCAGGCTCGGGGATGCTCATGATGCCGCGCAAGCGCAGATGGGGCAACGCCGCCACCTGCTGCGCCAGCGCCAGCGCGTCTTGCGCCAGCACGCCAGACTTGGTCGCGCCCGCGTCCACATTGACCTGAATGCACACTTGCAGCGCCGGCAAATGGGCCGGGCGCTGCTCGTTCAGGCGCTGCGCGGTTTTGAGCCGGTCGAGCGTGTGGACCCAGTCAAAGTGTTCTGCCACCAGCCGCGTCTTGTTGCTCTGCACCGGGCCTATGCAGTGCCATTGCAGCGGCAGGTGGCGCAGCGCCAAAATTTTTTGCACCGCTTCCTGGATGTAGTTCTCGCCAAATGCGGTTTGCCCGGCCGCCGCCGCCTGGGCCACCGCCTCGGGGCCGAAAGTCTTGGACACCGCCAGCAGGGTTACGCTACTGGCCGGGCGACCAGCTGCCTGGCAGGCGCTCACAATGCGCTGGCGAACAGTTTGTAAGTTAATCTCAATCATGGTCATAATTGGCCCAAGCGTAACAAACGACAAGAGGACTTTGTGGACATTACCCAACTGCTGGCCTTCAGCGTCAAAAACAAAGCATCCGACCTGCACCTTTCAGCCGGTCTTCCGCCCATGATTCGTGTCAATGGCGACGTGCGGCGCATCAACGTTGAGGCGCTCGACCACAAGAGTGTGCACACCATGGTGTACGACATCATGAACGACTCGCAGCGCAAGACCTACGAGGAGTTTCTGGAGATTGATTTTTCGTTCGAGATCGATGGGCTGGCGCGTTTTCGGGTCAATGCCTTTAACCACCAGCGCGGCTCCGGTGCGGTGTTCCGGACCATCCCGAGCAAGATTCTGACACTCGAGCAGTTGGGCGCTCCGAAGATTTTTTCCGATCTGTCGCTCAAGCCGCGTGGCCTGGTGCTGGTCACCGGCCCAACCGGCTCGGGCAAGTCGACCACGCTGGCGGCCATGGTTAATTTTCTCAACGAGACCCAGTTTGGCCACATTCTCACGGTCGAAGATCCGATTGAATTCGTCCATGAATCCAAGAAGTGCCTGGTCAACCAGCGCGAGGTCGGAGCCCATACCCTGAGCTTTGCCGCGGCCCTGCGCTCGGCCCTGCGGGAAGACCCGGACGCCATCCTGGTGGGTGAAATGCGTGACCTGGAAACCATCCGGCTGGCCATGACGGCGGCCGAGACCGGGCATCTGGTGTTTGGCACGCTGCACACCGCAGGCGCCGCCAAGACCATTGACCGGATCATTGACGTGTTTCCTGCCGAAGAAAAGGAAATGGTCCGCGCCATGCTGTCGGAGTCGCTGCAGGCGGTGATTTCACAGACGCTGTGCCGCACCAAGGACGGGCTGGGCCGCATCGCCGCCCACGAGATCATGCTGGGCACCAGCGCCATCCGCAACCTGATCCGCGAGGCCAAAGTGGCACAGATGTATTCCAGCATTCAAACCGGCAACAGTCTGGGAATGCAGACGCTTGACCAGAATCTGACCGACCTGGTTAAACGCAATATCATCAGCTCCGCCGAAGCCCGTTCCAAAGCCAAGATTCCGGAAAACTTCCCCGGCTAAGCCCACACCCCACCCGCCACACGTACCCGCCTATTTTTTTTGGAGCGCGCAATGAAAGGAATCCTCGGACTTCTCCGGCACAAAACAAAACCCGAGCCGGGCGACGACAAACTTGACTCGATGCTGTTCACCACCGCCTTTGCCGGGCTGGGGCTGGACGCCACACTGCTGGTGCCCTGGGAGGCGCGGGCGGTCGAGGTCGGCGCCACGCGACTGAATCCGGAGCGCGGCACCAAGCTGCTGCAGGACGTCTGGTCAAAGGACCGGTTCATGCGCCAGCTCGACACCGCTTCCATCGGGCGCATGGAAAGCTTCTTTGAGTTCGCCACGATAGAGGCCAACCGCGACATGATCCGCCAGGACGAGTACGGCAACTTCATGCTGGTGCTGCTCAGCGGCAGCGTTGCCATTGATCGCATTCAGCCCTGGGGTGAACGGCTGCGCCTGGCCGAGGCCGTGCCCGGTGAAATTCTGGGCGAGATGTCGCTGCTTGACAGTGGCATGCGGTTTTCGGTCTGCACCTCGCTCAAGAAGTGCGAGATCGCAGTGCTCAGCGCCGAGGCGATGGACGACATGCTGACCCATGCGCCAACGCTGGCTGCCAACCTGATTGCCCTGCTGGCGCGCAAGCTGTCGTTGCGGCTGCGCGTGGTCAGCGCCCGGCTCAGCGAAAAGAAATGATCAGCAGGAGCACCGCATTTCATGGAACGCGATCAAGCCACCAAATTCATTAACGACCTGCTCAAGCTGATGATCAGCCGCGAAGGCAGTGATTTGTTCATCACGGCCGACTTTCCGCCGGCGATCAAGGTTGACGGGAAAATTACCAAGGTCTCACCGCAGCCGCTCAATGCGACGCACACCATGGCGCTGGCGCGCGCCGTCATGAATGACAAGCAGGTGGCCGAGTTTGAGCGCAGCAAAGAGTGCAACTTTGCCATTTCGCCGGCCGGCATCGGGCGTTTTCGGGTCAACACCTTCATCCAGCAGGGCCAGGTGGGCATGGTAATGCGGGTCATTCCGCTGAGCGTCCCGACCATTGACGGCCTGGGCGTGCCGCCGGCGCTCAAGGAAGTGGCCCTGACCAAGCGCGGCCTGTGCATTCTGGTCGGCGCCACCGGCTCGGGCAAATCGACCACGCTGGCCGCGATGGTCGACTGGCGCAATGAAAACTCCTTTGGCCACATCATTACGGTTGAGGACCCGATCGAATTTGTCCATGCGCACAAAAATTGCGTGGTTACGCAGCGTGAGCTGGGCATCGACACGGACAGCTGGAGCGCGGCCCTGAAAAACACGCTGCGCCAGGCGCCCGATGTGATCCTGATGGGCGAAATTCGGGACCGCGAAACCATGGAGCACGCGGTGGCGTTTGCCGAAACCGGGCATTTGTGCCTGGCCACGCTGCACGCCAACAGCGCCAATCAGGCGCTGGACCGCATCATCAACTTCTTTCCCGAAGAACGCCGTCCGCAGCTGTTGATGGACTTGTCGCTCAACATCAAGGCCATGGTGTCGCAGCGCCTGATTCCGCGCCAGGACGGCAAGGGCCGCGTTGCCGTGGTCGAGGTGATGCTCAACACGCCGCTGATTTCCGACCTGATCTTCAAGGGGGATGTTGCCGAGATCAAGGAGATCATGAAAAAGAGCCGGAACCTGGGCATGCAGACGTTTGACCAGGCGCTGTTTGACGCTTATGAATCCAAGCTGATCACCTATGAGGATGCGCTGCGCAACGCCGACTCGCTCAACGACCTGCGTCTGCAGATCAAACTCAACAGCCAGCGCGGGCGCACCCTGGATCTGGCCGCCGGCACCGAAAACTTCGCCATCGTTTGACACGTCATGAACAATATCAATCAAAAAACTTATGCCGCCAGCACACCCTGCAAGGTGGCGTTTCTCGGGCTCGGCGTGATGGGCTACCCGATGGCTGGCCATCTGGCGCTGGCTGGCCATACGGTGACCGTGTACAACCGGACTGCTAGCAAATCGATAGCTTGGTGCGCACAGCTGGCGGGCTCTGGAGCCCAAAAACATGCGTTAAATCATGCCCTGACACCAAAACTTGCGGCGCAAAACGCCGATCTTGTTTTTTGTTGTGTTGGCAATGATGCGGACTTGCGCAGCGTCACACTGGGCGTTGATGGCGCTTTTGCCGGCATGAAACCGGGCGCCGTGTTTGTTGATCACACCACGGCCTCGGCCAGCGTGGCGCGCGAGTTGCACGCGGCTGCCGGCAAGCTGGGTCTGCAGTTCGTCGATGCCCCCGTATCAGGTGGCCAGGCGGGTGCGCAAAACGGCATGCTGACCGTCATGTGCGGCGGTGACAAAGCCGCATTTGACGCGGCGCAACCGGTCGCCATGGCGTTCTCGAAAGCTTTCACGCTGCTGGGCGAGAGCGGCGCCGGTCAACTGGCCAAGATGGTGAACCAGATTTGCATTGCCGGTCTGGTGCAGGGCTTGAGCGAAGCCATTGCCTTTGGCCAGCAGGCCGGGCTGGACATGCTGCAGGTGCTCGACGTGATTGGCAAAGGCGCGGCGCAGAGCTGGCAACTCGACAACCGTGGCAAAACCATGGTCGCCGGCAAATTTGATTTTGGCTTTGCCGTCGACTGGATGCGCAAAGACCTGGGGCTGGTGCTTGACGAGGCCAAGCGCAATGGGGCGCGGCTGCCGGTCACCGCGCTGGTCGACCAGTTCTATGCCGATGTGCAGCACATGGGCGGCCAGCGCTGGGACACCTCCAGCCTGATCAAGCGGTTAAAGTAGTTTTTTTATTTTTTGACTTCAAGCGGGGCTGGCTTGGGCAACGCGTTCTGCAGTTCTTCCTCGCTGATGATTTCCAGCAGGCGGACCACTTTCTGAACGCCGTCAATGCTGCGCGCAATGTCGGTCGCGCGGGTTGCTTCGCGCTGGGTTACCCGCCCCATCAGGTAGGTGGTGCCGCGCTCGGTGACCACCTTGAAGGAATTGGCAAAAATGTCATGGGCGTCGACCATGGCCGCCTTGACCTTGCCGGTCACCAGCGAGTCTGAAGAACGCTGGGTCAGGGAGGTGGCGCCCTGAATGGCCAGTTCATTGACGACACTGCGCACGTTGTCGACCCGCGAGACGACCTGCTCGACCATTTGCCGGTCCTGCGCGCTGGGTACTTCGCCGGTTAACAGCAGTTGCCGGTTGTAGACGTTGACGTTGACGTGAACCCGATCACCGATGCTGTCACGGATGCGGCTGGCAGCGCGCAGTTCGGTACTCTCGTCGTCAATCTGGACGCCCGCCGTGCGGCGGTCGGTGGCCATCAGCGAACCCATGACGGCACCGCCCACGACAATCGGGGCGCAGGCAACAAGACCAGCGCCGATACAGGCGCCCAGCAGCAGCGCCGTCAAGAGTTTTTGAGTTGAAAATTTCATGTTGGGGTTTCCTGATCTCCGAGTAACTGGTCATCCACGGCATCGCAAATGCAGTGCAGGGCCAGAATGTGGACCTCCTGAATGCGCGCCGTGCGTTCATGGGGTACACAAATATGCACGTCGGTGTCGCGCAGGGCGTGCTGCATTTTGCCGCCGCCGCGTCCGCTCAGACCGACCACCACCATCTCGCGCTCATGGGCGGCTTCGATGGCGGCCAGCACATTGCCTGAATTGCCGCTGGTTGAAATCGCCAGCAGCACGTCGCCGGGTTGCCCCAGCGCACGCACTTGCCGTGAAAAAATGGCGCTGAAATCGTAGTCGTTGGCAATTGCCGTGATGATGGAGCTGTCAGTGGTCAGGGCAATGGCTGCCAGTTCCGGGCGCTCGCGCTCATAGCGACCGACAAACTCGGCCGAAAAATGCTGGGCGTCAGCGGCCGAACCGCCGTTGCCGCAAGCCAGCACTTTGCCACCACTGGTGACGCAGCTCAGCATGGCCTGCACCGCAGCGGCGATCGGTTTGCTCAGCACCTGCGCGGCCTGGTATTTCAGGTCAGCGCTATCAATAAAGTGTTGTTGAATACGTTGTTCAAGCATGGCGCGATGATACCCGGCCCCTGCTTAAGTGGCGCTTAACTGGCGTCAAATACCCCCTGCAGCCACTCGGTACGCCCCTGTTCCAGCAGGACGACGTCAAAGCGGCAAGGCGGAGGCTGGCGCAAGCGCATCAGGTAATGGCGCGCCGCAAAAACAATGCGCCGCTGCTTGGTGGCGCCGATGCTGGCACCGGCGCCGCCGTGGCTGGCACTCTTGCGCTGGCGTACTTCGACAAACACCGTGGTGCCGTCGGCAGCCTTCATGATCAGGTCTATTTCTCCGCCACCGCGTCCGGGCGTCCGATAATTGCGCTCCAGAAGACGCAGACCGGACTGTTGCAGATAATGCAGTGCCGCATCTTCGGCCGCATCACCGGCCTGCTTGGTGCTGCCGGCGCTGGCCTTGATTTGAGGGGAAACCATTGACTGTTCTCTATGCCTCCGCTTTAAGTGCCGCGCATGACGCAGCGGCGAATCAGAATTATCCGCCTGGCGCGCTTTACATGGTGGCCACGCCCATTGGCAACCTGGCCGACATCAGTTTGCGCGCGCTGCATGTGCTCGGGCTGGCGGACACGATTGCCTGTGAGGACACGCGTCACACCCAGGCCTTGCTGCGCGCCTATGGCATCGACAAGTCGGCCGCACAGTTGCTCGCGGTGCACCAGCACAACGAGGCGCAGGCGGCGCAGACCGTGATTGAGCGGCTGCGGCAGGGCCAGCGGGTCGCCTACGTGAGTGATGCCGGCACGCCGGCCATCAGTGATCCCGGTGCGCGCCTGGTGGCAGCAGTGCGCCTGGCGTCTTTGCCCGCCGTTCCGCTGCCGGGCGCCAGCAGCGTGACTGCCGCGCTCAGCGTGGCCGGCATTGCCGATGACGGCGCGCAGCAGGGTGCTTTTGTGTTTGCCGGTTTTTTGTCGGCCAAAGCCAGTGAACGCGCCACCGCCGTCGAAGCGCTGGCCAGCGAGGCGCGTGCCGTGGTCATGCTGGAGGCGCCGCACCGCATCGAGGCCCTGGCCAGGGCACTGGCGCCTTTGGGCAGCCGGACTGTCACCATCGGGCGTGAGCTGACCAAACAGTTTGAGGAAATTGCCACCGTCAGCGCCGACGGCCTGTCGGCCTGGCTGAGGCACGACGCCAACCGTTTGCGCGGCGAGTTTGTTTTGGTGCTGCACCCTGCACAAGCGCAAGCCCAGGCCGGACCCGACAGCCGGGTCTTGAAGCTGTTGCTGGCGGAACTGCCCCTCAAGACCGCCGTCAAACTGGCCACTGACATCACCGGTGAGCCCCGCAACACTCTCTACGAATTGGCACTGAGTCTGAAAAAACCCTGATCTGTCGGGGACAAGTTTGAAGTCCTGGCCGCAAAACAATCAGTGTCTGGCTGGCCACTGGTCATACAGACGCACCGGGACCGGTTCGCCCCACAACTCTATTGCGGCAGAGGTGCCGGCATGCGCCTGACTGGCAACCGCGCCGTGCACATAACCCAGCGCAACGCAGCCGCCAGCGCGCGGGCTCCAGCCGACCGACGAGATTTCGCCCACCGATTCACCACCCAGCAAAATCGCCTCGCCGCCCCAGGCGTAGGCCGCTGGTGATTCAAAAACCAGTGTCACGAGTTTCTTTCGCAAGACCTTGTTTTTGCCGGCCAGCAGGGCTGCCTTGCCGATGAAATCGGCCGCCTTGTCGAACTTGACTGCGTAACCCAGTCCGGCTTCCCACGGTGTCTCGTCGGGCCCGAGCTCGGCACCCCAGGCGCGTCGACCCTGCTCAATGCGCAAGGCATCGAGCGCGTAGTAGCCGGCGTCCACCAGCCCGAGATCGCGCCCGGCGTCCTGCAACGTCAGGTACACATGGCGCGCCATCTCGACTGGCACGTAGAGCTCAAAACCAGGCCCGCCGACATAGCTCATGCGCGCCGCGCGCACACGGGCAAAACCCAGCTCGATGATTTTGGTGCCGGAAAACTTCAGCCCCTGCGGTGACAGGTCGTCGGGACTGACGCGCGCGAGCAACTCGCGCGCCTTCGGCCCCATGACCGACAGCACACAATAAAGCGCAGAGACATCCGTCAATACCGCATGCTCATGGCTGTCAATATGCCGTGCAATCCAGTCGAAATCACGAACGGTTTGTGCCGAACCTGTGACGATCAAAAAGCTCTCGCCCATGCTGTTCGGTGGCTGACGGATGACGGTCAAATCACTCTCAAAGCCGGCGCGCTCGTTGAGCATGGCGGTGTAGACCATTTTGTTCACCGGCACATCGATCTCGTTGGCGCACAGGCGTTGCAACACGGCCAGCGCATCGCGCCCCTGCAGCAGCAGTTTGGAGAAGGAGGTCTGGTCATACAGCGCCACCGCCTCGCGTGTGGCGCGCTGTTCCGCCATCATCCAGGGCAGCCAGCCGGGTTTGCCCAGTGTGTAGGCGGGAGCACCTACGAAGGTAGAGCCACCATCGAGCGCCGACGGACCGCCCCCAGGCGCGGGGGACCCCTCGGGAGGCAGCGACCCGCGTAGCGGCGCAGCGTGGGGGCGAAAATAGTTCACACGCTCCCAGCCATTCCTGGCTCCGAACTCGGCACCTTTGCCGGCAAGCAGATCGTATAGAGGCGATGTCCGCAGCGGCCGCGCCGTCTCCAGTTCCTGGCGTGGCCAGCGCATGGCGTAGTGCAGACCCAGTGTCTCGCCGGTGCGCTCGGAGAGAGCCTTGCGGTTGCCGGTGAAGGCACCAAAGCGGCGAATGTCTACATCCCACAAGTCAGTGCCGGGCTCGCCACCGATGATCCACTCGGCCATCAAACGCCCGGCGCCACCGCTATTGGCAATGCCGGCCGAGTTGAAACCGGCACAAACAAAATAGTTGCGCAGTTCAGGCGCTTCACCGAGGATAAAGTTGCCGTCCGGCGTGAAGCTTTCCGGCCCGTTGAGCAGCATCTTGATCTCGGCGGTTTCCAGGCAGGGCGTGCGGTGCATGGCGTTGGTCATCAACGGCTCAAACTGGTCCCAGTCTTCGTCCAGCAGCTCAAACTGGAAGTTGCTGGGGATTGGATCCGTCTTCCAGGGTTTTGCCCTGGGTTCAAAGCCACCCATCACCAGACCGCCAACTTCTTCCTTGTAATAGATGTAGCCGTCCGGGTCGCGCATCACGGGCAGGTTGGGCAGCACCCCTTCGATCTTGCCCGTGACGATGTAGAAATGCTCCGCTGAAAACAGCGGCACGTTGACACCGGCCAGATAACCAAACTGGCGCGCCCATTGGCCGGCGCAATTGACCAGCACCTCACAGCGCACCTTGCCCTGCGTGGTTTCAATACCAACCGCCTTGCCGTGCTCGATGATGACGCCCGTGACCTCGACGCCTTCGACTATTTTCACGCCCCGGTTGCGCGCGCCCCTGGCCAGCGACATGCACAGATCGGTCGGGTTGACCTTGCCGTCGCCGGGCAGCCAGATGGCACCCTGCAAGTCGTCGGTGCGCATGATGGGGTATAGCGCGCCGGCCTCGCTGGGAGTGATCAGCTGGCATTCAACGCCAAAGCTGTTCGCCATGGCGGTCTGTTTCTTCAACATCTGCATGCGCTCTGCGGTGCGGGCCACATTGACGCTGCCGCATTGTTTCCAGCCGGTGGCCAGACCGGTCTCGGCTTCGAGCGTGGCATACAACTCGATACCGTACTTGCTCATCCGGGTCATGTTGCGGTTGGGCCGCATCTGGCCAACCAGCCCGGCGGCATGCCACGTAGTACCACTGGTAAGCTTGCCCTGCTCCAGCAACAATACATCGGGACGACCCATTTTCGCCAGGTGGTAAGCAGTTGAGCAGCCGACAATACCACCACCGACGATAACGACTTGTGCCTGCGCCGGAAGACTCATACTGAACTCCTTGTTGCCCTAACCAAGCCGCAATGCCATGACACCGGCCACGATCACGCATGTTGCCAAAATCCGGCGCGGTGTAAAGGCTTCTTTCAGAAACCAGGCACCCAGCAGCACGGCGAACATGACGGAGGTTTCGCGCAACGCTGCCACAGTGGCGACCGGTGCCCGCGTCATGGCCCACAAGGCAATGCCGTAGGAACCCAGGGAGGCACAGGCACCCAGTGTAGCTACCGGCCAGCGCTGGCGTGCGTAGCGGCCCACAGCATGCCCGCGGGTGGCAAACATCAAAAGAGCAAACGGCCAGCCGTCCAGCAGGAACAGCGTGGCCACGTACTGCAACGCATTGCCTGAAGCGCGCACACCGAGCCCATCAATCACCGTGTAGATGGCAATGATGACGGCATTGGCCAGCGCAAAGCCAAGCGCTTTGGGAACCGTGAAAGCCTGGCGATTCAGACCTAGCAACAGCACACCGCAGCTGATGCCCAGAACGCCGGTCCAGGCCAGCGGCGAGAGGGTTTCGCCCAGTGTAACCGTGGCTGACAGTGCCACAAGCAGTGGCGCCACACCGCGCATCAACGGGTAGGTGAGCCCAAGCTCACCGTGGCGGTAAGCGCCCGTCAACGCCAGGTAGTAACCAATATGAACCAGCACCGACGCGCCAATAAAAGGCCAGGCCGCAGCCGCTGGCCAGCCCACCAGCGCAACCAGCGGAATGGCCAGAAAAGACCCGATCAGGTGGATGACCGCCATGTCGAGGTCTTTGTCGCTGCTGGACTTGACCAGCGCGTTCCAGCTGGCGTGCAGCAGTGCGCCAAACAGCACCGCACCCACCACCGGCCAAGTGAGTGTCATGGTCGGGCTTTTTCCTGCGTATTGGATACTGTCAATTTGAGCCTCTGGATGTACCCGTTTGCCAATTGAACGCTGCATTATCCATGCTTCGGTCTTTATTGCCAATTGTTGACAATGTACAAACTATCGTTGACAATTTAAGAGACTCTAAAGTGGAGCAACCCCATCGTCACAGGAGACAGACAATGAGCGAATCAGTGGTTTCCAGGCTTTCCGCAGTGGGCCGTGTGCCCGAAGACATCCGCCATGCGGCGCCCCAGCAGCAGAAGTTTGACACCGAGAACACCGAACGCAGCGTCGCCTACGTGATGCTCGATTGCTCGGGCACGACGATGGACCGCTATGTTGACGCGCCCGCCATCGTCTTCGTCGAAGTGTTCAAAAAATACGGCCTCGAGATTTCGATGCCGGAGGCACGCGAGCCGATGGGCCTGCGCAAGGATTTGCACATCAAGGCGATCACCGAAATCAAGTCGGTGCGTGAGCGCTTCACGACCAGGTTTGGCCGCGCGCCCAACCAGACCGACGTCGCCGCCATGTTTGCCGACTTTGTCCCCACACAACTGGCCCTGCTGCGCGCCGGCAGTTACCACGACTTGCTGCCCGGTGTGGCCGAGGTGGTCAAGGGTTTGCAACAGCAAGGCGTCAAGCTCGGTGTCACCACCGGCTTTACGCGCGACATGCTGGATCTGCTGCTGGCAGGCGCCGCCGGACAGGGTTTTGTACCGGACACCGCCTGCGCCGGCGACGAGACCGAAATGCCGCGCCCGACACCTTACATGGTGATCAGGAATCTGGAACGCATGGGCGTCTACAACCTGCAAAATGCGCTGCGCCGCACAGTGAAGGTCGACGACACCGTGTCGGGTGCCGGTGAAGGCGCGCCGCTGTGCTGGCGCGTCGGCGTCTCCAGGTGGAGCAACTACGTGGCCGATAGCTGGCAGGCAGTGAAAGCAATGAGCCCGGCGGAGCTGGCGCTCAAGGAACGGGCGTCGAAGGAAAAACTGGTGCGCGAGAGCGGCGCCCACTACGTGATTGACGACCTGCGCGACCTGCCCGCCGTTATCGCCGACATCAACCTGCGGCTGGCGGCTGGCGAAAATCCTTGAGGATCAAACCGGCAGTCCGCAGAATATTGCCGGCTTGCCGGTCATGCCTGGATCCGTGGAGCGTTTAATGGATTTCTGGCCTTTTGGAGCATTCAAATGATGGGGGATAGAACATCCGCAGGCGCCGCAAGCTTGCTCGTGTTGGCGCGGCTGGAGAGATAAGCCATCTCTTTCGCCCAACCTGAATAGTTTCGGTGATAGTCGGCGAGCTCCGGGTGATTTGCGGTCCTGGCGGCAAATTCTTCAAGTACCGGGAGTTGTTGCCTGGCAATTTCTGTCGCGTCCAGGTGCTTTGTAGCAGTCAAAAAGGATGACAGGCTGGTTACCAGGTTGCCTGCAAGGTTTGATGGCATTGCCGTGAGACTGTCAATGATCCACGGTGAGTACCTGAACATGTAGTTGGCATATTGCTGCATGACAGGTGCCTGATCGAGCAACGCCTTGCGTTCAATATCGAAATCTGCCCGATCAAGAATTGTCCTGTTTCGGTAGACAGTCGGAGCCGCAAGCGAGGTCTCGCATCGCCAGGTTTTGCGCGGAATCAGCATATCACGCTGATCCGTTTCCTCACGGTACGGGTAAAAGGGCATGGTCTTGCATCGGCTGGGCTTGATTTCATGTATCCGGCACCGCCCGTCATTGCTCAGTTCAGGACAAGGAAATGAGGAAGGCACATAGGCGGTCGGCATGATGATCCCGGCCGCACGCTTGCCTGTTGTCAGCGCGAAGCCCAACCGGGTTGCCAAAGGATAATTTTTTGCGCCGCGTGGCACTGTCGTCCACACCAACGCCAATGGAAAGCGTCCCGCATGAGCCAAAGCATCATTCAGGGTCAACGGTAGCCAGCCGAAACAACACTTGCCACAGGCCGTGCAGTTAAAGTGGAATTCCACAGTCTTTCCTTTGAATTTTGTGAAGGTTCAACCCCCGCAGCATTTCTTGAATTTCTTGCCTGAATGACAGGGGCACGGCTCATTGCGACCGGTCTTGGTCACTTGGCGCGGTGCGGGTTTGGCTCCGACCGTGCCACTGACGTAAAGCCAGCGGGAATCATCCCGGCGAAAACTGGCCAGTTCATGCTGGCCAAATTCCTGGCCATCCCGGCGAAATCGAATAGTGAACTCGACGGTCCCGGTATTACCAGTCTCGCTGGCGGACAAGACCTGCAACCCCTGCCATTGAACTTCTGATGCCGTACGTTCGGCCTCCGCACGATTGAAGTCGTCGCCGATTTCGGGAGCATTGGTGCGCTCCACGTGATCGAGCTGACCCAGAACAAACGCAGAGTAACGTGAACGCATCAAGACTTCGGGTGTCACAGCCAGGGCACCAGCAATGATCGGGCCGCAACACTCTGCCAAGTTGAGTCCTGAACCACAAGGACAACCCGGCATATTCTGTTCCTTTTCAGACTGTTTTTTCATAGGCGCGATCAATGCCCGGCGAGGTGGCTGTGACAGCGCTTTTGGCGGCTGATTGCTGGTGCAAATCATTGTCGATAGTGCGCTGCTTGCTCTGCATGACGTGGTCATACATCGCCCGTCCGGCCGCCTGCGCGTCGCGCGAGGCGATGGCTTTGACAATCTGCTTGTGCTCAGCGAGAAAGGTTCGCATGAGTACCGCGTTGGCCAGGTTCTGTCGGCGAAAGAGTGACAACTCCTTGATCAGCCGGCGATAGGTGTCGGTCAGCTTGCGGTTACCCACGATCTCCACCATGCGGTCGTGAAATTTCAGATTCAGCAGATGGTACTGGTGCGCGTCCTGCGCTTTCACCGCCTTTTCCATCTCCGTCACCAACGCCTTGAGTTCCCTGAGCTGGGTGTCGGTGATGCAAACGGCCAGCCGCTTGCCCACCCAATCGTCCATGGCGGCGCGCAAATCAAAAATTTCAAGTGCTTCGTCAACCGGAATGGCGCGCACAAAAACACCGCGATTCTTTTCGGTGCGTACCAGTCCGGCTTCGTCGAGCATGCGAAAAGCCTCGCGTACCGGCCCGCGCGAGACACCCATTTTTTCGGCGAGGACGGCCTCGTTCAACTTCGATCCTGGTGCATAGTCACCCACCAGAATGGCGCGCTCAATTTCCTGTTGCACCACGGTGGTGAGTGAGTTACTTTGCAGCAGCGCGATGGTGGGATGAAGCACAGCAGTCATGAATTTATTAAATCATAAAAACAAGTTGTTGACAATTTGCAAAACACAATTGACAAATGCCAATAGTCGCGGTCAAATAAAAAACGTGCGTAACCAACTTGTCATTACGCCGACATAATCCGGTCACATCATTGCAACTTTTAACTGAAGGAGCCTCACGTGCGTTTGTCCACTTTGTCCAAATCACTTGTGCTGACCGGCCTGCTTGCGCTGGCTGCTGCGGCGTCCGCGCAAAAGACCCAGTTGCTGGTTTACACCGCGCTTGAAACAGACCAGATCAAGGCCTATCAGGAAGGCTTCAACAAGGTCTATCCTGACATTGAAATCAAATGGGTGCGTGATTCGACCGGTGTGGTCACCGCCAAACTGCTGGCCGAAAAAGGCAATCCGCAAGCCGATGTGGTGATGGGTGTGGCAGCGTCCAGCCTGGCACTGATGGACAAGCAGGGCATGCTCGAACCCTATGCACCACTGAACCTTGATGCCATCATGAGCCAGTACCGCGACAAGAAAAAGGTACCGGCCTGGTGGGGCATGGACGTCTGGGGCGCCACCGTTTGCTTCAATACGGTAGAAGCACAGAAGAAGAACCTTCCCAAACCCGAGTCCTGGCAGGATTTGACCAAACCAGTGTACAAAGGCCAGATCGTCATGCCCAACCCGGCCTCAAGCGGAACCGGTTACTTTGATGTGGTCGCCTGGCTGACGCTGTTTGGCGACAAGGACGGCAAGGGTGGTGGCTGGAAATTCATGGATGGCCTGCATGACAATATTGCGCAGTACACCCATTCCGGCTCCAAACCCTGCAACATGGCTGCCAGCGGTGAGTTTGCCGTCGGTATTTCGTTTGAATATCGCGCCAATGCGAACAAGGCCAAAGGGGCTCCAATTGACCTGGTGTTTCCGAAAGAAGGTCTGGGCTGGGATCTGGAGGCTTTTGCCATCCACAAAGGTACAAAGAAGCTCGAGGCCGCCAAAAAGCTGGCTGACTGGGCATCAAGCAAGGATGCCATGCTGCTCTACGGTAAAAACTTTGCCATCACCGCGCAGCCCGGCGTGGCCGCACCGCTGGCCAACGTGCCCCGCGACTATGAGGCACGGCTGGTCAAGCTTGACTTCAATTACGCGGCTGAGCAACGTGAGCGCATCCTGGGCGAGTGGACCAAACGCTACAACAGCAAGACTGAAAAACGCTGATTTTTCCGTGAAACTCATGGGCCGCCGGCTACCACTGCGCGGCCTGTTTCAATGCCGCGCATGAGTCAAAACACCTTTCTCGATCTGTGCCACATCCGCAAGGAGTTTGGTACTTTTACCGCGCTGCAAGACATTAACCTCGAGATCGGAAAAGGTGAGTTTGTCTGTTTTCTGGGGCCTTCGGGCTGCGGCAAAACCACGCTGTTACGCATCATTGCAGGGCTGGAAGTCCAGACTGGCGGGACGATCTCGCAAAACGCCCGTGACATCTCCTTGCTGCCACCGGCACTGCGTGACTATGGCATTGTGTTCCAGAGTTACGCACTGTTTCCCAACCTCTGTGTCGCCGATAACGTGGCCTACGGTCTGGTCAACCGCAAGTCACCGCGCGCCAAAATCAGACAGCGCGTGGACGAGTTGCTCAAGCTGGTTGGCCTGCCGGGCAGCGAATCGAAATTTCCCGGACAACTCTCTGGCGGGCAACAGCAGCGTATTGCCCTGGCGCGGGCACTGGCAACGTCGCCCGGGCTGCTGCTGCTCGATGAGCCCCTGTCGGCACTGGACGCACTGGAACGTATCCGGTTGCGCCAGGAGATCCGCGCGTTGCAGCAAAAACTTGGCGTCACCACCATCATGGTGACACACGATCAGGAAGAAGCCCTGAGTGTGGCGGACCGCATCGTGGTGATGAATCACGGTGTCATTGAGCAGGTCGGTACGCCGCTGGATATCTACCGCGAGCCGGCCTCTCCGTTTGTGGCCGATTTTGTCGGAAAGATCAACGTCATGCCAGCGCGCCTGGTCGACGGCGAATTACGCTTTGGCAGCATGCGCCTGCCTTATGCGGGGTCTGATCGCGAGGTACGCGTTTACCTCCGGCCGGAAGACGTACTGGCCCGTCCGATCACTCGTGGCGACCTGCATGTGTTTGAGGCGTGTATCGAAAAAATTGAATTTCTGGGCTCCTACTGTCACGTGCACGTGACATCGGCGGCACTCGGTGCGCAAAAGCTGATGGTTTACCTGTCGCTAAATTTTCTCTCGGAGCAATCGCTTCAGGTCGGCTCGACGGTGCCGCTGAAACTGCTGCCCGAGCGGATCAAGGTGTTTTGATGGCTGGCGTACTGTCCGAGCCTTCGGCGTCCCGGCCGTTAAAGCTTCAACAACACTGGGTTGACCGTATCGCCCATCTGTTCATTGCGTTGATCGCCGTTGTATTGATCGTTTTTTTGGCCGCGCCACTGCTGGCCATCCTGATGCAGGCGCTGCAGGGCCGCCAGGGCGAACTGGTCTGGTTTGACAACTTCATTGCTTACGCCAAAACGCCGGCCCTTCTCGACAGCCTCTGGAACAGCGTATGGGTGTCCTGCGCCGTTACCCTGATTGCGCTGCCGCTGGCGTTCGGCTTTGCCTATGCGCTGGCACGATCGTGCATGCCTTACAAGGCCTTGTTTCGGGGTATCACCTTGATACCGCTGCTGGCGCCGTCCCTGCTGGCAGCCATTTCACTGATTTACTGGTTTGGCAATCAGGGGGTGCTCAAAGCCTGGATGCAAGCGGTTGGCGTTGAGCAGATTTACGGCGCGCCTGGCATAGTGCTGGCCGAGTGCTTTGCGGTATTTCCGCACACCCTGATGATTCTGGTCACCGCCCTGAGCCTCTCCGACGCCCGCCTGTACGAGGCCGCTGACGCCATGGGGACGCGTGGCGCGCGCAAGTTTTTTACCATCACCCTGCCGGGAGCGAAATATGGCCTGATCTCGGCCGCCCTGGTCACTGTCACGCTGGTCATGACGGACTTCGGCATTCCGAAAGTCATTGGCGGCAACTTCAATGTGCTGGCCACCGATGTTTTCAAGCTGGTGATTGGCCAGCAGGATTTTCCGAAAGGCGCGGTCGTCGCCATACTGTTGTTGACGCCGGCCTTGCTGACCTTTGCAGTAGACCATTATGTGAGTCGGCGCCAGACCGCCATGCTGACCGCGCGCGCCGTACCTTACGCGCCCAAAGTGTCACCCACCTACGATCGCCTCATGACACTTTACTGTGCGGCCATCGCCGCCTTGGTGCTGGCCATGCTGGGCATGGCGGTGTTTGCTTCGTTTGCCTCGTTCTGGCCCTACCAGTTGACGCCAAGCCTGCGGCACTATGAGCTGGGTCTGCTGGACGCCGAGGTTGGCGTGGCTTTTTTCAACAGCCTGAAGATGGCCGCCGGAACCGCCCTGTTGGGTACCCTGCTGGTTTTTTCCGGCGCCTACCTGCTGGAGAAAACCAAAGGCATGGATTCCCTGCATGGGCTGGTGCGCTTGCTGGCCGTGTTGCCGATGGCGGTTCCCGGCCTGGTGCTCGGCCTGGGCTACATCTTTTTCTTCAATGCCCCGGGCAACCCGCTGGGCGGTCTGTACCACACCCTGACGCTGCTGACCCTGTGCACCATCGTGCATTTCTATACCACGGGTCACCTCACGGCGGTCACCGCGCTGAAAGCTCTGGATGGTGAATTCGAAGCTGTCAGCGCGTCCCTGAAAGTTCCCTTCTACAAGACCTTCTGGCGCGTCACGCTGCCGGTCTGCGCACCGGCCTTGATCGATATGGCGCGTTACTTTTTCATTAACGCCATGACGACCATTTCAGCCGTTGTATTTTTGTATGCGCCGGAGACCAAAGTGGCGTCGATTGCAATTTTGAATCTGGACGAGGCCGGCGAAATGGGTGCTGCGGCGGCCATGGCCGTGCTCATTGCCCTGTCATCCACAGTTGCCACGCTGGCATTCATGGCGCTGGCCTGGTGGACCAACCGGCACACCCAGGCGTGGCGCGGAAGATGAGGACCCGACGCTTTTCACATGCGTACTGCTGCTTCCCGAGGGGGCTGTGCTTGCTTGAGGCGGCCCGGTGCGGCGCACGACTACCTTGAGGCTTTTTACCTAACTGACGAAGGCACCGCAATGGACCGAGACAAAATCTTGTTGACCCCTGGCCCGCTGACCACCACCTTGCGCACCAAACTGGCCATGCTCAAGGATTGGGGTTCATGGGACGCCGATTTCAACGCCGTGACGGCCAGTGTGCGCGATAGCCTGCTGACCATCCTTCACGGCCATGAAAGTCATGTTGTGGTGCCGTTGCAGGGCAGCGGCACCTTCAGTGTCGAGGCCGCCGTTGCCACCTTGGTGCCGCGTGACGGACATGTGCTGGTACTCGACAACGGCGCCTACTGCAAGCGCGCCGCCCGACTGACGACCCTGATGGGGCGTACCTGTAGCGTGATGGCGTTTGACGAGGCGTCCCGGGTCGACCCGCAGGCGCTGGAACAACGCCTGGCCAGCGATGCGTCGATCACCCACGTGATCCTGATTCACTGCGAAACCGGCGCTGGCGTGCTGAACCCCCTGCAAGCCGTTGCGGATGTCTGCGCGACGCACCAGCGGGGTTTGATCGTGGACGCCATGAGTTCATTCGGAGCGCTTGAAATTGACGCCCGCAAAACGCGTTTTGACGCATTGGTGGCGGCCAGCGGCAAGTGCCTGGAAGGAGTGCCGGGGATGGGTTTTGTGTTCCTTCGCAAAGCTGTCTTTGATGCCTGCGCCGGTCGCAGCCAGTCACTGGCGATGGATCTGCATGATCAGTACATCTATATGGAAAAGACGACGCAGTGGCGCTTTACACCACCCACACACGTGGTTGTGGCATTGCACGAGGCCATTGCCCAGTTTCAGGCCGAAGGCGGCCAGAGTGCCCGGTTGGCGCGTTACACCAGCAACTACCAGACGCTCAGCACCGGCATGGCCAACCTTGGTTTCAAACCCTTTCTGGACCCTGCCATCCAGGCGCCTATCATTGTCACCTTTCATGCCCCAAAGGATCCCCGATACGACTTCAAGACTTTTTATGCAGCGACCCGCGCGCGCGGCTTTGTCTTGTATCCCGGCAAACTCACGCAGGTGGAAACCTTCCGCGTTGGTTGCATTGGCGCCATTGGGGTGCATGAAATGGAGCAGGCAGTGCATGCCGTGGCGCTCGCCTTGCAGGACATGGGCATTGCCTCTGCAGCACCGGTCTGAGCGGCGACGTTTCGAACAAGTACAAGGAGATTGACATGGCAAGCAAGCCCCGCACGACGAGCGGTGTTCATCCGGCCGTAGCCGCCATCGCAAAGTCCGATGCCGCCAAAGTGAAGGTAGCGGTCAGCGACATCGACGGCGTTTTGCGTGGCAAATATTTGCACCGCGACAAATTCCTGGGGGCCGCCGAGCCCTATCCCAATGGGGGCTTTGGTTTTTGTGACGTAGTGCTGGGCTGGGACATGACTGACAGCACCTATGACAACACGACAGCAACCGGCTGGCAGCACGGTTTTCCGGACGCACTGGCGCGCATCGACCTGAACACCGCGCGCAATGTACCTTGGGACGAAGGGGTGCCTTTTTTTCTGGGAGAGTTTGTCAATGCAGATGGCACGGCGCACGCCCAGTGTCCGCGCCAGACCCTCAAACGGGTGCTCAGGCGCGCCGACAGGATGGGCTTCAAGGTCATGACCGGGATGGAGTTCGAGTGGTTCAACTTTCTTGAAACGCCACAGAGCTGGGCCGCCAAGAAGGGC
Organism: uncultured beta proteobacterium; assembly: GCA_963750815.1. Taxonomy (GTDB): domain Bacteria; phylum Pseudomonadota; class Gammaproteobacteria; order Burkholderiales; family Burkholderiaceae_C; genus Rhodoferax. The sequence goes on from CAVVRS010000002.1 coordinate 344,068, forward strand.
GTCGGCCCGGAACAACTTACGCCGGGCATGTTTGGTTACTCCCTGCTGCGGATGAACCAGAACCGGGAGTTCTTCAATGCCATCATGGACGAGATGCTGGCTTTTGGTGTACCGATTGAAGGTCTGCACACGGAAACCGGACCAGGCGTCTATGAAGCCGCCATCGGTTTCAGTGAAGCCCTGGAGCAGGCCGATCGCGCCATATTGTTCAAGACCGGCACCAAGGAAATAGCCGCGGGCTTTGGCATCATGCCCAGTTTCATGGCCAAACCGAATCAGCATCTTCCAGGCTGCAGTGGCCATATTCACCAAAGCCTGTCGGACGGCAAAACCAATCTGTTTTATGACGCGAAGAATCCGCGCAGGATGAGCAAACTGTTCGAGAGCTACCTGGCCGGCCAGGTGGCTTGCATGATGGAATTCGCGCCCATGATCTGGCCCACCATCAACAGCTACAAACGGCTGGTCGATGGCTTCTGGGCGCCGGTCAAGCCGACCTGGGGTGTCGACAACCGCACCGCGAGTTTTCGGGTGATTGCCGGTAGCGCCAAAGCGACGCGACTGGAAACCCGCTGCCCGGGCGCTGACGTCAACCCCTACCTGGCCATGGCAGCGGTCATTGCCGCCGGCCTGGACGGCGTCGAGAAAGGGCTCAAGCTGACGGCGCCACCGATTACCGGCACCAATGTCGGAGCAGAAAACATCGCGCGGGCACCGCGCACCCTGATCGAGACGACCCGCACTTTCCAGCAATCGGCAATTGCCCGCGACTGGCTCGGTGACGGCTTTGTTGACCACTTCTCGGCAACGCGTGACTGGGAATGGCGGCAGTGGCTTGATGGCGTTACCGACTGGGAAATGAAACGCTATTTTGAAATCATCTGACCTGCGCGTCCGCCGCCTGACCGCCAGCGATGCCCCCGGTTACCGGGCGCTGCGCCTGCGCGCGCTGCACGATCATCCCGAGGCCTTCACTTCCAGCCATGAAGAAGAGGCGCGCAAGCCGCTGGCAACTTCTGAGCAGCGACTGAGCGACACCACATCGGCCAGCTTCTGGGGCGCGTTTGTCGATGGCTTGCTGGTTGGCAGCGTCGGGCTGGAACGTGAGCAGCGTCTCAAAGCGCGGCACAAGGCGCTGGTGATTGGCATGTACGTGGCGCCTGAATACGCGCGGCGCGGCATTGGTCGTGCCTTGCTGGAGCACTTGCTGGCACAGGCGCGCGCCAGCGATCTGGCGTTGCTGGTGCTCACCGTCACCCAGGGAAATGAGGGTGCCCAGCGCCTTTACCTGGACACCGGTTTTGTATCCTATGGCATTGAGCCTGGAGCGATTAAAGTCGAGAATCGGCTTTTCGATAAAAACCACATGTTTCTTCAACTCACAGCATCATGAGCATTACCTCTTTCTCTTTCCCCACCCCCATCAAATTCGGCGCTGGCGCACGCAAGCTGGTCGCCTCCCAGCTACTGGATCAGGGTCTCAAACGCCCGTTGATCGTGACTGACCGGGCACTCGGAGCGCTGCCCGTACTGGCTGAATTCAAGAGCCATCTGGCAGGGCTCGAAGTTGCCGTGTTTTCCGGCATTTTTGGCAACCCGACTTGTAGCCAGGTGATGGACGGTGCTGCTGCCTACAAGGCGCACAACGCTGACTGCATTATTGGTTTTGGTGGCGGCGCGGCGCTGGATGTGGCCAAAGTGGTGGGTGTAGCCGCCACCCATGAGGGCGACATTCTGGAATACGTGTGGGATCACCCTCAGGTGCGTCCGATCGTCAACCAGTTGCCGTATTTTGTGGCACTACCGACCACCTCGGGCACCGGCTCCGAAGTAGGTCGCTCCAGCGTCGTGAGCGAAAACGACACGCACTTGAAGCGCGTTGTGTTCAGTCCCAGGATTCTGGCGAAAGTGGTTTTTGCCGACCCTGAGTTGACACTCGGTTTGCCGCCCGCAGTGACCGCTGCCACGGGCATGGACGCACTGACCCACAACATTGAAAGCTACCTGTCACCGGCCTACCATCCGCTGTGTGATGGGATTGCGCTGGAAGGCACCCGCATTGCGGCGACGGCACTGCTGACCGCAGTAAAGGAGCCGGGCAATCTGAAGGCGCGCTCCGACATGATGATGTCCTCCATGATGGGCGCCATTGCCTTCCAGAAAGACCTGGGCGCGGTGCACTCCTGTGCCCACGCGCTGGGCGCCGTCTGCGACCTGCACCACGGTCTGGCCAATGCACTGATGCTCGACACAGTGCTGGCATGGAATCTGGAAGTGGTGCCAGCCAAATTTGACGAACTGGCGCATGTCTGCAGGGTAGTCGGCGGTGGCCGGTCATTTGTCGCCTGGCTGCAACAGCTCAAGACCAGTGTCGGAATCATCGGTGGGCTCGCGGCACACGGCGTCACGCCTGAGCAGTTACCACGGCTGGTCGAAATTGCCACCGCTGACATTTGCCACCAGACCAACCCGCGCACCTGCACCGCTGCGGATTTTGAAGCCCTCTTCAAGGCCGCGATGTAGCAATGAACGAATCAAAAACCCGCCTGAAAATCGGCATCAGTGCTTGCTTCCTGCACCCGGACCCGGCGCGCACAGTTTTTGCGCGCAAAACACTGCAATACGTTGAACAGTCAATGGCACATTGGGTGATGTCGGGCGACGCGCTGCCAGTGATGATTCCGTCGCCGGTCGGCGATACGGCGCGCGGCGATGTGCATCTTGGCGATTACGCCCAGTGGCTCGATGGCCTGGTACTGCACGGCGGCGCCGACGTCTGGCCGGGCAGCTACGGCGAGACACCGTTACAGGAGCGCTGGAGCGGTGACCGGGTGCGTGACGAATATGAACTCGCGCTGGTCAAGGCTTTTGTTGCTGCCGGCAAACCGGTATTTGGTGTCTGCCGGGGCCTGCAATTGATCAATGTGGCGTTTGGCGGCACCTTGTACCAGGACATAGGAACCCAGCAGCCAGCGGCCCGGGTGCATCGGGATGCCGACATCTACGATCACAACTTTCATCAACTCGAAATTGTGCCTGAAACCCGACTTGAAGCCCTTCTGACGGGCGTAGACAGCTATAAAATAAATAGCATTCATCACCAGGGAATAAAAACGCTGGCGCCCGCGTTTGTGGCCGAGGCGCGCTGCCCGGATGACGGCATGATCGAGGCCATACGCCACACCGGTCCCGCCTATGTAGCCGCCGTGCAGTGGCATCCCGAGTTTCACCAGCCCGAGCTGGGTACGCTGGATGACACTCCGCTGCTGATGGACTTTCTTCAAGCGGCGCGCGACGCCAAACTCAAAACGGAAACACGTTCATGAACCAACTTGCCATTCACAACCCCGCCACCGGCGCCCTGATCACCCAGGTTCCCGCCGACGATGCCGCTTCGGTGGCGGCCAAAGCTGCTGCGGCCCGCGCGGCACAGCCCGGCTGGTTGGCCGTACCGCTGGCCGAGCGCAAAGCCTGCATCGTGCGTTTTCGCGCCGCCATCGTCACCGAGTTGGAGTCATTAGCCGCCATCATGACCGGCGAGACCGGCAAGCCGATCAAGATGTCGCGCAATGAGCTCAATGGCTTGTTGGGTCGCATCGATTTTTTCCTGAATGAAGTGGATGCCCAACTGGTGACCGAGACCGTCTTTGCTGAGGGCGGCATGACAGAGAGAATCGAGCACACACCGCTGGGCGTGGTGGTGAATATCTCGGCCTGGAACTACCCCTGGTTTGTCGGCGGCAACGTGTTTATTCCGGCCTTGCTGACCGGCAATGCGGTGCTCTACAAGCCATCAGAATACGCCACCCTGACCGGGTTGGCGATGGCGCGTCTGCTGCACGGCGCCGGCATACCGAAGGATGTTTTCATTGCGCTCGTCGGCGCTGGCGATGTTGGCGCCGCTTTGCAGGCGCAAAAAATTGACGGGCTGTTTTTCACCGGCTCTTACAGTACGGGCGCCAGGATTGCACAGGCTTTGGGGCCACGCATGGTCAAACTGCAACTGGAGCTCGGCGGCAAGGACCCCACTTATGTGTGTGATGACGCCGACCCCAAAGTCGCCGCCGAGTCGCTCGCCGACGGTGCCATGTACAACACCGGTCAGAGCTGCTGTTCGGTGGAACGCATTTATGTGCACGAGAAGATTTACGACACTTTTGTCGCTGCCTTCCTGGACACGGTGCGCGGCTTCAAGGTCGGCGACCCGAGCAGTGAAGAAACTTACATCGGCGCCATCACGCGCGCGCCCCAGCTTGATGTGCTTGATGCCCAGGTGGCCGATGCCAAGGCCAAGGGTGCCACTTTGCTGACCGGTGGCAGCCGCCTGGGCGGCCCCGGCAACTGGTATGCGCCAACCGTCTTCACCAACGTGAACCACAGCATGGAGTTGATGCGCGAGGAGAGCTTCGGCCCCATCATCGGCATTCAAAAGGTTACGGGCGATGCCGAAGCCGTCAAGCTCATGAACGACACCCGCTACGGCCTGACCGCCGGTGTCTTCACGCCCGATGAGGCGCGCGCCAAAAGCCTGCTGGCGCAGGTGAACGCCGGCAGTGTGTACTGGAACTGCTGCGACCGCGTCAGCCCGCGCCTGCCATGGAGCGGCCACGGCGACTCGGGTATCGGTCTGACTTTGTCAACTTATGGCATCCAGACTTTCACGCGCCCGAAAGCCTGGCATTTGCGCAAGGCCTGAGTCTTTGTTTGAGCGTGCCACGTGAAACTCACCCTTTTTGACCTTGACCACACACTGCTCAATGGTGACAGTGATGTCTTGTGGTGTGATTTCCTGATCAGGGCGGGCGTACTGGAACGCGCCGACTTTGCTGCGCGCAATGCCGACATGGAGGTCCGTTACAAAGCCGGCACGGTCGGCATGGATGAGTTCGCCAACTTCTACGTTGGCACACTGGCCGGACGCAGTCGGCAAGACTGGGCACCGCTGCGCCAGCAATTTCTGGCCACCGTCATCGTGCCTCATATCGGGCAAGCGGCGCTGAGCCTGGTCAACCGCCACCTGGACGCTGGCGACCTGGTCGTCATGACCACCGCCACCAATCGTTTCATCACCGAGCTGACTGCTATTTATTTCGAGATCGAGCACCTGATTGCGACCGAGCCAGAGATGAAGGACGGCCTGTTCACGGGCAGCACCACCGGTGTCCTGAACATGCGCGAAGGCAAAGTGGTGCGTCTGCACGAGTGGCTGAAGGCCTGCGGCCACCGTTTCAAGGACTTTGACAGCACCGCCTACAGCGATTCCATCAACGATCTGCCCTTGCTAAAAGCCGTGAACCATGCCGTTGCCGTGAACCCGGACGCCCAGTTGCACGCGAAAGCCCACGCGCGGGGCTGGCCGATCCTGCGCCTCAAGCACTGACCAGGCGTGCCGTCTGGGTCCATCCGGGAGGTCGCGGCACAGGTCGTTCTGGCTCCCGGCGGGCACTTATTGCGAACGCCCGCGCGCCGGCCTGGCGGTGGCAGTGGCCCTGCACCGGGCGGCAGCAAGAAAATTTTGTTACCCTGACGGGAGACACGATCCGCATATAGACCAAAACGACATGACTGACCTACTGTTGTCGGGCAAGCTGGAAATTGTTAAGGGTTTGCTGCAAACACCGGCCGCCATCTCGCCCAAATATTTCTACGACGCCAAGGGCTCCGCCTTGTTCGAAGAGATTACGTGTCTGGCTGAGTATTACCCGACGCGCATCGAACAACAAATCATGGCAACACACGCGGCGGCGATCGCTGCAAACGTGGGTACCGGCTGCACTGTCATCGAACTGGGCGCTGGAAATTGCGAAAAAGCCAAAAGCCTCTGCAAACTGATAACCCCCGCCTGTTTTGTCGCTGTAGATATTTCCGCAGAATTCCTGCGGGAGGCGGTAATTGGCCTGCGGGCGGCCTGCCCGGCCATCGATGTCCGTGCGGTTGCCGCCGATTTGGGCAGCGAGATCGGGCTGCCACCTGACCTGCCACAGCGATCCAGACTGGTGTTTTACCCGGGCTCGTCCATTGGCAATTTTGATTCGGCACAAGCGTTGGCACTGCTGTCGCGCACGCGTCGCTTGCTGGACGACGATGGTGCGCTGCTCATTGGCGTTGATCTGCTGAAGGATCTGGCCGTGCTGAACCCCGCCTATAACGACGCCGCCGGCGTGACAGCGGCCTTTAACCTCAATGCACTCAGCCATCTCAATCAATTGATTGGCAGCGACTTTGACCTGCAGCAGTGGCAGCACTGTGCATTCTTCAACAATGCTGAATCCCGCATCGAGATGCATCTGGTGGCAGCCACCGACACGCTGGTGCGCTGGCCCGGTGGCGCGCGCAGCTTTGCCCGGGGTGAGCGCATTCATACCGAAAACAGCTACAAATACCGGATCGAGGATTTCGTCGAACTGCTCAAGCGCGCCGGATTTTGCCGGGCGCAAGTCTGGACCGACGAGCGCTGCTGGTTTGCTGTCATTCTTGCCCGTCCCTGAAACACCCCCTATGGAGCAACTGGCATGAACTTGTCTGCGCTCGCCGATACCTGCCGCGCGGTGCGCGCGCGCAGCGTGGCACTGGCGTCTCCTCTCACGGTGGAGGACTGTTGTGTGCAGTCCATGCCAGACGCCAGTCCAACAAAATGGCATCTGGGACACACCACGTGGTTTTTTGAGACTTTCGTGCTGGAGCGCTGGGAGCCGGACTTCAAACCGTTCGATCAGCGGTTTCGCGTGTTATTCAATTCCTACTACAACGCGATAGGCGACAAACACCCACGGCCCCAGCGAGGTCTGCTGACGCGACCGGGACTTGATGTCGTTCTGGCCTACCGAGCCAACGTTGACATGCGCCTGCAAGCGTTGCTTGAGACACCGGTTGCCGATGCAGAGCTGTCAGGACTGGTGGAACTAGGCGTTCAGCATGAACAACAGCATCAGGAACTGCTGATCACCGACATCAAGCATTTGTTCTCACGCAATCCACTTGCCCCGGCCTACGGTGATGAACGCCGGGCCGCTGCCACGACGCCTGAATTTGCCTGGCAAGCTTTTGCTGGCGGCATAACCGAAATCGGCCACAGCGGGAAAGGCTTTTGTTTTGACAACGAGACCCCGCGTCATCCTGTGTTTCTGCAACCGTTCCAGTTGGCGTCGCGACTGGTCACGAACGGTGAATACGCAGCTTTTTTGGCGGCCGGCGGTTACACCGATCCGCAATTCTGGCTGGCCGAGGGCTGGGACTGGCACCTGACAGCAGGCCGCAGTCATCCGCTTTACTGGCGTCGCAACGCAACCGGCTGGCAGGAGTTCACGTTGGGCGGGGTGGTTGCGCTCAACTCCGATTTGCCCGTCATGCATATTTCTTTTTATGAGGCCGATGCCTACGCACGCTGGGCCGGTGCCCGACTGCCAACCGAGGCCGAGTGGGAGCAGGCAGCGACCTGCGTCTTGGTCACTGGCGAAGGATCACGCCAGCTGTTTGGCGAAGTATGGCAATGGACGTCTTCAAGCTACGCACCTTATCCCGGCTTTCGTGCTGGAACAGGTGCGGTAGGGGAATACAACGGCAAGTTCATGGTCAATCAATACGTACTGCGGGGCGGCTCCTGCGCGACACCGATTGGGCATAGCCGGCCAACCTACCGGAATTTTTTCCCGGCCGCTGCGTGCTGGCAGTTTTCCGGCATCCGTCTGGCCCGGGACGCCTGAACGAGGTCAGCCCGGCGTCTTCAGACGCAATTGGCGCGCGTTGTTCTCGGCGCGGGCATCGTCAATCTCGCGCAGCACACTTCCCACATCCACCGCCGCCGACTTGCGTTCAAAGTGACCAGTGAGCGGCACCTGTGCATGCAGTACGCCGCGCTGATAGAGGTCCCAGATCTCGGGGCCAAAATTGCTGTGCAGCAGTTCGGGCGCGACGCGGCCGAAGAAGGCCCGCAGGTTGCCAACATCGCGCAGCAGCATGCGGCTGGCGTGGTGGTTGCCGGCCGCGTCCACCGCCTGCGGCAGGTCGATGATGACCGGGCCGTCTGCCCCGAGCAGAATGTTGAACTCCGACAAGTCGCCGTGCACGATGCCTGCACACAGCATGCGCACCACCTGCAGCAAAAGCATGCCGTGGTACTTGCGCGCCAGTTCGGGCGACAGCACCACATCATTGAGCCGTGGCGCTGCGTCACCGTGCTCATCCGTCACCAGCTCCATCAGCAGCACACCTTCGAAAAAATTGTAGGGCTTGGGGACACGTACGCCTGCATCGGCCAACCGATAGAGTGCATCAACCTCGGCGCTTTGCCAGGCTGCCTCCTGCGCCTGCCGGCCAAAGCGGGTGCCTTTGGCCATGGCACGCGCCTGGCGTGTGTTCTTCACCTTGCGGTTCTCGGTATAGTCCACCGCCTGGCGGAAGCTGCGCTGCGTCGCCTCCTTGTAAACCTTGGCACAGCGCGTGTCGGTTCCGCTGCGTACAACGTAAACCATCGCCTCCTTGCCACTCATGAGTTGGCGTACGACCGTGTCGATCAGGCCTTCCTCGATCAATGACTGGAGTCTCTTGGGCGGTTTCATGGACGGGCTAATGCCCCCCTGCTGGTCATCGCCTGCGCCCGGCGCGCCCTGGCTTCGGGGTAAATCAAAGTTTCTTCCAGCTCGATATGGCCCCGGTAGAGTGCCAGAAACACTTCCACCGCATGCTGGAACTCGGCCGCATCGAACCAGTTATTGCCAGCGGCAATGGCGCTTAGCTGCGGCGCCAGTTCGATCCAGTTTTCTTCAATCCAGCCGTGGTCCTGCTGCAGCGCTTGCACCGTCGCCACCAGCTCGGCGCTGGCACTGCCCAACAGTAGCGGGAACACGTTTTTTTCTTCCTCCGCGTGATGCTGGCGCGACGTCCCGGTAAAGAACGCCTCGATAGCGCCGGCCTGCCGTTGAGCGGCGGCGTCGGCACCGACGGACTCGATATGCCGGGCCAGGGCGGCCAGCGCGGCCAGGTGCTGCTGAATCTGCTGGTGGCAGGCATCCAGCGCTTCAAAACCGACAAGCTTGGGCGTAGTGGAAGCGCTCATGGGATCTCCGTGTGAAAAATTCAGAAACAGTGCATGACCGTGATGGCGGCAAATGCTGCATGTTAGCGGACCGGTTCACCGGTTCGGGCAAACCCCTAGTTACACCATGGCACATGTATTGCTAGTATTTGCTCTGCAACCTGACTAAATGGTCAGCTTTTGAAACCAGGTTTGCCATTCGTTCATTGAGCAAGGAGTTGCCCGCGTGTCCACACCCATTTCGCCTGATATTCGCAGTGGTCGGCTGACGGCTGACGACTACGCGCTGCGTTTTGCCGACGCCAGCCCGCGACTGACCGCGGCACAAGCCGTGCTGGAAGCCGAGCGCTGCCTGTACTGCTTTGATGCACCTTGTGCCAGCGCCTGCCCGACGCGCATCGATGTGCCGTCCTTCATCAAACGCATTGCCGACGGCAACTTGCGCGGCGCGGCCCGAGCCATTCTGGAAGCCAACCCGCTGGGCGGCATGTGTGCCCGCGTCTGCCCAACCGAAAACCTGTGCGAGGCGGTCTGCGTGCGCAATACCCAGGAAGGCAAGCCCGTCGCCATTGGCCGCCTGCAGCGCCACGCGGTCGACGCGTTGATGGACAGCGTGCAACCGCAACTCTTCACGCGTGCACCAAGCTCCGGCAAAAAAGTGGCGGTGATCGGTGCCGGTCCGGCTGGCCTGGCCTGTGCCCACACCCTGGCCAGGCTGGGTCATGCCGTCGTGGTGTTCGATGGTCGCGCCAAAGCCGGTGGCCTTAATGAATACGGGCTGGCCAGCTATAAAACACCCGACAACTTTGCGCAACGCGAGGTGCAGTGGCTGCTTGATGTGGGGGGCATCGAGATTCGCACCGGCTGGAGGCTCGAAACGACCGGTCAGCTGGCCGCACTGCGCAAAGACCATGACGCCCTGTTTCTGGGCATGGGCCTGGCCGCCACGCACCAGCTCGGGGTGGCCGGTGAAAAGGCGGCCGGCGTGCAGGACGCCATCGAGTTCATCGCCACGTTGCGGCAAACGGCCGATCTTGCCACTTTGCCGATCGGACGGCGCGTCGTCATCATTGGCGGTGGCATGACGGCCGTAGACGCCGCCGTCCAGTCAAAACTGCTCGGTGCGGATGAAGTCCATATGGTCTACCGGCGCGGGCCTGAGCAGATGTCGGCTTCCAGCGCCGAGCAGCAATGGGCACAGACGCATGGCGTAACCATTCATCATTGGCTGGCACCGGTCGAAATACTCACCGACGGCGGCCACGCCAGCGCCGTGCGCTTCGCCCGCCAGACCGTGCTCGACGGCAAGCTCACCGGTAGCGGCGAACTGACAACGATCGCCGCCGACACGGTGCTCAAGGCCATTGGCCAGCAATTGGGCAACACGGTGCTGGCGCAAGCCGGCCTGAAGCTTGCAGACGGTCGAATTGCTACCGACACGGCCGGCCAAACCAATTTGCCCGGCGTGTGGGCGGGCGGCGACTGTCGCGCCGGTGGTCTGGACCTGACGGTCGAAGCAGTAGCACACGGCAAGCAGTCCGCCCTGGCCATCCACGCCCAACTCGCGCTCCATTGACATTCGAAAGTGCACCATGGCCAATCTGCAAACCAACTTTGCCGGCATCAAGAGCCCCAACCCGTTCTGGCTCGCCTCGGCACCACCCACCGACAAAGCCTACAACGTCGTCCGCGCTTTTGAAGCCGGCTGGGGTGGCGTGGTCTGGAAAACACTGGGCGAGGCCGGACCGCCGGTGGTCAACGTCAACGGACCGCGCTACGGCGCGCTGCTCACGCCCGACCGGCGCCTGATGGGCTTCAACAACATTGAGCTCATCACGGACCGCGACCTGGAGTTGAACCTGACCGAGATTACCCAGGTCAAGCGCGACTGGCCGGACCGCGCCATGGTGGTGTCCTTGATGGTGCCCTGCGAAGAGACCGCCTGGAAAGCCATTCTGCCGCGCGTCGAAGACACCGGCGCTGACGGCATTGAACTCAACTTTGGCTGCCCCCACGGCATGAGCGAGCGTGGCATGGGCGCGGCCGTGGGCCAGGTGCCCGAGTACATCGAAATGGTGACCGGCTGGTGCAAGCAATATTCCAGACTACCCGTCATCGTCAAGCTGACACCCAATATCACCGACATCCGCCAGCCGGCGCGCGCCGCCAAACGCGGTGGCGCCGATGCCGTGTCGCTGATCAACACCATCAACTCCATCATGGGCGTGGACCCTGCAACGCTGACCATGAGCCCGTCAACTGGCGGCAAAGGCTCACATGGCGGCTACTGCGGCCCGGCAGTGAAGCCGATTGCGCTCAACATGGTGGCCGAGATTGCCCGTGACCCACTCACCGCCGGTCTGCCCATTTCAGGCATTGGTGGCATTGGCAATTGGCGCGATGCGCTGGACTTCATTGCGCTCGGCTCGGGCACGGTTCAAGTGTGTACTGCGGCCATGGTCTATGGCTTCAAGATCGTGCAGGAAATGAATGACGGGCTGTCGAACTATATGGACGAGATGGGTTTCAATTCGGTGAGCCAGATCGTCGGCCGTGCAGTACCTACGGTATCAGACTGGCGCTACCTCAATCTCAACCACATCAGCAAGGCGGTGATCAAACAGGAGAGCTGCATTCAGTGTGGACGCTGCCACATCGCCTGCGAAGATACTTCGCACCAGGCGATCAGCAGCAGCCGGGGTGGCCAACGCCACTTTGAGGTGCTGGAGGAACAATGCGTCGGCTGTAACCTGTGCGTGACGGTTTGCCCGGTGCCCGACTGCATCACACTGCGCAGCCTCATGCCGGGCGAACTGGACCGTCGCACCAAAAAAACAGTGAGTCCTGCCCACGCCGACTGGACCACCCACCCCAACAATCCGATGCGTTTGGGCAATGTAACAAAGGCGTAACATCCGATAGCCAAATTGGCGGAATGCGTATTCATATGAAGGCACGATTTGGCCCAGGAACTGTGCTGAATCAGGTAAGTTTTTTACAACAACCAACCGGAGATGGGAATGAGTTCTTTAGCTAATGACAATCCTCTGATCAACGAAGATCTGAGGCCAACCACCGATGCCCAGCGCCATTGGCGAGCGAGTGATTTCGCCGCGCTGTGGGTCGGCATGGTGGTTTGCGTGCCGACTTACACCATGGCCAGTTCCATGCTCGACCAGGGCTTCACCTGGCAAATGGCCATTCTGCTGGTATTTCTGGCCAACTGCATTGTCTTGATCCCCATGCTGTTGCTAGGGCGGGCGGGTACCCGCTACGGCGTACCGTTCCCGGTGCTGGCGCGCGCCTCATTTGGTGTCAAGGGGGCCAACTTGCCGGCCATTCTTCGCGGCCTGGTGGCCTGCGGCTGGTTCTCCATCAATTGCTATTTTGGTGCCCTGGCCTTGCACGGATTTTTTAACGTGATTGGCATGGGGCTGGCAGGACCGGCGCAAGGCGAGTTCATCAGTACCTCGCAACTGATTTGCTTCTACCTGTTTTGGGCCGTGCACATTTATTACATCTGGAACGGCGTGGAGTCGATTCGCAAGCTCGAAGTCGTCGCCGCGCCACTCATGATCCTGGCGTCACTGGCCCTGGTCGTGTGGGCGTTCATGTCGGTGCCATCTGGCAAGCTGCTGGACCTGCCAGCCAAAATTGTTGAAGGCGGGCCCAGAACCTGGGCCGCATTGACCGGCCTGGTCGGCTTCTGGGCGACACTGGCACTGAATATTCCTGACTTCACGCGCTTTGCCAAAAGCAATCGCGAGCAGGTGCTGGGGCAGGCCATTGGCTTGCCGATTCCCATGGCGCTTTTTTCCATGGTGGGCATCATCGGCTTCTCGGTGTCACAGATCCTCTACGGCAAAGCGCAGCTTTTCCCGGACGGCTTGTTGACGCAGATGGGCACCTTTGCCTCGGCGTTGGGACTTGTGGTTATTTTGCTGGCCAACCTGACCACCAACGTGGCAGCCAATCTGGTGTCTCCGTCTTATGACTTTTCCAATCTGGCACCCGACAAAATCAGTTTTCGCACGGGGGGCCTGATTGCCGCTGTGCTGGGTCTGGCATTTATGCCCTGGAAGTTGCTGGCCACATCGGGCGGCTACCTGTTTACCTGGTTGGGTGGTTACGGCACTTTACTAGGCGCCATCGCCGGCATTCTGCTGGCTGACTACTACCTGGTGCGCAAGGGCGAGCTGAAGGTGGATGACCTTTATCGCCGTGGCGGCGCTTATGAATATAGCGGCGGCTGGAATCCGCAGGCGCTGATTGCCTTTGCACTGGGCGTGCTGCCCTGCCTGCCCGGTTACCTGGTGGTGTCAGGCGTGCTCGACAAGGCATCGGTGAATGCCAGCCTGGTCAGCCTGTTTGACTTTGGCTGGTTCTTCAGCCTGGCCGTGGCGGGTGCCTACTATTTCGCTACTGCCAAACGCGCCTGAGTAACGTGACCTTGCGGGACAGTCCTTGGCCCGGCTGAGCGGGCAGGCACTGTCCCCAACCTATTAAGGAAAGATGATGAGTACCGTATTGATTCGAGGTGGCACAGTCGTCAACGCCGACCGTGCCTGTCTGGCTGATGTGCTGTGTCAGGATGGCCGCATCGCGGCGGTTGGCGTCGACGTACAGGCACCGGCGGGCAGCACGGTGGTGGAGGCTGGCGGCCAGTATGTGATGCCCGGTGGCATTGATCCGCACACCCACATGCAGTTGCCGTTCATGGGTACCACCACGATGGACGACTTCTTCACGGGCACCGCCGCAGCAATGGCGGGCGGCACCACCAGCATCATTGATTTTGTCATCCCGAATCCGCAACAGTCCCTGATGGAGGCTTACCAGACCTGGCGCGGCTGGGCCGAGAAAGCTGCGAGCGACTACAGCTTTCATATGGCCATCACCTGGTGGGATGAGTCCGTCAAGCGCGAAATGGGCACCCTCGTTTTGCAAGAGGGCATCAACAGCTTCAAACATTTCATGGCGTACAAAAATGCCATCATGTGCGACGATGAAACGCTGGTCAACAGCTTCAAGCGCGCGCTTGAGCTCGGGGCCATGCCAACGGTACATGCTGAAAACGGTGAACTGGTATTTCTGCTGCAAAAGGAAATTGCGGCCAGGGGCATCCTGGGGCCGGAAGGTCACCCGCTGTCAAGGCCCCCGATTGTCGAAGGCGAGGCGGTCAACCGCGCCATTGCCATTGCCGACGTGCTGGGCGTGCCGATTTACGTAGTGCATGTGTCGTGCATCGAAGCGGCCGAGGCCATTGCCCGGGCCCGCGCTCGCGGGCAACGCGTTTACGGTGAGGTGCTGGCCGGCCATCTTCTGGTGGACGACAGTGTTTACCGGCACCCCGACTTTGCCACTGCCGCCGCGCACGTGATGAGTCCGCCGTTCCGGCCCAAAGGGCATCAGGAGGCCTTGTGGCGCGGCCTGCAATCCGGTAACCTGCATACAACAGCCACCGACCACTGCACATTCTGCGCGGCACAAAAAGCGGCTGGCAAAGACGATTTTTCCAAAATTCCCAACGGTTGCGGCGGGGTTGAAGAGCGCATGTCGGTGATCTGGGACGCTGGCGTCAACAGCGGGCGCCTGACGCCCTCCGAGTTCGTCGCCATCACCTCGGCCAACACCGCCAGGCTGTTCAATATCTACCCGCAAAAAGGCAGTGTGTCGGTCGGTGCCGATGCCGACCTGGTAGTGTGGGATCCGTCCGGCAGCAAGACGCTGTCGGCCAAAACCCAGCACAGCAAGGGCGACTTCAACGTCTTTGAAGGACGTACCGTGTGCGGCATTCCCAGTCACACCATGAGTCAGGGGAAACTGGTTTATGTGCAAGGCGACCTGCGTGCCGAACGCGGTGCCGGACGTTACCTCAAGCGCCCCGCTTTTGGTTCGAATTTTGCGGCGGCCCAACAACGTGCTGCAGCACTGGCGCCGACTGCCGTCGCGCGTTGATTTTTTGTTCGCGACTGCCGGAGACGTGTTTCACGTCGCATTTTTAGGAGGACTTCATGAGCACTGCAACCTCTGTCGACATTGACACCCTGCGCATCAACGGCCCGCGCCTGTGGGACTCGCTGATGGAGCTGGCCAAAATTGGCGCCACACCCAAGGGTGGCGTCTGCCGGCTGACCCTGACCACACTCGATGGCCAGGGCCGCGACCTGGTAACACGCTGGGGACGCGAGGCCGGTCTTGAGGTCACCATCGACAAGATCGGCAACGGCTTCATGCGCCGCCCGGGCCGCAACAACAGTCTGCCACCAATCGTCGCCGGCAGCCACATCGACACCCAGCCCACCGGCGGCAAATTCGATGGCAACTACGGCGTGCTGGCAGCGCTGGAAGTGGCGCGCACGCTCAACGACCACAACATTCAGACCGAAGCACCGATTGAGGTGGCTTTTTGGACCAACGAAGAAGGCTCGCGCTTTGTGCCGGTGATGATGGGCTCGGGCGTGTTTGCCAAGGCGTTCACGCTGGAACACGCCTACGCCGCTACCGACACCGAGGGCAAGACGGTCAAGGATGAGCTCACGCGCATTGGCTACGTCGGGCCGCAGGAGCCGGGGGAGCATCCCATCGGCACTTATTTTGAAGCCCATATCGAACAAGGCCCGGTGCTGGAAGATGCCGATGTGACCATCGGCGTGGTGCAGGGCGTGCTGGGAATTCGCTGGTTCGACTGCACCGTGACCGGTATGGAAGCGCACGCCGGTCCGACGCCCATGGCACTGCGCAAGGACGCGATGCAGGTGGCGGCGCGCATCATGCAGGAGGTGGTGGCCTGCGCACTGCGCCATCAGCCGCATGGCCGCGGCACGGTGGGCATGGTGCAGGTGCATCCGAACAGCCGCAACGTGATTCCGGGTCGCGTCAAGTTCAGTATCGACCTGCGCAACGCCACCGACGCCCAGGTGGACACCATGGCCGACGAGGTGAAAGCCTTTGCCGCCAAGGCGGCAAAGGAGAGCGGCCTGGACGTCAAAATCGAGCTGGTGTCAAGCTACCCGGCGCAGGCTTTTCACGACGACTGCAAGGGCGCTGTGGCACGCGCCGCGCAAAAGCTCGGCTACTCCAACATGCCGGCGGTATCCGGCGCTGGCCACGACGCCGTCTACATGGCACGCCTGGCCCCCAGCGGCATGATCTTCATCCCGTGCAAGGACGGCATCAGCCACAACGAGATCGAGAGCGCCACACCCGAGCACATCACGGCCGGCTGCAATGTGCTGCTGCATGCGATGCTGGAGCGTGCTGGCACGTGAGTGCAATATGGGTATAAGTTGGCCTAGCCCGACTTGGCCCGGCGACTTATGCACTCATCAATAAGGCCCGCCTCACGCTGGCGGCGGCAGATCTGCTAAAGAGCAGGGAGAACAATTGTTGATGCCAACGCGGGTGGCCCTGCGCACTTTCCTGATATGTGCTCTCCTTTTGGTGCTGCTGCCGATCATCACAGCCAGCGGGTGGTTCTTCTATCGTTCCGCATACCAGGCCACAGAGCAGTTCGCACAGCAACTGGCGGGTGAGGTCTCTGGCCGAATTCGGGAAAAAGTCATCGCATTTTTCGACGTTCCGCAGCGCGTGGTGGCGTTCAACGTCGAACAGGCCCGTGCCGGATATTTGATGCACCGCAATCCGGAAGAACTGATGCGTCAACTGCTTCTGCAGATTCGCCAGCAGCCCCAGCTTTCCTTTGTGTCCATGGGCATGAGCAACGGGGAGTATTTTGCGGGTAGCCGTTCGCCTGTTGGCGCGGACAAAGACTTGCGTATGCTGCAGGCGCGCATCGCGAATGACCGGGCCATGGAAATCTTTCGAGTGGATGATGCCAACCAGAGAGGCAAGCTGATTTCCAGGAGTGACATTCATTTCGACGCAAGGATTCGGCCCTGGTTCAGGGCGGCCGTCGATTCGGGCACCCTGTCGTGGTATGCCCCTTACCGCTATTTCGTCAATGATGTCCAGGGCGCCTATGCGTCCATGGGGATGGGTGTTTCGGCGTCGATCTTCGACAAAAATGGTGCATTCATTGGCGTTGCAAGCGCTGATGTTGCCCTGTCCCAGCTCAGTGACTATCTGAAAACCATGACAGCGGAGTCAGGCGGGCTTGCGTTCCTCGCCGACGAAGCAGGGGAACTGCTGGCAGCCTCCACGACAGAGCCGAGTTTTCATCTTGATGCGCAGAAGAAGGACTACCGCGTCAAGACTGCCCACAGCGAAAATCCGGTTCTACGTGCGGCTGGTCTGGCCATTGATGCCAAGGCAATAGCGGATGGAAATAGCTTTATTGAGGTCAATGGAACGCGCCACCTGGTTCACTGGTGGAGTCATCGCGTGTCGCACGGGCCTAAGCTGACCATCGGCGTGATCTTGCCGGAAAACCAGTTCAATACCCCTTTGCGTGGCGTGTTACGCAACATTGTCTACCTGACCCTTGCAGTGATGCTGGCCTCCATCCTGTTCGCGGTCTTTGTTACCAACCGGGTCGTGCGACCACTGGCTACGCTCAGTGAGTGGGCGGCACGACTGACAACAGGCGACTGGCATGCAACAGCGCCAAAGTCGAGCCCGATCCGGGAACTGTTGTCCCTGGCAGACGCGATGAACTACATGGCCGGACATATGAAGCAGCACGCCCAGCATCTGGAGCAGGTTGTGGCACAGCGTACCGCAGAACTTGAAAAGGCGATGGCAGAAATTGAGCAGACACTGACCGACCAGCGCCAGTTCATTGCCATGTTGTCTCACGAGGTTCGGTCGCCATTGGCCGTCATTGACACGTCCGCTCAACTGCTTTCGTTCCGTCTGAAAGACGACCCGGCCCAGTTGGCTGTAGCAGAGCGGATCCGGCGCGGCTCGGCGCGGCTCAACAATTTCTTTGATAACTGTCTGACCCAGGACCGCGTGGACAGTCAGAATTTTGCACTGCAACCATCCCCGATTGATGTCAGTCTGATGGTGAGTTGGGTCATTGAGAGCTGCGTACAGCTCTCCACCGATCACGCGATTGAGTCGGAAATTGCTCCGGACTTGCCGGCACTTTATGGTGATCAGGTCTTGCTGCGTATTCTTCTGATGAACCTGCTGTCAAACGCGTTCAAATATTCACCCGCAGGAACGCCGGTCAACCTGCGCGTGTGGCGCGATGCAACCCTATGCTGTTTTGCCGTCGAAGACTGCGGCTCTGGCATTCCGGTCGAGGAGATGGCCTTCATTTTTCAAAAGTACCGTCGCGGTCGGGCAGCAGAGGGCAAGCCCGGGGCGGGCCTTGGTTTGGCCCTAGTGGCACGGATTGCGGCCTTGCATGGTGGCACTGTCACAGTGCAATCACGGGAAGTCCAGGGGACGCGATTTATTCTTGAGATTGCGTTTCATCATCCGTCAAAGCCATGAACCACCTTGCAATCCATACCCTGTAGCTGGCACACTGCACAACCATGAAGACCATCAAACCCCGCATTGCCATTGTCGAGGACGACTCGGATCAGTTGCATAGCATTGAAGAATTTTTGCTGGATTCAGGCTATCCGGTATGGGGTGCAGGTTCCGCTGAGTCTTTTTATCGTCGCTTCATGGTCAAACCCGTCGACGTGGTGATTCTGGACATTGGTCTGCCTGGTGAAGATGGCCTGGCGGTAGCAGCCTTGCTCAAGGACAAGCCTGACGTTGCCGTCATCATCCTCAGTGCCCGCGACTCGCTGAGTGACCGCCTGTCGGGCTTGCGCGCAGGCGCCGACCGCTATCTTGTCAAACCCGTGAACCTGCTGGAACTGGCAGCCAATATTGATGCCGTTGGGAACCGTCTGGCGCTGAACGCGATGGCAGCACTGGGCGCCGAGTTCAGTCGACAGGGTACGGACGTGCCCCGAGGGCATTGGGATCTTGCGCTGCAGGACTGGGTGTTGACATCACCGCAAGGCAAGCCACTTCCGCTCACAGCACACGAATTCTCCTTGTTACACCGTTTGATCAAAGTGCAGGGACAAGCTGTTACCAAGCGCGATTTGACCGACCAGATTTTCGGTCCTCGCGCCCAGAACGGAAGTGAACGCCTGAATCTGCTTGTCACCCGTTTGCGAAAAAAGGCGGCCGAGACCTTGGCCGAGCCTTTACCCATCAAGACGCTGCACCAAATCGGGTACGCCTTCACTGCCGCGGGCCGTCTCTTGCAAACCGAAAACGGCCTCCAGGAGCAACGCTGATCGCTCACACGAGGCCGAGATCTGGCCTGATTGTTGCGTGGTTATGTCAGTGCTTCAAGGCGCCGCGATTGGTGATTTCCCGTATTGGAAGTGAAATGAAATGAAAGAACCAGAAGCGGCGTGAAAGCTCTTTTTGCGCAAAACTAAGCTGGCGTTTTCGACATTACGCCATTATTCAACCCACTGGAGACCATTCATGCAGCGTCGTCAACTTCTTCAACTCTCGGCTCTGGGCGCCCTGCCGGCCTCGTTCGGTCTTTCGCAGAGCGCTTTCGCGCAAGCCACGGGCGCCATCCAGTTCGGCTGCCCGGTGCCGATGTCGGGCGCCTTTGCCGCCAACGGAAAATACGCAGACCTCGGCATGAAGTTGGCCATCGAGCAATACGGCACGGCACTCAAACGTCCACTGGCCTACACCGTACTTGATACCGAAGGCAAGCCCGCAACGGCGGTGCGAAAAGTTCAGGAGTCTGCACAGCAGCAGGGCACCCGCTTCTTCGCTGGTGGCATCTTGTCATCGGAGGCATTGGCGATGGGCAAGGAAGCGGAAAAGGCAGGCGGCCTGTTCATCACTACCGCTGGCGCCGACGAAATCACCGGCAAGGACTGCAACATCGCCACCTTTCGCTGGTCTGTTCCTACTTTCGGCGCCATTGAGCAGACTGTGCGACCGCTGATTCAACTCATGCCCAAGGCCAAGCGCTGGTACACCATCACGCCGCAATATGTTTTCGGCGACGGACTGCTGTCGGCAGCCAAGAACATCTTCAAGGAAAAAGGTATCGAGCATGTTGGCAACAGCTACCACTCGCTGGCAGAAAAAGAGTTCAGTGGCTACATCACCAACGCGATCGCCGCCAAGCCTGACGTGCTGCTACTGCTGAACTTCGGCGGCCAGTGCGCCGACACACTGCGCCAGGCAGTGAGCTTTGGCATGCACAAGAACATGACCATTCTGGTCGCTTGGGCCTCGGGTCTGGAGCAGTTCGAGTCGCTCGGTGCCGACCTGTGCGAAGGGCTCTACTTTGGTGCTCAGTACTGGCACACGATAGATTCCCCGCTCAATCAGGATCTGGTCAAGCGGACGAATGCGAAGTTCAAGGAAAACCCGAACTACAGCCTTGCCGGCTCCTATATCTGTACCAAGCTTCTGATTGACGGCATCATCAAGGCGGGTTCCGTCGATCAAAAGGCGGTCGTCGCGGCGCTCGAAGGCATGAAGTACCAGGGTTTGACCGGCGACGAAGAGGTGCGCAAAGCCGACCATCAGGTGCTGAAGAATTACTACCTGCTCAAGGGCAAGGCCAAAGCCAAAATGCAGAACAAGGACGACTTCATGGAAGTTCTTAGTTCGGGGAAATCCTTCCTGCCGATCGATCAGACCGGTTGCAAGCTGAGCTGATCGCGTTGCGGCGGGGCCGCCCCGACGCTAACCCCGGCGGTGGCCGGGGTTGATTTCTTCCTCCGTTTCCAACGCGAAGTCGCATGAACATCTATCTGCTTCAGATCATCAACGGGGTCGGCATCGGCATGCTGTACTTCCTGTTGGCCGTCGGACTGTCCATCGTGTTTGGCCTGTTGCGCTTTGTGAACTTTGCACACGGGGCCTTCTATTTGCTCGGCGCCTACTTCTGCTACCAGATGACGCGCTGGGGCATGAGTTTCTGGCTGGCGCTGCTGGTGGTGCCGCTGGCTGTGGGGAGTGTCGGCTGGCTGACCGAAAAGTTGGTTTTGCGCCATGTTTATGCCAGCGCCCATGAGTTCCATATTCTGGTGACGGTTGGCCTGGCACTGGCGGTACAGGAACTGGTCATCCTGCAATGGGGACCACTCGGCGACAGCGTCGCCGTGCCGGACATGCTGCAGGGCGTGGTGATGTGGGGCAACTTCGTTTACCCCAAGTACCGTTTGTTTGTGATCGGCTTCACTGCTGTGCTGGCGGTGCTGCTGTGGTACGTTCTCGAAGGCACGCGCCTGGGCAGCGCCGTGCGTGCCGGAAGCGAATCGACAGAGATGGTCTCGTTGCTGGGCATTAACGTGTTTCGCATCTTCAGCCTGGTCTTTGGACTCGGTGCCGCCACCGCTGCTTTGGCTGGTGTGTTGGCCGCTCCGATCCGGGGCGCCGAGCCGTTCATGGGGATTGAGGCGTTGGGCGTTGCCTTTGTCGTGGTGGTGGTCGGTGGCATGGGCAGCTTCAGCGGCGCCCTGCTCGGCGGTCTGCTGATTGGCGTGGTGCAAAGCGTGATGAGTACCCTCTGGCCCGAGGGCGCGCGCCTGATGATCTACATCGCCATGGCGGCCGTGCTGCTGTTGCGCCCGCACGGTCTGCTCGGGCGCAAGGAATGAGTGCCATGAAGAAACACACCCACCTCTTCCTGGCCCTGAGCGTTGTGCTGGTGATGCCCTTGCTGATGCACTCGGGTTCATTGGCCAGCGAAGTGCTGATCTTCGGTCTGGCGGCCATGGGCTGCAATCTGCTGCTCGGTTTTACCGGTCTGCTGTCGTTCGGCCAGGGCATCTTCTTTGGATTGGGCAGCTACACCCTGGCGCTGACGCTGACCCGCTGGCCCCTGCCAATGCCGCTAGCCCTTCTGTTGGCGATGATCATGGGCGCAATCGGTGCCGCCATCGTCGGCTGGGTTGCAATCCGCCAGAAGGGCACCTATTTCGTCATGCTGACACTTGCGTTTGCTCAGATGTTCTACTTCATTGCCTACACCGCCACCGGCCTGACCGGTGGCGACAACGGACTGATGGACATCCCCCGCCCCGGCATCACCTTGCTGGGGCGCACGCTCTGGCCGTTGACCTCGCCCTGGCAGTTTTACGGTTTTGTCGCCACGGTTTTCATGGCTGCATTCTGGCTGCTGCTGAAGGTTTCCAGATCGACCTTCGGACGTACCTTGCTCGCCGTACGTGACAACGAGGAGCGCGCCGGCGCCATCGGATACAACCTCAAGCTACTCAAGCTGCAGGCCTTTGTGATCTCGGGCGCTGTCACCGGGCTGGCAGGTGCGCTGCATGCCATGATGACCGGCATCGCGCCGCTTGCCAACGCCGAGTACCACACCAGTGAAATGATTCTGGTGATGACGGTCATTGGTGGCACCGGCAACCTGTTCGCGTCGGTGCTGGGTTCTGCCTTTTATCTGTTGCTGGCCGACTGGTTCTCGACGCTGTGGCCGCGCTGGCTGCTGTTGCTGGGTCTGGTGCTGATGGCGATCAGCCTGTGGATGCAGCGTGGCCTGTGGGGTCTGGGGGAAACGCTGTGGCAACGGCTTCGCGGCCGCAATCGCGTGATGCCTGACCGGGCAGACGGGGTAGGGGAGAAAGCATGAGCACACCGATCCTGCTCGAAGCCGTTGGCATTAAAAAGTACTACGGCAAGTTTGCCGCACTCGGAGGTGTTGATCTGAAGGTGCACGCCAACACAGTGCACTCGGTCATCGGTCCGAACGGTGCCGGTAAGACCACCCTGTTTCACATGCTGACCGGCACCAAGACGGTCAGTTCCGGACGCATTGTTTTTGATGGTCAGGATGTGACGCATGAGCCCGATCACCGGCGCGTGCAACGCGGTATTGCGCGTTCGTTCCAGGTCACCAGCCTGTTTCTCAGCCTGTCGGTGCGCGAGAACCTGCGGCTGGCCGCGCAGGGCATTGCCCCCGCCAAGGCGATGAACTGCTGGCACGCGCCCGATGGTCCGCGCGCCTGCGCCAAAACGGTTGCCAGCGTACTGGCCAAGCTGGGGCTGGAAAGCTTTGCCAGCGTGCCGGCCGGCAATCTGTCGCATGGGCAGCAGCGCCGGCTGGAAGTGGGCATGGCACTTGCCGCTCGTCCAAAAGCGATCTTTCTGGACGAACCGACCTCGGGCATGGGCATTGACGACCTGGAAGACATGAAGCGATTTATCCGCAGCCTGCGTGATGAACACACCGTCATCCTGATCGAACACAACATGAACATCGTCATGGACATATCCGACGTCGTGACGGTGATGCAGCAGGGCCGCGTGTTGGCTGAAGGCCTGCCGAGCGAGATTCGAAGCGACAACCGCGTGCGCGCCGCTTATCTGGGCAACATGATGACCGGAGGCAAGGCATGATTCTGGAAGTTGAAAACTGCCACGCCCACTATGGCAAGAGCCATGTGCTGCAGGGTGTATCACTGCAAATCAAGGACGGCGAACTGGTAACACTGCTCGGACGCAATGGCGCGGGAAAAACCACCACACTCAAATGCATCGTCGGCGTAGTAGCCACAAGCCAGGGCGCAGTCCGGTTTTGTGGGCAAGCCATCACAGGCCTACCGTCACACGTCATTGCCCGGCGCGGCGTTTGCCTGGTGCCAGAACATCGGGGCATTTTCAAACTGCTCACAGTGGAAGAAAACCTGCTCCTTGGCCAGCGACAGAAGTCCCCCTGGCAGCTGAAAGACATCTACCGCATCTTCCCGCGCCTGATGGAGCGCAGCAAGAACGGCGGCGGCCAACTCTCCGGCGGGGAACAGCAGATGTTGGCCATTGCCCGAGCGCTGATGAACGACCCCAAGCTGCTGATGCTCGATGAGCCGGTCGAGGGGTTGGCGCCAGTGATCGTCGAAGAAATCGTGGGCCAGCTCAAGAGTATCAAGGCCGCTGGCGTCGCGATCCTGCTGATTGAACAGAACCTGGAAGTCTGCACTCAACTGGCCGACCGGCACTGCATCATCGAGCAGGGCAGCATCGTTTACAGTGCGGACAACGCCGCCTTTCTGGCCGATGCGGCGGTGAAAGACCGCTATCTGGGTGTAGGCCTGATGTGAGTCTTTGCCGGGAAACCGAAATGACAGTGATCGATAAAACCAGGGACACCCTATGAAGATCCTGATTGCGCGACTGAATCACGAAACAAACACTTTCTCACCTGTGCCAACACCGCTGGCATCTTTCGCCCCCAGCTACGGCGAGGCAGCCTACCGCAACAACCTGGGCATGCGCACCGCGATGGCCGCCTTCATTGATCTGGCGCAGGGACTCGGCGCGACCCTGGTAACGCCGGTATCCGCCACAGCCAACCCGAGTGGCCCGGTGCAGGCACAGGCTTATGACGAACTCACTGGGTGCATTCTGGACGCCGTGCCTGGCTGCGATGCCATTTTGCTGGACTTGCATGGCGCCATGGTGGCCGAAAACAGCTTCGACGGCGAAGGTGATTTGCTGCAACGCATACGGGCGTGTGCGCCAGGCGTGCCGGTTGGCGTGGCACTGGACCTGCACGGAAATATCACGCAGAAGATCATTGCTAACGCGGATGTGGTGGTGGGTTTCAAGACCTACCCCCATGTTGACATGTATGAAACCGGCGAACATGCGGGTCGCCTGTTGTTGGCCATGCTGCGGGCAGAGCAAGGCTACACCGTGCGCTGGCGCCAGTTACCGCTCATGAGCCACACCCTGCGCAGCACCACTTTGCACGGCGCCATGGCGCGGGCAGTGCAGGCTGCGCGCGATGCCGAGCGTGAAGGCATGCCGGCGGTGTCCATCTTTAGCGGCTTTTCACTGGCGGATATTGAATCTCCCTGCGTTAGCGTTGTTGTAACCGGCCTGGATACCGACGAAGGCAGGTTTGACGCCCAGGCCATTGCGGATGGAATCGCCGAGCAGATCTGGGCAGATCGGGCTGGGTTTGTGTACGAAAGTGAGCCCTTGGTGACATCGCTGGCGCGAGCGCAGGCACTGGCCGTGGGCGCCAGTCGGCCGGTGTTGCTGCTCGATCACAGCGACAACTGCATGTCCGGCGGCACCTGCGACACCATGGACGTGCTGCAAGCAGCGTTGTCGCAAGGCCTGCAGGACATCGCGGTCGGCCCGCTGTGCGACGCCCAGGCCGTCAGTACCCTCATCGAAGCCGGCGTAGGTGCAAACGTCAGCATTGCCCTGGGCAACAAGGTCGCGCTGATCCAGTTGGGCATCGTCAAGCAGCCGGTGCTGGTGCAAGGTACGGTGCGCGCCATCTGTGATGGTGAATACACCGTCAGCGGCCCGATCTACACCGGACAGCGCTGCTGCATGGGGCGCACGGTATTGCTCGATATCGGTGTTGCTCAAATCGTGGTGACTGAACGTCCCCATGAACCTTGGGATCTGGGTGTTTTCGATTGCGTTGGACTGAATCCTCGCGTGCACCGCTTCCTGCTGTTGAAGTCCCGCATGTACTGCCGACCTGTTTTTGAGCCACTCGCCCAGGCGCTAATCGAGTGCGACAGTCCGGGTGTCACCAGTTCCGACTACCGTTTGTTCCCTTTTGCCAGAGTAAAGCATCCGGTGTTTCCGCTTGACGAATTTTGATTCGTCCAACCTCGGTGAATTTGACGAAGCGACCCAGGAGCGCCACGCCCGAGCACATCACGGCCGGTGCCAATGTGCCGGAGCGCTCGGGTACGTAAGGCCGTCCGTCATCCCCTGGGCTATAGTCCTGCTCACAGGAACCTCGAGAAAGTGAACTCGCCGCTGCCAAATTTCGCCAGGATAGGCGACATGGTTTAAGGGAAGCATGTCCGATAAAGAAGCCACCGCCCGCATCAAGATCAACAAGCTGCTCGAAGCGGCTGGCTGGCGTTTCTTCCAGACGGGCGACGCGAGCGCCAACATTCGCCTTGAACCGGGTGTCACGATCAAGTCAACTGACCTGGACGCGCTTGGCGCCAACTTTGAGAAGAGCAGCAAGGGCTTCGTTGACTTTCTGCTGCTCGATGCCAAAGGTTTTCCGCTGCTGGTGCTCGAAGCCAAAGCCGAGGACAAGAGTCCACTCATCGGCAAGGAGCAGGCGCGCAAATACGCCAAGTCTCAGAACTGTCGCTTCGTCATTCTGTCCAACGGCAACCTGCACTATTTCTGGGATCTGGAACGCGGCAGCCCTTACGTCATCACCACGTTTCCGACGCCCGACTCGGTTACCGGCTACCAGAAGGTCAAGCCCAATCCGCAGCGCTTGATTGAAGAGCAGCTTGGTGCCGACTACATCGTCCGCACCCAGCGCCCCAACTACGCAACTGAAGCCGCCTTGTTGACGCCGACCGAAAACTGACCCACTTATAGAGGTTATGCCGACCCAAAACTGACCCAGGTGTTTTACTGGCTCTGCCTGATTTTTAGGCAGGAGCAAAAAAGGTGATCACCATGGAAATGTTGGGTAAAGTCAAACGGCTGTATTCACGCGGCAAGAAGTCGCTGCACGAGATAGCCAAAACCACGGGCCTGTCGCGCAACACGATACGCAAATGGGTGCGCCAGACCAAGGAACTGGTCAAGCCCACCTACCGGCGCAAGGAGACGGCGAACAAGCTCACAGCCTTCTCTGAGGCGCTCGTTCTTGCCCTCAAAGCCGACACCCACCGGACCAAGCAAAATAGGCGCACCGCCAAGGCCCTGTTTGTGCAAATCAAGGCGCACGGTTACACCGGCGGCTACAGCCGTGTGACCGACTTCATCCGGGATTGGCGCCAGACTGAAGGCAAGGCTCCAAAAGCCTTTGTGCCGCTGGCGTTCGAGTCCGGTGAAGCGTTCCAGTTCGATTGGAGCGATGAAGGCATGGTGGTTGGGGGCATCTACTACAAGCTCCAGGTCGCCCATTTGAAGCTGTGCTTGAGCCGCGCATTCTGGTTGGTGGCGTACAGCGCACAAGGCGATCCCACGATCCATCTGGCTTGCGTGTTTGGGTTGGGAGGTGAGGCTGCCCAAGGCGCAAACGCTTCCCCGCAGGCTCCCTACGGCAAGAGAATACGCAGTCGCACACGCCTAAACCGTCAACAGATGCTTGGCGTTGGCACCACGTACGGCGCTCAGGGGGATGCGGGCGTCGAAGCTCACCAGGCAAGCCTTGTTCTTGACTGCCAGTCCGAGAAGATAGAGGTCGGTCAGTTGCCGTGGCCCGTGCATGTGGGCGTGGTGGAAGCGCGCGGCGTCTAGCAGGCTGATGTCGTCCGGCCACAGGGTGTGATAGGGCGTGGCGGTGGATTGCTGCAACATCAGAATCAGACTCGCCAGCGGCTGCGACCCGGGGTAGCCCGGTTGACTCATGATGCGCAAACAACCGTTTTGCGTCAGCGGGCAACTGGCCCAGCCTTTGTCTGCATTGCGGGCAAACCACTGCGCAGCAAGCGCGTGGTGCACATGATCGCGGTCGTGCAGGGCAATCAGAACGTTGATGTCAAGAAGGGCACGCATCAGGCGCCGACCCTAAATGCCTTCTTCATCACGCAGACGGTCAATCAACTCGTTGCTGACGATGCTGCCGCGCGCGGGAAGCGGATGGATTGTTGAATGCCACCCAGAATTGACCCCCTGAAGGTGGTTTTTTTCATCCAAATTTGACCCCTGTTAGAAGCACTGTGCGTACGAGGTTATGCACAGGAGAAACAGGAGTGATCAAAGTGGGAACATTGGCAAAGATACGGCGTTTGTACTTTCGGGACAAACAGTCGATCAAAGAAATATGCAGACAAACGGGCCTGTCACGCAACACGGTACGCACATGGTTGCGCGAGAGCGAGATGGTGGAGCCCAAATACCCGGTGCGCCGAGTCGTCACCAAACTTGACAACTACGCTGAAACCTTGCGGACGTGGCTCAAGGCAGATAGCACTCGAAACAAGCGTGAGCGACGCACCAAGGGACAAATGTGGCTGGAACTGCGTGCGCTGGGTTACACCGGCAGCTATGGTCGGTTGTGTGCCTTTGCCCGAGCCTGGAAGGCAAGCGTTGCTCTGGCAGCCACCAAAGGCGCCTTTATCCCGCTGAAGTTCCACCTGGGCGAGGCCTTTCAGTTCGACTGGAGCACCGAATACACCTTCATCGCCGGGCTGCGCCGGCGGGTCGAGTTGGCACACACCAAACTGTGCGCCAGCCGCGCGTTCTGGCTGGTGGCCTACCCCGGTCAGGGCCATGAGATGCTGTTTGATGCCCACGCCCGGGCGTTTGAAGCCTTTGGCGGCGTGCCTCAGCGCGGCATCTACGACAACATGAAGACCGCCGTTGATCAAGTCCTGTCTGGCAAGAAGCGCAAGGTCAACAGTCGCTTTGAAGCCATGAGCGGGCACTACCTGTTCGAGCCCGAATTCTGCAACGTCGCCAGTGGCTGGGAGAAGGGCATCGTCGAGAAGAACGTGCGCGACCGGCGTACCAGCATCTGGCACCATGCCAAAGAGCGCCGCTGGGCCAGCTGGGATGAACTCAATGCCTGGCTGGCTGAGCAAAGCAGACAAGCCTGGAGTGAACTCAACCACCCCGAGTACCCAACACTGAAGGTGGCCGATGTGCTCCAAGATGAGCAAACCCAACTCATGCCCGTGCCCAGAGCGTTTGACGGCTACGTCGAACTACTGGCCCGTGTATCGAGCACCGGCTTGATCCACCTGGAGCGCAATCGCTACAGCGTACCGACCGAGCACGCCAACTCGGCCATCAGTGTGCGCATGTACCACGACCACATCGCTGTGGTGGCCGATGGCCAGCGGGTGGCCAGGCACAGTCGCAGCTTTGAGCGCAGCCAGACCTTTTATGACTGGCAGCACTACATCAGCCTGGTGGAGCGCAAACCCGGCGGTCTTCGCAACGGGGCGCCGTTTGCTGGCATGCCTGAGCCGCTCAAGCAACTCCAGGCCATCTTGTTGCGACGAACTGGCGGCGACAGCGTCATGGCGCAGGTATTGGCTGCGGTTCCGATTCACGGCCTCGAAGCGGTGTTGGTGGCGGTGGAGTTGGCGCTGGAGGCGGGCAAACCCAGCGGCGAACATGTTCTCAATGTGCTGGCTCGACTCAAGGCCAACACAGCACCGACCAATTTGCACGACGCCCTGGCGGGGCAACTGGCCAGTCACGCAGCGTTGCTACTGCGCGAAGAACCTCTTGCCAACGTCGGTCGCTATGACGGCTTGCGCGCAGTCGGTGCAAACAGCCAGTCCAGCAAGGCGAACCCATGAGCACCCAGATCATTGCCCAACTCAAGGCGCTGAGCTTGCACGGCATGGCAGCGAGTTTCCCAGAACTGGCAGCCCAGGCGCGGCACACCGAGTTCAATCCGGAATCGTTCATGCAGCAGCTCATGGCCGCTGAGTCAGCCCAGCGTGTGGTGCGCTCGACCGCTTACCAAATGGGTGCTGCCAGGTTTCCGGTGCACCGGGATTTGGCCGGCTTCGAGTTTGAACACGCCAGTGTGGATGAGACCTTGGTGCGCAGGCTGCACAGCACCGAGTTCACCAGTGCTGCGCACAATGCCGTATTCATTGGTGGTCCTGGCACCGGCAAGACGCATCTGGCCACGGCCATTGGCGTTGAAGCTATCCAGAAGCACACCAAGCGGGTGCGCTTCTTCTCCACGGTGGAGTTGGTCAACGCTTTGGAGGCTGAGAAGGCGCATGGCAAGGCCGGTCAGATTGCCTTGAAGCTGATGTGTGTCGATCTGGTGATCCTTGATGAGTTGGGCTACCTGCCGTTCAGCCAAGCCGGCGGCGCGCTGCTGTTTCACCTGCTCTCCAAGCTCTATGAGCACACCAGCGTGCTGATCACAACCAACCTGGGATTTGCCGAGTGGGCACAGGTATTTGGCGACGTGAAGATGACCGCCGCCCTGCTGGACCGCCTGACGCATCACTGTCACATCGTGGAGACGGGCAACCAGAGTTGGCGTTTCAAACACTCCAGCGCCAAAACAAAAAACGCCACCGGGGTTGCAACCCCGGTGAAACAGAATTCAAAAGTCAAACAGCCAACAATCCAAGAAGGAGAAACAACAACTCGCTGAACTTGTCCACAGTCCAATTGCAAGGCTTTAAACTGCAACAGGTGGGGTCAGTATTGAATGGAAAACCGGGGTCAAGTTTGCGTGGAAATCAACAGATGGATTCCATAGTCCGCAAGATTTTCAGAAGCCTGATGCTGCGCCGCCAACACCTCACCGGATTGCGCTGTTGCCTGCGCCGGCTGCGCAAAGGCCCGGCGGGCCAAATCGCTGATGATTTGACCCAGCGGCTTCTTGTCGCGCCGGGCGATTTCTTTGGCGGCAAACAGGACGTCGTCGGCAATGTCGAGGGTGGTGCGCATGGCAAATTTGATGTTTGATGCGTGATGATACAACATCAAATACTGACGAACTGATGCTGTCGAGCTGGATCGCTGCATGTTCTCTGGCCGCGTCGAATGAGGACAGCACTGGTGTGAAATTCAAACGCGCCGATGCGGCACGCTGGCACGCAACGTGCTATCTTTCTGCTGTCAAAAAAGAGGCTGGTTGGCGCCTGAAGCAAACGCTGGCAGCTGTTGTTCCGTCGTGTCATTAACCTGGAGAAATCATGTCGAAAAAGTTCATCACGCGCCGCCAAGCCCTGGTGCTGGCCACTGCCCTGGTCGCCCTGAGCCCCGGCCTCACGCTGGCGCAAGCCAAGCCCAAGGTGGCGGGCATTTACACCGTGCCGTTTGAACAGCAATGGGCTGGCCGTCTGCACACCGCCCTGAAAGCGGCCGAGGCGCGGGGTGACATCGAATACAAGGCCAGCGAAAACGTCTCCAATGCGGATTACGAGCGCGTCATGCGTGAGTACGCCACGGCCGGCAACACCTTGATCGTTGGTGAAGCCTTCGCCGTTGAGGCTGCGGCCCGCAAGGTGGCCAAGGATTTCCCCAAGGTTTCTTTCCTGATGGGCTCCAGCGGCAAACCGCAAGCGCCCAACTTCAGCGTCTTCGACAACTACATCCAGGAGCCGGCCTACCTCTCGGGCATGATTGCCGGCGGCGTTACCAAGAGCAACAAGATCGGCATGGTCGGCGGCTTTCCTATTCCTGAAGTCAACCGGCTGATGAACGCCTTCATGGCGGGCGCCAAAGAGGTCAACCCCAAGGTCGAATTCAGCGTCAGTTTCATCAACAGCTGGTTTGACCCACCCAAAGCAAAGGAAGCCGCTTTTGCCATGATCGACAAGGGTGCCGACGTGATGTACGCCGAGCGTTTTGGCGTGAGCGATGCGGCCAAGGAAAAAGGCAAGCTGGCCATTGGCAATGTCATCAACACGCAGGCGCAATACCCGGATACCGTGGTGGCCTCGGCGCTCTGGAAAATGGAGCCCAGCATTGACCGTGCCATCAAGCTGGTGAAAGACGGCAAGTTTGCCGCCGAAGACTACGGTCCTTATTCCATGATGAAGCACAAGGGCTCCGAGCTGGCACCTTTGGGCACCTTTGAGAAGAAGGTCCCGGCCAACATCGTGGCCAAAGTCAAGGCCAAGGAGAAAGCAATTCTCGACGGCACATTCACCGTGAAGGTGAACGACACCCAGCCCAAGTCAACCGCCAAGTAATCGCTTGACTGACACCGTTCTCAGGCTCTCGCACATCACCAAGCGTTTTGGAACGCTGGTAGCCAACGATGACATTTCGTTGCAGCTGCATCGTGGCGAGGTGCTGGCGCTGCTGGGTGAGAACGGCGCCGGAAAATCAACCCTGGTCTCCATCCTGTTCGGCCACTACACGGCAGACGCCGGCAACATCGAAGTCTTTGACCAGGCACTGGCGCCCGGTGACCCGAAAGCGGCACTGGCGGCTGGCATTGGCATGGTGCACCAGCACTTCACGCTGGCCGACAACCTGAGCGTGCTGGACAATGTCATGCTGGGCTCGGAATCGCTGTGGCAGCCCTTCACTCGCCAGCGTCAGGCGCGTGACAAGCTGCTGCAAGTAGCGCAGCGCTTTGGTCTGATGGTTAACCCCAAAGCCAAAGTCGGCAGCCTGTCGGTGGGTGAGCGTCAGCGCGTCGAAATTCTCAAAGCCCTGTACCGCGGCGCCCGCATTCTGATTCTGGATGAACCGACGGCGGTGCTGACGCCACAGGAGAGTGAAGCCTTGTTCGGGGTGCTGGCGCAGATGGTGGCGCAGGGCCTGTCGATCATCTTCATCAGCCACAAGCTGGGGGAGGTGCTGCGCGTCTCGCATCGCATCGCGGTGCTGCGCGGCGGCAAACTGGTCAATGAGGTTGATGCCAGAAAGACCAGCCAGAGCCAGCTGGCGCAATGGATGGTTGGGCACGCCATTGAAGCGCCGCAGCGCCGAGCCGCCATGCAAGTGGGCACGCCGGTGTGTGTGCTGCATGAGGTTAGCGCCGGCGTCGGGCGTGAGCGCCTGAACCGGGTGTCGCTGACGCTGCACGCGGGTGAAATTGTGGCCATTGCCGGCGTCTCGGGCAACGGCCAGGTGGCACTGGCCGAACTGCTGTGCGGGACGCGCGCCGCAACCGCGGGTCGAGTCGAGTTTTTGGGCACACCGCTGCCAGCCAGCCCGGCCAGGCTGGTCGGGTTGGGGGTTGCCAGAATCCCGGAAGACCGGCATGCCGTCGGCGTGGTCGGTGATTTATCGGTGTGGGAGAACGCTGTTTCAGAGCGCCTGCGCAGCCCGGTTTTTTCACGCTTTGGCTGGGTCAAGCGTCAGCGTGCGCGCAACCATGCCAAAAAAATCCTGGCCGATTTTGATGTACGCGGCGGCGGTCCTGGCGCCGCAGCCAGGTCACTGTCCGGTGGCAATATGCAAAAGCTGATTCTGGGGCGCGCCCTTACATATCCTGCTTCAATGACCCCCACGCTTGCCACTTCGTGTGCTGCGCTGCCCCCCGAGGGGGCCATGCCTTGCTCGGGGCGGCCCGGCGCTGCGGCAGCCGCCGCTACTGATATCACAGGAAGGACCAGTCCGCCACCAAGCAGCACGCCGCGCCTGATCGTGGCACACCAGCCGACCTGGGGTCTGGATATTGGTGCCGTGGCCTATGTACAGGCACAACTCATCGCCGCACGTGATGCCGGTGCGGCGGTGCTGCTGATCTCTGACGATCTCGATGAGATCCTGACCCTGGGTGACCGCGTGGCCGTAATGCATGGTGGATCGATGTGCCCGGCGCGAGGCGCGCTGGACTGGAGTCGTGAAGCCATTGGCCTGGCGATGGCCGGCGCCGGACCGGGTGAAACACCCGCGGCGACGGTGCACGAGGCTGCCGCATGAGACTGGAAAAGCGCAGCCAGACCTCGGCGCTGTCGCTGCTACTGGCACCCATTGGCGCGATCCTCTTTACCCTGCTGATCGGCTCGCTGCTGGTGCTGTGGGCGGGCGCGGCGGTGAGCCAGACCTATGGCTTGCTGCTCAAAGGCGGCTTCGGCTCGGTCTTTGCCTTCAGCGAAACCCTCACCCGCGCGATACCCTTGATGCTCACAGGGCTGGCGGCCACGGTGGCGTTCAAGGCGCGCCTGTTCAACATTGGCGCCGAAGGCCAGCTTTATGTCGGTGCCCTGGCCGCAGTGGCGGTCGGCGGCTTGCATGACGGCACCGGTTTTGCCCTGCCGCCTGCGCTTTTGTTTGTCCTGATGATGTTGGCTGCGGCCCTGGCCGGTGCCTTGCTGCTGCTCGGGCCGGCGCTGATGAAAGCCAGGCTGGGGGTGGACGAAGTGGTCACCACCCTGCTGCTGAATTTCATTGTCTTGCTGCTGGTGTCGCTCATGCTCGACGGCCCCATGAAAGACCCAACGGCCATGGGCTGGCCGCAAAGCGTGGCGCTGATGGGCGAGCTCGAACTCTCCAAACTTGTCCCGCAAACGCGCGTGCACACCGGCCTGCTCTGGGCCTGCACCTTGGCGGTCGGCCTGTGGGCACTGATGAAATACACGGTGCTGGGCTTTGACATTCGCGCGGTCGGGGCCAACGCCCGCGCCGCCGCCTTCTGTGGTGTGCCAGTCACCCGCACGGTGGTGCTGGTGGCCATGTTGTCAGGCGCCCTGGCTGGTTTGGCCGGCGCCATTGAAGTGGCCGGTCGCACCGGATACCTGACGCTCGACATGTCTCCCGGCTATGGCTACTCGGGCATTGTGATTGCCATGCTGGCAGCACTGCACCCGCTGGGCGTGATTGCCGCGAGTGTCTTCGTCGCCGGCGTACTGGTAGGCGCCGACAGCATGAGCCGGGCGGTTGGGGTACCCACCTATATCGCCGATGTGATCGTCGCTGCCTCGCTGATTTCGGTGCTGGTGGCAACGCTGTTCACGCAGTACCGGGTCCGTCTGAAATGATCGAAATTTTCGACATCCTGGCCAACCAGGCGTTCTGGGTTGCCGTGCTGCGGATTGCCACGCCACTGCTTCTGGGCACGCTGGGCGTGCTGCTGTGCGAGCGCGCCGGCGTCTTGAACCTGGGCATTGAGGGCATCATGGTGGCTGGCGCTTTCAGTGGCTGGCTGGCGGTGTACGCTGGCGCGCCGCTGGCAATAGGCGTGCTGGTCGCGGCGCTCACCGGCGCGGCGTTTGGCTTGCTGCACGCTTTGCTCACGGTGATTCTGGCGTTGTCACAACACGTCTCCGGGCTGGGTATCACGCTGCTGGCCACTTCGCTGAGCTACTACGGCTACCGCGTGAGCTTTCCCAAAGTAGCGACGCCACCGACCATCACGCCCTACAGCGAAATGAGCTGGCTCGGCCTGCCGATTCTGGCGCAGCAAACGCCACTGACCCTTTTTGCGCTGCTGCTGGTACCGCTTATAGGGTACGCACTTTACCGCACACCGCTTGGGCTGGCGGTACGCATGGTCGGCGAAAACCCGCAGGCCGCCGAGGGTCAGGGTGTCCCGGTGGCATGGGTGCGCACCGGCGCTATTGTGGCGGGTTCCGCACTGATGGGTGTGGCCGGATCTTTCCTCACGCTGTCCGCCTTCAACGCCTTCTTTTTCAATATGGTCAACGGACGCGGCTGGATCTGCGTGGCGCTGGTGGTGTTCGCCTCGTGGCGCCCGGGCAAAGCTTTGCTGGGTGCCTTGCTGTTTGCCTTTTTTGATGCCCTGCAATTGCGCCTGCAACAGTCGGGCACGGCCGTGCTGCCCTACCAGATGTACCTGATGCTGCCGTATGCCCTGTCCATCGTGGCGCTGATTCTGGTGGCCCGCAAAGCCAGCTACCCGCAGGCGCTGATGAAACCCTACCGCAAAGGTGAACGCTGATGCTCGATCTGTTGCTCAAGAACGCCACCCTGCCCGACGGACGCGCGGGGATGTCGGTCGCCGTCAGCGGCGACAAAATTGTCGAGGTCAACGCGGGCCTGGATGCACCCGCACATCAGGTCGTTGATGCACAAGGCCTGCTGCTCAGCCCGCCTTTTGTCGACGCCCATTTTCACCTGGACGCGACCCTCAGCTACGGCCTGCCACGGGTGAATCAGTCGGGCACGTTGCTCGAAGGCATTGGCCTCTGGGGCGAACTCAAACCGATGCTCACGCAAGAGGCCTTGCTGGAGCGGGCGCTGAGCTACTGCGACTGGGCGGTAGCCAAAGGGCTGCTGGCAATCCGCAGCCATGTTGACGTCTGTGATCCGCGCCTGCTGGCGGTTGAGGCGCTGCTGGAGGTCAAGCGCCGTGTGGCGCCCTACATTGACCTGCAACTGGTGGCGTTTCCGCAAGACGGGGTACTGCGTGACCCGCAGGGCATGGACAAACTCAAACGTGCACTGGACATGGGTGTCGAGGTGGTGGGCGGCATTCCGCATTTCGAGAGCACCTCTGAACAGGGTGCGCTCAGCGTCCGGTTGCTGTGTGAGCTGGCCGCCGGGCGCGGCCTCAGGGTCGATATGCACTGTGACGAATCCGACGACCCGCTGTCGCGCCACGTCGAGACACTGGCGTTTGAAACCCGGCGCCTGGGACTGTGCGGGCGTGTGACGGGCTCGCACCTGACCTCCATGCACAGCATGGACAACTACTACGTCAGCAAATTACTGCCCCTCATCGCCGAAGCGCAATTGCAGGTGGTTGCCAACCCGCTGATCAACATCACCCTGCAGGGTCGCCACGACAGCTACCCGAAACGCCGAGGCATGACGCGCGTGCCCGAGCTGCTGGCCGCTGGCATCAACGTCGCCTTTGGCCACGACTGTGTGATGGACCCTTGGTATTCGCTGGGCAGCGCTGACATGCTTGAGGTGGCCCATATGGGCCTGCACGTCGCGCAGATGACCAGCCAGACGGCCATGCGGCAGTGTTTTGACGCCGTCACCGTCAATCCGGCGCGCCTGCTGGGCTTGCCGGGCTATGGTCTGGCAGTTGGCTGTTTTGCCGATTTTGTCTTGCTTCAAGCGCGTGATCCGGTGGAAGCAATTCGCCTGCGTGCCACCCGGCTGAAGGTGTTCAAGCGCGGAAAACTTCTGGCCCAGGCGCCGGCGGCAACCAGTTTGTTGCACCTCACAGGCAGACCGGCGCAAACCTCGCTGATGCCGTGAAATTACCGGCTTGAATCAGGCAACGACTGGCCCGGATAGCCCGGCATGGCGAAACTCGCGTCGCGCAAGGCAGCCAGCACGGTTTGCGTGGTGGCGCCGTCCAGTGCCACCAGCGGTGGCCGCACCACCTGCCAGTCGGCCTGCTGCGAGAACTCAGCCACCACCCGCTTCATGGCCGGGATCATGGGCACCGCCTGGAAGATCGTGCGGATCACGTCAGCACCGGCCTGCAGGGCTGCGCCCTGCGCCGTGTTCCAGCCCTGGTACAGCGCGTGAATGCCGGCCGGGTTCATGTTGACGGTGGCACTGATGCAACCGGCAGCACCCAGCGGCAAGGCTTTGGACAGCAGCGACTCGCTGGCCGGAAAAACATCAAAACCGTCTTTGGCAAAATTGTCGATCATGGCCCGCGTGTTGTCCCAGTGGCCCGACGAGTCTTTGGCGCCGACCACGGTGTCGGGGTAGCGCTTGCGCAGCATGTCGATCAGGTTCAGGGTAATCGGAACCTGGGTAAATTGCGGGATGTGATACAGGTAGACCTTCAGCCGCTCACTGCCGACCCGCTCGATAACTTCTGCATAGTAGGCAAACAGCCCGGCGTCAGTGACGCCTTTGAAAAAGAACGGCGGCAGCATCAGCGCCCCGCAGGCGCCATGGTCAACCGCATGCCGCGTCAGCCGCGTCGCATCCGCGATCGAGCAGCCACCCGTGCCGGGCATCAGGCGCGCGGCCGGAATGCCCGCCTCCAGAATGGCGTCGGTCAACGCAATGCGCTCGTCCACCGACAGCGAGGCGGCTTCGGAATTGGTGCCAAAAATCGCCAGGCCAACCTGCTGGTCGATCAGCCAGCGGCAGTGCGCAATAAAACGTTGAACGTCGGGCTCCAGACGCTGGTTGAAAGGCGTCAGGACCGGGGCGAATACGCCCCGCAGTCGGGTGCTCATGATGCGTTTTCCTCAACGGAGAATGAAACCGGGGGCAGATGCGCCAATGTAGCACCCCGACGCAAGGCGCCGTGCCCGTCAAAAAACCCCCGAAACGCTCAAAAAACACTCAAAATATATACAAAACAGGGCTGTAAGCCCCGTCTGGTATGCGTAGACAGCTATCTATTTTATAGCTTGCCGAATTTGGTCTGGGCTGCGGTGACGCAGCTGCCTTTGGCCGCGCCAGCCAAAGCGTCGCATTTTTCGATGGCGACAGCGTAATTGGCGTCGGTCTTTTCAGCCGTTGCGTCTTTGCGTGCGTCAACGCCTTTTTTGCTGGCGGTGCTTTGCGCATTACTGGTTTTTTCAGTGGCCACTGCGTTTGCGTCAACCGTCTTGAGTTGTGCCTTGGCGTCGGCTTTGGCGGCTACCTCTATCGCCTTGGCTTCCTTCACACAGACGTCTTTCACGTTGCCCGCCTTGTCATTGCATTTTTGCCTGGCCAGCAGGTAGTCGGCGTCAGCCCTGGCAACACGCAGTTTGTAGCTGGCGTTGTCTGAAGGTTTGAACCGCGACCGCAACTCGGCCTTGGCGACTTTGTCTTTGCCACTGGCATCTGCCTGACAGATGTCTTTGGCATTGCCGGACAGCGCGGCGCAGGTGGCCTTGGCGCTCTTGTACTCGGCGGCAATGCTGCTCTTGCCCGCCTTGTATTGGTCGCGCGACATGCTCTGCGCCATGGCGCCGGCACTGAATGCGAGACTGATGGCCACTGCAATGACCTTGATATTGAACTTGTTCATGTGATTTTCCTTGGTTGGTTAATTTGGTGGACACCCCCTGCGGGCCCAGGTCCGAGATGGCGCCCGGCGGGTTGCCGGGTTATCTGAGGTTGTTGCTTGCCTTGAGGCGTTTGTTCCAGTTGCTGAGCTGCTTGTGCTGCTCGTCCCGGGAAACACCCAGGCGCTCCTGAATCCTGCCGGCCAGTTGATCACGCCGACCGGCCAGCACATGCAGGTGATCGTCGGTGAGCTTGCCCCATTGCTGCTGGACACTGCCCTTGAGTTGATGCCAGTTGCCTTCAATGCGATCCATGTTCATGTCGGTGTCCTTCAGGTGCGGAGTGGATGGGCCTGGCGCCAGTGCGGCTGGTGCCTTGCTTGCCCGCAACTTTAGGGCGCGGGCCAGCCGCTGTCTGTTGGCCAGCACACAGAACAGTTCACCGCCGGCGCAACGCACGCTGGCGCCACAGCGCCGGGTTACAGATGTTTTGGTTATTTGGAACTGAAAAATCAGTAGTTCCAGATTTGAATGCGTCGCTACAGAATTCGCCCCATCGCAACTTTGCTATGAATTCAGGGAATCTGCCATGCGCACCAATCGTCGTCTGTTCACTCTCACCGCCGCCGCGTTGCTGGCGGGCGCCGCCCTGACTGCCAGCGCCCACCGGCGGTCTCGCTGCTCAATGTTTCCTACGACCCGACGCGGGAACTGTACGTCGAGTTCAACAGCGCTTTTTCCAGACACTGGAAAGCCAAAACCGGCCAGGAGGTGAGCATCAAACAGTCGCATGGCGGTTCGGGCAAACAGGCGCGCTCGGTCATTGACGGACTGGACGCCGACGTCGTCACCCTGGCCCTGGCCGGCGACATTGACGCCCTGTACAAAAATGGCCAGTGGCTGGCACCAGACTGGCAAAAGCGCCTGCCTCACAATGCGGCGCCCTACACCTCGACCATCGTGCTGGTGGTGCGTGCCGGCAACCCGAAAGGCATCAAGGATTGGGACGACCTGATCAAGCCGGGGGTCAGCGTCATTACGCCCAACCCGAAAACCTCGGGCGGCGCACGCTGGAACTACCTGGCGGCGTGGGAATTTGCCAAACGCAAGCTGGGCGGCGAAGCCAGGGCGAAGGACTTTGTGCAGGCCTTGTACAAGAACGTGCCGGTGCTCGACACCGGTGCTCGCGGCTCGTCCATTACCTTTGCCCAGCGCAACCAGGGTGACGCATTTATCAGCTGGGAAAACGAGGCGCACCTGCTGGAAAAGGAATTTGGCAACAAGGTCGACATCATTTACCCGTCCATCAGCATCCTGGCCGAGCCGCCGGTTTCCGTAGTGGACAAAAACGTGGACCGCAAAGGTACCCGGGCCGTGGCCCAGGCCTATCTGGAGTACCTGTACAGCGACGAAGGTCAAGACATTGCCGGAAAGAACTTCTACCGCCCGATCTCTGAAAAGTTTCAGGCCAAGTACGTCAAGCAGCTGCCCAAGATCAATTTATTCACCATCGAACAAGCCTTTGGCGGCTGGACCAAAGCCGACAAGGATCATTTTGCCGATGGTGGCAGTTTCGATCAGATATACCTGAAGAAGTAGAGTGAATTACGCAGCCCGTGATTGCCCGCAGCCCTCCGTGCCGCGCTTGGCCTGGGCCATCGATTCAGCTGGCCACCCAGCCCGAGGCTCGGGCCAGCATCAGCAAGGCCACCAGCAAACTGAACCAGGCAAACGCTCGCTGCAAAATTTTGGCATCAAGTTTTTGGGCGAGCTGTTGTCCGGCCAGCAAGGCCAACACAGCGCCTGATGCAAACGGCAGTGCCACATCCCAGCGCACTGGCCCGTGCAGGGTCGCCGCTACCACGCCGCTCAGGGAGACCAGCGCAATCACCGCCAGTGAGGTGACCTGGACGCTGCGTATCTCCAGATCGGTGTAACGCGTCAGCGCGGGAATGATGACAAAGCCGCCGCCCACGCCAAGCAGCCCGCTGAGAAGCCCGGCAATCACGCCAGTACCGGCCAGCGCGCGGGCGCACGGCAGCGTCCAGGTCAGGCGCTGATCAACGCTGCTGACCCGACATAGCGCCGCTGGCGCAAGCGGAGTTGACAGGACCGGCCGCTTGAGCATGCGCCAGGCGGTGTACATCAGCACGGCTGCAAAAGCGGCCAGTAAAGGCCGGTTCGGCAGTCGCTGCGCGAGGTAGACACCCACGGGCGCCATCAGCATGCTGACGGTGCCAATCAGGGCTGCGGCCCGGTAGCGCACGATGCGCTGACGCAAGCCCAGTGCTGCGCCCAGGGTGGCCGCCATGCCGACCGCCACCAGACCCACCGGTGCCGCCTGCTGTAGTGGCAACTGCAGTCCAAACACCAGCATGGGTATGGCCAGCACGCCACCGCCAGCGCCGGTGAGGGCCATCACCAGACCGATGACACTGCCCAATGCAATAGCGATGACGGCCGGGTCCATTTGTTGAAAGTCACAGTGCGTTGAGCGGGATCTTGAGGTAACTGATACCGTTGTCTTCGGCTGGCGGAAAACAACCGGCGCGCACATTGACCTGCACGGCGGGCAGGATCAGCATGGGCATGGCCAGCGTCTTGTCGCGCGCAGTTCGCATGCTGACAAATTCGGCCTCGGTGATGCCATCGTGAACATGAATATTCATTTGCCGCTGCTCGCTCACCGTTGTGACCCAGGCCGGTCGGCGCCCGGCTGGCGGGTAGTCGTGGCACAAATGGAGGCGCGTATCGGGGGCCAGTGCCAGTACTTTTTGAATCGAGCGGTACAGCGTCGCCGCATCGCCACCCGGAAAATCGCAACGCGCCGAGCCGTAGTCGGGCATGAACAGCGTATCGCCCACGAAGGCGTCCTGGCCGACCACAAATGTCAGGCAGGCCGGTGTGTGGCCCGGTGTGTGCATCACACGGACTTCCATTTGTCCGATCCTGAACAGCTCGCCATCGTCAAACAGGTGGTCAAACCCGGCGCCTTCGGTATTCATGTCTTTGGCATTGAATATCTTTTTGAATACCGTCTGTACCGCGCAGATATGGCGACCGATGGCCACTTTGCCACCCAGCTTCTCTTTCAGGTACGGTGCTGCGGAAAAGTGGTCGGCATGGGCATGGGTTTCCAGCAGCCACTCCAGTGTCAAGCCCTGTTGCCCGATGTAGCCAATCACCTCGTCAGCACTGGCGTACGAGGTTCGGCCAGCCTTCGGATCGTAGTCCAGCACACTGTCGATGATGGCCGCGCGCCGTGTCACCGGATCTGAAACGACATGTGTCACGGTGAACGTTTCCGGATCAAAAAAGGACTGAATCGAGGCGTTTTGCATATGGAAGTGATGACGAATGTTGAGCAGTATGCTACGCCAAAGCACTAAGCAGCGGCGGCAGACTTTGATCACGCCGGGTGGCTTTCGATTGACATTATCGATATATCCGCATACAATGATATGTATTACCCTGAAAGATCGCCATGCATCGTCATTTTCTGGCCCGCCTGCTTGCTGTTCTCGTGGTGGCTGCGTCATTCCTGCCGGCCTTGCCGGCGCGCGCGCAGGACGAAACGCCCGATGCCCTGGTCAAACGCCTGTCGACCGGGGTGCTGGCCAGCATCAAGGCCGATCCGTCGCTGCGCAGCGGCGATGTGTCAAAGATCATCGCCCTGGTGGATGCGCAACTTATGCCCCACGTCAATTTCGGGCGCATGACTGCTTCGGCAGTCGGCCCGGCCTGGCGCCAGATCAGCCCTGAACAGCAAAAGCGCCTGCAGGACGAATTCAAGATATTGCTGGTACGCACCTATGCCGGCGCGGTAGCCCAGGTCAGTGAATTGACCTTGACAGTCAAGCCGCTGCGCGCTTCGCCGGAGGACAAAGAAGTGGTGGTTCGCACCGAAGTCAAAGGTCGCGGCGACCCCATTGGGCTCGACTACCGAATGGAAAAAACACCGGGTGAGGGCGCCGGCTGGAAAATTTACAACCTGAATATCATGGGTGTCTGGCTGGTGGAAACGTATCGCAGCCAGTTTGCACAGGAAATCAACGTCAAAGGTATTGACGGTCTTATTGCGGCTTTGACCGAGCGCAACAACGCCAACGCCCGCAAGGGATGACCCTCTGGTTCATTCCAGCGCCCGGCCTTCACCCGCTTCCTCTACCGTCTGCCCTTCACGGATGTGATAGATCCGCTTGAACGTCGGCATGATCTTTTCATCGTGCGTGACCACGATGATGGCTGCCTGCGACTGTTGCGCCATCCGGTTCAGGATTCGCATCACCCCCAGCGCCCGTTCACTATCGAGCGGCGCCGTCGGCTCGTCAGCGAGTATCACAGGGGGGCGATTGGCCAACGCGCGCGCAATGGAAACGCGCTGCTGCTCGCCACCGGAAAGCTTTGACGGTTCAGCCCGCGCGCGATGGGCAACATCGAGTGCGCCCAACAGCTCCAGCGCACGTGCACGAGCTTTGGCGTTGGGCAGGCCGGCCAGCATCGGCAGCAGGGCAACGTTGTCGGTAACGTCCAGAAACGGAATCAGATAAGGTGCCTGGAACACAAACCCGATGCTGTCGCGCCGCAGCGTGCGCAGGTCCGGTATTTTCCAGGCACCGTCATAAATCACTTTTCCGCCCAGCACCATGCGTCCGGCGGTCGGCTCGATGATGGCACCCAGACATTTAAGCAATGTGCTTTTACCTGAGCCGGAAGGCCCGACCAGTCCGACCACTTCGCCCGGTCCGACCGTCATGTTGACGCTTTTGAGTGCTTCAACCGCCGTGTCTCCCTGGCCATAAACCTTGCGCAGGCCTTCGATGATGATGCCCCCCTGGCTGCCGGGGGCGAACTGTGTATCGGGACGATTGCTCATGGCTCTTTACCCGCCAATGGCCGCAGCCGGGTCGACACTCAGGGCAACCCGGATCGCCAGCGTGCTGGCCAGAGCGCAGATCAGCATGGTGACGATAAATCCGGTGACTGCATCGCCTTGCTCCAGCAGCACATATTTTGGAAAAATGGGCGCCCACAAGGTGGCGGCGACCTTGCCGACGACAAACCCGATCAGTCCCAAACCCAGTGCCTGCTGCAGGATCATCCCGGCAATGGTCCGGTTGCGGGTTCCGATGAGCTTGAGAACGGCAATCTCGCGGATCTTGCCCAAGGTCATGGTATAGATGATGAAAGCAACAATCGCTGCACTGACGATGGCCAGGATCACCAGAAACATGCCTATCTGTTTGGCCGAGTTTGCAATCAGCTTGGCGACCAGGATGTCTTCCATACCGTCACGGGTAAATACCTGCAGGTGCTTCCAGCGGCGAATAGGTTCAGCCACCTGTTCGGGCAGGAAGCCCGCCTGAATTTGCACCAGAATTGCATTCACGTTGTGACTGCTGGTTTGCGACGCTTGCACCGCCTCGAGCAAACCTGGCGTACCAGGGCGGTTGTAGGCCGGGTTGGCAGCAGTACGGACC
Source organism: uncultured beta proteobacterium (assembly GCA_963750815.1). Taxonomy (GTDB): domain Bacteria; phylum Pseudomonadota; class Gammaproteobacteria; order Burkholderiales; family Burkholderiaceae_C; genus Rhodoferax. The sequence continues at coordinate 387,765 of CAVVRS010000002.1, forward strand.
CGGTCACTCAGAATGGCGTCGTTGTCCTTGAGAAACTGGGCCTCCTGAGCGTCTTTCAACGAAATGAAAACCATCGGATCCCCGCCTGAAGACACCATGCGCCGGGTTAGCCCGACAACGGCATAGTCATGGCGGCGGATGCGGATTTTGTCGCCTAACGCAAAACCGGTTTTGATATCAACGACAGCCTCATAGTGGCTGCGCGTCAGGTGGCGCCCCGCCACCAGGTAGCCCGGCCCGCCCGGTTGGCCCGGCTCAATGCCCACCACCATGGCACGTACCTCGTCCTGGCCTTGCTGCACCTGCATGGTGAAGTAAGTTACATTGGCCGCACGCGACACACCGGCCATGCCCAGGACACCACGTACCAGATCATCCTTGATGCTGGAAGATTCCGCGTAAGGGCCTTGCGTATCTTTTTGTACCACCCACAAATCTGCACCGCTGTTGGTGAGCAGGGCGCGCGCATCATCGACCATGCCCCGATAGACACCGGCCATGCTCAGTGTGACGCCGATCAGCAAACCCAGTCCGAGTCCGGTAAAGACGAACTTTGGCCACGCATGAAGAATGTCGCGGCCGGCAAGACTGATCATGGCGTGGCGTCGGCGCTGGCCGGTTTGACCAGTGCGTCGACGATCTCGACACGGCTGTTGTTGCTCAATGCCTTCTGGCTGTAAAGCACCACCTCAGCACCGGCCTTCAACCCGTCCAGAATCTGGACTTGCCCGTCAAGGCTGCTGGCCCCGAGCCGGACTGGAACGAATACCGGCTTGCCCGATTCGAGCCGCCAGACACCGGTGTTGGTGCCCAGTCGTTGAATGCTGGCGCCTGGCACCAGTGGTGCGCTCAGGGTGGCCGGCAATTGAAGCGTCACTTCCGCCATTTCACCGACAGAGATACCTACCGGCAACTGATTGAATGCGACCTGCGCGATACGCTCTTCGGTCACGCTGTCACTCAACAGCTCGACCCGTGCCACATTGCCGGCAATGGGCATCTGTGACTGGGAACGCAACACAATTTGCGCTTTCAAGCCGGGTATCAAGCCGGCCGAGCGCCCCTGGTCCACCCGCAATTTGATCCACAGACTGGCCGGATCAATCAGACGCAGTACGGGTTGGCCCGCCACGACCGTGGAGCCCGCCTCAGCATCGCGAGTTGTCACAATGCCGTCGGCTGGCGCCAGCAAACGCACGTTACCGCGCTGTTGTAGCAGCGCGGCCCGATCTGCCTTCAGGCGCGCTACATCCTGGCCTGCCCCTTTCAGGTTGGCCTGAGCCGCTTGCAGCGCCGCATCGGCCGAGGCATTTTCCTGCAAGCGGGCTTCGAGTGCGCCAGAACTGATGAAGTTCCGTTCGGCCAAATCCTGATTGCGGCGAAAATTGACCGCCGCCAGTTCACGCCGTGCCGTCGCGTCAAGGTGCTGGGCTGCGGCTCCTGCCTGGGCACTGACCGCCCGCTCGATGGACGCCTCCAGCGAGGCCAGACGCTGATCCAGATCAACCGGGTCCATCTCGGCCAATAGCTGGCCCGTTTTGACAGCATCACCGACGTCGACCTTGACACTCAGCACCCGGCCCGCCACCGTCGGGCCTATCATCCAGCTACGGCGCGCCTCCACCGTACCAATGCCAAACAAAGCCGGATTGAATGTGCCCTCTTTGACCTTGGTAATTGTGACCCGTGTCGGTGCCAACGGACCGGAACGCAGGAGCACAAAGGCCAGCGCCGCCAGAAGCAGCAAAGCCAGGCTGATCAACAGCAGGCGACGTTTCATTTGAGGGGAGATGTTCATGCGGGCTCACCAAATAGCGGAACATCGTATTCAGGAAGTCGCTGCCCGAACTGAAAAATGGAATTGGTCATAAAGCGTTATTTCTTCAGCAATGGCGAAAGTATTGATGAAAAAGACCAAACCTCGGTATGATCAAAATCATATGAACACAGGCTTTACTCAACTTCACCATGAACTGGCTGAACTGCTTCCCGCCAGCCTGCGCCCGGTTTGCGTCACTTCAAGCTATGCAAAAGGTGAGCGGTTGTTCGGGGTTGGCGAAAAACCGCGTTACATGTTCTTTATCGGCAGCGGTGAAGTGCTGCTGGAACGACTGGGCGTACAGGGTGAGTTCATCGTATTGCAGCGCACAAGATATGGCATCGTCAGCGAAGCGAGCCTTCAATCAGCACGTTATCACTGCGATTGCAAGGCCATTGCGCCATCCGAAATTACAGCGGTGCCGATTCGGAACATCGAAGCCGCTCTGGCGCAGGACCCTGCGTTTTCAGGTCGCTGGATTGGCATGCTGAACCGGGAGGTCAAGCGGCTCCGGTTGCAGTGCGAGCGGCTGTCCCTGTACAAAGTGCAAGACCGCCTGCTGCACTTTCTGGAAACCGAGGGACAGAAAGGAAAATATCCTTTGCGTTCTGGCTTGAAGTCATTGGCCGGGGAATTGGGCGTTACCCACGAGGCGCTTTACCGCTGTGTGTCTGCCATGGAAAAAGCGAATCTCCTGCAGCGCGATGGCGGGTATTTGACTACTCTGCCAACCACTGCAATAGCCCGGGCTACTCTTTGATCACTACCTTGTTGCCAGACCCGAATTCGACGCTGGCCCGAAGGTAGCGCGACTTGATTCCTTTTTCCTTCAGGATGTCGTAGACCATTTCGGCCCTGGTACCGGTAGAACAATGAACTACCGCCAGCTTTCCAGCCGGAATTTCGGCGTAGCGGACTGCCATTTCCTCGGCCGGAATATTCACCGCACCGGGGAAATGCGCCTTTGCGAATTCGTCTGCGGTCCTGGCATCAATGACAGCATGTGAAGCCGTAATGACGATTTCCTCAAACTCCTTGATGGATACTTCACCCTCAACGAGTTTGCGCACGTAGTTGATTTTCGTTGGCGTCGGACCGACAAGCAGCTGGTTTCCAGCAGCTTGCCAGGCTTTGACACCACCTGGGAATACCGTGGCGTTGCGATATTCCCATTCCCGCGCCCACTCCATGGCACTGTCCAGATCCTGGTCTCTGTCGGCGTAGAAGACGATAGCGGCGCTGTGGGAGTCAGGAAACTGCTTTTCTGCACTGCCCATAACCGCTGCCGGGATATTTACTGCACGCGGGATGTAGCCCGCAGCGGCCTTTTCAGGGCTCCTGAGGTCAACCAGAACGATGTTGCCGTTCTTGATGAAAGACAGGCTAGCCTCAGTCGCATAGTCGAGCTTCTTCCAGCCGGGTTCACCCTCCGGGTAGACGCGTACATCCTTGAAACCAAGCTTCACCGCAATGGCGGCTGATTTCGGACTCAGCATGCAAGACAACCCGCCGCAGTAGAACACCAGAGTTTTTGATTTGTCTGTCGGCAATAGCTTCTCACCCTCTTTTTCCAGTTCGTTGAGGGGGACAGACACCGCTTTCGGCAGGTGCCCCTGGATGTAGCGGCCAGCCGGACGCGAATCGAGCAGCACAAAATTCTCGCCTCCCTTGTTTACCAGCTCGTGCAGTTCTGCCGACGCAATGCGGGTCGCACCAGCCGGAAGTTGCGCAATAACTTTGGTAACAGTCCTGGCACGGTTTTCCGGGCCGACTTGAGAAAAATCAACCGTGACCACCTCATCAGGGATGATGTTTTGGGCGGACACTGCATTTTTGAACTGTGTCGCCGCATCGAATTTGAAAACCAGCACGCCTTTGTTTGCAACCTCGACCGCGATGGTGCTGGCCTGACCGGACACCGCCTTGACGCTTCCGGTTATTTCGTCGGCATTTGCTGCTTGTGCCAAGCCCAAGCCAAGGGCGATGGCCAGGGCAACACTCGTTAAGTGAAATTTCTTCATGTTGTTTGTGCTCAGCAGCCGGCTGTCTTCTTGAAGGATTTGCTGGTGTTTTTGCCGTCCTTGTCGAAACGGGCACGGATTTCGTCACCTTCAACAATGCGTTTATCCTTGAATTTGTCCAGGGTCAGATCATCGGTAACGGTCACAGTAACTGCCTCGCCGGTCTTGGCATCTTTCAAAATGGCGGTAGCGGATTTGCCGTCGGCTGCCAGTTTGATCTTGGTGACGGGACCGACCATCTTGCCCTCGTCGGCGGCGGCGTGGCCCGCAAAAGTTGCACACGACACCGCAATTGCGGCAGTCAGGATAAGCGTTGAGAATTTCGATTTCATTTTTAACTCCTAAGAAAATATGTAGTGGTTCAGAACTTGACTTCAAATGTGGCGTAAACATTGGTAGCGTCTTCCAGCGGCGTCATCGTCATCATCTGACCATTGACGCTATTGATCTCCACCGGTGCGCCAACCCAGTTGTTGCTGCCGGTGTACTTGAAGTTGTAGCGCTGAACACCAAGGCGAAAATAGGCTCGGCTGACAAATGACGAGATCGGCATGCGATCGAGTTCCTGGATCATGTAGGCCTCATAGACATCACCACGTGTACCAACCTTCGATGTCCACATGTCGTCGGCGGCCGGGGCGAAGGTGATCCAGTCCTTGGAGCCATGGTTGTACTCAAAGCCAAGCTTGGTTCTGGATGGCAAGTCGTAGCGTATGCCGAGAGCAACCGCTGTTCCAGTCTTGCCAGTAGCAGCTTCGGGGCCAAAGAAAGAGCCCGTCATCAACCCCTGAAAGCCGAACTGTGCGGAGACATTGTTGTTCGGATGTGTGCGACTCATGCCCCAGTCAGCAAACAGCTGCAGATCGCCGGGTCCAACTTTCTTGAACGTGCTCATGAAACCCAGACCGAGCCAGTCAATGTCGCCCAGATTGGTCCTGGCTCCGGTATTGCCGAAGTAGGTATTGTTCATGGTCGGTGCGTCAAAAATATTGATGCCACGGTTCCACTGAAACCAGACGCGCAGCGGATCGGTGTCAATGGGTATCACCGCCAGACCAATCATGTCGGTATCGGCCAGCGAATTGCCTGGCGCGGCACTAAAGCCGCTCTCAAAGCCGCGGCCATAGCAAATTTTGGCGTAAGCCCCCGGCAGTGTGTCGAAGTCGGGGGCGTAGCCAACAGTCATACCGTCAAAAGCGTAGTCGACCAGCAACGAAGGCGTGCCACCATTACCAGGGCGCGGATTGTTCAGGCGCAAATTGCTCGGGGCACCACTGGTCGATGGGCGTCGTCCAACCGACAGCCAGACTTCCTTGTCGGCAATATTGCTCCAGGTGGCGTAGGCACGGTCGACGTTCAGGTAGCTGTTCGATGGCACGTGACTCAGTGTCCCGTCAAAGACGCCGACACGGTCAGCAAAGAACGGCGCGCTACCGGCATTGGTGACCGCTGCGTCGTTCTGCGCGCCAAACACTTTGTACATTGCCAAATGCGCGTTGACACTAACGTCTTGCGTCGCCTTGGCGCCAATATCCAGACCAAATCGGTTGCTGTACAGGCTGTTGTTCTTCGGCTTGTAGGCCGGTACCGTAGCGGCAAAGGCACCCATCGCCCCGACCATGCCAGCATTCATTGGATTGCTCAGGAATGCATTCGCCTGGTCGTAGGTTGCGACCCGGCCCATCGCCTGGGAGAACCCCATCAAACCGGACAGGGCTTGTCCGGTGGTCCAACCGGGGTTGAGCGACGAAGGCGCTGCGGGATTGGCGAAGAACTCGCTCTGCAGGGTATTTTGCGCATTGGCAAAGGTCGCATTGACGTCGGTGAAGGTTTTGCTTTGTCCTTCCAGATAGTCGTAGCGGAAGCGGTAGTCGCCGCCCACGGTCAACCACTTGCCGAGCGACTTGTCTTCCAGCTTCTTGACCTGGCCTTTGAGCTCATCCAGTGCCACGGCCTCAGACTTGCCAGCCACCGCCTTGACCTGCTCGGCTGTCTGAGCCGCCTTTTCCTCGTTTGCCTTGACCTGCTTTTTCAGGGCTTCAAGCTCGCGCGACATGGACTCGATTTTGTTCATCAGGTCGGCGTCCGCAGCATTGGCGGCGATCGGCAGCAGCAGGCTGGCGATCAGGGCAACCAATAGTTTCTTCTTAAACATCTTGTCCATGAATTTCTCCTGGAAACGGTGACGTAAAAATTTGTTCTTTTGCACTAACCGTGCTTGCCGTGCACGGCTTCGTCACCAAGGTCTTCCCAGCCGGTGATCATGGCCTTGACCTGTGACGTGAGCCTGTGGCCGGTGGTGGCCAGATAAAGGTGCGAGATCAGGAATGCGAGCATCAGGAACGCGCCCAGCGTGTGGCCGGTGGCAATCCACTGCAATTGAAGTCTGCCCAGTCCCCATGCCGGCCAGTTGGCATAAAAAAGGTAGAGCCAGCCGGTAAACCATATCAACGGACTGAGAAGCGTCAGCACCGCCAGATAGGTCAGCCGCTGCAACGGGTTGTGTTTGTTGCTCAGACTGGGCCTGAACGGATGCAGCTCGTGTTTGAAGATTCCGGACGAATAGTATTTCGCGATTGCAACAACGTTATGCGTCGTCGGAATGTAGTGCCGCCATTCGCCAGTCGTGAGATGCCAGAAGATGGCGAAAATCCACAACCCGACCAGCGACCAGGCAGCGTTGGTGTGGTAGTTCACTGCCTTTTCGAATCCAAAGAGTTGATATGTGCCGTGGACCTCAAAGCCGGTCAGCAGCATGAAGATGATCAATACCGCCTGACACCAATGCCAGAAGCGTTCGAAGGGCTTGAAGAGATAGACGCGTGACATGAGGATTCTCCGGTTAGCTGTTGCGTTTGCGCGCGATGACGCGGCCGATGCCGTGCCCGAAAGCAAAGAGCAGAGTTAGCATTGCCATAGCCCAGCCGCCAATTTCAAGCCACTGGGCGTGATCGCGGCTGCGCCCCGGCATGTAGACGCCGTCAATCTTGTCCAGGCGGCTGACTGCGGCGTGACACTCGACACAGCTCAGCGCTTTTTCCTTTGGAGCCACCATGTGGGTGATCGGCCACATGCTCTCGGTTTCAATGAAGTCAACCTTGCCGGAAAACTTGACGCCACCTGCCGCCATACCCGCAGTGACGGCTTTCTCCCAATCCAGGTTTTTCCAGAAGGCGGTACCGTCGCTACCTGCCAGATGGGTGATGACCAGCGACTTATTGACGGGATCGTATTGCTGCTTGCCGCGGAACAGTTTGATTGGCCAGATCATGGACTTGCCGTCACTGGCACTGCCTTCAAAGTGATTGATCTGCGTCGGCTTGTCACCCTTCTCTATCTTGTCGCCAACCAGGGTGTACTTGTTGGTGCCGTTGAACCAGACGTAGTCGGGTTTGACATTTTCTTTCCAGACAAAGTTGCCCTTGATGGTCATGTAGGTGTCGTAGCCGTCCTCATCCTTGATAACCATCGGCTTGCCATCCTTGCCGAGCTTGCCGGCGGTGGACCAGTCCCACGACATCTTGGTCGGGACTCCGCCACGCGCAAAGGCCGGTATGTGGCAGGTCTGGCAAGCAATTTTTGCCGTGTGCTCATTGAGTCTGACGATCTGGTGCGGTGCTTGTCCATGGCAGGCCTGGCAGGTGTCCGGATTTGACTTGTTGGCCTCGCCGCGCATGTGAGCCGGCGCTTTGTCTCTGGCAGTGGGGGCATAACGGCTGCCAGAGACCTTGTGATCATCGGTCTTATGGCAGGTGGCGCACGAAAAATTCAATCCTTTGGCGTCCATGTGAACGTCTAGCGCTTTATCGGGTGACTCAAGCGAAGTGTCAAGATCGCCATGCTTGACACCGTCGCCACCACCGCCGTTAAAGTGACAGGCGCCACAGGTTGTGCGCTTGGTCGGCCCCACCTTCTGGGCTATCTCCTTCAGGTTGATGCCTCTGACGATCTTGCCAGAGCCAGCCGGGAACTCGGTGTCCTTGGTGACCGGCAGGCCGGCAAATCCGGAAGGTTTCGTGTACTTGCCGGTGTGGTCGTGACAAACCAGGCAGTCGACATTCTCTTCAACGCTGAAATCAAACTTGTCGTCGCGCCAGCCGTAACCAATGTGGCAACTATTGCAAGCCGCCTCATTGGACCTCACCGAAGTGCAGAAATTGTTGACGATGTGCTTCTTACCCAGCACTTGCTTGGTATCCGGATTGACAAACTCCCATTTCCAGTGCTGCGTCTGGTGGACCTGTTTGGCAGCCTCGGTATGGCAGCTCAGGCAGGCCTTGGTCACCTCAGGGCCGGAGGCAAATTCACGATCAAGCTCCTTGAACTTGCTGTGATCGGCAGTTGATTTCAGCAACTTGACCGGAGCCGTCACGACCGTGGCCGGAGCCCCCGCGACAAAAAAAATGGCCACCATAGCGGCGGCCATCACATATCGAATACGCATCACAATTTCCTTCGCTAAACAAGCCGGTACACCTGAGTGCGGCAAGCAGTTACCAGCACTACGGGTTTATCCTATTGCGAGCGGCGAAGGTTTATGCTGATTTATATCAATATATTGTTATTTGCTTATTAATAGATTAGAGGTGGGTCTCTAGCACTTCCTGTTTTTCAACGCGATTCGATAGCACTGGCAAGGCTTGCGGCCCGATGACGTGATTTCTTGTCAGAGACTTCCTTTGCTCTCCACCTGCGTGCATACCGCACGACAAAGCGCCGCGACCCGATCATCAATGATTCGGTAGAGGATCTGAACGCCTTCACGGCGCTTGCCGAGCACGCCCGCTTTGTAAAGCGTGTTCAGGTGCTGCGACATATTAGGCTGGGTGGTATTTATTTTGGTAAGCATATAGCTCACGTTTTGCTCGCCGTCACGCAGACAACTGATGATTTTCAACCGCATTGGCGCGGACATGATTTGAAACAGCTCGGCTGCCAATTCAAAAACTTCGTCTGGTCGGGCCAGTTCGGAGTGGGGTTCTTTTACGGAAAGCTTTTTCATGGAAAGTTGATTTTCTGTGTCGATCCAGCGGCCATGAGAATTATTGTGAAGATGCAATTGTGCACTCTGGAGGCCGCCGCCGCTCGCCGGCGACGGACAGCTACTCGTCCCGCTTTGCCAATGCCCCAAGTTTGACCACCAGGTCCGCCACATACCGATCCACTACAGCGGGTGTGGTCGCATCCGACGTCTGGGCGCGTATCAAGCGCTCCAGCGTCTCCGCCTGAGGTGTTACGGTGCCAAAAAAACGCGGCTGACCGGCTACGGCCAGCAACAGGGTTGGAAAATTTTCCACTTCCAGCGGATCCAGCAACTCGGCCTCATCTTCCACGTCAATCCAGAGAAATTGCGCCCGGGGGAACAAAGCCCGCACTTGCATGAAGCGACTGCGATAGTCACGGCAAACGCCGCACCACTCGGCGCACAGACAGACGACTAACACCGAAGCCGGTGACGCCAGAGGTTCAACATTCATGGGCTGATGATCGCAAAATTCGTTATGTGAATTTTGCGATAAACAAATGCGAAATAAGTAGTTTGAGTTTTAAGTGATGCCCTTCACAATCCCCCGGCAATGCGCAAGCAGCCACGTTCAAGCACCCTTGCTACCCACTATCTGTATTGACTAATCCATGGTCCCCATCATCATTGTTCCCGGCTGGCGAGATTCCGGCCCCGGCCACTGGCAAAGCCTGTGGGCTGATCAGCTGCCGGGAGCGGTGCGGGTACAGCAGGATGACTGGATTGCACCGTCGCGCAGCGCCTGGGTGACGTCGATCGGGCGGACTATCCTCGAACAGCATGGCCCGGTCGTCATCGCCGCACACAGTCTGGGCTGCATTGCCACCACCCATTTGCCGCCGGAGGCAATTGAACGCATCCTTGGCGCATTGCTGGTCGCACCAGCGGACCCCGAGCGCCGTGGCGTGCTAGCCGACTTCGCCCCGGTACCCTGCCAGGCGTTGCCGTACCGCAGCATTATTGTGGCCAGCAGCAACGACTCCTATTGCCCGATTCGCACGGCTGGCGCATATGCCCGGGCCTGGGGATCCGAGTTTGTGCGATTGCAGAATGCCGGACATATCAATCGCGAGGCCGGCTTTGGCGCCTGGCCACTGGGGTTGGCGTTGCTGCAGTCTCTGACTGGCGACAACCATACCCACCCTGTTTCCAATGTCAACGCTGCCTCCACCCTTTCAACTTCGCTCCTGGAATCCGCATGAAATTTAGACATAAAGTGACGTCAACCCTTGCTGTACTAGCGTTAACGGCTACTAATTTTGTAGCAGCACAAACCACGCTGCTAAACGCTTCGTATGACGTGGCGCGCGAGTTCTATAAGGACTACAACGCCGCCTTTGTGGTGCACTACAAAAAGACCAGTGGCAAGGAAGTCAAGATCGACCAGGCACACGGCGGCTCCAGTGCCCAGGCGCGCGCCGTCAATGACGGGCTGGAAGCCGATGTGGTCACCATGAACACCACCACCGACATTGAGTTTCTGGCCGGCACTGGCGTCGTGGCCAAAGACTGGGCCAGGCGCTTTCCCGGCAATGCCTCTCCTACCACTTCCACCATGCTGTTTCTCACGCGCAACGGCAACCCGAAAAACATCAAGGATTGGGATGACCTGGTGAAGCCTGGCATGCAGGTCATTGTGGTCAACCCGAAGACTGGCGGCAACGGTCGAATGGCCTATCTGGCGGCCTGGGGCTACGTGCGCAAAAAAGGTGGCACTGACGCACAAGCGGCCGAATTTGTGACCAAATTGTTCAAAAACGTGCCGGTGCTGGCGAAGGGCGGGCGCGATGCCACCACCATCTTTTTGCAGCGCAATATTGGCGACGTGCTGGTAACGTTTGAGTCTGAGGTGCTGTCGGTGGACCGCGAGTTTGGTGCCGGCAAGGTGGACGCCGTGTACCCGTCAGTCAGCATCGTGGCGGAAAACCCGGTGGCGGTGGTGGAGCGTACTGTCGCCAAAAAAGGCACCGGCGAGTTGGCCAAAGCCTATCTGGATTATCTGTATTCCGACGAAGCACAGGAGATTGCCGCCAAACATGCGCTGCGTCCGCGCTCGGCTGCCCTCCTCAAAAAGTACGCCAACACCTTCAAGGCGATTCAACTCTTCACGGTGGGTGAATACTTTGGCTCCCAGTCCGAAGCGCAAAAAGTCCATTTCAATGATGGTGGCCAGTTCGACAAAATTTACACCGTCAAGTAAATGACCGTTGCCACTATGACTGCCCCCTTGGTGGCCGCTGGTGCACCGGTGCGCCAACGACCGGCGCGCCAGGTGCTGCCGGGATTCGGATTGACGCTGGGCTACACCCTGCTGTACCTGAGCTTGATCGTGCTGATTCCGCTGTCCGCCCTGGTGTTCAAGACTTTCACGCTGACCTGGGCCCAATTCTGGACGGCAGTGGCCAGCCCGCGCGTTGTTGCGTCGTATCAGCTAACCTTTGGCGCGTCCTTTGTTGCAGCGCTGGTGAATGTATTTTTTGGACTGCTGGTGGCCTGGGTGCTGGTGCGCTACCCGTTCCCCGGCAAGAAATTCGTTGACGCTCTGGTGGACTTGCCGTTTGCGCTACCGACTGCCGTGGCTGGCATCGCGCTTACCGCCTTGCTGGCCGACAACGGCTGGGTCGGCCAGGTGCTGCAGCCTCAAGGTATCCAGCTGGCCTTTAACCGCAACGGCATTGTTATTGCGCTGATCTTCATCGGTCTGCCGTTTGTGGTGCGCACTGTCCAGCCGGTGCTGGAAGACGCCGAAAAAGAACTGGAAGAAGCCGCCACCTGCCTGGGAGCAACACGCTGGCAAACTTTTCGCCATGTCATTTTCCCCACCATCGCACCGGCGCTGCTGACCGGTTTTGCCATGGCTTTTGCGCGCGCCATCGGTGAGTACGGTTCGGTTATTTTCATTGCCGGCAACATGCCCATGATCTCGGAAATCACGCCGCTGATCATCATTGGCAAGCTGGAGCAATACGACTATGCCGGTGCCACCGCCGTGGCGGTGGTGATGCTGGTCATCTCTTTCATCCTGCTGCTGCTCATCAACGCCTTGCAGGCCTGGCAACGTCGGCGCTCGGGGGCTGGAGTATGAGTACCCCCCTTAGCCAGGTGCACGCCGTGCGCCCGTCCTCCCAAAGGGGGGAGGACGCCAGCGGCCTGGTAAAGCCGGTTCCGCGGCGTTCCGCGCGCAACGCCCCCACCGTCGAAGCTGCATGGGTGAAATGGACACTGATCGGCCTGGCGTTGGGCTTTGTCTTTTTGTTCCTTGTGCTGCCGCTGGCCGCTGTATTCACCGAGGCGCTGCGTAAGGGAATGGGCGCTTACCTGGAAGCGCTCAAGGAACCCGACGCCTGGACCGCCATTCGCCTGACACTGATTACGGCCGCCATTGCGGTGCCGCTTAACCTGGTGTTTGGTGTGGCAGCGGCCTGGGCCATTGCCAAGTTTGAATTCCGCGGCAAAGCGTTCCTGACGACCCTGGTGGACCTTCCGTTTTCGGTGTCGCCGGTAGTCGCCGGACTGGTTTATGTGCTGCTGTTTGGTGCCCACGGCTGGACCGGACCCTGGCTGCAGGCGCACGACATCAAAATCGTGTTTGCGGTACCGGGCATTGTGCTGGCCACGGTCTTTGTTACTTTTCCATTTATCGCCCGCGAACTGATTCCACTCATGCAGGCGCAGGGCACCGAAGAAGAGCAGGCCGCCATGGTGCTGGGCGCCAGTGGCTGGCAGATCTTCTGCCATGTGACGCTACCGAACATCAAGTGGGGGCTGGTTTATGGCGTCATCCTGTGCAACGCACGGGCCATGGGCGAATTTGGCGCGGTCTCGGTGGTGTCGGGTCATATCCGCGGCCAGACCAACACCATGCCGCTGCATGTCGAAATTTTGTACAACGAGTACCAGTCGGTGGCTGCGTTTGCGGTTGCCTCTCTGCTGGCGCTGCTGGCGGTGGTTACGCTGGTCATCAAGTCCGTTGTCGAGTGGCAATTTGAACGTGAGCAAAAAGCCGCCGCCCAATTGCCGCCGGAACGGCCTGTGTGAGAAAACCATGAGCATTGAAATACGCAACGTCAGCAAAGCCGTCGGCAACTTCCACGCCCTGCGTGATGTATCACTGGATATCAACTCCGGGGAGCTGGTGGCACTGCTGGGGCCTTCGGGCTGCGGCAAAACGACCCTGTTGCGCATCATTGCCGGCCTGGAGACGCCGGATGGTGGCAGTATTTTGTTCAGCGGCGAAGACACTACCGAAGTACATGTCCGTGAACGCAACGTCGGCTTTGTGTTTCAGCATTACGCGCTGTTTCGCCACATGAGCGTATTTGACAATGTCGCCTTCGGTCTGCGCATGAAGTCGCGCGCCACCCGTCCGAGCGAAGCCGTCATCAAGCAAAAGGTGCACGAGTTGTTGGGTCTGGTGCAACTCGACTGGCTGGCCGACCGCTATCCGGCGCAGCTTTCGGGTGGCCAGCGTCAGCGAATCGCCCTGGCGCGCGCCCTGGCGGTAGAACCCAAGGTATTGCTGCTGGACGAGCCGTTTGGCGCACTGGACGCCAAGGTACGCAAGGAATTGCGCCGCTGGCTGCGCCGGCTGCACGATGACTTGCATGTAACCAGCATATTTGTTACCCACGACCAGGAAGAAGCGCTCGAAGTAGCCGACCGGGTGGTTCTGATGAACAGCGGCGAAGTGGAACAAATTGGCTCGCCGCAGGATGTGTGGGACCACCCGGCCAGCCCATTTGTCTACGGCTTTCTGGGCGACGTCAACCTGTTCCATGGCCGCGCTCACGAAGGCGAGATGCTGATCGGTGAAGACCACCACGCGCTGCGTCTGGCCACACCTGAGCATGGAGATGCGCAGGATGCAAAGGCCTTCGCCTACGTGCGCCCACACGATCTCGAAGTGCAGCGCTACACCCCAGCACTGGGCACAGCGGATCGGCCCAAAGGCATCATGGCCCGACTGACGCGGGCCATTGTGGTCGGGCCTATTGCGCGGCTCGAATTGCTGCCGCTTGATGCCGCAACGGCCGGTGGCAGCGACCTCATCGAAGCGCATATTTCTGCGCAACAATTTCAGACGCTTGACTTGAAAACGGATGAAATACTGGTCCTGACACCACGCAAGGCACGGGTCTTTGTTGCTTGAGAAAACAGGGCTGCCGGCAGCGCCGGACTTTGCGCCTACGTGTGTTTACGCGGATGAAATACCAGCACCTGCGCCGGAGATACTGATGCCCTTGCGCCACCAGCAACCGGGCCGACTTTGGGTTGCGCCTTATCGCAGCCACTGCAATGACAACCGGCACTGGCGCTCACGGCTTTTTCCAGCGCGGGGCGCAGCCCCTGCGGCAACGGCAATTGCAGCAAGCGGCTTGCCAGCCAGCGCCGGGCGACCTGAGGCATCAGGCTCCAGGCCGCGTAGGCAAAACAGCTGGCAACGACAATGAACGCGATGAGAGATTGCATGTCCGGGCTCTTATGTCCCCAGCCACGTGGCAACCCTGAAGGTTGCAAAGGCTGCTATGTAGGCCAGGGCAAACAGATACGAGGCCATGAAGATGGGGTAACGCCAGGAGTTGGTCTCGCGCCGTACCACCGCCAGCGTGGAGAGACATTGCGGCGCAAACACAAACCAGGCCAGCAACGCATAAGCGGTGGCCAGCGACCATCCCTGAGCGATCACCGGCGACAGGGCATCGGCGACGGACTTGTCGGCTGCAGACAGCGAATAGACGGTTCCCAGGGCTCCGACGGCGATCTCGCGCGCGGCCATGCCGGGCACAAGAGCAATGGAAATTTGCCAGTTAAAGCCAATCGGTGCAAACAACACCTGCAGTGCCTGGCCCAACATGCCGGCCACACTGTACTGGATGGCAGGGCCTTGACTCACTTCCCAACCGACAGGTGGCGCCGGGTAGGTAGACAAAAACCAGAGCACCACCATCAACGAAAAGATAATGCCGCCGACCCGGCGCAAAAAGATGCGGGCCCGTTCCCACAAACCCAGACCAAGATTGCGCAGGCTGGGGACACGATAGGGTGGCAACTCCAGCATCAGGGGTTGATAAGCACTTTTCATCCAGACCCGCTTGAAAACCCAGGCGACTGCCATCGCGGAAACGACCCCGGCGACATACAGGCCAAAGAGCGTAAGACCACGCAGACTGAGCCAGCCAATGTCGCGTTGTGGCACAAAGGCGCCAATCAACAAGGCATAGACCGGCAGGCGGGCCGAACAGGTCATGAGGGGTGCCACCATGATGGTGGCCAGCCGGTCTTTCCAGTTGGCAATGGTGCGCGTAGCCATGATGCCCGGAATGGCGCAGGCAAAGCTCGACAGCAAGGGAATGAAGGCTCGACCCGACAAGCCCACTTTACCCATCAGCGAATCGAGCAAAAAAGCGGCACGTGGCAGATAACCCGAGTCTTCCAGCAACAGGATGAAGAAAAACAGAATCAGAATTTGCGGCAGGAACACCAGCACGCCACCGACACCGGCAATGACGCCATCAACCAGCAGACTGCGCAGCGGTCCGGCCGTCATATGCTGGAGAGTCCAGCCCCCAACCACGGTCATCAACCCCTTGATAGCATCCATGGGCAGGCTGGCCCATGAAAAAACCGCCTGAAAAATCAGAAACAGCACGGCCGCCAGCACCACCAGCCCCCCCACCGGATGCATAACCACGGCGTCCAGCCGGTGCTGGAAGCGGTTCAGGGTCGGTACTACGGGCGCCACCAACGCCAGTATGCGGCGCACCTCACGCTGCAATTGCGCGGAAGTGGCGGGCGGCATATCGACCAGTGCGGCGCGCGGCGTTACCAGCGGACCGGTGAATTGCTTCTCCAGCTGGGCAAGCAGTTTTTCATGCCCATTATGTCTGACCGCCACGGTTTCCACCACCGGGCAACCCAGCTCCGCTGCCAGGCGATTCAGGTCCAGCTTCAAGCCCTGGGAGCGCGCCACGTCGGCCATGTTGACCGCCACCAGCAACGGTTTGCCCAGGCTCTTGAGTTCCAGCACCAAGCGCAGATTCATGCGCAAGTTGGTGGCATCCACTACAGCAACAATGACATCCGGTGCATCTTCACCGGCCCGGCTTCCCTCAATCACTTCAAGCATCACCTGTTCGTCGGGTGTGGCTGGGGTCAGGCTGTACGAGCCGGGTAAATCCACCACCGACACGGTCTGGCCATTTCGCAGGCGGGCCAGACCCACTTTGCGCTCAACCGTTACGCCGGCGTAATTGGCGACTTTCTGGCGCGCCCCGGTAAGAAGATTGAAGAGCGCGGTTTTGCCACAATTGGGGTTACCCACCAAGGCAATGCTTTTGATGGCCGCAAATGGGTCGGCCGCGAGCGTGTTGGACATGGCAAGGTCAGGTGGTACAAACTTCGATGCACTGCGCTTCCAGTAAACGCAGCGCAAACAGTGTCTCACCGACCTGGACGGCGAGTGGCTCACGGCCGCCCGGGCCGCGCCGCAACATGTGTACTGGCTCGCCCGCAATGAATCCGATCTCACCCAGACGACGCAAAGTGGCCGCCCCCACCCCATCAAAATGGGGCACCACACGCTCTACCAAGGCGCGGGCACCGTTCGGAAGTTGAGACAAAAGCATGGGGCCAACCTCTGGAAATTTAACAGACAGGACTTTAACAACTCAAATGCAAATGAGATTCTATCGCATTTAGAACGGATGGCAAGCAGCTAAATCAAACCGTTTGTGCGGCCAAGTTTTTGGCGATTGAAAGCCTGCGCCGCCGGTAACGTCCGCTAGCCTGTCACTTTTCGCACGACCGCGCGGCTCAGGGCTCGCGCTTTCTGGGCCAGGGTAAAGCGCTGGAAGTTGGTCTTGACCACACCCTCGGTAAAAGCCGTGCGCTTGCTGTAGTCAATGGCAACTTCCACAATCACCGGCTGGCCGGTTTTGGCTGCGGCGCTGGCGACACTGATCTGCCGGCTCAAATCCGCGTCTTTGTCGATCTTGAGGTAGAGCGCTCCCACCGCCCGGGCCACGCCATCGATAGCCACCGCCGCCAGCACCGTGCACGGCTTGCGGTTGTAGGGAATCTCCTGAGCCTGGGCGATCTGCGACAACTCGCCGTCACAAAAAACGTAATACACCACACCTAACTGATATTGCGTGGCGGTGATGATTTCCATGCACGTCATGCGAAAGCAGCCGTCGCCCACGATGCAATTGACTGGCACGTCGGGCCGCGCCAGCTTGGCGCCAATCGCCGCCGGCACTGAATACCCCATGGCATTGAAGTCGGTCGGGACGATGGCCAACTTGGCGCTGAGAATGGGCATCAGCTCGGCGGTCAGGTAGGTGTGGTTGCCGTCGTCGACCACCGTCACTGCCTCGGCTGGATTGGCCGCTCGCAGTGCGTCAAAAAAGCGCGCCGGATTGACCCGACCCTTGCTGTTATGTGAGTACCAGCTTTCGCGGTAAACCTTTTTATCAAAGGCTATTTTTGCCTGCAAAACGGTATTAACTCCTTTCTCAGGCATCGCTTTGCGTAGCGCCGCCAGCAGTTGCGGTAGCACCACACGGGCATCACCCGCAATGGCCACCTGCGCCGGATAATTGGCGTTCAGCGCTTGCGGATTGATGTCAATGTGAATCAGCTTAGCTGGCACCGTAACGCCAAAACTGCCAGTCGCAATTTCACCAAAGCGGGTGCCAATGGCCAGCATCACATCGCAATCGGCAAACGCGTTGCGTGCTGCCGGTACTGCCGCCGGGCCAAAGCCAAAACCCACATGCAAGGGGTGACTGGCCGGGAACATAGAAAAACCTTGCAGTGTTGTGGAGACCGGCGCTTGCACGTGCTCCGCCAGCGCCGTAACGTCTGCCAGGCAATCGCGCGCGCCCCAGCCGACAAAGAAGCCGGGATGTCTGGCGCCCTTGAGTAGCGCCACCGCCGCATCGATCTGGCTACTGTCCGCCGGCGCGGGCAAATCAGGCGGCACCCAGAGCGGCAAATCGCCCACCTCCTCGGGGAACAATTGCAGGTTGGCCGGCAGCTCAATGAACACCGGCCCGGGCTCACCGGTGGTCGCGGTGCGATAGGCTTCAAACAGCATCGGAACGATATCAGCATGGCGTTCAATCAGGTAAGTGGCCTTGGTAATGCCGCTCATGAACTTCTGCAAATCCATCTGGTGCAGCTGAAACTTCCAGGGAATGTCGGTGCGCACTCCGCCGCAAATCACCAGCATTGGCACGCCGTCCAGAAACGCTTCGCCAATGCCGCTGGCGGCGTGGGTCAGTCCGGCGGCGGGCACCACGACCAGTGTGCCGACGGTGTCAGACAGGCGGCTCAAACCGTCGGCCATGAAAGCGCCACCGCCCTCGTGACTGACCAGCATGGGGGTGATCAGTTCCGAATTGTTGAGCTCGTCATACAGCTCGGTGTTCTGCACCCCGGGTATGCCAAAGGTATAGCGAATACCCAGTTGTTCCAGGGCGTAGCGGGCCAGCCAGGCGCCGGTTTTTTTCATGATGTCTGTCTCCTCAAATTTCCGAATCAGATGTCCAGCAGGATGCGCCCAGCGACGGAGGCCGCCGCAGCGCGCGCCGTCAATACACAACCGCCCAGGAATGTGCCTTCCAGTGCGCGCAGGCCATGCACACCGCCACCACCAAAACCGGCCGCTTCACCAATCGCAAACAAGCCGGGAATTGGCTGCCCGGCAGCGTCCAGCGCGCGGCTTTGCAGATCGGTCTGGATGCCGCCCAAACTCTTGCGGCTGATGACAAATTCACGAATGGCTATCAGCGGCATCGCCTTAGCATCGAGAATGGGCTGGCTGGCGCAGGTCCGAATCTTGTCACCAGAATACCCGCGGGTATAGGCAATGCGGCGCAATTGTTCGTCATTGCGAAATTTGGGTTTCAGGCGCACCTGCGCATCAAAGCGCGACACCGCCTGCTGCAGCGCGTCCAGTTGCACCGCATCGTCACGCTGCAGGGCGTTCATCTTCTCCACCAGTTCGGGCAGACTTTGCGCCACGCAGAAGTCTTTGCAATTGTCCACCAGGGTGCGCACCAGCCAGCGGTTACCAAAGAGCAGGTCGAGCACAAAAGCACCCCACTTTTGGTCACGAATACTCGGGTTGTGCGAGGAACCCGACACCGCCAGCTCCTTAAGCGCAATCTTGTGGTTGAGCACTTGCCAGGAGTAGCCGCCCGGCTGACGGCAAATTTGCGTCACCAGATCGCGCGTGTCAAAGCCGGTGACCAGCGGCTGCGGCCCGATGCGTTCACCACTGGCATTCAGCCACAGCGCTGACTTTGGCGGCACCAGGCTCAAACCGGCATGCGGCTTGCTCGACGCATAGTGGTGCACACCGGCGGCGTAGTTCCACATCTTGTCCAGGTGTGTGAGTTGCGCACCCGCCGCCTGCGCTGCGTCATGCAGGCGTCCATCGGCGTACTGATGCGAGCCGTTCAGGATGGTCTGTGGCGCAGGCTGCCAATCGGCATGCCAGTTGGCGCGCACGCGGTCGATGCTGCCATTGATACCGCCGGCCGCAATCACCACCACGTCGGCGCCCTCCTCAAACGGTTTTCCGTCAAGCTGGCCGACACCGTGACAACCGACCACGCGGCCGGCCTGAATTGACAAGCCCTCCACGCGCTGGTCGAAACGCAGCACCAACCGTCCGCTCCCAAGATGCGGTTGTAAGTGCGCGATCAAGGTGGTCACCAGCTTGTCGCCGGTGCCCCACACCAGATGAAAGCGGGGTACCGAGTTGCCCGGTGTGAACTGACCGCGCTCAACCCAGTGCGGCACCGGAAAATACTTCACCCCCTTACCACGCAACCACCAGTACATGTGTTGCGTGCAGTGCGTCACGTAAGCCTGCGCCCAACGACGCGGCCAGTGCGCATCCGGTGAAAACTCGGCAAACGAATGCCAGTCGGCTAGCGCCAGTGCGACACTGTCCCACGCCCCGGCACGGCGTTGCTCAGGCGTATCCACGGCAAACATGCCGCCCATGCTCTCACGCGCCAGGCCACCGAATTTTTCCGGCCGATCCCGGTCGAGCATAAGCACCCGGCGCCCCTGCTCCAGCAATTCCAGCGCGCAAACAATACCGGCGATGCCGGCGCCGACAACAATGACCTCGGCAGACTGTGCTGACATTACTTTGCTCCTGAAACCTGATGCGACAAACCGCAGCCACGCAAAATCAGCGACACCACATGCTCGGTGGCGCGGGCGTGGTCTTTTGCGCTCAGGGCCTCGCATCCCAGTACGGCGCTGACTTGTACGCCAAAGTCGGCATAGGTCTGGGTGGCGGCCCAGATGGTGAAAAACAGATGCACCGAGTCCACCGGCGCCATGCGTCCGGCCGCAATCCAGCCGTCTATTACCGCCGCCTTGGCCAGCACCAGCGCACGCAGCTCGGTCCCCAGCAGGACCTTCACTACAGGAGCGCCGTGCAACAACTCGTTGGCGAATACCCGTGAAGCGTGGGGTCGCTGCTCGGACAAAGTCATCTTGGCTCGGATGTAGCCCTCAATGGCGGTCTGCGGGTCGGCTTGGGGCGTAATGCCGTGAGTGGGTGCCAGCCAGTCTTGCAGGGTACGTGCCAGCACAGCGCGGTAGAGCGCCTGCTTGGCGCCAAAGTAGTAGTGCAGATTGGCCTTGGGCAGGCCGGCTGCCTCGGCAATGGCGGCCATGGTGGCGCCAGCAAAACCGGCACCGGCAAAGACGCGCTCGGCGGCGGCCAGAATATGGGCTTCGTTGGCCTGGCGGATCTGTCCTTTGGATGCCTCGTCAACGACCGGTGCCGATGGGCTGGTGGGCAACGGAATCATGCTGCAGGCTTTTCAATTCCGGCGCTGGCGCGTGCCTGCGCCAGCGCCACATACCAATCCAGACAGGCCGGATTGGCCATCGCTTCACGATTGACCACTTTTTCAATCGGCTGCCCCAGCAACAGCTTCTTGATCGGTAACTCCTGCTTTTTGCCCGACAGGGTGCGCGGTATCTCAGCGACCTGAAAAATCTCGTTTGGTACAAAGCGCGGTGACAGCGCGGTCTTGATCGCCTCAACGATCCTGCTGCGCACGGCATCGTTGAGCGTTCCACCCTCGCGCAGCACCACAAACAGTGGCATATAGCTTTCGCGTCCCAGATACTCCAGATCGACCACCATGGAGTCGAGTACCTCGGGCAGCGCTTCCACCGCGCTGTAGAGCTCGCTGGTACCCATGCGCAAGCCGTAGCGGTTGATGGTGGCGTCACTGCGGCCATAGATGATGCAGCCACCGTGACGCGCTATCTTGAGCCAGTCACCATGTCGCCAGACCCCCGGGTACATATCAAAATAGCTGGCCAGGTAACGCTGATTTCCGGTGTCGCCCCAAAAATACAGGGGCATGCTGGGTATCGGCTGGGTACACACCAGCTCGCCCACTTCATCCAGCACCGGCTCTCCCTGCTCGTTCCACGCCTCGACGGCACAGCCCAGCAAGCGGCATTGCATCTCGCCGGGCACTTGTGGCAACTCCCGGTTGCCGCCGATGAAGGCGCCACAAAAATCAGTGCCCCCGGAAATGTTGCACCACCAGATCTCGCCCCCACGCGCCCCCGCTGTGTGTGCGGTGTTGACGCTCAGGCGGGCAAACTGTCCGGTGCCCCAGGCTTGGGCTTCGGTGCTCAGGGGTGAGCCGGTCGTACCCAGCGCCCGGATCGAGGACAGATCGCCGCAGGCGCCCAGGTCCACACCGGCCTTCTGGCAGTTGGCATAGAACGCGGCACCGGCACCAAAAAAGGTGACGCCGAGCTCTGCGGCAAAGCGCCACAGCGTGGTCCAGTCGGGAGTAAGCTTGTTGCCGTCGGCGTCTACCGTTCGCCCGCCCGGATTACCATCGAAAATGCAGCAGGTGGTCCCGCTGAGCAGACCGCTGGCCTGCGCATTCCACATCACCCAGCCGGTCGAGCTGTACCAGTGGTAGCGCTCGCCACGCGAGTTTGCGGCGTAGCTGCAGCCAATGTCGTTGTGCAGGTTTTTCAGCGCCAGCGCCACCAGCACGGTACCGCCATGGCCATGCACGATCGGCTTGGGCAGACCGGTGGTGCCGCTGGAGTAGACAATCCAGAGTGGGTGGTCAAACGCCAGCCAAAGTGGCTCAAATGCCTCTGTTTTTGCATCATTTCGGCCTGTAGCACCCGCGTAGTCTGCGTAACCAGCTATTTTTTTTATAGCACTATGATCTATGCCCAGGTTCGCCTGCAGCAACAGATGCCGCACCGAGGGCAACGCGGCGCAAAGCTCGGTCACCACACTGGTCCGGTCAATGTCACGGCCGCCATAGGTCATGCCATCGCAGGCAATCAACACCTTGGGTTCGATCTGCCTGAAGCGGTCGAGCACTGCAGGAGTCCCCATGTCGGGCGCACAGATGCTCCACACGCCACCGATGCTCACCGTCGCGAGAAACGCCACCAGGGCGTGCGGCGTGTTGGGCAGGTAGGCTGCCACGCGGTCGCCCGGTTGCACCCCCTGGGCCTGCAGGTGCAAGGCCAGTGAAGCCACTTGGCGGCGCAACTCGGGCCAGCTCAACTGGCTGGCCGGTGCGCGACCCAGGCTTTTTTCGTTGTGACTGATGATGGCTGGCTGGCCGGCGGCGTGCGCCGCGCTGGCGTGGCGAAAAACCTGCTGCGCGTAGTTGAACTGGGCGCCAGCGAACCACCGGGTGGCGG
Source organism: uncultured beta proteobacterium (assembly GCA_963750815.1). GTDB lineage: Bacteria > Pseudomonadota > Gammaproteobacteria > Burkholderiales > Burkholderiaceae_C > Rhodoferax. The sequence continues at coordinate 410,359 of CAVVRS010000002.1, forward strand.
GCATGGCGGCGCCGTCACACACCACGCGGTGCGGTGTGGGCGACTGCAAATCAAAGAAGTCCCAGATACTTTGCCAGAAGGCATTGAGGTCCGTCGTAGACCAGCGCCACAGGGCGTCATAAGAATCAAACGACAGGCCGCGCTGTTCAAGCAACCAGTTTTGGTAGAGTCTGATCTGCGGCACAAAAGGCGTTAAGGTGGCTTGGGTCATGGTCCGAGGTTAATCCGGCATTTGCTTTTTAAATAGTAGCGGGTGACACCAGTTTGACATGGGCAGACAGCCATTTTTGCTTATAGTTGCCTGAACTTGTTGTTTTGGAGCCCCGATGAGCATCTGGAAGTTACCGGTTACGGTCGAGCACCTGACCACCGTCAGCGCCAACACTGCGGCATCGCATCTGGGTATCGAATTCCTGGAAGTCGGTGACGACTTCATCCGCGCCCGTGTGCCGGTGGACCCACGAACCCGACAACCGTACGGCTTGCTGCACGGTGGCGTGAGCGTGGTACTGGCTGAAACACTGGGCTCCAGCGCCGCTGCCTGTGCGGCCCCACCGGGCAGTCTGGCGGTCGGGCTAGACATCAACGCCAACCACATCAAGGGCGTGCGCAGCGGCTGGGTCACCGGCACGGCGCGAGCGGTGCACATTGGCCGCACCACTCAGGTCTGGCAGATTGACATGCACAACGACGCCGGTGAACTGAGCTGCGTGTCGCGCCTGACGGTGGCGATTCAGGCGCCGCGCTAAGCTGCGCCATTTCATCACCCCAAAGAAAGACTGCCATGGCCTATCCCCCCGAATTCCTCAAGCGTGTCGACGAGTTCATCGCCTTTGCCAACCGCATGGCCGATGGCGGACTGCAGGGCGAGGCCAGCGCCGCCATCCTGTTCGCCGCCGGTCGCTACAACGCCTTCAATTTTCTGTCCAACGGGGGCACCGCACAAGACCAGGAAAAAGCTGTCGAATTTTATGTCTCGGAGTACCGCAAGGCTTTTATCTCGAACCTGGAAGGTGCGGTGGGCCCGGTAGTGAGCCCTCAGGGGTAATTGCGGCTTGTGCCAGACGTTCACTCTTCCAGTACACATCGTCCCCCGGCGTGCCGTCCAGGCGATGCCGGTTGAGCACCCGGGCCAGCACAAACATCAGGTCCGAGAGGCGGTTCAGGTACTGGCGTGGCGTGTCCTTGAGCGCCTCCTGGCCCTCCAGAGCGACCACGGCGCGCTCGGCACGCCTTGCCACAGTGCGGCACACGTGGGCCAATGACGCGGCGCGGGTACCCGCGGGCAGGATGAACTCCTGCAGGCGTGGCAGTGTGTCGTTGTGCGCGGCCAGGGCGGCGTCGAGCCCCAGCACAGCCTCGGGTTTGAGCAGCTCAAAACCAGGAATTGACAGCTCGCCACCAAGGTTGAAAAGCTGGTGCTGAACTTCGACCAGCAAAGCGCGTACCGCCGGCGGCATGTCTTCACACAGCAGCACGCCCAGGCTGGAGTTGAGCTCGTCGACATCGCCCATGGCGTGCACGCGCAAGCTGTTTTTGGAAACGCGGGTGTTGTCACCCAGGCCGGTCGTGCCGTTGTCACCCGTGCGGGTGGCAATCTGTGTCAGTCGTTGTCCCATGCGCAGACTCCTTGATTGGTGCTATTGTTGCAGCTTAGTCATTGCCCTGCCAGTACCATGAATGCTCCAGCCCCCCTGTCCCATCTGTCGTCTGCCGCTGCGGCGCGCGCCGTCACTCCAGCGCTGCTTGAGGCACTCAAGAAGCGCTTTGCCGCGCGCTGCTCAACCGCTCTGGTGGTGCGCGAGCAGCACGGGCGCGACGAGTCGTCATTTGTGGCACCACCCCCTGCGGCGGTGGTGTTTGCTGAAAGTACCCAGGATGTGGCAGACGCCGTCAAGCTGGCTGGTGACTTCGATGCGCCGGTGATCGCCTTTGGTGTCGGTACCTCGCTCGAAGGTCATTTGCTGGCTGTCCAGGGCGGCATCAGTCTGGATGTGAGCCGCATGAACCGGGTGCTCAGCATCAATGCCGAAGACCTGACGGTGACGGTGCAGGCCGGTGTAACCCGCAAGCAGCTCAATGAAGAAATCCGCTCCACCGGTCTGTTCTTCCCGATTGATCCGGGGGCCGACGCAACCATCGGCGGTATGTGCGCCACCCGCGCCAGCGGCACCAACGCAGTGCGCTATGGCACCATGCGCGAGAACGTGCTGGCGCTCGAAGTGGTCACCGCCAGCGCCGAGGTGATCCGTACCGGCACCCGCGCCAGAAAAAGCAGTGCCGGCTACGACCTGACACGCCTGCTGGTTGGCTCCGAGGGCACACTGGGCGTGATCACTGAAGTGACACTCAAGCTTTACCCCTTGCCGGAAGCCATTTCAGCGGCGATCTGTTCGTTCCCCAGTATTGAAGCCGCTGTGCGCAGCACCATCCAGATCATCCAGCTGGGCATCCCGATCGCCCGTGTGGAACTGATTGACGCCCACACCGTCAGACTGGTCAACGCTTATGCCAAACTGGGGCTGCGCGAGGAGCCGCTGCTGCTGATGGAGTTTCACGGCTCGCCAGCCAGTGTGAAAGAACAGGCCGAATTGGTGCAGGATATTGCCAGCGGGTTTGGCGGCAATGCGTTTGAATGGGCGACCACGCCCGAAGAGCGCACCCGGTTGTGGACGGCCCGCCACAATGCCTACTTTGCCGCCATCCAGAGCAAGCCCGGTTGCCGCGCTATTTCAACCGACACCTGCGTGCCCATTTCCAGACTGGCCGATTGCCTGCTGGACTCGGTGGCCGAAGCGGACGCCAGTGGCATCCCGTACTTTCTGGTCGGCCATGTGGGTGACGGCAATTTTCACTTTGGCTATCTGATCGATCCTGCCCTGCCGCAAGAACGCGAAGTGGCCGAAAAACTCAATCACTCCCTGGTGGCGCGCGCGCTGCGGCTGGAGGGCACCTGCACCGGCGAGCATGGCGTGGGCTTGCACAAAATGGATTTTCTGGTCAGCGAGACCGGCGCCGGTGCTGTAGAAATGATGCGCACCATCAAACGCGCACTGGACCCGAAAAACATCATGAATCCGGGCAAGATATTTACGCTTTAGTCTCAGGATAAAAGCGGCATATATTGGGAGGTTTCCTCGGCAATCGCGTTGGCCGTGTACTCGATCATCTTCTGCATATCAAGATCGGTATCGGCGTAGCGTTGTGCAATGACTTGAAATTCACCTTCTATTTCCAGGAACGCATCGACGACGTCGGGGTCGAAATGGCTGCCCCGGTTCTGAAAAATGATGACTACCGCCTGTTCATGCGCCACGCCGGCCTTGTACACCTGGTTCGAAACGAGCGCGTCGTAGACGTCGGCAACCGCCAGCAGCCGCGCCGCCAGAGGGATTTGTGTTCCCACCAAGCCTTGCGGATAGCCACTGCCGTCCCACTTTTCATGGTGGGAGCAGGCCAGTTCCTTGAGCGTCCTGACTCTTTCTACCGGGAATCCCAGGGCTTTTTCAGCTTGCTCGATTGCATCGCGTGCCATCGTCGTGTGTGTTTTCATGATTTCAAACTCGGCCGGCGTCAATCGGCCGGGTTTGAGCAAAATCCGGTCCGGAATGCCAATCGTGCCCATGTCATAAAGGGCGGCCGCCTGGAACAGTATCTGGATATACGGTTCCGTCAAAATCGGGGCAAATTGGCGCAGTCTCTGGAGTCGCAGTGCCAGCGTGCGGATGTAGTACTGAATACGCAGGATGTGCGGCCCGCTTCGCACGCCGACCAGCATGGTCATGGCAAATGCCCCAACCGCCATGGTGGCAAGCACAGGATCGGCCGTAGCCTTCGGGTCACTGTTAGTTGAATTCAACATGGGGGCTCATATTCAAAATATCTCCAGGCCAACAGTTTAGGCGACTCTGGTTGGCGATGAAACTATAAATTCAATAATTGGCGCTCCGGCCAAGCCGGTCAATCAAGCCATTGAGTTCATCGAGCGAGCCAAACTGGATACTGACTTCACCCATCTCCTCCAGGCGCCCGGAACGTTTGACACGTTTTTTTATTCGCACCTCGACCTGCGCCGCCAGCAGGTCAGACAACTCTTCCTCGACACGTTTTGTGTCGCGTGATTTTTCCTTTTTGGGTTTGCTTGACGTCAGTGCGAACTCGGCGTTGAGTTTTTTCACCAGGCGCTCAGACTCGCGCACTGACATTTTTTTGGCGCTGATCTGGTTCGCCGCCGTGATCTGGCCGGCCCGGTCCAGCGCCAGCAAAGCCCGCGCATGGCCCATGTCCAAGTCACCCGCCATCAACATGGTCTGCACCGGATCGGCCAGATTGAGCAACCGCAACAGGTTGCTGGCAGCACTGCGCGAACGCCCGACGGCCTGCGCTGCCAGCTCGTGAGTGAGCCCAAACTCCTTTACCAGGCGCTGTAATCCTTGAGCTTCTTCCAGCGGATTGAGATTTTCCCGCTGAATGTTTTCAATCAAGGCCATTGCAGCGGCGTCCGAATTGGAGACGTCGCGCACCAACACAGGCACGCTGCTCAGCCCTGCCAGCCTGGCCGCCCGAAAGCGCCTCTCACCGGCAATAATCTCGTACTTGCCCTGGTTGGCCCCCTCTTGCAGCTGACGAACCAAAATCGGTTGCAGGATACCTTGCGCCTTGATCGACTCTGCCAGTTCATACAACGCGCCTTCATCCATGCGCGTGCGTGGCTGGTACAAGCCAGGAAGCATATCGACCAGCAACAGAGAAGCGGGTAACCCCGGGCTGACGGGGTTGCCGTCGGACGCATCAAAAGACGCTCCCTCATTCACTTTGGGCCCAAGCAAGGCTTCGAGTCCGCGGCCCAGGCCTTTGGGTTTTTTGGTGACCATCTAATACTCCTGATATTTTGTGGGGTCGCTCTTCTGCACCTGTCCCCGAGCGGCTAATTGAAGCAGCATTTCATGGCCTTCGGACCAATGGCCCAAGCCCGACCCGGCGTTGATATGACTTGCATTGCCAGCATCGACAAAATCAGACCCCCAGGCACTGGCGAACTGTCCGGCCCGCTCGAAACTGCAATAGGGATCATTACGACTACCCACCAAAATACTTTTGAATGGCAACTTCAGCAAAGGAATCGGCGACCAGCCAGGCAGGACTGGACGCAACTCGTCGCACTGGGCATCGCCGGGTGCCACCAGCAGCGCAGCGCTGACACGATCCGTGTTGCGCGAATGCGTGGCCCATGCCGCCACCAATAGGCAACCCAGGCTGTGCGCGACCAGCAGCGCCGGTTCGTCGCACTGCAACACGACTTCTTCCAGCCGGGCCATCCAGTCGCCCCGCAATGGACGAATCCAGTCGTGCTGTTCCACCCGCGCATAACCATATTCAACCTGCCATCGACTTTGCCAATGGTCAGGCCCGGAATTTTGCCAGCCCGGCAGAATGAGGACGTTGACAGGGTTCATTTGCTATAAGTTATGTAGCTATTTACGCTTGACAAACGGGGGTTAAAAGCGAATTTGTTACATGATCCCGATGCGTTCGACCATCTCCTGGGCAAAGGCCACGAAAGCCTGCGCACCCTTGGAGGCCGGGTCAAACACAACACCCGGAACGCCGTAGCTGGGCGCCTCGGCCAGCCGCACGTTGCGCGGAATAACAGTATTGAAAACCTTGCTGCCAAAATGCGTCTTGAGCTGTTCGCTGACCTGTTGTTGCAGCGTAATTCGGGGATCAAACATGACGCGCAGCAAGCCAATGATGGCCAGCTCTTTGTTCAGGTTGGCGTGTACCTGCTTGATGGTGTTGACCAGATCCGTGAGGCCTTCCAGAGCAAAATACTCACACTGCATGGGAACTATCACGCCATGCGCGCAGCACAGGCCATTGAGCGTCAGCATGGAGAGGCTGGGCGGGCAGTCGATCAAAATGAAATCATAGTCTTGCGCCACTCCGGCCAGCGCGAGCTTGAGGCGTTTTTCGCGGCGCTCAACGTCAACCAACTCAACCTCGGCGCCGGCCAGCTCCCGATTTGCGCCGAGTATGTCGTAACCGCAGCCGGCGGCCAGCAACTTGTCGCTTTTGACGCGCGCCTCTGCCACTGAAGCTGACTCCAGCAACACATCGTATATCGTCAGTTCAAGCTTGCGCTTGTCAACACCCGACCCCATCGTGGCATTGCCCTGTGGATCCAGGTCAACCATCAATACGCGCTGGCCAACCTTGGCCAGCCCGGCCGCCAGATTGACTGTAGTCGTGGTTTTGCCAACACCGCCTTTTTGATTGGCGACACAGAAAATTTTGGTCATGAAGTGTTGCCTGCGGGTGAAAGTGAAAACCAGCTGAAATTCAGCGAGACAGCGCCAGTTTGACGCCGAAGCCAACCAGAAAAAGACCGGCGAGTTTCCCGAGCACACGCGAAATTATCGGGTTTGCCCGCAGCCGTTCGGCCAGAAAATGGGTGAGTAATACGACGGTCAGACCGTAGGCAAAGGTCAACAAGGCAATGGTCACCGCCATCACGGCAAAAGTATTCAACCCCTGATGCCGGGCCGGGTCGACGAACAGAGGGAAAAATGCCATGTAAAAAACTATGGCCTTGGGATTGAGGAGCGTAATCGTGAGCGCCTGGCGCAGGTAGTGATGGGGCTTGATGTTCAGCACCGGCGCGGCGCCCGGTTTGGCCAGCAGCATTTGGGCGCCCAGCCAGGCCAGATAGGCGGCACCCATCCACTGCACAGCATTGAACGCAGCGGGATAGGCGGCCAGCAATGCCGCCACACCGGCCACCGCCAGCCACATCAGCACCTGATCGCCCAGTATCACTCCCAGCGTAGCCGACAAGCCAGCCTTGACGCCACCTTTACTGGTCGACGTAATCAAAGCCAGATTCCCGGGACCGGGAATCAACAAAAAAACGATGATTGCAACAACAAATGCACCGTAATCAACTATGCCAAACATGGAGGTTTCTTTATGAATGAGGGGTGAGTTTACGTTAGGTTCTGCGCAACCAGACAATACACCGCTCTGCCCCCAACCCGGGCACCCTCAATTGTTCCACGTGAAACACCTTTATTTCGTCGGGCAAAGCTGCAATCTCATCCTCAGGACACCTGCCCTTCATGGCCAGCCAGACGCCTGCGCTGGCGATTACCGGCGCGGACCAGCGCGTGAAGTCCGCCAGGGAGGCAAAAGCACGGGAACTGATGACTGTGTATTTTTCAGTCATGGTCTCCACCCTGGCATGCACTCCCCGCAAATTGGACAGGCCCAGGGTGACTGCCACTTGTCGGATAAACGCCGCTTTTTTGGACACGGCATCCACACAATCCACCCCAAGTTGCGGACAGCAAATGGCAATCACAACACCCGGCAATCCAGCGCCCGAACCAACATCAAGCAGTTGCGCTCTTGAAACCCCTGCATTGGCCACACCATCTCCAGGCGTCAACGAATGTGATTGCAGCGTTGCCAGCACGCGGCGAAGCGGAGCAATCACCGCCAGACTGTCCAGCAGATGGTGCGTTAGCATCTCGGCCGGATCCCGCACTGCCGTCAGGTTATAAACCCGGGTCCACTTTGCAATGAGATCAAGATAATTCAGGAGTTGATCGATTTTGACGTCATTCAGGTCAAGCGCAAGATTGTGCAAGCCCTGGCGCAATTCATGTTCAAGAGCGCGCATCAGGCGAGCGTCCTGTTGCCAGAGGCGGTCTTGTTGAGTGTTGCAAAACCCTTGAACCTGCTTTTTTTCAAGTGAATCATCAACAAAGAGATTGTTGCCGGCGTGATGCCCGAGATACGGGACGCCTGTCCCAACGTTTCGGGGCGGAGTTGGCTCAACTTCTGCCGCGCCTCAATACTCAAGGCTGTCACCTGCATATAGTCAAGTTCCATTGGCAACTTGAGGTGTTCAAAATTCGCTGCCCGGTGTACCTCGTCCTTTTGGCGGTCAATATAGCCGGCGTACTTGGCCGCAATTTCCACCTGCTCAATTACCGTCGCCGCGAAGATGGCCTCATCCGATGGCGCCGCATTGACGTCAGAAATGGCTGCAACCCCGAGTTCCGGACTGACATATTTACCCTCGTCCAGTGACAGCAGACTCAAATAACTGATGCCCGGTCGGCGCAACAAATCGGCCAGGCTGTGTTCGTGTTCAATCGCCTTGCCCAACACCCGCTCCGACTCGGCGCCTGCCAGGTTTTTGGGACTGATCCAGATCGAACGCAGACGTTCTGTTTCACGTGAAACAGCCTCCTGCTTGCGGCTGAAAGCGGCCCAACGCACATCATCCACCAACCCGAGCTGTCGCCCGGTTTGCGTCAGCCTCAAGTCGGCATTGTCCTCGCGCAGTTGCAGGCGAAACTCGGCCCGGCTGGTAAACATGCGGTAGGGTTCGGTCACGCCTTTGGTAATCAGGTCATCCACCAGTACGCCCAGATAGGCTTCGTCCCGACCTGGAACCCAGGTGTCTTTCGGCCAGGTGGTTTTGGCACCCGCCTGCAGTGCCGCATTGATGCCGGCGAACATGCCTTGAGCCGCAGCCTCTTCATAGCCCGTAGTGCCGTTGATCTGCCCTGCAAAGAACAAGCCACCAATCGCCCTGGTTTCGAAACTGCTCTTGAGCTGCTGCGGGTCAAAGTAGTCATATTCAATGGCATAGCCCGGGCGCAGGATGTGCGCGTTCTCCAGCCCGACCATGCTGCGAACCAGCGCGTACTGAATGTCAAAAGGTAAACTGGTACTGATGCCGTTAGGGTAATACTCGTTCGTCGTCAGGCCTTCGGGCTCGAGAAAAATCTGGTGGCTGTCTTTGTCGGCAAAGCGGTTGATCTTGTCTTCCACACTGGGGCAATAACGCGGGCCAACGCCTTCAATCCTGCCGGTGAACATGGGGCTGCGATCAAAGCCGCTACGAATGATGTCATGGGTACGCTCGTTGGTACTCGTTATCCAGCACGACATTTGTTGAGGGTGCTGTTGCGCCAGTCCCAAGTAACTGAACACCGGCACGTTTGGGCCGCATGGCACGCCGCCAGGCAGGCAGGCCACGCCTTGCGCAATCATTCCGTCGCCCGCTTGCTCAACGCACTTGCTGAAGTCAATCGACCGGCCATCCAGTCTCGGCGGTGTGCCGGTTTTCAACCGGCCTTGCGGTAACCGCAACTCTTTCAAGCGCGCCGACAATCTCGCCGCTGGCGGGTCACCGGCCCGACCGGCCCCATAGTTGTTCAACCCCACATGGATCTTGCCATCAAGAAAAGTCCCTGCTGTCAGCACGACGGTGCTGGCGCGAAACCTGATGCCCACTTGGGTAACGGCGCCCACCACCCGATCGCCCTCCACCATCAAGTCTTCGACGGCCTGCTGGAAAAGCCACAAATTGGGCTGGTTTTCCAGGCGATGCCGGATAGCCGCTTTGTACAGAACCCGGTCCGCTTGCGCGCGCGTGGCACGCACCGCTGGCCCTTTGCTGGAGTTGAGGATACGGAACTGAATGCCTGCCTCATCCGTCGCCATCGCCATGGCGCCACCCATGGCATCCACCTCCTTGACCAAGTGGCCCTTGCCGATACCGCCAATTGACGGGTTGCAGCTCATCTGGCCGAGTGTCTCGATGTTGTGACTCAGCAGTAAGGTCCTGCGACCCATGCGCGCTGCTGCCAGGGCAGCCTCGGTTCCAGCGTGGCCGCCACCAACAACAATGACATCAAAATTCTGTGGGAAAAACATAAGGCCTTGGCTTTGGGTAAGAGCTGAGGGTGGAAACTCGTTACGCCGTTTACTGAGTGGTGAATTTTACCGGGTGACTCAAAATATTGCGGAAAATACCTCCTTTTATTACAAAAAACACCGGGAAGCCTTATAAACAAAGCACAAACAGCTATATTTTATATAGCAACACAGGAGTCTCGATGTTTGGAATATGCTCCCTATTTCGGCCCGGTGATTACCCTTAATTGTCGGATTTTGGACAGCTGTACTGCCAAAGCAGGCTTACCCTTGGCCACAGCAACATTCAGGCGTCATGCCAGACCGCCATTTTCGGGAACTCATGGACACTACTTCAACCTCAACCGCCGATCAGGTCCGCAGCAAACTTGAGGCCGCCCTCACACTGCAACGCACCGCCTACTTTGCCCGTCCGGTACCGACGCTGGCAGAACGCAGGCATGACCTTTTGAAGCTGCAGTCATTTATCCGCGACAACCGCGAAGCGCTGGTGGCCGCAGTCAACGCCGACTATGGCAACCGTTCCCGCCACGAAACTCTTTTTACCGAAATTTTTACCGTGATCGATGGCGTTGATCACGTCCTCAAACACCTGAAAAGGTGGATGAAGCCGCAACGCCGCAGCGTCGATCTGCGCAACTTTTTTGGCGCCAGCAACCGGGTCATTCCCCAGCCTCTGGGTGTCGTCGGCGCCATCGTGCCCTGGAACTTCCCGATCAACCTCAGCTTTACCGGTCTGATCTATACCTTTGCGGCGGGTAACCGGGCAATGGTCAAGATGTCCGAAAACTCACGCCACCTGGCCCGGTTGCTTATCGACAAAATCCCTTCCTATTTTCCCGCAGACAAGCTTGCGTTTTTTGATGAAACCGGCGGTGTCGGACTTGAATTTTCCCAACTCAAATTCGACCATCTGCTGTTCACCGGCTCCGGCCAGACCGGGCGTGCCGTAATGACCGCCGCCGCGCAAAATCTGTGTCCGGTAACGCTTGAAATGGGTGGCAAATCGCCCGCCATCATCTGTGACGACTACCCCTTGCAAAAGGCCGCCGAACGGCTGCTTTTTGTCAAACTTCTGAACGCCGGGCAAATTTGCACCACTGTTGACCACGTCTATTTACCAAAGGGAAAAGTCACTGCGTTTGTATCCGCGGCCAGGCAAATTGTTTCTGCCCGTTATCCCCAGTTGGCCTCGGCGGACTACACGTCGATCATCGATGAACGAGCCTTCAATCGACTCACCGCAGCGCTGGATGAAGCCCGGACCAACGGCGCCACGCTGGTGCAACTGATCCCCGGCCAGCCGTGGGATGCCACCAGTCGCAAGATCGCGCCGCATATTGTTTTAAATGCCCGGTCCGACAGTGTCTTGCTCAAGCGGGAAATTTTTGGTCCGATATTGCCGGTCATTGAGTACAGTTCACTGGAAGAACCGATTGCCGCGATTAACAACGGCCCGCGCCCACTGGCATTTTACCCTTTTAGCAATGACAAACAAGTCATTCAGCACTTGCTGGACCACGTGATGTCGGGCGGTGTAAGTGTCAACGATGCGCTGTTTCACGTGGGCCAGCACGACCTGCCGTTTGGCGGTGTTGGAGAAAGTGGTATGGGGCATTACCACGGCTATGAAGGATTCGTCACCTTTTCCAAGATGCGCCCGGTGTTCTACCAGGCCTCTTTCAGTGCCGTGAAGTTCATGTGGCCCCCTTACGGGAAATTTGCCACCCGGTACCTGAATTTCCTCACCAAATAATTAGTAAATAAGGTAATCCAAAATGCAAGTTCAGGAATTTGATTTCGTGGTGATCGGCGGCGGTGCCGGCGGTTGTGTAGTGGCCAGCCGACTGTCGGAAGACCCGAAGGTGTCGGTCTGCCTGCTTGAGGCCGGTGGGCCTGACACCTCGGCCTTCATTCAGGCACCGCTGGGTTTTGCCGCCACTGCAGCCCTGGGTATCCACAACTGGAACTACAACACCGTGCCACAGCCCGGACTCAATGGGCGTCGCGGGTTCCAGCCGCGCGGCAAAGTGATGGGTGGAAGCAGTTCGGTCAATGCCATGGTTTACACACGCGGCAACCCACTGGATTACGACCATTGGGCCGAGCTGGGCAACCCTGGCTGGTCCTATCAGGATGTATTACCGCTGTTCAAACGCTCAGAGAACAATGAATGCTTCGGCGCAAATGAGTACCGCGGCGTCGGCGGCCCCCTCAACGTAACTTATTTGCGCAGCCCCAGCGCCATCAACGCCGCCTTTCTGGAGGCCTGTACCGAGCAAGGCGTGCCCCAAACCAATGACTACAACGGAGCCTCCCAGTTTGGTTGTGCGCCAGCCCAGGTAACACAAAAAAATGGTGAACGCTGTAGTGCCGCCAAAGCTTACATCACACCGCACCTGGCACGGACCAACCTGACCGTCATCACTCAAGCACACACTCAGCGCGTCGTCCTGGAAGGCAAGCGTGCCGTTGGTGCCGAGTTCATCAAGGGCGGGCAAACCCGGCAAGTCAATGCCAGGCGAGAAGTAATTTTGTCGAGTGGCGCCTTTGGCTCGCCGCAATTGCTGATGCTGTCAGGTATCGGTCCGGCGGCCCATTTGCAACAGCATGGCATCAAGGTTGTGCATGACCTGCCAGGCGTCGGTCAGAACCTGCACGATCACGTAACCGCCGTTCTGATCTACCGCACACAACGCAAAGAATCCACTTTCGGTCTGTCATGGACCGGACTTGTCAAAATCGTTTCCAGCATCTTTGAATGGCGAAAACAGCGCAAAGGCATTATCACCAGCAACGTTGCCGAGTCTCAAGCCTTTCTATTTGCCGAGAAAGCTGAAAAATCCCCCGATATCCAGCTCGCACTCTGCACCGGCATTGTGGATGACCATACGCGTAAAAATCATCTGGGTCATGGCTACACATTGCATGTGACACTGATGCGCCCCAAGAGTCGGGGCAGTGTCACGTTGCAAAGCGCTAACGCCAACGATGCGCCTTTGATCAACCCGAATTTTTTAACTGCCCCACAGGACATGGCCGTCCTCATCAAAGCAACCCAGATCGGTTACGACATCATGCAGGGTAATGCCTTTGCGCCCTACCGCGGCGACATGCTCTATCCAATCGAGAGAAACAACCCGGCTCAAATCGAGCAGTTTCTGCGCGACCGTGCCGACACTGAATACCATCCCTGCAGCACCTGCAAAATGGGTCCCGCCAGCGACCCAATGGCTGTCGTGGATTCAAGCCTGAAAGTCTACGGTGTTCAAAACCTGCGCGTCGTGGATGCCTCCATCATGCCGCAGCTCGTATCGGGCAATACCAATGCTCCTACCATCATGATTGCGGAGAAGGCAGCCGATATGATCAAAGCCGGGACTGCCTGAACAACAGGCTCTGCTGTTTTCGTAGCTGTAGCATGGCGGCCAACTTCGACGTCGAGAAGTCCTTGTTTTTTGGATCAGTGAGCGCGTAACTTGCCTTGTTAAAATTGTGCCGCTTGAGGCGCGCCATCCGGTTTGTGAACGACTGAATCCAGCACCTGGGCCAGCGCAACAACGGCCTTAGATGCGGGGGCTTCCGGTGCATCCACAAACAGCAGTTGACGTTTTCTCGCAGCGCCACTTACGGCTGGATCAACTGGAATGTGGCCCAGATACTCAAGCCTCATCGACCTCGGGGTTTGGGTGTTGACAAACTTCTCTACAACTTGCTGCAACTGTTCGGTAAGCTTTTGGCTATCAACTGCGTTTCTGGCCTGATTGAACACCAGATAGAGCGAAGTTCTCTGCTGCATAAGGGCCAGAATTTTGATCGTTGCATAAGCATCGGCAATCGACGCTGGTTCGGGCGTGGCGACGACCATCACTTCTTTGGCGAGCGACGCAACATAAAGTACCAAATCTGAAATACCTGCACCGGTGTCGAGCAACAGATAGTCATACTGGTCGCTCAAGTCATCAATGATCTGGCGCAGCTCGACCTGCACGTCACTGGTAAGTCGGGAATACTCAATCAGGCCCGAGGCTGCGGGCAGAACCCAGAACCCGCCCGGAGCGGCCAATATGATGTCCTTGATGCGGCATTTCCCGGTTAACGCGTCATGCAGCGTTGCCTTTGGATTGAGGTTCAAGACGATGTCCAGGTTTGCCAATCCCAGGTCCGTGTCAAGCACCAGCACGCGCCTGCCGCGACGGGCCAGCGCGGCTGCCAGATTGGCGGCGACGAATGTTTTGCCAACACCGCCCTTGCCACTTGTAATGGCCAATATCCTCGCCGTCGAGTCTGCACTATTCATTTGTGTCCTGTCCGAAAGATATCGAGAAGTTGATGTTTTTCATCAACGGACACCGGCATCGGCACCGGTCGATCCATCGACACGCGGTTGCGGCCCAGCGACTTGGCCCGGTAGAGTTCCTGATCCGCCAACTTCAGGACTTCTTCGGCAACAAGTTTGTATCCGGTAAAAATGTGGCTGCCCCCAATACTGATGGTGACGTGAATTTTTTTCCCATCTGGCATCGTAATACGGGTCTGCTCAACCTGCTCGCGTATTCGCTCGGCAACCATGATGCCAACGTCGGGTCGGGAGTTAGGCAAAATCGCAGCAAATTCATCTCCACCATTTCGAGCTATGGTATCCATTGGACGCACATTCCTTGCCAATACTTGTGCGACCTCGCGCAGAGCCTGGTCACCCGCCATGTGTCCGTGCGAGTCGTTTATATGTTTGAAGTTGTCAATGTCAATGAGCAACAGCAACGCAACGCCTCCCGAGCGCAAAACACGATCAATCTCCTGCTCCAGCGCCACCTTGAAATAGCGAGAATTGGCCAACCCGGTCAGCCCGTCATGCAACGAAATCTCACACAACAAGTCAATGATGGTCTGCAAATTCGCCATCGACTTAGTTGGCACATCTGAGAAACTTTTTAATGAATCGGAATATCCTTGCTGGCGCAGCAGTTGAATCGCGGCCTGAAGGTCAAGTTGGCCATCTTCAGAGGTCATAGGGAAGTAATGACGTATTTGGTTTGATTCGGCGTAACCGGTAAATGGTCGGGTTCAGCACAAGGGTATATCGACCTATTTTCAAGAAAGGTTGAACGTGTCTGTGCGACTTTTCTTGTTTATATTTTTTAACTAAAGTCAATTGATAACTCTGTGAATAGTTCTTTGATATACGAGTACTTATCCACAGAAAATTTTTATTTTAAAAATTATCCCTGTTGCCGCTACAGCACGGAAGCACAGTCACACACATGGCCTGAGCTTCTATAGAGTCTTGATTTTGAGGGCTTTTTTGCGTTTATCCCCAAAGAGAGGGTTCCCTCTATCTACTACTACTATCTTTAACTTAGTAAATTAGATGAATAAACGAAACAAAGTAAACCTAAAAATTTTTAGGTTTCCACCGTTTGAGCAAGAGAGCATTGCCCATGACGCAGATTGAACTCAAGGCCATGGCAGCGCCGGCCAGAACCGGATTCAAAAAACCAAAGGCTGCCAGCGGGATGCCAGCAATGTTGTAGACAAACGCCCAGAACAGGTTTTGTCGAATCTTGGCAACTGTACGGTTTGAAATATCAAGTGCCGCCAGGATAAGGGTCGGATCCCCGCGCATCAAGGTGATGCCTGCTGCATGCATGGCGACGTCGGTACCTCCGCCATTTGGATTGGCCATTGCCATACTGACGTCGGCTGCAGCCAGTGCCGGCGCGTCATTGATACCGTCGCCGACCATGGCGACCGTATGACCTCCTGTTTTCAGTGCCAGGACTTTCGTGGCCTTTTCCCCTGGCAGGACGTCAGCCATAACTTCACCTTCGTTCGGGTGCAATCCTAAGCGATGAGCCATGGACACTGCAGCACCCAGGTTGTCACCGGAAATCATGACGGTCTTGATACCGCGCGCACGAAGGTCTGCCAGCGTTTTTTGTGCGTCTGGTTTAGGTTCATCGCCAAAAGCCAGTAGAGCACGTGCCAACCATTTATGGTCCATTTTTTGAACCATAACGGATACCGTGTCTCCTTGCGCCTGAAATTGCTCTGCCTGAAGTATTAGAGCACCCAGATCGAGATTCAACTCCCGCATCCAGCGCAAGCTGCCTATCATGAAATTTTTCGACTGTACTTGACCTTCTGTTCCCCGTCCCGGGACTGATTTTAAATTTTCTGGTGGTGTAAATGAAATATTACGCTCTTTGGCACAAGTCAATACCGCGCGTGCCAGGGGATGCTCACTACCACTTTGCAGACTGGCCGCTATCGCCAGTAATTCATTTTCGTCACCCGCTGTTGCTGAAAGTAAAGTTTTCAGACGCGGTTGTCCGAGTGTCAAGGTGCCGGTTTTGTCAAATGCAATGACATCAACTTTATGCGCCAGTTCCAGGGACTGTGCATCCTTGATCAAAATGCCAAATTTTGCTGCCACTCCAGTGCCGGTCATGATGGCGGCAGGCGTGGCCAGCCCCAATGCGCAGGGGCAGGCAATTACCAAAACCGCTACCGCGCGGATGACTGCAATTTCAAAAGGCTGACCACTCAAATACCAACCCAGCAGGGTGATCAGCGCAATCACCAGTACTACCGGCACAAAAACCGCACTAACCTGATCAACCAGACGTTGAATAGGTGCCTTGGCGGCCTGTGCGTCTTCTACCAACCGGATAATGTGGGCAAGCAGGGTTTCACTGCCCACCGCGTGCACTTGCATCACAATACGGCCGTCGCCATTGATGGAGCCACCAGTCAATGAGGCATTCAAGTCTTTGACTACCGGCAGTGGCTCGCCGGTAAGCATGGATTCATCAACCTGTGTTTGACCTTGCAGCAATGAACCATCCACCGGAATGCTCTCACCAGGCTTGATCACCAGATGGTCACCAACCAATACTTCGGTTACCGGCACATCAACTTCACCCTCCGGACCCATCAAGTGTGCTGTATCTGGCCGCAGCGCCCGTAGTGCCCGAATGGCCGAGGTTGTCTGACGTTTGGCACGCGCTTCCAGCCACTTGCCAAGCAGGACCAGTGTTACTACCACCGCTGAACCTTCAAAATAGAGGTGCATCTGGACACCCGGACCGGCGCCTAGCCAGAGCCAGACCGACAACATCCACCCGGCCGTGGTACCAATGGCTACGAGCAAATCCATATTTCCGGTAAAGGCCTTGAGCGCGTGCCAGCCAGCTTTGTAAAACCGCGCTCCCAAAATGAATTGAACAGGTGTCGCCAGCGCAAATTGAATCCACGCCGGCAACATCCAGTGTCGATTCAATAAATCTCCCAGCATAGGCAAGGCCAACGGTGCCGACAACAAAAGCCCGACGGCAATCGGCATGAATCCCTCCCAGGAGGAGGTTTGCGCCCGATCAATAGCAGTGCTTGCCGCGACCGGTTCATAGCCCGCGTCACGCACGGCCCGACGCAGTCGGGCTTCCATTTGTTCTGATGGCGCAAATGTAATTCGGGCTGATTCAGTTGCCAGGTTCACAGCAACTTCCTGTACACCAGGCACTTTTTTCAGGGCGCGCTCGACCCGCGCAACGCACGAGGCGCAGGTCATGCCACCAATGCCAATGTCAATGTCAAGTGGAATAGAGGAGTTCAGGGAAGTCACGGCGGTATTCATACCCGGAGCCTAATCCTTCCCACCATGGAAAGGTCAAGGAGTTGTCTTTTGATACTTGACCTTTCCATGGTGGGAAGGTTCAGAATAGAATTGTATTCAGGGATTTTTTACATTTTCATTCAGGAGTGTTTCGATGAACCAAACCTTTAGCGTCGCTGGCATGACCTGCGGGCATTGCGAAAAAGCCGTTACGCGGGCCGTGAAACTAGCCGATCCACTCGCCGAAGTCACCATTGATCGCAGCAGCGGCAAAGTTGAAGTGACCTCGAAGCAACCACGGGAGTTGTTGGCCAAAGCCATTGCCGATGAAGGTTACGCCGTTGCAGCATGAGCAGCACCACCTCGTGGCCGGTGGCGATTGGTGTCGCGGCGCGCCTCTCGAAGGTCTCGGCCAAAATGGTGCGTCACTACGAGTTGTTGGGTCTGCTTGCGCCCGTGGCTCGCACCGATAGTGGTTACCGGCAGTATGGTGAGGCAGACGTTCGCACCCTGCAATTCATCAAACGTGGACGCGATCTGGGTTTTTCCATGGTCGAGATTGCTGAACTGGTGGGCTTGTGGCACAACCGCAAACGCGCCAGTGCCAGCGTCAAGCGCATTGCCCAGAAGCATGTGAGTGATCTCACCCAGCGCATCGAAGCCATGCAGGCCATGCAGCGCACGCTTGCGGACCTGCTTCATCACTGTCATGGAGATGAGCGACCGGATTGCCCCATACTGGACGACCTGGCCGGACAATGTTGCTAGTATATTGATAGCTGTCTACGCATATCAGACGGTGGCTTGAAGCCAATAGGCCTCATAATTTACCGATTTTCAAGGTGATTTTCAATAATTGAACCCTGCTGAATGACGTTTTTTCCACTCTCTGTCGCCCTGTATCCGGCCTTGATGCAAGTGCATCCTGTACTGGCGGAGTCAAACCCGGTGCTGGTGCCCATACAAGTGCCGGCCGGTACGATTCTTTTCTGCGAAAACTCCCCTTGTCAGGGTTTTCCGCTGGTGCTGGAAGGAGAGATCAAGGTCTCCCGCAGCTCGGCAGATGGGCGCTCGCTGGAGCTATACCGTGTCGTTCCGGGCGAACTGTGTCTGGTGTCATCAGCCTGTCTTTTTCAGACCCAGCCGATGTCGGCGCGTGGCGTCACCACCAAGCCCAGCACCTTGATGATGATCCCTCCGGCAATCTTCAGGCAGTGGCTTGAAACGCCGGTTTTTCGCGACGAGGTGCTAGGCCTGTTTGCCGAACGCATGGCTGATCTCACCAGTCTGGTCGACGCGGTGGCTTTTCACAAACTCGACCAGCGCCTTGCCGCTGCGCTTCTGGGGCGCGGCCGTCACCTCGCCTTGACGCACCAGGCGCTGGCCGATGAATTGGGTACCGTGCGTGAAATCATCACCCGGCTGTTGCGCCGTTTTGAGTGCGAAGGCTGGATTGCGCTGGGACGTGAGCAGATAAAGATTGTCAACAGTGCAGCATTGCGGTCACTGGCCGCAGGGCTTGGCGCTTGAATCCGCTGCATCGAGGGACCCTTTCGGGGCCGAGCAATCGCTGAGTGACTTCTGTCACAGACAGAAGGCTCGGCGAAAGCGCCCAATCCAGCGCTTAACAACCTTCAAGGAACTCCCATGAAACTTAACGTCGGCGGCATGGACCGTATTTTGCGCATTGTGCTGGGCTTGGTGCTGATTGGCATGACCGTCACTGGTTACGTTGGCGTGTGGGGTTGGCTGGGTGTAGTGCTGCTGGCCACTGGTGCCATTGGCTGGTGCCCGCCGTATGCCCTTTTTGGCTGGAATACCTGCTCGGCAAAGAACAATAGTTAAACGGGTTTCCGGTCTGTCGCCATCTCGCCGCCGAGCGCTTGCAGCAAGTCCGGCAGCAATCGGCGCAGTTCGCCGGTTGCAATGGCGACATCGGTGTCAAAACTGTCGTCCTGACCGGTCGTAGCGCTGGCGAATGCTCCATCCAGAAACACCAGTTTTTTGAGTTGCAGGGTGTCAGTCAATACGAAAGACACGCGGCCGTCCCAGGTCAGTGCCAGTCGGGCTGCCAACTTGCCGCCCTCCACATGTTTCTTCACTTCGTCATTGTCCAGTGGGTGACGCGAATATCGCACCACCGCCTTTGATTCATCGGGCGCCTTGAGCTCGCATTCGCGGTCAATACTGAATCCCGCTGGAGCCTGCTGGTTGAGCAACCACGCAGACATCGCCGTAGTGGGTGAAACCTGGGTGTCCAGTAACCTCAAGGCCAGCCCGTCGAGGGACTTCACCAGCGCCGTCACGACCTCGTCCGATTTACCCTGGCTGGCCGCATCAATCACCAGCATCCGTGCCTTGGGATCGATCCACACGAGGATAGTCGCTTGTTTGGAAAATGCCTTGGGCAACAGTTCAAGTCGCAAGTCGTCCTTGAGGGTACGCGTTTCCTTTTTACCGGGCTTTCTTCCGGTGCTGGACTCAATCTGGAGGAGCCGTTCTTTGGCTTTGCGGGCTACCACGGCAGTCGGAACGGCGCGGGTTTCAATCATCAGCTTAAGCACCAGTTGTCCGTCAATCACTTCAACCAGCGGACCATGCGCTACGCCGCGCGGCTCTACCCAACCGATCGATTTCTCCTGGCTGGCACCACACTCGACAAAGCGCGCGGCAGCGATACATTTTTCCGTCTGCGCTACGCGTGCGGGCCACCCTGGCTCGATCCGGTACACGACTACATTCTTGAACACAGGCATCCCTTTAGGCAATTGAAACAATTTCTGAAGCGTTCATCATCCCATCAAAAACCACGGGATATTTAACCGAACTTTACAAACCCTTTTCGGTGTTTCATGCAGCGGATACACAGAACCGGCAAACTTGACCCCAAGCTGATGCCAAGTTCTGTGTGTCAGGCTTAACAAAAAGGAATCCGCACATGAAATCAGTCATTAAACCCCTTTTGCTTGCGGCCATTCTGGCCACGGCAGGCGTTACCGCATTTTCACAAATGCCGTCCATGGGCGACCATGCTGGCATGATGGGTGCCGGCGGCCCACCGCACGCAGGCATGGGTCACGAACGCATGGGCAAAATGGACCCAGCCAAAATGCAGGCACGCATGGAGAAGCGTCAAGCTGCCCTGAAAGCGGCACTCAAGCTGACAGCGAATCAGGAAGGTGCCTGGACCACGTTTACCGCAGCCATGAAACCGCCGGCCGACATGATGGGTAAACGCCCTGACCACGCCGAGCTGGCCAAACTGCCAACGCCCGAGCGAATTGACAAAATGAAAGTTTTACACGCCCAGCACTCGGCCGAAATGAACGCCGTCATGGACAGGCGCGGCGATGCCACCAAAGCCTTTTATGCCACGCTGACACCCGAGCAGCAAAAGGTGTTCGACGCCATCACCATGCAGCATCATGGCCGTGCTGGTCGCATGGGGGGGGCCAAGCTGTAAGTCTATCGACTGGTCACAGTCAGTCAGGTCCGGGTTTTGCTGAGAGCGAAACCCGGACCTGTTGCATTTAAGACAGTGATTTTTTGAGTTCGCCGCTGTCAATCAACAACATCAGGTCATTGGCACCGCCGACCAGCGTTCCCTTTACAAATACCAACGGCATGGTTGGCCAGCCGGTCCACAGCTTGAGTGCATTGCGCTGGCGCCAATGGTTGAAATAACTGCCGTATTCCAGATATTGATACGGCACGCCGGCAGTGTCCAGTGCCTTGCATGCCTTCTTTGGGAACGGGTTCATGGCCATACCGACTACGACCACCGGATGTTTGGCCACTGCGGCCTGAACTTCGCGCACAATGGTTTGTTCGTGATTGGCAATTTTTTCCCGTATGGCGGGGTGAATGTTTGATTCGTCAAGTATTGGACGTGGCATGAAAGTTTTCCTGAAGCTGAGTAGCAGGCATTATGCGTCGTAGGTTTCGATACTGGATGTGGCTCACGGACAATGACCAAACTGGCAACTCTTATGCAAATGTCATCGCCCCAACCTACCCAAGCTGCTATTGATCGCGCCCTGCCCGGCGTACGCACCATCACCCTGACCCGACCACTGCACTGGCTGCGGTGGGGATGGCGGGATATGACGCGCTGTGGCTGGATCAGTTACGTCCATGGGCTGGCACTGGTGTTGTTTGGCGCGGTGATCATAGTGGTGGCCCAAAACCGTTTTTGGCTGCTGGCGGGGGCCGTTTCCGGCTTTCTGCTCGTGGCCCCGGTGTTGGCTACCAGCCTGTACGCTTTGAGCCGGGCGCTGGAGCGCGGTCAAACCGCAGATGTAAGCGTGGTGCTGAAAACCTGGTTGAACTGGCAGGACAATCACTTTAACAAGTTTGGCAATGATTATTGGTGCCTGGTGCAATTTGGCGCCTTGCTGGCGCTGGCCGGCACCGGTTGGGTAATCACTTCAGCATCCCTCATTACCTTGCTCGCGCCTGTGCCAATCAGCATGCCACTCGACTTTGTCCAGCACGTCATACTGGCGAAAAATGGATTATTGTTTGAACTCTGGCTGTTGCTTGGTGGCATGCTGGCCGCGCCCATCTTTGCGTCGACCGTTATCGCCATACCGCTGCTGCTGGATCGACGGCTGTCGCTGCTGCAAGCGGTTTTGACCAGTTGGCGCGTGGTGCTTGCCAACCCGGTGCCGATGGCATTTTGGGCGACTCTCATCATGGGCATCACCCTGTTGGGCCTGGCTTCTGCCATGCTCGGTCTGATTGTGCTGATTCCGTTGCTGGGTCATGCAAGCTGGCATGCCTATCGCGAGCTGGTCAATGTATCGGGTTTGCCGGAACGGGAGCCGCACTGATGTTCGGTTACTCCGAGGAACAAATCGCCGCCTTCGGACTGACTTTTGGCGTTGGTGGTTTTATGCTCTATATGCTGTTTATCATCGGCCATCTGGCGTGGGAGTCCAAAGCCGGTAAATTTGGCACTTTTGTCCTGTTTTTGGGCTTGGCTTTCGGCATGACAGGCTTTGTCGCGAAATACCTGATTCAATGGGCTATCGGCATCAAGTAAGAGGCCCGATTGCGCAAATGGGGATGCGGGCAACCAGCGCGAGGGCACACTGTGAAGCACCGAAAACACGATAGAAACCGGATCAAGGAACCAGGGTGGGAATGCTCATTGATCACCCGGGCTTTTTAATCAGCCCATGGGGCGAACACCAATCAACAAGCCATGCAACCACAAAGCGAAAGCAACCCACAGGCCAACGCCCAGGGCCACGGTAATGCCGGTAGCGCCAGCCGTACCACCGGGGTAACGCGTACCCACTGCCCGATCACGCCGGCGCGCAGCAGTGAAGTCAAAAATGGACCATGCCAGAAATGAGCCGAACAGTACAACATGGCTGACGTTGCCATTGGCCAGCAAATGTGCCAGGGCCCAGACCTTGACCGCCAACACCATGGGATGGTGAAGACGCGACTTGATGCCATTGCCAGGAACGTAGGCCGCTGCCAACAGGACAAAGGCTATCAGGGTCAGGAGCGAGGCCAGGTGACGCATGCCCACCGGTGGACTCCACAATTGGACAGGTTGCTGGCGCGCAAGACTGAAACCCCAAACCAGCAAACTGAAACCCAGCAACGATACCACCGAATAAAGCGTCTTCCACCTTAACTCACCGAGGCCTGACCGGGTTTTTGTGCGCCAGTCATCGGCCACGATGCGTATCGAATGAGCACCCAGAAAAATAATTAAACCGAGAATCAGATAAGTCATACAAGCCCTTGTTTTGGTCACCGAACCTCTGGACGGTATCTGGCGGCAAGCCCGTCCGGCCGGAGCGACCGCCATTGCAATACAAAAAAGTTTGTTTACACTGTGGTTCAGTGTAATAAATTAACTGGAGCTTTGATGAAACCCGTTTCCGAATTATTGAAGAATCGTAACTCAACGGTCTTTCAGGTGGGTCCTAAGGTTACTGTTTTTGAGGCGCTGCGTCTGTTGGCTGACTATGAAGTAGGCGCCATGACGGTGATGGATCAGGGCAAGTTGCTGGGCGTCGTGTCGGAGCGCGATTACACGCGAAAAATTGCCTTGCAGGGCAAAAATTCGAAAGAAACTACCGTGGCCGACATTATGACCCGTGACGTCATTACCGTGACACCGAATACCGGTACGCGTGCCTGCATGACCCTGATGAGTCAGAACAAGATACGTCACCTGCCGGTGATGGAAGGAGCGACGGTACTGGGCATGATCTCCATACGCGACCTGCTGGACGACATCATTGCGGATCACGAACAAACGATCTCGCAACTGACAAGTTACATCAGCAGTTAGATCAAACGTCAATATTACCGGCCCGAAGCGCGTTGGTTTCGATGAAGTCACGGCGTGGCTCGACTTCATCACCCATCAGCATTGTGAATACGCGATCCGCCTCGATCGTGTCGTCGATCTGTACCTTGAGCAGGCGTCGCACCGTCGGGTCCATGGTGGTTTCCCAAAGTTGCGCAGGGTTCATCTCGCCCAGGCCTTTGTAGCGCTGACGTGATGTGGCGTGTTCTGCCTGTGCAATCAGCCAGGCCATGGCTTCACGGAAATCAGTCACTTTTTCTTCTTTTTGGCGTTCGCCTTCGCCACGCATTACTTTGGCGCCTTCACTCAGCAAGCCCTTGAAAGTGTTGGCCGCTTCTGCCAGCGCGGCATAGTCAGAACCATGTACAAAGTCTTGTGTCAGCACGCTGCTTTTGACGTTTCCGTGGTGGTGGCGACTTATTCGCAAAATCGGTTTGTCCGTACGCAGGTCAAATTCACCGGTCACTTCCGCATTGGGAAGTTTCCTTTGTAGAGCGGTTGCCGACGCCTGGGCATCTGCGACCGTGTCAAGATTCAGGGCCACACCGTCGGCGACCGAACGCAGGGCTTCGGCGTCCATGAAATTTCGCAGACGTGCAATCACGGCTTGTGCCACCTGATGTTTGCGCGCCAGCTCGGCCAGTGTGTCACCGTTGAGGAGAGTTCCACTTTCGCCGCCAGTGTGCACAGAAGCATTCACCAGCGCTATGCGCAGCAGGAAGCTGTCCAGCGCGCCAGCATCTTTCAGATACAACTCTTCCTTGCCAGCCTTCACTTTGTAAAGAGGTGGCTGGGCAATATAGATGTGACCGCGTTCTACCAGTTCGGGCATCTGGCGGTAAAAGAAAGTCAGAAGCAAGGTGCGGATATGCGCACCGTCCACGTCCGCATCGGTCATGATGATAATGCGGTGGTAGCGTAGCTTGGCAACATTGAAATCATCATTGCCGGTGCTTCCACCGGCTTTGCCTATGCCGGTGCCGAGTGCCGTGATCAATGTCAAAATTTCGTTGCTGGTCAGCAACTTTTCATAACGGGCTTTTTCGACGTTCAAGATTTTGCCGCGCAAGGGCAAGATCGCCTGGAATTTGCGGTCCCGGCCTTGTTTGGCTGATCCGCCCGCTGAGTCGCCCTCGACGATGTAGATTTCGCACAAGGCCGGGTCTTTTTCCTGGCAGTCTGCCAGCTTGCCGGGCAGGCCCATGCCGTCCAGAACGCCCTTTCGGCGCGTCATGTCGCGAGCTTTGCGGGCCGCCTCACGGGCGCGGGCCGCTTCGATGATCTTGCCGACAATGATCTTGGCATCGGCTGGACGCTCCTGCAGGTAGTCGTACAGCAGCTTGCTGACAATGTCTTCCACTGGACCGCGTACTTCTGAGCTCACCAGTTTGTCTTTGGTCTGGCTGCTGAACTTGGGCTCTGGCACTTTCACGCTCAGCACGCAGCAAAGCCCTTCACGCATGTCGTCACCGCTGACCTCGACCTTGGCTTTCTTGGCGATTTCGCTATCGTCAATGTACTTGTTGATGACGCGCGTCATGGCGGCGCGCAATCCGGTGAGATGGGTGCCGCCGTCGCGCTGTGGGATGTTATTTGTAAAGCAAAGTACCTGTTCGTTGTAGCCGCTGTTCCATTGCATCGCCACCTCGACCCCGATGTTGGTGTTCTGGTCGCTCTGGCGGTCACCCATGGCGTGAAAGATGTTGGGATTCAACACCGTCTTGCCTTTGTTGATGAAATTGACAAAACCACGGACGCCACCAGCACCGGAAAAGTCATCCTCCTTGCCGCTGCGTTCATCTTTGAGGCGGATGCGTACGCCGTTGTTCAGAAAACTCAGCTCGCGCAAGCGTTTGCTCAGGATTTCGTAATGAAAGTCGGTATTTTGTTGAAAAATATCCAGGTCTGGTAAAAAGTGAACTTCAGTACCGCGTTTTTCGGTGTTGCCAATCACTTTCATGGGGGACACTTCGATGCCGTTCACCATTTCGGTGATACGGTTCTGGACGAAGCCCTTGCTGAATTCCATGACGTGGACCTTGCCATCGCGTCGAATCGTCAAGCGCAGCATCTTGGAAAGGGCGTTGACGCAACTCACACCGACCCCGTGCAGGCCACCGGAGACTTTGTAGCTGTTCTGGTTGAACTTGCCACCCGCGTGCAGTTCGGTCAGCGATATTTCGGCGGCAGAGCGTTTGGGCTCATGTTTGTCGTCCATCTTCACGCCAGTCGGAATACCGCGCCCGTTATCAACCACGCTGACCGAGTTGTCGGAATGGATGGTTACCAGAATGTCATCACAGTGCCCGGCCAGCGATTCGTCGATCGAGTTGTCGACCACTTCAAATACAAGGTGATGCAGTCCGGTACCGTCCGAGGTATCGCCGATGTACATGCCAGGGCGCTTGCGCACTGCCTCCAGGCCCTCGAGGATCTGGATCGAGTCTTCACCATAGGCCGCGGAGGCCCCTACCTGGTTTGCATCAATGATTGGTTGAAAGTTGGAACTGTCGGTGTTCCCTTCGCCTGCATGCACCGCATCCTCGCCGTTTTCCGGGGCCTGAACTTGTTTGTATTCTTCGGTCATGACTGGTTTCAATTTAGATTAAGGACAGAGTCCTGCAACGCCGGTCTGTCCAGCAAAATTTCAATAATTTCGGGAACGCTTGAATGACCAAACCCCCGAAGGTCGGGGGTTTGCGTCGGATCGCGCTACTTATTTTTGGAGCATCAAATTCTCATTGGCATCACTACATATTTGAACGTGGCGTTGTCGGGGATGGTAAACAAGGCAGAGCTATTGCCGTCAGACAACTCCAGCCTCACCATTTCCTGGTTCATATTGGCAAGTGCATCAATAAGGTAGGTCACGTTGAAGCCAATTTCGATACTGTCACCGGCGTAATCAATATCGATTTCGTCGACGGCCTCTTCCTGCTCGGCATTATTGGATGCAACACGCAGGGTGCCTGGCTCGATATTCAGGCGGAC
The DNA here is from genome assembly GCA_963750815.1 of uncultured beta proteobacterium. Lineage (GTDB taxonomy): Bacteria > Pseudomonadota > Gammaproteobacteria > Burkholderiales > Burkholderiaceae_C > Rhodoferax. The sequence continues at coordinate 437,028 of CAVVRS010000002.1, forward strand.
GCCCTTGAATTTGTCGCTGGTCAGAATGGCGGTGCGCTGTAGCGTAGCCAGCAGTGCCGAACGACCCAGTGTGATCGAATTCTTGTGGTTCTTTGGAATCACGCGGTTGTAGTCCGGAAACTTGCCTTCAACCAATTTTGTGACGAATTCCATGCCATCGAAACTGAATTTAGCCTGGTTGTTGGCAAATTGCATTTCAATAGCCCCCTCGTTATCGGACAGCAGACGCTGTAATTCGAGGACGGTTTTACGCGGCAATATGACTTCCTGCTTTGGTACATCGACATCCAGTGTGGCGGAAGCGAAAGCCAAACGGTGGCCATCTGTTGCTACCAGGCTGAGTTGTTTTCCCTCTGCCACGAACAAAATGCCGTTAAGGTAATAGCGGATGTCATGCACTGCCATGGAAAAAGATACCTGGCTCAGCAGGTCCTTCAATGTTTTTTGCGGCACGCTGAACACCGGACCGAAACTGGCGGCTTCCTGTACCAGGGGAAAGTCTTCGGCGGCCAGGGTTTGCAGGGTGAACTTGCTCTTGCCACCTCGGAGGATCAGTTTGGCAGCACTCGACTCCAGCGACACTGTCTGATCGGCTGGCATGGTGCGCAGGATATCAATCATCTTGCGCGCGCCTACAGTGGTGGTGAAGTCGCCGCTATCTCCTTCGAGTTCTGTAGTGGTTCGAATCTGGATTTCGAGATCGCTGGTGGTGAGTTGCAGGGATTTACCCGTTTTGCGAATCAATAAATTAGCCAGAATAGGCAAGGTGTGTCGACGCTCGACAATGCCAGCTACCGATTGGAGTACCGATAAAACTTTATCCTGTGTGGCCTTCAGTACGATCATGTCAACCTCTTGTTTAATGTCTTTGATGTAAACCAGCAATGGATGGGAGCTTGTCTTTCAAAACCCGCATTTTCCCATTTTTATTTCTGTTTCAGCCTTTTAGCGTTTGCTCCAGTACATGAAGTTGCTGATTTAATTCGGTCATTTGCTGGCGTTCGCCGCCAATCTTTCGAACCGCATGCAAAACGGTGGTGTGATCGCGCCCGCCAAACAATTCTCCAATTTCGGGAAGACTTTTCTGTGTCAGTTCCTTGGCCAGATACATTGCAATCTGGCGCGGTCGGGCAATGCTGGCCGGGCGCTTTTTTGAATACATGTCGGCAATTTTTATCTTGTAGTAGTCGGCTACTGTTTTCTGGATGTTTTCCACCGAAATCTGGCGGTTCTGGATCGACAGCAAATCGCGCAGAGCTTCCCGCGCCAGCAATATCGAGATTTCCTTCTGGTTAAAGCGCGAATAAGCCAGGATCTTGCGCAAAGCGCCTTCCAACTCGCGCACATTGGAACGTACATTTTTGGCCACAAAGAACGCAACTTCTTCTGGCATCACAATACCTTCAACCTGTGCCTTGTTGATCAGGATGGCAACTCGCATCTCCAGTTCGGGGGGCTCGATTGCCACCGTCAATCCTGAATCAAAACGTGAAACAAGGCGTTCATGAATATCTGTCAGACCCTTTGGGTAGGTGTCACTGGTCATTACGATATGCGATTTTTTCGCCAGCAAGGCTTCAAACGCGTTGAAAAACTCTTCCTGGGTGCGTTCCTTGTTAGCGAAGAACTGAACGTCGTCAATCAGCAGTAAATCGAGAGAGTGATAACGTTCCTTGAATTCATCAAAAGTTTTGCGTTGATAGGCCTTAACCACATCCGATACGAATTGTTCTGCATGGATGTAGAGAACTTTCGCGTTGGGCAGGTTGGCCAGCAACTTGTTGCCCACGGCGTGCATCAAGTGTGTTTTGCCCAAACCGACACCACCGTAAATGAAGAGAGGGTTGTACAGGTGCCCGGGCATGCCAGCGACATGCATGGCTGCGGCGCGCGCCATGCGATTGGCACTACCTTCAATCAAGGTGTCAAAAGTCAAGGCTGTGTTGAGTCGGTTCTTGAGGCTGCTGAGGATTCGCTCTTCGCCCAACTCAGTAGCGTCCTCCATCGGTATCGACTCAACGGAGCGTGCAAGAGAATTCAACCTAACGGGAGCTTCTTTCGGAGCGAGCACTAACTCCAAATAAACCGGTTGGCCAGAAAATCGTCCCAAAAGACTGGTAATGCGGGCGCTGTACTGCGCCCTGACCCAGTCCAGTTTGAATCGGTTGGCGACAAAAATGGTGACTTTGGAAAGGTCGTCTGAGATCAGCGCAGACAATGGCTTTATCCAGGTATTGAACTGTTGCTCCGGGAGCTCCTGAGCCAATTGGTCGACACAGGTTTGCCACAGACTTTGTCCCGCGCCGTGAGCGTCAGAACCTGACTTTTCCCTGTAGTGTCCCTCTGTCATTGTTGTTGCCGGCTTCTGTGGATAGTTTGGAATTGTTCTTGCTGGGATTGTAATTTATGAAGAATTTATCCACAAGCTGAAAGAATCGGGCCGTACCTCCGGTATTACACGCTTTAAGCGATGTAAGGTGTTGCCGGCATTCGGAAAATTTGCGATAATCGTCGGTTCCCCTGATTGTCCAGGGGAGACAAGACAATGGCCCGCTGTCAGTGATTGGTGGTGGGTCGCCATTGAGCCATTTAGGATTTCCAATATGAAACGCACTTACCAACCCTCCAAGATTCGCCGCGCCCGCACTCATGGCTTTCTGATTCGCATGAAAACCCGTGGTGGTCGCGCTGTGATTAACGCCCGTCGCGCTAAAGGCCGCAAGCGTCTGGCGGTTTGATTCTGTCTGCCCGGATGGCGAGCACCTGACTTGCAGTTTTGGCGCCTATTCAAATTGCAGCGACTAAAAAACCGGAACCAGTTCCAGGTAGTACTGGCCGGTGGGACCGTGGCGCGAACATCCCATTTTGCTTTGCATCGTAGTGCACTGGATGGTCCTTTGGTCAAGCAAGGGCCGTCCCCGGATCCCATCGGAGCATCATCGGCGTTGTTTGCGGTGAAGGACGTATGGATTGGAGCCATAGTGCCAAAGCGATGGGCCAAACGGGCCGTTACGCGTAACGCCATCAAGCGCCAGATTTACAGCGTCAGTACCGAGTTCGAATCAATGCTTGCGTTGACCGCACACGTAGTGCGCTTGCGGGCCGGTTTTGAACGCACCCAATTTATCAGCGCAACATCCGGACTGTTTAAAACCGCCGTTCGACAAGAGTTGCAGCAGTTGTTTGAGAGCAGCGTGGCACGGCCAACAGCATCGATTATCCGGGTTGGTTTGACATGATCAAAGTCTGGCTGATCGGGATGGTTAAAGGTTACCGCTTGTTGCTCAGTCCCTGGCTGGGCTCGGCTTGCCGGTTTGAGCCCACATGCTCCGAATATTCGTTACAGGCTTTGCGACTGCACGATGCAACAGCGGGCACTTATTTGACCCTGAAGCGTCTGGCTCGCTGTCATCCCTGGTGTGCAGGTGGCACTGATCCGGTGCCGACTGAAAAACCCCGGCTTTTTACCCAGCTGTTCCCCTCTTCCACTCAAAAGAAGTCTTCATGAATGATATTCGCCGCACCATTTTGTGGGTGATTTTTGGCTTTTCCATGGTGTTGCTATGGGATCAATGGCAGGTTTACAACGGCCATAAAGCCACTTTTTTTCCGGGCCAATCAAAAATTGCGACGGCAATCACGGTCCCGGCTGCGCCTTCAAGTGTTCCAACACTTGTTTCGGCTGTAAATGCAGTAGCTGGCGTCACAACCCCAATATCTTCTGGTTTGGGTGTTTCGGCTATGCCGCACGAGCGGCTGGTTGTTGTGACCGATGTGCTCAAGCTGACGTTTGATACAGAGGGGGGGTCTCTGTTGCAGACGGAATTCCTCCGGCATGCCGATATGGCGGACAAGAACAAAAATTTTGTCTTGCTTGATGAGAATAAGGACCGTACCTACGTTGCCCAAACGGGCTTGATTGCCGGAGCTGCAGGAGGAGCTTTTCCAACGCACAAAACAGTTATGACGGTGGCGCCGGGTGAACGAACTCTGAAGGAAGGCGTCAATGAACTGGTCGTCCGGTTTGTGTCTCCTGAATTGGGAGGTGTCAAACTCGTGAAAACGTTTGTCCTGACTCGTGGTTCCTACGCCGTAGCGGTCAAGCACGAGGTAATCAACAGCAGTGCTGTCGCACAGTCGCCCCAGCTCTATCTGCAATTGGTACGTGATGGAAACAAGCCTTTGGGGGAATCTTCTTTTTATTCCACATTTACCGGTCCGGCAATTTATACCGACGCCAAGAAATACCAGAAAGTGGAATTTAAGGACATCGAAAACAACAAGGTCGACATAGAGAAAACTGCCGAAAACGGCTATGTCGCCATGGTGCAGCATTACTTCGCCAGCGCCTGGTTGCTGGGCGATGGCATCAAACGCGATCTATTCATGCGCAAGGTTGATGCCAACCTGTATGCCGTTGGCATGATTACCTCGCTGAACGATATCGCGCCAGGTGCCAGTAGGACGATAGAGGCCAAATTTTTCGCCGGTCCACAGGAAGAAAAAGTGCTTGAATCGTTGGCGCCCGGGCTGGAGTTGGTGAAGGACTACGGTTGGTTGACCATCATTGCCAAGCCCTTGTACTGGCTGCTCGACAAAATAGAGCATTTCATCGGCAATTGGGGCTGGTCGATCATGGCATTGGTGTTGCTGCTGAAAGCTGCTTTTTACTGGCTCAACGCCAAAGCCTATGCCAGTATGGCGAAAATGAAGGCGATCAACCCGAAAATCAGCGAAATGCGGGAGCGGTTGAAGGAGAGCCCGCAACAGATGCAGCAAGAAATGATGCGAATCTATCGTGAAGAAAAAGTCAATCCGATGGGCGGCTGTTTTCCAATCATGATTCAGATTCCGGTGTTTATTGCCTTGTACTGGGTATTACTGTCCAGTGTCGAGATGCGCAACGCGCCATGGGTCATGTGGATTCATGATCTCTCGTCGCCCGATCCCTTTTATATCCTGCCGATCGTCATGACCCTAACCACGGTGCTGCAAACGGCGCTGAATCCGGCGCCACCAGACCCGATGCAGGCCAAAATGATGTGGTTCATGCCATTGGCGTTCAGTGTGATGTTCTTCTTCTTCCCGGCAGGTCTGGTGTTGTACTGGATCACCAATAACGTTTTGTCGATCGCCCAGCAATGGGTTATCAACACCCGCATGGGCGTGCCACCGCAATTCAACCTGCCTAAGTTCTAAAGCCTGCCTCCGGCGGCAACGGATCTTTCATGGTATTGCCACGCTACCGGGACCCCATTGCGGCGATTGCTACCGCCTCTGGACGGGGTGCTGTCGGCATTGTGCGGGTCAGCGGCAAAAAAATAGGCGCACTGGTTCAGGCACTCTGTGGCCGACAACTCAAGCCGCGCGAGGCGACCTACCTGCCATTTCTTGACCGGGCTGGCCTGGGGATTGACCAGGGCCTGGCCCTTTACTTCGCGGCGCCACACTCATTCACTGGCGAGGATGTGCTTGAGTTGCAGGCGCATGGTGGACCAGTGGTGCTGCAACTTCTGCTGGCCAGGTGCCTGCAAGCCGGCGCCGAACCTGATCCAGACACTCAAAAACCCCGGTTGGCAGGATTGCGCATCGCCCTGCCCGGTGAATTTTCCGAACGCGCTTTCCTCAACGGAAAAATTGATTTGGCGCAAGCCGAGGCCATTGCGGATCTGATTGATGCCAGTACCGAAGCCGCGGCTCGCAGTGCCGGGCGCTCCTTGTCGGGCGTGTTTTCCAAAGAAATCCATGGCCTGCGTGACGCATTGGTTCGATTGCGCGTACTGGTCGAGGCGACGCTGGACTTTCCTGAAGAAGAAATCGACTTTCTTACAAAGGCAGATGCACGTGGTCAGCTATCAAAATTGAAGCAAACTGTGGATGCCGTGTTGCAACGAGCGCGCCAGGGGGCGTTGTTGCGAGAAGGCATCAAGGTGGTCATCGTGGGACAGCCAAACGCTGGCAAGTCGTCGCTGCTCAACGCACTCGCTGGGGCCGAGCTGGCAATCGTGACTCCGTTTGCCGGTACGACGCGTGACATGGTGCAGCAAACCATCCAGATCGAGGGGGTACCAATACATGTGATCGACACTGCTGGCCTGCGCCATAGTGATGACGAAATTGAAAAAATCGGCATTGGGCGCGCTTGGGATGCCATAGCGACGGCTGACGTGGTTCTGTTTATGCATGATTTGACGCAAAACCATGCTATCGATTACATAGTTGCTGACACTCGAATTGCGGGCGCCATCATCCAAAAGTTGCCTGTAGAAGTGCCAGTCATCGATGTCTGGAACAAGGCCGATGCCGTATTGAGTTCTGAGCGCCACGTGGGTTTGACGGTGTCGGCCAAATCGGGGTCGGGTCTGGACGCATTGCGTCAGAAACTGCTGGCGGTGGTCGGTTGGCAGTCAGCGCCGGAGGGTCTCTTCATCGCACGTGAGCGCCATGTTCAGGCGTTGCGGCAAGTGGATGAGCATTTAAGATTGGCCGGTAGCCATTTTGCGGCAGATGCTCAGGCGCTGGATCTGCTGGCGGAAGAACTTCGACTGGCGCAAAACGCCTTAAGCGAAATTACCGGTGAATTCACTTCCGATGACCTGCTCGGGGCCATTTTTTCAAATTTCTGCATTGGCAAATAAATGTACAGTCAAGATTCAAGGCCCGGCGAAATCAATCAGGGTGAAAAGCGGCAGTCCGGAGGCCCTGAGTCTGTCAGAGCCGCCCAATTCCGGCAGGTCAACGATGGCCGCTCCTTCCATAACTTGCGCACCAAGTTTTTCAAGTAATTTTTTGCCTGCCATCATGGTGCCACCGGTGGCAATCAAATCATCAATCAGCAGTACGCGCTGTCCTGGCTGGACGGCGTCGGTATGTAACTCGACGGTTGCGCTACCGTATTCCAGCTCGTAGGTTTCAGCCACAGTTGTGAAGGGCAACTTGCCTTTTTTGCGGATTGGCACGAAGCCCACATTCAATTCATATGCCACCACAGCGCCCAAAATAAAGCCCCGCGCATCCAGCCCCGCCACCACATCAGGTCGCATGGCAGGCTCCATGTAACGATGGACAAAGGCGTCGATCAAAACACGGAACACCCTGGCTTCCTGCAACAAAGGGGTGATATCACGAAACTGAACCCCTGGTGCTGGCCAATCAGGCACAGTTCGGATGTGATCTCTGAGGTACTGGTTGACACTGAGGTTTTGCATGGTAGATCGATGTCGCGTTAATACTGTATTGTGCATTGAGCCGAACCGCTGTACCGGGTCTGAAATCAGCCCTTGAAGAATGTTTGTTCGACCTGCGCCAGCGACTCGGCCTGTCCAGAGAGTAGCAGCGAATCGCCATCTTCAATCAGCGGGTCCTGCGTGATCGGCACCACCTTGCCGCTGCTGCGCCGCAAGCTGACGATGCGAACATTGGGTATGTGAAGAGCCAGCTGGCTGAGTGGTTGGCCAATGGAGCTGGCGCCCGGTGGCAAAGTCAGCGCCGACAATCGCTCCTGGTGCAGTTCGTCCAATGAATCATCGTCTGCTCCGTGGAAGTAGCCACGCAGTAGTTGGTAACGCGCATCACGCTGATCCTGCACAATGCGAATCACGCGTCGCATCGGTACGCCGACCAGGGCGAGTGCGTGGCTGGCCAACATAAGCGAACCTTCAATCGCTTCTGGAACCACTTCGGTGGCGCCTGCCTGCTGCAGCGCTTCCAGATCATGGTCGTCCTGCGTTCGTACAATGACCGGAACCTGTGGTGCATGGGTCCGGGTATGGGACAGTACCCTGACGGCGCCCGGCACTTCAAGATAGGTGATGACGACGGCACTAGCACGTGCCAGCCCTGCGGCCATTAGTGCCTGAAGACGGGTGGCGTCGCCGAAGACAACCGAGTCTCCGGCTGCTGCTGCCTGGCGTACCCGGTCCGGATCGAGGTCCAGCGCCATGTAGGGAATGCCCTCGAGATCCAGTATGCGCGCCAGGTTTTGCCCGCAGCGGCCAAAACCGCAGATGATTACATGCTTGTTGACGTTAATTGATCTGCGGGCAATTTTGGTCATTTGCAGCGACTGTTGCAGCCACTCACTGCTCACCAGCTTCATCACAATGCGGTTGCTGTACAGAACGATGAAGGGCGTGGCCAGCATCGAGAGCACCATGCTCGCCAGAATCGGGTTCAGCAACTCCGGTGGTACAAGTGCGTTGGCTTGGGCGAGCGTCAGCAACACAAATCCGAATTCCCCAGCCTGTGCCAGGTACAGGCCGGTGCGCAGGGACACGCCAGGCGGCGCACCCAGGCCGCGTGCGAGCAAGGTCACCAGTGCGGCCTTGAACAACACCGGCAGAGTGACCAGCAATAACACCAGGCTCCAGTGCTCCAGCACCAATCGCCAATCGAGCATCATGCCTATGCTGATAAAAAACAGGCCAAGCAACACATCGTGAAATGGCCTGATGTCGGTTTCTACCTGCTGCTTGTACTGCGTTTCCGAGATCAGCATGCCTGCAATGAAAGCGCCGAGTGCAAGACTCAAGCCAGCCAGCTCAGTCACCCATGCCAGGCTCAACGTGATAAGCAGCAGGTTAAGTACAAAAAGCTCTTCGCTCTTGCGCCGCGCCACCAAAGTCAGCCACCAGCGGATTACCCCCGGGCCGCCGATCAATAGCATGGTAATCAAAATAGCGGCCTTCAGGCCCGCTATCAACAGCGTTTCAAACAGATGCTCGCCGGTGGCCCCCAGTGCCGGAATCAACACCAGAAGCGGAACCACAGCGAGATCCTGAAACAGCAGTATTCCCATGACGCGTTTGCCGTGTTCTGATTCGATTTCCAGTCGCTCTGTCATCAGTTTGACGACAATCGCTGTGCTGCTCATGGCTAGCGCCCCAGACAGAGCCAAAGCCGTTTGCCAACTCATGCCCCACAACCCGGGAGCAACAACGGACAGACCGATGGCCGCAGCCGAGGCGCCGAGCATGGTTAAAAAAACTTGGAAAAAGCCTAGCCCAAACACGTGGTTGCGCATGGCGCGAAGCTTGACCAGGTTGAACTCAAGGCCAATGACAAACATCAGGAAAACAACCCCGAACTCGCCAAGATGGCGCACACCGTCCGCATTTTTTGCCAAGGCCAGTGCATTCGGGCCAATTACAACGCCGACGGCCAGATACCCCAGCATCGGCGGCAATTTAAAAGTCCGGCATGCGACAACGCCCAGCACCGCTGCCAGCAAGTAGAGTAAGGTGAGTTCAAGTGGACTCATTCCCGCATACTAGCAAGTCACGCGCTCAACGATAAAATGGTGCCATGACCAGTCAACACATTTCGACCCCGGCATTTCAGGCCGAGCAGGCGATTCGTCTGGCTCGGGAGACGCTGGATATTGAAGCAGCAGCAGTTTTGGGCTTGAAGGAACACATTGGACTTTCCTTTGTTCAGGCAGTGAAGATCATGTTGGGCGTAACTGGCCGCGTCGTGGTGATGGGGATCGGAAAAAGTGGCCACATCGGCCGCAAAATAGCGGCCACACTGGCCTCGACCGGTACCCCTGCCATGTTCGTGCACCCGACCGAGGCCAGCCATGGAGACCTTGGGATGATCAAGCCGGTCGATGTTGTTCTGGCCATATCGAACAGTGGCGAATCAGAAGAGTTGACGGCCATTCTGCCAGTGCTCAAACGCATGGGCACGCCAATGATTGCGATGACCAGCAAGGCTGAATCAACACTGGCACGGCATGCTGATGTATATCTGGATTGTGGGGTAGAGAAAGAAGCTTGTCCCTTGAATCTGGCACCCACCGCAAGCACGACAGCGCAATTGGCCCTCGGTGATGCGCTGGCGGTGGCGTTGCTGGATGCGCGCGGATTCAAGGCCGAAGATTTTGCGCGCTCGCATCCCGGCGGCGCCTTGGGCCGAAAGCTGCTTACCCATGTCAGCGACGTGATGCGTTCAGGCGATGCTGTGCCCAAGGTCGGGCCGCAGGCCAGTTTTAGCGAGTTAATGCGCGAGATGAGTACCAAGGGTCTGGGTGCGACCGCCATTGTCGGGACCAACTTGACTGTATTGGGAATTTTTACCGACGGTGACTTGCGCCGACTGGTGGAAAAGGGGATCGATTTGCGTGGAACGTCCGCACAGCAGGTCATGCACCCCGATCCCAGAACCATCTCCAGTGGTGCCCTGGCCGTGGAGGCGGCCGAATTGATGGAAAAATACTGCATTACGAGCGTATTGGTGCTGGATGTGAAGGGGCGGCTGTGCGGTGCACTCAATAGCAACGACTTGATGCGGGCGAAAGTGATTTGATGACTCCCGCGTTGAAACTTTCACCTGAATTGTTGCTCAAGGCCCAGGAAATTCGTGTGGTTTTTCTTGACGTCGACGGAGTTCTGACTGACGGAAGCTTGTACTTTACCGAGACCGGGGAAACGATCAAGCGGTTTCATACGCTTGATGGCCATGGCCTCAAGCTACTGCAACGCATCGGGATAAGCACAGCAGTCATCACCGGACGGGACTCAAAACCATTGCGCTTGCGGCTTGAGGCACTGGGTATTGAACATGTGCACTATGGCATTAAGCATAAGCGCCCGGCTGCCGAGCAAACCCTTGAAGACCTTGGCTTGGATTGGTCCAAGGCGGCAGCGATGGGTGATGACTGGCCCGATCTGTCCGTTATGCGGCGTTGTGCCTTCGCCTGCGCGCCGCACAACGCGCATGACGAGGTAAAGGCAGTTTCGCACCACGTCACCATGGCGCCGGGTGGCGGCGGGGCGGTCAGAGAGTTGTGTGACTTGTTGCTGATTGCTAGCGGCAGGTATGCCGATCTGTTGCGGGAGAGTGCAATTTGATCAAAGTTTTGCGTACAGTGTGGCAGCGGCTGTCGCTGTACCTTCCGTTAATTCTGATGGGTGTGCTGGCGTTGGGAACTTACTGGTTGGTGCGAAGTACACCATTGCTGTTGCCGCCTGAACAGCCGCAGCCTTCCCGACACGAGGCCGATTATTTTCTGCGCAATTTTTCAGTCAAAACGTTTGACAAATTCGGCCGGCTGAAAAGCGAAGTGTTTGGGACTGAGGCCCGTCACTACCCCGACACGGACACGCTGGAAATAGAATTTGTCCGTATTCGTTCATTTAACCAGGAAGGGCGTTTGACCACAGCGACAGCGCGCCGCGCGGTCGCCAATGGGGATGCCTCGGAAGTCCAATTGTTTGGAGACGCACGGGTCGCTCGCGAACCGGCATTTAGCAAGGTCGGGGTGTCACAGCCAGGACTGGAGTTTCACAGCGAGTTTCTACACGCATTTATGAATACCGAGCGCCTCCGATCAGATAAGCCGGTTGAAATCAAGCGCGGCCGTGATCAGTTCACGGCTGACGCAATGGATTTCGATAACCCTGACCGCGTATTACATCTAAAAGGGCGGGTTAAAGCGATGCTGGTACCTGAACTTGCCAAATTCAAATAGACCGCGCAGCCAGTAAATACGCATGAAAAAACTTGTTTTTATCACTGGGGCCTCCAGCGGAATTGGTCAGGCACTGGCGTGGCGCTTTTATCAAGCCGGCTATTCACTGGCACTTGTGGCACGCCGCACCGAAGTGGTTAGGACATGGGCAGAAGCCCGTCAAATTTGCGCAGAGCGGTGTGAAATTTACACTGCTGACGTGGCCCTAGCCGACAGCATTGTGGCGGCAGGATGGGCATGTTTGAAGCTGCAGGGCGTCCCCGATGTCGTGATAGCCTGCGCCGGAATCAGCATTGGGGTGGACACTGCCGAGCGGGCCGATATTGAAATTATTGCGAGAACCTTTGCTGTTAACAATACAGGCACAGCAGCGAGTTTTCAACCGTTTCTGGCCGCCATGATTAGCAGGGGCTCGGGGTCGCTGGTCGGTATTGGTAGCGTGAACGGTATACGCGGCTTTCCAGGACATGGCGCGAATTGTCCGAGCAAGGCGGCCTTGATCAGCTATTGTGAATGTTTACGTGGTGAACTCAGGGGCAGTGGCGTCAAAGTGGTCACGTTATGTCCAGGCTATATCAATACCCCATTGACGCAACGCAATGCCTATTCGATGCCGTTTTTGATGCAAGCAGATGACTTTGCTCAAAGAGCCTTTAAGGCCATTGAAGCCGGAGTCAGCTATTGTGTGATTCCCTGGCAAATGGGGTTGGTCGCGAAATTGTTGCGCTTGTTGCCCAACTGGTTGTTTGACAAGGTGCTTGCCGGGCGACCCCGAAAACCGCGTGTGACGGACGCTTGACAGAAAAATCCTGGACGCAATCTGGGGAAACAGTCGCCTATAAAATAAAAAAGGGCCACGAGAGCCCTTTAATTTTTGCTGAACCGAGGTCAGCCCGGTATTTCTTAGTAGCTGCTACGACCACCGCCGTAACCACCACCACCACCACCGCCGCCGCCGCTACGACCGCCACCGGCACCACCGCCGTAACCGCCGCCACCGGCACCACCGCCGTAACCGCCGCCGCTACGACCACCACCGGCACCACCGCCAAAGCCACCACCACCGGTACGGGGAGGACGTGCTTCCATTGGACGAGCTTCGTTAACTACGAGGCCCCGGCCGCCATATTGTTGGCCGTTCATACCGTTGATAGCAGCTTGTGCCTCAGCGTCGCTGCCCATTTCGACAAAGCCGAAGCCCTTGGAGCGACCGGTGTCACGTTCCATCATGACTTTGGCGCTTGTGACAGTGCCGTGTGCGGCAAATGCCTGCTGCAGGTCTTCGTCACGAAAAGTGTAGGGCAGGTTGCCCACATAAAGTTTGTTGCCCATGAAAGGACTCCTCAAAATGACTCAAAACGCGATGGAGTCCAAAACCGCTATTACCACGTAATCAACAAACAAATGAAGACTTAAAGCAGACGCGAAACTGACTAAACACCGCAAACTTATATAACCGATTTTCGGCCATACCGGTGCATTATGCGTCAAGTTTTATATTTTTACAATTTTTTTAGCAATTCAGGATGATCGGTGCCAAGCCATCTTTCAAGGTTGTTGGGCGGGTAGGTCATTCAACTTGCCAAGGCTTGTTTCATCATTGTCGTAATTTCGCCACCGTTTCAGGGCGTTGCGCATGGTCAGTACCTGATGCTCCAAGGTTGGGAAGCGGCGCATAGGGTCATGTGCAAACGCAAAACCAGTCGGTCGCGCAGGGAAAGTACGCGGTCTTTCCGTGCGACCAGCAAGGCCGCAACTTCTTTACAGGTTCGCTGGAAAACTCCAGCCATTCCCGCATCAAAAGAAGTCGACCCTGGAAAGCGGGCAGTTTGTTGGCGCAGGCGTCCAGCACTTCGAAAAACTGGTGGCTATTGAGCTGTTGGTCCGGATTTCCCGAATCAGCAGGCATCTGCGAGAAATGTCCGTCCGCCTTGAACCCGAGGAAGTCCAATGGATCTTCATCATCATTCGAGATGTCCAGCCCACAGACTTCACGCACGTGATGTCTTAACGCGTCAGTGACTTTGTGCTTAAGGATGCCGATGAGCCAGGTCTCGAGTTGTGAGTGACTGGCAAATGATTGTGGTTTGGTCAGTGCCGCTACCAATTCGCTTCCCGATCCGGCGTGGCATTTATCTTGTGAATGGAAAGATCAGCACCGTCAAATTCTTGTTCCTGACTGAGTCGCAGACCCATGGTGGCCTTCAGCAAGCTGTACACAACCCACCCGCTGACTAACGCCCAGAGTACCCCCATCAAAGTCCCTATGAGTTGACCGGCCAGCGTGACGCCGCCCAGTCCACCGAGGGATTTGCTGCCAAAAATACCAGCCGCAATGCCTCCCCAGGTGCCACACAGGCCGTGCAACGGCCACACGCCCAGCACATCGTCAATCTTCCATTTGTTCTGTGTCAGTGTAAACATGGCTACAAAGATTCCTCCGGCCACGCCACCCACCGCCAATGCGCCCAGGGGGTGCATGAGATCCGAGCCGGCGCACACCGCCACCAAGCCGGCGAGCGGGCCGTTGTGTACAAAGCCGGGGTCATTTCTGCCCACCACAAGAGCGATCAAGGTACCGCCCACCATCGCCATTAACGAATTCACCGCCACCAGGCCCGAGATTTTGTCCAGGGTTTGAGCGCTCATTACGTTGAATCCGAACCAGCCAGCGGTCAACACCCAGGCGCCCAGCGCCAGAAAGGGAATGCTCGATGGCGGATGGGCGGATATTCCACCATCCTTGCGATAACGGTTGGCGCGGGCGCCAAGCAGCAGGACTGCCGGCAACGCAATCCAGCCACCCACGGCATGGACCACTACGCTGCCGGCAAAGTCATGAAACTCTTCCCCCGTCAGCCGCTTTATCCAGTTTTGCACACCCCAATGCTGATTCCAGACAATACCCTCAAAGATGGGGTAGATGAAGCCCACAATAACGGCGGTGGCTATCAGTTGTGGCCAGAATTTGGCGCGCTCGGCAATGCCTCCGGATATGATTGCCGGAATGGCTGCCGCAAAGGTAAGCAAAAAGAAAAACTTGACCAGTTCATAACCGTTTTTGGCTGACAGCTGCTCAGCTCCGACAAAGAAGCTGGTACCGTAAGCGATGCCGTAGCCGATGACGAAATAGACTACGGTAGATACGGAAAAGTCCACCAAAATCTTCACCAGGGCATTTACTTGATTCTTGCGTCGTACCGTGCCGAGTTCCAGAAATGCAAAACCCGCGTGCATGGCCAAGACCATGACTGCGCCGAGCAGGATGAACAAGGTGTTGGCGCCCTGTTTTAGTGCTTCCATGAGGACCTCTTCAGTTGAATTGATTTGTATTGGTGCGTTTTCGAGGAAAAATATTAAAACGCACCAAATACAAGCAAAAACCGAGCCACTAATCAACTGGACGATTCAGAAAGGTGCAGGACCTGGAAGACATGTCATCAGCCAGGGACACTGCAAGTCTTTTGGACCGGCGGACTGCTGACACGAAACGTCTACGGCTTGGGACAAACGGGCTCTTGGATTTATACTAAACTGCTGCGCCGATTTATCCTGGATTGCGGGCGCCGAAACCAATGAGTTTCGAAATTCAGCTAAATACGGCCACCGAAGCACTGATTAGTGACCCGGCCACGCGTTTGGCGTTGCCGGGTTTTATTTTTTGACATCGTGGGACACGATCGCTGCCAACACAGAACTGACAGGCTCAGTTCCTGACCTTATGAACGTTACGCCACAGTCCATGCGCTTCGCCGACCCTTTGCCCCTGCAAAGTGGCTCTGCCCTGCGTGACTATTCCTTGAGCTTCGAGACTTATGGCGTACTCAATGCCACCCGATCCAACGCGGTATTGATTTGTCATGCGCTCAACGCCTCACATCATGTGGCCGGCACCTATGCGGGACAGGAAAAGTCCGAGGGCTGGTGGGACAACATGATTGGGCCTGGCAAGGCGTTGGACACGGATTTGTTTTTTGTCATCTGCGTCAATAACCTGGGATCCTGTTTTGGCTCTACCGGACCGATGCACCTGAACCCTGATACGGGACGGGTCTATGGCGTCGATTTTCCGGTGGTCACAGTAGAAGATTGGGTCGACGCACAGGCGCGCTTGCTGGACGCTCTGGGCATTCAGACGCTGGCGGCCGTGATGGGAGGGTCGCTGGGTGGCATGCAGGCCTTGAGCTGGGCGCTGCAATACCCGAGCCGGGTGCGACACGCCGTGGTGGTCGCCAGCGCCCCCAACCTGACGGCAGAGAACATCGCATTCAACGAAGTGGCCCGACGCGCTATCGTGACCGACCCTGATTTTCATGACGGTCACTTCTACGAGCACAACACCATCCCCAAGCGCGGTCTGCGCATTGCCCGCATGATTGGCCACATCACCTATCTGAGTGACGACGTGATGAACGAGAAGTTTGGCCGCCAGTTGATTGCCGCGACTGGCATGTCGGCCGTCGACCTACCGGCCTACCCAGGGCAGGGTACGGTACCCGCGGCGACCAGCGCAGCAGACAACGTGGCATGCGCGGAGGCCTATCTTTACAGTACGCTGGAGGCTGAGTTTCAGATCGAAAGCTACCTGCGTTACCAAGGTGACAAATTTGCAGAGTACTTCGACGCCAATACCTACTTGCTGATCACCCGCGCGCTGGATTACTTTGATCCGGCTCGCTCCTATGGCGGCGATTTGAGTCACGCCCTGGCGCGGGCCCGCTGCAAATTTCTGCTGGTAAGTTTCACTACGGACTGGCGTTTTGCCCCAAGGCGCAGCCGTGAAATTGTCAAGGCGCTACTTGATAACCGGCGCGATGTGAGTTACGCCGAAATCAATGCACCGCACGGACACGATGCCTTTCTACTTGATGACGCCCGTTACATCAGCGTTGTCAGCGCCTATTTTGAGAACGTTGCAAAGGAACTGGCAACGTGACGGACTTTTCCACCATGCATGCATTGGCCCTGCTGGTACCTGAGGGCTCGCGTGTGCTCGATTTGGGCTGCGGCGATGGTGAGATGCTGGCGCACCTGCGGCAAACACGTGGCTGCAGCGGCTATGGCATCGAGATTGACGACGCCAACGTGCTGGCCTGCATCAAGCGTGGCGTCAATGTCATTCAGCTCAATCTGGACGAAGGCCTGTCGCTGTTTGACGATGCCTCGTTTGATGTGGTGCTGCAAATTGACACATTGCAGCACTTGCGCAATGCCGAGGTGATGCTGCGTGAGACCGTGCGCGTCGGACGCGTCGGGATCGTGGCCTTTCCCAACTTCGCGCACTGGCCCAATCGCCTGAGCGTGTTGCGCGGGCGCATGCCCGTCACCAAACGTCTTCCTTACCAGTGGTACGACACTCCCAATATCCGCGTTGGCACGCACGCTGATCTGGCGTTGCTGGCCAGGCGCAGCGGCCTCATAGTGCTCGACAGCTTTGGCATCCAAGACGACCGCATCGTGCGCTTTGCACCCAATTGGCGGGCAGGTACTTCGGTGTATACCCTGTCACTTTGACCAATATATACAGGAATAATGGCTGTAGCGCCCGTGCAATAGGCGCAAACAGCTATATATTTTATAGCGTTCGAATTCGTTGAACAGGCGGTTTGGTGACTGGTGCGGGCGACCGTCTGCTGCTACAGTTTCAACCGAGCACCTTTCAATCTGAAGGAAACCAGCCGATGCAAGCACTCAGTCCCACCGACTCCGCATTCTTGTGGATGGAAACACGCAATCAGCCCATGCATGTGGCGGGCCTCAACATCTACTCGCCACCGCCCGCATCCGGCGCGCAGTTCATTGCCAGCCTGTTGGCAGACTGGGGCCAGCATCTTTCCGCAGCGTCACCGTTCAATCAGCGTCCGATATTGCGTCTGGGTCTGTGGTACTGGGAGGAAGATACAGAATTTGAGCTTGATTACCACTTGCGTCATCTGGCTTTGCCGCAGCCCGGGCGCATCAGGGAATTGTTGGCCATGGTTTCGCGCCTGCACGGTAACTTGATGGACCGCAATCGGCCGTTGTGGGAAGCTTATGTGATTGAAGGTTTGCCAGGCGGCAGATTCGCGACCTATATCAAAATTCATCATGCCCTGGTGGACGGCGTCGCGGGTGCCCGCATCATGGCTGAATCATTGTCGCGCACGGCTCAGGAAAACAAGCCTCCCGTGTGGGCGCAGGCGTTTCCCATGCACCCTGCATCGAAACGGGCGTCGCCGCCGTCAGGCCTGATCAGGCAGTTGGCCAATGTGGCTCGTGCCGGGCGCGAAATTTTGCCGGGCATTGGCAGCGGTCTTTGGGACATCGTGCGTAGCGGACCGGCAGACAGTGCGTCGGCGCTGCCGTTCCAGGCGCCGCCGACCCCGTTCAACGTCGAAATAGCGGGCTCCCGGCGCTTTGCCGCACAATCCTATTCGCTAGCCCGATTCAAGTGCATTGGCGAGGCCACCGGCGCAACAGTCAATGATGTCACACTGGCTGTTTGTGCTGGTGCGCTGCGCAAGTATCTTGAGGTGCAGAACGCCTTACCCAAAAAACCACTGATTGCCATGGTCCCGGTCTCGCTGCACGCCGAGACCGATGCGGGGGGCAATCAGGTCTCACTCTTGTTGGCGAACCTGGCAACCCATGTACGTGATCCACTCAAGCGTCTGGCGCGCATCGTGCAATCGACCAGCCAGGCCAAGGCGCGCTTGCGTGCCATGCCTCGCCTGCAAAAACTGGCGCACGGCATTGCATCGATTTCACCCATGGGGCCTGCCATGTTGACAGGCAGTGCAAAGCAGCACCCGCTGTTCAATCTCGTCATTTCCAACGTACCGGGTCCGGGAGACACACTGTTCCTCAATGGCGCGCAACTCGATGAGGTTTATCCTGTCTCAATTCCCACGCAATACCTGGCCCTCAACATCACCATCAGCGGCTACGCGGACAAGCTTGGTTTTGGCTATATAGCCTGCCGCCGCTCGGTTCCGACACTCCAGCGCATGCTGGATTACACCGATCAATCGATCCTCGAATTGGAGCAGGCGCTGGGCCAGGCTGCAGCGCAGAAAGCTGGCCCGGCCAGGACGGGCGCCATCAAGAAGATTGCCCGCAAGCGGGTTGCAGTCACCGCGTCGGGCAAACCTGGTCGCGGAAATGTCCGGCGGCCCAGCCGGGCTGACGTGGCATGATAGACGGCTGTTATTTGCGATCAGTTCAAAGGAGCATTGCATGAATGCCAGAGTACCCGAGTCAGCGCTGAATGCCGCGCAAGCGCTGGGCCAGGTGAGTCGCGCGTGGGATGACGATATCGTCAGCCAGTTGACCGACTACATCACCATTCCAGCCAAGTCACCCATGTTCGATGCCGAATGGGCGAAACACGGCTTTATTGATGCGGTGGTGCGCAATGCAGCCGGCTGGATTGAAGCACAGAAAGTGCCGGGTCTGAAGCTGGAGATAATCCGGCTGGAGGGACGTACGCCGGTGCTGTTTTTCGAAGTCCCGGCAGTCATCGGTGCGCGTTTGGGGGAACTGGACCAGGCGGCGGTCAACCCCACGGTGTTGATGTACGGGCATCTTGACAAGCAGCCTGAATTCACCGGTTGGCGCAGTGATCTGGGACCGTGGACACCAAAATATGAGAACGGCAAGCTTTATGGTCGCGGCGGAGCCGATGATGGCTACGCGGTTTATGCCAGCATTGCCGCCATCCAGGCGCTTAAGACCCAGCAGGTGGCGCATCCGCGCATCGTCGGCCTGATTGAGACCTGTGAAGAAAGTGGCTCGTATGACTTGCTACCCTATGTGGACGCCTTGCGCACCCGTCTTGGCGAGGTGGCACTGGTCATCTGCCTGGATTCCGGTGCCGGCAATTACGATCAGCTCTGGTTGACAAGCAGCTTGCGTGGAATGGCCAGTGGCATCCTGAAGGTGGAGATTCTGACCGAAGGTGTGCACTCGGGCGATGCCAGTGGTCTGGTGCCATCTAGTTTTCGCATCATGCGCCAGGTACTGGACCGGTTGGAGGACAGCGTTACCGGGCGCCTGTTGCCGGCCGCATTTCATTGCGAAGTGCCGGCCGACCGGTTGGATCAGACCAGGGCCACGGCAGCGATATTGGGTGATGAGGTGCACAAGCGGTTTCCGTGGGCGCATTACGATTGTGGTGGCTCCACCGCATTCGCTCTGCCCACCACTACCGAACCGCTCCAGGCCTTGTTGAACCGCACATGGACACCGACCCTCAGCGTGACCGGCGCGGAGGGCTTGCCTGACTTTAAAAATGCCGGAAATGTACTGCGGCCTTACACCGCCTTCAAGCTCAGTCTGCGCTTGCCGCCACTTGTTGACGCCGCTACCGCGATGCAGCAACTCAAAATGCTGCTGGAAGATAACGCGCCCTACCAGGCGCGCATCACATTCGAGAGTTCGGGCGCTGCCACGGGCTGGAATGCGCCCGCCACGGCGCCGTGGTTCGAACAGGCTTTGAACGCAGCGTCGCAAGCCTGTTTTGGTGCCCCGTGCGGTTTTATTGGCCAGGGCGGAACCATACCACTCATGAACATGTTGTCGACCGGTTTTCCGAAAGCGCAAATGATGGTCTGCGGCGTGCTTGGCCCGAAAAGCAACGCGCACGGTCCGAACGAGTTTTTGCACGTACCGTATGCCAAAAAACTGACTGCGGCGGTGGCCCATGTCATTGCCCAGGTAGTGCAATGACGACCGCCAGCACACTGTCCCCCTTTGTTGCCATGGATGGCAACAATCTGGCTATTCAGGATTGGCCGCCGGAGCCGGACAAGCCGTTGCGCGGCGTCGTGCTGCTGGTGCACGGCCTGGGGGAACATGCGGGGCGTTATGACCCTCTCGCCCGCCAGCTCAACGATTGGGGTTTTGCAGTGCGCGGTTATGACCAGTATGGTCACGGTGAGTCGGGCGGACCACGCGGTGGCCTGCCCACAGACACGCGATTGCTGGACGATCTGGCCGATATTGTGGACAGTACCCGCGCCCGCATGGAGCGCAGCGCACCGCTTATTTTGTTGGGTCATAGCATGGGCGGGCTGGTCGCCGCCCGTTTCGTGGCGCTGGCTATTCGACCGGTCGACGCACTGGTGTTGTCGTCGCCGGCGCTGGACCCCGGACTCAATATTGCGCAGCGGCTGTTGCTGGCGGTATTGCCCAGAATCGCGCCCAATTTGCGGGTCGGTAACGGGCTGGATCCGTATCTCATTTCACATGACCCGGCCACTGTCAGTGCCTACCTTTCTGATAAATTGGTGCACGACCGCATCTCGGGCCGACTCGCGCGCTTCATCGCAGAAACTGGTCCAGCCACGGTAGCGCTTGCGCCCGTCTGGAAACTGCCCACACTACTGCTGTTTGCCGGAGCTGATAAATTGGTCAACCCGGCGGGCAGTCGGGCGTTTGCCGCCGCGGCGCCGAAGCAGGTGGTGACGGCACACTGTTTCGAGACGCTTTACCACGAGATATTCAATGAGTTGGAGCGGGAACCGGTTTTTGTGGAATTGAAGAAGTGGCTTGACGAACGGTTCTAGCTGGCCGGCGCCCAGCGCCGCTGGTTCCTGAGCCACAGCAGCGAGCCAGCTGTGAACGCCACGGGTATCAGTGAGCCGTAATTGAGCAGCGTCCAGCCGCTGGTGGTGACCAGCACGCCGGACGAGAATGAAGTCAGGGCAAGTGTGGAAAAAACAAAAAAATTCAGTGCCCCCTGCGCGCGATCTTTCTCCTGCGCCGTGTAGGTTTGCAGTGACAGTGCCGTGCTGCCGGTGAACAGAAAATTCCATCCAACACCGAGTAAAAACAGAGCCACCAGAAATTGGCTCAGATCAATTCCGGAAAGGGCGACCACAATGCACAGCGCGTTGAGCGCCACGCCAACGCTCATGATGGGTATCGTGCCAAAGCGCTTGATCAGGTGGCCGGTAAAAAACCCTGGTGCAAACATGCCAATGACATGCCATTCCAGCACCAGTGCCACATCGGAAAACGCCAGACCGCACTGCTGCATGGCCAGCGGTGTGGCGGCCATCAGCAGGTTCATCACGCCGTAGCCCAAGGCGCCGGTGGCAGCCGCAACAATGAAGGCCGGCTGGCGCATGATTTCAGTCAGCGGCCGGCCACCACTTGCCAATTGTTTGACCGGCGTTGGCGGGAAGTCAATGAAAGAGAGCACCGCCATCGCCAACAGTGCGACCAGACTCAAGGCCAGGTAAGCAGCGGCAAACGGTGCCTCCATCAGGCTACGGGTTTGATGTGCCAGGTTGGGGCCAAGCACCGCACCGAGCAGGCCGCCGGCCATGACCAGAGAAACGGCTTTTTCGCGCCATGCAGGCAGTGCCAGTTCGGCGGCGGCAAAACGGTAGAGGCCGGCATTGGCGTTGTAGTAACCAGCCACCAGAGTAGCCACGCACAGCAGCCAGAAATTTTTATTGATGGCGGCGTAGGCACATAACAGGCTGGCGATTAGTGCCACCAGCAACCCCAGCTGAAACGACACTTTGCGCCCAAAGACTTTTTGTGTTTTGGCCACCAGTCCTGTGGACAGGGCGCCGCCCACCACGTAACCCATGACCGGCAGGGTTGCCATCCAGCCCAGCGGAGCCAGGCTCAGGCCAACCAGACCGTTGATGGCAATAAAGGTGACGTTATTGGTCAGGAAGAGGCCCTGGCAAATTGCCAGTAGCCAGAGGTGTCGGTTCATGGTGGATTGTCAGGTCTAGGCAGGCCAGGTCAGGGCCAGTTGTTTTACCGGGCGCGCTTTCAGGCGCCAATTTC
Source organism: uncultured beta proteobacterium (assembly GCA_963750815.1). GTDB lineage: Bacteria > Pseudomonadota > Gammaproteobacteria > Burkholderiales > Burkholderiaceae_C > Rhodoferax. Next base: position 459,283 of record CAVVRS010000002.1, read on the forward strand.
AGAACATTATAAAAACAGGAAGGGTAACGGAGGGTATGTTTGGGTCTCAAAGTAGCGGCTCCCGGCGTCGCGGCCAGGGCAATAACCGGCGCCGCTGGTCGGGCTTATTAACTCGAACTGAGTTGACCTATGTCATGGAAATGGCAGCGCAGGTCTGATAACTTTGCCAGCCTGAACTTTGCCTTCGCTTGCGCAGGCTGTGCCACAAGCACGAAAGTTGTCCCACTCTTGATCGCCTCTATGAATTCCATCGTTGACCGTTTCCCCGCGCCTGCGTCCGGGGTGCCTGCTACCGGGTCCATGGAACTGGTCTGCCCGGCGGGCAGCCTGCCCGCACTGAAAGCCGCCGTCGACCACGGCGCCGACTGTGTCTATCTGGGCTTTCGCGATGCCACCAACGCACGCAACTTTGCCGGGCTCAATTTCGACGAGGTGGCGATTACCACGGGCATTCGCTACGCACATGATCGCGGTCGCAAGGTGTTTGTGGCGCTCAATACCTATCCACAGGCCGCCAGCCCCGAGGTCTGGCGTAGTGCCGTCGACCGTGCAGCACAGAGCGGTGTCGACGCGGTGATTCTGGCGGACCCGGGCTTGATGCAGTACGCGGTAAAGCACTACCCCGGTTTGCGACTGCATCTGTCGGTGCAGGGTTCCGCCACCAATTACGAGGCGCTCAATTTTTACCAGCAACACTTTGGCATCGTGCGCGCCGTGCTGCCACGGGTGTTGTCGCTGACGCAGGTTGAGCAGGTACTGGAGAAAACATCGGTCGAAGTTGAGGTTTTCGGTTTTGGCAGCCTGTGCGTCATGGTGGAGGGGCGCTGTGCGCTCTCAAGCTACGTAACCGGCGAAGCACCCAACACCAATGGCGTCTGCTCGCCGCCCAGAGCGGTGCGTTGGGTCGAGACACCCAAGGGGCGAGAGTCGCGCCTTAACGGCGTTTTGATTGACCGTTACGCCGAAGGTGAAAACGCCGGCTATCCCACGCTTTGCAAAGGCCGTTTCGACGTTGGCGATGAAAAAAACTATTACGCCATCGAAGAACCCACCAGTCTCAACACGCTGGCGTTGCTGCCCCAGCTGATGAAGATGGGTGTGCGTGCCATCAAGATTGAAGGGCGCCAGCGCAGCCCGGCGTATGTTGCTCAAGTCACCAAGGTCTGGCGTGAAGCCATTGACAGTTGCCGGGACAACCCGCACCGCTACTCGGCCAAGCCAGTCTGGATGAGCGATCTGGACAAGGTCGCCGAAGGACAACAGCACACGCTGGGCGCTTACCACAGGCCCTGGAAATGAAGCTCGCCCTTGGCCCTTTGTTGTACTACTGGCCGCGCGATACGGTGGTGAGTTTTTACGAGGCTATTGCAAAAGCGTCGGTCGATATCGTGTATCTGGGTGAGACCGTGTGCTCGCGCCGCCGCGAGTTGCGATTGGCTGACTGGTTAAGCATCGCTGCGAGTTTGCGCGAGGCCGGCAAAGAAGTGGTGCTGTCAACCCAGGTCCTCATCGAATCCGGCTCCGATGTCGCAACCCTGCACAAGATTGCCGCCATGTCGGTGGCCGGTGACTTTAGCGTCGAAGCCAATGATATGGGGGCCGTGCACTGCCTGGCCGGCAAGGTTGCCTTTATCGCCGGACCGCACCTGAATATTTACAACGCCCCGACACTGCAGTGGATGGCCGGCCTGGGAGCCACGCGCTGGGTCATGCCACTGGAAATGGGGCACAATGACCTGGCTCTGCTTCAGCAGGGGCGCCCGGCGGGTCTGGAAACTGAAGTATTTGCCTATGGCCGCATGCCGCTGGCGTTTTCCGCGCGCTGTTTTACTGCGCGTCACCGCAATCTGCCCAAGGATGACTGCCAGTTCAGTTGCCTTGACTATGCCGATGGCTTGATGATGCGAACCCAGGAAGACGAGGGATTTCTGGTGCTCAATGGCACACAAACCCAGTCGGCACGGGTCTACAACCTGCTGCCTGAACTCGATGCCATGCGTGACCTCGGCGTTGACGTCGTGCGCATCAGCCCCCAGTCAACACACAGCGCTGGGGTTGTCGATCTGTTCCATGCCGTATTGACCCGGAAAATTCCGCTGGCGCAAGCCATGCTGGCGATGACAGCGTTCATGCCGGACCAGCCTTGCAATGGCTATTGGTATGGCAAGCCGGGCCTTGACTACGAAAAAAACTTTGCCGAGCAGACGCTTGCTGCGACGCGCTGAGCCCGGTCCTCAACTAAGATGAGACTTTGCGGGACAGACCGCAGCGACACCGGGCGAGCCAGCGCTGTCGCCAACTGATTTGAAAGAGTCCAACATGCAGACTGCCCCTTATTCGCTGCCGCAACCAGTCGGAAATCTGTTGTCCCACCTGCCCGCTTATCCGGGCTCGCTGCTGTTTGTTGCCGGCCTGAATCTGGCGCTGGCAAAGAACCTGGCACCCGACGTCAGGCAAATGTTGCTGGGTAAAAAATTGCGCCTGCGCGTGACCGATGCCCAACTGACATTTGACTTTGAATGGCTCAATGGCCGTTTTTCAGCCTGCCAGAACCGGTCCCTTGCTGACCTCACCATCAGCGCCAGTGCTTATGATTTTGTCTTGCTGGCACGTCGCCAGGAAGACCCGGACACTTTGTTTTTCAGTCGTCGACTGTCGATGGAGGGCGACACCGAACTGGGTTTGCTTGTCAAGAATACGATCGATGCCATCGAGCTGCCGGTATTCAGTCTGGATCAGTTCAAACCGGCCCAAGTTCTGGCGCGCCTGAAGGCGCGGATCGCCACCCGTTGAAATTACCGAGTCGGCCTGCCCGTGCATCCCGTTGACGCATCACCGCAAAAGCGCATTATTGTTGCCATCTCTGGCGCCAGCGGCGCTGTCTATGGTGTGCGCCTGCTGCAGCGGCTGGGGCAGATCAGCGGGGTACAAACCCATTTGACGGTATCGGACGCCGGTCTGCTGAATTTGCAGCAGGAACTCGACATGGGCCGGGCGCAGGTCGAGGCTCTGGCCGACGCTGCCTACCCGGTGCGCGAGGTCGGTGCGGCCATTGCCAGTGGCTCGTTTCAGTGTGACGCCATGGTCGTGGCTCCGTGCTCGATGCGCACACTGGCGGCGATCGCGCTAGGCCTGTCTGACAACCTGATCGCCAGGGCAGCAGACGTCATGCTCAAGGAGCGCCGCCGCCTGATCCTGATGGTGCGCGAAACGCCCCTGAACCTGGTGCATCTGCGCAACATGACCAGCGTCACCGAAATGGGTGGCATTATTTTTCCGCCGGTGCCGGGTTTCTACCAGCGCCCGAAGTCCCTGGACGACATGGTGGACCACAGCGTAAGCCGGGTTCTTGACTTGCTGGGCTTGCCCCAGGGCGATGCGCGGCGCTGGCAGGGTCTTGCGACCCCGCCGCCAACCCCCGACAAGGACTGAGCATACATGGCCTACCGAGACTTGCGGGACTTCATCGCCCAGCTGGAGCAAATGGGCGAACTCAAACGCATCAAGCTTGAGGTCTCGCCGTATCTGGAGATGACCGCCCTGTGCGACCGCACCCTGCGTGCCGGGGGTCCGGCCCTGCTGTTTGAAAACCCCGCCGGCCACAGCATGCCGGTGCTGGGCAATCTGTTTGGCAGCACACGCCGCGTCGCATTGGGCATGGGCGTCAAGGATGTCAGTGAGCTGCGCCAGTTTGGTCACGTGCTGGCCAGCCTCAAGGAGCCCGAGGCACCGAAAGGGTTCAAGGACTTGATGGGCCTCTCCAGCATGGTGAAGACGCTGTGGAACATGGCGCCCAAAGAGTTGCGCAGTGCGCCGTGTCAGGAGGTGGTATGGGAAGGCACAGACATCGATCTGGCCCGGCTGCCGGTGCAGCACTGCTGGCCCGGTGACGTGGCGCCGCTCATCACCTGGGGTCTGGTGATCACCAAAGGTCCACACAAAGAGCGACAGAACCTGGGCATTTACCGCCAGCAGGTATTGGCGCGCAACAAAGTCATCATGCGCTGGCTGGCGCAGCGCGGGGGCGCGCTCGATTTCCGGGAACATGCGGCGCAGAACCCCGGACAACCCTACCCGGTGTGCGTGGCACTGGGGGCTGACCCGGCCACGATCCTGGGCGCCGTCACGCCGGTGCCCGACAGCCTGTCGGAGTACCAGTTTGCCGGCCTGTTGCGGGGTAGCCGCACCGAACTGGTCAAGGCACTGGGCAGCGAGTTGCGGGTACCGGCCTTTGCAGAAATCGTGCTGGAGGGCCACATCTATCCCGATGCCTCGCACGCCAGCGGCTTTGAGCACGCACTCGAAGGACCCTACGGCGACCACACGGGTTATTACAACGAGCAGGACTGGTTTCCGGTTTTCACCATCGACCGCATCACTATGCGGCGCGACCCTGTTTACCATTCCACCTACACCGGCAAGCCGCCCGATGAACCGGCCATGCTGGCGCTGGCCCTGAACGAGTTGTTTGTGCCGCTGTTGCAGCGCCAGTACCCGGAAATCATTGACTTTTACCTGCCGCCCGAAGGTTGCAGCTACCGCCTTGCGGTGGTCAGCATCAGAAAGTCTTACCCCGGTCATGCGCGGCGCGTAATGTTTGGCATCTGGAGTTTTCTGCGCCAGTTCATGTACACCAAGTTTATCGTGGTGGTCGATGACGACATCAACATCCGCGACTGGAAAGACGTGATCTGGGCCCTCACCACCCGGGTGGATCCGACGCGCGACACCCTGCTGGTCGACAGCACGCCGATCGACTATCTTGACTTTGCCTCGCCGGTGAGCGGTCTGGGCAGCAAGATGGGGCTCGATGCCACCAACAAGTGGCCGGGCGAGACCAGCCGTGAATGGGGGCGGCCGTTGCAGATGGATGCGACCGTCAGTGCCCGCGTCGAGCAACTCTGGAAGTCACTCGGTTTATAGGATAAAACAGGCCTCTAGACCACATAAGACAAGCGCAAGCAGCTATAAAATATATAGCAATCAAGGGGTCGTTTTGGCTTTCTGGGCGTCATGCTTCTGCCGGTAAATGGCTTTGCTGTTCCTGTCGGCCTCACGATTGAGCCGGGCTCGCTCCCGTGGCGTCACAACGCCGTCTGCCTTGGCAGCAGCCTCATGTGCGGCGAGCCTGTTCTGGCGGGCTTGCAGACGTCTGGCCTCGCGCTTGTTCAATTGGCCCGAAGCAATGCCCTGATCAATGCGCTGTTGCTGGATCGCCTGTTTTTTGTCCAGAACCGGTGTTGCCGTGGAGTTGGTGGGTGCGCTGGCCTGTGCAAAAACAGCACCGCTGGCCACCAGTACCAGCGTGGAAATCAAACCCTGAAACTTCATGATGCGCTCCTGAATAGTGGAAGACGTGGAAAAACCCACGTTACTGCAACGAAACCGGGAGCCATTGTGATGACACGACAGCACGTAAAGCTGCGTAAACCAAGTGCGGGGCGCCTGTCCAGCCCTGTGAGCGGCAACGCACAGAAGCGCCGCCTTCAGGCGCTTATAGTTACGCTTCCAACCCCTACGGAGAACACCGATGAACAACTATTTCCCATTGAAACGAAGTCTGTCAATTTTGACTTTTGCCACGCTGGGCCTGATGGCAGGGTCGGCATTTTCCCAAAGCGCCGAGTACCGACGAGGCTATGACCAGGGTTATCGCGACGGTAGCGGGGCCACCAGGGATCAGGCGCCCCAGCCCATGCCGGTGACGGGAAGAATAACTATTCTGGATGCCCGCTATGGTTTTCGGGCGGAAGCCTGCGATGCGCGCGGGGCGATCCAGGAGATCGCCTTGGCGCGCCGCCACATTGATGTCTTGGCAGGTAATTCGCTGTGCGGCGATCCGGCTCCGGGCCGGGTCAAACGGCTGTCCGTGGTCTATCGATGCGGCGACGGTCCGGAGCAGCGCGTGGCGGGCCCCGAAGGCAGCGTACTGGCACTGAGCTGCCGGTAATGAGGTCGTCGTTCGACCGGGAAATTCTTAAGGCTTAAGAAACCCGCACGGTTTCGGTGCTTTAGTCGGTGCCCACGCCCCAAAACCGTTCAAAAGCGTGAAATAGTTCCTGTGCGCCGGGCGGCGCTCAACGTACACTCCCCTGTCTCAACATTTTTGTTGCCTCTGAAAGTCTCACCATGAAAAAACTGCTTCTGGTTTCTGCTCTGGCCGGTCTTGCCTCGTTTGCGGCGCTGGCTGAATCCAATCTGGTCAGCCCGGCGCCAGCCGCTGCCGTTGCCAGTGCCCGTGTCGATGTTCGCGTGAGGGTTCCGCGGGTGTTGTATCTTCGTGTCGGCACCGGTACCAGCTTCAGCAGCGACGGCACTATTGACCTGATCGATTTCTCGGTGCCCGCCGCCAACGTGGGTGACAACACACCGGTGGCTGCGACCGCCGGCAGCGGCGACCTGGGTGGCGGCGCGGTAACGGTACGCGTTCTGGGCAACGGCGGCAACATTACGCTCAACTCCACCACCACGGGACCGTTGACCACGGGAACTGCCGGTGAGGTCATTGGCTGGGACCGCATCACGGTTGCCCCCGCGGCTCTCGCCACCACAACGCTTAACTTCAACAACGGTGCCATTACCCACCCGGCGTTCAACACCGGCGCCGGTGGTGGTGCCGGTACGCCGACCCTGCTGACGGCCACCAACAAGCTGGTGCGCCAGGAGGGCAAGTGGACCTACAGCTACGCCAACGCCGATGTGGTGGCAGCCGGTACCTATGGTGGTGTTGGCGTCAACAATGGACGCGTGAACTACACGGCCACCATGCCCTGAGCTTGCTTTCAAAACGTAGCCGCACGGGGTTGCCCGCGTGAAGACAAACAAATGCGTTTTCACCCGGGCGGCCTGTTTTGTTTTGGCGCTGGGCAGTGCGGCGATGGTTCATGCCGAATCGAACTTTGTGGCGGCCACCACAGGCGCCCTGAGCGCTACGGCGCGGCTTGACTTCAACGTCACCATTCCACGGCTGCTGTACCTGCGTGTCGGCACGGGCAGCAGTTTCTCCAGCAACACCTCCGTTGACCTGCTCGACTTCACCGTACCCGCGGCCAGCGTTGGCAACGGTACACCCGTGGTCGGTACTGGCGGTGATCTTGCCGGTGGCGCGGTCACGGTGCGGGTGTTGGGCAACGGTGGCAATATCACGCTGAAAGCAACCACGACAGGCGCCCTGACGACAGGGCCGGGTGGCGCAACCCTTGCCTGGACGCAAATTGGGGTGACCTCCGCCGCGCATCCGTCGCCAACCGCTGGTTTCACCAATACCGGCGTCAGCCACCCCGGCTTTGACGACGCGGCCGGTACCGTGTTGACGGCCAGTAACGGCTTGATCCGGCAGGAGGGCAAATGGACTTACAGTTACCTGAATCAGAATCTGGTCGCCTCCGGTACCTACGGCGGTGCTGGCGTGAATAATGGCCGGGTGACTTATACGGCTACCATGCCCTGAATTTGTGAATTGTCCGGTCATGCCACATTGCGCTCACTTTCTGTCAATTCATCTGCTCCGGCGCTCGCTGGTGGCGGGGCTTTTGATGGCTGGCATGCTGGCCTGTGTCAATGCCCGGGCCTATGTGGTTGCCATTGCCACGGGTAGCCGGGCGCTGTATCTGCAAGTCGGGGCCGGTTCCATAACCGGCGGCACTTACAACGCCGGCGGCGTTCCCGGCAACAACGCCACGGTCAATCTGGTGTCAACCACGGTGGCCACCGGCGCCGTGGGCAACGGCACCGCGCAAGGCATGACCAGCAATAGCGTGGTCAGCACCAGTCCGGTGGACGGCTATGCCAACTACTGCACGCCCGCCAGCGGGCAGGTCTATGTCGGCGGCTTCTATCGCACCCCCGGCACCGCTGCCAACGCTACTTTAAGCGTCAATACGCCGCTCAATCTGCTCAATGCCAGCGGCAACACGCTGCCATTCAGCAGTCTCTCCTGGACCACCAGCGGTCTCGGGGACGCCTCGCCTTCAACCATTCCAAACGGCACGTTTGCGGGTGGCACCACTCAAACCCTGCTCTCGGTCAGCCGCAATACCTGGTTTGAAAGTTGTCTGACCTTCAGGTACAACAACGCTCAAATGGTTGCCGCTGGCACCTTTGCCGGTCGCGCCACTTACACCCTGACAGCGCCATGATGGCCGCCGTTCACAGCCGCAAAAGTTGTGTTGCCGGTGTTTTGGCGCTGGCTCTGAATCTGGGCGTGCTACTGTCAGCGCAGGCGGCCACCTACCGGGTGGACGACAGCGGCACGACGGTCAGCCAGCCGGTGACGCCCATGCGCTGGCGTCAACTGGTCCCTTCACAAGCCGGGGACAACACGGTGGAGGGGCGTCTGAGCGTGGCAATTCGCTTGAATCTTGCCAATTGGGTTCATCGCACAGCGCGCATTTACATGGGGCTGGCCCCGACCGAAGGGGAACAACTGTTTGCCAGCTGGCGCACCCAAGGTCGTTTGCTGCCCGGTTCGCTGCGCGGGGGTGGTCGCACACTGGTCTTCGATGGGCTGCTGACCGAGCCAACGTTGAGCGAAACCATAGAGCTCAGCTTGAGCGCCGACGGGCGCTTGCTGACACGCGCACAAGCGCTCCAGTTTTACTTTGAGATTGAGGTGGTACCGTGACCGCTGGCGCCCGTTATCGCATTTCCCGTGGCCGCACATATTTCCTGCGGGCCACCTTCATGGTGTTGTTCGCGGTTCTCGTCTGCCCGCACGCGCTGGCCCAATTTGCACTGGCAGTGTCACCACCGCGCCTGGAACTCAGTGGCAAGCCGGGTCAAACGCTGCGGCAGGTGATTGAGCTGTCACAGGCCGATGTGCGGGCCGGCAGCTACAAGTTGCGCACGGCCGACTGGACGCTGCGACCGGACGCCTCGGTGGAGTTCAGCGACGCCTTGCTGCCGGGCAGTTGCCGACCCTGGGTCGCCATTGAGCGGCACGAAGTGACCGTCACGCCTGGACGCCCTTACCGATTTCGCTTTGAAATCACGCCGCCAGCCGACGCACCGGCCACTGAATGCCGCTTTGCCATTCTGATTGAAGGCAAGGAGCAGGCGGTGGACCCGCGTCTGCCCATTGGTCTTTCTGCGCGCATTGGGGTCATCGTCTACCTGGCCATTGGGGACGTACAGCCAGTGCTGACGGTGGTTGGCAGCGCGGCGGGCAGCATCAACCGGCAGGGACAGCCCGTGTTAACAATTCGCAATGAGGGCAATGCGCACGGCCGGGTGGCTGGTTTTCTGAGCGGTACCGATGCCAGCGGCACCGCGCTGGAGTTCAGTCCCGGCAGTACACCGATCATGCCTGGCGAGACGCGCGACATTGCGCTGGCCGCCAGCCGGCCCGGCAGCCCGGATGCACAGGTTGACGTCAAGTTTCCGGTGACGGTGCGCGGCAAGCTGGAGTGGGGCACCGCCGGATCGACCACCATCGACCAGCTCTTTTCGCAATGAGACAGCGGCTGGCCGGGTGCGCGCTGACGCTGTGCGGTGCCGTGACGCCGGGGCTGCACGCCCAGACCAGCGACTACATCGACCGGGTCCTTGAAAGCGGTGCCCAAAGCGAATCCGAAGCGCCGTCCACAGGTGCCACGGCCGCTGGCTGGCCACGCAGCTTCAGTGTCGAACTGCAGGACTGGCGCCAGTCCGGGTCGCCCGCTGTCAGCAACCAGACTTTGTTGCTCGGCGGTTACCTTGATACCCCGGACTACGGCGCCCTGTCAGCCCATTTCAACCTCAACCGCTACCACGATACTTTTTCCAGCCCGGGCGATTCAGGCGTGTTCAGCGCGGCGGCCAGCGCTGGGCGCTACCGCAACGCCAGCACCTGGCGTATTGACCAGCGGGGCATGCCGTTCAACGACGGCTGGCTTGCCAACAACAGTATCGGCGACATCAATACGGCCAGTACGCCCCTGTCGCGCGGCGGGCTGGGCTACGTTTATCTGCCAACGCTGCCGGTGGAGGGCGTCTCCAGCGTGTTTGAACGCGCCGGGCGCTCCAGTCTGAACGCCTCGTTCGGGCGCCTCGGTTACTTTGACGGTCTTGACTTTCAGGGCTTTGCGCTGACGCGTGGCAACGCAGCCAGTCTGGGTTTACAGCAGCAAATCGGTGGCGACACCGGCCCGCTGGCAGCGGGCCGCAGCGACGCCGCACTCCAGTGGCTATCGACACGGCGTTTCGATGCCAGCGGCCAGGCCAGCCGCCTGCAGGACACGGATTCGTTCTGGGGTGCGCTGTCGTGGCAAGGTGTTGCACCCTGGGCGGCAGCGCTTGGCTCCGGCCTTGGCAGCCTGGGAGAACGGCCCGGCGGCTTGCGTGTGCAGGCCAATCTGGCGCACAGCGCAAGCGGCCCTTCAGACGACAGCTCGCTGGCGCCGCGCGATGCGGCCAACGGTGGCTGGCTCGATGCCGCCTGGCGCACCGACTGGCTGCAGCAGCGCGCCTCGCTGTTTTATTTCCAGCCGTCGCTGCGCTGGGGCAGCAACCCGATTGCCAGTGACCTGCGCGGCGCTTCCTGGCGCGGCGATGTTGCCACCCGGCAGTGGCAACTGGGCGGCAACATGGAGCTCAGCGAGAGCGTGAGCGGCCTGTCCGGACGGTCGCTTTATGGCGGTGTGTTTGGCCGCTACCGGCTTGATTCGCGCGATGCCCTGTCGGCCACGCTGGCGGCGCGCACCGGCAACCAGCAGGCGCAGTCGCTGCAAGTGAACTGGGAACACATTTCTCGCTGGGGGCAAACCCAGTGGTATGCCGATACGGCGCACCAGCCAGAGACAAATCTGCTGCGCCTGGGGGTCGATCAGGCGTGGAGCGTCGGCGAGACCCACACGCTCTCCACATCGCTGGCCATGGACCGTTCAGCGCAGGCTGGCAGCAGCGTCAGTTCCATAAGCTACGGCGTGCTTGGCAGCCTGCCACTGGCCGGTGCGCGACTTGATTTGAGTGTGCGTGGCACGCGCCGCACCGCCAGCACTGACGGCAGCAATTTCCTCAACGCCAGCGCGCGGCTGAACTGGCCGCTGGCTTACGGCTGGTCGTTCATTGCCCAGTACACGGCCGCGCGGGGTCGCGAGTCGCTCAACCCGATGGTCATGTCGGCGCTCACATCGGCCAGCCAGGGCGTGCCCGACGTCATCCCCGAGAGCCGTACCTTCCTGCTCGCCTTGCGTTATGAATCGCGCGCCGGGTCAGCCAGTGCGCCGATTGGCGGCTTGCCCGGCAGTGGCGCCGGCCGCATCGAAGGCCATGTGTTCTTTGACCAAAACGCCAATGGCACGCGCGAGGCCAATGAGGGCGGCACCGCGGGCGTCAGCGTGGTGCTGGATCAGCGCTACATGACACACACCGACGCGCAGGGCTATTACAGTTTTCCATCGGTCGCGGCCGGCTCCCACCAGATTGAGCTGGTGCCCGACAACCTGCCGCTACCCTGGACGGCGCTGCAGCGCGAAGCAGTGCGGGTGGAAGTGCGTGTGCGCGAAACCGTCACGCTGGAGATGGCGGTGCAGCGCGACCGCTGATCCCGCCAGCGGCCCGGCGCGCAGGTGACAGCCAGCGCGGCGCAAGTTTGGCAAACTCGGCACTGGCCGGGCAACGACTGCCCTGGCAGAAAGGTCCGGCATGGATTTCGACTATTCAGCGCAGGCACAGGCCCTGCAGCTGCGCCTGCAAGAATTCATAGACCGCTACGTGCTGCCGTACAACGGCGCCTGGCATCGCTCGGTGGCGCAAGGTGTGTTTCCGCCCCCTTTCATGGAAGACCTCAAGGCGCTGGCCCGCTCGGAGGGGCTGTGGAATCTGTTCTTGCCCGGCCTGCATGACGACGAACCCGGCTTGCGCCTGAGCAATCTCGACTATGCGCCGCTGGCCGAGATCATGGGACAACTGCCGTGGGCCCCGGAAGTGTTCAATTGCAGCGCGCCGGACACCGGCAACATGGAGTTGCTGCACCTGTTTGCCACACCCGAGCAGAACCAGCGCTGGTTGCAGCCGCTGCTTAACGGCCAGATACGCAGCGCCTTTGCCATGTCCGAGCCCGATGTCGCGTCAAGCGACCCGACCAACCTGCAAACCCATGTGTGCCACGAGGGCGATCAACTGGTGCTCAATGGCCGCAAATGGTTTATCACCGGCGCCGCGCACCCGCACTGCAAGCTGCTGATTGTGATGTGCCATAGCGGCGACGATAGCGGTGGCAAACACACGCGCCACAGCATGGTGCTGGTGCCGCTGGACACGCCGGGGGTGACGCTGGAGCGCAACATTGCCATCATGCAGCACCACACCCCCGAGGGCCATTGCGAAATTGTGTTTCGTGACGTGCGCGTTCCGGTGACCAACCTGCTCGGCCAGGAAGGCGCTGGTTTTGCCATGGCGCAGGCGCGGCTCGGGCCGGGGCGCATTCACCACTGCATGCGCACCATCGGCCAATGCGAGCTGGCCTTGTCCATGATGTGCGAGCGCACGCTGGAGCGCCATGTCTTTGGCAAGTACCTGGCGGATTTTGCCAACGTGCAGGAATGGATTGCCGAGTCGCGCCTGGAGATCGACCAGGCCCGCCTGCTGGTGTTGCGCGCGGCCTGGCGGCTTGATCACGGCGAACGTGCCATGAGCCGGGTTGACGTGTCGGCCATCAAGGTCGTGGCGGCGCGCCTGCAGACGCGGGTGGTGAACCGGGCGATGCAGGTGTTTGGCGCGATGGGCTTGTCGCCCGACACCCCGCTGGCCTATTTCTGGACCTGGGGCCGGGCCATGCAGCTGCTCGACGGCCCGGACGAAGTGCACTTGCGCACGGTGGCGCGCCACGAGCTTGACCAGGCGCGCGAACAGCGGGGTGCAACGGCTCCCTACTTCACCCTGCCCGGGCAATTGCTGGCCGAACCACGCATCCGCTAGACCCGGGCGCATTGCGTATAGTGGTGCCCATGCAAGGACTCCACCTGACCGCCGACCTGCACCAGTGCCGCTGCGAAGCGCGCTGGCTGACCGACGCCGCCTTGCTCGGGGCGCACTGTGTACAAGCCGTCGGTGCGGCGGGCCTGCAGGCGGTGGCGCAACTGTTTCATACCTTCCCCGCCGCCGGTGACGGCCCCCCCGGCGTCACCGCCACCGTGCTGCTGGCCGAATCGCACCTGTGCGTGCACACCTGGCCCGAGCAGCAGGCCGTGACACTGGACGTGTATGTGTGCAATTTCGGCGGCGACCACAGTGCCAGCGCACACACCCTGATGGCCGCTCTGGTGGCCTTGTTTGAGCCCGCACACATTGAGCGCAACAGCGTGCTACGCGGCGCACTGCTTACGCCGCCCAATGCCCCAGCGTGAAGGCTTCTTCAAACACCGAGTAGCCAGCCCAGTCGCTGTGGGCGAAACTCAGGCGCTCGTGGGTGATCATCAATTGCTCTGTTTTTTGTAGCTGTCTACGCATACCAGACGGGGCCTGCAACCCTATTTGACCCTCATTTTGAGGTATTTGGGGGGTCGGAACGGCCATCGCGTGGCCATAGCGGGTGATCTCGATGCGGCTGGTCTTTGACGCCAGATCCGGGTGCGCTACGGACAGCTCGGCCAGGATAGCGTCACGCCATGCGGCCCACGGTTTTTGCAGCAGCATTTGCCGGCTGCCTGGCCCGGTGCCCAGCGCCCGGTAATACGTCAGCACGGTTGCGCCGGGCACGCTTTGCAGGCTTTGGTGCATGGCGTCCACATAGCCCAGACCCGGCGCACGGGTACTGTCGCCGTACAGCACGTTGTCCCAACTTGGGGCCGCGCCGGGCCGGTCCTGCAACGCCGCGCCGAGGTGGATGTTGGCCACCAGCCAGGGCGCGTAGACGGTGCGGCTGGCGGCCTGGCGCAAAAAATCGGGCACCTCCTGTACCACGCGCGCCGCCACAAAAATGGGCAGCGCCACAATCACGCGCCGGGCCTGCCAGCGCTCCAGCGATTGCGTGGCGATGTTGAAGGCGTCCACTTCCACGCCGTGCCGGGTCTGGGCAATGCGCAGCACCACCTGCCCGCAATGCAGCCGTTCTTTCAGCGGCGCTGCCAGCCGTTGCGTCAACCAGCTGTTGCCCTGCGGCCAGGTGAGCAAGGCTTCGCGCTCGGGCGTCTCCATGCCGGGGGCCGCAAAGCCGTGGCGGCTGGCAAAGTAGTGAATGCCGGCCCAGGCCGATACGCTGGCAATGCCGGCCCCAAAATCGTCGCGGCAGCAATAGTCAAGGTACCAGCGCAAATGCCGGTCAGTCAGGCCATTTTGATCCAGGTACGCTATGAAAGTAATAGCCGTCAGCGCTTGCTGCACGGGTGCCATGGCTCTGCTGGATACCGGAACTGTCCAGCGTGCGGCGTTGCGCAGCTGCGTCACCCGCAGCGCAAATTTTTGATACTGCGCCAGTGTTGCCGCGCCCACCCCCTGCAGCGGCAGCAAGCCGTCCTGCCATGCGCCGTTAAAGAACAGGCGCTCCTGCGGGCTGTGGCACAGGTGGCGCTCGTCATATTGCCAGCGCCCCGCCACACGCTGGCGCAGGCCCAGTTCTTCGAGCAAGTCCTGCACCTCGGGGGCGTCGTCGCCAGGCAGCGGCAGGTAGTGCGCACCGAGCGGGCAGGCAATGCCGTTGACCGCACCGCCGCGGGCGTTGCCACCGGCCGCGTCTTCCAGCTCCAGCAGCGCAAAGTCGTCCATACCCTTGAGGCGCAAAGCGCGCGCGGCGGCCAGCCCGGCCACACCGCCACCGGCAATCAGGGTGTGCGTCTTGCGCGTCACGGCCGGTGCTGGCCAGGTTTTGCCGCACTGCAGCAGGTGGCCACGGTCCAGGTGGACGCCGCTAAAGCCGCCGCCGATGTCTTCCGGTTTGGCGCATCCCAGAAGCGGCAAGGCTGACGCAGCAATGAAGTGGCGGCGCTGAATTCCTGCGGCTTGAGTCATGACGCGATGCCGGTCATGCGGTTTAAAACGGTGGCACCCAAGGCAAGGCAGAACCCGGTCAGGCGACTCTGGCCAGAGTCGCCTGGCGTCTTGCCAGACTCGCCGGCGGCCAGAGCGTCTCGCGCTGGCACCAGCGGCAATGGCAGCCACCTTCGGCGGGGAATGGCGGGGGTGTCGGCATGGGCTGGTGATGATGCTCAAGGTCCAACGGTCTTGAGATGCCGCGATGGATGACCAGGATCGACTTCACGTTTCCCACGCTTGGGCTCCTATTGCAATGCAACAACGCGAAGTATGCAGCAAGTCGACGACAGACGGCTTGCCGGTCGGCTAGGCGTTCAACAAATTAGTGACACGGAGCGCAAAAAGCTACCGCGCTATCCCGCAGCCTTGTTGTTGCCTACGCGCCGCTGGTGGACGCACAAGATGAAAAAGCGAAGTCGTTCTATGAGCGATACGGTTTCATTCCTGGTGTCGATGCGCCAATGTCCCTCTACCTACCGCTAGTGTGAGCTTTCTTTACGAAGATCCGATCACAGACTCTGACGTGCCCATTGGCGTCAGCCGCAAAAGTCAGGACCGGACGTCTGCCGCCATGGTCCGAGGAGCCGAAGCGGTCCTTCAGATTACGGGTTTGTTGTCCTTGACTTGGCCGGCTCCAGTGCAGCGCAACCGGGTACTGGCGAATGGCAGCATTCTGGAACTCCAACGTATAGCCAGTCAGAAGTCGTTGGTAAACTTCACGCTATGCAGCGGAGCCCCAGGATTTTTTGAGTGTCAATGATTGGTGTCGACCAATTGCCGAAGTACGATGACTGTCGCCCATTGCCAACATTGGCTGTGGGTGTTTCCCGATTCCCTCTTTGGTGAAGCGGGTTACGAACTTGCCTTTGCAAGATAAGCTGCAAATTTTTCATGTTTTCGATGAGAGACAGGTTCACAATGCGCCCCTTCCAGCCATATCTGTGGTCGCTGGTTCTGTATTCTTTCCTGCCATGCATCGCCAACCCGGTGTATGCTGAAAGTGGCACCGTCGGAAGCACGCAGCAGCGCGATCAAGCGGCAAAACCGGTAACCCTGGTTACTTGCCAACTGGTGCTGGCAGGTAACAAAGCCACCAAGCCAGCAGTCACCGGTGTCCCCTTCGGCTCCAACCCGAAATGCGGAAAGACCATTCGGGTCAATGACATTGAACTGTACTATGAGGTTTACGGCAGGGGCCGACCACTGCTGCTGCTGCACGGTAATGGCGCTTCGATCTCGGCGCTCAAAGCATTGATCCCATTTTTGGCAAAGCGTTATCAAGTGATCGCCATCGACAGCCGCGCCCATGGTCGCTCGAGCGATTCCGATCAGGAACTGACGTTTAAGCTGATGGCGTCCGATATGGCGGTGCTAATCGACACGCTGCGCCTACCCCCGGTGCTGGTGGTTGGTTGGAGCGATGGAGGCATTGTCGGCCTGGAACTGGCCGCAGCCTATCCGGATAAAGTGGCAGCCCTAGTGGCCAGCGGTGCGAACTTCGTCGCCGATTCCAGCGCGTTGCCGGCAGAAGCCATCGACCCGGCCAAAATCATCTGGTTTCGACAGCTTGATCCGCTCGAGAAGCAGCGTTATATTGACACATCGCGGTTTCCGCATCGCGCTCCGCTGATCCATGACAAAGTCATCAATTTGGACCTGAAATATCCAAATTTCACACTGGCCGAACTCGGCAAAATTCGAACACCAGTGCTGGTCGTGGCAGGCGACCATGACGAAATTATCGACACCCACACCTTGGCACTGTTTCACGCACTGCCGCATGCTGACCTGTTCATTGTTCCACACAGTCACCATTCTGTGATGATTGACCGGCCGCAGTTGCTGAGTGCGATGATTTCTGAGTTCTTCGACACCCCGTTTCACGACCTTGAATAGTCATGCACAAGTCGACCACGGCAGCAAAGTGGCAACCGCGGGCACCCGCAGTGCAGCGTGAGCGGCCGTTTACAGCAGAGCCGCGAATTCACCCCAAAACTATTATCGAAGCTCAACTTCCAATTGGGACAGTGGCTTACCGAAGGCACCGGTCCAACATTCCCCTGTCTTAACCGGCCAGGCGTCCGTCCATGTGCCGGTGGTGATCACGTCGCCTTGCACCAGATCAGGAGCACCCGGACACTGGCGAAGCTCCGCCAGGAAGTGGTGCAGGGCTCGAAGCGGGCTGTCCAGCACGTTGGCCCCGCACCCTTTGTCGATGATTTGATCACTCTTCAACAGGCTGACTGGGGTTGCGGCCAGAAGGTCGTTGAATTCACTGGCACAGGTTGCGATGGCGCCCATGGGAACCCTGCGACCCACCAACAAATATGCATGCAGACCACCATCAGCCACTGAATCGGACGCCTTGAACTTCCAGTCTGGCAGATGCGACTGAACAATTTCGAAGCCAGGTGCAACCCACTCAATAGCATGGAAAAGATCGTCAAGCGATGCATCGGGTGCAGGCGTTGACTTCATGCCGAATACTGCCTCGGGTTCGATGCGCGGCTGGCAGTTGCTCGCGAGTGAAATCGTGCCGTGGCCCTCACAGAATGACAAGGTCGTGTCGTACACGCTGCCCCAGATCGGTGCATAGACGTTGTAGCGCGACCAAATATTGCGGTTGGTGAAGCCAATCTTGAAACCACGAGGAACCTCGCCACGTGCGATGCGAAGACCTCGTACAGCCAATGCGCACTGGTACGCGGCGGGCACATCAAAGTCTGCTGCATTGCTTGGAGGTTCAGCCCAGAGATGACCGTCGTCGTAGTAGGTGAGGATGGTCTGTGAGTTCATAGGTTGGGTAGCTTGAATACGCAATGGCAGTCTACCGCTCGGGATGGATTTTGCCAATGATTTCGCGCTCACTCTTAAACAACCCATGGAGTCCTGGTCGCCGCATAGTGCAGATCATTGATGGCAACGATCTACGGGCGAGGGATAATTCAAGGCCCGCTAGAAAGTTCCATTGCGTTCGTCGAATGACTGCTGCCGATTTTTTTCGTCAACTCTATGACCGCAATCGAAAATCAACGTGGCTGTCTCTTCTTGGTCTTTGGCGGGTGCAGCGATCCTCGAAATCGCCGCCACTTTGCTGACGGTCAGCGACTGGGGTGAATGCGGAGTATCGAGCGAGCACTTTCGACAACCCTAGGTCTGTTCCCGCTGCGCAAAAGCCCGACAGAGGGGAACTTGCACTTCGCCCGCCAAGTTTACAAGCCTGTTCCTACGTGCCGTGGCACGGGTGCTTCTTCGCTTCAAACACGCGGCCAAATAGGGCTGTTGGCTACCCTCTTCCGACCGGCGGGGCGGGAGAGGGTTTGGGGCTGTGAGTGGGGAAAATCACCGTGCCACCTTCCCCCACTCCGCCTCGTAAGTCGTCACCAGCACCTGGTTCGACAGCCGATTGACTTCAGCCGGGACGCGCGCCATGTCGAGCGGAAAATCAAACAGGGCGGGCAGGCTTTGCAGGCTCAGAAAGCGCAGGCCCGCAGGCAGCGCTGTGGGCAGCCGGTAGGGGCGGCGGCTGGCCACCACGTAACCCCATTCACCAAAGCTGGGCACGTGCGCGTGGTAGGGGGTGGCGCTCAGGCCAACCGACTCGATGGTGCTGACCACGGTCCAGAAGCTCTGGCGCGCTACCAGGGGCGAGGTGGTCTGGATGACGGCATAGCCGCTGGCCGCCAGGTGCTTGTCCAGCAGCGCGTAAAACGAGTGGGTGTAGAGCTTGCCGATGTTGAAGTTGGTCGGGTCGGGGAAGTCCACGATGATCACGTCGAAGGTCTCGGCCGTGGTTTCCAGCCACTTGAAGGCATCGGCGTTGACGACCTTGACCTTGGGCGATTTCAAGGCGCCGTCATTGAGCTGCACCAGCGCGGCCTGCTGTGAGAACAGCTCGGTCATGGCCGGGTCGAGCTCGACCAGGGTGACGCTTTGCACTCCCGGGTACTTCAGGATTTCACGCACCGCCATGCCGTCGCCGCCGCCCAGTACCGCCACTTTTTGGGGTGCAGCGCCGGTGGCCGAATAAGCCGCCATCACGGGGTGCACCAGGGCTTCGTGGTAGCGGTACTCGTCACGCTGGGCAAACTGCAGATTGCCGTTGAGAAACAGCCGGTAACCGGCGCGCCCTTCGCCGGCGCCGTGCGTCACCACAATGCGCTGGTACGGCGAGCTGCTGGCAAACGCCACCGGGTCCTGGTACATCCGGTCCTCGGCCCAGCTGGTAACCAGGTCGGCCGCTGCCATGCCGGCGCTCAGGGCGGCCAGCGTGGCCAGGCAGGCCAGAGCGTGCGCGCGAAACTGGCGCAGCTCATGGCGAAACAGCCATAGCGCCCACAACGCCACCGCGGCGTTCATCAGCCCGAACAGCAAGCCGGTGCGGATCAGGCCCAGCTGGGGCACCAGCACCAGCGGGAACGCCAGTGACACCGCCAGCGCACCCAGGTAGTCAAAAGTCAGCACCTGCGACACCAGGTCTTTGAGCGCCACGTTGCGCTTGAGGATGCGCATGACCAGCGGAATTTCCAGCCCGACCAGCGTCCCGACCGCCAGCACCAGGGCGTACAGCAGAAACCGGAATGACCCCGGCAGCCATGCATGTGCTATAAAAAGAAGAGCAGGCAACGCACCGCCAACAATCGCTACCAGCAGTTCTATGCGCAAAAAATGGGCGGGCAGCTGGCGCTCGAAAAAGCGTGAGAGGTATGACCCGACGCCCATGGCAAACAGATAGGTGCCGATGACGGTGGAGAACTGCAGCACTGAGTCGCCCAGCAGATAGGACGCCAGTGCGCCGGCGGCGAGCTCATAGACCAGGCCACAGGCCGAGACAATAAAAACCGAGGTCAGCAGGGCGACTTCAACCGGGCGCGGGCCCGACTGTTGACTGCCCATCAGTGAATGGCGGCCGCCACGATGATGCAAATGCCCAGCGACATGGCCGCTACCACCAGCGCCAGCGCACGGTTCTGCTTCTCGACAATTTCTTCCCACAAGTTGTACGGCGTGATCTTGTCAATGATCAGAAAACAGAGCCAGAAAATCAGCACGCCCATCAGCGCAAACACAAAAGAGCCCAACAGGACCCCCGGTTTTATCCATTCCATACCCATGGCAATCTCCTTCAAAAATAGTTCTTCATTTGTGCCCGCCACCACTCGAGTAGCCGCCAAATGAGCCGCCCGAGCTGCGTGAACTGCTGCCCGAGTTGCAGTTCTGCGTGGCCGGATCACAGCCAGAACAGCGGCTGATCAACAGCAGGAACAGCAACAGGACCAGCACCAGCACGATGATGGTGCCCATGCCCATGCCTTTGGCCAGACTGGCCGGGCCGGCATCGCTGCGCTTGAGGAGGTCTTTTTTGTCCTCGAGCTTGAAGGCTTTGGCGACAGCGTCGCTGTCAATCTGGCTGCCCACCGACCAGGTGACTTCATTGGGCGACTGTTCCAGCGACAGCAGGCTTTTGCCATTGACAAAATCGCGGTTGGAGGTTTTCTGGCCGCGCCTGACCTGCCAGTAAAACTCGCCCGCCACATAAGAGGTCTGCGCGTTGTAGCTTTCCTTGAGCTGGTAGCGGGTGCCCAGATAGCTGGCGCTTTGGCCGTTGTCGCTCATTACCGGCGCACCGGTGGTTGGCTTGACCACACTCCAGCCGTCGGTGGAATCGACCAGAAATGTGAAGCCACGCTGGCTGTTATAGAGCAGATACTCTTCCCAGCCAAAATGCTCGTCGGGCTCATTCGGGTCATTGCCCATGCGGTGCTGGAAGCCCACCACCTGCCACAGGACACCTTGCATGGGCCCCAGGCTGCCCAGCGCAATGAGGGGCGCCACCGGCTCGTCCTGAAGGGCGTGCTGCAGCTCGCCACCGATGCCTTGCGACAAATCAATGATGCTGTTGCATGATTTGCAGGTCAGGCTCTTGCTGCTGGCCAGCGTGACGGCGATTTGCGCGCCGCAGTTGGGGCAGCTCAACTGGCGGGCCGCCTCGTCCTTGACCGACGTTTCACGCAAGCCGGTGAGCTTGAGGTCGTCCAGCAAGACCGCTTTACCCAGCGTCACACCGGGGGGTTGTGTGCCATAGTCAATACTCAGCACCGACTCGTCGCGCCCGATGCTGGCGCTGCTCTGGCTGCGCAACTCGACCATGGCAAACGCCCGGCCCAGCTCCGGCAGGCGCGGCAGCTCGCCCTGGGCCGACAGCAGGGCGACCTGGATGTTGGAAGTGACGCTGAACGACTGACCGTTGATGGCAGTGGTGGCCCCAACCCGGAAGTGTTCGGCCTGCGGCAGCTCGCGCTGGATCGGCGCGGCCGTGCTGAAGACATAGGCGCCGTTGTCTTCGCTCAGGTAGGCACTGCTGCCGTCAACCAGCACGGCGTGCCACTCGGTCCAGCTGCCTTCGGCGTATTTGTACTGGAGCCTGCCGACCAGCGTAAACGCCTTGTTGTTCCAGCTGCCGCTGGTCTGCAATTGCAGCGGACTGTGGTCGTCAAACAGCTCGGCCATCTTGCCGATGCGTGCCAGAGTGTCGCCCTGGCGCACCACGCTGCTCTGGCAGTAGCCGCAGACCGCATGGGTTGATTGGGCACTGAGAAATTCAACCGCCGCACCGCAGCCCGGGCACGGTGCCCGGTAAGTGCGTTGCGGAGCGTCGGTCGCCATGGGGTGCTACCGCGCGAAGGGGCCGAATCCGGGAGGCACGCTGCTGGTGCCGACTCTCGCACAGGAACCGGCACATCCAAATGTCGAGTGGAACGTGGCTGCTTTGAACACGCAGCCAAATAGGGTAGTTGGCTCCCTCTTCCGCCCGGCGGGGCGGGAGAGGGCGGGGGGAGTGAGTGGGGGAAAGTACACAGAAAGAAATTGGCAACGGCACCCTAAAACAAGCAAAAAGAAAAATCTAAACCAATTTCTTCAGCAATTCCGCCTTCTTCAAATCAAATTCTTCCTGCGTCAGAATGCCTTTGGTTTTGAGGTCGCCAAGCTTTTCCAGCGTGGCCATCACGTCTTCGGCTTTCACACCGGCGGGCGCTGCGGCAACCGGTGCCGCCGCTGCGCCGCCCTGCAAGCCAGCCGCCAGGTTCTGCGCCAGCACCTGGCCCAGCGCGACACCGGCACCCAGCCCCATGGCGTCACCTGCGATGCCACTGCCGCCGCCACCGCCTTCGGCAAATTTGGGGATCGCCTGCGCCGTCTGGTATTGCATGAATTTGGCCATGTCGTTGCCGACCATGCCCATGCCGATCTTCTGGTCCAGGATTTTTTGCAGATCTTCGGGCAGCGAGACGTTTTGCACCGTCATCACTTCAAGCTTCAAGCCGAGCTTGGCAAACTCGGGCGCCAGTTGTGTGGTCAGCGCCTGGGCAAACATCAACTGGTTGGAGGCCAGATCCAGGAACGGGATGCCACTGGCCGCGATGGCGTTGCTGATGTTTTGCAGCACCAGCCCGCGCAGCTGACCGTCCAGGTCGGTGACGCCATAGCTGTCGCGCGTGCCCGAGATTTCGGTGTGAAACAGCTTCGGGTCGGCGACCCGAAAGCTGTAATTGCCAAAGGCGCGCAGGCGCACTGCGCCAAAATCCTTGTCGCGGATGGTGATGGGTTGCGGCGTGCCCCATTTCTGGTCAACCTGCTGGCGCGTGCTGAAATAATAGACATCGCTCTTGAACGGGGACTCAAACAGCTTGTCCCAGTTCTTCAGGTAGGTGAGCACCGGCAGCGTCTGCGTGGTGAGCTTGTGGGTGCCGGGGCCAAACACGTCTGCGGCCTTGCCCTCGTTGACAAACAGTGCCATTTGCGACTCGCGCACCACGAGCTGCCCACCGTTCTGGATTTCCATGTCGGCCATCGGAAAACGCCAGGCCAGTGTGCCATCCGAATCCTCGGTCCACTGAATGATGTCAATGAACTGTTTCTTGATGAAGTCCATCAGTCCCATGTGAAGCTCCTGTTGGTGAGAAGGAATCGGGATGATACCCGGCTGCGCTGGCGCGCGCTGCGCAAAATTGACGGCGTGTGCGGGGCCGGGCCGCTAGAGCAGGAGCGCCGTCAGGGCCGCCAGCGCGGCGGTCTCGGCGCGCAATACGCGCGGCCCCAGTGTGACGGGCACGAAGCCCAGGGCCAGGGCCGCATCTTCCTCGTCGCTGCCGAGGCCGCCTTCGGGGCCGGACAGCAAAGTGATGGCAGCGTTGGGCAACACCAAAGTGGCAGCGGCCGCGCGCAGACCACGGGTGCCGGGGCGCAGTGACAACAGCAACGACGCACCTCCCTGGTTCTGCGGGCTGCTTGCGCACGCCGCAGCCCAGGCGGCAAAGCCCGTTACCTGGTGAATCAGCGGCACCTGGTTGCCACCGCACTGCTCGCACGCCGCCACCGCCACGCTTTGCCAATGGGCGACCTTTTTTGCAGCGCGCTCGCCGCTGAGCCGCAGCACGCTGCGCCCGGTCATCAGGGGCTGGATGCTGGCTACGCCGAGCTCGGTTGCTTTCTCCACCAGCCAGTCCATGCGCTCGTTGGCCGGCATGCCGACGGCCAGATGCACGGCGCGTGCCGCTTCACGTTCAACGGGTTGGTGGCTGCCAATTTGCACCTGCACGTCGCTGCGACCCATGCGGGTGATGGTGGCGGTGAACTCACCGGCGCCAGCGCCGCAGCCCGGCCCGCCGTTGAACAGCGTGATGCTGTCACCTGGCTGCAGCCGCAGCACCTGGACGTGGCGCGCGGCGCTGGCGGGCAGCGCCAGCTGTTCACCGGGGCGCAGGTCTGTGGGGCAGAAAAAGCGGGGCATGAGGCGGCGCAGTGTCAGGTGAGAGCATTCGGGTGAAATAGATTTGCTATAAAAACAAGAGCTGTCTGCGCATACTGCACGCGTGTTTCAGCCTGATTTTGCCTAAATTTTACCGAAAGAATAGGCCTCGATGACAGGCATTCCTTCCACCCGTTCAATCAGGCGCAGCAGTGGTTTGAGTTCGCGGTAGCGGCTGCAGGTGGCGTGGAGGTAGCTGATGAAACGGGGCGTGTCGGCCAGGTATTGCGGTTTGCCGTCACGCAGTGTAAGGCGGGCAAAAATTCCGGCTACTTTCAGGTGCCGCTGCAAGCCCATCCATTCCACGCCACGGTAAAACTCGCCAAAATCGTCGCCGACCGGCAGGCCGGCCCGGCGCGCCTTTTCCCAGTAGCGGATGGTGATGTCCAGGCAAAAGTCCTCTTCCCAGCTGAGAAAGGCGTCGCGCATCAGGCTGGCAATGTCGTAAGTGATGGGGCCATAGACCGCGTCCTGAAAATCCAGTACGCCCATGCGAAGATCAAAAGGCTCCGTCGCCGGGATCATCAGATTTCTGGGCATGAAGTCACGGTGCACATAGACGCTGGGCCAGGCCAGGTTGTTCCTGACAATCAGGTTGAAGCTGTCGTCCAGTGTGCGGCGTACGTCGCCGGCCACGGCCAGACCGCGGTGCCGGGCCAGATACCAGTCCGGGAAGAGTTCCAGCTCACGGCGCAGCAGCGCCTCGTCGTAGGGCGGCAGCACGCCGGGTGTGGAGGCGGTTTGCCAGGCCAGCAAGGCGTCAACGGCCTGCAGATACAGACCCTGGTTGGCCGCGGGATGTTCCCGGTTGATCGCCTGCATCATGGTCTGCGCGCCCAGATCGGTCAGCAGCAGAAAGCCGCTGGCCTGGTCCCAGGCCAGCACCTGCGGCACTTGCATCCGCGCAGCTTGCATCAGCTGCGCAACCTTGACAAAAGGCCGACAGTCTTCCATGGCCGGAGGCGCGTCCATGATGATGCGGCTGCCCTGCGTTGAATCAACACGGAAATAGCGGCGAAAACTGGCGTCTGCCGAGGCGCTGCGCAGCGAGTCGATCCGCAGCCCCTGGCTGGCCGCCAGCGCGTTGAGCCAGGCGTTGAAGTCGGCACCCCGCTGCGCGTCAGACCAGAGCGGGGCAGTGGGCGCAACGGGTTGGGGTGTTGGGGCTTGGCTCATGGATAATCCATTCTACAAACCCGAACGCCTGCTGTTCGGGTGCAACCTGATCACGCCCCCGATACCAGTCCCGCCCGATGCGCTTTTTTTTGCACGACCAGACCCGCCGGGCGTTGCCGCTGCGTGCTTGCACGGTATGGCTGGCGGCGCTGGTCTGGGCCCCGGTGGTGCGACCGCTGGCCGCGCAGGAGGCGCCACCCGGCGCCCCGCCGCAGGAGCAGGCGCCAGCAACACTCAAAAGCAGCCCGGCGCTGCAGGAGCGGATTCTGGCCGCGCCGCGCACTTTGCCCACTTTTGTCTTTGGCCGGCACCTGTCGGGCAGTCCTGACCGGCAAACCGAAATCGAGGGTGACGCCATGCTGCGTCGGGGTGACCTGGTGATCAAGGCGGACCACCTGCTTTATGACCAGCCGACGGACCAGGCCCGCGCGGTGGGCAATGTTCACATCAACCGTGCCGGCAACGTGTACGAAGGGCCGCTGCTGGAACTCAAGCTCGACCCTTTTGAGGGTGTCTTTCAAAAGCCGAGCTACCACTTTCTCAGGAATGACGCGCATGGGGAGGCGCAGCGGGTTGACTTTGTCGATGACCAGAGAATCATCATCAGTCAGGCCAGCTTCACCACCTGCAAGCGCCTGCCAGGCCCGGACTGGATGCCGGACTGGATACTGCGGGCCACCACCATCAACATCGACAACGAGGAGGAGACCGGCAGCGCCGAAGGCGCCTTGCTGAGCTTCAAGGGGTTGCCCCTGCTGTCAATTCCGTATCTCAGTTTTCCATTGAGCGAGCGGCGCAAGTCGGGCTTCATGCCGCCGACATTGGGGCTGGACAATGTAAACGGTGCCGAGGTGGCGGTGCCCTACTATTGGAATATTGCACCTAACCGGGATGCGACCCTGACACCCACGCTGATGAGCAAGCGGGGTCTGAATCTGGGCGGCGAGTTCCGCTACCTGGAGGCCGACTACTCCGGCGTGCTCCGGCTGGACCTGATGCCCACTGACCAGTTGCGCGAGAACGCGCGCTGGGGCCTGGCTTATAGCCATCAGGCCATGCTCAGGAATTTCCTGACCAGCCGTTTGACCGACAACGGGCTGGCGTTGAACCTCAACCTGAATCGTGTCAGTGATGATGATTACTGGCGCGACTTTACCCGCACCTCCAGCTCATTGACCCAGCGATTGTTGACCAGTGAGGCCTCGCTGTCCTGGACCAACGGCGATTTTGCCAGCAGTGTGCGGGCGCTCAAATGGCAAACCCTGCAAGATGTGACGTCACCCATCACGCCGCCGTTTGACCGGTTGCCGCAACTGGCAACACGTTACAGCCGCAACAACGTTTACGGCTTTGACTATTCGGTGGACGCTGACTACACCTGGTTTCAGTCAGATCGGGCCCTGACCCTGCAGCCCAATGCGCAGCGCGCGATTTCGTTGCTGCAGCTCAGCCGGCCCTGGATCACAGCGGCCGGTTTCGTGACCCCCAGACTGCAAGTGCATGCCGCGCGCTACCAGTTTGATGCCTCGTTGACCAACGGTGCGGTTTCGGCGAGTCGGGTGGTGCCAACGCTTAGCGTAGACAGCGGTCTGATGTTTGAGCGCGAGGCGCACTATTTCGGTCGCGACTTTCGCCAGACCCTTGAGCCGCGTGCGTTCTATGTCAACACACCGTACCGCGACCAGAGCCGGCTGCCCAATTACGACTCGGGTGCCAGCGACTTCAACTTTGCCACCATCTACTCGGAGAACGCCTACGTTGGCAATGATCGTATTTCTGACAGCAACCTGTTGACCCTGGGCTTGACCACGCGTCTGTTGAGTCCTGCCACCGGCGTTGAAGCGGCGCGCTTTGGCATTGCGCAACGTTTGCGTTTCAAGGACCAGAATGTCACCTTGCCGGGCGGCGTACCGGTGGCCGACCGGCTTAGCGACATATTGCTGGGGGCGTCCCTGAACTGGGATCCCCAATGGGTTTTTGACTCGACCGTCCAGTTCAATCCGAAAACCGAACGCTCTGTGCGCTCTACCGTCGGTGCACGTTACAACCCGGGCAATTACCGCACGGTATCGGCCGCCTACCGTTACCAGCGCGATTCCAGTGAGCAGCTCGACGTCAGCTGGCAGTGGCCGC
The DNA here is from genome assembly GCA_963750815.1 of uncultured beta proteobacterium. GTDB lineage: Bacteria > Pseudomonadota > Gammaproteobacteria > Burkholderiales > Burkholderiaceae_C > Rhodoferax. The sequence continues at coordinate 486,350 of CAVVRS010000002.1, forward strand.
TCAATGATCTGTGGGGTGACCGGGGCGTCGATATGGGCGCCGGACAGGGTCAGGGGCTGGGCCGCTGGTACAGCGTGGGACGCCTCAATTACAGTCTCAATGAAAGCAGGCTGGTCGATGCCATTGTCGGATTTGAGTACGATGCGGGTTGCTGGCTGGCCCGGGCCGTGCTGGAGCAGCTGCAGACCAGCACGTCTTCAGCCACTCAGCGCTTCATGTTTCAGCTTGAGTTGGTTGGCTTTACCCGTTTGGGCGTCAGCCCCTTGAAGACCTTGAAGGACAATATTCCAGGTTACCAGTATCTGCGTGAGCAATTGAGCTCGCCCAGCCGTTTCAGCAATTACGAATAATCCATGATGAACCATCGCCTTGTCGCCCTGACCCTTGCCACAATTGTCATTCTGCTCCCCCCGCTGTCGCCGGCTCAGGGGCTGCGTCCGGCGGCCGGCGCCACCATGGCGGCCCCAGTCCTTCGCACCCAGCCTGGCACGCCACTTCCGGCTGACTTCATTGTCGCAGTGGTCAACTCCGAGCCTATTACCAATAACGAAGTGCAGACTGAACTGCAGCGCGTGGTGCAGCAGCTCGAGCAGCAGCGCCGGCCGTCGGGAGACCGTAAAGCGCTGGCGCGTCAGGTGCTGGAGTCCCTTGTGAACCAGAAAGTGCAGCTGCAACTGGCGCGTGAAACCGGTGTGCGGGCCGACGAAGTGGCTGTTGATCAGGCATTGCAAAACGTTGCGCGGCAAAACCAGATGGAGGTGGCAGAGTTGCAGCGGCGCCTGGCTGCCGATGGCATTGCGATCAGCCAGGTCCGCGCCCAGTTGCGAGACCAGATCATGCTGACGCGTCTGCGTGAGCGCGACGTCGAGCCGCGGGTGCGGGTATCAGACCTGGAAGTGGATCAATACCTGCGGGAACAGCAGAGCAGCAGCGACCCGGCCAGCACGGAAATCAATCTGGCGCAGATTCTGGTGAGCGTGCCGGACGCCGCGACGGCCGAGCAGATTGCGGCCTTTCAGGCGAAGGCGCAGCGTGCGCTGGAACGCGCCCGTGCTGGCGAAGATTTTGTTGCCCTGGTGCGTGAACTCTCGGATGCGCCAGACCGCGCCAGTGGCGGCCAGCTTGGCTTGCGCACCGCCAACCGTTACCCGCCGCTGTTTATTGAAGCAACGCAAGGCCTTGCCCCGGGTGACCTTTCGGCGGTGGTTCGCTCGGGCGCTGGCTTCCACGTTCTGAAGGTCATCGAGAAGAAGAGCGCCGGCATGCCGTCCATGACAGTGACGCAAAATCGCGCGCGCCACATCTTGTTGCGGGTCAGTCCGCAGTTGAGCGAGACGGCGGCGCGTGACCGTTTGAACGAATTCAGGCGGCGCATTGTGGCTGGGCAGGCCGACTTTGCAGCTTTGGCGCGCGAGCATTCGCAGGATGGCAGTGCGACTCAGGGGGGCGACCTGGGCTGGGCCAATCCGGGCATGTTTGTTCCGGAATTTGAGGAAGCGCTGAACCGGCTGGCCCCGGGTCAGATCAGCGATCCGCTGGTGTCGCGTTTTGGCGTGCATTTGATCCAGTTGAACGAGCGTCGAACCACTACCCTGAGTCAGCGCGAGCAACGCGACATGGTGCGCTCCCTGCTGCGGGACAAAAAACTCGACGACGCCTATGCCCTCTGGGCGCAGGACCTGCGCGGGCGCGCCTATGTCGAGCTGCGTGAGCCGCCCCAATAAAAATTGGGCCTGACTGGCGGCATGAAGCACATTCCCCGCAAGCGTTTTGGGCAGCATTTTCTTGCCGATGACGGCATTGTCGAGGCCATCGTCAGCGCGATCGCACCCAGGGCTGGACAGGCCATGGTGGAGATCGGGCCGGGCCTGGCGGCGCTGACGCAGCCGCTGGTGGAGCGTTTGGGCCACCTCTGCGTGATTGAGCTTGACCGCGATCTGGCGGCACGTCTGCGCGCGCACCCGCAGCTCGATGTGATTGAGTCCGACGTGCTGAAAGTCGACTTTGCCGAAGTGGCGCAAGCACAGGGTGCGGCAAAGTTGCGAGTGGTTGGCAATCTGCCTTACAACATCTCCACGCCCATCCTGTTTCACCTGCTGGATTTCGTTGATGTCATAGAGGATCAGCATTTCATGCTGCAAAAGGAAGTCGTTGACCGCATGGTGGCGTCGCCGTCGACTTCGGATTACGGCCGCCTGAGTGTCATGTTGCAGTGGCGTTATGCGATGGACATGGTGCTTTTTGTGCCACCTGAAAGTTTTCAGCCGCCACCGCGCGTCAACAGCGCGGTGGTGCGTATGGTGCCGCGACCGGATCCGGTGCTTTTGAAGGTACAACTTTTGAGTGAAATGGTGCAGGTGGCGTTCAGCCAGCGGCGCAAGCTGTTGCGCCACACGCTGGGCAAATGGCTGCTGGAGAAGGGTTTTTCAGGCGAATTTGATGTCCAGCGGCGGGCCGAAGAAGTGCCGGTGGCCGAGTATCTGGCGTTGGCCGGGAAAATAATTGATACTCTCCCGTAACGGGTTGTTCAAATGAAAAAAGCCCGTCATTTGGACGGGCTTTTTGAGTGGGCGCTTGCCTTGGTCAGGCCGCGGTTAACCAATAACCGGCGTTGAACGGACTGCTCATGCGCAGCGCCAGCGGTGAGATATCCAACAATTTGTCGGTTGGCATTTTCTCGCCGCTTTCAGTAGTCAGTTCAATGCCGGACACGCTGTGGCTGGTTGTGTCTGTGGGGGTTGCCTCTTTCGCCCGTTCTGCTTGGCTGGTGTGTGCAGAACGGGCTACAGAAAAGAATAGAAACATCGAAACGGTATTTTTCGATCACCCCAATAATCTGCAGCGTCCCGAAAGATGTCGAGCAATTGCTCGCGTGCTTCCTTGTCAAACTTGACGTTGGCCGGGATATGTTCGAGCACCACAATAAAACCAGGTTGCGGGCCCGACTTGTGCAGCGGGTCGGTCATGCTGTCATACAGCGCGTCGAAATTCTTGCCAACATGGACGGACAGCATGAACTGTTGGCCGATCAGGTCCAGCACATCCTGCTTGGTTTGCGCGTTGGCCAGATTGGCGTACAAAAAATGCTGATTCAGGGACTGCGCCGCGTCCTGCAATTCCTGCACCCTGAAAGCGCGAATTGACTGGACGATATTGGGCCGGACGCCGCGCAGCGGCACGTCAGGTGCCGCACGCTGGGGTGCCGTGGTTTCTTGATTAAGTGACATATTCATTCCTGCTTCACCCGTCAAAGTGAAAAAACAAACTCAGGGCACAATCTTGCGGAAGCTCGCATAGTGATCGCCTGTGTAATAACAAATGTCGGGTGTCCTGGCTTGCCCCCCGCACACGATGCGCCGGGCGCCCCGGTCACGCGAACCTGGTGTTGTGACTGTGTATTCGCGGTAGTAGCCCCGTTTTTGCTGCGGCAACAAACGCTCGCGGTTTCCAAAAACGACACCGTCTTTTTCATGTGCAAACGGACCACCCTGGTGGATCAGCTGGTAGGTCCGCAAACCCTGACCGGGCAATTCGGCGACCGTCATCACCGAGGGCGGGTTGACAGCACCAGGTTGTCGGGCCTGCACCAAACCGGAGCCAAAAACCGCCACAAGCGCAAAGCCAGCAAGCACTAACCTGGAGCAAACAGCACGCCACATGAAAAAACACGCTTCACAACACTCCGGGTTAACCCGGAAATCTCAAGGTGGCTAGTGTCGCGTATTTGCCGGAAAATTGCAAGCGATTGCCTAAAAAATAGGCAGTAAAGAAGCTTGCCCGCTCCGTGTAAGTCAGCACTTGCTTTCGTCAAGTCTTTTAACGGGTCGCATTTGCGTCGGCAACAGTCAGCGCTGTCATGTTCACAATCCGGCGCACCGTCGCGCTAGCCGTCAAAATGTGCACCGGTTTTGCAGCGCCCAGCAGTACCGGGCCAATGGCAATATTGCCGCCCGCCGCAGTCTTGAGCAGGTTGTAGGCAATATTGGCGGCATCAATATTGGGCAGCACCAACAGGTTGGCGTCGCCGATCAGGGTACTGTTGGGCATCATGGCGGCGCGGGCGGCACCGTCCAGCGCCACATCACCATGCATTTCGCCGTCCACTTCGAGCCACGGCGCGTGGCTTCGCAACAGGTCCAGGGCCTGGCGCATTTTCAGTGCGCTGGGCTGATCGCTGCTGCCGAAGTTGGAGTGCGACAGCAACGCCGCTTTGGGCCGTATGCCAAAGCGCATCATTTCTTCGGCGGCCATGGTGGTGATTTCAACCAGTTGCTCGGCGCTGGGGTCGTAGTTGACATGGGTATCGACGATAAACAGCTGGCGTTCGGGCAGCAGCACGCAGTTCATGCAGGCATAGGTATTGACGCCGGGGCGCTTGCCAATGACCTGGTCCAGGTACTGCAGGTGCACCGACGTTGTTCCCCAGGTGCCGCAAATCATGCCATCAACATCGCCCTTGTGCAGCAGCATGGCGCCAATCAGGGTCAGGCGTCTGCGCATTTCTATTTTCGCCACTTGGGCGGTCATACCCTTGCGCTCCGTCATGCGGTGATAGGTTTGCCAGAAATCCCGGTAGCGATGGTCATGCTCGACGTTGACCACGCTGTAATCCTCTTCCTGGCGCAGGCGCAGGCCAAATTCTTCAATGCGCTCGGCGATGACCAGCGGTCGGCCGATCAGGGTCGGCATGGCCAGCCCTTCGTCCACCACAATCTGCGCCGCGCGCAACACGCGTTCTTCTTCGCCCTCGGCGTAAGCCACACGTTTCTTGAGTCCGATTTTGGCGGCAGTAAAAATTGGCTTCATCACCGTGCCGGAGGCGTAAACAAAGCTTTGCAGCTTGTCGCGGTAAGCAGCCATGTCCTTGATGGGTTGCTGGGCCACGCCGCTGTCAGCGGCAGCCTGGGCGACGGCCGGTGCAATCTTCATCATCAGGCGCGGATCAAAGGGTTTTGGAATCAGGTATTCCGGCCCAAACACCAGGTGCTCGCCGGCATAGGCCGCTGCCACCACCTCGCTTTGCTCGGCTTGCGCCAGCTCGGCGATGGCGTGGACTGCCGCAATCTCCATCTCCATGGTAATGGTTGACGCCCGCGCATCCAGTGCGCCCCGAAAGATGTACGGAAAACAAAGCACGTTGTTGACCTGATTCGGGTAGTCCGAGCGCCCGGTGGCAATGATGGCGTCGTCACGCACGGCCTTGACTTCTTCCGGGAGAATTTCCGGTGTCGGGTTGGCCAGGGCAAAAATGAGTGGCCGCGCCGCCATTTTTTTCACCATCGCGGGCTTGAGAACGCCGCCGGCAGACAGGCCGAGAAAAACGTCGGCATCAGAGATGATCTCACCCAGTGAGCGAGCCGTGGTCTTTTGGGCAAAAACAATCTTGTCCTCGTCCATCAATTCGGTGCGGCCTTCATACACCACACCGGCCAGATCGGTCACATAAATGTTTTCGCGCGGAATGCCCAGCTTGACCAGCAGCCCCAGACAGGCCAGCGCAGCGGCACCGGCGCCCGAGGTCACCAGCTTGATTTTCTTCGGATCTTTACCGACGACTTTCAGGCCATTCAAGATGGCTGCGCCAACGCAGATGGCGGTGCCATGCTGGTCGTCGTGAAACACCGGTATCTTCATGCGCTCGCGCAGACGGCGCTCGACGTAAAAGCAATCGGGCGCCTTGATGTCTTCCAGATTGATGCCGCCGAAGGTCGGCTCCAGCGAGGCGATAATGTCAACCAGCTTGTCAAGGTCGTGCTTTTCGTTGATTTCGATGTCAAAGACGTCAATGCCCGCGAACTTTTTGAACAGCACGCCCTTGCCTTCCATCACCGGCTTGGCGGCCAGCGGGCCAATATCGCCCAGCCCCAGCACCGCCGTGCCATTGGTGATGACAGCGACCAGGTTGCCGCGGCTGGTGTACTTGAAGGCGTTATTGGGATCCTTGACGATTTCTTCACACGGCGCCGCAACGCCAGGCGAGTAAGCCAGACCGAGATCATGCTGGTTGACCAGTTGCTTGGTGGCGGCGATGCGGATTTTTCCGGGCGTCGGGTGCTCATGGTATTCAAGAGCGGCACGGCGCAACAAGGCACGTTTATCTTCGGCGTTGACGGTGGTATTGGGCATGGTTGTCTCCGGCTGCAATCAACATGACCGGATGCCATGCTCGTCAGCGTCTAGGGGGGAGCGAATTGTAGACCCTGAGGTGCAGAAACCTGAATACGTGAATGTGCGTAGAGCGCTGTTAGCGGCTCGCTGGTCGGCGGTTGACCAGCACGATGCCGACGGTCACCATGGCCAGCGTCGCCACCAAATCCGGCGTCACCGGCTCGTTCAGCCAGAGGGCGCCAAACAGCAAGGCAAAGAGGGGTGTCAGGAAAACGAAGGCCGAAATTTTGGTGGCCGGGTAGCGCCCCAGCATCCACATCCACGCGAGATAGCTGGCAAATGCGCCAATTACCGTTTGCGCCGCCAGGGAACTTGCAGCAAAGGCACTGAAGTGCCAGACCCAGTGCTCACCCAGCAACAGGGACAGCAGTGGCAGCGTTATCGCGCTCACGGCTACCTGATAAAAAAGCAGTTTTTCGGGCGACACCGTGGCCAGCCGGGAGCTGCGTATGACCACCGTGGTAAAGCCCCAAAACATGCCCGCGGTCAGGGCCAGCAGGTCGCCGCGCCACTGGTCGCGCTGGCCGCCTGCGTCCAGGCCGTTGCGCAACGCAAAAACCACGGCGAAAAAGGCCAGTGACAGGCCACACCACTGGATAGCGCGCAATTTCTCCGATTTCACAAAGAGGGGCAGCAACAACGCGACCCAGAACGGCGCCGTGTAGAGAAACACCGTCAGACGCGAGGCGGCAGAAAACTGTAGTCCGGCATACAGGCCGGCAAATTCAAGGGCAAACAGGCTGCCTGCCAGCAGTCCGGGCCAGAGCGAGGCGTCACGCTGAAAGAGGGGCACGCCGCGCCAGCGGCACCAGAGCCACAGCAAAACCGTGGCTGCCGAAAAGCGCAAGGCAGCCTGAAACACCGGGGGCAGCTCGGCAATGGTGGCTTTGACGAGTACCTGCTGAAACCCCCAGAACAGGCAACAGGCCAGCAACAGGCTGACAGCCAGGCCGTCAAGGTGATCTTTGCGTATCGACATGGGGCGCTACAGCGGGTGCTCGGCAAAGAATTTGCCGCCGTGAAACAACAGCGGCGAGGCGCCCGCGCGGTGCGAGCAGCGTTCAACTTCGCCGACAAAGATCACATGATCGCCCTCCTCATAGCGGCTGCGGTTAAAGCACTCGAAGGTCGCCGCTGCCCCCGACAAAAGCGGGGCACCCCCGGCACCATCGACAAAAGCGACATCGGCAAAACGATTTACATTGCGGCTCGCAAAGCGCCTCGCCAGCGCAAGCTGGTCAGCCCCCAAAACGTTGATGGCGTAGTGGGAGCCGGTGCTGAAAGCCGGCAACGAGGCAGCGGCGCGGGACAGGCTCCACAGCACCAGGGGTGGGTCGAGCGACACCGAATTGAATGAGTTGGCGGTAAGACCAAACAGAGCGCCCGCAGCAGTGCGGGCGGTCACAATCGTCACACCCGTGGCAAACATGCCCAGCGCGGTGCGAAACTCGGGCTGGGAAAAATTTGGGGCCTGCGCCCTCAGGCGCACATCAGACAGGGACATGCAGGCAATTTAACCGACTTTTGCCTGCGCTGTCCGGCGCCCGGCCTTGTACCGGCCGTAAATTCAACCGAGCAGGGTATCGGCGCTGACGTAAGGGTAGCCGAGGTCGCGCGCCACGGCTTCATAGGTCACGTGCCCGTTGGCCACGTTCAGGCCGTTCTTCAGGTGCGGGTTGTCTTTCAGCGCCTGCTTCCAGCCCTTGTCAGCCAGCGCCACGGCGTGGGCAATGGTCGCATTGTTCAACGCAAAGGTCGAGGTGCGGGCCACGGCACCGGGCATGTTGGCCACGCAGTAGTGCACCACCCCGTCCACCACGTAAGTCGGTTCGGCATGGGTCGTGGCGTGTGAAGTCTCAAAGCAGCCACCCTGGTCAATTGCCACGTCGACCACCACCGCGCCTTTTTTCATGCGCGAGATCATGTCACGCGTGACCAGTTTCGGCGCGGCCGCACCGGGCACCAGAACGCCGCCGACCACCAGATCGGCATCGAGCACCGCTTCTTCCACGCTGTGGGCGTTGGAATAGACGGTGGTGATGCGATTGCCAAAAATCAGGTCGAGCTGGCGCAGACGGTCTACGCTCTTGTCCAGCACAGTGACCCGTGCACCCATGCCAACGGCCATTTGCAGCGCGTGGGTGCCGACCACACCGGCGCCAATAATCGCCACATGGGCGGCCGGTACACCGGGGACGCCACCGAGCAGGATGCCCATGCCGCCTTTGGATTTTTCCAGATGCGCGGCACCAGCCTGCACCGCCATGCGCCCGGCCACTTCGCTCATCGGCGCCAGCAGCGGCAGGCCGCCACCGGCGCCGGTGATGGTCTCGTAAGCAATGCAGATGGCGCCGGATTTGACCAGTGCCGCGGTTTGCTCGGGATCGGGTGCGAGGTGCAGGTAGGTATAGAGAATCTGGCCCGGGCGCAACATGGCGCATTCTTGCGGCTGCGGCTCTTTGACCTTGACGATCATGTCGGCCTTGGCAAACACCTCTTTGGCGTCGCCCGCCAGCAAGGCACCGGCGGCCTGGTATTGGGCGTCAGTCAGGCCAATGGCGGCGCCAGCACCGGATTGCACCAGCACCTGGTGCCCATGCGAGGTGAGCTCACGCACGCTGGCCGGTGTGAGGCCAACGCGGTATTCATTGTTCTTGATTTCTTTGGGTAGTCCGACAAGCATGGGGTGCTCCTGTTTCGTTGTGGTGAAAACGTGCAGTGTGTTGCAAGTCGCAGGCTTTGAAAACGATAATTAATATTTCAGTTACTTCATTCCTGCGACTAATGAAACGATCGCACTTCACCCGGTCCGCCGGAACCGCCGGATTTTGCTGCTCTTCAGCGCCAAATTTTGAGATAAATAGTGATAAAACGACCGGCTGGCTTGCGTAGAGAGCTATTAAAATAGTAGCAGTCTGTGATTCGTCTGAGGTCGCAGGACGGCGCCGCCAAGGCCGGCAGCGACTATCGGGTCGCTGGTTTGGCGCCTGTTGCGGGCGCAGTCGATGGCGAATCCCAGAACCTTATCAAATTGCTGCCGGCTTCTTTGGCCTGGTACATCGCGGCATCGGCCCATTTGAGGAAGTCCTCCTGACGGCCCTCATGCTCGATGAACACGACCACGCCAATACTTACGGTGCATTGGTGCAGCACTTGTGTCGTAACTGCGCCAGGAAGCTGGATTGACAAAAGGTAAGGTTCAGCCAGGCCATGACTGATTTTTTCGGCGATGGTGCGGGCTTGCGTGGTGGATTCAGTCTTGTCGCTGCTCAAGTTGCCCAGCACAACCACAAACTCGTCACCGCCCAGGCGCGCGACAGTATCTATTTCACGAACACTGTGCGTCAGCCGATGGGCTGCCTCGATCAACAACAAATCGCCAGCCCCGTGTCCATGGGTGTCATTGAGCGTCTTGAAATTGTCCAGATCAAGAAACATCAGCGCCCCATAGCAGCCGGCGCGCTTGCTGGCGACAAGGGACTGCCGCAGCCGGTCGTTAAGAAGGCGCCGGTTGGGCAGTTTGGTCAGCGGGTCATAGAAAGCCAGTTGGCGCACCTGTTCTTCCATGCGTTTGCGCTCTGTGATGTCGAGGTAGAACGTGACAAATCCGCCGCCCGGCACGACTTCCCCCTGAATCTCGAGAACCTTTCCATTGGGGCGCACACGCTCGAACTTGTGCGGTTTGAATTTGCCGGCGCGTTCGATGCGGACAGTGACCTGCTGCTCAACATCGCCGGGGCCATATTCACCACGTTGTGCGTTAAAACGCAGGATGTCGTCCAGGGCCAGGTCCGGTTTCTCGAACAATGAATCGGGAAAATCGAGCAGTTGCTTGAACTGCTGGTTATAGGCCACCAGGCGCATGTCGGTGTCAATCATCGAGACGCCACCCGGAAAATTCTCGATGATGGCGGACAGCCGGTTGTCATGCTGGCGCATTTGTTCTTCCACCCGCTTGCGTTCCGTGATGTCGACTATCACGCCGATCAACCCGTGTTCCTGGCCGGCGCTGTCAATAAAGCGCTTGCCGCTGAGGTGACCCCAGAATTGGGTCTGGTCAGCGCGCCAGTACAGTCGGTCGAGGTCCACCGCCGGTACCGTGCTGGCCAGCAATGCCTGCATCTGTTGCCGCGCGGCCTGGTGCTCCGCCGGGTCCACGAGCGTGACGTAATCGAGTCCGGTCAACGCCTCTACCGGGTAGCGGAACATCTCGGCCATGCGCTGATTGGCTTGCGTGATGCGCCCTTGCAGATCGACCAGAAAGATCGCCACGCTGGAGGTATCGAGCACTTGTTTGAGTAGGGATTCGCGTGCTGCCAGATCGGCGTTGGCGAGGGCGAGAGCCTGGGTCCGCTCGACAACGACTTGCACCAGTTTTCCTTTGTGCGAATCGAGTCGAAGCACCAGCATGGCGACGTAAGCCAGCAACAGGCTGCAGCACAGGCCAAGCAGCACCTTGAAACCCAGTGCACCCGGGTCACCCCAGCCTTGAGCGGGTGCTGCACTCAGGGTCCAGTTGCCATCCGGCAGTGCCAGCAGGGCATCAACCGGCTCGCTCAACAGGGTTGAGCTTGATGCGCCAATGAGCTGTTTCTCTCCGGTCTGCGGGTGCTTGCGCCAGAGCACGTAATTGAAGCCCGCGAGTTCCAGCTGAGGTAGCCGGGCGATCGCCAGCGCCTGTGGAAAGCGGATCACCACATTGGTAAAACCCCAAAACGAAGGCTTGCCGCCAGTGCCGTCAAGAAACACCGGCAGCCGCCCGATAACGCCCAACCCACCCTGGGCCAGCGGGAGTGGCCCGGTCAGGACCAGTTTGCCCGTATCCCGCGCCAGCAGAGCTTCGTTTTGCATCACCGGGTCGGTCAGCAGATTCAGGCCCATGGCGGCTTCGTTTCCGACCCGTGGCACGACGTTGCTGATGATGCCGCCGGGCGCGAGTATCAGCAGCGACGCGCCGGGGTAATACGGCAGCAGTTCGCTGGCCAGCGTATCAAAATCGGGGACCACGCCATGGCTGCGCCGAATCAGTACGGCCAGCGTATATGTTGCTGACAGCGCGTGCTGGATGTTCTGCTGTAGCGCCTGCGCATGGTCAGCAACCAGGCTCAAGGCTTCGGCTCGCTCGGAGCGCCGACGATGTTGCTCCATATTCCAGATCAGCGTCGCCGCCACAACGGCGCTGAGCAGGAAGATGCACAGCCCGACAAGCCGCGTCCGTTGGGCTCGGGGGGTTTTTGTCGGCGAAGCAGTCATCTGGGCACAAAGACCTTGATTTTGTCTCGAGCGGGTGCCCCCGAATGACAGGCCGGTTCAATCAGCCCTTTTTTCCCGTCAGGATCAATGTGCATTCGCTCCGACCGGACTGTAGCACCTCTGGCGGCGACGGCTGCTTCGCGCCGCAAGCCGCCGCCGGGAAGATGCGTTACCGGTTGGTCGGAAAGCTGAACACCGCACCTTCGCGTACGCCAGCCGAGGGCCAGCGCTGGGTGATGGTTTTACGCTTGGTGTAAAAACGCACGGCGTCCGGACCGTAAGCGTGCAGGTCACCAAACAGCGAGCGTTTCCAGCCGCCAAACGAATGGTAGGCCACCGGCACCGGCAGTGGCACGTTGATGCCCACCATGCCGACCAGAATGTTGTCGCTGAAGTACCTGGCCGCTTCGCCGTCGCGAGTGAAGATGCAGGTTCCGTTGCCGTACTCATGGGCGTCAATCAGGTTCATGGCCTCCTGCAGGGTCTTGACGCGCATGACGCCCAACACAGGCCCGAAAATCTCTTCCTGGTAAATTTTCATGCCGGGTCTGACGTGGTCAAACAGGCAGGCGCCCAAAAAGTAGCCGCCCTCGTGGCCGCTCACCTTGACACCGCGACCATCGACCACCAGGGTGGCGCCCTCAGCCACACCCTGGTCGACAAAGCCCTTCACCTTGTCGAAGTGCGCCTGCGTCACCAGCGGGCCCATGTCGTTACCGGCATCGGTACCGGGGCCGACCTTCATCTTGGCAATCTCAACCTTCAGCCCCGCCACCACGGCATCAGCGGTGGCGTCGCCCACCGCCACCACCAGCGGAATGGCCATGCAGCGTTCGCCGCACGAGCCGTAGGCAGCGCCCATCAACGCGCTGACCGCGTTGGGCACGTCGGCGTCGGGCATCACCACGGCGTGGTTCTTGGCGCCACCGAGCGCCTGTACCCGCTTGCCGTTGGCGCAACCGGTGGCGTAGATGTACTCGGCAATCGGCGTTGAGCCGACAAAGCTGACCGCCTGCACGCGTTTGTCGGTGAGCAGCGTGTCCACCGCTTCCTTGTCGCCGTGCACGACATTGAGGACGCCAGGCGGCAGCCCGGCCTGCAGGGCGAGCTGGGCTACCAGCAGGGCGCTGCTCGGGTCGCGCTCAGACGGCTTGAGGACGAAGGTGTTGCCGCAGACCACGGCCATAGGCCACATCCACAAGGGCACCATGACGGGGAAGTTGAATGGCGTGATGCCAGCCGTGACACCGAGCGCCTGAAACTCGCTCCACGAGTCCATGGCGGGGCCAACGTTCTTGCTGTGCTCGCCCTTGAGCAGCTCGGGCGCGTAGCTGGCGTACTCGACGTTCTCGATGCCGCGCTGCAACTCGCCCATCGAGTCGCTCAGCACCTTGCCGTGTTCCGCCGTGACCAGGGCACAGATGGCATCCGCGTTTTCTTCCAGCAAATTTTTCAGCTTGCTCATGACGCGTGCGCGCTTGAGCGGCGGTGTCGCGCGCCATGCCGGGTAGGCTGCTTGCGCCGAAGCTATTGCCCGTTCGACCGTGGTTTTGTCGGCCAGCAAGACCCGTTTTTCGGCCTGCCCGGCAGCCGGGTTGAAGACGTCTTGCGAGCGACTGCCACCGGCCACCAGCTGGCCGTCAATCAGGTGTTGAATCAAGGGTAAGTTGGACATAAAACTTCAGGCGGTTTGGTTGATGGATTCGCCCAGTGCGTTGATCAGGCTGTCGATCTGGGCCGGGGTAGTGATGAACGGTGGTGCAAGCTGAATGGTATCGCCGCCGTAGCGCACGTAAAAGCCTTTTTTCAACATCGTCATGGCAATGTCGTAAGGCCGTTTGGCGGGTTCGCCGGGCAGGGCATCGATGGTGAGGCCGGCTGCCAGACCATAGTTGCGAATATCGGTGATGTGCTTGACGCCTTTGAGGCTGTGCACGGCGTTCTCAAAGTAAGGTGACAGTGCCTTGACTTTGTCCACCATGTTTTCGCGCACCAGAATATCCAGTGTGGCCAGCCCCACGGCGCACGGCACCGGGTGCGCCGAGTAGGTGTAGCCGTGGGCAAATTCCAGCATGTAGTCAGCCCCGCCTTGCGCCATGAAGGTGTCGTAGATGTCCTTTTTGGCCAGCACCGCGCCCAGCGGCTGTGCGCCATTGGTAATCTGCTTGGCAACGTTCATGATGTCGGGGGTCACGCCAAAAGCCTCGGCGCCGGTATACGCCCCCATGCGGCCAAAGCCGGTAATGACTTCATCGAAAATCAGCAGAATGTTGTTGGCTGTGCAAATGTCGCGCAGGCGCTGCAGGTAGCCCTTGGGCGGAATCACGACGCCAGCCGAGCCGGACATGGGCTCCACGATGACGGCGGCGATATTGCTGGCATCGTGCAGCGCGATCAACTTGAGCAGGTCGTCGGCGAGCTCGGCGCCCTTGTCGGGCATGCCCTTGAAAAACGAACCCGCCGGGGGTTGCGTGTGCGGCAGGTGATCGGCGGCAATACCCTGGCCAAACGTCTTGCGATTGGCGCCAATGCCGCCGACCGAGATGCCGCCAAAGTTGACACCGTGATAGCCTTTTTCGCGCCCTATCAACAGGCTCTTGCTGGCCTGACCCCTGGCACGCCAGTAAGCCCGGGCCATCTTCAGCGAGGTGTCAGCCGACTCGGAACCCGAACCGGTAAAAAACACATAGTCGAGTCCGGCCGGCGTCAATTCCTTGAGTTTGTTGGCCAGTGCAAACGACAGCGGGTGGCCGTACTGGAACGCCGGCGAATAATCCAGCGTGGCGATCTGCTTTGCCGCCGCCTCGGTAATTTCGCTGCGCCCGTGGCCCAGGCCGCAACACCACAGTCCCGACAGGCCGTCAAATATCTGCTTGCCATTGCTGTCGGTGTAATAACAACCGTTGGCACTCACCATCATGCGCGGGTTGGCCTTGAAGTTCCGGTTGGCGGTGTAAGGCATCCAGTGGGCGTCCAGCCAGGCGGCGTCAAGACGGGGGGTGGCCAGGTGTTGGGCTTCGTTCATCTTCATGGTGTCTCCAGGAGGGGGTAAGGGCAGAGCTTGCAATTTTGAACCGCTCTGTTACTCTTATAAATGTATAAGTATCACTATTAAGTTGCCAATTAATGAAAGTAAAAAGCCGCGCTGCGCTGGGTCAATTGAGCGATATGGACATTCGCCTGTTGCGTGTGTTCAAAAGCGTGGTCGAGTGCGGCGGCATGGCGGCCGCCGAACTGGAGCTCAACATTGGCACCTCCACCGTCAGCCGCCATATCAAGGACCTTGAAACCCGTTTGGGGCTCACGCTGTGCCGGCGTGGCCGGGCCGGCTTTGCCCTGACCGCTGAGGGTCAGCAAATCTATACCGAAACACTGCGGCTGCTGGCTGGCGCCGACGCCTTTCGCGCCAGTGTTGACGAGATTCACGCCCGCATGGGCGGGCAGCTCCATATTGCGGTATTTGACAAAACGGCCAGCAATCCGGCGGCGCGCATTGGCGCGGCCATTGCCCTGTTCTCCGAGCTGGCGCCCGATGTGAACCTGCATTTGTTTGTGGCGCCGCTCAACACCATTGAGCGCGGCGTCATCGACGGGCAGTTTCAGGTCGGCGTGATTCCCGGCCATCGCAGCTCGGACTCTCTGGCGTACGACGAATTGTTTGGTGAGTCCATGTTTCTGTACTGCGGCACGCAGCACGTGTTGTTCAAGACCGGTCAGGCGGCAACGGAACCGGCCGACTGGGAGGCGCTGCGTGCCCACGACTTCGCCGGCCTGGGCTACCACTCGCCCAACATGGAAGTCAGCCAACAGGTGCGCTTGCCGCGCAAGGCCACGGGCTATGACCAGGAATCCATAGCCACGCTCATCCTGTCGGGCAAGTACCTGGGTTTTCTGCCTGACCACTACGCCGAGAGCTTTGTGCGCCAGGGTCAGATGCGCGCCGTTCAGCCCGCGCTGTTTCACTACGAATGCAGTTTTTTCAGCATCGTGCGGCGTTCACCCCAGCCGTCCCGGGTGACGCGCGCGTTTCAGGATTGCCTGGTGCAGGCGCGTGCCGGGTCGAAGATATGCTCTTGAAACTCTATTGCGGAATCGCTGCCTGAAGCAGATATTCCGGATCACCGATGACCGTCACTTCCTTAGGGCCGGCAACGGCGAGGCCTTGCCGGCCGGCGGGGACACCGAGGACAACTCAGCCGCCAGGAGTGCAATGTTGCTGGTGCCTTCTGTCGTGGCCAGGCTGGAATGGAACGCCGTTCAGCATGCGTAGACAGCTATTAAATATATAGCGTACCCGTGCCCGCTGGCGGTCAAAAAAATGCTCTGCAGTTCTCCCTGACAAAAGTAAAATTGAATTTCCCAAGAAAACATCAGGCGGCCTTATATGAGCACTTTTGACCCCAATGCGCTGGAGTGCCTGGCGGCCATTGTGGAAGAGGGCGGTTTCGAGCGCGCGGCGGTACGCCTGTCGATTACCCAGTCGGCGGTGTCGCAGCGACTGCGCTCGCTGGAGGTGCAGGTTGGCACGGTATTGATCGTGCGCAGCCGTCCGCTGAAGGCAACCTCGGCCGGGCGGCTGCTGCTCAAGCACGCCATGCAGATGCGTCTGTTGCGGGCCGATCTGGAGCGTGATCTGAAAGACCTGGCGCCGGGTGCGGCTGGCAGCGGCGGCGACGAGGAACGAATTTCAATTGCCATCAACGCCGACAGTATTGCCACCTGGGCCCTGCCGGCGTTGAGCCGGCTGGCCTGCCAGGGGCTGGGCCTGGAGATCATCACGGATGACCAGGATTTCACCATTGAATGGCTGCGCGAGGGTCGGGTACTGGGCTGTGTGACCACCCTCAAGCAGGCACTGCGCAGTTGCAAGATGGTGCCGCTGGGCGCCATGCGTTACCTCGCCGTGGCGCAGGCGGCGTACGCCAGCGAGCATTTTCCGCTGGGCCTGACACCGCACAACTTTCGCAGCGTGCCGTTTATTGCCTTCAACCGCAAGGATGACTTGCAATCCGAGTTCATTGGCCGTGCCTTGCGCCTCAAGCAGGTCAGCCTGAGCCAGTTGTATGTTCCGAGCTCGGAAGGCCAGGTGCGTGCGGTGTTGGCCGGCTGGGGTGTCAGTGTGGTGCCCGAGCTGCTGGTGCGCGATTATTTGCAGGACGGGCGACTGGTGGACATTGCGCCCGGGCAGGCGCTGCCTGTTGATTTGTATTGGCATTGCTGGAACCTCGATTCTGCGGTGCTCGATGCCCTCACCGGCGCTCTGACAGCCGCCGCCGCCGTGTCGTTGACCTGATTGGCAACAGGGTCAGGCCCGCAAGCGGGTGCCAGCAGTACGGTTATGCTTGCACCCTTTTGCAGTCAGTCCGGGGTATCTTGATGAAATTGAAATTGGCCAGATCCGTTGTTGCCAGTGTCTTGCTGGCGCTCGCCGGCGTTGGCGTTTGCCTGGCGGCAGCCGCCACGGTGGATGTGAAACAGGGAGCCGCCCTGCAAAGCAGCGGCGCCTTGCTGCTTGATGTGCGCGAACCCGATGAATATGCCCAGGGGCATGCGCCAGGCAGCACCTTGATTCCACTCGGTCAACTGGCTCAGCGCCTGCAGGAAATCAGTCGCTACAAGAACCAGCCGGTGGCGTTGATCTGCCGTTCCGGAAACCGCTCAGGCCAGGCGCAGAAGCTGCTGGAGAAAGCCGGTTTTAGCGCCGCCGTCAATGTTGAAGGGGGCATGATTGCCTGGCAAAAAGCCGGGTTGCCGGTGGTTGCCGGCGCGGCGTCACGCTAGCGCACCAGCAGCACGGGTACCTTGCAGTGGGCCAGTACCTGGGTGGCAACCGAGCCCATCACCAGATTGACCAGCGTGCCGTTGCCGTGCGAGCCCATCATCAGGAGATCGAATTTGCCGCTGTCAGCCAGTCTGGCAATGCATTCGCCGGCATGACCAACTTTCCAGCTGCTTTTGGCGTCGATACCGTGGCGCAGTAAAAACCGGGTCACCGGCGCCAGCACTTTTTCGGCTTCCTCGGCATAGTATTTATCGACGATTTCCTTGCCTACGGCGGCCCGCGCCCGGGGTGGCAGCACGGGCTGGACCGTGAATACGGTGTAGTCGTTGCCCTTGTTGAATATTTCATCATGCGTGGCCAGGTAAGCCAGCATTTTCTTGGTGTACGAGCTGCCATCGATGGCGAGAAGAATCTTCATGGGGAGCCCCTCTGTCAAAACGTCAGTGTACCCAAGGCCGCGGCCGGACTTAAAGTTCGATGCAAAGTGCCGGTTGAAACGCGGCCTGCTCATTTTTTCTGGCGTAGCCCAGCGGGTTGGCAATGACGCGGCAACCGTTTTTGAGGTAGTGACTGGGCGCATGCAGGTGGCCGTGCAGCCAGAGCTGCGCAAAGGGCAGCAAATGGTCCAGCGCGTTGCAAAAACCGGCTGTGCCGGGGGTCAGTCCGTAGCGCGGGTCGGCACTCAACAGGCTCGGCGCGAAATGCGTCACCACCACCGTGCTGCCGGCAAACGGTTGCGCCAGCGCCCGGGCCAGCCAGTCCTGGCACACGAGTGCCAGTTCGCGCACCGTTGGCGCCAGCACCGGCTCGCCGTGAAGCGTGGTGCCGGTTTTTTTCAGGTAGTAGTTGGCGGCGCGAAACGCCGTGTCGCGCGCCTTGAGTTGTTGTGTCAGCAGGCCGGCAGTGGCACTGCCGGCCGTGCCGGGCAGTGGACCCAACGCGTCAAAATCACTCCACAACGTGGTGCCGACAAAGCGCACTGGCTGGCCCTGCGGGTTGGCCCAGGTGATCACTTCGCGCTCCAGCCAGCCGATGCCCAGCCGCTCGCAGGTTTCACGCAGGCGCGCGTGGGTTGCCGCAAAATCAAGGCCGTCGTACTCGTGGTTGCCAGGAACAAACAGCACCGGCGTAGGCCAGCCGTTTTTCGGAGAAAAGCGGGTCAGCCCAAAGTCCGGATCCGGCAACAACGAGCCGCTCTGGTAGGAGCCAATATCGCCGGCCAGAACCAGCAGGTCGGCCTCCGGCGCCGCCTGGGCGACCCAATGGGGATGAACCTCCAGGTGCAGGTCTGACAGGAGCTGAATCTTCATCGGCCAGATTCAGGCTGAAAACGCCGTGCTTGCCACCGCCGAGATGGTGGCGCGCAACCACTCATGGGCGCTGACCCGGTGCACCCGGTGGTGCCAGAGGGCATCAACATGCACGGTGGGCACCGGAAACGGCAGTTCCCGCAGGACAAGTTCGTCGGCAATACCGGTGACGTTGACAAAGTGGCGCGGCAAGACCGTCAAAAGGTCGGAATGAGCCACCACCTTGCCCGCCGTAAAAAATTGATTGACCGTCAGCACGATGCGGCGCTCGCGCCGTATCAGGGCCAGCGCCTCATCAATAAAACCAAAAGGGCGTCCGGAAAAGCTCACCAGCAGGTGGCGCGCCGCACAATACCGGTTCAGTGTCAGCGGCCCCTTGGCCAGTGGGTGGTCACGCCGCATCACGCAGACATATTCGCCGCTGTACAGGCGCTGCTGGCTGAATGCCACAGCCTCCCCGGCTTGCGCGCGTGCCGTCAGATCAGCGAAGGCGGCAGGAAAGTAGCCCACCGCCAGATCGGCACTCTCCTGGTCCAGCAGGCGGCGCGGGTCGCGGGTGGTGAGTGGCACCACGCGAATGGAAACGCCGGGTGCCTCGCGGTCCATGACCTTGATCAGGCCTGGCATCAGCTCGGCCGCCGTTGCGTCGGCCATCGCCAGCACGAAGGTGGTGCCGGCCTGTGCCGGCACGAAGCTGCTGGGGGTCAGTACCTCCTGCAGTTGGCGCAACGCTTCACGCACCGCCGGCCACAGCGCCAGCGCACGCGGTGTGGGGGCCATCGCCTGGCCACTGCGCTTGATCAACTCGTCGCCCATCGCCTCGCGAAAACGGCGCAGGGCATTGCTGACTGCGGGCTGGGTGATCGCCAGCTTGCGTGCCGCCCGCGTCAGACTGCGCTCGGTCATTACTTCGTCAAAGACGCGCAGAAGATTGAGGTCAAGCGTGCGGAATTTGACGGGGTCCATGGCGTTTAATCATCACTATTGTGAATACATTGAATCACAAATATAAACTTGAAACATATCAGTGTAAACCCTAATATGACAGCATGTGCCTGCCCTTCAGGCGGGTCATTGAAGTGAGGATTTCATCATGACCAGTTTTATTCAACCCAGTTTTGTAACCCGGCACGCTGGCGTGGCGCGGTTTGAGTCGGCAATCGGTTCGGTGCGCAACCTGCGCCGAGGTTTTGACAGTACCAAAGGCCTGAGTTTCATGCTGCTGGCAGCGATGGTGTCGGCGTTGGTCGTGGTGGCTGATCAACTGATTGAAACCTGGGCTGACGGGCATTTGATGCTGGCCTGGGTTGCCGTCTGGCTGGTCGGCTTTGCCGCGCTGGCCTTGTTCGGTGGCGCAGCCGCCAAGCTGGCGGCAACGGCTGTTGGCGCCGCCAATGCCTGGTCGGCTCGCCTGGCGCGAGCCAGAGCGGACGCCAGGCTGTGGGAAATTGCCAGGGCTGACCCGCGGGTGATGGCCGATCTGAATGCAGCCATGTCGCGTACCGAGGAGTCATAGAACCTCACCGCGCGATCATTACCAGCGGTTCAGGACATAAAAAAGCCACCCTTGGGTGGCTTTTGCTTTTGTAACGAGTGTCATCTGATCAGGCGGCCAGGCGCAGCGCAATCTGTGCTTTTGTCGCTTCAAGCTCTTTCGGAAGGTGGTAGGCCAGCTGCCCGAACAGCTCACTGTGGAGCTTGAGTTCTTCGGTCCAGGCAGCAGGCTCGATGCTGGTCACGGTATCAAACTGATGCTGGCTGAAGTCCAGCCCGGTCCAGGTGATTTCCGGGTAGGCAGGACTCACACCAAAGATGTTTTCGGTGCCCTTGACCTGACCTTCAATACGGTCAACCATCCACTTGAGCACGCGCATGTTGTCACCGTAGCCGGGCCAGACAAATTTGCCTTCGGCGTCCTTGCGAAACCAGTTGACGCAGAAGATGCGTGGCAGTGCATGGCCGGCGGTCTGGATCGTCTGGCCCAGGTTCAGCCAGTGCTGGAAATAGTCACTCATGTTGTAACCGCAAAATGGCAGCATGGCGAATGGGTCGCGGCGCACCACACCCATTTGGCCGGCAGCGGCGGCGGTCGTCTCCGAGCCCATGGTGGCGGCCATGTAAACGCCTTCCATCCAGTTGCGCGCTTCGGTGACGAGAGGCACCGTGGTGGAGCGACGCCCACCGAAGATGAAGGCGTCAATTGCAACGCCTTGCGGGTCATCCCAGGCGGGGTCGAGGGCCGGGTTGTTGGTGGCGGCGACCGTGAAGCGCGAATTCGGGTGCGCCGCCCTGGCGCCGGTCAACCGCGCCAGCTCGGGCGTCCAGTCCTTGCCCTGCCAGTCGATCAGGTGCGCCGGGTAGCTGCCGGAGTCTTTTTCCAGCCCTTCCCACCAGACGTCATCGTCGTCGGTCAGTGCCACGTTGGTGAAGATCACGTCGTGCAACAGGCTGGCCATGCAATTGGGGTTGGTCAACATGTTGGTGCCGGGTGCCACGCCGAAGTAGCCGGCCTCGGGGTTGATGGCGACCATCCTGCCGTCGGCCCGGGGCTTGATCCAGGCGATGTCATCACCAATGGTGGTGACGCGCCAGCCGTCAAAACCGGCCGGTGGCACCAGCATGGAAAAGTTGGTTTTGCCGCAGGCGCTGGGGAAAGCACCGGCCACGTGGTACTTTTTGCCCGCTGGCGAGCTGACGCCCAAAATCAGCATGTGCTCGGCCAGCCAGCCCTGGTCACGCCCCATATTGGAAGCAATGCGCAGGGCAAAGCATTTCTTGCCCAGCAGCGCGTTGCCACCGTAGCCCGAGCCGTAACTCCAGATTTCGCGGATTTCGGGGTAATGAACAATATATTTGGTTTTGTTGCAAGGCCACTTCACATCGGCCTGACCAGGCTCCAGCGGCGCGCCGACGCTGTGCACGCAGGGCACAAAGTCACCGTTGGCGCCCAGCACATCGAATACGGCTTTGCCCATGCGCGTCATGATTTTCTGGTTGACCGCGACATACGCGCTGTCGGTCAGCTCAATGCCGATGTGTGAAATAGGCGAGCCCAGCGGGCCCATCGAGAAGGGCACCACATACAGGGTCCGGCCCTTCATGCAACCATCAAACAGGGGTTGCAGCGTCTGACGCATTTCGGCCGGTGCCATCCAGTTATTGGTGGGGCCGGCGTTTTCCTTTTGTTCGCAACAGATGTAGGTGCGGTCTTCGACCCGGGCCACGTCACTCGCATCGGAGCAGGCCAGAAAGCTGTTGGGCCGTTTGGCGGGATTGAGTTTTCTGAAGGTGCCTGAAGCCACCAGTTGCTGGCAAAGTCTGGCGTACTCCTCGTCCGAGCCATCGCACCAGTAAACGCTGGCGGGCTTGGTGAGTGTGGCCACGGCGGCCACCCAGGCGATAAGTTTCGTACTGGTGACGTAACTGGGGGTGTTGAGGTTGGGGCCAGGTGCCACGGCGACGTTCATTGAGCGGTCAGGCCATTGAAACGGCTATGAAGGCGAGCAGAAATATCAATACGGCACCAGCAAGAGGCAATACGAGCGGCATGGAAGAAATGACGGATTCCACCGCGTCGGGTGCTTGTGGGGGTGCCTCGGGTGCCGGGTTGGACATGATGGTTCCTTGAGTGGTCAGATTCGCAAACAATCGATTTTACCCATGCCGGCGCGGCAACTGCCTGTTGCTATTGAACCAGTTGCGCTTCAAGTCCGGCTTGTTGCAGGTGGGCCAGTACGTCGGCGATGTGCTGTGGCCCGCGCGTCTGGATCACCAGTTCCACTTCGACATTCTGCGCCGCCAGTGTGGTAAAGGCCCGCTGGTGATGGACCTCGTCAATATTGGCGCCAGCATCTGCCACTGTGGCGGTTATTTTTGCCAGCGTGCCGGGGATGTCGCGGGCACTGACGCGAATGCGTGCCAGACGGCCGGCGCGCACCATGCCGCGCTCAATGATGGCGGCCAGCAGCAGGGGGTCGATATTGCCGCCGCACAGCACCATGCCGATATTTTTGCCCTTGAAGCGTTCCGGGTATTTGAGCAGTGCTGCCAGACCGACCGCGCCAGCGCCTTCCACCAGTGTTTTCTCGACCTCGAGCAACATGACGATGGCCTGCTCGATGTCGCCCTCGTCAACCAGCAGCAGGTCAAGACCGAGGCGCTCGATGATGGCTTGCGGGATCTTGCCCGGTGAACCCACAGCGATGCCTTCGGCAATGCTGCTGCTGCCTTGCGGGTGGTGCGTACCCTTGATCGCATTCACCATGGCTGGAAAACGCGCTGTTTGAACGCCGACGATCTCCAACTCGGGGCGCAACGCCCTGGCCGCGACAGCCATGCCGGCAATCAGGCCGCCACCACCCACTGCCACCACCAGCGTGTCAAGCGCGGGCACATCCTGCAGCATTTCAAGGGCCACCGTGCCTTGCCCGGCGACAATGTCGGCGTCGTCGTACGGGTGCACAAAGCCCAGGCCTTGCTGGGCTGCCAGGACGATGGCGTGTGCTCTGGCCTCGTCGAGCGTGTCACCATGCAACACAATCTCGGCACCAAAACCGCGCGTTCGCTCCACTTTGACACCCGGCGTGAAGCGCGGCATCACGATCACTGCGCGCAAGCCCAGCCGCTGCGCGTGGTACGCCACCCCTTGCGCATGATTGCCCGCGCTCATGGCGATGACGCCGCGTTGCCGCTCTTCAGGATTGAGTTGCGCCAGCTTGTTGCAGGCGCCGCGCTCCTTGAAGGAAGCAGTGAATTGCAGGTTTTCGAATTTCAGAAAGACCTGCGCCCCGGTGATGTCCGACAGGGTTCGCGAGGCCAAGCAGGGCGTGCGTAACAGCTGGCCACGCAGACGTTGCGCCGCCTGTTCGATATCGGTGAGTTCAATCATGATCGCATTGTCGGTCCGCACGCCACTCAGTTTTTGCGTGTGCCCAATAGCGCGGCGCCGATGATCAGGGTTGCGGCCAGCGCCACGCTCCAGCTGAAGGGACGACCGGTGACCCCCATCAGCGCCAGCGTGGAGGCCAGTGGTGTCAGGTAACTCAAGATGCCGATGTGGCGCACGTCCCCTAGTTTCAGCGCCCGGTCCCACAGAAAAAAGGCCGCCCCCAGCGGCCCCAGGCCCAGCAACAGCAGCAACGCCCCATCGCGCGCACGCAGGTCGACCGACGGCTCCAGTGCCCAATGGCAGACCAGCGAAAGCAGCCCGGCGAGCAGGCCGAACAAACCGATGGCGGCGGTTGGGAAACCGTTGCCCGACAACGCAAGGCGTTTCGTCTGCAACGAGTAGTTGGCCCAGAGAAAGGCCGATCCCAATGCCAGCAGATAACCGGCACCCGGAATCAGCGGCGTACTGCCCGCCAGCGCCGGCATTGCTGCCTCCCGGCCACCCCAGATGGCGATGGCAGCACCGGCAAAACCCAGTGCGGCGGCCATCAGGTGAATGCCGCGCAACTTGAGGCCAGGCAAATACAGCGGTGCCAGCACCACGATCAGCAGCGGCCACAGGTAGTTGATCAGGTTGACCTCCACCGCCGGCGCCATGCGAAAGGCAATGAACAATAAAAAGTGATAGCCAAACAGGGTCAAAACGCCCAGACCCAGGGTGCGCGGTGCAATGACCCACTGGCGGCGGTTTTTCAGCACCGATGGCCAGGCCAGCACGCTGCCCAGCACCAGCGCGGTACCGGTCAGCAGGAATGGTGGCACGTGCCGGAGCGAGACGCCCAGAGCGGCCAGCGACGCCCACAGTGCAATGGCGGCCAGCGCATACAGATTGGCTTTCACGCCGGGCGCTGGTCGGTGCTGGGGCGTTGCCACAGGTTGATGCCGCCCTCCACCGCATGTTGGTCAATGGCGGCCAGCTCTTGCGCCGAAAAATTCAGGTTTTGCAGCGCACCGGCCAGTTCGGTGATTTGTTCCGCACGGCTGGCGCCAATCAGCGCCGAGGTCACACGGCGATCACGCAGCACCCAGGCGACGGCCATCTGCGCCAGGCTCTGGCCGCGCGCCAGCGCCAGTTCGTTCAGGGCGCGCACGTGCCTGAGGTTCTGTTCGCTCAGGTGTTCGGCCTTGAACGAGCCACCACCCGGGCGGTTGATGCGGGCGTCGGCCGGAATGCCGTTCAGGTATTTGTTGCTGAGCAGACCCTGCGCCAGCGCGCTGAAGGCGATGCAGCCCATGCCGGTGTCGGTCAGTGCGTCCAGCAGATCTTCTTCAACCCAGCGGTTCATCAGGCTGTAAGACGGCTGGTGAATCAGCGGCGACACGCCCAGGCTGCGCAAAATGGCAGCGGCTTCGCGCGTTTTGCTGCCCGAGTAACTGCTGATGCCCACGTACAAGGCCTTGCCCTGCTGCACAGCACTGGCCAGCGCACCCATGGTTTCTTCCAGCGGCGTGTCCGGGTCAAAGCGGTGTGAATAGAAGATGTCCACATAGTCCAGACCCAGACGCTGCAGGCTCTGGTCCAGGCTGGCCAGCACGTATTTGCGCGAACCGCCGCCCTGGCCATACGGGCCGGGCCACATGTCCCAGCCGGCCTTGCTGGAGATGATGAGCTGGTCGCGGTAAGGCTTGAAGTCACGCCGCAGGTGTTCGCCCAGGTTGGTCTCGGCGCTGCCCGCCGGTGGGCCGTAGTTGTTGGCCAGGTCAAAGTGCGTGATGCCCAGGTCAAACGCCGTGCGCAGCATGGCGCGCTGCGTTGCCAGCGGCGTGGCGTCACCAAAGTTGTGCCACAAGCCCAGTGAAATCGCGGGCAACTTGAGGCCACTGTTGCCGCAGGCGCGGTAGACCATGGCATCGTAGCGATTCGGGTTGGCGTGATAGCGCATGCGTGTCTTTCCAGTCAAATAAGTATAAAAAATGCCTGCAGGCACCGTGCAGCATGCACAAGAAGCTATTGAAATAATAGCAAAATTCAGCTGGCACCGGTTCCCAGCGCGTGCCCGGCCTGCACATCGGCGTGGTAGCTGGAGCGCACCATGGCGCCCACGGCGGCGTGTTTAAAGCCCATGGCGTAGGCAGCGGCTTCGAACATTCTGAAGGTGTCGGGATGCACGTAGCGCTTGACCGTCAGGTGGCTGCTGCTGGGCGCCAGGTACTGGCCCAGGGTCAACATCTCGATGCCGTGCGCCCGCATGTCACGCATCACCGCGAGAATTTCGTCGTCGGTCTCGCCCAGGCCAACCATCAGGCCGCTCTTCGTGGGCACGTCGGGGAACACGGCCTTGAACTTTTTCAGCAGGTTCAGACTGAATTGATAGTCGCTGCCGGGCCGCGCCTCCTTGTACAGCCTGGGTACAGTTTCCAGGTTGTGGTTCATCACATCCGGCGGTGCGGCCTTCAGAATCTCCAGCGCCCGCTCGTCGCGGCCACGGAAATCAGGCACCAGAATTTCGATTTGGGTGTGCGGCGACAGCGCGCGCGTTTGCCTGATGCAGTCAACAAAGTGCTGGCTACCGCCGTCCCTCAAGTCGTCCCGGTCGACGCTGGTGATAACCACGTACTTGAGCTTGAGCTGGGCAATGGTTTTGGCCAGGCTGGCGGGCTCGTTGACGTCCAGCGGGTCCGGCCGGCCATGGCCGACATCGCAAAACGGGCAGCGTCGCGTGCATTTGTCGCCCATGATCATGAAAGTGGCGGTGCCCTTGCCAAAACACTCGCCGATGTTGGGGCAACTGGCTTCTTCGCAGACGGTCACCAGCTTGTTGGCGCGCAGCACGTCCTTGATCTCATAAAAGCGGGTGCTGGGTGAGCCAGCCCGGACGCGAATCCACTCTGGCTTCTTTAATACTTCACCTTGCTGCACTTTGACCGGAATGCGTGACAGCTTGGCGGCGGCCTTCTGCTTGACCAGCGGGTCATAGCGGGCGGGCGGTGGGTCTTCGCGGACCGCTGGATTGTCTGCGGGGGCGTCGTGGCGGTGACTCATGGTGGGTACGGGTGTTCAGGGCAGCATCAGGGCGCCAGGCAGGTTGCGAGTTTGTGGCCCAGCACGTCGGCCGCTTCAACCCAGCTGACGGAAACGCCGATTGTAGAAAGGTCCACGGTTTGCAGTCCGGCATAGCCACAGGGGTTGATACGAGAGTAGGGTTCCAGGTCCATGGCCACATTGAGCGCGACACCGTGGTAAGTGCAATTGCGGCTGACCTTGATGCCCAGCGCGGCGATTTTGCCGAGGCCTTCAAAATTGGGGCCGCTGGAATTGGGGTCTGAGTTCATCGGCCGTTGGGGCAGCATGGCGTGCGAACCCGGATCATCAAGCCTCACATAGATGCCGGGGGCACCGCCAACCCGGTGCCCCGTCACGCCGAAATAGGTCAAGGTGCGGATCACCGCCTCCTCGATCCGGTACACATATTCCTTGATGAAATAACCGGCCCGTTTCAAGTCCAGCAGCGGGTACGCCACCACCTGCCCCGGGCCGTGGTAGGTGACCTGGCCACCCCGGTTGGTCTGCACCACGGGAATGTTGCCAGGCATGAAAATGTGTTCGGCCTTGCCCGCCAAACCCTGGGTGTAGACCGGCGGATGCTCACAAATCCATAGCTGGTCAGGCACATCCGACGCGAGCTGCAGGCCTCTTTTGCCAGTAAATTCCTGCATGGCGGCATACGTCGGCAGGTAGTCGATCAGACCCAGATTAATGGGGGTCAGATTCCAATTGTTTTGCATGGATTGCCCCATGTCGCGGTTACAACACCACCTTCACCAGCGGATGCGTGGAGAGCGTGCGGTACAGCTCGTCGAGCTGCTCGCGGCTGGTGGCGGTGACAGTGATGGTGACGCCCAGGTAGTTGCCGCCTTTGCTCTCGCGCAACTCAATGGTGCTGACATCAAACGCCGGGTCAAACTGCCGGGCGATCAGGCTGATGGCGTGGACCAGCCCGTCTGTTTTGACCCCCATGACCTTGATCGGGAACTGGCACGGGTATTCAATCAGCGACTTCGGTGGCGATGTCACGGCTTGTGGCCCGCCAGCGCGCTGGCCTTGGCATCCTGGTAGCCGGCATACAACTGCGCATACACCGGGCCGGGCTGGCCGGTGCCTACCGGTTTGCCGTCAAGCAGGGTGACTGGCAGTACTTCCTTGGTGGCCGAGGACAGCAGCAATTCGTCGGCGTCCAGAATCTCCGCCCGACTGATGCGTCGCAGCCCGAACGCGATACCTTTGCTGCGGCATATTTCCTCGATCAAACCGTAGCGGACGCCTTCGAGCACCAGATTGTCTTTGGGCGTGCCCAGCACCTTGCCGCCTTTGACCAGCCAGACGTTGCTGGCGGCGGCTTCGCTCAGGTAGCCGTTGCGAAACATGACCGTTTCCACCGCGCCGGCGTCAAAACTGATCTGGCGGGCAAACACCGAACCCAGCAGACTGGTGCTTTTGATATGGGCTTTTTCCCATCGGAAGTCGTCTGCCGTGACACAGGCCACGCCGTGGCGGCGCTGTGCCTCGCTGGCAGGCTTCATGACATTGCTCATGACAAATACGGTGGGTGCGATGTCGGTTGGCATCACATGGTCGCGCATGGCGACACCGCGGGTGATCTGGATGTACACCAGCTGGTCGGTATTCTCGGCCTTGGTGCCCATAGAATGGGCGTAAGCTGCTATCAGTTTTAGAGCAATATCAGCCCATTGCGCTCGACTCAGCGGGTTGGCCATGCGCAGTTCGGCAAGGCTGCGGTCAAGTCGCGCCATGTGCTGGTCAAAGCGAAACAGCCGGCCGCCATAGACCGGCACGACTTCGTACACGCCATCACCAAAAATAAAACCGCGGTCCATGACGCTGATCCTGGCGTTGGGCAGCAGGGTGAACTCGCCGTTAAGGTAACAGGGCAGTGGGGGCAATGTGTTCATCAATGAATTATCGCCGGGCCTTGCGGGCGTCGGGTTAGCGCCCGGGAAGTTGACAATTGTCAATAGAACCGGTCAAAACGCAGCCGGCTTCTCCGTATAATGCAAGGCTTTGCGACCATCGCAGCGTGTAAATAGTTTGTAACCTGCGTGTAATTTGAAATGCCGATAATTGCACCGGTCGATGAGCTTGATGCCGACGAGCCTGACGCGTTGGCGTTCCAGCCACTCAGCGCTGAAGAAGCGCAGGTGCTGCGTGAGCAGCAGCCCCAGGTTTCTCCCTGGCGGGTGGTGGCGTGGCAGGTTACGGTAGGTGTGCTGGTGGCTTTGGCCAGCTGGGCGCTGACACGGAGTTCGGCGGTTGCGTGGTCGACGGCCTACGGTGCGCTGGCAGTGGTCATTCCGGCTGCGTTGTTTGCCCGCGGTCTGTTGCGGCAACGCGGGGCGGTGAGCGCGGGGTCCGCGCTGGCCGGGTTTTTTGTCTGGGAAATGGTCAAGATTGCCTTGACCATGGCGATGCTGGTTGCCGCCCCCAGGCTGGTTTTGCAATTGAACTGGCTGGCGCTGCTGGCTGGTTTTGTGGTGACGATGAAAGTGCACTGGGTGGCCATTTGGTTGCGCCCAAAGCGCAGGCAATCTGTCGGTAAGATTTGAATAACTGGTGAACTATGGCTGCTGCTGAACACGTTGAAACACATGCCCCGACGGCTGGAGAGTACGTCCAGCATCACCTGCACCATCTGCAGAAGAACTTCTCGTTTGGCAACGCTGAACAGCACAGCATTGTTGACTTCAGCGTTTTCAATCTCGATTCGCTGGTTTATTCCGTTTTACTCGGAGTGATTGGTTGCTACGTCCTGTGGCGCGCAGCGAGCAAGGCGACGGCCGGTGTGCCGGGGCGCTTTCAGGCTGCCGTCGAAATTCTGTCCGAATATGTGGAAACCCAGGCCAAGGGCGTGATTCATAACGCCAACAGCCGCAAAGTGGTTACGCCCCTGGCGCTGACGGTGTTTGTCTGGATCTTCCTGATGAACGCGATGGACATGTTGCCGGTTGATGTGATTCCGGCTTTGTGGCATAGCGCCGGACCTGCCATGGGCTACATGAATTACATGCGCGTTGTGCCAACCGCCGATCTCTCCACGACGCTGGGCATGTCGGTCAGCGTGTTGCTGGTCTGCATTTTCTACAGCATCAAAATCAAGGGCCTGGGCGGCTGGACCCACGAGTTGGTGGCGGCGCCCTTTGGTGACAAATTTATTTTGTACCCGATCAATTTCCTGATGCAGATGATTGAGTTTGCCGCCAAGACCGTGTCGCACGGTATGCGGCTGTTTGGCAACATGTTTGCCGGCGAGCTGATTTTCATGTTGATCGCCCTGATGGGCGGCGCGTGGGCCTGGCAATTCAACCCGCTGTCGGGCGGGTTCTGGCTGGGATTCGGGCATGTGTTTGCCGGGACCGTCTGGACACTGTTCCACATTCTGGTGATCACGCTGCAAGCCTTCATCTTCATGATGTTGACGCTGATTTATGTGGGGCAGGCCCACAGCTCGCACTGATCGTTTTTTCTTTTCTATTTCTTTTTCTTTTCCGTACTTTTTAGGAGCAATCATGGAAAACATTCTTGGCCTCGTGGCACTGGCTTGCGGTTTGATCGTTGGTTTGGGCGCGATGGGTGCCTCCATTGGCATCGCCCTGATGGGCGGCAAGTTTCTGGAAGCATCGGCGCGCCAGCCCGAACTCATGAACGAGCTGCAAGTGAAGATGTTCATTTTGGCCGGTCTGATTGACGCCGCTTACCTGATCGGTGTGGCAATCGCCCTGCTGTTTGCGTTTGCCAAGCCGTTCGCCATTTAATTTTGGCCCGGCTTTCACGCTTGAAAGGGAATAAGCTGTGAACATCAATGCAAGCATGTTCCTGCAGGCCATTGTTTTTGCGATCCTGGTGTGGTTCACGATGAAGTTCGTGTGGCCCCCGATCACAAAAGTACTGGACGAGCGGGCGCAAAAAATTGCCGACGGCCTGGCCGCTGCCGACAAGGCGAGGTCCGAGCTTTCTTCCGCCAGCAAGCGCGTCGAAGCTGAATTGGCGACGTCACGCACCGAAACCGCTTCTCGCCTGGCCGATGCCGAGCGTCGTGGTCAGTCCATCGTTGACGAAGCCAAGACAAAGGCAACTGAGGAAGGCAACAAGATTATTGCTGCCGCCAGGGTTGAAGCCGAGCAGCAAAGTACCAAGGCGCGTGAAGCGCTGCGCGAGCAAGTGGCAGCACTGGCTGTCAAGGGCGCCGAGCAGATTCTCCGCCGGGAAGTCAATGCCGCTGTTCATGCCGAGCTGCTTGGGCGGCTGAAGACTGAGCTGTAAGAGGACAACCATGGCTGAACTTGCCACCATTGCCCGCCCTTACGCTGAAGCCTTGTTCAAGGCGTCAGCCTCTGACCTGACTGGCGCGGCTGCCTGGGTTGAGGCGTTGAAAGAGGTTGCGCAAAGTCCGCAGTTGCTGCAATTCGCCGACAACCCCAATGTCACGGCCACTCAGGTGTTTGAAGTCATTGCCGGTGTGGCCCAGGCGGCATTGCCGGAACAGGCAAAAAACTTTCTGCGCACCGTCATTGAAAACGGACGCTTGAGTGCCTTGCCGGAAATTGCGGCGCAGTTTCGGGTCATGAAGAATGCCGCAGGGGGCTCGTCTGACGCGGTTGTCTACAGCGCTTTTGCCATTGATGGCGCGGCGCTTGCTGACTTGACAGTCACGCTGGAAAAGCGGTTTGCCCGCAAGCTCAATGTGTCGGTTGAATTGCAGCCGGAATTGATTGGCGGCATTCGCGTGGTGGTAGGTGATGAGGTTCTTGACTCTTCCGTCAAAGCCCGTCTGGAACAAATGAAAGTGGCATTGACCGCCTGAGGCGAAAGCCCAGGTTGGCCGGCCCAATTAATGAAAGAAGGAAAGAGTCATGCAACTCAATCCCGCAGAGATTTCTGAACTGATCAAGAGTCGTATTGAAGGCCTGTCCGCCAGCGCCAACATTCGCAATCAGGGTACCGTCGTGTCGGTCACTGACGGCATTTGCCGAATTCATGGCCTGTCGGATGTGATGCAGGGCGAAATGCTCGAATTCCCGGCCGGTAGCGATGGTCTGCCCACCTATGGTCTGGCACTGAATCTGGAGCGCGATTCGGTGGGTTCCGTGATTCTGGGCGAGTATGAGCACATCTCGGAAGGCGACACCGTCAAGTGCACCGGGCGCATTCTGGAAGTACCGGTCGGCCCCGAGCTCAAAGGCCGGGTGGTCAATGCGCTGGGGCAACCAATTGATGGCAAAGGCCCGATCAACGCCAAGATGACCGACGTGATTGAAAAGGTGGCCCCGGGCGTGATCGCACGTCAATCGGTGAGCCAGCCGATGCAGACCGGCCTGAAGTCCATCGACTCCATGGTGCCAGTTGGTCGCGGTCAGCGCGAATTGATCATTGGTGACCGTCAGACCGGCAAGACGGCGGTGGCCATTGACGCCATCATCAACCAGAAGGGTCAGAACATGACCTGCGTTTATGTCGCGATTGGCCAAAAGGCCTCCAGCGTCAAGAACGTGGTGCGCGCCCTTGAAAAAGTTGGTGCGATGGAGTACACGATTGTGGTGGCGGCGACGGCTTCGGAATCGGCTGCCATGCAATATGTAAGCGCCTACTCTGGCTGCACCATGGGTGAATACTTCCGCGACCGCGGTGAAGACGCCATGATTGTGTATGACGACCTGAGCAAGCAAGCCGTAGCCTACCGCCAGGTTTCCTTGTTGCTGCGTCGCCCACCAGGTCGCGAAGCCTACCCTGGCGATGTCTTTTATCTGCACAGCCGTCTGCTCGAACGTGCCGCCCGTGTCAATGAAAAATATGTCGAGGATTTCACCAAAGGCGCTGTCAAGGGCAAGACCGGTTCGCTGACCGCCCTGCCGATTATTGAAACGCAGGCCGGCGACGTGTCGGCTTTTGTGCCGACCAACGTGATTTCGATTACTGATGGCCAGATCTTCCTGGAAACCTCGCTGTTCAATGCCGGTATTCGCCCCGCCATTAACGCTGGTATTTCGGTGTCTCGTGTGGGTGGTGCGGCCCAGACCAAGCTGATCAAGAACCTGTCGGGCGGTATCCGTACCGACCTGGCACAGTACCGCGAGCTGGCCGCTTTTGCGCAGTTCGCCTCCGATCTGGACGAAGCGACTCGCAAGCAGCTCGACCGCGGCGCCCGCGTCACCGAATTGCTCAAACAGGCCCAGTACAGCCCGCTGCCAATTTCCTTGATGGGGGCGACTCTGTTCGCCGTGAACAAGGGCTATCTTGACGATATCGCGGTGAACAAGGTCTTGTCTTTTGAGCATGGTTTGCATGCTTATCTCAAGGATAAAAATGCCGCTTTGCTGACCAAGCTCGAAGCCGACAAAGCGATGGACAAAGACGCCGAGGCCGAATTGAACGCCGCCATTGCTGCCTTCAAGAAGTCATTCGCTTAAGTTCACCTTCAGTAACAGCGAACGGGGCTTTTATGGCAACAGGCAAGGAAATACGCGGCAAGATCAAGAACTTCGAAAGCACGAAGAAGATCACCAAGGCCATGGAGATGATCTCTGTTTCCAAGATGCGCAAGGCACAGGAGCGCATGCGCTCGGCGCGGCCTTATGCGGAAAAAGTGCGCAACATCGCCGCCAATATGGGCCAGGCCAATCCCGAGTACGTTCACGCCTTCATGAAAACCAACGACACCAAAGTCGCGGGGATGATTGTGGTCACGACCGACAAGGGTTTGTGTGGTGGTCTCAACACCAATGTACTGCGCAGTGTGACCAACAAGCTGCGTGATCTGCAGGCGGCGGGTGTGTCAGCGCAAACCGTCGCCATCGGCAACAAGGGTTTTGGTTTTCTCAACCGCATTGGTGCCAAGGTGGTATCGCACGTGACGCACCTGGGCGACAAGCCCCATCTGGAACGTTTGATTGGCCCGGTCAAGGTGCTGCTCGACGCTTTTGCCAAGGGTGAAATCAACGCCGTCTACCTTTCCTATACCAAGTTCATCAATACGATGAAGCAGGAGGTGGTGCTGGAGCAGTTGTTGCCTTTGTCAGCCGCCACGATGCAGGCTGAAACCGAAGTCAGCGAACGCGCCCTGGGTGCCAGGCATGGCTGGGACTACATCTATGAGCCTGACGCCCAGTCGGTGATCGACGACTTGCTGGTGCGTTACGTCGAGGCACTGGTGTATCAGTCGGTTGCCGAGAACATGGCTTCCGAGCACGCAGCCCGCATGGTGGCCATGAAAGCGGCCACCGACAACGCGGGCAATGTGATTGGCGAGTTGAAACTGGTCTATAACAAGACCCGTCAGGCAGCGATCACCAAGGAACTGTCCGAGATCGTTTCCGGGGCTGCAGCGATCGGGGCCTAGGCCCAACCAATGCAGGCAGCTAGCAAGATTTAAATTTATTGGAGCAACCAACATGGCTCAAGATACAAAAACAAACACAGGTGTTCAGGGAAAAATTGTTCAGTGCATTGGAGCCGTGGTGGACGTCGAGTTCCCGCGCGACCAGATGCCCAAAATCTATGACGCCCTCAAGCTTGAAGGTACCGCGCTGACGCTGGAAGTCCAGCAGCAGCTGGGTGACGGAATCGTGCGTACCATTGCGCTCGGATCAAGCGATGGCCTGCGGCGCGGTCTGATGGTTTCCAACACGGCGCATCCGATCATGGTGCCGGTTGGCCAGGCAACTCTCGGGCGCATCATGGACGTGCTGGGCACGCCTATTGACGAACGCGGCCCGGTCAATTCTGAATTGCATGCATCGATTCACCGCAAGGCACCTTCCTATGACGAGCTCAGCCCGTCGCAGGAATTGCTGGAAACCGGCATCAAGGTGATTGATCTGGTATGCCCCTTTGCGAAGGGCGGCAAGGTCGGCCTGTTCGGCGGCGCCGGTGTCGGCAAAACCGTCAACATGATGGAACTCATCAACAATATCGCCAAAGCGCACAGTGGTCTGTCGGTGTTTGCCGGTGTGGGCGAGCGCACGCGCGAAGGCAACGATTTCTATCACGAGATGGCCGACTCCGGCGTGGTGAACCTGGACGATCTGCCCAAGTCCAAGGTGGCCATGGTGTACGGTCAGATGAATGAGCCACCGGGCAACCGCCTGCGCGTGGCCCTGACCGGCCTGACCATTGCCGAGTCTTTCCGCGACGAAGGCAAGGACGTGCTGTTCTTTGTTGACAACATTTACCGCTTTACCCTGGCCGGCACTGAAGTGTCGGCACTGTTGGGCCGCATGCCTTCTGCCGTGGGCTACCAGCCCACGCTGGCCGAGGAAATGGGCCGTCTGCAAGAGCGCATCACCTCGACCAAGGTCGGCTCCATCACCTCGATTCAAGCCGTTTACGTGCCGGCCGATGACTTGACCGATCCGTCGCCTGCCACCACCTTTGCCCACCTGGATTCCACCGTGGTGTTGAGCCGTGACATTGCCTCGCTGGGTATTTACCCGGCGGTGGATCCACTCGATTCCACCAGCCGCCAGCTCGATCCGCTGGTGGTTGGCGCTGACCACTACGAAACAGCCCGCGCCGTGCAGGGCACGCTGCAGCGCTACAAGGAACTGCGCGACATCATTGCCATTCTGGGCATGGACGAACTGGCACCGGAAGACAAGCTGGCAGTGGCACGGGCCCGCAAGATCCAGCGCTTTCTGTCGCAGCCGTTCCACGTCGCTGAAGTGTTCACCGGCACGCCCGGCAAGTACGTCAGCCTGGCCGAGACGATTCGCGGCTTCAAGATGATTGTCAACGGCGAGTGTGATCACCTGCCAGAGCAGGCGTTCTACATGGTTGGCACGATCGACGAAGCGTTCGAAAAAGCCAAGAAGATATGAACACCATCCACGTCGATGTGGTCAGCGCCGAAGAGTCGATCTTCTCCGGTGAGGCGCGTTTCGTGGCCTTGCCCGGTGAAGCCGGCGAGTTGGGCATTTACCCGCGCCACACCCCCTTGATCACGCGCATCAGGGCCGGCTCAGTGCGCATTGAAATGGCGGATGGCGGTGAAGAGTTCATTTTTGTCGCCGGCGGCATTCTGGAAGTGCAGCCCGACTGTGTCACGGTACTGTCTGACACGGCTATTCGCGGCAAGGACCTGGACGACGAGAAGGCCAATGCCGCCAAAGTGGCGGCAGAAGAAGCCATCAAGAATGCCAAAACCGATCTTGACCTGGCCAAAGCCACCTCCGAGCTGGCGGTGATGGCGGCGCAGATTGCCGCCTTGCGCAAATACCGGCAGAAAAAGTAAGCTCAGCCGAGTACCGGTGCGTCCGCTAGCTCGTTCGGGTTGCGCTCACCTGGTGCCACAGGAAAATGCTGCACCAGCAGCGCTGATACTTCCGCCAGTGCCTGTGTCAGGCCGTCTTCAAAATGCCCTTGCTGGAACGCCTTGCGCATGCGTAACACCATGGCCTGCCAGACCGCCGGTTCAACCACGTCATTGAGTCCGCGATCGGCCACCAGCTCGATGGATCGCTCTGCCAGCAACAGGTAAATCAGCACGCCGTTGTTGTGGGCGGTGTCCCAGACACGCAGTTTGCCAAACAGGGCGAGCGCCCGCTGCCGCACGATGTGTGGCGTCGCTGCGTCGCGCCGCAGGTAACTCAGTGGCAGTCCGACCTCGACATAAATACGGATTTCACCGGAGTGACGCTGTTCACTGGCTGCCACGCGCTGACCCAATCGCTCAACCAGGTCAGCTGGAATGGCCGCCTTGACGGCCCGCTGATCGTGCCAGGCATGCTTGAAAATTCGCTTGATACGGCGCCACATTACCAGTCCCCCGAGGCACCACCGCCTCCAAAGTCGCCACCCCCGCCAGAGCTGAATCCGCCCCCACCGCCTCCGCCCGAACCAAAACCGCCCCCGCCGGCACCCCAGCCCCCGGTGTGGCCCGTGCCCCAGCCGCTGCCCGCCACCCCGCGAGCAACGCCGGACATCAGGGTAAACACAAGTGCGCCAACGCCCGCCAGGCTGGCGATGACCAGACTCGAAGTGAGGAACAAGGCCAGCGCCCCGACCGCCCCGCCGGTGGCCAGCGCGCCAATTTTGGCACCCAGAATACGGCGCGCCAGGCCGCCCAGCACCGGAACCGCAATGAAGGCGAAAACAAGCAGATTCATCCAGTCAAAACCGCCGCCAGCGCCAACGGCGGGCGATGCCGGTGCCGGCAAGGCTTCGCCGCTGACGCGCGCCATGATTTGATCCACTGCCGCGTTCAGCCCACCAGCAAAATCGCCCTTCTTGAAACGCGGCGTGATGGCCTCGTCAATGATGCGTTTGGCTGCCAGGTCGGGGATTGCGCCTTCGAGCGTTTTGGCCACTTCAATGCGCACCTTGTGCTCATTTTTGGCGACGATCAGCAGCACGCCGTCGCCCACTTCC
The DNA here is from genome assembly GCA_963750815.1 of uncultured beta proteobacterium. Lineage (GTDB taxonomy): Bacteria > Pseudomonadota > Gammaproteobacteria > Burkholderiales > Burkholderiaceae_C > Rhodoferax. The sequence continues at coordinate 523,185 of CAVVRS010000002.1, forward strand.
CTGCGGCCAATCTTCCAGCTGTTGGCCACGCGATTGGCGTAGCTGGCAATGTCTTCGGGCGCCGTCGCAGCCACCAGCAGCAGCACGATTTGCGTGCCATGGTTTTGCTCGAAAGCCGCCAGTTTTTGCGCCAGCGCCTGCACCTGCGCCGCATCCAGGGTGGCGGTGGTGTCCATGACGTGGCCGCTGAGCGCCGGTACCGCCTGCTGCGCCAGCGCACCCGTCAGCAGGCACGCCAGACCCAACAGCAGGCACAACAGCCTCTGCGCAGCGCGCAGCGTTGCGGTGTGCATGGCGGTCATGCGCTGCGGCTCCAGAGGCGCGAGGCCGGTTTCACTTCTTGTTGAAATCAACCACCGGCGGTGTCGAGATGGTGGCCTCGTTTTGCACCGCGAAGCTGGGTTTGGGCTGATAGCTGAAGACCATGGCGGTCAGGTTGCTGGGGAAACTGCGCGCCAGCACGTTATAGGCCTGCACGGCCTGGATGTAGCGATTGCGCGCCACCGTGACCCGGTTCTCGGTACCCTCAAGCTGCACCCGCAGATCGCGAAACCCTTCGTTGGCTTTGAGGCTCGGGTATTGTTCCGACACCACCATCAGACGGCTTAGGGCAGAGCCCAGTTCACCTTGAGCCGCCTGAAACTTCTTGAACGCTTCCGGGTTGTTCAGTGTCTCCGGCGTCACCTGGATCGAGGTCGCCCGGGCGCGCGCCTCAATCACCTTGGTCAGCGTTTCCTGCTCAAACGCGGCTTCGCCCTTGACGGTGGCCACAATATTGGGTACCAGGTCGGCGCGGCGCTGATACTGGTTGAGGACTTCGCTCCAGGCCGACTTGGTTTGCTCGTCGAGGCGTTGAAAATCGTTATAACCGCAGCCAGTCAGGGCCAGCGCGCTCATTAGAACCAGAATCCAGCGTGTCATAAAAACCTCCAGCGTGTGGGACGCAACATTAGCATAAACCGGGAACCCGATAGCACCTTGAATTGAGCCGGCCTGTTGGCGCACAGGAAGCGCGGCAGAAATCACGGCAGAATCAAACATGGCGCAGCCACCGCCGTGCCGCCCAAAGCAACTTTTCAACGTGATGTGTATTTATAGAAACGGGCAACCATGAAGTATGTAGCACCAGCCTGGTTACCGGGTGCTCATCTGCAAACCATCTGGCCCGCCCTGTGGGCGCGCCGGGTGCTGCTGCCTGTGCCAGCCTATCGGCGCGAGCGCTGGACAGCGCCGGACGGCGACTTCATCGACCTTGACTGGTTACCGGCGGCGCCCGGCAGTACCTTGCTGGTGCTGTTTCACGGGCTTGAGGGTTCGTCCGCCAGCCACTATGCTGAGGCATTTGCCGGCTTTGCCCAGTGCAGCGGCCTGGCTTATGTCGTGCCACATTTTCGGGGTTGCAGTGGCGATCTGAACCATGGCCCGCGCGCTTACCACTCCGGTGATTTTGAGGAGATTGGCTGGATTCTGGCGCGGCTGCGCCAGCAGCATCAGGGGGCCATCGTCGCCGTCGGTATTTCGCTGGGCGGCAACGCGTTGCTTCGCTGGGCCGAAGAAATGGGTCAGCAGGCGGCGGCCGTGGTTGACGCGGTGGCCAGTGTCTCCTCTCCCCTTGATTTGTCGGCCAGCGGCCAGGCCATCGGGCGCGGCTTTAACCGGCTCGTCTACACGCGCAGGTTTTTGCACAGCATGAAGCCCAAGGCGATGGCAAAACTCAGGCAGCATCCGGGCTTGTTCAAGGCGGAGACTTTGCTTGCAGCGCGCAGCCTCTATGACTTTGACAATGTATTCACGGCGCCGCTGCACGGTTTCAAAAGCACCGAAGATTACTGGGCACGGGCGTCGGCCAAACCCCATTTGCACCAGATCCGCATTCCGGCGCTGGTACTCAATGCCGGCAACGATCCGTTCGTACCGGCGGCCTGCCTGCCGCGCCAGCCCGACGTCGGCAAATGGGTGACGCTGTGGCAACCGGCGCACGGCGGCCATGTCGGTTTTACCGAAGGACCGCTGCCCGGTCATGTGCGGGCCATGCCGATGGCGGTGGGCGGCTGGCTCGCATCCCATGTTTCTCCCGTTCGCAAGGCCTGAGCAATGGACAACATCGTCAAACAAGCCATGGTCAAGTGGCCTGACGTTCCTGACTGCTACGGCTGGCTGGGTCTGGACGCGCGCGGCAACTGGTACCTGCGCGATGACCGCGCGCAGGCGCACGGGCCGTTCCCGGGCGGCACGGCACAGGGCAAAGGGGCGCTGCTTCAGCATGAAAAACTCATCGGGTTCATCGGGCGCAACTACCAGCCCGATGCGCGGGGGCAATGGTTTTTCCAGAATGGTCCGCAGCGTGTTTATGTGGAACTGGCAAGCACGCCGCTGATCTGGCGTGTTAACCCCGACTTATCGGTTCAGGATCATCGGGGCCGGCCTGCGGCTGTGCAAAGTTGCCTGCTTGACGAGCAGGGCCGCCTGTACCTGTGCACCGATACCGGGTTTGGCCTGGTTCACAGCATGGACATGGGCCTCGCGGCAAACGCCGTCGAGCAGGGTCGCTGGCTGCCGCAGGCCGTGCTGGCCGCCGCTTTGCCAATCCGCTTTGGTTATATCACCAGCCCACAAACACTACAAAAACTATAGCTGCCTGCGCATTGTTGACGGGGGCTACAGGCTGTTTTTCCTGTTATTTTGCGGCTGAAGCGGCTGAAGCGGCTGAAGCGGGCGCTGCCGGGGCTTTGGGTTCCTCAAACTTGGCGCCACCGGCATTGGCCATATAGACCACGGCACGGCCAATTTCAAGGGTTTCAAATTCACCACCGCCTTGCGGAGCCATGGCATTTTTGCCTTTGACGGCAGAGTTCAACAGCGCTTCATAACCGGTCTTGATACGGGGCGCCCAGGCCGCAAGGTCACCAAATTTGGGTGCACCGACCAGTCCGGCGCTATGGCACGTGGTGCACTGGGCCTTGAAAACTTCTTCGCCGCTGCGAAGTTGCCGGTTGGCGGACCTGATTTCAATGCTGCCCACCTTCTGGATGCGCTCGGCCACGGCTCTTTCCATGTTCACCACGCCAGCGGCCGGCTTGTTGGCGGCCGTGACGTAGTACACCATGCCGATGATGACGAATATGGGAAGCACAAACGAGAAAAAAACGGTAAAAAGCAATTGCCTGGGGTTTTTGACCGGGCCGCTGTGGGCCGCGTCGTCAGCAGAGGCGTGGTGGTTGTCGCTCATGGTGTCTTCCAGGGTATTCGGGGCGTTGAAAGTAGCCCGCGATTATAGCGGCCACCCCTTTGAAAGCACCTACAATGCAGCCTCGGGGAAGCGGCTGTAGCTCAGTGGATAGAGTATTGGCCTCCGAAGCCAAGGGTCGTGGGTTCGATCCCCGCCAGCCGCACCAAGTGAACGCTTCACAACGTGTGCAGATCTTTAAATTGGCCAGTGAGAATGGACGCGTGACGGATCGGCGATGCCACTAACTTGACGCGCGTCAGTCGAAATACACCGAAGCAGCATTTCCGCAATTTGGGCGCAGATTCAGATCAAGATTGCTATTATAAACATAGCTGTCTACGCATGTTCTATGGGGCCTAAAAGTCGTTTTGGCATATAAATCGGTGTCATGGGGCGGGCGCAGGTCCCACCACCAGACCCAAACCGGCCAGATAGGTCTTGATGGCCAGATCGGCGGTTTCTACCAGTTCAAACGCCTGCGGCGCCAGCAACCAGCTGTTGATAAGTCCGGCGATCAGGGCGTGCAATCCCTGCGAAGCCATTGACGCCGAAACCGGCAGTGAAACCGCCCGCCACCTGCTGGCGTCGAGCAGGCTGCGCTGCATCTGGCACACCACCTCGGCCTGGCCTTTCACCTGACGCGCCTTGACGGCCAGCAGCTCGTCAATGTATTCCACCTTCAGGGTGGCAACCTCAAAAACGCGGCGTGTTCGCTCGTCGCCGGCGATTTTCCGCATGGCATCCAGAATCGCGTCGCGCAATTCATCCAGCGGGTCGCACGCCGGATCGTGTCCTATTTTGTGCAACGCCGCTTCCATGGGCAAGGTGATGCGATCCATCATGGCATTGAACAGGTTGGCCTTGTTCTTGAAGTGCCAGTAAATAGCCCCCCGGCTCAATCCGGCAGCCAGCGCGATGTCATTCAGGGAACTGCGCGAGACGCCTTTTTCGGCAAACACCAGCTCGGCCGCATCAAGCAACTGATGGCGCGTGGCGAGAGCATCTTCTTTGGTGCGGCGAGCCATAAAAAGTGATTCAGAAAACTATGGGGTACAAAGGGTTTTTCTATACATTCAATATTGTATGTATACTTTCGGCTCTCATTGTCAATTTCGTGCAGAGGGGGTCTCTTTTCTGCACTCATTCTGGAAATACATCATGCCTTCACTGTGCGGCCGGCCCGGCTTTGACTTGCCCATTTCCCACGGGTCGCCGTGGCGCACCCGACTGGCCCTGAGCGCCATCGGTCTGGCAGCCTTGCTGGCGGGTTGTGGTCAAAGCAATGTGGCACCGGCCGGACCCGCTGGCGCCATGCCGCCGGCCGAGGTGGGTGTGGTCACGGTGACGCCCGGTGATGTCGGTCTGATCACCGAACTGCCTGGCCGTCTGGAAGCCTCACGCGTGGCCCAGGTGCGCGCGCGCGCCGCCGGAATCCTGCAAAAACGCCTGTTCAGTGAGGGCAGCGAGGTGAAGGCCGGCCAGCCTTTGTTTGAGATTGACGCCAGCCCCTATCAGGCGGCTTTGGCCAGCGCCCAGGCGGCCCAGGCCAAAGCCGAGGCCAGCCTGATGCAGGCCAGTGCGCAAGCCGAGCGGTTCAAGCCGCTGGCAGAGGCCAAAGCCATCAGTCAGCAGGAGTTTGTCAACGCCCAGGCCTCGCAGAAGCTGGCAGAGGCCGACGTCGCCATGGGCAAAGCGGCGGTGCAGGCAGCACGCATCAACCTGACTTACGCTTCCATCACGGCCCCGATTGCAGGCCGCATTGGTCGCGCACTGGTAACCGAGGGCGCGCTGGTCGGGCAGGGTGAAGCGACGCAACTCGCCGTCATTCAGCAGATCGATCCGTTGTATGTGAACTTTACGCAATCAGCCTCGGAGGTAATGAAGCTGCGCCGCGCCATGGAGAGCGGGCAACTCAAACGTGCCGGCGCCCAGGCTGCCAGCGTGCGGGTGTTGCTGGAGGACGGGACGGAATACGCCCGCCCCGGCAAACTGCTGTTCTCGGACCTGACCGTCGATGCCAGCAGCGGGCAAATCACGCTGCGCGCCGAACTGTCAAACCCGGCTGCTACCCTGTTGCCCGGCCTGTTTGTGCGTGTGCGCCTGGAGCAGGCACAGGCCAGCAATGCCATCACGTTGCCGCAGCAGGCGGTGACGCGTTCACCGCAGGGTGATACGGTGATGGTCGTCACCGCCGACGGCAAGGTCGCCCCGCGTCCGGTGAAAGTGGGCGGCCAGCAAAACGGACAATGGGTGATTCTGGACGGCGTCAAAGCCGGTGAGCAGGTCATGGTGGATGGCTTTCAAAAGCTGCGCCCTGGCGCGCCAGTGAAGGCGGTACCGTGGCGGGCACCCGGCCGCGCACCAGCTCCGGCCAGTAGCGCTGCCAGCAGCGCGCACTGAGGAGTCTGTCGCATGGCAAAATTTTTCATTGACCGCCCCATTTTTGCGTGGGTGATTGCGCTCTTCATCATGGTGATGGGCGTGGTGGCCATCACCCAGTTGCCGATTGCCCAGTATCCGCCGGTGGCACCGCCCTCGATCGTGATTTCGGCCGCTTACCCGGGTGCCTCGGCCCAGACGCTCGAAGACAGCGTGCTGTCCGTGATCGAGCAGGAAATGAACGGCTCGCCGGGGCTGATCTATGTCGAGTCGGTGGCGCAGGCTAACGGCACCGGCCAAATCACAATCAGTTTCCAGCCCGGCACCAACCCGGATCTGGCCCAGGTCGACGTCCAAAACCGCTTGTCCCGTGCCACGCCGCGGCTGCCTCAGGCTGTCACGCAGCAAGGCGTGCGGGTGGACAAAGCGCGCAGCAACTTTTTGCTGTTTGCCATTCTCACGTCGGATGATCCGGCCTGGGATCCGGTGGCTTTGGGCGACTTCGCCTCGCGCAGCGTGTTGCCGGAAATCCAGCGTCTGAGCGGCGTCGGTCAGGCGCAACTGTTTGGCACTGAACGCGCCATGCGCATCTGGATCGATCCGGCCCGCTTGCTCGGCTTTGGCCTCACGACGCTGGAAGTAAGCGCCGCCATTCGGGCGCAAAACGCGCAGGTGTCGGCCGGCGAGATTGGCAGCCTGCCCAACATCGCCGGTCAGGGCATCGCCGCTACGGTACTGGTCAACGGCCAGCTCGCCAGCGTCGCGCAATTTGGCAACGTTGTCCTGCGTGCCAATACCGACGGCTCGAGCGTGCGTCTCAAGGATGTGGCACGCATCGAATTGGGTGGCCAGGCTTACGCCACTTCGGCACGCCTGAACGGCAAACCCTCGACGGGTATCGGCGTGCAGCTATCGCCCAGTGGCAACGCACTGGCTACCGCCAGAGCCGTGCGTGCCAAGATGCATGAACTGGAGAAGTTCTTCCCCAAGGGCATGAGCTGGTCGATCCCCTACGACAGCTCACGTTTTATCGAGACATCACTGCGGCAGGTCGCCGAGACGCTGGTCGAGGCCGTGGTCCTGGTGTTCCTGGTGATGTTTCTGTTCCTGCAAAACTGGCGCTATACGATCATCCCGACCATTGTTGTACCGGTGGCGTTGCTGGGCACTTTTGCGACCTTGCTGGCGATGGGTTTCTCGATCAATGTGCTGACCATGTTCGCCATGGTGCTGGTCATCGGCATCGTGGTGGACGACGCCATTGTGGTGGTCGAAAACGTTGAACGCATCATGAGCGAAGAAGGCCTGTCGCCATTGCTGGCAACGCGCAAAGCGATGGGCCAGATCTCGGGCGCCATCATAGGCGTGACGGTGGTGCTGATCTCGGTTTTTGTGCCACTGGCGTTCTTCAGCGGTTCGATCGGCAATATTTACCGCCAGTTTGCAGCCGTCATGGGCGTGTCGATTGCCTTCTCGGCGTTTCTGGCGCTGTCACTGACACCGGCGCTGTGCGCCACGCTGTTGCAGCCCGTGCAGGCCGGACACCACCATGCCAGGACGGGGTTCTTTGGCTGGTTTAACCGCGGTTTTGGACGTACTGCCAAGAGCTATGAAAGTGGTGTCGCCCGACTGCTGCCGCGCGCGGCACGCTATCTGGTCATTTATGTCGCCATCGTCGCCGCAGCGGCGACGGTGTACCTGCGCCTGCCCACCTCATTCCTGCCCAATGAGGACCAGGGAACGATGCTGGTCAATGTCCAGCTGCCCCCCGGCGCGACACAGGAGCGAACGTTGGCAGTAATGCAGCAAGTTGAAGGCTATATTCTCAAACAGCCCGAAGTGCAGGGCATGGTCAGCGTGCTGGGATTCAGCTTTTCGGGTCAGGGCCAGAACGCCGCCCTGGCCTTTGTGACGCTCAAGGACTGGTCCGAACGCAGGGGCGCCGAAAGGTCCGCGACCGCGTTGGCCGGTCGTGCCTTCGGCGCATTGATGGGCATTCGTGATGCATTCATCTTTCCTTTGAACCCGCCACCGATTCCGGAGCTGGGGGCCGCCTCCGGGTTCAGTTTCCGGCTGCAGGATCGCGCCGGAAAAGGCCACGAGGCACTGCTGGCGGCACGCAATCAGATGCTGGGCATGGCGGCCCAAAGCAAAGTGCTCGCCCAGGTACGCCCCGACGGACTGGAAGACGCGCCACAGCTGGAGCTTGACATAGACCGCGACAAGGCCAGCGCACTGGGTGTCGGCTTTGATGCCATCAACAGTATTGTTTCCACCGCGCTGGGATCGAGCTATGTCAACGATTTTCCGAACGCCGGACGCTTGCAACGGGTGGTGGTGCAGGCCGATGCGCCAGCGCGCATGCAGCCGGAGGACCTGCTGCGTTTGAATGTGCCCAATAACAAGGGTCAAATGGTGCCGCTGGCCGCTTTTGCCGGTACGCGCTGGGTGACCGGCGCCATGCAGACGGTGCGTTACAACGGTTACCCTGCCATGCGCATTGGGGGCAATGCGGCACCCGGCTACAGTACCGGCGCCGCGCTGGCCGAGATGGAACAACTGGCAGCCCGGCTGCCCGAAGGATTTGGCTTTGAGTGGACCGGCACATCGCGCGAAGAAAAGCTCGCCGGCGCGCAAGCCGCCATCCTCTACGGGTTTGCCATCCTGTCCGTATTTTTGTGTCTGGCCGCGCTTTACGAGAGCTGGACCATTCCCCTGTCCGTTGTTCTGGTGGTGCCGCTGGGCGTGTTGGGGGTGCTGCTGGCCACACTGTTGCGCGGCTATGCCAACGACGTGTATTTTCAGGTCGGACTGATCACCATCATTGGCTTGTCGGCCAAAAACGCAATTTTGATCATTGAATTTGCCAAAGACCTGCAGGCCCAGGGCAAGAGCGTGATTACGGCCGCGCTGGAAGCGGCACATCTGCGGTTTCGCCCGATTGTGATGACTTCCATGGCCTTCACCCTGGGTGTGCTGCCGCTGGCCATCTCTACCGGCGCCGGTTCCGCCAGTCAGCGCGCCATTGGTACCGGGGTGATTGGCGGCATTCTGACCGGGACCACGCTGGCGGTGGTGTTTGTGCCCATCTTCTTCGTCGTCGTGCGTACGCTGTTCAAGGACAGCGCGCGCCAGCAATTGGTGCATGCGACACAGGCCGAGCATATGGGGGTGCATTCCAATGAATAACCTATTCCCCGCAACATACCGCCTGAAGTTATCTGTTGCTGGCAGGTTGATGGCCTTGTCGGCAAGTGCCGTGTTGGCGGCCTGCGCCATGACTCCGGCCTTCGAACGTCCGGACGCGCCGGTAGCAGCGAGCTTTCCCGGCGCTGCGCCGGTTACTGCGGGCCACCCGGCTGCGGCAGATTTGCCATGGCAGCAGTTTTTCACGGATGCGCGTCTGAAACGTCTGCTTGAACTGGCGTTGCAAAACAATCGTGATCTGCGCGTTGCCGCGCTCAACATTGAGCAGACCCGTGCGCTGCTCCAGATGCGCAGAGCCGATGAGTTGCCAACCGTGAATGCGGGTGTATCAGGGTCGCGTCTGCCTACTACGGCCGGCAGCATCAGCAGTGCCTATAGCGCGGGCCTGAGTGTCACGGGTTACGAGCTGGACTTTTTTGGTCGTGTAAGGGCCTTGAGCCAGGTAGCGCAGGCCCAGCTACTGGGCACCGAGGAAGCCCGCAAGACGGTCCAGATCGCGTTAATTGCTTCGGTTGCCAACAGCTACCTGAACCTGCTGGCCGACGATGAGTTGCTGCGTGTCACACGCGACACGCTGGATACGCGAGAGGCGTCACTCAAACTGGCCCGGCTGAAATTCGACCACGGTGCGGCGTCGCAGCTTGAAGTCGCGCAGTTCGAGTCTCTGCTCGAAGGCGCCCGGAGTTCGCTGGCGCAACTTCTGCGTCAACGAGCGCAGGACAACAATTCGCTGATCCTGTTGCTCGGGCAGCCGTGGCCGGCCGATCTGCCCGCCGGGTTGACTGTGGCAGACCAGGCGCTTGTCGCTGAATTACCCGCCGGTTTGCCGTCGGATTTACTGCTTCGCCGTCCAGATGTGCGCCAGGCCGAGCAGCAGTTGCGGGCCAACAATGCCAGCATAGGTGCGGCCCGGGCCGCCTTCTTCCCGCGCATTGCGCTGACCGGCAGCGTCGGTGTTGCCAGCACCGAGCTGGCTGGCCTGTTCAGCAACGGCGCCATGGCATGGACTTTTGTACCCCAGTTGCTGTTACCCATTTTTGACGCCGGACGCAACCAGGCCAACCTCAAGGCGGCGCAGGTCGGACGCGAGATCGCCGTGACTCAGTATGAAAAGGCGATCCAGACCGGTTTTAGGGAAGTGTCGGACGCCTTGGCCGGTCGCGCCACGCTGGGCGAGCAACTGCGCTCCCAGACCGCCCAGCTCAAGGCTGAGGAAACCCGCATGCGACTGACGGAACTTCGCTTTCGCCAGGGTGTTGCCAGTTCTTTTGAAGTGCTGGATGCCCAGCGCTCGTTGTTTGCGGCACAACAGGCGGTGATCCAGGTGCGGCTCCAGCAGGTGCAAAATAGCGTGACACTTTACAAAGTGCTGGGTGGCGGCTGGGCAAGTGATGCAGCCCCGCCCTGACCAGGCAAGTAGGTGACTGCGAATCCTGAATTTTGCAGCTATCCTGTGCGCACACTTAACCCAAAGGATCATCGATGTCGCTGGATTCCCTGTTTAGCCCGTTTCAAGTCAAGACGCTCAAGTTGCCCAACCGGATCGTGATGGCGCCCATGACGCGGTCGTTTTCGCCGGGTGGCGTGCCGACGCCGCAAGTGGCTGAATATTACCGGCGCCGCGCCGAAGCAGCAGTCGGCCTGATTGTTTCCGAAGGCACTGTGGTCAATCGCCCGTCGGCCTCGAATGATCCCAATGTTCCACGTTTTTGCGGCGAGGATGCCTTGCTGGCCTGGAAGCAGGTCATAGACAGCGTACACGCCGCCGGTGGCGTCATGGCACCGCAACTGTGGCATGTGGGGGCGGCCCGCAACCGCCGCACCGATTGGGTAGCGCCGGGACCCGTCGATAGCCCGTCGGGACTTTCGTCGCCCGGCAAGCAGTTTGGGCCGGCCATGACGGATGCTGCCATCGCTGACACCATTTCCGCCTTTGCACGTGCTGCCGGTGATGCAAAATTGCTCGGGTTTGATGCGGTTGAATTACACGGCGCCCATGGCTATCTGATTGACCAGTTTTTCTGGCACGGCACCAACCAGCGAACCGACCGCTATGGTGGGGCGACCCTGCCGCTTCGCGGCAAGTTTGCCGCCGACATCCTGGCCGCTGTGCGTGCCGAAGTGGGTCCGGACTATCCGGTCATCATTCGCCTGTCGCAATGGAAGCAGCAGGATTTCGCAGTACGGATGGCGGCAACACCGCAGGAAATGGAAGCCTGGCTGCGCCCGCTGGCTGATGCCGGGGCCAACATTTTCCATTGCTCCCAGCGGCGCTTTTGGGAGCCGGAGTTCGACGGGTCGGATCTGAATTTCGCCGGCTGGGCCAAAAAGCTGACGGGTAAGCCAACCATTACGGTTGGTTCGGTCGGACTGACCGGGGAGTTCATCGCTGCCTTTGGTGGTGAGTCGTCCCAACCTGCTTCGCTCGATGAGCTGCTGCGCCGCCTGGATCGCGGTGATTTTGACTTGGTCGCCGTTGGCCGCGCCCTGATCAATGATCCGCAATGGGTGATCAAGATTCGCGACGGCCGGCGTGACGAGTTGCTGGATTTTTCACCGTCTTCGCTCGCCACCTTGTTTTAGGCCGCCAGCGCTGCGCTGCACACGGTGTTTCGCCTCCGGTCATTTTTCGTTGCCGCCTGGCTCTTTTGCCTGGGCGGCGCAGCGTTTTCGACCCCCGGCTCCGTCTTGCCGAAACTTGATTTCGACAAATTTGTATTGCCCAACGGGCTCGAAGTCATCCTGGTGGAGGATCACAAGCTGCCCATTGTCGCGGTCAACCTCTGGTACCACGTTGGTGCCGCCAACGAAGAGCCGGGCCTGACGGGGTTTGCCCATCTGTTTGAACACATCATGTTTGCCGGGTCGAAGTACGTCCCGCGCGGTTTGGCAGACAAGCTGCTGGAAGGCGCTGGCGTCACCGATTCCAACGGCAGCACGGACTTTGACCGTACCAACTATTTTGATACGGTGCCCACCAGTCAGTTCGAACTCGCCTTGTGGATCCACTCGGACCGCATGGGCTATCTGCTCGATGGGCTGGACCAAACGGCGCTGAGCAACCAGCAGGATGTAGTGCGAAACGAACGCCGTCAAAGTATTGAAAACCGGCCGTACGGGATAGTTGAAGAAGCGCTGTACCACCAGTTGTTTGCGAAAGAGCATCCTTACCACGGCAATGTGATGGGCTCACACGCTGATATCCAGGGTGCGAAACTGGAGGACATCAAACGCTTCTTCAAAACCTATTACCGTCCCAACAATGCCAGCCTGGTGATTGTTGGCGATATCGACAAGACCAAAACCAGGGTTCTGGTGGCGAAGTATTTCGGCAGTTTCAAGCGCGGCCCAGATGTTCCCAAACTGACGGTTCTCACACCTCCGATCACCAGCGAACAGCGCGTCGTGATTGAGGATAGGGTCGAGTTGCCGCGGGTTTTCATGGGTTGGCTGACCCCACCCATTTACCAGGCCGGTGATGCCGAAATGGACATCGTAGCCCAAGTTATGGGCGGCGGAAAATCGAGTCGCCTGTACAAGTCACTGGTCTACGAAAAGAAGATCGCCCAGGATGTCAGTGCGACGCAAAATTCCAATGCGCTGACTTCGGTTTTTGTGATTGACGTTACGGCACGCGTCGGCCACAGCGCCCAGGAAATTGAAGTCGCCATCGACGCCGAACTGCAAGCCCTGCGCGACGATGGCCCGACCGATAAAGAGCTGGAACGCGCTCGCAACTCGATTGAAACAGCGATGTTGCTACAGGTTGAAAAAGTCGGTGGTTCAGGCCTGGCCAATCAACTCAACCAATATAACCACTACCTTGGTGACCCGGCTTACCTGGCGCGCGACATTGAACGGCATCGCGAAGTGAGCCCGGCTGACGTGCAGCGCGTGATCTCCGTCTATTTGCAGAAAAGCAGTCGGGTGGTCGTCCATGGTGTTTCAGGTACGCCAGATCCAGGCCCGGAGGTAGCGATGCCGACAACCACCAAAGCAAGGTCGGCAAGCAAGCCAAGTGGTGCCAGTCCCCTGAATGCCGCCGAGTCCTGGCGCCGGCAAATTCCCCGGCCCGGCCCGGTCAGTGTGACCGTATTGCCAAAGGCAGAGTCATTCAAACTGTCGAACGGGTTGACGGTAATTCATCACCACAACGCGGCACTTCCCATGGTTGCTGCGCAACTGGTCATCAAATCGGGTTCGGATGCCAACCCCATCGACAAACCAGGCCTGGCCAACTTTACGGCGCAAATGCTGGAGCAGGGTACCCGGACCCGCGGCGCATTGCAGATTGCCGATGAACTGGCACAACTGGGCGCTTTTTTTGGTGCCGGTTCGTCGACGGATGCCTCCAGCCTCGAGGTCATGTCGCTCAAGACCCAGTTCGGTCAAGCCCTGGGCCTGCTCGCCGATGTGGCACAGAACCCGACATTTCCACCGGAAGAAGTAGAGCGTCAGCGCCTCAGTCTTTTGGGTGAACTCAGTCAACAACGCGATAGCGCTGAAGCTGTTGCCGCCCGGGCCGCTCTGGCCGCTCTTTATGGCGACCAGCATCCGTACGGGTTTCCCGGCAGCGGTACTGCAAGCGCGCTGAAATTAATCCGGCGGGAAGAACTGGCAGCGTTCTGGCAACGGTATTACCGACCTGACAATATGGCCCTGGTGGTAGCGGGAGATATCACCCGGGATGAGTTGGCCGCACTGGCGCAAGCCAACTTTGGTAACTGGCCAGGTGCCACCACGGACCGCTTTCGACCGGTCGGGGTAAAGGCGACAGTGGCGAAACTGGTGTTGATCGACAAACCCGGCGCATCCCAAACCGCATTGCGCATGACAAGCCTGGGGCCGGATCGCAAAACACCTCAATTCGAAGCACTGGAGGTCTTGAATGCTGCACTTGGTGGCTTGTTCACCAGTCGCCTGAACACTGTTTTGCGGGAGGAAAAAGGATATACCTACGGTGCTGGATCGGGTTTTCAGTACCACCAGCAGCCCGGTCCTTTCACAATTTCCACGAGTGTCAGAACCGACGTCACCGGTGCGGCGGTGAAAGACATTTTCAGGGAAGTGAACAGGATCAGTGCCTGGCCCCTATCGGGCGGAGAACTGGACAAGGCCCGCAGCGCGCTGGTGTTGTCCTTGCCTGGTCAATTTGAGAGCAACAAAAGCATTGGTGCCAGTCTGGCAAATCTTTTCATCTATGACCTCGGACTCGAGTATTACAGCGGATTGGCCGCTCGCTATGCCAGCGTCAACGCCGGGCAGGTGCAAACGGCGGCAAAAAACTACTTGCAAACTGACCACTTGATCGTCGTCGGCGTTGGCGACCGGAAAAAGATCGCGGCACAACTGGGCCGGCTCAAACTCGGACCGGTCGAATATCGCGATCTGGACGGCGGTTTGTCAAGGTAACATTTACCTCAGTGAAAGTGAAAGTGAAGTTGACGTGCCATTGGCTTCGCGGTAAATCCGGTCAATCAATTCCTTCGGAATTCTTCCCTCAGCCTGCAGGTGAACCTTGGCCAGTGCTGCTTGCCAGGCGATTTTTTCTTCTTCAGTGAGTTCAGTGACCTGGGTTCGTCCGGATTTCCTGATCGACTCAAGCGCTTCGGCATTGTTCCGGTCTGCTGAATCATTGGCGAAGGTTGTGGCGTCGCGTAAAGCACCTTCCAGCGTATTTCTGACTTCAGGCGACAAACCATCCCAGAATTTCTTGTTGGTCACCACCGCATAACCCAGGTAGCCGTGGTTTGAAAGCGTCATGTATTTTTGGGTCAAGTGCAGTTTCTGGGTGTAGAAGTTGGAGGCCGGACCTTCGGTGCCATCCACCGCACCGGCCCTGAGCGCGTTGTAGACTTCGCTGAATTGAAGGGGTCTGGCCTTGGCCCCCAGCGCTTTCATTTGTGCTTCAAGTATTTGGGATGGCTGGATGCGCAGGCTGAGTCCGGCAAAATCACCCGGCTTGTGCAGCGGTCGATTGGCGCTCATTTGCTTGAAGCCGTTGTCCCAGAACGCCAGTCCAACGACGCCCTGAGGGTCAAGTTTGACAAGCAGGGACTTGCCGATTGGCCCTTGAGTCACCCGATGAGCCGCTGCCAGGTCAGGAAACAGGTAAGGCAGATCAAAAACCTCGAACTCCGGCGCATGAAGAACTTTTAACTTGGTCAGCGAGGGGGCCAGCATCTCGACGTTTCCCATCAACAGGGCGGCTATTTCGTCCTGATCACCATATAGTTTGCTGTTCGGGAATAGATCAACGCGCACCTTGCCCGCAGTTCGCTGTGCCACCAACTGGGCAAATTTTTCGGCCGCCTGGCCCTTGGGGGATTCCGGGGCGACAACGTGGCTAAAGCGGATAACCAGCGGCGTCCCGGCGCTGACGGGCGACACAGCGACCAAGGCCACAAGTGCAAGCAGTAGTTGACAGATAAAAGCCATGCGATTCCCCTTATTGGTGTTGACAAAGTGACATCATTTACATCCCTAAATTCCTTGCGTCCGCATTTCAAGTCGTGTTGAATCACGAAGATCATCAGTCGCTGGAGCAGCGCCATGCCCGTGCGTTTCGTGATTGCCGGTTGCCGCTTGACCGGCAGCACCGGAGCTATCCGGGATTTGTAGGGTCAGGCGGTATCTGTAGCGCTTCCATAGCAGCAGTCCAACCAGGCACACTGTGACAACAAGGTTGCCCGAAAATATCCAGACGGAACGTGGATCGTGCAAAACGAACCGTGCGTAAAGCAGGGCCGTCAGGTGGGCAAAAGCAAAGTACGACCAGGTCAAAATCGAGACACTCCTGGCGCCGGTTGGACAATACCAGGCCGCCATGATTTGCGGCAGGTAAGCAACTATCCGGCCTCCATTGGCAATCACGAACATCCAGGTGATCGCCTCGTGCCAGGGTATGGATAGAGCTGTCATGTCAATATCAAACATTTCCGTACCACTGAGGACGTGAGGAGCCGGATTTAATCGCCGGTTTCGGACTTTGGGGCAGCCATGGGCAACTGCGCCAGCTTCATCCAGTGATCGATTTGAGGCTGTGATGCGCTCCAGTTTGTGCCGTACATGGTCACACCATGGCGCAACATGACCAGTGCAATGCGGGCAGCTTCCGGGTTGCCCTGGTCAGCCAGTCTGCAAAATCGCCCGTAAGCAGCCGACCATCTTCCCTGACGATATTGCGCCATGGCATGGGTAAACGCCGACTCGGAGCCCGGCGTGTCGGCAACCACCAGGGCGGTCATCGCGAGCAGGCAAAGAACCAGTACAGTTTGCAGAGCCCTGGCAGCGTTGAGTTGAATCTTCATGAATGTTTCCCCTGAAAGTTGCAGTCAACCGACGATTTCGGTGATCTCACTGTCAAATACGTGTTTGCCACGAAAAGCCGGACAACCCGTGCAAATATTTTTGCAAATTGGGTCCAGGTGAGTGCGCCTAAAGCATTGCCAGGCGTAAACCGTGACCGGCTCCGCAACGCCGGGGCAGCGGAAAAGGGGAAGTTACCTGGAACACCAGGTTGCCGATACCGTTGCGTGTGCCGAGGACGAAATCCTGTCGGTCTAGACGGCGAAGGTGGTTATCAGCACGACCCTAAATCACCCCATGATTCAGCGCTGGCAAGCGGGTTCTGGCGGACAGTAGTTTCTCTTTGTCGACCTCGCTGACTATCGTCGCCAGACCTTCGCCATGCTGCGCCAGCACATCCCCCCACGGGTCAATAATCATGCTATGGCCCCACGTACGTCGGCTGTTCTCATGCGTGCCACCCTGGGCCGACGCCAGCACATAGGCCAGATTTTCAATGGCCCGGGCGCGCAGCAAGACCTCCCAGTGCGCCTGACCCGTCGTGAAGGTAAAGGCGCTGGGTACCAGTAACAGATCAGCCTTGAGCTTTCGGTACAGCTCCGGAAAACGCAAGTCGTAGCAAATGCTCAAACCAACCCGGTAAACCTGACCATCCTTGGACGGCAAGTCAAATGTAACGGCCTGGGTGCCTGGCTCCAGCACCTTGGATTCGTCATAATTTTCCCTGCCATTGTCAAAGCGGAACAGATGCATCTTGTCATAGCGCGCCACACAACGACCGGCCGGGTCATAAACCAGGGTGCTGTTGCGGGCGCGATGGATGTCGTCGGTGGCCAGGGGCAGCGTGCCGCCAACAATCCAGAGTCCGAGGCGGCGTGCCGTGTGACTTAAAAAATCCTGGATCAGCCCTTTGCCCGGCACCTCCTGAATTGTCAACTTGTCGGTGTCCTGGTGGGCCATCAGGCAAAAATACTCGGGCAACACTGCCAATTCCGCACCCTGCGCAGCAGCCTGATCCAGTAGCTGCGCCGCCGCATCAAGATTGCGCTGCAGGCAGGTTCCTGAAACCATTTGAAGGGCGGCAATTTTCATGGGTGATCCGGTTTCAAAAGTTTAAGACTGCGTTTTGGATCATTGTGCCTGTATTGCACAAATAGTTCGGCCCGGAGCTTGAATGCTGGAGATGCGATCCAGGTCTATTGCGGTGCGAGGTTTGATGCAGGTCAAAGAAGCAATTCAAATCGCCGATAGCATTTGCCTCCGGAGGCAGTTATGTTCGATCAAACTATTAAAAGCATCATGGAGCGCAAGAAATTTCTTGTCGCCCCGCCTGAAACCAGCGTCAGCGACGCTGCCAAAATGATGGCGCACAAGAACGTCGGCGCCGTTATGGTCGTCAAGAATGAACGTCTGGTGGGAATTTTTTCCGAGCGCGACGCCGTATTTCGTGTCATGGCCAAGGGGCTCGATGCCAAGGCCACGTCACTGGCTGAAGTGATGACTGTGGAGCCCAAGACGCTTGATTCCGGAAAATCCTACGGGCACGCCCTGCTGTTGATGCACGAAAACGGCTTTCGCCACGTGCCCATCGTCGAGAACGGCCAGCCGGTGGGCATCATCTCATCGCGCAATGCGATGGATCCGGACCTGGAAGAGTTTGTTTCGGAAGCGCGGCGGCGCGAGCACTATCGCTAGGACGTCATGGGCGGCGCGGACGGGGCGCGCTTGAGCAACATGGCGTCGCCGTAGCTGAAAAACCGGTATTGCCGGGAAATGGCGTGCTGGTACAGGGCCATAACGTCTTCAAAGCCGGCAAAAGCACTCACCAGCATCATCAGGCTGGATTTTGGCAGGTGAAAGTTGGTCACCAGCAGGTCGACCAGCTTGAAATCAAACCCCGGGGTGATGAAGATGCGTGTGTCGCCGGTCATCTGGCCGCCCAGCGCCCAGGACTCCAGTGTGCGTACCGTGGTGGTGCCCACCGCCACCACCCGACCGCCGCGCGCGCGGCAGGCGGTAACCGCCTGTTGTGTTGCCACCGGCACGTCGTACCACTCACTGTGCATCTGGTGCTCGGCCAGGTTTTCGGTCTTGACCGGCTGAAAGGTGCCGGCACCCACATGCAGGGTTACAAAGGCGCGCTGCACGCCCATGGCATCAATGGCAGCCAGCAGTGTTTCATCAAAATGCAGGGCGGCGGTCGGGGCGGCAATGGCGCCCGGGTTTTTGGCAAAAACCGTCTGGTAGCGCTCGGCGTCTCCGGCAGTATCGGTGTGCCTGATATACGGCGGCAGCGGCACATGGCCATGGCGTTGCATCAGGGTATGGGGATCGTCGCCAGCGTCGTTTGACAGTACAAAGCGAAACAGTGCGCCGTTCGCATCAGGCCAGCGACCCAGCAGCGTGGCACACAGGTTGTCGTGCGTCCCGGGCGCACCGGTCAAAGCCAGCGTGGTACCGGCTTCGGGTTTTTTGCTGACACGCATGTGAGCTGCTACCTGGTTGCCACCCAGCACCCGCTCAATGAGCAGTTCGACTTTGCCGCCGGTCGGTTTTTCACCAAACAGGCGCGCCTTGAGGACCCGGGTGTCATTGAACACCAGCAGGTCGGCGGGCTTGAGCAGCCCGCAGAGGTCACGAAAAACACGGTCAACCGGGCTGCCAGCGGTGCCGTCCAGCAGGCGCGCTGCACTGCGCTGTGCCGCCGGCTTCTGGGCAATCAGCGCATCAGGCAATGCAAAGTCGAAATCGCTGAGCGTAAAGAGGCGTTGGGAGGACTGCGGCATATTTCAGACGAAGAGGCCACCGGCTGGCGTGGCGCGCGCCAGTATCGCAGAGGTATTGACGCCGCGCGGCAGCGTGCCATAGTTGTGGTGACCGGTCTGGGTCAGGCGCGACTGGCAGAACGCATCGCTGACGAAAGCCGGCGCACTGCGCACCAGCAGTGACGCCTGCAAAGCCAGTGCCATGCGGTCGACCAGGTCACGCGCACGGTACTCGGCATCGCGCACATCCTTCAGATCGGTCGCGACACTGGCAACATACTGATCCAGCCCGGCATGGGCTCCCTGCGCCAGCTTTACCTCGGCAAAGTAAGCATCCAGCACGGCCGGTGTTTTGGCCAGGGCGCGCAGCACATCCAGGCATTGCACATTGCCGCTGCCTTCCCAGATGGTGTTAACCGGCGCTTCGCGGTACAGGCGCGGCATCATGCTGTCTTCCATGACGCCGCTGCCGCCAATGCATTCCATGGCTTCGTAAGCATGGTTGGGCGTGCGCTTGCAAATCCAGTACTTGCCGACTGCCGTGACCAGCCGCACCAGCAGGTCTTGCGACTCCTCGGAGCGCTGGTCCATGGCGCGCGCCATGCGCAGGGTCAGCGTCAAGGCCGCTTCGCTCTCCAGCGCCAGATCGGCCAGCACGTTTTGCATCAGCGGCTGCTGGTTCAGCACTTTCCCGAACGCCTGGCGCACGGTGCAATGATGCAGTGCCTGCGACGTTGCCATGCGCATGCCGGCACTCGAGCCAATCATGCAGTCGAAGCGCGTCATGCTGACCATTTCGATGATGTTGCGCACGCCTCGCCCTTCTTCGCCCACCATCCATGCCAGCGCACCGCGCAGTTCGGTTTCGCTCGAGGCATTGGAGGCGTTGCCCATCTTCTTTTTGAGCCGCAGTACCTGCATGGCGTTTTTTGTACCGTCGGGGCGCCAGCGCGGCAGCAGAAAGCATGACAGGCCCACCGCCGTTTGCGCCAGCACCAGAAACGCATCGCACATCGGTGCCGACACAAAGTACTTGTGGCCCACCAGCTCATACGCCTGGCCCGGCCCCGCGCTGCCGACCGGGTAGGCCCGCGTGCTGTTGGAGCGCACGTCCGAGCCACCCTGTTTTTCGGTCATCGCCATGCCGATGGTGACACCCGGTTTTTGCGCCACCGGCACATTGCGCGGGTCATAAACAGTGGCCGTGACCTTGGGCTCCCAGACGCGCGCCAGTTCAGGTTGCAGACGTAATGTGGGCACCGCGGCAAACGTCATGGTGATGGGGCAGCCGTGGCCGGCCTCGACCTGAGTGTGCAGATAGGTTTTGGCCGCGCGGGCCACATGCGCGCCGGCTCCGGGGCGGCTCCAGGGGGAGGCGTGCAGCCCGTGCTCAATCGAAGTCTTCATCAACTGGTGGTAGGCCGGGTGGAATTTCACCAGGTCAATCCGGTTGCCGAAGCGGTCGTGGCTGTCAAACTCGGGGATGAACCGGTTGGCCAGCTGGCCCAGTTCAAGATAGTCGGCTGATCCGGTCATCTTGCCAAACGCGACCAGTTCCTCGCCGGCCCATGCTGCGCCTTCGCGTTGCACCGCCTCGACCAGTGCCGCGTCCTGCGTATACATGTTGTAGTCGCACAGCTCGTGCGAAAGGTTGCTTGTTTCATGTGTTTCGGCCAGAAATTTCGAGCCGGGTGGCGTTTCAATCAGATTGCTCATGAGTCTCTCCAGTTGGGCAGCAGCATGCGCACACCGGTGGCAGATGTCAATGACGCAGGTGACACGGTGGGGGCACCTGCCTACCAGTCCACCAGGCTCAGACCAATGCTGAGCACGGTGCGCTGGCGGTTGTAGTCCACCAGCGAGTCACCGTAGCCGGTAAACAGCTGCGTGTGAAAGCGCAGGCCGTTCTGGCTGCCGGGGATGCCGCTGGTGCCCAATTTTCTGAGCCACTCCAGCCGCACAGAACCGTTGGTGTCGGCTCGCAAGGTGTGTCGCAGCGTCACGCCCAGCGTGTTGTCCGGGTTGACGTCCCAAAAGCCGGCCAGTTCGGCGCGGCCAATTTTGTCGCTGATGTCGGGGTTGTCATCATCGAGGGCGTCTTCGTTGAGGCGTTTCCAGAGGCGGCCCTCGATCCGGAATTTGTCGCCTTTTTCCATGCCTGCCATCAGCACCGCACGGTTCCAGCTGCGCGACAGCGGCAGCGGTTGACCATTGGACTGGTGCACCAGGCTCAGGCCGCTGTAGCGCAGACGCCAGCCCAGTGGCAGTTGCGCATCGGTCGGGTAGATGTAGGTAACTTCCGGCTCATGGTCAGTGGTGCGAAACGGGCGTGACAGGTCGCCGCTGAAAAGCTGCCAGTTGGACTGCTGGCTGTAACCAAACCACAGCGAGTCACGTTTGAGGGGCTGCTGCCGGGTCAGCATGCCTTGCGCCATTTTGGTCCGCACCGAAAGCTGGATGCGGGTTTCGCTCGGACTGTAGCCCAGTGCTGCGGTGGCCGAGTGATCGGGCGATGGTGACACTGGCTGCGTGTTGACACTGTCTGAGCCTATCCAGGCCAGGCTGATCGGCCGGTAACCCCGAATACCAAAGGTGCCGCAATCACTGCCGGCCTCCAGCTCCCAAAAGCGCGAAAGGTCGGAAAACCGGGTGCTCTTGCAGTCGTGCGCGGCCGGCGCGGTCATGGTGATGATGACTGGCGCCGCCGCGGGCGGGCCTGAAGCGGTGCCCGACAAAGCAGGGTCGGCCTGCTGCGCCGCCCAGCGGTCAAAGCAGGTCAGGCGTGCATCGCGGTCTGCCGTCAGACTGGCACATGCTCGCCAGCTGGCATCCTCAATGCCTGCCTGCTGGCTCGCCCAAGCCGGATTTTTAGGGTAATTTTGGGCTCCAGCTACCGTGCAGTATGCACAGGCAGCTATTAAAAATATAGCAAATATGGTCTTCATGGGGTTTCATGCGCTCACATTGGGCGGGTCACAGCCAGTGCGGCAGTCTGGTCGAGCGCCTTTTTGGCGAATTCAGCGCGCAATGCCCGGAGTTTTTCACGCGGGTCTTCCCGGGTGGTCGTTTTGTCCAGCGCCATTTCGGCAATAAAGCGGCTGGGCTGGGCTGTAATCATCTCGCGACCTTTCTTGCGTTTGCGCGTCCAGCTCACGGCCAGACTGGTTTTGGCGCGGGTGATGCCAACGTACATCAGGCGCCGCTCTTCCTGCAGGCGTTCCAGCATGCCGTCGCCCGGCGCGCCCTCAGCGGTCCCCGCCGGCCCGGCTTCATCGGCCAGCTTGAACGGCAGCAACCCTTCCGTGACGCCTACCAGCATTACGTGTGGCCACTCAAGGCCTTTGGCGGCGTGCAGCGTGGACAGAGTCACCACGTTCTGGTCAGTCTCACGCTCGTTCAGGGTACTCAGCAGGGACACGGTTTGCGCCACGTCGAGCAGCGACTTGACTTCGTTGACGCTGCCGACACCCGCCACATCGTCAATCTGGCCACCGCAGCGCGCTGCCATCCAGTCGCAAAAATCCATCACATTGGCCCAGCGTGCCGCGGCCAGTTTTTCGCTGTCCTCAGCATCGTATAAATGCTTCTCGTAGCCAATTTCCTTCAGCCATTCAAGCAGGAACCCGTGCGCCGCCTGGGCGCCCTGCGTGTGGCGGGCGCGAAATTCAAGGTCGTTCACATAGCGGCCAAACTCATGCAGACTGCCGACCGCCTTGCTGCCCAGCACGCTGCCAAGCGACGCTGAAAACAAGGCCTCGAACAGGCTGACTTTGTACTGGCTGGCAAAGCCGCCCAATTGCGCCAGCGTCTGCAGTCCGATGCCGCGCCGGGGCGTAGTGACGGCACGCAAAAAAGCCGGGTCGTCGTCGTTGTTGATCCAGAGCCGGAACCAGCCGCACAAATCCTTGATCTCGGCGCGGTCAAAAAAACTGGTGCCACCGGACACCTTATACGGAATGGCTGCCTTGCGCAGCGCCTTCTCGAAGACTTTGGCCTGGTGGTTGGCGCGGTACAACACGGCAAAGTCGCGGAACTCCTGCGACTGCGGCCCGGCGCTGGCGCTGACGTTGTGGCCGCCACGCAGGCTTTGGATTCGCGCCACGGTGCGCTCGGCCTCGTGCTCTTCGCTGTCGGCATCCACCACCCGCACCGGCTCGCCCTCGCCCAGCGCGCTCCACAGGTTTTTGACAAACAGTTTCGGGTTCGGACCAATCACATTGTTGGCCGCGCGCAGGATGGCCGACGTGGAGCGGTAGTTCTGCTCCAGCTTGACGACCTTGAGCGTGGGGAAGTCAATCGGCAGCTTCTTCAGGTTGTCGAGCGTCGCGCCGCGCCAGCCGTAGATGGACTGGTCGTCATCGCCCACCGCCGTAAAACGCGCCTGGCCCGCCGGGTTGCCGCCAACCAGCAGCTTCAGGAATTCATACTGGGTGGCATTCGTGTCCTGGTATTCGTCCACCAGCACATGGCCAGCCAGCGCCTGCCATTTGTGCCGAACCGGCTGATGCTGTTGCAGCAGCTTGAGCGGCAGGCTGATCAGGTCGTCAAAGTCCACGCTCTGGTAGGCGCTCAGCCGCTCTTCGTAATGCGCCATGACGCGGGCAATCAGGCGCTCTTTGTCGTCGGTGGCCGCCAGCGCCGCGCGCTCGGCGTTGTGTCCCATGTTTTTCCACCGGCTGATGGTCCACTGCCACTGCCGTGCGGTGGCAGCGTCGACCGTGCCACCCGCATCCTTCAGGATGCGGGTGACGTCGTCCGTGTCGAGAATCGAGAAGTTCGGTTTCAGGCCCAGTGCGGCGCCGTCCTGCCGCAGCATGCGCACGCCCAGCGCGTGAAAAGTGCAAATCACCACCTCTTTGGCGGCCTTGCCTATCAGGCCCCTGGCGCGTTCACGCATTTCGGCGGCGGCCTTGTTGGTAAAGGTAATGGCGGCAATGCGCTGCGGTTCCAGGCCGGCCTGGATCAGGCGCGCGATTTTGTGGGTGATGACGCGTGTCTTGCCCGAGCCGGCGCCCGCCACCACCAGGCACGGGCCGTGCATGAAGTTGACGGCTTCCTGCTGCGCCAGGTTCAGGCCGGTCGATGGTGGGGCGGGGGGAGAGGACATGGGTTGGGGGCGGGCCGGTTCCGGAAAACTCCGCGCGAAGCCGCGAATCATACAGAGGCGAAAAGCGGTCGGTTGAACGGGAGCTGGTCCGGGCGCCAGAATCGGTAATACAATAAAAAAAATCTTCATACTTTTGTTGCGGGGTTTCATCATGCACATGGCCGATGCGTTGCTTTCTCCGGCAGTAGGTGTGACGTTGTGGCTGGCCGCCGGCGCCACGCTGGCCGGGTGTTCGCGCAAAGTGCGCTCCGACGGGCGCGACTATCTGGTGCCGTTGATGGGGGTGCTGGGCGCTTTTGTCTTTGCCGCGCAAATGATCAACTTCACCATCCCGGGCACCGGCTCCAGCGGGCACATCGGCGGTGGCTTGCTGCTTTCTGTCCTGCTCGGCCCGCACGCCGCTTTCATTGTGCTGGCCTCGGTGTTGACGGTACAGGCGTTGTTCTTTGCCGATGGGGGCCTGCTGGCGCTGGGGGCGAATATTTTCAACCTCGGCGTGTTTCCGTGTTTCATCGGTTATGCGCTGCTTTACCGGCCGCTGCTCCAGCGCGCCGGCACTGCCCCGTCGCCGCGCCGGGTCGGCGCCATCACGCTGCTGGCAACGGTGACTGGTTTGCAGCTGGGCGCCCTGGGTGTGGTGGTGGAGACGCAGCTTTCAGGCATCAGCAGCCTGACCCTGGGCACCTTCCTGCTGCTGATGCAGCCGGTCCACCTGGCCATTGGGTTGGTTGAGGGTTTGGCCACTGCCGCCCTGCTGCTTTTTGTGCGCCAGGCAAGGCCCGACCTGTTTGCAGACGGGGTTCGGGCCCGGGCAGCCGTTCCTGCGCGCGCCGCTTTTCCCACCCGGTTGATTGCCGCTGTGGGTTTGCTGGCGGTGCTGACCGCCGGGGTTTTTTCCTGGTTGGCGTCCTCGCAGCCCGATGGTCTGGAATGGTCGATTGCCCGCGTAACCGGTCGCCCGGAGCTGGAAGCGCCTGATTCAGCGTTGAACGCGAGGCTGTCCGGTCTGCAACAGCAGCTTGCCCTGTTTCCCGATTACAAATTTGGCACCAATACCAGCCCAGCGGCAGCGTCGGTGGTCAAAACGCATGGCCCACAGAGCCCGCCAGCGGCCGACGTCTGGCCCGCCATTGATCCGGCCACTTCGCTGGCGGGCCTCATTGGTGGCGCCGCGTCACTGGCGCTGGCCATGCTGATCGGTTACCTGTTCAGGCGGCGCAAATAAGCGGTCGCTGCGGAGTGCTGCTTTTGTGAGTCGCATCGACGCCGCGCTGCGCGACATCCGTTCGCTGGAGGCACTGGCTGCCCGTCGCACCGCTTTGTCGGTGCTGGACCCACGCGCCAAGATTCTGGCGACACTGGGGTTTATCGTGGCCGTGGTGTCGTTTGACCGCTATGTGATCGCCGCGCTGTTGCCGTTTGCCGTGTTTGTGCTGGTGCAAGCCGGGCTGGGAGAAATTCCGCTGCGCATCATTGCGCGCAAGGTGCTGCTGGCCTCGCCTTTGGCACTGATGATCGGCCTGTTCAACCCGTTGCTGGACCCGGCGCCGGTGATGACCTTGCTGGGCCAGCCGATTGGCGGCGGCTGGGTCTCACTCGCGTCCCTGTTGATACGCTTTGGCCTGACGGCGGGTGCCGCGCTGGTGCTGCTGGCCAGCACCGGCTTCCAGCCAGTCTGTGTTGGCTTGTCGCGCCTGGGCGTGCCGCACGTATTCACCACGCAGCTGCTCTTTTTGCATCGCTACGCGCTGCTGCTGGCGGCACAGGCGGGGCGCATGAGCCTGGCCCGCGAGCTGCGCGCTGGCCATGGCGCCGCGCTGCCGCTAGCCGTTTACGCTTCCTTGCTGGGCCACTTGTTACTGCGGGCGATGGAGCGTGCCCAGCGCATTCACCAGGCTATGATTTCAAGAGGATTTGACGGTGAACTGCGCGCCAGTCAGACCCTTCGCTGGCGGGCCGCTGACAGCTTGTTTCTGGTCGTTTGCTGGACCTGTTTTGCGCTGCTGCGCCAATTCGATCCGGCGCATTTTCTGGGCCGACTACTGATCGGGCGGGTCGGGTGAGTCATCACCTCGTAGAGGCGCGCGCGCTGTCGTATTCCTACCCGGACGGGCAGCCGGCCTTGCAGAACCTGAGTTTTTGCATTCAGCGCGGCGAATCGGTCGCTGTCATCGGTGCCAACGGCGCCGGCAAATCGACCTTGTTGCTGCATCTCAACGGCGTGTTACGACCGAGCGCCGGAGAAGTCCGGATCGGCGAGTTGCCGGTTTCCCGAGAAAATCTGGCGCAGGTCCGGCGCAGCGTCGGGCTGGTGTTTCAGGACCCGGACGACCAGTTGTTCATGCCGACCGTGCAGGAGGATGTGGCCTTTGGCCCAACCCACATGGGCCTGCCCGCCAGCGAGGTTCAGTCGCGCGCGGCGCAGGCGCTGGCCACTGTGGGGGCCAGTCTGCTGGCGAACCGGCCAACGTATCGACTCTCGGGTGGCGAGAAGCGCGCTGTGGCGATTGCCGGCGTACTGGCCATGATGCCGGAACTCCTCGTTATGGATGAACCCAGCGCCGGTCTGGATCCGCGCTCGCGGCGCCGGCTGATTACCTTGCTGAAGGGGGTTGACCATACCAAAATCATCGCTACACACGATCTGGATCTGGTGCTGGATGTGTGTTCGCGCGTGCTGGTCATGCGCCATGGCTGCCTTGAGGCCGATGGCCCGCCCGCCCGCATATTTGCCGATGCGCCACTGCTGGAACGCTGCCACCTGGAGCTGCCGTTAAGCCTGCAGCGGCGGTAGGCGGCAGCACCGGCGGAGTCAGGTTTTTGGTTTCAGATGAATGTGGCTGTGAGGTTTGTCGCCAGGCCCGTGCGCATGCGGTTGACTGTGCCCGCCGCTGAGCTCCACCGCCACCAGATTGAGTTGACCATGGCGCACACCGCGCTCGGCAATCAAGGCGTTGGCGAAGGCGCGCACGGCCGCCGTGGCGCCTCGGAGAATGACGCTCTCCAGGCAATTCTCATGATCCAGGTGGGCGTGCAAAGTGGCCACGCCCAGATCGTGTTGCCCGTGTTGAAGCGCCGTCAAACGCTCCGCCAGGTCGCGTTCATGGTGGTTGTAGACGTAGGAAAGGTTGGCCACACAATGCCCGGCACCGCTCTCGGTGCTGCGCGCCGCTTCAAGATGCGAGCGCACCAGGTCACGCACCGCTTCCGACCGGTTTTTGTAACCCCGTGCTGCAATCAGCTGGTCGAATTCAAGAGCCAGCTCCTTGTCAATTGAAATCGTGATGCGTTCCATAATTGGCCTCCTCGCCAAGCGGCAAAACCACTGCTGCGAGGGTAGCGCAGAAAGACAAAAACTGCGGTGACAATCGCTGTCGTGCTGCAAATTCTCTTGCTTACTTTTCCGTTCTTCGCGCTGGTGCTGTGCGGCTACCTGGCGGCGCGCTGGCGCCTGTTGCCGATTACCGCCATTTCGGGGCTGAACAGTTTCGTGCTGTTTTTTGCCCTGCCCTGCATGCTGTACCGCTTTGGTGCCGGCACGCCGCTGGCGCAGCTGCTTGATGCCGGCGTTTTTCTGACATGGACGGCGTGCGCGCTGATCACGGTCGGCTTGACGGTGACCGTCACCCGCAACCCGCGCATTGGCTGGAACGATGCCTCCTTTGGCGCGCTGGTGGCGGCCTTCCCGAACACCGGCTTCATGGGGGTGCCGCTGCTGGTTGCCCTGCTTGGGCAAAAGGCGGCCGGGCCGGTGATATTGACCATGCTGATCGACATGGTGATCACCACCTCGCTGTGCATTGCCCTGTCGCGGCTGGACGGCGCTGATGCGCACGGCGCCGGCAAAGCGGCCAAAAATGCGCTTATCGGTGTCGCCACCAATCCGCTGCCATGGTCAATCCTGCTGGGGGCGATCGCCTCGGCGTTCAGCCTGACGCTGGTCAAACCCGTGATGCAGACCGTGGGTCTGCTGGCCGACGCCGCCTCACCAGTGGCCTTGTTTACCATTGGCGCCGTGCTGGCACGTTCGCAGATGCTGGCCCGCCAGAACGGGCACGCACCCACGCCGCCGGGCGACTACGTGCCGGCGGCTGCCATCAAATTGCTGCTGCATCCGCTGCTGGTGTTGCTGGTGGGCACGGCGCTGGCGGCGGCTGGCGTCCGGCTGGACAAGTTTGTGCTCACTGTCATGGTACTGGCTGCGGCACTGCCCAGCGCCAGCAATGTGTCGCTGCTGGCTGAACGTTTTGGTGCGGATAACGGGCGCATAGCCCGCATCATTCTGGTGTCAACAGCCAGCGCGTTTGTGACTTTTTCGCTGGCCGTCACACTGCTGGCCTGAGACCGTTCAGAGGCTGGCTCAGGGCAGGTCGAGCCCGACAAATTCAGCCAGCGCCGCAGTGGGCAGAGCCCCTTCGCGGCTCACGGTCTGGCCGCTCTTCTGGTTTTTCGCAACCACAAAAGGAACCCCTTCCGCGCCAAAACTGTTCAATAGCTGGGTATTGTTCCTGATCGCCTGGGCCAGCTCGGGGGCCACGCTGCTTGAGGCCGAAATGCCGCCGGTGCCAGCCAGCAGCGACGCCTCATGCTCAGTCATCAAGGCGCCAGGGTTGGCCGCGCTGAGCAACGCTGCCCCCTGTGCCACACTGGTGGCGCTGCCCATACTCACCGGAATCCAGACAAACTTGGTCTTTTTCTGCAGCGGCCCGGAGGCCGCCCACAACTGGCCACAGTGTGGGCACTGGGTGTCAAAAAATACATAGACGGTGTTGGCACTCATCATGGCGCCAACGGTAAAGCCCTTGGCCTGCGCCGCTACCGTTTCCACCGACACCGCCTGTCTGGCGCCTCCGGGCGCGCTGGACGACTCTTTGGGCGAACAACCGCTGGTGAGCAGCGCAACGAGCAGCAGGATCGGGACAAACAGGCGTTGAAGTTTCACGGGGCACCTCTTTCGATGGAGCGAATATCTTACCGTGGCCCCGCTTTTCATGCGTGCGCCACAACGCGCAGCACTGCTGGCCCGTAGGCCGCCAGCTTTTTGGCACCAATGCCGCTGACGCCTTGCAGGTCATCGAGTGACTGTGGCGCGCGCTGCGCAATCTCGCATAGCGTGGCGTCGTGAAAAATCACATAGGCCGGCAGATTGTGTTCACCCGCCACTTCGGCACGCCAGGCTTTGAGCGCCAGGTAGCGCGCCTGGCCCGGCGCATCGAGCGTGGCCGGCGCCCTGGCCGCCGCCGCCGGGCTGGCGCGCCTGGCCTTGCGCGCCAGCGGGCTGGAGACCGATGCACGCAGCCGCACCGGCACGTCGCCCTTGAGCACGGCGCGCGACGCATCGGTGAGCTGTAAGGTGTTGAAGGCCTGGGCGTCCACGGTGACGGCGCCGATGGCGATCAACTGGCGCAGCACCGCGCGCAATTGCGCTTCGCTCAAGTCTGCGCCAATGCCAAAGGTGCTCAGGCGCTGGTGCCCGCGCTGCGTGACTTTCTCGGTTGTCTTGCCGCGCAGGATGTCCATGATGTGACCGGTGCCATAACTGGTGCCGCCCATCTGCTGCACGCGGTAGATGGTGCTGAGCAGTTTGCGCGCTGCATCGGTGCCATCCCACACCTCGGGCGGCGACAGGCAGTTGTCGCAGTTGCCACAACCAGCCCCCACGCTTGTCGCTTCGCGTGTTGCGCTGTACAGGCCGCTTCCAGAGTCAGCGTCTCTTCGCCCCGTCCCGGCCTGCGCAGGCAGGCCCGGAGCCGCGGCGGGCTCGGCACCATACGTTTCCCCAAAATAGGCGAGCAAGCGCACGCGGCGGCAATCGGTGGCTTCGGCCAGGCCCAGCAGTGACTCGAGTTTGCCGCGCAAACCCTGCTTGAATTCTTCGTCGGCCGGGCTCTCGTCAATCATGCGGCGCTGGTTCACCACGTCTTGCAGGCCATAGCACATCCAGGCGTCGGCGGCCTCGCCATCGCGTCCGGCGCGACCGGTCTCCTGGTAATAGCCTTCGATGTTTTTGGGCATGTCGAGGTGCGCCACAAAGCGCACATCGGGTTTGTCGATGCCCATGCCAAAGGCGATGGTGGCTACCATCACAATGCCTTCACCGCGCAGAAACTGGTCCTGGTTGGCCTGGCGGACTTTGTTGTCAAGCCCGGCGTGGTAGGGCAGCGCCGCAATGCCCTCATCGCACAGCAGGCTGGCAATGTCCTCCACCCGCTTGCGCGACTGGCAATAAACAATGCCGGCATTGCCCCGGTGCTCATTGACGATAAAGCGCAGCAACTGTTGCGTGGCTTCGCGTTTTTCGACGATGGTGTAGCTGATGTTGGGCCGGTCGAAACTGCTGACAAACTGGCGCGCGTCCTGCAATTGCAGGCGCTCCAGAATGTCGGCCCGGGTCAGCGTGTCGGCGGTTGCCGTCAGCGCGATGCGCGGCACGCTGCCATAGCGTTCATGCAGGACGGTGAGGGCGCGGTATTCCGGCCGGAAATCATGGCCCCACTGGCTCACGCAATGGGCTTCATCAATGGCAAACAGGCCGAGCAGTCCGCGCTCGTGCAGCGAATCGAGTTGCGCCAGAAAGCGCGGTGTGGTGACCCGCTCCGGTGCCGCGTACAGCAAGGTGATGTCGCCGCGCAGCAGACGCCGCTCAACCTGCGTGGCCTGCTCGCCCGACAAGGTGGAGTTGAGGAAGGCAGCACTGACGCCAGCTTCATCGAGTGCGCCAACCTGATCGTGCATCAAGGCAATCAGGGGCGAAATCACCACCGTGATGCCGTGCCCGGCGCGCTGGCGCGCAATAGCCGGAATCTGGTAGCACAGCGACTTGCCGCCGCCGGTGGGCATCAGTACCAGCGCATCGCTGCCGCCCACCACGTGCTCAATAATGGCTTGTTGCGGGCCACGGAACTCGCTGTAGCCAAAGACTTCCTGAAGAATATGCTCGATCGTCAAAATAATTGCTATAAAAATAGTAGCTTAATACGCATGCTGCACGGGGGCTACAGGCCTAAAACACCCCAATTCTCGGGTTGTGCGGGGGGTTTGCGGACTTTGCCGGCCCGGTAACCGCCATTGTCCCACTCGCGGCCTGCCATCCCCGGCTTTCTACAATAGGGCGCATGAAAGCTCTCCACTACACCCGCGCCCAGCGCCTGCCTGATCTGCTGGCAAAACGCATCCTGTTGCTGGACGGCGCCATGGGCACCATGATCCAGCGCTTCAAGCTGGGCGAGGCGCAGTACCGCGGGGAAAGATTCAAGGACTTTCACAAGGACGTCAAAGGCAACAACGAGTTGCTGTCACTGACGCGCCCGGACGTTATCACCAGCATCCACGAGCGCTATCTGGCCGCCGGCGCCGACCTGATTGAGACCAACACTTTTGGCGCCACCTCAGTGGCCCAGGCCGACTACGACATGGCCGGCCTGGCCGCAGAGATGAACCTGGCTTCAGCCCGGCTGGCGCGCGCCGCCTGCGACAAGTTCACCACGCACGACAAGCCGCGTTTTTTGCTGGGTGCGCTAGGCCCCACGCCGAAAACCGCCAGCATCAGCCCCGACGTGAATGACCCCGGTGCCCGCAACGTGACTTTTGAACAGCTGCGCGTCGCCTACTACGACCAGGTGCAGGCGCTGGTTGAAGGCGGTGCCGATGTGCTGCTGGTGGAAACCATTTTTGACACACTCAACGCCAAGGCCGCGCTATTTGCCATTGACGAGTACTTCTGTGCCAGCGACGAGCGTCTGCCGCTTATCATCAGCGGCACCGTGACCGATGCCTCCGGGCGCATCCTGTCGGGCCAGACCGTCACCGCTTTCTGGTACAGCGTGCGCCATGCGCAACCACTGGCCATCGGCCTGAACTGCGCGCTGGGGGCGGCGTTGATGCGCCCTTACATCCAGGAACTGGCACGCGTGGCCGATGACACTTTCATCAGTTGCTACCCCAACGCCGGCCTGCCCAACCCGATGAGCGACACCGGCTTTGACGAGACGCCGGCCGACACCAGCCGCCTGCTGCATGAATTTGCCGCCGCGGGGTTGGTCAACATCGTGGGCGGCTGTTGCGGCACCACACCCGAGCACATCGCCGCCATCGGAGCCGCCGTGCACGATGTGCCGGCGCGCAGCGTGCAGCGGCCGTTTTTCTACCGGGATGCGGCCTGATTCACATGGGCTCTGTTGCGGACGTTTCTGATCCGGCGGGACAGTCCATATGCACCTTCTGGATCATGTGCATCATTTCGATCCAGGCGATGATGATTCGAGCGTTCCCAAAGGAATTGAATCCGAGCATCGGTCGCATAGCCCGTTTGATGTCACGGTGGTCTTGTTCAACGATGTCGTTTAGCCCCTGTCATTCGAATTGCGGAGGTTGAGTGTTCGGTTTCATTCTCACGCTCGTTGTGACCGTGATGCAGTGCTATGTCTTCTGGCGTGCCTTATCCGTGCCAACCGTGTGCCGACTCGTTTCAGGGAAAATTCTGATGGGGGGTGGACTGGTCCTTTGGGTGCTTTTTCTCCTCAGCCGTTTTTTAGGCCCAGAATTTATGGGAGATCTGGCGGCACCGGCAGAACTGTGGAGCATGACATGGATGGCCATGTTGTTCTTGGTGACTGTGTCGTTGCTGGCAGTGGAAATTGCTACTGCTTTCGGACTATTTCTGAAGCGCCATGTGTCTCGGCTTCGCGGTATGGCGCTGATTGCCGGTGTCTTGCTGTCTTTGGTTGCCATAGTTCAAGGTCACAGAGCGCCAGTCGTTCAGAGCTATGACGTTTACTCGGCCAAGCTCCCCGCAAAGCTTGACGGCACCGTGATCGTCGCTTTGTCAGACTTGCATCTTGGCACTGTTCTGGGCGAGAAATGGCTGACCGCTCGCGTGGATCAGGTTCAGAAAGAACGGCCAGATATTATTTTGCTGCTTGGCGACTTGTTCGAGGGTCACGAAGCGAATTCAATGGAACTGATCATTGCGCTCCAACGCCTGTCGGCCCCGTTGGGAGCGTGGGGTGTGCTGGGCAACCACGAGTCTCATGCCATTCAAAATGCCAGCGCTGGATTGTTCGAGCAAGCAGGCATTCATCTCCTTCGCAACGCCTGGGTTGAAGTCCGCCCAGGACTGGTGCTGGCCGGTGTGGATGATCTTTCTGTCAATCAGGATGCAGGGGCATTCCTGGACTCGGCGCTTGATCAGCGGCCTTCGGCTGCGACGGTTCTTTTATCCCACGCACCTGTAGCGGCGAAATTGGCAGCTACAAAAGGTGTGGACCTGATGCTGTCCGGCCACACGCATGGCGGTCAAATCTGGCCATTTGGCTATCTCGTCATGCAGCGGTTCCCGCTTTTTGCAGGGCAGTATGACGTTGAGGGTATGACGTTCATCGTATCCCGCGGAACAGGTACCTGGGGACCCCGCATGCGCCTATGGCGTCCATCAGAAATCCTGCGCGTTACGCTGCACGCGCAAACCACTCCTAGTACACCTATTGAGAGAACACCTGCCTCAAAATAGGGGGTCGTGCTGGCGCGACCGGATCCGCCCTGCCGACTATCTTGAGGCAGGAAATGCGGCACAAATTTCCCCCCAAAAAATCGTTTGTGGTTGATGTGGGTCAGTCAGAGCCCGGATAGCCTTCAATAATCCGACTCAGCAGCGAAATGCAATCGATCAAATCTCCGGTTGCGCTAAGTCTTCCTTGCACTGAGTTGCGGAATCAGAAAATAACAAGTCGCTGGTCCGCATAAAGCCTGTTCCGTTTAAGACTGCACCGCAGTCCGGTAAATGCGGGAAACATCATGAACAAACTGACGTTGCCAAAACTCACTACTACCGCTGTTGCCGAGAGCATCACCCTGCTGATCTGGTTTGTGACTCCGGCGCCTGACAAGGTCAGCCCGGACGCGTGGCATTTACTGGCACTGTTTATCGGAACCATTGCTGTCATCACTGGAAAGGCGATACCGATTGGCGCGTTGTCGATCGTGGCCATTTCTTTGGTGGCCATTACAGAAGTGACGCGACCGGGCAAGCCCGAAGGCGCCATCGTCGATGCCTTGATCGTGCTACTGGTGATGCCACTGGTGTTGTATTTTCTGTTTCCTCCTGAAATCAAGAACACACCCAACGCCAAAGAGTTTGCCCAAAGCGAATTGACCAAACTCGGGCCAATGAAGGTGCCCTAGTTCATCACTCTGGGAGTCTTGGGATTGATGCTGACCATGTGGACCGGTGTACCAGCCCTGCTCTTTGGTCCCGCCATGGACCTCAATGCGACGACCACGGCCTGGATCGGTCTCTCGCTGCTGATTAACGGTGTGCTCGATCGGGAAGATATTCTTAAAGCGAAAAGCGCTTGGGACACCTTGATCCGGTTTGCTGCGCTGGTGATGATGGCCACTGCCATTTTGATCCTGGTTTATTTCTACTCGCATTACTATTTTGCCAGCACGACAGCGAATATTACGGCCATGCATGCGGCGTTTTTTACCGCCGGTGCGCAAAGTAGCGGGCAATCACCAGCCACCCGATCGCCCATGCCGAGCCGAAGGCCCAGCCCCCGAGAACATCGGTCGTCCAATGCACGCCCAGTATGACGCGACTCAGTCCTACCAGCACCG
Organism: uncultured beta proteobacterium; assembly: GCA_963750815.1. GTDB lineage: Bacteria > Pseudomonadota > Gammaproteobacteria > Burkholderiales > Burkholderiaceae_C > Rhodoferax. Next base: position 557,794 of record CAVVRS010000002.1, read on the forward strand.
TCATCAGGGCGGCAGTGAGCAGAATATAGACACGTTCTGCACGCCGGTTGCGTGTGCTCGCCAAAACGGCTCCAATTGTCAGAAATACAATGGCGGACATGGTGGCGTGGCCGCTCGGGAAACTCCAACCCGATGCCGCAAGTTCTGCGTATGCGGCATCCGGGCGCAGGCGACCAAAGGCAGCCTTGAAAAAACTGACGAGTACAGTACCGAATATCACCGATACGGCAACTATAAAGGCGGTAGATCTTCGTGAAAGCAGAACCAGATAGCCCACCGTGGCGACCGTCAAAAGTGTCAGTACGACTGTGCTGCCCAGGCCACTCAAGTCGCGCATGACTTCTGCCAGCGAGGGATGACCGGCTCGCAGCAACTGTACGTGCTGCTGCAATTGCAAATCAAAAATTCGCGTGTCTCCTTCTATCACCTCACTGCCAAGTTTTACAAAAGCGAACGCCAGTACGCTGGTGGTAAACACGATTGCCAGTGACTTAATGAGGGGCTGGTAACCTTCCCGCGGGGACGCGGGTACAACGATGCCGACGTCGTTTTCGTTATTAATGGGTGGCATTGAAGTCATCTCATCTTTGGTTTGACCATAACGTACCCGAAGTCCACAGCATGCACCCGGATCGAGCAAGTGATGCGACCAGGCATCCCAGCCGAAGGTAAGCGTTCAAGGAGAAGCAGCGGGGAATGAGGGACATGGGTTTGCGCGCGGACCGTCAATTAAGTCGTGTGGGAGTTTCATTCGCGTACAGCTATCTGCATGTCAACTGAAGTGTGCCATGACTACGATGCGAATGTCAGTGTCCAGCGAAATCAAAGGAGTGACCTGGGCAATCGCGCTTCGCAAATTGGAGACCATTGCCAGTTCAGCAGCGCCTTTCACAAACGAACTTGCAGGGCATGAATGCCAGATTTTGACCAGTGCTTTCTCCACACCCGCGACCGGTTGTAAGGTCGGTGCGATGCTAACGCCTTGAGGTGGATTGGTTCGCCATTTTGATCGAATTGCTGTCGATCAAAATGAAGCACGAAGCGCCGTAAGCAGGCGCTGAACGAGGGGATGCTGCACCTTCCTTTCCGTACCGATCGCAAAGAAGTTCTCCTCTACCTCATCGCATGGCCCGAGTTTCCTTACACCATCGCGGGCGAGCAGGTCTTCGTGAACCCATTCCACTGCCGGAAAAACACCCATGCCGCTGCAGCCAAAGGTCTTGAGCAGGGCACTGTCCTCGAACTCGCCAACAATGTGTGGCCGGATGCCACGATGTTCAAACCAGTGGTCGATCCGGGCTCGAACGTCATTGTGTCGAGTTGGAAGCAGAACAGGCACATTCGCGAGGCAACGCGGAAAATCCCTCATTGCCAACTCGTAGACCTCAGCACTGGCATACCAGGAGATGGGCGAAGAGCCCATGGCGTGAGTGTAGAGCTTGATATTCGGATTGGAGGGGGCGGGACGATCAGCCAAAACAATGTCCAGGCGGTGCAACGCCAAGTCACCTAACAGATCATCGAACTCGCCTTCGTGGCACAACAGGCGCAAATGGGGTTCCGTCACGACCGGCTGCAGCAACCGGCGCACCATAAGCTTGGGCAGACCATCCGATATGCCCACAGCCAGCCTGGCGGAAGGAGAACTCATGGCGTCTCGCACTATTGTGGGCAGTTTCTCACCGAGCTGGAATATCAGATCAGCCTGTTCCATGGCTGCAGAACCGGCATCAGTGAGTACCAGGCCCCTACCCGCAGGCTTGAACAATGCACAGCCCAGCGAGCGCTCAAGTTCCCTCACTTGGGCGCTGATAGTTTGCACGGCCATACCCAGCTTATCGGCGGCGCGGGAAATGCCACCTTCTTTGGCGACGACCCAGAAATAGTACAGGTGCTTGTAGTTGAAGCCGGCACGCATGGTTCGTTTTTTAAGGAATATTAGTAAGTAATTATCTGCTTCTTATATCCTATCAAGACGACTATTCTTCGCAGCTTGGGAACCTTTCATAGGGAAACTTCAATGAAAACTCTTCTTTCAATTCTGGCTGTCGTACTGACGCTTGGCCTAGGACTTGGCGTCGGGGATGCCGAGGCCGCAAAGCGACTGGGCGGCGGCAAGTCGTCGGGGATGCAGCGGCAGACGACCACTGCCAACAAGGCGCCTGATGCCAGGCCAACGCAAACACCCACCGCACCAGTGGCCGCAGCGGTACAGCCCAAGCGTTCATGGATGGGGCCCCTGGCAGGTCTGGCCGCCGGCCTTGGTATCGCCGCCTTGGCTTCTCACTTGGGATTTGGTGAGGAACTGGCGTCCATGATGATGATTGGGCTGGCGATCATGGCCGTCCTATTTGTTGTCGGCCTGATCATGCGCAGGCGCGCTGCTTCCCGGCAGCCGCTGGCGGCGCGCATCGGGGGTCTGCAATACGCCGGCGTCGGCCTTGATGCCGCGCAAGCGGTGCCGCAGAGCTACGATGTTTCGATGCCGGGCTCCAGCATCGGCTCAAAGCTGGGTACTGATAGCAGCATTCCAGAGGATTTTGATGTGGCCAGCTTTGAGCGAAACGCCAAGGTTCAGTTCATTCGCTTGCAGGCTGCCAACGACGCAGGAAATCTGGACGACATCCGCGAGTTCACGACGCCCGAGATGTTTGCTGAGATCAAGTTGGACATAGCCGAACGCGGGGGCGCCGCCCAGGACACTGAAGTTGTCAAGGTCGAAGCCAAGGTGATCGATGTGGTTACAGAGAACTCTGGCTATGTGGTCAGTACGCGCTTTACCGGCCTGATCTGCGAGAGCAAAGGGGCTGTGCCTGAGTCATTTGAGGAGACCTGGCATCTTGTCAAGGCCCGTGAAGGCAAGGGTGGCTGGATTCTCTCTGGAATCCAGCAGATGCAACTGTCCTGACCTGAGCAACCAGATATCTCATTGGCCGCGGATCCTGACTAACCTGAGAAGTGTGAAATATGGATATCTTTACCATTGAATTTGTGACCGCACTGGCAGCGATCATTGCCATTGATCTGGTCTTGGCCGGTGACAATGCGATTGTGATTGCACTGGCGGCGCGCAATGTGCCGCGTCACCTGCAGCGCAGGGCGATGGTCTTCGGAGCGGCTGGTGCAGTTGTTGTCCGCAGCCTGTTGACCCTGATCGTTGTGTGGCTTCTGCAGTTCCCAGGCTTGCTCTTCGTGGGTGGTGCGATGCTGGTCTGGATCGCTTACAAGCTACTCATACCCGAGCACGAAAATGGGGAGATGGCCCACATCAGGGGCGCACCTACGTTTTGGGCTGCGATACGAACTATTGTGGTTGCAGACATGGTCATGGGGATGGACAACGTCCTCGGGGTAGCGGGGGCTGCCCACGGCAGTTTCACGCTGGTGATTCTCGGTTTGCTCATCAGTATCCCGATCTTGGTCTGGGGCAGCAGCATCCTGTTGAAATATGTTGAGCGTTACCCTGCCCTTGTATATCTAGGTGCTGGTGTGCTTGCCTTCACAGCGGCCAAGATGATGACCTCTGAACCCGTTCTGAAGGATGCCCTTGGCGCCTACGTCCTCACGGTGCCGATGGTCTACGTTGTCACCGTTTTTGGCGTCCTGTGGACAGGGTTCACGGAGAACCATCATCGGTTGGAGTCGCGAATTCGCGCCAGATTGGCAGATTTGAAGAAGCAAAGGGCTGCGGGATTGGAAACGTCGAACAACTTTGAAGGAGAAAGCGTCATGGAAAAGGTACTTGTTCCGGTAGATGGCTCCCACAACGCGCTCCATGCGGTGCGGCATGTCATCAATGAGTTTCGCAACAATGGGCGCATGGAGGTTCACTTGTTGAACGTTCAGACCCCGCTGTCAAAGCACGTTGCACAGTTCATCAGTCGTAAGAGTCGCGATAGTTACCACCGTGATGAAGCGGCAAAGGCCCTGAGGCCGATTCGCCGGATGCTCGATGCCGCCAATGTTGCCTACAGTGTCCACGTCGAAGTAGGACGAAAAGCCGAAGTGATTACTGAAACAGCGCGGCGCCTGGGCTGTGATCATATTGTCATGGCTACAGCACGCAAGAACTCACTCACACGCATGCTCGAGGCGTCGGTCACCAACCGGGTGGTGGAGCTGACAACGGTGCCGGTCGAAGTGATCGCAGGTGACGCCGTTTCTAAGGCTGAGCGTTACGGGATCCCCATCGGCATTGCGGGAGCTTTAGGGCTAATGTTGTTTGCCCTCGCAGACTGAATGCGAGGCCAATCGGACAGTTCCCGCCGGAGGCTTGGTGCGCCAGCCATTGGCAATGGCGCCGCCGGATTGCCAGAGGGTGGGCAAGCTGTTTGCCGTCACAGGTATTTCTCTCAGCGGTCGAGCGCCGGGCGTTTGGCGTTGAACGCCCAACCGGGGATGAGGTACTGCATGGCCACGGCGTCATCGCGCCCGCCCAGGCCGTGCTGCTTGTAAAGCTGGTGGGCTTTTTCCACCTCGACCATGTCAAGCTCAATGCCCAGCCCCGGTTTTTTTGGTACCTGCACCAAGCCGCCAACAATCTGCAGCGGTTCTTGGGTCAGGCGCTGGCCGTCCTGCCAGATCCAGTGCGTGTCAATGGCGGTCACTTTGCCCGGTGCGGCGGCGGCCACATGGGTGAACATCGCGAGAGATACGTCGAAGTGATTGTTGGAATGCGAGCCCCAGGTCAGGCCCCAGTCACGGCAGGTCTGCGCCACGCGAACCGAGCCGGCCATGGTCCAGAAATGCGGGTCGGCCAGCGGAATGTCAACGCTTTGCAGCGACAGCGCATGCGTCAATTGGCGCCAGTCGGTTGCCACCATGTTGGTGGCGGTGGGCAGACCGGTGGCGCGGCGGAACTCGGCCATCACTTCACGGCCGGAGAAACCATCCTCAGCGCCACACGGGTCTTCGGCATAGGCCATCACACCGCGCATGTCCCGCATCAGCCGGACCGCATCCTTGAGCAGCCAGCCACCGTTGGGGTCGAGCGTGACGCGGGCTTGCGCAAAGCGCTCGTGCAATGCTGTCATGGTTTCGATTTCTTCTTCGCCACGCAGCACGCCGCCCTTGAGCTTGAAATCGTTGAACCCATAGCGCTCGTGGGCTGCCTCTGCCTGGCGCACGATGGCCCCGGGGGTCATGGTTTGCTCGTTGCGCAGGCGATACCACGCGTTGTCGGCTTGCTCCTCACTGCGATACGAAAGATTGGTTTTCTTGCGATCACCAATGAAGAACAGGTAACCGAGCATCTCTACCGCACTGCGCTGCTGGCCCTCTCCCAGCAACGCGGCAACCGGAATATTCAGGTGCTGGCCGAGCAGATCGAGCATGGCCGACTCCACCGCTGTCACCGCGTGAATGGTGGTGCGCAAATCAAAGGTCTGCAAACCACGACCACCGGCGTCACGATCTGCAAAGCGGATACGCATTGCATTGAGCACCGCTTGCAGGTTGCCAATCGATTGGCCGACCACGATCTGTGCCGCCTCTTCCAGCGTAGTGCGAATCTTTTCGCCGCCTGGCACTTCGCCGACCCCGGTTCGACCGGCACTGTCGGTCAAAATCAGCAGATTGCGGGTAAAGAATGCGCCATGTGCGCCGGACAGATTCAGCAGCATGCTGTCATGGCCGGCTACCGGAATGACCCGCAGCGCTGTGATGACGGGAGCCCCTTTGTCCTGCATAGCTGGCCCGGTCATCATGCTCAGTCTGCCGTGATCTTGCGGGTTTCGATCAGCTTCTTCCAGCGTGCGAATTCTGCGGCCTGGTAAGCCGCAAACTGCTCCGGCGTGTTGGCCACAATTTCGAAGCCGAGGTCCAGCAGTTTGGTTTTGATCTGAGGATCGTTCAAGCCGGCCACGATGGCGGCATGCAGTCTGGACTTGACATCAGCCGGCAAGCCATGCGGTGCAGCAATCGCCTGCCACGAGTAGACATTGGCCTCCTTCACCCCGGCCTCTTCGATGGTCTGCACCTTGGGCAGCAGCGGCGAGCGTCTGGCACTGGTGATTGCCAGCGCTTTCAACTTGCCCGCCAGGATTTGCGGCATGGCGGTGTTGATGTTCATGAAAGACGAGTCGACCTGACCGCCCAGCAAATCCGTCATCACCGGTCCGCCTCCCTTGTAGGGTACGTGGATGCCGCTGGTTCCGGTCTGCAGCCAGAACAGCTCGGCAGTCAGATGGTCGCTGCTTCCATTGCCGGAAGAGGCGAACGACATCTTGCCGGGATTGGCTTTCTCAAACGCAATGACATCGGCCATGGAGTTGTGTGGCGATTTGGCTGGCACCACCAGTACGTTGGGGGCCTGCACCGCAACGGTGATGTAGTCAAAGTCCTTGAGGGCGTCGTAGGGTACCTTGGCCAGCAGATGCGGCGCGATCACAAACGGGCCAAGCGACGATACCAGCAGGGTATGCCCGTCGGGCGCCGCTTTCGCTACGATCCCTGCCCCAATGGTGCCTGTTGCCCCGGCCTTGTTGTCAACCACAAAATTGCCGCCCAACTTCTCTTGCAACTTGGGTACCAGTGTTCTGGCAATCAGGTCGGTTGAGCCACCCGGCGGGAACGGCACCACCAGGGTGACTATCTTGTCTGGCCATGCCATGGCCGAGGTCATAGCGAGCGACGTGGCGAAAATGCAAAGCAGCTTCTTCATTTCAAGACTCCTTGGTGTGGATGGATGGCGGTACCTTGCCAAGCGACGAATGGTAGCGGTACCAAGTTGATTCGTCAACAAATTTATGCGGAAGTTTTCGCTGATCAGGTGGTGTCTCGTTCTACGATCGAGAAGCCCACATCAACGATGCGCGGGTTCACGGGCCGGCCCTCGGCCCGTTCAATCAGGAAGTAGGCCGCCTGCCGTCCGATGTCTGCGCCGTTGATGCGCACCGTGCTCAGGGCGGGCACCATATCGGCAAGGAAGGGCACATCACCAAAACCCATGATCGCAATGCGCTCGGGAATTGAAATGCCCTGGGCTCTGGCCTCTGTCATCGCGCCCAGGGCCAGCAGGTCGGAGCTGCAAAAAACAGCATCAACATCGGGTGCGTCTGCCAGCACGCGCACCATGGCATCACGTCCGCCTTTCAGGGAACGCGCGTCGCCCACATTGACCACAAGAACATCGGGACGTCCGCTTTGAGCCACGGCTTGCGCAAACGCAGCGGCGCGACGACCGGCGCGCTCGTCTTCGGCACTGATCATGGCAAAGCGACGACGACCCTTGCCGAGCAGAAACCTGGCCACCTCGTGACCAATGTCGGAGTGTGAAAAACCAATCAGCATGTCAACAGGGGTGGGCGTCAGATCCCAGGTCTCCAGTACCGGGATGCCTGAGGCCAACAGACGGGTTCGGGCCCGGCCCGGCTGCATGATCCCGGTCAGAAAAATGCCATCCGGGCGACGTCCAATGACTGCTTCCAGCAGCAACTCTTCATGGGCCGCCGAGTAGTCGGATTGCCCCAGCATGAGCTGATAACCTGCCTTGAACAGGCTGCTGTTCAGCGATTCGATCGTTTCCATGAAAACAGACATCACCGTGCTGGGCACGATCGCGGCAATGAGGCGGCTGCGTGACGATGCCAGGCCGCCGGCCATGCGGTTGGGCACATAACCGGTGCGCTGCACCGCGCCCAATACCTTTTGCAGAACCTCCTGGGAAACCTGAGACGGCGTATTGAGCGCACGCGATGCTGTAATCGGCGCCACGCCTGCCAGCTTGGCGACGTCGCGCAGGGTGATTGCCCCGCTGCTGCGGCGCGACCGTTTGCTATTGTCTATTTCGTTCATGGGTATTTAATATGGTACCGCTACCAAACGGTTTATAATAACTCAGAAAGTGCCCGGAGGGCGTCCGCATGATAGGAGATATTGATGCCAGAAGCCCCAGCAATGATGTTGACTACGCCACTTACCATTCGCATGCACGACCGGGACAACGTCGCCATTGTTGGCAACAACGCCGGATTACCGGCTGGCACAGTGCTGCCGACGGGGCAGATCCTGCGGGACAGCGTTCCCCAAGGACACAAGGTGGCGCTGGTGGACCTGACGCGGGACGCACCGGTGTTGCGCTACGGTGTGCCCATCGGGTTTGCGTTGCGCGATATCCCGGCGGGGAGTTGGGTGCATGAGCGTCTGCTGAAGATGCCGCAGGCGTGCGGACTTGACAACCTTCCCATGGCGACGATCAAGGCCGAACCGTTGCCGCCTCTGGAGGGGTTCACCTTCGAGGGTTATCGAAACCCGGACGGCTCTGTCGGCACCCGCAACATTCTGGCCATTACGCAGACGGTGCAGTGTGTGGCTGGCGTGACCGAAGTTGCAGTCCGGCGCATCAAGGCTGAAATGCTGCCACTGTTCCCGAACGTCGATGATGTGGTGGCGCTGGAACACAGCTACGGTTGCGGTGTGGCCATCGACGCGCCCGATGCCATCGTGCCGATCCGCACCCTGCGCAATATCAGTCTGAACCCCAACTTTGGGGGCGAAGTGATGGTTGTCAGCCTGGGCTGCGAAAAACTGCAACCCGAGCGGTTGCTGCCGCCCGGCTCCATTGCACTGCTTGACGAGCGACACGGTGGCGGCACTGCCAGCCAACTCGATGTGGTCTGCCTGCAGGACGAGGCCCATGTGGGCTTCATGTCGATGATCGATTCGATCATGCGTCAAGCTGCGCAACATCTGCAGCGATTGAACTCCCGCCGACGTGAAACCGTGTCGGCCAGTGAACTGGTGGTTGGCGTCCAATGTGGTGGCAGCGACGCGTTTTCGGGCGTTACTGCCAACCCCGCAGTGGGCTTTTGCACCGACTTGCTGGTGCGTGCCGGCGCCAGTGTGATGTTCTCCGAGACCACCGAAGTGCGCGACGGCATCGCCCAACTCACCGCACGCGCCAGCACGCCCGAAGTCGCGCAAGCCATGGTACGTGAGATGGCGTGGTATGACGCCTATCTGCAACGCGGCCACGTGGACCGCAGTGCCAACACCACACCCGGCAACATGCAAGGCGGCTTGTCGAACATTGTGGAAAAAGCGATGGGCTCCATTGTCAAGTCCGGCACTGCGCCGATTTCAAATGTACTGGCCCCGGGTGAAAAGCTCAAGGCAAAAGGCCTGACCTATGCGGCCACTCCGGCCAGTGACTTCATCTGCGGCACTCTGCAGCTGGCCGCTGGCATGAACCTGCATGTGTTCACGACCGGCCGTGGCACGCCTTACGGTTTGGCTCAAGTCCCCGTAATCAAGGTGGCCACCCGAAGCGATCTGGCGCGCCGCTGGCACGATCTGATGGATGTGAATGCCGGAACGATTGCCGACGGCTTCGCCACCATTGAAGACGTGGGCTGGGAACTTTTCCGCTTGATGCTCGAGGTGGCCAGTGGTCGCAAGAAGACCTGGGCCGAGCACTGGAAATTGCACAACGCGCTGGTTTTGTTTAACCCCGCTCCAGTGACCTGAGGAGTTCGGGGGGGTGCGCCTTCAACCGGGTATCAGCGACTTTCCAGCATCTGCAGTGGTGCACCCAGCAACTTCATTGCAGTTGTCTGGCGGGGGAACGGTCCGAACCCGATAATATCAACAACCTATCCATGATTTCCTGCAGGGCTTCTCCATGTCTTCCAATGTGTCTTACTTCTCCTGTCTCGATGTACTCTCGGGCAAGGCATCCCCGGGGTCAGCCGATACCCGGGTGACAATCAAGGGCTGGGTGAAAACCCGCCGTGATTCGAAGGCCGGAATTTCTTTCGTCAACGTGTCGGACGGCTCCTGTTTTCACCCGGTACAGGTGGTGGTGCCCAGTACGCTGGCCAACTATGCCGATGATGTGCAACGGCTTACGGCTGGCTGCGCCGTTGAGGCCACCGGCCTGATTGTTGCCTCGCCGGCCAAGGGCCAGCCGTTTGAAATGCAGGCCAGCGCGCTCAAAGTGGTTGGCTGGGTCGATGATCCTGACACCTATCCGATCACCCCGAAGGCGCACACCATGGAGTTCCTGCGCGAGGTCGCCCATTTGCGGCCACGCACCAACGTGATCGGCGCAGCCACCCGGGTGCGCCACACCATTGCGGCGGCGATTCACCGCTTTTTTGATGAAACGGGATTCTTCTGGGTCAACACGCCCATCATTACCACCTCCGACGCCGAAGGGGCCGGTGAGCTGTTTCGTGTCTCCACGCTGGACTTGATGAACCTGCCCAAAAAAGCCGACGGCAAAGTCGACTTTTCACAGGATTTCTTTGGCAAGGAAGCGTTCCTGACTGTGTCAGGCCAGCTCAACGTGGAGACTTATTGCATGGCGCTGTCGAAGGTTTACACCTTTGGCCCCACCTTTCGCGCCGAGAACTCCAATACCTCGCGTCATCTGGCCGAATTCTGGATGATTGAGCCCGAAATTGCCTTTGCCGACTTGAGTGACAACGCGACTCTGGCTGAAGCGCTGCTGAAGTACGTCATCAAGCGGGTGCTGGCCGAGCGCGCCGACGACATGGCGTTTTTCGAGGACCGGGTCGAGAAGGGCTTGATTGCGAAACTCGAGCACATTGTCAAATCCGACTTTGTCCGCATGGATTACACCGAGGCCATCAAGGTGCTGGAGGCCACCAAAGAGAAATTCGATTACCCGGTGAAGTGGGGTATCGATCTGCAATCCGAGCACGAACGCTATATCGCTGAAAAGCACGTCAACGGTCCGACCGTGCTGATGAACTATCCGAAAGAAATCAAGGCGTTCTATATGCGCTTGTCCGACGATGAAAAGACGGTTGCTGCCATGGACGTACTGGCGCCCGGCATTGGCGAAATCATTGGCGGCTCGCAGCGCGAAGAACGCCTTGACGTGCTGGACCGGCGCATGATCGAATGCGGGCTCGACCCGGCGCATTACGGCTGGTACCGCGATCTCAGGCGCTACGGCACCGTGCCCCATGCGGGGTTTGGACTGGGGTTTGAGCGCACCGTCTCCTACATCACTGGTTTGTCCAATGTGCGCGATGTGATTCCATTTCCAAGAACGCCGGGCAGCGCACGCTACTAGAAACAGTTGGCAACACGTTGCCGTGCTGGTCACAGATGAATCGAATGAATGATTTTGTAGTTCCCCCCATGAAGCTGTCCGGCCTGGAGCCGGTGAGCATTGGCGCCGGCAGCTTGTTTGTCAACATTGGCGAACGCACCAACGTGACCGGCTCGAAAGCCTTCGCCCGCATGATCCTGAATGGCGAGTACGAACAAGCCCTCAGTGTGGCACGCCAGCAGGTAGAAAACGGCGCGCAGATCATCGATATCAACATGGACGAGGCCATGCTCGACAGCCAGGCTGCCATGGTGCGTTTCCTGAATCTGATTGCCTCCGAACCGGATATTTCACGCGTGCCGGTGATGATTGATTCGAGCAAATGGAGCGTGATCGAGGCCGGACTGCGCTGCGTACAAGGCAAGGCTGTGGTCAACTCCATCAGCATGAAAGAAGGCATTGACGCATTCAAACACCATGCCAGATTGCTGCGACGCTATGGCGCGGCCGCCGTGGTGATGGCGTTTGACGAGTCAGGTCAGGCCAACACCTATCAGCGCAAGATCGGGATTTGCGAGCGGGCTTACCGTATCCTGGTGGACGAAGTGGACTTCGCGCCGGAAGACATCATTTTTGACCCCAATATCTTCGCCATTGCCACCGGCATTGAAGAGCACAACAACTACGCGGTGGATTTCATCAACGCCACGCGCTGGATCAAGCAGCACCTGCCGGGCGCCAAGGTGTCAGGCGGTGTATCCAACGTGAGCTTTTCCTTCCGCGGCAACGACCCGGTGCGCGAGGCCATTCACACGGTGTTTTTGTATCACGCCATTCAGGCGGGCATGGACATGGGCATCGTCAATGCCGGCATGGTTGGCGTCTATGACGATCTGGAGCCGACCTTGCGCGAGCGCGTGGAAGACGTGGTGCTGAACCGCCGCCCCGACGCCGGTGAGCGCCTGGTGGAGATTGCCGACTCAGCACGCGGTGCGGCCAAAGACGAGAGCAAAAAGCTCGAATGGCGCGGCACGCCAGAGCACCCTGCCACAGTCGAGCAGCGCCTGAGTCACGCCATGGTGCACGGCGTGACCGATTTCATCGTTGCCGACACCGAAGAGGCCTACCAGAACGTGCTGGCAAAGGGCGGCCGCCCGCTGCATGTGATTGAAGGTCCGCTGATGGCCGGCATGAACATCGTCGGCGACCTGTTCGGCCAGGGCAAGATGTTCCTGCCGCAGGTGGTCAAGAGCGCGCGGGTGATGAAACAGGCGGTGGCGCACCTGATTCCGTACATTGAAGAAGAAAAGCGTCTCGACGAAGCGGCCGGACGCGATGTCAAGACCAAGGGGAAAATCGTCATTGCCACGGTCAAGGGCGATGTGCATGACATCGGTAAAAACATCGTGACCGTGGTGCTGCAATGCAACAACTTTGACGTGATCAACATGGGCGTGATGGTGCCCTGCCATGAGATTCTGGCCCGCGCCAAGGTTGAAGGCGCCGACATCGTCGGCCTGTCCGGCCTGATCACGCCCAGTCTGGAAGAGATGCAGTATGTGGCCGGCGAGATGCAGAAGGACGAGCACTTTCGCGTCAAAAAAATTCCGCTGATGATTGGCGGCGCCACCACCAGCCGGGTGCACACCGCCGTCAAGATTGCGCCGCATTACGAGGGCCCGGTTGTCTATGTGCCGGATGCTTCACGCAGCGTGAGCGTGGCACAAAATCTGCTGTCGGACCAGGCCGGCCAGTACGTTGCCGATGTCGGCAGCGACTACCAGCGGGTGCGCGAACAGCACGCCAGCAAGAAGCAGACCCCGCTGTGGCCGCTGGCCAAGGCGCGCGCCAACAAAACGCCGCTGGACTGGACGCGCTACACGCCCACTCCACCGAAGTTTCTGGGACGTCGTGTGTTCAGGAATTTTGATTTGACCGAGCTGACCAGGTTTATCGACTGGGGTCCGTTCTTCCAGACCTGGGACCTGGCCGGGCCTTATCCCCAGATTCTCAAAGACACCATCGTCGGTGCTGAAGCCACCAAAGTTCTTGCCGATGGCCAAGCCCTGTTGAAAAAGCTGATTGATGGCCGCTGGCTTACCGCCAACGCCGTCATTGGCCTGTACCCGGCCAACGCGGTGAATGACGACGACGTCGAGTTCTACACCGATGAGACCCGCAGCGCGGTGGCGATGACCTGGTACGGCCTGCGTCAGCAGACCGAAAAACAGGTCATCGACGGCGTCATGCGCCCGAGCCGCTGCCTGGCCGACTTTGTCGCGCCCAGGGGTGCCGCCGCCGACTATGCCGGCGTCTTTGCCGTGACGGCGGGTATTGGCGTGGCGCAGAGGGAAAAATACTTTGAGGCCAATCACGACGATTACTCGGCCATCATGCTCAAGTCACTGGCGGACCGCCTGGCGGAAGCCTTTGCCGAGTGCCTGCATCACCGGGTACGCACCGACCTGTGGGGCTATGCGCCCGGCGAGACCTTGACCGCGCAAGATCTGATCGCTGAAAAGTACCAGGGTATCCGGCCAGCCCCTGGTTATCCGGCCTGTCCGGATCACAGCGTGAAGAAAGAGATGTTCCACCTTTTGCAGTGCAAGGACATTGGCATGGACCTGACGACAAGCCTGGCCATGACGCCGGCAGCCAGCGTGAGCGGCTTTTACCTGGGGCACCCGGACAGCACTTATTTCAATGTCGGCAAGATTGGTGACGATCAGCTCAAAGACCTGGCAATGCGCCGGCAGATGGGCGAGCCTGCCCTGCGGCGGTTGCTGGCACCGAATTTGTAGGTTTACCTGAAGTTACACACTCGACCGGCAGGCCTGCCGTTTTTTGGTTTACCGTTGGCGTTCCCAAACGTTAACCAGACTCGCTGCCACACCAACAGCCTGTTTTTTCAGACCCGCTACCGGGTCACTGCCAAGGAAACCATGATGAGCGTACCCTTCGATCCAGTCCAATCGGCTGCGCCGGTCAACAAGCCTCTGTGGGCAGCGGTGGGCGTGCTTGCCATCGCCGTGGTGGCGATGGGCGCCACCCTGATCCGCATCCAGACCCGGCCTGAAGAGCCGCGTCTGGCCGTCCTGTCCGGCACGGCGACTGTGCCCTCGAACGCTGTCGGTGGTGTTTCAGCGCCAGCATTGGACCAAGTGCCCGAGAATGTCGATAATTCAGTACAAAAAATGGCTGTAACCCCCGTCAATAATGAGCAAGCAGCTATAAAAAAAGTAGCAAAAACACCGCTGAAGACGGTTGTTCCGCCGGCTCCAGGCGGTCAAACGCCGTCATCGCCAGCGATGCCAGTGCAGACCCAGGCTGGGGGTCCGGAAATGGCCACAGCGTTGTGCGGCAACTGTGGCACGGTGGCCGCTGTGACCCCGATTCAGCGCGATGGTGCCGCCAGCGGCGGCGGTGTTATCGCGGGCGGCGTTCTCGGCGCACTGGTAGGCAATCAGATGGGTGGCGGCAGCGGCAAGACGCTGGCCACCGTGCTGGGTGCTGTGGGCGGCGGGGTGGCCGGCAATGCGATCGAGAAAAAGATGAACAAGGCAACTGTTTACCGGGTCCAGCTGCGCATGGAAGACGGCAGCAGCCGTACTGTTGAGCAGGCCAAACCGCCAGCGGTTGGCTCCCGGGTGACGGTCGAAGGCCAGCTGCTGCGTCCGGCCCCGCCGCAATAGCAAGTCTTCAGGTTGTCTACAAAATGTTACGACTGATCACCAAATAATACGCGCCAAGGGGCGACTTCGTGTCCCAATGCGGGCTCCGTTGTCTGCCCGCCGCATTTTTTGCGGTTGGCCCAGCCCTTTGGTTTACCCACCCGCCAGCGGGTTGTCGCTAGAACAAAACTGCATGAGTTGGAAAATATCAAAATTCAGATCCAGCCTGATGGGCTTGCTGCGTGAACCTGCACCGGTATTGAGTACAGAAAGCCGCATCAAGGAAATTCGTCAGGCGATGCTCGACACGCTTGCCGGGCTGGGCACCAGTCACGCGCAAACCAAGCTCGGTCTGCGCGTGATGTATGCATCGGACATCCAGGCACTCTGGTATTTGCGCGGTGACGTGATGGCCATGCTGGCCAAACCGCTGGGCGAGACGGCCGCCAAGGCCAGGATCGCGACTATCACCGCCATGTTTGACGGCTTGTTGCCGTCAGCGCAAAAATCACGTCCGAGTCGCCTGCACAAGTGATCGCCGGTATTGCAGGGCTTCGGCCACGTGCGTGAGCTGGGTGTGCTGCGCGCCGGCCAGATCGGCAATGGTGCGGGCCACTTTCAGTGCCCGGTGTGTGCTGCGGGCTGACCAGCCGAGGCGGGCGGCGGCGACGCCCAGGAACTTGGCGGCGGCATCGTCGAGCAGCAAAGCGTCATCAAGCTCCTGCCCCTGCAGCGCCTGATTCGCCTTGCCCTGGCGTGCCACTGCACGCTGGCGCGCCAGCGTACAGCGTTCGCGTATGGTCATGCTCGATTCCCCGGGGCGTGCTTGCAGCAGGTCTGCTGACGCCACCGCCGGTACTTCCACATGCAGGTCAATGCGGTCCAGCAACGGGCCGCTAAGCCTGTTTTGGTAGCGCGCCACCTGATCGGGTGTGCAACGGCAGGCTTTTTGTGCTGACCCCAGGTAACCACAGGGGCACGGATTCATGGCCCCGACGAGTTGAAAACGCGCGGGAAACTCGGCGCGCCGTGCCGCCCGCGAAATGGTGATGGTGCCCGATTCCAGTGGTTCGCGCAGTGCCTCCAGCGCCGCACGCGGGAACTCGGGCAATTCATCGAGAAACAGCACGCCGTGGTGGGCCAGCGAAATTTCTCCCGGTCGGGGCGGCGAGCCACCGCCCACCAGGGCAACTGCGCTGGCGGTGTGATGCGGACTGCAGGTCGGCCGCTGTGCCCAGCGCACCAGTGAAAAACGACCGCCCAGACTGGACACCGCCGCACTTTGCAGCGCCTCCAGCGTCGTCATGTCCGGCAGCAAGCCGGCGAACCGATGCGCCAGCATGGATTTACCCGACCCAGGGGGCCCCATCAGTAACATGCTGTGACCACCGGCGGCGGCAATCTCCAGTGCCCGCTTGGCGCCAATCTGGCCCTTCACATCGGCCATATCGAGATAGTGGGCGATGTTGCCGGGCGGCGCCGCCGTGACGCGTGACCAGCCGGGCGCCGGCTCGGGCGTCGGGACATCGGCGCCTTGCGGCAAAAAATGCCGCACCACATCAAGCAAATGACAGGCCCGGTAGACCTGGGCATCAGGCACCAGGGCGGCTTCTTCAGCGCTGTCGGGCGGCAATACCAGGCGGGTTAGCACCTGCGCGCCGTTCAAGGCCAGACTCATGGCGAGCGCACCGCGCACGGGTCGGAGCTCGCCTGACAGGGACAATTCGCCGGCAAATTCGTGGCCGGCCAGTCGGGCGGCGTCAATTTGCCCGCTGGCGGCCAGAATGCCCAGCGCAATGGGCAGGTCAAAGCGCCCGGAGTCCTTGGGCAGGTCGGCCGGCGCCAAATTGACGGTGATGCGCTTGTTGTTGGGAAAATCGAGTCCCGAATTCTGAATCGCGGAGCGGACCCGTTCGCGCGCTTCCTTGACCTCGACTTCGGCCAGACCGACCAGCGTAAAACTGGGCAGACCATTGGCCAGATGGACCTCCACCGTGACTGCCGCCGCCTCCAGACCCAACAAGGCCCGGCTTTGTACCAATGACAAACTCATATCGACTCCTCTCCAAAAGGGTGCGCAAAATATGTTTGACGCCTGATCCTTTGCACCAGGTCGGTGCTAACTGTATTTTTATACAGATATCTTAACGCAAGCCATGTGATTTGGTTCACATAGGGCGTGTGGGTTGGGTCGTCACTTCTGGCACGGTCTGTGCGTATTGCTGTCATCCCTCAACTTTCCCGGAGAACCTCATGAAGCTGAAAACTGGATCCGTACTTGTTCTGAGCACACTGCTGGCTGGCACCACTGTCATGGCGCAAACCAAAGCGCCCGAACCTGAATACACACTGTCTTATAACGTTGGCGTTACCAGCGACTATCGCTTTCGCGGCATGGCGCAAACGTCCACCAACCCGGCGCTGCAGGCGGGAGTCGACTTTGCCCACAAGAGCGGTGTCTATCTGGGCGCCTGGGCTTCGAATGTCAGCTGGATCAGGGACTACAGCGGAGCGACCGACGGCGCGCTGGAGCTTGACCTGTACGGTGGTTACAAGGGTGAAATCAGCAAGGATTTCACTTACGACCTGGGTTTGATTACTTACCAGTATCCCGGCAATACGGCACCGACCAATGCCAACACCACTGAAATCTACGGTGCCTTGACGTATGGACCGGTAACTGCCAAGTACAGCCGCAGCACAGGCAACTTCATCGCCAATCCGAATAGTTCGGGCAGTGCCTATCTGGAACTGGCTGCCACCTTTGATCTGGGCAACGGCTTCACACTGACGCCGCACATCGGGCGGCAAACGATTCCCAATGTGGTCGACAACGCGGGTGACTGCACCGACTACTCGGTGACCTTGACGAAAGATTTCGGCAACGGTCTGGCAGCCACGATTGCCGCCCTTGGAACCAATGCCGACAAGCCTTTTTATACCGACCTGAATGGCAAATTTCTGGGCGACAGTGCCTTGGTGGTCGGCTTGAAGTACAGCTTCTGATATTGGGAGAACACATGAAACTCGTTACTGCGATCATCAAACCCTTCAAGCTCGACGAAGTGCGCGAAGCGCTCTCGGCGATTGGCGTGCAGGGCATCACCGTCACCGAAGTCAAGGGATTTGGCCGTCAAAAAGGACACACCGAGCTGTACCGGGGCGCCGAGTACGTGGTTGACTTTCTACCCAAAGTCAAGATCGAGGCCGCCATTGACGACGCTCTGGTCGATCGCGTCATTGAAGCCATAGAAGGTGCGGCCCGCACCGGCAAGATCGGTGACGGCAAGATATTTGTCTACAACCTCGAGCAAGTCGTTCGCATCCGCACCGGCGAGACCGGAAAAGAGGCGCTCTAACCGTTCAAAATGATCACGAGAATACTGACATGAAAAAACTATTTGCCTCCCTTTTCCTGGGTTTGAGCCTGCTGGCTGGTGGCTCCGCCGCACTGGCACAAACCCCGGCAGCAGCGACTGCCGCCAGCGCGCCGGCTGAAGCCAAACCGGCTGAAGCAGCCACTGCGCCACCAGCCGCTGCGTCTGCCCCTGCCGCTGCCGCCTCAGCGGCTCCAGCTCCGGTACCCAACAAAGGCGACACCGCATGGATGATTGTGGCCACCGCTTTTGTCATCATGATGTCCATCCCCGGCCTGGCCTTGTTCTATGGCGGCCTGGTGCGCAGCAAGAACATGCTGTCGGTGCTGATGCAGGTGTTTGTGACTTTCTCGATGATCGTGGTGTTGTGGTGCCTGTACGGCTACAGCCTCGCCTTTACCGAGGGCAACCAGTTCATTGGCGGTTTTGACCGGGTCTTCATGAAAGGTCTGTTCGACCCGATGAAGAGTGAATTTGCCAACGCGGCCACCTTCAGCAAAGGCGTGGTCATTCCTGAGCTGCTGTTCATGGCGTTTCAGGCGACTTTTGCTGCCATCACCTGTTGCCTGATCATTGGTGCCTTCGCCGAGCGCATCAAGTTCTCGGCCATGCTGATGTTCATGGCGCTGTGGTTCACCTTCAGCTACACACCGGTTGCCCACATGGTGTGGTTCTGGATGGGCCCGGACGCTTATGCCAACAAGGAAGTGGTTGACGCGATGAACGCCAAGGCTGGCATGCTCTGGCAATGGGGCGCACTTGATTTTGCCGGCGGCACCGTGGTGCACATCAACGCCGCTGTCGCCGGTCTGGTTGGCGCCTTCATGCTGGGAAAGCGGACCGGCTATGGCAAGGAATCCATGGCCCCGCACAGCCTGACGCTGACGATGGTGGGTGCCTCCATGCTGTGGGTTGGCTGGTTCGGTTTCAACGCTGGCTCGGCACTGGAAGCCAACGGCACGGCCGTGCTGGCCTTCATGAATACCTTCTCGGCCACCGCGGCTGCTGTACTGGCCTGGTGTCTGGGCGAAGCGCTGATGCGCGGCAAAGCTTCCATGTTGGGCGCAGCGTCTGGCGCAGTCGCCGGGCTGGTCGCCATCACACCGGCTTGCGGCAACGTCGGCCTGATGGGTGCCATCGTGATCGGCTTCGTCGCTGGTTTTGTCTGCCTGTGGGGCGTCAACGGCCTCAAGAAAATGCTGGGTGCAGATGACTCGCTCGACGTCTTTGGTGTGCACGGCGTTGGCGGTATCGTCGGCGCACTGCTGACCGGTGTCTTCAACAACCAGGCGCTCGGTGGTCCCGGCCTTGTGGGTGACTGGGTCACGGCCGCTGTTTCTTCAGTGCCGGTGATGGATCAGGTGTGGATTCAGTTCAAGGCGGTGCTGGTCACCATCGTCTGGTCGGGTGTTGTGTCGGTCATTGCCTACAAGCTGGTTGATATGACCCTTGGTCTGCGTGTCAGCGAAGAGGAAGAGCGCGAAGGCCTCGACATCAGCGCGCACGGCGAAAGCGCTTACAGCCGCTAATCAGGATCATGCTGCGGGGCTCCGGTACCCGCAGCAGATCCAGTCAACCCTCATTTCTCTCCAAGGATTTGTTCACCCGAACCTCAGGTTCTGGTGAACTTTTTTTTTTGCAGGTCTGTAAAACGGGTACGCCGGTACACTGCTGCAATGCCCTGGCACGCCCGACTTCAGCTTGACTACCGCTTCCAAGCGGACCGAACGCTGGCCAGACACGAGCACAGTGGGCCGCTGCGGATTCTGCAAAGCCTTTATCCCGAGGGTGACGCGATCTGCCACAACGTACTGGTGCATCCGCCCGGAGGACTGGTCGGCGGCGACACACTTGATCTTCTGATCACAGCAACTGATGGCTCTCATGCGCTGATCACGACCCCCGGCGCAACCCGCTTTTACCGCTCCAGTGGCGAGACTGCGGTGCAGCGTACCCACATCACCCTGGCAGACCGGGCGCGACTTGAATGGCTGCCGCTGGAAGCGATTGGCTACAACAACTGCCTGGTCGAAAACTACCTGACGCTGGAGCTGAGCCCGCAAGCCGAGTTCATCGGCTGGGACGTGACCGCGCTGGGACTGCCGCACGCCTGCCAGTCTTTTGAGAGCGGGAGCTTTCTGCAACACATCGAGGTGCCAGGTGTCTGGCGGGAGCGCGGACGGATCAGGGCCGATGATGATCGATTAATGAACGGCCCACTGGGGCTGGCGGGCCAGAGCTGCCTGGCCTCGCTCTTTTTTATAGCGGGCAGCAAAGTGGAACGTGTACGGTGCGCACGCGCGCTAGAGGTGGCCCGAGACCTGATTCAGGCGCATGATCTTAGCCAGATGGCCGGTGCTACGAGTCCGAATGGACAGGTCATTGTGCTCAGAGTGTTGGCGCCGGTGGTCGAACCAGCCATGGACCTGCTGCGCCGGGTATGGGCCGGCTGGCGACAGCACTTCTGGCAACTTCCGGCCAGCAGTCCGCGTATCTGGTCAACTTGATAACGCGTCACCTGGAAACATCCGGTGTAGATTGCGCAATACGCACGATTTCTTTCGCAATATCTTCTGGCGACAGGACAAAATCGATACAGCCGCTGGCAATGGCGCTTTCGGGCATGTCGGGCTGGCTGGCGGTACTGAGTTTTTGCGCGATGGTGATGCCGCCTACTTGCCGGATGCCGCACAGTGCCGCAGCGCCATCGCCGTCGTAGCCAGAGACAATCACGGCGATCAGCTTGCCATCCCAGTTTTCGGTCAGTGAACGCAGGAAGACCGTGATCACGTCAGGCCAGCCGCGCGGCTTGGAGATCGGCTTGAGATGAAATACTTCGTCGTCGACGTGTAAATCCCGGTTCGCCGGGATGATGAAGACATGATTCGGTTCAATCAGCAAATTTTCCGTGATCAGTTCCACCGGCATGGTTGTGAAGCGCGGAAGAACTTCATGCAGTTGGGTCGGCATCATGGTGATGTGATTGACAATGACGATTGCCACACCCATATCGGCCGGAAGATTCTGCAAAAGCCGGATATAGGCGTCCAGACCACCGGCCGACCCGCCAACGCAAACGATAGGAAAATTCTTCATCGAGCGTTCCTGGCACGGCACTAGGCAGTGTGCTTTTTCACCCAGGCAAGGTACTGGTCCATCCAGCCTTGCAGGAATTTTCTGCTGTCTATGCCAAGGTTGCCGGCGGCGTCAAACAATCCTTCCTTGGCCTGAATGAATGCCTCAGGCTGGCCCAGCACCGCCACGTCAAGGTACGCCAGCACATTGCGCAGATGCTGTTGTGCCAGGGCGGTACCGATGGAGCCCACCGAAACGCCCAACACCCCGGCTGGTTTGCCGGTCCATGCGCTTTGCCCATAGGGGCGCGAGGCGTGATCAATCGCGTTCTTGAGAACGCCAGGAATGGAACGGTTGTATTCGGCGGTGACGAACAAAAGACCTTGCGCAGCCTTGATGTCGCTCTTCAGGCGCTTGGCCGATTCTGCCTGGTTGGCGTCATCATCCTGGTTATAGAGCGGCAAGTCGCCGATTTCTACCTGCTTGAACGAGAACTCCGAAGGCGCCAATTTCGCCATGGCGGTGGCCAGTTTGCGATTGAACGAGTCCCGGCGAAGACTGCCGACGATAACCGCGATCTGGTATTTACCCATGAATATCTCCTTGGAAGGTGTTAGGTGCCACGGTACACGGGGCTTCCACAGGGGTCGGTGCGGCCGGCAACACAAGACTGCCTACTTTGGCCGCAGACGTGACATATCCGGCTGCACCGCCCGCCATCGGCCAGCGCTGTCACCGGTCGGTACCGCGGGCTTGTGCACGCGCCTCCTCGTTTTCGCCCCACATGGCGTTCAGAATGGCCAGCAGTACGGCAAAGCCAACGCCCAAGACCCAGGAAAAGTACCACATGTGAAATCCTTTTTGCAACGGTCAGGGCTGGCGGTCGGTGCAGTGACGGTCAGTAAGCGCCATGTTCGTTTTCTTTTACGTACGCCAGGGTGACCTTGCCGCGCATGACGCGGTAGGCCAAGCCGGTGTAGAGCACGATTAGCGGCATGAAAATCAGTGTGGCCCAGAGCATGATGGAGAGCGTCAGTTGGCTTGACACGCTGTCCCAGACGGTAAGGCTGGCCGAGGGCATGGTGCTCGAAGGCATGATGAATGGAAACATGGAGGCGCCTGCGGTAGTGATCACGCCCAGCAACGCGAGCGCCGAGCAGACAAAGGCGCTCAGTGTCTGGCGTGCGCGCAGCAGCGCAGCCGCCAGCAGCCCGCCCAGCACGCCAAGTGCTGGCAGCAGCCACAACCAGGGTTGCCGACCGTAGCTGATCATCCAGGCGCCGGCCTCGCGCAGCACGGTTTTGCTCATCGGGTCGGCCAGCGCTCCCGGGTCGATGACAGAGGTGATGCGGTAGCCATCAATGGTTTGCAGCCAGACGCCGGCAGCGACGAAAGCCAACACCATGACAAAGGCCGCCGCCGTTGCCGCTTTGACGGCACGGGCTTGAATCACCCCTTCAGTGCGGTGCGCCAGGTAAACGCCGCCGTGCATGGTGATCATGGCGCTGCTCACCACCCCGCTCAGCAGGGCAAACGGGTTCAGTAATTGCCAGAAGTTGCCGCTGTAAGTTGAAACCAGATAGTTATCAAACTGGAACGGTACGCCCTGCAGCAAGTTGCCAAACGCCACGCCAAAGATCAGCGGCGGCACGGCTCCGCCAACGAATAGACCCCAGTCCCACGCGCTACGCCAGCGGGCATTGTGAATCTTGCTGCGGTAGTCAAAACCGACCGGGCGCAGGAATAGCGCACCCAGCACCACCAGCATAGCCCAGTAAAATCCGCTGAACGCTGCTGCGTAGACCAGTGGCCAGGCCGCGAACAGGGCGCCACCACCGGTGATAAACCAGACCTGGTTGCCCTCCCAGTGCGGTCCCACCGTGTTGATTACCACGCGGCGTTCCAGGTCGCTGCGGCCAACAAAAGGCAGCAGCGTGCCGACGCCCATGTCATGGCCGTCCATGATGGCAAATCCCACCAGCAGCACACCGATGAGCAGCCACCAGATGATCTTCAGGGTTGCGTAGTCAAGCATTCAGTCGTCCCCCGGTCGGCGCTGCGTGTCGGGCGGCTTCGTTCTGATAGCGGCCGGTGCCCAGACTGCCAGGACCCAGGCGCGCAAACTTGATCATCAAGAACATCTCCACCACCAGAAGCACGGTGTAGAAACCGATAAAGCTGGCCAGTGAACCGTACAGACTGTTGACACTCTGCGTGGAGACGCTCAAGTGCGTCGGCAGCACGCCGTAAATGGTCCAGGGCTGACGGCCGTATTCGGCGATAAACCAGCCGAGCTCGCAGGCAATCCAAGGCGCCGGCAGCATCCATAGCGAGCACCGGAGCAACCAGGGCTTTTGCATGTTGGCGGTCTTGATCGTGCTCCAGAAGGTCAGGCCGAACAGTGCCAGCATCGCAAAGCTCAAACCCACCATGATGCGAAAACTCCAGAACATCGGCGTCACCCGTGGCACGGTGTCGTTCACCGCGCGCTCTATCATCTCGGGTGTCGCCTGATTCACGTCGGTGACGTACTTCTTCAGCAGCAGGCCAAAGCCAAGGTTGGCCTTGTGACGCTCGAACACCTGCCTGGCGATCGCGTCATCACGCCGAGCGCGCAGGGCTTCAAGCGCATTCACCGCGACCATGCCGCGCCGGATGCGCTCGCGGTTTTTCGCCTTGATCTCGTGGATACCGGGGATCTGTTTGCTGACAGAGCGTGTGCCTATAAGGCCCAGCACCCAGGGAATCTCGATCTCCCAGTCGTTCTTTTCCGCCGCTTCATTGATTCCCGCCACCAGCGTCAGCCCGGCAGGCGCAGGTTTGGTCTCCCACATGGCTTCCATCGCCGCCAACTTGGTCTGCTGGGATTCACCCACGGTGTAGCCGGATTCGTCACCCAGCACGATCACGCTCAGGCTTGAGGCCAGACCAAAGGCGGCGGCGACGCGAAAACTGCGCCTGGCAAACTCGATGTCCTGCTTTTTTAGCAGATACCAACTGGAGATAGCCAACACGAACATGGCACCGGTCACGTAACCCGCCGATACTGTGTGCACAAACTTGGCCTGCGCGTCGGGGTTGAACATCACCGCCCAGAAATCGACCAGTTCCATGCGCATGGTCTGGTAGTTGAACTCGGCGCCGACCGGGTTTTGCATCCAGCCGTTGGCAATCAGGATCCACAGCGCGCTGAGGTTGGCGCCGATGGCCATCAGCAGCGTCACCATCAGGTGCTGCGTTTTGGACAGGCGATCCCAGCCAAAGAAGAACAGGCCGATCATGGTTGATTCGAGAAAGAAGGCCATCATGCCCTCAATCGCCAGCGGCGCACCGAATATGTCACCGACGTAATGGGAGTAATAAGCCCAGTTGGTGCCAAACTGAAACTCCAGTGTGATGCCGGTCGTGACGCCCAGTGCAAAGTTGATGCCAAACAGCTTGCCCCAAAAGCGCGTCATGTCTTTCCAGACGATATTGCCGGTCATCACATAGACGCTCTCCATGATGACCAGCAGCCAGACCATGCCGATCGTCAGCGGTACAAACAGGAAGTGGTAGAGCGCGGTGACGGCAAATTGCAGTCGCGACAAATCCACCAGCTGTTCGGAGATCACGGTTTTGCTCCTTGGGCCGGCGTCGGGACGCTTTTCAGGAGCTGCGCGGCGACTTTGTCCGCGTCAACTGTGACGCGCTGTTCCCGAACAAAACCCCACCATAGCACCAGCAGCAAGGCGAGTTTGAGTAGCAGCACAATCGCCAGCTTTCTGGTCAGGGGTTTATCCATAGAGTTCAAGACAGTTGGTACCGCTCAGTGGCATTGAGACATATTGGAAGCGTGCCATCGTCACCTGGTTGGCGCGAACGGTCTGTGCGCCAGCGTACCGAGAAAGTTCCAGCGATTTCCTTCTCAGCGCTCGATCCGAAATAACGCCGCTCTTCGTCGCGGAATCTACTTCCTCAGCGTCGCCTTTAGCGTGATCTCTGGAACGCTGGCAAGCGCCTTCGACAATGGGCAGTTGTGCTTCGCTGCGGCCGCAATCTCCTGAAACTTCGCGTCGTCGATGCCGGGCACCGTGGCTTGCATGGTCAACGCGATGCGGTCGATGACGAAATCTTCACCCTGCTTGGACAGACGCACGCTGGCCTTGGTGTCGACATCGGTGGTGGTCAGCCCGACCTTATCGCAGGCGAAAGAAAACGCCATCGTGAAACACGCGGCGTGGGCTGCGCCCAGGATCTCTTCGGGGTTGGTGCCGCTTCTATCATCCTCGAAGCGGCTGGCAAAGCCGTAGGGGTATTTTTTCAGTGCACCGGTCTCGGTGCTGATCTGGCCCTGGCCCTTCTTGCCTTGGCCTTCCCAGTGCACAACGGCGGTCTTTTCGATCATGATATGGCTCCTGCTTCGGTATCGGTTGAGGCTGTGTTGTTGCTGGTTTTCCTCGAAAAAATCTCACTTCATTTTCTTGATCATTGCTTCTACTTCTTTTGCCCCTTTGGCATAGGACTTTGCTTCGTCTGGGGCAAGCTCGTGCAGCAATCGAAGGAACTCTCCCGCGTGCACAAGTTCCTCGTCCGCTATGTCCTTGAGCACTTTTGCGGCGAGCTTGTTGTCGGTTGACTCGGCAAGCTGCAGGTACAACTGTGTCGCTTCGTACTCTGAGGCCACCATGAAACGAATTGCCCTGACAAGCTCTGCGTCCGTGATTTTTCTGTCGTTTGCTAACCCTGAAAAGGGTGATCCGAACGCTGGCATATCTACTCTCCTTTGTTACTTCATTGCGGGTTCGTGCGGGGCCGGTGCTCCGCCCTTGTGAGCATCTACCAGATCCACATATTTGGCACCGAGTTTATTGGCCCGGTTTGCAAAGTTCTGTTCGTCACCGCACAGACCCTTGGCATCGCCCTACGTAACGTCGGGCGATGTTACAGATTGCACCCGGCTGTCTGTCGCATATTCAAGGGAGAGGCGAAAGCCTCAAATTTTCAATTACTGACATTCGAAAAAATATTTTTATGAAGACATCTTTCAACCTCAAGGCTTCGCTCGTCGTTGCCGCCCTGCTGTCGCTATCGCTGGCACAGGCAGCAACCATCAGCAAGGATGAGTACAAGGCGGGCAAGACGCGCATTAGCGCAGATTACAAGGCCGACAAGGCAACATGTGCTGCGCTGGCCGGCAATGCCAAAGACATCTGTGTCCGGGAAGCCAAGGGGGTAGAAGTTAAGGCACTGGCAGATGCCAAGATGCCAGCGTGAAGATCGTCGCCCCCAAAGTGGGCCGCGCAATGCTTGCCGATGGTTCGACGCTGGCGGCCGACGGACAACTGGCGGGAATGCCCTCAGCACTGTTTGATTCCGTGATCGTCATCTTATCTGACGAGGCCGCAAAAGCACTTTCGGTGGAAAGCGTCGCCGTCGATTTTGTGCGTGATGCTTTCGCTCATCTCAAGGCCATTGTCATCGACCGAGGCGGCCAGTCGCTATTGAAAACGGCGAATGTCTGGCCAGATGCTGGCGTGTTTGGCAACAAGGGCATCACCGCCTTTATGGTGGCCGCAAGCACGCGCCAATGGGAGCGGGAAAAGTCGGTACGGACCTTGGCCTAGCGCATGAAGAAAAAGCCTGTTACCGCGACAAGCTCCGGCGCCCCCCTGGCGGACACGCCGCTGCCAACGGAGAACGACCAGATCAGTCAAAACATCAACGCCGTACTCGATTTCTACACGCGCGAAGATGAAAAAATAAGCTATTGGCAACGGGCGCTCGAACGCCTCAGTTGCACCATTGGACAGCCGGCCTTTTTGGGTCTTATTCTGCTTTTTGTGGTCCTTTGGACGCTTGGTGACCTTTCAATGTGGCTGCTGGGTCTGGCTGAATTTGACCCTCCACCATTTCTATGGTTGCAGGGCATCGTCGGCCTGGCTGCGTTACTGACCACCACCATAGTTTTGACCAGGCAAAACCGGCTTGCCAGGCTTGAGGAACAACGAGCGCATCTGGATCTGAAAGTGACGCTGTTGACCGAGCAGAAAGCAGCCAAGCTGATCGACTTACTGGAGGAGTTGCGGCGCGACTTACCGAATGTCAATAATCGCCACGATCCCGAAGCGGCGGCATTGCAGAAGTCGATGAATCCGGATCTGGTGCTGGCCGCGCTCGATGAACGGGCCGTGCCCGATGAGGCTCCGACGATTACGGCTGAAGTCCATGAAGAATTGGCGCACTCCAAGCGTCGCTGAAGTCAGTTGCTGCCCGGCGCAGCAACCAGCATAATGGCAAGTTTGCAGTGCGCCGGGACTTAGCTGGCCAACCTGCCAGTCTCTACGCACTGCGGCGTGAACCCAAACACGATGCCCGGATCGGCCTTGACCAGTGCGTTCTTTTTGCCGGCGTAGGGCAAGCTTGACAAGATGTCACGTATCAAATTCAGGCGCGCCAGATGCTTGTTATCGGCACTGACGATGCGCCACGGAGAGACATCCGTGTGGGTTCGCATCAGCATCGTGTCACGCGCGCTGGAGTAGGCTTTCCAGTGCTTGATGGCAACCGCGTCGATTGGGCTTGTTTTCCACTGTTTGAGTGGATCGCGTTCGCGGTCAGCCAGACGCCTTTTCTGTTCGTTCTTGCCAAGGTCGAGGTAATACTTCAGCAACTTGATGCCGGACTTGATCAGCATTTCCTCGAACTTTGGCACCGACTGCATGAACACCTCGTATTCGTCCTTCGAGCAAAACCCCATGATGCGTTCGACACCGGCCCGGTTATACCAGCTGCGGTTGAACAGCACGAGTTCCTCGGCGACCGGAAGCCGGGCGACGTAGCGCTGGAAATACCACGCATTTCGTTCCCGGTCTGAGGGGGCGCCTAGTGCCACCACGCGCGTCTCGCGCGGGCTCAGGTACTGGACGATGCGCTTGATGCTGCCGTCCTTGCCGGCCGCGTCGCGACCCTCCAGCAGGATGAGGACTTTGTCGCCATGACGAATGATGTGTCGTTGCAGTTTCACCAGTTCGACTTGAAGCACGTGCAGATGTGCTGCGTAGTCCTCGCGCGAGATCGAAGCTACGACGCATTCGCTGCCAACGTCGGTCTGCAACGGGGACAGAAGTCTTTTCGAATGTTTTTTCTTGCTCATGCTGCTTCCTGCAATTGATCGGACAAGCGGGCAGCGTATGCCTAAGCCACGTGCACTTCTGTACGCTGGACAACACAGCCGGAAAGTACTGCGTAGCGCCAGATCGCCGGACTATTCCGTTTGCGACGCAAGCATCCGGCGGGCGTCCACCCAGGTGTCAAACTGTCCGGCGCTGACAAACCCCAGCGTCAACGCGGCTTCGCGCAACTTGCTGCCGTGCTGCTGGGCGTGCCTTGCAATCTGTGCCGAGCGGTCGTAGCCGATGTGCGGCGCCAGTGCCGTGACCAGCATCAGCGATCCCTGCAGCAGTTGCTGAATGCGGTCCTCATGGACCTCTATGCCCACCACACAGTGCCGGGTGAAGCTGCGCATGGCGTCCGCCAGCAGGCGGATGCTGTCAAGTGTGTCCAGCGCGATCAGCGGCTTGTAGACATTCAACTCGAACTGCCCCTGGCTGGCGGCAAAGCCGATTGCCGCGTCATGGCCCATCACCTGCGCACAGACCATGGCCAAAGCCTCGATCTGGGTCGGATTCACCTTGCCTGGCATGATGGAGCTGCCGGGTTCGTTTTGCGGCAACTGGAGTTCACCCAAGCCGGCGCGGGGACCGCTGCCCATGAGCCGGATGTCATTGCCGATCTTTGTCAATGCGATGGCCAGCATCTTCAGGCTGGCGTGCAAGCCCACCAAGGCTTCATGGCCGGCCATCGCGGCAAACAGATTGTTGGCTTGCACCAATGGCAGTTCGAGTTGGCGCGCCAGCACGGCCGCCACGCGTACGCCGAATTCCGGGTGCGTGTTCAGTCCCGTGCCGACCGCTGTGCCGCCGATGGCCAGGGCATGCACTGCCCCCGAGGAGTGTTGGATGCTTTCCTCGCACAGCGCGAGTTGCGCTTCATAGCCACCGAACTCCTGACCCAGTGTCAGCGGCGTGGCGTCCTGCAAATGCGTGCGTCCGATCTTGATGACAGTTCGAAACGCCAGCGCCTTGGCCACCAGTGCGCTGCGCAATTCATCAAGGGCCGGCAACAGACTGCGTTTTGTCTGGTTGGCCACGGCGATGTGCATGGCGCTCGGGAAGACGTCGTTGGAAGACTGCCCAAGGTTCACATCATCATTGGGGTGGACCAGGCGCAAGGTTTCGGTGTCGCTGTGAAGCGCGCGCGAGGCCAGCGTGGCGACAACCTCATTGACGTTCATGTTGCTCTGCGTACCAGACCCGGTTTGCCACACAGACAATGGAAATTCAGTGTCGTAGTCGCCTGAGGCGATCTGCCGTGCGGCGTCCGCTATTGCCTGCGCCTTGTTGACATCAAGCAGACCCAGATCGCGGTTCACGCCAGCCGCAGCCCACTTGACCCAGGCCAGCGCATGGATCACCGCCAGCGGCATGCGCTGATCGCCGATGGCGAAGAAGCGCAGGCTGCGTGCCGTCTGCACGCCCCACAACGCGGTGGCGGGCACCTCGATGGGACCAAAACTATCGGACTCGGTGCGGCTGTTGGCCATATCAAGCACCTGGTCCGCAATCCATGCAGCGCTCGATCACCGCCGAGCCGATGTCCAGCTTATGGTTGAGGTCGCGCAGTGCGGTGCGCACGCCTTCTTCGATGACTGGATGGTAGAAAGGCATTTCCAGCATGCCCGACACCGTCATGCGCTGTTGGGCGGCCCAAGCCAGCAGATGGCCGATATGCTCGGCGGCCGGGCCAAACATTTCTGCGCCCAGAAACAAGCCGCTGTCCAGTTCGGCATAGACTTTCAGGATTCCCTTGTTGCGCAACATGACCCGGCTGCGTCCCTGGTCCTCGAAGGACACCAACCCGACAGCGAAGCGACCCTTGAAGTGCAGGTTCAACTGGTCCAGGTTCAAGCCCACCGACGCCACCTGAGGATCGGTAAAGACAATCGCCAGCGGCGTGCGGCGCAAGCCGGGGCGTATGTCGGGATAACGGCCTGCGTTGTCGCCGGCGATGCGGCCCTGATCGGCAGCTTCGTGCAGCAGGGGGACTTCGTTGCTGGCGTCTCCGGCAATAAAAATCGGGCTGTTGCCGCACCGCTGGGTGAAGCGATCAAACAAGGGAACGCCGCGCTCATTCAAGGTTAATCCGGTTTTATTTAACTCAAGACCTTTGACATCCGGTGCACGACCGGTCGCCGCCAGTACATAGTCGAACTGCTCGGTGCGCCAGGCGCCGTCGCGGTGCAGGTAATGGACTTCGACCCCGCTGGCAGATTCAATGACTGACTTCACCTGCGCCGATGCATCCAGATAAAACTCTTCATTGAAGGCCTGGTTGGCGTAGTCGCGAATGGCTGGGTCGCGAATACCGGCAATACTGCCGCCGACGCCAAACACCTTGACCTGCACTCCCAGGCGGCTCATGGCCTGTGCCAGTTCCAGCCCCAGCACGCCTGCACCAAACACCGCCAGACTCTTCGGCAAAGTCGGCATTTCGAACACGTTTTCATTGGTCAGCAAGTGCCTGCTCAATCCTTTCAGCAGCGGTGGCAGGACCGGGATGCTGCCCGTGGCGATCACGAAGCGCCGGGCCTGAATCGACTGGCCCTGTGCCGTCAGCAAGGTGTTGGCATCCTGAAATGTGACTTTTGCCAGCAAGCGGTCCGTTGGCGCAATGGCCTCAACCGACTCCAGCACGAAGCCGACAAAACGGTTACGTTCGCGCCGCACGCGCGCCATCACCGCCGTCCCGTCAACCACCATATCTATTGCATGGATCCCGAATCGGTCTGCATGGCGAGCTTGATGAGCGACCTCGGCTGCAGCGATCAGCAACTTGCTTGGCATACAACCGACACGGGCGCAGGTCGTGCCGTAGTTTCCGCCTTCAATCAGTAAGACCGAATCGGTATGCGCACGGGCGGCCCGGTAGGCGCCCATGCCGGCGGTACCGGCGCCAATAATGGCGACATCGACATGCAGCGTGGTCATGGGCAACAACTCATTTCGCCAACCAGTTTTCCAGATCGTCAGCGCCGCCGACATGCTGGCCATCGATATACACCTGGGGTGTGGTGCCGCGCCCGCTCACCGCCTGCAGCGAGCTATAGCTGATGCCGTGGCGGCCCAATTCGATCTCTTCAAAGCGATAGCCCGTGTCGCCGAGCATCTTGCGGGCGCGGGCGCAGTGCGGGCAGCCGGGTTTGCTGAACAGGGTGACACGTGGCGGGGCACTGGCCTTGGGGTTGATGTATTTCAGCATGGTATCGGCGTCCGACACCTTGAACGGATCGCCTGGCTGTTCCGGCTCGATGAACATCTTTTCAATCACGCCATCCTTCACCAGCATGGAGTAGCGCCAGCTGCGCTGGCCCAGCCCAATCTCCGTCTTGTCAACCAGCAGGCCCATGCCGGCACTGAATTCGCCATTGCCGTCGGGCAGGAAATAGATTCCTTCGGCGCGCTGCTCTTCTTTCCATGTTTCCATCACAAAGGGATCGTTGACAGACAGACAGATCACGCTATCGACCCCGTTCGCCTTGAAGACGCCGGCCAGCTCGTTGAAACGCGGCAAGTGGGTACTGGAACAGGTTGGCGTGAAGGCACCCGGCAGCGCGAACAGCACCACCGTCTTGCCCTTGAACAAGGTGTCGCTGCTGACTTTCTGCCATTCACCATTGACACGAATCGGGAATGTGACGTTGGGGACTTTTTGGCCTTCTCTGGACTTCAGCATGGTTTTTCTCGCGTGGTTGGATCGGTTATCAAGCAAGCAAGATACGCATTCAGGCGTGAATGGTCTGTTCGCTTGCGAACCCAACACAGCGGCGGCGAGACGCTGCATCCGGTCAACTTAACATGTGAAAGCGCGCTGGCGCAACGCCTTCAAATCGCCACCAGTTGCCGCACCCCATCAATTTCCATGTTGCACCCCTTGCCACTGGCCAATACCGAGCCGCGCTCCATCACGACATAGTCGTCGGCCAGTTCTTGGGCGAAATCGTAGTACTGCTCGACCAGCAGGATCGCCATGTCACCGCGATCGGCCAGCATACGGATGACACGGCCAATATCCTTGATGATGCTGGGTTGAATGCCTTCGGTGGGCTCGTCCAGCACCAGCAGCCGTGGGCCTGCCGCCAGTGCCCTGGCAATCGCCAGTTGCTGCTGCTGCCCCCCTGACAGATCGCCACCGCGGCGCTGCAACATCTGTTTGAGTACCGGGAATAGCTCAAACAGTTCGAGCGGCAGCGGCGTGCCGGCGCTCTTGTACGCCAGGCCCATGCGCAGGTTTTCTTCCACCGTCAGTCGCGCGAAGATTTCACGGCCCTGCGGCACAAAGCCGATGCCGGCACGCGCTCGCTGGTACGGCGTGGCCCGCTGGATCTGCTGGCCGTCGAACTCGATACTGCCGGTTCTTATGGGTACCAGGCCCATCAGGCTTTTGAGCAGGGTCGTCTTGCCGACGCCATTTCGTCCCAGAATGACCGTGACTTTGCCCAACTCAGCCTGCAGACTGATGTCGCGCAGAATGTGCGATCCGCCGTAGTACTGGTTGACATTTTTGAGGTTCAGCATTCAGAGGATCCTTCCCGGCCACGCGCTCTACGAAGGCAAAGAGAGTCACCGTCCAAGATACACCTCAATCACTTTTTCATCAGCCTGTACCTGCGCCAGTGTTCCTTGCGCCAGCACCGCGCCGTCGCAAAGCACGGTGACGATGTCCGAGATGGTGTTGATGAAGCTCATGTCGTGCTCAACAACCATCAGCGAGTGTTTGCCTTTGAGCGTCAAAAACAGCTCGGCGGTACGCTCCGTTTCTTCGTCGGTCATGCCGGCCACCGGCTCGTCGAGCAGCAGCAATTTGGGGTCTTGCATCAGCAGCATGCCAATTTCAAGCCATTGCTTTTGCCCGTGACTCAAATTGCCGGCCCGGGCATTCACGCTGTCTGCCAGATGAATGGTATGCAATACCTCGGCCAGGCGATCGCCCTGTGTTGAATCGAGACGGAAGAGCAGGGAGGCGGTCACCGCCTTGTTGGTCTTGAGCGCCAGTTCCAGGTTTTCAAATACAGTGAGTTGCTCGAACACCGTGGGCTTTTGAAATTTGCGGCCAATACCCATTTGCGCTATCTCCGGCTCGGTATAGCGCAGCAGGTCAATCGTGCTGCCAAAGTACACGCGCCCCTCGTCAGGCCGGGTTTTGCCGGTGATGATATCCATCAAGGTGGTCTTGCCGGCACCATTAGGCCCGATGATGCAACGCAACTCTCCGGGCGCGATGTCGAGCGACAGTTTGTTGATCGCCTTGAAGCCATCAAAACTCACACTGACATCCTCAAGGTACAGGATGCGCCCGTGGGTCACATCGACTTCACCCGGTGTGTGCACGCGCGAGAAGCCGGCCTCACGACCACCCGACGCGGTGTGGCCGCTTTGTGTTTTCAGCTGGCGTGCCGCCAGCCGGCCTGCGCCCTCTTCAAACAGATCGGGCGTCATTGCCGGCTCCTGATGTGCTTGACTTCCTTGCCAAACCGACAACGCCGTCGGGAAGAAAGAGCGTGACGCCAATAAAAAGGGTACCCAGAAAGTACAGCCAGAACTCTGGGTACGCAACCGTCAGCCAGCTCTTGGCGCCATTGACGATGAAGGCGCCGAAGATGGGGCCAATCAGCGTGGCGCGGCCGCCGACCGCCGCCCAAATGGCGATCTCGATCGAGTTCGCCGGGCTCATTTCACTCGGGTTGATAATGCCCACCTGCGGCACATACAAAGCGCCGGCCACGCCGCACATCATGGCTGAAATCGTCCAGATCGTGAGTTTGTAGCCAACCGGCGAGTAGCCGGAGAACATGACCCGCGTTTCGGCATCGCGCACCGCTTGCAGCACACGGCCAAACTTGCTATTGACCAGCCAGCGGGCAAACAAAAAGAAACCCAACAGCGTGACGCCGGTCATCACAAACAGCGTCATGCGCATGGAGGGCGTGGCAATCGGAATGTTCAAAATCCTCTTGAAATCGGTGAAGCCGTTGTTTCCGCCAAAGCCGGTTTCGTTGCGAAAAAAGAGCAGCATGGTGGCAAAAGTCATGGCCTGGGTGATGATGGAAAAGTACACGCCCTTGATACGCGAACGGAACGCAAAGTAGCCAAACACAAAGGCCACCAGACCCGGCACTGCCACTACCAGAAACAACGTGGCAACAAAGCTGTCGCTGAAAGTCCAGTGCCAGGGCAGCGTCTTCCAGTCCAGAAAAACCATGAAGTCCGGCAGACTGCTTTTGTAATTGCCCTCCAGACCGATCTGGCGCATCAGGTACATGCCCATGACGTAGCCGCCGAGCGCAAAGAACACGCCGTGCCCCAGGCTCAGGATGCCGGTGTAGCCCCAGATCAAGTCCATGGCCAGCGCGCAGATGGCGTAACACATGATCTTGCCCACCAGCGCCACGGCATAGTCGCTCATGTGGAACAGGTTGCCTTTGGGCACCAGCAGATTGAGGGCAGGCGCCACGGCGCACAGTATGATCAGGGCGAGGATGAAGGCGCTCCAGCCTTGGCCCGACAGCAGCGGGCTTTTCAGGGGAAGCGCGACGGTACTCATGCTTCGGCGCTCCGGCCCTTCATGGCGAAAATGCCTTGTGGACGCTTTTGAATGAAGATGATGATGAACACCAGCACCGCAATTTTGGCCAGTACCGCACCAGCCCAGCCTTCCAGAAACTTGTTTAAAACCCCAAGCCCCATGGCGGCATACACGGTACCCGCAAGCTGACCGACGCCACCCAGTACCACCACCATGAATGAGTCCACGATGTAGCCCTGCCCCAGGTCCGGCCCGACATTGCCAACCTGACTCAGCGCGCAGCCGGCCAGTCCGGCAATGCCGGAACCCAGCGCGAATGCGTAGGTATCAATACGTGCGGTATTCACTCCCATGCAGGAGGCGATTGGCCGGTTTTGCGTGACACCGCGAACGAACAACCCTAGACGTGTTCTGCCAATCAGCCAGGCCACAGCCAGCAATACAAATACGGCAAAGCCAACAATGACCAGCCGGTTGTAGGGTAGCGACAAGTTGCCCAGCACCTGCACGCCGCCACTCATCCACGAAGGATTTTCGACACCCACGTTTTGCGCACCGAACACGGTGCGCACGCCTTGCATCAACATCAGGCTGATGCCCCAGGTGGCCAGCAGTGTTTCCAGTGGCCTGCCATACAGAAAGCGGATCACGCTACGCTCCAGCGCTGCGCCCATCAGGCTTGAGGCCAGAAAAGCCACTGGTACGGCGGCCAGCAAATACCAGTCAAAAGCCGCTGGCATATATTTCTGGAACAAGCCCTGCACCACGTAAGTGGCGTAGGCACCAATCATCATCAGCTCACCATGCGCCATATTGATAACACCCATCAGGCCGTAGGTAATGGCCAGACCCAGCGCGACCAGCAGCAAAATGGACCCCAGACTGATACCGCTGAAAATTGCGCCAAGGCGGTCACCCCAGGCCAGCGCCGCTTCGACCCGGCGCAAACTGCTCTCCAGTGCCGACCGGACAGCGCTGTCGGTTTCCACTTTCAGTCGCGCCAGCAAAACGGTTTTGGTGCTGGCCTGGGTGCTTCCAGCCAGCAGCCTGGCAGCCTCCAGACGTCTGTTCCTGTCAGAACTGCCCAGCAAGGCCGCAGCCCGCACCTGGCCCAGTTGTTCCCTGATCTGCGGGTTTTGTTCGCTGGCAAAAGCTTTTTCAAGAAGCGGCAAACGGCTTTCGTCGGCATCGCTTTGGAGCTGCTTGATGGCGGTCATGCGGGTCTTCTCGTCGGGCGAGAAAAGCTTGAGTGCCGCCAGCGCTGAATCCAGCTCGGAGCGCATCCGGTTGTTATTGATGATGTCCTCAGGCGCCTCGGGTGCGACGGCCTCGATGCCACTGACAGCATCAAAATATTTGTCACCCCGGACCACAAGTACTTGCTCACCGGCCAGCTTGACCGCATCATCAACAAGTGCCTGCAGGAAAGCGGCGGTTTTGTCGTCGGCCGCAGCAGCTGCCTTGTTCAAGGCCGCGATACGCCCCTCTGTTTCACCGGATACGATGGCTTTTACCTCTGTAGCGCTTATTGCATAGGCGTTAACAGCTATAAAAAATATAGCAAATACCGTCAATCGGATCAAAACCTGAAGCATTGACAGACTCTCTGTGGATGGTTGTTGACGCGATCATCCGGATGAGTCTTGTGCAACCGTTCGGGCTGAGCCTGTCGAAACCCTTCGACAGGCTCAAGGTGAACGGTTAAAGCTTCTCCGGCGGGGTCGGCAGCCTGCTTTACCCCTTACTTCTTGACTGGTTCATCGGGCTTGACGGAATTGCCTTCGATGTACGGCGACCATGGCTTGGCCTTCACCGGACCAGGGGTCTTCCAGACCACATTGAACTGGCCATCGGCCTTGATTTCGCCAATAAACACGCTCTTGTGCAGGTGATGGTTTTTCTCGTCCATCTTGCTGACAATGCCGCTGGGTGCCTTGAAAGTCTGGCCGGCCATTGCGGTGATGACCTTGTCGACATCGGTAGACTTGGCTTTTTCAACCGCCTGCTTCCACATGTTGATGCCGATATAGGTG
Organism: uncultured beta proteobacterium; assembly: GCA_963750815.1. Taxonomy (GTDB): domain Bacteria; phylum Pseudomonadota; class Gammaproteobacteria; order Burkholderiales; family Burkholderiaceae_C; genus Rhodoferax. Next base: position 594,653 of record CAVVRS010000002.1, read on the forward strand.
GCTTCCATCGGGTCGTTGGTCAGCGGCTTGTCAGAGCCGGGCAACTTCTTGGCCTTGGCGTAGGCCGACCACTTCTTGATGAACTCGGTGTTGGTCGGGTTTTTGATGGACTGGAAGTAGTTCCAGGCCGCCAGGTGCCCCACCAGCGGCTTGGTGTCGACTCCGCGCAGCTCTTCTTCACCCACCGAGAAAGCGACGACCGGCACGTCCTTGGCCTTCAGACCAGCGTTGCCCAGTTCCTTGTAGAACGGCACGTTGGAGTCACCATTGATGGTGGAAACCACGGCGGTCTTGCCGCCGGCGGCAAACTTCTTGACGTCAGCCACGATGGTTTGATAGTCGGAGTGACCAAACGGCGTGTACTTCTCGTCGATGTCGGTGTCCTTCACGCCCTTTGATTTGAGGTAGGCGCGCAAAATCTTGTTGGTGGTGCGCGGATAGACATAGTCGGTGCCCAGCAAAACCCAGCGCTTGGCGCCGCCGCCTTCCTTGCTCATCAAATAGTCGACCGCCGGAATGGCTTGCTGATTCGGTGCTGCGCCGGTGTAGAACACGTTTTTGGACAGCTCTTCGCCTTCGTACTGCACCGGGTAAAACAGCAGACCATTCATTTCTTCAACCACCGGCAGCACCGACTTGCGCGACACCGACGTCCAGCAGCCAAAGATCACATCAACTTTGTCCTGGCCCAGCAGCTGTTTCGTTTTTTCAGCAAACAGGGGCCAGTTGGAGGCCGGATCGACCACCACCGGTTCGAGCTTCTTGCCCAGCACGCCACCCTTGGCGTTGATCTCTTCAATGGCCATCAGCACCGTGTCTTTCAACACGGTTTCCGAAATGGCCATGGTGCCCGAGAGGCTGTGCAGAATGCCAACCTTGATGGTGTCGGCAGCGTGGACGAAGGGTGCGCCAGCCAAACCAAAACCCAGCACGATGGACGCGGTGAGTGACTTCAATGAGCCTCGACGATTCATGAAAATTCTCCAAAATGATTTAGGAACCTGACCCAAACCGGATCAGCTGCAGATATCGCAAAGGTCGTGCCAGGTGAATTTGTGCGCTCTGACTAACCTTGGGCACAAAACGCTCCAAGTCGGTGCAGGTCGCATGTTCGGCGCACCAAGTCAACCCATGCGCAGGGCCAATGCATCGCGCCTTACAGTCAAAGGGTCGGCATATAAGTTGCACGACAATGGCGAAGTAAAGATGGACGGGCATGCACCATGGAACTCACACCGCGCGAAAAAGACAAGTTGCTGATCTTCACTGCCGCCTTGCTGGCCGAGCGCCGCAAAGGCCGTGGGCTGAAGCTCAATTACCCCGAGGCCCTTGCGCTGATCAGCGCTGCGGTCATGGAGGGTGCGCGTGACGGCAACAGCGTGGCGCAACTGATGAGCTTGGGCCGCACCGTCTTGACGCGTGCCGATGTGATGGACGGCATCGCCGAGATGATTCCCGACATTCAGGTCGAAGCCACCTTTCCTGATGGCACCAAACTGGTGACGGTGCACCAACCGATTGTCTAACCATGACCCCTGGCGAAATCTTCACCGACGGCCCCGACCATGTCCTCAACCCGGGGCGGCGCACCCTCACGCTGGTGGTGAAAAACACCGCCGACCGCCCGATCCAGGTCGGTTCGCATTACCACTTTGCCGAAACCAATGGCGCACTGGGCTTTGACCGCGCCGCCGCACACGGCATGCGGTTGAACATTGCGTCGGGCTCGGCGGTGCGCTTTGAGCCGGGGCAGCAACGCACCGTGGAGCTGGTGGACTACGCGGGTGCGCGCCAGGTTTTTGGCTTTCGCGGTTTGACGAATGGACCGGTTGACGCCAGCATCAAGGAAAGACTCTGATGGCTACGATTGGACGACACGCGTACGCCGAGATTTTCGGCCCCACGATCGGCGACCGGGTGCGCCTGGCCGACACTGACCTGATTGTTGAAGTTGAGCAAGACTTCACGCTGGGTGCCGGTGGCTATGGAGAAGAAGTCAAGTTTGGCGGCGGCAAAACGATTCGGGACGGCATGGCGCAGAGCCAGCGCACTCGCGATGGTGATCCAGGTCCCCAGCGCACTCGCGATGGAACCGGCACCGGTCCGCAGTCCGGCGGCGCGGTCGACTGCGTCATGACCAACGCCCTGATCCTGGACCACTGGGGCATCGTCAAGGCCGACATTGGCCTCAAGGGCGGGCGCATTGTTGCCATCGGAAAAGCCGGCAACCCGGACGTGCAGCCCGGTGTCGACATCATCATCGGCCCCGGCACCGAGGTCATCAGTTGCGAAGGCAATATCGTCACCGCTGGCGGCATCGACTCGCACATCCACTTCATCTGTCCGCAGCAGATCGAGGAGGCGCTGGCCTCCGGCGTGACCACCATGATGGGTGGCGGCACCGGCCCGGCCACCGGCACGTTTGCCACCACTTGCACACCGGGGCCGTGGAATATCGAGCGCATGCTGCAGGCGGCCGACGCCTTTCCGATGAACCTGGGGTTTCTGGGCAAGGGCAACGCCAGCCTGCCCGCCGCGCTGCATGAGCAGGTCAACGCCGGTGCCATTGGCCTCAAGTTGCACGAAGACTGGGGTACGACGCCGGCCGCCATCAGCAACTGTCTGGACGTGGCCGAAGACGCCGACGTGCAGGTGGCGATTCACTCCGACACCCTCAACGAATCCGGCTTTGTCGAGAACACCATCGCCGCCACCAAGGGCCGCACACTGTGCGCTTTTCACACCGAAGGCGCCGGGGGAGGCCATGCGCCCGACATCCTGCGCGTGGTCGGTGAGGCAAACTTTTTGCCAAGCTCCACCAACCCGACCATGCCGTACACCGTGAACACGCTCGATGAGCATGTCGACATGCTGATGGTCTGCCACCACCTCGATGCGGCAATAGCCGAAGACCTGGCCTTTGCCGAGAGCCGCATCCGCAAGGAAACCATTGCCGCCGAAGACGTACTGCACGACCTGGGTGCCATCAGCATGATGAGCAGCGACAGCCAGGCCATGGGCCGCGTCGGCGAGGTCATCATCCGCACCTGGCAGACCGCGCACAAGATGAAGGGACAGCGCGGTTGGCTCAAGAACCCGCAGCCGACCGCCAGCGGGGTGGAAGACAACACGCGCAATGACAACTTCCGCGTCAAGCGTTACGTTGCCAAATACACCATCAACCCGGCCATCGCCCACGGCATCAGCCATGAGGTGGGCAGCATCGCAGTCGGTAAATGGGCTGATCTGGTGGTCTGGAAGCCAGCTTTTTTGGCGTCAAACCGGCGCTGATTTTGAAAGGCGGCTTCATCGCCATGGCCGCCATGGGTGACCCCAACGCCAGCATCCCGACGCCCCAGCCCGTACATTACCGGCCGATGTTTGGCGCCTATGGTGGCGCACTGACGCGTGGCTCGCTGACCTTTGTCTCACGCGCCGGACTCGATGCTGGCATCAAGGAGCGCTTTGGCCTGAGCAAGACCTTGAGTGCTGTGAACAACGTCCGGAGCGTGCGCAAGCAGCACATGGCGCACAACAGCTATCTGCCAAAAATGGAGATTGACGCGCAAACCTACACCGTGCGCGCCGACGGCCAGCTGCTGACCTGCGAGCCGGCAGTTAGCTTGCCGATGGCGCAGCGGTATTTTTTGTTTTGAGGTCTACGGCGAATGCTTCAGCAACGCTGCGTCGCCTTGAGGTTCAATGCAGCGGTTGCTGTCCTTCCCCTGATAGCTCCCCTGGGCTATAGTGAGTCAGGCAAATTGCCGGATTGCGTCAAGCCCTGCTGCTGACAGCCTGAGCCTATCAATTCCCGCCAACCCAAGGAGCTGCCAGCGCCATGACCCCTACGCTCATTTCACTATTCGGATTTGTTTCCTGGGCGCTATTGCTGCTCATCGTCATGGAGGTAATCAGGACAAAGCTGGTTTTGACGGGATCTGTCCCAGCCAACGGCTTCAATCCCGACAACTCCAATCTCTCGCCTTTCATGCAGCGGCTAGCCCGGGCGCATGCCAACTGCCTTGAGGGGCTCCCGCTATTTGGCGGCCTCATGTTGATTGCGGTGGTTGCGGGCAAATCTCCGGTAACCGATCCGCTGGCCTATGTACTGTTGGGCGCCCGCGTCGTACAGTCCCTCATTCACCTGGCATCCACCACTTCATTCGCTGTAACAGCAAGGTTTTCCGCTTTTGCAGTTCAATTGGTCATTGCGGCGTACTGGGCAATCAGACTGTACGGGCTTTAGCCTGGCCAACTCATTTTTTGGGCAAAAATATACCAGCCGGGTTTCCGGTCTGAATCAGTTTCAAGGCGTTCATCCATTGCGCCAACAAGGCAATTGCGGGTGTTATATTGAGCTGGAATTCTGATTTTTTACAAGTCGTCGCCATGCTCACCATCTCCAAACTCATGCCGCAAGGCGCCGGACTCGCTCCGGTGCTGATTCAGCGCGCCGCCAGCGTCGAGCTGGACTGGGACGTGCGACAAAAGAGCCGCTTTGACGCGACTGACTCGCAGGGTCGTGCCCTGGGCGTCTTTCTGCCGCGTGGCACCCTGGTGCGTGGAGGTGATGTGCTGGTGGCGCAAGACGGCTCGCTGATCAAAGTGCTGGCCGCAGCTCAGCCGGTGCTGGTCATCACGGCTTGCAGCGAACACGGCAGTGCGTTCGACCTGACGCGCGCCGCCTACCACCTGGGCAATCGCCATGTGCCTATCGAACTGAACCCCGAGCATCTGAAAATCGAGCCCGACCATGTACTTGCCAACATGCTGCGCGCCCTGCATTTGACGGTATGCGAAGCGACCGCAGCGTTTGAGCCGGAGGGCGGAGCCTACTCAAGCAGCGGGCACGACCACGCCGCGCCAAAACCCAAAACCATCAGCATCCCGATTGCCGCCGCCGCACCGCATGTCCACGGGCCGGGCTGCACGCACGAACACGGTCACGGGCACAGCCACTGAAGCGCCACCCAACATGCGCGATTCCAGTCTGATGCAGCTGATGTGGCTGGCTTCGCCAGCCCTGCCCATAGGCGGATTTTCTTACTCTGAATGCCTTGAAGCGGCCGTCGATAGTGCGCAAGTAGCTACAGAATCAGGAGCATCCGAGTGGCTGATTGATCAACTCCATCTGAGCCTGGCGCGCAGCGATCTGGCGGTGCTTGCCAAGGCGGTGCCGGCCTGGCAGCGCGACGACCGCACCGAGGTCGCCGCGCTCAACGCCTGGGTGCTGCAAACACGCGAGAGCAGCGAGTTGCGTGCGCAAACCGAGCAAATGGGCCGATCCCTGCTGGAATGGCTGCGCAATCACACCACCGCCCGCCCTGAGCAGATTGCCATTCTGGCCGCGCTACAGCCCAGCTATCCGTTGGCCTTTGCGCTGGCCGCCGCCGCGACGCAAGCCCCGCTGCGCGATTGTCTGCTGACCTACGCCTTCGGCTGGGCCGAGAACATGGTTCAGGCCGCCATCAAGTCGGTGCCGCTGGGTCAAAGCGCGGGCCAGCGTATTTTGTCGGCCATGACACTGGAGATTCCCGCAGCCGTCGACCATGCACTGTCACTGGCCGATAGCGAACGCCAGGCTTTTTCTCCCATGCTGGCGATCCTCAGTGCCCGGCATGAGATTCAATATTCACGACTGTTCAGATCATGACCCTGCACCACATCAAGAACCGCAGCAAAAATCTGCCCCCGCTGCGCGTCGGCATCGGCGGCCCGGTCGGTTCCGGAAAAACCACTTTGCTGGAAATGCTGTGCAAAGCCATGCGCGACAAATACGAGCTGGTGGCCATCACCAACGACATCTACACCAAGGAAGACCAGCGCATCCTGACCGTCAGCGGCGCGCTGCCGGCCGAGCGCATCATGGGCGTGGAGACCGGCGGCTGCCCGCACACCGCCATCCGGGAAGACGCCTCGATCAACCTGGAGGCCATTGACCGCATGCTGGTGGAGTTTCCCGATGCCGACATCGTCTTCATCGAGAGCGGTGGCGACAACCTGGCCGCCACCTTCAGCCCTGAACTGAGCGACCTGACGATCTACGTGATCGACGTCGCCGCCGGTGAAAAAATCCCCCGCAAAGGCGGTCCCGGCATCACCAGGAGCGACCTCCTGGTCATCAACAAAACCGATCTCGCGCCCCATGTCGGGGCTGACCTGGCGGTAATGGAAGCCGACACCGTGCGCATGCGCACCAGCGCCAAAGGACTCAAGCCCTTTGTCATGACCAACCTGAAAACGCTCGCCGGCCTGAAAGACGTGGTGGCGTTTATTGAGGTGCGGGGGCTGTTGGGCGGGTAGCCTGCCGGGGAAAACAGACCACTACCCATCACCCGCGACCACCACCCATGACAACTGCCATTGAACTCGCGTACGACGCGTTGCGGTGCGAGATTGCGCCAGCGCTGGGCGGTGCCATTGCCGGCTTGTGGCTGGGCGACATCGCCGTGTTGCGCTCGACGCCGGCGTGCGACCTGACCACCGCCCGGCAGGCGGGCAGTTACCCGCTGGTGCCGTATTCCAACCGCATTGGCCACGCCAGCCTGCAATGGGCTGGCACGCACCACCCGCTGCTGCCGAACAATGGTGCCGAAGCGCATGCCATTCATGGCGTGGGCTGGCAGCGACCCTGGACCGTGCTGGAGTCCGACCGGCGCAGTGCACTGCTGTTTTACCAGCACAAGGCCGATGCCTCCTGGCCGTTCGCCTTTGACAGCACACAGGCATTCAAAGTCAGTGCCTCCGCGCTTGACTTGAGCCTGAGCATCTGCAACCGGTCTGACGAGCCGGCACCGGCCGGGTTGGGCTGGCATCCGTATTTTGTCAAGCGCAGCGGCAGCCACATCGCGTTTGAAGCCAGTGCCCGCTGGGAGATGAGCGCCGGGAAACTGCCAACACGGCGGCTGCCCGCGCAAGGTCTGGACGCCTTCTGCGCCGAGCTCGACGTTGACCACTGCTTCGAGGGCTGGCCGGGTGTCGTGCAGCTGCGTGATGACCAGTTGTACACGCGCATCAGCGCCAGCCTGACGCGTCTGGTGGTCTATACCCACGCGACGCGCAACTTTATCGCCATCGAACCGGTCAGCCACGTCAACAATGCTTTTAACCTGATGGCAGCTGGCGGCATCCCTGCCGATGCGCTGGGAGTGTGCGTGTTGCCGCCGGGCGCGTCGATGTCGGCCGAAATGACAATTCATGTGGAGCGTGCGCCATGAACGCTGAACCGGTCAACTGGCAATGCCTCAATCCACAGCCCTGTGAGCTGGGCGAATCGCCGTTCTGGCAACCACACGAGCAGCGGCTTTATTGGGTCGATATTGTGCGCCGCCAGATCCTGCGTGCCGATATCGGCACCGGCACGATCGAGCACTGGGACATGCCCTCCGAGCCCGGCTGCATTGCGCCAGCGGCCCGTGGCGGCCTGGTCATTGCGCTGCGCCATGGCGTGTTTCGTGCCCGTGCCTGGGGCGCCGTTCTGGAGCCCATTGCCACACTGGACTACGATCCGACCCGGATGCGTGCCAATGACGGCAAGTGCGATGCTCTGGGGCGCTTCTGGGTAGGCACCATTGACGAGAGCCGGGTGGCCGGAGACGCGGCTCTTTTTTTGCTCGACTGCCGCTACCCGTCCGGTCCTGTGCTGGCACGCCAGACCGACCCCGCCGCCTTGCCCGCCACCACCGGCAATGGCCTGGCCTGGAGTCCGGACGGGCGCACCCAGTATTGGGCCGATACGCAAAGCCACCGGGTCTACGCCTGGGAGTTTGACGTGGCCAGTGCCACGCTGGCGGCGCGCCGGATTTTTCATCAGTTTGCGCCTCGCCGCGAAGGCGACCCTGCCAGCTACGCCGGTCGTCCGGACGGCGCGGCGGTGGACCTGCAGGGCAACTACTATGTCGCCATGTACGAGGGTGCGCGGGTCTGCAAGTTTGCACCCGACGGCCGCTTGCTGGCGCAGTTTGCCACGCCCGCACAATGTCCCACCATGCCTTGTTTCGGTGGTGCCGACCTGCAAACCCTGTACCTCACCAGCGCGCGCCAGAAGCGCAGCGCGGCAGAACTGGCGGCCTGGCCGCTGTCGGGCTGTGTGTTTTCCATGCGGGTCGACGTGCCGGGCCTGCCGGTCAACTTTTTCGTCGACTAATTTTTGCATTCAGGGGTTTCAAAAAATTCACGCCACTGGTGCAGGCCTGCCTTTACCATTCGCTGCACAAGTTAGCCGCTGCATGCCATGGACGCCCCACTTCGCCACATTACCGACCGCGTACGCGCTGCGCTGGCCGATCGCCGCCCGGTGCGCATTCGCGCTGGCGGCTCGAAAGACTTTTACGGCCAGCGCCTGCAAGGCGATCTGCTGGACGTCAGCCCCCTGCGCGGCATCATCAGCTACGAGCCGACCGAACTGGTCGTGACGGTGCGCGCTGGCACACCACTGGCCGAACTCGAGGCAACGCTGGCCGGGCAAGGCCAGTGCCTGCCGTTTGAAGCGCCGTGTTTTGACGCGTCAGCGGCGTCAACCAGCGCCACCACCTGCGGCGGCATGGTGGCGGCCGGCTTGAGTGGCCCGGCGCGCGCCAGTGCCGGTGCCGTGCGCGACTTTGTACTGGGCGTGACACTGTTGAACGGCCGCGCCGAGTTGCTGACTTTTGGCGGCCAGGTGATCAAAAACGTGGCCGGTTACGACGTTTCGCGCCTGATGGTGGGCGCCCTCGGTACGCTGGGCCTACTGACCGAGATTTCGCTCAAGGTATTGCCCGGCGCGCTGGCCGAGGCGACGCTCATGTGCGCCGGCCTGAAACAACAGGCGGCACTTGATTTGCTCAATCGCTGGGGTGGTCAGCCGCTGCCGCTGAACGCCAGTTGCTGGGTTGCTGACAGCAGCGCCAACCCGCCGTGCGAGACGTTGCTTGTGCGCTTGCGTGGTGCCGTTGCCGCGGTGGAAGCGGCCTGTCCGCGCCTGACGACAGACCTGCAGGCGCTGGGCGGAGAGGTCACGCTCATGGACAACGCGCAGGCCGGACCCGACTGGACCGCCTGCCGCCATCAGACCTTGCCGTTCTTCAGCGCGCCGGCGCCGGAGCTCGGTCTGTGGCGGCTCTCGGTGCCGCAAACCGCCCCGGCGCTGAACCTGCCCTACGCGCAATTGATTGAATGGCATGGCGGCCTGCGCTGGTTGTGGGCACCGCTGTCGGCCCATGCGCCGCTGCGCCAGGCGGCCGCCGAAGTGGCTGGAACTGCTACTCTTTTCAGAGCACCCCACGCCTGTCAGACGGAGCCTGCAGCCCGTTTTAACCCACTTCCGCCAGCGCTTTTGCGGATTCAGCAGCGACTCAAGCACGAATTTGATCCGGCCGCCATCTTCAACCCGGGCCGGATGTACTCAGACTGGTAATACGGATTTCATGCATACCCATCTCGCCCCCGAGTATCAGGACTGTGCCGACGGCCACGCGGCAGCGGCCATTCTGCGCAAATGTGTGCACTGCGGCTTTTGCACCGCGACCTGCCCCACTTACCAGTTGCTGGGTGACGAGCTCGACGGGCCTCGCGGGCGCATTTACCTGATGAAGCAGGTGCTCGAAGGCGAAACCCCGACCCGCAAGACGCAGGCCCATCTGGACCGTTGCCTGACCTGCCGCAGTTGCGAAAGCACTTGCCCGTCGGGGGTTGACTATGGTCACCTGCTGGACATCGGGCGCAAGCTGGTGGATGACAAAGTGAGCCGCCCGCTGGGTCAGCAGGCGCTGCGCTGGGCGCTCAAGGAAGGCTTGCCGTCCCCGCTGTTTGGCCCGGCCATGAAACTCGGTCAGCTGGTGCGTCCGCTGCTGCCTGCCGCGCTTCAGGCCAAAGTGCCAGCGTCGCAGGATGCAGGTCTCTGGCCGACGCGCGTTCATTCGCGCAAAGTGCTGCTGCTGGCGGGTTGTGTGCAACCGGCCATGATGCCCAATATCAACAGCGCCACCGCGCGCGTGCTGGATGCCGCCGGTATCCAGAGTGTGGTCGCGCCCAAGGCCGGTTGCTGTGGCGCGGTGCAGTTTCACCTGAACGATCAGGAGGGTGGCCGCGCCCGCATGCGCGCCAACATTGACGCCTGGTGGCCGTACCTGCAAGCCCGCGATGGCGAGCCTGGCATTGAGGCCATCCTGATGAATGCCTCCGGCTGTGGCGTGACGGTCAGGGACTATGGACACTTGTTGCGCGATGACCGGCGCTATGCCAGCAAAGCGGCACGCATCAGCGAGCTGACGCGCGACCTGAGTGAGTGGCTGCCCGAGCTCAGCGTCAGGCTGGCCGGCAAGCTGCGTGGCGAGGTGGCGGCGCAGTTCGGCACCCTTGCGTTTCACCCGCCTTGCACACTGCAGCATGGCCAGCAATTGCGCGGCGGCGTCGAGCGCTATTTGACTGAACTGGGCTTTCAGGTCAAGGTCACCGGCAGCGAGTCGCATCTGTGTTGCGGCTCGGCCGGCACCTACTCCGTGCTCAACCCAGGCTTGTCTTACCAGTTGCGCGAGCGCAAGCTCGACCATCTGAACCGCACTTTTGGTGACACCCGGCCCGACCTCATCATCTCGGCCAACATGGGATGCATTGCGCACCTGCAAAGCGGAACCCGTGTGCCGGTGCGACACTGGGTTGAAGTGCTGGATCAGGCGCTCTCGAAAACACTATAAAATCCATAGCTGTCCACGCATACCCCACGGGGTCTGGCGCTCTATTTGCTTCAAAATTTATGGATTTTCAACGCCATGACGTTCCCCACAGCACTGGAAAACCTGAACGTGGTGTCGCAAGACACCTTGCCACCACCGAGCCAGTTGCACGCCGATATTCCCGCCAGCGCCCGGGCCACCCGCACCGTCAGTGCCGCACGCCGCAGCCTGGCTGACATTCTGAGCGGGCGCGACCGGCGTCTGCTGGTGGTGGTCGGACCCTGCTCGATCCACGACACCCGCGCTGCCATCGACTACGCCAAGCGCCTGAAGGTGCTGGCCGACGAGCTGGCCGATCAGCTGTTCATCGTGATGCGCGTCTATTTTGAGAAACCCCGCACCACTGTGGGCTGGAAGGGCTTGATCAACGATCCGCGCATGGACGACACGTTTCGCATTGACGAGGGGCTGCACGTGGCGCGCCGCCTGCTGGTCGAGTTGAATGACCTAGGGCTGCCGTGTGGTACCGAGGCGCTGGATCCGATCACGCCACAGTACCTGGGCGACCTGATAGCCTGGAGTGCCATCGGCGCGCGCACCACCGAGAGCCAGACGCACCGCGAGCTGGCCAGCGGCCTGTCGAGCCCGGTCGGCTTCAAGAACGGCACCGACGGCAATCTGGAAGTGGCCTTGAACGCCATGCTGTCGGCGGCCCAGCCGCATGCGTTTCTGGGCATCAATGGCGACGGCCAGGTGGCGGTGACACAAACCCGGGGCAACGCTTTCGGGCATCTGATTCTGCGCGGCGGCGTGGTGCCCAATTACGACTCGGTTGCGGTGGCGCAAGCCGAGCTGGCGCTGACGGCGGCCGGTCTGCCGGCCAATATCGTGGTTGACTGCAGCCACGCCAATTCGCGTAAAAATCACGCGCTGCAAACGCTGGTGCTGAAAGACGTGGTGCATCAAATTGCCGACGGCAACCAGACCATCAAAGGCGTCATGCTGGAGTCCAACCTGTTCGAAGGCAACCAGAAGCTCGGTCGCGCGCAAGACCTGCGCTATGGCGTCTCCATCACCGACGCCTGTCTGGGCTGGGACACCACGGCAGCCTGCCTGCACGAGGCGGCGGCACGGTTGCGAACGGTGCCACGCTGAGGCCGGCTCAGGCGGCGGCTTTTTTCCGGTACTTGCGCGCTGCCGGTGGCTCGGTAGCGGCCAACGCCGCGCCAGGCTGCGCGCTGTCAAAAAAATAGACACCAAAGCTGATCCGGTGTTTCGGTCCGTCAGCGCCTTGACTGCGCCGCTCGGCCACCGCTGCGGTTCGCTTGAACTGCTGCAAGGCGCTGGCCCACAGCCGGCGCGCCTGTTGCTGCAGCAGGCCGGCTTGTTCTGCGGACAGGTCTTGTGAAAAAGCGCTTTGGTCGAGCATTGCCGGTGCGTCCGGGTTGGGCGCCAGGTTATGGACTGCCGCGCCCAGGTGGTCGCAGACGTTGGCGGCTAAAAAATGGAACGATTCGCTTTGCCCTTCGTGCGACACCCGGGCGACAGGGGTGAGCCGGACATAACCGTTGTCAACCGGTTCAACCACGCCCAGCCGCATCAACTCGTCAAGTACCGCCCGGGCGCCAACATCGCGGCTGATGTCGGCCACCAGCGTCGTGAAATCGGGTTCGCCAGCGCTGCCGCGACCCGGCGTGCGGGCCAGCGCCCGGGCGTTGTGGCGGCCATCCTGAAACTTCGGCGCGCTGAGCCAGCGCGCCACGACCGCGGGCAAGACGGCGCTGGCCGGTGCCGCCGTACCGTGCATCTCGCGCAGGCGCCTGACGTCCTTGCGGTGCACGCCCGTCAACAACGCAACCCGGGTATCGGAGCTGCCCTTGCCGGCCAGTCCGTAGGCTCGCAGGGCTTCGTCAACCAGTGCCTTTTTCAATAATTCCAGTGCCGACGGGAGTTGCAGGCCGTGGGCAATCATCAATCGCGCCAGTGGCTGCAGCAGCAGCGCCAACGCGTGTGCGGCCGGCGCTGGTTCCGGCAGACCGGCACCGGGCGGCGCCGCAGAATCTGTAACCGGCGTCTTGTGCGTCATCGGGCGGCGGGGCGATCCAGCTCAGGCCGCCAGCGCGGCGGCAATGTCAGCCGCCATGCTGGCCGGTGTATCGGTCGGCGCATAGCGTTTCAGAACGGCGCCGTCCTTGCCGACCAAAAATTTGGTGAAGTTCCACTTGATGGACTTGCTGCCCAGCAAGCCGGGTGCCTCCTTGACCAGCCACTGGTAAAGCGGATGGGCGTGGGCCCCGTTGACATCAATCTTGGCCATCATCGGGAAGCTGACGCCATAGTTGAGCTGGCAGAACTCGGCAATTTCGGGGTTGCTGCCGGCGTCCTGCGCACCAAACTGGTTGCACGGAAAACCCAGTACCTGCAGGCCTTGTTTGCCATAGGTCTGGTGCAATTCCTCCAGCCCGGCAAACTGCGGCGTAAAACCACAGGCGCTGGCGGTGTTGACGATCAGCATCACCCGGCCCCTGAACTGGTTCAGGGCGACCGGCTGGCCATTGATTTGCAAGGCTTCAAAGTCATACACAGTGTTCATGGTTAGCTCTCCATTTCTATCAGGGTCAGTATCAGTTTCGCACTTTTTTGACATTGGTGGGGCAGACCCCGCAACAACCTTGCCGCAGCACCAGTCCGGTCGGCAACACGTTCCTGAAATCAGCGTTTGCCGAACGACAGCACGGCCAGCAATGAGGCCAGCAGAATCAGCGCGCCGCCCAGCAGCGTGCGCAGCGAGAGCTGCCCAGCGCCCAGCAGCACGGACGAGACACTGGCAAAAATCACTTCCGACAGCATGATGAGTGAAGTGGCGCTGGCGCTCAGGCGCGCGGCGCCATACTGCAAGGCCAGATTGCCCACCAGCAGTGCCAGACCGGTAAACAACGCCAGCGCGGACCAGGTCAGGTCCGGCAGCGGCGGCGCACTGACCAGGCCCAGACCCATGCCCAGCGTTGCGGCGCCGGTGGCCATGATCGCGCCACCGGCAAACATGGCCAGCATGCGCGACTCGCCTGGCGTCTGGTTGAGCTTGCGCAGCAGGATGTTGGTCAGCGCGAAACAGAAACCCCCCATCAGTGCCAGCCCGTCGGCCAGGGTCTCGGGTACGGGCCACGGCGAGGCCGGTGTTTTCAGGACAATCACAACGCCGCTGAGTGCCAGTGCCAGCCGCAGCAGCGAGCCGGTGGTGGGCTTCTCGCCCAGCAGCGGCCAGGCCAGCAGGACCACCCAGGCCGGCATCAAATAAAACAGCAGGACCACCCGCACCACATCGCCCACCGTGACGGCCCAGTTGAAGCCGACATTGGTCAGACCCGATGACAGCACCAGCCACCACAGCGCCGGATGGCGCAGCAGACCGCGCCACGCCAGCGGCCGCAGCACCAGCAGACAAGCCAGTGCCAGCGCCAGCGTGATGCCGGTGGCCCACAAGGGGTGCAGGCCGTGGCTCTGGAGCGCCCGAAACGGCCACCAGGACAGCCCGAAGACAAAGGCATTGACGGTCAGTGCTGCCGCCGCCAGCGCCTTATGCGACATCGATGGTCAATTTGTCGTTGCGCGCAATGTCCAGCAGATGCTCGACTTCTGCATGGTATTGAACGCAATTGCTGGCATGCCAGCGCCTGATGAGCCACATGAAACCGGCGATCACGACGCCAAACGCCGTGATGGCGGCAAAAGTCGGCAGGCCCAGGCCGGTAGACAGGCTGTAGGCGGCGCCAAGCACCAGAATGCAGGCCTGCTCATTGAAGTTCTGCACCGCAATCGATCGCCCGGCACCCATCAGATTGTGGCCGCGATGCTGCAGAAGTGCGTTCATCGGCACCACCAGAAAACCACCGAGCGCGCCCAGCAGGATCAGAAAGGGTGCCGCGACCCATACGTTGGTGATGAAGATCAGCAGGATGATGAGCAACCCCATGCCGATGCCCAGCGTGATCACGCGCGGGCCGTCTTCGAGCCGCATGCGCATCGAGGCGACAACGGCACCGACCGCCATGCCAATGGCCACGACGCCTTGCAACGCCGACGCCTGGGTTACGGAATACCCCAGCGCCGCCGCCGCCCAGGCCAGCACAATGAAACGCAAATTGCCCGCCACACCCCAGATCAGCGTGGTGGCGGCAAGTGAAATCTGCCCCAGCTTGTCACGCCACAAACGGGCATTGCAAGTCCAGAAATCAGGCAGCAGGGAGGTAATGCGACGCGGCATCGGCCGCATTTCGACACCCGACAACGGGATGTGGGTGTTGAACCAGGCGGCCAGCAGGTAGACAAAGATCAGCACGCTGATGGCCGCCTCGGGGGCGGTGTCGACGCTGGTGGTGAACAGGGGCAAATCAAACGACAACAGCATGGGCGACAACACCGGGCCCACCAGCTGGCCACCCAGCAGGACGCCCAGAATGATGGATGCAATGGTCAAGCCCTCGATCCAGCCGTTGGCCTTGACCAGCTGCGAGGCTGGCAGCAACTCGGTGAGAATGCCATATTTGGCCGGCGAATAGGCCGCCGCGCCGAGCCCGACGATGGCGTAAGACATCAGGGGATGGGTTCCAAACAGCATCAGCAGGCAACCGCCGATCTTGATGAAGTTGCTGACCAGCATGACCCGGCCCTTGGGCAGGGAGTCGGCAAAGGCACCGACAAATGGCGCAAGAATGACGTAGAAAAGGGCGAACATGGGCACCAAAGCGGCTTGTTGCCACTCGGGTGCCTTGCTGCTTCTAAGTAACTGAACGGCTCCGACAAACAGCGCGTTGTCGGCCAGCGAGCTGAAAAACTGCGCCGACATGATGGTAAAAAAGCCGCGTTTCATTGTCTACAGGCGCGTATCAGCTTGGCTGACGCAGGGGGTATTTTGATAGTCTCCAAACGATGCCGGGTTATAGCACGTCCTTGAGCTGTCAAAATCAGGATTCCAGCCCTTTTCAGCCGCGCACCATGCCCCGCCCGATACTCGCCACCATTCATACCCAGGCACTTCGCCACAATCTGGCGCGCTGCCGCGCCGGCGCACCGGACGCACGCGTCTGGGCCATCGTGAAAGCCAATGCCTACGGTCACGGCATTGAGCGCGTCTTTGCAGGTCTGCGTGGCGCAGACGGTTTCGCCCTGCTCGATCTGGAAGAGGCGCGGCGCGTGCGGGCGCTGGGCTGGCGTGGCCCGGTGCTGCTGCTCGAAGGCGTCTTTGAGTTGCGTGACCTGGAACTCTGTTCGCGTCTGGACCTCTGGCATACGGTGCACTGTGACGAGCAGATTGACATGCTGGCCACGCATAAAACAAATGTGCCGCACCGGGTTTTTCTGAAAATGAATTCCGGTATGAACCGGCTCGGCTTTACGCCCGGGCGTTACCGCGCCGCCTGGACGCGCCTGAACGCCTTGCCGCAAGTCGATGAGATATCGCTGATGACGCATTTCAGCGACGCCGACGGCGCGCCCGGGGTGGCCGGGCAGATGGCGGTTTTTGCCGCGGTCACGCACGACTTGCCCGGCGAGCGTTCTTTAAGCAACAGCGCGGCCACATTGCGCCACACGGTGGCTGGCGGGCCGGCCGCTGCGGACGCCAGCCGCTACGCCGTCAGCGACTGGGTGCGCCCCGGCATTGCGGTCTACGGCAGTGCGCCGGACTTCCCGCAACACAGCGCCGCTGACTGGGGTTTGCAACCAGGCATGACGCTGGCGGCAAAAATAATTGCGACGCAGACCGTTGCGGCCGGCCAATGCATTGGTTATGGCTCGACCTTTGTGGCCGAGCAGGCCTTGCGCATCGGTGTTGCTGCCTGCGGTTACGCCGACGGCTATCCGCGCCTGTGCCCGACCGGCACGCCGGTGCTGGTTGACGGTGTTCGAACGCGAACCGTGGGACGCGTCAGCATGGACATGATCACGCTTGACCTGACGCCGGTTCCGGCTGCCGGGTTCGGCAGCGAGGTGACCTTATGGGGGTGCGCCGCCAATGGTCTTGTGCTGGGCATTGATGAAGTGGCGCAATGTGCCGGCACCGTTGGTTATGAACTGATGTGCGCTTTGGCGCCGCGCGTGCCGGTTAGCGTCGCAGACGCTGACCCAGTTTGATGGCTTCAAACCAGACCACGCTGAGCAACCCCAGGGCGGCCGCCGTCAGCAGGTCAGCGGCGGACAATGGTGTGAAGAAGAACAGACGGGAGAGCCACGGCAGGTAGAGTGTCAGGCCCAGCAAGCCGAGTGTGACACCGGTCACGATCCACAGGGTGCGGTTGGGCACACGCAGCGTGGCCCATAGCGACCCGCTACCCGAGCGGTTGGAAAATATCAGCGCCAGATTGCCCGTCACCAGGGTGGTGAAGGTAAACGCGCGTGTGGCCGGCTCGGTCAGCCAGCCGGCGCTCCAGACATGGGCGCCAATCACCACCGCCAGCACGCCGAGTCCCTGAAGCAGCGCCAGCGCCAGCGTCAGGCCGGCAAAAAGAGGCGCTTGCGCATCACGCGGTGGCCGCTGCATGACGTCCGCCTCGGACGGCTCGTTCTCGAACACCATGGAGCATGCCGGGTCGATCACCAGTTCCAGAAAGGCAATGTGCAGCGGGAACAATACCGTGGGCCAGCCCAGCAGCACCGGCAACAGCGCCATGCCGGCAATCGGCACGTGTACCGCCAGGATGTAGGACATTGACTTTCGCAGGTTGTCAAAGATGCGCCGGCCCAGGCGCACGGCACGCACGATGGAGGCAAAGTTGTCGTCCAGCAAGACGATGGAGGCCGCCTCCCGCGCAACATCGGTGCCGCGTCCGCCCATGGCCACACCGACGTGCGCTGCCTTCAGTGCCGGTGCGTCGTTGACGCCGTCGCCGGTCATGGCGACGATTTCGCCGTTGCCTTTGAGTGCCTGCACAATGCGCAGCTTTTGTTCCGGCGCAATGCGGGCGCAGACGCTGACGCGTTTCATGCGCTCCTGCAATTGGGCGTCGGTCAGGGCGGCCATGGCGTCACCCGTCAGAAGCTGGTCTTGCTGGTCGACCTCAAGCTGAGCCGCCTGGGCAATGGCGCGGGCCGTGGCCGGGTAGTCGCCGGTGATCATCACGACCCGGATACCGGCGCTGCGGCATTGGGCAACCGCCTCCACGATTTCACCGCGCAGCGGGTCGGCCAGACCGAGCAGGCCGATGAATTCAAATTCAAAGTCGTGCTCGCCAGCGGGCCATTGTTCACCGGCAAAGCGCGCCTGCGCCACGCCCAGCACACGCAGGCCCAGGGCCGCCATCGCATCGACGGCTGTCGCAATGCGTGCCTGCGTCGCCGCGTTGAGATGGCACAGGTCGATGATGGCTTCGGGCGCACCTTTGGCTGCCACCACATGCGCATCCCCCGCCACCGCCTTCCAGACGTGGGCTATGGCACGCAACTCGGGTGTCAGGCCATATTCCTGCACCAGGACCCAATCGCGGTGCAAATGCTCCGTGCCTTCCAGAAAATGCTGCCCCAGGCGGTGAAAAGCTTTTTCCATCGGATCAAAAGGGTCAGCCACACTGGCCAGAATCGAATATTCGACCAGTGCATGAAACGCCTCGGGCAAGCCGGTGCTGCTGGTGTAATCAATGGCCATGGCCTGCCCCGCCTGCGCCGATGAGGCTTGTGCGTAGAGCTGCACCACCGTCATGCGGTTCTCGGTCAAGGTGCCGGTCTTGTCGGCACACAGCACCGAAGTCGCGCCCAGCGTCTCGATGGCGGCAATGCGCCGTGTCAATACGTTTTGTTTGGACAGACGCCAGGCGCCCAGCGCCGGCAGCACCGTCAACACCACGGTGAACTCCTGCGGCAGCAGGGCCATGGCCAGCGCGATACCGGCCAGCAGGGCACCGAGCCAGTCACCGCGGATCCAACCATAAGCGCCGGTCATCAACAAACTGGCGCCAAACGCGATGATGGCCAGCACCTTGACCAGCCTGGCCGTCTGTTTTTTAAGCGGCGAGCGCTCGTTGCCCAGGGTTTCGAGCGCGCTGCCAATGCGACCGATTTCGCTGCGCGCACCGGTGGCACTGACGCGCGCCGAGCCATGGCCATTGACCATCAGCGTGCCCGAGAACAAGCCGCTCTGGCCATCACCCCCGGGACGCCCGGCGGCCGACGCTGCACCGGCGGGCTCTGCGACCTTGGCCACCGGCACCGCTTCGCCGGTCAGCAGCGACTCATCGACCTGCACATCGTTGCCAGCAATCAATATTGCGTCGGCGGCAATGCGGTCGCCCTCGGCCAGCAGCAGAATGTCGCCACACACCACGTCGTTGCCGGCAATGCGCTGCGGCTTTGCGTCGCGCAGGACCAGAGCCCGCGGGCTGCTGAGGTCGCGCAGTGCGCCCATGGCCCGTTCCGTCTTGCCTTCCTGGTACAGCGTCAGCGCAAGCACCACGAGGACCAGTCCAAACAGGATCAGGCCTTCCTGCAAATCACCGAGCACCAGGTAGAGTGACCCGGCCGCCAGCAGCAGCATGAACATCGGCTCCTGCAGGGTCTCGCGGGCGATGGCACGAAAGCCCCGGCGCTGGTCGCCTGGCAGCGTGTTGGGGCCATCTTCAAGCAGACGTTGGGCGGCCTGTGCGTCCGACAGGCCGTCGGCGGCTGTTTGCAGCGGGGTTCGATCAGTAGAAGTCATAGGACGCAATGTACCGTTGGCACGACCCGGCCCCTTGTCCGGCGTCAAGGTGAGGGCACATCGCTGGCAGCGCAGGCTGCGTCGCGGGCAAAACAACGTTTTTGATCCATTTTATGCATTAAATAAGGCTGTAAGCACCGTACAGTATGCGTAGACAGCTATTAAATTAGTAGCAAATAGAGGGCCGACCCGGACGCTCGACCAGGGGGCTGAACCCTATTGGCGCCGGCGCCAGGGGGTCTGCTAAGACTGCCTTAAGCATGACGCCTGAAGATTGCGGGAATCATCCACTTCAAGCAGGAGGTTTCCCATGCATTCAGCACTTCGATTGTTCATTCGCCAGTTTACCGGCGTCGTCCTGGCCACACTGGTGCCGGTCGCACTGGTTGCGTTCCTTTCGATTCCCTACTCCCTGGGCGGACACCCGGGTGATGAGCGGCTGCCCAACCGGCCCGCCGCGCTGCACCTGACCTGATTCTGGCGCCGCGCTGGCGCCTTACACTGTTCGCATCGCACCGCCCGCGCCAGACCAACCCCCCTACCTCATGAAAATTACCGAACTTGCCAGCGAACCCGAAGACACCGAACATAGCCCGCAAGAGCGCATGGCAGCGGCCTCGCGCAGCACCTGGGTCAGCGTCGTCATCAACCTGATGCTGACCGTGACGCAGATCGTGGTGGGTGTGTTCGCCAGATCGCAGGGCCTGATTGCCGACGGCATTCACTCGCTGTCCGATCTGGTGGCTGATTTTGTCGTGCTGTTTGCCAGCTTCCACAGCAAGAAAGACGCTGACGCCGACCACCCCTACGGTCACCAGCGCTTTGAGACCGCCGCCTCGCTGGCACTGGGCCTGTTGTTGCTTGGTGTGGGGGTGGGCATGTTGTGGTCAGCGACGCACAAACTGCAAGCGCCCGAAACCGTGCAAACGGTGCACATTGTCGCCCTCTGGGTGGCCGCTGGCGCGCTGGTGGCGAAGGAGCTTTTGTTTCGCTACATGCTGTCGGTGGCCAAGCGCGTCAAGTCGAGCATGCTGGTGGCCAACGCCTGGCATGCGCGCTCGGATGCCGCCTCGTCGCTGGTGGTGGGCATTGGCATCATTGGCAACCTGGCCGGCTACCCGATTCTGGACCCGATTGCGGCGCTTATTGTGGGTTTCATGGTGACCAGAATGGGTTGGGGCTTCAGCTGGGACGCGCTGCACGACCTGATGGACCGTGCCGTTGACGAGCAGGAAGTGCAGGCCATTCGCCAGACGCTGCTGGAAACCCCTGGCGTCAGCGATGTGCATGATGTGCACACCCGCAAGATGGGTGACATGATCGTGGTCGATGCGCACATCGAGGTCAACGCCAGCATTACCGTTGAAGCCGGCCATGACATTGCCGTGCTGGCGCGTCAGCGCGTGCTGCAGCGCCACCGGGTGCTCAATCTGATGACGCATGTAGACCCATGGCACCGCCCTGATCTGGACCACAAAATAACTACAACGACCGTGCAGCGGGCGTAGACAGCTGCGTATTTGATAGCGCAATGGAGTTGGCTGCGGCGACGGATTGCAACTCTGTAGTTTTATACAGTAGTATTGCGCCATGGCCAAAGAAAAAACCCGATTTGTCTGCTCGGAATGTGGTGGCAGCAGCCCCAAATGGCAGGGCAAATGCCCTGCCTGCAATGCCTGGAATACGCTGATCGAGTCGGTTGCCGAGAGCGCTGCACCGGCCAAAAACCGTTTCGCATCACTGGCCAGAACGGCCGAAGTGGCGACGCTGGGCGACATTGACGCGGTCGACATGGCGCGCACACCGACCGGCCACGAGGAACTCGACCGCGTGCTGGGCGGTGGCATGGTCGAAGGTGGTGTGGTGCTGATCGGTGGCGACCCCGGCATTGGCAAATCCACGCTGCTGCTGCAGGCGCTCGACTCGCTGCAGCGCAGCGGTCAAAACACCTTGTACGTGACCGGTGAAGAAAGTGGTGCCCAGGTGGCGCTGCGCTCGCGCCGGCTCGGACTGGACAACAGCCAGGTCAAAGTGCTGGCCGAGATTGAGCTCGAGCGAATTCTGGCCGTGCTCGATGCCACGCAACCCGACATTGCCGTCATAGACTCGATTCAAACGGTCTACTCCGATCAACTCACGTCGGCCCCCGGCTCGGTGGCGCAAGTGCGCGAATGTGCGGCGCACCTGACGCGCTATGCCAAAGCCAGCGGCCGCCCGGACGCAGGCAACCCCGGTCGGGCGACCTGCATTGTGCTGGTCGGTCACGTGACCAAGGATGGCGCACTGGCCGGGCCGCGCGTGCTCGAGCACATGGTCGATACCGTGCTGTACTTTGAAGGCGACACGCACAGCAGTTTCAGGCTGGTGCGCGCCATCAAGAATCGCTTTGGTGCGGTCAACGAGATTGGCGTCTTTGCCATGACCGAAAAAGGCCTCAAGGGGGTTTCCAATCCGAGCGCCATTTTCCTGAGTCAACATGCCGAACCGGTGCCTGGCAGTTGCGTCATGGTCACGCTGGAGGGTACGCGGCCGATGCTGGTGGAAATCCAGGCGCTGGTGGACAGCGGTGGGCCGTCACCCCGGCGCCTGAGCGTGGGTCTGGATAAAGACCGGCTGGCGATGCTGCTGGCCGTGTTGCACCGCCATGCCGGTGTGGCCTGTATGGACCAGGACGTGTTTGTCAATGCCGTGGGTGGTGTTCGCATCTCTGAGCCTGCGGCCGACCTGGCGGTGTTGCTGGCCATCACCTCGAGCTTGCGCGGCAAACCGCTACCCAAAGGTTTTTTTGCCTTTGGCGAGGTCGGTCTGGCCGGTGAAGTGCGCCCGGCACCACGCGGTCAGGAGCGGCTCAAGGAAGCGGCCAAGCTTGGTTTCAGCGTAGCGCTGATCCCCAGGGCCAATGCGCCGAAGAAACCGGTTGAAGGTCTCACCATCCACGCCGTGGATCGTGTTGAACAGGCGTTGGCGGTGCTGCGGGGATTCGGCCAGGCGTAGCCTCAGTCCTGGCGCAGACACTCGATGGGCAGCAATCGGGAAGCACGCCGGGCCGGATAAAAACCAAAGAACAAACCGACGGCGGTCGAGAACAACACGGCGGTCAGGACGTGGCTGGCACCCAGCGCCATTTCGAACTTGCCGCTGCTGTTGATGCCCCAGGCCCCCAGCGCCGCCAGTGCCACCCCGATCAAGCCGCCCAGGATACACATCACCACTGCTTCGCTCAGGAATTGCACCAGCACGTGGACCGGTTTGGCGCCAATGGCCATGCGGATGCCGATTTCACGCACGCGCTCGCTGACGCTGACCAGCATGATGTTCATGATGCCGATGCCGCCCACAATAAGCGAGATCGCACCCACCACCCCCAGACCGATGGACAGGCCGGCGCCTATGGCCTCACCGGTCTGCGCAATGCTGGCCAGATTCGTGATCTGAAAATCATCGGCCCGCTCACCCGTAATGCGGTGCCGGTCACGCAACAGTTCGGCGATGTCACGCTCGGCCTCTTTCATGGTCGCTTCGTCCCGCGCCTGCGCATTGATGTAATGCACGGTGCGCGGACGGGCCATGCGCACCGGAATGGCAGTGATGGGGACTGCCATCAGTTCGCCCAGATCGGTGCCATCGAGTGTGCGCCCGCTGCCAGCCAGCACGCCGATGATGGTGAAGGGCCGGCCATCAACACGCAGCGTCTGGCCAATCGGGTCGCGCCGGTAGTAGTAGGTGCTGGCCACTTTGGAGCCGATCACGATGACCCGGTTTGCCGAGCGTACATCGCTGTCAGCCAGTGCCACACCGCGTTCGACTTTCCAGTTGCGCAAAGCAAACATGTCGGGCGTAACGCCCAGCACCACGCCGTTGCTGTTGTCGTCGCCGTACAGGATCTGGAAGAAGCCCTGCAGCGTCGGCGCGGCACCGCGCAAACTGGAAAGCTGGCTCATGGCGACCGCATCTTCTATGGTCAGCGTGGGCGACTCATTGGTGCGCCGGCGGGCACCTCCTTCAGTCGGTGTGCCGGGTTGCACGATCAACTGGTTGCTGCCCAGCACGGCCAACTCCTTGTTGATGAAGGCCCGGACCGCGTCGCCCACGCTGAGCATCAGGACCACCGAGGCAATGCCGATGATGATGCCCAGCATGGTGAGACCGGTGCGCAGGCGGTTGGCCGCCAGCGAGCGAAAGGCCTCCAGCAGAATTTGCACTAGGCTCATGCCGGGGCCTGCTGCTCTTCTGCCGGGACGCCGTCATAGACGATCACGCCGTCCTTGAGTCTGACCAGACGTCTGGCGTGGCGCGCCACATCCTGCTCATGCGTGACGATGACAATGGTCAGGCCCTGCTCCTGGTTGAGTTGTCCGATCACTTCGAGCACTTCGCTGGTGGTTCGGGTGTCGAGGTTGCCGGTGGGCTCGTCGGCAAGCAACAGGGGTGGACGGTTCACCAGTGAGCGGGCAATGGCGACGCGCTGCTGTTGCCCGCCCGACAGCTGATTGGGCATGCGGTGTCCGAGGGCCGCCAGACCGACCTGGTCAAGTACTTCCTGTGCCCGCAGGCGCGCTGCGCTGCGGCCCTGCCCGGCGTAGAGCAGGGGCAAGGCGACATTCTCCAGCACATTCATGCGCTTGAGCAGATTGAAGCTCTGGAAGACAAAGCCGATGGTGCGGTTGCGCACTTCGGCATGCTGGGCGGCACTCAGGGCTGTGACATCCTGCGTGTTGAGCCGGTAGTGACCGCAGTCGGCCCGGTCCAGCAGGCCCAGCAGATTCATCAGGGTGCTTTTGCCCGATCCGCTGGGACCCATCAAGGCCAGATAGTCGCCCCGGCGCACCTGCAGGTCAATGCCAAACAACACCGGTGTCACGACGTCGCCATTACGGTAACTCTTGCTGATGCCGGTGAGCTCGATCAGGTTCATTTCTTCACCGCAGGTTCAACCGTGCGCGTGATAACTTCGTCGCCGGGCTTCATGTCGCCACTGATGAGTTCGGTAAAACGGGTATTGGCGATGCCGATGGTGACCTCATGCAGTTTGGGAATCTGTTTCTCGCCGACCGTGTAGACGCGGTACAGCCTGCGTCCGGCGCGGGTAGCGGTCAATACGCCGTCGTCATCGGCGCGTGCCCTGTCGTCGAGCGTTGCCGGGGCGGATGCAGCCGGGGCGGCGCTGGCCGGTGTCGCTTCGCCTTTGGCTTTCAGGCTGTCTTCGTCCGGCCGAAAGCGCAGCGCAGCGGTGGGCAACCGCGTGACTTTGGTTTTGCTCGACACGACGATGCGGGTTTGCGCCGTCATGCCGGGTTTGAGCAGTTCTTCCGGGTTCGCCACATCGACGATGATGGTGTAGGTGACCACCCCCTGGCTGCTCGCCGAGTTGAGGCGGAATTGCTGTACGGTGCCCTGAAACTCGCGCTCAGGGTAGGCGTCAACGGTGAAATGCACGACCTGCCCGGTTCTGATGAGTCCGACGTCGGCTTCGCTCACATTGGTCTGAATCACCATCTGGCGCAAGTCACGCGCCAGCAGATACAGATCGGGCGTCTGGAAACTGGCCGCCACCGTCTGCCCGACGTCGGTGTTGCGGCGAATCACCACACCATCGATGGGGGAGCGGATCACTGAATTGTCCAGATCGGTTTGTGCAGACTCTACCTGGGCGCGACCGAGCTCTACGTTTGCCAGTGCGGCGTCGACCTCGCGGTGCCCCTGATCCAGGGTCAGGGCCGAAATAAAGCCGGCCGCTACCAGCTTCAGGTTGCGCTCGTAGGTTGCTCGTGCCAGCACCAGCGAGGCGTCACTGGCCGCCAGTTGGGCGCGCGTCTGGCGCAGTCGGGCCTGCAGGTTGGCCGGATCCAGGCGCAACAGGATCTGGCCCCGGGTGACGTGGTCATTGAAGTCGGCACGGCGTTCCAGAACCGTGCCGCTGACCTGGGTGCCCACATTCACCGTTATCACCGGCTGCAGCGTGCCAGTGGCCAGCACAACCTGAGTGATGGCTCCCTCATCGACTGGTGCGGTACGAAACTTTGGCTCTTCCGGCCGGGGATTTTGCTTGACGTAGAGCACACCGCCGCCCACCAGAATGGCCAGCAGACCCGCTGCCAGCGCACTGCGCTTCATCCACAAGTTCATAGCCGATACTTTCTCAAGAAGGCGAAAGTGTAAGCGCCCCGGGCGACCGGAATGTCAGTTGCACACCGCCCTGGTTCGGGCAAGTGGTTGTGCAAGTATTGTTAAGGCGGCATTAATCTGCATGAGTTAATGTCGGGCATCAAGGGCACCATGAAAATGATGGTCCCGGTCCCCCGCTGGTGCCGTAACGGGGGAGGCTGTGACTTGAAAGCAGAAAGCACAGGCAAAATTCGGCCCTGACCGGGAGCTTGTTGATGCGAATTCTGTTGGCGGAAGATGATCCGATGCTGGGAGATGGCTTGCGTGCCGGATTGGGTCAGCTCGGTTTCCAGGTGGACTGGGTGCGCGACGGGGCGGCGGCCGAGCGCGAACTGGCGTCCGGCGACTACGCTGCTGCCGTACTCGACCTTGGCCTGCCCGTGAAGGACGGGCTGGATGTGTTGCGAACGCTGCGCAATCGCAAGATCACGACCCCGGTGCTGGTATTGACGGCGCGTGACGCAGTGCCCGACCGTATTCGCGGGTTGGACCTGGGGGCTGATGACTACGTGGTCAAACCGGTAGACCTGCATGAACTTGGCGCGCGCCTGCGTTCCCTGGTGCGCCGCTCGCATGGCCAGTTGCAGGATGTTCTGAGTTGTGGCGGGGTCAAGCTCGATCCGTCCGGGCGGCAGGTCAGCCTGAACGGCGAGGTGGTTATGCTGTCGACGCGCGAATTTGATTTGCTGTACGCCTTGATGCTCAATATGGGCCGCGTCATGTCGCGCGAGCAGCTTGAGCAGAAGCTGTACAGCTGGGGCTATGAAGTCGAAAGCAATGCAATCGAGGTGCACATCCACCATCTGCGCCGCAAATTGCATCCGGATCTGATTCAGACGGTGCGCGGTGTGGGCTATACCGTGTTGCGCGATCAGGAGCCGACATGAAGCCGGCTCGTCCTGGCTCGCTGCAGGCACGCTTGCTGGCTTTTTTGCTGGCACTGGTGACTGTCATCTGGCTGGGGGCAGCTTCTTTTACCTGGTATGACGTCAGTCACGAACTCGATGAACTGCTTGACGGTCATCTCGCTCAAGCGGCCGCCCTCCTGGTGGCACAGCAGAACACAGCCGATGAAGATGATGGCATTGTGGATGCACCGTCGCTGCACAAATATGCACCGAAAGTGGCGTTTCAGGTCTTTTACAAAGGGCGCCTGGTGATGCGTTCGACCAATGCCGGGACCATACCGATGTCGGAAACCGCGCTGGGTTTCTCGACGGTCCGGTTGTCCGACGGTGCCAACTGGCGCGTATTTGCGACGCGTGGCTTGGCAAGTGACGTGCAGGTGTATGTCGGTGAGCAGACTGCTTCGCGCAACTCGATTCTGTGGGCCGTGCTACGCAACGTACTATGGCCACTGGCCTTTGCCCTGCCGCTGCTGGCGCTGGCAAATTGGTGGGCGGTGCAGCGCGGGCTGGCGCCGTTGCGCCTGCTCAGTCAGGTACTCGGTCAGCGTCGGCCGCAAGCGCTTGAACCGGTCGAACTGGCAGACATGCCGACAGAAATGCGGCCACTGGTGCAGGCCATCAACGGGCTGTTCCAGCGCGTTGGCCAGATGCTGGCGTTCGAGCGCCGTTTTACCGCTGATGCGGCGCATGAATTGCGCACCCCGATTGCCGGAATTCGCGCCCAGGCGCAAGTGGCGCTGGGCGCCGCTGACGACGCAGCGCAACGCGAGCACGCATTGCAGGCAACGCTGGCCGGATGTGACAGAGCCACACGACTGGTTGAACAATTGTTGACGCTGGCACGGCTGGAGGCGGCGCCGGGCGCCACTGAACTGACGTTTGATTTGACTGCGCTGGCGCGGCGCATCACGGCTGACCTGGCGCCCGCCGCACTGGCCAATCGGCAAATCGTGGCGCTTGATGGGCCGGCCCCCTGCACGGTGTCGGGTGACGAAATGCTGATCGGCGTGCTGGCCCGCAATCTGATCGATAACGCCATCCGATACAGCCCGGCGGGTGCCCGCATCCAGGTGCAGGTAGGGCGTCAGTCGGGTCAGCCGTTCCTGTGCGTGCAAGACAGCGGACCGGGCATGACCGAGCCGGAGATGACACGCCTGGGCGAGCGCTTTTTCCGTGTTCTCGGGCATGACAAA
Source organism: uncultured beta proteobacterium (assembly GCA_963750815.1). Taxonomy (GTDB): domain Bacteria; phylum Pseudomonadota; class Gammaproteobacteria; order Burkholderiales; family Burkholderiaceae_C; genus Rhodoferax. The sequence goes on from CAVVRS010000002.1 coordinate 622,257, forward strand.
CCTGGCAGTGGCCTGGGCTGGTCGATTGTCAAAAGAATTGCCGATGTTTTTGCCATCGCGCTCCAGGTGAGCCGTTCACAGGCGCTCGGTGGGCTGGCGGTAACGGCGCGCTGGCCACCCGTGCAATCGTCCTGAGCTTGCACGGGTGACGTGTTGAGTGAGTCAAAATCCGGCCATGCAATTTCAAAAAATCCTGGCTCCGCTGGTTGCATTGTTGCTGGTCGCTGCCGCCTATCGGTCCTATGGCTGGGGTGGCGCCGCAATTGCGGCGAGCCTGCTTGTGATGTGGTCACTGCTGCATTTCACGCGCATGCTGCAGGTTCTCAAGCGCGCTGCCCACAGGCCGATCGGTTATGTGGATAGTGCGGTCATGCTCAATGCCAGACTCAGGCCGGGGGTCAGTCTGCTGCATGTGGTGGCAATGACCCAGGCGCTGGGCGAGTTGCAGGGGCCCCGGGACAGCCAGCCCGAGTTGTATCGCTGGACGGATGGTACGCAGTCGCATGTCACTTGCGAATTTCGCGGCGGCAAGTTAAAAAAATGGGAGTTGGTGCGACCACTGCCGCTGGCCCCGTAAAATCAGCACTTTTGCAAGACCCGCATCCCTGATGCTTTGCCGGACAGACGCCAGCTAAGCAAGGCGAGCCGACTCGGTACTCAACACTTTAAAAGGAATTACGATGAGTCCTCAACCCCCTTCCATGTCTGACCGTGACGGCAAAATCTGGATGGACGGCCAGATGGTGGACTGGCGCGAAGCCAAAATTCATGTGTTGAGCCACACCCTGCATTACGGCTGTGGCGCCTTCGAAGGGGTACGCGCTTACAACACGGTGGCTGGCACGGCGATCTTCCGGCTTGAAGAACATACCGAACGATTGTTTAACAGCGCCAAGATTCTGCGCATGAAGATTCCGTTCAGCAAGGAAGAAGTGAACGAAGCGCAAAAAGCTGTGGTGCGCGAAAACCGGCTTGAGTCGTGCTATCTGCGCCCGTTGACCTGGATTGGTGACAAAAAGCTGGGTGTCAGCCCCAAAGGCAACACCATTCATTTGATGGTTGCCGCCTGGCCATGGGGCGCTTACCTGGGCGAAGAAGGTATGAAACGCGGCATTCGCGTCAAGATATCAAGCTACACGCGCCATCACGTCAACATTACCATGACGCAGGCCAAGGCCGTGAGCAACTACACCAACTCGATCCTGGCCAATATGGAGGTCACCGACGAAGGCTATGACGAAGCCATGTTGCTCGACGCCAACGGATTTGTCTCCGAAGGTGCGGGCGAAAATCTGTTTGTTGTTAAAGGCGGTGTTGTCTACACGCCCGATCTGTCAGCCGGCGCGCTGAACGGCATTACCCGCAACACGGTTTTCCATATCTGCAAGGACCTGGGTCTGGAGGTGATCCAGAAACGCATTACCCGGGATGAGGTCTATATCAGCGACGAAGCCTTTTTTACCGGTACCGCGGCTGAGGTAACACCGATTCGCGAGCTGGACCGCATTGAGCTTGGCAGTGGCGCGCGCGGCCCGGTTACTGAAAAAATCCAGAGTGCATTCTTTGACATTGTCAATGGCCGCAATCCGAAATATTCGCACTGGCTGACGAAGGTTTAGACTGAAGCACCGCCTAAGGAAATTTATGAATCGATCTGTTGTTGAACTGCTGGCCAAAGACCTGAACGCACAGGGGGGGGTGTTTTGCCCCAACCCGCTGGCCGATATGAAACTTTCCGACAACCATCCCAAAGTTTATCTGGACGTGGCGCGAACCGGGCAGGCCAAGTGTCCGTACTGTGGCACGGTATACAAACTCAAGGATGGCGAGCACTTTGGCGGTCACCATTAAATAATTGGGGTCAGATTTCAAGTCCCTCATCATCGCGCCCCAGTGGATTGGGGATGCAGTCATGACTGAGCCGTTGCTGCGCCGTTTGTCGGCGCGTGGCGAAGGCCTGACGGTCGGTGCGTTACCTTGGGTAGCTCCGGTTTACCGGGCCATGGCGCAGGTGGCGGAGGTCATTGAATTTCCGTTTGCGCACGGTGGCTTGCAATACAGGGCGCGACGCAGTCTGGCCCGGCAACTCGAAGGGCGCTTCGACGCCGCCTATATTTGTCCCAACTCTCTTAAAAGTTCGCTGCTTCCATTTCTGGCCGGCATCCCCAAACGGGTCGGCTATCTTGGCGAGGCCCGCGTCGGATTGCTGACGCATCGCCTGAAAAACCCATCCAGGCACCAGCGCATACCCATGGTGGCATTTTATTCGGCACTTAGTGGTGATGCTGATGTTGCTGCGGATCGACCGCAATTGCGCCTGGACGACATGGAAGTCAATGAAGCGCTGGCTATGCTCGGTTTGCAGCGAGGGCTTTACCATGTCTTTGCCCCCGGCGCTGAATACGGCCCGGCCAAGCGTTGGCCGGCTAGCCACTTCGCCGAATTAGCCCGCCATCTTGAGCTCCCTGTTGTCCTGTTGGGATCGGAGAAGGAATTCGCGTTGTGCGATGAAATTGCCGGACAGCTCAATGCTGCGCAAAAAGGCAAGTGCCATAACCTGGCGGGCAAAACGACACTGGCCTGCGCGTTCAGTGCCATCAGCGCCGCAAAGAGTGTGGTGAGCAACGATTCGGGCCTGATGCACGTCGCGGCTGCGTTAGGTGTGCCGCAAGTGGCCCTATTTGGTTCCAGCAGTCCTTTGCATACGCCGCCGTTGAATGACAAAGCTACTGTGCTATGGCTGAAAAATGATCCTGACTACCAGCCGCCACTGGACTGTGCGCCCTGTTTTGAGCGGACTTGTCCGTTGGGTCATACACGCTGTCTGCTGGACCTCACAGCCGCCGTCGTGCTGAAGAATTTATAAAAAAAAGCCACCCGGAGGTGGCTTTGTAAAAGTCCCGGAAGGGACGTCGTTGGAACCGGATGAACTGGGAATTCGAACCTGTCTGATTATTGATTGAGCTCCAACGCTTGATCACTGTGACAGCAGTTAGTTGAACTTTACCGAGCATTTGCCAACCGCGCCATCCCCCATTTGGGGGATATTGAAGACTTTTTTGCGGAAAAATGTGATTTTTTTGAGGTTTAGCCTCTGCCGTCCAATGCCAGCGGCAGGTTGATCACGAAACAGGCACCGCCATTGGGACGGTTTTCGCAGACCACCGTTCCACCGTGTCGAATGACGATGGATTTCACCAGGGCCAGTCCCAAACCGACACCGCCATCGCGCTCTGTGGCGCCGGGCAGCCGGTAAAACGGTTCAAAAATCCGGTCGAGCAATTCGGGCGGAACCCCGGGTCCCCGGTCGCAGACATGGATGACCGCATGACTGTCATTCTTGCTCAGGCAGACGGTGATTTCGCCTGCTGCATGGCGGCGTGCATTTTCGAGCAAATTGCGCACCGCCCGACGCAACAATTTTGTAACGCCTTGCACCGGCAGGGCGGAGGCGCCGGTCTGATGGTCTGCCGCAGTCGCCACACAGGGCAGCGTTTGCACTTCCAGTTCGGCGTCCACCCTGGCACATTCCTCGGCCGCCAGACCGATCAGGTCGACTGACTCTATAGTGCCCAAATCAGCTTCACGCGCATCAAGCCGACTCGCCAGCAAAATTTCTTCAACCAGCTGATCGAGTTCGGTGATATTACGGGCTATTTCGCTTTTCGAACGGGACGAGCTTGCCGAGTCCATGAGCTCCAGCCCCATGCGAATACGGGTCAGTGGCGAACGCAACTCGTGTGAGGCGTTGGCAAGAAGTGATTTTTGTGAGGCCAGCAAGGATTCGTGAGATTTCACCAGGGTTTCAATACGCTGGGCGGCGTGATTGAAGCGGGTAGCCAGAAAAGCCACCTCATCGCGTCCCTGCTCGGATACGCGAACCGACAGGTCGCCTTCGCCCCACTTTTCGACGCCGTTTTGAAGCAGTTCCAGGCGACGGGTGAGTTTGCGAATAATCGGGTAGGTGGCCAGCGCCACCGCAACGGCAACCATGGCCAGAGTCCAGAAAAAACCGAACGGAGGGCGGTTCCACGGCGACTGTGGCGGGCGCGGCAATTGAAGATGGACGATCTGACCATCGATCATCAGTACAACGAACTCCGGGCTGTTTCCTTGCTGGCTTTGCAGACCGAACGAGGGTGCCTGGGCGTCCGGTTCATCATGGGGTCGTACACTGATGGCGGCGCCTGGCGGACGCCTCCGGCTGGAATGCCCATTGCCGATGATTTGCCCGGCTTCGTTGCGAACGACGACCTCACGCAGGGGTGCTTCGGCCGCCAGTCTCCAGGCCCAACCGACCAGCAGCGTCAGTACCGCCACGGCCAGCACCACGGCCAGCCATATGCGTACATACAGTTTGCCTAAAAACATGCCTAATCTTGTTGGCGGGCAAATACATAGCCGACGCCGCGTACGGTAAGGATTCGCTTGGGGGCTTTCGCGTCGACCTCAATGGCGGCCCGGATGCGTCCCATGTGCACATCAATCGAGCGGTCAAAGGCGTCGAACTCACGGCCACGCACGGCCTCCATGATCTGGTCCCGCGACAGCACCCGGCCAGCCCGTTCAGCCAGTGCCACCAGCAGATCAAACTGATAGGAGGTCAGGTCACACACCTGACCCGCAACAGCGACGGTGCGGGCATCACAGTCAATTTCAAGCGTGCCAAAACGCAACTGATGGCCAACTTCCACCGGACCCTTCACGTGGCGTCTTAAAACCGCGCGAATGCGCGCCAGCAACTCACGTGGCTCGAATGGTTTGGGCAGGTAATCATCCGCGCCGACTTCAAGACCGATAATGCGATCCATAGGATCGCCTTTGGCCGTCAGCATCAACACCGGCACCTGTGAACTGGCGCCCGACAAGGCCCGGATGCGTCGACACACCTCCAGACCATCCATATCGGGCAGCATCAGGTCCAGAATTACCAGGTCGGGTGGCGTCGCCTGCAACGCTTCCAACCCGGTGTGGGCATCGCCAGCATGGTTGACAACAAAACCGGATTGCTCCAGGTACTCGCCCACCATCCGCGCCAGGCGGGCGTCATCTTCGATCATCAGCAAGTGTTGGGTCATCGGATCAGTCTAGGGCAGAGTGCCGTAAGTCAGTTGAAGAAAGGGTAAAGTTAAGTAAATGCTGGCGGCTCATTTGGCGGAGGTTTTACCCGGGACGCCAGTCCTACCAGCAGCAAGACGGGCACGCCCAGCAGGGCGGTTGCCACGAAGAAATTCTGATACCCGAAAGCGTCTACATAGCGACCTGAATAGCCCGCCAGAAATTTGGGCGCCAGCAGCATCATGGAGCTGAACAGCGCGTACTGCGTGGCCGAGTAGTTGATATTGGTCAGACTGGAAAGGTAGGCGATGAACGCCGCAGAAGCGATACCACTGGAAAGATTGTCGGCCGAGATGACGAAGATGAGCGCGGTGACATCATGTCCCCGGGTACCCAGCCAGGCAAACAGCAGGTTGCTGGCTGCGCTCAGAATGGCACCCAGCATCAGCACCCGCATTACGCCAAGCCGCATCGACAACACGCCCCCGACAAAAGCCCCGACCAACGTCATGATGACGCCGTAAATCTTGGTTACCGCCGCTACCTCGTCCTTGCTGTAGCCCATGTCGACATAAAACGGGTTGGCCATGATGCCCATGACCACGTCGCTGATGCGGTACACCGCAATCAGCGCCAGAATAAGCAGTGCCTGCTGGCCATAGCGACCCAAAAAGTCCGTAAATGGCTCAACCAGCGCGCCACGCAACCAGGCAAGCATATTCTTCGCTTTTGGCCGGGCGCGATGCAACGGCTCTGGCGACAGCAATACGGTCACGATTCCCAGCAGCATGCTGGCCGCCATTGCGAGATAAGCAGTTTGCCAGGCCGCATGTTGGTAAATTGGCGCCCCTGCCACTTCTGTCCGCGCCGCGATCCACAACACCCCGGCGCCGGCCCAGATCATGGCAAAGCGGTAACCGGTCTGGTACGCCGCCGCCAGCGCCGCCTGGCGTTCGCTGGCAGCAGATTCGATGCGAAACGCATCCAGCGCAATATCTTGCGTAGCCGAGCCAAAAGCCACTGCCAGCGCGCCCCAGACGACGGGTTGCAAGGCTACCCTGGGGTCATTGAATGACATGGCGACCAAGCCAGACATAACGGCTAGTTGCGCTAGCAGCAACCAACTGCGCCGGCGCCCCAGCCAGCGTGTCAGCAACGGAATCGGCAACCAGTCGACCAGCGGTGCCCAGGCCCATTTGAATGCGTAGGCCAGGCCAACCCAGCTCAAGTAGCCAATGGTGGTGCGATCAATACCGGCTTCGCGCAGCCAAAAACTCAAGGTCCCCAGCACCAGCAGCAGCGGCAATCCGGCGGAAAATCCCAACAGCAACATACGCAGCGTGGCGGGTTCAAGGTAAACCTTGAAAGTTGTGGTCCAGGAGGGCTTGATTTGGCTGCTGCCGGATGCACTTGATGTCATGCGCGAATAATACGCGCAGCCATACGCACTTCCTGATTCGAACATGACTGACGCCCACCTTGCCCCAACCCCCGAAAAGCGCTGCCAACCATGGGCGCCGCAGCCACTGGCGCCAGGGCTGTTCGCATTGTTGCTGGCGTTTTCACCCGCGGCGACTTGCCAGGCCGCAGCCCGGGAGGGGGTTGACGTGGGGGCCAATTCAGCGTTCAGCCGACTGGTACCCGCTGACAGCGTGGAGCGCTCAGCGACCCGGCAGTATTCGCAAATGCTGCAGCAGGCTGCGAGTAAAAACATGTTGGCCCCGAGCGACCATATCCAGGTGTTGCGCCTGAATGCGATTGCGCGCCATATCATCCCGTATGCCGTGGCATGGAATCCACGCGCCAAGGACTGGCAATGGGAGATCAATCTGATCAGCAGCCGGCAGATCAATGCGTTTTGCATGCCGGGCGGCAAAATTGCGTTTTACAGCGGCATTCTGGAGCAACTCAAACTCAGCGATGACGAAGTGGCGATGGTGATGGGTCATGAAATTGCCCATGCCCTGCGCGAGCACGCCCGCGAACGCATGGCTAAAGGTGCGGTGACGCAGGGCGCCGCGCGGATTGGCGGGGCGCTGGCGGCCAGCGTATTCGGGATTGATCCACGCTTGACGGACGGACTGGCGCGTGGCGGCGCCAATCTGCTGGCGCTGGAGTTCAGCCGCGAGGACGAAACCGAAGCGGATCTGGTGGGCATGGATCTGGCGGCCCGTGCCGGTTACGACCCGCGAGCCGGCGTTACACTTTGGCTAAAGATGGGCGCAACCGGCAAACGGGCGCCACCTCAGTGGCTGTCGACGCACCCGTCAGGCAAGTCCCGTATTGGTGATATAGAGTCCAATCTGCCCCGGGTGATGCCGCTTTATGAGCGAGCCAGGCGCGTTGCGGACAAGCCGGCCCACTCCCCATAAGCAGCTGCCGTTCCAAAAAATTCATTAAGGTGACGTCATCATGGAAGTAAGCCCGTCTGAAGCACCCGAAGTCGCTGATTCGACGCCGAAAAGTGCAAAACCTTCGCTGTTAAACCCTGCTGTGGCCATTACGGTAGCCCTGCTGGTTACCTTCATGGGCATTTGCAAGGTCAAGGATGACAACATTGTGCAGGCCATGCAACAAGCCCAGGCCGACAAACTCGATCACTGGGCGTTTTACCAGGCCCGCAACCTGCGTGAAGAAATTGCCAGGGCCACCCTGGTCCAGCTGCGTTTGCAGGCGGCAGTGTTGCCCGTGCAGCAGCAGGCCGCCTACCGGGAACAGATTGCCGTTTACGAAAAACTGGCCAAAGACCAGGCGCAAAAAATAGGAAGAATTGAAAACCCTGGCCGAAAAGGATCAGGCAAACTATGACGCGTTGAACTTTCATGATGACCAGTTTGACCTCTCCGATGCATTGCTTGCCATTGCCATTTCAATGCTGGCGGTCGCCTCCTTGACCCAATTCTGGTGGTTGTACGCCTTGAGTCTGTTGCCAGCCGGATTTGGTGTGCTGATGGGAATTGGCGGGCTCGCCGGCTGGCGTATTCATCCCGATGCACTGGTCAGGCTCTTGAGCTAGGGGGTAGCCACCTGCCGGCACGTGGCTGCTAGACTCCCAGAAATGAAATTAATATTTACCTTGTTGATGTGCTGCCTCATGGGCGCCACGACGCTTGCTGCAGCTAAAACTCCAGGCGAAGTTGAAATTGGCGCAACGCTGCGCGAGGCGACGCTGCAGGGGCTGTCCGGCCCATCCCGAAAGCTGTCAGAATTTCGTGGCAAGCCGTTGATCATCAACGTTTGGGCCAGCTGGTGTGGTCCGTGCCGGCAGGAAATGGGTTCGCTGGAAAGACTCTCGCGCAGCAAGCTGGGTAAACAGCTCACGATGATTGGCATTTCCACTGACGACTACCCTGAAGCCGCCAGGGGCTTCCTGCAAAAATCCAGAACCAGTTTCAGCCACTTCATTGACAGCAACCTGTTGCTGGAAAACATGCTGGGGGCAGACCGTCTGCCTTTGACCCTGTTGGTCGACGCACAGGGTCGGGTACTTGCCAAGCACTATGGCGCTCAGGAATGGGACAGTCCCGAATTCCTGAAACTGGTCGCAAAAGCTTTTCATATCGCGGGCTGATCGGATGGCCTGCCTGGTACCTTGAATCAAGCCCTGCATCCCGCCGGCGCAGCTTTTCCTGCGGCAGCGTCCGACACCACTAAAAGTTTTGCGGTCTGTGGCATGAAGACTTGATGCGGTGCGCTGCTATGCCATTGACTGGCATATGCCGGAGGCTGGTTAAACCCTGATCGATTATTTGACCGAAATCAGGTAGTGTGGTGTCTTTCAGGTACTGAAGGACTAGGCGGACTCCATGAACATTCTCAAAAAGCTGGCTACGTTGACTCTGGTTTTTACCTCTTCCCTGTCATTGGCCGAAGACGGTGTGACCGACAAGGAAGTCCTGATTGGCCAGTTCGCCGCCATGAGCGGACCGGCGGCGCAGCTCGGGATCCGGTTAAAAGTCGGCATGCAAACGTACCTCAATGCCGTCAACGCCCAAGGCGGCGTCAACGGGCGCAGCATCAAGCTGCTGACCCGCGATGACGGCTATGAACCGGAGAAAGCGGCGGCGGCAGTCAAGGCGCTGATCCGTGACGACCGGGTATTCGCTCTTGCCGGATCGGTTGGGACACCGACCGGGCTGGCGGCGTTGCCGATTTTGACCGAAGCGCAAGTTCCGCTGGTTGGCATGTTTACCGGTGCGCAGGCACTGCGGGAGCCCCTGAACCGCCATGTATTTCATGTTCGGGCCAGTTATTTTGACGAGACCGAGCGCATCGTGCAGCATCTCACGACACTGGGTGTGAAGAGTATTGCGGTGTTCTACCAAAACGACGCTTACGGCAAGGCCGGACTCGAAGGAATGGTACGGGCACTTGCCAAGCGCCAGCTCAAGCCCGCAGTGACAGCCACGGTTGAGCGCAACAGTGTCGATGTGACGCAGTCGCTGGAGGCGATTCTCAAGGCAGAACCGGAAGCAGTGGTTCAGATCAGCGCTTACAAATCGTGCGCGGCGCTGATCAAACAGGCGCGGGCCAAGGGTTACAGCGGCCAGTTTTTCAACGTCAGTTTTGTGGGTTCCAAAGCCCTGGCGGACGAGTTGGGTGAGGCCGGAGCGGGTGTGGTCATATCGCAGGTGGTGCCGTTTCCCTATGGGGCAGGCACGCCTATCGTTCGTGAGTACCAGCAGCGCATGACGGAAGCCGGGCAGAAAGAATTTGATTTTTCCAGCATGGAGGGCTATCTCATCGCCCGGGTGCTGGTGGAGGGGCTGCGCCGCGCCGGCCGGCAGTTGACACGCGATGCGCTGATTGGCGGACTCGAGTCAATGCACGATGTGAACCTGGGTGGCTACACCATCAACTACAGTGCCAAAGACCATCAGGGCTCAAATCACACAGAATTGACGCTCATCGGGCGCGATGGCAAGTTCAAGCGCTAGCGGCTCTGCCGCGGATAGTCAACTCAGGTGCCGGCCAACAAGTCCGGCCAGTTCAAACATCGTGATCTGCGGCTTGCCGAAGATGGGTAACAGCTTGGCGTCAGCGTTTATTGCGCGCTTGTTGGCAGCATCCTGCAACTGGTTTGCCTTGATGTAATCCCACAGCTTTTTGATGACCTGGGGGCGTGCCACGGGGTCCGCGCCAATAACGGCGGCCAACACGGCGCTTGGCTGTAGTCCGGTAGCCGGTTTGGTGGTTTTCCGGGGTGCCGGTTTTCGTGTTGTTTTTGTGGCAACTGTTGGTTTTAATCCCGCTTTTTTTGATACTTTTTTGGCTGTAGCCACCGTCGGCGTTGCACGGGCAGCTCTGATTTTTGTAGCAACTTCGGTTTTCATGGGGGTCTTGGCGACGGTCTTGCGTGGCGGGAATTTTGATGGCGCAAACTCAAAGTTGACCTTCCCGGCCGCCGCGTCCCACGCCAGCATGGCTTTAAAGCCGCGACGTGTGCGCATGGAGACAAATTTGTCCAGCAGATCGGTCTTGCCGGTTGTCAGAAGTTTGCTCATCTGTTCACGTGCTATGGGCTGCTGCAAGATGATTTGGCCGCTCTTGAAGTCGCAATTTGGAGTCACTTGCGCGTCGGTGGGTACCGATTTTTCACAGACGTAGCTTTTGCCGTGTTCAAACACGGCAGCACCGCATTTGGGGCAGCTGCCCAGCGATTGCTGGGCCGTAAAGTCGATCAGTTCACCGCTTTCTTCGCCTTGTCTGTCGTCACCAAAGTCAAATTCCAGCTTGTAATTCTTGCTCTCCTCGTCGAACTTGATCACCATTTCGGCGGCGAAGGGCCAGCCCGCCTTGGAACGAAAGCCGTCCAGCGGGCCGATCTTCTTGTCACGCAGGAATTGCTCGACTTCGGTGATCTCAAAGGTCCGTCCGGCCGGTGTTTTGCCAAAAGAGAAGCCGCAGCCCTCATCGGCATCGGTTTTGCCAGTGCAGGCGTAGCGCCGGTAGTTTTCTTTCACGATGCCGCCACAGTTAGGGCAGGGGCTGGTGAGCGTCGCGTAATCACCGGGGATGGTGTCGCGGTCGTACTCCTTGGCTTTTTTAACCATGCGCCCGGTCATGGCGGCAATTTCCGCCATGAAGGATTCGCGGCTGAGTTTGCCGTGTTCCATCTGTGCCAGTTTGTATTCCCATTCACCGGTCAACTCGGCTTTGGACAGCTCTTCCACACCCAAGCCGCGCAGCAGCGTCATGAGCTGAAAAGCCTTGGCGGTGGGGATCAGTTCGCGACCTTCGCGCAGCATGTATTTTTCGGCAATCAAGCCTTCAATGATGCTGGAGCGGGTGGCCGGTGTTCCCAGCCCCTTTTCCTGCATTGCTTCGCGCAACTCATCATCCTCCACAGTTTTTCCGGCACCTTCCATCGCGCCCAAAAGTGTTGCTTCAGAGTAACGGGCCGGTGGACGAGTCTTCAGAGACTTTGGCTCCACCGCTTGAGCTTCGACGAGTTCGCCGGGTTTTACCGGTACCAGGTTGCCGGGGTTGCGGTCGTCGCCGTCTTTGACCTCGTCTTGCGCTTCCTTGCCATAAATTGCCAGCCAGCCGGGTTTGACCAGGACTTTGCCTTCGGTTTTGAAACTGTAACCGGCAGCACTGCTGATTCGGGTGGTAATTTGATATTCAGCGACCGGGAAGAACACTGCCATGAAGCGGCGCACCACCAGATCGTAGATTTTTTGTTCCGCTTCGCTCAAACCGTGTGGTGCCTGTAGCGTAGGGATAATGGCAAAGTGGTCACTCACCTTGGCATTGTCGAAAATGCGTTTGCCAGATTTGATGTAGTTGCCTTTGAGCGCCGTTATGGCGTGTGGCGCGAGGTGTTGCTGGCTGCTCGCGGCAAGTATTTCGAAGGTTTGTTTGACGACTGGCAGATAGTCTTCGGGCAGGGCGCGCGAATCGGTTCTCGGGTAGGTCAGGGCCTTGTGGCGTTCGTACAGACTTTGTGCGATGGAAAGCGTGGTTTTGGCAGAAAAACCAAACTTGCCGTTCGCTTCACGCTGCAGACTGGTCAAGTCAAATAACAGGGGAGACGCTTGTGTGGTGGGCTTGCTCTCTTCGGTGACGCTGGCTTTTTGACCCCGCACGGCATCGGCGATGGCCTGCGCTTCGCGTTGGCTCCAGAGACGGTCGGCCCGAAGCTCGGCATCGGGTTCTTCGGCGGTGCCTGCTGCCAGGTTGGCCGCCGCTTTCTTCCACTTCGGGTCGAACCATTTGGCCGGATACTCACCGGCAGTGGCAGCAAAGGTTGCGTGCACCTCGAAGTAGTCGCGGCTGGTGAATTTGCGAATTTGCTCTTCGCGTTCGACGACCACGCTCAAGGTCGGTGTTTGTACCCGTCCGACGGTGGTCAGGAAGAAGCCGCCATCGCGGGAGTTAAAGGCGGTCATGGCGCGGGTGCCGTTGATGCCGACCAGCCAGTCGGCTTCACTGCGGCAGCGCGCGGCGTCTGCAAGAGGCAGCATTTGCTGGTCGCTGCGCAGCGCGTTGAAACCATCGCGAATGGCCTGCGGTGTCATCGATTGCAGCCACAGGCGTTGCACTGGCAGCTTGACTTTGCTGTATTGCTGGATCAGCCGGAAGATCAGTTCGCCCTCGCGCCCGGCATCGCAGGCATTGATGATGGCGCCGACATCTTTGCGCCTGGCTTGCTTGACAACCGCATTGAGCCGTGTCCTGGTCTTGTCCATCGGCTTCAGATCGAAGTGCGGTGGAATTACCGGCAGATGGGCAAAGCTCCATTTGCCACGCTTGACATCAAACTCTTCTGGCGCCTGGATTTCAAGCAGGTGACCAACAGCACTCGTAACAACGTATTTGTCGTTCTCGAAATGCTCGTCATGTTTTTCGAATTTCCCCGCTACCGGCGTGAGCGCACGCACGATGTCCTGGGCGACAGAAGGTTTCTCGGCAATAACTAATGTTTTCATCTGACTACAATCCATTTCTCGCGGGCGCACGGGCGCACGCACATGCACGTGGGCGCACACACGCGCGCCCATACGAGTTCACCATACCAAATTTTTTGCTGTGTCCAGAAATATTACTCAGGCAGGCCGTCGCCGACTTCAGATCCGTCGTTCTGGCGTACACGGCAAAGGCGTCTATGCGCTACAGGATATTGCGCAAGGCGAGACCCTTATCGAATACGTGGGGGAGATCATAAGTTGGCTCGAAGCGCAGGAGCGTCACCCGCACGATCCAGCCGACCCCAACCACACATTTTATTTTCACGTGGACGAAAGCCGCGTGATTGATGCTCTGTATGGCGGTAACGCCTCGCGCTGGATCAATCACGCCTGCGATCCGAACTGCGAAGCCGACGATCAGGACGGGCGTATTTTCATCAAGGCCCTGCGCAATATCAGGGCCGGTGAAGAGCTCAATTACGATTATGGTTTGATCATTGAAGAACGTTACACGCCCAAACTCAAAGCGGAATACCCGTGCTGGTGCGGTACAAAAAACTGTCGTGGCACCTTGCTGGCGCCCAAACGCGGGCGCCGCTGATAAAAGCATGATCTGCGCTGGCTTGCCAAACCACGTGTTTGCGCTGGAGCTACCGGGTGTGGTGGTTGAAGCAGTGCGGCAAATTGACTCAACCAATAGTGAGCTGATGCGCCGCGCCCGCGCCGGCAATCTGCAACCCGTGCTGCTGGTGGCGCAGCAGCAGACCGCTGGGCGTGGCCGCCTGGGGCGCAGCTGGCATAGTGATCTTGCGTTCTCGCTGGGCCTGCCCCTGGCGCCACACGACTGGTCCGGTCTGTCGCTCGCAGTAGGCGTCAGTCTGGTTGAAAGTCTGCACCCTGATCTGCGCCTGAAATGGCCTAACGACGTGTGGTGGCGGGAACGAAAACTGGCTGGCGTTTTAATCGAAACAGCCAGTTTTGCGGAAATTCGCTACCTGGTGGTGGGTATCGGCATCAACATCACGAAGCCTGAAGCGACTGATTTGGCCACAGCGCCCGCCTGGCTGGAGGAGGTGTGGACGGGCGTCGATGCGGCGCAGGCGCTGTTGCGCATTGCGCCGCCGCTGTTGCAGGCCGTCAAATTGTTTGAGGCGCAGGGGTTTGAGCCGTTTCAGAGCCGGTTTAACCACCGGGATGCGCTGGTCGGGCTGACTGTTGCCCTGAGTGATGACACGATCGGTGTCGCGCACGGGGTGGATAAAGTTGGCGCATTGCTTGTCGACACTGCACAGGGATTGAAAAAAATCATTAGCGCCGAAGTCAGTGTGCGTCACGTGAGAAAAGGCAGTTCCTGACCCATGCGGCGATTTCTTGTGTTGATCCTGATGTTGATCAATGGCGTTTATTTTGCGTGGTCGCAGGGGCTGTTGCTGGGTCTCGGGTTTGCACCGGCAGCGCAAACGGAACCGCAGCGCATGGGTCAGCAGATCAAACCCGAAGCGTTACGCCTGGTCAGTGCGCAGGAGTTGCGTCTCAATGACACGTCGCCCAGCATGTCTGTGAAGCCGCCCGTCTGTTTGCAGGCGGGTTTGTTTGATACGGCGCAGAGCGAGCTTCTGCAGCGTGCTTTGGCCCAGCAGTTGCCGCCGGGATCCTGGACCCTGGAGACGGTGGTGGAGCCTGCGCGCTGGATTGTCTACATGGGTAAATACGCCAGCGCCGACGCGTTACTCAAGAAGCGATCAGAACTGGCTTATTTGAAGCTGAAATTCGAGCCCTTGCGTAATCCGGCGCTGCAATTTGGGCTTTCGCTGGGTGGTTTCGATACGCAGACTGCCGCCAATGCCGAGTTGAATGCCCTGGCCAAACGCGGTGTTCGCACGGCACGTGTGGTGCAGGAACGCGCTGAGCTGCGTGGCACCATGCTGCGCCTGGCTGAAGCCGACGATGCATTGAGAGCCCGTCTGGAAGGGTTGCAGCCGGCTTTGGCAGGCAAAACGCTAAGCCTGTGCCAATGAGCTTCACACGCTGGCTGCCGTCTGGACGGGTTCGGCGAAAAAGCGCACGCTGAAGCGCGCGCCTGGGGGGGTCTGTCCAGGTCTGCTATCTTCCATGCTGACGCTGGCAAGGTGCTGTTGGGCGATTTCCATAACAATCCGCAAGCCCAGGCCTGACCCATCGACTTCCGTTCCCAAAGCGCGATAAAACGGTTGAAAGATAAGTTCCCGCTCGGCCAGTGGAACACCAGGTCCCGAATCTTCCACCTGCAACACCAGTGTCTTGCCAAACGGGTCGGTCAGCACGCGCGCCGTGATCACGCCGGGAGCCTCTTGAATCGACGGGGTGTAATTGATGGCGTTGTCCACCAGATTTCGGATCAACTCCTTGAGTAGCGTGGGGTTACCCGCAAGCTGCCCGCCCTGTGCGCCGGGTTGCGTACCCTCGTAACCCAGATCAATGTGCTTTTCCATGGCACGTGGAACGCAGTCGCGCACCACTGCCATGGTTAGTTCGGCCAGATCGCAGCTGGTGCGGGGCATGGCCGAGCCGCTGCTTTCGGCGCGAGCCAGTGCCAGTAGCTGGTTGACTGTATGTGTCGCCCGGATACTGGAGCGACCAATTTGACGCAATGATTGCTTCAGCTCGGCAGTGTTGGCGCCTTCGCGCTGGGCCAGGTCGGCCTGCATGCGCAAGCCCGCCAGCGGTGTCTTGAGCTGGTGCGCTGCGTCCGCCAGGAAGCGTTTCTGGGTCGCGATGGAGTCCTTCAGTCGCATCAACAAGTCGTTGACGGAAGACACCAGGGGAGCGACTTCCAGCGGTACCGCCTGCGCATCAATTGGACTTAAATCATCGGGCTTGCGGGCCCGGATGCGATCCTCCAGCTGATTCAGGGGCTTGATGGCCTGCACCAGCGCCAACCACACCAGCAACACTGCCATAGGCAGGATGACAAACTGCGGCAGCATGACGCCTTTGACAATTTCCGTGGCCAATACCGAGCGTTTCTCCATGGTCTCTGCCACTTGCACCAGCGCCGGTCTGGCGTCTGGTATGGCGAGCTTGACCCAGGTGTAGGCAACCTTGACGTCAACGCCGTGGACTTCGGCGTCGCGGATACGAACCTCACCGAAGAAGGCTTTTTCATCGTCTGGCGGCAGGGGAAGGTCGCGCTCGCCGCTCAGAAACTCGCCACGGGCACCCCGTACCTGGTAGTAAACCGTGTCCGAGTCGTCGGCGCGCAAGAGTTCCCGCGCCGGCAGTGGCAGATTGAATTGCACCCGATTGTTGCTGACGTTAACCAGCTGTGCCAATGCACCGGCGTTGTACTCCAGGGCCCGGTCAAACGGTTTTCCGGCGATGCTTTGTGCAACGACCCAGGTCAGCACCAGACTGATCGGCCACAGCAGGAGCATAGGCGTCAACATCCAGTCCAGGATTTCGCCGAACAGTGAGCGTTGCTCCTGGTGAAAGATATTCACAGTGTGGCAGTCAGGTCCTTAATTTGGTATTTTTTCCAGGCAATAGCCCAGGCCCCGAACCGTGGCAATCCGGATCGGTCCTTTTTCGATTTTTTTGCGCAGGCGGTGGATGTAAACCTCGATGGCGTTGTTGCTTACTTCCTCGCCCCATTCACACAACCGCTCTACCAACTGGTCCTTGCTGACCAGACGTCCGGCGCGTTGCAGCAGCACTTCGAGCAATCCCAGCTCGCGCGCCGACAGCTCGACCATGACGCCGTCAATGGTGGCAACCCGGCCGGACTGGTCGTAAATCAGGGGGCCGTGTTTGATCGTGCTGCTGGCAGTTCCCATGCCGCGTCGACCGAGGGCGCGCACGCGGGCTTCGAGTTCCTGCAGACTGAACGGTTTGGCCATGTAATCGTCGGCGCCATAGTCCAGACCTTTGACGCGTTCATCCACACTGTCGGCTGCCGTCAGAATCAGCACTGGCAAGGACGAGCCACGTGCGCGCAGTTTCTTCAGCACTTCCAAGCCGTGCATTTTGGGTATGCCCAGATCCAGAATCAACAAATCAAACTCGGTGTTGGTCATCAGTGCGGCATCTGCTTCCGTACCACTGGCGACGTGGTCCACGGCCGCGCCCGAGCTACGCAGGGTTCGCAGCAAACCATCAGCCAACACCTGGTCATCTTCAGCAATCAGGATTCGCATGTCTGTCTCCTTTGTACGAGAAGCCCGCAGGGCGGCATTCTCTTGTTCCGGCAATTCTAGGCGTCCCGCTATTTCCCGGTAATTTTGACCGCAGAAGTTTGGCCTTCAGCCGGCGTAGGCTTCCAGCCCAATGGCAATGACCGTCGCGACCTCAACCCCAACCGCTTCCCGAAGTTCCGCTTCGGCCTGGGCAACTGCCTGGCTGAATGCCTGCAGCCAACTCAAACCCGCCGTTGTGAATACGATGCGCGTGGCCCGGGCATCGCGGGCGTCGGGTAACCGGGTCACCAAACCCCAAGCCTCACATTGCCCGACCAATTTGCTCATGGCTTGTTTGCTCATGCTGGCCCGTTGCGCCAAATCGGTCAGGCGCGAGCCTGCAGTTGCCAAATGCCGTGTGATGTGGATGTGGGAGGCGCTCAAGTGGCCACGCGCCGCCAGATTGGACAGCGCCAGGGGTACGCCGGCATTGCGTGACATCAGTTGCAGAACTCTGGCGTCAAAGCGCTGCAGGGCCTGTTTCATCCAGTAGCCCAAATGGGCTTGCCGCCAGCTGTCGTTCAGGAAGGTGTCAGACATACCAAAATAGTAAACCAAATTGACTAAAAAATCTATTTACAAAATTTAATTACCCTTTTAGACTACTGTTCAAGCATCCAGCCTGTTGTTAACGCCAGATGGTGCGACGATTTTTCCCGACACATAACCGACTGATATTCAAGGAGATTTTCATGGACGCACCAATCAAAGCGGCAAGCCCCGCCAACAGTGAAAAAGCCAAAGCCCTGCAAGTGGCGCTGGCCCAGATTGAAAAACAGTTTGGCAAGGGCACCATCATGCGTCTGGGCGAGGGAGAGGTCATAGAAGACATTCAGGTCGTCTCGACCGGCTCGCTGGGACTGGACATTGCCTTGGGTGTGGGCGGATTGCCGCGCGGTCGCGTGGTCGAAATTTACGGCCCGGAATCAAGCGGCAAAACCACGCTGACCCTGCAGGTCATTGCCGAGATGCAAAAAGTCGGCGGCCAATGCGCTTTCATCGATGCCGAGCACGCCCTGGACATTCAATATGCGCAAAAACTGGGGGTGAATCTTCAGGATTTGCTGATTTCCCAACCCGACACGGGCGAACAGGCGCTGGAGATCGTTGACAGCCTGGTGCGCTCGGGTGCGGTTGATCTGATTGTGGTTGACTCGGTTGCCGCCCTGACGCCAAAAGCGGAACTTGAAGGTGAAATGGGTGATTCTTTGCCCGGCCTGCAGGCGCGCTTGATGAGCCAGGCCCTGCGCAAGTTGACCGCCCATATCAAAAAGACCAACTGCATGGTCGTTTTCATCAACCAGATTCGCATGAAGATTGGCGTCATGTTTGGTTCACCCGAGACCACCACGGGGGGTAATGCGCTGAAGTTCTACGCGTCGGTACGGCTGGACATTCGCCGCATCGGCACCATCAAGAAAGGTGATGAAGCCATTGGCAATGAAACCAAGGTCAAGGTCGTCAAAAACAAGGTGGCACCGCCGTTCAAGACCGCTGAGTTCGACATTCTGTTTGGCGAAGGCATCAGCCGCCACGGCGAGATCATCGACATGGGCGTGAATGCCAATATTCTGGACAAGTCGGGCGCCTGGTACGCCTACAACGGCGAGAAAATCGGCCAGGGCCGCGACAACGCCCGGGAGTTCCTGCGTGAAAACCCGGAGTTATCCCGCGAGATTGAAAACAAGGTGCGGGCATCGTTGGGCATTCCATTGCTGGCGGCTGCCGATGAGCCCGAGGGCAAGGCCAAGTCTGCAAGCAAAAAAGCCGCTTAGCAGCCGTTCCATAAGCACAGGCAGCTATTAAAAAAGAAGCAACCTGGCAGATTGAACCGGTCTCTGGCGTCCATGTCGTTTGCCCAGCCCTCTCTTAAAAACCGTGCCCTGCGACTGCTCAGCGGCCGCGAGCACTCGCGTGCCGAACTGGAACGCAAGCTCCAGGGCTTTGAAGAGCTGCCCGGGTCGCTGGCACAGACGCTCGACGAGCTGCAAGCCAAGGGTTTCATCAGTGAAGCACGGGTGATCGAATCGGTTCTCAATCGTCATGCCGCCAAACTGGGCGCGGCACGTATCAAACAGGAACTGCAAGGCAAAGGCCTGAACCCGCAGGCGGTAATTGAGGCACTGGCAGTGTTGAAGGAAACCGAATTCGAGCGCGCGCAAGAGGTTTGGCGGAAAAAATTTGGCTCGCCCCCGGCGGACGCCCAAGCCATTGCCCGGCAAATGCGGTTTATGACAGCGCGTGGATTTGGCAGCGATATCGTTCGGCGCGTTGTGCTGAGTGCAAAAGGCGATAATTTATAGTCAATTCAGGCCTTGGGCAGCGTGGATCATGCGTAGACAGCTATAAATAATATAGCAACTGTGGAACTTTAGAACTTTACAACCCCAGCATCAGCTTCAGGTTTTGCACCGCAGCGCCGCTGGCGCCTTTGCCCAGGTTGTCCAGGCGGGCGACCAGCACAGCGTGGCGAAAGTTGTCCTGCTTGCCCTCGTTGGCGTAGACGCGAAGTTCCATCCTGTTGCTGTTGGCCAGTGCCACGGCGTCGAGTTTGTCGTCTGGTGTGGCGTCCTGCACGCTGACCCATTCACAGCCAGCGTAGTGCTTTGCCAGCGCATGGTGCAGGTCTTGCGCCCGGGGTTGACCCGGCAGCAACTCCAGGTGCAGGGGCAATTGCACCAGCATGCCCTGCCTGAAGTTGGCAACCGAGGGAACGAACAGGGGGCGGCGGGTCAGACCGGTGTAGGCCATGATTTCAGCCAGATGTTTGTGCTTCAAGCCCAGACCGTAAAGTTCAAAAGCGGGTGCTTCTTCTTTTTCATAGGCCTCGATCATCAGGCGACCGCCGCCTGAATAGCCGCTGACTGCGGGCAGGGTGAGCGGGAAATCTTTGGGGATCAGGCCGGCATCGACCAGCGGGCGGATCAGCGCAATGGCGCCAGTGGCGTAACAGCCCGGATTGGCAACACGGTGCGATTGGGCCACCAGGTTCTGTTGCTCCGCCACCAACTCGGGAAAACCGTATACCCAGCCTGGTGCCGTGCGATGAGCGGTCGAGGCGTCGATAATTTTCGGGCCGGTTTTCCCGCTGATCCTGGCCACATCATCCATCATTGCCACCGATTCAACGGCGGCCTCGTCATGCAGACAGAGCACGACCAGATCGACCTGTGCCATCAGTTCGCGCTTGGCACGGTTGTCCTTGCGCTGTTCCGGGGCAATACTGAGCAGTTCAATACCAGGCATCGTTTGCAGCCGCTCCCGGATTTGAAGACCGGTGGTGCCCGCTTCGCCGTCAATGAATATTTTGTGCATGGGGAATCGCTTTCAACCCGCCGTCAATCGGCCGTGTAAGTTCCAGTGAATATTGGTGCAATGCAACATGATACAGTTCGAAGTTGCGTTGTCCAGTGCCGGTCGCGGCGCCTTCAAGTTCTTCGACCGGATAAAAATCATCCCCTCCTGAAACCGTGCAGGACAGATCAGGGCTAGGCCAGCTCTGTCCTCAACTGATTGAGACCTATGAAGATTCACGAATACCAAGGCAAGGAAATCTTGCGCCAGGCTGGTGTGCCGGTGCCTCGCGGCATAGCGGCATTCACTGTTCAAGAGGCGGTGGAAGCTGCACAAAAACTGGGCGGACCGGTCTGGGTTGTCAAAGCCCAGATTCATGCCGGTGGCCGCGGCAAGGGCGGTGGCGTCAAACTGGCCCGCTCCATTGATGAGGTAAAAAAACTCGCCGGCGAAATTCTGGGTATGCAGCTCATTACCCACCAGACCGGTCCCGAAGGACAAAAAGTTCGCCGCCTGCTGATCGAAGACGGCGCCGACATCAAAAAAGAATACTACGTGTCGGCCGTGACTGACCGTGCCACGCAACGCGTGGCAATGATTGTTTCGAGCGAAGGCGGCATGGACATTGAGCAGGTAGCCCATGCCACCCCCGAGAAAATCATCACGGAAATTGTTGACCCCGCCGTGGGCCTGACCGACGCACAAGCCAAAAAACTGGCAGACAGCATTGGGGTTCCCATGGCCTCGACGGCACAGGCGGTGAACGTGCTGAAAAAAATCTACAAGGTGTACATGGACACCGATGCGTCGCTGGTCGAAATCAATCCCCTGATCCTGGAAGGCAGTGGCAATATCAAGGCAATCGACGCCAAATTCAATTTTGACGCGAATGCGCTGTATCGCCATCCCGAAATCGTTGCGTACCGCGACCTTGATGAAGAGGATGCCGCTGAAGTCGAAGCCAGCAAGTTCGATCTGGCCTATATCAGTCTGGATGGAGACATCGGTTGCCTGGTCAACGGGGCCGGTCTGGCGATGGCTACCATGGACACCATCAAGCTGTTTGGCGCGGAGCCCGCCAACTTTCTGGATGTCGGCGGCGGCGCCACCCCCGAGAAGGTGACAGAAGCCTTCAAGATCATGCTGAAAAATCACAAGGTCAAAGCCATCCTGGTCAACATCTTTGGCGGCATCATGAAGTGCGACACCATCGCTACTGGCGTGATTGCGGCCTGCAAGGCGACCAATTTGAACGTGCCGCTGGTGGTGCGCATGAAGGGCACCAACGAAGATCTGGGTAAAAAAATGTTGGCCGAGAGTGGCCTGCCCATCATCACCGCCGACACCATGGCCGATGCGGCTCAAAAAGCGGTGGCAGCCGTCAAATCGTGAAATCTTTTGGGACAGACCGCAGCGACGCGCAGCAAACAAGCTCTGTCCCTAACTGAACAGGAAGAATCATGTCGATCCTCATCAATAAAGACACCAAAGTCATCACCCAGGGCATTACCGGCAAGACCGGTCAATTCCACACCGAAAAGTGCCAGGAATACGCCAACGGCAAGCACTGTTTTGCCGCTGGAGTGAATCCCAAGAAGGCCGGTGAATCCATTTTTGGCATCCCCATTTTTGCCTCCGTCAAGGATGCGGCCAAAGAAACTGGCGCATCGGTGTCTGTCATCTATGTGCCGCCTGCCGGTGCGGCGGCTGCAATCTGGGAAGCGGTGGAGGCTGATCTGGACCTCACGATCTGCATCACTGAAGGCATTCCGGTGCGCGACATGTTGGAAGTGCGCAACAAAATGCGAGCCAAAGAAGCCGCTGGCGGAAAGAAAACCTTGTTACTGGGACCCAACTGCCCGGGGTTGATCACACCTGAAGAGATCAAGATCGGCATCATGCCGGGTCATATCCATCGCAAGGGACGTATTGGCGTAGTCAGCCGTTCCGGCACACTGACTTATGAAGCGGTTGCCCAGTTGACTGAAATCGGTCTGGGCCAGTCCAGCGCGGTGGGCATTGGCGGCGACCCCATCAATGGCCTCAAGCACATCGACATCATGCGTCTGTTCAACGACGATCCCGACACCGACGCTGTCATCATGATCGGGGAAATCGGTGGCCCGGACGAAGCTGAAGCCGCGCGCTGGTGCAAGCTCAACATGAAAAAACCAATTGTCGGCTTCATCGCCGGCGTTACGGCGCCCGCGGGCAAACGCATGGGGCACGCCGGAGCCCTGATTTCGGGAGGTGCCGACACGGCCGATGCGAAGCTTGCGGTGATGGAAGAGTGTGGCTTCAAAATCACGCGCAATCCGTCTGAAATGGCTAAATTATTGAAGGCCATGTTGTAGGCAACGTCGTGAAATCGTAACCGGTCACGAGACCGCTACACTTCAGGATAGAGGCAGGAAGCGCTCCAAACACCTTGTTTTGGGCGCTTCTTGCATTGGCAACACGGGAGAATGCGGATGGAATTGCTTCAAAGTGTCGACTTCTGGATTGGTTTGATCAAGATCATCTGGATCAATATCATTCTGTCTGGCGACAACGCGGTAGTGATTGCGCTGGCGGCGCGCTCGCTGCCGGCCGAACAGCAAAGAAAGGCGATATTTTGGGGCTCTGGCGCCGCAGTCGTGTTGCGCATTGCGCTGACCGTGGTGGCTGCCAAACTGCTGGAGTTGTCGTTTTTGCAAATTGTGGGTGGCCTGTTGTTGCTCTGGATTGGCGTGCAATTGCTCAGCGAAGAAGAAGAGGACGATGGCCACGCCAAAGAACACGGCAGTTTGATGGCGGCCGTGCGCACAATCCTGATTGCTGACCTGGTGATGAGTCTCGATAACGTCATAGCCGTGGCGGCTGCGGCCAGGGGCAGCACGACCCTGTTGATGCTGGGGTTGGCGATCAGCATTCCGCTGGTGATTTTCGGCAGCACCCTGATGATCAAACTGATGGAGCGTTTCCCCATTATCGTGACACTGGGCGCGGCCCTGATTGGCTGGGTTGGTGGCGAGACCATCGTCGGTGACGTTGCCCTGAAGGGCTTCATGGCACTAAACCCCTGGCTGCACTATGTTGCGGCAGCCTCTGGTGCCGCATTGGTGGTGGTCTTGGGAAGAGCGCTCCAGCATCGCCATGGCAGCGGGCAAACATCAGGTGCGTGACAGTGATTCACCCCAAATTTCGGGCCGGCACTGCGCGTGAAGTGAGCCCAACAGATTATGAATTACAAATTCTGCTCGCAAACTGATCCTGGCCGGTCGCGGACCAACAACGAAGACTCGGTGGCGTTCGACGATGCGACCCACCTGGCCGTTCTGGCCAACGGTATGGGGGGCTACAAAGCGGGTGAAATTGCCAGCGGCATGGCCACGGCGTTTATAAACTCGGAGCTGGCACGATGGCTGTCTGAGGCTGGAGACCAGGCGGCTGGGGCGGAAATCCGGCGCGCCATGGAGCTTTGTGTCGACAATGCCAATCGCTCAATTTTCAATGCGTCGCAGGCTAATCCGCAATTTGCCGGCATGGGGACAACGCTGGTGGTGGGCGTATTTCGAGGTGACAGGCTGATGTTGGGGCATGTCGGCGATTCCCGTTGCTATCGGTTGCGTGACAACGTTTTTTTGCAAATCACCAAGGATCATTCTTTGCTGCAAGAGCAGATTGACGCCGGACTGCTGGCGCCGGAGCAGGCCGCAACTTCGCCCATCAAGAATCTGGTCACACGGGCACTGGGGGTCGAGAATATGGTGATGCTTGAACTCAATGAGCACCAAGTGCAGGCGGGCGACCTTTACCTGATGTGCTCTGATGGATTGTCTGACATGATGGAAGACGCACAGATCGCCGACGTGCTTCGAAATCGCACGCCACTGGAACAAATGGCAAGCGATCTTGTCCTCAAGGCCAATGAAAATGGCGGGCGCGATAACATCACGGTATTACTGGCTCTGGCTGTGGGCACTCACGAGAAACGTGGGCTAATAGCCAGATGGCTTGGAAAATAGTAAGCTCACGGGATAATCAACAACAAGTTTCAGAAACAGGAGTCGGTAATGCCGAAAATGATTGTGTCGATTGACGGTGTTGTCATCAAGGAAGTCCAGTTGACAAAGGACAAGACGACCGTGGGGCGGCGACCCTATAACGACATCGTCATCGACAACCTGGCTGTCAGTGGCGAGCACGCCGTGCTGGAGCTGAGCGGACAGGAGGTCTACGTGGAAGACCTTAACAGTACCAATGGCACTTACGTGAACGGAAAAGCGGCCAAAAAGCAGTTGCTTTTGAATGGCGACAGCATTGAGGTTGGCAAATACAAGATCAAGTTTGTCAATGACACGGAATCTGACGGTTTTGAGAAGACCATGGTGTTCAAGGCCGCCAGGGGCGGGCCGGCGCCCCCTGCGGCAGCGCCTGTGACGCCGCCGCCACCAGCCGTGCCGTCGGTCTATGCCACACTGACGGGTGCGCTGGAGGTTCGTGCCGCCATCAAGGTTTTGTCGGGTGTCGCCGCCGGCCGTGAGGTGGTCTTGACCAAAGTTGTAACCACCATTGGAAAACCCGGGGTCGCAGTTGCAGCGATCACCCGCCGTCAGCGCGGTTTTTTCGTTCATCATGTCGAAGGCACGGGTAACCCGGCTCTCAATGGAACTCCCATTGGGGCTGAACCGGTGGCCATCAAGAATGGTGACCTGATTGAACTGGCCGGCACCCAGATGCAGTTCACGCAAACCTGACTCCCCTGACCGCTGATTTTGACGGTTTGCAGACGCGTCAGGCGTTTGCGTTACGAGTGCAGTAATGAAACCCTCGGCATCTGACAACAACTCCGGCGACACATTTTTTGAATCGCCAAAATTGCCCGTTCAAAGACGGGGCGTTGTTTTTGAGGCTCTTTTTTACCGGCAGTTGCAACAGGTAACTGCCCGCATTCATGAGACCGAAAATCTGGACCAGATCATGCTGGAGGCAAGCCAGGATGTCTGCACGTTGTTCAACGCCGATCGGCTGACTCTCTACGCTGTCAATGAAGACCAGACCGCCATCGTCTCCAAAGTCAAGACCGGCCTCAACAGCAGCCGTGATCTCAGGTTGCCTATTACGCCGCAAAGCATCGCCGGTTATGCGGGTGTCAGCCGGCAACTGGTCAACATTCCCGATGTTTACGACGACGACGCACTCAAAAAAATTCATCCAGCGTTAACCTTTTTGAAGGAAGTAGACAAGCGCTCGGGTTACCGAACCCGCCAGGTGCTGGCGGCGCCGATACTCGAAGGGGACACCCTGCATGGTGTGCTGCAGTTGATCAACAGCAAGAGCGACCTGCCGTTCAGTGAACTTGACGTGATGGGCGTGGCGCAGTTGTGCAAGACATTGGCCGTCGCCATCCGGCAACGGGTGCAAAAGGCGGGCACGATCATGCGCCCCAAGGCCACCAAGTACGATGGCCTGGTAGCCGATGGTGTGATGACCGCCGATGAACTCCAGCATTGCCTTCAGGAAGCCCGCACTGAAGGCAAAACGGCTGAGCAGGTATTGATGGTCCGCTACCGGGTGCGCCCGGCGCAGATCGGGCCGTCGCTGGCCAAATTTTTTGGCGTGCCTTATGAGGCTTTTGCCGCCGGACGCATCCGGTTGGAGGCCTTGCATGGCGTACTCAAGCGCGAATTCATTGAAGAACAGGGCTGGATTCCACTGGAGCAGTCGCCCGAAGGGCTGGTCATCATGTGCATGGACCCGGAGGCGGTGCGCAATTCGCGCGTGGTACCGCAGGTGTTCCCGCGCATTGCCAAATTTACCTACCGGGTGACCACGCATACCGAGTTTCATGAAACGCTGGGTCAACTCTACGGCTTGGAGGCAACTGGCGGCTCGATTGACGAATTGCTGGCGGACATGGATGGTGCACCCATGGATGACGGCAGCAATGATGACTCGCTTGAGTCGGCAGCGGCGGACAATGAGCTGGTCAAGTTCGTCAACAAAGTCATCATCGATGCCTGCCACCAGAAGGTCTCGGACATTCATATCGAACCCATGCCCGGCAAGCTTAAAACCGGCATCCGGTTCCGCATTGACGGCAGCTTGCAACCCTATATCGAAGTTCCGGCCCATTTTCGCCAGGCCATGGTGACGCGCCTGAAAATCATGTGTGATCTGGACATTTCAGAGCGGCGCAAACCGCAGGACGGCAAGATCAAGTTCAAAAAATACGGCCCGCTCGACATCGAGTTGCGGGTTGCCACCATCCCCTCGGCGGGTGGCGTGGAAGACGTCGTGATGCGCATTCTGACGGCCGGCGAACCGATTGCGCTGGACAAGCTGGGCCTGACGCCGCACAACAAAGAGCGCGTTGTCCGGACCATAGAAAAACCCTACGGCCTGTTCTATGTGTGTGGCCCCACCGGTTCCGGTAAAACCACCACGCTGCACTCCATTCTCAAGCACCTCAACACACCGGATACCAAGATCTGGACCGCTGAAGACCCGGTCGAAATCACGCAAAAAGGCTTGCGCCAGGTGCAGATCAACCGCAAGGCCGGGATAGACTTCGCGCTGGTCATGCGCGCTTTTTTGCGCGCCGACCCCGACATCATCATGGTCGGCGAGTCACGCGACAAGGAAACCGTGGCCATGGGCGTGGAGGCCTCGCTCACCGGTCACCTAGTGTTCTCGACGCTGCACACCAACTCGGCACCCGAGTCCATCACGCGCCTGCTTGACATGGGCATGGACCCGTTCAACTTTGCCGACGCCCTGCTGGGCATCCTGGCCCAGCGGCTGGCCAAAAAGCTGTGTGACTGCAAGGAATCGTATGTGCCCGACGGCTCCGAGCTAAAGCGCTTTCTGGCAGAGTACGCCGAGGAACTGCGTCACTCCAGAGCCTGGCAGTCCGACTATGAAGGCGAAACCCAGAAACTGCTTGACAGCTGGGTTGAAACTTACGGCCAGGACGGGCAACTCCGGTTTTATCGGCATGTTGGCTGCGACAAGTGCAACCAGACCGGCTACAAGGGCCGCATTGGTTTGCATGAACTGCTGATTGCCGACGACGACATCAAAAAACTCATCCAGGAGCGCGCCCGCGTGGCGCAGATCTTTGCCGCCGCCGTCGAGGGCGGCATGCGTACCCTGAAGATGGACGGCATGGAAAAAATCATGCTGGGCCTCACCGACATCAAGATGGTTCGGTCGGTTTGTATCAAGTAAGTGACAAAAATTGAGTGACAAAAATGTCACCTGAAGTTATGAAGTGACAAAACCCAACAGGTATTGCCTGTTATTCCTAGGGTTTTCCCGTAAAAACGACTAATTTGCCAGTGTGGGGCTTGGCATAGAATCTGCATCGTGTCAGAGTCAGTGTCTGGTTTTTGTTGTTAATTTAAGGAGCTAAATATGAAACGTTCTCTGCAAAAGGGTTTCACCCTGATCGAATTGATGATCGTGGTTGCGATTATTGGTATTCTGGCGGCTGTGGCTTTGCCGGCGTATCAGGACTACACCAACCGCGCCAAAGCGTCTGAAGTGATTCTGGCGGCTAGCGGAGCGCGTACCTGTGTATCCGAGCTCATCCAATCCACCAACCAGATCAGCGGTGCCAATGATGGTTGCGGCGGTGGAACCGCCTTCAAGGCGACCAAATATGCAACCGCCCTGAGTATTGCTGATACAACCGGCATCATCAGCGTTTCTGGCGCTATTCTTGCCGCAGGTGATTTGAGTGTTACATTAGTCCCAACAATCGTATCGAGTTCAATTACTACATGGACGTGTGCTGGAACGCCGACAAAATGGCTGCCTGGATCTTGTAAGTAACGACAGTTTATTCGACCAAAAAGGGGAGCGTTGCTCCCCTTTTTTTCGCATGGAACATTTGGCACACCCGCAATTCCTGGTTTCCAAGTTTCGGTTATGAGCAAGTTCTGGATCGTATTCGCGTCAATCTTTCTGTCGCTGGCCTGGTTGTTGCCAAACCATTCCCTGCCCTGGATGAGTTTTCATGGTGATGCGTGGGCAGCGTCAATGCTGCTGCTGGTTGCGAGCTTTGTCTTGTGGCGAAACAGGTTTTGCGTTGCCTGGCACTGGCTGACCGCTGTTTCAGCCGGCATGGCCCTGATTCCGCTCATCCAATACGCCGTGGGGATGACGCCACTTTTTGGCGTTGCCTGGATCAATTCGGTTTACCTGTTAGGTTTGCTAACGGCGCTGCTGGCGGGTGCGGCATGGGAACTGGAGTCCCCGGGGCAGTGCGCAGATTATTTATTTTTGGCCATTGGCATTGCGGCCGTCGTATCTGTCGGATTGCAACTCAATCAATTCTTTGACCTGGAGCCGTTTGGTCCCTGGACCCTGCAATCGACGGGCACACGCCACTTCGCCAATATCGCCCAGCCCAATCAAATGGCAAGCCTGCTGCTTCTGGGTGTATTGGGGTGTGCCTGGGGGTTCTACCGAAAATATCTGGGCGCAACTGCGGCCTTTGTTACTGCGGCGTTGCTGCTATTGGGCGTCGTGCTGACCGAGTCGCGAACGGCCTGGCTCAACGTAATTCTGCTACTGGGCATCACGGTCTACGGGCGCAGATATGCGCCTGACAGAAAGTATCTGGGTGCAGTGGTCGGACTGGGTTGCTATTTTCTGGTTTGCATCCTGATGCTGCCGACGCTCAACGACTTCTTTGGCGGCGGTTTGCCAGTGGAATACCGGTCCCCCTCCAGTGACACCCGGTGGGCAGCCTGGGGAATGTTTTTAAAAGCCATTTTGCATCGCCCCTTGTTTGGTTTTGGTTGGGGTCAACTGGGCCACGCGCAGTTCCTGATGCTCGATGAAGGAATTTCGCTAGGTGGCAGCTTGCTACAGGCTCACAACCTGATTCTCGATCTAGTGCTTTGGAACGGGATACCGTTAGGGCTGAGTCTGGCCGCGTTTCTGGGCTGGTGGTGCTGGACTGTGGTGCGAGGGCTGCGAAATTTTTCGCAGTTGCTTTTGATTTCTTTTCTTGTCGTGCTGGGTACGCACGCCATGCTGGAATACCCGTTGCAATATGCGTATTTTCTGCTTCCGGCCGGCATGGTCATGGGGTGCCTGAATGTTTCGCTGGGGCTTCGCACCGCATTTGGCCCCAGAAAGTGGCTGACCGGAGTGGTCTTGCTGCTGGCGATGGCAACCTTGGTGGTTACCATTCGCGACTATTTTCGAATAGAGACCAGTTTTTATGGGCTGCGGTTTGAGTTGAAAAAAATTGACGTGCCGATTCCCCGCACCCCTCCGGACGTGCTGGCGCTGACCCAGTGGCGCGACCATATTGTTTTTTCGCGCATGGAACTGCGCAGCGGCATTGCGGCCGGCGAGCTTGCCTGGATGCGAAATATGGTGTCTTCCGTTCCAAGCCCGTTTGTGCTGTACCGATTTGCGGCCATGCTGGCAATGAATGACCAGCCTGCCGAAGCGCAGCAATGGCTTAGACGAACCTGTCAGATTTCATCGAAAAGCCTCTGCGAAATCATTGAGGCAGAATGGGCAAAACAGTCGCTCATTTACGAACGGATCGCCGCCGTTCCCTGGCCCGGCAAATAAAATAAAATTTCAACTTGAATCGTTGCCATTGAAAACCGGGGGTGCTTGCCCGGCGAGACTGCGCGTCATGCACGGCTTGAAGCAGGCCCGCAATTTTGTAAACGCATCTTTCGATCATGCTGAGTCCCGCAATCAACTTCTGGAAAGACCGGCTTGCCGCCAGCGGCATTCACTTTGCCATCAGTCTGGTCGTTGCGCTGTTGGCGGCGCTACTGGTGTTCGGGCTCTGGTATCCCTATCCGTACCGGGAAATTTCGGGTGGTCGCGAGCTGTTTTTCATTGTGGTGACGGTCGATGTCATTCTCGGGCCGCTCATCACCCTGGCCGTTTTTAACCGCACCAAGCCGTGGTCGGTGCTGCGCCGTGATCTGGTGGTGGTGGCCTTGCTGCAGCTGCTTGCCCTGGGTTATGGCTTATGGACCGTGATGGTGGCACGGCCAGTGCATCTGGTGTTTGAATACGACCGCTTTCGGGTCGTTCACGCCATCGATGTGGCGCCTGAATGGCTGGCCGGTGCGCCAGCCGGGCTGAAGGCGTTGCCCCTCACCGGGCCGACCCTGCTGTCGCTGCGTCCGTTTCGCGACAGCGGTGAAAAAATGGAGGCAACGATGGCAGCGCTGCGCGGCGTTTCGCTGGCCTCGCGCCCCGAACTGTGGCAACCCTATAGTGCCGCGGTTCCCGACATTCTGAAGGCGGCCCGACCGCTGGCTGAACTCAAGGCGCGCTTTGTGGCCCAGGGGCCAGCCATTGACGCCGCCATCGCCCGCACCGGGCGAAAACCGGAAGCGGTCGCCTGCCTTGCCATGGTGGGACGCAAGTCGTTCTGGACCGTGTTCATTGATGCCACAAACGCAGAGGTGCTGGGTCTCATGCCGCTGGACTCATTTTGAGGGCGCGTGGCAGGCCACTCAGCGCATCAGCGCCTCAATCTCCGCCACCGCGACCGGCACACCGCGGCTGATCAGTTCGCAGCCGCTGGGTGTCACGATGGCGTCGTCTTCAATGCGAATGCCGATGTTGTGAAACTGCTCGGGTACGCCCTCCGCGGCACGCACGTAGATGCCGGGCTCTATCGTCAGCACCATGCCGGGGCGCAGAATGCGGGCCGGCCGGTCAATGAGCGTCTCGCCGGTCAAGGCGTCCTTGCGTTCGCTGGTTTGACCGATTTCTCCCGGTTCAAGGTAGCCGCCGCAATCGTGCACGTCCATGCCCAGCCAGTGGCCGGTGCGGTGCATATAGAACTGGAAGTAGGCCCGTTTCTCGATCACGTCCTGCAGGCTGCCGACCTTGTTGCGGTCCAGCAGGCCGACATCTAGCATGCCTTGCGCCAGCACCTTGACGGTGGCCTCGTGCGGGTCGGTAAAGCGCGCGCCGGCGCGGGTCGCGGCGATTGCCGCCTCCTGCGACGCCAGCACCAGCTCGTAGAGGGCGCGCTGGGGTCCGGTGAAGGTGCCGTTGGCCGGGAAGGTGCGGGTGATGTCGGAGGCATAGCCGTCAAGCTCGCAACCGGCGTCAATCAGCACCAGTTCACCGCTGCGCACGTGGCCGGCGTCGGCCCGGTAGTGCAGCACGCAGGCGTTGGCGCCGGCCGCCACGATGGAGCCGTAGGCCGGGTACTGCGAGCCGTGGCGGCGAAATTCGTGCAGCAGTTCGGCGTCAAGGTGGTATTCGCGCACCTCCTGGCCGGCGCGCAACATGCGGGCGCTCAAGCGCATGGCGCGCACATGGGCGTCGGCACTGATGCTGGCGGCGCGTCGCATGGTGGCTTGCTCATGGTCGTCCTTGACCAGCCGCATCTCGTCGAGCAGGCTGCACAGGTCGCGCTGTTGCTCGGGGCATAGCGTGCCATAGCGAACCCGGGCCCGCAGACTGCCCAGCCAGCCGTCAATGCGCGTCTCCAGCGCCTTGTGGGTGGCAAACGGGTACCAGACGGCGTCACAGCCATCGAGCAAGGCGGGCAGGCGCTGGTCCATGTCGGCCACCGAAAAGGCCGCGTCCACGCCTAACTGCGCTGGCGCCGCCGTCGGGCCCAGTCTGAAACCATCCCAGATTTCACGTTCCAGGTCTTTGGGCTGGCAAAACAAGGTGGTCTTGCCGTCGCCGGTAATCACCAGACAGGCTTTGGGCTCGGCAAAGCCGGTCAGGTAATAAAAGTAGCTGTCGTGCCGGAACAAAAAGTCACTGTCGCGGTTGCGTTGCTGCTCGGGTGCGGTGGGCAGAATGGCAATGCCTTTGGGCCCGAGCAGCCTGGCCAGTTGGGCGCGGCGCTGGGCGTAGGGGGGGGTCGATGAGAGGTTCAAGAGGGGGCTCCGTTTAGCTGTTGCAGTCGTTCGGGGGTACCGACGTCGGTCCAGGCGCCAGCATACAACTCGGCGCTGACAAGGTGATTGTCCATGGCGGCGCGCAGCAGCGGCGCCAGTGGGGCTTTTAGGCCATGCGGGTTGCCCGCGGCGATGGCGCACCAGGGTGCTTCAAACAGGGCTTTGCGGTACAGGCCAATGGTCGAATAAGTCAGGCGCGCCTGACTGTCGGCGGGCAACAGGTTCAGTGCCAGTCCGGCGCCGCCAGCCTGGCCCGGCGGCAGCGACAAGCCAAAATCACCGCCGGGATGGTGCGCTGGGTTGGGCACCAGCCAGAGGTGGGCCAGTTTGTCACTGGCGGCAAAGCGCTCCACGGCGGCCTGACTGAATTCAAAATCTGGCGCAAACACATCACCGGCCAACAGCCAGAAGACGCTGGCGCTTGGCCCCCGGGCAGCCGGGGGGCACAGCAGGGGCAAGGCGCGCGCAATGCCGCCCGCCGTTTCCAGCGCGCCGCCAAAATCACGACCCTCATGCGAGTAGCGGATTTCAATTTGCTCCTTATTTGATAGCTGCTCACGCATGCTGGACGATCGTTGCAGTGCAAAAACATTACCAAAACAGGCCTCAATCCGGTCGCCCAGCCAGGCGGTGTTGATCACCACCTGCTCAAAGCCGCCGCGCGCCAGGCCTTCCATGGACCACTGTAGCAAGGGCTTGCCGCGCACCGCCAGCAAAGGTTTGGGCGTGGCGTCAGTCAAGGGGCGCATGCGCTCGCCGCGACCGGCGGCAAGCAGCATGGCGGGGATTTTCAAATCAGGCATAGATGCGAAATTTTCCGGCAGGCGGCCCCAGGAAAAATCAGCCCCCTCGGCGCGCAGCGCAGTACACGAAGTGACAAGCGTGGGGCATCACCGCATGCCGACTGACACTTTGCCAAACACCGCCTGCGCCTCGCGTGGCAGGCAGCGCCAGTACACCGGGTTGGCGCTGACCTCGCCGCTCAGTTCGGCCGCCGCCTGCCAGCCCCAGCGTGGCCGGTACAAAAAGGCGCGTGCCAGCGCAATCAGGTCAGCGTCACCGGCTTGCAGAATGGCCTCGGCCTGCTGCGCCTCGGTGATCAGGCCAACGGCCGTGGTCGGCAGGCCGCTGGCTTGCCGGATGTGGCGCGCAAAGGGCACCTGGTAGCCGGCACCCAGCGTGATCTTCTGCGCCGGCGAGACGCCGCCGGAAGACACGTGGATAAAGTCACAACCCGCCGCCTTCAGGCGTTTGGCAAATTCGCCGCTCTGCGTCACGTCCCAGCCGCCCTCGATCCAATCGGAGGCTGAAAGGCGCAGGCCCAGTACCCCTCTGAAGGCCTGGCGCACGGCGGCAAACACCTCCAGCGGAAAACGGATGCGGTTCTCAAAGCTGCCGCCATACTGGTCGCTGCGCTTGTTGGCCAGCGGCGACAAAAACTCGTGCAGCAGATAGCCGTGGGCGTTGTGGATCTCGATGGCATCGATGCCCATGTGATCGGCGCGCCGGGCGGCTGCCACAAACGCATCGCTGACCTCGGTCATCTTTTCCAGGGTCAGGGCCGTGGGCGCTGCTTCAGTGGGTAAATAGGCCTCGGCCAACGGCGCAAAAGTTTCCCAGCCGCCCTGCGCCGGTGTGAGCAATTGCGCTCCTTGCCACGGTAGCGCACTGGAGGCCTTGCGTCCGGCATGGGCCAGCTGGATGCACACGGGCACCGGCGGCGCCAGCTGGCGCGCCCGGCGCAGCGTACTTTCGAGGGCACTGGCAGTGCCCTCGTCCCACAGGCCCAGACATTTGGGCGAGATGCGGCCCTCCGGCAGCACGGCCGTGGCTTCTATGGTGAACAGGGCTGCGCCGCTGTTGAGCAGGTTGCCCCAGTGCATCAGGTGCCAGTCGGTTGCGGCACCGTCAACGGCCGAGTACTGGCACATTGGCGCCACCACAATGCGGTTGGCCAATGTCAGGCCGCCGCGCGGCGAGGTCAGGGTCAGGGGAGAAAAAAGTTGGCTCATGGCGGGCATTGTGCAGTGATGACGCGCAAGCATAGCCCAAGATCGGGCCAGTGCCCGGTCGGGCAGCGGCCAGGCGCGCTGCGCGCCCCGGTAAAATAGCGCGTTTAGCGTCACCCCCAACAGAACTATCCCGGAGCCCGAACCCATGGCTGAGACAGAACAAACAAGCAGCGCCAACGGCGCCGACCTAGCCAACGCAATACGCGCATTGGCCATGGACGCCGTGCAGGCTGCCAATTCCGGCCACCCCGGCGCGCCCATGGGTATGGCCAACATGGCGGTGGCCTTGTGGCGCCAGCACCTCAAGCACAACCCGCTCAACCCGCACTGGTTTGACCGCGACCGTTTCGTGCTCTCCAACGGGCACGGCTCCATGCTGCTGTATGCCGTGCTGCACCTCACTGGCTACAAGCTGCCGCTCGGCGAGCTGAAAAATTTCCGTCAGTTGCACAGCAAAACCGCTGGCCACCCCGAAACAGGTGTGACCCCCGGTGTGGAAACCACCACCGGTCCGCTGGGCCAGGGCGTTGCCAATGCGGTGGGTATGGCGCTGGCTGAAAAACTGCTGGCCAAAGAGTTCAACCGTGACGGCCATGATGTCGTCAACCACCACACGTTTACCTTTATGGGTGACGGTTGCATGATGGAAGGCATCAGCCACGAAGCGGCTGCGCTGGCCGGCGCCTGGAAACTGGGCAAGCTGATTGCCCTGTACGACGACAATGGCATTTCGATTGACGGTGCGGTGGCGCCCTGGTTTATTGACAACACGGCGTTGCGCTTTGTCGCTTATGGCTGGAATGTGCTGGGTCCGATCGATGGCCACGATGCGGCACTGGTGGCCAGCACCATCGCCGAGGCCAAAACCTCCACCGACAAACCGACGCTGATCATCTGCAAGACCCATATTGGTCAGGGTAGTCCGAACCGCGTCAATACCGCCAAGGCGCACGGCGAACCTCTGGGCGCGGAAGAAATTGCGCTGACCCGCGCGGCGCTGGGCTGGCCGCATAAACCCTTTGTCATCCCGAAGGACGTTTACGCTGCGTGGGACGCCAAGGCCGCTGGTGCACTTGCCGAGGCGGTCTGGAACGACAAGTTTGCCAGCTACAAGGCTGCCTACCCGGAGCTGGCCCGCGAGCTGGTGCGCCGCATGAAGGGTGAGCTGCCGAAAAACTTCAATCAGGTTGCCGTCGACACGGCAATCGCCGCGCATACCAAGGCTGAAACCGTTGCCTCGCGCAAGGCGTCGCAATTGGCCCTCGAATCATTCACTGCGGCGCTGCCGGAAATGCTGGGCGGCTCGGCCAACCTGACGGGCTCCAACCTGACCAACACCAGCAGTACAGCGGGCCTGCGCTTTGACTTTACCGGCCAGCCCAATGGTGGGCGCCACATCAACTACGGGGTGCGCGAGTTCGGCATGGCGGCGGTCATGAACGGCATCGCCCTGCACGGCGGCTTCATTCCCTACGGTGGCACCTTCCTGACCTTCAGTGACTACAGCCGCAACGCCATCCGCATGGCCGCACTGATGAAGCTGCGGGTGGTGCATGTGTTTACGCATGACTCCATCGGTCTGGGCGAGGACGGACCGACACACCAGTCGATAGAACACGCCGCCAGTCTGCGCCTGATTCCGAATCTGGACGTCTGGCGCCCCGGCGATACCGCCGAAACCGCCGTGGCGTGGGCCGTGGCCCTGCAAAACAGGAGCAAGCCAACCGCTCTGTTGCTGAGTCGGCAGAATATCAACTATGCACCCAAGGCGAGCCTGGGTGACATCAGCAAAGGCGCTTATGTGCTGGCTGAACCGTCGGAAGTGGGTCTGAAGAAAAAAACCCAGGCGGTCATCATAGCCACTGGCTCAGAGGTGCAGCTGGCGCTCAAGGCGCAAGAAGTTCTGGCGACCCGGAAGATAGCGGTTCGTGTCGTTTCGATGCCCAGCAACACCACATTTGACAGGCAAAGTGCCGTCTATAAAAGCAGCGTGCTGCCCGCCGGCGTGCCGCGCATCGCGGTCGAGATGGGAGTCACCGACGGCTGGTGGAAATACGGCTGTGCCGCAGTGGTCGGCATTGACGGCTTTGGTGAGTCGGCACCGGCTCCGGTGTTGTTCAAACTCTTTGGCTTCACGCCGGAGAATGTGGCCAACACCGTGGAAAAGGTATTGCGCAAGTAATCAGGTTTCAAGTTTTAACTAGTGGAGAAAATCATGACGATCAAGATTGGTATCAACGGCTTTGGCCGCATCGGGCGCATTGTGTTTCGCGCCGCCGTTCAAAACTTCAGTGACATTGAAGTGGTGGGCATCAACGACTTGCTGGAGCCCGACTACCTGGCCTACATGCTGCAGTTCGATTCGGTGCATGGCCGCTTCAAGGGCGACATCGCGGTTGAAGGCGGCAACCTGATTGTCAATGGCAGGAAGATCCGGCTGACGGCCGTCAAAGATCCGGCCGAACTGAAATGGAATGAGGTCGGCGCCGACATCGTGATCGACGCCACCGGCCTGTTCCTGACCAAGGAAGCGGCACAGAAGCACATTACGGCGGGTGCCAAAAAAGTCATCATGTCAGCGCCCAGCAAAGACGACACGCCGATGTTTGTCTTTGGTGTCAATGACAACACTTACGCCGGTCAGGCGATCATCTCCAACGCGTCCTGCACCACCAACTGCCTGGCCCCGGTGGCCAAGGTGCTTAACGACACCTGGGGCATCAAGCGTGGTTTGATGAGCACCGTGCACGCCGCCACGGCAACGCAAAAGACCGTCGACAGCCCGTCCAACAAAGACTGGCGCGGTGGCCGGGGCATTCTGGAAAACATCATTCCCTCCAGCACCGGTGCGGCCAAGGCCGTCGGTGTGGTGATTCCGGAGCTCAACAAGAAGCTTACCGGGATTTCGTTCCGCGTACCGACCAGCGATGTGTCGGTGGTGGACCTGACGGTGGAGCTGGAAAAACCTGCCAGTTACGCGGAAATCTGCGCTGCCATGAAGGCGGCTTCACTGGGCGCCATGAAGGGCGTGCTGGGCTACACCGAAGCCAAAGTGGTGTCCACCGATTTTCGTGGCGAGAGCTGCACTTCGGTGTTCGACGCCGACGCTGGCATGGCGCTCGACAGCACTTTTGTGAAGGTCATCGCCTGGTACGACAACGAATGGGGCTATTCAAGCAAATGCCTGGAGATGGCGCGCGTCCTGTCGAAGTAGCAGGCGTCGCCCACCTTCTGGAAAATCTTCTATAATGGCGGGCTTCGCAGCGCTTTCGTGGCTCCGCGGCGAAGCTTGATCCCCACCTAAGAGATTCCCGTCAGAGGAACGCCGACCGTGGAAAAGGGCCCGCCAAACCCTCTTTTTTAGAGAAAACTCATGACCAAGACCTTCAGCGCCAAACCCGCTGACGTGGTGCACGAGTGGTTTGTGATTGACGCGACCGACAAGGTCCTCGGACGAGTAGCCAGCGAAGTTGCTCTCCGTTTGCGCGGCAAACACAAGGCCATTTACACGCCTCACGTCGATACCGGTGACTTCATCGTCATCATCAATGCAGCCCAATTGCGCGTCACCGGCGCCAAATCGACTGACAAGATTTATTACAGCCACTCCGGTTATCCGGGCGGCATTTCAAGCGTCAACTTCCGTGACATGCAGGCCAAATTCCCTGGCCGCGCTTTGGAAAAAGCCGTCAAGGGTATGTTGCCTAAAGGCCCGTTGGGCTACGCCATGATCAAGAAGCTCAAGGTGTACGGTGGTGCCGAGCACCCGCACACTGCCCAGCAACCCAAAGTGTTGGAAATTTAAGGAGCTACTGATGATTGGTGATTGGAACAATGGCACCGGCCGTCGCAAGTCCAGCGTGGCCCGTGTATTTCTGAAAAAAGGCTCCGGCCAGATCGTGGTCAACGGCAAAGACATCGAAAAATTCTTCGGCCGTCAAACCTCCATCATGATTTGCAAGCAACCCCTGCTTCTGACCAACCACGCGCAGACGTTTGACATCATGGTCAACGTGGCTGGCGGCGGTGAGTCGGGCCAGGCCGGGGCGGTACGCCACGGCATTACCCGCGCCCTGATTGACTACGATGCATCGCTCAAACCCGAGTTGAGCAAAGCCGGTTTCGTCACACGCGATGCGCGTGAAGTTGAGCGCAAGAAGGTTGGTTTCCACGGCGCGCGTCGTCGCAAGCAGTTCAGCAAGCGCTGATTCCGTCCGGAATTACGGCAACGAATTGTTGCAATACAGCAGCCGCCAGAGTGCAAATTCTGGCGGCTGTCTGCATTGCGGGCTGTTAGACTCAGCGCCCCACCCTTGCCTGCCATGCGTCTTCGTCTGTTTCTTCGCCGTCTGACTGTCAGTGCCCCGCGCATGTCGGTGCGCAGTGCTTTGCCCTGGCCCTTGCGCTGGGTCGGACTGGCAGTCGTCCTGGGGTTTTGTGCCGCCATCGGACTGTGGGCTTTCGAATTGGGCAAGGATATTGCGGGCCTCGACAAAGACACCAAGGAGGAGTTGCAGCAGGCGCGTTCGGAATTGCTGCTCTTGCGTTCGCAGCTGGTCTCGGTAAAAGCCGATCGCGACAGGGCGCAGACGATAGCCAATACCTCCAGCACGTTGCTGACGGCGCAAAAGGTGGAGCAGGAAAAACTGGCCGAGCAAAGCCGCCAGCTTGAAGCCAGCAACCAGACGCTGCGGGACGATCTGGGTTTTTTTGAAAAACTGATTCCGGTGTCGGGCGCAGAAGGTATCGCAATCCGTGGCCTGCAGGCTGAAGTTCGCAATGGGCGCGACGTAAAATGGCAGGTGCTGGTGATTCAGTCGCGCAAGAATCCGGCGGAGTTCAATGGCCGGCTGGAACTTGCCTTTAGCGGAGTGCAGTCCGGCAAGCCCTGGAGTGCCACCTTGCCCGGCGGTGCACAGACGTTCCAGCTTAAACAGTATGGCCGTCTGGAGGGCGTCTTTGAGTTGCCCGCGCAGACGCAGATCAAGGGTGTTACGGCCAGAGTTCTGGAAGGTGCGGTAGTTAAAGCAAGTCAGGCGATCAAGCTATAGTTCGGCGCATTTTCCAAGGCATTCAAGGAGTCGATATGTTCAACAAGAAGAAGCAGCCTCCCATCCGGAGCCTGATCGCAGAAGGCAGTCAGATTGACGGCAATTTCAGTTTTTCCGACGGCCTGCGGGTCGATGGCGCGATCATCGGCAACATCGTTGCCCGACCCGACCTGGCGAGTATTCTGGTGATTTCCGAGACTGCCACGGTCACTGGCGATATGGATGCCGATCACATCATCATCAACGGCAAGGTCAAGGGGGCGGTGCACGCTCGTGTCATGCTCGAGTTGCAGCCCAAGGCGCGGATTCACGGCGACGTCAGTTACACGGCGCTGGAAATGCACCAGGGCGCGATCATTGCCGGGCAACTGCGCCCGGTGCTGGGTGATGAGGAAAAGCCCACACTGAAACTGGCGGCAAATAACGCCTAGATGAATTCCTGAGCGATTTGCTGTAGTATTGTCACATTAACTTAACGGAGCAACTTATGAGTGCCGTCGCAGAAAACATCCAGACTGAAATGCCCAGCCCGATTCTCTTCACCGACAGTGCTGCCGCCAAGGTGGCCGACCTGATTGCCGAAGAGGGCAACCCGGACCTGAAATTGCGCGTGTTCGTGCAGGGGGGCGGCTGTTCCGGCTTTCAGTACGGTTTTACGTTTGATGAAATCACCAATGAAGATGACACCACCATGACCAAGAATGGTGTCTCCTTGCTGATCGACGCCATGAGCTACCAGTATCTGGTGGGGGCCGAGATTGACTACAAGGAAGACCTGCAGGGTGCACAGTTTGTGATCAAGAACCCCAATGCCACCACGACCTGCGGCTGCGGATCGAGTTTCTCCTGACCAGTTGATGAGGGCCGCGCTGGCCTGGGCCGCTGCGTCGTGACGGTCTGTCGCGCGCACCTCAGGCCGGGTAAATCGCACCCAGTACCCGGGCGCCGCTGGCGCCCGTTATTTTTTGCAGATCCAGGGGTTCGCGCCGGACCGCTTTACGTGCCAGCCAGGCAAACGCTGCTGCTTCCACCTGCAAGGGCGGTAAACCCCGCATTTGCGATGAGACGACCTTGACCGACGGTAAATGTACCTTCAGTCTGTGCATGAGGTCCGTGTTGAGCGCGCCGCCGCCACACACAATCAATTCTTTGCTCTTGAATCCATAGCGCTTCACGCTTGCTGCACAAGCGCTGGCGGTCAATTCGGTCAGTGTTGCCTGGACATCGACCGGTGCCAGTGGCATAAAGTCGGCGAGCTTGCCGGCGAGCCAGGCCGGATTGAACAGATCACGCCCGGTGCTCTTGGGAGGTGCCTGGCCAAAGTACGGTTCGGCCAGCAGGCTAGCCAGCAAACCTGCATGAATTTTTCCGCCGGCTCCCCATGCGCCATCGGTGTCAAAGGGCTGGCCCCGATGCTGCAGACACCACGCATCCATCAGCGCGTTGCCTGGACCGCAATCAAAGCCCAGTACGCCATCGGCATTCTCCGGACCGAGCACGCTGAGGTTGGAAATGCCGCCGATGTTGAGCGTGGCGACGCTTTCACCGGGGTGGCCAAATACGTGTTGGTGAAAAAGCGGCACCAGTGGGGCGCCTTGCCCGCCAGAGGCGACATCGCGGCTGCGGAAATCGGCTACCACGTCAATGCCGGTCAACTCGGCCAGCAAGGCCGGGTTGTTGAGTTGCAAGGTGTAGCCAACGCCATCAAAGGCACCGGGTCGGTGCCGCACCGTCTGACCATGCGCGCCGATGGCCGCAATGGCGGCTTTGCCGAGGCCTGAATTCAGCAGCAAATCAGCCACCACCCGGGCATAGACGCGCACCAGTGCATTGGCAGCCAGCGCACTGCGGTGCAGTTCATTGGCGCCTGCGCTGTTGAGGGCCAGCAGTTCCTGGGTCAGGCTCGCTGACAAAGGCGCTGTGACATGGGTCAAAACGGTGCACCCCGATTGAGAAAAATCGGCCAAAACGCCGTCCACACCGTCCAGCGAGGTGCCAGACATCAGGCCGGCGTAGATTTCGGACACGCCGCCAGACCCGGTTGGCGGCGCGCTTATTGGGCGCTGCTTTGCTGCATCGACGCCGCCGCCGACAGCGCCAGCTGGTTACCGGAGGCGAGGCGGGCAAACAGCGGCTTGGCGCCGGCCGAGACCGGCACGGTTTCGCTTTGGCGGGCAACCGTCAGAGGATCGCGATAAACGCCATTGACACGAAATTCGAAATGCAAATGCGGGCCGGTGGCCCAGCCGGTAGCACCCACAGCGCCAATTTTCTGGCCCTGGCTGACGCTTTCGCCTTTGCGCACGCTGATGCGGCTCAGGTGGGCGTAGACGGTGCTGTCCTTGTTGCGGTGTTTCAGAATGATGATGTTGCCGTAACCATTTTGAACGCCGGCAAATTCCACCACACCGTCACCTACGCTGCGCACCGGCGTGCCGCTCGGGGCACCATAGTCGACGCCCTGATGTGCCCGCAGGGTTTGCAATATGGGGTGCATGCGCATCTTGAAACCGCTGGTGACGCGGGAAAATTCCATCGGTGAGGCGAGATAGGCACGGCGCAAACTCTGGCC
This sequence comes from uncultured beta proteobacterium, assembly GCA_963750815.1. Lineage (GTDB taxonomy): Bacteria > Pseudomonadota > Gammaproteobacteria > Burkholderiales > Burkholderiaceae_C > Rhodoferax. Next base: position 664,265 of record CAVVRS010000002.1, read on the forward strand.
GTCCAGCGTGTAGTAACCGCCCTTGTCAGCAGCTTGCGGGTCCTGGAACCACATGGCCTGAAAAGTCTTGCCGGCATTGACAAATTCGGCGCTCAGCACGCGTCCGGAGCGCAGCGGTTCACCATCGCCCAGGAGGGTTTCATAGACGACTGAAAAGCGGTCACCCTTGCGCAGGGCGCGGTGGAAATCAATGTCACCCGAGAATATTTCAGCCATCTGGGTAGCCACGCCGTCGGGAATTTTGGCGTCGTCGGTGGCGGCAAACAGCGAGCTTTGAATGGTGCCGCTGGCGAGTTGGGTCGAGGCGTTCAAGGCCGCGACCTCCATGCGCGACTGAAAACCCTGGGCAGATTTTTCAACCACCAGGCGTTTGAAGTTGCCATCGTTCTCGGCGCTCCAGCGTGCGCTGAGTTTGAGCAGGCTGCTGTTGTCGCTGGTCTCGGTGGTGACGCTGCGCCCGCCGCGCCCCAGCAGCACCTGGCGTGCCAGAGCATCGGAGCGCAGAAAAGCCGCCGCGGCCGGATCGTTGACGCCCAGACGGCTGAGCAGCGTATCAGCGGTATCACTGGGACGGGTAAGCTCGGAGCGGAAGAGCTTGAACGACTCGGCGGCCAGATCGGGCGTCACGGCCAGTGGCTGCGTCTGAACCGTTTCCAGCACCATGTGCACCGGCAACTCTGCGGCGTCGGGTGCCAGAGACGCCACCGCCAGCGCCGCGCCGCCAGCGCCGAGCAACAGGGCGGCCATGACAGCGCTGATGCGTTTCGGATGTTGTCGGATGGTGCGGCTGAAAAAGGTCAAAAAGGCCCATCCAGCGGTGACATAGCGGTTTAGCAAGGCAAAGGATTCCGATGAGTGTGCTTGGTGTGCAGGCGAACCGACAAAAAGGCGCTCAAGTCTGTCGAATTAAAATCGGACGACCGGGCGAAGGCAGAGTATAACTTCGCTCCACCCTGTTGCATCAAGAAAAACCCTTATGAATCAAGCGCTGGCTTCTACCGACCCCGTAACGGACCGTGTCCGGGAGGCACTCGCCATCACGCTTCGTGGCTGTGAAGAGCTGATTCCGCAGGATGACTGGGTTAAAAAGCTGGTGCGTTCCGAAGCCAGCGGTACGCCGCTACGCATCAAACTGGGGTTGGACCCAACCGCACCCGACATCCATGTTGGCCATACCGTGGTACTCAACAAGATGCGCCAGCTGCAGGATTTGGGGCATACCGTCATTTTTTTGATTGGCGATTTCACCACCTTGATTGGTGACCCGTCCGGGCGCAACAGCACGCGTCCGCCACTCAGCCGCGAACAGATCGAGGCCAACGCGCAAACCTACTACCGGCAGGCCTCCATGGTGCTGGACCCGTCCAGAACCGAGATTCGCTACAACAGTGAGTGGGGCGACGCGCTGGGTTCGCGCGGCATGATTCAGCTGGCGGCCCGCTACACGGTGGCGCGCATGATGGAGCGCAATGATTTTCATGACCGTTTCAAGGCCGGCCAGTCCATCAGCGTGCATGAGTTTCTGTATCCGCTGATGCAGGGCTATGACTCGGTAGCCCTCAAAAGCGATCTCGAACTCGGTGGCACCGACCAGAAATTCAATTTGTTAGTGGGTCGTCACTTGCAGGCTGAATATGGCCAGGAACCACAATGCATCTTGACCATGCCGCTTCTTGAAGGGCTCGATGGCACCGAGAAAATGTCCAAGAGCAAGAACAACTACATTGGCATCTCGGAAGACGCCAATACCATGTTTGCCAAGGTGTTGAGCATTTCCGACCCGCTGATGTGGCGCTGGTATACCTTGCTGAGCTTCAGGAGCGAAGCCGACATCGCCATCCTGAAAGCCGAGGTAGCGGCCGGGCGCAACCCGAAAGAGGCCAAAGTGGCGCTGGCCAAGGAAATCACCGCGCGCTTTCATTCGCCAGCAGCGGCCGAAGCGGCCGAGCAGGACTTCAACAACCGCAGCAAGGGCGGGGTGCCCGATGAAATTGCCGTTATTGCATTGCCGCTGGCAGACGGCGACGCGCCGTTGGGTATTGCGGCCCTGCTCAAACGGGCCGGACTGGTGACCTCCAGCGGCGAAGGCAACCGCCTGATCGACGGCGGCGGCGTGCGCGTGGACTCCTGCGTGGTCAGTGACAAGGCGCTCAAGCTGGGTGCCGGCAGCTATGTGGTGCAGGTCGGCAAGCGCAAGTTTGCCAAAATCACGCTGGGTTGATCTGCCATGCCCTTTATTCCCGAGCGCTATCTGACGCCACCGCGCCTGCTGCTGGCGTCGGTGGTGGTGGCCATCATCACCATCACTCTCAAGACCTGGGCCTGGTACATCACCGATTCAATTGGATTGCTGTCGGATGCCATGGAGTCTCTGGTGAACCTGGCGAGCGCCATTTTTGCCCTGCTGATGGTCACCATCGCGCAGCGTCCGGCTGATGAGGAACACCCGTACGGCCACCACAAGGCAGAGTATTTCTCCAGTGGCTTTGAAGGCGTCCTGATTATCGCCGCCGCCATGGGCATTGTCTGGGCTGCCGGCCACCGCTTGCTGGACCCGCAGCCCATTGAGCAGGTCGGCTGGGGGCTGGCCTTGTCGGTGCTGAGTTCGTCGCTCAATGGCTTGCTGGCGTGGGTCATGTTTCGCGCTGCCAAAACACATCGCTCGATTGCGCTGGACGCCGATGCCCGGCATCTGGTGACCGATGTCTGGACCTCGGTTGGCGTGGTGATTGGCATTGCGGCGGTCGCCCTGACCGGCTGGCTCTGGCTCGACCCGGTGGTGGCCATTGGCGTGGCGCTGAACATCCTGTGGGAAGGGGGCCACCTGATGTGGCGCTCGTCGCAAGGCCTGATGGATGAGGCGGTGGAGCCTGATGTGCTGCGCGAAATCCAGAAAGTACTGACCGATTTTGATCACCACACGATCCGTTTTGACCACGTCACGACGCGCCGTTCGGGTCAGCGCCGCTTTGTTGACCTGCACATGCACATGCCCGCCAGCTGGTCACTGGGGCGTGCCGCTGCAGTGCGCACCAGTGTCGAGCAGGCGCTGATGAGCGCCGTGCCGGGTCTGCGCGCCACCATCCAGCTGCTGCCCAGCGACGTTGAGGCGCACTTTGACGACCCGCGGGATTTGATTTGAAATCCTCCGCTCCCGCATGATTGCCCTGCTGCAGCGCGTCAGCGCGGCGCGGGTTGAAATAGCCGGCCAGGTCAGCGGGGCGATTGGTGCCGGTTTGCTGGTGCTGCTGTGCGCCGAGCACGGCGACAGCGAGCTGCAGGGTGACCGGCTGCTGGCCAGGATTTTGAAGCTGCGCATCTTCAGCGACGCCGCCGGCAAAATGAACCTGAGCGTGCAGGACATGGACGGCCAGGGTACGCCGGGCGGACTGCTGATCGTCAGCCAGTTCACGCTGGCCGCCGATACCTCGGGCGGCAACCGGCCCAGCTTTACTGCGGCAGCCCGGCCCGACGAGGGCCGCCGACTGTATGACTATTTTGTGACGCAGGCCAGGGCCGCGCACGCAATGGTGCAGACCGGGCAGTTTGCGGCCGACATGCAGGTGCACCTGGTCAACGATGGGCCGGTGACAATTTCGCTGCGCATTGCGCCCGTGTCTGCGCCTGTACCGGGGTGAGCAGGTAGACCGGGCATCCTCTCGCGCGGGCAGCCGCCGCTGCTGACGGCGCGCAGTGCCCCGGCGCACGAGCGCGCGATCCGCACGCTGATGAACTGGAACATCGATGTCGACGAAGCGATGTTCCTCGGCGGCTTGCCCAAAAGCGAATTTCTGCGCGAGTTCGAACCTGATTTTTCTTTGACGATCAGACCGGCCACGTCGATGCCGCCTCGCAGCACGTGCCCTCCGGTCATGTGGCAAGCGGAGTGTCCAACCCGATCGTGTGATGATCGTGGTAGCAGAGCTTGGGGTGTGGGCCCACGCCTCATACTGTCAAATGCCCAGAAATCGGCGTGGGCCCACACCCCAAGCTCTGCTGGCGGCATCCTTGGTCCACGTGGCAAGATTGATTCGTGCGATGGACAAGTGCGCAGCGCAAGCGGAAGTTCCGCTCTGCTTCCCAGTGCGCTAGACTGAGCCGGTTCAGTCCAACATGTTTTATCAGCCGCGGGAGGCGTTCATGGTTTCTATCAGCATTGCAGCGCGGCGGATAAGCGCCGATCGTTAGGCGTCATGCAACACCCGCCCTCTGAATTGAAAATCGAACTCGTGGACGCCGCGCATTGGCCGCAGTTCTTTGAGTACCTTGAGGATCATCTACAAGACAATGGTCTCCCGGAGTCCGGTTACTTTCACCCCATCGCAAAGTCGGACCTCAAGCTTTCGCAGGATCGTAGAACTAGGTTTTCGGATGCAGCGAGCATTCCAGTTGGCAATCCTGGTTGGCGTCGATTTTGGATTTCAACCGACGGAACAGACATCTATGGACATGTCGACCTTCGTGCCCATTTCGAGTCGTACGCTCGTCATCGGTGCATCCTCGGAATCGGGGTACATCGAGCCATTCGGCGCAGTGGCGTTGGCCGTCGCCTGCTGCAGCACGCCATCGAATTCGCGGCCTCCACACCGTACATCGAGTGGATTGACCTTCAAGTCCTGTCCGCGAACTCGGCAGCAATCTCGCTATACGCTGCAAATGGCTTCGTGAAGACAGGCGAGCATATAGATCTACATCGGTTTGACGGACTGTCCTTCGCATCAGCGACCATGTCGCATCAAATCCATCGGGCAGCCAACGTTTGACTGACTGTTGACTGGAAATTTGGAAGTCAGCTATGTGTCCGAAACAGTAGTCGACACCGCTGTCCCAATAACCATCCAGCCCGAATCGGCCAGCAACGCAAGGCGGGGGTGGGGTAGATGTTGGGCGGCCGGCGTCTACCCCGCCCCTGCCGACTCAGGCCATCGGTGCCACGGCAAAGCGCTCGTAGCCACGCGCCCGCAATGCGCAGGCCGGGCACGTGCCGCAGCCGTAGCCCCAGGCATGGCGGTGCTCGCGGTCGCCCAGATAAAAGGTGTGGGTGTGCTCGATGATCAAGTCCACCAGCGCGTCGCCGCCGCCCGCCACGCCGGACTTGTCGCCCAACTCGTGCGCCAGCGCCCAGGTGGCGGCTTTGTCGATCCACATCAGCGGGGTTTCGATCAAAAAGCGCTTGTCCATGCCGAGTGACAGCGCCAGTTGCATCGCTTTCATGGTGTCGTCGCGGCAATCGGGGTAGCCGGAAAAGTCGGTCTCACAGACGCCGGTCACCATCACCTGCAGGTCGCGCCGATAGGCCACGGCCGCCGCCAGCGTCAAAAAGAGCAGATTGCGCCCAGGTACAAATGTATTGGGCAGGCCGCTCTGTTCCATCTTGAAGGCGGTGTCACGCGTCAATGAAGTGTCGCTGACTTCGCCCAGTACGGCCAAGTCCAGCAGGTGATCGTCGCCCAGCTTGCCGGCCCAATGCGGGAACTGACGCCGGATTTCAGTCAGCACTTTCAGGCGCGCATCGAGCTCCACCCGATGCCGCTGCCGGTAGTCAAAGGCGATGGTCTCCACCCGCTGGTACTTCGAGAGTGCCAGCGCCAGACAGGTGGTGGAGTCCTGGCCACCGGAAAAGAGTACGAGGGCTGTGGTGTGCATGGTGACGCAATTGCCAGTTAGTCGGGGCTGGGTGTTGCCTGATTCCAAGGAGGGCGGTGTCGCTCAATAAGGATTCTCAAACCCGAGCCGGGCCATGATCTCGCTCTCGCGCAGTTCCATCACCTGGGCGTCCTCTTCTTCGTCGTGGTCCCAGCCTTGTGCGTGAAGTGCGCCGTGCACGAGCAGGTGGGCGTAGTGCTCTTGCAAGGTCTTGCCTTGTTCCTTGGCTTCCTTGGCCACCACGGGGGCGCACAGCACCAGGTCGGCGGTAACGACCGGTTCGTGTGTGTAGTCAAAGGTCAGTACGTTGGTGGCGTAATCTTTTTTGCGGTAGTCGCGGTTCAGCGCCTGGCCTTCCAGGGCATTGACAATGCGCACCGTGATTTCGGCATCGCTTTGCAGCGCTTGGCGCAGCCAGCGCGCCACTTTGTGGCGTGCCAGCGCGGCACGGTGCAGGGCTGCATCATCGAGTTTTTCAAATTGCAGGGACAAGGTGAGTGAATTGGGCATTATTTTGAATAAAAATGGCTTGCAGGACCCGTGCAGTATGCGTAAGCAGCTATATTTATGATAGCTGTTTGCTGCTTTTACGTGGTGCATCGTAAGCGTCCACGATGCGCGCTACCAGCGGATGACGCACCACGTCGACACTGGTAAAGCGGCAAATCGCAATGCCGTCAACACGCTTGAGGACGCGTTCGGCGTCGATCAGGCCACTGAGTTGGGTTTTCGGCAGGTCGATCTGGCTGACGTCGCCGGTGATCACCGCCCTGGAGCCAAAACCGATGCGGGTCAAAAACATTTTCATCTGCTCGGGCGTGGTGTTTTGCGCCTCGTCCAGAATCACAAACGCGGTGTTGAGCGTGCGTCCGCGCATGAAGGCCAGCGGGGCGATCTCGATGGTCTGTCGTTCCAGCGCTTTTTGCACCTGCTCGAACCCCATCAAGTCATACAGCGCGTCGTACAGCGGGCGCAGGTAGGGGTCTATTTTTTGCGCCAGATCGCCGGGCAGATAACCCAGCCGTTCACCGGCTTCCACGGCCGGGCGCGTCAGCACAATGCGTTGCACCGCGCTGCGTTGCAAGGCGTCCACGGCACAAGCCACCGCCAGGTAAGTCTTGCCGGTGCCGGCCGGACCAATACCGAAAGTGATGTCGTTACCGGCAATGTTGTCCAGATAAGTGGCCTGGTTGATAGTTCGAGGTTTGAGATCGCTGCGTTTGGTCTTTAGGGATGGGTTGTTTGCATCGTCCATGTCGGCGTCACCGGCCAGCATCAATTGCACGGTGGCGTTCTCGATCGGGCGCGCCGCCATCTCATACAGGGCTTGCAGCATCTCCATGCCGCGCTTGGCATTGGCCTTGGTGCCGTCAACCTTGAACTGCTCGTGGCGGTGTGCAATCTTGACTTGCAGCGCCACTTCAATCGTGCGCAAGTGCTCGTCCATGGGGCCGCACAGATGCGACAGGCGCGTGTTGTTGGGCGGAGAAAACAGGTGTCTGAGAATCAAGTTGATAATTCCTCAAAAGGGTTACCAATGATAGGCAAGAAATGATCGGCAAACTGACGGGCACGCTGAGCGACAAAAATCCACCCCAACTGCTGGTCGATTGCAACGGCGTTGGCTATGAAGTGCATGTGCCCATGAGCACGTTTTACAACTTGCCCGAACTCGGCACCAAGGTGAGTTTGTTGACGCACTTTGTGGTGCGCGAAGACGCGCAGATTTTGTATGGTTTTGCGACCGGCCAGGAACGCGAGGCGTTTCGCCAGTTGATCAAGATTTCGGGCGTTGGGCCGCGCACCGCCTTGTCGGTGCTGTCGGGCATGAGCGTAGCTGAGTTGGCGCAGGCCGTGACATTGCAGGAGGCGGCACGGCTGATCAAGGTGCCCGGCATTGGCAAGAAAACGGCTGAGCGCCTGCTGCTCGAACTCAAGGGCAAGCTGGGGCCGGACCTGGGTCTGTCGGCCAGCGTCGCCAACGCCACCCAAGCCGACATCCTGCAAGCCCTGCTGGCGCTCGGTTACAGCGACAAGGAAGCGGCGCTGGCGCTCAAGGCGCTGCCTGCCGACAGCGGTGTCAGCGAGGGCATCAAACTGGCGTTGCGCGCGCTGGCAAAGTAGTTCTGCACGGGGCCGGCTCGGCAGGCGCAAAATGACGGGCCCGACTTCACGCAAGCAAAAGGAGCCACCCCCCATGATCCTCGGACTGCGCACCGTTATCTATCCGGCGCCCGACCTCGGCGCTGCCCGCGACTGGTATTCAAGGATGCTCGGTCAAGCGCCTTATTTTGACGAACCGTTTTACGTTGGTTTTTCAGTCGGCGGCTTTGAGCTCGGGCTGTTGCCCGACGCGCAGCCCGGCAGTGCCGGGCCACAGCCGCTTTGGGGCGTGGCCAATATCGACTCTGCCTATGCCCGTCTGCTGGAACTGGGCGCAACGGCACTGGAGCCGGTGACTGAAGTGGGTGGCGGTATCAAGGTGGCTGCGGTAACCGACCCGTTCGGCAATCGCCTGGGGATCATTGAGAATCCGCACTTCAATGCGGGTGCGGTTCGGTAGTGCCTAGCCGGAGCGGCAAGAAGACGCAGGGCCGCAACTTGGCACCGGCAAAGTCGCGCAAAGCGCCAAATATCCATTAGACTGGGCATCCACACAGTCTTCCCTATCAACATATCGGGGGTTTCGTCATGGATATTGTCAATCGCGCACGCGCCATCATTGTTAATCCAGCGCCAACCTGGAGCATCATTGAGCAGGAGGTTACCGACTGGCAGAAGCTCTATGTTCCGTACATGGTTCTGCTGGCGGCCATTCCGGCGGTGGCTGGTTTCATCGGCTGGAGTGTTTTTGGTTTTGGCGGTTTTGGCATGTCGATCCGCATTCCGGTACTGACGGGTCTGGGCATGATGATCAGCCAGTACGTCATGACCCTGGTCATGGTGTTTGTCTGGGGCTGGCTGATCAGTCTGCTGGCGGCCACATTCGGCGGCCAGGCGAATGTCATGAACGGTGTCAAACTGACCATTTATGCCAGTACACCGGCCATGGTGGCGGGCATTTTTGCGGCTTTTCCGGGCCTGTCGATGCTGGCCATGGTGGGCGGTCTGTATTCGTTGTACCTGATCTACCTGGGGCTGCCGGTGCTGATGAAAAATCCGCCGGAAAAGACGCTGCCCTACATCGCCGTTGCCGCCGTTGTGGGTATTGTCTGCAGCGTGCTGATCAGCTTTTTCAGCGCGGCCATGATGCCCTCGCCGATGTCGCGGCTGCATGGCGCCGCAGGGGCAGCGGACATCAACATCATGACGCCGCAAGGCGGTGTCCAGATTACCGGTAGCGCTGGTAAATCCGGTAACCCGGGGGACGCCGCCATGACCATCAAGACGGCCGACGGTGAAATCAAGATTGACGTGAAAAACATCGAAGAGATGGCCAAGCGCATGGAAGCGCTGGCGGCGCAGGCCGAAGCCAAGAAATAGCCGGTATTGGCCATTCGTGAGCATTCAGACCGATGACTTTGTCACCCCGCCGCCCAAGCGCGTGCTGTCTGGCGCGCCGGCATCGCCCAACGAACAGGCGGTAGAGCGCGCACTGCGCCCCAGGTTGCTGGCCGAGTACGTGGGGCAGGTCAAGGTCCGCGAGCAACTGGAGATTTTCATCAGCGCCGCCAAAATGCGCGGCGAGGCACTCGATCATGTGCTGCTGTTTGGCCCGCCGGGACTGGGCAAAACCACTTTGAGTCACATCATTGCGCACGAGCTGGGCGTCAACCTGCGCCAGACCAGCGGGCCGGTGCTTGAAAAGCCCAAGGATCTGGCCGCCTTGTTGACCAATCTGGAAAAGAACGACGTTCTTTTTATCGATGAAATTCATCGCCTCAGTCCGGTGGTGGAAGAGATTCTGTACCCGGCGCTGGAAGACTACAAGATCGACATCATGATTGGCGAGGGACCGGCGGCACGCTCCATCAAGCTTGACCTGCAACCTTTTACGCTGGTCGGTGCAACGACACGGGCCGGCATGCTGACCAACCCGCTGCGCGACCGCTTCGGCATCGTTTCGCGTCTGGAGTTTTACTCGGCCGAAGAACTGGCGTGCATTGTGCGGCGCAGTTCGGGCTTGCTCAATGTGCCGACCGACGACAAAGGCGGCTTTGAAATTGCCCGGCGTTCGCGCGGCACGCCGCGCATTGCGAACCGGTTGCTGCGGCGGGTGCGTGACTACGCCGATGTCAAGGGGGCGGGTGAAATCACGCTCGACATCGCCAACCGCGCACTGGCCATGCTCGACGTCGATCCACAGGGTTTTGATTTGATGGACCGCAAGCTGCTGGAGGCGGTGATTCACCGCTTTGATGGCGGTCCGGTCGGGCTCGACAACATTGCCGCCAGCATTGGAGAAGAGCGCGAAACCATTGAAGATGTGATTGAGCCTTATCTGATCCAGCAAGGCTATCTTCAGCGTACCCCGCGTGGACGCATCGCCACGCTGGCCGCTTACCGGCATCTGGGCGTGACGGCACCCAATCGTGATGCGGAACTATTTGGCGGTTGACGGGTTGTGCGGCGCTGCCGGTCGCGCGTTGTGCACCATCAGGACCTGCGCCAGGTAATAGCTGCTCAGAACCCACAAAGACACCAGCGGCAGCGGCTGGACAAAACGGTTGATGGCGATCAGCGAGTCGCTGAGCATGAAGACACAGGCGCCCAGCGCGACGGCGGCGGAGCGACTATCACGCTGCACCGCAGCCCGGCCAATGGCTTGCGCCACCATCAGCGAAATCACGCTCACGTAAGCGGCCACAGCCACTTGCAGAACAGGGTCGGTCAGGCCCGCCCAGACCCAGCCATACATGGCGCCGCCGACGCCCAGGGTGGCGACCAGCGCGCGGCGGCTGGGAAACCAGGGCACGCCCTGGTGAAACAGGGCAATGTAGAACAGATGCGCTACCAGAAACGAGGCCAGGCCGGGGATAAAGTAGCCGCCCGGCAGCATCAAAAACACGTCACCTGCCAGTGACGCTGCCAGCGCAGCCATCAAAATAGCATCAAATCGGGTTGTAACGCCCGACTGGTATGCACGAACAGCTACAAAAACAATAGCGATCAGCATCGTCAACGGTTTCATTGCATAGTGCAGTGCCAGCAGACCCAGCGTGCTGCTGGCGGTGGCCAGCACGGCCACGGCGATCAGCAGCAACTCCAGCAGGCTGAACTGGCCCGGCCGGGCAGCGGGCACCGGGTCAGGCGCTGGTTTCGTCAAGTTCTTCATCGTTTTCAAGATGACCGGTGTCAGCCCAGCCGACCAGCGTCAGACGCTCGGGCGTCCAGAGCAGCCGGTTGATGGTGGCATTGCCCAGGTTCCAGGTGCGCGGCGCCTGCAAATCCTGCCCGGTGGCGGCGCGGTGCAGCACATCGAGCACGCCGCCGTGAGCCACCAGGACTATTTGCCCGCCCAGGTGGCGCTGCGCCAGATCAGACGTGGCCTGTACCACGCGTTCGCGTAATTCCAGCAGCGATTCGCCGCCTTGCGGAGTCCACTGCGGGTCGCGCTGGCGCCAGCGCAGAGCCTGGTCCGGCCAGGCCGCCTCGATCTCGGTAAAAGTCTTGCCCTGAAGAGTGCCAAAGCCGCGCTCGCGCAAGGCTTCAACCGCCTGCGGCGCCTGCCCCGTTGTGACAGAGATGGCCCGCGCCGTGTCCCAGGCGCGCGACAAATGGCTGGAGTAGAGCGCCTGGACCGGTTCATCAGCCAGCGCCCGGGCAACGCGGCGGGCCTGCCAGCGGCCTTTGCGGTTGAGTCCAACGTCAAGTTGTCCCTGGATGCGGGTGTCAACGTTCCAGGCTGTTTCGCCGTGACGGATGGCAATGATGCGGGTGGCACGCATGGCCTAGACGCTGATCAGCTGCAAGCCGGGCAGGGTGGCGGAGGCAAATTCCACTTCGTCAAACACCTTGTCACCTTGCGCGTTGGGTAAGCCGGTAATTTTGATGTCCCTGAAGTTGTGCCGCGCAGCGTCCATCAGATGTGACGGCACCACGTTGTGCAGGGCCGTGAACATGGTTTCGGTGCGTCCCGGGTATTTCTTTTCCCATTCGCGCAGCATGGATCCGATTTGCTGGCGCTGCAAGTTCTCCTGAGTGCCGCACAAGGAGCAGGGAATGATAGGGAACTGGCGGTGGGCAGCCCAGCGCGCCAGGTCTTTCTCGGCCACGTTGGCCAGTGGCCGGATCACGATGTGGCCACCGTCGTCACTGACCAGCTTGGGCGGCATGCCTTTGAGCTTGCCACCAAAAAACATGTTCAGGAAAAAAGTCTGCAAGATGTCGTCGCGATGGTGTCCGAGTGCAATTTTTGTGATTTTCAACTCGTCCGCCACGCGGTACAAAATGCCGCGACGCAGGCGGCTGCACAGGCTGCACATGGTCTTGCCTTCGGCGATCACTTTTTTGACAATGCTGTAGGTGTCCTGCGTCTCAATGTGAAACGGTACGCCCAACTGCTTCAGGTACTCGGGCAAGACGTGGTCCGGAAAACCGGGTTGTTTCTGGTCCAGATTGACGGCAATCAGCTCGAAATCAATCGGTGCGCGGGCCTGCAATTTGAGCAAAATATCGAGCAGGCCGTAACTGTCCTTGCCGCCCGAGACGCAGACCATGACGCGGTCGCCTGCTTCAATCATGTTGAAGTCCATGATGGCCTGGCCGACCTGGCGACACAGGCGCTTCTCCAGCTTTTGGGTTTCTCGTTCTATTTTGGGTTCCATGCGGGTGATTTTCTCTTACTTTATTCGCCGCTTGCTGTTTATCCCCTACGCACACCCACCGCCCTCTCCCGCACCGCCGGGCGGAAGAGGGCGCTAACAGCCCTTCTGGCCGCGTGCTGGAACAAGAGAAGTACACGCGCCAAGCTCAGGGCGCAGGTACCTGGCGGAAGGTTTTGTTGACGACGGCTCTGTCTTCTTCGTCGGCGATTGTCTTGAGCGCAACGGTTGCATTTCCGTAAGCGATTCGATATGTTTCATCCGCACCCGCTACGTGCGCGGCGTGCGCAAGTATCACGTGCGTGAACGCGAGTTCCCAGTCGGCCGTTTCACGGCCAACAAAATAAGCACCCATCTCTTCGGCGTACTGAAGCGCAGATTTGCCAAAACCAAGGAGCGCGTGCACTTCGGCCAGCAGCATGGTGGCCCTCATATGGTTGAGTTCTGTTCCGACAACGCTCCAATGCCAGGCCGACGCATGGGCCGCGTCGAGCATTTCCCGGTCCTGCCCGGCGGTACGCCGCATGACTGAGAGTTCCCAGGCCCGGTTGTTCGCGCTGGCGGCGAAACGTTTGTGCCAGTTTTGCAGGTCGGAATTTTCAATGGGTTGCGTCATGGGTGCTCCATGGATGTCAATGTGCGGCGGCGGGCATGACTGGGGGAAAAATCACCACAAGCCGGTCTCCACCCGGATCGCCACTTCGCAATCATCAAATATTTCGAGTTTGGCGATCTTGACGCGCACGCCCAGCACACCGGGTAACTGCATCAGTCGGTTGGCGAGTTTGCCAATCAGTGTTTCCAGCAAATTGACATGTTCGACCGTGCATTCGTTGATGATGATCTGGCGCACTTTGCGGTAGTCCAGCACCCGGTTGATTTCATCGTCGTGCGGCAGCAGCGGCTGCGTGCCAAGGTTAAGCTCGGCGTCGACCTGAATCGGTTGTGGCGCTTTTTTTTCAAGTTCCAGAATGCCCAGGCTGGCGTTAAAACGCAAGCCGGTCAGTGTCAGGCTTTGACGGCCTTGGGTGTGGTGCATGGTGTGGAGCTACAGCAGGGAAAAATCGCGGTCGAATTTCATCAGGTGCTGGCCTCCATCGACCAGCAGCGTGGTGCCGGTAATGGACAAGTTGTTGATGGCAAATTTGACGGTGGCCGCCACATCGGCCGGCGTCGACGAGCGACCCAGGGGTGAGAGCTGGTGTAGCGCTTCAAATTTTTTCTGACTCAAAAGGTGGCTGGTCAGGGTCAGTCCGGGGGCCACGCCGACCACGCGAAGCTGCGGGCTCAAGGCCATTGCCAGCATGGTCGTGGCGGCTTCCAGTGCCGCCTTCGACAAGGTGTAACTGAAGAAATCGGGATTCTGGTTCCATAGTTTTTGGTCCAGCAGATTGATGACGACGCCCTGGGGTCGACGCGCATGGGCACTGGCAGATCCGTCGCGCCCGACAACGTGCGCATGCAATGCCTGCGCCAGCAGGACGGCGGCACCGCTGTTGCTGCGCATGTGCTTGTCCATGGCGGCAAAGCTGAAACTGGCTGGCGTGTCGTGCTCAAAGGTCGATGCGCTGTTGACCAACGCATCGACCCGGCCAAATTGCTGGATGACTTTGGGCAGCAAGTTGCGGACCGCTGTTTCACTCGTCAAATTGGCACGAAAAGCGGCGCTAACGCCCGACAGACTTGCACAGTCAGCTACTGTTTTTGTAGCGTCCTCAACCGAGTCACGATAATGCACCGCAACCTGCCAGCCGTCTTGTGCCAGCGCGAGGGCAATTTCGCGACCCAATCTTTTGGCGGCGCCAGTGACGAGAACGGTGCGGGCAGGAGCGGGAGCAGACATTCGGGGACAATTCGGCTGGAAATGACAACACCCTACAGTTTAACGAGCGCCCTGCAGGCGCACATTGCGCAAACCATTCAGACACGCGGCGGCTGGATCGGCTTTGATGAGTTCATGGCACTGGCCCTTTACACGCCGGGCCTGGGCTATTACGCCAACGACAGTGTCAAGTTTGGCGCTTTGCCGTATCAGCGCCAGGGTGGCGAGTCGATGGCCGGCAGTGACTTTGTGACCGCGCCCGAGATGACGCCTTTGTTTGGCCGGACGCTGGCCACTCAGGTCGCGCAAGCGCTGCAGGTGACGCAAACCCGCGAGATCTGGGAGTTTGGTGCAGGTTCAGGCGCGTTGGCTCTGCAATTGCTGGAAAGCCTGGAGGCGCTGGGGTTGCCCCTGCCGCGCTACACCATTGTTGACTTGTCGGGAAGTTTGCGTGAGCGTCAGCAACAGACGCTGGAAAAGTATGCTCACTGCGTGCAATGGGTCAGTGCCCTGCCCGCTATTCTGCAAGGGATTGTTATTGGCAATGAAGTGCTTGACGCCATGCCGGTCAAGTTGTTGTCCCGGGTCAATGAGGTCTGGTTTGAACGAGGTGTGGCACAAGGCGTGGCGCTGCACTGGCAAGACCGCGCGACCGATCTGCGCCCGCCGGTCGCAATTCACGGCGCCCATGATTACCTGACCGAGGTACACGTCCAGGGTGAATCCTTTATTCGCACGCTGGCCGACAAACTCCGCGCAGGCGCAGTTTTTTTGATCGACTATGGCTTTCCCGAGCAAGAGTACTACCACCCGCAGCGTCATATGGGAACGGTCATGTGCCACCGGGGTCATCAGGCCGACCCGGATCCCTTGCTTGAAGCGGGTTTGAAAGATATCACGGCCCATGTGAATTTCTCTGGCATTGCGCTGGCGGCCCAGGACGCCGGTTTCGGCGTGTTGGGTTATTGCACCCAGGCGCGGTTTCTGATCAATTGCGGCCTGGCGTCGCGCCTTGAAAATGCTTCCCTGATCGAGCGCGTCCAGGCGCAAAAACTGATCATGGAGCATGAAATGGGTGAGTTGTTCAAAGTCATCGGGTTGTACCGGGGCGAGCCCTGGCAGGCCATCGGCTTCGCACACGGGGACCGGACGCACACCTTGTAACTTCATCGTAACCGGACCGGCCGTGAGGGTTTAGCATCGGGACCTTGCAAACGTCCACAACCCTGTCTGGAGTGAAGAATGTTCCGTCCCACCCTGTTGGCCGTGATCCAGTGGTTCGCTGTGGTCGCTTGTGGCAGCAGTGCCGCAGCCGAAATGCCGCCGTCAGCAGCAATGCCCAGGCTGGCCATGCTGCATGCCCAGGATACCCGTTGGGTCAGGCCCGATGGCAGCCAGATCGACCTGAAGGGCGTCAATCTGGGTAATTGGCTGTTACTGGAATTCTGGATGATGGGCCAGCGCTCGAAGGTGATGGATGACCAATGCACACTCGAAGCGAAGTTCGATGAGCGGTTTGGTTACGCCGGGCGCGAACGCCTGATGAAGTTGTTTCGCGACAACTGGATCACGGCACGCGACTGGGACATGATGTCCAGGTTTGGTCTGAATATGGTGCGTTTGCCATTTATCTGGAGTCTGGTCGAAGACGAAAAAAATCCCCGTCATCTGCGTGCCGACGCCTGGCACTACCTTGATGAAGCGATCAATCAGGCGGAAGCCCGTGGCATGTACGTTATTCTTGACCTGCACGGTGCCGTTGGCAGTCAGGGCACGGAACATCATAGTGGCTGCGCCAACCGCAACCTGTACTGGAGCACGCCGGAGTTCCAGGAACGGACCACGTGGCTGTGGCAGCAGGTGGCAGGCCGCTACAAGGATCGGGCGGCGGTCGCCGGTTACAGCTTGCTGAACGAACCGTGGGGCACCACTGAAAGCCAGATGGCCACCGTGATGAAAAATCTCTACGCCAGTGTGCGTGCTGTTGATCAGCAACATGTCATCATCCTGCCCGGCCATAACCGGGGTATCGACGCCTATGGCAAGCCCGGCGACCACGGCATGCGCAATGTGGCCTACGAAATGCACTTCTACCCCGGCCACTTTGGCTGGGGCAAACCTGGCGTTGACGTGCACCGGGCGTGGCTCCAGTGTGAATCCAAAGGTGGCGGGTCATGTGAGTGGAACGCTCGCATGACGGCCTTGAATACGCCGTTCTTTGTTGGGGAATTTCAGCCCTGGGCCAACATGGAAAATGAGCTGGGCGGGCAGATTACCCGCGCCAGCTTCGACACCTATGCAAAGTATGGCTGGGCCGCCGCCGCGTGGTCTTATAAACTGCTCAGCAACACGGGCGGGCAGCGCAACGGCAACTGGGGGATGGTCACCAACGCGGTCACCGACAGGGTACCGGCCATCGATTTTTCCACTGCCTCGCTGGCCCAGATTGAGGGGTTGTTCCAACAATTTGGCAGTGTTGCGTACGAGCCGCACAGGGAAGTCATGAAGTGGCTCAACAGCGCCGTCCCGCCAGCGCCCTTCACGCGGCGCTGAACGCCACAAACCAGTCGAACCTAGGGATTCTCCGGATACGAAAGTCAATTCCGGATGATAAAGTAGGCATGACTGGAAACGTTTCCAGTGCCTTTTTCAACTGAGCCCCAGGAGTACTTGAATGAAAACTTCCGCTACCCAGCGCAGCCAGAACGCCGCCCGGCGCAGTGCCGCGCCGCGTATCAGCCCCGTCGCGGCCGCCTGCTCCACCCTGCTGTTTGCGATGGGTGCAGTCTACGCACAGCAAGCCCCCACCAACCTGGACGCCATCACGGTGACCGGGATCCGGCGGGGGATTGAAAGTGCAATTGCCGTCAAGAGAAATTCCGACTCTATTGTGGAAGCGATTTCAGCTGAGGACATCGGTAAATTACCTGACGTAAGCATTGCAGAGTCGCTGGCGCGGCTACCCGGTCTGGCGGCGCAGCGGGTGGATGGGCGGGCTCAGGTTATTTCGATCCGGGGTTTGTCGCCAGATTTTGCGTCAACACTCCTGAACGGGCGGGAACAAGTCAGCACGGGTGACAACCGCAGTGTCGAATTTGACCAGTATCCGTCGGAATTGATCAACAGCGCGACTGTTTACAAAACGCCGGATGCGACTCTGATGGGTCAGGGTCTGTCGGGCACTGTCAATATGAAATCGGTACGCCCGCTGGACTTCAAGGGCCGGCAAGTGTCGGCAAACCTGCGCGCTGAATCCAATTCAAACGGCGCCGTGAATGCCGATATAGCGTCAACCGGCAATCGCCTGAGTTTTTCCTACATTGACCAGTTTGCCGATAACACGATCGGTCTTGGGCTTGGTTATGCCCATCTTGATTCTCCCATGCAGGAGAAGCACTACAAGGCCTGGTGGTGGGACAAATCTGCCACGTCCTACGTCGGTCCGAACGGTGAGAAAGCTGACGGTCTGGGTGGTTTTGAAGCCGGTGCCCGATCGAGCACGCAAAAGCGCGACGGCCTGATGGCGGTACTCGAGTTCAAGCCCAGCAAAGATTTGCACAGCACCGTTGACTTGTACTACTCCAAGTTTGCCACACGCAAAGTTGAAGACTATCTGTTGTATGACGGATTCAATACCTGGAACGGTACTTACAACAATTTGACGAGTGTCGGCGGCATTGTTAACAGCGGCTCTTTCACCAGCAGCAATCCGAACGGCATCATCCTGCAGGAAAACCTGACCAACCGCGATGACAAGCTGTTCGCCCTGGGCTGGAACACCGAGCTGAAACTGGACAAATGGACGGCGATTGCCGATCTGAGCTACTCAAGCGCTGATCGTCAGGACCACAGGCTGGAGGGTTACACGAAGTCTGCCGGTACGGATACGACGAGCTTTGATATCCCGGCCGGTGGTGCCTATCCGTCGTTCAGTTTTGGCAAGGACTATACGGACGCTAAATCCTTCCAGATGGCCGAACACTGGGGTCGCGTCGGTGCATCCTGGAACCCGTCGATCAAGGACGATCTGTCGTCCTTGCGTCTGGAAGGCAAACGTGATCTGGAGGGCTTCTTCAGCAGTTTCAATGGTGGGCTGAATTACTCGGTACGCAACAAGTCGCGTGAGTACAACGAGAATTTTTTCAAGCTTCCTGGCGGCACGCCGGTTGCAATTTCTGCTGATTTGCTGCAGTCACCTTCATCTCTTGCTTTCGTTGGGATCCCAGGGGTGCTGGCCTACGATCTCCAGGGGGCACTGAACAAGTACACGACTTACCTGGCCAATGTTGACGACAACACCTTTGGACGGCGCTGGGCGGTCCATGAAAAAATCACGACTGGTTTTGCGAAGCTGGGCATAGACACCGATATCGCAAAAATACCGGTGAGAGGCAATCTGGGTCTGCAGGTGGTGCACGCCGACCAGAGTTCTGATGGTTATGACGTTTCCCGGGAGAGCAGTGGCCCGGTTGCCAAAGCAGTGACCCGGGGCACCAGCTATACAGATTTTTTGCCTAGCCTGAATCTGAACGCTGATCTGGGTGGCGACAAGTATTTGCGCTTTGGCGCGGCGCGTACGATTGCGCGCCCGCGCATGGATGAGATGCGTGCCTTTAACTCTGCCGGTTTGGCCAAGAAGGCCAATGACCCGGTGACCGGTCTGCCAACATACCAGTGGGAAGGAAGTGGCGGCAATCCGGAGTTGAAGCCCTGGGTGGCTGACTCGCTGGACCTGTCATTTGAAAAATACTTCGGCAAGCGCAGCTATATTGCTGCCGCAGCATTTGGCAAACAGTTAAAAACCTACGTCTATAACCAGGTAACGACCATCGACTATTCGGGCTTCCCGAATCAGACCGGTAATGTTCCAGCCTCCAATTTCGGAACCTTTACGCGGCCGGTCAATGGGGAGGGCGGTATTGTTCGGGGTATCGAATTGAGCGCTTCACTGGAAGGCAATTTGTTGTCGCCAGCGCTGGACGGGTTCGGCATACAGGCAAGTGGCTCCAACACTAGCAGCAGCATCAGACCAGATGGTCCAACCACCGCACCCAAGGCATTGCCGGGGATGTCGGGACAAGTCACGAATTTGACGTTGTACTACGAGAAGTCAGGATTCTCGACCCGTGTCAGCAACCGTCACCGGTCGCCGTTCACGGCTGAAATTGTTGGCCTTTTCGCCAACAGAACTTTTACGACAACCAAGTCCGACGATCAGGTTGACTTGCAGATTGGCTACAACTTTGAGTCGGGTGCCTACAAGGGCCTGGGAATTTTGTTGCAGATCAACAATTTGACCAATGCGGCGTATGAGACATACGACAAGACGCTGAGCTCAGGCGCCCTGAAGCCACTGGAATACAACACTTTTGGTCGTCAACTGATGTTGGGTGTTACCTACAAACTGTAATCTTTCTCCCAAGGTAAGCATTGCCCTGCCGACCATCCGTCGGCAGGGTTTTTTTTGCTCATTGCGAGTGATGTCTCTGGGCACTCAAGAGTGAATGAATCAATCAATTGCCGCGAAAATTCTTGTCTTGCTCTGGTTTGGATTTGGTCAGAATCACAGTTTCGGCATGGGGACAGCATCGATGTTGAGCGCAGAGGTCCGAGTGACTGAATGGCCATTCATCACCAGTGCCATCCGGACGAGACCGGAAATTGAAGCTGAAGTGGCGCGCATTTTGGGGAGTATGACGCTGCCACAAAAAATCGGCCAGATGACGCAACCCGAAATCAAGAGTGTGACGCCGGCCCAGGTGACCCAGTACTACATTGGCTCGGTACTCAATGGCGGCAGCTACTGGCCTAACGGGAACAAACTGGCGCCTCTGTCCGACTGGGTCAGTCTGGCCGATCAGTACTACAACGCGTCCATGGCCACCAACATGGAGATCAAGGTGCCGGTGATCTGGGGAACCGACGCCATGCACGGACATGGAAATGCCTACGGTGCCAGCCTGTTTCCGCACAATATTGGATTGGGTGCCACGCATGATCCGGAACTGATCAGAAATATTGGTATGGCGGTCGCCCGGCAAGTACGCGCCACCGGTATCAATTGGGTTTTTGGGCCTACATTGGCAGTGGCGCGGGATGTGCGATGGGGTCGAACCTACGAAAGTTTTTCCGAGGATGGCGCTCTGGTGAAAGTCCTCGGAGAAGCCTATGTCACGGGCATGCAGGGGAATTTCTCGGACGACGGCAATGTGGTTGCGACCGCCAAACACTTCATCGGCGATGGTGGTACCGATCTGGGCCAGGATCAAGGCGTTTTCAGGGGAGGGAAGTTCGAAATGATGAATATTCACGGTCAAGGTTACTATGGCGCACTTGCCGCAGGCGTTCAAACCGTGATGGCCTCCTTCAATAGCTGGGATGACGTCAGCGCAGGCGTCAATTACGGCAAACTGCATGGCAGTAAGGTGTTGCTGACTGAAGTGCTCAAGCAAAAGTTGGGATTTGACGGATTTGTCGTGTCCGACTGGAACGGCGTTGCCCAAGTGCCGGGCTGCACGCAATCGAGTTGCGCGCAGGCAATCAACGCTGGCATCGACATGGTGATGGTGCCCGAGCACTGGCGTGCCTTTGTTGCCAATACGATGGTGCAGGTGCAAAGTGGCGAGATCCCAATGGCGCGCATTGATGACGCGGTTTCTCGCATATTGCGGGTCAAGCTGCGTGCCGGGCTGTTTGGCAAAAAACCCTCCACCGGAATGTATGCCGGCAATCCGGAAGCCTTGCAGGCGCGCGAGCTGGCACGTCGGGCGGTGCGCCAGTCGCTGGTAATGTTGAAAAACAACGGTGCGTTGTTGCCGTTGCCGCGCGGCAAGAAAATACTGGTGGTGGGCAAGTCCGCCAACAGCCTGCAAAATCAGACCGGTGGCTGGACGCTGGGCTGGCAGGGCACCGGCAACGTCAACGGCAACTTTCCTCTGGCCGACACGATTCTGGACGGTATCAGGGATGCAGCAGGCGGCGCCAGCGTGATGTTCAGTGAAACCGGGCAAGGAGTCGATGTGAGCCGCTTTGACGCGGTGGTTGCCGTTATCGGTGAGACGCCTTACGCTGAAGGGAGTGGCGACATTGCCGTGTCGGGTACCTTGAGACACTCCAGTCGATACCCGGAAGATTTGAGCGTTCTCGAAACTGTTGCAGCCAAGGGAACACCGGTCGTCACGGTGCTGGTCACGGGGCGTCCGGTCTATGCCAACGAATTGCTCAATTTGTCAGATGCTTTTGTGGTGGCATGGCTACCAGGAACTGAGGGCAAAGGGGTGGCTGATGTGCTGTTTCGCAATGCCAGTGGTGATATTCATCATGACTTCAGCGGCCGCCTTTCGTTCTCCTGGCCCAACGGAGTTGGTCAGATCGTACAGAGCACCAGCAACTCCGGTGGCGCGGTGCTATTTGGTTCCGGTTATGGGCTGAACTACCTCAGCAGAGTGAACATGCCCGTACTCGAGGTCGCGGTGTTACAAGGGGGTTGCGGCCAAGCGGTCAACGTGCCAATTTTCAATCAGTCGGATCGCCCACCTTATGTCTTGCAGGTCGCTAGTGCGACCAATCAATGGATTAGCCAGAGCGTGGGCGATAATCTGAATGTCACGTTAAACCTGCCTATCGAAAAACCTGTCATCCGGGTGGAAACAGCGGAGATCAACACGCAACAGGATGCCAAACTCGTGACCTGGTTTGGTCCGGCTCGCTTCTTTGCCAGTTCCCCACAGAAAGTCGATCTGCATGCTTATGCCGTCAATCGGGGCATTTTGCAGTTCGATGTGGTTATTTTTCAACCCCCGCAGGGGCAGGTGCTGGTGGGCGTGGGTTGCGCCGATGCGTGTCGGGGTGAGTTGGACCTCGGCAATTTGTTCAGGAAGTGGGGCGTCCAGAACAAGCGTACGGTCAAGATTCCATTGGCATGCTTTAGTGGACACGGGGTGGATTTCACCAGCGTGAACGTACCGTTCAGTGTGTTAACGTTCCAGCCGTTTGCGGCGGCGTTTGCCAATATCCAGATCGTTGCCGGTGCGGCCCATGAAGGGGATGCGCTGACATGCCCCGACGCCGGGGTGAATTCCAAATAAGGGGGAGAAGTTCAATGGCCACAATCAAGGACGTAGCCCGCCTGGCTGGCGTAGGAGTGGGAACCGCATCGCGCGTGGTCAGCGGTCGCGGGTCGGTGGCAGCAACCACCGCCGAGCGCGTCCGAAAGGCCATTGCCGAGCTGGAGTTTCGTCCCTCCCATGCAGCGCGATCACTGTTGTCCGGGTCGTCCCAGATGATTGGTGTCTATATCCCGATGCTCAAGGGGACGTTTTACACCCCCATTCTTGGGGCTATCGATACCGAATTGCGTGTTACGGGCCGGCATATGGTGGTCGCCTTTGGTTGTGGCGACGGCGACGCCAGACAGCAGGCGATTGAGGGCATTGAGTTCCTGATTGAGCGTGGTTGCGACGGGTTGGTGGTCATGAGCAACGCGCTGTGCCCACAGGACATAGAGGCTCTGGGACCAAAGCAAAGCAAACTTGTCATGCTGAATCATTACTTTGCCAACATCGCCGACCAGTGCTTCACCGCCGACCATGAGCGGGGTGGGGTGCTGGCCGCGCAAGCCTTGCTGAAGATGCAGCATCGCAAGATTGCCATCATCGCCGGCCCCAGCACTTCGCCCGACAACGTGGCACGTATCGCCGGCTTTATGGCCGAACTGCAACGCGATGGCATTGACGCCAGTCAGATAGTGACACTGCAGAGCGATTTTTCGCCAGAGGGTGGCTGGGCGTCGGCACGTTCCCTGGCGTCATCCGGACACGAGTTCACGGCTCTGTTTTGCGCCAACGATGAAATGGCTGTTGGTGCGCTGGCCTATTTTCAGCAAGCCGGGATTTCGATACCTGCAACCATTTCGGTGTTGGGATACGACGATACCCATAGCGCCGAGTATTCGGCCCCACAACTGACGTCGGTGCATATTCCCTGGCGTCAGATAACGTTGAACGGCCTGCGCTGGTTGCTCAACCGGTGTTACGGCGAGACACAACCGGTGTTTCGCAAGTTTCCCGTCAGCGTGACCTGGCGCTCCTCGGTGGTGATGGCGCCTGGTGGAGCACCGAAGACTGAGGTGCGCCGGCAACGGGTCAAAGCCAATACGTGAATCCGCAATACTTAGGGTAGCTACCGATGCCATGCGTCGAAGCTTGCAAGTAGAATTGGAATCCTTTCCAATGCGCGCTACACCGTATTGATAGAAACATGAAAAATACCCGCACCGACGATTTGCCGATTCTCAGGCGCGACCACTTTGCTGAAGACTTTCGTTGGGGTTGTTCAACGTCCTCTTACCAGATCGAGGGTGCTATCCATGAGGACGGCCGGGGTGAGTCGATCTGGGATCGCTTCTGCGCCACGCCAGGTCATATTCGGGATGATTCCAGTGGCGCCGTGGCCTGTGACCACTATCACCGCTGGCCGCAAGATCTTGACATGGCACGCAGTCTTGGTACCAATGCCTACCGGTTTTCCATTGCCTGGCCAAGAATCTTTGCTACAGGTCGCGGTCACACAGCGAATCAAAAGGGACTCGATTTTTACTCGCGTCTGGTGGACGGCATGCTGGAACGGGGTCTGGAGCCGTGGGTCACTTTGTACCACTGGGATTTGCCGCAAGCCTTGCAAGATCAGGGTGGCTGGGTGAATCGCGACACCGTCGACGCTTTTGTCGAGTACAGCGATGTGGTGAGTCACCATCTGGGCGACCGCATCAAACACTGGATCACCCACAACGAGCCTTGGTGTACGGCTTTCAACGGCAATTTCGAGGGCGTTCACGCGCCTGGCCTGAAGAGTTTCAAGACGGCCTTGCAGGTGTGCCACAACCTGCTGGTGTCGCACGGTCTGGCCATTCCTGTGATCCGGCGCAACGTGCCGCAGGCCCGGGTTGGTGCTGCACTGAGCCTGCATCCACTCAAAGCCGCGTCAGACAGTGCGCAGGACATCGCGGCGACGGTGCGCCATGACGGTTTACGCAACCGCTGGTTTCTTGATCCGCTGCATGGCCGCGGCTACCCGGCCGACATTTGGGCTATTCTGGGTGATAACGCGCCCGAGGTGCTGGCGGGCGATCTGCAAACCATCGCCACACCGACGGATTTTTTGGGTGTGAATTATTACTTTCCTGAAATTGTCGCCGATGCGCCCGGCCAGGGGGTGATGTCAACCCGGGTAGTCGAGCCGGGCGATGTGGAACGTACCGCCTTTGGTTGGGAGGTTTCGCCCAAGGGCATGGTGACACTACTCAGCCGCGTCGCCAAAGACTACCAGCCTGCCGAAATCTACTTGACCGAGAATGGTTCAACCTACGATGATGTGGTGACACCCACTGGCAACATTGATGATGTGGAGCGGCGCCACTACTTGCAGCGGCATTTGCTGGCACTGCGGGAAATTGTGGCCCAGGGCATACCGATCAAGGGCTATTTTGCCTGGAGTTTGCTCGACAACTTTGAGTGGGCTGAAGGATACCTGCGCCGCTTTGGCTTAACGCATGTTGACTTCACCACGCAGCAGCGTCGGCTCAAGCTCAGCGGTCAATGGTATGGCGCTTTTTTAAGAGGAGATTTGTGATGTTGAACCCGAAACAGCTGTCAGTTGCCTTGTCTATGGCAATCGGTGTCATGGCACATGCCGCAGGTCCTCGGGCCGAAGTGATTCACTGGTGGACTTCGGGCGGTGAGTCTGCTGCGGTCAAGACTTTTTCCGATGCTTTCAATGCGGCCGGTGGCGTCTGGGTGGACACTGCGATCTCGATCGGTGAGCAGGCCCGCTCTGTGGCGGTGAACCGGATTGTGGGCGGCAGTCCGCCAACCGCTGCCCAGTTCAATACGTCCAAGCAGTTTCTCGACCTGGTCGAACAAGGCATGCTGAACAACGTGGACGATGTGGCGCTGCGTGACGATTGGGACAAGTTCTTGCCCGAGCCCGTGCTGAACGTGGTGCGGGTCAAGGGCCACTTCTACGCCGCACCGGTGAACATCCATATGCCGACCTGGTTCTGGTACTCCAAAGCGGCATTCAAGAAGGCCGGCATTGCGGCGGAGCCCAAGACCTTTGACGAACTCTTTACCGCGTTGGACAAACTAAAAGCCGCCGGCCTGATACCGTTGGCGCATGGCGGACAGCCCTGGCAGGAAAGCATCGTGTTCACCGCTGTGCTGGCCAATGTGGGTGGCGCCGATCTGTACCTCAAGGTGCTGCGTGACCGCGATGCCAAGGCGATTCAGGGTGACGCGTTCAAAAACGTGCTGACCACTTTCAAGCGCCTGCAATCCTATGTTGACAAGAGTGCGTCCGGGCGCAACTGGAACGACGCTACCGCGCTGCTGATCACCGGCAAGGCGGGTGTGCAGATCATGGGCGACTGGACCAAGGGTGAGTTTGCGCAAGCCAAGCAGTTGCCGGGCAAGGACTACGGTTGCATTGCCGGCTTTGGACCGAAGTCGCCCTACATCATTCAGGGCGACGTGTTTGTTTTTCCGAAGACCACCAATGCCGACGCCATCAAGGCGCAGAAAATGCTGGCTGGTTTGATGCTGGCCCCCACCACCCAGGTCGAGTTCAGCAACAAGAAGGGTTCCATCCCGGTGCGTACCGACGTTGACATGTCGAAGATGGACATCTGTGCCCAACAAGGCCTGGCCATCATGAAAGACAAGTCACGCCAGTTGGGTAACGGAGAGATCTATCTGAATCCGGATCAAAACGGGTCCCTGTCGGATATTTTGACGGCCTACTGGAACAAGACTATTCCGGTCGAAAAGGTTCAAAAGGACATCGCCGCCGCCTTGAAAAACTGACACAGCCTCGGACCACGCCATGAGCCTCAAGCCAAAACAGTTGCTGCGCCAGTTGGTGTCCTGGGCTGCACTGCTGCCAATGGCCAGCACGGTGCTGGTGGCTTACCTGGGCACCGTGCTCTGGTCGTTGAGGGTGTCGTTTACCAACTCGCGCACTTTTCCATCGGACGAGTATGTCGGTTTGGCGCAGTACCAGCGCCTGTTTGACAACGACCGCTGGCTGCTGTCGCTGCAAAACCTGGCGTTGTACGGCGTGCTGTTCATTGCAGCGTGCATGGTGCTGGGATTTTTGCTGGCCGTCTTCATCGATCAAAAAGTGATGGGTGAGGGGGCGCTGCGTACCGTCTTTCTGTACCCCTACGCCATGTCGTTTGTCGCCACCGGGCTGGTCTGGCAGTGGATGCTCAATCCGGGCAACGGTATCCAGCAGGCGGTGCGGCAGATGGGTTTTACGGACTTCACCTTCGACTGGATCATCGATCAGGAGATGGTGATTTACACCATCGTGATTGCCACGGTCTGGCAGGCTTCGGGTTTGGTCATGGCCATGATGTTGGCCGGTCTGCGCGGGATTGACGAAGAGATATGGAAGGCCGCGCGCATCGACGGCATACCCACCTGGCGCGTTTATGTATCGATTGTGCTGCCAATGCTGGGGCCATCCATTGCCACCGTGTTCGTGCTGTTGTTCACGGCCGTGGTCAAGGTATTTGACTCAGTGGTGTCCATGACCCAGGGCGGCCCTGGTACGGCCAGTGAGGTGCCTGCCAAGTTCATCATGGAGCATTTGTTCAGTCGCGCGAATATTGCCTTGGCCTCGGCCGGCTCCATCGTCCTGCTGCTCACTGTGTTAATTCTGGTGGTGCCTTTCATGCTGGTGCGCAACCGGTCCGGCGCAACAAAGGTCGACCATTGAACGCCAGCGCCGCAACGCTCAAAGCGCCGCAGCGGCGCGGCTACCGCTGGCGCCCGGTCCGCCTGGGCATCTATGCCTTTTTGTTGACGGCAGCGGCGTTCTTCTTGATGCCGCTATACATCATGCTGGCGACCTCGTTCAAGACTATGGACGAAATTCGACTCGGTAACATTTTTGCGCTGCCGATTCAAATTACGCTCGAACCCTGGGTCACGGCCTGGACCTCGGCTTGCACCGGCGTCGCCTGCGAGGGTATTCGTGGCGGTTTCTGGAACTCTGTTTTCATCGTGATTCCAAGCACCGTGTTGCCGATCCTTCTGGGTGCCCTCAACGGCTACGCCTTGTCATTCTGGAAACCGCGCGGCGCGAATGTGCTGTTCGCTATTTTGATGATGGGCGCCTTCATCCCGGTGCAGGTCATGATGTTTCCACTGGTGCGCATCCTGGCGACGCTGGGCCTGTTCAGTTCCTTGCCCGGCATTGTGCTGATTCACATCATCTTCAGCATGCCGGTGATGACGCTGCTGTTTCGCAACTACTACCTGTCGATTCCGCAGGAACTGTTCAAGGCCGCCCGCATTGATGGCGGCGGGTTTTTCCGGATCTTCGTGCAACTGATGCTGCCGATGTCGACGCCCATCATCATTGTGGCGGCCATCATGCAGATCACGGGCGTCTGGAACGACTACATCCTGGGCCTGGTGTTTGCCGGGCGCGACAACCTGCCGATGACGGTGCAGCTCAACAACGTTATCAACACGACGACAGGAACCCGGCTCTACAACGTCAACATGGCGGCCACCATACTGACGTCGATGGTGCCGCTGTTCGTCTATTTTGTGTCAGGACGCTGGTTTGTGCGGGGCATCGCCGCCGGTGCGGTAAAGGGTTAACCGATGAGCAGTGTCAGCATTCACAATTTGTGTGTCCGCTTTGGTGAAACTAAAGTCATCAAGGACCTTGATCTCGACGTCGTGGAGAGCGAGTTCCTGGTGCTGCTGGGGCCTTCGGGTTGCGGCAAGTCGACCTTGCTGCACAGCATCGCCGGCTTGATTGACGTGGCCGCTGGCCGCATCGACATTGGCGGCCAGGACATGACCTGGGCCGACCCGACCGATCGCAATATCGGCATGGTGTTTCAGTCCTATGCGCTG
Organism: uncultured beta proteobacterium; assembly: GCA_963750815.1. Classification (GTDB taxonomy): domain Bacteria; phylum Pseudomonadota; class Gammaproteobacteria; order Burkholderiales; family Burkholderiaceae_C; genus Rhodoferax. The sequence goes on from CAVVRS010000002.1 coordinate 692,425, forward strand.
TACCCGACCATGACGGTGGAGCGCAATATGTCGTTTGGTCTGCGCATCAACGGCACCCCCAAGGCAGAGATTGAACGGCGTGTCAAGCGCGCGGCCGAAATGTTGCACCTGGAACCCCTGCTCAATCGCAAGCCATCGCAGTTATCGGGTGGCCAGCGCCAGCGCGTTGCCATTGGCCGCGCCCTAGTGCGCGAGGCAAGTGTTTTCCTGTTCGATGAACCGCTGTCCAATCTGGATGCCAAACTGCGCGCAGAACTGCGTCGCGAGCTCAAGCTGCTGCACAAAAACCTGCGTTCAACCATGATCTATGTAACACATGATCAGGTTGAGGCCATGACGCTGGCGACGCGCATCGTGGTGATGTTTGGCGGCAGGATCCAGCAGATTGGGGTGCCTGGTGAAGTCTATGAAAAGCCGGAAAACCTTTTTGTAGCTAGCTTTCTTGGCGCGCCAGGAATGAACTTCTTGCATGGAAGCATCATTCGCTCGGGTGACTCGATCCTGTATCAGTCGGGAAGCGTGACGCTCGATGTAGCATCCTACGCCTTCAGAATTGGACCGTTGCACTTGCAGGAGGCGATTCTCGGGATTCGTCCGGAGAATTTGAGACTTCATGCTGACGGCGAGTGTCAAGGCACGATATCCCTGATTGAGCCAATGGGCAATCATCACGTGGTATGGGTTGACTTTGGCGGGAACCTGTTGTCCTGCGTTGTGTCAGGCGGGTTGGCATTCTGTGTTGACGATCCGGTTCGTTTTAGTATTGATGTTGCTCGCATTTCTCTATTTCGACGGGATACGGAACAGCGTCTCTAAGGCGCACAGGGCCGCAATTTTTGGAGATTCTCATGACGGTAGCACCTGTAAAGGATATTGTGATTGTTGGTGGCGGCACTGCGGGCTGGATGACTGCTGCAGCCTTCGCAAAAATGCTGGGTAACCAGTACCGAATTCGTTTGATCGAGTCCGACGAGATTGCCACCATTGGTGTGGGAGAAGCAACTATCCCGATGATCAAGGTGTTCAATGCGGTTCTGGGGCTTGATGAGGATGAGTTTCTGCGCAAGACACAAGGAACATTCAAACTGGGTATTGAGTTCGTCAATTGGGGAAAAATTGGTGATTCCTACATGCACGGGTTTGGCGAAATCGGCCACGATCTCGGGTCTGTCAGTTGTCACCAGTACTGGCTCAAAATGCGTCAGGCCGGCGAGGTTCCGGATTTGAGTCATTACTCAATCAATTCGATGGCCCCAAAGTACGCGAAGTTTGTTCGCAGCATTGCGGATATGCCAGGTTCTCCGTTAGGGCAAATCAACAATGCGTTCCATTTTGACGCAGGACTTTATGCGCGGTTTTTGCGGGGTCATGCCCAGGCACAAGGAGTAGTACGCACCGAGGGAAAAATCGTCAAAACGGTACTGCGCGAGTCTGATGGCTTCATCGAATCAGTAATGTTGGCAAGCGGCGAAAGCATTGGCGGAGATTTCTTTATTGATTGTTCGGGTATCCGCGCACTGTTGATCGGACAAGCGCTGCAGCGCAAGTATGACGACTGGTCGCACTGGTTGCCATGTGACCGTGCCATTGCGGTCCCTTGTGAAACGGTGGAGCCTTTGACGCCTTACACGCGATCGACGGCACATACGGCAGGTTGGCAGTGGCGTATTCCATTGCAGCATCGTATTGGCAATGGCCATGTTTATTCCAGTCGTTTCATGAGTCAGGACGAGGCCACTCACATTTTGCTTGACAACCTGGACGGCAAACAGCTGGCGGAGCCGCGCTATATCGCCTTTGTTCCGGGTAGGCGCCAGCAAACCTGGCACAAAAATTGTGTTGCAGTCGGCTTGTCGAGTGGCTTTTTTGAGCCCATTGAGTCCACCAATATCCATCTGATCCAGACTGCTATTGCGCGCGTCATCAACCTGTTTCCCAATTCAGGATTTCATCAGGCTGACATTGACGAGTACAACAAGCAGACTCAGTTTGAGTACGAGCGTGTTCGTGACTTCATCATCCTGCATTACAAGGCGACACAGCGCTGCGACTCGCCATTCTGGGACCATTGCCGCAGTATGGAGATTCCGGCCACCTTGCAACACAAAATTGACCTGTTCAGCAGTAACGGACGCGTTTACCGTGAAGGAGCGGAACTGTTTGCTGAAAGCAGTTGGGTGCAGGTTATGTATGGGCAGGGCATACGACCACAGAGCTATCACCCTCTGGTGGACACGCGTCAAAAGGACGAGATCACTGCCTTTCTGGGCGACATCCAGAGCGTGATCAGAAAGTGTGTGGACGTCATGCCAACCCACGCGGAATATATTGCCAGGCATTGCGCCGCCAGTAGTCAGGCGTGTGATTGAGTTGAAGGGGATCAAGCGTTTATGAGGCACGACAAACTGGCAGAACAAGCTCGGCTGACCCGTTGGAAAATCACCGCATCGCTAATAACAGCATTGCTTGCGCTGGGCTGGGGTGCCACGGCGCAGGCTCAGACGTCATCCGTAACGCGCACGTTGCAGGGTAGCGCAGTGCAGGCCTGGGTGACGTTCACCGATCGAACCAAACTACTCGCCGCACAGGATGGCATTGTCTTTGGCAACAAGGCGCCGTTGCCACTCAATATTGAGGTCGATGCGGGCAAACGTTTTCAGGAGATGGTCGGCTTTGGCGCCAATATCACGGACGCGTTGGCCTGGTTGATCCAGAACCGGATGAGCGCGTTGCAGCGCGAGGCGCTGCTTCAGGAATTGTTTGGCAAGGCACCGGGACTCGGGTTTAGCTTTACGCGTTTGACCATTGGGGCTTCTGATTTCTCGCTGCGGCACTATACACTGGACGACGTGCCTGCCGGTCAAACCGACCATCTGCTGGAAAAGTTCTCGATTGACCCGATGCGCGCCGACGTGCTGCCGGTCCTGAAAAGGGCACTCGGTATCAATCCAAAATTGAAGGTCATGGCGTCACCGTGGAGCGCACCGGCCTGGATGAAAAGCAGCGGCAGCCTGGTCAAGGGTACGTTGCGGGTCGAGGCTTATCCAGCATTTGCCCGTTATCTTGAAAAGTTTGCCGATGCCCTCGCCCTGGAGGGTGTGCCACTGTTCGCCCTGAGCTTGCAAAACGAACCGCACTTTGAACCCGAAGATTACCCTGGCATGCTGCTTGACCCGACCGCGCGTGCCAAGCTGATTGGCGACCACGTTGGCCCCCTGTTCGCCAAACGGGCGCAGCCTGTGCGCATTCTGGATTGGGACCACAACTGGGACGAACCCCAGTCGCCCTTGCAGGTGCTGGCTGATCCGAAGGCGCGCGCCTACGTGGCGGGCGTCGCGTGGCATTGCTACCTGGGAAATTCAACTGCTCAGACTCAGGTGCACGATGCCTACCCGGACAAGGAGACTTACTTCACCGAATGTTCTGGTGGCGAAGGCAATGCGCTGTGGCGGGAAACCCTGCCGTGGAACATGCACAATTTAATCATTGGAGCTACCCGTGGCTGGGCCAAGAGCGTGCTTATGTGGAACCTTGCATTGGACGAAAACTATGGCCCCCATCTTGGTGGATGTGCGGACTGTCGTGGTGTTGTGATCATCAATTCCAAAACTGGCGAGGTGACGCGCAACCTGGATTATTACGCGCTGGCTCATGCCAGCCGGTTTGTACGCCCGGGAGCGCACCGCATTGAATCGTCAACTGGGGTGGATCGTCTGGAAACGGTAGCCTTCCAGAATTCGGATGACAACTCGATCGTTTTGATTGTGTTGAATTCGGCTGCCAATTCGCGTCGCTTCTCGGTCACCTTTGGTGACCGGAGCTTTGAGCAGACGATGCCTGGAGCCAGTGTCGCGACTTTTGTCTGGACCGTGCCAAACTGATTTCTTTATCCGTTCAGCCCCTGCGTCTAGTTGGTAACACCCTTGGGTAACGCCACTCCCTTCTGCCGCAGGTTTTCTCGCAAGCGGTTCGGGTAGTCGGTGATGATGCCGTCAACGCCCCAATCGATCAGACGCTCCATTTCAGACTGCTGGTTGATGGTCCAGGGTATTACTTGCAAGCCCAGACCTTGGGCCTCCTTCACCAGGAGGGCGGTCAGGTTGTTGTAGTTGGGTGCCCAGATGACACCTGTTGACCCGCCGGCCGAGGCTCGTACCATGCGTGGCACTGAGCCGCCGTGGTCCTTGAGCAAATGGTTGGCGTTCCACGCGCCGTCTTTCAGTGTATTGAAGTCTGGCGTCTCTATGGTGAGGTACATGGTGCGCAAACCCGGTTCCAATTGATGCAGGATTTCGAGCGTTCGCCAGTCAAAACTCTGAATCATCACGCGCCGGGTCATGCCAGCCTCCCGAATGGCTGACAGCAGGATATTGACAAAGGCCAGGGGAGACAGAGTACTCTGGGGATAGTGCGGGTTGATCTTGGTCTCCATGTCGAAATGCACATCATTGGCGCCGAGATCTTTGACCAGTTTGAACAGTGCCGCGAGCGTCGGAATCCGCTGTCCATCCTGCGCTTGCTGTTCCGGAAACTCGGCGGCGTACTTGCTGTCCGGATTGATTCGGCCAACGTCATAAGTCTGTAGCTGTGCCAGTGTGATGGATTTGATAAGCGGACCACGCTCTTTCAGCCAGTGACCGCTCGCATCGCGCGTGATGGCGGGGTTCAGTGCCGAATCATGTGAAATCACGGGAATACCGTCAGCCGTGATGGCGATGTCGAGCTCTATCGTTGTCGAGCCCATTCGAATTGCATTTTCAAACGAGGCCAGTGTGTTTTCCGGTAACAGCCCACGTCCACCTCGATGCGATTGCAGATCGAAAGCCTGTGCCTGAAGAGTCAGAAAAGTCAGGCCGACGAGCCAGATCCGCGCAGACCATGAAGAGTTAAAACGGAAAGGTATAGTGCCAGGAAGTGTCATTTGATTGTGCCCGCAATGGATCAAAGTAAGGACTGCGCAGTACAGTCAAAAAAAGCGAGTATTTGACCGGTCAGCATGTGCTGGTGTGGAAATATATTGTCCCTGCTGTGGGTCACTGATGGAGTGTGCGCCGGTTTCCATCCGGCCGGCAAAGCGACGGCTGAAGCCCGGCAGTTCACGAACCAGCAGCGTGAAATCGTACCAGTAACCGTTCGGTTTGAGCTGCCAGCTTAGTATCACATGCTGCTTCCCGGGGACGCGATATCGCAATGATTTCCTGTTGAAGCGGGTACTTGCTTGTAACTCGAACGTACATGCGGCAAGGCCCGTATTGCAGAGTCTGGCTATGAGTTCACCGTTTGTCGTTTTGTATCCGACTTCTATCTCAGGCGCGGCATGGCCGGCCGCACTGATGCGGGGCAGAGTTCCCGTGAAATGTCGATGAAATCCGTTGGGTGCCATTACCCAGAAGTCATAGGCGCCGTCACGATCTTGCAGCGGCCAGGTTCCGCTAAGCTGTTTATCCGGTTCCACCGTGTACCGCCTGGGAATTTCGTTTAGCTGGAGGCGGTCATAAACGTGGAACACCGCTCCGGCTGCGCCGCTATTGATGAACGTCAGCGCCATTTCAAATGTTTCTGAGGTGTAGCTACAGTTGACCTGCAGTTGGTAGGGCAATCCACGCGATGGTCGGGTACCCGGCAACTGGGATGGCATTGCTTGGCTGGCTGGCGCCGTCGCCAATGTGCGCTTGGGTAGTGTCAGTGCACGTTTTGCCAGCGCCGCCGTTTCGGGAAATTTCCGCAATGGCGAGTGATCGGAGCGACAGAAATCCAGAGTACTGGTCAAGTCCCCGCATACCACGCGGCGCCACGGAGAGATGTTGGGTTCCATCACACCAAACCTTCGTTCCATGAAGCGAATTATCGAAGTGTGGTCAAACACTTGTGAATTAACCCATCCACCGCGACTCCAGGGTGAGATCACCAGCATTGGTACCCTGGGACCCAGCCCGTAGGCTCGATGAAGCAAATCCAATTCCTGTTGACCGTTGTGGTAGCTGACCAATTTTTCGTGGTATTCACCGCGTGTGTCAACGGTTGACGCACCGGCCCATAGGGTCGTTGTCGGACCCGTCTGACTTGTTGTTCGGGATGGAACAGCGGGCGGCGGCATATGGTCAAAATAACCGTCGTTCTCGTCAAAATTCACAATCAAGACGGTGCGGCGCCAGACTTCCGCGTTGGAGGTCAGTGCTTGCAGCACACGAGCCGTGTACTCAGCGCCTTGTGCCGGACTGGAGCGCTCCGGGTGCTCGGAGTGCTCCGCATTGGCTACGATCCAGCTGACTTGTGGCAGCTTGTTGGCTTGTACGTCGGCTTTGAGATGATCCAGATCGCGGGTACTGAGCGCGCGGGTTTTGAATTCGGTTGGTGCCCCGGCCAGACCTGCATAAGCGTCACGAAATGCCTTGAAGCCGGCCAACGGATTGTTGTCGTAGTTGTCCGCCATGTCCTGATAAATTTGCCAACTGATGCCGGCTGCTTGCAGGCGCTCGGGATAGCTTGTCCATGTGTAGGCGGCGATACCGGTTTTCGAGTCAAGTGAATCCAGATCGTTATAAGTCGCCGGTCCGTTGCCCAAGCCATGCGGATCGTTGGTGCCGGTCCACAGGAATAACCGGTTTGTGTTGGTGCCCCCGGGGAACGAGCAATGATATGCGTCGCAAATGGTGAAGGCATCGGCCAGCGCGTAATGAAAGGGCAGGTCTGCCTGACGGTAGTAACCCATTGCATGCGACCCCTTGGCGCGGGTCCATTGACCCATCCGGCCATGATCCCAAGCCTCTTGGGCATCGGGCCAGGTGTGAGGTGTACCTTGCGCTCGCATCAGGGCGAAATTCTTCTTCGTATCCAGATGGAAAGGCAGCACGAAACCCGCCTCAGAATTACCTTTCAGACGGGGTTGCTGCCATACACTCCGGAACGTCGACTGGCTGCTGCCGGCGATGGGAACTGGAAACCGGTCGGAAAAACCGCGCACCCCGGTCAGGGCACCAAAATAATGGTCAAACGAACGGTTTTCTTGAGTCAAAACGACAATGTGAGCCACGTCTTCGAGTGTCCCGGTAACGCGGTGCGCATCGATTTCCAGCGCCTGGCAAATTGCCGGCGGCAGCATTGACAGCGAAGCGAACGCTCCCTGGGTGGTCGTCGCGCGCAAAAACTGTCGACGGTCCATGGGCGTCATACAAAACTTTTATTCAAAAGAGGCGAAATTGAATTGGAAGCAATTCAATAGCGGTATTTCACGTGATCCGTCAGCCCCGGCCAATCGTCGCTCCGGAATGGAGAAGCAGGCAGCCCATCAATGTTGACCAGATTACTTTCTTCAGGGTTATCCATCCAGCCATATCGAACGGCTATGGGGTGGCGGATGTCAGCATGCGAAACGATCACCTTGTTACCCTGAATGCGTGCCTGGGCCGGCAAGAACCGTTGACTCGCATCGGCCACCGAAAATCCGTTTAACGTCGCGCTGTTGCTGGCTATCGCGAGGCCATGGCCGATTTCAGAGAAGCTTATTTCGACCCGCGAATTACGGATCTGCATCGACCGGTAAAGCGGACCACTGGCCACCAGCTTCTTTCTTCCGTACACGTTCTTCAGGGCTTGCAAGGCCAGGCGCAGGCCAACGGCCTGCTTGTTGCGCGGGTGGATATCGCTGGCATTTCCGATATCGGTAGTCACCACCATGCCGGTGGCTGGCAGTTTCAACGCCTGGCGCTGTGCGTCACGCAATTCAGCCCAGCTGCTTCCAGTCAGACTGTTTTTTTCCAGCGGCAAAAATGACGCCAGTTGCACAAAGTAAAACGGCAACTGGTGTTGTTGCCATTGCTGACGCCAATCCGAGATCAACAAGGAAAAACTTTGCGTGTATTGCTTGGCTCGTGTCACGTTGCTCTCGCCCTGGTACCAGAGAACACCCCGAATCGGAAAGTCCGTGATCGGACTCACCATTGCGTTGAAAAGCAGAGCAGGAAGATCGTTCGGGGCAGGCTGGTCTTTGTGCATGATACTTTCCACCCGTGCCTTCCATTCGCCTGACAGGCCTAAGCTTTCAGCGCCTGTTTGCAGACGCATATCGCCGGCCTCACCATGGAAGCCACCACCACCACCACTATCGGTTACCCGCACCGCAATCAGGTTGATGCCAGGCTTTAGCAGTCCGGATACCAGCGGGTAATGTCGGGGTGCATCCCAGCCGCAGGTATTGCCGACGGGTTCGCCGTTGACAAAAGTTTCATCACAATCGTCGATCATGCCCAGGTGCAGCGTCGCTGTAGAGTTGGCTTGCTGCGCTGTCAATTCGATCACGCGGCGGTACCATACCACCCCGTCCAAATCTTCCAGGCCTTGATCTTCCCAATATTGAGGCGCTTTCAGCTTCGGCCACAAACCGTCGTCCAGACCTGGTTGCTGCCAGGCCGTGGTGCTGCTGGTTGCTTGCGAAACTGCTGGTTGCCATCGTGCCAGCAGCGTATTCATTCGATCGCGGTAGCGCGACTTGAACGCGGCGACATCGACCGGCATGGCGGTCAAATCGAATTCCGGACGCGTTGCCAGGGCGCTGGCGCTGAGCCAGGTTTCAATGTTGCTGCCGCCCCAGGAAGCACTGATGATGCCAATGGGGATACCCAACTCATGACGTAGTTTGCGTGCAAAGAAATAACCCACCGCAGAGAACTCGGCAGTATCTTCCGGACCGCTCACTTTCCATTGAGTCTGGCCGATATCTTCCGCTGGCCGAAAGGCCAGACTCTTGGGCACCTTGACGTGGCGAATCAGTGGCCAACTGGAACGTGTCACTTCGTTCACTGCATCACTGGATTGCCCGACTGTCCATTCCATATTCGACTGGCCACTGCCAAGCCAAACATCCCCGACCAGCACATCATTCACGGCGATCATGTTTTCACCCCGGACTCTCAGGGTATAAGGCCCACCCGCGGCTTCAGCATCGAGCACCACGCGCCAGCGTCCTTGCGCGTTGGTGGTGGTTCGGCGCCGCTGGCGACCAAATTCGATCGCAATTTCTTCCCCCTCCCGTGCCCAACCCCAAACCGGAATGCCTTGGCCACGCTGTAAAACCATGTGATCGGAAAAAATGTGGGCCAGCCTGATTTCGGCCTGTGCACAAGCCCCTGTCAGGATCAGTACCACGGTAAAGATGGTTCTCAAAAAATTCTCCGGAATCATCGACATCCTCTTTGGTTGGGCGGGTCGCATCTTTTGCAATTCCCCGATAACGCTCCAGACTCGGCCAGGGGTTTCTTCCTCACGAAACCATGCTCTTCCTGTCGCAACGCCCGCTGGTTGCAGGCTCGGTTGCGTAGCCAGATTATCCGAATAGGTCGAATTCTGTCATGAAAATGGAATGGTTTCCATACGTGCCGATTGAATCATCTTGTTGCTGGCGCCGGGGCTCGGGATAATCATCCATGTTTAGGAGTGCCGAAAATGTCTGTTCCCTACCGACGCTGGTTAGGACTTCTCTGTTTCTGCGTTGGTGTTGGCGCGCATGCGGGCCAGTTAGTGAAACAGGTGTTTGACTCACAGGTGCTGCAGCGGAAGTACCACTACACAGTGTATTTGCCCGATGTCTATGCGAGCGGATCCGAGCGCTATGCAGTGCTCTACCTGTTGCACGGCGCCGGGGGTGACGAGAATGAATGGCTGGACAACGGCGCGGTGCGTGAGACCCTGGATGGTCTTATAGCGCAGGAAAAAATTCAACCCATGATTGTTGTAATGCCGGGTCATCCACAAGGCTGGTGGGTCAATGGTGCCAGTGATTTAAGCGAGACCGCGTTGATGCAGGAATTGATGCCGCACGCTGAGAGTGAATTTCGGATGAAAACTGCCCCGGGTAATCGCCTGGTGGCGGGGGTTTCAGCGGGCGCTTATGGCGCTCTGAATCTGGCGCTGAAGTACCCACGGCGCTTTGCCGCCGCCGCCATGTTAAGCCCCGCAATTTATAACCCGCTACCGCCCATGCATTCGTCGGCGCGACGTCAGCCACCGTTTCAAACAGCCGGAAAGTTTGATCCGTTGCGTTGGCAAGCATTGAATTATGTGGTGCATATCGACGCCTACAAATTGTCCCGAATCATCGTGCCGTTGTTCATTCTCAGTGGCGATCATGACAATCTGGGGATTGCCCTGCAGGCGGCCATTTTGTATGAGAGCTTGCGCCTGCACCAACCGGAGGCCATCGCGCTGCGTATCGTCAATGGTGATCACGATTGGATATTGTGGCGGGACACATTGCCACAGGCACTGCTGTTTTTGAACGCGCACATCAAGCCTCCATCCGGACAGTAGACCGGTACTGTGTAGTGCCAGTTCCGCCCAGTTGCCTATCCGCCTGCCGGTGTATTGACCTGTGCCGGGTCGGCGGCAGTACGTAACGCCCTGGTGCCATAGACCCACTCAAAGATTGGCGTGGCCATCAGCGTGGTGATGATCGCCATCATCACCATGATGGCGAACAAGGCCGGTTCGATGATGCCGCGCTGAAGCCCGATATTGAGAATAATTAATTCCATCAGCCCGCGCGCGTTCATCAGCGTGGCTATGGCCATCGCCTCTTTGTGACTCTCGCCATGCCAGCGCGCGGCACCATAACAAGCCACGCCTTTACCAACAATGGCCGCGACAAGTACCAGTCCGGCGATCATCCACAAATAGGGTGAATTGACCAGCCCGATTTTGGTGTTCAGTCCGGAATAGACGAAAAAAACCGGCAGCAGGAAGGCCGTGGTCAGCGGGTAAATATTCCGGTGAAGTTCAAGCGCAAACTTTCCTCGGGGCATGGCAATTCCCATAACGAAGGCGCCAAACACAGCGTAAATCTGAATGAAATCTGTGAACCAGGCACCCAGCATGGCGAGCATCAATGCAAATATGAGTATCCCCTGACTCATTTCCCCGCCAGCCTCTACGCTATTACCGAGCGGTCGCAACAAGTGTTTGACCATCGTCGTGCAGGTAATGGCATACAGGGCGCCACCACCAATGGCGTATATCGCAAGGTCCATATTGTTCTGGAAACTCGCCAGCACGATGGCCAATACGCACCAGGCCGCAGCATCGTCAATGGAACCCGCCGCCAGCGCCAGGGTGCCCAGCGAGGTTTTTGACAAACCCTGCTCGAAAATGATACGCGCCAGCATTGGAAAGGCGGTGATGGACATGGCGGCCCCCATGAACAATATCGCTTGTAGTGGTGTTGTTTTTACCGAGAACAGGGTGCTATCGCCTGCAAGATAGTAGGCTAGCAAAGCGCCGATGCCAAACGGCGCCAGAATACCGGCCAGAGAGATCGAAGCAGCGCTGCGAAGCCGTGATTTGATCAGTTCGATATCGAATTCGACCCCAATCAGGAACATGTACAGGACCAGACCCACCTGACTGACGGCGAACAGGATGGGCTGAGAGGCAGCGGGGAAAAGGTAGCCATGAGCCGCCGGGGCCAACCAACCCATCAAAGAGGGGCCCATGACAACGCCGGCAATCATTTCACTCACCACCTGCGATTGCCCCAGGTGCTTGAAAAGAGTGCCCACGATTCGGCAGACCCCGAGAATAAATGCTAATTGGAGAAAAAGACGAACGGAAAGATCAAACGAGGTCATATCAATGTACAAAACCGAAACCACCCAATGAATCTCCCCGAATCTAGCAGACTGCCGGCAGGCCCCAGGATGGCGGCTGCCGAAATAGGGCGTTGGGGGGTACTAGGGTAAGTCATGATGGTGATTTTGAATTAATTAATTAACAATTAATTAATTCAAGCGACGTGGTGTCTGCGCGAATCAACTTGGCTCCCGGACCTCTCCCGGTGCTGGAGCTCATACCTTAGGAAATAATATGTTGAAACTCTCCAAATTGGCCACCGCAGTGGCTTTGGTGGTGGCAGGCACGGCGACTCTGGCCGGTGAAGTTGAAGTCTTGCATTACTGGACTTCGGGGGGTGAAGCCAAATCCGTCGCCGAACTGAAAAAAATCATGCAGACCAAAGGCCATGTCTGGAAAGACTTTGCGGTGGCCGGTGGCGGTGGCGACAACGCAGCCACCGTACTCAAGAGCCGGGTGGTGTCGGGCAATCCGCCCTCAGCCGCGCAGGTCAAGGGCCCGGCCATTCAGGAGTGGGCTTCCGAGGGCGTACTGGCCAATCTGGACAGCGTCGCCAAAGCTGAAAAGTGGGACAACCTGCTGCCCAAGGTGGTGGCTGACGTCATGAAGTACAAAGGCAATTACGTAGCCGCCCCAGTCAACGTGCACCGCGTCAACTGGATGTGGGCCAACGCGGCGGTGCTGAAAAAAGCCGGTGTCGCCGGCATGCCCAAGACCTGGGATGAGTTCTTTGCCGCTGCCGATAAGGTGAAAAAAGCCGGGCTGATTGCGGTGGCGCACGGCGGTCAGAACTGGCAGGACTTCACCACCTTTGAATCGGTGGTGTTGGGGGTCGGGGGTGCCAAGTTCTACAGCGACGCCCTGGTCAAGCTCGATCAAAAAGCGCTCAACAGCGACACCATGAAGAAGTCACTGGAAACCTTCCGTAAGGTCAAGGGCTACACCGACGCCGCCGCGCCGGGGCGCGATTGGAATCTGGCCACCGCCATGGTGATGCAGGAAAAAGCAGCGTTTCAGTTCATGGGTGACTGGGCCAAGGGTGAGTTCCTGGCCGCTGGCAAAGTGCCGGGCAAAGATTTCCTGTGCGCCGCGGCGCCCGGCACCGCCAACTCTTTCACTTTCAATGTGGACTCGTTTGCCATGTTCAAGCTGAAAGACCCGGCCGCGCAAAAGGCACAGGGCGATCTGGCAGCGTCCATCATGGGCACTGAATTCCAGGAGGTTTTCAACCTTAACAAGGGCTCGATCCCGGTGCGTCTGAACATGAACATGGCCAAGTTTGACGACTGTGCCAAGCTCTCCAGCAAGGACTTTGTCGAGACCGCCAAGACCAACAGCCTGCTGCCCTCGGTCGCCCATAGCATGGCTGTCAAGCCAGCCGCGGAAGGTGCGCTCAAGGACGCGGTCAGCCAGTTCTGGAACGACGACAAGATCTCGGTGGCCGATGGCATGAAGAACATCGCCAAAGCCGCTGCCACCAAGTAGGCTCACATGTCACGCACGTTCGAGTCCACACTGCCCAAGTTGGTGATCGCGCCGGCCTTTGTGCTGGGCTTTGCCTTCATCTATGGCTTTATGGTCTGGAACGGCGTGCTGTCGGTGACCGGTTCGCGCATGCTGCCCAATTACGACGAGTTCGTCGGCCTGGCGCAGTATGAGCAGCTGTTTGGCATGGATCGCTGGTGGGTGGCGCTGAAAAACCTGGGTATATTTAGCGTGCTGTACGTCGGCGGTGCCATGTTGCTGGGCATGTTGCTGGCGATTTTTCTGGACCAGAAGGTGCGCCTGGAGGGTGCCTTGCGCACCATTTATTTGTACCCCATGGCGCTGTCATTTATCGTCACCGGTACGGCGTGGAAATGGATTTTGAATCCCAGCCTCGGTCTCGAAAAGCTGATGCACGATTGGGGTTGGGCGAGTTTTCATTTCGACTGGCTGGTGCAAAGTGACACCGCCATTTATTGCGTCGTGATCGCCGGCATCTGGCAGTCGGCCGGTTTCGCCATGGCGCTGTTTCTGGCCGGCCTGCGCGGTATTGACGACAGCATTATCAAAGCCGCGCAGATCGACGGCGCCTCGTTGCCGCGCATTTACTGGCGCATCATTTTGCCGATTCTGCGACCGGTGGTGTTCTCCACCATTCTGGTGCTGTCGCACCTGTCAATCAAGAGTTTTGACCTGGTGATGGCGTTGACCGCCGGCGGCCCCGGTTTTGCCACTGACGTGCCCGCCACCTTCATGTACGTCATGAGTTTTACGCGCGGCCAGATCGGTCTCGGCGCTGCCAGCGCCACCATGATGCTGGCCACGGTGGCAGCCATTGTGGTGCCTTATTTGTACAGTGAACTCAGGGCCAAACCGCATGACCGCTAAACACTTTTCCCGAGTCTTGTTGTATGGCGTGCTGGTGTTGGCCGCCCTGTTCTTTCTGGCGCCGCTGTATGTCATGCTGGCCACGTCCCTGAAGGACGCAGAGCAGATTCGCTCCGGCAATCTTTTGAGTCTGCCCAACTCGGTCAATTTTGAATCCTGGCAGCTGGCCTGGTCAACCGCCTGCACCGGTGTCGATTGCCGTGGCCTGCAACCCTACTTCTGGAATTCGGTCCGCATGGCGCTACCGGCGGTACTGATTTCAACTGCCTGGGGCGCCGTCAACGGCTATGTGCTGAGCATGTGGAAATTCAGGGGCAGCGAGCTGCTGTTCGGGTTCATCCTGTTCGGGGTCTTCATGCCGTTTCAGGTCGTGCTGCTGCCGATGAGCCAGGTGCTGGGATATCTGGGGCTGGCCAGTTCCATCACCGGTCTGGTGCTGGTGCATTGTCTGGCCGGTATGGCCGGTACCACGCTGTTCTTTCGCAATTACTACACCGCCATCCCGAAGGAACTGGTGAATGCGGCGCGCATGGATGGCGCCGGCTTCTGGCGCATTTTCTGGCGCATCGTGGTGCCGATGTCGACGCCTATTCTGATGGTGACGCTGATCTGGCAGTTCACCAATATCTGGAACGACTTTCTGTTTGGCGTCGCCTTCAGCGGCGCCGACAGCAAGCCCATTACCGTTGGCTTGAACAACATGGCCAACACCTCCAGCAGCGTCAAGAGCTACAACGTGGACATGGCAGCAGCCGTGATCGCCGGGCTGCCGACCATGCTGGTGTACGTGCTGGCCGGTCAATATTTTGTCAAAGGGCTCACAGCTGGCGCTGTGAAGGGATAAATAAAACCATGGCAGCATCACTCCACATCGCAGGCATCCGCAAAGTTTACGGCAAGGGCGACAAAGCCGTTGAGGTGCTCAAGCGCATCGAGATCGACGTCGCGCCCGGTGAGTTCCTGATTCTGGTGGGTCCTTCCGGTTGCGGCAAATCGACCCTGCTCAACATCATCGCCGGGCTGGAAGAACCGAGCGAGGGCGAGCTGCGCATTTCGGGCAAGAATGTGATTGGCGTGGCACCGGCGCAGCGCGACATCGCCATGGTGTTCCAGAGCTACGCCCTGTACCCGACCATGAGCGTGGCGGACAACATCGGCTTTGCGCTGGAGATGCGCAAGGTACCCAAGGAGGCGCGAACCAGGCGCATCCGCGAGGTCGCCGCCATGCTGCAAATCGAGCACCTGCTGGAGCGCCGCCCGTCGCAGCTCTCCGGTGGCCAGCGCCAGCGCGTCGCCATGGGGCGAGCCCTGGCGCGCGACCCGCAACTGTTTTTGTTCGATGAGCCCCTGAGCAATCTGGACGCCAAACTGCGCGTTGAAATGCGCGCGGAGATCAAGCGCTTGCACCTTGTCAGCGGCATCACCAGCGTGTACGTGACGCACGACCAGATTGAGGCCATGACGCTGGGCAGCCGCATTGCCGTCATGAAGGACGGCATCCTGCAGCAGATCGGCACGCCGGACGACATTTACAGTCGCCCGGCCAACACCTATGTGGCCGGTTTCATTGGTTCGCCCACTATGAATTTTATAGCTGGCTACGCAGAACAGACGGGCGTTGATGGCCGATTTATCTTTGAAGGTGGGGCTTTGCCGCTGCAATGCCCGGTAGCCTGTCCACTCACCCTGGGTCTGCGCCCCGAGCATGTTCATCTCGCCGCCGACGCACCTTGGCGCGGTGAGGTGGTGCTGGTGGAGCCGACCGGTGCCGATACCTTCATCGTGATCAAGACCGCTGTTGGCCTGATCACTGCCCGCACGGCGCCGCATTCCTCCATCAAAGTGGGTGACCTGACAGGCATAGAGGTAAGCCCGGCACATGCCAACTGGTTTGATGCCAGCAGCGGCGTGCGCCTGGCGTGAGCTTTAGCTGGCAAGCGGCAGCTTGAGCTGGATCATGAGTCCTTGCGGCTCGACTGCCAGTGCCCTGGCGTTGCCACCGTGACGGCGGGCGATTTCAGCCACGATGGCCAGGCCCAGACCACAACCACCAGGTAGCTCGCTGGCCCGCCAGAAGCGCTCAAAGACATGTGTCAGGTCGGCGGGGGACAAGCCGACGCCGTTGTCTTCGACTTCCATTACGGCTTGCTGCGGTGTACGGTTGATGCGCAGTGTTACCACGCTACCTGAACCGGCATAGCGCAGCGCGTTGTCCAGCAGGTTGTTGAGGGCTTCGCGCAGCAACAGTGTTTCGCCCTCAATCAACAGGTTGTCCTCACCTTCGTAGCCGAGGTCGACATCGGTTGCCAGCGCGCGTGGTGTCCATTCGCGCGCCACCTCGCGCGCCAGCGCGGCAAGGTCCATCGTCTGCAGTTTGACCTCGGCCTTGTGGCGCGCCAGGGACAGCAGTTGATGCACCAGATGCGCGCTGCGCTGGGCGCCGGAGAGCACCTTGCTCAAGCGCTCCCGCAGCGCCTGCGGATCGCGCTCCGCCAGCGCCAGTTCGGTCTGGCTGATCAGGCCCGCCAGCGGCGTTCGCAACTGGTGGGCGGCATCGTTGAGGAATCGTTTTTCCTGACTCACGCTGCGGCGCACCGCAGACAGCAATTGGTTGACGGCGCCGGCCAGCGCGTGCACTTCCTGGGGTGCCTGTTTCATCTCGATTGGGGCCAGTGCCGACAGATTGCTGCCACGCCGGTCACCGAGTTGCGCCTGTAGCCGCCGCAACGGGCGCAAACCGCGCGAAATGCCGCCATAGACCAGCACTCCCAGAACGGCACCCAGCACCAGCAAGGGCATCAGCATGTCGGCCACCAGCTCGGCGGTGATGCGCTGCTGCACCGCCAGACTTTTGGCTACCTGTACCCGCAATAGCTGCGGTACCGCCGGCTCACCGTAGTTGACATCCAATAGCGCTACCCGCATCGGTTTCGTGTCGACGGTTGCGTTGTAGAGAAGGGCTTCACCGGGTATCGGATTTGGGCTCTTCAGGGGGGCGGGTAGCCGGCCATTGCCGAGCAGGAAACTGCCGGGCGGCGAGGACACCATGTAACTGACTTTGTCACCGGGGTCTTGTTCAATGATATCCTGCGCCGCCTTGGGAAAGTCGATCAACAGGCCCGAACCAACTGGTTTGACCTGACGTGCCAGGGAGCGCACGGCCTGCGTGAGGGACTGGTCGATGCCTTTTTCGGCGTAGCGCAGTCCAATGCGGAAGGTGAGTGCGCCGCCAACCAGCCACAACACCAGCTGTGGCAGCAGGAGCCACAGTAGCAGCTGGCGCTTTAACGACAGACCTTGTGGCGAGCCCGCCGTCGGCTCGCGCTGATTCATGACCCTGGCAGCTCCAGCATGTAGCCGAGTCCGCGCACATTGCGGATGTTCAGTCCCGAATCGTCGAGTTTGCGGCGCAACCGATGGATGTAGACTTCCAGCGCATTGGAACTGGCACCGGCACTGTCCGCTGGATCTGATTGCCAAATGTCCAGTACATCCTCCCGGCTCACTACCTGGCCAGCGTGACTCACCAACAGGGACAAAAGCGCCCACTCGCGTTGCGTCAGTTCCAGGGCTTCATCGTCCAGCCAGGCTTGCGGCAGTGTGGCGTCAACGCGCAGCCGTCGGTTGGTATCGCCGGCGAGTTCGAGTGAACCACCAAAAGCCGGCAGGCGTGACCTGCGCAACATGGCGTCCAGACGGGCTTGCAGTTCGGCCATGCTGAATGGTTTGGTGAGGTAATCATCGGCGCCGGCATTGAGCCCCTGGACCCGGTCGTCGACACCGTCACGCGCAGTCAGAATCAGTACCGGCAACGCCGGCAGGCGTCGCCGAATCCGGTGCAGTACGTCCAGCCCGCTCACTTTGGGCAGTCCAAGGTCCAGGATAACGCCGTCAAAGCGGTTGGCTTCCAGCAATGCTTGCGCCACATCACCGTCAGGAGCCGCATGGACCGTGTAGCCTACTTGGGTCAGCTGCGCGCATAAACCATCGCGCAGCAATTCGTCATCTTCGACAATCAGCAAACTTGACATGTTCCAAGCATAACAATCGGGTGGCAAGCCGCCATCAGGCGCAATCAGGGTTGAAGGCGATAGGGCTCTTCAAAATAAAGAAAGTCATTTTCCTGCCGGGCCTCCCTGATCCAGGTCTGGACACCGGACAGTGCCATAACCCGTTCCATGTAGGCGGTGATGCCGGCGGGTACTGGCAGCGCGTAGGTTTTGAGGCGTGTGCAAATCGGAGCGAAGTAAGCATCGGCAATGGAAAAGCTACCAAACAACATAGGCCCACCGTGCGTGTCGAGCAACTCCTGCCACATGGAGACAAGACGGTTTACGTCGGAACGCACTGTGGCATTGTCGCGCCAAATCAGTGCCCCGGCGTCGTTCAGAGAGGCGTCAATATTCATGGGGCAATGTTTGCGCAAACCGGCAAAACCGGCATGCATCTCGGCACAGATACTGCGAGCTCGGGCACGGCTGGCCCGGTCACTGGGCCAAAGCTGTTTGTCAGGAAATTGTTCTGCCAGATATTCGGCAATGGCCAGCGTGTCCCATACCACCAGATCACCATCAATGAGTAGCGGAACTTTGCCGGTCGGCGTCAAGGCGTTGACAGTAGTTTTAAAACGTGAATCAGTGTCAAAAGAGTCGAACCGGACCTTGACCTCCTCAAAGGCAATATCTGCTTGCCTGAGCAGCACCCAGGTGCGCATGGACCAGGAGGAGTAGTTTTTGTTGCCAATAATGAGTTTGAGCATGAGACCGCTTCCTGAATTCAACTACCTGAGCAAGAGCACTGCGATTGCTTTCACGGCAAATCGACATTCATCTCGGCGGCGCCGGCATCTCGCGGTCCGACCAGCCCCAAACGACTCTTGAGCGATTGTGCCTGGCCACTGATCAGCACGGCGTAACTGGTGGTGTTGGACAGCACTTTTTTCACATAATCGCGGGTTTCGGCAAACGGTACGTTCTCGGCCCAGATCGCTGCTTCCAGCACGGGAGCGCCATTTTGACCACGCCAACTTCGCGGACGACTCGGACCGGCGTTATAGGCTGCGCTGGCCATCGGCATGGACCCCGCGAAGTCGTCCAGCACCAGTTTCAGATAGCCGGTGCCGAGGGCGATATTGGTGTCCCGATCAGCGATCTGATGTGGTTTGAAGTTGTTCAGGCCGATTTTTTTGGCCGTCCAGCGCGCCGTTGGTGGCATGAGCTGCATCAGACCGGCAGCGCCGACGCCTGAGCGTGCGTCCATGATGAAGCGACTTTCCTGACGGATCAGGCCATAGACAAATGCCGGGTCCAGACCAATCTGGCTGGCGCGTTGCAGCACCGCATCTTTGTACGGCATCGGAAAGCGCTGTTCGAAGTCGATCACTGTTTTGGTCCGCTCGCTGGTGTTGATGCAGCGGTCCCAGACCTCGCGCTGGCATGCCAGATCGGCCGCCGCCAACAATTCCCGGTCGCTCATTCCGCCGGGGCTGTGCAGACTGGTGCTGTAGTTCCATTCGCGCACACCTTCGCTACGCAGACCGATTCCGATGGCGTACAAACCCCGGCTCAGCCCGGCGTTCATCCGTGCACTGTCTTTTTCCTCGCTGGTTAGGGCCACCGGTGGCGCTGGCGCGGTGACCAGTTGACCCAATTCTTCAAGAGCCAGTTGCTCGTAAAAGCCGCGCACACCGGCAATGCGTTCCAGCAAGGCCCTGACCTCGGTGCGGTCGGCATCGGTCCTCGCGAGTTTGCCAAGCGCTCGCGCCTGCCAGTAAACCCAGGTTGATTCCTGACGCGTCTCGTTGCTCATGGCTTTGGTTGCGGCCAGCACTTCTTTCCACCTGGCCTGGCGCAGTGCGGCGCGCACTTTCCAGCCCAGATGGTCATCGTCGAGGTCAATGTCCCTGGCTTTGGCAAAGTGTTCCATGGCATCGCCCGAAAGCCGTTGCGCCACCTGCTTCCCGATGACGCCCCAGGTCCACGAGCGTTGCTCCGGATTCAGGTGCACACTCCAGTGGTTCTCCAGTACGCTGGCGGCGCTGTCAGGGTCGCTCATCGCCATCCGGATCAGAGCCAGCACGACCGATTCCTTGGCAACCCGACTCCCGGCGACCACGCGTTTTGACAGGTAACGCACCGGGTTGTTGCTGATTTCGTCAATCGGTGCCGCCGCCGCTGGCGAGATGATCTCTGCCGCCAATCTGGCGAGCCGGGGGCGATTCGCTTCCATCGCCAGTCTTGCCTTGCGCCAGACGTCGGCATCTGTCAGCTTCTTGGCTGCATACAGTTGAGCGGCGGCAAAAGCACAACCATCATCAGTCTCCTTTTGCCCATACCACTGGTTTTTTAACTCGAGGGCCACGTCAACGCCGCCGTCGGGTGGTTCAAGGGCAAGGGTATAGCAGCGCACCTCGCGGTCATCTTTCATCCGAAAAAGCGGTTGTAAGGCAGCGAAACTGGTCCAGTCACGTCGCTGACCCAGCAACAGCAACCAGTCGTTTCGCAGGCGATCTTCCTGATACGTGTCGTGGTAACGGCTCAGGAAATCCTGAATCTCGGCAGGTGTTGCGGTGTCAAGCCGCACGCGCAATTCCCAGTAGGCAGCCCACGGTTCCAGCGTATGGCCAAGCACCTGGGGCAACAACGCTGTGAGGCGCTTGGCGTTGCCCTTCTTGAAGGCTTGACTCATGTCCAAAATCACATCGTCCCGCGGGTTTTTGCCTGGCGTTTTGGGTTGGGCGTATGTCGGAAAAATGGTCGACAGCGTGAGGCCACCCAGGAGTGCAAACGATGTCAAAATGGTAGATAACTGCATATTGGGATTATGAGCAACTCTGATGAAAAAGTGGCGCTGTCAAAACGGGTGCTTCGCAAGCTTCTTATTGAACAACGTCTGAACCTCCCGGACCGACTACAACGCGCGGATCTATTGCAGCGCGTTATGCGCATCTGGCTGGTGGGCCGTTCCGATGTCGTGATTGGCGCCTACTGGCCGATCAAGGGCGAATTTGACCCGTTGCCCGCGCTACACCGCTGGAAGGAAGACGGCGAATTGCTTGACCAACCGCAACCCCGAAGGATTGGATTGCCCGTAGTGGACAAAGTTCACAAAACCATGACTTTTCATGCCTGGTACCCCGGCTGCCCAATGGAAGAGGACGCCTATGGCATACCGAAACCCAAGGATACCGAGGTGATTGTGCCGACGCTGCTGTTTGTAGCTTGCGTCGGATATGCACCCGGAGGTTACCGGTTGGGCTACGGCGGTGGCTTTTACGACCGCATGCTGGCCACGCTGGAGCCGAGGCCGCTCACCGTGGGTTTGGGATTTGCTCCCGGCTTTTTGCCGGATTTTGAACCGGAGGCACATGACATGCCCCTCGACGCGATTTTGAATGAGAACGGCGTCGTGTGGCCGGTATAGCCGTGAATTCGAATGATTTTCTGGATCCTTTGATTGACAATTCATTCAAAGGCTTCCCGCATGTCTCTGCACCGCTGCGTCGTTCCCGGATCGGCGAGCAAGGCTGGAATGTGCTCAGAGGCGACCTGCCATTACCGCTGGCCGTCATCAAGCGCGATGTAATGCAGCACAACCTGGCCTGGATGCAGGGGTTTGCTAAATCGCACGGGCTAGGGTTGGCACCGCATGGCAAAACCAGCATGTCGCCCCAGCTGTTTCGCCGGCAGCTTGACGCCGGCGCCTGGGGTATGACTTTTGCCACCGTGACACAACTGCGCGTCGGCGTTGTAGCCGGTGCGCGGCGCTGCCTGATTGCGAACCAGATGTTTGCCGAAGTGGACCTCCAGGGTATTGACGATTTGCGGCGAAGTCAGGACGGTCTGCGCGTCATCTTTTTGGTGGATTCACAAGGCCAGCTGGGCTTGATCGAGGACTGGTATCAAAAACATCCGACGGCCCACCCTTTTGAGGTGTTGCTGGAAATCGGTGTGCCAGGCGGGCGCACCGGTTGCCGTCACATCACACAAGCAATGAAACTGGCCCGGAGCTTGCATGCCAGCCCGGCGGTGCGCCTGGTGGGTGTGGAGTGTTATGAGGGGCTTGCCGCGACCGGCCAGACAGAACAGGACCAACCCTACGCCCGGCGCCTGATGGAGCTGGTTCAGGCCGTGGTCAAGGCGTGCGACGAGGAGAACCTGTTTGATGGCCATGAGGTGCTGGTTAGCGCCGGCGGCTCGGCTATTTTTGACCTGGTGGCCAGCTACCTGACACCCGCGCTGGGGCGCAGCGTGCAAGGCCTGTTGCGCTCGGGCTGCTATGTCACGCACGACCAGGGCACCTACAAGCGCATGATGAGCGCCGTTGCGGCGCGCACCGGCTGTGGTGATGGTTTGCAGGCGGCCATGGAGGTGTGGGCCCGTGTTCAGTCATGCCCGGAGCCGGGGTTGGCGATTCTGGCGGTGGGCAAACGCGACCTGTCGTATGACTGGGCAATGCCGATTCCGCTGGCGGTTTGCAGCCGTGGAACTGGAACCTTGCGAGCGACCCCGGCAGACTGGAAGATTACCGGACTCAACGACCAGCACGCCCACTTGCGCGGCACCGATGCGCAATTTGAAGCGCTGCAGGTAGGTGACCTGGTTTGCCTGGGTATTTCGCACCCCTGCACCACTTTTGACAAATGGCGCTGGATGCCGCTAGTGGACTCCGATTACAACGTGTGCGACGCCATTGTTACTTTTTTTTGACCAGCTTGGACTGGTGTGCTGTCAGTGCTGCCTGCAGTGCTCGTCGGGCCCAGGGGGCCATCAGTGCGGGTGACTCCATGGCGTCATCGGGTGCGCTGTAGTAGCCCATGCTCATCGCTTTGTCTTTTGCCCGATAGACAAAGCGTTCGCAGCCAGCGGCTTCAAAGAGGGGCGCGATGTTTCGTCGGCCTTGAGCCAGAGCTTCTCGCCGGAACCCAAGTCAGCCAGAATGGCTAGCGTCAAGCCGTCGGTGCTGATGCCATAGGCGCCAAACATTCGGCGCGCAACACAAGGCCCCACCGTTGACAGCAGGTCACAGCAGTACTGGGCAAATTCACTGGGGGCCTTTGCCATGTGCCAACCTTAGCATTCGACAATGTTCACTGCCAAGCCGCCGCGTGAAGTTTCCTTGTATTTGGTCTTCATGTCGGCGCCGGTCTCGCGCATGGTCTTGATGACGTTGTCCAGCGACACCACGTGTTGGCCATTGCCCTGCATGGCCATGCGTGCTGCATTGACGGCTTTCACCGCGCCCATGGCGTTGCGCTCAATACACGGCACCTGCACCAGGCCGCCAATCGGGTCGCAGGTCAGGCCCAGGTTGTGTTCCATGCCGATCTCGGCCGCGTTCTCCACCTGCTCGGGGCTGCCGCCCATCACCGCTGCCAGACCGGCGGCGGCCATTGAGCAGGCGACCCCCACTTCGCCCTGGCAACCGACCTCGGCGCCACTGATCGAGGCGTTGCGTTTGTACAGAATGCCGATGGCTGCCGCAGTCATCAAAAAGTCGACCACTGCGTCGTCTCCGCTGCTCCGGTTCGCGCGACCGTTTTGGCCGGGTACAAAGCGGTCGCAGTAGTGCAACACCGCCGGAATCACGCCGGCGGCACCGTTGGTCGGGGCTGTGACCACGCGCCCGCCGGCGGCGTTTTCTTCGTTCACGGCAAAAGCGTAGACATTGATCCAGTCCAGCACCGAGAGCGGGTCTGCCAAGGTGCGTTCGGCGCGCTCACGCAACTGCGCTGCCAGCAGCGGTGCGCGGCGTTGTACCTTGAAGGGGCCTGGCAGTGTGCCCTCGATGCTCAAACCGCGCTGTACGCATTCACGCATCACGCGCCAGATGTTGAGTAGTCCGGCGCGGATCTCCTCGTCGCTGCGCCAGGTGCGCTCGTTGGCCCACATCACCTGGGCGATGCTCAAACCATGTTGGCGGCAAATGGCCAGCAAACCGTCACCCGAGGCAACCGGGTAAGGCACCTTCTTGTAGGCGCTGAGAATCGCCTCGTTGGAGGCACCTGCTGTCACCACAAAACCACCGCCGACGCTGAGGTATTTTGCTTCTTTCAAGAGCTTGCCCTGCGCATCCCTGGCGCTGAATTTCATGCCGTTGGGATGCTCGGCCATGGCTTCGCGCCGATACATCAGCAAGTGTTCTTTTTCTCTGAATGCGATTGACTGGTCCCCTAACAGTGGCAGGGCCTGGCTGGCGCGCGCTGCGCGGATCATGGCAGGCACGGCTTGCACGTCGACCGTGTCCGGCGCGTGGCCCATCAGGCCCAGCATGACGGCGACATCGGAGCCATGGCCCTTGCCGGTGGCGCCGAGGGAGCCGTACAACTCGCAGGTCACAGCCGCAGTGGCTTGCAACAGGTTGTCACGCTGCAGCGCCAGCACAAACAGGCGTGCCGCCCGCATCGGACCCACAGTGTGCGAACTGCTCGGTCCGATGCCAATCTTGAAGAGGTCAAATACGCTGATGGCCATGGTTTGCTCTTGTGCCGCTTCAGAGATTGGGAGTCATCAGCGAACGGGCGTCATATTCAAGGTCTTTCAGGGTATTCATCAAGTGTCGTCGCTGGTTCGGGGTGGTGCTGTTGTGCAGGCTGGCAATTGTCCGGCAATTTTCCAGAACAAGCTGGTTTGAATAACTTTGATAGTCAGATTCGGGCGAGTCCCTGGTCCGTTCCAGCAGCGTGCGCATGGCTGTAGTGGCGTGCTGATCGTCCCAGCCGCTGCCCATCAATTGGCGCAAAGTTTGCAGTGTGTCCTGCTGGCGACGTTGTATTTCACGGTAACTGAGTTTCGCGTCAAACGCGGACGTCGCTACGCTCGCGTGCAAGGTCGCGATCTGAGCTTCCTGTAGCGGTCCATAAAAATGCTCGGCCCGATCCGTTGCCAGCTTCAGGCGTTGCGTGCTGCGTTGCGCGGGCGTACTGTTGAGCCACTTCTCACGCCATTTGTCATTTTGCTGGTCGAATTGACGGGTCAACTTTTCCAGTTGACTGCCGGTGAGCGTTGGCGCCAGTGCGACAGCCGTGGGGACGGCTTGTTCAAACAAGCCCCACATACGGGGCCGTATCTCGTCGAACAGGGTGCAGACTTGAGTTGGGCTCACACTGGAAGTGGCCATAAACTGCAACTTTTCCAGCACGGTGATGTAGCGGGGGAGCTCGATTTGGCGGTGCCAGGCCTGCAAGGTGACCAAATCGGCGCGCAGCCTGCGTGCCTGTGTGCCGTCGAAATCCAGGTAGCCGTCAAGCCACCAGTAAGTGATTTCGGGTGCGTTGTTGTAGCTCAATTTGATGGCGCTACAGCCGGCCATCCAGGGCGCCGCCAGCGCAACCAGCAGCACACCGATAATGTGAAGCAGGTTTGGGATTCGACGTGCAGAATGATTGGAGCAGGGCATGACAGAAACTTCAGAAAACAGGACCATGCCAGAACCGGTGGATGTGGTGGTCATGGCGGCGGGCAGGGGGGTGCGCATGAAAAGCAAATTACCCAAAGTGTTGCATCTTTTGGCCGGTCGCGCATTGCTGCAGCACGTGGTTGATACCGCGCTATCGCTTTCGGTCCGTCAGATGATTGTGATCACCGGTCATGGTGCTATAGAAGTTGAAGCGGCCATCGCAAGTCGCACGCGCTCTGCAACTGGATTTAATATAAATTTAATGCGACAGGAACCGCAGCTGGGCACCGGCCATGCCGTCCAGCAGGCGGTGCCGGTGCTGCGTGATGATGGCGTTGTTGTGGTGCTGTCAGGTGACGTGCCATTGACGCAGGCTGATACCTTGCGTCAACTGATTGTCGCCTGCGGTGGTAAAAGACTGGCGCTTTTGACGATCGATTTTGCCGACCCTGCGGGCTATGGGCGCATCGTGCGCCAAGGAGAGGAAGTAACGGCCATCGTCGAGCACAAGGATGCCAGTCCGGAGCAACGTGCCATCACCGAGGTTTACAGCGGCATCATGGCGGTTCCGGCCAGGCTGCTCAAGTTGTGGCTGGCACGGCTTGAAAACAAGAACGCGCAGAGCGAGTATTACCTGACTGACATTGTGCAGTTTGCGGTGGCGGATGGTGTGCCGGTGGTAACGCACAAGATCGCGGATGCCCTGCAGGTGGCCGGCGTTAACAGTCCGGTGCAACTCGCGGCGCTGGAGCGCGCCTACCAGTTGCGCACCGCCTTGCAGTTGATGAATCAGGGCGTTCGCCTGGTTGATCCGGCGCGCTTGGATGTGCGCGGTGTGTTGCGCTGTGGAGATGACGTCTCGATCGACGTGAACTGTGTCTTTGAGGGTCAGGTCAGTTTGGGCGATGACGTGCGCATTGGTGCCAACTGTGTGATCACCAACGCAACCATTGGCGCCGGCGCCGTGATTCAGCCTTTCACCCATATTGAGGGCGGCGACCCCGATACCATAGACGCGGTAGAAGTCGGTGCTGGCGCCTTGATCGGTCCCTTCGCCCGCTTGCGGCCCGGCGCCCGGCTGGGTGCCGGGGTGCACATCGGTAATTTCGTCGAGGTAAAAAACTCTACGCTGGCCCAGGGCGCCAAGGCCAATCACCTGGCCTATCTGGGCGATGCCACTGTGGGCGAGCGTGTGAACTATGGGGCCGGCAGCATCACCGCCAATTACGATGGGGCCTTTAAACACCGGACGGTGATCGAGGCCAACGTGCACATCGGCAGCAACTGTGTACTCGTTGCACCCGTCACCATCGGTGCTGGGGGTACTGTGGGCGGTGGCTCCACCATCACCAAAGACACCCCGCCGGGTGCCTTGAGCGTGGCGCGCGGCAAACAGACGAGCATTGCCAACTGGAGGAGGCCGTCGAAATAGACGTACAGGCGCGTCTAGTGAGTCATGGCGGCAGTGGGATCCGGGCGCCGAATTTGCTGCGCTTGACGCTGAAAAAGGCCTTCACATTGCGAACATTGGCGTCCGCCGTAAACAGGCGATGTGCCAAAGCCAAATAGGCCGGCATGTGGGCCGTGTGAACTACCAGACAGAAGTCCGGGCCGGGCGAAACGCGGTAACACTGTTGCACCGCCTCGTCTGCAGCGACACGCTGTTCAAACGCTTCCAGGGCACCAGTGTCCTGATGGTCCAGCGTAACTTCAACAATCGCACACAGTCCGTAACCCGCCACCTGTGCCAGCCTGTCAACACTGAGTACCGCGATCTCCCGTTCGATCAGGCCGGCACCGCGCAGTCGTTTGACGCGGCGCAGGCAGGTCGGCGGTGAAATGTGAACCAGCGCCGCCAATGCCTGATTGCTGAGTGAGGCGTCGCATTGCAGTTGCTCGAGTAGTCGCAGGTCAATTGAATCAATTGCGGCGGTTTCCATGGTGGCATTGCTCTTGGAATGCATCCGGCAATTTCAGGGTTTGCCAGTCTCGCGTCGGCGACGCTCAAGATAGTCCTGCAACTCGCCCACCACACCCTTGCGGAACGCCAGTACGCAGAGTACAAAAATGACACCAATGATCACGTTTACCCAGGATCCGACCTTGTCGGCCAACATGTCCTGCAAGGAGATCACAATGCCGGCACCAAACACCGGGCCGAAGAATGTGCCGACGCCGCCCAGCAGTGTCATCAAAATGACCTCGCCGGACATTGACCAGTGCACATCAGACAGGGTGGCAAAACCCATGATCAATGTCTTGAGCGAACCGGCCAGCCCAGCCAGCGCCGCAGACAGCACAAAAGCCAGCAGCTTGTAGTGGTCGACGTGGTAGCCCAGCGAAATGGCACGTGGCTCGTTTTCGCGGATCATCTTGAGTACCTGTCCGAAAGGTGAGTTCACGATGCGCGAAATGGCCAGAAAACAGGCCACAAATACCGCAACCACCAGGTAATACATGGCAGTGTCCGAGGCCAGCGGCAAGAGGCCGAACAGGGCGCCGCGCGGCACTCCCTGCAGACCGTCTTCGCCACCTGTAAAAGGCGCTTGCAGGCAGACGAAATACACCATCTGCGCAATGGCCATGGTAATCATGGCGAAATAAATGCCCTGGCGCCGGATCGCCACCAAGCCAACTACCAGGCCGATCAGGCCGGAGCCCAGGACACCTGCAGCCATCCCCAGTTCTGGCGTGAAGTGTTGTGATTTGATGAGCCAGCCGGTGATGTAGGCGGCCGAGCCGAAAAACGCCGCATGGCCAAACGACAGCAGTCCGGTAAAACCCAGCAACAGATTAAAGGCGCTGGCGAAGATCGCGAAGCACAGCAGTTTCATGACAAACACGGGGTAGAGACCGAGCGTCGGCGCCAGAAGTGCGAGTATCAGCAGCGCGATGTAGGTAACGCGAATCAGTTTGGTGGCATGGTTCATGGGTCAGGCCTCTTTGCCAAACAGGCCCGCCGGGCGGAACATCAGCACGATCACCATGATGACAAACACCACAATGCTGGAGGCTTCCGGGTAAAAAACGCGGGTCAGTCCTTCGATCACACCCAGGCCCAGACCGGTCAAAATCGAACCCATGATGGAACCCATGCCGCCGATCACCACCACGGCGAATACCACAATGATCAGATTCGAGCCCATCAGTGGATTGACCTGAATAATGGGCGCAGCCAGCACACCAGCCAGTGCCGCCAGCCCGGCGCCGGCGCCATAGGTCAGCATCACCATGAGCGGTACGTTGACGCCGAAGGCTTGCACCAGCTTGGCATTTTCGGTGCCGGCGCGCAGGTAGGCACCCAGGCGTGTGCGCTCGATCAGATACCAGGTGCCCATGCATACCACCAGCGACACCAGCACCACCCAGGCGCGGTAGTTTGGCAGCACCATAAAACCCAGGTTGGTGGCACCACTTAACAGTTCTGGTACCGGGTAGGATTGGCCCGAAACACCAAACTGGTCGCGGAAAATGCCTTCGAAAATCAGCGCCAGACCGAAGGTCAGCAACAGACCATACAAAGGGTCGAGACCGTACAAGTGTTTCAGGAACAGGCGCTCGATGGCGACACCCAGGGTGCCGACCAGCAGCGGTGCCAGAACCAGGGCAAACCAGT
Source organism: uncultured beta proteobacterium (assembly GCA_963750815.1). Classification (GTDB taxonomy): domain Bacteria; phylum Pseudomonadota; class Gammaproteobacteria; order Burkholderiales; family Burkholderiaceae_C; genus Rhodoferax. The sequence continues at coordinate 721,430 of CAVVRS010000002.1, forward strand.
AGTTGATCTCCCATTTGTCGAGCAGGATCCAGGCTGCATACGCGCCCAGCATGTAGAGGGCACCGTGGGCAAAATTGACGATATCGAGCAAACCGAAAATAACTGCCAGGCCGAGGCTGAGCATGGCGTAAAAAGCGCCATTGACCAGCCCCAACATCAGCTGGCCAAGAAAAGCCTGGACCGGGATACCGAAAATTTCCATGTTGGGTTCGTCAATTCATGTCTTGAAAATCCACTACAACAGCCTTGTCATCGCGCCTTGCGCGCAATGACGAAGACCATTGGCATTACTTCCAGAGTGCGCACTTGCTCTCGGCTTTGGTGGTCCAGGCCGTGTCACCCTTGAAGGTTTCAACCACGTTGTAATAGTCCCAAGGTTCAACCGACTTGTCCGGCGACTTGACCTGCATCAGATACATGTCATGCACCATGCGCCCGTCATCACGGATGTAACCACCCTTGGCAAAGATGTCGTTCACCTTGGTTTTCTTCATCTGTGCCAGCACCTTGTTCGAATCATCGCTACCGGTGGCCTTGACAGCGTTGAGATACTGCAAGGTAGCGGAGTAATCACCGGCTTGAATTGAAGAGGGCATGCGCTTCAACTTTTCAAAGAACTTGCGACTCCAGTTCCGCGTTTCAGCGTCCCGATTCCAGTACCAGCTGTCGGTCAGGTACATGCCTTGCGTGGTCTTCAGACCCAGCGAGTGGATGTCGTTGATGAAAACCAGCAAACCGGCGAGTTTCATGGTCTTGGTGATGCCAAATTCGTTGGCCGCCTTGATCGAATTGATGGTGTCACCACCCGCATTGGCCAGACCCAGAATCTGGGCCTTGCTCGCCTGCGCCTGCAGCAGGAAAGACGAGAAATCGCTGGCTGACAAAGGGTGTTTGACAGAGCCCACAATGGTGCCGCCGGCGGCCTTGACCACGGTAGACGAATCGTTTTGAAGTTGAGCGCCGAAGGCGTAGTCGGCGGTCAGGAAATACCAGCTCTTGCCGCCCGCTTTGACAACGGCGTTGCCAGTACCCTTGGCCAGTGCCACGGTGTCGTAAGCCCAATGGACGGTGTAAGGATTGCATTGTTCATTGGTCAGCGCCGAAGAGGCGGCACCAATCGAGATAAACAGTTTCTTCTTCTCTGCAGCTACTTTGGCCATGGCCAGGCTGGTGCCGGAATTGGTGCCACCAATGAGCAGGTCCACACCCTGGGTGTCGAACCATTCGCGTGCCTTGCCGGCGGCCAAATCGGGTTTGTTCTGATGGTCAGCGTACACCACTTCGATTTTCTTGCCATTGATGGCGCCACCGAGATCGGCTACTGCCATCTTGATGGCTTCGACGCCACCGGGGCCATCGATGTCCGAGTACAGGCCTGACATGTCGGTGATGATGCCGATGCGAATCACGTCGCCGGAGATTTGCGCCTGCGCTGGTGTCGTTGACACGAACATCGTTGTGATGGCCAGCGCGCAGGCCGCCGTTAGTTTCTTGAGTTGCATGATGTCTCCTGATAAGTTGGTGGTTGAAAATAAAAAAAGAGAGACTTGCTGCATGCTCGCGCTGTTTCAAACGCCCAGATATTCCTGCAGCATTCCCATATTGTTGGCCAGTTCAGTTTGGGCAAATTGTTTCACGATGGTCCCATGCTCCATCACATAAAAACGCTCGGCCAGCGGCGCGGCAAAGCGGAAGTTCTGCTCCACCAGAACAATGGTGTAGCCCTTGCGTTTAAGCGCAAGAATCATTTCGGCGAGCTTTTGCACAATGACTGGCGCCAGTCCTTCCGAGATTTCGTCGAGTAGCAGCAGGCGCGCACCGGTGCGCAGGATGCGCGCTACGGCCAGCATCTGCTGCTCGCCGCCTGACAAGCGTGTACCCGGGCTGGCGGCACGCTCCAGCAGGTTCGGAAACATATCGTAGATTTCTTTCACACTCATGCCGCCGGGGGCAAGCGTGGGCGGCAGCATCAGATTTTCCTCAGCTGTCAGACTTGCAAAAATGCCGCGCTCTTCCGGGCAGTAGCCGACGCCAAGGTGGGCCACCTTGTGCGGTGCCATCTTGATGGTTTCTTTGCCATTGATCGTGATGCTGCCTTTTCGCGCGCCGGTCAGGCCGACAATGGCGCGCAGGGTGGTCGTGCGACCGGCGCCATTGCGCCCGAGCAAGGTGACCACCTCGCCTTCGTGCACGGTCAGGTCGACGCCGTGCAATATGTGCGATTCGCCGTACCAGGCGTGCAGGTTTTCGATGCGAAGCAGTTCTGCAGCCATTCAGTGCGCGCCTTGCAAGGTGGTGTCTGCGGTGCCCATGTAGGCTTCAATGACCAGCGGGTTTTTTGCGACGTCAACATACGGGCCATCGGCAATGATGACGCCGCGTTGCAGTACTGTGATGCGGTCGGCAATTTTCGACACCACATTCATGTTGTGTTCCACCATCAGAATGGTGCGTCCGGCGGAAACCTTTTTGATCAACTGCGTGACACGGTCCACGTCTTCGTGGCCCATGCCTTGCGTGGGCTCGTCCAGCAGCATCAATTCGGGCTCCAGCGCCAGTGTCGTCGCCAGCTCCAGTGCGCGCTTGCGGCCATACGGCAGGTTGACGGTCATCTCGTCGGCGAAGTCCTGCAGATCAACCTCGGCCAGCAGCTGGCGGGCGCGCCCGTGCAGGTGCGTCAGTGTGCTTTCCGCCTTCCAGAAGTGAAATGAAGTGCCCAGATTGCGCTGCAGCGCGGCACGCACGTTTTCCAGCACGGTCATGTGCGGAAACACTGCCGATATCTGGAACGAACGCACTATGCCGCGACGCGCTGTCTGTGCCGGCTTCTCAAGGGTGATGTCAATGCCGTTGAACGCAATAGTGCCGGCCGTCGGGCTCAGGAATTTGGTTAGCAGATTGAAAAATGTGGTTTTTCCTGCCCCGTTGGGGCCAATCAGCGCGTGAATGTGGCCACGCTGGACCCGCAGATCAACCTTGTTGACAGCCACGAATCCCTTGAATTCCTTGGTCAAACCACACGTCTCAAGAATTAACTCAGCTGACAAATTTGCTCTCCGGGTGCCTGGGTTGATGCGATGGGCGCTACGGGCTGACATCAGGACAAAGGATGCTAACGAGTTGCGGTGGCCAGTGTAAGGGGGTTAGAACTTAGGTATTTATACCTGCGGAATTTCAGTGGACTCCGGTTCTTCTGCATTAATATTTCATTATTTAAATAATATTGGAATAAATATTCAAAAAATAAAATTGGTGAAATATTAATAAAAATTTATCAATATTTAGGCAATTAATTTCTTTTCTGAGCTTTTACCATAGCTTCACTAACTTCTGGAGTGCGTCTATGTGCGGCATTGTCGGTGCGGTATCCACCCGAAACATCGTTTCAATTCTGGTGCAGGGCCTGGCAAGGCTCGAATACCGCGGCTATGACTCGTGCGGCGTGGCATTGGTCGCCAATGGCTTGCAGCGTGCACGCAGTACCTCACGGGTGGCGGAGTTGGCACGGCAGGTGAGTGCCACCGGACTCGAAGGCACAACCGGCATTGCCCATACCCGCTGGGCCACGCATGGCGCACCGGTAGTGCATAACGCGCATCCCCATTTCAGCCATGGCGCCGGGCCCGATGCCGCCACCCGGCCTGGACGGGTGGCGCTGGTACACAACGGCATCATTGAAAACCACGATGAGTTGCGTGTCAGTCTGCAGGCCAGGGGTTACGTTTTTCAGAGTCAAACGGATTCTGAAGTCATTGCCCACCTGATTGACAGCCTGTATGACGGCGACTTGTTTGACGCGGTCAAAACGGCGCTGAAATCCTTGCAGGGCGCCTACGCCATTGCTGTGTTTTGCAAGGATGAGCCGCATCGCATGATTGGCGCACGGGCCGGCTCACCCCTGATATTGGGTGTCGGCAAAGATGGGCTGGAGCATTTTCTGGCAAGCGACGCAATGGCTCTGGCCGGTGTGACCGACAAAATAGTTTATCTGGACGAGGGAGACGTGGTCGACATCCAGCTGGGCAAATACTGGCTGGTGGACAAACAGTACCAGACCGTGAAGCCTGACCAGCGGCCCGTCAGAACCGTCCAGGCACACAGCGGCGGCGCCGAGCTGGGGCCTTATCGTCACTACATGCAAAAGGAAATTTTTGAGCAGCCACGCGCCATCGCCGACACCCTGGAAGGGGTGGATGCCATTGTGCCGGAGTTGTTCGACTTGCAGATGAACCACGCCCCGGGCCTGAATGCGGCGCGCGTCTTCAAGGACATCGATTCGGTCCTGATTCTGGCCTGCGGTACCAGCTATTACAGCGGCTGCACTGCCAAGTACTGGCTCGAGGGCATTGCGCGCATTCCGACCCAGGTCGAGGTGGCCAGCGAATACCGCTACCGCGACTCAATACCCAATCCCAAAACCCTGGTGGTCAGCATGACGCAATCCGGCGAAACGGCGGACACGCTGGCTGCATTGCGGCATGCGCAAAGCCTGGGCATGCGGCACACACTGACGATTTGCAACGTGGCCAGCAGCGCCATGGTGCGTGAATGCGAGCTGGCATACATTACCCGTGCCGGCATCGAGATTGGTGTCGCCTCCACCAAGGCTTTCACCGCACAGCTGGCCGGCCTTTTTCTGTTGACGCTGGCGCTGGCGCAGGCCAAGGGGCGGCTCAGCGACGCTGAAGAAGCGCGCCACCTCAAGGCCATGCGCCATCTGCCCGCCGCGCTGCAGGCGGTGCTGGCGCTGGAGCCGCAGGTGATTGCCTGGGCGCAAGACTTTGCCAAAACGGACAATGCGCTTTTCCTGGGCCGCGGCATGCATTACCCCATTGCGCTTGAAGGCGCGCTCAAACTCAAGGAAATCAGCTACATCCATGCCGAGGCCTACCCGGCGGGCGAGCTCAAGCACGGCCCCCTCGCGCTGGTCACCAGCGCCATGCCGGTGGTCACCGTGGCACCCAATGACGCGTTGCTGGAAAAACTCAAAAGCAATATGCATGAGGTGCGCGCCCGCGGCGGCGTGTTGTATGTGGTGGCTGACGCCGACACCAAAATTCAAAGCGGCGACGGCCTGCACGTCATCCGCATGCCCGAGCATTACGGCGAGTTGTCGCCGTTGCTGCATGTGGTGCCCTTGCAATTGCTGGCGTACCACACCGCCTGCGCCAAAGGAACCGATGTCGACAAACCGCGCAATCTGGCGAAAAGTGTCACGGTTGAATAGAGTCAATCGGAGGGTAATACCCCTACGGGTATAATTTGCAGCGAAAATTGCAGCTTTGTAACCCTGCCGTCAACTCTGTGAGGAAAATCACCATGAAAATGCTGCGTGATCTGTTTTCTACTGACTATGGCCTGATGAGCGTTGCAGTCATTGCCTTTATGCTCGGCATGGCTGTCTGGTTCCGCATGTTTTTCAAGCGAAAGATGGCAGAGGACGCCAAAAACGCCGGTCTTTAATCTTATTTACTATTAGCCCTTTTTAAATCCGGAGAAATACCATGACTAACCGTCGCGAATTTATTGTTCAAATCACGCTTGCCAGCGGCACGCTTGCAGCCAGCCAGAGCTGGGCCCAGGGCGCCATGGTCGTCGAGACCGACGCACAGGCTGCTGCACTGGGCTACAAAGCCGATGCGGCGAAGGCCGACAAAGCCAAGTTCCCCAAATATGCGGCGGGTCAGCAATGCAACAACTGCGCCCTGTACCAGGGCAAGGCGGGTGTGGCGACCGGACCCTGTCCGCTGTTTGCCGGCAAGCAGGTAGCCGAAAAAGGCTGGTGCAGTGCCTGGGCCAAAAAAGCCTGAATCAGGTCACCGACCGGTGGCTAGGGTCACCGGATACAAGGAAAGTACTTGAGCAACCACCGACAGGTCATCCCCATCGTTCCCCAGGAGGCTGATGAGGAACTGATTTCCCTTTACGCGTCGCATCAGAAGATCTACCCCCGAAGCGTCTCCGGCTTGTTCTCCAACTGGCGCTGGGGCATGGTCTTTTTGACCCAGCTGATTTTTTACGGCATGCCATGGCTGGAGTGGGGGCAGCGTCAGGCTGTTCTGTTTGATCTGGGTGCCAGGCGTTTCTACATCTTTGGCCTGGTGCTTTACCCGCAGGATTTCATTTACCTGACCGGTTTGATGGTCATCTCGGCGCTGTCGCTGTTTCTCTTCACGGCGGTCGCCGGACGCCTGTGGTGTGGCTATGCCTGTCCGCAAACGGTGTATACCGAAATTTTCCTCTGGATCGAAAAGAAGATCGAAGGAGATCGCTCGGCCCGCATGCGCCGCGACGCCCAGCCCTGGACACTGGAAAAAGCGCTGCGCAAAGCGGGTAAACACGGCGCCTGGCTGGCCGTAGCCTTGTGGACCGGGTTCACTTTTGTGGGTTATTTCACTCCTGTGAAGGAACTTGGCCGTGAGTTCATGCAAATGGGCATGAGCTCATGGGAAATCTTCTGGACCTTCTTTTACGGCTTTGCAACCTACGGTAACGCCGGTTTCATGCGTGAGCAGGTCTGTAAACACATGTGTCCGTACGCGCGGTTCCAGAGCGCCATGTTTGACAAAGACACGCTGATCGTTACCTACGACACCGAGCGCGGCGAGCCGCGCGGTGCCAGGTCACGCAAGGCCGACCCGCTGGCGCTGAACCTTGGCGCCTGCGTTGACTGCAGCCTGTGCATTCAGGTCTGTCCAACCGGAATTGACATACGCAAAGGTCTGCAATACGAATGCATCGGTTGCGGCGCCTGTGTCGATGTCTGCGATGTGGTGATGGACAAGATGGGATATGCGCGCGGACTGGTCAAGTACTCGACCGACAATGCCATGAAGCAGCATTGGACCCAGTCGCAGACGATGCGCCATGTGCTGCGGCCCCGGGTGCTGATTTACACCACCATTCTGGCTGCCATAGTCGTGGCCATGCTGGTCAGCCTGACGCTGCGCACGCCGTTCAAGGTCGATGTCGTTCGTGACCGGGGCGTCACGGCCCGGATTGTGGCAGGCGGCAACCTGGAAAACGTTTACCGCCTGCAAGTCATGAACGCCACGGAGTCGGCGCAGCACTACAAAATTACCGCCACCGGGCTGCCCGGCCTGGCGGTAACGTCTGACAACGTTGTGCTCGTCGAATCGACCCAGTCGCGCTGGGTGGCGGTGCGGGTCCAGGTGCCGTTTGAGGGGGCATTGCCGGGTTCGCATACCATTCATTTTGAAATTGAATCACTCGACACGCCGGGCCATTTGACGGAAAAATCGGTCTTTCTGGTTCCGCGATAAGGATTTGACATGCAGAACAACCCTCCTGAAACAAGCGCTCCGTGGTGGAGGTTCGGACACGTCTGGCTGGTTCTGGCCGGTCCTGCCGTCGTCGTGGTCGCCAGCTTTGTAACGCTCTACCTGGCGGTCACCCGACCCGACCCGGTCGTCACCGAGGACTACTACCGCAAGGGAATCGAAATCAACAAGACCGTGGCCAACACGACCGCCACAGGCAGTCTGGCACCCGCCCTGCAGGCACGCAATCACGCGGCCACCGGTGTCGTGCCTTCGCCCAAAGCGGCCGGTACGCCTTGAGTTCACCCAGCTTATAAACACAGGAAGCCCAACTATGTTGTCACAGCGAATGATGTGGATTGCCTGGCCGGCTTTTTTGATGGCCGGCGTGCTTGAAGTGCTGGTGTTTGCAATGATTGACCCGCAGGACCTGCACTGGTTTGGCGCGCCGCTGGAGATCTCGCGCCAGGGTGTCTACACAGTTACTTTTTTTGTCTTCTGGGCCATCACCACCGTGTCGAGTGGCCTGACAACCCTGCTGGCGATGTCGCCGTTTGAAGTCAATCGTTGTCCGCTACCCGCCACAGAGCGTCCCGATGGTTGTCCGAAACAAGGCCCCTGCTAGGGGAGCTCGGCCAGGGCGATAAACAGGATCATTCTCCCGCATGTCCCAGCTGCATTCCAGCGCCAGCGAGCTCAAGGCCTTTTTTTCCCGGCACGGCATTCGTGATGTGGAGTGTATTTTTGCCGACATCTCGGGTTACCCGCGCGGCAAGCTGATGCCGGCGCCCGGTTTTGCCGCCGGCGGCGAGTTGCGCATCGCGCAAGCCATCCCGATGCAGGCGGTCACCGGTGACTACTCTTACGACCCGGTTTTTCCGGACGCGGACCCCGACGTGCGATTGCTGCCGGACTACACCACGCTCAAGCTCGCGCCCTGGTCCAGTACGGCGCGGGCGGTTGTGATCCACGACTGTGTCGAGATGTCTGGCGAGCTATGTGTCTTTGCCGCGCGCTCGCTGCTGAAAACCGTGCTGGCGCGTTATGCCGCGCAAGGTTTGACGCCGGTTGTCGCCCCCGAGATTGAGTTTTACCTGACCGCCCCGAACGTCGACGCGAACCAGGCGCTGGCTGCACCGCCAGCCCGCAATGGCCGGGCTGAGGCCGGCCAGTCGGCCTTCAGCCTGAACATGCTCAACGAACTGGCGCCGTTCTGGGATGAGTTCCGCGCCGCGCTGGTCACTTTGGGTGTGCAGGCCAACACCTGGATCCATGAGGTCGGGCCAACCCAGTACGAGATCAACCTGCTGCACGGCGACGCGCTGGCGGCAGCCGACCAGGCTTTTTTGTTCAAGTATGCGGCCAAGGAAATCGCCATCCGGCACGGCCTCAACGCGGTCTTCATGGCCAAGCCGATTTCCGGCGCTGCGGGCAGCTCCATGCACCTGCACCACAGCGTGCTGGACCGCAGCGGGCGCAATATCTTCAGTAGCGACGACGGCACCGAGAGCGCCCGCTTTCGGCATTTCATTGCCGGCCTGCAAACCTATGTGCCCGACCTGATGCTGATCTTTGCGCCGTTTGTCAATTCTTACCGCCGCTTCGTCAAGGGTAGCCAGGCGCCGGTCAACCTGCACTGGGGTTACGACAACCGCACCACCGGCTTGCGCATTCCGGTCAGCGCGCCCATCGCGCGGCGCGTTGAAAACCGCATTGCCGGAGCTGACGCCAACCCCTATCTGGCCATGGCTGCCTCACTGGCCGCCGGGCTGGCCGGCATGGACGAGGCGTTGGTTGCTACCGAGCCGATAGCGGTCAGCGACAGCGCCTACGACCAGGCGCACGCACTGCCGCGCAGCTTCTTGCCGGCGCACGGGCAAATGGTCAACAGCGCCTCAGCCAGTCGTCTGCTGGGCGATGCCTTCGTCACCGGTTTTTGCGCCGTCAAGGCGCTTGAATACGAAAGCTATCTGCACGAGATCAGCGCCTGGGAGCGGCGCTTTTTGCTGCCGCAGGTCTAGGTGGGTCATGTTGCCCCGCGACATCACCGTTTTTGAGCGCGGCTGGCTCTCCTCCAACAACATCCTGCTGGCGGGCCAGCAGTCCTGTGCGCTGATTGACAGCGGCTACGTGACCCACGCGCCGCAAACGCTGGCGCTGCTGCGCCAGGCGCTGGCAGAGCGGCCGCTGGACCTGCTGCTCAATACCCACTTGCACAGCGATCATTGCGGCGGCAACGCGGCGTTGCAAGCCGCCTACCCGGCGCTGCTGACCCACATACCACCGGGCCAGGCAAGGCACGTCAGCGCCTGGGACCCGCAGGCCCTGACCTACACACCCACCGGGCAAAGTTGCCCGCGCTTTCGTTTTGATGCGCTGCTGCAGCCCGGCACAGAAATCGCCTTGGGCGACCGGCGCTGGCAAGTGCACGGCGCGCCTGGCCACGATCCCCATTCGGTGATTCTGTTTGAGCCTGTTGCCCGCGTGCTGGTCTCGGCTGATGCCTTGTGGGAGCGCGGCTTCGGGGTTGTTTTCCCGGAGCTTGAAGGACTGGCCGCGTTTGACGCCGTGGCGCAAACCATTGACTTGATTGAATCACTCGCGCCAGCTGTGGTGATTCCCGGGCACGGAGCGGTCTTCAGCGCGGTAGCGCCCGCCATTGCCCGCGCCCGTGAACGACTCGACAGCTTTCGGGCCAGCCCGGCAAAACATATCCGGCACGCGGTCAAGGTTTTGTTGAAGTTCAAACTGCTTGAGGTTCGAAGACTTGAGTTCAGCGCCTTCGTTGCCTGGGCGCATCAGACGCCTTACTTTGTCATGATCTACCAGCAGCATTTTTCAGCGTCCGATTTTTCACAATGGATTGACGACCTGATTCAGGAACTGGTCCGCGTCGGCGCCGCCGCCCGCGATGGCCGGGTGATCCGCGACGCCGGCTGAAAAACGCAGGCTGGAAGTACTGTTTTGCCCTGTTTTTTTTTGCAAAATCAGCCTCTAGACCGCGTCAGTATTGCGTAGACAACTACTAATTTAATAGCAATCCTCAAGCCGCAAGCGCTGCAGCGGCCTTCTGCGCTGCCTTCACCTTGAGCCGCCAGCCATGCAGCAGCGGCTCGGTGTAGCCGCTGGGTTGCGCCAGGCGCTGGTCTTCATGTCGCCCTTGCGGATCATCGCCCCAGTCTGCACGGGGCTGTGCATCTCATCGCCAGTGCGGTCCAGAAAGCCGGTGTTGATGAAGGCACAATGTGCCAACCAGGGAAACCACATTCAAATTACACAATGGCTCGCATATTTGACAACATCGATCAAGACTTGCTGGGCACGCTGCGCGCCACCATGCAGGTCTCCAGGCGGTCCGATTTCTGCGTTGGCTATCTGAATCTGCGGGGTTGGCAAGCCATTGACGACTTGATCGTTCCGTGGGAACCCGCGTTGGGCCAGGTATGTCGTGTCTTGGTCGGTATGCAACGCCCGCCGTATGAAGAAATTCGTGAGCTGTACCGTCAGACCGATGAGTCCGGCCTGATCGACAACGCCACCGCCAGTCGCCTGAAGACGCAGTTTGCGGCGCACTTGCGTGAGCAAATCACCCTGGGCATTCCGACCGGGCACGACGAAGCCGGTCTGCGCCGCTTGGCTCGTCAACTGCGCGCCGGGCAGGTGGTGGTAAAACTCTTTCTGCCGTACCCCTTGCACGCCAAGCTTTACCTGCTGTTTCGGGATGACGTCAACAACCCCATCACCGGCTTTGTTGGCAGCAGCAACCTCACCCTGGCAGGTTTATCGCGCCATGGTGAGCTCAATGTGGACGTGCTCGATCATCAAGGCACTGAGAAACTTTCAAGCTGGTTCGATGCCCGTTGGAATGAGCGCTGGGCGTTGGACGTGTCCGTTGATCTAGCCACCATCATTGAAACCAGTTGGGCACGTGAAGAGCCGATTCCACCGCACCACATTTATCTGAACATTGCCTACCATCTCAGCACCGAAGCCCGGGCGGGATTAACCCAATTCCGCTTGCCCGCCAGGTTTGAGCAGGAGCTGTTCGAGTTTCAGAAAAGCGCCGTCAAAATTGCCGCCCGCCATTTGCACCGCCGTGGTGGTGTGATGATTGGCGACGTGGTGGGCCTGGGCAAGACCATCATGGCGACCGCACTGGCGCGCATGTTTGAGGATGATTTGGGCTACGAAACCCTCATCATCTGCCCGAAAAATCTGGAGCCCATGTGGGAGCGCTACCGAACTGAATACGGCCTGCGTGGCATGGTGCTGCCGGTCTCGCAAGTCACCAAAAAGCTGCCCGGCCTCAAACGCTACCGCCTGGTACTCATCGATGAGAGTCACAACCTGCGCAACCGCGAAGGTCGCCGCTACAAAGCCATTGCCGACTACATCAAGAGCTGCGATGCCAAGGTCATCCTGCTCACCGCCACGCCCTACAACAAAACCAAAACCGATCTGTCATCGCAACTGCGTTTGTTCATTGACGAAAAAGCCAATATCGGCATTCGCCCCGAGCACCACATGCGCAAGACCGGCCTGGGTGAAGCCGAGTTTGAACGCAAGCACCAATGCCGGGTCAACTCGATTCTGGCGATTGAAAAGAGCGAAGAGTTTGATGACTGGCGCGAGTTGATCCGCCTCTACATGGTGCGCCGCACCCGCAGCTTCATCATCCAGCACTACACCCAGGCTGACAAGCATGGGCGGCGCTTCATTTCTGGCAATGATGGTGAGAAACGTTATTTTCCAGTTCGCAAACCGGTGTCGCTCCAGTTCGCGGTCAATGATGCTGACCCGGCCGACCGTTACGCCCGGCTCTATTCCCCGGCGGTGGTGGACCAGATCAATTCACTGCACGTACCACGTTACGGTCTGGGTGGCTATGTAGAACCGCAAGCCGAGAAGGCCGCGACGGGGCCCGAGCGCAAGATCATCGAAAACCTGGGTCGCGCTGGCAAGCGGCTGATGGGCTTTTGCCGCACCAACCTCTTCAAGCGACTGGAGTCAAACGGCTTCTCGTTTCTGCAATCCATTGACCGGCATATTCTGCGCAACCAGATTTACCTGTACGCCATTGAACATGGCCTTGACTTGCCGGTCGGCGTATTGGACGCTGGCTTGCTCGATCTGGAGCGCGTCGACGAAGACGCGGACGGCGTAGAGGGCGATCCTGAAGACCTGCTCGACGGGCTGGTGGACGTCGCATCGGATGCCGATGGTGTTCTTGACAACATGACCCGAGCCAAGGCGGTGTATGAGCAATACGCTGGTCAATACAAGAAACGTTTCAAGTGGATGCGCCCCGGTTTGTTCAAGCCGACGCTCGCGGAAAACCTCGCAGCAGACACTCAAACACTGGGTGAATTGCTTAGTCTTCAAGGCCCATGGGACCCGGCCTACGACCAGAAACTGCTCGCTCTGCGCAAGCTCATCACCCAGACCCATGCCAAGGACAAGGTACTCATCTTCACCCAGTTTGCCGATACGGCACGCTACCTGGCACGCGAGATTCGCAAGGCGGGTGTGACTCATGTGGAGGTCGCCACTGGCACCAGCGCCGACCCCTATGCGCTGGCTTGCCGCTTTTCGCCCAAGTCCAACAACAAACCGGTAGCCAAGGCCGACGAAGTGCGGGTCTTGATCTGTACCGACGTTCTGTCTGAGGGCCAAAACCTGCAAGACAGCAACGTTGTTGTCAATTTTGACCTGCCCTGGGCCATCATTCGCCTGATCCAGCGCGCCGGTCGGGTGGACCGCATTGGCCAGCGGGCTGAGGAAATTCATTGCTATTCATTCTTGCCTGCTGATGGTGTGGAACAACTCATCCAGCTGCGCTCACGCATCCGCCAGAGGCTGCAGGAAAACGCTGAGGTGGTGGGCACTGACGAATCCTTTTTTGAGGATGAAGAAGCCAACACCATCCGCAACCTCTACACCGAGCAGCAAGGCGTGCTGGACGACAAAGACGACGAGGTGGATCTGGCCTCCTACGCCTGGCAGATATGGAAGCAAGCCACGCAGGATGACCCGGACCTGGCTCGCACCGTCGAGTCTTTGCCACCGGTTGTTTATTCGGCCAAAGCTTTTATCCCGGACGAAGCGCGCTTCCCAATGCTCGGGGCTGACGCAGCCAAAGGCGGTGCCCTGGTTTACGTGAAATCCCCCGAAGGCAACGACCACCTGGCCTGGGTTGGGGCCAACGGAAAAACCGTTACCGAATCCCAGTTCACGGTGTTGCGCGCCGCCGAGTGCGCGCCGGATACGCCTGCTGCCGCCCGGCGTGAAAACCACCACGAGCTCGTGGTAACGGGCCTGCAACTTGCCGTAAGCCAGGACAAGGCCGTTGGTGGTGGCCTGGGTCGCCCCAGCAGCCCGCGCCGTCGCGCCTACGAGCGTCTTAAGCCTTACGCCACCGAGCAGATGAAAACCCTGTTCCGCGACGAAGAGCTTGAGCGCGCGCTGGACGACATGTACCAGCGCCCCTTGCTGGAGACGTCGGCGGACCTGCTCAACCGCCTGATGCGCAGCGGCGTCAATGAAGAAGAGCTGGCCGGTGCCGTCAAATCCCTGCGTGAAGAAGGACGACTCACCTATGCCGAAGACGACACTACGTTGCGTGAACCGCGTGTGGTGTGCTCTCTGGGCCTGATCGTCGATGGCGCGGCATCATGACTACCCGCCTCATTCCCCCACGCGAAACACTGGAAGTCGAGTTCAAGAGCGATCGCGATCGACTCAATGATGACGACCTGATTGAAGCACTGATTTGCCTGGCCAACGCACAAGGCGGCACCTTGTACCTGGGCGTTGAAAATGATGGTTCAGTGACGGGTTTGCATGCCTCTCGTCCAGCGGACATCAGCAGTCTGGCCGCCCTGGTGGCCAATCGCACAGCACCCAGCTTACAGATTCATCCCGAGAGTCTTGTGCATCAACAACTTCGTGTTGCCGCCATCACGGTGCCGCGTAGTCCAGAAATCGTCGCTCGCTCTGATGGTTTGGTCAAACGCCGTCGCATCGGTGGCAATGGCCAACCGGAATGCGTTCCTTTTTTGCCCCACGAATACCCCAGCCGCCGGGCGGACTTTCGCTTGATCGACATGTCTGCCGAAGTCATGGCCGATGCCACCCTGGCCAACTTTGACTCGCTCCAACGTGAGCGCTTGCGCTCGGTCATCTCCAACAACCCACGCAGCGACAAATCACTGGCGGGGCTGAGCGATGAACAACTGGAGGGTGCCCTGTCGCTTACCGTCACTCGCGGGGCCGAGCGTCACCCCACCTTGCTCGGCTTGTTATTGATTGGCCGCACCGACAGCCTGCGTCGTTTGGTGCCCATGCACGAGGTGTTGTTTCAGGTGCTCGACGGCACGCACGTGAAGGTCAACGAAGGGTCACGCGCCGCATTGATTGAAATTGTCGAATGGCTCGATTTACTTTCGCGCGGTGTCAACACCGAGCAGGAATTCAACGAAGGTCTGTTTCGCATCGGTATCGCCCGGGTCGAAGTGGATGCCTTGCGCGAAGCCATCAACAACGCGCTGGTGCATCGCGACTACGCCCGTCGTGGCCCGGTGCGCGTGTGCTGGCAAAAACACGACCTCATCATCAGCAACCCCGGCGGCTTTGTAGAAGGCGTCAATCTGGAGAACCTGCTCACCACCGAGCCGCGTCCGCGTAACCCGGCGCTGGCCGATGCCTTCAAACGTCTGGGCCTGGTAGACCGCACCGGCCGTGGTGTTGACATGATTTACAGTGGCATGCTGCGCTTTGGTCGCCCGGCGCCGGATTATTCGCAGTCCATGCCGGATCTGGTCAAACTCAGCATCAGCACCGAGCCTGCCGACCTGGCCTTTGTGCGGATGGTGTTGCATGAAGAGGCGCGGCAAAACAGCGTTTTACCAGTGGAAACCTTATTAGTGCTGACATCCTTGCGCGAGGCTAGACGACTTAGCGCTGCGGAATTGGGCATGCGTTTGCAATGCGCGCCATCCCAGGCACTCAAGATGATTGAGCCTTTGGTGGAAAGCGGCCTCATCCAGGCTCATGGCGTTGGGCGAGGCCGACAGTACACCTTGAGTCCGCAGGTTTACAAGCAATTGGGGCAGGGTGCTGAATACGCGCAGCAGGCAGGGTTTGACGAGTTGCAGCAGGTGGAACTGGTCCGGAACCTTGTGCGCCAACAAAAACGCATCAAACGCGAAGATGTGATTGCGCTGTGCCGCCTGAGCCCCCGGCAGGCCACCCACAAGCTCGACCAATTGGTAGCGTCAGGTGTGCTGGAGCGACACGGGCAAAAGCGGGGTACTTACTACACTGCCGTAACACCCACAGCCACACTTAATGCAACTTAACGCCACTTAATGACACACTTCGCATACGTAACCTATTGAAATCATTGGATTTTTTCCAGTCTAAAGACAAATTATCCAACGGATATCAACATTAACCCCCTATGGCCAAACTTGATTTCCCCAGCTTCGAGAAGCACCTCTCTGCCTTTGACTTCCAGCGCCTGTTCGTTGACGTGCTGGGCTGGAACCGCGCCAGCACCGGGCGTGACTGGCAGGCCGATCAGGCCGGGGAAACCCGGTTTTCCCACCACACTATGGCTGAACTGGGTGGCGTGGTTGCACTACAGGTGGTGGTCGATGGCGGCTGGCCTGACGAGACGCAGCGCATGCGCGTCTGGAAGCACATTGCCCATAGCCACGCCGAGAACCTGCTGATCTTCACCGACCGGCAAGACAAGGCCAGCCAAAGCCAGTGGTACTGGGTCAAGCGGGACAAAAACCCCGAGACGGGCAAGCCCCGCCTCACATCACGCCGTCATGAATATTTCAAGGGCCAGCCCGTTGACCTGTTCGCCAGCAAGCTGCAGGCCATGGTAGTGGAGTTGTCCGAGCTGGACGCATCTGGCCGCCTGCCCGTGCTGGAGGCCGCGCGCCGCATTGCCGCGGCGCTGGACGTAGAAAAAACCACCAAAAAGTTCTTTGCCGCCTACCAGCAGCAGCACCTGGAGCTGCTCAAACACATTCAAGGCATAGACAACGAGCGCGACAAGCGTTGGTACGCCAGCGTGCTGCTCAACCGCCTCATGTTCGTCTGGTTTTTGCAAAAGAAGGGTTTTTTGCATGATCAAAAAGGCCTGCAGGCCTTTGATTACTTGCGTGAGCAGCTATTGAAAAGTGAGCAGCGCGGAGCAAACCGCTTCTATGGCGAGTTTCTGGCTGCCCTGTTTTTTGAAGCCTTTGCCAAGCCCGAGGCCGACCGCAGCAAAGAAGCCATCGCCCTCACGGGCCGCATTCCCTACCTGAACGGTGGCCTGTTCCTGCCCCACAAGCTTGAATTGGATGCTGATCACGCCTTGCGCTTGGGGCTTACCCTGCATGTGGCAGACGAAGCTTTCAAAGGCATCTTCGAGCTGTTTGCCAGCTTCACCTGGCACCTGGACGACACGCCCGGCGGCGACGCGGACGAAATCAACCCCGACGTGTTGGGCTACATCTTTGAGAAATACATCAACCAGAAAGCCTTTGGCGCCTACTACACCCGGCCCGAAATCACCGGCT
Organism: uncultured beta proteobacterium; assembly: GCA_963750815.1. Lineage (GTDB taxonomy): Bacteria > Pseudomonadota > Gammaproteobacteria > Burkholderiales > Burkholderiaceae_C > Rhodoferax. Next base: position 738,285 of record CAVVRS010000002.1, read on the forward strand.
ACCTGGCCGACCGCAGCATCCACAAGCTGATATTGGAGCGGGTGTTTGAGCCCGCTATTCCCGAACTGAAAATCAAAGAAGTCAAGTTCGACACCGTGCCCGACCTGCTGGCTGGCATGGATGCACGCACCGCACTGAAGTTGGTCAACGAGGTGCTGCCAAGCATCACCATTCTGGATCCGGCCGTGGGTTCGGGCGCGTTCTTGGTGGCGGCACTCAAAAGCCTCATCAACGTGTACTACGCCGTGGTGGGCCGTGCGGAGCTGGGTGCCAGCTCGGAGTTGGAAAAATGGCTCAAAGCCATCCGAAAAGACCACCCCAGCGTGGGTTATTACATCAAGCGCCGCATCGTTACCGACAACCTGCACGGCGTGGACATCATGGAAGAGGCGTGCGAGATCGCCAAGCTGCGCCTCTTTCTGGCCATGGTGGCCAGCGTGCGCCGGGTGGAAGACCTGGAGCCCCTGCCCAACATCGACTTCAATATCCTGCCCGGTAATTCGCTGGTGGGGCTGATGCGGGTGGATGAGCATGAGTTCAACACCAAGCAAAACGACCTCTTCAAACCCACCTACCGCAGCCTGGTGGATGAGAAAAACCGCCACCTGGCCGCCTACCGTAACGCGGCGGATGCCGTTGGCAAGCATGTGAACCTGCGTGAGCTGCGCGACAGCATCGACGTGGAAATGCGTCACGCCAGCGGCGTGATGAACGAACTGCTGCGCGACCAGTTTGAAGGCTTAGGCGTCAAGTTTGAAGAAGCCCAATGGGACGCGAAGAAGAAAGACCTAGGCAAACCCAAAAAACGCCAGGTCACGGTGGCCGACATTGCCGCCCAAACCCCCTTCCACTGGGGCTATGTGTTTGACGACATTGTGCAAAAGCGCGGCGGATTTGACATCATCCTGGCTAACCCGCCGTGGGAGGTGTTCAAGCCCCAGGCCAAGGAGTTTTTTGCCGAGTATTCCGGCGTGGTCACCAAGAACAAAATGACCATCAAGGAGTTTGAGAAAGAGCAAAGCAAGTTGCTGCAAAACGCCGAAGTGCGTGCGGCCTGGCTGGCGTATGAAAACCGCTTTCCGCACATCAACAAATACTTTCGCACTGCGCCCGAATACGCTCATCAAATTGCCGTGGTGGATGGGAAAAAGATACCAAGCGATCTGAACCTGTACAAGCTTTTTCTTGAGCGCTGTTTCGAGTTGGCTCGCCCTACTGGTCAATGCGGCATTGTCATCCCCAGTGGCATCTATACAGATTTGGGTGCCAAGGGCTTGCGCGACATGCTGTTTGAGAAAACGCAGATCGAAGGCCTATTTTGTTTTGAAAACCGCAAAGAGATTTTTGAAGGCGTGGATAGCAGATTCAAGTTCGTCGTGCTTACATTTGAGAAGTCGTCGCTGCCTCGTCTTCAGGCCTTTGGCGAGGCAAACAGCAGCGCACCGCCCAATGACCTGCTGGCGCCACTAGCAGTGGAGGAGGCGAATGGGGGCGGCACACAACGCTTCGCAGCGGCATTCATGCGGCTGAATGTGGAAGAGCTGGCGCGCTTTCCAGAAGAAGGCGCGATTGAAATGAGCGTGGAGCTCATCAAGCGCCTGTCGCCGGACAGCCATTCGATGATGGAGTTCAAGAGCGAACTGGACATCGCCATCGTGGAAAAGATGTTGCGCTTTCCCTCATTGGGGCAGCGCATTGAAGGCACTTGGAATTTGCAGCTAACCCGTGAGTTCCACATGACTGATGATGCTTTTCGGTTCAAGACGACCGCTGAGGCTGGCTGCTTGTCACTTATGACTGGAAAGATGTTTCATCAGTTCGAGCCAACGGCCTCTCAATCAGGCTATTGGATTGACGAGGCCGAGGGCCGGAAAATGCTGCTCAAGGGTGATGCTGATGTCGGGCAAAAGCTGGATTACCAAGGGTACCGATGGCTGCACCGCCGTATTGCTCGCAACACAGACACCCGCACACTGATAGCGACGATCACGCCACCGAATGTCTTCACCGAGATGAACAGTACGACGATGAATGTCGGCGCGACGGGCATGACTCTGACTGAAATGTGCTGCTGGTGCGCGATTTCAAACAGCTTCGTGCTGGATTGGATTCTTCGACAAAGCGTGACTACGACGCTGAATATGTTCTACCTGTACCAGCTGCCAGTGCCGCGCCTGCGCGCAAAAGATAAGCAATGTGCCCCACTGGCACACCGGGCCGCCCGCCTCATCTGCACCACTCCCGAGTTCGACGACCTCGCCAAGTCCGTGGGCCTGAAAGACCATCAATACGGGGCCACCGACCCCACCGAACGCGCCAAACTCCGCGCCGAACTTGATGGCCTGGTCGCCCACCTCTATGGCCTGAGCGAAGCCGAATTCGCCCATATCCTTGGCACCTTCCCGCTGGTGGCCGAACCGGTCAAAATTGCGGCCTTGAATGCTTGGCGTGACGTTGAAAGGGGATTGATTTCATGAAACTGCAAAGTGTGCGGGTGCGCAACTTCAAAGCCATTGTCGATAGCAAGACGGTGAAACTGGGGCCTTTGACAGCCTTCATCGGCAACAATGGCGCGGGCAAGTCGAGCCTGATTGAGGCGATAGAGACCTACCAGAGCATCGTGCGTGACGGGCTCGACATCGCCATGCAGCGCTGGCTGGGCATAGAGCATGCACGGCACAAGGGGCAGGAAGTTCGGCAGCGGTTGGGGGAGCCGGTCAACCCGATCCAGTTCCAACTGTCGATTGGTGACAGTCCAAGAAAGTTTCGACGCATCGAGCTGGCCGTGAACAACGACCCTGCGGGCAACCGGATGATGATTTCCGCGGAGCGGTTTTCACGCGGCGATGGCACGTGGTTGGAGCGCGACCAGGTGGGTGCGATTCAGACTTATGGCGCGGGGCGCTCCATTTTGACCAGTGCTCTTGGCGAATACGTCGAGCAAGCCAGCCATGTACTGTCCTGGCAATTTCTGACCATGAGCCCGGAACGCATGGGCTTGCCTGTTCCCCAGCAACGCACAGAAGGCGGCGTTCGGCTGGCGCATGACGGCTCCAACGTAGCGGATTTTTTGCTCGATTTACGCCGTCAGGATACCAGCGCGTTTGACGGCATTGTGGAAACCATGGCCTATGTGTTGCCCTATGCCAAAGACATCCAACCGTCGCTCACTTCGTCTGAGATTGAGCGCAAGGCGTGGTTGCAGTTGACCGAATCCAACTTCAAGGTTCCGGGCTGGTTGCTTTCCACGGGCACTTTGCGCTTACTGGCGCTGCTGGCTTTGCTGCGCCACCCCAAACCACCACCGCTGATCGTTGTCGAGGAAATTGAAAATGGCCTGGACCCGCGCAGCGTGCATTTGATCGTGGAGGAAATTCGCAATGCCGTGTTGTCCGGGGTGACGCAGGTGATCCTTACGACGCACTCACCTTACCTGCTGGACTTGCTGACGCTTGAGCATCTGGTGGTGGTGGAACGAGACAAACGAGGCCACCCCCACTTTTCCAGACCTGCAAATCAAGAGAACCTGCAGCGCTGGGCCACCGAGTTTGCGCCGGGCAAGCTCTACACCATGGGAAATTTGACGGGGTTGACCGCATGACCATTGGCTTCATATTTGAGTGTGGTCCGCAAGGTGCAGACAAGCAGGTGTGCGAGTACTTGGCCGGCGAGATGCGGCCCGGTACACCCTGCAAATCGATCACTCTTGACAACAAACCTAACCTCCTGGCGAACGCTGCGAAAGCAGCGCATGGCTTACTGGCGGACGGATGTGAGCGCGTGCTGATCGTATGGGACCTACGCCCGGCATGGCCAGACACTGCTGGTAAAACATGCCGCGCAATAGAGCGCCAGACACTGTTGGATGCGCTGGCCAAAGAAGGGCTTCAGGCTGCGCCGGTTTACCTTGTTTGCGTCGAGCAGGAGTTTGAGAGCTGGCTGATGGCGGACGAAACCAAGTTGTCGGAATATCTATCCACAGCAACGCACGAATACAGGGTGCCCCGTGTCAGGCGACCTGATCGAGAGAAGAATCCGAAGTCACTTGTCATGAAGCACTTTCAGATGGCGCGGGGAATGAAATACGAAGACCGGGTACATGCGATCAAGGTGATGCGGACAAATCCCCCGCCGAACTGGACGAAGCTTCGGCGTTCTGGTTCATTTGCGAGGTTTGAAGCCAAGTTGATCTAGCAGACTTGCTGCTGTCGTCAACGTAAATGCCACCCGAAGGCGCCTTTTTTATGGTGGGAATAAGTGTCAAATTGGCCTCTAGCCCCCGTCAATACTGCGCAAGCAGCTATTAAAAACGTAGTAGCAAAAAGACGCTGAATGCCGGATCATGTCCGGCATCACGCTTGGCAATTCTCAAGCCGCAAGCTTGGCCGCCGCCTTCACCCTCAACCTCCACGCATGCAGCAGCGGCTCGGTGTAGCCGCTGGGCTGCGCCAGACCCTTGAACACCAGATCACATGCGGCCTGGTAAGCCATGGAGGTGTCGAAGTGGCCCGCCATGTTCTTGTATAGCGGGTCGTCGGCGTTCTGCTGGTCCACCACAGCTGCCATGCGCTCGAAAGTCTCACGGACCTGGGCTTCGGTGACAACCCCATGGTGCAGCCAGTTGGCCATGTGCTGGCTGCTGATGCGCAGCGTGGCGCGGTCTTCCATCAGGGCCACGTTGTGGATGTCGGGCACTTTGGAGCAACCTACGCCCTGGTCGATCCAGCGCACCACGTAACCCAGAATGCCTTGCGCGTTGTTGTCGAGTTCCTGCTGCTTCTCGGCCGCGCTCCAGTTCGGCGTGGCAGTAACCGGAATGTGCAGCAGGCCACTGAGCAGCGCATCGCGTTCCTGCTGACGGTCACGCCTGGCGTGGATGGTTTCCAGCTCTTTTTGCACGTCGCTCACCAGCACCTGGTGGTAGTGCAGCGCATGCAGCGTGGCGCCGGTCGGGCTGGGCACCCAGGCGGTGTTGGCACCGGCCTGGGGGTGCGCAATTTTTTGCGCCAGCATGGCTTTCATCAGGTCCGGCATGGCCCACATGCCTTTGCCAATCTGTGCCTTGCCGCGCAGCCCGCAGGAGAGGCCGACCAGCACGTTGTTGTGCTCATAGGCATGAATCCAGGCGCTGCTTTTCATGTCGCCTTTGCGGATCATGGCGCCAGCCTGCATGGCGCTGTGCATTTCGTCGCCGGTGCGGTCCAGAAAGCCGGTGTTGATGAAGGCAACGCGGCTTATGATTGCGTCGTGATCAAAATGTTCAAGCACCTTACATCTTCGATACATGCGCAACGTTGACTTTGGCCAACATTACACTGGTTTTAATGTGGCTACTGTGCTCACAAGGCTGCTTGGTGTGCCTAGTCCTGCAACGGTAATCGATCTGGGTGTTGGCGAGGGCAGTCTGCTTATGGGCGCAAATGCGCTCTGGGGTAATGCCAGGCTGCATGGGATCGATATTGATCAGACAAGCTTGGACTTGGCGCGGCAGCAACTTGGAAAAGGCACTTTTGGCCGCGCCGATTGCCTTGCCGCTGCACTTCCGTCGAATGTCCGTAAATTGTTTTCTACAGCCGATGTCGTGCTGTGCAACCCCCCATTTCTTGAGCTCTCTCATCTATTCGCTAAACAAAATGCTACCCAGGATTGGCGGCTTGCTGCTGAGGTGAAGTTTCTGGAAATCAGTTTGGAACTGTTAAGGCCTGGCGGTAGCCTGGGAATTATTTTGCCCGCCCGTTACGTTTCAGGGCCGTCATACAGAGAGTTTCGAAGGCAGCTGGTTTCGTCGTGCAATGTTGTCTCCGTCACGCATTTACCGGCGTCAACGTTCAAGACGGCTGAAGTTGAGGCCCATTTTTTGGTGCTACGAAAGGAGTCACCAGTGGGCGCGATTTCGCTGCAAACACTGGGGGATACTGGTCAATTGGGCGTGGCGATATCGCTGGCGATTGAATCTGCCGAAGAGCGAATGGACTTTCAGTATTACTCTGGTTTGGCGCATTGGACAAATAATGCAGTTCCGCTATCCCTGCTACTGACTCAGGATGTTTGTCGTGGGGTTGTGTCCTGTGGTCGAGCTACCGCCCAAAACATCTTTCACACTACGGATTTCAGACGATACCCGGACGGATTGGTTTCAATGCCAGTCCACGACATTCGCCACAAAACCGGGTTGGCTATTCAGGGGGATATTTTGATTGCCCGAGTTGGCCTTCGCTCTTTGCACCATTGTGCGCAAGTGACCGAAGGTGCTTTCACTTATTCGGATTGTGTCTTTAGATTGCGGGTACTACCGGAGTGGCAAGCTTACGTATTTAAGTACCTGAGAAGTGCGGCAGGTGTCGAAATTCGAAAGCGCTCTGCCCATGGATCGTGTGTCAAAATTTTAGGAAAACAAACGCTGTTGGATTTGCCGGTGCCTATGGTTGCACCTAGGCAGTTGGAGAGCTTATGAGTTTTTGGGACGAGGCGCAGCAATACCTAGATCAACTGGTGGCATCAGGGCTTGTCGCATTGAGCGATAAAGAGCGCTACATTGCACTTCAGCAAGTAAATCTTTTACACACCGACACGGATGTGATGGCCGCAATGAAAAGGTTTTATCAAGCAGTGGCAACGATTGAGGATTGCGAACCAAAATTGTATGACCCCGCGAACTCTGCATTGCACGATAAGGGTACAAAGGCAAGCTTTCCCAAAGGCAAAGACCTTATCCACTTTGCTTCCAGCAAGTCTTTCAATAATGTCGTGGGTGTCAATGCTTATTTGGCAGAAGATTTCCGCGAGAATTTTTCCACCTATATTGATGTACGAGTGCACAAAGGGCACACACTTTGGATTGCAGAAAACTGCCACACAGCGACAAACTTTGCTGGTATTTGTATGGCTGCCAGGGAGCTGGGCCTCTATCATTTTGGACAGTTGACCCTTGATGCACCACTGGTTGCATTCCACCTGCGGACTAAGCAAGCTATAGGGGTGTTGAAGCCAACTTGGGCGCATGCATTTGCCAACTGGTACTTCGACCCTGCGCCAGAGGGCTGCCATAAAAATCCCGCCCATGGCTGGGCGCGTTGCCTTGAAACTGGGGAGCTCCGACGCAAGGAATGGGTGGTTCGGCCCTCGCAAATGGCTACGGCGTTTGAAGTGGTCGCAGTCCATCTTTCGCATGAGGTGGATGACGTGAACCCCATGCCGGACTTCTATCAACTCGGTACCAACTACTGGGATACTGTTGATGTTAGGGTAAAGGGCTTAATTCATGCTGGGGGAGCAAATGCAACAATTCTTTGACCGATTTGAGGCAGTGCGCGACTCAGTCAAATTGCGATTGACGGCAAAAGATGCGAAGGCGCTCCCCTTGGACGGAACTGCCGGTCCAATGCCGTTCGATATTGAGCCGCTAGAAAAGTGGCTCTATGAAGCTTACTTCCGTCAATACAAAAACGACGAAACACTCCGGGCGGCCTTTTGGGCTGGGGTAGCAGAAGCGATGGAAGCCAGTGTTCCGCCAACCAATGAATTCCATGGCATCTGCATCAAACGTTCTGCGGACTTGCTCGACCAGATAGCCAATAATTTTGGGGCTGACACGATTGGCGAAAAGGCGTTTGAACGGGCCAACGTGCAGATTGGCATGCAGCGTGCTGCGCCACTTGATGGTGGTGTTACAGACGTATTGATGCTTCAAGGTGCGTTGCTACGATTTTCCCTTCAGACGAGCCCCAACGGGGCGTGGGCCAGTGTTTTGCAGGCAGAAGAGGCTCTGTGGACCAGTATCCATCGCTGTTTGGCAAATGATCCCAACGCCATCAATGCCATGCTGGGGGCAGACACGCTATGTACGCTGTTTCGCGCCTGGGCAGTCATGGGCCGGCGCGAAGTCGCGCTTCAATCCATTGTCCGCGGATGGTGTCATTCCGGCTCGTTGGACAAGTGGCGATTGGCAAGTTACATGAAGCGCACTTTGTCGCTGCTGAAGCTGTCAAAAGCCAAATACGACGAAGCCATCTGGCATACGCTTGAATCCTGCGTTAGTGGACAACCAAGTTTCATCGCTCGGGGTTCATCGGGCATTCCAAGATATAAACCGAGCGCATTTTCTGCTGTGGCTGTGGCATAAGGACAACGAAGTATGAATCAACATCGTTCTTCCCGAATCGTGGCTTTCTACTCGTACAAGGGCGGGGTTGGTCGCTCGATCGCGCTTGCCAATACCGGGGTGGCCTTGGCTGCCAGGGGGCACAAAGTGCTGTTGATCGATCTTGACTTGGAGGCACCCGGCCTGCACGACATGCATCCGTTTCGTGACGTGGGAACTCCCGCCACCGGTGGACTAATAGAACTGTTGGGCTTGTACATGGGTGAATCGGGAGACTCGACGGCAACGGTGCCGCACGATTTTCCAACGTGGCAACTCGAAGAACACGCTACACCGGTATGGAGTAATGGTGCGAAAGGGGGGGCTAGTAAGCCCAACGCTGCCGAGGGTGAAGTCTGGCTCATGCCAGCCAGTGGTTCGGTGTGGCCAGTCAGTGGCGCGTTGGATCAACTCCCTAAGCCTACCTACAGTGCCGCGTTGGAGCAGTTCGATTGGGGAAGGTTTTATGAACAGGCCGGGGACGCTGCTTGGGCGCATATTCTTAGCCGCATTACCGCCGCCCAAGGTGGCTATGGGTTTGACTTTGTGTTGCTGGATTCGCGTACCGGATTGAGCGATCCGTTCTACGTGGCACTCACACTTGCGACAGATTTGGTAGCGGTGACCGGCTTTAACCGCCAGAACATCAAGGGCGTGCGAGATGTGGTTCGCCAAACCCAGGAGCCTGGTTTTATCGCCGAGTACGGGCGTAAACGGGTGCACCTTGTGGGTTCGCCTGCGCCTGAGATGGATGACGAGCGTTGGCAACGTTGGGAGCATGAACTCAAGGCATTTGACATATGGTCTGATTTCCCCGGGTTCCTCGTTCGGCTGCCGTATTACAAAGAATTCGCTTTGGATGAACGTGTCGTGATTGACGATGTGCTGCCATCACAAATGCAACAACTGGACTACGCTCGCCAGATCGGGAAATTGACGGATGCAATTGAACAAACGGATTTGCCTATCGAACAGACGACGTTCTCAACCACACCAGAACCCACCAACCCCTTTGCTCTCCTTCGTGCCGACTATGCCAACATCGAAGAGCTAGGGCATTACTTCATTGATCCCGGGAAAGAGCTGGTGCGTGCCATGAAGACATTCAAACCGGTCGTCATGGCGGGCGCACGTGGCTGTGGAAAAACCATGTTGGGTCGCTATTTCAGCTACGAGCGAGAAGCTACCGAGCTGAAAGAAAAAGGCGTTTTGGTTACACCCAAAGCAGCGCCAGAGTATTTGGGGCTCTACCTGCGCATTGACATTGATTTATTGCAAGTATTCAACCCGCCAACCGAACTGGACAGGCCGCTTTACAACGCCTTGTTTGGCCAGTTTTTTGATTTGCTTGTCTTTCGCAAGGCGTTGGACGCATTGGGCGTATTCGGTGGTGTCGCTTCATGGTGTGGCAGCAATGAAGCCGAGGCCAGTTTATACAAGACCATACTGCGCGAATTTGGCCCACGCGGGATGGGTGTGCAGTCTACCAATGCGGCGATGCATGAACTTGTAAAAGAGATGCTTGCCGAAATGCGACGGTATGTAAACAACCCGCGTACGGAGTCAGAACCCTTCAAGCTGCAAAGCAATATCTTGCTAAAGCTATTGGTGGAAGATCTCACGAGCGCAACTGGTTTGGAGTTCAATCAGCACTACTTTGCCGTCATTGTGGATGAGTACGAGCACTTTTCTGAGGCACAGCAGAAAGTGGTCAATAGCCGCATCAAGCAAATAAAGCAAAGCGACCACACTACGTATCGAATTTTTGTCAAGCATGGCGAGGCGGGGTTGCACACTACAGCAACGCTCGCAGCCAATCAACAAATACAGGAAATTCATGACTTCAATCGGATTAATCTGGATGAAGACACGGATGCCGTCGAGTTTTCAGCGCAGCAGCATCGAATCGCGGAGCGCTATTTGTCGCTCAATCCGTTTTTCAAAGCACTGGGCGTTCGCAATTTGGATCAACTACTGGCTAGTGAAAATGCCGGAGAACAAGCACGGCGTATCGCCCCCGATGACGGCAAGTTGCGCGAGTACGTGCGCAAGAACCACCCGGCGCGGTATCAGGTTGTTTTGGACTGGTTCGATGAGGAACCACGCCTGCTTACCAAGGCTGTGGCAGTAATTATTCTGAATCAGGGCAAGAGGCGGGGTGCAGGTAGTGCGTATGGCGCCGCCAAAGGGAAATCCATTGAAGCTGTTGTGCAAGAGTTTCGTGCCCAGTCACCTAAATCCAAAGACTGGTTGCATAACTACGAGCGTGGCACTTTGTTTTGGCTGGCCAATTTGCACTCCAAACCCAAGAATCTGGTTTATGCAGGCAGCGACATGGTCATTACCCTGGCTGGGCGAAATGTCCGAACCTTCCTTGAATTGTGCCGCTCCATAGTCGAGGAGTGGTTTGCACTGCGTAAAGAAAATGAACACTCAAGCCCACCCATATCTGTGCAGATTCAGACGACTGCATTAAGAAAGGCGGCAGAAAACTACCGAGGCGTTATCCGTTCTCTGCCAATGCACTCGCGTCAGTTGCTGGATTTGGCCGATCGCTTGGGCCAGCTGTTTTCAGTTTTGGCCAAAAGCCCTACACAAAGCGAACCAGAAATTAACCATTTCAGTATTGATCGAGACCCAGGGCGTGAGCCATGGTATGAGTATTTTCAAACTGCATACGCAGAGTCGATTTTGTTGCGACTGAGAGGGAATAAGCAGAAATCAGACACCGATTTGCAGCAAGATGATTGGCAATTGAATCCTTGTTTTGCACCGCACTACGGTTTTTCGCCAAGGCGGAAAAAGAAACTCGGTGCGCTTTCTGGTAGCGATATGCACACCTTGCTGTTGGGGTCTGGAGATGATTTTGGCAGACTGCTAGACGCTTACAAGAAGCGGCTTGGTGGTGATGATGTGGAATCTGAACAGGTATCACTGTTTTCTACGGCGGGCCGCAAATGAGGTCTACAAAAAGTGCCAACGAGCTTTCCGGATGGTTAAATGATGTTGATGTCGTTATCGGCGCGAAACACTTGGGTTCGGAAACGCCCGCTCGCGCGAAGCGAGTGCTTGAGGCCTGTCCTGTTGGTGCATCAAAGTTGCTACTTCGGTGCACAGATATTGCCAATCTGAAGTTCGAGATACTTCCGCCCGTAAGTGGCAAGTTGGCAACTGACCGGAATCAATTGTCGTGGTGTGAAATTGCACCCCAATTGAGGCAGTACTTGGATTGCGTTCGTGCTTCAAAAGACAAGCAAAAACTCAAAGTTATCGTCGATCTAACGGATGCCGATTGGGAGATCGGTTTCTTCCTGTTGCCATCGCTTTACGGCAATTCTGACTTGGACGTCATCTGTGCATTTACGTCGCCCGACAAATACCCTCAGGCAGACACCAGTAAGGCACATCCGCCAGTGGATACGCACAGCATTCGACAGCCTCCAGGATGGATAGCCGAATTGCACTCGTGCGAGAGTGAGCGGAGACATGTCTTGTTCTTGGGATTTGACAATGATCGTGCCCAAAAATTCATTGAGCATTACGACTGGGTCAGAGCCTGCTGCATTGCCGTCATAGGTGACCCTGCGTACGTAGGTAACGGTGTACGCGATTCCGAAAATGCCAACGCGCTCTTGTTGCGGCAGATCCCAAATACGGCTGAAAATAGGCGTAAGGTTCCGGCAGCCAGTCCGGCAGCCACTATGAACCTGCTTCGCGAGTTGTTTACGATACACGGAGCTATGAACATCATGCTGCTAGGTACGAGCCCAATGACACTGGGCGCAGTTTGGTTCTACCTTCAGCTTACAGGCGAACAAAAAGCGAAGGTTCGCTTCCTTCATGACTTTCCACTTCGACAAACAGGCCGAACAACCGGTGTGGGGCAGACTTGGCTCTATCCGAAACCAAACGCGTGGGGTGGTTGAACTTGTATTGAGGATTTCTGCGTCTGTTCAGAAAAAACGGCACTCGCAGATGCCGTTTTTCATTGTATTTAGCAACAAATTAGCCCTGTAAGCACCGTCAGTATTGCGTAGGCAGCTACCAATTTAATAGCAATCCTCAAGCCGCAAGCGCTGCAGCGGCCTTCTGCGCCGCCTTCACCTTGAGCCGCCAGCCATGCAGCAGCGGCTCGGTGTAGCCACTGGGTTGCGCCAGGCCCTTGAACACCAGATCGCACGCGGCCCGGTACGCCATTGACGTCTTAAAGTTTCCTGCCATGTTTTGGTACAGCGGGTCGCCGGCATTTTGTTGATCGACCACGGCGGCCATGCGCTCGAACGTTTCCTGCACCTGGGCTTCGGTGACAACCCCATGGTGCAGCCAGTTGGCCATGTGCTGGCTGCTGATGCGCAGCGTGGCGCGGTCTTCCATCAAGGCCACGTTATGGATGTCGGGCACTTTGGAGCAACCCACGCCCTGGTCGATCCAGCGCACCACGTAACCCAGAATGCCTTGCGCGTTGTTGTCGAGTTCCTGCTGCTTCTCGGCCGCGCTCCAGTTCGGCGTGGCAGTAACCGGAATGTGCAGCAGGCCACTGAGCAGCGCATCGCGTTCCTGCTGACGGTCACGCCTGGCGTGGATGGTTTCCAGCTCTTTTTGCACGTCGCTCACCAGCACCTGGTGGTAGTGCAGCGCATGCAGCGTGGCGCCGGTCGGGCTGGGCACCCAGGCGGTGTTGGCACCGGCCTGGGGGTGCGCAATTTTTTGCGCCAGCATGGCTTTCATCAGGTCCGGCATGGCCCACATGCCTTTGCCAATCTGTGCCTTGCCGCGCAGCCCGCAGGAGAGGCCGACCAGCACGTTGTTGTGCTCATAGGCATGAATCCAGGCGCTGCTTTTCATGTCGCCTTTGCGGATCATGGCGCCAGCCTGCATGGCGCTGTGCATTTCGTCGCCGGTGCGGTCCAGAAAGCCGGTGTTGATGAAGGCCACCCGGCTGGCGGCAGCGGCAATGCAGGCTTTCAGATTCACGCTGGTGCGGCGCTCTTCGTCCATGATGCCGAGCTTGACGGTGCTGTCCGGCAGCCCCAGCATTTTTTCAACGCGGCCAAACAGCTCGTTGGCAAAGGCCACTTCAGCCGGGCCGTGCATCTTGGGCTTGACGATGTAGACCGAGCCTTTGCGCGAGTTGCGAATGGCGTCTTTCTTGCTGCGCTTCAAGTCATGCAGCGCGATGGTGGTGGTAACCACAGCGTCCAGAATACCTTCCGGGATTTCGCGCAGCGCGCCCACTTTGTCGGTATACAAAATGGCCGGGTTGGTCATCAGGTGGCCCACATTGCGCACAAACATCAGCGAGCGGCCATGCAGCCGGACTTTTTTACCCTTGCCCGCCGGTGCGGTGTAGAGGCGGTCGGCGTTCAGACCCCGGGTGAAGGTCTGGCTGCCTTTGTTGACGTCTTCGGTCAGCGTGCCTTGAAGAATGCCCAGCCAGTTGCCGTAGGCCAGCACCTTGTCGTCGGCGTCCACCACGGCCACCGAGTCTTCCAGATCCAGGATGGTGGACAAAGCCGCCTCCAGCACCAGATCGCTGACGCCGGCCGGGTCGCTCTGGCCAATCGGTGTGGCCCGGTTGATCTGGATGTCCAGGTGCAGGCCGTTGTGCTGCAACAGCACCGACGAGGGTGTTTTGGCGTCACCCTGGTAGCCGATGAATTGGGCAGCGTTTTCCAGCCGCGTGCTGCCGCCACCGGCCAGTTTGACGGACAGCTTGCCGTTCCTGATGCGGTAGCCCACCGCGTCCACGTGCGAGCCCTGCTGCAGCGGCGCCGTGCGGTCCAGCACGTGGCGTGCGTATTCAATCACTTTGGCGCCGCGCCGCGGGTTGTAGGCCTTGCCTTTTTCGCAGCCGTGCGCCTCAGACAGCACGTCGGTGCCATACAGCGCGTCATACAGGCTGCCCCAGCGTGAGTTGGCGGCGTTCAGGGCGTAGCGCGCGTTCAGGATCGGCACCACCAGTTGCGGGCCGGCCTGGCTGGCCAGTTCGGCGTCGACCCGGCGGGTGCTGACGCGAACCTTTTTGGGTGCCGGCACCAGGTAGCCAATTTTTTCCAGGAAAGTGCGGTAGGCCGCCATATCCTGAACCGGTCCGGGATGCGCCGTGTGCCAGGCGTCAAGCTCGCTTTGCAGGCGGTCGCGTTCGGCCAGCAAGGCAATGTTTCGGGGTGCCAGGTCGGCCACCAGGGCGTCCAGGCCTTTCCAGAATCTGGCGGGCGACACGCCGGTGCCGGGCAGCACCTGGTTTTCAATGAACTGGTGCAAGACGGTGGCCACTTGCAGGCGGTGGGTGGGGGTGCGTTGGGTCATGGTAGTTAACGGAGTGAGGGCGTCGGCAGGCTCGGCCCGATCGGTTGCGGGAAAAAATCAAGTACATCGCGCAGGCTGCTGCCGGTGCGTGCCGGCTGTGTGCCGAGTTCTTCAAACGGCAGCTGGTAGCGGTTGACCCACAGCGTCTGGTAGCCGTACCAGGTGGCGGCCAGTGCGTCCCAGGAGTTGCTGCTGACAAAGGCAATTTGTCTGGCAGCAAGACCGGTCGCCTGCTCGCCCAGCGCGTAGGCATCGGGGTCGGTTTTGTATTTGCGGATCGGGTCAACGCTGATCACGTGGTCCAGCAGGCCGTCCAGCCCGGCGGATTTGACCGCCAGTTGCAGCATGGCAGCGTCGCCGTTGCTCAGAATGCCGGTGGCAATGCCGCGCGCCTTGAGTTCGCCCAGCACCTGGCGGTTCTCCGGAAAGGCACTCAAGCAGCGATATTGGTTCATCAAACGCTCAATTTGAGTATCAAAAGAGGTGTTGGAGCCCGCAGAATGTGCGTGACCAGCTATTTTTTTAATAGCATAAACGAGTGCCGCCCGGGTCAGTTCCCAAAACGGCTGGTAGACCGATTCACGGCCCGGGCCGCGTTTGCTGGTGGTGACCAGCCGGGTGTATTCAATCTGCTTGTCGCGCCACAGCACGCTCAAGGCCTGACCCTGGCCCGGAAACAGCTGCTCGGCTACCAGACCGACACTGTAGACGTCAAACAAGGTGCCATAGGCGTCAAACAGCACGGCACGCGGCGCCTCCAGCCGGGTGGTTTTGGCTTTTTCAGCGGCAGCGGCACTGGTTTTTGACATGCCACTACTCTATTCGATACCTCCCAAGTTATTAACATCGCTTAAATCAATTTATCCATGACTTTAATAAACATAATCAATGGATGTGCTAAATCTGCACGCGAGTGCCGAGCTCGATCACGCAGTTGTTGGGCAGCCGGAAAAAGCCCGCCACACTGCCGGCGTTGCGCGACATGAAGGCAAAGAACGCCTCGCGCCAGTGCGCCATGCCGGCACCGCGGGTCGGAACCACTGTTTCGCGGCTCAAAAAGTAAGACGTTTCAAACAGGTTGATGGCCAGACCCTGCGTGCGGCACAACTCCAGTGCCTGCGGAATATCGGGCGTGTTCTTGAAGCCGTAGTTGACCTGCACTTTCCAGAAACCGGCGACCATCGGTGCGATCTGCACGCGCTCCTCAAACGCAATCCAGGGCACATCGTGAAACACCACGGTGAGGATCACGTTGCGCTCGTGCAGTACCTGGTTGTGTTTCAGGTTGTGCATCAAGGCCTGCGGCACGGTTTCGGGGTTGGCCACAGCGTAGACCGCCGTGCGCGAAACGCGGTGAATGCTGTCGCTGGCCAGCGCCGTGATGAAGGGCAGCAGTTCGGGGTCGTCGGTGCGCAGGCTCTCCAGCAGCAGCTCACGGCCACGGCGCCAGGTGGCCATGACGGTGAAGATGGCCAGCCCCAGCACCAGCGGGAACCAGCCGCCTTGCCAGAACTTGAGCGCACATGAGACGACCAGCAACGCGTCCAGCGCCAGAAACACACTGGTGGCAGCCAAGGCCACCGGCAGCGAGTAGCCCCAGCCAAAACGCAGCACAAAGAACGTCAGCAGCGTGGTAATCAACATCGTTACCGTCACCGCAATGCCATAAGCCGCGGCCAGCGCCGAGGAGCTGCCAAAACCGACAACCGCCAGCAGCACCGCCACCAGCAGGGCCCAGTTGACTTCGGGCATGTAAATTTGTCCGGCCTCTTTGGCCGAAGTGAAATTCACTTGCAGGCGCGGCAACAACCCCAGTTGAACGGCTTGCTTGGTCATTGAATAAGCCCCTGAAATAACCGCCTGCGACGCGATGACGGTGGCCAGTGTCGCCAGCACCACGGCCGGAATCAGCCAGGCCTGTGGAAACATGCGGTAAAACGGATTGGCCAGGGCTGACGGATCACGCATCAGCAGTGCCCCCTGGCCCATGTAGTTGAGGGTCAGGGCCGGTAGCACCAGTCCGATCCAGGCCAGCTGGATCGGACGTTTGCCAAAGTGCCCCATGTCGGCATACAGCGCCTCGGCACCGGTGAAGGCCAGCACAATGGCGCCCACCGCAACAAACATATGCCAGCCTTGCGAGCGCAAAAACGCAATGGCATTGAGCGGGTTCAAGGCGCTCACAATCTCGGGCTGCTGCACAATCTGCGCCAGCCCGGTGGCGGCCAGCACGCCAAACCAGATCACGATGATGGGACCGAACAAACGCCCGACGACGGCGGTGCCGAAGCGCTGCATGGCAAACAGTCCGATCAATACCGTGATCGAGATCGGCAGCACATAGGGTTTGAGCAGCGGTGTTGCCACCTCCAGACCTTCCACGGCGCTGAGCACCGAAATGGCCGGCGTGATGACACTGTCGCCATAAAACAGCGCCGCACCAAAGACGCCGGTGAGCAACAAAATGGTGTGCCGCTGGCGGGTTTTGCCGGCGGCATGGGCGGCCAGTGCGGTCAAGGCCATGATGCCCCCCTCGCCACGGTTGTCGGCCTGCAGGATGAGCAGCACGTATTTCAGGGTGACGACCAGCATCAGGCCCCAAAAAATCACCGACACAGCGCCAATGAGGTGGGCAGGGTCCAGCGGCACACCGGTGGCCGGACTGAAAATTTCCTTCATGGTGTACAGCGGGCTGGTGCCGATGTCGCCATACACCACGCCCATGGCACCCAGGGTCAGCACCGCAAGGCCTTCGCGGCCAGAAGATTTAAGCATTGCAATCCGTCAACAGTGAACAGGGCGCCACTGTCGCCCTGGCTCCATCAGGAACGCATAAGGATGATGCCGGTTCAGGCGTCAGCCAGCCGGTAGCCGACACCGGTTTCGGTCAGCAGATGGCGCGGCTCGGCCGGATCGCGCTCGATCTTGGCGCGCAGCTGAGCCATGTACAGACGCAAATAGTGGGTGTGTTCGGTAAACTCCGGCCCCCACACATCACTCAGCAATTGCCGGTGGGTCACTACCCGGCCGGCGCTGCGTACCAGCCGCGCCAGCAGATTGAACTCGGTCGGCGTCAGGTGCAGCGCCTCGCCAGCGCGCTCCACCCGATGCGCCGCCAGGTCAACGCGCAGGTCTTCGAGCTCATGCGTGGTGACGGCGGCGGCCAGGCTGGTGCCGCGATGGCGCAGCGCGACCCGCATGCGTGCCAGCAATTCATGCACACTGAACGGCTTGGTCAGGTAGTCGTCAGCGCCTGCGTCCAGCAGTTCGATTTTCTGCGCTTCCTGGTGCCGCGCCGACACCACAATGACTGGCGTGGAGTGCTGTTTGCGCAGCTCACGCACCAGTTGCACGCCGTCGCCATCAGGTAACCCCAAATCAAGCACGATGAGGTCGGGTGGCTTGTGCTTGAGCAACGCACGGGCCTCGCTCAGGGATACTGCGGTCTGCACCTCAAAGCCTTCGACGGACAGAGACGATTGCAGCAGCGCGCGTATTTCGCGGTCGTCTTCAACCACCATGACCTGCAGGCTCACGCAAGCTCCTCGGGTGGTGGCGCTTCTTCTACCGGCAGGGTGGCACAGAAGCAGCTTCCCCCGCCATGGCGGCGGCGCACCGTCAGGCTGCCGCCGTGCGCGATGGCGATCGCCCGGCACAAGGCCAGACCGAGCCCGGCGCCACGCTGGCCGGACTGGTCGCCGCGCCGGTACGGCTCAAAAATCAGCTCCTGCTCGGCCGGCGCAATGCCGGGTCCCCGATCCTTGACCAAAATCACCAGCGTACCGGCTTTGCTGCTGGCGCTCAGGTCGATCTCGCCGTCGCTGTATTGCAGGGCGTTGTCGAGCAAGTTGCCGATCAGCTGCGCCAGCAGCACCGGGTCGGCCTTGAGTAGCGGCAGTCCGGCGGGTACTTTGGACTTGATGCGTCGACCGGTGTCGCGCTGGCGGACCCGCGCCAGCACGGCGCCGATGATTTCCTCCAGCGACTCCCAATCCCGCTTGAGTTCACGCTGCAGGCTGGTGAGCCGTACCAGTTGCAAGGTGTTTTCGGTGACCGTTGACAGATAGGTGGCCTCGCTGGCAATGCTGCCCAGCAGCCGGTCGCGCTCGGACGGGCTCAGTTTTTCGTGCTGGGTCTGCAGCGCCGACGCCGCACCGACAATGGTTGCCAGCGGCGTGCGCAGGTCGTGTGATACCGCGGCCAGAAAAGTGCTTTGAAGTTGCTGGCGCTGGACCTCGGACTGTGCCGCCTGCACCGACGCGTCAAGCCGGACGCGCCACAAGGTCTGCGCCAGCAGGGAGCACAGAGCCTGGGCGTGCTCGCGGCCGTCGCTGTCGTCGGCCTGGGCCGGACAGACGCGGGCCGCGCCCACCACGTGCCCTTTGTCGCCCAGTGGCAGATACCAGGCGTTCAAGCCGGGCCAGCGGCCGGTTCCGGGCCCGAGGACAGCACACTCGACCATGCAGCAGCGCAAACCGTCACGCACGCCGTCAGGCTGTTCGGCCACCCCCTGCAGTTCGCCGGCTGCATTCGTTGACAACAAGGTGTTGGGACCGCGAAAAGCCGCGTCCAGCGCAAGTTGGCCCAGCGTCATGATTTCATCAGGCAGGCTGGCCAGCGCCAGTTCTGATGACAACGCCTGCAACTGGCGCGCCCGGTGCGCGTTCAAGGCGGCATGGCGTGACTCGCGCCGCACACCGGCGGCCAGATGACTGATGACCAGCGCCACCACCAGCATCACCACCAGCGCAATAAAGTGCTCCCGGCTTTCCACGTCAAAAGTCCAGCGTGGCGGCACAAAAAAGAAATTCAGCGCTGTCACAGCCCCCACGGCGCACACTGCCGACTGCACCCAGTCGAGTTTGTAGGCGGCGATGACGATGGCCAGTACGTAAAGCATGGCCTGACTGGTCAGCGACACGTAGGGGTCGAGCAGGGCGCCACAAACGCTCGCCGCCGCCAGCAGCAGCGCCACGGCCAGCCAGCTGCGCCATGAGTGCTGAGCCTGTATTTGAACGCTGGAAACTTCAACCATGGGATCAGCGTACCACTGCGGGTATCAGGATTGCATCAGGAATGACAGACAATTTGACATTCGTCCGGATTCAATCTAACGCCATGAACAACACCTCCAGCCGTTGCGCGCCCCTGCCCCTGTCAGGTCTGCGCGTTGTCGAATTTACCCACATGGTGATGGGACCGACCTGCGGCATGGTGCTGGCCGACATGGGCGCCGAAGTGATCAAGGTCGAGCCCATCGAGGGCGACCGCACGCGCCACCTGCTGGGTTCCGGGGCCGGCTTCTTTCCGATGTTCAACCGCAACAAGAAGAGCATCGCCATCAACCTGCATAGCGCACAGGGGGCTGAAGTGGCGCGGCAGCTGGCCGCCAGCGCCGACATCGTGGCCGAGAACTTCAAACCCGGCACCATGGCCAAATACGGACTTGACTACGCGGCGCTATCCAGGGTGAATGAACGCCTGATCTACATCAGCCACAAGGGCTTTTTGCCCGGCCCGTATGAACACCGCACCGCGCTGGACGAAGTGGTGCAGATGATGGGTGGCCTGGCCTACATGACGGGCCGCCCGGGCGACCCGCTGCGCGCCGGCTCCAGCGTGAACGACATCATGGGCGGCATGTTCGGTGCCATCGGCGCCCTGGGCGCACTGATCCAGCGCGGCATCACCGGCAAAGGGCAGGAGGTACAAAGCGCGCTGTTCGAGAACAATGTGTTCCTGGTCGGCCAGCACATGCTGCAGTACGCCATCACCGGCAAGGCGGCGGCGCCGATGCCGGACCGCATCTCGGCCTGGGGCGTCTACGACGTCTTCACGGTGAGAGGGGGCGAGCAGATTTTTCTGGCGGCGGTGAGTGACGCGCAATGGGCCACGTTTTGCGATGCGCTGGACTTTGCCGATCTCAAGGCCAACCCGCAATGGGCCAGCAATAACCAGCGGGTGCATGCGCGTGCCACGCTGATTCCGCTGCTGCGCGAGCGTCTGGCCACGCGCAGTGCCGCCGACCTGACTGCCCTGTTTGAGCGCTTCGGCCTGCCGTTCGCGCCGATCCGCCGGCCCGAAGAGTTGTATGACGACGAACACCTGCTGGCCACCGGTGGCCTGGCAAACATCACGCTGCCCGACGGCGAGCGCGCCGGGCAGACCGTCGGCACTACTTTGTTCCCCTTCACGATGGATGGCCAGCGCCTGGGTGTGCGCCTGCAGCCACCCAGCCACGGGCAGCACACGACCGAATTGCTGGCCGCGCTGGGTTACAGCGCCGGGGCGATTGACGCGCTGCGGTCGAGTCGGGCCGTGTGCTGATAATCTGCCGTCATGGACAAGCTCAAACAACTCGAATCCTTCGTCTCGGTAGCGACGCGCGGCAGCCTGACGGCCGCTGCCAAAGCCGAGGGCGTGGCGCCGGCCATCATGGGGCGCCGGCTCGACGCGCTGGAGGAGCGTCTGGGCGTGAAGCTGCTGCTGCGCACCACGCGGCGCCTCTCGCTGACGCACGAGGGCAGTGCGTTCCTGGAAGACTGCCAGCGTTTGCTGGCCGATTTTGCCAACGCCGAGGCCAGTGTTTCGGCCGGTGGTGTGAAAGCCAGTGGCCATTTGCGGATCACGGCACCGGCCGGTTTTGGGCGCCGCCACGTGGCGCCGCTGGTGCCGCGCTTTCGGGAACTGCACGCCGAGGTCAGCATTTCGCTGAACCTGAGCGACCGCGTGGTCGATCTGGCGGGCGAGGGTTTTGACTGCGCGGTGCGCGTCGGCGACATGCCGGACTCCAGCCTGGTCAGCGTGCGCCTGGCCGACAACCGCCGCCTGTGCGTGGCGACACCGGCTTACCTCAAGCGGCACGGCACGCCGTCCCAGCCCGGCGATCTGTCAAAGTTTGACTGCCTGACACTGTCCAGCGACGCCTCGCAAACGCGGGGCTGGGCCTTCAGGCTGCCGAAAGACAACGCCAGTGAGCTGATTTATCTCAAGCCCGGTGGCCCACTGAACTGCTCGGACGGCCAGGTCCTGCATGACTGGTGTCTGGCCGGCTACGGCATTGCCTGGCGCAGCACCTGGGAGGTCGAGGCCGAGATTGCCGCTGGCACGCTGGTGGCGCTGCTGGAAGATTTTGCGGCGCCAGCCAACGGTATTTACGCGGTCTTCCCGCACGCCCGGCTATTGCCCCTGCGGGTGCGCCTGTGGATTGATTTTCTCAAACACCATTACAGCCAGGCCGGCTTTTGGCGGGCGCAATGATGCCAGGCCAGGTTGACACCGGCCGGGGCGTCATCCTGTGCGCTGATGACTTTGCCGTGCATGCCAGTGCTTCGCAGGGCATTGCCAGGCTGGCCGGCATGCGGCGGCTCAGCGCGACCAGTGTCATGGTGCTGTCAGGGCGCTGGGCGCAGGATGTGGCTTTGCTGAAAGAGCAGCGCGGGCGCATTGACGTCGGCCTGCATCTGGACTGGACCAGTGAGTTTGCCGTAGCCCGCGGGCACGGCATGTCCCTGGCCCGCGCCATGCTGAAGGCGTCTCTGGGAGGCTTTGACCAGCATGACGCGCGGTCCGTGATCGAGCGCCAGCTCGATGCGTTTGAAGCGCAGTGGAAAGCACCGCCCGATCATGTGGACGGGCATCAGCACGTGCATCAGTTTGCCGGCATTCGCCAGCCCCTGGTGCAGGCACTGGCCAGCCGCTATGGCAAGCCGGGCACCCGGGCGCCCTATCTGCGGTTATCGCGCGCGCCGCCTGGCGCTGCCGGCTGGAAGAGCCGCGTGATCGCCGCCCTGGGTGCAAATGCTATTGAAAAAATAGCTGCCCACGCACATTTGACGGGGGCTCCAGCCCTGGCTGGCATCTATAATTTTGCCGGGGACACGGCCCGCTATGGCCGTTTGATGGAACACTGGTTGCGCGCCGCGCCGCCGCACAGCATCATCATGTGCCATCCGGCGCAGACGGCGCAGCCCGGCGATGTGATCGGCGTCGCCCGGGCCTGCGAGTTTGCCTATCTGAGCGGTGCCGATTTCCCGGCGGCGTTGGCGAGTGCCGGTGTGCGCCTGGTTCGCGGCATTGGTGGCGACCCGGCCCGCTAAAATTCACTGGTGAGCAAACCCCTGACCGAACGACAAAAATCCTGGCTGACGCTGTCAGCGTTATGGCTGGCGTTGCTGCTGCTGGCCGCGCTGCGGCCGCTGGCGGTGCCCGATGAGGGGCGCTATGGCGAAATCGGACGCTGGATGCTGGTCAGCGGCGACTGGCTGACACCGCGTCTGAATGGCATACCGTTTTTTCACAAGCCGCCTTTTTTGCACTGGCTGGAGGCACTGTCACTGGCGATTTTCGGTGTCAACGCGTGGGCCCTGCGGCTGGTTCCGGCACTGCATGTGGGGTTGATGCTGGTGGCGCTGTACCTGGCGGCGCGCGCCGTCAGCACCGAACAAATCGCCCGCCGGGCGGCCCTGATGCTGGGCACCAGCCTGGCCTTTTTAATTGGTGGCCAGTATGTCAACCACGACATGCTGGTAGCGGCCTGGATTGGCGTGGCGATCTGGTGCTTTGGCTTTGCCTTCATGGCCGGGCCACGGCCCGCTGCCGGGCTGGCCCGACTCGGTTTTGTGGCCTGCGCCTTTGGCGTGCTCAGCAAAGGGCTGATCGGTATTGCGTTGCCGGGTCTGGTTATTTTTATCTGGCTGCTGTGGACACGGCAGTTTAAAAAAGTTTTGCATCTGCCTTGGCTCAGCGGCCTGGCCCTGCTGGCGCTGGTGGCGCTGCCGTGGTTTGTCATCGCCGGGCAAAAGTACCCGCAGCTGTTTGACTACATGTTCATCAACCAGCATTTCAAACGTTACACCGCCACCACCTACAACAACCCGCAGGCCTGGTGGTTTTACCTGGTGGCCATCGCGCTGCTGCTGTTTCCCTGGGTGTTTTTTGTGTTCGGTTTGCTGCGCCGAACGACCCGCCAGCCACCGGCTGTGACGCTGCCGGTGGCCAGCGAGTGGCTGAGTTTGTGCTGGATATGGGTACTCGCCATCGTCGTTTTTTTCTCGATCCCGACCTCCAAGCTGATCGGCTATGTGTTGCCGGTCATGCCGGCCCTGGCCCTGCTGGCGGCGTTGGGCTGGCAGCGCAGCATGGCGCACAGAGCCTGGGCCGGCAAGGTGTTGGCCGGTCTGTGCCTGCTTGATCTGGGCGTGGCGCTGCTCATCGTGACGCAAGTCGGCGCCGTGACGCGCACCGGGCGCTCGCAGGACATTGCGCAGGCGCTGGCCTGCGCGGCCCGGCGGTCGGATACGGTCTATGTGGCGGGCGCCTATCCCTACGACCTGCCGTTTTACGCGCAAACCACGCAACCGCTGGTGGTGCTGGAGGACTGGCCCGCGTTGCGCCAGCAGGCCGGCGATGGCTGGCAGCGCGAGCTGTTTGAAGGCGCTGACTTTGATGTCCAGGCTGCCAGCGTCCTGCAGGCGCCCGAAGCGCTGGCCAGGGCGGGCGCCGCGTCGGGCAACTGGTTGGCCGTGCACAGCAGCAACAAAACGGCAGAAGGCCTGACCGGCTGGCAACTTTTCTACCGGGGCGCCGGCTGGGATTTGTACCGGTCGGGTAACCCGTCAGCGGCGGAAAGCCCAATACCGGCTGAGCACAAAGGTTTGCCCGGCTGCAAATAGCAGGGCCAGCAATAGCGCCAGTAGCGCGGGCCAGCCAAAGGATCGCAACAGCAGCACAAAGACCAACTCGTTGCTGGCAAAACCGGCCACCGCGGTGATGGCAAAGCGGCTCAGGCTGGTGACCACACTGGTGGCGGCATCCCTGAAACTCAGCAGTCGGTGGCCGGCAAAGCTGACAAAAAAAGCCACGCAAAAACCCAGCGCATTGGCCAGTTCCGGCCACATGTGGTGTTGCGCCAGCGCGAACACCACCATGTGTGTCAGCGCGGCGCAGCCACCGACCAGCAGAAACCAGAAACTTGAGGCGCTCAAAGCAGGGAGGACTCCTGCTCGGGCTCCAGTGGCGCCAGTCCGGTGCCGTCACGCTGGCTGATCAGGTAGGGCGGGCGTTGTTTGACTTCTTCATAAATGCGTCCCACATACTCTGCCAGCACGCCGATAGAAAGCAGCTGGATGCCACTGAAAAACATCATGCCCACGACAATCGTGGCATAGCCGGGAACGGCGATGCCGGTGAAAAAATATTCTCCGACGACCCAGCCGCCGTAGCCCAGCGCCAGCGTTGCCAGCACAAGTCCGACCAATGTCAGGAAGCGCAACGGGGCAATCGAAAATGCCAGGATGCCGGTCAACGCCAGCGACAGCGAGCCGCGCAAGCCAAAGTTGCTTTTGCCATCAGCACGCGGCAGCGGCTGGTAGTCGATGGCCGTGGCGTTGAAGCCAACCCAGGCGTACAGGCCTTTCATGAAACGATTGCGCTCAGGCAGGCTTTTCAGGGCTTCCACCACCTGGCGGTCCATCAGCCGAAAGTCGCCGGCATTGGCCGGAATCTTGACGCGATTGCCAAAATTCACCAGTTTGTAGAAAAGTCCGGTCAGGCTGGCCTGCAGTCCGGACTGGTCGTCGCGGGTTTTTCGCACGGCGTAGACCACGTCCGATCCCTGCTGCCATTTCCTGAACATGTCGGGCAGCAGCGCGACCGGATGCTGGCCATCGGCGTCCATCAAGACCACCACATCGCCGCGGCAGGCATCGATGCCTGCAGTGAGTGCTGGCTCCTTGCCAAAATTCCGCGAAAGCTTGAGGTAAACAATAGCCGGGCAGGCCGTGCACAAGGTCTGCATGACCGCCGTGGTGTCGTCACGGCTGCCATCGTCGATCACGATCACCTCAATGCGCTCGCTCAGGGACGAGAGGGCGGCTACAACTTGCGGCACGACAGTGCCCAGATTGCGCGCTTCGTTGAAAGCCGGGATTACGCAGGAGATGGATGGAAACTCGGTAGTGCGGTGCATCATGGCCGCATCATGCCAAAAGAAAACCCCGCCGGGGTTGGCCGGCGGGGTTATTTTTGCAGGTTGCCAACAGACCGCCGTTACGCCAGGGCAACCGGTCGGGTCGGCAACATTTCCGGGTCTGCTCAGCTGCTGAGGCACTCTTTCATGAATGCTTTGCGCACTTCACCCTTGAGTTTTTTCTCGCCCGCGTCCTTGTTGCAGCTCTTCATTTTCTCTTGTTGGGCGACTTTCTTGTTGGGTGCCGAGGCAGCAGCGGCCGGCGCCGATGCGGCGGCGGCAGGCTGGGCGCTCAGGCAGTCTTTCATGAATGCCTTGCGCTCATCGCCTTTTTTGGCGCCAGCCTCTTTGTTGCAGGCGCCCATTTTGTTTTGCTGCGCGGTTTTGGCTGGCGCGTCGGCCGCCTGGGCAGCGCCCATTGCCAGTGAAAGGCTCATCGTGAGCAGGGTCAAAAATTTCTTCATGCAAATTCCTTGAAAAGGGGTTGGAGGGAAATCCCGGGCTGGATTCCAGCACATAACGCACTAAATGGCAAACCCGATGACAAAGCGTTACCGTTGCCCGAATCGGGTGTCGCCAACTCGCCCCGTAAAATCGGCGCATGCTGTCTGTAAAAATCGAATTGCTTGAAGTGCTGGCGCAAGCGCTGGAAAGGCTGGTCCCCGGGGCCGCTGGAAAAGCCGTCTTTGAGTCGCCCAAGGTCGCGGCCCACGGTGACCTGGCCAGCACGGTGGCCATGCAATTGGCCAAACCGCTCAAACGCAACCCGCGACAACTGGCCGAGAGTCTGCGCACCGAGTTGCTGGGCAGTGCGTCATTTCAGCGCTGGGTTGAGACGGTTGACATTGCCGGCCCCGGTTTCATCAATATCACACTCAAACCTGAAGCCAAGCAGCAAGTGGTGCGTGAAGTGTTGACCCAAGGCGCGCAATTTGGCGTGCAAAAAGGCACCGGCCAGCGTTTGCTGGTGGAATTTGTATCGGCCAACCCTACTGGTCCGCTGCACCTGGGGCACGCCCGGCAGGCCGCGCTGGGCGACGCCATCTGCTCGCTGTTCCAGACCCAGGGCTGGCAGGTTTTTCGGGAGTTCTATTACAACGACGCCGGCGTGCAGATTGCCACACTGGCGCAG
The DNA here is from genome assembly GCA_963750815.1 of uncultured beta proteobacterium. GTDB lineage: Bacteria > Pseudomonadota > Gammaproteobacteria > Burkholderiales > Burkholderiaceae_C > Rhodoferax. The sequence continues at coordinate 764,835 of CAVVRS010000002.1, forward strand.
TGCACGCAGTTGCGCGCCAAAGGCATCCACCCGGGTGCCAGCGGCTGGCCCGAGTCGGCCTACAACGGCGAGTACATTGCCGACATTGCCACCGATTTTCTGGCGCGCAAGACGGTCAAGGCCGATGACCGTGAGGTCACGGCCAGCGGTGACGCGGACGATCTCGATGCGGTGCGGGAGTTTGCCGTGGCCTATTTGCGCCACGAACAGGATCTGGACCTGCAGGCCTTTGCCGTCCAGTTTGACAACTATTATCTGGAGTCCAGCCTGTACACCAGCGGGCGCGTTGATGCCGCCGTGAAGTCCATGCAGGCCTCGGGCAAGACCTATGAGAAGGACGGGGCGCTGTGGCTTCAGTCCACGGACTACGGTGACGACAAGGACCGTGTCATGCGCAAGCAGGACGGCAGCTACACCTACTTTGTGCCCGATGTGGCCTACCACATCACCAAGTGGCAGCGCGGGTTTACCAAGGTGGTCAACATCCAGGGCACCGACCACCACGGCACCATTGCCCGTGTGCGCGCCGGCCTGCAGGCCGCCGATGTGGGCATCCCGCCGGGTTACCCGGACTACGTGCTGCACACCATGGTGCGTGTCGTCAAGGGCGGTGAAGAGGTGAAAATCAGCAAGCGCGCGGGCAGTTATGTGACCCTGCGCGACCTGATCGAGTGGACCAGCAAGGACGCAGTGCGTTTCTTTTTGCTCAGTCGCAAACCCGACACCGAATACACCTTTGATGTGGATCTGGCGGTGGCCAGGAACAACGACAACCCGGTGTATTACGTGCAGTATGCCCATGCCCGCATCTGTTCGGTGCTGGCCGCCTGGGGTGGCGATGTGGCCGGCTTGCAGCGGGTTGACCTGACTCCTCTGCAAAGCCCGCAGGCGCTCGCCCTGATGCTGTTGCTGGCCAAATATCCCGAAATGCTCACGGCGGCGGCGGCGGATTTTGCGCCACACGACGTCACCTTCTATCTGCGCGAACTCGCCGCCTGTTACCACAGCTATTACGATGCGGAGCGTATTCTGGTGGAAGACCCGCGGGTCAAACAGGCCAGACTGGCGCTGGTCGCGGCCACGGCGCAGGTGTTGCACAATGGCCTGGCCGTGCTGGGTGTGAGTGCCCCGCCAAAAATGTAAACCAGTGACGTTGCGGGACAGATCTTCAGCTTTGTCCCCAACTGAAATGAACAACCTTGCGGGACAGACCTTTGGCTCTGCCCCCAACTGATGAGGAAGGACAGGGCATGAAAAAACAAAATGGTGGAACCGCACTGGGTTTTATCATTGGCGTGGTGGTCGGTCTGGCGCTGGGTCTGGCAGTTGCCGTGTATGTCAACAAGGTGCCCATCCCGTTTGTCAACAAAGGGCAAAGCCGCACGCCCGATCAGGACGCGGCAGAAACCAGGAAAAACAAGGACTGGGATCCGAATACGCCTCTGTACGGCAAGAATCCGGCCAAGCCGGCGACTCCTGCGTCGGCGGCCAGCGGTGCTGTGGTTCCCGCGGCCAAGGCAGAATTCAAACCGGCGGTGACGGCAGATCCGCTGGGCGATCTGGCCAAAGCGCGTGCCGCTACGGCTGCCGGCGAGCCTTTTACCTACTATGTACAGGCCGGTGCTTTTCGGACCCCGGAGGATGCCGAAAGCCAGCGCGCCAAGCTGTCACTCAGCGGGGTTGAATCCAAAGTGACCGAGCGTGAACAGTCCGGCCGGGCGGTGTTCCGGGTTCGGGCCGGGCCGTTTGACAAGAAGGAAGAGGCTGACAAGATCAAGGAAAAGCTGGAGGCCGCCGGCCTGGAGACGGCGCTGGTGCGGGTTCAGCGCTAGTACCGTACAGCCGATGGGACGCGAACTTTTTGCGGCCGTCCGGCTCTGAACGATTTAACTGGAGTGTATGAAGATGAAACGTCGTGATTTTTCTCTGGCCTGTAGTGCTGCCACCGTGGCTGGTTCTGCGTTATTTCAATCCCCGGCTCTGGCGCAGGTCAAGCCCCCTGAACCAGGAACCGATTACCAGGTGGTTGAAAAACGCGCCGCCGTTGAGGCAGCGGCCGGGAAAATAGAAGTGGTCGAGTTCTTTTGGTACAACTGCCCGCACTGCAACCACTTTGAAGCGACCTTTGACAACTGGCGCAAACGTGCGCCCAAAGACCTTGCAGTAAGACGGGTACCGGTTGCTTTTGATCCCAGTTTTGTGCCACAGCAACGTCTTTTTTATACGCTGGAGGCAATGGGTCTGGTCGATCAATTGCATGCCAGGGTGTTTGCCGCCATTCACGTTGAAAAACTAAACCTCACCAAGGTTGAGGCGATCGCCGACTGGGTTGCCAAGCAGGGCGTCGACAAGACCAAATTCATGGAGCAATTCAACTCCTTCTCGGTCGCTACCAAAGCAACCCGTGCCACCCAGCTGCAAAACGCCTACCGGATTGAGGGCGTTCCGGCGCTCGGCGTGGCCGGGCGCTTCTGGACCGATGGCGTCATGACCAAGAGCATGGAGCGCGCCTTGCAGGTGGTTGATTTTCTGGTGGCGTCCATCCGAAGCGGCAAGTGACGGCGGCGGGCGCGGTTGGCGCTCGTTACAATCAAAAGGCAAGAAATCATTGCAAGATTCGTGCCTTTATGAAACCAACCCATTTCCCACTGTTATTGATCGTCGCTCTGGTCCTGCTTACAGGGTCCGCCAGCGCTGAAAAGGCCGACCGCAACAAACCCATGAACGTTGAAGCGGATGCCTTGCGCTACGACGACGTGAAGCAAACCAGCGTTTTCAGCGGTCGCGTGGTGCTGAGCAAAGGCAGCATCCTGATTCGTGGCGCCAGGATAGAAGTACGCCAGGACAGCGACGGCTATCAGTTCGGCTTGATCGCTGCCGAGGCCGGCAAGCTGGCCTTTTTTCGACAAAAGCGTGACGCTCTGGACGAGTTCATTGAGGGCGAGGCCGAGGCAATCGAGTATGACGGCCGCGCCGATACCGTCAAATTTGCCGGGGGCGCCCATTTGCGCCGTTACCTGGGCGCCAGCCTGAACGATGAGTTCACCGGTGGCGTGATCCTTTACAACAATGCCACCGAGGTCTTCACCATTGATGGTGCCACCGCCAGGGCCAGTACCGGCGTGGCGGCCGGACGCGTCAGGGCGATGCTGACGCCCCGACCCGATCCGGCGGCAGCGGCTGCGGTGAGCGGCGCCAGCGGGCCAGGTCCGGCATTGCGCTCCAGCACCACACTGGGCGGGGAGAAGAAGTGACGCAGGACGGGCCGGTCAGCGAGCTCTCTTCAAGAGTTGATGCCGATCGCTGCGAGAGCCGGCTTGAAGTCAGTCACCTGCAGAAGTTCTACGGCAGCCGCAAGGCCGTCAAGGATGTGTCGCTCGCCGTTTGCAAGGGCGAAGTGGTGGGCCTGCTGGGGCCAAACGGCGCCGGCAAGACGACATCGTTTTACATGATCGTGGGTCTGGTGCATGCCAGCGCCGGCAGCATTACGATTGATGGCCAGTCGGTCACCCACATGCCGATCCATAAACGTGCACGGCTGGGCCTGAGCTACCTGCCGCAGGAAGCCTCCATTTTTCGCAAACTCAACGTTGAAGACAACGTGCGCGCGGTGCTGGAATTGCAGCGCGACGAAAAAGGCCATGCGCTGGCCAAAGCAGAGATTGAAAAGCGCCTGACCGCGCTGTTGCAGGACTTGCGGGTTGAGCATCTGCGCCTGACCCCGGCGCTGGCGTTGTCGGGCGGTGAGCGCCGACGCGTCGAGATTGCCCGCGCGCTGGCGACGCAACCCCGTTTCATTCTCCTGGATGAGCCTTTTGCCGGCATCGACCCGATTGCCGTGATTGAAATCCAGCGCATCATCAGTTTCCTGAAAAACCGCGGCATTGGCGTGCTCATTACCGACCACAATGTGCGCGAAACGCTGGGTATTTGTGACCACGCCTACATCATCAGTGATGGCAGCGTCCTGGCCCAGGGGACACCTTCGGAAATTGTGAACGATGCCAATGTACGCCGCGTGTATCTTGGTGAACACTTCAAAATGTAAGCCCGTTTAGATGAAACAGGGACTTTCGCTTCGGGTATCGCAGCATCTGGCACTGACGCCACAGTTGCAGCAGTCGATCCGGCTGCTGCAACTCTCCACGCTGGAACTGAGCCAGGAGGTGGGCCAGATGCTCGATGAAAATCCGTTTCTCGAACTCAGTGCCGACGAGGCAGCGCGCGAGGAATTTGGTCTGTCACAGGCCGACACGCCGCCGCAGCGGGACGATACCGAGATTGAATTTGCTACAAATTCAATAGCTGACTACGCATCATCGACGGGTTCTACAGCCGAAAATGATTCTGAAATGGCGCCACTCGCGGCGGTTGACGCGCAGAGCTGGGACGGTGATGGCAGCGCCACCCTGGCGCCCGACGACAGCGAGTGGGGCGGTGACGCGAAACCGAGCAACAACAATCTCAACAGTAATGACGACGCTGACGTGACCGAACTGGCGCGCACCCAGGAGTCGCTGCAAAGCCATTTGCATGCCCAGGCGCTGGCCTTGCGGCTTGGCCCCGAAGACCAGGCCGCCTTGCAGTTTTTGATTGAATCGCTTAACGATGACGGTTATCTGGAAGACACGCTGGCTTCACTGGCGCAGGGGCTGGCCGGTGATGAGCCGGCGCATGTCGAGCAATTGCTGCACCATTTCACCGTTGCGCTGGGCTTGTTGCAGAGTCTGGAGCCAACCGGTGTCGGGGCCAGCAATCTGGCCCAGTGCCTGACGTTGCAGTTGCGCGCATTGCTGCGCCAGGTTGACCTGGACCCGGCGCGCGAAGCGATGCGCCGCACGCTGCAGGTCGCCCTGCGCATTTGCGCACAACCGGTAGATTTGCTGGCCCGGCGTGATGTCAAGCGCCTGCTGCAGCTGTGCCACGCCTCTGACACTGAGGTGCGGGATGCCATCGCCCTCATTGCCCGTCTGGAGCCCAAGCCGGGCCGCCGTTTTGTCAATGTGGAACGCAATATCGTGGTGCCCGATGTGCTGGTGGTCAAGACCGTGCGCGGCGGGCACACCCGGTTTCAGGTGCGGCTCAATAGCGACGTCATGCCGCGTCTGCGGGTGCACGACATCTACGCCAACGCCCTCAAGCAGCATAAAGGCGGCGGCAACGATGCGGCAAGCTATGCCGCTTTGCAGCAGCGCCTGCAGGAAGCGCGCTGGTTCATCAAGAACATCCAGCAGCGCTTTGACACCATTCTGCGGGTCAGCACGGCCATCGTCGAGCGCCAGAAAAACTTCTTTACGCATGGTGCGCTGGCCATGCGCCCGCTGGTGTTGCGGGAAATTGCCGATGAACTCGGCCTGCACGAATCAACCATCAGCCGGGTCACTACCGCCAAATACATGGCGACACCTTTTGGCACTTTTGAGCTCAAGTATTTCTTTGGCTCGGGGCTGGGCACCGACACCGGTGGCAACGCATCAAGCACCGCCGTGCGGGCCCTGATCAAGCAATTCATTGGTGCCGAAAGTTTGACGAAACCGCTGAGCGACAACCAGCTGTCCGAGATGCTCAAGGAGCAGGGCATCGACTGCGCCCGGCGCACCGTGGCCAAATACCGTGACGGACTGCGCATCGCCCCCGCCAGTTTGAGGAAGGCTTTATGAGACTTTGCGGGACAGACCGCAGCGACGCGCAGCGTGCAAGCTCTGTCCCCAACATTTCGATGGATGTTGGGAGTTCACTTTGCGGGACAGACCGCAGCGACGCGCAGCGTGCAAGCTCTGTCCCCAACATTTCGATGGATGTTGGGAGTTCACTTTGCGGGACAGACCGCAGCGACGCGCAGCGCGCAAGCTCTGTGCGCCACTGATCAGGAGGATTTGTGCAACAACTTCAATTGTTCCTGCCCTGCGCCGCTGGCGTCGAGGACTATCTGGCGCTGGAGGTGCAACGCATCACCGGGCTGCCACCGGCTCAGGTGGAGCGCCAGCGTGGCGGTGTCGCCGTGCGTACGTCCTGGCGCGACGCCCTGCTGCTCAACCTGTACAGCCGTCTGGCGCAGCGCGTGCTGGTGTTGCTGTCCTGTACCGGCTACCGCAATGAGCAGGACTTGTACCGGGCCGCCAGCGAGGTGGCGTGGGAGGTCTGGTTTACGCCGCGCGAGAGCATCAAGGTGGAAGTGACGGCGCAGCACAGCCCCTTGACGTCGCTTAATTTTGCCGCGCTCAAGATCAAGGACGCGGTGTGTGACCGCTTTCGCGTCAAAGCCAATGGCGTGCGCCCGGACGTCAACACCCAGTGGCCCGACGTACGCATCTACACCCACCTGACCACCGACAGTTGCTCGCTCTACATCGATACCTCGGGTGAGCCATTGTTCAAGCGTGGCTGGCGCGAGGACAAGGGCGATGCACCCCTGAAGGAAACGCTGGCAGCCGCCATGCTGGCGGCCAGCGGCTGGATGGACGGCCAGGAAGATTTGCGGCCCCTCTACGATCCCTGCTGCGGCAGCGGCACGATTGCCATTGAAGCGGCACAGATGGCGTGCAATATTGCGCCAGGTTCGTTGCGGCGCTTTGCCTTCGAGAAATATTTGCCATTTCAGCGCCATGTCTGGGACGCTATTAAAAAAGAAGCTGTTGACGCGCAGCTGGTACGGGTCAAAGGTCAGAAACCCATTATTTTTGGGAGCGATGTGGCGCACCGCATGGTTGATTTTGCCGAACGCAACGCGCAGCGGGCCGGCGTTGCCGATGTGATTGAGTTTCGTGGCGGTGACGCCTTGCAACGCATGCCGCCGGTTGATGGTGCTGGCGTCATGCTGCTCAATCCGCCGTATGGCGAGCGCATTGAAATCGCCGGTGTGGCTGGCGCTGCGGCGCAGGAAGGCCGCTTTGGTGCGCGCGAGCTGGCCCAGACGCCCGGCGGCGGTGAATTTTTCAGCCAGCTGGCCAGTCACTGGAAGAAGAACTACCCGGGCTGGTCGGCCTGGGTGCTGACGCCGGACCTGAAACTGCCGGGCAAAATGCGCCTGAAAGAATCACGCCGGGTGCCGCTGTGGAATGGTCCCATTGAATGCCGCCTGTTCCGCTTTGACATGGTGGCCGGAAGAATGGATAAAACAACGCCGCTTGACAAGACGGTGAACGAAGCCGGGCGCTGACCTCTTGATTGCCAACCCGCTTCCCCCGGTGGTGCTGGACACCAACATCGTGCTGGATGTTTTTGTGTTTGACGACCCTGCCACGCAAGATCTGAAAGAGGCGTTGCGGGCCGGCAAAATCAGCTGGCTCGCCACGCTCGCCATGCGTGACGAACTGGTGCGCGTGCTGACTTACGCCACGATTCTGAAGCGGTTGACGGTTTGCCAGCTCGGTGCGCAGCAGGTGCTGGCGCAGTTCGATGCGCTGGCCGCCCTGGTCGACGCACCGACCCGGGCCAGCGTGACTTGCCGCGACCCGGACGACCAGAAGTTCATTGACCTGGCGGTCGCGCACAAAAGTTTGCTGATCAGCAAGGACAAAGCTGTTCTTTGTATGTCAAAACGCCTTCTGGCCCTTGGTGCACAAGCGCAAGCAGCTATAAAAAAGATAGCATGAATCAAACACCTCCAGAATTGCCAGCGCCAGTGCCGCTGGGCGCCGATGAGTTTGATGAAATCGACGCCATCCTCGATGAATTGCGTACCCGCTGTGACGAGACGCCGCAGTGGGAGTTTTGCGAAGGCTTCATGGCGGCGCTGATTTGTTGCCGGCGTCTCATCCTGCCTGCCGAATATTTGCCGGTGCTACTGGCCATTGATGGCGAGACGGACGCCGGCTCGTTTGCCGGCGAGACCCAGTTACTGCGCTTTACTGAACTCTGGACGCGGCGCTGGAGCGAGGTCGTGCGGGCGCTTGACGCCCACATTGAGTCGCTTGACGATGCGGGCGCTTACCAGCCCGAGGTGATGGATGTGCGCGGCGCCATAGCGGCCTTGCCGGAGGGTGAGCGGGCCGCCGCGTCCGATGAAACCTTGCCCTCGTTCGGGCAGGTGTGGGCGCTGGGTTTCATGTTTGCGGTGGAGGCCTGGCCTGACGAGTGGCAGCCGCCGCGCGACAAGGCAGCTGCCCAATGGCTGGACGGCGCGTTGCAGGCCATCGTCGCCCTGACCGAGGACGACAAGGCGGTGTCAACGTTGTCGGTCTTTGACGGGAACGGACCGCCGAGCCTGAGCCTGCAGCGCCTGAATGCATTTGCCGCCGCCGTCTGGGCGGTCTATGACCTGCGTGAGTTGTGGCGCCATTTCGGAGCGCGCGTTCACACCGTGCATAAAGAACCGGCACCGGGGCGCAACGACCCCTGTGCCTGCGGCAGCGGCAAAAAATTCAAGAAATGCTGCGGCGCCTGAGCGCGGTTTTACAACTGGTTGCACAAACCTGCAGATTCCTCAGGGGCCACCGGCTGCAAAATGGATTTGCCCCCGAGCTGGCGATATCATCCACACTTTCCCAGGAGACAGTCCCATGAATGAGTCCGCCCTTGCGACCTTCCGCTTCCCCGAAAACACCTGTATTCCGCAAGCCCAGCCCAAAGCCCACGGCGCGGTGACACTGGCCTCGCCGGGCCTGGAAGTAATGACCGATCTGGCCCAGGTGAAGGCCGCCACGATTGACCCGGCAACGCCTCTTGACCGGGCCGAGCAGGCGATGATCCAGCAAGGGGTGCGTTCGCTGTTTGTGGTCAGCAGTTTTCCGTGTGTCGACGGGTTGATTACCGCCACCGATCTGATTGGTGACAAGCCGATGCGCCTGGTCAATCTGCGCCATGGCCGGCGGCAGGACCTGTGCGTTGCCGACTTGATGACCGAGCTGTCGATGCTCGATGCCCTTGATTACGACGAACTCAAGGCAGCCAACGTGAGCCAGGTGATCGCTACTTTCAGGAAAATCGGACGCAGTCATCTGCTGGTGGTCCAAGCCGCTACGGCGCAAGGTGCGGCGCGAATTCGCGGCGTGATCTCACTGACCCAGATCGAGCGTCAGCTAGGTCGCGCCATCGTCGAAGTGACCCTCAAGAGCTGACGCCCGTGCTGCAGCCAGCTGGCGGGCGTAGCTCTCAAAATCATTGATTGGCAAGGGCCGGCTGAAAAAATAGCCCTGGTAGGCAAGACAGCCCTCGCGGGCGAGGAAGTCACGCTGCGCCAGGCTCTCCACCCCTTCGGCGATGACGCTCAGCCCCAGGCTGCCCGCCAGCGCGATGATCATCCTGGCAATGGCAGCGTCGTTGGCATCGGTCAGAATGTTTTTTATGAAACTCTGGTCAATCTTGAGCTGGTCCAGCGGCAAACGCTTGAGGTATGAGAGCGACGAATAGCCGGTACCGAAATCATCCAGTGAAAAACTGACACCCTGGGCCTTGAGGGCGTTCATCGTGGCAATGATGGCGTCCACATCATCGAGCAGCAGACTTTCGGTCAGCTCCAGTTTGAGCCGTTTCGGGCTGGCGCCGGCGCGCTCAAGCGTTGCCAGCACCTTGTCAACAAAATCCTTGTCACGGAACTGGTAGGGGCTGACATTGACCGCAACGCTGAGATCGGCCATAACCGGGTCGCCGGCCCAGCGTGCGAGCTGGTTACAGGCGGTATCCAGCACCCACTGGCCCAGCGGCACAATCAAGCCGGTCTGCTCGGCCAGCGCTATGAATTCGGTCGGCATCACGCCGCGGCCGCGGTGACGCCAGCGCACCAGCGCCTCGACGCCAGTGAGCTCGCCATCGCCGGCGATCTGGGCCTGGAAGTGCAGGGTCAATTGCGATTTCAGCAGCGCTTCACGCAAATCCGCCTCGAGTGCGGTACGGGCAGCAACCTCGGCCTGTATTTGCGGATCAAAGAAACGCACGGTGTTGCGGCCGGCCGCTTTGGCCTGGTACATGGCCAGCTCAGCGCGTTTCAGGGGTTCATCAATGCGGCCAGACGCGTCACCGTCAAACAAGGTGATGCCAACGCTGGCGGTGTTGCGGTGCTCGTGGTTGCCCAACTGATAGACGTCATCGAGCGCCGCCAGAATCTTTTCGCCCATTGTTTCGGCCCGGGTGGCGGCTTCGAGCTCGTCCTGACTCAGGTCTTCCAGCATCAGCGCAAATTTGTCGCCGCCCAGCCGGGCCACTGTGTCCCCGTCCTGCGCGCAACTGCGCAGGCGTCTGGCCACTTGCTCCAGCAGCAAATCACCCCGCAAATGGCCTAGCGTATCGTTGAGCGTCTTGAAATTGTCCAGATCAACAAACAGCAAGGCGTTGGTCCGGGGATGACGGGCACTGGCGCTCAAGGCCTGCTGCAAACGGTCCATCAGGAGCCGGCGGTTGGGCAGACCGGTCAACGGGTCATAGAAGGCCAGCGTCTCGATCTGGTGTTGCGCCTTGTTGCGTTCGCTGACGTCGTGCATGGCAAAGCGGACGGCCGGCACGCCGTCATAAACAATCGGCGTACCCTGCACCTCCACGTCGATGACGCTGCCATCGAGTCGCAGGAACTTTTCCTCAATCATGGGCGCCGGCGTGCCATCGGCCATTCCCCGCTTGACCCGGGCCAGCACAATCTGGTGAAAGTCCGGGTGAATCCGGTCCAGAATCGGTTTGCCCACCAGATCTTGCGCCGACGCGGCGCCAAACAGTTTGAGCGCAGCCGGATTGGCGTAACGCACCAGTCCGCCGCTATGAACCCCGATGGCCGTAGGTGACCACTCAATCAGGGTGCGAAAGCGTTCCTCGCTTTCCTGCATCGCCAGCGCGGCCCGCTTGCGCCCGGTAATGTCGGCGAGGAAGGCGGTGAATTCATAGTCATTGCCATTCCTGAACGGAACAATCGCCAGCTCGACGGGAAACTCTTCAGCATTGCGCCGCACCGCCGTCATCTCGATGCGACGATTCAAAACCCGAGATTCTCCGCTGGCGAGGAACCGTGCCAGGCCCGCGCGGTGGGCCTGCCGGTGTTGCGCGGGCACAATGGTGTCATGCAGTCCCAAGCCGATGGCCTCAGACCGGGTCCAGCCAAAGATCGATTCGGCACGAAGATTCCAGTCAGTAATGCGGCCCTGGGCGTCCATTGCAATCACGGCGTCCATGGCGGTGTCGAGTATGGCGCGGGTGCGACCCTGGGTTTCCAGCAAGTCCCGCAGGGTCTGGTTAAAGCGCCCGCCCACCAGAATCATCAACACCATGCCACAGGCAAGCGCCAAAGCCACCATGCGTTCGACTTCGCCGCCGGTGCTTGCCAGGACCAGGGCCGGCGGCGCCAGCACCGCCGCAACGAAGGCCTGCATCGCCAGTCGCTGTTCTGCCACCGAGATCATGGCCACGGTGCAGACTGCCAGCAGGATGGTGACGAACAAGGTCTGCTCTTCACCGGCGGCCCCGGCAATCATCAGGCACGGACCCAGTGCCCAGGTCAAGCCCGCCAGTGTTGATTGCGCCAGGAAGATTTTCTGCCAGCGGGCAATGGCCGGCCGGTCGGGCCTTGCCCGCTTGAACGCCCAGCATTCAACGTAACCCAGCGCCACACCGGTCAGGATCGCCGCACTCCAGAGCGTCATCTGCGTGGCCGCAAAGAGCCGCCACAGGAGCCCGGTGATGATGAGGGTGATGCCCACCGTCATCAACAGGTTCAACGGCTTGCGCGCATAAGCGGCATGGAGCAGCCGCGATTCGATATCCTGCGCGATATTCGGGGTCGTCGCGGAGCTCTGCGAAAAAGGCGTTTTCATGGTGTGTCTGCGCTCAAGGATAACAAATCCTAAAGGGCGTGCGGCAGGGCTTCTGCAAGAAAATCAAAGACGGCACGGATACGCCCGCTGGTGCGAATTTCGCGGTGCACGGCCAGCCACATGGGCAGGGGCGGGATCTTGAGCAAGCCCGCCAGCACCGGCACCACATCCGGATCATTGCGCGCCATGTAGTCGGCACAAAAACCAATGCCCATAGCGGCGCGCACCGCCTGCCACTGGACGATGAAATCATCGCTGCGCAAAACGAAGATATCGCGGCTGATCGGGTAGCCCATGGCCTCAAAGCCGCGCAGGATGGCACTGTCGGTGTCGCTGCCAATCAGCGCGTGCTGCAGCAAATCGGTGGCCTGGCGCAACGGAGCGTGGCGTGCCAGATACTGGCGGTGCGCGTAGGCGCCCAGACCGACCCGTCCGATTTTTCTGGCAATCAGGGAAGCCTGGTCAGGCCGCACCATGCGCACGGCAATGTCGGCTTCACGGCGCAGCAGGTTGCTGACCTGGTTGCTCGACACCAGCTCGATCTGAATGTCCGGCAAAGTCTGGTGCAAGGCCGCCAGTATTGGCGGCAGCAAGGTGACTGCCACCGGCACACTGGCGGTGATGCGCACGGTGCCGCTGGTTTGTGTTTGCACGCCAGACAGGGTGCGCTCGAGCAACAGGGCGCCGGCCTCCATGCCGCGCGCGGCGCCCGCCAGTTGCAGCGCAGTAGCGGTAGGCACCAGGCCGCGCCCGGTGCGCTCAAAAAGCACTACACCCAATTGACTCTCCAGTTCGGCAATATGGCGGCCAAGGGTCGGCTGGCTCGCTTTCAGATGTCTGGCGGCACCGAGCAGACTGCCGTGGTCCAGCACTGCCAGGAAGGAGCGCACCAGACTCCAGTCAAAACCGTGTTGCAGGCTGATATTCATAAATGCATCCCTGATATGGCTATTTATGCAATTGTGGAGCAAGTGATTTGATTTCACAATTCGACTCATGAAACTTTGCCGGACCGACCGCAGTTACACGAAGTGAACAAGCTCTGTCCTCAACATTTCAAGGTGCTGCCCTCAACCATTTAGGAAAATCATGCAATCTACAGTTCTCATTCTGGGTGCACGCGGTCGCTTTGGCCTGGCCACCGCCCGTGCCTTCTGTGATGCCGGTTGGCGTGTGCTGGGGCAAATCCGCCCCGGTGCCGATGTGCCGGCGCACCCGCGTGTCGAGTGGTTGGCCACTGATTTGCATAACACTGCGGCGCTGGCGCGGGCCGCGCAAGGTGCCACCGTGGTGGTGCATGCGCTCAACCCCGCTTACACCCACCAAGCCTGGCGCGCCCAGGTCGCGCCGATGATGGACGCTGCCATTGCCATTGCACACGCGCTGAACGCCACCTTGATGCTGCCCGGCAATGTCTACAACTTCGGCACCTCCATGCCCTCAGTGTTGCGGGAAGACACGCCGCAACTGGCCCAGACGGTCAAAGGGAAAATTCGCATCGCCCTGGAGGCACAACTGCAGCGCTCCGGTGTGCGCGGCGTGGTCATTCGCGCCGGCGACTTTTTTGGCAGTGGTCGCGGCACCTGGTTTGATCAGGTCATTGTGAAAGACATTCAGAAGGGGAAGTTCAGCTACCCGGGTCAGCGCAATGTGGCGACGGCCTGGGCCTATCTGCCGGATCTGGCGCGAACCTTTGTCGCGGTGGCACAGCGGCGCGCGCAACTCGGCGTGTTTGAAATCTTTCACTTCAAGGGCCGCAGCATGACGGGGCAGCAATGGCTGGATGCGCTGGACCCGGTTGCGCGCGCGCAAGGCTGGGTCAAGGCTGAGGGGCATGTCAGGTTCAGCAGACTGCCGTGGCCGCTGATTCGAATCGGCGCGTTGTTGCTGCCCACCTGGGCGGCGCTGTCGGAGATGCGCTATTTGTGGGAGACACCGCACAAGCTGACCAATGACAAGCTCATCGCCTTGATCGGGGCTGAACCGCACACGCCACTGTCGTTTGCCGTACAGACAGCGCTCTCTGATCTGGGCTTGATGGCAGCGTCGGCTCAAGGTAACCATGGGCTTGCCAAGGCCGCCTGACATCGTATTGACCGGGGATAAACATCATGCAACGTCGTAATTTCATTCGTATCGCAGGCGGTGGCAGTGTCGCCGCTGCGCTGGGCGCCACGGCGCTGACCGGTTGCAGTGCCGGCATGCCGGCCGAGGCGATCGAAGCATGGAGCGGACCCGGTCCTGACATAGCGTCGGACCCTGACGTGCGGCGCTGGCTGCTGAGCTACGCCATACTCGCACCCCATTCGCACAATCTGCAGTCCTGGGTCGCCGACCTGCACACGTCCAATGAAATTACGCTGAGCTGCGATTTGCAGCGCCTGCTGCCGCAGACCGACCCGCTGTCGCGCCAAATCATGATGAGCCATGGCACATTTCTGGAGTTGCTGGATCTGGCAGCGCGCGAACGCGGCTTGCGCGCTGACATTGAGCTGTTTCCGCAGGGCGTATTCGAACCCGACAAGCTCGACACACGCCCGGTGGCACGCATCCGGCTGTCACCCGATGCGACGGTCAAGAAGGACCCGCTGTTTGCGCAGATTCTGCGACGCCACACCAACCGCAGTGCTTACGATCTCACGCGGGCTGTGCCACTGGATGCGTGGCGGGTGATGGGGGACGCGGTGCAGCCTCATTCGCTGCGCTTTGGCTACGTAGGTGCCGAGCAGGCCGAGGCACTGGCCGTTCACCGCCGCATCGCGGCTGAGGCCTGGCGCATCGAACTGAGCACGCCACGCACCGTCATGGAGTCTTACCATGTGCTGCGGGTCGGCGCCGCTGAGATTGCAGCGCACCGCGATGGTCTCTCGCTGCTCGATCCCATGGTGGTGCTGCTGAACCGCATCGGCCTGTTCGACCGCAGCAAGGCACCGGGTCCGGACGATTACGCCAGCACCAGCCAGGTCAAGGACTTCGGCAAGAAGCTGGCTTCCACGCCGGGCTTTTTATGGATGGTGAGTGAGGGCAACGACCGCATCGCGCAAATCAACGCTGGGCGTGCCTACGCCCGGGTGCAACTGGCGGCCACAGCGCTAGGTCTGTCGATGCAGCCGCTGTCGCAAGCCCTGCAGGAATACGCCGAGCAAACCAGGCCCTATGCCGATATCCACGCCTTAGTGGGTGCTTCGCGCCCCGGCCAGACGGTGCAGATGTGGGCGCGTGTCGGCTATGCGCCACCGATAGAACCGGCACCGCGCCGAAGACTGCAGGATTTCATTCGGGCTTGAAGCTGGTGTTCGAGCTGCTGCCACAGCAGCTCGGATCGTGTGCTCTGTTCAGCTCGCCAGCAGCAAGCCCGCCATCCCGAACATCACCAGCGCGATGCTGCTGTCGAGCACGCGCCAGGCGCTCACATGCTCGAACACAGGCCCCAACAACCGGGCGCCAAAACCCAGCGCAGAAAACCAGCACAGGCTGGCCGCGCAGGCGCCCCAGCCAAAAGTCCAGCATCCCGGGTCGGGCCGTTGATTGGCGATGGAGCCGAGCAGGACCACGGTGTCCAGATAGACGTGCGGGTTCAAAAAGGTGAAGCCAAAGCAGGTGGCCAGCGCCACCACGCGGGTTGTGCCGGTGTCGCTTTGCACCTGCATTTGGCTGCCTTGCCAGGCACGTCGTGCCGCCAGAGCGCCGTAGCCGGCCAGAAAGAGGGCGCCGCCAAAGCGGGTCAGGGTCATCAGCAGGTCGTTACCGCGTATCAAAACACCGGCGCCACCGATGCCCGCCATGATCAACGCCGCGTCGGACAGGGCGCAGAACAGCACCAGCAGCAGCACATGTTCGCGCCGGATGCCCTGGCGCAGCACGAAGGCGTTTTGTGAGCCAATGGCCACAATCAGGGACAGGCCGGTGGCAAAGCCGGTCCAGAAATCCACCACCATCAGTGGGCTTGGCCCAGCAGTTCCACCAGCCTGGCCAAGGCGTACTGCACGGTCGCGGCCCGCACTTGCGCGCGGTCGCCGGCAAAGCGGCACTTTTCGGTGATGAGTTGGCCCGGCACGGCAAAGCCGAACCAGACGGTTCCGACCGGTTTGGCCGGGCTGCCGCCGGTGGGGCCGGCCACGCCGGTGACGGCCACCGCCACCTGCGCGTGCGAATGCGCCAGGGCACCTGCCACCATGGCCCGCGCGACACCTTCGCAGACGGCACCGGCGCGGCGCAGCAGCCGTTCTTCAACGCCCAGCAGCTCGGTTTTGGCGTCGTTCGAGTAGGTCACAAAACCGCGTTCAAACCAGGCGCTCGACCCGGCCAGATCGGTGCAGGCACCCGCAATCAGGCCACCGGTGCAACTCTCTGCGGTGACCAGTTTTAACCCTTTTTTAAGAAGCAAATCAGCCACCAGGCCAGACAGGGTATGCGTAAACAGCTCTCTTTTTAATAGCAAATCCGTCATTGAAAATGTCTCCAGGCGGCGATCACAAACAGGGTGCAGGCGGCGGCGACCAGGTCGTCGAGCATGATGCCCAGACCGGCCTTGCGCCAGGCCGCAGGGTCGGTGGCGGTATCGACCTCATGAAACAGGCGGTCGGCCCAACCCACCGGCCCGGGTTTGACGGCGTCAAAAAAGCGAAACAGGACAAAGGCCAGCAACTGGCCCCAAAATCCTGCGGGGTTGATCAGCCACAGCACCAGCCAGAAGGACGCAATCTCGTCCCAGACGACGCTGCCCGGGTCAAGTACCCGCATGTTTCTGGCCGTCACGCTGCAGGCCCACCAGCCCAGCGGCAGGCCAGCCGCAAACAGCCAGGCCCAGCGCGCATCGTTCATGCCCGGTT
This sequence comes from uncultured beta proteobacterium, assembly GCA_963750815.1. GTDB lineage: Bacteria > Pseudomonadota > Gammaproteobacteria > Burkholderiales > Burkholderiaceae_C > Rhodoferax. The sequence goes on from CAVVRS010000002.1 coordinate 781,402, forward strand.
GTAATACCGCAAACACCAGCCAGGCCCACAGCGTGCCCACGGTGCCGGGTGCAAACCGGCTCAGGCCCGAACCAAAACCCATGGCCAGAATATGCGCCGGATGCGACAACATGAAAGTTGCGCTGGGGCGCACGGGTGCGAGCACTGCGGGTGCCGGGCGTTCGAAATCGGACGGGTTGTGCTGCATGGCGCCATTATCGGATCGACGGCGGCACTGCGCTGCAAGCCACACCACCGGCCCTGGGCAAGGTTAACAAGCCTCCCCAAGCAACTGCCCGCAAACTACAGGATGCGTTGTGCCGTGCGGTCCAGGCGGGGCAACCAGTGGCCCTTGATGTCGGCTGACACAACAATGTGGTGCGCCTGGCCAATCAGCAGGTGGCGCGGCACCAGGCCGATGTAGCGCGAGTCGGCGCTGTTGTCGCGGTTGTCACCCAGGAAGAAATACTGGTCCCTGGGCACAACCATGGGGCCAAAGTCACGCCGGGCCGCAACGCCGGGCAGAAACTGCACCGCACGTTCGCTGCCACCGATGCGCTCCGTGCTGTGCAGGGCCGCCGTGGTGCCAGCGCCATCCAGTGGCTCAGCCACGAAGTGGGGGCCAGCATACTCGGCCCGGGCGCCGTTGATGGACAGCACCTCATCGTGCATTTCCACCACATCACCCGGCACTGCCACCAGACGCTTGATCAGGCGAACGCCATCTTTGGGTGAGGTGAACGTGATCACATCGCCCCGCTGCGGGTTGCCCGTGCGGACCAGCGACGTATCACTCAGCGGCAGCTTGAAATCATAGGCCAGGCGGTTGACCAGCACGACATCGCCCTCCAGCAGCGTGGGGCGCATCGAGCCTGAGGGGATGGGGTTCCAGTCGGCAATGGCCAGCCGGAAGAAGCCAAAGCAGAGCAGGAAAGCTATGAAGCCGCGGTTTGTTTTCAAAAATACTTTCATGGTTTGCTGCCCAGTTTCTGGATGCGCCCGGAGCCCGACACCGACTGCGTGACTGCCGCGTCGCCGTAATAGCCCACGTCACCCGAGCCGGAGATGCTCACGGTGAGCGACTCGGTGGCCCAGACTTTGGCGTCGCCCGAGCCCGAAATGCTCAGTTTGACGTTCCTGGAGGCCAGATTCGCCGTTCTGACGTCGCCCGAACCAGCGATGCTGGTACGCACCGCGTCCGCGCGGCCACCGGCGGTGAACTCACCATTGCCGGAGATGGCGAGGGTCAAACTGTCGACATCAAGAGCGCGGATACGGATGTCACCCGATCCGGAAATGCGCGTCGCCAAACTGCCGCTCTTGAGCTTGTCGGCCTGAAAACTGCCGGCGCCCGAGATCGCCAGGTTCTCGATGCTGCGGGCCTGCACGGTGATCTTCAGCGTGGTGGGTTTGATGCCGGTGTGGCGCTGCGCAATACGGATTTTGAGCTGGTCTTTTTCAACCACTGTCTCGATCAACAGGGCGATGTTGTCATCGGTCTCGATGGTCACCCCTTCTGCGTCGCCCTGAATTACCTCCACATGGGCCGGCACCTCCAGATCAATACCCTTGAAGCCCGGCACGGCGCGCTGAACTTTGGTGATCTGGCCCGACCCCGTCACGCGGTTTCCCCAGGGCCATTCCCAGGCATGGACCGGCAGGGTGATTGCACTGGCGATCACCACCAGCGCCAGTGCCGCGAGTGACTTTGAAGAAGCAGCGAAGGAGGTCATGGTGCGGCCGGCTTCAGGCGTGACGGGAAGTCACCAGCACGCGCTCCAGCGTGACCGATGGAATGGCGGGTGCCGTCCTGGCCAGGCGAACAGCGTCAGCCTGGCTGTGCGCGCCGTTCACGGCAAGTTGGTTGAAGCCCATGAGCAGGGTGCCGTTGAGCGCGATGGTCACGGTGGCGGCAATGGCGAAAGCAGTGAGGCTGAAGCGCTGGCTGGTGGCGAATGACATTTTGTATCTCCGGTTGGCAGGTCCCGATGACCCGATGAGCGAACTGTAGGAGCGTGGCCCATTGACTTCCAGCGGTTTGCGACAGACTGCACGGCGGTGCGAAGAGCGGTTGATTTGAGGGTGTGGACGTCACGCCATCGGGCGAAAGGTGCCGCTGAGCTTGGCGCTACAAGGTAAACGTCCAGCCCTCCACCAACGCCCCCGGCACGCGCGAGCCGCCCAACGCGCGGGTGTAGTAGGTGTCGCAGGCCGGGACAATGTCGGCCCAGTCGGTCAGCGCCAGCAGTTTGCTGCCCAGCGCGTCGTACAGGCTTTCATCCCAGCGCAGGTCGTTGATGGGGCCGACGATCTCGCCGTTTTCTACCCAGAAACAGGCGTAGCGTGTCATGCCGGTGACGCGGGCCGAGACCGGGTCGCTCCAGTTCAGGTAGTGCACGTTGGAGAGGTACAGACCGGTGCCAAGGGTTTTAAGAATGTCGCGCTCGGCCAGCGTGCCGCAGGCCACGTCGAGCGAGCGGGGTGCCTCGCCCTCGTCGGCGGCGTTGCCACCCAGAGCATATTCCCGGGCGGTGCGCGAGCTTACCAGCAGTGTGCGCAACTCACCGGCTTGCATCAAGGGCAGCAGGCTCTCGCTGACCTCGCCCTGGCTATTGAAGCGTGGCGTCAAGGCCAGCTCAAAGTTCTCGCCAAAACTCAGCAGGGGTGAGAAACGTGCTTCGCGTTCCACCAGTTTCTTGAACGGGCTGCGCCCCTGCTTCCAGGCAGCGGCCGACAAGGCGTTCCAGCCCATCATGCCCAGCACATCGGCAAAGGCGCGCGGCGCCAGGTAGGTACGGTACTGGCCGGGCTTGACGTTGACGATAGGGCGTTTGAGCTTGTCCAGCAGGTCGCGCGTGCGCGCCAGGTTGGCGGCCCAGGCTAGCGTGTCCCAGCGGGCGCCGGCATAGCTGCCCTTGGCGGCCTTGGGTCCGTCGTACAACGAGTAGTCCAGGAAGAAACTCTCGGTGGCAAACCAGTGGCTTTGCCCGGCCGAGTTGCGGTTGGCGCGGATCACTACGCCGCCTGCGTACAGGCCGGCCAGGTCACAGCCCTGCGCGCTGTCCAGAATGGCAGCGACCAAATCCTGCGGCGCCAGCAGCGCGCCGGGGAACTCTTCGTCACTGCTGCCGTGGTTGACGATGGGCACCTGGTTGGGGTCCACATCCAGCACCGCCACCTCTGCGCGGCAGGCTTGCAGAACCGCGCTGAGCAGGTTGCAATCTGCATCGAGCCGACCGCTCAAGGTGCAGGACTGCTGGACCGTGCGTCCCATGGATTGCAGTTGCAGCGACAACCCCATTTGCTGCACATCGGTGTTCTGGCGCACGCGGTTGGCGTTGAAGCGCACATACAAAGTGTCCTCGGCACTCAGGTTCAGCGTGATGGACTCAAGGCCGCTGAGTTGGCCCAAGACATGGTTGGCGACGGCATCAAAGTGGGTTCTGACGGTGCTCATGAAGTGGCTCATGCGGCACCCCCAAACACGTGCACGCCCTTGAACAGGCAGGGCGGTGACGCATGCCCGACGCGTATCACCTGGCTGGGCTCGCCCTTGCCGCAATACGGCGTGCCATACGCCACCGTGTGCTGGCCGACACCGGCCAGCCGGTTCCAGAAGTCCACCGTCACACCGCGGTAGTTGGGGTTGCGCACCACGCCGGCGAGCTGGCCGTTGCGAATGAGTTGCCCACGCTCGCAGCCAAACTGGAACTTGTTGCGGTAGTCGTCAATCGACCAGGAGCGGTTGGTACTCATCAGCACGCCGTTTTCGACTTGGGCAATAAGTTCGTCCAGCGTCGAGCTGCCAGGCTCCAGGTTCAGGTTGGCCATGCGGTCAATGGGCGCGCGGTTCCAGGACGCCGAGCGGAAATTGGCCACACCCGGCAGCCCGCTGCGTGCTTGCGACTCCAGTGCGCCCAGGCCGCGGCGCAGCAGGCCGCCTTCGATCAGCAGTTCGCGCCGGGCCGGGTTGCCGCCGTCATCAAACGCATAGCTGGCGAACTCGTGGCGCACGCCGGGGTCAAAACTCACGTTCATCAGTGGCGAGCCGTAACGCAGCGTTCCAAAATCGGCTGCCTTCACAAAGCTCCATCCGGCGTAATTGCGCTCGTCCCCCAGAATGCGGTCCAGCTCCAGCGGGTGACCGATGGATTCATGAATTTGCAGAATCATCTGGTCGGGCATCAGGATGAGATCCATGGCGCCGGTGGGGCAGTTCTCGGCGCTCAATAGTTCCAGCGCCTCGGCCGCCACACGCTGCGCCTCAACCGTCCAGCGGCTGCGCTCGAACGCTTCGCCACCCCTCTGCGCGGTGTGGGACCAGCTGCGCGTCTGCGACTCCAGCGCCTGCGCCGCAGTGGCCGACAGGTCGATGTTGACCATGTCGAAATTTTGCTCAATGGCGGCACCGTTGCTGGAGAAGTAGGCCAGCCGGGTCTGGATGGTCATGGCCCGCGCGCTGCGGTTGACCACCCTATCCGAGCCCTTCATCGCCGCGCTGGCGGCACGCAGGCAGTCGGTGATCTCGGCCAGTGACGTGGCGTCCAGCGCCTTCTCAAGCGGGCTCTGATAGTGGCCCGTTGAGCCCGGGCGCTGTGCGGGCGTGAAGGCATGCACCTTGTAGGCGCTGGTGGTTTGGGTGGTTGCAATGGCGCGATCAAAGGCGCGCTGCAAGCCCCCGGCACTGGTATCGGCCGTGGCCGAATAGCCAAAGTGGCCGTCCACCAGCACCTCGCACATGGCGCCCACGTCGACGGAAGTTTCATTCTTTTCCGGCATGTCATTGCGCACGCAGCGCGACGCCGTGGTCTCGCTGGAGTAGCGCACGCCGGCCCATTCGCAGGAACGCCGCGCATGGGTCAAGGCGCCTTGTGTGAAATCAAAATGGTGGTGCGTCATGGTGCTCAGGGGTTGGTGGATTCAGGTGGAGTGCGCCGGTCAGGCAAAGTGATCGAACGAGGCGAACGTGTCGGGTACCGGCTGGCCCGCGCTGTTGACCAGGCGCAGGCCACCCTGTGCCTCGATCCGGCCGATGCGGGTCACTGCGGTCTGGCTGGTATGCGCGGCATCGGCCACGGCGTCACGGCGGGACGGCGCTGCGGTGAACAGCAGCTCGTAGTCATCGCCACCGGCAAGCGCCCATTCGAGCCACTGTTTTGCCTCTATTTTTGTATCAAAAATGGCCTTTGAGCCCGTGCAGCTTGCGTAAGCAGCTATTAAATTAATAGCGATATCGGTGTTGACCGTGGCTCCCACACCCGACTGTTGCAGGATGTGGCCAAGGTCGCCCAGCAAGCCGTCGCTGACATCAATCGCTGCCGTGGCAATGCCGCGCAGGGCCAGACCCAGCGCTACGCGGGGCGTGGGTTGCTCCATGCGCAAACGCGCCGCTTCAAACACCGGGCCGGGTAGCGCCACCGTGCCGCGAAACACCTCCAGCGCCAGCCGTGCATCGCCCAGCGTGCCGCTCACGTACAGGTCGTCACCGGCCCGGGCACCACTGCGCAGCAGCGCCTGGGAGCGCCCGTCCACCACCGGCACCTCGCCCAGCACGGTGATGCAGATATTGAGCGGCCCTTGCGTGGTGTCGCCACCAATCAGCTCGCAACCGTGGCGGTCGGCCAGCGCGAACAGGCCTTGGGAAAAAGCCGCCAGCCAGGCCTCATCGGCGCGCGGCAACGCCAGTGCCAGCATAAAAGCCAGTGGTTTGGCAGCGCAGGCGGCCAGGTCGCTCAGGTTCACCGCCAGTGCCTTGTGTCCCAGCCTGAAGGGGTCAACCGTGCTGAGGAAGTGGCGGCCTTCGACCAGCATGTCGCTCGATAGCGCCAGTTGCCGGTCCGGTCCGATGGGCAGCAGCGCACAGTCGTCGCCCACGCCAAGCGCGGCCCGCTGCGGCGCGCGCTTGAAGTAACGCGCAATCAGGTCAAATTCACCCACGCGGTTCCTCCTGCGACGCCGGCGCCGGGCCAGCCGGTTCGCGGGCCGGCCAGAAGAAGCGCAACGGCTGGCTGCGCCAGCGGGCACCGATGGCGGCACGGATGCGGGAGCGGTCAACACGGCTGACGTTGTGGGCCCGCAGGGCGAGACGGAAGGCGAAGTAAAAACTCACGCCCACATTGAGCACCCCGGTGACCACAATGCCGGCCACGCACCACCAGAACTCGGGCTGGTTGAGCACTTGCAGGCCAAGGGTGGCGGCCGCAGCGGCCAGCTGGCCGGTGGACAACGTCACGTGGCGTACTTCCAGTGCGATGCCAAAAAAGGTCGCGAAAGCCGGAATCAGGCCCAGCAGCAAGCCCAGTGAAATGTTGGCTGCCAGGCCCGAAATATTGTCGTGCATGAAGCGCGCCCAGCGCCCGGCGCGAGCCACGCCCAGGGCGGCCGTGATTTTCGGGTTGTAGCGCAGCGCTGAATCAAGACGGTGCAGCGCGAACCAGTTTTCAACCCAGCCGGCGACGATGCTTGAGGCAAACAGCAGCACACCGGTCAGCGCGGCAAACAGTGCGGTGGGGCCAAGCAGGGTGAGTGAATGCATGACGTAACCGGCCTCCCTGGCGCCTATCATTGGCGCGCCAAAGCCGAACCAGAGCGCCGCGCTGATCAGTACCACGCACGGCACCACCAGCGCCAGATTGCCAATGACGGCCGCCACCTGGGAGAGCACCAGGTGCGTGACCTCGTCGACAAAGCTGTCCACCGCACCGGCCCCGCCGAGTTCCTTGAGTTTGGCCGCCATGGCCGGCGCCGTCATGGCCGGCTGCTTGGTCGCCACCGTCCAGTGCAGCAACTGGATCAGCACAAAACTCAGAGCGTAGTTCAGGCCGGCAAACAAACCGCTCCAGAAGGCCGACATGCCGATGCCCAGCACTGCGAACTTGATCAGGGTCGTGAGCGACATAACGGCACCGCCGCCCGCGGCATCACGCAGCATGGCGCCATATTCGGCCCGGGTGCGGGTGATGTAATGCTCGCCGGTCTCGGAACTGCGCTCGGCTACCTTGGCCGCCAGCAGCGAGGTGCTGGAGTTGATCAGGGCGCGCAGGCTGCGCCGCTCCTGGCCGACCAGAACGAGTTGCGACAGGAGCCGTGCCGTGCTGGTTGGCGGATGGCTTGAGAGCAGGCAGTCGAGCAAGCCCCGAATCCGCAGTACCCGTTCCCGCAACTGGCGCAACTGGAACACCAGGTTGACCGAAATGCCGTGCGCGTCGAGGTGGGCATAAACCGACGCCGCAGCACTGCGGCAGGCCTCCAGCCGTTCGCGAAATTGCTGCAGCGTGATCCGTCGGGCCTCGGTGTCAGCCGCTGGCGACGCCAGGTAGGCCGTGCGCAGTCGTTCAAAATCGCGCGCGAGTTCGTGAAACGGCCCGGCCTCACGGGCTGGGGCACTCATGCGCAGGCGCAACTCGGGCGAAAAGCCGGCGGCGCGCACCTGGCTGGTGCAAAATATGATGGCTTCCAGAACGGTGCTTTGCCACGGCGAAAGGGGGTCTCCCAGGGCATGGTCCGGCGTCGCCGCCGGCACCACCGGCAACTGCAGCAAGGTGGCAACGCGCAGCAGCGCCGGCTCCTCCAGCGCGGCCAGCCACTGGGCGTCAAAAGCATGGCACAGCACCAGTGAGAAGAGTGCCGAGGCGTCGGCTGTTTCGGGGGTCACGGGCAGCATTTTTTGCCGGATCCGCTCGGCAAATTCACTGACAAAAGCACTGCGCGAGGAAAACCCGTAGTCGGCCAGCAAGGCGGTGCCATCAATGGTGTCAACCAGTGTCTGCCACCAGGCTTGCAGGCGCTGCCGGCTCTCTAGCTGGGTCTCCAGGGTGTCGAGCAGAAGTTCGACGCGGGCGAGGCTGGCCGAGACGCTACGGCAGTCACCGCGCAGCCATTCAAACAGGGTAATCAGCCACAGGTGCCGCTGCACCAGTTCGGCCTGCGGGTTCAGGGTCGCCAGCAGCTGCGGCAGTTGGTGCTGCGCTTTCACAAGGCGGCGCTTCAATGCAGGGTTCGGGTGCCGCCGCCCGGGCTCAAGCCGTCAAGCACGAACATGGGGACATCAGTCTCGAACTTCTCGCCATCTTCCGCAACGCAAAAAAAACTGCCGTGCATGGTGCCCGTCGGTGTGTGCAGCCGTGTGCCGCTGGTGTATTCAAACACCTGCCCCGGTTTCAGCAGCGGCTGCTGCCCGACCACGCCCAGGCCCTTGACCCGCTCGGTGTGGCCGTTGGCGTCATTGACGTTCCAGGTGCGCGAGATCAGCTGCGCCGCGATTTCCCCCACGTTGGTGATGGCGATGGTGTAGGCAAAAACATACAGACCCTGGTCCGGCGCTGACTGCTCGGCCAGATACTGGGGCGTGACTTCGACGCGAAATTGGTACTTTGACATGCTGCCATCGTAACTGGAAACCTGGTCTGGCACCGCGCTGCGGGGCGCCGCCAGCGGGCAGCGGTGGCAACTGACTAAAATCGGGCCATGACTTACCGCATTGCCCCTTCCCTGCTTGCCGCCGACTTTGCCCGTCTGGGCGAGGAGCTGAAAAACGTCATTGCGGCAGGCAGCGACTGGATTCATTTTGATGTGATGGACAACCATTACGTACCCAACCTTACCTTTGGCCCGATGATTTGCAGCGCCCTCAAGCCGCACGCCAGAACGGCTGCCGGCCTGGCAGTGCCGATTGACGTGCACCTGATGGTGCAACCGGTGGATGCCCTGGCGGGTGCTTTTGCCGACGCTGGCGCCGACCTGATCAGCTTTCACCCCGATGCATCAAGGCATGTGCACCGCAGCATTCAGGCCATCAAGGCCAGCGGCTGCAAGTGCGGCCTGGCCTTCAACCCGGCCGAACCGCTGGATGTGCTGGACTGGGTGATTGACGACATTGATCTGGTGCTCATCATGAGTGTCAACCCGGGTTTTGGCGGCCAGAGTTTCATTGACACCGCGCTGCACAAGATTGAGGCGGTGCGCCGCCGTATCACCGCCTGTGGCAAGGATATCCGGCTGGAGGTTGACGGTGGCATCAAGGTTGACAACATTCACCGCGTCGCCGCAGCCGGGGCTGATACGTTTGTCGCCGGCAGCGCCATCTTTGGCCAGCCCGATTACAAGACCGTGGTGGACGCCATGCGCGCAGCACTGGCCTGAGCGGTCACGGGGCTGCGATTTTGGGCATTTCCAGCGTGAAGGACACCGCTGCCTCAGCACTGGACGCCAGCGCGGCGCTGCGCGGTGCAACCGACTGCAATATCAGGGTTTCATTCACCGCGGTCCCGACGCGATACGGTCTGGCCGGTTTGCCGTCGATCGAAATCAGGGCGTAGCCACTGTGGCGGCGATCGGCCACCACGCCGGTCAGTTTGAAATGGCTGGCGACACTTTCAACCGGCAGCGCCGCCGTTTGACCGCCACCCAGCAGCCGCGCTACAACCTGCGGGTCGGCCGCCCGGACAGCGGAAAAAGTCACCGGCGCGCCGGCAGGTTGAGGACTTGATGCAGTCCACTTCAACAACCAATAGGCAGCGCTGGCCGCGGCCAGCGCTGCCGTCAAAAAAGTGGCGATTCGAAGCCACCAAATATCAGGGGTGACAGTCTTCATGGAACGATTATCATTGAAGCGATCCAGTTTTAATAGCAATGCACGCCCCATGAAAGCAAATCCCGCAACGTTCAGCCGCCGAGTTCAGCACGGCTTTACCCTGATTGAACTGATGGTGGTGCTGTTGATCATCGGTGTGCTGGCGGCGTTGATTGTGCCCAATGTGCTTGACCGGGCCGACGATGCGCGCGTCACGGCGGCGCGGACTGACGTCAACAACCTGATGCAGGCGCTCAAGCTCTACAAGCTCGACAACCAGCGCTATCCCAGCGCCGAACAGGGCTTGCAGGCCCTTCTCGTCAAGCCCGGCACGGCGCCGCTGCCACCCAACTGGAAGCCCTACCTTGACCAGCTGCCAAACGACCCCTGGGGCAAGCCTTATGTTTACCTCAATCCGGGTATCAGGGCGGAGGTCGATGTGATGTCATTCGGTGCCGACGGACAGGCCGGTGGCGAGGGCAAAAATGCAGATATTGGCAGTTGGCAACCCTAGGCGCGGCAACGCCGGTTTCACGCTGCTGGAGTTGTTGGTGGTGCTGGCCATTGTGGCCATTGCATCGGTCGGCGTTGGCTTTGCCATGCGTGATACATCGCAGGTACAGCTTGAGCGCGACGCAGAGCGGCTGGCCGCCCTGCTGGAGTCGGCCCGGGCCCGGTCGCAGGTGAGTGGGGTACCGGTGCGCTGGCAGGGGCGCGAAGGGAGTTTTCATTTTGACGGCCTGACGGCTCCCGGCTTGCCTGAGCAATGGCTTGATGCTGACACCCGTGTTGGCGCGCCGACCACCCTGCTGCTCGGTCCCGAACCCATCATTGCGCCCCAGCAGGTCGTGCTGGTGTCCAGCAGTCAGGCCGGCAAAAGTGTGCGTCTGGCCACCGATGGCCTGCGCCCTTTCGCTGTGCAAACCCGGTTGCCCTGACCATGAGACGGGCGCGGGCGGGACGGAAATTTGGCCGGCGCGGTTTTACACTGGTCGAAGTGCTGGTGGCGCTGGGTATTGTCGCCATTGCGTTGATGGCCGGCTTGCAGGCCACCGCCGCACTGACGCGCAACGCGCAGCGCCAGGGCGATGTGTTACTGGCCCAGACCTGTGCTGAAAATGAACTCATCAAGGTCCGCCTGGCCAGACAAATGCCGGATGTCGGCGACCGCAGTGTCAGTTGCGAACAGGCCGGACAGGTTTTCAGCCTGGCGCTGGCCGTGCGGCCAACACCAAACCCCAACTTCCGGCGCGTCGACGCCCAGGTGCAGAAGGACGGCGCCACCGTGCTGCGCCTGTCCACCGTGGTCGGGCGCTATTGATGAGTCCGTGCCGTTACCCGGGACATGGGCGTGGTTTTACGCTGATTGAACTGTTGATCGCCATCAGCCTGCTGGCACTCATGGCGGCCCTGAGCTGGCGCGGTCTGGACGGCATGACGCGGGCCCAGACGCAGATACGCCAGCACGCCGATGATGTGCTGGCGCTGCAGGCCGGTCTTGCGCAATGGGGTGCTGATCTGGATGCTCTGGCGCTGCAGCCCAATACCAGCAGCCTGGACTGGGACGGCCGGGCGCTGCGCCTGGTGCGGCGCGACAGTGCCGACCCGGCGCAGGGTTTGAGCGTGGTGGCCTGGTCGCGTCGCATGATCGAGGGCCAAGGCCAGTGGTTGCGCTGGCAGTCGGCGCCGGTGAAAACGCGTGGCGAGCTGCAATTGGCCTGGCAGGACGCGGCCTTGTGGGCGCAAAACCCGGGCGCGCTGGAGCGCCAGCGTGAAGTGCGCATTGCGGCGCTCGATCAGTGGCAAATTTTTTATTACCGGAGTGGCGCCTGGAGCAACCCGCTGTCCAGCGCGGGTGTCGATGCGGTGGGCAAAGTGTCGGCCGACGCGACCGTTGCGGATGGGGTGCGTCTGATGTTGACATTGTCGCCAGGCCAGGCCATTGCCGGCACCATCACACGCGACTGGCTTCGTCCGGGTGTCGGAGGTGGCAAATGAGGTTTCCAAGCCGCCGTGGCGGGCGTGGCGCTGCCATTCTGACGGCCATGCTCACCGTCGTGCTGGTCGCCACGCTGGCTTCGGCCACCTTGTGGCAGCAGTGGCGCGGCGTTGAAGTCGAGGCGGCGCAGCGAAGTCGCACGCAAGCGCAATGGGTGTTGACCGGGGCGCTTGACTGGGCCAGGCTGATCCTGCGCGAAGACGCACGCAAGGGCGGTGCCGACCATTTGGCCGAGCCTTGGGCAGTGCCTCTGGAGCAGGCCCGTTTGTCGACGTTTCTGGCGGCGGACCGCAACGAGGTGCAGGCCGACGACGAGACGCAGGACGCGTTTCTCTCGGGTCAAATCATTGATTTGCAGTCCCGCCTGAATGTCGTCAACCTGTTGCAGGACGGGAAAATCCACGAACCCGGCCGATTGGCCTTTGCCCGACTGTTCGAGTTGTTGAACCTGCCCGCCAGCGAGTTGCAGGCGATGGCAGAAAACTTGCGCCTGGCACAAGGCAGCAGCAGCGAAAATCGCGACACGGGCGCTGTCCCGCTGTGGCCACAGGAAGTCGATCAGCTCGCCTGGCTGGGCCTGTCTGCGCCAACCATCAACCGCTTGCGCCCGTTCGTCACGGTTTTGCCAGTGCGCACACCGGTCAACCTCAACACCGCGACCGCAGAAGTCGTCTATGCCAGTGTGGCGGGTTTTGAACTGGCCGACGCCAATCGCCTGGTACTGGCCCGCAGTGCGACGCACCTGAGTGCACTGAATGACGCCATCAAGGCCAGCGGCAATGTCACAGCGCAGCTTGATTCGACGCAACACAGTGTGTCGACCGATTTCTTTGAAGTGCAGGGCATGCTGCACGTCCAGCAGACCACGGTGCAAGAGCACTCGGTGGTGCAGCGCGGGCGTGATGGCGAGGTGAAAACCCTGTGGCGCAAACGCGGTGTCGTGCCAGCACTGGCACCCCTACAATGACGATCAGAACCTGCGCATGACCACTCTTATTGTTGTCCTTCCGTCAGAGCCAGCCGACCCGGCGGCGCTGTACGACTACCTGCTGACAGCCGATGGCAACTCGGTCGGCGAGCAATCGCGTGCACCGCTGGCTTTGTTGCCGCTGGTGGACCGTGCCACCGAGGTGGTGGCGCTGGTGCCCACGCGCAAGCTGTCCTGGCATCAGGTGCAATTGCCCAAGGGCAGTCTGGGCCGGAATTTTCTTCAGGAGGGCGGCAGTTCGCGCTTGCGTGCGGTACTGGCGGGCTTGCTCGAAGAGCAACTGCTTGACGAGACTGAACTGCTGCACTTTGCGTTACAGCCACAGGCCCGCACCGACCAGCCGGCCTGGGTTGCGGTGTGTGAGCGCGGCTGGCTTCAGGCGGCGCTCAAAGTCCTGGAGCAGAGCGGGCGACCGGTTCAGCGCATCGTGCCTGAATTCGCGCCGGATACGCTTGCTGACACGCTGTATGTGGTCGGCGTGCCCGACCAGGCGCATCTGGTGTTCGGCGCTGGCGCAGGGGTCGCGGCATGGCCCGTGTCGAAGGCGGCGGTGGCGCTTTTGAACTGGCCCGCGCTGCACGGTATCGTCGCCGAGCCCGCAGTGGCGAGTCTGGCTGAGGAACTGTTCAAGCGCAGCGTCACGCTGCAGCAGGGCGCACAACGCCGTCTGCAGGCCATTGCGTCGGCCTGGGATCTGGCCCAGTTTGATTTGGTCAATTCGGGCGGTGCCCGAACCTGGCGGCGCTGGTCGGAGGCAATGGGCAGCTTGTTGCGCGCGCCGCGCTGGCGCGCCGTGCGGCTGACTTTGCTGGCGTTGCTGGCCATCAACCTGGTGGGCCTGAACAGCTGGGCCTGGCACCAGCAGGCGCAGCTTGACGCCCGGCGTGGCGCCATTCGTGATGTACTTACCAGTACCTTCCCGCAGGTTCGGGTGGTGGTTGATGCGCCGCTCCAGATGGCCAGGGAAGTGGCCGCTTTGCAGCAGGCAGGCGGTCAGGCCACGGTACGCGACATGGACGTCATGATGGATGCCCTGGGCCTGGTCGTGCCAGCGGGCAAGGTGCCTTCGGCCATTGAATTTACGCCGGGCGAACTTCGCGTGAAAGGCCTGTCGGCGCAGCCTGAGGACATTACTGCACTCTCTTTCAGACTCAAGCCGCAAGCCTATGTGGCTGGCGCCGAGGGCGACAGCCTGGTGATCAGACCGATGGCGATACCATGAAACTGCCACCGTTTCTGGTTCAGCGCTGGCAAACCCTGTCAGGGCGCGAGCAGCGCGTAGTGCGGGGTGGGCTGGCGTTACTGGTGGCGGCCCTGTTGTGGTGGCTGGGTCTGGCGCCGGCGCTGAGCACGCTGCGGCTGGCCGACAGTCAGCGCCAGCGTCTCGATGCCGAGCTCCAGCGGATGCAAGGTCTGCAGGCACAGGCCAGGACCCTGCAAGCGCTGCCGCCGATTGCTTTGGCGGACGCGCGGCGTCTGCTCGAAGCATCGCTCAGGCCGCTTGGCACCAGTGCGCAATTGCAGCTGGCGGGCGAGCGTGCGACGGTTACCCTGAAGGGTGTCCCGGCCGACGCCCTGGCGCCGTGGTTGATGCAAGTGCGCCTGAATGTGCGCACCGTGCCCGCCGAAGCGCGTCTGCTGCGCAATGCCGCCGGAAACTGGGACGGCACCCTGGTGCTGAACCTCAAGTGACGCGAAACACGACATCGCCATGGGGTTGGGCGGCCACCGGCGCTGTGTTGGGACTGGTGCTGGCCACCGGGTTTTATGCGCCGGCGCGCTGGCTGACGGCGGCACTGCAACAGGGTTCGAACGGGCGCGTCGTTTTTGAGGATGCGCGGGGCACGCTCTGGAGCGGCTCGGCACGTTTGCTGCTCACCGGTGGCGCCGGCAGCACCGACGCCGCTGCCTTGCCCGGGCGATTGACCTGGCAAATTCGCCCCGGCTGGAGCGCCCTGCAGGCTGATTTGCAGGCCGACTGCTGTACCGCACAGCCGTGGCGCTGGCGCTTGCTGCCGCAATGGGGCGGCGCCAGTCTGGTGCTGGCCGACAGCCTGTCCCAGTGGCCTGCATCCTGGCTGACCGGATTGGGTACGCCGTGGAACACGGTGCGCGCTGAGGGCCAGCTCAGCCTGTCAACGCAGGGTCTGGTGCTGCAGTGGGCTGCCGGACGGTTGTCCATAGCCGGGCGCGCCCAACTCGATGCCAGGCAAATCTCGTCCCGCCTGTCAACCCTCAAGCCGATGGGCAGTTACCGCATGGTCCTGCTGGGCGGAGCAACCCCGGGTTTCACACTCGAAACGCTGGAGGGCAGCCTACAATTGTCCGGCACGGGTCAATGGGTCGGCTCGAAGCTCCGGTTTGACGGGCTGGCGAGCGCCGCTCCCGAGCGACTGGACGCCCTGTCGAATCTTCTGAACATCATCGGGCGCCGCGATGGTGCGCGCGCCATCATCAAAATAGGTTGAATCCGTATGAAATTGCGTGCCTTCCAGCCTCCCTCAAATGCTATATATTTAGTAGCTGCCTGCGCTTTATTGACGGGGGTTACAGGTGTTTTTAGTACAAATTTACGGGCTCAAACGGTGGTTCCGGCCAAGTCCGCCGAGCCAGTTACCCTGAACTTCAGCAACGCCGAGATCGAAGCGGTGGCGCGTGCCATGGCCAACATTACCGGCTTCAATGTGGTGGTTGACCCGAGGGTCAAGGGCACCCTGACGCTGGTCACCGAGAAAGCGGTCAGTCGCAGCGTTGCCATGAACCAGTTTCTGGCCGCGTTGCGACTGCAGGGCTTCACCATGGTCGAGTCCGCCGGTTTGTACAAGGTGGTGCCGGAGGCTGATGCCAAGATGCAAAGTAGCGCCGTCACCGTTGGTGGCGACGCGGTGGCGGGTGGCAACCAGATCACGACGCAGATTTTCCGGCTCAATTTCGAGTCGGCCAACAATTTGCTGCTGGTGTTGCGCCCGCTGATCAGCCCCAACAACATCATCACCGTCAACCCGGGCAACAACTCGCTGATCATCACCGACTACGCAGACAACCTGCGTCGCATCGCGCGCATCATCGCGGCGATGGACGTATCCAACGCCACAGAGGTTGAGGTGCTGCCATTGCAGCATGCGCTGGCCGTTGATCTGGCGCCGCTGGTCTTGCGGTTGCTGGAGTCGTCGGCGTCGGTGGCAGGTCAGCCCGACCTGACTTTCAAGACCAGCGTGATGGCCGAGCCGCGCTCCAACAGCCTTATTTTGCGGGCCGCCAATCCGGCCCGCGTGGCGTTGGTCAAGTCGCTGGTAAGCAAGCTGGACCAACCGGGCTCGCCGGGCAGCAATGGCGCAGCCGGCAATATTTACGTGGTTTACCTGAAGAATGCTGAAGCCAGCAAAATTGCGGCCACCTTGCGCGCCGCCATGAGCGGCGAGGCCCGCGTCGTGGTGACACCCACCGGCGCGGCGGCCACTGCGGCGGCTGTTACGCCCACGACCGGTGGGCAGGTGCAGGCCGATATTGCGACCAACTCGCTCATCATTACGGCACCCGAGCCGCAATACCGCCAGTTGCGCGCGGTCATCGACAAGCTCGATACCCGGCGCGCCCAGGTTTTTGTTGAAAGCCTGATTGCCGAAGTCAGTGCCGACCAGGCTGCTGAGCTTGGCATTCAGTGGCAAGGCGCCTTGGGCAGTGCCGGCGACCCCAATATCGGCCTGATGGGGACGAACTTTGGCACTGGCATCAGCAACATCATCAATTTTTCCGCCGCCGCCACCAATGGCACGCCGACGCTGGGGCGCGGTGTCAACCTGGGCGTGGCACACAAGACCAACGGGGTTTACGTGCTGGGTTTTCTGGCGCGTTTTCTGGAAGACTCGGGCAATGGCAATGTGCTGTCGACCCCCAACATACTGACGCTGGATAACGAGGAAGCAGAAATAAAAATCGGCCAGAAAGTTCCGTTTGTCACCGGTCAGTTCACCAATACCAATTCGGGCGGCAACGGGGCCGTCAATCCGTTTCAGACGATAGAGCGGCAGGACGTTGGCCTGAAACTCAAGATCAGGCCGCAAATCAGTGAAAACGGAAGTATCAAGATGTCGGTGGAGCAGGAAGTTTCCAGCGTGCAGGCATCCACCATCAACGCCGTGAATGGCCCGACCGTCAACCAGCGCACCATCAAGTCCAATGTATTGGTCGAAGACGGCGCGGTGGTGGTGCTCGGTGGCCTGCTGCAGGACGAGTATTCGAGCAACCAGGAAAAGGTGCCGGGTCTGGGTGATATTCCATTGTTTGGCAATCTGTTCAAAAGCGAAGCGCGGACCCGCAAGAAGACCAATCTGATGGTATTTTTGCGCCCGGTGGTGGTGCGCGACGCGGCGGCTACCGACCGGCTTTCGAACGACCGCTACGACATGATGCGTTCCGGCCTGAAAGAGGGGCAACCGGTGCCCAGCGCTTTGCTGCCCATCAATGAGGCCGCGCAGCTCCCTGTTTTGCCATCGCCCCGCCCGGCTTCAGCCCCGGCTGCCAGGCAACCCTAGCCGGCGCCACGCTGTCATGCGCTATCCGCTGCCTTACGCCTTCGCCCGCACCCACCAGTTGCTGCTGGAAGAGGAGGCCGGTGAACTGACGCTGTGCCTGCACCCTGAATCGGGTGCCAGCGCCGTGAGCGAGGTGTTGCGCAAATATCCGGTGCACGCGCTGGCGGCGCAAAGCGCAGCGGCGATCATTCAACGCATCAGCGTTGCCTACGCGCAGGGTGAGTCAAGCGCTGCGGCAGTGGTCAGTGAAGTCGAGAGCGATGCCGACCTGTCACGCATGATGCAGGAGTTGCCGGCCATTGAAGACTTGCTGGAAACGTCGGACGACGCACCCATCATCCGCATGCTCAATGCGCTTTTGACGCAGGCCGCGCGCGATGGTGCCAGTGACATTCACATCGAACCCTACGAGCGCCATTCGAGTGTGCGTTTCCGGGTTGATGGCACGCTGCGCGAGGTGGTGCAGCCAAACCGGGCCTTGCATGCCGCGCTGATTTCGCGTTTGAAGATCATGGCTGACCTCGACATTGCCGAGCGCCGCCTGCCGCAGGACGGCCGCATCTCGCTGCGCATCGGCACCCGCGCTGTCGACGTGCGTGTCAGCACGCTGCCCAGCGCGCACGGCGAGCGCGCCGTGTTGCGCCTGCTCGACAAGTCAGAAGGGCGTCTGAGCCTGGAGGCGCTGGGCATGCAGGGCGATGTATTGAAACGCTTTGAACACCTGGTCACACAACCGCACGGCATCGTGCTGGTGACCGGCCCGACCGGCTCAGGCAAGACCACCACGCTGTATGCTGCCATGGGTCGGCTCGATGCCGGCCACAGCAACATCATGACGGTGGAAGATCCGATTGAGTATGAGTTTCCCGGCGTTGGGCAGACCCAGGTCAATGCCAGGATCGACCTCACCTTTGCCAAGGCCCTGCGTGCCATTCTGCGGCAGGATCCGGACATCATCATCATCGGCGAAATACGCGATTTCGAGACAGCGCAAATCGCCATTCAGGCCTCGCTCACCGGCCATCTGGTATTGGCCACCATCCACACCAACGACGCCGCAAGTGCCGTGACGCGCCTGACCGACATGGGAGTCGAACCGTTCCTGCTCAGCTCGTCGCTGCTGGGTGTGCTGGCCCAGCGGCTGGTACGAAAACTGTGTACGGCGTGCCAGGGGGCAGGTTGTCAGCACTGCGGTCAAACCGGGTACGCCGGGCGCACCGGTGTTTTCGAGCTGCTGGTGACCGATGACGCGATACGGGCCCAAATACACGCTCGCGCGGCCGAAGCCGATATTCGCGCGGCAGCGCTGGCGACCGGCATGACGCTGATGCGCGATGACGGCGAGCGCTTGGTCAAACTGGGGTTGACCTCACGCGAAGAACTGGTTCGCGTTACACGTGATTGATATGGCGCGCCCTCGCTCGTTGTTTCCGCTATCGCGCTGCCTCGTGCGGGACAGACCAGAGTTGTGCCATGCCGGTTTATTCATTTGAAGCGCTGACGGCCGAAGGCGAAACCCGTAAAGGGGTGATTGAGGCTGACTCGGCGCGTGCCGCACGTGGCCTGTTGCGAGCGCAGGCCATGGTGCCGTTGACGGTTGAATCTGGCGCGGCGCAGGCCGATGCCCGCGGCGGTCCAGGGGGCATCCAGGGCACCAGCCGATTACGTCGGCGCATCTTCAACGCCACGGCGCTGGGCGTCTGGACGCGCCAGCTGGCCGGGCTGGTGTCTGCCGGTTTGCCGCTTGAGCGGGCGTTGACCTCGCTGGCCGATGAGGCCGAGTCCGAGTCGCAACAATACCTGGTGGCGTCGCTGCGCGCCGAGGTCAATGGCGGCTCGACGTTTGCCAGGGCGCTGGCGCAGCATCCGCAGGATTTTTCCGGCATTTACAGCGCGGTCATTGGCGCGGGCGAGCAAAGTGGCCAGCTTGGTCTGGTGCTGGAGCGCCTGGCCGATGATCTGGAGGAGCAGCAACTGCTCAAGGCCAAACTGGTTGGCGCGGCACTGTACCCGGCCATTGTCACGCTGGTCGCCATTGCGATCGTGCTGTTTTTGGTGGCTTATGTGGTGCCGCAGGTAGCCCACGTGTTTGCCAGCAGCAAGCGCGCCTTGCCGTGGCTGACGGTCGTCATGATAGGCATCAGCAATTTTGTTCGCGCCTACGGCTGGTTGCTCTTGGGTGCTCTTTTTTTTATAGCTGTTAGTGCCCGTCTGGCCTTGGCCAATGCTCAATTTCATGAGAAATTTGACGCTGCCTGGCTGACGCTTCCGATTCTCGGGAAACTGTCACGCAGCTTCAATGCGGCGCGTTTTGCCAGTACGCTGGCGATGCTGGCCGCTGCCGGCGTGCCGATTCTCAGGGCGCTGCAGGCGGCTGCCGAAACCCTCTCCAACCGTGCCATGCGCCAGGATGCGCTCGATGCGCTGGTGCTGGTGCGTGAGGGTGCGCCGCTAGCGTCTGCGCTGGGTCAAAAAAAGCGCTTTCCAGGCCTGCTGGCGATGTTTGCCCGCCTGGGCGAGCAGACTGGCCAGTTGCCAGTGATGCTGCAACGTGCTGCCCGACAGCTCAGCACTGAAGTCGCGCGGCGCGCCATGCAGTTCGCTACCTTGCTGGAGCCACTGCTGATCGTGGCCATGGGCGTGGTCGTGATGCTGATCGTGCTGGCGGTTCTGATGCCCATTATTCAGCTCAACCAGCTGGTCAAATGAGACGCCTGACGTGACGCGGGTGGCCGGGCAGTTTGATGTGGATGGCGTCGTTGTCGACCTGGACGGTACGATGGTGGATACGCTGGGCGACTTTGTGGTGGCGCTCAATGGCATGCTGGGTGATTTGCCGCCGCCTTTGCGTGCTTATCGGGTCGACCGTCGGACGGTCGAGAAATTGCTCGGCAAAGGCTCTGAAAATTTAATCATATCAGTCCTGTCACTCGCAGATATTGCACAGGAAGCTATAAATTCAGGAGCGAATAAGGAGCGCAACGAGCTGCCCGACAGCCTCTACCAGAGCGCCTGGCAGAGCTATCAGCGCCATTATCTGGCGGTCAACGGCCGGCACGCCGTCGTTTACCCCGGTGTTGTGGCCGCACTGCAATATCTCAAGGACTGTGGCTTGAAACTGGCCTGCCTGACCAACAAGCCGACAGCGTTTGCATTGCCCCTGCTCCGGGCCAAGGGGCTGGATGGCTTCTTTGAATTGATCTTTGGGGGTGACGCTTTCGAGCGCAAAAAGCCCGACCCGTTGCCATTGCTGAAAACCTGTCAGACGCTAGGTACCTTGCCGTTGCGCACCTTGATGATTGGCGACTCGAGTAACGACGCCCAGGCGGCGCGCGCAGCGGGTTGCCCGGTGATGCTGGTCAGTTACGGTTACAACCATGGCTTGCCGGTTCGCAGCGTGGACGCTGACGCCTTCACCGACTCCCTGCAAACCCTGGTTCCTGCGCTGACCTGAGCCTACTTGATGCCCAGCAATGCGTCCTTGAGTTTCCAGTCGGCAGGGGCCTGTCCCAGCCAGATCCACATCATGGCTTTGAAGAATTCGGGTTCCTTGAACGGTTCGCCCTGAACTTTGCCTTTGGCGGTGACAACCATGCCGGTGCCCGGTATCCAGTCGATCAGTATGACGTCACCCGGAACCAGTACTTTGTGGGCGCTGAAGATATCGCCCATGCGGATCAGGCCGGGTATCAATTTGGACATTTCAGCCCGTGGCGTGTTGTCTTCTATGCCGCGGGTGAGCAGTTTGCCGAACGGACCGGATTCGACTTCACGCACCATGGTCAGTGTCAATCTCTTGGGTCCCGGCTGGCTGATGACATCGTTGGGGTTGTTGACCTTTTTCCCCAAATACAGGCCAGCAACGTAAACCTTGAAGATCGCCTTGTAGCGGATGCCGGCACCATTGAGTTGGAGCTTGCTGCCCTGCACGTCAATCGTGTCCTCGACCTTGACACCACTGATATCAAGGGTCGCGGCCAATGTGTTGAGTGCCAGCAGGCCGGCGATTGCCGCGAGCGAAAGGTTTTTGATGTATTTCATGGATTCTCCGGTAGATGAAACGATATTCTCGGGTTGTTTTTAAGCACACGCAACCGGATTATTGCCTTTTGACCGACATCCAGTTCGGGCAAAATGCGCAGAAGTGCCCTGGGCTGCGTCGAATACTGGCGCGTGATCATGCCCCGAACTGGATTGAAAGAACCCGCCGTGATCTCTGAACTTGAATTCAAAAGCCTCAGCGCGCAGGGCTACAACCGCATCCCGTTGCTGGTTGAAGCCTTTGCCGATCTGGAAACGCCTTTGTCGTTGTACCTGAAGCTGGCGCACTCCAGGGATGCCGGCAAATACAGTTTTTTGCTGGAATCGGTGGTTGGTGGCGAGCGTTTTGGACGCTACAGCTTCATTGGCCTTCCGGCCAGAACACTGGTGCGCTCGATGGGTTTTGGTGCCGATGTATGTACTGAGGTGATCACTGACGGTGTGGTGCTGGAGACGTCAAGTGCCAACCCGCTGAACTTCATCTCGGACTATCAGAAGCGCTTCAAGGTGGCGTTGCGCCCCGGACTGCCGCGTTTTTGCGGTGGGCTGGCAGGCTACTTCGGCTACGACACGGTGCGCTACATCGAGAAAAAGCTGGAGGCCTCGTGCCCCCCCGACACCCTGGGCTGCCCGGATATCCTGTTGTTGCAGTGCGAGGAGTTGGCGGTGATCGACAACCTGTCAGGAAAACTCTATCTGATCGTCTACGCCGATCCGTCCCAACCCGAGGCTTACGCTAATGCCAGAAAGCGTTTGCGCGAATTGAAAGAGCAGCTCAAATACTCGGTCAGCGCGCCGGTGGTCAAGCCAACGCAAAGTTTTCCGGTAGAGCGTGAATTTGCCAAGGCTGACTACATTGCCGCCGTGGTCCATGCCAAGGAGTTGATTGCGGGCGGTGACTTCATGCAGGTGCAAGTGGGCCAGCGTATCAAGAAGCGCTACACCGAGGCGCCGCTGAGTTTGTACCGGGCCTTAAGGGCGCTCAACCCCAGCCCGTACATGTACTACTACCATTTTGGTGACTTCCATGTGGTTGGCGCGTCACCCGAGATTTTGGTGCGCCAGGAGCAGGTAATCACTGAAGACGGGATGGAGCGCAAGACGGAGCAAAAAATTACCATCCGGCCGCTGGCGGGCACCCGCCCACGTGGCGCCAGCCCGGAACTGGACAAGGCGGCTGAGGTGGAGTTGATGAACGATCCCAAAGAGCGGGCCGAGCACGTCATGCTGATCGACCTGGCGCGCAACGACATCGGCCGCATTGCCAAAATTGGCAGTGTGAAAGTGACCGAGGCCTTTTGTGTCGAGCGCTACAGCCATGTGATGCACATCGTCAGCAATGTCGAGGGCACGCTGGTTGATGGCATGACCAGCATGGATGTGCTCAAGGCAACGTTTCCAGCCGGCACCCTGACCGGCGCGCCCAAGGTGCATGCCATGGAGCTGATTGACAAGCTGGAGCCGAGCAAGCGCGGACTTTATGGTGGCGCCTGTGGTTACCTGAGTTTTGCCGGCGACATGGATGTGGCGATTGCCATTCGCACCGGCATCATCAAGGACCAGACGTTGTATGTGCAGGCGGCAGCGGGCGTTGTGGCCGACAGCGTACCGGAACTGGAGTGGCGCGAGACAGAAGTGAAGGCGCGGGCGCTTTTGCGCGCTTGCGAGCTGGTAGAGGAGGGGCTGGAGTGAATCGGTTTTGCATGCGCTGGTGGCCTTGGCTGCTGCTGGGCGTGTGCCTGACGGGGCTGGGTGGCTATGGCGCATTCAGGCTTGACAGTGAGTATCGCAGTATTGGCATTCAGGAAAATGAACGCCTGACAACCCAGTCCAGGGTTGTCGAAGACAATTTGACGCGTGAGTTGCTGGCCATCAACTTGAGTCTGGAGTCGATCATTGCCGAACTGCCGGGTTGGCAAGGGCGCGTGGAGGGACGCTCCGAGGGCATGCAGCATCTGCACGCCCTGAGAACTGCGATGTCCTCGGTGCGCACCCTGGTCGTGGTGGATGCGATGGGGGTGATCAGCCTGTCCAATCGCGAAGAACTGGTAGGGCGCAATTTCGTTCTGCGTGATTTTTTTCAAGCGCCGGTGCGCCCCTGGAACCGCGGGACCCTATACATCAGTGCACCTGTCCAGACGCCTCTGGGCGACTGGGCGATCAACCTGTCCCGAGTCGTGCTGGACGCGCGGGGCGAGTTTTCCGGACTGGTATCGGCCACGCTGGACCCGCCTGACGTCCGGATTCTGCTCGGATCGGTGCGATACGCTGATGACATGCGCGTTGTGCTGTTGCATGGCGACGGAACCTTGTTTGTCATCGAGCCGGAGATAAACGGTGCCATGGGCAAGAATTTGTCGATCACCGATTCCCTGTTCAATCAGCATCTCAAAAACGGCCTGGCGTTGAGCTATATCACGCAAGCCGGCGTAATCACCGGTGACCAGCGTATGGCGGTGCTGAGGACGATTCAACCACGCATCCTGGCCATGGACAAGGCGCTGATTGTTGGCGTTTCGCGAAATGTGCCGGCCTTGTTCGGCAAATGGAGGAACGATGCGCAGAGCCAGTTAACGGCTTACCTGCTGCTGGTGTTGCTCAGCAGCGCCGTTCTCATGCTTTTCCGGCGCCAGGGGGTGCGTCAGCGGGTGAACGCCAAGCGGCTCAAAGTGGCGACCGAAGCTACTGGCGTAGGCATCTGGGAATTTGAACTGGCGAATCGCCGCAACTACTGGGATGCGACCATGTACAAGTTATTTGGACTGGACCCCAGGTCGGGCAATGAGCGCGGCGATGACTGGCATCAACTCTTGCTGCCGGGTGAACTTGACCGGATCAAGGAGGCGACGCGCGCCGTGCTCAGAAGCCGTGAACCCTTTGAGCTGACGTTCCAGCTGCGGCGTCCGGATGGTGAAAAGCGTTTTATGTACAGTCGGGCGTTACTGCAAAGCGATGACCCGGGTGGCGCCCCACGGCGTCTGATTGGCACGGCCGAAGACGTGACCGAGCGGAGGCGGCTGGATGCCGATTTGCGCATTGCGGCCACTGCTTTTGACTGCCAGGAAGCAATCGCCGTGACTGACGCGAATCGGGTAATTTTGCGCGTGAACAGTGCTTTCACCAGGATTTTCGGCTACACCGCACAAGAGGCCGTTGGGGCAACGCCGCGCTTGTTGCAGTCGGGTCGGCATGATCAGGCGTTTTACGCGGATATGACTGACGCACTTCAGCGCCGGGGTGTCTGGCAGGGTGAAATCTGGAACCGGCACAAGGACGGGGAAGTGTTTCCCCTTTGGCTGAGCATCTCGGCGGTAAGAAATGAAGAGGGTCAGGTGACCCACTATGTAGGTACCCAGACGGATATCAGGCTGCGCAAGGCGGAGCAAGACGCGATCCGGCAGCTGGCTTTTCACGACCCGTTAACCCAGTTGCCAAACCGCCGATTGCTCGACGACCGGCTGCAACAAGCCTTGATGCAGGCAAGACGTGATCAAAAGCGCCTGGCGCTGATGTTCATCGATCTGGATAATTTCAAACCGGTCAATGATGACTTTGGTCATCAGGCCGGAGATCAAATGCTGGAGGCAGTGGCGCGGCGCCTGCAGGCTTGCGTGCGCGAGTCAGACACCGTGGCACGCATAGGCGGCGACGAATTTGTCGTGCTCTTGTCGGTCGTAGAGTCGGCGCAGGACGCATTGGCGGTCGCAGAAAAAATCAGCTTGGCGCTGCTGCAACCCTTCACTTTGTTGCAGGGTCAGTCGGTCTGCATATCGTCGAGTGCCGGGGTTGCCATATACCCGGAGCATGGTCTTGACGCGACAGAACTGACAAAGCATGCCGATGCCGCGATGTACCAGGCCAAGGCCGCCGGGCGCGACCGGGTTATGCTTTTCCAGGTCGCCGAGCAAAAGCCCAACTGGATAGCCCCATGAAACTCCTGATGATCGACAACTATGACAGTTTTACCTATAACATCGTCCAGTACCTGGGTGAGCTGGGGGCGCAGGTGGATGTTTTTCGCAATGACGAAATCACCCTTGACGAGATGGAGCTGCGACTTCAGGCCGGGCACCTTGATCGCCTGGTGATTTCGCCCGGACCTTGTTCACCAACCGAAGCTGGCATTTCAGTCGCTGCTATTGCCCACTTCGCTGGACGGGTACCAATTTTGGGTGTATGTCTGGGTCATCAAGCCATTGGCGCCGCCTTTGGCGCGAAGATTATCCGTGCGCAGCAACTGATGCATGGCAAAACGAGCGTCATCAGCACCACGCAGGAGGGTATCTTTGCCAGCTTGCCGGCTCAGTTTACGGTCAACCGCTACCACTCTCTTTCGATTGACCGCCCCACCTGTCCGCCTTGTCTGAAAGTGACTGCCTGGACTGACGACGGTGAAATCATGGGTGTCAAGCATACCTCGCTGGACATTGAGGGAGTGCAGTTTCATCCTGAGAGCATCCTGACAGAGCACGGGCATGCGATGCTGAAAAATTTTCTGAAAATTTGATCATGACCGGAGTGGAGAATCTGGGGCTGTTCATTGCCACCGGTATTTTGCTGAACCTGACGCCGGGGCCGGACGTGCTGTGCATCCTGAATCATTCGCTCAAAGGCGACTGGCGTGTCGGGGCGGTGGCGGCCCTCGGCATCACGGGCGGCTGCTTTGTCCATGTGACTGCGGCGGCGCTTGGCCTGGGCGCCATGCTGGCTACCTCGGCAACCGCTTTTTCCGTGTTGAAGTGGCTCGGAGCCGCCTATCTTTTTTATGTGGGTTGGACCATGTTGGGCCTGGTCAAATCCAAGGACGCTACCAATTCAATAGCTTCCCGAGCAATTACGACGATGGTTACAGGTCAAGATTGCTTCAAAAATGTATTCATGAATGGTTTCTGGACGAATTTGCTAAACCCCAAGGTGGCACTTTTCTTTCTGGCTTTTCTGCCGCAGTTCATTGCGCCGGACGCGCCGCACAAGACACTGGCGTTTTTGCTGCTTGGCCTGCTGTTCAATTTCAACAGTCTGTTGGTTGGGTTGGGCTATGCGGTCGTCGGCGCGGCGTTGTCCCGGCGTTTTATCGTCTTGCAGCGCAGTATGCGTTGGTTCCAGCGCATGGCGGGTGCGTTTTTTATAGGATTTGGGCTGAAACTGGCGCTGAGCCCGACTGATTAAGATACAGCATGACCAATACCAACAAAATTACGCCACAGGAAGCCCTCCTGCGCACGATCGAGCATCGTGAGATTTTTCACGATGAGATGTTGCACATCGTGCGACAAATCATGAACGGTGAGTGGTCGCCGGTGATGATTGCCGCTTTTATTACCGGTTTACGCGTCAAAAAAGAAACCATTGGTGAAATCACTGCCGCCGCGCAGGTGATGCGCGAGTTTTCGACCAAGGTTCAGATTGCCGACAAAACCCATTTGGTCGATATTGTTGGCACCGGCGGTGATGGGGCGAATACTTTCAATATCTCAACCTGCGCCATGTTTGTCGCTGCGGCCGCAGGTGCCAAGGTCAGCAAGCATGGGGGCCGGGGTGTCAGCAGCAAGAGCGGTAGCGCTGACGTCATGGAGTCGCTGGGCATCAACATCAACCTGGCGCCTGAGGCCATAGCGCAGTGCCTGGCGCGGGTCGGTGTCGGTTTCATGTTTGCCCCAAACCATCACCCAGCCATGAAAAACGTGGCACCAGTGCGCAAGGAGCTGGGTATCAAGACCATCTTCAATCTGCTGGGTCCGTTAACCAACCCGGCCAGTGCACCCAACATACTGATGGGTGTCTTTCACCCTGATCTGGTGGGCATTCAGGTGCGGGCATTGCAGCGGCTGGGCGCTGAGCATGCAGTGGTGGTGTATGGCAAGGACGGCATGGATGAGGTCAGTCTGGGCGCGTCCACGCTGGTGGGGGAACTCAGGAACGGTGAAATTCGGGAATACGAGATTCATCCCGAAGATTTCGACATGGTGATGGCCAGCAACCGTGTACTCAAGGTGGAAACGCCGGAGCAGTCCAAGACCATGTTGCTGGACGTGCTTGACAATCGACCTGGCCCAGCCAGAGACATTGTGACGCTCAATGCTGGAGTCGCACTGTACGCTGCCAACGTCGTGGACTCAATGGTAGCGGGTGTCCAACGGGCCCGTGTAGCTGTCGAATCAGGTGCGGCAAAATTGAAGTTGACTCAACTCGCCGCCCTGTCCCAACAACTCAAGGGCGCTACCGCATGACCGATATCCTGAACCAGATCGTGGCTGTCAAACGTGACGAAGTCGCAGCGGCGAGCAAGCGCAAGTCACTGGCCGCGATGCGATTTGACGCCGAGTCGCGTGTGTTGACGCGTGATTTTGTCGCCGCGATGCGTACAAAAATTGCGGCGGGGCAGCCCGCAGTCATTGCCGAAATCAAAAAAGCCAGTCCGTCCAGAGGGGTGTTGCGCGAAGACTTCATTGCGGCCGATATTGCGCAAAGTTATGCTGAGTTTGGTGCTGCGTGTTTGTCGGTGTTGACCGATGTGCATTTTTTTCAAGGCTGTGTGGACTACCTCAAGCAGGCCCGTGCGTCCTGTCAGCTACCCGTGCTGCGCAAGGATTTCATGGTGGATGTCTACCAAATTTATGAGTCGCGTGCGTGCGGGGCCAACGCCGTGTTGCTGATTGCGGCCATTTTGGATGATGCACAGTTGAAGGATTTTGAGGTGATCGCCCGTAGCCTGGACATGGCGGTGCTGGTGGAAGTGCACGATGCGACCGAGCTGGCGCGGGCCTTAAAACTGAAAACACCACTGATTGGCATCAATAACCGCAATCTCAAGACATTTGAGGTGTCATTGGAAACCACTCTGTCACTGATGCAGGAGGTTCCCAAAGACCGCCTTCTGGTCTGTGAGAGCGGCATTCATAGTCGTGAGGACGTGTTGCGCATGGGCGCCGCGGGGGTCAACGCGTTTTTGGTAGGTGAAGCCTTCATGCGGGCGCCGGATCCAGGCGAAGCCCTCTCCGCCTTGTTCGGGTAAACCATGCTTGGTACAACCCCGCCGTATCATCAAGCAGATGTGCCGACGGACCAGTTGGATGTGGCGGACCCGGTTGCCTGGCCGGTGGCGGCCAGCTGGCAGCCTTTGGTGTCGGAATTTTTTCAATCCAAGGCGGGATGTGATCTGCTCGGCTTCCTGAAACGGCGGTTGCAAGCCGGAGCCGTTGTGTTTCCACCACAACCGTTGCAGGCGCTGTACCTTACGCCACCGGAATCGGTGCGGGTGGTGATCTTGGGGCAAGACCCTTACCACGGACGGGGGCAGGCCGAAGGCCTGGCCTTTTCCGTTGCCCCGGGAGTGTCACTACCCCCATCGCTGCGAAACATATTCAGGGAGTTGCGGCGCGACTTGGGGACGCCACTCCCGGTTTTTCCCGATCCGGGAGGTAGTCTGGTGCGATGGGCGCGCAAGGGCGTGTTGTTACTCAACACTTGTCTGACTGTGGAAGAAGGTCGGCCTGCCAGCCACTCCGCTCGCGGCTGGGAACTGTTGACGGACGCCGTGATTCGCAAGGTCTCAAGGGATGCTGCGCCAACGGTGTTCATGCTGTGGGGCGCACATGCTCAGGGCAAGCGTGCCCTTATTGATGCATCGCGCCATCTGGTGCTGATCGCCAATCACCCTTCTCCTCTCTCGGCATTGCGCCCGCCGGCGCCATTCATTGGCTGCGGACACTTTTCACAGGCGCGGGCATGGCGCGAACAACACAGGTCAGACTACAACGTTGAGCCAAGTACGCAAAATTGATTTATTGAAAGGTGCGCCAGTATATATTTATCGGTATCGCATATGCAATCGCCATCCATGACATGGATAAAACTTCGTGGCATAATCTACGGTTCACCAAGGAGAGGTGGCCGAGTGGTTAATGGCAGCAGACTGTAAATCTGCCCTCTTACGAGTACGATGGTTCGAATCCATCCCTCTCCACCAGTGAAATTAACAAAGAATTGACACAGTAACTGACATATATAGAGCAAGCCGTAGGGAGTTTTGGGGTTGATTGATTCGGCTCCGATGCGGGAGTAGTTCAATGGTAGAACCCTAGCCTTCCAAGCTAATGACGCGGGTTCGATTCCCGTCTCCCGCTCCAGTGATCAGTTGGCGGTAGTAGATAGTAGAGAGTTTCACTTGTTCGTTGCGGAGCAACGAGCAGGGAAATGCCCATTTGGCTCAGTGGCAGAGCACTCCCTTGGTAAGGGAGAGGTCGCGGGTCCGATTCCCGCAATGGGCACCACGATTTTTGATTTGACAGTCCTTTACTTTTCGGAGTCTGAAAATGGGAAAAGAAAAATTTGCAAGAACCAAGCCGCACGTGAACGTGGGCACGATTGGCCACGTTGACCACGGCAAGACCACGCTGACGGCGGCCATCACCACGGTGATGGCGGCCAAATTTGGAGGTACTGCCAAGGCGTACGACCAGATTGACGCGGCGCCGGAAGAAAAGGCACGCGGCATTACCATCAACACCGCGCACGTTGAATACGAAACGGCCAGCCGGCACTACGCCCACGTTGACTGCCCGGGCCATGCTGACTACATCAAGAACATGATTACCGGTGCGGCCCAGATGGATGGCGCCATTCTGGTCTGCTCGGCCGCTGACGGCCCGATGCCCCAGACGCGCGAACACATTCTGCTGGCGCGCCAGGTCGGCGTGCCCTACATCATCGTGTACCTGAACAAATGCGACATGGTCGATGACGCCGAACTGCTCGAACTCGTTGAAATGGAAGTGCGCGAACTGCTCGACAAATACGACTTCCCTGGCGACAAGACCCCCATCATCCACGGCTCGGCCAAACTGGCCATGGAAGGCGATAAAGGCGAACTGGGCGAAGGCTCCATTCTGAAACTGGCCGAAGCGCTCGACACCTACATCCCGCTGCCCCAGCGGGCGGTGGACGGGGCCTTCCTGATGCCGGTGGAAGACGTCTTCTCGATCTCCGGACGCGGCACCGTTGTGACCGGACGGGTTGAACGTGGCGTCATCAAAGTCGGCGAAGAAATCGAAATTGTCGGCATTACCGACACCCAGAAAACCATCTGCACCGGCGTTGAAATGTTCCGCAAGCTGCTTGACCAAGGTCAAGCTGGTGACAACGTGGGCATCTTGCTGCGCGGCACCAAACGCGAAGACGTGCAGCGTGGCCAGGTGCTGTGCAAGCCCGGCTCCATCAAGCCGCACACCCACTTCACCGGCGAAATCTACGTGCTCTCCAAAGACGAGGGTGGTCGCCACACACCGTTTTTCAACAACTACCGCCCCCAGTTCTACTTCCGCACCACGGACGTAACCGGAGCGATCGAGTTGCCAGAAGGCAAGGAGATGGTGATGCCGGGCGATAACGTATCGATCACGGTCAAGCTGATCAATCCGATTGCCATGGAAGAAGGTCTGCGCTTTGCCATCCGCGAAGGCGGCAAGACAGTCGGCGCCGGTGTGGTGGCCAAGATAATAGCGTAAGTTTTTAGGGGCGTAGCTCAATTGGCAGAGCGTCGGTCTCCAAAACCGAAGGTTGATGGTTCGATTCCTTCCGCCCCTGCCACCCGACTGACTGCAGAAAGGTGGATTCCCGGGTCCGCTACGCGAATAGCGGGCTTCAGCGTCTAAAGACTGCCGAGATTGATTTGATATAGAAAAAGCGCGAGATAGAGAAAAATGGCCACCTCACAAATACAAACTGTCAGCACTGGAGTCGATAAGGCGAAGCTTGCTGCGGCGGTAGCCCTGCTCGTTGCAGCGCTGGCGGCCTACTATTTGTTGGGCAAGCAGGGATCGTTGGCTCAGTGGGGCGCCTTGCTACTGGGTATGGCAGCTGCCACAGTGGTCTTTTTTACTTCTGAGCCTGGCAAAGCGTTGCTGGCGTTCGGCAGGGATGCTTGGCGTGAAGTTAAAAAAGTGGTTTGGCCGGCGCGCAAGGAGGCGGTTCAAATGACAGCCTACGTATTCGTTTTTGTACTGGTGATGGCCCTGTTTCTCTGGCTCACGGACAAAACACTCGAGTGGCTTTTTTATGACTTGATTCTGGGGTGGAAAAAGTAATGAATGATGTAGTGGAAACCCCTGTAATCGACATACTTGGCGCGGCGCAGGTCTTGGCGACTGCGCCAGCTAACCCGGATTTGCGATGGTATGTGGTTCATGCCTACTCCGGCATGGAAAAGGCGGTCGAGCGCAACATCATCGAGAGGATTAATCGCGCCGGTATGCAGGAAAAATTTGGTCGTATTCTGGTTCCGATGGAGGAAGTGGTTGAGATCAAAAATGGTCAGAAGAAAACTACCGAACGCAAATTCTTTCCGGGGTATGTGCTGGTCGAAATGGTCATGGATGATGACACGTGGCATCTGGTAAAGCATACCAACAAGGTAACCGGTTTCGTTGGTGGTGCCAAGAACCGTCCGTCTCCGATTTCCGAGGCCGAGGTCAAAAAGATTGTCTCCCAAATGCAGGAAGGGACGGAGAAGCCACGGCACAAGGTTGAATTTGTGGTGGGTGAGTTTGTGCGTGTGAAGGACGGTCCTTTTACTGATTTCAATGGATCGGTGGAGGATGTCAACTACGAGAAGAGCAAAGTCCGGGTCGCAGTGACGATATTCGGTCGATCGACCCCTGTGGAACTCGAATTTTCACAAATTGAAAAAACGTAACTTTGATTTTTGTTGGGCGAATCGTCGCAACGCAACGCTGGCCAGACCTGTTCCCATTTAATTGGAAGGTTCGCATTTTTCGACTCGATGCGAATGTTGTTAGTGAGTCGTTAACCCCGGGGAGCCAGGGCTTGCAAATTCAATAGCAAGGTTCTGGCGTTATTACCCGCAAGGAGTAAAGCATGGCGAAAAAAATCGTCGGTTTTGTCAAACTGCAAGTCCCAGCAGGCAAGGCCAATCCATCACCACCGATCGGCCCGGCATTGGGTCAGCGCGGCCTGAACATCATGGAGTTCTGTAAAGCGTTTAACGCCCAGACCCAGGGTGTCGAGCCCGGTCTGCCATTGCCCGTGGTAATCACCGCGTTTGCGGACAAGAGTTTCACATTCGTTATCAAATCACCGCCATCTTCGATCCTGATCAAGAAGGCAGCGAAAATTGACAAGGGTTCAGCGACACCGCACACCCTCAAAGTTGGCAAGGTCACGCGCGCGCAACTTGAGGAGATCGCCAAGACCAAAATGAAAGACCTGACTGCCGCCGACATGGATGCGGCGGTTCGTACCATCGCTGGTTCTGCCCGTTCGATGGGCGTGAATGTGGAGGGTGTTTAAATGACCCAGCTCACCAAAAAACAAAAAGCCTTCCAGGGAAAGGTTGACTCTAACAAGCTATACCCGTTGGCAGATGCCTTGGGCATTGTCAAAGAGTGTGCCAACGCCAAATTCGATGAATCGATCGATGTGGCCGTGCAGCTCGGGATTGATGCCAAGAAGTCGGATCAAGTCGTGCGTGGCGCGGTTGTGTTGCCCAACGGTACCGGCAAGACCAAGCGTGTGGCGGTGTTTGCCCAGGGTGTCAAAGCGGAAGAAGCCAAAGCAGCCGGTGCTGATATCGTCGGCATGGATGATCTGGCGGCCATGATCAAGGCCGGCGACATGCCTTTTGACATCGTGATTGCTGCGCCAGATGCCATGCGCGTCGTCGGTACCTTGGGGCAAATTCTCGGCCCACGTGGTTTGATGCCGAATCCCAAGGTTGGCACCGTCACGCCCGATGTGGCAACAGCCGTGAAGAACGCCAAGGCCGGTCAAGTGCAGTTCCGTGTTGACAAGGCCGGTATTGTTCACTCTACGA
This sequence comes from uncultured beta proteobacterium, assembly GCA_963750815.1. Taxonomy (GTDB): domain Bacteria; phylum Pseudomonadota; class Gammaproteobacteria; order Burkholderiales; family Burkholderiaceae_C; genus Rhodoferax. The sequence continues at coordinate 814,345 of CAVVRS010000002.1, forward strand.
TTGGTCGTCGTTCATTTGACAACGACAAGTTGCAGGGTAACTTGGTCACGTTGATTGATGCCTTGACCAAGGCCAAACCGACAACCAGCAAAGGTGTTTATTTGAAGAAAGTGGCAGTTTCGTCAACGATGGGTGTGGGTGTCCGCGTGGACATGCAAACCATCGCAGCGTAATTGGAAAATTTGGGTTGCCTGAGAAGGCAGCCTGACGTGGTGGGCTGTTCGTACTGAGAAGTGTGGGCAGGTCATCCAAGACCGTTGGTGTGCCAGCCGTGACGATACGGGCAGGCACTTAATCGATGGGCATGGGGTTCACCTCAGGCCTTGAGCCAACGCAGATGGCGATCCCGCTGCAGATGGAATTGGGTTTCCGAAACAGTTGGTCGCTGCAATGTGGCGTGCTTGAAGGCAGTTTGCCGACCGGCACATTTTGAAGGAGTAGACCTTGAGTCTTAATCGCAGTGAGAAAGAAGCGGTCATACACGATGTGACTGGCCTCGCCGCAAAAGCTCAAACGCTGATCTTGGCGGAATACCGTGGCATCACGGTCGCTGACATGACTAAATTGCGCTCCACAGCGCGCAGCAATGGCGTAAGTCTGAGTGTGTTGAAAAACACCTTGGCTCGCCGCGCTGTCGCTGGCAGCGGATTTGAAGTTGTGTCCGACTTGATGACCGGGCCGCTGATCTATGGCTTTTCTGAAGATGCAGTGGCTGCCGCGCGAGTGGTGGCTGACTTCGCGAAAACCAATGACAAGTTGGTGATTCGCGGTGGTGCATACGGCGGAAAAGCGCTGGATATGAATGGCGTTAAGCAGTTGGCAAGCATCCCTTCCAAGGAAGTGTTGCTGGCACAGTTGCTGGGCTTGATGCAATCTCCGATTTCGCGCATAGCACGTGTGCTGGCAGCGATCGCAGAAAAAAATGGCGTAGCCGTGCAAGATGCACCCGCTGAGGCAGTTGCGGCCTGACGGCCGGCTGCATGTGGTAACCAATATTTTAGGAAATCAAAATGGCATTCGATAAAGACGCATTTTTGACCGCGCTTGACAGCATGACGGTCATGGAACTCAACGATTTGGTGAAAGCCATCGAAGTGAAATTTGGTGTGAGCGCGGCGGCCATGTCGGCGCCAGCGGCCGGCGGTGGCGCTGCCGCCGCGGTGGCGGAAGAGAAGACCGAGTTCAACGTCGTTCTGCTTGAAGCTGGCGCGGCCAAGGTGTCGGTCATCAAGGCAGTTCGCGAAATCACCGGTCTGGGCCTCAAGGAAGCCAAAGATCTGGTGGATGGCGCACCGAAGAACGTCAAAGAAGGCATTTCCAAGGCCGATGCTGACGCCGCCATGAAGAAGCTGGTGGATGCCGGCGCCAAGGTCGAACTCAAGTAATCGAACTTTCAACAAGGGCTGGGTGCTCAAAAGAGCCCCAGCCTTTGGCGCTTGTAAGAGCGCACCGATAAACAGACAGAATATCTGTTTTTCAGTGTCTTCTTACCTCGACAGTTGAAGATGCCTTGGTTCGGGTTGCACGCAATGTGCGACCGTCCGCCAATGATTGGTAGTGGCCAATCACCAAGAAGTACCCAGGATTCCTTAGTCATTGCCCGGAGATCTCATGGCTTACACATACACCGAACGCAAGCGCATTCGCAAAAATTTTGGCAGTCGCGACAGCGTGCTTGAAATTCCTTATCTGTTGCAAATGCAAAAAGATGCCTACACGGCATTTCTGCAAGCTGATGTCCCCCCGAAAAAGCGGACTGTAGAGGGCCTGCAGGCGGCCTTTGACGCTGCCTTCCCAATTATTTCGCACAACGGCTTTGTCGAGATGAAGTATCTCGAATACAACCTGGCCAAACCGGCTTTTGACGTGCGTGAATGCCAGACTCGTGGTTTGACATTTGCCTCTGCGGTACGGGCCAAGGTGCAACTGTTCATCTATGACCGTGAATCCTCAACCTCGCAAAACAAGGTCATTAAAGAGGTAAAAGAACAAGAGGTCTACATGGGCGAAGTGCCCTTGATGACCGGCAAGGGCTCGTTCATCATCAACGGCACCGAGCGCGTCATCGTTTCCCAGTTGCATCGCTCGCCTGGTGTTTTCTTTGAGCACGACAAGGGGAAAACCCACAGCTCTGGAAAGCTGTTGTTTTCAGCCCGTATCATTCCTTACCGTGGTTCCTGGCTAGATTTCGAATTTGACCCGAAAGATATTCTTTATTTTCGCGTCGACCGTCGCCGCAAAATGCCGGTCACGATTTTGCTCAAGGCCATTGGCCTGAATCACGAGTCGATTCTTGCCAACTTCTTCGTAAATGACAACTTCCGACTGATGGACAGTGGTGCCCAGATGGAGTTTGTTGCTGAACGTCTACGTGGTGAGGTTGCCCGATTCGACGTAACAGACAAGAGCGGCAAAGTTGTTGTTACCAAGGATAAACGTGTAACAGCCCGTCACACCCGTGAACTGGAGCAATCAGGCACTATGCACATTAGTGTTCCTGAAGATTTCCTGGTCGGGCGCGTGGTCGCACGCAACATTTTGGACAATGACACTGGGGAGATTCTGGCGAAAGCCAACGACGAGCTCACTGAACTTCTTTTGAAGAAGCTGCGCACCGCCGGAGTTCAGGAATTGCCCTGCATTTACACCAACGAACTGGATCAGGGTGCGTACATTTCGCAGACTCTGCGTAGCGACGAAACAGTCGATGAATTTGCCGCGCGCGTTGCAATCTACCGCATGATGCGCCCTGGTGAGCCTCCCACTGAAGACGCAGTGCAGGCGCTGTTTCAGCGTTTGTTCTATAACCCCGACACCTACGATTTGTCGAGGGTTGGCCGCATGAAGTTCAATGCCAAGATGGGGCGCGCCGAGTCGACCGGGCCAATGGTGCTGACCAATGAGGACATTCTTGCGGTCGTCAAAATTCTTGTTGATTTGCGGAACGGGCGTGGCGACGTAGATGACATCGATCACCTTGGCAACCGGCGCGTTCGTTGTGTTGGTGAGTTGGCTGAAAACCAGTACCGCACTGGGTTGGCCCGGATTGAGAAAGCAGTCAAGGAGCGTCTGGGTCAGGCCGAGCAAGAGCCACTTATGCCGCACGACTTGATCAACAGCAAACCAATTTCAGCGGCCCTGAAAGAGTTCTTCGGTGCGTCACAGTTGTCACAGTTTATGGATCAGACGAATCCCCTGTCTGAAATCACCCACAAGCGCCGTGTTTCTGCACTCGGTCCTGGTGGATTGACCCGTGAGCGTGCCGGCTTTGAAGTGCGTGATGTGCACGTCACGCACTACGGTCGTGTATGTCCAATTGAAACTCCAGAAGGTCCGAATATCGGCCTGATCAATTCACTAGCTCTGTATGCTCGTCTCAACGAGTATGGATTCATTGAAACGCCTTATCGTCGCGTGGTGGACAGCAAGGTCACAATGGACATCGATTATTTGTCGGCCATCGAAGAAGGTAAGTATGTCATTGCGCAGGCTAACGCAGCGCTTGATAAGGACGGCAAGCTCACGGGAGAGTTGATCTCGGCGCGCGAAGCCGGTGAATCGATATTGGTGGGAGCAGATCGCGTTCAATACATGGATGTGTCACCCGCACAGATAGTTTCGGTGGCCGCATCCCTCGTGCCGTTCTTGGAGCATGATGACGCAAACCGGGCATTGATGGGCGCCAACATGCAGCGCCAGGCGGTACCCATCTTGCGTCCGGAGAAGGCTTTTGTTGGAACCGGCATTGAACGCGTGTCGGCTGTCGACTCAGGAACCGTAGTGACCGCAACCCGGGGTGGAGTGGTTGATTATGTCGATGCAACTCGTGTTGTGATTCGTGTCAATGACGATGAAGCGCAAGCAGGTGAAGTGGGTGTTGATATTTACAATCTGATCAAGTATCAGCGTTCCAACCAAAACACCAATATTCATCAACGACCGATTGTCAGCAAGGGTGACAATTTGGCCAAGGGGGATGTCATTGCTGACGGTGCATCGACCGATCTTGGCGAACTGGCGTTGGGTCAGAACATGCTGGTGGCGTTTATGCCATGGAACGGATACAACTTCGAGGATTCCATTTTAATCAGTGAACGCGTCGTGGCAGAAGACCGCTATACGTCGATTCACATCGAAGAATTGGTGGTGATGGCGCGTGACACCAAGCTGGGATCAGAGGAAATCACACGTGATATTCCGAATCTCAGTGAACAACAGCTCAATCGTCTGGATGAGTCAGGCATCATTTATGTCGGGGCTGAAGTTCAACCGGGCGACACACTGGTGGGGAAGGTTACGCCAAAAGGTGAAACCACATTGACACCGGAAGAAAAACTGCTGCGCGCCATTTTCGGCGAGAAGGCCAGCGACGTGAAAGATACTTCGTTGCGCGTCGATCAGGGATCACAGGGAACTGTGATTGATGTGCAGGTGTTTACCCGTGAAGGGATTGTGCGCGATCGCCGCGCTCAACAAATCATTGATGACGAACTCAAACGCTTCCGCCTTGATTTGAATGATCAGTTGCGCATTGTGGAAGCCGATGCATTTGACCGAATCGAGAAATTGTTGATAGGTAAGCCAGCCAATGGTGGCCCACAAAAGCTCGCCAAGGGCAGCAAAATTGACAAGGCCTACTTGACTATGGTCGAAAAATTTCATTGGTTCGATATTCGTCCCGCAGATGAAGACATTGCCTCGCAGCTGGAAAGTATCAAGAACTCACTGGAACAGACCCGTCACAGTTTCGACTTGGCCTTTGAAGAAAAACGCAAGAAGTTGACCCAAGGTGACGAGTTGCCTGCCGGCGTGCTGAAAATGGTCAAGGTTTACCTGGCAGTGAAACGTCGCTTGCAGCCAGGTGACAAGATGGCTGGTCGTCACGGCAATAAGGGTGTGGTGTCCAAGATCGTACCGGTCGAAGACATGCCTTATATGGCTGACGGCACGCCGTGCGATATCGTTCTTAACCCATTGGGCGTTCCCTCGCGGATGAACGTCGGACAGGTGCTGGAAGTGCATTTGGGCTGGGCTGCAAAAGGCATTGGCCAGCGTATTGGAGACATGCTGCAGGCCGAGGCCAAACTGGCAGACTTGCGCAAATTCCTTGAGACGCTTTACAACGGCTCGGGTCGCAAGGAAGATGTGTCAAAACTGAGTGACGACGAAGTGCTGGAAATGGCTGGAAACCTGAGAGCTGGCGCAACGTTTGCCACACCCGTCTTTGATGGTGCTTCTGAAGAAGATATTCGTGGCATGCTGAAATTGGCTTACCCGGACGATATCGTCAAAGCCAAGGGGCTGACGGCAGCGCGCACGCAGGCCCATTTGTTCGACGGTCGAAGCGGCGACGCTTTCGAGCGTCCGACCACGGTCGGCTACATGCATGTGCTCAAACTTCACCATTTGGTGGACGACAAAATGCACGCCCGTTCCACCGGTCCGTACAGCTTGGTGACGCAACAGCCACTCGGTGGCAAGGCGCAGTTTGGTGGTCAGCGTTTTGGCGAGATGGAGGTCTGGGCTCTGGAGGCATACGGCGCCGCCTACACACTTCAGGAAATGCTCACAGTTAAGTCAGATGACGTACAGGGACGCACCAAAGTGTACGAAAGTATTGTCAAGGGCGAGCACTCGATTGAAGCCGGTATGCCCGAATCGTTTAATGTGCTGGTCAAGGAAATCCGCTCCTTGGGTATTGATATTGAACTCGAACGTGGCTAAGCAACTGATTAAAGAGGAAATAGTGTCATGAAATCATTACTCGACCTGTTCAAGCAGTTCACACCAGATGAGCATTTCAGTGCCATCAAGATTGGTATGGCGTCCCCCGAGAAAATCCGTTCCTGGTCTTTCGGGGAAGTAAAAAAGCCGGAAACCATAAACTATCGCACCTTTAAACCTGAGCGTGATGGCTTGTTTTGCGCCAAGATTTTTGGTCCGATCAAGGACTACGAATGCTTGTGCGGCAAATACAAGCGGCTCAAGCACCGCGGTGTGATCTGCGAGAAGTGTGGCGTTGAGGTCACCCAGACCAAGGTGCGTCGCGAGCGCATGGGCCACATTGACCTGGCAGCACCGTGTGCGCACATTTGGTTCCTGAAATCTTTGCCCTCACGGTTGGGTCTGGTTCTCGATATGACTCTGCGTGACATTGAACGCGTACTGTACTTTGAAGCTTATGTTGTGACCGATCCCGGTATGACCCCTCTGAAGAAATTCAGCATCATGTCGGAAGACGATTTCGATGCCAAATTCAAGGAATATGGCGATGAGTTTCAGGCCAAGATGGGCGCTGAGGGCATTAAGGATCTGTTACAAAGCATTGATATTGAGGGATCGATCGAAAAACTGCGCAACGACCCGACCGGTTCTGAGTTAAAGATCAAGAAAAATACCAAACGCCTCAAGTTGCTTGAAGCATTCAAAAAATCCGGTATCAAACCCGAGTGGATGGTGCTGGATGTATTGCCGGTATTGCCACCTGACTTGCGTCCTCTGGTGCCGCTGGATGGTGGTCGTTTTGCGACATCAGATCTGAATGATCTGTATCGTCGCGTGATTAACCGCAACAGTCGTCTGCGTCGTTTGCTGGAACTGAAAGCTCCCGAGATCATTGCGCGCAACGAAAAGCGCATGCTGCAGGAAGCTGTCGACTCTTTGCTGGACAACGGTCGCCGCGGCAAGGCCATGACTGGGGCCAACAAGCGTGCATTGAAGTCGCTGGCCGACATGATCAAGGGCAAGAGCGGTCGTTTTCGCCAGAACTTGTTGGGAAAACGGGTCGATTACTCGGGCCGTTCCGTCATTGTGGTTGGCCCGACGCTCAAACTCCATCAATGCGGCCTGCCCAAGCTGATGGCACTCGAACTGTTCAAGCCGTTTATCTTCGCGCGCCTTGAGGCGATGGGCATTGCCACGACCATCAAAGCTGCCAAGAAGGAAGTCGAATCGGGTACGCCGGTGGTGTGGGACATCCTGGAAGAGGTGATCAAAGAACATCCGGTGATGTTGAATCGTGCACCAACACTGCACCGTTTGGGCATTCAGGCCTTCGAGCCGATCCTGATTGAAGGTAAAGCCATTCAGCTGCATCCGCTGGTTTGCGCAGCATTCAACGCCGACTTTGACGGTGACCAAATGGCGGTTCACGTACCTCTATCCGTGGAGGCGCAGGTGGAATGCCGGACCCTGATGCTGGCTTCCAATAATGTGCTTTTTCCGTCTAATGGCGAGCCGTCAATTGTGCCTTCGCAAGACGTGGTGCTGGGTTTGTACTACACAACTCGGGACCGTATCAATGGGAAGGGCGAAGGTTTGATTTTTGCCGATACCGGTGAAGTGCAACGTGCCTTCGATGCTGGCGAGGTCGAACTGACTGCTCGTATCAATGTTCGGTTGACCGAATACACCAAGGACAAACAGACGGGTGAATTGCTGCCTTCGACCAAACTGTGGGAAACCACCGCTGGCCGTGCTTTGTTATCGGAAATACTACCCAAGGGACTACCTTTTGCGAACATCAATAAGGCGCTGAAGAAAAAAGAAATTTCAAAGCTCATCAACGTCTCGTTCCGAAAATGTGGTCTTAAAGAGACGGTGGTGTTTGCTGACAAGTTGTTGCAATATGGTTTCCGGCTGGCGACGAAGGCCGGTATCTCAATCTGCATTGATGACATGTTGGTGCCGTCTGAAAAGCACGGAATCATCGAGAGAGCCGAAAAAGAGGTCAAGGAAATTGCACAACAGTACACTTCTGGCTTGGTTACTTCGGGTGAGCGATACAACAAGGTGGTAGACATCTGGGGCAAGGCGGGGGACGAAGTTTCAAAGGTCATGATGGCACAGTTGTCTAAGGAAATGGTTGTGGACCGCCATGGAAAACAAGTGCAGCAAGAATCATTCAATTCCATTTATATGATGGCCGATTCCGGTGCTCGTGGCTCGGCCGCTCAGATTCGTCAGGTGGCAGGTATGCGGGGATTGATGGCCAAGCCAGACGGCTCTATCATTGAGACTCCAATTACCGCGAACTTCCGCGAAGGTCTGAATGTGTTGGAGTACTTTATCTCGACCCACGGTGCCCGAAAAGGTCTGGCCAACACTGCATTGAAGACAGCCAATTCCGGCTATTTGACACGCCGATTGGTCGACGTCACACAGGACTTGGTCGTGACCGAACAGGACTGCGGAACGCACGGCGGATACCTTATGCGCGCGATCGTCGAAGGCGGTGAAGTCATTGAGTCTTTGCGGGATCGAATACTCGGGCGCACTTCAGCTGACGATGTGTTGCATCCGGAGAATAGGACGGTGCTCGCCAAAGCTGGTGATATGCTGGACGAGGATCTGATTGAAGAGTTGGAAATGGCTGGCGTGGACGAGGTTAAAGTCCGTACAGCGTTAACTTGCGAAACCCGTTTTGGCATTTGTGCCAAATGCTATGGCCGCGATCTGGGTCGTGGTGGCTTGGTGAACGGTGGTGAAGCGGTTGGCGTGATTGCCGCGCAGTCCATTGGCGAGCCTGGCACCCAGTTGACCATGCGCACTTTCCATATTGGTGGTGCCGCATCGCGTGCGGCCATTGCCTCCAGCGTGGAGGCCAAATCAAACGGTAGTATCGGATTTAACGCGACGATGCGGTATGTTACAAACGGTAAAAAGGAGTTAGTGGTAATTTCCCGTTCTGGCGAAATCGTCATTCATGACGAGCACGGTCGTGAGCGCGAACGCCACAAGGTACCCTACGGTGCGGTACTGGCAGTGAAGTCGGATCAGAGCATCAAGTCCGGTGCAATTCTCGCCAACTGGGATCCATTGACACGCCCGATTATCACCGAGTTTGCAGGCAAAGCCCATTTTGAGAATGTTGAAGAAGGCTTGACGGTGGCCAAGCAGGTCGATGAGGTGACGGGCCTGTCCACAATGGTTGTGATTGATCCGAAACGTCGTGGCGCAGCCAAAGTTATCCGCCCGCAGGTCAAGTTGATCGATGTTTCCGGTAATGAAGTCAAAATTCCAGGCACCGATCACTCAGTGACTATCGGCTTCCCGGTAGGCGCACTGGTTCAGGTACGTGACGGTCAGGATGTAGGCCCGGGTGAGGTTTTGGCGCGTATTCCGATTGAAGGGCAAAAAACGCGCGACATCACCGGTGGCCTGCCGCGTGTTGCGGAATTATTTGAGGCACGTTCGCCAAAAGATAAGGGCGTACTCGCCGAAATGACCGGCACCGTGTCATTTGGTAAGGAGACCAAGGGCAAGATTCGTTTACAGATTACCGACCCCGACGGTGTGGTGTGGGAAGAACTTGTGCCGAAGGAGAAGAGCATCATCGTGCACGAAGGCCAGGTCGTCAACAAGGGAGAGAGTGTTGTGGACGGCCCGGCGGACCCGCAAGACATTCTGCGTTTGTTGGGTTCTGAAGAACTTGCGCGATATATAGTGGACGAGGTCCAAGATGTTTATCGGCTGCAGGGCGTAAAAATCAACGACAAGCATATTGAGGTGATTGTTCGCCAGATGTTGCGTCGGGTAGTGGTCGAAAATGCTGCAGATTCCACTTACATTAACGGCGAACAAGTTGAACGTTCAGAGATGCTGAACACCAATGATGCGTTACGCGCTGATGGCAAGATTCCGGCAACTTTTACCAACTTACTACTTGGTATCACCAAAGCTTCATTGTCAACTGACAGTTTCATCAGCGCGGCTTCGTTCCAGGAAACCACCCGCGTTTTGACAGAGGCTGCAATTATGGGTAAGCGCGATGAGTTGCGTGGCTTAAAAGAAAATGTCATTGTCGGCCAACTGATACCTGCCGGTACTGGCTTGGCCTATCACGAAGCCCGCAAAGTTCGCGAGAATATGGATGATATTGAACGTCGCGCTATTGCTGAAGCTGAAGCAGCCGAACTGGCAGGTGCTCCTGAGGCTACGTATTCCAGTGACGGAGCAGCAACGGAGTAGCATCACTGGGTTTGGCAATTATTGCGGCTCAAATTCTGAGGAAAAGGTTTGAGTCGCTTCCCGACTCTTTTGTAATCTTGACCGTTTTGGTCTCGATATTGAAGCGATGAACGATTTGCTAGTGTTCTGGTTTATCGTTGCGGTTTTGATATTTTGGTCAATTGGGGCTTACAACCGCCTGATACGTTTTCGTTCAAAAGGTGTTGCTGCCTTTGGAAACCTAGAACGGTTGTTCACTCAATACTTATGGATTGTGAACGCAAACCTTCCTGTCCGGGCAGGGGCTGCATCCCATGAATATCAGGCCACTGACGCAGTTTTTTCTGCGTGGCGAGCGTTGGCCGCGGCCGCTCAGCAGTTCAATGACTCTTTGCAGGTGGCGCATGCGCAACCACTGGACGGACCCGCGATGAGTGCTCTGAGAACTGCGCTGGAGACCTTTTGGTTGTCGTGGTCTCGATTACGGGATCTCCCGCTCAATGTAAACGGCGCAGCGCTGCCTGGTACTGTTCTGGTGGAATGGGATCATGTAGCGTTTCAAGCTGAACTGGCCAGGTCCGACTTCAACAAGGCAGTTACCAGTTACAACGAAGCCATCGGACAGTTCCCGGCGCTGCTGCTGGCTCGATTGTTTGGTTTCCGGTCAGCACAACCGATATAGACTTGACGATGGAGTCAAATCAAAATCGACCACCATTGTGGAGACAATTGCAGGCTGTAGCAGCCGTTTTGCTTGCGATTCGATCGGGCGTTTCGGGAACGCGGGCGATTTCTGTTGTTCCGACAGAAATGCGACCGGGAGTTCAAGCAATGACATTTCATGTCTTGCGTTCACTGGGGCGCGCACAGGTGTTGCGAAAGTTGATTACCCGTCACCCCCCCCCACCACTCGCTGATGCGTTGCTGTGTGCGGCACTGGCGTTGGCATGGCGTGAACAAGATGCGCCGTATGACTTGTTTACACTTGTCAATCAAACTGTAGATGCCGCAAAGAGAAACGCTGCTACCCAACCTCAAGCCGGCTTTATCAACGCGTGTTTGCGTCGGTTCCTTCGTGAACGCGACGCGTTGATCGAGAGAGTTGATAGAAACCCAGTGGCGGTATGGAATCATCCGAAATGGTGGATTCATCAAATCCAGAAGGACTGGCCAAACAGCTGGCAGGAAATTCTTGCCGCAGATAACCGTCACGCACCGATGACCCTGCGGATTAACGCCAGGCGCACGACTGTATTAGCGTATATGAATATGCTGAATTCCGCTGGGCTGGAAGCTACAACCACAGGTGACTGGGGCATCACTTTGAAACATGCCGTGCCAGTGCAGGAACTACCAGGATTTGCCAACGGCGTTGTGTCCGTGCAGGACAGCGCGGCACAGCTCGCAGCGCCACTGCTGCTGGCTGGACTTACGTCGACTGGAGTTCCCCGCATTCTGGACGCTTGTGCGGCCCCAGGAGGTAAAGCGGCGCATTTGCTTGAATTGGTGGATTGCAATTTGACTGTACTTGATGTAGACCCAGACCGATGCCAGAAAATTCATCAGACGATGCAACGCTTGGGCCTGTTTGCTAAGGTTTTGGTGGCAGACGCGGCCAACCCAGAAGATTGGTGGGATGGTCGGTTATTTGATGCGGTTTTACTGGATGCGCCTTGCTCTGCGTCTGGTATTGTGCGACGCCACCCTGACATACCTTGGTTACGGCGGCAGTCTGACATCGCCCAGCTGGTCGGTACCCAAGCCAAACTGCTCAAAGCCTTATGGCCGTTGCTCAAAGTCGGTGGGCGACTGCTGTACTGTACCTGCTCGACTTTCAGGGTCGAGGGCGAGAAGCAGATACAAACGTTTCTTGCACACAACACTGACGCCAGTTTGCGACCGTCGTACGGGCATTTAACACCTCTTGACAGAAATAATAGTAGCCCGGTGCCACACAATCCAATGGGTGACCATGACGGCTTTTATTTTGCATTGCTTGAGAAGCTTGCGGTTTGACATCATCCCGCTGGTGGCCTGCGTATTTTTGAGTGCTGTTCAACCCGGGTCCGTTTGGGCAGAGTCTCCCGAGACAGAAATTTCAGTTTTGAAGTTCGAGCGGGTTGGTGACGATATATTGCTTACTGCTAGCGTGAAATTCGAGCTGTCGGCTGCAGTAGAGGAGGCCCTTCTCAAAGGGGTTCCGATGATTTTTGTTGCTGATGTGGAAATATTTCGAGAACGCTGGTATTGGAAAAACAAGAGCGTGGTTAGTGCCGAGCGCCATCTTCGGCTGGCTTATCAACCCTTGACCCGGCGCTGGCGGCTGAATGTGGCTTCTGGCCTTATCACTCATGCTGGACTGGCCGTGGCATTGAATCAGAACTTTGAGACTCTGTCAGATGCTCTGGCAGCGGTGCAACGTTTGTCACGCTGGAAAATTGCTGATGTTTCGGAATTGGATCTGGATCAACGTCATCTTGTGGAGTTCCATTTCAGGTTGGACATGTCACAGCTACCCCGCCCGTTTCAGATTGGTACGCTGGGACAGACCGACTGGAATATTTCAGCCACTTTGAGCCAACCCTTGCTAGTGGAGAACAGCAAGTGATCGACCCAGGGCATGGGACGCCGGCTGGTCGGTTTTCAGTTCGTCATTCCAGGACATTGCGATGGACTGTTGGTGCCGGTCTGGCGGTCACGGTGGCGGTCGGGCTTGTGTTACTTTTTCTGTTGACTCAAGCGACAACGAATCGCGATATGTACGAACGCAACTACGGGCGACTCTTTGTGCTCAATGTAGTGGTGGCGATTCTCCTGTTGGTCGTTATTGTGTGGATTTTTTTACGACTGCTGACTCGGCTGCGTCAGGGAAAATTTGGGAGTCGTCTGCTACTCAAATTAGCGGCAATTTTTGCATTGACAGGATTCGTGCCGGGCGTATTGATTTATGTAGTGTCCTACCAGTTTGTTTCGCGTTCCATTGAAAGCTGGTTTGACATCAAGGTTGAGGGAGCACTGGATGCTGGCCTAAATCTTGGACGTGTTACGCTGGAAACCTTGTCAAACGACCTGGCGGGCAAGGTGCGTGCATCGGCGCTGTTGCTGGCCGACACACCGGACATAAGTGTGGTATTGCCGCTTGAGCATCTCCGCGAGCAGTTGGGTGCAAGTGACCTGATGTTGTGGAGCACGTCAGGGCAACCAATCGCGGCCGCGGGACAATCACGCTATCAGCTCAATCTCGAGCGACCAAACCAGCAGCAATTCCGGAATGCGCGCTCTGGCCGTCCAGTCACTTGGATTGAGGGCCTTGACGAAGCAGTACCGGGTGTAACGGGTAATGCGCGGATCAAGGCACTTGTTTTGGTTCCCAGTTCCAGTTTGGGGTTGCTGGGCGAACCGCGCTTTCTCATGGCAATTCACTCGTTGCCGCCTACGTTGGTGGCGAATGCACTGGCTGTCACGGAGGCAAATCGCGAGTACCAGGAGCGTGCATTGGCGCGCGATGGACTTCGTCGAATGTACATTGGAACGCTGACGCTCAGTTTGTTTCTCGCTGTATTTGCAGCAGTGTTATTGGCAGTCTTGATGGGTAACCAGATAGCCCGACCGCTATTGTTGTTGGCCCACGGCGTGCGCCAAGTTGCTGCTGGGGATCTGACACCAAAAGCGTCCTTACAGGGACAGGACGAACTGGACGGTTTGACACGTTCGTTTGCCGATATGACCCAGCAACTCTTGGACGCGCGACAAGCGGTTCAGGCCAGCATGGAGCAGGTGAATGCGGCGCGTGCCAACTTGCAAACTATTCTAGATACGCTGACCGCAGGGGTCCTTGTGCTCGACGAGCAGGGTGTCATTTTGTCATCCAATCCAGGCGCGACGCGTATTCTTCGAGTTCCGCTAGCTGCGTATACTGGGCGTCGCCTTGCGGAAGTAGAGGGTCTCCAGACTTTCGGGAAAAGCGTACAAACCCAATTCGACGCGTTTTTGGGTGCGCGTGGTGAACATGGCCTTGATCATTGGCAGCAATCGTTTGAACTTGGGAATGTAACGGCAGCCCTGATAGGCAGACGCGCCGATGATGCGCTTGTTTTGGTTGCGCGCGGCGCCGAGCTTCCCGGTACTAACCGGCTGTTGGTGTTTGATGATATTTCTGAAATCGTGTCCGCACAGCGTTCACAGGCCTGGGGCGAAGTCGCCAGGCGATTGGCACATGAAATCAAGAACCCGTTGACACCGATCCAGTTGTCGGCTGAGCGTCTTGAGATGAAGTTGACCGGAAAAGTGGATGGGCCTGAGCAGGCGCTGCTTAGCAAATCTGTCAAGACCATAATTGATCAAGTTGAAGCGATGAAACGGCTTGTCAATGAGTTTCGCGATTTTGCCAGATTACCAACTGCAGAGCTCAAGGCGCTCGACTTGAATGCACTGGTAGCCGAGGTTTTGCAGTTGTACGGCAACGAAACCCTGCGGGTACCTGTGCAGATGGCACTTGACCCGCGTATCCCCAGAGTGATGGGTGATTCACAGCAACTGCGTCAAGTATTGCATAACCTGCTTCAGAATGCGCAGGATGCAACTGAAACTGCTGGCAGCATTGCAAATGAGCACGGTGTGATCGTTAAGACCCAGTGGCTTGAAACTCTCGGTAGAGTTCGCCTAAGCGTACTAGATTTTGGAACCGGTTTTCCTGAGAACATCTTAAAGCGAGCGTTTGAACCCTACGTAACGACCAAATCTAAAGGCACAGGGCTAGGACTTGCGGTAGTTAAAAAAATAGCGGATGAGCATGGGACACGCGTCGAGATAAGCAACCGCATCGTTAACGGAAAAGTGGTTGGTGCCAAAGTGTCGTTATCATTTACCATTGAGAATGTCGCGCCAGGATAGTTGGGCGACATAGGCTTATCCAAGGAACGCGTTAGATCATGGCAAACATACTGGTGGTTGACGACGAGCTCGGCATTCGCGATCTGTTATGGGAAATTTTGAATGACGAGGGCCATAGTGTTGAAGTGGCTGAAAACGCTGCGCAGGCCCGCGCTGCTCGCCTGCGGGAGCGGCCCGATCTCGTCTTGCTTGATATCTGGATGCCCGACACCGATGGCGTTACGCTTCTAAAAGAATGGTCGGCTACCGGTGTTCTGACCATGCCAGTTATCATGATGAGCGGGCATGCAACCATTGATACGGCAGTGGAGGCCACCAGAATTGGTGCACTTGCTTTTCTAGAGAAACCCATTACCCTTCAAAAGCTTTTGAAAGCTGTCGAGCAGGGGCTTGCTCGGGGCGCCATGCGCAAGCCAGTAGTGCCTCTTGTGGCGCCTCTCCCGTTGCAGGCAATGGACGTCAGTGCGGTCGTGGCTGGTCAATCTGGCTCGACCGTTATAGATGTCGGGCCGATAGCGCAGCAAAGTTTTATGCTTGACAAGCCTTTGCGTGAATCGCGCGACGAATTTGAGAAAGCTTATTTTGAGTATCACCTAGCTAAAGAAAACGGATCTATGACGCGCGTGGCCGAGAAAACTGGCCTTGAGAGAACTCACCTCTATCGCAAGTTGAAGCAATTGGGCGTTGACTTGACACGCGGAAAACGTCAAGCGGCCTGACTTTCAAATATCGGATTGAGGTAAGGATGCTGTTATAATCACGCGTTCTGGCCCGGTAGCTCAGTCGGTAGAGCAGAGGACTGAAAATCCTTGTGTCGGTGGTTCGATTCCGCCCCAGGCCACCAGTATTCAAGGGCAACCGTTCTCGGTTGCCCTTTCCTTTTTCGGCTTTCCCCCACGCACGCGGGGTGCGAGACCGATCTGCGTGTGCTGGGCAGTCTAAAACGCGGCCACCGGTTCTGGCCGAATCCCGCCATTTCGATTCTTCCCTGTTCTCTGTTCTCAAAAAACAGGGCCGAACCATGTCGATGCTGGCACACGCAGACGTCGTTTAACGCCAGCAACTTGGGCATGTGCCACGTAGCGAAGTTCCCCGGATAAACTGGATGGCAAAACGGGTCATTTGACCTCGTTGGTAGTCTTTCGGGGAGTTCCAATATGCCGTGGCCGCTGTCAAATGATCAGGAACGTCGACGCTTGGAGCGCGCGTTTACCAATCGGAATATCCCGTTTGACACACCTGGTTTCTATGACCACCCTGTTGAATGCCACCCAGAATTGACCCCCTGAAGGTGGTTTTTTTCATCCAAATTTGACCCCTGTTAGAAGCACTGTGCGTACGAGGTTATGCACAGGAGAAACAGGAGTGATCAAAGTGGGAACATTGGCAAAGATACGGCGTTTGTACTTTCGGGACAAACAGTCGATCAAAGAAATATGCAGACAAACGGGCCTGTCACGCAACACGGTACGCACATGGTTGCGCGAGAGCGAGATGGTGGAGCCCAAATACCCGGTGCGCCGAGTCGTCACCAAACTTGACAACTACGCTGAAACCTTGCGGACGTGGCTCAAGGCAGATAGCACTCGAAACAAGCGTGAGCGACGCACCAAGGGACAAATGTGGCTGGAACTGCGTGCGCTGGGTTACACCGGCAGCTATGGTCGGTTGTGTGCCTTTGCCCGAGCCTGGAAGGCAAGCGTTGCTCTGGCAGCCACCAAAGGCGCCTTTATCCCGCTGAAGTTCCACCTGGGCGAGGCCTTTCAGTTCGACTGGAGCACCGAATACACCTTCATCGCCGGGCTGCGCCGGCGGGTCGAGTTGGCACACACCAAACTGTGCGCCAGCCGCGCGTTCTGGCTGGTGGCCTACCCCGGTCAGGGCCATGAGATGCTGTTTGATGCCCACGCCCGGGCGTTTGAAGCCTTTGGCGGCGTGCCTCAGCGCGGCATCTACGACAACATGAAGACCGCCGTTGATCAAGTCCTGTCTGGCAAGAAGCGCAAGGTCAACAGTCGCTTTGAAGCCATGAGCGGGCACTACCTGTTCGAGCCCGAATTCTGCAACGTCGCCAGTGGCTGGGAGAAGGGCATCGTCGAGAAGAACGTGCGCGACCGGCGTACCAGCATCTGGCACCATGCCAAAGAGCGCCGCTGGGCCAGCTGGGATGAACTCAATGCCTGGCTGGCTGAGCAAAGCAGACAAGCCTGGAGTGAACTCAACCACCCCGAGTACCCAACACTGAAGGTGGCCGATGTGCTCCAAGATGAGCAAACCCAACTCATGCCCGTGCCCAGAGCGTTTGACGGCTACGTCGAACTACTGGCCCGTGTATCGAGCACCGGCTTGATCCACCTGGAGCGCAATCGCTACAGCGTACCGACCGAGCACGCCAACTCGGCCATCAGTGTGCGCATGTACCACGACCACATCGCTGTGGTGGCCGATGGCCAGCGGGTGGCCAGGCACAGTCGCAGCTTTGAGCGCAGCCAGACCTTTTATGACTGGCAGCACTACATCAGCCTGGTGGAGCGCAAACCCGGCGGTCTTCGCAACGGGGCGCCGTTTGCTGGCATGCCTGAGCCGCTCAAGCAACTCCAGGCCATCTTGTTGCGACGAACTGGCGGCGACAGCGTCATGGCGCAGGTATTGGCTGCGGTTCCGATTCACGGCCTCGAAGCGGTGTTGGTGGCGGTGGAGTTGGCGCTGGAGGCGGGCAAACCCAGCGGCGAACATGTTCTCAATGTGCTGGCTCGACTCAAGGCCAACACAGCACCGACCAATTTGCACGACGCCCTGGCGGGGCAACTGGCCAGTCACGCAGCGTTGCTACTGCGCGAAGAACCTCTTGCCAACGTCGGTCGCTATGACGGCTTGCGCTCAGTCGGTGCAAACAGCCAGTCCGGTGAGGCCAATCCATGAGCGCCCAGATCATTGCCCAACTCAAGGTGCTGAGCTTGCACGGCATGGCAGCGAGTTTCCCAGAACTGGCAGCCCAGGCGCGGCACACCGAGTTCAATCCGGAATCGTTCATGCAGCAGCTCATGGCCGCTGAGTCAGCCCAGCGTGTGGTGCGCTCGACCGCTTACCAAATGGGTGCAGCCCGGTTTCCGGTGCACCGGGATTTGGCCGGCTTCGAGTTTGAACACGCCAGTGTGGATGAGACCTTGGTGCGCAGGCTGCACAGCACCGAGTTCACCAGTGCTGCGCACAATGCCGTATTCATTGGTGGTCCTGGCACCGGCAAGACGCATCTGGCCACGGCCATTGGCGTTGAAGCTATCCAGAAGCACACCAAGCGGGTGCGCTTCTTCTCCACGGTGGAGTTGGTCAACGCTTTGGAGGCTGAGAAGGCGCATGGCAAGGCCGGTCAGATTGCCTTGAAGCTGATGTGTGTCGATCTGGTGATCCTTGATGAGTTGGGCTACCTGCCGTTCAGCCAAGCCGGCGGCGCGCTGCTGTTTCACCTGCTCTCCAAGCTCTATGAGCACACCAGCGTGCTGATCACAACCAACCTGGGATTTGCCGAGTGGGCACAGGTATTTGGCGACGTGAAGATGACCGCCGCCCTGCTGGACCGCCTGACGCATCACTGTCACATCGTGGAGACGGGCAACCAGAGTTGGCGTTTCAAACACTCCAGCGCCAAAACAAAAAACGCCACCGGGGTTGCAACCCCGGTGAAACAGAATTCAAAAGTCAAACAGCCAACAATCCAAGAAGGAGAAACAACAACTCGCTGAACTTGTCCACAGTCCAATTGCAAGGCTTTAAACTGCAACAGGTGGGGTCAGTATTGAATGGAAAACCGGGGTCAAGTTTGCGTGGAAATCAACAGCCAAATGTCAGATTCCATGCCACGCCTCGACGCCCATTGGCGCTATCAAACGCCTTAGCGAATTCCTCGCGTGCAAGGTCATCGTCGGTATCGGCATACGTGATACCAGCAGCAAAGACGCTCCAAAGCGAATCGATGTGATCGGTTGCGCGATTGATCTCGAACGGGAAGTACCAGGACTTCAAGTTGTTCAAAAGCGGGATGCCCTCGAAAGTATCGGGAACAGGTTCGTCAACTCCCAGAAACTTGGCCAACTCAGTGGCGATGATCTTGCGGTTGGAATCCTTGATCCCCCGATTGAACAGCCCCATCGTCGTGAACGGGCAGATGTCCTTCACGAAGCCCGTGGTGCCATCCGCATACTTGTCCTCTGCCAGGTGGCCGAGTCCATCAACCCGCACAGATATCTCTCTTATGCCTTCAACAAGGGTGGCTCTGTTGTTGCGGAAGGTGAGCAGCTTGTCTGCGATCGCTTCATAGAATTTTGTCCAAGCGAAGCGATGCTTGTCGGGTGCCACTGTCCCGAATCGTTCCCGCCAATAGGGTGCGTTGCGGAAACGCTCCACGTCCTGCGGCTTACCTTCAAAAGTGAAGGCGATCAAACCATCTGTCATCCACTCGCCCGGCAGGATGCGCCAGACAGTCCCCCGATGAGTGTAGAAATACCATTCTCGAACCGGTTCGACCTTTGTCCAGTCAACCTTAACCCGCTTTCCATCATTCAGATTTTCGGTGATGGTTCCGATCGCCTTGATCGCCATGACTGACACCGCTTGTCCTGGGCTTTCGAATGGCAGTCCATGTTTGCGCGTGTACGACGACTTGATTGCAATGCGGTCACCCGTTCGCATCGACCGGACAACATCAAGATGCTTGTCATCGTAGCCATTCTCCCAAATTCCCTCAGACAAGAAGCGGGGCAACTGGTCGTCAGTCCCCCCATAGCTCGCACCGACAAACCAATTGGCAGGTACGCCTGGCAGTTCATTTTTTGTATTCATTTCACACCTCAAATCGATTCGCGCAGCGCTACAAACTGGTTGGCCGAGCCTTCTGAACGCAGCTCTAAAGGCGGGCTATTTGATGCCACGTAGGCTATTGGTCGATCAAGCGCAAATGGGTAGATCACCGGCATCGTCTGCAATGCCGGAATGGACATTGCCTTGCCTGTATATCGCAAAACTGCTTCTACCAACCACGCCACCAAATGGTCGTTGGTCAGGATGGTTGGCGCACGTCGAATCAAACGCTTTCCCTTGTCGACCCTCTCCATAGCTCCCCAGCTGGCCTGAGACTGAAGGACCATGTTGGTCATCCGGTAGGTACCCTCACGTTCCCCGTAGATCTCACTCATGCGTCGATGAAGTTCTGCCGACGTGCAATCGCCCTGCAATGCCGACAACCGCCCCATCAGCTCTGCCACTTTGCCGAAAAATGGGTAGGTTGCAATCGCCATTCCCCAACTCAGTGCCGACGCCGATATGTCTGGTTGATTACGGAACAATCGCGCACCACGGTCCGCAAAGTCGACCAACTCTGGGCGAGGTTCTAGCCACAGCCTATTTAGAA
Organism: uncultured beta proteobacterium; assembly: GCA_963750815.1. Classification (GTDB taxonomy): domain Bacteria; phylum Pseudomonadota; class Gammaproteobacteria; order Burkholderiales; family Burkholderiaceae_C; genus Rhodoferax. The sequence goes on from CAVVRS010000002.1 coordinate 834,593, forward strand.
CTGTGCGGGTTTTTTTTCTTGCGGCGACGCCAAGACCGGCTGCATCGAGCAGCCCATTCAACTCATCAATGCTTGACAGGTTGGCACGCACCTTGAGCGCGCATGCAACCCAATCAAGCTGAATGAAGCGATCAAATCCTATTTGTGGAACTGTTGAATTCATCCGTGTTGCTTCACATAACTCACTTTAACGAAGGGCACGATCAGCTCTTCCACAGACATGCCGCCATGGACGACCACTTGCTCACCAACCGGAACAAACGCCGTGCGTCCACCCGCGTATAAGGGCATGAAGTTCGCTGGTAGTCCAGCGATATTCAACCTAATCGTTCCCGCATAGGCGTTGGCTGATTCCGCCAGCAAGGCCTCGCTGCGATAGGCTCGAACACGCTCTCCACGCGTCTCGGCGATCACGCCCTGGTTGGGTCGCCCCACCCCTATTGCTTCAACATTGCCGTGATCTGCCGTTACATAAACGTGAAAGCCCTTGTCGAGCAGGGATGTGAACAATCGGTCAACAAAGCCCGACTCACACCAGCTATCGATTTGGCTTGCGATTCCTCGCTTGCCCAGAACAGCGCCATGCACAATCTCGTCCACGGTGTCGACCACGATGCCGGCCACCTTGATCGCAGGGTTGCTGAGGGACGCGTCAAGCTCATCTAACTGATCTGCTCGCTTGATGCCCTTGCGGTACATCACTTCATTGGCCCTAAGCCCGTTGTCCTGCCAGACGCGTTGCCACTGCGCCGGTTCTTGCGCGGTCGTTTCGATCGATTCCGAGAAGTCCCTTGGCTTCAAACCGGAAAACAGAGCTTGCCTGGAAACCGATGTCGTTGTCGGTAGCCAGGCAAAGCACCCGTTTTCCTCAAAGCCAATCCGTGGCGATTTCTTGGCGACGTGTTCCCGCACTTGGACCCATTGGTCAAAAGACAATCCATCAAAGACCAGCAGTGCAATTTTGGATTCACCTGAGCTGCGCCGGGTAGACAGGAAGCGGGGCACGTGATGGACCATAACCGGGCCCTTCGCCACCGGCAGTGACGGCAGATCGGCATAGTGCTTCGACACCCAGGCTTGAATCCTCTCGTCGGCCAGCCGCTGGACTTCAATGATGTTGTCTCGGATGCCATTCGCGCGAGTCGTGTCGAGCGCGTGATACCGCGAAAGGATCTCGCCGAAGCGCCGTGCATACTGTGTCCAGTCACGATGTGATGAGTCCAGCGTCGGCGTGGTTTCCAGAAGATTCTTGACGCCGTCGAGGACCAAGTTGCGCAATGCCGCTGGGTCTTGGATGATGCCTACCTTCGCCCAATCGGGAATTCCGACCGGTGTCCCTTGAACCGCAAGTGGGTGCAGTGTTCCGTCCAGGAACATTGAATCAACAATAGCCCGCACATCGGGATGATCAAAAGGGACATCAACTTTGGCCGTGTAGTCGGCTGGCAAGGGTTCCCCGATTCGTGTGCCAATCACGCCAAGCCGATCCAGATACCGGTACCATGCGTCCTGGAGCACACGAAGCATTGCGCTCTTGGAGGCAAACAACTCGGCAATCGGCAAGCCTTTGAAGGCGTCAATGCTGCCTAAGATGTGCGCAACGTAGGTGGCCAGGACGGGGGGCAAGCCAGCGTCACGGTAATGCAGGCGCAGCAGCTCGCGCCACAAGTCCTCTGGACGGGAAAGCAGGTGTGCGCCAATCCGGAAGATATGGGTCAGTACGAACTCTTTGGTTGCAGCTTCCCCGAGTGACTGGGCGGCATATTTGGACTGGGCCTCAAATAGAGATTCCAGATGGACAGCGTCGATCTGGCGCACGACTGTGTAGCTAAGCTTTGGAAACAGATCCGCTAGGCTGAGCCGGACAGTACGTGCCTGACGGCGGTAATCCCACGGCAATGCGTCAGCGACTGATGCTCGCAAGTGCAACACCAGTGCCTTTGCTGGCCCCGCTTCGCCACGGTCCCATGCCTCACGGTAGCGTTCCTCATATTCGGCGCGGAATGCCACTGAATCCTCAAAGCGCAAAACCTCGAAGCCGCGTTCGCGCAGCACCGCCAGAATCTGCTCATCTAGGAGCACGTCATCCGGATCCGCTGCTACCCAAAAGCGTGACAGGTCAGCAGGGAACTCACCGAGTATTCGATCGATCCAGAGGCTCACGTGGCATCGCCCCTGGGATGCGTGGCACCACCAATGCGCAGCATCATGACTGCATTCAGGTCTGGAACGCAGGCATCTGCGTCATCCAGCGTTGCCAACCGCGCCTGATGATCGGCTTCAAGTCGTTTACGGCGATGGGCGCGCACCGCCGGTAGTCCAATCCGACCAATCGCCTGGTAGCGCGCGTCGTACGCGTACTGGGCGCGCTCACGCTCTTCTTTCAATCGCGCTCGATGCTCTTTCAACAGGTCGGAAAACAGTCGTTCGCCCTGGCCGATGGCGGCTGCGTGTGACGACTCAAACCACCGCTTGGCATCAGCAACGTCACTCGACTCACCCACCTCCACTTGCTCCGTCAGCAGAAGGTCCCAGATCCGCTTTGCCGTCGGCACAAAGGCGCGCCCATCATCCGTCGCAAAGACTGGAAGAAAACGCTTCCTGCCGAATCCATCGGCTGAGAGGCTAATCTCCCAAAGTGACCAAACGCCCTGAATCGTGTCCGGCAGACCCGTGATCCGCACCACTGGCAGGGGTTGTCCCGCCACACAGCGCGGCAATGCGTTGATGACCGTACGGGCGCGAGGGTCCTCCAAAGTGACCCAATCCAGTTCGGGATTCTGTTCAGCCGTTCGAGCATCAAAGCAAACCTTCGACGATTCGCTGCCATCTGCCCATGTCACGCGCCACGCGTTTGCATCGTCACCAGTCATCTTGGCTGCTGACCCGCCCAAGGCCGGAAGGCCGCTGGTGATGGCGCGCTCAAGCCAAAACTGCGCTGGATGGTCGCGCCATTTGCGCGCATCGTTCGCATCCAGGGTGTGTCCATCACTCAAAAGAGCGCCGCTCTTCTTGGTGTCCGCAATCTTTTCGCGGACCTGCGATATCACTGCGTCGCATTCCCTCTCAATGGATTCCGGATGCTGAAGTCCGTGCACGAACAATTCGTCAAATATCGGATCGGCTTCCACGGAGTCCATCACGTCCGAAGCCTTGTCGACGCCAAATTCCTGGGCAATGACCTCAAGTTTCTGTTCCAGCACTTGCCGCACGCGATGTTCCACGGTCTCTTCAAGGACGAAATTGACGGCACGCACGACATGGTGCTGGCCAATGCGGTCGACACGACCAATGCGCTGCTCGATACGCATCGGATTCCACGGCATGTCAAAGTTGACAATAACGTGGCAAAACTGCAGGTTCAGACCTTCGCCCCCTGCATCGGTGGACACCAATATGCGAACACTTCCCGCGAAGGCTTGCTGTGCCTTGGTTCGTGCGTCAAGGTCCATCCCGCCGTTGAGCAGCGCGACCGAGAAGCCGCGACTCTCCAGTAACCCCGCCAGCATGGCCTGGGTAGGTACGAATTCAGTGAACACCAGGACCTTCAGCTCCGGATCGTTCTCTTCCTGTTGCAGTTTGTAAATCAACTCCAGGAGTGCCTCGGCTTTGGCATCAGACCCTGCTGATTCGGTTTGCCGGGCAAGACTGAGCAGAGTTTCGACCTCGGCAGTCTCCTGAGCGAGCGCCTTTGCAAATCCCGGACGTGCCTGCACGGCCAGATCTGCCTGTGATTGGCCATCCATCTCGGCCCAGTCATCCTCGTCGGTGTTTTCAAACAGAGACGCTTGAGGTCGAGGAGCCGTGCCAGCGTCTGTCAAGACAGCGAATCGCCGCTCAAGAGTGGTGCGTATGGCTGCCGTGCTTGACGTGACCAGCCGCTGCATCAAGATCATGAGAAACCCGATGTGCCGCTGCTTGGCCGCCATGGCTTGGTTGTAGCCATGACGGACGTAGTCAGTGACAGCCTCGTAAAGTTTCTCTTGAGCTGCATGCCGCGCATGCCAAGCAACTGCCTGCATGCGAGTTACCCGGGGCTTGAACAGAGGTTGGCCTTCCGCATTGATCGAAGCGCGCTTTTCGGTCCTGATCACAAAAGGCCGAACACGATCTTGCGTGACACTTCCCTCATTGGGAAACGACTCCCGATCGATCAGTTGCATCAAGCGCAAAAACTGATCGGTTTTGCCTTGGTGCGGCGTGGCAGACAAAAGCAACAGATATGGTGCAGCCTCAGCCAGCGCAGCACCCAGTTTGTATCGGGCAACCTGCTCGGTGCTGCCACCGAGCCGGTGTGACTCATCAATGATGACCAAATCCCACGACGCCGAAATCAAGTCCTCGAACCGCTCGCGGTTGTAGGCATTCATTTGCTCCAGGCTCCAACCGCGACGACTTTCCATCGGCTTGACAGAGTCGAGCGAACAAATCACTTGATCATGTAACTGCCAGAGGTTTTCCTCATCGCTTCGCCATTGGCGAAACGCTGCCAGCTCGGATGGCTCGATGAATTGAAATTTCTCGCCAAAGTGCAAACGCATTTCCGCTTGCCACTGGCGCACTAGCCCTTTCGGTGCCACAACCAGGATGCGGCGTGCCATGCCACGCAGTTTCAGTTCTCGCAGGATCAAGCCCGCTTCAATGGTCTTGCCCAGGCCCACTTCATCCGCCAGCAGGTAGCGAATGCGGTCGCGGCTCATGGCACGGTTCAGCGCATACAGTTGGTGCGGAAGCGGGACCACGCTGGACTGGATTGGGGCGAGCAGCAGATTCTCCTCAAGGGCATCCTGCAGTTTGGCAGCCGCTGCTATGTGCAGTATCTGATCCACGCTTGGGCGGACGTCGGCCAATGCCGAGATATCGGACGCACGGGCGCGCACCACTGCGTCCTTGGTCGGCAGCCAGACCCGGTAGCTGGTTTCACCCCAGACATCTTGTCGGTCTACGACGCGACACGGGGATGCGTGCCGGGTGTGCCAGCACCAATCACCGACAGCAAGTCCTGTCGCAGGGACGCCGCTCTGCTCCATTTATGCGCCAGCTTCCGAACGGGTCAGGGCTTGGTCATACCAGAGCAGCAGCTTTTCGTCTTCTTGCAGTGCCTCTTCTGGAAGCTTTTGGGCGATGGAAATGATCGTCTTGTAATCTTTGCTGCTCCACGCATTTTTGAAACCGGCACGCATCACTTCAAGACGGAATTCCTTGAGCTTGCGGCCTGTGAATGACCGGTACGAATCAAACTCCTTGAGGAGAACCTTCTCTCGCTTTTTTTCCAAGTCTTGTGCCTTGTTTGGGTCTGGTACATACCAACGGTCTTTGGCCTTCGCCATCAAGCGAGGATCGTCCTTTTCCAAACCGCGAAGATCTTTAAAGTTCGTGGACAGCAGGCTGTGGATCTGACTGGGGACATCACCCTTGCCATCAAATTGAATGAAATTGTCTTCAAGAAGTCGTGCCAATTCAGGAATAACTTCGCCCTTTTTCTTGGCCGCACCAACTATTGGAATGTACTCAGGGTGGATCTCAGGGTAAGTTGATGGACGTTTCTTTAAAAAATTTGCTAACCAGTCGATGGCGCTGCGCTCGTCCGAGACAAACAGTTCCATTTCACGGACCTGCGGAATCTGCAGACGTTTCTTGTCGTACTCAACAGCCTGGTCAGATAAGAAAAACATACCATCACGTTCGGCAAACCGCTGCGGCAATTCGGCGAGGAACTCTGGTGTGGAAATTGGCACCATTACCCCGTGTCGGATAAACCACGATGCCATTCGGTCATATATGCGTCGCGGATCTCGCTCGACGATATGCACCAATTCCTGGAAGTCGCCACCTGTGACCTTGCTGGTAGGTAGGTGTTTCAGATGTGTCTGGACGAAGTCCCAAGCAGATTCAATCGTAGCGCCCTGCCTGTTGAATCTGTCTTCTAATCCTCCGTTTGGCTTGTAGGCGGAGATTACAAGGTCTTGTTTAACTGTGTTTGGGGAAACCACCTGTTGAAAACTGCCTTGCACTTTATCCAAAGCCGTTACTTCAGCAACTACAAACCCGACTTGCTGTAAGGCTACTTGAATCGCATTCCAAACGGCGGCGCGACTGTTTGAAAAAACTACTGTCATCCATCTACCTGGTTTTAGCACTCGGTAGTATTCGGCGAAGCATTTGTGGATGAGATGTTGGTACTCGGAAACGCCTTTCTTTTTAACTCGATCGATAATAGCTTCGGGTGCAGTTGCTGTAGTAACTCCGTGCCACGACTCAACAAGGAAGTTGAGATCAGAGTAATAGATGTTTTCTCCGAACGGTGGATCCGTGAAGATATAGTCGACGGACTGGTCAGGCAGCAGCATGGCATCTGCGCTACCCGTGGAGACCATTGCAAATTTGATTTGTGTTTGAAAGGATGCAAACGCTTTTCCAAGGCGGTCAAGTTTTCCTTCAAACTGGCACCATGGACTAACTTCAGAGATGATCGATGGAACGTAAAAGACCCCCGGAAGGTCCAACCCTACTTGTGATCCACCAATTCGTCCGAACTGGATCGGCTTGTACCGATTGAGAACTGACATGCCGCGAATACCTTGTTCAATAAAGAACTTAAGCATTTGTCGAACACGGAGATCTGGATGTTCCTTCGCTTTTTCCCAAAGAAACGCCATGGCATGCGCCGCTCTTGCCAGGAACATGAAATGAACGGCGGCGGTATTTGTAGTTCTCATTCTGCCAACGCGGGTCATCTGACAGTCTGGAAGCCGGTCCATTGGTAAGTTGGATGGGGTTGGCAGCTCTAGAATTCTTTGTATAGTTGCTAGATCGCGTTCATCTGGTCGCTTTTCAAATTTCTTTTTTCCAATGCGATACTGGATTGAAACGGGAACCCGTTTTGGGCGTTTTTCTACCGTTCCGGTCGCGGGGTCCAGGAAACTCTCGAACGTGAGGTTCATCTGCTCCTTTGTTCCCTGCGCTCCGCAATGTGGACAAGTAATAACATCATCAACTCGTTGCGTCTCATCATCGAGAGCTGCCTCGGTGAAAACGAAGTCCCCAGCGCATGAGGAGCACGTCAGAGTCTCACTCCAAATCGTGTATTCAATCGTCGCTATGGTCTTACCGTCGCTGTGCAGCGTTTCGTACATCCAGCCAAGCTCCCGCGCTACTTCTTTAAGGAGCCGATTGCCAGCCTTTGAAAACTCCTCAACGTCGAATGGTAGGTTGTAGTTGGCCGCGATGAATGTAGCTGCTGGTGACAAGTCGTTGAGTACGACGCGCCGCGAGCCCCACTTGGGAGCAATCTTGCCTTGTTTCTTCCAGTCAGCCTCCAACTCATGTCGGTAGAGGTCTGGAGCCGAACCACACCACTGCGCAGCAACGCCTGTCATTCCAGAGCCACCAAAACCGTCTAACACAACGTCGCCTGGCTCAGTGTAGTGAAGGATGGATGGCACGATGGCCAAGTGTGGAACCTTTGTGTGGTAAGCGTGCGCTCTGTACAGTTGGTCTGTCTTTCCAACCGAAACGTCAATGGTCTGCGGTTCCCTGCTGTATTTCATGCTGGGGTCATAGGGTTTGCCGTAATGCTGCACAAACTCTTCAAGAAATGGGTTTGGGCACGCTGTGTAGTACGGTGGGTCCGACATCGCCAAGATGGCTTCGTCAGTGCCTTGCGGGAAACCCTCCATTTTGCGAAATGCAGGATCTTTTAGCTTCTCTGCCAGCAGACTTGAGAAATGCTGACGGCGTGCCTGCTCGCTCGGAAAGGTTTGACCGAAACACTCAATCGGGCCTGAAAGTTTGATTGGGTCTGCAAATAGGGAGTCAGATTTGTGCATTATTTCGGTTCCTGTTCGATTGCAACTTTGGCCTGCACATGCATTGCCTTGATCTTCACACCGGTGTCGGTGAGCACATATTGCTGCTTGGATGAACGTGGTTTGTCGGGCACCGTCATGCGAAGCACTCCACCCGAAAGCAGTGGGTCAATATGCCGAGCTCTGAAGTGAGGACGTTGCTTAAAACCGGTGATTTGCAGGAGCTCGCTGAGCGTACGCGGGGTGTCGGCGTGCTCGACAACCACCCATTGGATGGCGCTCAAGTGAACAAGTGGTTGTACTTGTTCAGTCACTTCACCCGCAACTTGTACAGCGACTTGTTCAGCTCCCTCTCCGATTGGCGTTAATGGCATAACCAGTGGACCTTGAACAGCATTTCCTGCGCTCGAAGGCATGAATTTGGGTCGCAGGTGTTCCGCTAGAGTGAACAAGTGGCTACCCTCCGTGGTGGGTGCCAGCAAGGCTTGTACAGTCAACCGCTGAACAAGTCCCAGAGCGGCAGGTCCAGACAGGCCGGTGAGGCCTTTGACGTCGGCCAAGTCGATCCGCCCCTGGCGGATCAGATAAGCGAAAACCACAGCTTCGTGCTCAGATAAGCTCATGCCCAAGCTGGCCTGAGCAAGCAATTGAGCTTCAGTGAGCAGCCTATCCTTGGGCAGAACAAGCCGGAATGTCTTCTCGACCTTGTCATTGGTGATGATTGGTAGCACGTTGCCAAGCCGACGCCAGCTCGCAAAAATGGCTCCCATGCCTGACCCTGCTTGGTCGGACAGGCCAATCCGGCGAAATACTGCCACGATGCTCGGGTTGCGGACGGGCTTTTCACCTGGGTCCATCAGCTGCTCGCGAGACGAGAATGCGTCACCGGGGTTGTAGAAGTCGGATTGATCACGGAAAAAACGAATTGTCGGCCAGCGGGTCTGGTCACCAAAGTCCTGGTGAATAAGCAAGTTGATGGTTGCCTCGCGGAATGACACGTAGTCCGGTGGATCGTCCGTCCTTCTCAAACTGCCAGGGTCGATGGCAAATGGGTGCTCGGCATGTCGCGTATAAAAGGTAATCAATGCCTGCCAGGTTTTGATGAGGTTTTCTTCCGGCACCGGGGTCATGCGATCTGCCCATCGAATATCAGCGGAATAGCTCTCTTTGGGTTCGCGATACACTTGAAAATCGACGACTGGTCGTTTGAGGGTTTGGCGAAAGGCAGCATCCGTACCAAAAACCAAAATGCCGGCACGGGTCGGAATCAGCTGGTTTTGCCTTTCAGCCACGCACGACATCTGCTGAAGAAAGTCGACGTCTGAAAGCTGATCGTATCTCCCTGGGTTACGTTCCGAGTGACGCTGACGGTACCAGCGAATGGTGGACTCGTCGAAACAACGCTCGACATTGAAATCCGTCAACAACTCGCCGTCGTAACGTGTGTCAGCCGCATCACGTATGAAGCGAATCAACTCGTCGCCGGTGCATGTGTCATCTCTGCCTCCGCGACGGATGTAGGCTTTTCGAGGATTTCCGTCCAGATACACCGGTTTTTCGTTTCTCTGTGCTTCCGGGACATAGAAAACGATAACGGTGCCGCCGTCAAGTGCGTGCAACTCCCCATCAATCGGGAGGAAGACGCTAACTTTGTTGCGGTCACGAACCTGTCCGAGAAAATCGTTTTGAACCTTGTCGGCACCGACAACACCGGAAATCGAAAACGTGCCGTTCTTCTCCTCAATGCCGAAAACGAGGTGACCGCCAGCAGTATTGGCAAAGGCGCTAACCGTAGACAGGGCACTCTTGGGCACATCCCACGCGGCTTCCTTGAACTCGATGTCACTCCACTCAATGGAGTTCAATCGGGTCAGTAGTTCATCACGCGTCATGTTCACTCCACCACAAACCGCAACTTGCTGGCATCCTTGCCCTTGCAGCGTTCATTTAGCAAGGCTTCGAACCGCTTACGGAGGTCCTCCGGCGTGGCCGGTGAACCGCCTTGCAGCAAGGCTTTCTTGATGTCGTCGCCGCTGACGCTGATCTTCTCCAGCCCTGAAAGTGCTTCTTGCACAGCGCTGACAAAGTCCGGGGTCACGGGGTAAGCCAGCTTCTTCGACGCAACGAACTTCTTTATCAGCTCGCGGGCGGATCCCTTTAGCAGGTCAAGGTTGGCCTGAATGATCGGGTCATCCAGATTGTCGAGTAGCGTTTGCTGCCAGCCATCCAGTAGCCGGTCCAGTTCTTCATCCAGTTGCTTGAGCACATTGGTGGCTGGCAGGAAGTCGCCCTGCTCGTTTGCAGGGCGGAAACTGCAATGCGGGCAATAGGGGCTGGCAGAAAGCTCCGATTCCACCAGGGACGCACAACTCTTAAGGTTGTCCAGCTTTTCCTCAAAACCCGTAAGGTCGCTGGTGGGCATCAGTGAAATGCCAGCAAGTGCGCGCATGGCGACCAGACGCGAATCTTTGCGCAATGCCGACTTTGTTTTTTCCTCGGTAACACCAAGGCGAGCTTTGGTGTGGCTAGCAATGTATGCGGTGATGTAGTCCTTTTTCAGTTTTGTCAGAACCTGTTTGTACTCAGCGGCATGTTGAGCGGTGCGATCCTGAACCAGCTTGGCCAGGATTTCCGTTTGTGCCGCTTGCGCTTGCTTCACCCACGTGTGATTGGTGGGCAAGACGATCTCTGCCTGAGACAAGTAGGACGCCGTGCTGCCCAGCTCAACGATCAGATCGAGCAGTGCTTCGACAGACGCCAGCACTTCCAGGTTCTTTTTCTGGGCATCAATGTCTTCCTGGCTGACCTTCAGATTCTTGAGCTTACCCACCGTGTTGAATGGCGACAGAGACTCGGTGAATCCTTTCAGCGCTTCAAGGCGCTTGCGCCAATCCTTGGCTTCCTCATCGCTCAACAGGGGTTTGCCCCAAAACGCAAGGCGACCCTGCATATCCGTACCGGCTTTGAGAACGCGCTGGACCAGGAGGCTCACGCCGTCTTGAAGTTTGACGACGGGCTCCGGGTCGCCAGCCGCTGCCTTTTGCGCCAGCCCAGTGGGCAGCCCAAAGAACTCAAACAGCGATCGCAGAACGGCTGCATTGATTTCCTTTGGTGCTTCGACATGCTTGAACTGCTTAAGCTCGTCCAGTGGACGCTCAGCCAACTGGTTGAGCTTGCCGGAGTCGATCTTGTCACCGGTGATTGCCAACAAAATGTCGCCAGCGTAGACCAGACTGCTGAGTACGGTGATAAGCAGATCGGGTTCCAAGCGGAAACGGACCGGCGCAAAGTATTCGACGTCGTTGGCACCGGCGAGCAGTTCATTTCTATTGAGCACCTGTCCCTGGCCCTTGGCCTTGAGTCTGGTCAAAACCTCCTGCGCGTAGCGAGATCGGCTGGGCTGGATGCTGTCGCCGTCGAGCATCTCAAGAGCATCGAGGATGGCAACCGCGTCTTTGGTGCGCGTGCCACCGGCCAATGCCCGGAGCGCGCTGCCGATCAGCAGTTTGCGGTTGGCCTCAGTCACCAGAACTGAGAAGGTCGGGTACTCAGGGGACGTGTCGGCAAACTGTGCATTCATTGCCAGGCCAGATATCACGTTCACCACATCGCGAAAATTGATCCGCTCGTCCTGGCCGAGACGGGCTTTGTCCCGCAAGGAGACACCCTTGGCCCAGTCTTGAAGGGTTTTGGTCTTGCCTTGGTAGGTCACCTCGAAGGCGGTCATCTGCTTTTCTTGCAGCCACTTGCTCATGGCGCGCAGAACTTCCTGCGCCTTGTTGATGTAAAGCTGCTTCGCACCGCCGCTGGCAGTGGATGCCAAGTCCAGCGCGGCGGCATAGAACGACAGGTGGCGTTTGATTTCGTCGTCGAGACCTTTGAGCCGAAAGAAGACTTCGTCTGTCCGGCTCTCATCGCGGAATTTTGGCGGCTCGAAGGGCTGGATGAAGTAGATGTAGAAGTCGCGTTCCGGTTGTGCGGTCGGCCGATCGTTGGGTGCGCCGAAGAATAGGTAACCGTTTCGGTCGACCCGCCGGTCCTGCCACTCGATTTGGTACTGCCAGATCTGGTGGCCGGTGACGTAGGTGTTTTCGTCGGTGCGCTCCATCAATTGCTTGACCGCGCTGTAATAGGCGCGATCCAAAGCGTCGTCGGACAGGGCCTCTGCGCGTTTTTCGATCTGCGCGTCGTAGTCGATGTCCTTCTTGAGATCGAGGAAGTACTGTTCGGTGTCGGGTGCTTTGGTGATGAACTGACCATTGACGGTCTTGACGATCTCGCGCAGCGTGGTCTGGACCGCTGTCAAAAGGTCGGCGGCTGGTTCGCCGCCCAGTTCTTCAATACCGGGTTGGTACAGGCAGAGCGTGTCGCGCAGCTCTTCTGCCGTCGGGCCGATGGGCACGTGGATGTCGCCACCAGTAGTGAGGCGGTGCACGAACAGACCGTTGATGATGCGCACGGCCATCGGCTTGTAATTCGGGCGTGTGAATGCCTGCTGGACACGCGAGTCCAGCACCTCCGCCACGCGCAGCACTTCTTTGATATTGGGGTCGCTGCGAAATACTGAGTTGCCTTTGACAGTTTGCCAATAGTTGTCAAACGTGATGAGGCCGGGGTGGTCGGTCGGCACATCGGTGTCCAGAAGGGATCGCATGGACAACGACAGCGTTTCCAGTGCATTGCGCTTTTCGGCAAAGCTGATTCGCTCAAAGGTCTTGAGGTAATCGGGATGCACCGGGAACAGACGGACGTACTCGTCCATGCGTTCGTTCATCGATCCGTAAAACTTGGCATAGGGCGTCAGATAAGCGCGGATCTTGTCCTGCTGGTCTGCCGATTTTTTGAGCAAACGCTCCGCCACGACAAAACTAACATCCTGGCGCGCAAGCAGGAATTGGGTGAACCGGTCTTTCACCCGGCGCAGGCTGTCGGCCACGTGCTCGAATCGACTGCTGTCAAAAATGGCTTCCTGCACACCTGCCACAAATCGAAAGCGCAGGTGCTTGGTGACTTCGCCGATCTCGCGCAGGAAGGATAGGTCCAGCACCAGATCGTGGTCTTTGCGGGACCGCAGATATTCGAGAAACTCATCCACGACCAGCAGCACGCCAAGATTGGGGTGTACCTCGGTGAACGCGGCCATCATTTCCTCAAACGCGGCCTTGTTGTTGACCACCTTGTCTGCCGGTGGGAATGAAAAGCTGACGCCGTGCTTTTCAAGGAACAACTCCAGTTGTTGGGTAATGATGTCGCGCAGCGACATTTGGCTGGAGATCTCAATGCGGTGCACTTTGAACTTGCCAGCGATGGTGCTGGCGGCCTCGGCCACCTTTGGGTGTCGAATCATGGGCAGGAAACTGGCGTCCTCGGCGACCAGTGACAGCACCGACATCAAGTGCGACTTACCTGTACCGTAATTGCCGACGACCAGCACACCCTTGTGATCGACCGATTCGTCGAAGGACATCTGCGGGATCATGAGCTTGGCTATGCGCTCGGCCATGTCATCCGAGATGACGTAGGTCGAGACCAGTTTCTTGCCTTCGTTGGGCCGATTGGCGTCTAGAAGTTGAATGACCGATTCAATCGGCTCAAATTGGATGAGGTCCCCGTAGCGCATTTTTTTATCCCTTTCCCTGTTACAGCATTTCTAGTGCGACCACGCCATCCGTGGCGTAGTCCCGATATTCTGAATGTCCCATGTCGGCATAAGCCAACCGTCCGTCCCGCAACTCGCCAGGCCAGACGGCCACAACCCGTCTGCTGTGGGCATGTCGCTTGAGCAGATCAAGCGGGTTGAGCTGCAACGTGGTGTCGAACAACAACTCAATGTTGTCCAATAGCAGCAGATCGCCCTTGGCATTCTCATCAGCCAATTCACGTAGTTCGGTGCCTGCCTGAAGGTGGCGCTGCTTCTGCGGAATCACGGCCAGTCGACGCCCTAGCTCAGAGCCGACGTTCAATGTGCTCGCTTCGACGCGCCCGGCAAACGCCGCCAGCAAAGCCGTCTTGCCGGAATGCGGCGCACCAACCAACAAGATGAGCTTGCTGTGAAGGGCCCCGATTTCGGTGGCGAGCTGTTCCAGACGTGCAAGCATTTCCGGCGCAGCCATCAATCTTTCCCGCCCGTCGCGTCGGATCCGTCATCGCCGAGCGTTTCGGCGGTCTGACGTTTGATCCATTGATCAATGTCGGCGCGTGGAAATCGCCACGTGCCTCCGACTTTGAAGGCTGGAATCTTCTTGGCGGCAGCCAAACGGTACAAAGTTCGCTCGGCAACCTTGAGGTATTCGGCGACTTCGGTGATCGTCAGGATGTCCGATTTAGGCTTGGCCATTGGCAAAAGCATCCCCGGTTGTCAAAATTGGCATATCTTGGCAACATCTTAGCCGGGATTGCTGCGACCATCAACGAAAGCGTGGGTCAGGGTAAGTCCGCGCCCTGCCAAGGGCATGCGCCCCGGGATGAGGGTGGCTACTGGTCGAGCGACACCGTCTGCACAATGGTCTGGAATTCGGCCAGCACGTCAGGCTGGCGCTGCTTAAGGTAGCGGGTGATGGACTTGTTTTCCAGCAGCTTGGCAAGGTAACCCTTGGCCAGCACTAAATTGAGAACGTCCTGGCCGTAGGTTTGCTCGACCATCTTGTACTGACCTTGCAGGTTGCTCATCTCGCGCTCCATTTTTGCCATCTGCTCTTGGGTCAAGCCCGTCAGCTTCGCCGGTTTTTTGCCCTCGACCAACATTTCTGCTGGGGTTGCGACCAGCATCGCTTCTGCATAGGCAACGGTGATTGTGTTAGCCGACACCATAAGTTCCACGCATTCGACTTGCCGCGTCGGCTTCATTTTGCGTAGCACCCGGGAGATGTCGGTGGCGAACTGGCGATCCTTGAGCAACTCGGCCGCTTCCGGGCAAATGCCTTCCAGCAGGGTCATCTTGCGAGTGATCGTGCGCGTGTCCACGCTGAGTGCCTTGGCCAGCCTCTCCGGAGTGACTCCGCGCTGGATTGCGCGCCGGATCATGTAGTGCTCTTGGATCGTGGACAGACGGTTGATCCGGCTGTTGTACGTGTAGCTCTCATCGTCGGTCGCCACTAGACACTGCACTTCGATCACATTCAGTTCCCGAAGCGCGAGAAGCCGGATGTGACCATCCAGCAGAACGTGCTGTCCGGTTTGAGGATCCCCGGGCCCCACTGACAACGGCTCGATCAGCCCGACCTCCGCGATCGACGACCGGATCTGCATGAATTTCTTGGACGTGACCACGCCCATGGGCGTTTTGCGGGACGGCAGGATTTTGTCGATCGGGACGATCAGTGGATCAAGATCAAAGCCGAGAGTCACCTTGCTCATGCTGCCCGTCCCCCGGAATGGATACGCTCGGCCAGGTATTTCGGCAAGGTGTCCAAGCCCTCTGCGCGCAGCAAGGTAGTGAAATGGTCATCTGCCAGCAGCTCGCGCATGGCGCTGACCACGAACAACAGCCGTTGCTGGGCGATCTCCGCCTTTTTGACCATTTGTTTCTGGCGGTCCACTTCCTTCTGGTAGGTCCTGACCAGGCTGGATGTTGTGACGTCAGGCATCTTGCGGGGAGTGCCACGCTCGACGGATCGACCTAAGGTTTGCCGACGTTCGATGACCCGTCTGGCTTGGATCAATCGATTTCCGCGCAGTTTGCCGGTTTCGTAGGCGTCCTGGAGCGCGGCTTGAATGGCCTTGTCGTCATCCCCGGCTCCACAGATGGTCAGGGCGGCGTTCAATGGGATGCGTCCCTTTTCTACCGCGACCAGCAGGCGTTCCTCACCATTTTTTAGGAGCAGCAGGATGCCATTGACGTATTCCACGGTCAGGCCGGTCTTCTTGGCGATGATCTTTTTGTCGTAGCCCTGGTCCCTGAGTTGCTCAATGCCAGCCAACAGTTCCAGCGGTCGGTACTGGCGGCGGGCAATGTTCTCTGCCAGGCTCATGATGTAGGCGTTTTCGTCGCTGACAGCCACAACCAGGGCCGGAATGGATTTTTCGCCCAAAGACTGGAAGGCTTTCAAACGACCTTCGCCACAGATCAACAAATAGCGTTCGGTGCCGTCTGCGCCAGTGCGCGGGGTGACTGTGATCGGCTTTTTTAATCCGATCGCTTTGATGTTGCCAACGATTTCTTCAAACACGCCCTTGTTGCGTTCACGGGTGTTGAGCACGTCGATCAAGTCGATCGGGATCATCCGCATCTCACCAGATTCCATCTTGTCCGTCATGCTGCTCTCCTCACGCGGGTGCGTTCCGCCATTCCATACAGGTAGTCCAAGGTGTCGAATCGGTAGCTTTCAAATTCGATCGGGTTGCGCTCCGCCAGGTTGATGCGGGGCTGGCCAAAGTCCAGACGAGGTAACAGGTAATAGTCCAGTGCGGCCTGATTGGGCTGGTCCAGCCGGACGGCCACGGTGATATCCGGAGCCAAGCTGGTGTCAAAGCGCACCTTCCAGTGGTGCCGACCACTTTCTGGCGTCTGGCAGCGTGCCAGCACGAGTGAGATGCTGAACTCGTCATTGATCCGCAGGAGATCGGTGGCAGGGTCGCGCCGGACGGATCCGCCCAGCATCGCGATCTGGCTTTCAGTCTGTTTGATGATCTCCGGATGGAAGCGGCGCAGAAACTTGTTGGTTTCTAAATACCGGTAGTCCCGATCGGGCGTGAACCCCACCATTTGATAGGCGCGGACCAGACTGCCGAAGCGGTGCGAGTAGATGGAGGTTGACGGCATGCCCTCCGTTTCGTCGATGATCAGGCCGGACAGGAAACCCCGGTTTTGGTACAGGTTGCGCAGACGTTCGATCAATCCCTCATTGCTGTACCGGTATGCCCTGGCCCGGATGATGCCCTGGGCGGTGTAGAACACGTCAGGCGGAACGATGGACTCGAACGCACCTTCCTTCTTGATCCACATGTCTGGCGTGTTTTCCACACGCAGCTTTTTGAGTTTGAATGACCGGCGGTTATAGATGTTGTTGCCGATGTACTTTTCGTTGGTCAGCACCTCGTGCACCGTGCCTCGCGTCCACTCCCGGTCCATGTCAGTCCGAACCTGCATACCGTTGAGGCGGCCAGCGATTTCAGACTCCATCAAGCCCTCGTTGATGAACCAGTGGTACATCAGGTTCACGGTGCGAACTTCTTCTTCCGGGCCGGGCATCAGAATGACCCGGTCAGTCTGCAGGCTCTTGTGCTCTCCCCGAGTCAACTCTGTCTTGACGGAGCCGTTCTGGTCAATGAGGATGCGGCGCAGACCGTAACCGGCGGGCCCCCCTTGACGAAAGCCCAACTCAATCAGACGACACTGCCCGGCGAAGACCTTGGCTGACAGCTCCCGGCTGTACTCACCAGCCATGGCCCGTTTGACACCCTTGACGATCGTGGATACCGGCGAGCCGTCGTTTTCAAATTGTTCGGCGCAGTAGGCGACCTGGATTCCGGCACGGCGGCAGCGGTACTCGTAATAGGCGCTTTCGTCTGCGTCCTGGAAGCGCCCCCAGCGGCTGACGTCATAGACCAGGATGATGGTGAAGTCGGTGTCACCGCTTTCGACGTCCTTGATCAGTTGCTGCAGGGACGCTCGGCCGTCCATGCGCAGGCCGCTTTTCCCTGCATCGGCGTAGGTGCGCACGATCTGGATGCCGCGCCGGGCGGCGTACTCCCGGATATTGTCGGCTTGATTTTCTGTGGAGTATTGCTGGTGCTCGGTCGACATCCGAACGTATTCCACGGCGCGCAGCAGGGTAGGTTGTTCTATCCCGGCATCTGTTGGTTCAC
Organism: uncultured beta proteobacterium; assembly: GCA_963750815.1. Taxonomy (GTDB): domain Bacteria; phylum Pseudomonadota; class Gammaproteobacteria; order Burkholderiales; family Burkholderiaceae_C; genus Rhodoferax. The sequence goes on from CAVVRS010000002.1 coordinate 852,208, forward strand.
CTTGTTCCATAAGTCCCGATCGCCCCAGTTCGTTAGAAAAGTTGGCTCTCGGGAACTCGCCTTCGGATCGTAGCGGTCCTCAGGGCAATCATGTCCTTTCAGGGAGCCACGATTCGAGTGCCAGGCAGGGTGTGCGGAGAGCGCATATGGGGGATACGGTATTCGCAATTTCGCGTTTTGCCGAACACGTCATCTCTTTGCAATTACGACGTGTGGCAAGCATTCACATGCATGCACTCTGATTTCCACCGTCCACACGTCCATCTTTGCAATTCCGGCATCGGAGACCAAACTGAGGTGATAAACCCCCGATGGCAAAGGGATGTCTGGGGTCGACGCGTCCATCTTTGCAACATGGTCGGCATGGCCCTTGGCATTGCGGTCCTGTTGCAGGACGCGATTGCGTTCGACATACTCTGGGTGAGACTTGCGGTATTCGCGCCAGTAGTCCGGATTGCGTTGGCTCCATGCCTGCTGAGCCCGCATCTGGTTGTCCTGGTAGTCTGGGTCGGATTGCAATTTGCCTTGCTGCCACTGCCGTCGGCGCTCACGCTGGCAATCGGGTTCTGCGCAGTAAGATTGATGCGGGACTTGAGGACGTGGTTGAAAGGGCGCGCCGCACGCGACGCAAAGCTTGTTCGCCATGAAATTCTCCATACACATGAACGTGTTTGGAGCGTGCGTGACGAGCCGCTTTGCCAGGGAGAGTGCGCATGGGATTCCGCTTTCAGAAACGCATTCGCATCTTCAAGGGGCTGACGCTGAATCTCAGCAAATCGGGGACTTCATGGACCTTGGGCGGCAAGGGCGCTTCGATCAATGTTCGTGATGACAAAATCACAGGCACCGCAGGAATTCCGGGGACCGGGATTTCCTACCGGGAGCGACTGGATCAATCGTCAACCGAACCCAGCACCCATAAATCAGGCGGCATCAGCACTGTTGTTTGGATCCTCATCCTGCTTATCGTGTTGGGGTTCGTCTTTGGTCGCTGAATCTACGGGGACATTGGCTACGCGAACTTCAAGAACGCGGCAATGAGCCCCAAAACTACAACGCCTTGGACTTGCGGACTTTGGGGCTTTTCTCCGATCAACCAGGTGGCATAGGTTTCGCAGTTCCTGTCCAACAGACGGTACTGCCCTGGATTGTGTACAGATGCCGTCGCACGCCACATGATTTGTCCATACTGCTCCGGCGCGGCACGCCGGATTTCCTTGACGGGGCGGCCTTGCGCAAACTCCACAAAGCTCACAATTCGTTCGCCTTCAGGCGTCAGGTGAGCCACGGTCCCGTCAGGCAGTTGAACGCCCCAGTGTTCGCCAAAGCCCGACAACTTGGTGCGCGCAATGATCCGCGCCGGGGACTGGTTAAATGAATACATCACGACGTCATCCTTTCGCGTTGAGTAGCCAGACGAGTGCAGCCACAACGCCCGCACCGACCAGCAGGTTTTTTACTTGCTCACGTGACTGATCTTGTTTCGCTTCAACGGTTACCTGGAATTGCCGCATCAGCGCGATTTGATATGCAGTCGGACGGAGTACGCCTCGCTCCCACTTGCTCACTGTCATAGAGTGGGCATCGAACAGTTGCCCGAACTCAACCTGGGATAGCCCAAGTGCGCGGCGCAGCGTAGTGATCTCCATGTTTTGCATATAAGCGCTATGCTAACCAAAAAACTAAGCCTACGCTTAGTTTTCTGTGAGTTGTGAGCCTTGGCGACGGCCGCGCGCCTTCTTGCACTCTGGACTGAGCCTTTTGGGAGACCATCTACTGATCATAATTCTTCACAAATTCTTTACTCTAATTTCTTTACTCTAAATTTAATGATGTCTAAGATTCATTCCATCAGCACTGAAAACGAACCACTGAAAGGAATGAAGATGAGCCAGACCAAGATCACAGTAAAAATCTACGAGCCCCTGTTGAGAGACTTTGACCGCCAGCTTGACAAGCTATTCATCAAACGGGATGCCTTTCTGAACGCCATGATCCAGGAGGAAGTCCGATACCTCGCCAACGACATGGAAGGCAAGCGGCTAACGCTTAGCTCCAAGCGTTACATCGCTGGTGAGCTGAAACGCATGGGCACAACGGCGGTCAATGTTGTCGTCGACAAGGCCACGGCCGATGCATTGAACTCTGTCGTGGATGCATCCAACTTGGTGCGTGACGCCTTCATGAATCGCCTGATCATGTTGTTGCGTTCGAGCGGGGCGTTGTTGAAGTACCTCGAGTTGCCGGAATTCATCACCGGATCCGAGTTCGACTCCTGCGTCGAGCCAATGCCCACGAGCCCCATGAAGGCACTGGAGGCGGTCCATGCCGATCCACTGTTTTATCTTCGGGTGGCATGTGAGGAGCGACACAAGACTGGTCTGTACCTCCTGGACCTGCCGCCAAAACTCGCTGGATTTACTTGCTACATGGATGAATCGATGGTGCCAGGCACTAAGGCCTATGAGCAGATGCAGCGTGATACCCAGGCAATGTTGGACGAGCTTTCGATTTTCGAGACCGACGCATTTCAAAATTCAACCGCCACGCAAGGAGCAAAGTCATGAACCACGCAGTGCACACTTCAAATGGCCGCAGGGCGAAAAAGATCTGGATGTTGCTTGGCGGGGAGATGATCGCGGTGCGCCGTACCGGCGAAATGCGTTACGTCCATTCGGCATTCCTTGACACCGTACGCGCGAACAACCGTCGGACCGACGTCCCCGCCGTGCTGCTCAGTCGCATCAATCAGTTGCTGCACACCAAGGCAGCAAACGATCCTATCTGGGATGTGGTGAAGTAAGTGTGCACTACGCACCACAAACTCAGAAAATGGCAAACTCGTGCTTTGCCATGAATTGCAATCGACCTTGTCGCATCGTGCAACTTTGATCTACTTCTGGTTTTTCAACCTCAATCGAGGTAGAATAACCGGAAGTAATCCCGAAAGGTTGTCATGAAACAGGTCACACGTCACGAAATCGCAGATGTCACAACTCGCTTAGCCGAGCTTGGGCTTGATCAGATGGACTTGCAGGAAGCCGTCATGCAAGGAATGTTCGCTCGCAGCGAATGCACACCCAATGATCCGCCACTTTTTGCAGGCTTCACTACCTGGGCGCGCACTGTGCGTGTGTTGCGTGAAAAATTGATTCCGAAGCAATGGACGCGATCGGATGAGGGCAACTACCCATTGGTTGTCAATCCTGTCGGGAATCTGGCAATAGCCGTGGCGACGGGGGATGAAAGTACGGGTATTGCGATGGCCAACCCGATGACCAAGTCACCCAAAGGTCCACGAACCCAAAGCGCCATTGAAGTTAATCAATATCAGAGCTCGCTGTTCGAGGCTTTCCCCGAGTTCGAGATACCTGAAACCCCTCACAATGATCGCGTCACTTGGATACTGCTACAGCATTACGATCAAAGCAAGAAAGAGGTCCGATTTGAGCTGTCTCTTCCGTCCAGCTATTCGGGCAAAGTTGACGGCTGGAGCGAGCGTATTATTTTGAGTGCACTGCCGTTTGATCCGACAACGGTGATCCCGGTTTCTATCGTGCCGAATTTGCCCGATATCGACATTCCTTTGATTCGCCGCGCTTGACGGCCTGGGGCCATGTTTAATCCAACCAGATTGACTTTCGCCAGAAAGCGGCGGGGGTACACAATGACACGCCTGGCAGATGCCATCGGCGTTGAAATGCGCTCAGTCTCTGGTTTCGAGAAGAAGGAATTCAATCCTTCCGAGGAAACCATTCAGCGCATAGCCACGGAATTGCGATTTCCATTGAGTTTCTTCCATGAGGAAGAGGAAATCCAAACCATCGATACCGGTGCGGCGAGCTTCCGTTCGCTGTCCAAGATGTCTGCCGCACAACGTGATATGGCCCTTTTCTCGGGGGCACTTACCGTGACGCTCAACCGCGCCATAGAAAAGCGGTTTGAGTTGCCGACGCCTACGCTGCCGGATCTTCGTGATTCCGAGCCCGAGGCAGCGGCGGCCAGCTTGCGCAGGCATTGGGGAATAGGCGAGTTGCCCATCAAGAACCTGATTCACTTGCTTGAAGCGAACGGTGTGCGCGTTTTCTCCCTCGCAATCGATGCTGCAGAGGTGGATGCGTTCTCCATGTGGCGGGAGCAGAAACCATTCGTGTTCCTGAACACGTTGAAAAACAGCGAGCGCAGCCGATTTGATGCAGCGCATGAACTCGGACATCTCGTTTTGCACCGGCATGGGTCGCCCAACGGTGGACAAGAGATTGAAAGGGCCGCGAACGATTTCGCGTCAGCATTCTTGATGCCGCGCAGCAGTGTGCTCGGGTATGCGCCGAAATTCATCTCGATTGACGCACTCCTGCAGTTGAAAAAGATTTGGGGTGTTTCCATTTCGGCACTGACGTATCGCATGCACAGGCTGGAGTTGCTGACGGAATGGCAGTACCGCGAACTTTTCATGCAAATCAGCCAACGGGGCTACAGGAAAAAGGAACCCGAAAGCCTTCCGCGTGAAACATCACAGATCCTAGCAAAGGTGTTCGCTGCTTTGCGCAGTGAGGGGGTAGCCAAGTCCGACATCGCGGCTGAGCTGCATGTCGCGGATGCCGACCTGGATGAAATGGTTTTCGGCCTGGTTCTAAATTCTGTGAAAACGGGTGTCTCTCAGGAGGCACGACCTGAGCGTGGAAAGCCTAATCTACAACTGGTTTAAGCGGATTCATGCACTCGCGTATTGATGTCAAATTTTTAGGAGGTCTGAATGGCAACAAAGCATTTCCCCAAAGGTCTAGACGGACGCATGCGAGATCAAAACGGAGAGATCCGGCAAAAGCGTAGTGACACTAAAGTGGAGACCTTACGTAAGACCTATGGCGACGATTTCGCCAAAGGCTATAGGTCGGATGCGCATTTGGGCACAGTTATGAAGCGAGAAGGTGTCGATACCTTGGATCAGTTGTTGAAGAAGCCATGAGTGCCGACAGAGTGGGTCGCACAGAGCCGGGCCACAGGTCGTAGCGTACTAGGTTGCCCATGTCGCAGGACCTGACGGATGCGCAACTGAAGGCGCTCTGGCGTCAAGCGAAGATCCCCGTCATATTTAAACGCAGCAGGCCGCTTCCTGTGTTGGTGCGCCTGCCATTTGACAACGGGAATTTTGAATGGCTTCGAGATGATCGTCGGAACAAGCCAGACTGGAATCCCCAATTTAAGGCATGGGAGATACCGACATCCTGGTTCGACAGCGTCATCAGACTCTCGCTGAGACGCTACCGCGAGGCATACGCGATACAGCTGCTCCGTGAACAGCAAAAATGCGCGCCTGCATGTTGGAGTGCCGAGGGATTCCACTGTGAGTGTTCGTGCATGGGCGAGAACCATGGAGGTGGGCATCCCGGAGGACGTTGGTACGAGGTTTCCGAAACTTTTGCCGTATCTTGGGGTGTCCAGCGCTACTCTTGTCGCCACCTGAGGGTCAAATAGGGCCACACTTTACATAAGCAGCAGACTTGGCACTCCTCCTGGTAGGGCCAAATTCACTCAACGACCTGTCAAATAAAGTGTAAACTGTCAAGTCGTATGTCAAGTGGAGAGATGCTATGGGTGAAAAAATGAAGAACGCACCGGTGTACTTCGCCATTGCCCAGGCCAGACACAATCCGGTGCTCCGGTTAGGGTCCTACGCTGCTGATATCCAGGATCGAATGCGAAAGGTGGGCTACCCCGACTTCAAAAAGGGGGTGTCGATGGCCTTCAATTTGATGCCACAGATCGGGGATACATCGCAACCTCAAAACCCTCCTGTCGTGGAACAGGTCGAGCGGCTGATGTTTTTCAGCACCGACAATACCAAGGGGTTTATCGTCGAACAAAATGCGCTGTCTTTTCAGACGACGGAATACGACACGTTTGAGACATTTGCGGATGAGTTCATCAAGGGATTGGGCATCGTCCATGAGTGTGTGACACTCGCGCACTCTGAAAGGATAGGACTGCGGTATCTTGACGCTATCGTTCCCCCCAATGGGGAGGCAGGTCTTGCCGACTATTTGGTGCCAGGAGTTTTGGGGCTAAGCAGCAAGTTGCCTGACGATGTGCAAGTGTCACATTCGTTTACCGAAACGCATATCCGTACTGCCGAATGCGTAGTGCTGGCACGAACGATCATTCAGGCTGGGCCACTGGGCTTTCCCATGGACCTTCAACCCATAGGCGTTAACATTGCCGAACGGTTCAAATCGATCAATGGTGTGCATGCCATCGTCGATACTGACGCCTCAATCGAGGGGCGTCACCTATTTGAATTGGATGCCATTAAATTGCAGCTGAAAATGTTACGCAGCCGCATTGGCATGGCGTTCGATGCAATCGTGACGCCGACTGCTATTGCCGCATGGAAAACATAAAGGGGAGGTAATACAAGATGTATGCAGCCTATCAGGTAGACGGCCCCTCACAACTGGCGGTTAGGGCAACCACGTTCGCCAAAATCGACGATCACGCTGATGAGGTGGTTCATAGCGGGAATGCTTTCCAAGGGCGAATTCTCAGCTATTGCGTCGCGGGGACATTGGGCTTGCTGACGCCAATGTATCTTCACGCCAGTTCTGCAACCGCGAACTGGAGCATCAACCAAATCGAATTTGAAGGTGCCCAAGTTGTGGCGGCTGATGCCGCAACTTCCGCTGCCGGAGACATCACCCACATTCGCCAGGTGTTGAAAATATCGGTCACTGAGTTGTCCAGAATTTTTGGCGTATCCCGGCAAGCTGTTCATGAGTGGCTTAAGGGCGGTGCGCTCTCCCGTCGCAATGCCCAACGGCTTTCCGAATTTGCACAGGCTGCAGACATTTTCCTGGAGTCTGGGGTTGATGTGACGCCAGGGGCTTTGCGTCGGAAGATCAGCGGTGGTCAATCCCTCCTGGAGTCCGTTGGAGAGGGGGGCAATGTCATTGAATTGGCGCGTGCGCTCGTCGGTACGCTGTCACGCGAGTCACAACAGCGTCAGCGCCTTGCCTCACGCTTGGCAGGACGACCAAAACCAGCAATGGCTGCCAGTGATTTCGGCACACCGCATCTACATGAAGATGCGTGAGGGATCTGCGAATGGCAGATACCGATCGGAAGTTTTCGTGGCGGCAAGGTGATGCACTAACCGACGAAGCAGCTAAAGCGCTCAACCTTCAGTATCCAGAAAATCCGGGTGCTACCGTTGTGGTCGTCATTTCACACGACTGTGATCTGACTGCAGTCGCCGAAAAGGAGCCTGAATCCGAAATCATCGTGGGCAGGCGCATTGATAAGCTGGGTGGAGATTCCTACGGCAAGACCGCTCGACGCCTTCATATTGAGTACCAAACAGCAGAAGGGGTGGTGGCGCTGGAGTTGATGGCGACTGGCAAGCGACCAATCAGTAAACCTGTGCTGTTTGAGACGGACCCTCGCCGGGATATGTGGCTGGACGGGCGTGGTGCTGTGATTCTTCAGCGTTGGTTGGCAGCTCGTTATCACCGTGCGGCATTCCCGGAGGCGTTTGAAGATCGTCTGCGTGCTGCCAACATCTCGGGCAAACGTATCTTGCTCAAAAAGCTAGAGAACATCTTGGCGGTTGGCGGGGATCACATTCGCGGCCTGCTTTTCGATCTAGATGATGGCAAGGACGTTGAACGAGAATCGCCAGAAGATCTCTATCAGTTGGGGATTATGGTCCTCTACGATAGTCTGCGAGATGAGCCGACCGCTGCTGCGGCCGCCACAAAGGCTGCTGAGGAGTTGGAAGAGCTTTTCGATTTGGCGTTTCACACGCATGACGCAGGATGGCAAAACATTTGCCTCAAGTACTGCGACCCGATTTCGGATAGCGCGATCACCGTTGCTGAGCGAGAGATGCTCAAGCAGTGGCGCCTGGAACATATGAGCGTCCAGGACGATCCGCCACAACCGATGATTACAGACTGACACGCGGGTCTCGAAAAATGAGATCGCTGAAAACGGAGTCCCTAGCTGTGGGTAAAGTAGATGCGGACAGCGATGTCATTTTGCATGACCCTAGCAAGCCCATGCTGTTGAGGAACACGGTTTGCGCGTATTGCGGTGTGCAGCTCACGGCCAGCAATGCAACCAAGGAGCATGTGGTTGGTCGCAAGTTCGTACCCACTGGAAAATTAGACAAGCGGTGGAACCTCATTTTGCGCACATGTTCGCCGTGCAACACCCGCAAGTCCGAACTGGAAGACGACATTGCAGCAATTTCCATGCAGCCGGACGTATTTGGCAAATATCCGGTTACTGACGATGCGCTGGTCACTTCAGCAAAGCGGAAAGCCGAGGGGAGCATGAGTCGCAAAACCAAGAAACCGGTGAAGGATAGTCAGGCACAGTTGACCGTGTCGGGGCAAATGATGGCGGGGCTGGTTGCCAACTTTTCATTTACCGGCTCTCCGCAGATCGATGATCACCGGATTTTCGAACTCGCCCGGTACCACTTGATGGCATTCTTTTTCCTCATCACGTACAACAAGGACACGGAACGAGGATGGTGGTGGCCTGGGGAATTTCTTCCGTTTTTGCACTCGCGCCGATCTGACTGGGGGAACGCATCCTGGAAAGGCTTCATGCAGACGGTCTCTACTTGGGACATGAGAATGCAAGCTGCGACGGCCGAAGACTTCTTCCGATGCTCGATTCGCCGACACCCGCAGGCTGAATGCTGGTCGTGGGCATTGGAGTGGAACAAGCAGCACCGAATTGCTGGGTTTCTGGGGGATAGGTCGACGGCGCAGTCAATCGTGGACTCGCTACCGCAAGAGCACGTTACGACGGTTTTTGAGGAACAAGGGCGGTCTCTGCGTTTTCGACAGGATGCGCCGCTGGCCGAGACGGAGGACATCCTGTTTGCCTAGCGGTCTGAGGCCGCAGAATGGCGTTCATTTGCGCTACAATACGAGCCTGTGTGAGAGATTGGTTTGGATACGAACCATCTTGCACCACCAGTTACAAGCCACGTAGAGTGTAGAAAGCCCGCTTTTCAACCGATAGTGGGCTTTTTTCTGGCAGCATGAAAGGTTGTGTGTGACCTGCTCCCTCAGAGTCCGTCTGTTCAAAACTAAGCGAAGTTCCAAAAAATGAAATTCGCCGCGCCCGTTGCACCGTTCATAATGAAAATTCACGGTCCAATCCGCTGTACGCTGGTGACATAACTATTAACGTACTCGCATGCCGAGTTGACAAATGCGCCCAATGAATCTCAAGATCAAAGTCAGTCTTTATCTATTCAGCGCTCTTTCTGCGGCAATGGTTATTTTCACTCTGTTTATTCTCAAGCACAGGCAGCAAGACCTACAAGATGTAGTCTCCAGACATGTAACGCAGATTTCGGATGTGGTCGTTGCGAGTACCCGATATGCGATGCTTGTGAATAAGCGTGACATCGCCGAGAAGATTATTGAGGACATTGGAAAACAAAATGGCATAGAACGCATTAGAGTGATCAGCAAGGATGGAACAATTATTCATTCCAACCGTAAATCAGAAATTGGTTTTTCGGTTGAACAAAAGGACGAGCCTTGTGTCCAATGTCACCAGACGAGCAAACCGCTGCAGCAAGTCCCGGACGACAAGCGGTGGAAAAGCATTGAAACAGCTGCGGGTCATAGAGTGCTTAGCACCATGCATGCGATTCGTAATGAACCAAGTTGCTCTTCTTCCTCCTGCCACGAACATCCCGCAAGTCAGTCTGTTCTTGGCATCGTCGATATTGCTTATTCCCTTGACGGGATCGATCAGTCCATGAGGGTGCACGCCGTTCACATCATTAGCATCTCGATCGGGTTCATTCTTTTGCTTTCCATTAGCGTTGGCGTGTTGTTGCAACGTTTAATTTATCTACCTCTCAAAGATTTGGAGTCCGGCGCGAAAAGATTGGCTTCCGGTAGCCTTGATCAGGCTATTCCAGTTCGCAACGAGGACGAATTTGGTCACGTTGCGGGGTCTTTCAACCGCATGACCATGTCACTCAATGAATCAAGGTTGGAGATGCAAGAGTTGGTGCAAACTCTGGAAGTCAAGGTCGCAGAAAGGACCCGTGAACTACTCGCCGCAAGGGCTGAAGTTGCACAGGGAGAAAAATTGGCATCGATCGGTGTTCTTGCTTCAGGGATTGCCCACGAATTGAACAATCCGCTGACCGGTATTCTCACCTTCACTTCCCTGATGCGCAAGAAGGTGTTGGATAGCAGCGAAGATGCAGAGGATCTGGACTTGGTGATCCGTGAGACCAAGCGATGTGCCAGCATCATAAGACGTCTTCTTGATTTTGCACGGGAAAAAGTGCCAGTGAAGGGTTTTTTTGATCTCAACCAAGTGATTCATGATACGGTGCGATTTGTAGAGCGACAGGCGTCCCTGCAGCAAATAGAGATCACAGCGGAGCTTAATCCAGAGTTACCGCAGGTTTGGGGTGACGCTGACCTAATCAAACAGGTCATCGTGAATTTGATGGTCAATGCACAGCAAGCTATCGATGGCAGGGGAAACATTGTTGTGCAAAGTCGCGTTTGCGTTCCCTCTGGCGTAACAGTAACCGATGCCGCAATCATGCCGATGGTTGAAATTGTTGTTACTGACACGGGGTGTGGCATACCAGAGGAAAATCTGCAGCGAATTTTTGACCCGTTTTTTACTTCGAAGGAAGTTGGTAAGGGTACCGGCCTGGGCCTGTCAGTTAGTTATGGGATTGTCAAAGCTCACGGCGGGAAGTTCAATGTTGAAAGTGTCGTTGGCTCAGGAAGTATCTTTCGAATCCAGCTACCCATAGCTTCCCCTGTTGATGATGTTGATCGCAACGCACCTGAAAGCAACGGATGACCACAAGAATACTGATTGTTGATGACGAGGAAATTGTTGTCCGGAGTTGTCGACGCATTCTGAGCGACGATTGTTATGTCCTGGATTCGGTACAGAATGGGATGGATGCCTTAAAACAAGTGGATGAAAATTCTTTTGACATCATTATTCTTGATGTCATGATGCCAAAGATGGATGGACTCCAGGTTTTGCAGCAAGTGAAAGAGAGACATCCGGACATTGAGGTGATCATGATGACGGGGCTATCAGAGATTCAGACTGCAGTTAAAGCCATGAAACTGGGTGCATTTGATTATTTGTCCAAACCGTTTGATCCCGATGAGCTAAAGCATGTGGTGGACCGCGCTCTGGAAAGGCGAAAATTGCTTCAGGAAAACCGCAACCTCAAAAGCGAGGTGAGCTCGAAGTACCGGTTTGAGAACATCATCGGCTCGAGTCCGCAAATGCAGGCGGTCTATAGTCTGATCGCCAAATGTGCGCCTACCAATAGCACGGTTCTTATTACAGGTGAGAGCGGAACTGGTAAAGAAATGATCGCCCGTGCCATTCACTACAACAGTCTACGAAAGGATCAACCATTTGTTACTGTCGATTGCAACACTCTTAGTGAGCATTTGCTCGAAAGTGAGCTGTTTGGGCACTTAAAGGGATCATTTACAGGCGCCGTAGCCAACAAGCGTGGCATGTTCGATGTGGCTGACAATGGCACGCTGTTTCTTGATGAATTTGGAAATATTCCGTTGTCCACTCAGGCCAAACTACTCAGAGTAATTCAGGAGCGCGAGTTCAGGGCCGTCGGCAACACCAACACCCAAAAAACCAATGTCAGGCTCATTACCGCGACCAACAAAGATCTTAAGGCGATGGTGCTGGAAGGAAAGTTTCGCGAAGATCTCTACTATCGCATCAATGTCTTTCCGATAAATTCACCAGCGCTGCGTGAGCGGCGTGATGACATTCCGGCGTTGGCCTTCCATTTTCTGAAGATTTTTTGCAATGAAGTGGGAAAATCGGTGTCTGAAATTTCAGATGGGGCGATGAGCCTTTTGATGAACTACGGTTGGCCTGGCAATGTGCGCGAACTGGAAAATACAATGCAAAGGGCAGTTATTCTTGCTTCTGACAACATCATTCGCCAAGCTCACCTGGCGAGCATTATCGATACCTCGTCACGACTGGACCCTGAAGTGCCAAGAACCAGCGACGACCTGAAAAGGATCAAGAAAATTGTCCGTGAAAAATCAGTAGAGGAGGTAGAGAAGCTGTTTATTCAGGAGACCTTGAAGAGAAATGCCTCAAACGTGACGCGCAGCGCTGAAGAAACGGGGATGCAGCGGTCGAATTTTCAGGCCCTCATGAAGAAGTACAACATTCGGGTCCGTGATACAGAATTCGATCCCAACGGTTCAGAGCCCCTGTGAAAAGAAGCTTTAAAGCGGCGATGTTATTCGTCGCACGCTCTCACCGAGAGGCATTATTTGACTTGGACTCTTCCTCAATATCTTCAAAACCGGTGATCATCGCCTTGAAATGTGCGGACGGTGTGTGTCCGAGACTGGCGAGGTAGATATGGACGACGATGAATCCGCTGAATAAGATGAAAAGCAGGACATGCACTGTGTCTACCACCCGCACTCCGCCAAACATTTCGACCATGGATGAAAAACGTGCGACGTCCCATAATAAAAAGCCCGTGAAAAATTGCAACGGTACCAGCAGCATCATGATGATTTGGTACATCATGCTTTGCAAGGCATTGAATTTTCGATAAGCGTTTGGATGATGCGGATTGGGGTCCCCCCTGAAGATACCGTAGCCGTAGAATTGCATTTGGCGAAAGCTTGCGCGAAAATATTTCATTGGGCTGAGTTCGGGATGGTAGACCTTGATCTTGTCAGTGAACAGATAAAAGCCAAGCCAAACGCAAAAGTTGGCAGTAAGTACGAAGCCGATCCAGTTATGGGCGACCACCGCTGTTCTGAATGACAATAACTGGAACAGGTCGAGATATCTGATTTGCAGCCCGGTGGCAATCAGCAATACAAAACCGAGGGCGTTTGTCCAGTGCCAGATCCTGACTGGAAGGGGATGAATATATAGTTTGTTCATAGCTCTTTCCTATTGGTTGGAGGCGTTCTCGTTAGTGCGGTGTTCGGCCAGGTAAGGCGTTCCCAACGCCTGGGTTTGTGCGGCAATCCGTTCAACCTCCAGCTTTTTGCGTAGACTTTTGAACAGGCGTTTGATAGTCATATGTCCAAGCGGAACACTGATTGCGCCCAGCATCACCAAGACCAGCAAAGTGTCGAGCAGTTTGATTCGAGTGCTGCCGATCGCGTAAAAGCCGCGCACTGACTCCATGGAGGTCAGGGAACTTAGTACTTCCTTTTGTATGCCGTGCCGCAACGGTCTTCCATCCGGTCCAGCGATTGTCAGCGTCACACTTTGGAAAGGGGCAGCACCCGCTTGATGGCAGTTGTTGCACTCCTTGATCGCCTTGGATTTCTCACTTAGCTGATGGGCTTCTACACCTGACTGGACCTCGAGTCGACCGCGCAAAGTTGTTTTTCCTTGGGCTCCATCGCGGTTGAATTCTTTCAGAAGACTCCACAATGCACGCTCATCCAGACCCATGTTTTTTGAGTCGGCAGCATCGGTCAACCGTTCGAATTGCGGCACTCCCGACTTTTCCGAAACCTGATGCTTGTCGATGCCATCATAAAGCCTGAGGTTTACCCGACGCTGCGCGGTTGGCGCATGACAGGCTGGGCACGAAATGGCTTCAAAATGCCGCACGGTATTAGGTAACCAATCCATGTGTTGTTTGACGGCCTCTTTGTGGCATGAAAGACAGGCATCTTTGACTCCTTCACCCATTGATGCTGCCTTCACAGCATGTGCCTGATGGCAACCCGCGCACAATGGCGCGCCGATGCCTTTTGCGATCCGTTCTAGTCCATGCACATCCTTGGAGTAAGCCTTGAATATCTCTTCATGGCACTTGGCGCAAGGTATGGCGGCAATTGGTTCGACTATCTTGGTCGAACGAACAGTGTGTGGGTTGTGGCAATCAGAGCAAATTGGCGCTTTCTTGTTCCCATCCTTGATCAGTGCTGCATGGACGCTGTCCTCGTACTCGGAGAATTTTTTCTTGTGACATTCTCGGCAAGACTCTCGCATACTCAGCGAATATTCGCGGGCGCTGTTGATCGGGGATTTGATCTTGCCGTGTGTTTTTGCGTCAATATTCGAGTGGCAATCCTCACATTCTGTCCCTTGGTGCATGGACTCTGCGAAGCTCTTGGTCGAGACATAGAGCGACAGGGTTTCGTCGTTCTTCAGTGTCTTGTTCAGCCCCTCCTTGTCGTGGCAGCCAAGGCAGGCCATGGTCTCCTTGGATAAGGGGCCACTTGCTGCGATGGCATTGATGCCAGTGAAGGCAAGTCCCAAGACGAGGGCGGCTATCAAAAGAACGTCATGCCTTCCGGACCATCGACTCGATTTTTCTATCCTGAAAATATTTTTCATAGCGGATTCCTAAACTGAAAATGTATTGGTGAAACGCGACGGAGGATGCGTTTCACTTTTTGAATTGAATTCACTTTGCTGAAGTTCGCGTCAAGCAGGTCTTCCATACCGTCCTTCGCCGATGAAAATGCAGACCAATGGTTACCGCAGAGACATTCGCTGAGCCGGTTTGTCTTGGTGTAAAGCCCATCGCTTGTGCATTAGGGCGCCATTGGCCGCGTTGATGACATCGTCAGGTCCGATGGGCTTGGTGAGGTAATCGTACGCGCCAAGAGTGACCGCTTCCTTAGCTGAGTCCACCTCAGGGTATCCGGTGATCATAATGACTTCACTTTCGGGCCATTTTTCCTTTATCGTCCTGAGCACTGTCATGCCATCCATGCCGGGCATCCGCTGATCGAGCAAAACAACATCAAACGCGCGCCTCCCCATCATTTGCAAGGCATCACCGCCACTCTTTACCACGTCAACCTGGCAACTTTCCTGGGATAGAGCTCGAAAATAACTAAGACGGACAATTTCCTCATCGTCCACAACCAGAATTTTGATCTGCTGCTTCATTTGCCTAATCCTCTACTTTCGCAGTTACTTGCTTGTAAAACGCAAACCGCGTGCCAATGTGTGAGACAAGCTACATTTTCTGTTTGTAATCAACAGGTTAAGCAACTACAGAAGTGCGAAATCACGATTGAGGGCGAACACAAGAAGTGAGCAAGTACAATTTAATTGTACTAAAATTCAAAATATATCGATAATATCGTTATAAATCAATTAGTTACAATCATATTGAAAAGATAGTTTTTTTGTTCATTTGAATTCAAAAGTGTATTTTTTTTGCAATTCAGATGGTTTTAAAGCATCAAGTGCTGTCTTTGCGGAAATATAGCTGTTTATTTGACATGTATCAGAAACGTCGCAATTTTTCATGAAAATAGTACTAACTACGCGCATCATGCAAACGGGTCTGTTCATTTGGTCGGGTTTTTGACTTGCCCGGCCGTGCTGACAGACTGTTTTAGCCGTTAATGTCGATAACCATCCGCGAACCAAACCGCGCGGAGTAATTTAGGAAATCCAAAAATGAAACTTTCAGTCTCTCAAAAACACATCGCTGTCTCGGTTCTTGCGTTGGTGGTCACCACGTTTTCAGGAGCTACGTATGCTGCAGTCAATGCTGAAGCGGCAGCGGCGTTGGCCAAGACGAGTGGGTGTCTTAAATGTCATGCTCTAGACAAGGACAAGACGGCGTCATCGTTCCAGAAGATTTCTTTAAAATGGAAGGGAAAGACCGACGCGGAAGCGAAATTGATCGACAGTCTGACCAAAGCACCTAAAGTCAAAGCGCTGGACGGCTCGGAGGAAGAGCACAAAGTCATTGGGACCAAGGACATGAACGAAATCAAGAATGTTATTGGCTGGATTCTGTCCCAATAAGACGAATAGGTTCTTCGCATCTCGATTGGGACCGAGATGTTATTGCGTAATTTCGAGCCACACGACATGATTCTCCTTGGCAGGCCAGGTTCGTCCAACGATTCGCTCGACGAAGTCGGTATGAAATTCAGCTGAAATTGCCCGGTTTTGCAGCTTGCTCAACATGATTTTGCTTGACGCAATGCCTGCGACCGGCGCAACCTTAACGCCAGGCGGTGGCGACTGGCCGTCAAACTCTATGTAGTGATTGACGGGATCAAGGTAGCCTCTTGGCCGGATTAATTGAACGATGGAGAATGCGGCCAAATCGGCATCAGCAATTCGTTCGGCTTTCAAATGCACCAATTCGCTACTGCGCGGGAAAGCGCTACGGTAAATGTGCGTTTTAGCATACCCTGGTGCAGCTATTACAAACTCGTAGGGAACGCCTGACACAGCCTTGAATGGACCCCATCGACCATCGGCACCAACCACCTTCGTATGTACCGCAGCGCCCACGCGCAAGCCGGTTTGAAAATCCACTGCGTAAACCTCAACCTGAGCTTCCCGAACCGGCAGGTTGTTGCTAAAATTGCCAGTAGTATTGTCGCCTGAACGTACGCCCATTCCTGTTACCGCACCGTCAAGCACGATGTTGAGTTCCGGCACGATCTTCAGGGTAGCGGGGGTCTTGCCGGTGATGAAGCGGTAGGTTGCCTCAAATGCAGACGTTGAAAACGACGTTTCACGGTGATCGGCTCGCTCGATAACGATGTTTTCCGCACCCTTGAGTGCCGGGTTTTCGTAGCCTACGTTGGTAGGTTTGCCTCTGGCGCCAATCCACTCACCATCAGGTTGCGAATACTTGTCATTGTTATCGGACCGGATGGTGAGCCATTTGACGGGTCCATCTACTTCGTCCCCTGCGGAGTTTTTGGGCGCATTCAGAGCCTTCAAAAATGGACCTGTCCCGGAAAATTCGCTGCCCTCGCGAAAGCCGGGAATCGCCCAGACCCCGTGGTTGGGCGTGCCGCCCAAAATTGCGTGGCTGACTGTTTTGTCACCGCCGCCATTCTGGATGTAGTTGCGAATCGCAAATCCTCCGCGCGAATTGCCAACCAATATCACTTGTTTGGCCCCTGTTCGGGTCAGCACGGATTCAACTTGCGATTTTAAAAAATTCATGTGTTCCGCGGACGAATTGCGGCCGGCCTGTTCTTTGCCATCGTCATCCCGCGCCAATGGGTAGGGCTGCTGCAATGCAAAAAGGCGGTTCCGTGGCCAGCCGTTCGATTCAAAGCGCCACAACGTGGTTTGCCACAAGGCGGCCGAGTCACCGTTACCATGCACAAAAATAACGGGAGGGACATTTGATCCCAGGTTAGGAGCAAAGGCACAGCCAACAGTTGTGACCGCGAAGGTAAAGGACACAGCGACAGAAAAGCCAAGAAACAATCGTTTTAGCATACACACTCCAGTGACAAGTACCTACGAAGGTACAGTGATTTAACTTATGTGCCAAGCGCTACATTGCCGACTGTGGAGGCTCGTTGAAACGGCCTTGCCATTTTTTTGCGCTTTCTTTGGGAGACACTTTTTTGTCTGGTGTCGCACAGAAAAGCAGGGTGAGTATCGAGGTAACCCGAGATCGAAGTCGCTGATACGGAGATAGGTCAAGAGCAACGACAAAAACACCTGCTTTTAGCGAAAGAAAATCAATCGGCGAACTTTCCGGCTGCCTCGATGACTGGCTTGAGTTTGGCAATTTCGGCGGCGACGAAAGCCTTGTGAGCGGTGGGCTCTGTACGTTGGTCAGTTACCACCACCGCCCCAAGTCCCTCCTGCTTCTTAATGAATTCCGGATCTTTTAGAGCCAGCTTCAGAGCATCGTTGATTTGCTTGAGGATCGGTGCGGGCGTGCCCTTGGGCGCGTAAAGTCCGTGCCAAATGGTCAGGTTGAAACCTCTTAACCCCATCTCCTGCAACGAAGGGTAGTCTTTGAGCAATTTGTGCGATGAGAGGCGCGTCGTGGTCGTAACGGCAAAAGCCTTAACCCGACCCGATTCGATCTGGGCTGTCGTGTTGGTTGTCTGGTCACACATCACATCAACCTGGCCACCAATCAGGGCTGTCATGGCTGGCGCAGTCCCGCCAAATGGAATTGTTGTCATAGCCTCTTTGGCATTGACCGCCGATTGCCACATCAGGCCGCACAGGTGCGATGCGGAGCCCAGACCCGCATGGGCAATATTGAGATTGCCTCCATTGGTCTTAATGTAATTTTCAAAATCTCGGTAGGTATTGGCGGGCAGTTGAGGTTTGCCAATCAAAGTCATGGGGACGTCGTTCACCATACCGAGGAATTCGAAGTCCTCCAGTGGCTTGTACTGGAGTTTTCTGTACAGGCCGACGGTAGCCGCCATGCCAATATGCCAGAGCAAAAGTGTATGGCCGTCAGGATTGGCCTTGGCGACTTTCGTGGCGCCAATGGTGCCCCCGGCACCATTGACGTTTTCTACAACAAAATTGCCACCCGGAAGGGTTTTGCGCATAGCCTCAGCCAAATCACGCGCTACTCTGTCTGTCGGGCCACCTGCGGCGAACGGAACCACAAATGAAATCGGTTTAGATCCCGGGTAACTCTGGGCATTGGCAAACAATGCCGTGGCGGCTATGGCAACAATCAGTAAACGCTTCATATTACAACTCCGATGATGCTGGATCGTCAGATTACCGGAGCGACGACCAGCGCGCAATGCGGAAATCCCTTAGCGATTCTTCATTTGTAGCTGCGCGCGTCTTCAATCACTTTTCCGTCATTGGGTAGACAGCCCGGCAACAGAAACTCAACATTTCCCCTGAGCTTGGTGACATCGCGAATTGCATCACCAATCCTGCCGGCCAGTGCATCTGGGCCAGAGCATGCTGTCTCAACCTTGAGTGTCATGGTGTCGTTCGCCATTTCACCGGTAACAACGAGGCGGGCACGAGTCAGTTCAGGGAAACGCTTGACGATTTCGGCGATTTGACCGGGGTGAACAAACATGCCCCGGATCTTGGTGGTTTGGTCGGCTCGACCCATCCATCCCCTGATGCGGGTGTTGGTGCGCCCGCTTGGACATGAGCCCGCCAATACCGCTGACAAATCTCCGGTGCCAAAGCGAATCAGAGGGTAGTCCGGGTTGAGTGTCGTTACCACAACCTCGCCAACATCGCCCGGCCCTACCGGGTCTCCTGTGCCGGGGCGCACGATCTCTAGAATTACCCCCTCGTCCACGACCAGGCCTTCGCGCGCCTCAGTCTCATACGCTATCGAGCCAAGATCAGCAGTTGCGTAGCACTGATAACCTGCAATACCGCGCTCGGAAAACCAGTCGCGCAAGGAGGGTGGAAAGGCTTCGCCACCAAACATGGCCTTGGTGACGCTGGGCAGGGCGACGCCCATGTCCGCGGCTTTTTCGACAATTATTTTGAGAAAACTGGGGGTGCCAATGTAACCCGCGGGCCGCAGTTGGGCCATGGCCTGCACTTGCTGCTCGGTCTGGCCGGTACCGCCTGCAAACACCGTGCAGCCCAACGCGTGCGCGCCGGACTCCATCATGGAGCCCGCCGGGACAAAGTGGTAGCTGAAGCAGTTGTGAATCAACTCGCCAGGGCGAAACCCGGCGGCGAAGATTGCGCGCGCCATGCGCCAATAATCGCGGGCGGTGCCCTCCGGCTCGTAAATCGGTCCGGGGCTGGAGAAAATATGCGGCATATGCGCGCCAAAGCCCAATGCACTGAAACCACCAAACACATCATTGCGGGTGCTGCGGCCAGCCTGCTGGCGCTCCTGCAACTCATGCTTGCGCGTCACCGGCAGTTCGGCCAATGCGTGGCGACTCGTGACGGCCGGCGCATCAACGCCTTGCAAAATGTGGGCGAACGCTGCAGAAGTGTTTTTGGCATGCAAGATCTGCGCGGGCAAGGCAGACATCAGCGCCGCTTCGCGCTCCGAAGTCGAACGGGTTTCGAGCGCGTCATACACAGCGGTCATAGGGGCCTCCCGGGGTCAATTTCGCTATCAAAATAGTAGCTGCTTGTGCATGTTCCATGAGGGATACAGCTATAAAACGTTATAAATTGGAGGATCAGGCCAGCCAGCGCTTGCGCCGCTTGTAGCTTTTGACGTCCTTGAAGCTCTTGCGCTCTCCTCCACCCATGCCCAGATAAAACTCTTTCACGTCTTCGTTATTGGCGAGGTCACCGGCCAAGCCATCCATGACCACCCGGCCCGATTCCATGATGTAGCCATAATCCGCGTATTTCAGCGCCATATTGGTGTTCTGCTCGGCCAGCAAAAAGGTGACTTTTTCCTTTTGGTTGAGGTCTTTCACAATCTCAAACACCTCCTCCACGATCTGCGGTGCCAGCCCCATGGAGGGCTCGTCGAGCAGCACCATGCTGGGGTTGGCCATCAGCGCGCGACCAATGGCACACATCTGTTGCTCACCGCCCGAGGTGTAGGCCGCCTGACTGGTGCGTCGGGTCTTGAGTCGCGGGAAGTAGGTGTAGACCTTTTCCAGATTGCGCACAACTTCGGCTTTGTCTTTGCGGGTGTAGCTGCCAGTAAGCAGGTTTTCTTCGATGGTCAGGTGCGCAAAACAATGACGCCCCTCCATTACCTGCACGACGCCGCGCTGCACCAGGTCGGCCGGTGAGAGATTCTCGATGCGCTCGCCGCGCAGTTCAATCGACCCTTTTGTGACTTCACCGCGTTCACCTCGCAGCAGGTTGGACACGGCGCGCAAGGTAGTGGTTTTGCCGGCGCCGTTGCCACCCAGAATGGCCACGATCTTGCCTTCCGGTACATTGAGGGAAACGCCCTTGAGAACCAGGATAACGTGGTTGTAAATAACCTCGATGCCGTTGACGTTGAGAACGATTTTTGGGGAGTTCATAGATGCTTGCCTTTACCGACCTATATCGACCTTTACCAATCGGCAGCACTGCGCGCAATGCTGCGGGTTGGCCAGTCAGACCGGATGGTGAATCCGGTCTGACAGAACAGGTCAGGACTGGCAGTCCGCCGGCGTGCGCGGTGACAGCTTATGGTCCGTTGCGTACTTGGCGGCGGTAGACTTGACCAGCGGCTTGAGTACCTGCTCATCGGCTTGCAACCAGTCGGAGCTGAAGTTCCACTTCTTGCCATCCCATGTATGGACGCGCGCCCAGTTCGAACCCATGTGGTCGACACACGAAGTGCTGACCGGGCGCATCACACCGGCAAAGCCAAGTGCATCGAGCTTCTTTTGATCCAGTGCGAGGTTCTCGTAACCCCAGCGCGCCTGCTCACCGTTGACCCATTTGCCCTTGCCGTAGCGATCTTGGGCACGGCGCACACCCTCGACACCCAGCATGGCGCTAACCACGCCGCGCATATACAGCACCTGGCCCACTTCTTCCTTGGGGCCGGTACCTTGGCCCTTGTCATGCAGCGTGGCCAGGATTTCCTTGACCACTTTCGATTCCGGCTCGGCGCCATGCTGAAAGGCGGCTGCGTTATAGCCTTTGGCGCCTTCGCCCACGTCCTTCACATCGGGCTCTGCACCGGACCACCAGACGCCGTACATCTTTTCACGCGGATAGCCTGTGGCTTGCGCCTCCTTGAGGGCTGTGGAGTTCATGACGCCCCAACCCCACAACAACACATAGTCAGGCTTGGCTTGGCGAACTTGCAGCCAAGTTGATTTTTGATCGACACCGGGTGCCGTCACTGGCAGCAGTTGCAGATTGAAACCATGCATGGCCGCACGCTCTTGCAACAACGGAATCGGTTCCTTGCCATAGGGTGAATCATGGTAAACCAGGGTGATCTTCTTGCCCTTGAGCTTGTCCAGGCCACCCTCTTTTTTGGCAATCGCCTGCACCAGAACGTCGGCCGCCAGCCAATACGTTCCGACCAGTGGGAAGTTCCACTTGAATACGGCGCCGTCTTGACTTTCGCTGCGACCATAGCCCGCCGTAATTAGTGGAATCTTGTCGCCAGGCGCTTTTTCCGTGAGGGCGAAAGTGATGCCGGTTGACAATGGCTGAAACACCGTAGCGCCGCCATGCTTGCCCTTCAGGCGCTCATAGCATTCAACACCGCGTGCCGTGTCGTAGGCGGTTTCGCATTCTTCATAAATGATCTTGACGCCGTTGATGCCGCCGCGCGCATTGACCAGCTTGAGGTAGTCAGCATAACCGTTGGCCCAAGGCACGCCGTTGGGGGCGTAGGCGCCGGTGCGGTAGGGCAGCCCAGGGAAAAACTGCTCCTTGGCCTGGGCGTAGGCACCGACTCCGACCGCAGCCAGCAACCCGGCCAAAACAACATTGCGAATTTTCATGGAAATCTCCTCATTTATTGGCGCTTGCGCGCGGTTGGTTAGCGAACGAAAAACAAACAAACATCTCAGTGCGGAAAGGGCCACAGCCGCATCTTCTGTTTGCCGATGGCCCACAACTTGGCCAATCCATGGGGCTCCACAATCAGGAACCAGACGATTAGGGTGCCAAAAATTATCAACTCGGCGTGAGATATGCCGGCGGTTGAAATATCGATGCCAAACAGGCCGCCAAGCAGGGGCAGAAACCGGTTCAAGGCGATCGGCAGGACCACGATAAAGCCGGCCCCAAAAAAGCTGCCCATGATGGAACCCATGCCGCCGATGATGACCATGAACAACAGTTTGAAGGAGAGATCCACCGAAAAGGCAGCCGGCTCCCAGGACCCGAGGTAAACAAAACCCCACAACGCGCCCGCTACCCCCACAATGAAGGAACTCACGGCGAAGGCGGTCAGCTTGGCGTACATCGGACGGATGCCAATCACGGCGGCCGCGACATCCATGTCACGTATCGCCATCCACTCTCGCCCCACGGCACCGCGCACCAGGTTCTTGGCCAGCAGCGCCAGCAGCACCAGAATCGACAGACAGAACAAATACTTGGAAGTCGGGCTTTCAATTTCGAGTCCAAACACCTGCAAGCCCGATACCGAGACTGAACCCGACGGTGCATCGTTGGTAAACCACTTGATGCGCAGAAACATCCAGTCACTGAAAAACTGGGCTGCCAGCGTCGCCACCGCCAGATAAAGTCCCTTGACACGCAAGCTGGGCAGACCAAACAGAATGCCAAAAGCGCTGGCGCACAGACCACCCAGAATCATCGCCACGAGTACCGGAATGCCAGGCACACGGACAAAGAAATTGAATGCGGCGTAGGCGCCCACCGCCATGAACGCCCCGGAACCCAATGAAATCTGGCCACAATAGCCTACCAGGACATTCACGCCCAGTGCCGCCACCGACATGATCAGGAAGGGGATCAGAATGGCACGAAACATATAGCCGCTGCTGATCATCGGCACAACAACGAAGGCGGCAGCGATGATCAGCAATATCGCCCAGCGATCCTGCGCTATCGGGAAAATTTGTTGATCATCTCGATAGTTGGTCTTGAACTGACCGTTTTCTCTGTAGAACATGATGTTTCTTCTTTAACTCAATCAGACGCGGTCAATGATCTTTTCGCCAAACAAGCCCTGCGGCCGAAACAGCAAGAACACCAGGGCCAGCACATAGGCAAACCAGATTTCAATACCGCCACCAACGTAGGGGCCCAAAAATACTTCTGACAATTTTTCTCCGACACCAATAATGAGCCCGCCAATAATGGCGCCCGGCACTGAGGTCAATCCGCCCAGAATCACCACAGGTAAAGCCCGCAGCGCGACCGTGGTCAAGGAAAACTGCACGCCCAGCTTGCTGCCCCAGATCATGCCGGCGACCAGTGCGACGACGCCTGCCACACACCAGACAATGAACCAGATGCGATTCAGCGGGATTCCAATGCTTTGCGCCGCCTGATGGTCATCCGCCACCGCCCGCAGCGCGCGCCCGGTGCTGGTTTTTTGAAAAAACACGCTCAGCAAGGTGACTAGCACTGCGGCAATCAGGGCTGCGTACAGGTCTTCCTTGTTGAACAGGATGCCGCCTTCAAATACGCTTTCGAACGCAACGACCGGGTCCTTGGGCATGCCGACATCAATCTTGTAGATGTCACTGCCGAAAATGGTTTGCCCGATGCCATCCAGAAAGTAGCCGATGCCCAAAGTTGCCATCAGCAGCGTGGTGCCTTCCTGGTTGACCAGGTAACGCAATACCAGGCGCTCAATTAGCCATGCCACCGCAAACATCAGCCCGCCCGCGATCACGAACGCTGCCAGATTGGCAATGATTGGATTCGCGACACCGGTCCAGACCGGAATCCATTCCGCAAAACGGGCCATGGCCAGGGCAGCGAACAGCACCATGGCGCCCTGCGAAAAGTTGAACACACCGGAAGCCTTGTAAATCAGAACAAAGCCCAGTGCCACGAGCGAATACAGCATGCCGGCCATCAGGCCGCCAAGCAGGGTTTCAAGAAAAAATGCCATGTTATTGACTCCCCCCTGTTGCTTGCTCGCTTCGCGCAGCAGCCTCCCCCCACAAGGGAACGATGCCAGTAGCCTGGCGAAGCCGGTTCCACGGCATCCCTGGTTGAGCTAAGCGATTCAACATTTGGGCTGGACTATTTTTTGCCGTGATGTGTTGCATGATTAATGTCCTGTACCCAAATAGGCGCTGATCACTTCTTCGTTGTTGCGTACTTCTTCTGGCGTGCCATCGCCAATCTTCTTGCCGTAGTCCAGCACCACCACGCGGTCTGAAATGTCCATCACAACGCCCATGTCGTGCTCAATCAGAACTACCGTGGTGCCAAACTCTTCGTTCACGTCCAGCACGAAGCGGCACATGTCCTGTTTTTCTTCCACGTTCATGCCCGCCATCGGCTCATCGAGCAACAACACTTGCGGCTCCATGGCCAGCGCCCGCCCCAAGTCGACGCGTTTTTGCAGACCATAGGGCAGTTGCCCCACCGGCGTTTTCCGATAGGCCTGAATTTCGAGAAAATCGATGATCAGTTCGACCGCTTCGCGGTGTTGTTCTTCTTCGCGCTGGGCTGGACCAACGCGAAGCGCCTGCCACAGCAGATTGCTTTTGATTTTCAGGTTGCGCCCAGTCATGATGTTGTCAATCACGCTCATGCCCTTGAACAGCGCCAGGTTCTGAAAGGTCCGTCCGATACCCATTACCGCCACCTGGTGGCTATCCATGTGGTTGAAGGTCTTGCCACGAAAGCTGATCGATCCCTGCTGCGGCATATAGACCCCATTGATGCAATTGAGCATGGAACTCTTGCCGGCGCCATTGGGGCCGATGATGGCGCGCACTTCATGCTCGCGCACGTCGAAGGAAATGTCGGTCAATGCCTTGACGCCGCCGAAGCTGAGAGAGATATTTTTGACATCGAGAATGACGTCGCCAATTTTTTTACTCATGCTGCTGCCTTTACCGGCGCAAAAGTCTTTGCGTCGTCTATTTTGAGTGTGGCGCTGACGCTGCCGCAACGGCCATCTTCAAACTTCACTTGGGTTTCGATGAACTGCGATGTTTTGCCACCGTACAAGGCGTCAATCAGTACGTCGTATTTCTCAGCAATGAAGCCACGGCGAACCTTGTTGGTACGCGTCAACTCGCCGTCGTCGGCATCCAGTTCTTTGTGCAGCACCAAAAAGCGGCTGACTTGCGAGCCGGCCAGCAACGTGTCCACGCTCAAATCGGCATTTACCTTTTCGACACATTCCTTGATAAGTTGGTAGACCTCGGGCTTTTGCGCCAGATCGGTATAGCCGGCATAGGGCAGATTTCGGCGCTCTGCCCAATTCCCTACCGCGTCAAAATCGATATTGATCATGACGCACACTTTTTCGCGACCGTCACCGTAAGCCACCACTTCCTTGATGTGGGGAAAAAACTTCAACTTGTTTTCCACATACTTGGGAGCGAACATAGCGCCGTCATTGGCGCCACCGTGGATGCGTCCAACATCCTTCACTCGGTCAATGATCTTCAGATGGCCGTGCGCATCCAGAAAGCCTGCGTCGCTGGTGTGATACCAACCGTCAGCCGTCAGAACCTCGGCAGTTGCCTCCGGGTTTTTGAAGTAGCCCTTTAGTAAACCCGGCGACTTGACCAGAATTTCACCGTTGTCCGCGACCTTTATTTCGACGCCGGCACAAGGCACTCCAACCGTGTCGGCACGCGCCTCGTTGTCCGGTTGAAGGCATACAAACACAGCTGTTTCAGTAGAGCCGTAGAGTTGCTTCAGATTGATGCCGATGGAACGGTAAAAGCTGAACAGGTCCGGGCCGATTGCTTCGCCTGCGGTGTAGGCCACACGTACCCGGCTCATGCCCAAAGTGTTGCGCAGTGGACCATAGACAAGAAAATTTCCCAGTGCATAAAGCAGACCGTCTCCGAAAGAAAGGGGCCTGCCGTCCATTTTGGAAGGCCCGACACGTTGTGCTATCGACATGAAGTAGTTGAACATGCGGCGTTTGACAGTGCCGGCGTCCTCCATGCGAATCATCACGCTGGTGAGCAGGCCTTCAAACACCCGGGGCGGGGCAAAATAATAGGTCGGCCCCACTTCCTTGAGATCAATCGTGACTGTGGCCGCCGACTCCGGGCAGTTCACCACGTAGCCACAAGCCAGCCACTGTGCGTAGCTGAAGATGTTCTGGCCAATCCAGGCCGGAGGCAGGTAGGCCAAAACCTCTTCAGTGTGGGTCAACTTGTCAAAATCCGCGCCCGCCTTGGCTCTGTTCAGAAGCGAGTTGTGGGTATGCACTACTCCCTTCGGGTTGCCGGTAGTGCCAGACGTGAAAAACATCGCACCAACGTCGTCAGGTTTGATCTTGGCGACCTCTGTCTTGAAAAAATCGGAACGCATCGCACAAAATGCCTTGCCGGAAGCCACCAACTCGTCAACAGAGGCCATACCCGGTTCGTCGTAATTGCGCAAGCCTCGCGGGTCGTCGAAGTAAATATTCGACAGTTGTGGACATTGTTCACGAATTTCCAGTAACTTGTCGACCTGTTCCTGGTCCTCGGCAAAGGCGAACCGCACGTCAGCGTTGTTAATCGGAAATATGCACTCCGGGGCGGCCGCGTCCTGATATAGGGGAATTGGAATGGCACCCAGTGATTGAACAGCCAGCATGGTGGCGTAGAGGCGTGGGCGGTTGGCCCCGATCACCACCATATGTTCGCCACGGCTCAGGCCGGCTTGATGCAGGCCGCACGCCAACTGTTCCACCAGGGTTGCCAGATCAGCCCACGACAGGGCCTGCCAAATGCCATATTCCTTTTCCCGCATGGCGGGCTGAATCGGCCGCTGACTTGCGTGATTTAAAAGAAGTTGCGGAAAAGTGGTCTGCATCCCGATACCTTTTCTTCCTAGCGGGGCAACGACGACGGACGCCGCCCGGTTGCTTGAATGGAGTGAATAATAGACATTCATTTGACGTCAAGTTGTCGTTTGGACGACAATTTAACTCTTTCTGGATAGGTGTTTTCCCTGCACGTATCTGTAACTTCATGGACCGCCTCTATGAGCTATGACAACTCCCTTCATCAGCGCCGACGCCCTCTGACAACTGGGGAACTGGATGCCATTCCATGGATTCATTTGCTGTCACCAATTGAGCGTGAGCGTACAGTGGACGATCTGAAAATCGCGGATGCTGACCCGGGTGAATTTGTCTGTCGCACCGGTCGTCCAGTTACTTACTGGTTCGGTGTAGTTGACGGTTTGCTGAAGATGAGCAGCGACAACGCCGAAGGCCAAACCATGACCTTTACCGGTGTACCGCCGGGTGGCTGGTTTGGTGAGGGGACGGCCTTGAAACGCGAAAGTTACCGTTACAACATTCAGGCCTTGCGCAAGAGCCGGGTTGCCGGCTTGCACGTAGATACTTTTCACTGGTTGTTGGATCATTCGATCGGGTTCAACCGCTTTGTGATGAATCAACTCAATGAACGACTGGGTCAATTCATTGCCGCTCGCGAAATCGACCGCATGACCAATCCAGACATCCGGGTCGCCCGTAGCCTGGCGGCGTTGTTTAACCCGGTTCTTTACCCCGGTGTGGGGGATGTTTTGCGCATTACTCAGCAAGAACTTGCATACTTGGTGGGCTTGTCGCGTCAACGCGTCAATGAGGCACTGACCGCGCTTGCTTGCGAAGGCTTTATCCGTGTGGAATACGGAGGTTTGCGAGTGACTAACCTGGAGGCCCTGCGTGCCGCAGTTTTTGCCGGCAAGCCGGGCACCAAATAATATCTATGGAAGCGCCATAGCGCATGTAGCGGGTGCCGCAGGCTACCGGTAACAAAATTGGTACTACCATGCAATAAACATCAAAGGACACATCAATGATTGAAATTATTAGGTCGCTTGACCGTATCGTCCATGTCGCCAGCGCTTGGACAGCTATGTTTTTGGTAGCAAATTCGGCTTTGGCGCAGGCTCAATGGCCAACTAGATCTGTCAAAATTGTGGTGCCATTTGCGCCCGGTGGTACCACCGACATCTTGGCCAGAGCGGTGGCGCCTGAACTGTCGAGGGCGTTTGGTCAGACGTTCATTGTCGATAACCGCGCGGGCGCGGGCGGCAATCTGGGTGCCGATATCGTGGCCAAGTCGCCAGCGGACGGCTATACCCTGCTGATGGGCACAGTCGGCACTCACGGCATCAACAAGTCGCTTTACAGCCGACTACCTTACGACCCGCAAAAAGACTTTGCGCCCGTCACAATGGTTGCCGGTGTGCCCAATGTGATGGTGATGAACACCGAAAAGGCCAAAGCGCTGGGTATCAACAGTGTGCCCGACTTCATCCGGTACGCCAAAGCCCATCCCGGACAGCTGAACATGGCTTCCAGTGGCAATGGGACTTCGATTCATCTGGCTGGCGAATTGTTCAAGACCATGACCGGTACATTTATGACTCACATTCCTTATACCGGCTCCGGTCCTGCCATGATGGGTATGGTGTCAGGTACGGTTGACGTGATGTTCGACAACCTGCCCTCGGCCATGCCACAAATCAAGGGGGGCAAACTCAAGGCGTTTGCGGTTACAAGCGCCCAGCGCTCGGCAGCCGTGCCCGAATTGCCGACGATAGAAGAAGCTGGCAACCTGAAAGGCTTTGAGGCCAGCAGCTGGTTTGGCCTATTGGCGCCGGCAGGAACGCCAGTCGATGTGGTCCAGAAGCTTCAGCAGGAAACAGCCAAGGCGCTAAACACGCCGGCCATCAAGGAAAAACTGCTGGCTCAAGGAGCTGTTCCCGGCGGTAACACGCCGTCAGAATTTGCGACGCTGATTGATGCTGAAATAAAAAAATGGGCGCTGGTGGTTAAGGCATCAGGGGCGAGAGTCGACTGACTGGAATTTGATGCCTAGACGCCCCAGACAATTTCAGCATCGGCCTGCTGGCAACGGCGCATCATCTCGATGAAAGGCAGGGCTCGTTGGCGCAGTGAAATTATCTCAAAACGGGGTGGCGCCTCATTTCGGGCCAGTGCATTGGCGACGGCGGCTTTTTGATCGCTTTCTTCTGTTGCAATGGCCGTTTCCAGGGCCACAATGGCAGCAGCCATTTGCGTCGGCAGGATAATGCCTTTGTCACCAGTGCCCGGTTGGGTATCTTTCCCAATGATGTCCAGCACACGGCGCCCGTTTTGTTGCAGCATGATCAGGTCACCCGTCATTTTTGATTTGAATTTGTAGAGCATAGGGGCGTATCCTAAACTCTTGTCGGCGAGGTCTGAAACCGGCATTGCGGTCTGGCCGCCGGTGAGCACGGACTTATTTGAAAATGAGTACTGACACGGTCAGCGGTTTTATGATGTGGTCAGGGGTTTGGCGCAAATGCCTTGTACGGAACACCCCGACCCCTGAAACAACTTTCAACGGAGTTCAACTATGGCTGACCTTCATATCCTGCGCGAACATACGCTTGGCTTGACCGAAGCGAGAAAACTAGCCTTTCAATGGGCCGAGCATGTTGAACAAGAATTTGGCATGAGCTGTACCTATGAAGAAGGCAGGACGGCTGATGAAGTTTGCTTTACGCGCTCCGGCGTTGATGGCACCCTGACGGTGACCCGGGACAAGTTCGAACTCAGGGCACGGCTTGGCTTTCTTCTGGGTGCGTTCAAAGACCGTATCGAGAGTGAAATTGTGAAAAACCTGGATGACTTGCTCAAACCTGAAGAGGCCAACAAAACACGGGGCAAGCGAAAAAAATAGGACGCACGCAGTGCGTTCTTCTAAGCTGTCAGCTCAGGGAATCAATCAGGTCCACATATTGCTGCATGGCAGTGACCGACGCCGTTCCTTTGAGCTGGTTCCAGGCGTCCCATTTGGCTCGACCCACCATATCGCCAAACCCGGGCTTCTTCTCGGTGTTGTCACCTGCGCTGGCTTGTTTGTAGAGGGCGTAGATCTTGAGCAGGGTTGCGTTGTCCGGGCGCTCGCTAAGGTTTTTTGAATTGGCAGCGGCAGTTTCAAACTTGGTTTTCAGGTCAGACATGTTTTTCTCCAAAAAAAGCAACGCCCGGCAATCATCGGGTATGTGCGCAGTATCTTAAGGGGCGTTTTGCCGACAGAATAGAGGTTTTTCCCGAAATGTTGTCGGGCGAATCGAAATTTGACCCATCTGGAGTTTTTATGGTTACCCGAATCAGTGCTCAAAAACAGGCTGGCAAAGCTGCCAGGGCGGCCGCCCAAGTGTCGGATGCGCTCAATGGCACGCTAGGCATCAGCGGTGAGCGTATGAGCAAGGTTGATACTGCCTGGCTGCGTATGGATTCCCGGTCAAATTTGATGATGATTGTGGGTGTATGGATTATTCAACCCGGTGTCAGTTACCCGGCGGTGCGTCAGCGCATTGAAGAACGTCTGCTCAGGTACCCGCGCTTTAGTCAGCGTGTGCAGCAAGACGCTGCGGGCGCCACCTGGGTCAAGGATGAGGACTTCGACATCGCTCGTCATGTTGTTCTTGAAAAGTTGCATGCTGCGGCCAAAGGGCCAGCCCAACAGCAGGCATTGCAGGACCGGTTGGCCGAGCTTTCCATGCAGAAACTGGATGCGAAACATCCACTGTGGCAATTTCACCTGGTTGAGCATTACCAGGGTGGTTCGGCCCTGATGGTGCGTATTCACCATTGCATCGCGGATGGCATTGCGCTGATCTCGGTTACCCAATCATTGGTGGATGGAGGTACCGCGCCGCCGCAGCGCGTACGCAAGGCAGCGCAGAAGGATGGGATCGAACCGGCTGAGGGCTGGATTGCCGACTCGCTGATCAAGCCGTTTACCGATGTGGCCGTCAAAGCGCTGGGCGCGGCGGGATGGGGTGCTGCCAACGCGATGGAAATGATAAGCGAGCCCAAGAAGGGGTTTGAGAAAGGGTTTGAGAAAAGCCTCACCGGTTCGGCTGACCTGGCCCGGCTAGCGTATCAGGTGCTGCGTGACGGTGCGTCCCTGGCGCTCATGCCGGATGACTCTGCAACCCGGCTCAAGGGCGCGCCCGGTATCAGCAAACGCGTCGCCTGGTGTCAACCCATTCCCCTGGAAGAAGTGAAGGCCGTTGGCAAGGCACTGAACTGTTCCATCAATGATGTTTTGCTGAGTTGTGTGGCTGGCGCTATCGGCGAATACCTGCGTTCTTTCGGTGACGAAGTTGCCGGCAAGGAAATCCGGGCAATGGTGCCGGTCAACCTGCGCCCGCTTGAGGACGCCTACCAATTGGGCAATCGGTTTGGTCTTGCGCCGGTAGTTTTGCCCATCGGCATCGAGAATCCGGTCGAGCGCGTGTATGAGGTGCGCAGGCGTATGAAAGCCATGAAAGGCAGCATGCAGCCGCTCATGGCTTTTGGTCTGCTGGCGGTGGCCGGACTTTTGATCAAGCCTGCGCAGGACGCCATGTTGAATCTCTTTTCCAAAAAGACCACCGCTGTCATGACCAATGTCCCGGGGCCGCGCGAGAAGCTTCAATTCTGCGGTTCGACTCTGGAGCAAAGCCTGTTCTGGGTGCCGCAGTCGGGTTCGGTGGGGCTCGGCGTTTCGATTTTGAGCTACGGGGGCAGCGTGCAGTTTGGGGTCATCAGCGACGCAACGCTTTGTCCAGAACCGCAAAAAATAATCGATGAGTTTGAACCGGAGTTTGCCAAATTGGCGATGGTAACCCTGATGCTGCCGTGGGGCCAATAAGTCTCAATCTTCCAACTCCACCCGGGCCATTTCCACATCCAGGCGTTCCATGGCATCGATGGGTTGAGCTTTGGCCGCCTGCTGGTAAAGCCTGGTCGCTTCCTTCATCATCTTCTCGCCTTCCAGCATGACCATGGCGTTGGCGTATTCGATCATGCCGATGGCTGATTCAAAGTTCAGTTTCAGGGCTTGCTGAAACAGACTCAACCCGGTGTCTTTCTTGGCGCCGTAAGTCATTCCGCCGATGAGTGAACCGACTTTGTCGATGACTTCGGCGTGAAATGCTCCCAGCGCGATGTGGGCGTCGACGTGCCTGGGTTGTAGTTTGATCGTGTTTTCCAGCGATCCTTTGACCTGGCTGCCGATGCCCCTGGCCAGCGCCTTCGCCACGCTAATACCCTGGCTATAACGGCCCAGAGCGTACCCTTGCCAGTAGTGGGCGTTGTAGTTCAGTGGATCTTCCTTGGCCTGAACGCCCGCCCGTCGGGCTACTTCGAGGTAACGCTCAAGTCTGGTCTGTTCTTTCTTTTCGAGGTAAGTGGCATAGATACACTCTGCCTTGTTGGCTACGGTGAGGCCAGCCCCCCCTATTTTTAGTCCTGCTTCTACAGCCCGTTGGAACTCCCCGTTGTGAAACTGCGCCCAAGCGTCCAACACCTTAACATCTTTGGGCAACGGCTCGGCATCACCAACATGCAGCCGTGCCCAGTTTTTCCTGACACTTGCCGCATCAAATACGTAATCGCCCGCATAGGGAAATACGGTCCAATTGGCCATCGTTGTCTCCTTTGGCCGGTGTCCGGCTTACTCTTTGTCGTTGTAATTGTAGGCGCCCACCAGTTTCAGCAAATGCATGCGCTGGCCCGGTTCCAGATAGGGTGTTAACAGGTTCAGCACGTGTTGCGCACCGCGCAGCAATGCGGACTGCGCGTTTTCAGGTTCCAGAGCCCGGCGGGGGTCACGCACGTATTCAAAACTTAGCCAGTAGGTCAGGACGACGACCATGCTGGTGGCTGTGGCTTCGACCTCGCGCGAATCGATATGAACTGCGCCGCTGCGGCTCATGCCGTCAAGCAGGGCTTTTACGGCACGTGTCTTGTTTTTCAGGACTGATTGGAAATGGGTCTCCAGCCGTCTGTTTTTGCTCAGTAAATCATTCAGGTCACGGTACAAAAACCGGTATTGCCAGATCAGTTCAAACAATGTGTGCATGAAGAACCATGCGTCCTCCACGTCGCGCACGCCGTCGCTGGCATTGAGCAACTCGTTCAAGGCGTGCTCATAGCGGTCAAACAGCGAGTTGATAAGTTCGTCTTTGGCCGGATAGTGGTAGTAAAGATTACCCGGGCTGATGCCGAGTTCGGCCGAAATCAGCGTCGTTGACACATTGGGCTCGCCGAAGCGGTTGAACAACGCCAGCGTTACTTCCAGAATACGCTCGGCAGTGCGTCTGGGCGCCTTTTTTACCATGAGGGTTTTGCCCCGTGTGCCGCTGATTTCACGGCGTGGCCCAGATCGTCCATGATTTCCTGAAGTTTGCTGATGGCCTGGCCCACTGGTGACGCCGCTTGCACCGGTGCACTGAGATGTCGTTTGGAGTCATCCAGCATGTCGTGGTGCAAGCTGATGCCGTGGCGCCACAGTTTGGCCGAGAGGCCGGTTTTGTGCGAACGCAGCATCTGGCGCGTCTGTTGGTAGGCGTGCTCGGCGAGCTGGCGGCGTTGGGCGTAACTGAAGGTGTTGGCCAGGTACAGTTCAGGATCACGGTGATCGGGCTCAATCAGAATGATGTCGGTGTCCGGATAGCTATGCTCGTATTGCCGCATGCCCAGGACCATGCGCGAGTGAATGATGGAGCGGAAGGTTTGGCTCAGAACTGCTGGCAAGCCACCGTCCACAATGCGTGGAATATGGTGCTTCTCCTTGGACAGGCCGCGTTGCATGACTTTGGCTACCTGGGGGGCAGTGGCATCAAAGGGTACCAGCGGGTTCAGGCACAGCATCAGGTCGACGCCCTGGTCCAGAGCAACCGAGGCGTGCATTGTTTTCTTCAACGCACCGTCTACGTAGTAGTCATCGTCAATTTCCACGGGTGGAAAAAGTCCTGGCAGGGCCGCGCTGGCTTGTACCGCTTTTGAGATCGGGATGTGGTCCCATCCGGGGCGGCCAAACGGAGCCGCTTCGCCGCTATCGAGATTGGTGGCAACCAGTGTTAATTGCGTCTTTAGCAGGCGAAAGTCATTGGTGCGTCCGCCCTGTGAAAATAGACGTTCCAACTGAACGTTGACCTGTTCATTTGAAAAGATTCCGGCCGGCAAACTCGTGCTCAGGCGCTCCAGCGCGTAGGTCAACGGCTTGCGTCCGGCGGTTACCTGCCACAAAGCCGACAACAACAGGGCGGGCAGCATGATGCCACGACGCGCAAATTCACCGTAGGCTGGCATCATTAGCCACGAAGGATCAAACGTCTCTGACGAGACGTTGTTGTTTTCAATAAACGAGGCGCACAACTCGCGCGGGCTGATGCCATTAGCCAGCGCGGCAGCAATGAAGCCACCCGCTGACACTCCCACATAGTGCTGCAGTTTGGTGAAGTCGATTCCTCTTAGCGACTCTTCCAGCGCACAAAGGGCGCCGATTTCGTAAATGGCGCCCAATGGTCCACCACCGGACAGGGCAAGGGCAATTTTGGGTGGTTGTGATGTCTTCCGCTTCATAAACGCAAAGTGTAGGTCTGCTGGCCTCGAAATAATGTTGCGATGCAGCAATGGTCCAGAGTCAAAACATAAAGGGCGCCCGGGCGCCCTTTATGTTTATCGAGACACTTTGAACTTCAAGGTTCAAAGGCGCTGACTATCAAGCAGTGCCAGGCGCACGTTTGGCGGCCGGTCGCGCGGGCTTTTTGACAATCGGTTTCGCTATCGTTTTGACCGACTTTTTGGCGGCTGTCCTGGGTGCGGCAACTTTGGGCGACAGCTTTTGAACGCTCTTGTTCAGTTCCTCAATACGGGCGATCAGGGCATTGACATCCTTGGCCGAGGGCACGCCGAGTTTGTTCAGGGCTTTTGCAACGCGATCTTCAAAAATACTTTCCAGTTTGTCCCATTGACCGGAGGCCTTGGAAGAAATGTCAGTCGCCATGGTTGACATTTTGCTGCTGGCTTCAGAGATCTTTTCTTCTGCGACGGATTGCGTCTTGCGTTGCAGGTTGACCCCTTCCTTGACCAGCGCCTCAAGTGCCTTGGTTCCCTCGGCTTGGGCCTTGTTGAAGGCACCCAGGCCAGCTTGCCAGATTTGCTGGGCCGAATCCTTGACGGATCCCGTCAGCGGCAGAGCGTGCTTTTTCGAAGCACTGATTTTTTGCAGTTTTTTGACCATGAGGCACTCCAGATAAGTTAAGAAATTTGAACACTGCGGCGCAAGGCGATTCAGTGCATATGACGTACTTTAAGGGGGGACAGAAGCCCAGTGTAGGTTGAACATCCTAAATTTACCGGGAGCAGACTCTAGCGGGCCACGGGTTTATGCTAAATGGAGGTTGCCGAAATTTAGGCAAGAATGCGCTAACTGAATGGAGGTTTCAATGCAGTACTTCGTGACCGGTGCAACTGGTTTTATTGGCAAACGCCTGGTAAAAAAACTGCTGGAGCGCAAGGGCGCGGTGGTTCATTTCCTGATTCGCAAGGAGAGCCAGGGCAAGGTTGCCGGTCTGCGGCAATACTGGGGTGTTAGCGCGGCACGTGCCGTTCCGGTGTTTGGTGACCTGACTTCCAGGAAGCTTGGTGTGCCTGCCGACGCTATCAGAAGTCTCAAAGGACTGATTGATCATTTCTATCATCTGGCGGCGGTCTATGACCTGGGTGCCGACGAGGCAAGTCAGATCGCCGTGAACATTGAAGGCACCCGCAATACGGTGGAGTTGGCCAAAGCCATTGACGCCGCTCATTTTCACCATGTGAGTTCCATTGCCGCAGCGGGTTTGTATGAAGGCGTGTTTCGTGAAGACATGTTTGACGAGGCCGAGAACTATGAGCATCCCTATTTCATGACCAAACACGAGAGTGAAAAAATCGTGCGAATGGAATGCAGGGTGCCGTGGTCGATATATCGACCCGCCATGGTGGTGGGTGACAGCATGACCGGCGAAATGGACAAGATCGATGGACCTTACTATTTCTTCAAGCTGATCCAGCGCATGCGCCAACTGCTGCCGCCCTGGATGCCTTCGGTGGGTCTGGAGGGTGGGCGCATCAACATCGTGCCGGTGGATTTTGTGGTGGATGCACTGGACGCCATCAGCCACAAAAAAGATATTACCGGACAGTGCTATCACCTGGTCGATCCGGTGGGCTACCGGGTGGGCGACGTCCTCGACATCTTCAGCAAAGCTGCCCATGCGCCCAAGATGAATCTTTTTGTCAATGCGGCCTTGCTCGGCTTTATTCCACGCAGTGTTACCAAAGGATTGATGGCGTTGGCTCCGGTGCGTCGGGTACGCAACGCCATCATGAAAGACCTGGGACTGCCTGAGGACATGCTCACTTTTGTGAACTATCCAACCCGCTTTGATTGTCGTGGCACGCTCGCCACGCTCAAGGGCTCAGGCGTTGAATGCCCCAATTTGAAAGACTATGCGTGGCGTTTGTGGGATTACTGGGAGCGGCACCTGGACCCCGATCTGCACATAGATCATTCGCTGCGCGGCACCGTGGCGGGCAAAGTGGTACTGGTTACTGGCGGCTCGTCGGGCATCGGGCTGGCTGCCGCGCACAAGTTTGCTGACGCTGGCGCCATCACCGTAATCTGTGGGCGTGACCAGAGCAAGCTTGATGAGGCCTGCAAGGAGGCCAAGACCCGTGGCTACAGCTTTGTCGCCTATGCGGCTGACATCGCCGATATGACCGATTGTGACCGTTTTGTGAAGCAACTTATCGAAGACCATGGTGGCGTCGACTTCCTGATCAACAACGCCGGTCGCTCGATTCGACGCGCCATCGAGTCCAGCTACGACCGCTTCCACGACTACGAGCGCACCATGCAGCTCAATTACTTTGGCTGCCTGCGTGTCACCATGGGCTTTTTACCCGGCATGGTGGCTCGAAAAAAGGGCCACGTGGTCAATATCAGCTCGATTGGTGTACTCACCAACGCACCACGCTTTAGCGCCTACGTCGCTTCCAAGTCGGCGCTGGATGCCTGGACGCGTTGCGCATCGAGCGAGTTTGCTGATCAGGGCATCTCGTTTACCACCATCAACATGCCATTGGTGCGCACGCCCATGATTGCGCCTACCGGTCTGTACAACAATGTACCCACGCTGTCGCCCGAAGAAGCCGCTGACATGATTGCCCAAGCCTGTATTTTCAAGCCCGTGCGGGTGGCCACGCGCCTTGGCATCACTGGCCAGTTGCTGCACGCCGTGTTGCCTCGGGTTGCGCAAATTGCAATGAACACCAGTTTTCGCATGTTCCCGGATTCCAGTGCTGCGAAGGGCGCCAAGCCGGGCGACAAACCGGTCCGCCAGCATCTCTCGGCGGAGGCTGTGGCCATGCAGCAAATGATGCGTGGCATTCATTTCTGAACGAGGTTTACCTGCTGCGATAATCGGGGGCGCTTCAGGCGCCCTTCGATTTTTAGACGCCAACGGAACCACCTCGGGGAAAACAATGATTCTGGTAACTGGTGGAGCTGGTTTTATTGGCTCCAATTTTGTGCTCGACTGGTTGGCCCAGGCAGATGAGCCTGTGCTCAATCTGGACAAGCTCACGTACGCCGGCAACCTTGAAAATATGGCCTCGTTGCGGGGTGACCCACGACATGTTTTTGTGCAAGGCGATATTGGCAATTCGGCTTTGGTAGACCAGTTGCTGGCCCGGTACCAACCGCGGGCCCTGTTGAATTTTGCGGCCGAAAGCCATGTCGATCGCTCCATTCATGGCCCGGAAGACTTCATTCAGACCAATGTGGTCGGCACTATGCGTCTGCTGCAAAGTGTGCGCGCGTATTGGCAGGGATTGGATCAACTGCAGCGGACTGCGTTCCGCTTTCTGCATGTTTCCACTGACGAGGT
Source organism: uncultured beta proteobacterium (assembly GCA_963750815.1). Lineage (GTDB taxonomy): Bacteria > Pseudomonadota > Gammaproteobacteria > Burkholderiales > Burkholderiaceae_C > Rhodoferax. The sequence goes on from CAVVRS010000002.1 coordinate 890,263, forward strand.
GTACGGTAGTTTGGCGCCAACTGATGCCGCATTTACCGAATCCAATAAACTTGAACCCAACAGCCCGTATTCGGCCAGCAAGGCCGCCAGCGACCATCTGGTGCGCGCCTGGTTGCACACCTATGGTCTTCCAGTGCTGACGACTAACTGCAGCAACAATTACGGCCCTTTGCATTTTCCGGAAAAACTGATTCCGCTGATCATCGTCAATGCGCTGGCGGGCAAGCCCTTGCCGGTTTATGGGGATGGTCTGCAGGTGCGTGACTGGCTTTATGTCAAGGACCACTGTAGCGCCATTCGCCGCGTTCTGGCGGCGGGGCGGGTGGGCGAAATTTACAACGTGGGCGGCTGGAATGAAAAGCCCAACATTGAAATTGTGCACACGGTCTGCGCCCTGCTCGACGAATTGCAACCCAGGAGCGACGGCGCCAGTTACCGGGCACAGATCACCCTTGTCCAGGACCGCCCCGGTCATGATCGACGCTATGCCATAGACGCAAGCAAGATCGAGCGCGAGCTTGGCTGGAAGCCAGCGGAGACTTTCGAGACCGGTATTCGCAAGACCGTGCTGTGGTACCTGGCCAACCCCGACTGGATAGCCCATGTTCAGAGCGGGGCTTACCGCGAGTGGGTACAAACCAACTACGCTGAGCGGGCATGAAGGTTCTTCTTTTCGGCAAAGGGGGGCTGGTCGGTTGGGAACTGCAGCGCAGTCTGGCTCCGTTGGGTGAGATCGTGGCGCTTGACCACGACAGCACGGACTATTGCGGCAATTTCAGCAATCTGGCGGGTCTGGCGGAGACCGTCAGGGTCGTCAAACCTGACTTGATTGTCAATGCCGCAGCCTACACTGCAGTGGACAGGGCTGAAGGCGAGCTTGAATTGGTACGCACCCTCAATGCCAGCGCGCCCGGCGTGCTGGCGCGGGAGGCGAACCGCATCGGCGCCTGGTTGGTGCACTACAGCACCGACTATGTGTTTGACGGCAGTGGCAACCAGCCATGGGTCGAGACAGACACCCCGGCGCCCCTTAACGTCTATGGCCAGACCAAGCTTGAAGGCGAGCGGCTCATCCAGCTCAATTGCCCGCAGCACCTTATTTTTAGAACCAGTTGGGTCTATGCGGCGCGTGGCGCTAATTTTGCCAAAACCATGCTGCGCCTGGCTCAGGAGCGTGAACGTCTGACTGTGATAGATGACCAGTTTGGCGCACCCACGGGGGCTGAACTATTGGCTGACGTCACTGCGCACGCGATTCGTCACGTTGTGCAGCGACCCACGGACGCCGGGCTCTACCATCTCACCGCCACCGGAGAAACCAGCTGGTATTTGTATGCAAAATACGTTCTAGACCAAGTGCAGAAAGCGCAAACAGCTATTAAAATTATAGCAAACGAGGTGGTTCCCGTATCCGCCAGTGCCTTTGCTACAGCGGCCCGGCGGCCGCATAATTCGCGACTCGACACCCGCAAACTGCAAACCGCCTTTGGTTTAAGCTTGCCACCCTGGCAGAACGGCGTGGCCCGCATGCTGACAGAAACGTTTTAACTTGAATACAACATGACGCAACGCAAGGGAATTGTCCTGGCTGGTGGTTCCGGCACCCGGCTCCATCCGGCGACGCTGGCCATGAGCAAACAACTGCTGCCGGTGTACGACAAGCCGATGATCTACTACCCCTTGAGCACCCTCATGCTTGCAGGAATTCGCGATATCCTGGTTATCAGCACACCGCAAGACACCCCGCGTTTTCAGCAACTACTGGGTGACGGCTCGCAATGGGGGATGAATCTGCAGTACGCCGTGCAACCCAGCCCGGACGGGCTGGCACAGGCCTTTATCATCGGCGACAAATTCCTGGGCAATGCGCCCAGTGCGCTGGTGCTGGGGGACAACATTTTTTATGGGCACGACTTCGCCCCGCTGCTGGCCCGGGCTGATGAGAAGGTGGAAGGTGCGACTGTATTCGCCTACCACGTGCAAGATCCGGAGCGTTACGGCGTCGTCGCGTTTGACGCACAGGGCAAGGCCCGCAGCATTGAAGAAAAGCCCGCCACACCCCAAAGCAACTACGCGGTTACCGGTTTGTACTTTTACGACAATCTGGTCGTTGACATCGCCAAGGCGGTCAAGCCCAGCGCCCGGGGTGAGCTAGAGATCACCGCTGTCAACCAGACGTATCTGGCACTGGGCAAGCTCAGTGTGCAAATCATGCAGCGCGGCTACGCCTGGCTCGACACTGGCACCCACGACAGTCTGCTGGAAGCCAGCCAGTTCATTGCCACACTGGAGCGTCGCCAGGGCCTGAAGGTGGCTTGCGTGGAGGAGATCGCCTGGCGCAATGGCTTTATTGACGACGCTGAATTGCAAAAGCTGGCGCAACCGTTGGCCAAGAGCGGTTATGGTCAATACCTGCAGCGTCTGCTGCTTGAGCGCAATCGCCACGAACCCTGATGGGCACGACGCTGATGAAAACATTGCCCACCGCCATTGCCGACGTTCTTATCGTTGAACCGCAGGTGTTTGGCGACGCACGGGGCTTCTTCTATGAAAGCTTCAATCAAAACGCCTTCAAACAAGCCACCGGCCTGGATGTTAATTTTGTGCAGGATAACCACTCACGTTCGGCCAAGGGCGTGTTGCGTGGCCTGCATTACCAGATCGAGCAGCCGCAGGGCAAACTGGTGCGGGTGGTTCGCGGTGCCGTGTTTGATGTCGCGGTTGATTTGCGCAGGTCTTCAGCCACCTTTGGCCAATGGGTGGGTGCGGAATTGACCGAAGACAATCAACGCCAGATGTGGGTCCCGCCAGGGTTTGCGCATGGTTTCTTGACCCTGAGTGACTCTGCGGACTTTTTGTACAAGACTACGGACTATTACGCGCCGCAGTTTGAGCGGTGTGTTGCGTGGGATGATCCAGCCATCGGGATTAAATGGCCGGTGGGCGTGGAGCCAACGCTGTCAAACAAGGATCAGGCGGGGGTTCACTTGGGCGTTGCCCAAACGTTTGAATAAGGGCGTTCGGCAGGGCGTTTTAGATGGCTCGTGCGGCACCGGCATACAATCTGTTCAAGTCGTGAACGTATGAATCGATAATCGTAGCCAAATGCCTCCGAAAGAACTTCCCTATTACCTGTTGCGCCAATTGACACGAGAACCGGCGGCAAGCCAGCGCAGTTTGGCCATGCAATTGGGTGTGAGTCTGGGAAAAGTCAATTTTTGTCTGCGTGCCTTGGTCGACAAAGGCTGCGTCAAGGCGAACAATTTCCGGCGCAGCGACAACAAGCTGGCCTATGCCTACGTTTTGACTCCCGTCGGCATCGAAGAAAAGGCGCGTCTGACGAAGCTATTTTTGCAGCGCAAGCTCGACGAATTTGAGACACTTCAGCGAGAGATAGAAGCCTTGCGGCGTGATATGGGGCAGACGTGATCGGGTCCCGTCACACCCTCTCTGCTGCTGACAGCTCAGCGATATGCGGTACCAAATAAATGGCCGAGAATTGTTGGGGAGCGTTTGGCAATAAATCGACGGTGAAGATGGGGATCGATACCGATTTACATACAACAACTCAATAGACATGTTAACTAACAAAAACATTCTGATCACCGGTGGAACCGGGTCCTTCGGGCACACTTTTGTGCCCTTGACCCTAGCCAAATACAGCCCGCGCCGTCTCGTCATCTACTCGCGCGATGAAATGAAGCAATGGGAGATGGCCAAGTTATATGGCAACGACCCGCGTGTGCGTTTTTTTATTGGTGACGTACGCGACAAAGATCGCCTATCGCGTGCACTGGCTGGCATTGACTACGTGGTTCACGCGGCCGCGACCAAAATCGTACCTACTGCAGAGTACAACCCATTTGAATGTATCAAAACCAACATCATCGGTGCGATGAACCTGATTGACGCTTGTATCGACAGCAAGGTCAAGCGCGTCGTTGCGCTCTCAACTGACAAGGCCAGCAGCCCAGCCAATCTTTACGGCGCAACAAAGCTCGCATCCGACAAGTTGTTTGTGGCAGGAAACTCCTACGCGGGTGCGCACGATACGCGTTTTGGCGTAGTGCGTTACGGCAACGTCATGGGTTCACGCGGCTCTGTCATCCCCTTCTTCTTGTCCATTGCGGACAAAGGAACATTGCCGATTACGGATAGGCGCATGACACGCTTCATGATCACACTGGATCAAGGTGTTGAACTGGTGTGGCATGCCTTTGAAGACATGGTGGGCGGCGAGATTTACGTCAAAAAAATACCGTCGATGAAGATCACTGATGTCGCTATAGCCGTCGCTCCTGGTGCCAAACACGAGGTCATTGGTATCCGTCCCGGTGAAAAACTTCATGAACAAATGATTGGCACAGAAGACGCCCTCTACACCTACGAATACCCGGAGCACTTCAAAATATTGCCCGCCATACATGGCTGGTGCAATGACCCTTACCGCATCAAAGAGGGCACTAGGGTGACCGAAGACTTCACCTACTGCTCGGACAACAACACCGAATGGATGAGCATCGATACTTTGCAGGCATGGGTTGGGCAGAACCGTGAAGTAGTCGGCAAGTTATGACAATGATGATCCCCTACGGTCGGCAAGACATTTCTGAAGCGGACATTCAGGCAGTCGTAGATGTGTTGCGTTCCGACAATCTGACACAAGGCCCGGTGGTCCCCGCTTTTGAAAAGAGGATCGCAGTCTATTGTGGAACGCAATATGCCGTTGCGGTGAACAGCGCCACGAGTGCGTTGCACATCGCCTGTTTGGCATTAGGCGTTGGGCCAGGTGATGTTGTCTGGACTACCCCGATCACCTTCGTGGCAAGTGCCAATTGCGCGCTCTATTGCGGCGCAGTGGTGGATTTTGTCGACATCGATCCACTTTCCTACAACATGAGTGTCGAGCGCCTGGCGGAAAAACTGGCTGATGCACGGAAAACCGGAAGCTTGCCCAAGGTCGTTATTCCCGTGCATTTGTGCGGCCAGCCTTGCGACATGGCAGGAATCTACGCGCTGAGTCAGCAGTACGGTTTCAAGATTATCGAGGATGCGTCGCATGCCATCGGTGGCCGCTATCGGGGCAGACCCATCGGCAAATGTGAGTACAGCGACATCACCGTCTTCAGCTTTCACCCGGTGAAGATCATCACCACCGCCGAAGGCGGCATGGCTTTGACCAACAACGCGGAGTTGGCCAATAAGATGGCTCTGTTGCGTAGCCACGGCATCACGCGTGACCCAGTACAAATGACCCGCGAGCCAGATGGCACCTGGTATTACCAGCAGATTGATCTTGGTTTCAATTACCGCATGACTGAATTGCAGGCTGCGCTGGGCGTGAGTCAGATGGAGCGTCTGGAACGCTATGTGGCCCGACGTCACCAGTTGGCCCGTCGGTACGATGAGCTGCTGGCTAACCTACACGTCACGCTCCCCTGGCAACATCCGGACAGCTACTCCGGTCTGCATTTGTACGTAATCCGCCTGCAGTTGGACAAGATCAGCCGAAGCCACCGACAGGTTTTCGAGGAACTGCGGATGCAAGGTATTGGCGTCAATCTGCATTACATCCCGGTCTATCGCCAACCTTACTATGCGCAAATGGGTTTCGCGGAAGGATATTGCCCGCAGGCTGAGCAATACTATGCGGAGGCCATTAGTTTGCCGATGTACCCGGGGTTGACACAAGCGCAACTGGATCACGTCATTGGGTCACTCAAATCGATACTCAATAATGAACCAACCTCATCAAACCCATGAGTACCGATAAACACGACTATCCAGAACTAATTCTGGCACGCGAGGCCATGCAGGCGCAGAGCGAGCTTTACCGACCCACCGTTTTCTGGGATGAGGCGTCTGCGCGCATCGTGGCAGAGCTTGAGACAAGTGGGGTCGAACGCTTTCGATCACTGGATACTGCGCTTGGGTTCTTCGTGCCGACCTACGGCGCACCGGGTGGTGGCTTCACCGTCGGGCAGTCCGTGGGCCTGCGCGACTGGCTTAAAGGTAAATATCCCAAGGACGCAAAGCCGCAACTTGCCCTCAATCAATTTTTGAGCGGGCACATGTCGGCGCTGGCCGATTTCCGAGTGCTGATAGCTGCAGACGATCCGTCCAGACTGCCATATCTGCACACATTTTCTGAAACCCAAGTTGGAGAACCGACAGAGCAATTTGAGTTTGAAGGCCGCTACTTCAGCCGCTCTTCGATGAACTATTTGCTGGGTCTTGCCTTGCTTAAAAAGCACCTAAATGGAGATGTGCCCCGTACCGTGCTGGAAATCGGCGGGGGATTTGGTACATTGGGTGAGGTACTTAGCAGCTCAGGCATCAACAATCTGCATTACATAGACATTGACATACCTCCAACGAGTTTTGTGGCACAGCATTACCTCACGGAAGTGCTCGGTAAAGACAAAGTTGCCACTTATGCTCAAACGGCCAATTGCCCCACCATTGAGATCGACTCCTTGCCGCAAGCCGCAGTGCTTTGCTCCTGGCAGATCGAAAGACTGCAGGGTCAAGTGGATTTATTTGTGAATTTCATTTCATTTCAAGAAATGGAACCGCACATCGTCAAGAACTATCTGGGTCACGTCACCCGCGTTGGGGCGCGCTGGATTTTGCTTCGCAACATGCGAGAAGGCAAAAACGTGCGCAAGAATGATAGGGTGGGAGTGAGTACCCCGATTCTTGGCGATGACTATCTGGCGATGCTCCCGGGATATGAACTGGTGGATCGAAATGTGATACCTTTTGGCTACCGGACAGTAGATGGCTTCCATTCTGAGCTTTTGCTGCTGAAACGCAAGGCATAAGGGGCAGTATGAAAATTGCAATGATCCCTGCTCGCGGTGGCAGCAAACGAATCCCACGTAAGAACATCAAGCCGTTTTGCGGTAAGCCCATGATTGCTTGGTCGATCGAGGCGGCCAAGGCGTCCTGCCTGTTTGACCGCATCATTGTCACCACCGATGACAACGAGATTGCTGAGGTGGCAAGGCAGTGGGGTGCAGAAGTCCCATTCATGCGACCATCCGCCCTAGCGGATGATCACGCCGGTACAGCACCCGTTATCGCTCATGCCACCCAGTGGGCCCTGGATCAAGGGTTGGATGTCGCATCTGTCTGCTGTATCTATGCGACAGCCCCTTTTATCCGGGTGGCTGATCTAAGGCGCGGATGGGAAGAACTGGAATCGGGTAATTGGGAATATGTTTTCACCGCGACCGACTTTGCCGCACCGATCTTCCGCTCGTTTGAGAGGATGGCTGAGGGCGGTGTACAGATGTTCTTTCCGGAGCACGTCTTAACTCGCTCGCAGGACTTGCCAATCGCTTTACATGACGCGGGCCAATTTTATTGGGGTCGAACTTCGGCCTGGTTGCTAAAGAAACGTGTTTTCGATCGACACACGATGCCACTTGTGATTCCTCGATGGCGTGTTCAGGATATTGATACGCAAGACGATTGGGAGCGTGCTGAAATGTTTGCATCCATTCTTATTCACAGAGGTTAACTAAAAGATCACTGAACTGATGGTGAGAATTTTGGGGAAACACAATTATGCTAAGTAAGCAAATATTAGTCTTCGGAGCGTCAGGGTTTATTGCAACCTATCTCATCGATGAGTTGCTGAAGCACGGCCACAATGTGACCGCGACTGATATAAGTGATGTCGGTCGGGAGTATTACAAGGACAAGAATGTAAACTACGTCTACGTAGATATCACCAAGAAGAGCGACTTTAAAGTGCTGGATAAGAGTAAATACGATGCAGTAGTGCATTTGGCTGCGTGTCAACCTGCCAATGTTGGCCAAGCAAAATATGATGCACGAGACTATATTGATGTCAATGTCATCGGAACCTTGAATATCCTAGATTTTTGCAAGCAAAACCAGGTTGGCAAAATCATATATGCCAGCTCACACAGAAACACTCAGGGTTTATGGTCTGCAAACAGGGCAATACGCGAAGAGGATGGACGGGGAATCAAGTACAGTGGTGAGTATGCAATGTTTAGTATTTCCGAAAGTGCCGCCCAAGACTGTGTGATGCATTATCAGGCTCAGTATGGCTTAACTGGAATTATTTTTAGACTACCGCCAGTCTATGGCTACGGCCCGCATACCGAGATATTTAAAGACGGTCAACCGATGAAAACAGGATTTCAAATATTTATCGAAAAGGCCATAGCATGTCGCCCCTTGGAAATATGGGGTGACTGCGATGTGGGGCGCGATATTATCTATGTCAAAGATGTTGTTTCGGCTTTTATAAGGGCAATTGATAATCCCACCGCATCCGGTCTCTTCAATATTACATCTGGCAATTATTTGACCCTTCGTGCGCAAGCACAGACCATAGCGAGATTATTTTGGGGATCCACTACGCAACCGATAATTATCGAGCGCCCGGAAATATCGAACGGTATGGACTCTTTTCTCTATGACAATAGCAAGGCAATGCGGGAATTGGATTGGGGCCCAAAATACCAATTTGAAGATATGTTGATCGACTATAAGATCGAGATGGAAAGCAAGAGGTATGAATACTTGCTGCATAAGCGTAAGACGATGTTTCAACCAACCTGAGGAAGACAAATGGAAGACTACAAAATTGAAGGTCTGGAATTGATGGGTGAAAACGTTAAGACCAAGCTTAGGTCATGCGGCGAGGGTGTGAAGATTTACCCGATGGCCAAAATTGCTTTTCCGCATGTCGTCGATTTGGGCAGTCATAGCAAGGTTCGTGATTTTGCTTTCATATTTGCTGGCGAAGGTGTCAAGATTGGTGAATACACGGATGTGCAACCGCACACCATTATCTGGGGCGGCGGGTTGACGATCATTGGTGATCGCGTGTCGACTGGGCCCGGCACCGTCTTTTTGTCGGCAACGTATTCTCACGCGGCAGGTCTCAAGATGGTGGACGGCATGGGAGAAGGTGAAAGCAAGATTTTGGGTGGCCGCCTGGAAGTTGGCAACGACGTCTATATCGGAGCCCGATCTACCATCATGCCAGTCACCATTGGTGAGGGTTGCGTCATAGGTGCGGGCAGCTTCGTCAATAAGGACTGTGCTCCTTGGGGCATTTATGTTGGCAGTCCAGCAAAAAGAATCGGTGAAAGACCAAGACTTTGATTCAGATTTGTATTTTGTGTTCGCTGTAACACTTACCAGTGTTCAGTTTGCACGACATGTTAAAAGTATGCTTTATTACGGACGGGGGTGCACACTTGGGTCTTGGACACGTTCAGCAATCCATCACTTTTGCCCGAGAACTTGTGCCTAACGCAGATATTTGCTTTCTGACGAAGAGCGACGAGACCGTCATTACCAAGATTTCAGAAAATGGTTTTGCGACAACATGGCACAAGGACGACGCCGACATCCTTCGTCACCTTTGGGTAATGAATCCTGACGTCATTATCTTTGACAAACTGGACGTGGCCGAGGAACTCGCGAGAGACATTAAGCAGACATTGAGCGCACGGCTAGTCATCTTTACCAACCTCACTGGTGCGAATAAATACGCCGATGTCGCCGTGACGGCTGACATTGGAAGTCGTTTTGAGAACGTGCGTTTTGTGGACGAAAAATCAGGAACCCTCTACTTCTATGGTCCTAAGTACTGGGTTCTGAGGCCCGAGTTCTACGAATACCAGCGGCGCGGAAAGGCGCAGGTCGTCCAACCAAAACGGGTACTGCTAATGTTCGGAGGAAGTGATCCAGCGAACCTGACTTCGGCGACATTGGATCAATTGCTACTTCTGAGGCGACCATTCAAAATCGAACTGGTCCTCGGTGCCCATTACTGGCACGATGATGAGTTGCGAAGGGTTCTCCAGCGTCATGAAGGGATGGGTCAAAACGTCATCATCCACCGCAACATTCCGAACGTCGCGGAGTTGATGTACGAAGCGGATATTGTCCTCGCATCTCCAGGACTGTCTGCGTTCGAGGCGCTGCGAGTCGGAACACCGGTCATCGTGGTCCCGCATGACGTGCTACAACGATGCACTTATCAAGGATTCATGCGCATGCTAGGTCGCGATGAACTGTCGAAGTTAGGTGGCATGATGGAAGAAGGAGACTTTACTTATCCCGACGACGAACGAATCGTTCGCATGGAGATTGGAGAGGGGATTCAGGAATTGAAAGATGTCATCATGTGCTCAATAGGGACGATTAAACAATGAAATGGCTGAAAAAGGGTTTGATCTTCAAGCCGGAAGGGCAGCACGCATGGGTGACGACCCACGCCATGCTTCCCGTAGCTGATCATATCAATGGGGATCTATATCGAATATATTTCTCCGGACGGGATAAGTTCAATCGATCGCTCACGGGATATATCGCAATTGATATCAACAATCCGCAAAAAATCCTGCAGCTGTCACGTGAACCAGTATTGGGGTTGGGCAGTCTGGGTGCCTTCGACGACAACGGCGTCTCTCCAACCTGGGTAGTGAATCACCATGGCGTGAAATACCTCTACTACTTCGGGTGGAACAAGGGCTCGCTCGTTCGCGCCGCCGAAGTGTCGGGACTCGCGATCAGTAAAGATGGGGGGTGCTCCTTCCATCGATATTCGAGAGCACCGGTGATTGATCGGACGGATGCTGAGCCTTACCAGATTTTGGTTATCTCGTGTATCCTGGTGGAAAACGATATATGGAGAATGTGGTACGACTCCGCTGACGAATGGCAGACGCCGGAGCTGCCGCGTTACAACATAAAGTACGCCGAGTCCACCGACGGCATCCACTGGGTTCGCAAGGGCGTCGTCAGTGTTGACTACAAGTCTCGCGACGAGAGTCGAGTTTCCCGCGCGTCGGTGATCAAGGAAGATGGCATTTACAAGATGTGGCACTGCTATGCGATGAGCAGCGGCGGGTACCACATGGGGTACGCCGAATCGGTAGACGGTTATCAGTTCGAGCGAAAAGATGACAGTCTGACGATTCAAGTTTCTCCATCGGGTTGGGATTCGGAAATGGTGTGCTATCCGTATGTGTTCGTTCACAGGGGGCAGAAAATTATGCTCTATTGCGGCAATGGTTACGGCAGAACTGGATTTGGTATAGCTGTGATGGAGTAAATGACTACGCACCACAGTACCCCTTTGAGGCGAAGTGTCGCATGAGTGCCGAGACAATCGCCATTGCACAACCCACCTTTCTGCCATGGGTGGGCTGGTTCGATCTTGTGGATCAGGTTGACTCGTTCGTCATCCTTGATGACGTTGCGTTTTCAAAGCAGTCGTGGCAACAGCGCAACCGTATTCGCACGCGCAATGGGCTCGAATTTCTGAGCGTGCCGGTAAGAACGTCCGGGCGACTTGGACAATGCATTGCCGACTGCGAGTTAGTTGACCAGATATTTGTTGTGAAGATGATCAAAACACTCCAGGCCAATTACTCGAAGGCTCCATTTTTTGGCGCTACCTTTGACGAGTTGGCAATGACGCTAGGAACAGCAGCCACCACAAATAGGCTGGTGGAACTTAACTGTGCCCTCATTTCCTGGATGGCTTCACGGCTAGGAGTTACAACGCCAATGATTCACGCCAGCACACTGAGCGCAGGTGGTGAGCGTGGTGAACACGTTGCCGCCATTTGTGAATGTGTTGGAGCTAATCGTTATCTCTCACCGGCGGGTGCGGAAAGTTACCTTATCGAGGACAGGCGCGCATTTGAACAGCGCAGGATAGAGGTTTGGCTCCAGGTGTATGAGCATCCGGTGTACGCTCAACGATTTACTCCTTTTCTGCCGTTTGCAAGTGCATTGGATCTCATATTTAACGTTGGCCCAGCGGCTGGTGAGGTCATGCGATCCGGTCGACGTACGGCCAGAGCGGTCGGCAAGAACATAAGTGGCAATTCTGAGGTGTTTCATCATGAAAATTAGAAACCGCGATATCGGCAAAGAGTACCCGCCTTTTATCGTCGCAGAAATGTCAGCCAACCATAACGGCAGCATTGAAAACGCGCTCAAAATTATCGAAGCGGCCAAACAAGCTGGAGCCGATGCAGTCAAGCTTCAGACCTATCGCGCTGACACCATTACCCTCAACAGCGATGCTGAGGAATTTCAGATTCATGGCGGCTTGTGGGATGGCAAGACACTGTACCAGTTGTATGAAGAAGCTCACACGCCGTGGGAATGGCACGCACCCCTGTTCGAGCACGCGCGCAATCTCGGCATCACCATCTTCAGTTCACCCTTTGACAACACAGCAGTCGATCTGCTGGAAGACCTCAATGCGCCGGCTTACAAGATCGCTTCCTTTGAAGCTGTCGATCTGCCACTGATCAAGTACGTAGCTAGGACCGGCAAGCCGATGATCATCTCCACCGGCATGGCCGATGTCGAAGAAATCCAGGAAGCTATCGATGCCGCTCGCTCAGGTGGTTGCAAAGAACTGGCTATCCTGCATTGCGTCAGCGGCTATCCCGCACCTGCAGAAGACTACAACCTGCGCACCATCACGGACATGATCCAGCGCTTTGGTCTGGTAACCGGCCTGTCCGACCACACACTGGACAACTCCACTGCCATCACCAGTGTGGCAATGGGTGCGTCGATTATTGAGAAGCATTTCACGCTGGATCGCAACGGTGGCGGCCCTGACGACAGTTTCTCGCTGGAGCCTGCTCAACTGGCCGCGCTGTGCAGGGATTGCAAGACAGCGTGGGCGTCGCTGGGCAAGGTTGATTACGGGCGTAAATCGAGTGAACAAGGGAACGTCAAGTTCCGCCGATCCTTGTATTTCGTCAAGAATATGAAGGCGGGCGAGGTCATCACGCCTGATGCGATACGCAGTGTGCGGCCGGGTTTTGGATTGCCCCCCAAACACTACGAAGCGGTGCTTGGTAAGCATATCAACCGCGACACATCATTTGGTACTCCAGTGGCTTGGGATTTGTTGGCATGAGCAAAGACGCCTTTCTGGAACAGTTATTTCGGTCCCTGTTCAAATTGACGAACGTAAAGCTCGCCTTCGACGCTACGTACGCGAATAGATTCATTGAGCACGAAATGAAAGCCTAATAGTGCACTGGAAAATCAAGTCCCATATCTTCCGCGCGTTGTCCGTGATGCCATTTGGCACGCATTTGCACTTTCAGCTCCAAAAACATGTGACAAAAGAATGGCCAAGATCGAGCTCAACGCTTGAGCAATTGTTCATTGCTGCGACTGTGGTGTATCAGTTCACCGAGGGGAATCGCGGACATTTCCTTGAAATAGGAGCTGGCAGAGACCTCGCTGTAGCGGTCGCACTTCGACTAATGGGGGTAGAACGCGTTACGTGCGTAGACGTGTCCCGTCTAGCGCAGCCCGGACTGGTGGATCACGCGGCCGCCTATATGGCTGATCGTCTGGGCGTCGTGGCTCCTAAACTGGAAAGTTGGGACGACATTGAACGCTTCGGGATTTCCTACCGCGCGCCCACTCACCTTCAGCACGCCACGCTTGAACCTTCATCATTTGATTGCTTCTTCTCGATCGACACCCTTGAGCACATTCCATCTGAAGATCTGCGCGAGGTACTCGTGGAGGCCAAGCGTCTACTGAAGCCTGGCGGCCTTTGTGTGCACTGCATTGATTATGGAGACCACTACGCGCGAAGCGACACCGGATTGTCCCGGTTTAATTTTCTGACTTACACAGAGAGGGACTGGCGACCGTTCAACTCTCGGTATCAGTACGTCAACAGGCTGAGACACAGTCAGTATCTCAAGTTGTTTGCCGAGGCTGGCATGAAGCTAATTCGTGATGAGCCTGATGTCGTTCCCGCGCAGCAGCCGATCTTGGATCGCCTGGCGCCGCAGTTCCGAGAGTTCGATGTGCCAGATTTGTTCACGATTCGAGCAACCATCGTTGCCGTCATCTGATCTGCGATGGGTACATTGACCCCAAACCGCATGCGTCAGCTATGGTACGTGCCAGTGCTCAGCCTCGCGATGGGGCTGATGATGGTGCGCACCCTGGTAATGGCGAAGATTCTCGATATACCCAGCTTCGCGCAGTTTAGCGGGGGGCAGCTCGCATCAAGCACATTCTGCATGCTGGGTTGTTTTGGTTTATATCCCCTGCTTCAACGCGAACTGCCAATGCTAATGGTCCGACGGCGCGAGCAGATGGGAGCCGTTCTATTGGTGCAGTGTCTTCTTATAGCCACTGCGTGCGCAGTGGTGGGGATTCTGCTGGCCGCTGTAGGCATTTCTGTGATGGGCCTATCTCCCACTTTACTTGCTATTGGCGTGCTGCACGGTTTGTCGCAACAAGTATTCCTGGTGGTTACATTGGAGAGCCGTAGTCGCGGGCAACCTCTGCAATTCGCCCGGCAGAATTTGGAGCGTGCCGGGATTGCACTTGCGGTCGGTTGCGGCGTCGGAGTCATACTCGAATCCGCAGCTGCAGTACTGCTGGCTGAAGCTGTCGTCTCGCTTGTTCTGACTACGAAGACATTCCGCGGCGTGCTGCAGCGTTCGCGGATCAAGACAACGCTTGTCTTCCTCTTGGCTACCCGGCGTATGGGTCGGATACCTTGGCCTTCCGCCATGGCGTTGATGGCGGTGCTGTTCGTTAGTTTCGCCTTTTTGAACGCTGATCGTTGGGTGGCGGCACAGTTGCTACATCCGACCGCATTTGCCTTGTATGCCTTCGCGTGGACTCTGCTCTTGCTGGCCCAGTCAATGCAGGCTGTCATCAATGCTTCATTTTTTCCCATGCTGGCACGTAGATTTGCTGGCATTGGTTCCTCTGCGGCTTTTGGTCTTTGCGCCCGGACATCGATTGGCCTCCTACTGGCATGTGCGATCATTTCTTGGCCAGTTGGCTGGCTCCTTGATGCGGCAGTGATGCGTTGGTTTCCTGGTTACGCCGAATCAACGAGCACCATTGGTATTTTTCTGTGGGTGGCAGCCCTGCGCATTTCGGATTTCTGGGGCAGTTATCTGATCATCGCAGGAAAGGAAAATCGCCTGCTATTGGTGTATCTCACCGTGGGTATTCTAATTTGCTTAGCTTGGATGTATGCCGTCCAGCCGTGGACAAACGAAGCAATTACTATTGATGAAATTGCCTGGCTGGCGGTGGCGCTGTCAGCAGCGGGCTATATCGCCTCTTTTGTCACCGCATGGTCTGCCAGGCGGAGCTAGTGTCGATGTTATGCAAAAGAGTTACTGTAAAACAAGAATTATGAAAATCGGCTTCTCAAATTTATTTTCTTTTAGACCTCATGTTGAGCATCTATATTACCTTTCGACGCTTGCTAGGAATGCGGGGCACGAATCATTTTTTTTTACTTGCGATGGGGGCGTTTCAAATTGCTATCCGAGAGCGCTTAAAGGAACCAGCAAGCTAATTGAGTGCCCCAAGTGCATCGCAGGAGGAATTCGGAGCTATCCAGTTGGACCTATAATCTCAACTTCCGCTGGCAGTGCGGAGTTGGATACCTCCACACTTGACAGTCTGGCGCTGTCGAGCTCTTGTACACTCACCCGGACCGAGACTGACCTTGAATGGTACGAACCGGAAGTGATTGCAACGAGGCAAAGTCTCTACGGTCCAATGGCCTCGGTACATCAAAGTGCTTTGCGCTGGATTGAACATAACCAATTGAATGCTGTGATTTGCTTCAATGGTCGAATGGACCTCACTCGCGCTTTGACTTATGCCTGCACCCAAGCAGGTATTCCGTACATTACCCATGAACGTACATGGTTTGGTGATGGTTTAAATTTGGTTCCAAATCAAAATTGCCTGTCCATTGCGGCGATTCACACAATGGTTCAAGATTTTGAAAGCAAGCCGCTGACTGCAGTGCAGGCCAAACTGGCCGGAAAGTTGGTCAGTGAGCGGTTCTTGCAGCGCAATTCGCTTGAGTGGCGCGTCTATAACAAGAAACCAGAACCTGCTGCTTGGCCGTTGGCATCGTCTGGTCTGAAAGTTCTGGTGTTGCCGAGTAGTAGAAATGAATTTGCCGGGCATGATGAATGGAAGAGTGGATGGACAGACAATACTATTGCCTTGGATGATCTGTTCGAGGCGTTTTCCATCAAGCCAGAGCAAGTTGTGCTTCGCTGTCATCCAAACTGGAGCGAAAATATCGGCAAAGTATCAGGTAGACGCTCCTTGGAGCTTTATCGTGACTGGACGAAAAAACGTGGAATATTCTGCATCTCCAGCGAACAAAAGGCCAGTACGTATGATTTGCTTCAACAAGCGGACATGATCGTAGTGAATGGCAGTAGTTCCGCTATAGAAGCGGGTGCGTGCGGTAAGCAGGTTATATGTCTGGGCCCGGTTAACTATGAGAATGCTGGTTTTGTACGGGTTTTCCGTGATCGTGATGCACTTTTTTGTGCGGGCGCATTGCTACCCATTGATCCGGATTTAATAATTCGTAAAACTTTGCGTTTCGTTTACCTGAGTGCACGCCGTTTTCCGCAGTACGTCGATTACGTCAGCGCAATCGAAACCACTCGGTATACCTATTTTGAAGGAGCGGACCCCGAGAGAATATTCTCGATGTTGAGGACTGGGCGTGTGGAAGCTGATGATGCTGCTTATGCCTCAGATGCTGGCGACGAAGATGAAATCGTTGAAGCGTTGAAAAAGAAGGAGTGGGCTCAGCTTGCAGGTTACGTTCCACAGCGTCTTGAACTAAACCCGCTAAAAATAGAGCGTAGATTTGGTTTGCGGTGGATTGATAATTTCAGGGACAAATTTCCCAGGGGCGATTGGGGGTAAATCATGAAACGAATTCTTATTACAGGTGGTGCTGGTTTTTTAGGATCACATCTATGCGAACGACTACTGACAGAGGGCAACGAAGTAATTTGCGTGGACAACTTCTTCACCGGTTCAAAGAGAAATATTCTGCATTTATCTACGAATCCATATTTTGAACTAATTCGCCATGATGTAACTTTTCCGCTGTATGTTGAGGTGGATGAGATATACAACCTTGCTTGCCCGGCCTCACCTGTCAACTATCAGTTTGATCCCGTGCAGACATTGAAGACCAGCGTGCACGGTGCCATCAATATGCTGGGTTTAGCCAAAAGAGTTAAGGCTAAAATTTTTCAGGCATCCACGAGCGAAGTCTACGGCGATCCTGATGTTCATCCGCAGCCTGAGAGTTACTGGGGTAAGGTGAATCCTATCGGTATCCGTTCATGCTATGACGAGGGTAAGCGCTGTGCTGAAACTTTATTTTTCGATTATCACCGTCAACATGAAGTGCGCATTAAGGTGGCCCGAATTTTCAATACTTATGGGACCCGTATGCATCCTGATGATGGCCGAGTAGTGAGCAATTTCATTGTGCAGGCGCTAAAAGGGAATCCGATTACCATTTATGGAGAGGGTCAACAAACGCGAAGCTTTTGCTATGTTGACGATCTGATCGAAGGCTTTGTCCGGTTGATGGCAACGAAGGATGACGTAACGGGTCCTGTGAACCTCGGAACTCCGGTTGAGTTTACTATTCGTCAGCTGGCCGAACGGGTTTTGGCGTTGACAGGGTCTACTTCCGCACTGGTATTCAGGCCCCTCCCGCAGGATGATCCGCAGCAGCGTCAGCCGGATATAAGCTTGGCCAAGCAGCTTCTTGGGTGGCAACCTGTTGTAACGTTGGATCAAGGCCTGAAGAAGACGATTGAATATTTCGACAAATTGCTTTCAGACGAAGGCGCAAGTAATAAAAGCGAGATTTGATGCAAATCACCGTTTTTGGTAGTGGTTATGTAGGACTCGTTACTAGTGCGTGCCTAGCGGATGTAGGTCACTCGGTTATTTGTATCGATATTGATGAAAAGAAAATAGAGGGGTTGAAGAAGGGTATCGTTCCTATTTATGAACCGGGGCTCAAAGAGCTGATTTTCAATGGTGTCGAGACTGGGCGATTGAGTTTTTCTACTGATGCCGCGCTGGGCGTGCAACAGGGTGAGTTGTTGTTCATCGCTGTGGGCACGCCGCCAGATGACGATGGTCGGGCCGATCTTCAACATGTCCTTGCCGTCGCGGCTTCTATTGGTCGCCATATGAATGGTTACAAAGTAATTGTAGATAAGTCGACGGTACCAGTAGGCACTGCTGACAAGGTCAAAGCTGCTGTTTTAGCGGAGCTCGGGGCACGAGAGGAGGTGTTCGGCTTCGATGTCTGTTCAAACCCGGAATTCCTCAAGGAAGGCGCGGCGATCGACGACTTCACCAGAGGTGCACGCATCGTAGTCGGTACCGACACGGAGAAGGTCGCCGGGCTGATGCGGCAGTGCTACGCCCCCTATAACCGCAATCACGATAAGCTGATGATTATGGATATTCGCTCGGCTGAGCTGACGAAGTACGCAGCGAATGCGATGCTGGCGACCAAAATAAGTTTTATGAACGAATTGGCCAATCTCGCTGAGAGACTGGATGCAGATATTGAACAAGTCCGGTTGGGGATCGGCTCAGACCCCCGGATTGGCTACCAGTTTATCTATCCGGGGTGTGGATATGGCGGCTCATGTTTTCCCAAGGACGTGCAGGCGCTAGCGCGAACTGCCCAAGAAGTGGGTTATGAGCCGACGCTACTAAATGCGGTCGAACAGGTGAACCAGCGCCAGAAGCAGATTCTGTATCGCAAGTTGGAGCAAGCCTTCCTGGGACAACTTGAGGGCAAGCGGATTGCGCTTTGGGGGTTATCTTTTAAGCCCGATACGGATGACATGCGTGACGCGCCAAGCCGGACACTAATGGAGTCATTGTGGTCCGCCGGTGCGTGCATTCAAGCGTATGACCCTGAGGCCATGCTTGAATGTGAGCGAATCTATGGCTTGCGAAAAGACCTGACGCTCTGTCATTCTCGTGAAGCGGCACTGCAGGGATCCGATGCTCTAGTGATATGCACTGAGTGGAAAGCCTTCAGAACCATCGATCCGGACCGGATAAGGCGCACTCTGAATTATCCAATTGTGGTAGACGGCAGAAACTTGTTTGACCCTGTAGTTATGTCAAAGTCCGGGATTCAATACTATGCGATTGGGCGGGGAAAGAATTTGCCTTAATAAATGGGCGTGAAAAATGACATCAGATAATAACAACTTCGTTTCAATTATCACGCCAGCATTTCGCGCAGCATCGGTCATAGGTGAAACGATTAAATCAGTTATTGCCCAGACTCATACAGACTGGGAAATGCTGATCGCAGACGATTGTTCGCCTGACAATACCGTCGATGTTATTCGCCACTGGGAAAAGATTGATCCGCGTATTCGGCTGATTGCGCTGGAAAGCAACGGCGGCCCAGCACTGGCGCGCAATGCGGCACTTGAACAGGCCGCCGGGCGCTGGATTGCCTTCTTGGATAGCGATGATCTATGGTTGCCGCAGAAGCTTGAACGTGAAATTGAACACGCCAAAGCGCACTTGGCGGCCTTCGTCTTTTCAGGATTCCGTCGCATGACTGAGGACGGCAGTGTCATCGGTCGTTTTGTTGGTGTGCCCGCTTGTTTGTCATATCGTCAGTTGCTTGGCAATACTGCCATCGCTACGTCGACGGTTTTGCTTGATCGAGCCGCAGTGGGCGATATTCGTATGAGGCAGACCTATTATGATGACTTTGATTGTTGGTTACAGATTTTGAAGCGGGGTCACCTGGCATTTGGCCTCAATGAAGAATTGATGCATTACCGAGTCATGAGTCAGTCCGTGTCGCGCAACAAGTTCAATTCGGCCAAGTACGTTTGGCGTGCCTACCGTGACTTGGAAAAACTAAATCTACCAGAATCACTTTGGTACTTTAGCCACTACGCGATAAGAGCATTGCTGAAGTACGGCCGGTATTGATTCCGGGATGAGTAACTTTCTAATCGGGAATGTATGAAGGTTCTGGTAACCGGAGCCACCGGCTTTGTCGGCCGCGCACTGGTGGCGAAGTTGGTTGCGCTCGGTGGCCTTGAGGTGCTGGCTCTGACACGGCTAAATCCCCTTGATCCAGTGTCCGGAGCGATATACCTGCCGGTGGGTGACCTGGTTGCTCAAAGCGGTTGGCAAAAAATACTTTCTGGCGTTCATACTTTGGTGCATACCGCAGCCAGAGTCCACATTCTGAATGATCGTACCGAAGAGTCACTTGCGGAGTTTCAGCGCGTCAATGTTGAAGGTACGCTACAACTGGCCCGGCACGCTGCGGCAATGGGTGTGCGGCGTTTTATCTTTCTAAGTTCAATTGGTGTGAATGGAGTGCGAACGGGACCAAACACGGCATTTTCGGAAGTGGATCGTCCCAATCCCCATAACGCCTATGCACTGTCCAAGCTTGAGGCCGAACAGGGTTTGCGCCATATTTCAGAAATGAGCAGTCTTGAGGTTGTCATTGTTCGTCCACCGCTGGTTTATGGTCCGGGCGTGAAAGCCAACTTTGCCGCACTCATGCGTACCGTGAAACATTCCTGGCCCATGCCACTGGGTGCCGTACATAACCAGCGAAGTATGGTGGCGCTGGATAACCTGGTTGATTTCATCGTGATATGCATGACTCATTCGCGGGCAGCCAATCAGACATTTTTGGTCAGTGACGGTCAGGACGTTTCGACCACCGAACTGGTGCGGGGACTGGCGCTTGCGTTGGGGGTGCCGGCACGACTTTTACCAGTTTCTGTCGGGGTTTTGCGGGCTGGTGCGACGTTGCTGGGACGCGCCAATGACATTCAGCGCCTGTGTGGCAATCTGCAGGTCGATATCACCAAAGCCCGCACGCTGCTAGCCTGGACACCGCCAATATCATTGGAGGAAGGTTTGCGCCGTGCCGTGGCAGAACTTAAAACGTCATGAAAAAGATGGATGATCCTTCTTCCTTTGACATATCCATTTCTGTCGTCAGTCATTTGCAGATGGCACTGGTTTCGGAATTGCTGGAAGATCTGGAAAAAAACTGCCGGGACACGAGTTTTGAGTTGATACTCACGCTCAATCAAGAAGAATATGTTTCGCTTGATCCGGCGTGTTTATCTTATCCAGTGAAAATTGTCAGGAATACCCTTCCCAAGGGCTACGGCGCCAACCACAATCAGGCATTCAAGCAGGCGGCTGGTCGGTTCTTTTGTGTCATGAATCCGGATATTCGATTGGATACCAATCCATTCCCTTTGCTAATGGCGTTTTCCAGCGATACCTCGGTCGGGGTGGTGGCGCCACTTGTGGTGAGTCAAACCGGCACAATCGAGAACAGTGCCCGGCGTTTTCCAACACCGCTGACAATACTGGGCAAAGTGTTTGGGCGAGGTTGGGGGCCAGATTATGTAATGGAAAATGCACCTGTCTACCCGGATTGGGTAGGGGGCATGCTGATGCTGTTTCGGCGTGAAGTGTTTGAGCGTGTAGCAGGGTTTGATGAACGTTATTTTCTATATTATGAAGATGTTGATATCTGCGCCAGGCTGGGTCAGCAGGGCTATCGTGCAATGATATGTCCTGGGGCCAGGGTGGTGCACCACGCACAGCGGACCAGTCATCGCGACTTCAGATACTGGCGCTGGCATCTGAAGAGCATGGCTCTATTTTTTATCTCGCGTAGTCGCCAGGACCGGAAGAATTGAAAAGAATTTTTGACCTGATGCTGGCGATCATGGCATGCGCTGCGTTACTGCTGCCGGCACTGCTGGTCGCACTATGGGTTCGTTTGACATCCCGGGGCCCCGTGTTGTATTGGTCTGACCGGGTTGGACGTGACAATGTGATTTATAAAATGCCCAAGTTTCGCAGCATGCAGGTCGACGCACCGGTGGTGGCGACGCATTTATTAAATAACCCGGACGGCTATTTGACACCAATTGGCAGTTTTCTGCGCAAAAGCAGTCTTGATGAAATACCCCAGTTATGGAGTATCGTCCGGGGCGACATGAGTTTTGTTGGACCGCGTCCTGCCTTATACAATCAAGCGGATTTGATTGATTTGCGGACCTGCAACGGCGTTCACCGGCTGCGGCCAGGGCTTACCGGTTGGGCCCAGGTCAATGGACGTGACGATCTTTCAATCCAGCAAAAGGTTGCAATGGATATTGAATATCTGAAAAATAAATCTTTCTGTCTGGATGCAAGAATTATACTTTTGACTGGAGTAAAGGTCCTGCGACAGGACAATGTGAAGCATTAAAGCATTAAAGCAGTAAAACAGGTTCAGGGATATTCAAACTTCAATGCAAAGGCGATTGACATGGGTAATTTGATCGAGATTCAAAGCCAGATAGAAAAGCTCCAGAAACAGGCGGCTGAAATAAAGGAGCGGGAATTCAAAAAAACCTTGCAGGATATTCTGGCTCAAATGAAAGCTTTCGGTATCACGCCAAAAGATTTGCAGCCCGGCAAGGTTCGTGGCGCAAAGGGCAGGTCCAGGACGGCGCCTATAGCAAAAGGTGCCGGCAGCAAACCCAAGAAGAGCGGCGGCAAAAGTGCCGGACCGGTGGCGGCCAAGTACCGCGGCCCTAATGGCGAGACCTGGAGCGGTCGCGGTTTGACGCCGCGCTGGCTGGCAACACTGGTGGCGCAAGGACAAACCAGGGACGCGTTTGCCATCAAGAGTTGATGCAGGCCTGGCGCGATGCGGCACAATTAGCCGCTTGATCTTTTTGTCCCTGCGGGACAGTTCGCAGCTTGGGCCCCTCCAAGCCCGTTTCTGTCCTGAACATTTCGGGTGCGCCACTCCATGACTGACGTTAGCAGCATTCCCCCGCGCGACAAGGCTGAAATCCTGGCCCAGGCGCTGCCCTACATCCGTAAATTTCATGGCAAGACCATGGTCATCAAGTATGGCGGCAATGCCATGACAGATCCGGCATTGCAGGCCGACTTTGCTGAAGACGTCGTCTTGCTCAAACTGGTCGGCATCAACCCGGTGGTGGTGCATGGGGGTGGGCCACAGATTGAGACGGCGCTCAAACGATTGGGGAAAAAGGGCGAGTTCATTCAAGGCATGCGGGTTACTGACGCTGAAACCATGGAGGTGGTGGAGTGGGTGCTGGCCGGCGAGGTGCAACAGGACATTGTGGGCCTGATCAACCACGCCGGTGGCAAGGCCGTCGGGTTGACCGGACGCGACGGCGGCATGATTCGCGCACAAAAACTCAAGCTGATCGACACCAATGATCCCGGCAAGGAGCATGACGTCGGTCAGGTGGGTGATATTGTCAGCATTGACCCCAGCGTGGTCAAGGCGTTGCAGGACGACGCATTCATTCCCGTCATCAGTCCGATCGGTTTTGGTGAAAACAACGAGAGCTACAACATCAACGCCGATGTGGTAGCCGCAAAACTGGCCACCGTGCTCAAGGCCGAAAAACTGATGATGCTGACCAACATCAGCGGCGTGCTCGACAAGGCGGGCAACCTGCTCACCAACCTCAGCGCGCGCCAGATTGATGAGCTGTTTGCCGACGGCACCATCAGCGGCGGCATGCTGCCCAAGATCAGCGGTGCGCTTGACGCCGCCAAGAGCGGCGTCAACTCGGTGCACATCATTGATGGCCGGGTGCCGCATGTGCTGCTGCTTGAGATATTGACTGACCAGGCCTTCGGCACGATGATTCGATCACATTAGTTTGCTATTGGTTTTATAGCTGTTCACGTAGGTTGCATAAGGCCTGGAATCCTATTCAATGAGAATTTTGCTGGTTGAAGACGATGTTATGGTGGCCAGCGGCCTCAAGCTCGGGCTGATTGATGCAGGCTACGCAGTGGACTGGGTGGGAACCGCCGAACGGGCTCTTGAGGTGACCTTGCAGGAAGCCTTTGACATCGCTATTTTTGATCTAGGCTTGCCGGGCATGGATGGTCTGGCGCTGACCCGGCGTCTGCGCAAAGACGGTCACACCATGCCGGTGCTGATTCTGACAGCGCGCGACGCTCTGCCGGATCGGGTGCAGGGACTCGATACCGGTGCGGATGACTACATGATCAAGCCTTACCAGTTGCCCGAACTGCTGGCGCGCTTGCGAGCCCTGTTGCGCCGTTCCCAGGCGGCAACGTCGGCAGTGCTGAGTTTTGGACCGCTGGAGCTCGACATGGCCAGGCGGCTGGCATGCATCAGCCCGGCCGGGGAGGTCATCGAACTGGGTCCGCGCGAGTGGACCGTTTTGGAGTATTTGCTGATCAACGCACCCAAGCCTGCCAACAAGGACAAGTTGCTGCAGGCCTTGACCGGGTGGGACAAGGAAATCACGCCCAACGCTGTGGAAGTTTATATCTCGCGCCTGCGCGCCAAGCTCGAACCGCATGGCATTGCGTTGCGCTCGATCCGGGGATTTGGTTATCGGCTTGAGATGCTGGCGGATTGATCAATGCAACTCACGGCCATGTCCTCGGGTCTGCAGCGGCGCCTGTTTTTTTTGTTGCTCATTCCCTTGTGCCTGTTGGCCGGTGTCAACACGTGGCTTGACTATCGTTCGGCCGATAACGCCGCATTGCAGCAAGACCGTCAGCTGCTCAAGCTGGTCCCTTTGCTGGCTGATTCGGTGGTCGCCGCTGGCAAATCAGACGGTGAACCGCCGGTGTTGCTGACGGCTCCTGCGGTCGAAGAATTTCTCAAGGACAGAGCCGGTCTGTCGGCCTTCGCGGTTGCCAATCTGGAAGGGCAAGTGCTGGTTGGCGATGCGTGGTTGAGCAACAACGCACCGGCTACACGAGAACCGGTATTCCTGAGCGAAGAAGAGGGTGGCGTTACCTTCCGCATCGTCTCCCAGCGTGTCCACACGGCTGCCGGTGAGGTGGTCGTGCTGCTGGCTGATGGTTCTGACCCGCGTCAACAGTGGGTTAAAGGGGTGCTCCTGAAAGTTTTGTTGCCCAACATCGTGTTGATGGTGCTATCGCTGTTTGCTGTCAATTGGGCTGTCGGGCGGGCACTGCGCCCGCTGCTTGAACTCAAGGACGCGGTGGAGCGCCGTTCGCCCCGCGATTTGAGCGCGATCGACGTTCAGGCCTCGCCGGAAGAGGTACGCCCGCTGGTTCAGTCATTGAACCGGTTGTTTGATCTGGTGAACGCGCAGGCCGAGAGCCAGCGTCGTTTCGTGACCGACGCGGCGCATCAATTGCGTACTCCGCTGGCTGGCCTTCAAGCCCAGGTAGAAGCCCTGGCGCAAGCGGTAAACAGTCCAATTGCCAGTTTGGATTCGCAGACCGGCGTCATGGCCACCCCTGCTTTAAGCGCTGACCACATCAACAACTTGCGCGCCGCCGCTCGCCGAACATCGCAACTGGCCAACCAATTACTGGCCTTGTCGCGAGCCGATGCGCGCAGCGTCGACGCACTGCCCGCCATTCAGGTCGATCTGAAAGCATTGTGTGAAAACCTGCTGGAGACGCATCTCGACGCTGCGCAGGCAAAGCGTATTGATTTGGGGCTGGAGGTGAGTTGTCTCCAGGTGACGGGCCATGAGTGGCTGCTGCGCGAGTTGCTGAGCAATCTGGTTGACAACGCCATCAAATACACCCAGGCCGGCGGCACGGTGACGTTGCGTTGTGGTTTGGTGGCCGATGGCGGTGTTCCTTTTGTCGAGGTTGAAGATAACGGTCCGGGTATTCCTGTGGCGCAGCGTCAGCGCGTGTTTGAGCGCTTCTACCGTGTGCCAGGAAGCGTCAATGATGGCAACGGCCTGGGCCTCGCCATTGCGCAAGAGATTGCCCGGGTGCACAGCAGTCAGTTGACTGTGGCCAGCGGATTGGACGGACGAGGCGCACGGTTCACCTTGTTGTTTACCCGCTGACCCCTCGAAAACCCTAAGGGCGGCTATGCGAGAATGAAAAAAACCCATCGCCCCGTGCCCATGTCCGACGTTGAATCCTCCACCCCCTTACCGGCTCCAGTAGCTTTGGACAGTGCGATTGCCAGTCCGGCGCGCAAGCGGCCCAAACCTGGTGAGCGTCGGGTGCAGATACTGCAAGCGTTGGCGACCATGCTTGAACAGCCTGGCGCCGAACGCATCACTACTGCAGCGCTGGCGGCACGTCTGGCGGTGAGCGAGGCTGCGCTGTATCGCCACTTTGCCAGCAAGGCGCAGATGTTTGAAGGCCTGATTGAGTTCATCGAGCAGACGGTGTTTTCCCTGATCAACCAGATCTCTGACCGTGAGCGCGCGTCGCAGGTCGACCAATCGGCGCCTGTTCCCCTGGGTGCGCGTCAGGCGGTCAAAGTGGTGGCCATGGTGATGCAGTTTGCCGAGAAAAATCCTGGCATGACGCGGGTAATGGTTGGTGATGCGCTGGTATTTGAGAACGAACGCCTTCAACAACGCATGAACCAGTTTTTTGACAAGATCGAGACTGCTCTCAAGCAAAGCCTGCGTGATGCTGCAGAACTGAGCGGTTCAGCCACACCGACGGTCGATACACAGGTGCGCGCGTCGGTTCTTACCGCATTTATCGTCGGTCGCCTGCAGCGTTTTGCGCGCTCGGGCTTCAAACGCCTGCCCTCGGAACACCTGGAAGCCAGTCTGGCCCTGATCCTTTGAGCTTGTGGCGCGGGTAAACCCCAGCCCTCCTTAGAAAATTCTCTCTAGAGCGGCCATCAGGCTGGTCAAAGTTTGCAAAAGTGGCGCAAAATAGAACGATCGTTCTTTTTTGTGTCATATGCCAAATTCTCAATTCCCCGCCAAATCGGTCCGCGTCAGCAATCGGCAACGGTCGGGTGCTGGACGTGCCTTGCAGAAAGGGCAGCAGACCAAGCAAGCCATCGTCGACGCCGCCTTGGGCCTGGCGACACAGATTGGGCTCGAAGGCTTGAGCATTGGTGCTTTGGCTGAAGTGACCCAGATGAGCAAATCGGGTGTCTTTGCACATTTCGGCTCGCGTGAAGAACTGCAGATTTCAGTCATACGGGAGTACTACGCCCGTTTTTCCGATGAGGTTTTTTTCCCCGCGATGGAGGAAGCCCGCGGCCTGCCGCGCGTGCGTGCATTATTTGCCAACTGGATGCAGCGGGTGGCCATTGAAATACAGTCCGGTTGCATCTTTATCAGCGGCGCGGTCGAGTTCGACGACCGCCCCGGGCCGGTACGCGACGCGCTTGCCAGTTCGGTCAAGACCTGGCTGGCCGCCATGTACCGGGCCGTCGTTCAGGCCAAGGAGGAAGGCCAGCTCGGTGCCAATGCCGATGAAGAGCAAATGGCATTTGAAATTCATGGCCTCATTCTGGCCTTGCACTATGAAGCCCGGTTTTTGAAGCACCCAGGCGCTATCAAGCATGCCAATACTGGCTTTGAAAATATTCTCGCGCGTTACGGAAAATCTGCCGCAACGAATGCAACCCGTTCCCCCAAATCAATACCACGCTCAAAGGAGTAATCAACATGCCTACCTACACCCCACCCCTGCGCGACATGCAGTTTGTCATGCACGAAATGCTCAAAGTGGTTGACGATTTCAGGCAGATCCCGAAGTATGCCGATATTGATGCCGACACCGTTAACGCAGTGCTGGAAGAAGGGGGAAAGTTTGCCACTGAAGTCACTTTCCCGCTCAACGTCAGTGGCGATACGCAAGGCTGCACCATTGACCAGGCGACTCATGCGGTGACCACCCCGAAGGGTTTCAAGGAGGCCTATGCCAAGTACATTGAAGGTGGCTGGGCGGCACTGGCCTGTGATCCCGAGTTTGGCGGTCAGGGGCTGCCCCTGGTGGTGAACCAGTGTTTTTACGAAATGCTCAACAGCGCCAACCAGGCCTGGACCATGTACCCCGGTCTGACGCATGGCGCCTATGCGTCCCTGATCGCCCATGGCACCGACGAGCAGAAGCAGACCTACCTGCACAAAATGACCAGTGGCGAATGGACTGGCACCATGTGTCTGACCGAGGCACATTGCGGTACCGACCTGGGTCTGATGCGCACCAGAGCCGAGCCGCAACCCGACGGCAGCTACAAACTCACCGGCAACAAGATCTTCATCAGCGCCGGGGAGCAGGACATGACAGACAACATCATTCACCTGGTGCTGGCCCGATTGCCTGATGCACCCGTTGGCATCAAGGGCGTCAGCCTGTTCATCGTGCCCAAATTCCTGGTCAACAAAGACGGTTCGCTGGGAGCGCGCAATGGAATTTACTGCGGCGGTCTGGAACACAAAATGGGTATCAGTGGCAACGTTACGGCACAAATCGTGCTCGAAGGCGCTATCGGGACCATGGTAGGTCAGCCCAACAAGGGCATGAACGGCATGTTTGTGATGATGAATGCAGCTCGTTTGGGGGTTGGCAACCAGTCGCTGGGTCTGACCGAAGTGGCCTACCAGAACGCACTGGCTTATGCCAAGGACCGGATACAAATGCGCGCCCTGACCGGCCCCAAGGCCAAGGACAAAGCGGCCGACCCCATCATCGTCCATCCCGATGTGCGCAAGATGCTGCTCACCGCCAAGGCTTACGCGGAAGGTGGCCGCGCCTTGATGTGTTTCAGCTCCATGCTGCTGGAAAAAGAGCATTTCCATCCCGATGAAAAGGTTCGCAAGGATTCCGGTGAACTGCTGGCCATGCTGACCCCCATTGTCAAAGCCTTCATCACTGACAATGGCTGGACCGCAACCTCAGCCTGCCTGCAGGTCTTCGGTGGCCATGGTTACATCAAGGAGTGGGGTATGGAGCAGTTCGTACGCGATGCCCGTATCAACATGATTTACGAAGGCACCAACACGATCCAGTCACTCGATTTGCTTGGCCGCAAGATACTGGGGAACAACGGCGCCACGCTGCGCAAGTTTGGCAAGCTGATTGGTCAACTGGTGGAGGAAGAAGGGGTTAACGAAAAGATGGCCGAATTCATTACGCCGATCGCCATTCTGGGCGACCAGATGACCAAGTTCACCACCGAAATCGGCTTCAAGGGGTTTCAAAATCCGGATGAAGTGGGTGCCGCAGCCGTCGATTACCTTCGAGTCGCCGGACATCTGGTGTTTGGTTATTTCTGGGCACGTATGGCGCAAGTGGCGCTGCGTGAGATTGCCGCTGGCAATCAGGACCCGTTCTATCTGGCCAAAGTTCAGACGGCAAGGTTTTACTTTGCCAAGCTGTTCCCGGAAACCGCGACCCTGATGCGCACGGCGCGCGCCGGATCGAAAGTGTTGATGGATACCGACGCCGCCCTGTCATAGAGCCTATTGAAAACGTTACTCTCAGGAGACACTGATGAAAACAGTCCAAAATGTGATTCGATGCACGCTGGCGGTTGCCACGGTCTGTATATTTGGCGCAGCGCAGGCCCAGATGACGCCAATAGGTCTGTGGAAGACCATTGACGATAAAGACGGCACGGTGAAATCAGAGGTGCGTATTGTGGAGAAGGACGGTGTGGTGACCGGCAGGATTGAACGCGATCTTGGTGCCAAGGCCAAACCGGGCGACAAGTGCGGGGAATGCAAGGATGAGCGCAAGGACCAGCCCATTGTCGGCCTGGAGATTATTCGCGGTGCAATAAAAGCCGACGGCAAGGATGTTTGGGAAGGCGGCAATATTGTGGAGCCCAGCAGCGGCACGGTCTACAAGCTCAGACTGACCCCCATCGACGCCGGACAAAAGCTCGAAGTTCGTGGCTTCATCGGCTTTGCACTGCTGGGTCGAACCCAGATCTGGATTCGCGTGCCGTAATCAGCTCAGGACCGGGCTCGCTGGCGCCCGACTGCGATCGGTCGGCGAGCTTTTCCAAATTTATTTTCAGGAACAACAATGTCCCGCTTCAATGTCAAAAAAGTCGCCGTGCTGGGTGCCGGCGTGATGGGTGCGCAGATTGCCGCCCACCTGGTCAACGTCAAGGTGCCGGTCATTCTGTTTGACCTGCCCGCCAAGGAGGGGCCGAAAAATGGCATCGTCACCCGCGCCATCGACGGCCTGAAAAAACTCAAGCCTGCGCCGCTCGGTGTGGCGCAAGACGCCGGGCTGATCCAGCAGGCCAACTACGAAGAGCACATGCATCTGCTCAAGGACTGCGACCTGGTGATTGAGGCCATTGCCGAACGCATGGACTGGAAGCTCGATCTGTACAAAAAGATCGCGCCATTTTTGGCACCGCACGCCATCATCGCCTCCAATACCTCGGGCTTGTCCATCACCCAACTCAGCGCAGCGCTCCCCGAAGAAATCAAGCCTAATTTTTGCGGCATTCACTTCTTCAACCCGCCGCGCTACATGATGCTGGTCGAGCTCATCAACACGCCCACCACGCAGCCGCAAATTCTCGACGACCTGGAGGCTTTTGTCACCAACGCCCTGGGCAAAGGCGTGGTGCGGGCCAAAGACTCGCCCAACTTCATTGCCAACCGCGTCGGCATCGCCGGCATGCTGGCGACCATGAAAGAAGTCGAGAATTTTGGCCTGAGCTATGACGTGGTCGATGACCTCACCGGCAAGAAGCTGGGCCGCGCCAGCTCGGGTACTTTCCGTACCGCCGACGTGGTGGGCCTGGACACCATGGCGCATGTCATCAAGACGCTGCAGGACACCTTGAGTCTTGAAACTGATCCCTTCTTTGAGAGCTTTGCGACGCCCGAAGTGCTCAAGACCTTGCTGGACCTGGGCAACCTCGGCCAGAAGGCCAAAGCCGGTTTCTTCAAGAAGGTCGGGCGAGATATTCTGCGTTTTGATCTGGAATCAAAAGATTACGTGCCCGGGGGGCAAAAGGGCGACGAGGTTTATGGCCGCATGCTCAAAAAGCCTGCTACCGAGCGCTTGAAACTGTTGCGCAGCAGTGAAGGCGCGCAGGGCCAGTTTTTGTGGGCGATTCTGCGCAACAGCTTTCACTACGCCGCCGTGCACTTGGCCGCGATTGCCGACAACGCGCGCGACGTGGACTTCTGCATGCGTTGGGGCTTTGGCATGAAGCAGGGCCCGTTCGAACTCTGGCAGGAAGCCGGTTGGCTGACGGTGGCCAACATGATCAAGGAGGATATTGATGCTGGCAAGGCGCTGTGCCAGGCGCCGCTGCCCGATTGGGTTTTCAAAGGTCCCGTGGCCGATGCAGGTGGCGTGCACACACCGCAAGGGTCATGGAACCCGACGACCGAAAAGTTCGTCCAGCCGCGCAGCTTGCCGGTGTACGCGCGCCAGCACTTTCCCGAGAGCGTGCTCGGTGCCAATGCGCCCAGGGCCGAAACCGCCGGCAAGACGCTGCATGAGGACGAAGCGATTCGTCTGTGGACGCAGGACGATGTGGTCTTGATCGCCAGCATCAAAACCAAAATGCATGCCATCAGCCCCGGCGTGGTCGAAGGCCTGATGCAGGCGATGGACCTGGCCGAGGCCGACTTCAAGGGCTTGGTGATCTGGTCGCCCGACGAGGTGTTCTCGGCTGGTGCCGACCTGCAAGCCATGTTGCCGGCCTTCATGATGGCCGGTGTGGCGGCCATTGACGGTGCCGAGGCCGAGATGCAGCAGGCCATGCTCAGGTTGCGCTATGCCAGCGTGCCGGTGGTGTCGGCCGTGCGTGGTTTGGCGCTGGGCGGTGGCTGCGAGCTGGCGGTGTATTCGGCCCGGCGCGTGGTGGCGATGGAGAGCTATATCGGCCTGGTTGAAGTCGGCGTTGGCCTGGTGCCCGGTGCCGGCGGCCTGACCTACATTGCGCGGCGCGCGGCCGAGAATGCGGCCACTTCCACCGGCAAGGATTTGTTGCCGTTCCTGACCGAAGGCTTCACGGCGGCGGCCATGGCCAAGGTCGGAACCAGCGCGCTGGAGTCGCGCAAGCTGGGCTATTTGCTGGAGAGCGACGTGATCGTGCCGCACAAGGACGAGCTGCTGTTTGTCGCCATCAACGAGGTCAAAGCCATGGCTGCCAGTGGCTACCGCGCGCCGCACAAGCGCCAGTTTGCGGTGGCCGGGCGCAGCGGTGTTGCCACCATCAAGGGCTCGCTGGTGAACATGCGCGACGGCGGCTTCATCAGCGCGCACGACTACCTGATTGCCGGCCTGATCGCCAACGTGGTCTGCGGCGGCGATGTGGATGCCGGCAGTCTGGTCGATGAAGAGTATGTGATGACCCTGGAGCGCCGCGCGTTCTGCGAACTGCTGGTCAATCCCAAAACGCAAGAGCGGATCATGGGCATGATGTCTACGGGAAAGCCAGTGAGAAACTAATAACTTTGCGGGACAGATCAAGAATTGCGCAGCAATTTTGCTCTGTCCCCAACTGATTGAGAGAAGTCCATGAAACAAATTCAAGAAGCCTACATCGTTGCCGCCACGCGCACACCCATCGGCCGTTCGCACCGCGGGTTTTTCCGCAACACGCGCCCGGACGATCTGCTGGTCAAGGCCTTGCAGGCGGCGCTGGCACAAGTGCCTTCACTGGAGCACAGCATGATCGAGGATTTGATCTGCGGCTGTGCCATTCCGGAAGGTCAGCAGGGCCTGAACATTGCCCGCATTGGCGCGGTGCTGGCCGGCTTGCCCACCAGCGTCGGCGGCATCACCGTCAACCGCTTTTGCGCCTCTGGTTTGAGTGCCATTCAAATGGCCGCCGACCGCATTCGCGTCGGCGAAGCCGACGTGATGATTGCCGCCGGAGTTGAGAGCATGAGCATGGTGCCGATGATGGGCAACTCGCCCTCCTTGTCACCCACCATGTTCGACAACGACGAGAACATCGGCATTGCCTACGGCATGGGCCTGACGGCCGAGAAGGTAGCCACGCAGTGGAAGATCAGCCGCGACGCGCAGGACGAATTTGCGGTGGCATCGCACCAGAAAGCCCTGGCCGCACAGGCCGCTGGTCACTTTGCCGACGAGATCACGCCGGTGGAAGTGATTGACCGCTCGCCCGATCTGGCAAGCGGCGGAGTCACTGAGAAAAAACGCCTGGTCAACCTGGACGAAGGGGCACGAGCCGATACCACGATGGCCGGCCTGGCCAAGCTCAAGACGGTGTTTGCGGCGCGCGGTTCGGTCACAGCCGGCAACAGCTCGCAAACCTCCGATGGCGCCGGTGCGCTGATTCTGGCCAGCGAGAAAGCAGTCAGGCAATTTGGCCTGAAACCACTGGCGCGTTTTGTCAGCTTTGCCGCCAAAGGCGTGCCACCCCAGATCATGGGCATTGGCCCGATCGAGGCGATTCCGGCGGCGCTTCTTTACGCCGGGCTGAAGCAGGACGACATCGACTGGATTGAGCTCAACGAGGCCTTTGCGGCGCAGTCTCTGGCCGTGATGAACACCCTGGGACTGGACCCGGCCAAGGTCAACCCGATGGGCGGCGCCATTGCGCTGGGGCACCCGCTGGGCGCCACCGGCGCCATCCGCGCCGCCACCGCCATCCACGCGCTGCACCGCAACAAGCTGCGCTACAGCATGGTGTCGATGTGCGTCGGCATGGGGCAGGGTGCTGCCGGAATTTTCGAACGCGTCTGAAACGTCACTCACAGGACACCCTGGAGCTGACGCCGGCGTCACACTGCGGGTATGAAGCATCATCCGTTTGACCAGGCGCTGAGGCTCGAGCCCGTGGCGCCTGGTGTCTACACGGGCAACACAGCGCCCGCTTACTGGAATATGGTCGGACCGTTTGGCGGCATCTCGGCAGCGACTGTCCTGAATGCCGTGCTGCAGCATCCGGCTTTGCTGGGGCAGCCCATATCTTTAACGGTCAATTACGCCGGTCCGCTGTTGGCCGGACCTTTCAAGGTGTCAGCCCAGCCACGGCGCACCAACCGGTCAACGCAGCATTGGGTGGTTGAGCTGACCCAGGCTAATGGCACCGGGCAGGATGAGGTCATGCTGAGCGCAAGCGCCGTCACGGCGGCGCGGCGTACCACCTGGAGCAGCGACGAGACAGCGATGCCCACCGTGCCGCCACCCGCTGCCCTGCCCGCCGGCAACCCGATGGCGGTCATGGCGTGGTGCCAGCGTTACGATGTGCGCTTTGTCGAGGGTGGTTTTCCGGCGCAATGGGATGGTCGTGGCGATGCCAGTTTGACCCGCCTCTGGATGCGTGACACGCCGGCGCGGGTGCTGGACTTTTGTTCCCTGGCGTCCATGGCTGACATTTTTTTCCCGCGCGTGTATTTGCGTCGTGCCCGGCTCGTGCCCGCCGGTACCGTGTCGATGACGGTGTACTTCCACGCCGATGCGCAACAGTTGACCGAATCGGGCACCGGTTTTCTGCTGGGTCAGGCGCAGGCCCAGGCGTTTCGCGACGGCTTTTTTGATCAGGCATCACAATTGTGGAACGAAGCCGGCCTATTGCTGGCAACCACCCACCAGCTTGTTTACTTCAAGGAATAGGCATGAACAAGGTCGCACTCGTTATCGGTGCCGGTGATGCCACCGGCGGTGCCATTGCCCGCCGTTTTGCCCGCGAAGGTTTTATGGCCTGTGTGACGCGGCGTAGTCTTGACAAACTGCAACCTCTGCTTGACCAGATCAGTGCCGAGGGTGGTGTGGCCCACGGGTTTGCCAGCGACGCGCGCAAGGAAGAGCAAGTGGTGGCGCTGGTGGAGCAAATTGAAGCAAACATCGGCCCGATCGAGGTGCTGGTGTTCAACATCGGTGCCAATGCGCCCAGCAGCATTTTGCAGGAGACGGCGCGCAAGTATTTCAAGATATGGGAAATGGCCTGTTTTGGCGGTTTCCTCAATGGCCGTGAAGTGGCCAGGCGCATGGTCCAGCGTGCAACGCCGGAGCGCCAGCAAACCATTATTTTCACTGGCGCCACGGCGTCACTGCGCGGCGCAGCCAATTTCGCCGCTTTTGCCGGCGCCAAACATGCGTTGCGGGCGTTGGCGCAGAGCATGGCGCGCGAACTCGGGCCGCTGGGGGTTCATGTGGCCCATGTGGTGGTTGACGGCGCTATCGACACCGACTTCATCCGCGATAATTTCCCTGCGCGCTACGCCCTGAAAGCGCAGCAGGGCATACTCAACCCCGACCACATTGCCGATCAGTACTGGATGTTGCACAGCCAGCCGCGCGACGCCTGGACGCACGAACTTGACCTGCGGCCGTGGATGGAAAAATTCTGAACCTCTGCATTGTCTGGAGACAAATATGAGCAAAACCCTGGAGTACTACTTTGACTTCGGCAGCCCGGCAGCCTACCTCGCCGCAACCCAATTGCCGGCACTGGCCGCCGACACCGGTGCCACCGTGCTGTGGCGGCCGATGCTGCTGGGTGGTGTCTTTGTGGCCACCGGCAATGCGTCTCCGGCCAGCGTGCCGGCCAAGGGCCACTACATCTTTCGCGACTTCGCCCGCTTTGCCCGGCGCTATGGCGTGGCGCTGAAGATCAATCCATTTTTCCCCATCAATACCCTCACCCTGATGCGCATCGCGGTGGGCTTGCAACAGCGCGAGGACCCCCGATTCGCGGACTATTGCAGCGCCATGTTTCGGGCCATCTGGGTGGACGCCCAAAACATGAACGATCCGGCCACGGTGGCCGGTGTGCTGCAGGCCGGCGGATTTGATGCAGGGGCTTTGCTGGCGCTGGCCAGCGAGCAGGGTGCCAAGGACCAGTTGAAGGCGCTGACCGAAGCCGCCGTGGCGCGCGGTGTCTTTGGTGCCCCCACATTTTTTGTCGCCGACCAGATGTTCTGGGGTCAGGACCGGCTCGACTTTGTGCGCGAAGCACTGGCCTCTTGAGAGAGGACGCAGCATGGATGAAATACTGACAGACAGCAGCGCCGGTGTCATGACGATCACCCTGAACCGGCTGGACAAGAAGAACTCCTTGACCAGGGCGATGTACGCGGCCATGGCCGGTGCGCTGGCGCAGGCTGACCTCGACGCAGCAACGCGTGTGCTGGTGATTCAGGGGCACGAAACCGTATTCTGTGCCGGCAACGACATCAGCGATTTTTTGCATCGTTCAGCGGCTGCGCAGGAGTCGCCGGCGTTTCAATTTTTGCGCGCCATCAGCACCTTTTCCAAACCCCTGTTGGCCGCAGTTTGCGGCCCGGCGGTTGGCATTGGCACCACCATGCTGTTTCATTGCGACCTGGTCTATGCTGGCGACAACGCGGCGTTCTCGATGCCCTTCGTCAATCTGGGTCTGTGCCCTGAAGCGGCATCGAGTTATCTGGCGCCGAGGTTGATGGGTTATGGGCGAGCGGCCGAAGCCCTGCTTTTGGGGGAGCCATTTTTGGCGGAGGCAGCCCTGGAGATGGGACTTGTCAGTCGCATCGTGCCACCCTCGCAGGCGACGGTTCTGGCGCAGCGCCAGGCGCAAAAGCTGGCCGCCAAGCCTTTGAAGGCCTTGATCGAAACCAAGCGCCTGATGAAAAAAAGCCAGGCCAGCATGGTCGCCCAACGCATGCAGGAAGAAGGGGCCAGTTTTGCCCGCCTTCTGGCGGAACCGGCCGCCCGCGAGGCATTCACTGCCTTCATCGAGAAGCGCAAGCCCGATTTTTCCGGATTTTAGAGTCAAATTGGTCTTAAAGCACCGTCTGGCATGCGTAGACAGCTACTAATTCAATAGCAAAATATTCTCAGGAGACTATCACATGACGCCAATGAATCCATCCTCCAGCCTGAAAGGCAAAACCCTGTTCATCACTGGCGCCTCGCGCGGCATTGGCTTGGCCATTGCCAGGCGAGCGGCGGCCGACGGTGCCAATATCGTCATCGTCGCCAAGACCACCGACCCCAACCCGAAGCTCGCTGGCACGATCTACAGTGCAGCCAAAGAGATTGAGGCGGCCGGCGGCCAGGCCTTGCCGCTGGCGGTCGATATACGCGACGACGAAGCGGTCTTTGCCGCCGTGGCCAGGGCGGTGGAAACCTTTGGCGGCATCGACATCCTGGTCAACAACGCCAGCGCCATCAGCCTGACGAATACCGAAGCGACCCCCATGAAGCGCTTTGACCTGATGAACGGCATCAACGCGCGCGGCACTTACCTGTGCACCATGGCGTGCCTGGCAGCGCTAAAAAAATCGGCCACCGCCGGGCGTAACCCGCAGGTGCTGACGATGTCACCGCCGCTGTCAATGAAGACACACTGGTTTCAGGCCCACACCGCCTACAGTATGGCCAAGTACGGCATGAGCCTGTGTACGCTGGGCCATGCCGGCGAGTTCAAAAAGTATGGCATCGGTGTCAACAGTCTGTGGCCCCGCACCGCCATCGCGACTGCGGCCATGCAGATGATTCCCGGTGTTGACATTGCCTTGTGCCGCAAGCCGGAAATTTTGTCCGATGCCGCCTGGCTGATTCTCACCAGCGCCAATTCGAACACCGGAAACTTCTATATTGACGACAGCCTGCTGGCAACGCACGGCATCACGGATCTTGAAAAATACTCGGTCACACCGGGGACCAAAAACTTCATCCCCGATTTTTTTGTCGATTGAAGACCGGCTGCGTCAAGCGGTCGACTCATAAAACCGAACCAGATTGCGCCCCGCCTCTTTGGCCTGGTACATGGCGCCATCCGCCCATTTCAGAATGTCATCCTGACCCATTTCAGCGTGTGTGAACAGGGTGACACCAATGCTGGCCGTGCAATGGTGCTCGATGGTGATGCTGGTGGCGCCGTTTCCCTTGGGTATGACGGTCAGGCAATAGGGTTCCGACAGGGCAAGGCGGATTTTTTCAGCGATGATTCCGGCCTGACTGGTCGATTCGGTCTTGTCCCCGTTCAAATCGCTCAGTACGACTACAAATTCATCACCACCGAATCTCGAAACCGTGTCCATTTCGCGCACACAGGTTCGCAACCGGCCCGCTGCTTCAATCAACAGCAAGTCGCCCACCGCGTGTCCATAGGTATCGTTGAGCGGCTTGAAGTTGTCCAGATCAAGGAACATCAGTGCCCCATAGCCGCCGCCGCGCTTGCTCGACACTAGCGTCTGGCCCAGACGGTCGTTGAGCAGGCGGCGGTTGGGCAGTTGGGTCAGCGAGTCATAGAACGCCAGGCTGCGGATTTCGTCTTCAGCCAGCTTGCGCTCGGTGATATCCGTCAAGGCGCCAACGTAGTTCGTGATCTCGCCAGCGTCGTCTTTTACCGCAGTGATCATGAGCCATTCGGGATACACCTCGCTGTTCTTGCGCCGGTCCCAGATTTCGCCTTGCCATATGCCGTTGCACCGCAGGCTTTGCATCATGGAGGCATAAAAAGCGGCGTCATGCAGCCCTGATTGCAGCAGACGTGGCGTCTGACCGACCGCCTCTTCGGCCGAGTAACCGGTGATATCACAGAAGGCGCGGTTGACGCGCAGGATTTTCTTCTGGGCATCGGTGATCAGCATGCCTTCCTGCGACTCAAAAGCGGTGGCCGCGATGCGTTGCTGCAAGTTTGCTTGCTTGCGCTCGGTGATATCCGTGTAGAGGGTGACGAAGCCGCCATCGGGCAGCGGGATTCCGAGAATCTCCAGTACCACGCCGTTCGGACGGACCCGTTCAATCCGGTGCGGCTGGAGCTTGCGGGCGCGCTCAACGATGACGCTAACCTGCTGCGCCGGGTCGCCCGGGCCATAGTCGCCGCGCTGCGCGTTGAAGCGAATGAAGTCCTCAAAATGCACATCGGGCTTCTCGAACAACGAGTCCGGAAGGTCCATCAAGTGCCTGAACTTCTCGTTGTGCGCCACCAGACGCAAGCCAGCGTCAAACAGCGAGATACCGCCCGGGAAGTTCTCGATGATGGTCGACAGTGTGTTGTTCTGCTGCAATAATTTTTCTTCTATCACCTTGCGCGCTGTGATGTCGCGCCAAACGCAGTAGAGAACACGCCGGTCTTCGAGCTTGACGATAGACAGCGTGACCTCGGCAATAAAACTCGTTCCATCGGCCTTGCTGTGCATCCATTCAAACCGGTGCAAGCCTTGCGCCAGCGCGATGCCAATCATGCGCTCGGCCTTGCTATAGGAGTCTTCACCGTCGGGTTGTCGCGGCGGAGAGAGTTTTGAGGGGTGGACGTTCAGGAATTCTTCGCGGTTGGAGTAGCCCAGCGTCCGCACCGCCGCCTCGTTGCATTCAATAAACCGGTTGCCGTCAATGATCCAGGTCGGGTCGGGGGACGACTCAAAAAGCTGCTTGAACCAGTCGGGGTTGGAGTTGAAGGCGGTATGCAACATGCCAGTGTCATGGTTCGCGGTGGGTACATGATGCCACCTTGGCCAACCGTGAGCAACTTTTCCTGTTGCGCCCGACGCAACAGTCGTCACACCGGGTTCGGGCCGCATATTTTTACAAAGCATGTGCTTGCCATAAATAAACAATCTGGCTATGCTGCGAGGCGATGACTGTCCCGGCCCGCCCCGTTGATCCTTCGTTGGCTTTACCCAATGACACCGTGCCCAGGCGACCGCGCGGCCGCCCCCGCAAGACCGAAGACGAGCGCGACGATGGCAACCGCCGCCAAGCGTTGCTCACTGCCGCCGCCAGATTGTTTCGCCAGCAGGGTTTTGCCGCCACCAGTACGCGCGACATTGCAGCGGCCGTGGGCATGCACAGTGGCTCGCCTTTCTATCACTTCAAAAGCAAGGACGCGCTGCTTTTTGCCGTCATGCAAGAAGGCATGCAACTGGCGATGGCCCGCCAGTCCCGGGCCTTGCGGGATGACGCCACGGGAACGACACCACTGGCACAAATCCGGCGGCTGATGCGGTCCCACTTTGACACGCTGCTGGGGCCGGGCAACGACTTTGTTCCGGTGATGCTGTACGAGCACCGATCGCTGAATGCGCGCCAGCGCACGTCATTGGCCAGGTTGCAGGTTGATTACGAATCGGCCTGGACGCCGGTGCTGGAGGCGTTGCACGCGAGTGGTCATTTGCGCTCACCGGTGAAACTCTCAAGACTCCTGATTCTGGGTGCGTTGAACTGGTCAGTGCAGTGGTTTGACCGAAAGAAGGGCGCTTCGCTGGATGAACTGACGGACGCCGCCATGGCTTTGTTTTTAAAGGAATGTTGATGCACTACGCTTCTGTATTCGTCAGTGACATGTTCGCTGGCAAGGTGATTTTGGTCACCGGCGGCGGCTCCGGTATTGGCCGCTGCGTGGCGCATGAGCTGGCGGCGCTGGGTGCGCACACGGTGCTGATCGGCCGCAAGGCCGACAAGCTGCAGGGGGTCGTCGATGAAATTGTGCAGGATGGCGGGGCGGCCAGTTTTCATGTCTGCGACATCCGCCAGGAAGAACGGGTCACGCAGACGGTGGCCACCGTGGTGGCGGCACATGGGCGTATTGACGGCCTGGTGAATAACGCGGGCGGCCAGTTCATGATGCCGCTCGAAGCCATCAGTGGCAAGGGTTGGGAGGCGGTGATCAACACCAATCTGACCGGTGGCTTTCTGATGGCGCGCGAGTGTTTCCTGCAGAGCATGAGCAGGAACGGTGGCAGCATCGTCAATATTGTGGCCGACATGTGGGGCTCCATGCCGGGCATGGGGCACAGTGGTGCGGCGCGCTCGGGCATGGTCAGCT
Organism: uncultured beta proteobacterium; assembly: GCA_963750815.1. GTDB lineage: Bacteria > Pseudomonadota > Gammaproteobacteria > Burkholderiales > Burkholderiaceae_C > Rhodoferax. Next base: position 930,653 of record CAVVRS010000002.1, read on the forward strand.
TTACCGAGACGGCAGCGCTTGAATGGGCCGGCCGGGGTGTGCGCGTCAATGCGGTGGCGCCTGGCTACATTGCCTCCAGCGGCATGGACAACTACCCGCCCGAGATGGGCCCCATGTTGCGTGCAATGACGCAAACCATTCCCCTGGGGCGCTTTGGCACCGAAGCGGAGGTGTCGGCCGGCATTGTCTTTTTGCTCAGTCCGGCGGCCGCTTTCATTTCCGGCAGCACCCTGCGCATCGACGGCGCCCGGCCGCAGATGCGCATGGGCTGGCCGATGCGGGTGGCCGACGCGCGCGCGCAGGAGCGCGCCGCCATCACCCCGTTTGAGGGGTTTCACCGCGCCCGAATACCCAAAGTTTTTTCTTCCTGAGATTCCCATTTTTCTGGAGCGAACATGTCTGTTGCCGATCCGCTGGATGAAGATAGCCAATTGCTGGAAACTGCGGCGCGCCGGTTTATCCAGACCGAAGTGGCGCCGTACCTGAACGACTGGGAAGACGCCGGTGAATTTCCGCGCAGCCTGTACCCGCGTGCCGCCGCGCTGGGCTGGCTTGCGATGGGTTATCCGGAAAGCCTGGGCGGCACGCCCAGCCCGTGGCGTCTGCGCAATGTGATGACGGTGGCACTGGCGCGCTTTGGTGGCAGCGGCGGCCTGATGGCCAGCCTGTTCAGCCATAACATTGGCCTGCCGCCGCTGCTGCGCCATGGCAGCACCACCTTGCAGCAGGAAGTCGTGCCGCCCGTGTTGCGCGGCGAAAAAATTGCGGCGCTGGCCATAACCGAGCCGGGCGGGGGCACTGATGTCATGGCGCTGCGCAGTACGGCCCGGCTGGACGGCGGTGAGTATGTCGTCGACGGTGAAAAGGTATTTATTACATCCGGCATGCGGGCCGACTGGCTGACTGTAGCCGTGCGTACCGATCCGGCGGACAAAGGCCCCGGCGGCATCTCGATGCTGATGGTGCCGGGCGATGCCCCAGGGCTGACACGCAGTCCGCTCAGGAAGATGGGCTGGCTATGTTCCGATACGGCGCAGCTGCGCTTTGACGGGGTGCGCGTGCCGGCCCGCTATCTGGTCGGCGACGAAGGGGCGGGCTTCAAGATGATCCTGACCAACTTCAATGGCGAGCGCCTGTCCATGGCCGCCATGGCGCTGGGTTTTGCCGAGTGTTGCTACGACGAGGCGCTGGCCTGGGCACGCCAGCGCAAGACTTTTGGCAGCGCGCTGGTTGACCACCAGGTGATCCGGCACAAATTCATGGACATGAAGATGCGCATCGAGTCAACCCGCGCCTGGCTCGGCGCAGTGTCGGACCAGGCCGATGCCGCCACCAAGGGTGCCCAATGGGTTGCCCAGGTATGTCTGCTGAAAAATCACGCCACCCAAACCATGCAGTTTTGTGCCGATCAGGGCGTTCAGATTCTGGGGGGTATGGGGTTTATGCGGGGTACCGCCTGCGAGCGCATTTATCGCGAGGTCAAAGTCATGATGATCGGCGGCGGCACGGAAGAAATCATGAAAGAGTTGGCCTCGCGTCAGCTCGGTCTGTGAGAATGGGTGCATGAGCCCTCACACTGCGGTCCCCGCCAAAATTGAATTTGAAGAAGAATTCGTCACTGGCCTGAAAAAAGTCTTTGAGGAAATGATTGTTTTCAACCGGGTCCTGGGCCTGAAAATCACCTCGGTCGAACCGGGCGCGGTCAGGGCCCGCATCGACATGAAGCCTGATTTGATTGGTCACTTCAGCTTTAACCGGATCCACGGCGGTGTCATCAGCGCCGGGCTCGATGCCATGGGCGGCCTTGCCGTGATGGCCGCCATTGGCGCGCGGCACATGGATGAGACGCCACTCCAGCGATTGCACCGGTTTGGCAAGCTCGGCACCATCGACTTGCGCATCGACTATCTGCGCCCCGGCATTGGGGAGTATTTCGAGTTGCGCGCCGAGGTGATGCGACTTGGCTCGCGCGTCGCCTCCACCCGCATGGAGTTTCTGGGGGCCGACGGCAAGCTGTTGTCAACCGGCTCGGGTGCTTATATTGTTTCGTAACCTGACTCTGAAGAGTTGCCCACTGCCATCGGTCATGTCGATTGCGGTGCCATGCTGTCCCATGCCTTGAGCGCTTCGGCGGTGTACATCAGTGCCGGACCACCCCCCATGTAAACACACACGCTCAGCATCTCCTCGAACTCGGCGCGACTGCATTGCAGCTTGTGCAGGGCCTTGACATGAAATCCAATGCAGCCCGAACAGTGCTGGGTGATGCCAATGGCCAGCGCCATCAGCTCCTTGTTCCTGGCGCTGATGGCGCCCTCGCTCATGGCGGCACGCGCGAGTTGGCCAAAAGCCTGCATCGCGTCCGGTTGCGCCTTCCGGAACGGCACCAGGCTCTCGTTGATGTTTTGAATCAGACCGGTATGGTCAAAAGTACTCATTTCAGTTCTCCGTAAATACAAGGTTCATGTGGGGCAGGCAGTTGCAAGTTGCATCCCGGCCAGAAGTCAACCGCGCTTCAAATACACTTTGACGAAACTGCTCTTGAGCGCTTCTGCCCTGGAGGGCAGTTGGTCATTGGCGGCGCCACCGGCCAGTGCCAGCAGATCGTCCAGGTTTTTCCTGATAGCCTGAATTTCTGCATCGTTTGCTTCGGCCTCCACCACCTTCAGTTTCTCGCTGACTTGCGGATAAATGGCCGTGACCTTGAGCTGATCCCGGGCATTGGCGGCGTCCAGCAATAGCTCCATCGCATCATGGAAATCGACCAGGGCAACCGCCAGCATGGAAAACCCGTTGCGCTTGAATACTTCCTGGAATACCGGGCGCACCTTTTCCAAATCCAGGTGAGCCTGGTGCAGGTCGCCGCTTCGTACGAGGTCATTTACGCCCAAAATCATGCTGGAAACATTCACCAGGTCTGCGCCCAATTGTTTATCGCCTTTGAGGACATAGGGCTGATAACCGGTGTATTTGTCCTGAAATTGCCGGTAACTGGCGAGCAGGTTTTCATAGTGGGCAACAGCTTTTTCCCGCTCATTTTTGCCAGTCAAAAACAGGGTCTGTTTGTAATAGCTGTTCATGGCGTTGAAGTCTTCCAGAAACAGTTTGCGGGTAAAAAACAGGCTGGCGTAACTGCCACCGAGCAGGACCGCGAGCAACAACACGGCAGCCAGAGCAAGCCTGCGGTTGCCCAGTGGCGGGCTGCCCAAGCCTCCTGAGTTGATCCCCAACACGCGATACAGCGGGCAAAAACGGCTGGCGGCCGTCAACACCAATATCGACCCCGCCAAATAGGCTGAAATTTGCCAGGCTCCGGCCAACCAGAAGACCGCCAGTTCTATAAAGACCACTCCCAGCAGGAGGCGGACGAATCGGTCAAGCGCATGCAGATTTCTCATGGTGTAGATTCAAAGTTGTTGTTCGATGAATATACCCCATACAGTATACAGATTCGTGACCGAATGGTTTCTGTTTGGTAAAGAAACCTGAAAAACCACCGCTTTGGAAAAATGAAAATCCTTCCGTCAGCCACGGGACCGGATCAATGGATCCGTTGCACCGTGGGCTGAGTTCCCGAGCCGGAGGGACCGGTTTATTTTTTGGCGGGGGCGCCGTCCGTGATGTACGGACCAATCACTTTCCACTTGCCATCCTGAATCTGCGACAGGCGTGTGGCGTCGCTGCCCAGGCGCTTGGTGGGGGAGAAGCTGGCCGGTGCGCTGCCAAAGATGTCGGTCGGGAGCGACATCGTGTCCATGACCTTGACGAAGCTGTCAGTGGTCAGGTTCTTGCCGGCTTTGGTGGCGGCATTGGCGAAGGTATTGATGATGAGATAACCATAGACCGAGAACACAGCCGGATCCTCGTTGAATTTGGTTTTGTATTTGTTGGCCCAGAAGCGGATCGGTTGTGAGGCTTCATCGGTATACGGATTCTGTACCGTCATCGTGGCATACATGCCGTCCATCGCCTTGCCGCCGAGTTTGTGAATCAGGTCGGTATAGGCGGCGCTGGAGCCCAGGAACACTGGGCTGAAACCGGTCTTGCGCGATTCGCCGATGGTGCCAATGGTTTCGCGGATGATGGTGCCCAGTACCACCAGTTCACAGCCGGCGGCCTTCATCTTCGCCACCTGGGAAGAAAAGTCGGTCGATCCGCGCTTGAACGAGGTTTTCTCGGTGTACTCCATGTTCAGGGTTTTCAGGCCGGCTTCACCGCCCCGCAGCACTTCCAGGCCAAAATCGTCGTCCTGGTAAATGGTGCAGACTTTCTTCACGCCCTTGTCCTTGATCATTTGCGGTACAGCCCGGCGCATCTGGTCATAGTAGGTCGCAGCAAATGAATATTTGAGCTTGTGAAATGGTTCGTACATTTCACGCGCTGCCGTGACGGGGAAAAAGTTGATCACGTTTTTTTCAAACTGGACCGGCATGGCCGCCATGTTCTGGGCCGTACCAATATGACCCATCATCATGAAAATCTTGTCCTGATTGACCAGCTTCTGGGCGGCCAGAACCGCCTTCTTCGGGTCATAGCCGGAATCTTCCACAATCAGCCTGATCTTGCGGCCATTGATGCCGCCCTGCTCGTTGATTTCATCGACCGCCAGCATCATGCCCAACCGGTCCTGCTTGCCAAAACCGGCCAGCGGACCCGACAAATCCTGGATCGAACCGAGCACGATCTCGGTATCGCTGACGCCCTGCTGGGCGCCTTGAACGTTGGCAGAAAAGGCAAGCGCAACAAGCGCCAGGGTTGCAGCAAGTTTCATCATGGGTCTCCTTAAAAAAATCAACGGTACATGGCCTCAATAGCGGCCGCATATTTCTTTTCCACCAGTTTACGCTTGAGCTTCATGGTGGGCGTCAGTTCCTCGTCTTCGGCCGTCAGCTGGGTTTCCAGCAGAAAAAATTTCTTGATCTGTTCGACCCGCGCAAACTTCTTGTTGACGCGGTCAATTTCTCCCTGGATCAGCTGCTGCACCGGGCCCGAGCGCGTCAGTGACGCATAGTTGCTGAACGGTACGTCCGTGTCCTGCGCGAATTTCTCGACGTTTTCCTGGTCGATCATGATGATCACGGTAAGGTAAGGCCGCTTGTCGCCAATCACCACCGCGTCGGTGATGTACGGTGAAAATTTCAGGTCATTCTCCAGTTCGCTGGGAGTGACGTTTTTGCCGCCGGCGGTGATGATGATGTCTTTCATCCGGTCGGTGATGCGGAAAAAACCATCGCTGTCGACGACGCCGACGTCGCCAGTGTGCAGCCAGCCGTCAGCGTCTATGGTTTCGGCGGTCTTTTCCGGCAGATTCAGGTAGCCGGCAAACACATTCTTGCCGCGCACCAGAATTTCGCCGGTGGCCGGGTCCAGCCGGACTTCATTGAAAGCCGCTGCCGGGCCGATGGAGCCAGGCTTCATCCGGTCGGCCGGCACGCCGGTGGAGGCGCCGCAGGTTTCGGTCATGCCCCACACTTCCAGCATGGGTACGCCTAAGGCCAGGTACCAGCGCACCAGGTCGGGTGAGATCGGCGCCGCGCCGGTCACCAGAAAACGGGCACGGTGAATGCCGATGAGCTTGCGCACATTGTTCAGCGCCAGCCACTGTGCCAGCACGAATTTCAACTTGAGCCAGCCGCTGACCTCCTGCCTGGCCAGCACGCGGTCGGCAATTTCGGTGCCTACGCCAATGCCCCAGGCGTAGGCCACCTGTTGCAGCGCACCGGCTTCCTTCAGCGAAATCATGACGCCGGAATAAAACTTTTCCCAGACCCGTGGCACGCCGGTAAAAACGGTGGGAGCGATTTCGCGCACGTTCTCGGGGATCGTTTCCGGGTGTTCCACAAAGTTCAGAATGGCGCCCGTATACAGCGCAAAGTACTCGCCGCCCATGCGCTCGGCAATGTGACACAGGGGCAGAAAGCACATGCGCTCGTCGTGTTCGTCCTGGGCCACCAGCGTGTTGTAGCCGCGTACCGTGTAAACCAGCCCGGCGTGCAGGTGCATGGCGCCTTTGGGTTTGCCGGTAGTGCCCGAGGTGTAGACCAGAATCGCCAGCTGTTCGGGTTTGCAGCCGGCCAGCCGGTGTTGCAGTGCGTCGGGATGCTGTGCCAGGTACTCCCGGCCCAGTGCGCGCAGGGCATCCAGACTGATAACGCCGGGGTCGCTCAGCTTGTGCAAGCCCTCCATGTCAAACACCACAATCCGGCGCAGGCCCGGCAACTGGCTGCGCACTTCAAGTGCCTTGTCCAGTTGCTCATCGTCTTCGACAAACAGGATGCTGGTGCGCGAGTCCTCGCACAGGTAATGCACTTGTGACGGTGCGTCCGTCGGGTAAATGCCGTTGGAGACACCCCCACAGGACAGTACCGCCAGGTCGGCCCAGACCCACTGCACCACCGTGTTGGCCAGAATCGACGAGCATTCGCCCGGCGCAAAACCCAGGCTCAGCAGGCCACCGGCAATTTCGCGTACCGCGTCGGCCGTCTGGTCCCAGGTCCAGCTGCGCCACAGCCCCAGCTGCTTCTGGCGCATCCAGACATTGGGGCCGCGCTGCTTCACCGCGTTCCAGAACATGGCCGGGATGGTTTCGCCCGGCATCACGATCTCGTGATTGGGCTGAATGTTGCTGAGGTCCCAGAGTTGCGTCATCGTGTTACCTCCAGGTCTTCTTCTTTTTCCAGCGCCGCTCGCCGCGCACGCCGTCTTCCTTGAGCCCGAGGTAGAACTCCTTGATGTCATCTTTTTCACGCAGACGCGCACAGGTGTCTTCCATCACGATGCGGCCATTCTCCAATACATACCCGTAGTCCGACGCATTGAGCGCCATGTTGGCGTTTTGTTCGACCAGCAAAATGGTGGTGCCGCGCTCGCGGTTGATGCGCACCACAATCTCGAAAATCTCCCGGGTCAATTTCGGGCTCAGTCCCAGGCTCGGTTCGTCCAGCAGCATCAGGTCGGGGTCGGCCATCAGGGCGCGCGAGATCGCCAGCATCTGCTGTTGCCCGCCCGACAGCAGACCGGCGTCCTGGGCCGAACGTTCGCGCAGAATCGGAAAATAGCCATAAACAGCCTCCATGTCGCGGGCTACGCCGTCGCGGTCCTTGCGGGTGTAGGCGCCCATCAGCAGGTTGTCGTGCACGCTCAGCAGCGGAAACACTTCGCGCCCCTCGGGCACGTGGCTCAGGCCGAGCTGCACGATGGCGGCGGGGTCTTGCGCGGTGATGTCGCTGCCCTTGAATTCGATCGACCCCTTGCGCGGATCGATGATGCCCGAAATGGTTTTCAGGATGGTCGTCTTGCCGGCACCGTTGGAGCCCAGAACGGTGGCAATTTCACAGCGCCGCACTTGCAGGCTGACGCCGCGGATGGCTTTGATAGGGCCGTAGGCGCTCTCCACGTTGAGCAGCCTGAGTACCGGCTGATCGCTGACCGGCGGTGGTGGCGTGCTCATGCGCTTGTCCGGCGCAGGCCGGAGACGTCATCGACCGAGCCAAGATAGGCTTCGATCACCCCCGCGTCAGTCTGCACTTCACGCGGCGTGCCCATGGCCAGCACCTCACCCTGGTTCATGGCCAGCACGCGGTCCGAGACCCTGGAGACCAGCGTCATGTCGTGCTCCACCATCAGCACGGTAATGCCCAGCTCGTTTTTGATGTCGGCAATCCAGAACGCCATGTCTTCGGTCTCTTCCACGTTCAGGCCGCTTGACGGCTCATCAAGCAGCAGCAGTTGGGGGTCGGTGCACAGGGCGCGGGCCATTTCAACCACTTTGCGCACGCCATACGGCAGGCCGGCCACCATGGCGTCGCGGTGATGCTGCAGATCCAGAAACTCAATCACTTCTTCTGCCTTCTGGCGTGCTTTCAGTTCGGCGTCGCGCGCGCTGCGGGTAAAAAACAAATCCTGCCACAGTCCGGTCTGGCGCTGTGTGTGGCGCCCAATCAACAGGTTGTGCAGCACGGTGGCGTGCTCGAACAGTTCAATGTTCTGAAAAGTGCGTGCAATGCCCAGGCCGGCCACGTTTTGCGGTGGCTGTGCGGTCAGGTGAATCACCCCGTGCGGCCCCAGGTAATCAATCTCGCCGCTGGTCGGGGTGTAGATGCGGCTGATCAAATTGAAGACCGTCGTCTTGCCGGCGCCGTTCGGGCCAATCAGCGTGAACACCTCGCCCTGCCGGACATCAAAGCTGACGTTGTTCACCGCCAGCACGCCGCCAAAGCGCACGCTCAGGTTTTTGGCTGATAAAAGCGTGGGGGTCATTTGAGCCTGTCGGATTTCTGGAACGATTTCTGCCGCTTGAACATGCCTTTGCGGTAGAACGGAAACATCTGCAAATAGGTGCGGATCTTCAGCCAGCGGCCATACAGGCCTTGCGGCTCAAACAGCACAAAAGCCACCAGTACCACGCCATACACCACACCCTGCAGACCGGGCGCCTGGCCGATGGTTGGCGGCAAATAATCCTTGATCATGGCAATCGCCTGCGGCATCGTGATCAGGAAGATGGCGCCCAAAAACGCGCCATGCACCGAGCCGACACCGCCAATCACAATCATCAGCAGCAGGTCAATGGACTGCAGAATGTTGAACTGATCGGGTGAAATGAATTGCAGCTTGTGGGCGTACAGCGCGCCGGCAATGCCAGCCAGTGCCGCCGACAGGGCAAACGACAGCGTCTTGTAGCGCGCCAGGTGGATACCCATGCTTTGCGCTGAAATCTCGGAGTCGCGGATCGCCACAAAAGCGCGTCCGGTGGGGGCGCGCAACAGGTTCAGAAGGCCTAGCGTGGCCAGCACGGTAATGACCAGGCACAAAAAGTAGAACTCTTCGCCCGAGTTCAAAGTCCAGCCAAAAACGTCCGGCTTTTTGATGTGAATGCCGGCATTGCCCCCGGTGACGGACTCCCAGCGGGCCAGCACCTCTTCCACAATGAAGCCAAACGACAGCGTTGCCATGCCCAGGTAAATGCCTTTGACGCGCAACGCCGGCAAACCCACCACCAGCCCGACGGCGGCCGATAAGCCGGCGGCGCAGGCCAGGGCGAGCGGAAACGGCAGACCGGCGTTGGTCAGCACCGCCTGTGTGTAGGCACCAACGCCCAGAAACGCCGCGTGCCCGAGCGAAAACAGTCCGGTAAAACCGGCCAGCAGCATCAAGCCCAGGCCGGCAATGCTGTAGATCAGCACAAAAGTCAGCTGCGCCAGCCAGTACTCGGCCACCAGCCAGGGCGCCGCCAGCAGCGTCAGCAACAGCGCGCTGTACCAGTACACGTGCCCGCCGTGCTTGGCCAGATTGATGTCCTGGCCGTAATCGGTTTTGAAGATAAAACGCATCTTGAATAGTTGGGGACAGAGCAAAATGGCTTTGCCATTCTTGGTCTGTCCCGCAAAGTTATTAGACTTTCTTCCTCAGCTTCTCACCAAACAAACCGGTAGGCTTGACCACCAGCATGACCAGCACCACCACGTAGGCGGCGGTATCCTTGAAGCCGTCGGGCAGGTAAAAGCCCGACAGCGACTCCACAATGCCAATCACCAGCCCGCCGACAATGGCGCCGGGCAGGCTGCCAAAGCCGCCCACCACGGCCGCCGGAAACGCCTTGAGGCCGATGAAGCCCATGTTGGCGTGCACAAAAGTGATGGGCGCCAGCAGCAGGCCGGCGATGGCCGCCACTGCCGACGCCAAGCCCCAGGCAATGCCGTTGAGCCGCTTCACCGGTATGCCCATGTAGTAGGCGGCCAGCTGGTTTTGCGACGCCGCCTGCATGGCAATGCCCAGCTTGCTGAAGCGAAACAGCAGGTACAGCAGCGTGCACAGTACGGCGGTGGCGGCAATCACCACCATCTGCTCCACGTTGAGCACCAACCCGGCCACGTTCCAGACCTGGTCTTTGTAGGGCACCGGCAGCGTATGGGTCTCGGTGCCAATATTGGGAATCATGGTGATCAGCCCGCGCGTTACATAGCCAATGCCGATAGTCAGCATGACGATGGAGAACGCCGGTTGACCCAGAATCGGCCGGATCACCACACGCTCCAGCAGCACGCCAAAAAAAGCCATCGCCGCCACAGTGCACAGCACCGACAGCCAGTACGACAAACCCAGCATGGTCATGGACGCCAGCCCGACAAAAGCGCCCAGCATCATCAGCTCGCCCTGCGCAAAGCTCACCGTCTCGGTGGCTTTGTAAATGAGAACAAAGCCCAGCGCAATCAGCCCGTAAATGCACCCTTGTGCGATTCCGCTGATCACCAGTTGTAAAAGCTGCACTTGGTCTCCTGTTGCATGGCTGCCCGTTTATAGCGGCAATCGCCCTCCGGGCTGACAGGGTTTTTACCGACCACCTGTCGGTCCGGCGACACCAAAAAACACCCAGAATTAGAGCAAAATAGGGCTCTAGGCACCGTCTGGTATGCGTAAACAGCTATAAAAATAATAGCAATTCGAGTGCCTTCATTGAGCGCCGGGCAAGCGGCGTTTGCGTCAGCGTGAGCGAGTGGCTCAGTGTGCCACGTCTGTTAAAGCAAGGTCATGCCGGCATGCCTGGCCGCGCCAATATCAAAGGTCACGGTCTTCTCACAGCCGGCTTGAGCTGCTGATCGTTCGATCAGGCAGTCGGAAAAATCAGCCTTGCTGGCTTTGAATACACGCAACGCCCGAACGACCTGGTCTGCATGTTCAACCACAAACTGCTTGGTTCTGAGCAGTGCGTCCAGCGCCTGCGCAATCTGCTCGCGGCTGAGGTCGTAGCACGACGACAAAACCCAAACCAATTCGACCACCGCCACCAGGCCGATGTAGCCACGATCTGGTTCGCCCAGAGACTCGATGAGCTTGCTTGCCTTCACGGATTGCTTGGCGTCATCCTGCATGATGTAACGCACCAGCACGTTGGTATCCAGGCCAATCATCGCGCCGACGCTCCACGCTGGGCAATCGCATGGTTCATGGCTTCAACCGACACGTTCTTGCTGGCCTTGCCGAACATGCCTTTGAGCTCCGTTACTGATCGCGTGGCGGCCACAAATTCGTACCGGCCGGGCGCAACTTCAACAAACTCAACGCGGTCGCCCGAATCTACTTTGAGTGCATTGCGCACGTCCGCCGGTATGGTTATCTGGCCCTTGGAAGAGATGGTGGCTGTTGTCATTGTGATGGAACTCCTGTTGCCTTACTTTAGGGTAAGGCGAAAAGCTTGTCAAGCTGCTGCCGAAAGACGCTGAGCGGCTTGGGTCACCCCAAATGCTGCCGCACCCCCCGGTGCGCAGCGGGCAGGGCGCTGCTGATCAGGGCGGCACCCGCCCACAATAGCGGCGCAACGCCAAGCGGGCCAACCGCCAGACCAAACGCAATGGGCACCAGCACCGAGGAGCCATTGCCCACCAGCGCGCGCAGGCCCAGCGCCTCGCCACCGCGCCCGCTGGGTGCCGCCGCATGCAGCAAAGAGAGCATATTGGGCTGGCTGAAGCCGACCGAGGCGCCAAACAAAAAGCCCAGCAGCATGAAGACGATGGCCGCGCCGGCCCATGGCAGTGCAATAAACACCAGTGCAATCATGACCATGGCCGCGCGCATGATTTGCCACTCCCGCAGACGCGTTGACAGCCACGGCATCAGGGCCCGGCTGACAAAAGTGCCCAGCGCAAACAGCGAGAACACGGTGCCGATGACGGACGCCGAAAAACCCAGCCGCGTGCCCAGCACCGGCAGCATCACAATAAACAGGTCCCAGGTGCACGACAGCGCCATGCCAACGTAGTAAATGCGCCGCAACTCGGGCGCGGCCAGCAGGTCGTGCCAGGCTTGCGGCCTGGCCTGCGCTGTGGCCGCAGCCTCGGTTTTGGCCGCCGCTGGCAATACGCTCAGCCGCCGGAACACCAGCCAGCAGGCCACACAGCTGAAGCCCGCCATGGCGCCAAAGGCGGCGCGAAAGCCCACATGGTCAATCAGCAGGCCCGAGATAAAAGGCCCCAGCGCGCTGGAAGCCGAGTGCCCCAGCGCATACCAGCCAAAGTTGCGCAGGCGCTGCTCGGGCGACTTGCCTTGCGCCAGCGCGCCCACCGTATGCTGGCCGGCCACCGACATGGCGTTAAAGCCAAAGCCAATCAACACCGCCATCACAAACAGCGCGGGCACGCTCAGCAGCAGCACCGGAACCCAGGCGCCCACCAGCACCGCCAGCACGCCGGCGCGCATCACCGGCAGCGCCCCCATGCGGTCAATCCAGCGGCCAATCGACATGGCCGCCAGCGTCGGCAACACCGAAAACATGGCCATGAAAACACCCACCACCAGTTCCGGTGAACCCACGCTCAGGGCAAACAACGAGCCTGAAATGCGCCCGCCCGACAAGGCCATGTGGCCCGTCAGGGTGACCAGCATCAGCGGCAGTAAAAGGGGCGGAAAGTGCTTGGGCACAGGCCGATTATCGGGGCGCCTGGCCGGGTATCGGGCGCGGCCGGCCGGCCTCGTCTATCGCCACGTAGGTGAGCGACGCCTCGGTGACCTTGATGTATTGCCCCTGCGCCCGGAAGCGTTCGGCGTAGACCTCGACTTTGACCGTGATCGAGGTCCGCCCGATGCACACCAGCTTGGAGAAAAACGTCAGGATGTCGCCCACCCGCACCGGCTGCTTGAAGATGAACTCGTTGACCGCCACCGTGGCCATGCGGCCTTGCGTGTAGCGCGCCGGGATCACCGAGCCGGCCAGGTCAACCTGCGCCATGACCCAGCCGCCAAAGATGTCGCCATTGGCGTTGGAGTCGGCCGGCATCGGAATCACCTTGAGGACCAGTTCCTCGTCGGTGGGCAACTTGACGCCAGCTGGGCTTGTGTTTGTGGACATGGTGGACAATCCTGTTAGTAAGTACCTTGCGGGACAGACCGCAGTTACGCTCAGCGAACAAGCTCTGTCCTCAACCATTTCAAAGAGCCAGCTCTGTCCTCAACATTTTGTAAAGAGAGATTGTCCACCATGCGCCGATCAGGCGAACATAACCGCTCCCAAGACGGCGCCAGCGCCGCGCCCAACCCCGCCGCCACCCGCTCCGACTGGGCCACCTTGCAGCGCCTGTTTCCCTATTTGTGGCAGTACAAATGGCGCGTCATGGCGGCGCTGGCCTTCATGATTGCGGCCAAGATGGCCAATGTGGGCGTGCCGCTGTTGCTCAAGCAGCTGGTGGACACCATGAACCCGAAGGGCGGCCTTGACGTGCGTGCCCTGCTGGTGGTGCCGGTGGCGCTGCTGTTTGGCTACGGCTTGCTGCGCCTGTCGACCACCTTGTTTGCCGAGCTGCGCGAGCTGATATTTGCCAAGGCCACGGAGGGCGCGTCGCGCACCATCTCGCTGCAGGTGTTCCGCCACCTGCACGCCTTGAGCCTGCGCTTTCACCTGGAGCGCCAGACCGGCGGCATGACGCGCGACATCGAGCGCGGCACGCGCGCTGTCAACTCGCTGATCTCGTATTCGCTGTACAGCATCTTCCCGACGCTGATCGAGGTGGCCATGGTGCTGACCTACCTGGCCGTCAAGTTCGACGTCTGGTTTGCCGGCATCACCGTCGTCGCGCTGGTGTTCTACATCACGTTTACGGTGGTGGTAACCGAGTGGCGCACGCATTTTCGCAAGGAGATGAACGAACTTGACTCCAAAGCACACAGCCGGGCCATCGATTCGCTGCTCAATTACGAGACCGTCAAATACTTCAACAACGAAGAGTTCGAAGCCCGTCGCTACGACGAGAACCTGGAGCGCTACCGCCGCGCCGCCGTCAAGAGCCAGAGCACTTTAAGCCTGCTCAACACCGGCCAGCAGTTGATCATTGCCACCGGCCTGGTCGCCATGCTGTGGCGCGCCACGCAAGGTGTGGTGGATGGCCACATGACGCTGGGCGACCTGGTGATGGTCAACGCCTTCATGATCCAGCTCTATATACCGCTGGGTTTTCTGGGAGTGCTGTACCGCGAGATCAAGCAAAGCCTGACCGACCTCGACAAGATGTTCACCCTGATGGAGCGCGAACGTGAAATTGCCGATGTGCCTGGCGCTGTGCCGCTGCGGGTGGACGGCGCCAGCGTCGCTTTCAGCCATGTCAACTTTGCCTACGATCCAGCGCGGCCGATTCTGCACGACATCAGCTTTGAGATACCGGCTGGCAAGACCGTGGCGGTGGTCGGGCCGTCGGGTTCCGGCAAGTCGACGTTGGCGCGCCTGCTGTTCAGGTTTTACGACGTGCAGCAGGGGCAGATTCTGATTGCCGGGCAGGACATCAAACAGGTCACACAAGCCAGTGTGCGCCAGGCCATTGGCATCGTGCCGCAGGACACGGTGCTGTTCAACGACACGGTGGAATACAACATTGCCTACGGCCAGCCCGGCGCCACGCGCGAGCAGGTCGAAGAGGCGGCCCGGGCCGCGCATATCCACAGCTTCATCAGCGCCACCCCCAAGGGCTACGACACCATGGTCGGCGAGCGCGGGCTGAAGCTTTCGGGGGGCGAGAAGCAGCGCGTGGCGATTGCCCGCACCCTGCTGAAGAACCCGCCTATTTTGATCTTTGACGAAGCCACCTCGGCGCTGGACAGCGCCAACGAGCGCGCCATCCAGGCCGAGCTGCAAAGCGTGGCGCAGAACAAGACCACCCTGGTCATTGCACACCGCTTGTCAACGGTTGTGGACGCGTATGAGATTCTGGTGATGGAGGCCGGGCGCATCATCGAGCGCGGCTCGCACGCCGAACTGCTGGCAGCCAACGGACGTTATGCGGAGATGTGGGCGCTGCAGCAGTCGTCAGAGTGATTTTCAGAGTGTTTTAGGGCCGCAGGCGCCGTCTGGTATGCGTGGGCAGCTATTTAATTTATAGCGTCTTTGGCGCTGTTTCGGGTTGACCGTGGTGGCAGAGATCGGGGCATGGCCCCTGCCTCATGCTGCCAAACGCGTACAAATCGGCGGGGAACATGCCCCAATCCCTGCGGGTGGCGTTGTGGGATTACGCAACAAAGTTGGGGTGGACGGCATGAAGCAGATACCTACCCGTCTAAGCAGCACAGACGGCTCCTTGGGCTAGGCCACTATTTTTTGATGACTTCGCCGATACGCAGAAGATTGCCATCCAGATCCACAACGGCGAACTCGCGAAGGCCCCAGGGTTTGTCTTCCAAAGTATCCATCCTAGGTATGCCAGTACTGGGCAAATCGATCGACCTGAATGATTGGTATATGCCTTGCACGTCAATTACCCGGATATAGCAGCCAGCGAATGACTCCGCGGGCACGAGTGTTTGGTGCTTAAAGAAGTGGAGTTCTATAGCTCCTCTATTCAGGATGGCATAGTCCTTATTGAACTCATGCGCGCCTCCTTCAAAACCAAGGCGATGGTAGAAATCAACGGTCGCAGGAATCGATCCACTTGGGAAGATCGGTATCGCAAGGTCGTATGGTTGCATCATTAATTTCTTTTGGTTAAGCAACTTCAATTGATGCGTTGAGCAGTCGGCATATCTCCGCTGCGGCCTGCGCAGGTTCGTATTTTTCAGTGTCGACAACGATATGCGGTAGTTCGATAGGAAGTTTTCCATCCGTGTTCATCTTGTACCGTGACGCCAAATCTCTTTGGCGTTCGCGGGCAGCCTCAACATCATCCTGATTTGGCTTGTACTTCGCTCGAAATGGTGTGCCTTCCCGTGAAATCCGTGTCTCAAGTGATGCAAGGAGTTCAACTATATGCACGGTTCCACCACTTTGAGTAAACATCCGATGAAGGCCCTCAACGAAAGCAGAGTCCTCGGGCAGGTCAATGCCCCAACCAAATAGCGCGGCCACAGGATTTGCTGTGAGGTGATTGTGAAAAAATCGATAGCCCAGTTGCTCGGCAAGTTGATGTCCGATGGCGGCCTTTCCTGAAGCCGGAGGGCCAAATATGATGATGAGATTGGGCACTGGTACTTGCGATGCCGACAAATATGTAAAAGGACAAAACGAAGCAAAATATAACTCAGTGCGCCATGCCACTGATCGCACAAAGTCGCCACAATGCTGCCCAGCATCCCCAATGAAGGGATAAGCCCAGAGAATGACCAAGATCATCAATACCTCCAGAGGGGCACCAGCATGACGTACCAGCGACTCACCCAAACCGCTTCATGCGAATGCGGCCAGTCAAAATTTAAGGTCGATGGAGTGCCGATTGCACGATTCAAGTGCCATTGCACAATCTGTCAGTCCCTCTACAAAAAGCCCTACGTAGATGTAGTCATGCTTTGGGGAGGGGCCATAACACTGCCTCAACAGCAGCCATTTACATTCCGCAAATATCGCCCACCACCCGCTTTGCGGCGTGCAACTTGCGACACATGTGGTGCGCCGGTCTTGGGCTTCTTGCGTCTGGCGCCGTTTGTTCAACTTGCCTTTTCACAATGCGCAAACTTCCCGGATCAGAGCGTGCTTCCGCCGCCAAGCGTTCATATCTTTTATCACTCCCGTGTCAAGGATATTGAAGATGAACTACCAAAGATTTCCGGCTATTGGGCCAGTGAAATGGCCGTCACCAAGTTCCTTTTTAGCAGTCCGTCCAGATAACTGAATCTGGTCGTGACTAGGCTTTAGAACTTATCCGCAAGTAAATGAAATCGACCCTCGATGCGCGACAACCGCGTCGAGTCATTGATCCCGACTCGGCAGGTGCTGGCGGGAAAACTTTTGCAGCGACCCGGCGACTTGGTGCCTCAGGGAACTTGGTGCGAGCGCAACCAGCGGGAATCCGTTGCGGGGCAAGGGCGGCGTCGGGTGCGCCGGGTGATTTGGCAAGTTTTTCTCCTGACTGCCTTTGTGACGATTTTGGGCTTGTAATCTTCCATCGTTGGCCTATAGTTGAGTTGCAAGGATGTCCAATCTGACGCGAGTAGCGTCACCAAGGCACTTTGTGAAAGGTGGTACATATCGATCCGATTCAACTCCTCCTCACCCGATGACCGGTGTTTCTTAACCCGGTTCACGTTACTGCCAAGTAACGACGATAGCTGCAGAAATGTGGCATACGTGCAGGCCCTGCGAGATTCGTGGGGCCTTTGCGTTTCTGGAGGTTGCTAATGCAAGGGACACGCTTCACATTCGCGCTGGCGCCAGTGACGCTTTCCAGTGTGCTTAGTCCTTGCCAGTGGCGAGGCGAACCAGTTCCCAAATGCAATACCCCAGAATCAGCAGACCCATCAGCAACACTATCCATCCTGGCAGTTCGAACATGTCTTTGCGAAAGTACACCCATTTTCCCGATTGCATTGAGTCAATGCCGCTGTAAATCAGGTTGGCCGAAATCACCATAAAGATAACCATGCCGATAAAACTGCGTCGGCGCCGGTGCTTGCGATGTTCCGGCGTTTCCAGTCGCAGGACTTCAGAGCCAAAAACTGGTGGTTTTTTTTCCGGTTCATTCATAGAGTTTGTTCACCATGGAATTACCAATGCCCGCTTCCGGGTAAGCCAATCGCAGGCACTGTGCGTGCTCCTGATTTTGGCGGCTGAAGCTTCAGTCCCCGATGATCACGGTGCGGCACCCCTCACTATTTAAAAGTTTTGAGAATTATCAATGGAAATGAACCAACGGTGTGCTGCGGAATTGTGGGCGCTGCAACAGTCTGCAGAGTGATTTTCAGGGCGTTTTGAGGCTGCAGGCGCCGTCTGGTATGCGTTGACAGCTATTAAAATGATAGCGAAGTCGGCTGGCGTTGTGGGTACACGTGACCGGCTGCGCTTACGGCTGTGGCGGTCAGGGGAGTTTCGGCAGCGCTCACCCGGCACCATGAAACTCTTGACTAAACCTCCCGGAGATTCAATAAACGCAGCAAGATGGCATACAACTGCTGTGCACTGAAGGGCTTGGCAAGGAAGTCGCTCATGCCGGCCTCCATGCAGCGCGCCTTGTCTTCGGCAAAGGCATTGGCCGTCATGGCAATGATGGGTGTCTTGCTGTAGCCTTCAAGATCGAGGATTTGGCGTGTCGCATCAAGGCCGTTGAGGCTGGGCATCTGGATGTCCATCAGGATGGCCATGTAGCGCGTCTCCTGCGCCAGGGCAACGGCCTGCTGGCCATCCTGTGCGACGTCAACCACCAGCCCGACCGCCTGCAACAGCATCTGCCCTACTTCCCGGTTGATCGGCTCATCGTCCACCAAAAGAATGCGGGTGCCCGCATATTGCTGGCGCAGGACCGCCTCGGCGTCGGCGGGCAGTGGCAGAGGCACATCGGGTGTCTCACCGCCTTTTTTCAGTCTTGCCGTAAACCAGAACGTGCTGCCAACGCCGGGCGTGCTTTCAGCCCCGACCGTGCCGCCCATCATTTCAGCCAGGCGCTTGGTCAGGGCCAGTCCAAGGCCGGTGCCGCCGTAACTGCGCGTGGTGGAGTTGTCGGCCTGCTCAAAGGCTTTGAATAGTCGGGACATGGTTTGCGGCGTCACACCAACTCCGGTGTCCTGCACCTCAAAACGCAGCAGCGCCGAGGTGGCGTCTTCTTCCTGGGTGTTGATCTTCAGCACCACATTGCCGCTGCTGGTGAACTTGACGGCGTTGTTGGCGTAGTTGAGCAAAGCCTGTTGCAGTCTGGTCGGGTCGCCCAGCAGATGGGGTGGCAAGTCGGAGAGTTTGACCAGCAGGCGCAAGCCCTTGGCTTCAATGGATTCTGACAGGAGGGAGACCACCTTGCCCAGCATGTCTCTGATGGTCAGGGGTTGCTCCTCCAGGGTTAACTTGCCGGCCTCGATCTTGGAGATGTCCAGAATGTCGTTGATGACACCGAGCAGGTGGTGGGCCGACGCATCAATCTTGTCCAACCGGTCCAGCTGTTTGGGCGACACGCCTTCGCGGCGCAGGATGTTGGCCATACCAATGATGCCATTCATGGGGGTACGGATTTCGTGGCTCATGTTGGCCAGGAAGGTGCTCTTGGCGATGTTGGCGGCGTCGGCCTGAATCCTTGCCTGGGTCAGCAGGCGATTGCTGGCTTGAAGTTCGGCCGTGCGTTGGCGAACCCGTTCTTCAAGGTTGGCATTGAGATTGCGGATTTCGAGCTCTTTCTTCCTGCTTTCGGAAATGTCCTGTACCAGCCCGGTCAGCCGAACCACTCGCCCGCTGCCATCGCGTTCCGGGAAACCCTTGACCCAGAAGGGGCGCTGCTCGCCGTCGGGCTGCACGGTCATCAGCTCGAGCTCGTAGGGTGTGCCGTCCGATACTGCCTTGCTCACCGCATCAAACAGTTTTTGTGTGGACTCGGGCGTGTACAACTCGACCTGGCCCTCCAGGTTTGGAATGCCCAGCGCGGGGTCGCGGCCGAAAATCCGGAACATCTCGGGCGACCAGGTGACGACGTTGGCATCCACCTCCCACTCAAAGCTGGCAAGACGCGCCATGCTTTCCGTGCGCTCCATCATGATCTGGCGGTGTTGCATGGCTTTCTCGGCCTGGTACTTCCCGGTCACATCGCTGAACACAAGCACCACACCAACGATTTCGCCCGTAACATTGCGAATGGGGGCGGCGCTGTCGGCAATCTGGTATTCCTGCCCGCCCTTGGCCAGTAGCACCGTGTGGTTGGCCAGGCCGACCACCTGCCCTTTCGACAATACCAATTGCACCGGGTCGTCCGCCGTCTGGCGAGTTTCGCCATTGATGATGCAAAACACCTCTGGCAGCGGGCGATCTACGGCGTTGGCCACACTCCAGCCGGTCAGGAGTTCGGCGGTCAGGTTCATCCGGGTTATTCGTCCAGCCGGGTCCGTGGCAATTACCGCGTCGCCGATGGAGTTCAGCGTGATGGCGAGATTTTGTTCGCTTTTCGTCAGCGCCCCTTCACGTTGCATCCAGGTTTCAATCAGGCGATTGAAACCGCTGGCCAACTGGCCAATTTCGTCCTGACTGGTGACCGGCAGCGGTGGAGGAATCCGGTTTGCACTTGACAGCGCGACCATCGCCCTTGCGGTCGCCATCAGCGGTGAAAACTGTCGCCGCAACATCCACCAGGTCAGGCCACCTGCCAGCAGGGTCAGAAAGAGTGTGGCAATGCCGACTTGCTGGCGCATATGGCGAATCGGCTCAAAGGCTTCTGCTGTGGGCGTCCCGAGCATTAGGTACCACCCGACCGAAGGCAACTGCCTTACTGAAGCCAACTGTTCCTCACCCAACGCATTGACCACGACGGAATGCCCCTCGTAGCCCGCCATATTCCGGTCCACGAAGCGGTTTACGCCGGTAGCTGGGAGTACCTCCATCACTCGCCTTTTGTCAGTGGCCGTGATGATTTGACGATACCGGGCTGTAATGACCAGGTAGCCACCGGTCGCGCCGTAGGGGCTTTTGGTGATCTTGTCCAGAAAATTGGGCAGGCCCAGATTGGTGACACCCATCAAGGCCCCGATCACGGTTCCCTGCGCGTCGCGGACAGGCGTCGCGATGCTGAAA
Organism: uncultured beta proteobacterium; assembly: GCA_963750815.1. Classification (GTDB taxonomy): domain Bacteria; phylum Pseudomonadota; class Gammaproteobacteria; order Burkholderiales; family Burkholderiaceae_C; genus Rhodoferax. Next base: position 951,099 of record CAVVRS010000002.1, read on the forward strand.
ATTGGAGATTGCAATACCTTGCCCATCACCGGTCGACCGATCGACGTCTTCCCCTCCTTGAGCGCGGCGACAACATTCTCCCGGTCCATGTAGTTGACACCCAGCCGTGTAGCATCGCGCGGAGAAGTCGCTATGGTCGTGCCTTCTTGACTCAAGACGTTGACACCGCTGTTGAACAAGCTTCTGAAGACCGGTCGGCCGTCCAGCGCGGCCTGCAAGGCAGCCGGATGACCCATAAGAGTCGTGTCGATATCAGCGGCAACCGTCGTGAGCGCTTGCAGGCGCTCGTCCAGTTCCTGGTTGATGGTTGCCGCAACCACTGAAACGGTGGAGAACTGCTGCTCGCCCAGCAGGCGCTCCATATCGGTGAGCAGCAGCCGGCTGGTGTAGAACGAGAGCGCCCAGATACCGCCGAGAAAAATAACCAGTGTGAAGAGGGTCACACGGGTTTTGAGTGAGCGCAGTGGATGGAACTGCGAGCTCACGGCGATGTCCTTGCCCCAACGGAACGTAGCGGCCGCAGCCCGCCGGGCAAGCAGCGACTGGCTGTCTTGATGGGTTTTTTGCTGGCCATAAAAATCCCTTTGCCAGGGATCCGCATGCTTGAGACTTGCCCATCCTACGCCGATTCAAGGGCTGACGGAATCATTTTCTGGCGGGCCGGAAGTTACGCTGACGCTCCGGCGAGTTGCCTTTGGCACCGATCAGGTTCATGTTTTTTTTCACCCAAAAACGAACCAGATGACGCGGTTTGGGCATGAATTGCTATTAAAATCGTAGCAAATATGTAACTGATTGTGCCAATTGTGGTATATCAGGCACTATCGTTGACACATGCACCCCCGGGCGTTACATTCGGCCCAACCCGGCACGAACTCACAGCTCCTTCGCGCGGATTTATCCATTCCATAAGGACACGTTATGCCTGTTACCTCCACCCATATCCGTAAATCCGCCTCCCTGTTGGGCGTGGCAGTACTGCTTTCGCTGGCCCAAAGCCATGCCGCCCTGGCCGCCACGGCGCCAGCGCTAGGCACCACCAGCGGCTTCGGTATTGTTTCAAGCACTTTTTCCAATTCCAACACCGGCTTGCAAACGGCCATCAATGGCTCTGTCTGCTATACAACGCCACCCGTCACAGCCCCGGTGACAATTACCGGCGCGACAGTGACGCCCTGCAACACGCAAATCGGCGACCAGGGCACGGCGCTGGCGAATCTGGACAGCCAACTTGGCACCTGCCTGTCTCTGGGTACCGCCGTTGACCTGAGTTTGATCGCTATTGGCGGTGGCACACCCGGGGTCATTCCGCCGGGTTGCTATTCCAGCAGCGGCGCCATGAGCATTGGCTCCACGGTGACGCTCAACGGTGCCGGCGTTTACATCTTCCGCCCCGGTGCGGGCGTCTCGGCGGCGGCGCTTAACACGGCGGCCGATTCCACGGTTGTGCTGGCCGGCGCTTGTGCCGGCAATGTGTTTTGGGCGCCCACGGGCGCCACAACGCTGGGCGCCAACTCCACCTTTGCCGGCACCATTATTGACGCTGCCGGCATCACGATAGGAAGCTTGGCCACGCTGACCGGCAGAGCGCTGGCCGCTGGTGGAACCGTCACGACCGACGCCAACACCATTACCGTCCCCGGCGCCTGTGGTGGTGGCGGTAGTGGCGGTGGTAATGGCGTCTCCCCGGTGCCAACCCTGTCTGAATGGGCCATGATGGCGTTGGCCGGGTTGCTGGCGCTGGCCGGTTTTGCGGCCATGCGCAAACGCACGAGGTAGTTGCGGCGCTGCCATTCCATGCAATCCGCGCATAATGCCGGGCATGGAAACGAGATGGCTGGAAGACTTCATATCACTCGCTGAAACCCGCAGTTTCAGTCGCTCGGCGCTGTTGCGCCACATTACGCAGCCGGCGTTCTCGCGGCGTATCCAGTCGCTTGAGGGCTGGGCCGGTACCGATCTGGTGGACCGCAGCAGCTACCCGACCCGGCTCACGCCGGCCGGTGAAACGCTGCATGACCAGGCGCTGGAGCTTTTGCAGTCACTGCAAAGCACGCGCGCCATGTTGCGCGGGCACGCTTCGGCCGGGCACGACGTGATTGAATTTGCCGTGCCACACACGCTGGCGTTTACCTTTTTCCCGGCCTGGGTGTCAGGCCTGCGCGAAAAGTTTGGCCCGATCAAGAGCCGCCTGATTGCGCTCAATGTGCACGACGCCGTCATGCGCCTGGTGGAAGGCAGTTGTGACCTGTTGATTGCCTACCATCACCCCTCGCAGCCCTACCAGCTTGATGCTGATCGCTATGAAATGGTGAGCCTGGGCGAAGAGGTGGTGGCGCCGTACGTCAAACCCGACGCAAATGGCGCGCCACAGTTCGAGTTGCCCGGGCGCGTAGGCCAGCCGCTGCCGTACCTGGCGTACGCGCCGGGAGCCTATCTGGGGCAGATGGTTGAGTTGATCCTCAAGCAGTCGGGCTCGGCCATTCACTTTGACCGTGTTTATGAGACCGACATGGCCGAAGGCCTGAAGGCGATGGCGCTGGAAGGCCATGGCGTCGCCTTTTTGCCCTACAGTGCCGTCAAGAAGGATTTGCGCGCCAAAAAGCTGGTGAGCGCCGCCCCCGCCGACATGAAGAATCTTCAGATCACGATGGATGTGCGGGTCTACCGGGAGCGACCGCACACCAGCCGCCCTGCCGATTCTGAATGCAAGCACGACGCACCGGCGTTGTGGGACTTTTTGGTGACGCAGGGCAGCGATGCCTGACCTTGGGGGAGACGACCAGCCATGATGCAAACCCTTGAACTCGTGCGCCCCGACGACTGGCATCTGCATGTGCGCGATGGTGACGCGCTCAGTACCGTGGTACCGCATAGCGCGGCCCGTTTTGGCCGCGCCCTCATCATGCCCAACCTGCGCCCGCCGGTGACCACCACCGCCGCTGCGCTGGCCTACCAGGCCCGCATCCGCGCCGCCGCACCGCAAGGAGCGGCTTTTGAGCCGCTGATGACGCTGTACCTGACTGATAACCTGCCCGCCGACGAAATCAAGCGCGCCGCTGCTGCCGGTATCGTGGCGGTCAAGCTCTACCCGGCCGGTGCCACCACCAACAGCGACGCTGGCGTGACTGATTTGCGCAAGACCGGAAAAACGCTAGAAGCCATGCAGCGTGCCGGTATGCCACTGCTGCTGCATGGGGAGGTGACCGCGCCCGAGATCGACTTGTTTGACCGCGAGGCCGTGTTCATAGAGACCCAGCTGATTCCCCTGCGGCGTGATTTTCCGGAGCTGAAGATGGTGCTGGAACACATCACCACACGCGAGGCGGCACACTATGTGGAGTCGGCTGACCGCTTCACCGCAGCCACCATCACGGCGCACCATCTGCTCTTCAACCGCAATGCGATTTTTGCCGGCGGCCTACGGCCGCACTACTACTGCCTGCCGGTGCTCAAGCGCGAAACCCATCGCCTGGCGCTGCTGCAGGCGGCCACCAGTGGTTCCAGCAAATTCTTTCTCGGCACCGACAGCGCCCCGCACGCGGCACATCTGAAAGAGCACGCCAGTGGGTGCGCCGGTTGCTATACCGCGCACGCCGCCATCGAGATGTACGCCGAGGCCTTTGACAACGCCGCGGCGCTGGACAAGCTCGAAGGGTTTGCCAGCTTCCATGGCGCAGACTTTTATTGCCTGCCGCGCAACACCGGCCGTATTGCCTTGCGCCGCGAATCCTGGACGCCCCCGGAAAGCTTTGCCTTTGGCCAGGCGCGGCTCAAGCCACTGCGATCGGGTGAAGCGCTGCCGTGGAAACTGGTCTGAAACCGCAAGCACTGGCGGCCATCAACTGGAGCGCACCCTGGCTGTTGCCGTGGCGCGCCACCGGTGAGCCGGTGGCGCAGCACGTTGCCCATGGCCAGTGCCAGGCCGCGGCACTTAACCACGCGGGCAGCGCCCCGGTGCGCTTTGTCGCGCAGTCCGACCTGCCGGCCGGCGTGGCCTACGAACAGTACATTTTTGATACGGCAGGTGTCCCCACGCGCGAAGGCCTGCACGATTTTTTCAATGGCCTGGCCTGGTTGCAGTTTCCCCTGACCAAACGGCGCCTGAACCAGCTGCACGTGGCTCAAATGGCGCAAACCGGCATTGCCCCGGTGCGCGGCCCGGCACGTGACGCCTTGACGCTGTTTGACGAGAACGCCGCCTTCCTGCAGGCACCCGATGCGCTGTGGAACGCACTTGCTGCCAAAGACTGGCAGCGCCTGTTCCTGGAACTGCGCCCCCTGTGGCAGGAGGCGCACCTGGTGCTGTTTGGTCACGCCTTGCTGGAGAAGCTGGTTTACCCAAGAAAACCGATCACAGCCCATGTGTACCGGGCACAACCAGCTACAAATTCAATAGCAGATATGGATGCCTGGGTGGCCGCTGACCTGACTGCGGTCAAACTCGCCGGCAAGCCGTTTGCGCATTTGCCGGTGCTGGGCGTACCCCTCTGGTGGGCGGCCAATGAAGCGCCGCAGTTTTACCAGGATGCCAGCGTGTTTCGCTTGCCCCGGCCTTGAAATCGGGTATCTTGCCCTTAATATCCGGGCCAGTGGTTCGCTGATTCAAACCATTCTTGAAGGAAATCATGAAACGTATTCTGCTGTTTGTTTTGACCAATGTGCTGGTGGTGACTGTGTTGGGCGTTGTCGCCAGCCTGCTCGGTGTCAATCGCTACCTGTCGGGGAGCGGTTTGAATCTGGGCGCCCTGCTCGGTTTTGCACTGGTCATGGGCTTTGGTGGTGCCATCATTTCACTGCTCATCAGCAAGCCGATGGCCAAATGGACTTCCGGTGTGCGTGTCATCAACCCGCCGCAAAACACTGATGAAGCCTGGATTGTCGACACCGTGCGAAAACTCTCGGAGAAGGCCGGTATCGGCATGCCCGAAGTCGGCATTTTTGACGGTGACCCGAATGCTTTTGCCACCGGTGCCTTTAAAAATTCGGCGCTGGTGGCGGTCAGCACCGGCTTGCTGCAGGGCATGACGCACGACGAAATCGAGGCCGTCATCGGTCATGAAATCGCCCACGTGGCCAATGGCGATATGGTCACCATGACGCTGATTCAGGGCGTCATGAATACTTTTGTAGTGTTCCTGAGCCGCGTCATCGGTTACGCGGTGGACAGCTTTTTGCGCCGCAATGACGAACGTTCTTCCGGCCCCGGCATCGGCTACATGATCACCACCATCGTGCTGGATATCGTGCTCGGCTTTGCTGCTTCGATGGTGGTCGCCTGGTTTTCGCGTCACCGCGAATTTCGGGCCGATGCCGGCTCGGCGCAGCTGCTGGGTCGCCGCCAGCCGATGATCAACGCGCTGGCGCGGCTCGGCGGCATGCAACCGGGTGAACTGCCCAAGAGTGTGGCGGCGTTTGGCATTGCCGGTGGCATCGGCCAGCTGTTTAGCACGCACCCGCCGATTGAAGAGCGCATTGCCGCCCTGCAAAACGCCGCACTCTGAGGCGCGCTGCAACCCGGTGCCAGGTCAGTCCCCGGGTTGCCCGCATTACCGCGGCATGGTGTACTGGCCTTTCATGGCCTGCACATGCCGTTCCCAGACCACGCCGTAGCGCTGGACGTCAACCACCGGTTTCTTGATCATCTTCAGGCACTGTGCCATTTGTGCCTCGGTACTGCTGGGCTTGGAGTACAGCTGCAGCGCAAACTTGGAGAAATCGCGCACCATGAAGTCGAAGATCTGGTCGATCAGCGCCTCATCCATAGCGTAGATCTTTGCATTCTCAAGGATGAGCTGGCCATACACGACCAGTGTGAACATCTCGCCAGCGGTCAGCAGGAAATCAATGTCGCTTGCCTGGGCCTTGCTGGGCGGCGCTTTCATCGCCATTTCCTTGAACAGCGCGACCTGCTCCTTGAAGACCGCGAGGTTGGGCAAATCGTAGCTGTTGTACGCCAACTGGTAGTCGTGGAACTGTATGCTGCCCAGCCCTTTGGTAGGACCCTGGTCAAAGAGGAAGTCGTCGTTGGAACCATCGTCGCGGCGCGGCACGTCGGCATAGGTATTCGGGTTGAAGAAGTAGTTGGCCATGAACTTGATGATCAACGCCATGTTGACGTGCACCGTCCCTTCGAGCTTGGGCAGGCAGCGGATGTCGGCCGCGGCCATGGCAAAGAACGGTTCCTTCTCGAAACCCTTGGCGGCAATCACGTCCCACAGCAGGTTGATGACCTCTTCGCCCTGGGTCGTGACCTTCATCTTGACCATCGGGTTGAACAGCAGGTAGCGGCGGTCCTCCAGGCTGGCGGTCTTCATGTAGTCGGCGGCGCGCAAGGCAAACAGCTTCATCGCCACCAGGCGCGTATAGGCATCGGTGAAGAGTTGCTTGACGTGCGGAAAGTCGGTGACCGTCTTGCCATACAGATGGCGGTTTGCTGCGTGGTCGATGGCTTCGTAAAACGCATGGGTGCACATGCCGATGGAGGCCCAGCCCAGGTTGTACTTGCCCACGTTGATGGTGTTGAGAGCTGCGTTCCAGGCGTCGTCGCCATGGTGCAGCACCTCGGCCTCGGTGAACGGGTAGGCGTTGAGGCGGTACTCGGCGACATAGTTCTGGCTGTACACGGTGTTCTTCACCAGCTCGTAGTTGGGGTGCTGCGAGTTGGCGACAAAGAAAATGTATTCGCCGCTGTCGGCCATCTTGCCGAAGGTTGACACCATGGCCGCCTTGTTGGCGTTGCCAATGTAGTACTTGCCACCGGTGGCCTGGTAACTGCCGTCCGGTAGTTGGGTAACCACCATGTCGGACGAATAAATGTCAGCGCCGTGTTCTTTTTCCGAGAGGCCAAAGGCAAAAATTTCACCCTGATCCAGTAGCGCTTTGGCCTTGGCCTGCAGCGCCGTGTTTTTGCTCATCCAGATCGGGCCAATGCCCAGCACGGACACCTGGTAGGTGTACCAGTAGCACAGGCCGAAAAAGCCCAGCACTTCGGCAAAGCCGCAGACGCGCCAGGTGTCCCACACGGCGTTCTCGCCAGGTTTGCCGTGCTGCGCCGGTGTCATCACCGAAGACAGGATGCCTTCGGCTTTGCAGAACTCCAGGAAGTCGGCATACCAGACCGCCCCGTTGTAGTCTTCCTTGAGTTTGTACAAGCCCTTTTTTTCGAAAAAATCAATGGTTTTTTCCATGATTTCGCGTGAGCGCAGGTCCGGATAGTTGCGATCGTTGTGGCGGGGGTTGAGCAGAAACATGAATGACTCCGGTGGGGGATGAAAAAAAGCGGCGTCGGCAGCATGGAAGGGCTGCTGAATTTCGGGGCAGTTTGCCATGAAGGGTGCACCTTGTTTGGAGCGCTGCGCCTAAAGAAAAACGGGCTAGTCCGGGCGACTCGATGCGGCGCTGACGTGTCCTGCCACGGCCTCCGCTACCTTGATGCCGTCGACGCCGGCCAACAATATGCCGCCGGCATAACTGGCACCTTCGCCGGCCGGGTACAGGCCACGGGTGTTGCTGCTTTGCAAGTCCGCACCGCGCGGCATTTTCAAAGGCGACGAGGTGCGTGTTTCGACGCCCGTCAACACCGCGTCGGGCATGTCAAAACCCTTGATCTTGTGACCAAAGGCCGGTAGCGCCTGCCGGATCGCCTCGATCGCGTAGCCAGGCAGCGCGCCGCCCAGATCAACCAGCGTGACCCCCGGCTTGTAGGACGGCTCGACGCCACCGAGCCGGGTTGAGGCCCGCCCAGCCATGAAATCGCCAAGCAGTTGTCCGGGCGCGTGGTAGCTGGCACCGCCGAGCACATAGGCACTGGATTCAAGCTGGCGTTGCAGCACGATACCGGCCAGCGGATGTGCTGCGTTTCCTGAAGCGGTTGCGGCGGGCACCTGCAGGCCCAAAGTGGCGTGAAAGGCTGCTTCGTCGCCCGGGTAGTCGCCCGGCTCAATGCCCACCACAATGCCGGCGTTGGCGTTGCGCTCGTTGCGCGAATACTGGCTCATGCCATTGGTGACGACGCAGCCCGGCTCCGATGTGGCCGCCACCACGGTGCCACCCGGGCACATGCAAAAACTGTAGACCGAGCGGCCATTGCCGGCGTGGTGCACCAGCTTGTAGTCGGCCGCGCCCAGCAACGGGTGTCCGGCATGCCGGCCCCAGCGGGCGCGGTCGATCACGCTTTGCGGGTGCTCGATGCGAAACCCGATGGAAAACGGTTTGGCTTGCATCGCCACGCCGCGCCGGTACAGCATGATGCAGGTGTCGCGCGAGCTGTGACCCAGTGCCAGCACCACCTGGTCGGCTGGCAATTCGTAAGAGTGGCCACTGGCTTGATCGAGCACCGTCAGTCCGCGCACCTGGCGCTCATCCGGCGCGCCTTCAATCAACACATCGGTGAGGCGCTGCTGAAAGCGGATCTCTCCGCCAAGCGCAATGATCTGTTCGCGCAGGTTTTCGACCACCTTGACCAGTTTGAAAGTGCCGATGTGCGGATGCGCGTCGACCAGGATTTCAGGGGGCGCGCCAGCTTTGACGAACTCGTTCATCACTTTGCGCCCGAGATGGCGCGGGTCCTTGATCTGGCTGTAGAGTTTGCCGTCAGAAAAAGTGCCGGCACCGCCCTCGCCAAATTGCACGTTGGATTCGGGGTTGAGCACGCCTTGGCGCCACAGACCCCAGGTGTCCTGGGTGCGTTCGCGCACTTTTTTGCCACGCTCCAGCACAATCGGCCTGAAGCCCATCTGCGCCAGAACCAGCGCCGCAAAAATGCCGCACGGACCGAAGCCGACCACCACCGGGCGCAGGACCAAATCAGCCGGCGCCTGAGCGACCGGGTGGTACACCATGTCGGGTGTGGCAAACAGGTGCGGGTTGCCGGCGAGTTGCTGGAGCAAACGCTGTTCCAGCGCGTTGCTGACCAACGCCACATCGACAATGTAGACCACCAGCAACTGGGCTTTGCGCGCGTCAATACTGCGCTTGAAAACGGTGAACTGCGCCACGTCAGCCGCCGTCACGGCCAATGTGCTGTGGATCAGCGCGGCGAGGTCTTCGGGCGAGTGCTCAAGCCCCAGCTTGAGCTCTGTCAGTCGGATCATGGTCGGTGTCTTGTTGGCTTGTGGTTATCAAGCAGAAGCACCGAATTTTACGGTCTGGCGCTTTGCGCCCCGGTTCAGGCAGGTAGAAAACCTTCAATCGACAGGTAGCGCTCACCGGTGTCGTAGTTGAAGCCCAACACCGTCGCACCGGGCGGCAGATCGGGCAGTTTTTGCGCAATCGCCGCCAGCGTGGCACCGCTGGAGATGCCCACCAGGATGCCTTCTTCGCGGGCGCAGCGGCGTGCCATCTCGCGCGCCGGTTCGGCATCGACCTGAATTACGCCGTCGAGCAAGGCCATGTTCAGGTTTTTCGGGATAAAGCCGGCACCAATGCCCTGAATTGGATGCGGCGACGGTGCGCCACCTGAAATGACCGGCGATGCCACCGGCTCGACGGCGTATACCTTCAAGTTAGGCCACTTGGCTTTGAGAACCTGGGCGCAGCCAGTCAGGTGGCCGCCAGTGCCGACACCGGTGATCAGTGCATCGATGCCCGCCGGAAAATCAGCCAGGATTTCCTGCGCTGTGCTGCGCACATGGGCGTCGATGTTGGCTGGGTTTTCAAACTGCTGCGGCATCCAGGAGTTGGGTGTGGCGGCCACCAGCTCCATGGCACGGGCAATCGAGCCCTTCATGCCTTTTTCGCGCGGCGTCAGATCGAAAGAAGCGCCGTAAGCCAGCATCAGGCGGCGGCGCTCCACCGACATGCTGTCGGGCATTACCAGAATCAGTTTATAGCCCTTGACTGCCGCCACCATCGCCAGGCCAACGCCGGTATTGCCGGAGGTCGGCTCGATGATGGTGGCGCCGGGCTTGAGCGCACCGCTTTTCTCCGCCGCCTCCACCATCGACAGTGCAATGCGGTCCTTGATGGAACCACCGGGGTTGCTGCGTTCGGACTTGATCCAGACGTTGTGAGTGCTGCCAAACAGGCGATTGATGCGCACATGCGGCGTGTTGCCAATGGTTTGCAGGATGTTGTCAGCTTTCATGGGCGGCTCCTTGTTTGATGATGGTTTGGGCAAATGAAGCTGCGATTTTGGACTACTTGATCAACAGTTTTCGATATATGGTTATGGATAGCCGCGATAATGGAGGGGTGAAGCCCGCCAGACTGCCGCTGGTGCAATCCTGGAAACAGGGCACTGGAGGAACGTCCGGACTGCATAGGGCAGCGTAGCAGCTAACGGCTGTCCACTGAAAACCCGGTTCGCAAGAGCTGGGTATAAGGTGAGGATCAGAGCAACAGAGACGAGTCGCAGCGGGGCAACCCGATGCGGGTGAAACGGGCAATCTCTACGCGCAGCAATACCAAGTAGGCACACGCAAAGCGAGGCGGTTCGCCGCAGCGCCATGACCGGGGCCCCCGGAGTGTGCGGGTAGGTAGCACCGAGCTGCTGGGTGACCAGCAGCCCAGATTAATGGCAGTCACTTCTGTCAGCCCGCAAGGGTTGGCAGTTGCACAGAATCCGGCTTATCGGTGGGCTTCACACTTTTTATTTGGCCAGCAGGTTGGTGCCTGCTGCGCCCACTGCCGCGTACGTGTAAAGACCATGAACCACAGCGTACAGGTCATTGCTGGTGGCCGCAGGCGAGGCCAGCGTCCAGCTCAGGCCATCGGCGCTGATGAAAATATTGCCACCGGCGCCCACTGCAACATACTGCGTGCCATAGACGATGGCCTTCAGGTTGGTGGCCACTGGCGGTACGCTGGCCGTCCAGCTGACGCCATCGACGCTGCGCAGCACGGTGCCGGAGGCACCGACCGCTACAAATGTGCTGGTCGTCGTTAGCGTTGTGCCAGTAAGGGACGTCACTGCGCCATAGGCAATGCCCTGCAGGTCGGCCGCGCTGCCGGAGGTGACACTGTGCCAGGTCAGTCCGTCGCTGCTTTCGACAATGGTGCCGGCGGCGCCAACGGCAATCCAGGTGCCAACACTGTTGTAAATGCCGTAGGTCACGGCGTACAGGTGGTTGCTGGTGGCGCTGGTGGTGGCGGCCGTCCACGTGACGCCATCGGCGCTGCTGATGATGGTGCCGTTGGCCCCCACTGCCACATTCAAATTGGTGTAGTTGCTGGCAATGGCATACAGGTTTTGCGTCGTGCCGGAGCTTTGCTGGGTCCAGGTCACGGCATCCGTGCTCGTCAGCACCGTGCCGCCATCACCGACCAGCTTGTAGCTGCCAAAGTAGGAGGCACCATTGAGCTGGCTGGTTGTGGCGTAGTTGATGGCCGTCCAGTTGGTGCCGTCGGTGCTGGAATACATGGCGCCGCCGGCACCGGCCGCCACATAGGTGGACGAAGTGGTGGTTGTGGTGGTGACTGAATTGAGGGTTGAAGTGGTGCTGACCGAACCGTAGGTGATGGCGCGCAAATCATTGCGGCCGGTAATGGCGGTACCGGCTTTCCAGCTGGTGCCGGCCAACCTGGGCGTGGCCGTTACCGGCGTGGCGCCCGGACCGCCCGGACCGCCGCTGGTGCGGCCGTTGACCGAAAACGAATAGCTCGCGCCATTGACCAGGCCCGACACCACATAGGGCGAGCTGACGTTAAGCCATGTGCCGCCACCATACAGGCCAATCCAGTCAGACATCAATTTGGTGTCGGTCGGTGCCGTGCTGACAGGGGCAGAGAAGACCCAGTACTCGACGCCGCTGGTCGAGTCCCAGGTCAACGTGACGCTTGATTCACCAGGTGTCGCGACCAGGCCGGTAGGCGCCGGCGCGGAGTCGCCCCCGCAGGCCACGGACAGCAGCACGGCCAGCAGCATGGCCGCCAACAATTTGAAAGAACGCAAAAACATAGATAGATCCCAGTGAACGGTTGCGTCGATTATCGAATATTTCGCAGGGCACGATCCGGCGCGGCCTGGCGCTGCGCGCTAAAAGCGCTCGTGGGGCTGCAGGTAGCGCCATTGTCCGGCGGCGATGGATGTCAGCGCCACCCGTCCGACGCGCAGGCGCTTCATGCCGACAATTTTCAGCCCGACGCGTTCGCAGAGGTAGGCGATCAGGCCAGGGTGGGACCCTTTGAGGGCAAAGCGCAACTTGCTGGCACTGGCGCTGGTGCTGTTGACGCTGACCTTGACCGGCGGTAACGCACGGCCGTCCTCAACCAGCCCCTGGTTGAGTCGCTGCACGCTGCTGGCCGGCACCTCCCCGGCGACCTCGACAATGATTTCGTGCTCCATCACGCTGGCATCTTCCAGCAGTTTGCGTGCCACGCGCCAGTCCTGCGTGAACACTACCAGTCCGCTGGCCGCTGTCTCCAGCGGCACGCAGGCCGTGAGCCGGGCAAAGTGGCGCTTGAGCACGCGGGTGCCGGACGGATCATCTGCGCTGTGGGAGAGCGCCTGTAGAAGCTGCTGCGCCGGTTTGACCCGGCTATTGGCCTGGCCCGGTGCCGCCATTGCGTCGTAGCCCGGCGGCTTGTGCAACAGCAGTGTGACCGCTTGCAGTTCCAGCAGGCTGGCGCCGGGTTCGATCACCACTATGTGGCTCGAGACCCTAAACATCGGCTCCTCGACAACCTGACCGTTGACGCTGACCCAGCCGCCTTCAATGTATTGCTCGGCCTCGCGGCGCGAGCACGGCACCATGGCCGCGACGCGCTTGGCCAGGCGTTCATCGGGGGGCGAGGCGGGCGGGGCAGTTTTTGGAGCGGTAGCCATGGATGCGCATGTTAACCGTGCCGACGTGCTTACCAGCTCAGCGGCTCCAGCCGGTAAAACTCGGTGAGTTCGCGGTACAGAGCCGGGTGTTCGCTCGCCATGCGGTACGGCTGCTCGAAAAAAACCTCTGAAATGACGGCGAAAAACTCGGCCGGATCCGTGGCGCCGTAGTCGCTGAACAAGGAGGCCTCGTTGTTCCATGCGCGCGCCTTCAAGGCTTTGAACTCGGCCCCCAGTACTTGCGACCAGCGGCTGTATTGGTCGCGCCGTGCCAGTATCGGGGCGCCATTGGCAAAACCGGTTTCCTGGTCCAGTTGATGGGCAAATTCATGGATGACCACGTTCTGGCCGTCGTCCGGCGTAGCGGCACCTTCGAGCGTGTCGTGCCACGACAGGATCACTTGTCCGTCGGCCCAGGATTCGCCCGACAGCACCTGGCGCGCATGGTGCGCCACACCAATGCCATCAGTGTGTTCGCGCTGCACCACAAAGCTGCCGGGGTAGACCAGAACCTGGCGCAACCGCGGGTAATAGCCGCGCGGGTTGTTGAGGATCAGCAGGCAGGCCTGAGCCGCAATGGTGACCCGGATTTCATCCGTCATCACCAGCCCGTCACAGCCAATGAAGGCTTTTTCGGCGAGAAAAACCTGGATCAGTTGTTTGAGCTGAAGCTGCAGGTCAGCCGGCAGAATGCGAACATAGGGCACGCGCTGCTTCAGGATGTTGCGCCAGGCATCCGGAAAAGGTCGGGCCCGGATTTTCTGGCGCTTGCGTTCAGTCAGATACGGCCCGCCCACCAACCAGGCCACAAAAAGCAGGGCCAGACAGGAAATGATGATGGCAGGCAAAGGTCTGTCCCCAGGATGAAGGTTGAGCAGTCTGGTAGCTGGTCACGAAGTGAGCCGATTTCAATAGCGCCGTTGCGCTTTCGTGCCTGCGTGGTAATGCTACAAAATATGTAGCTGTCTACGCATACCAGACGGCGCTTACAGGCCAAAAACACCTAAAAATAGGAGTTGCACGAGGGGTCTGCGTGGTGACACAACGATGGATGGCACGAAAGTGGGGCGGATGGCACCGCGTGCCGCAGCTCAATGAGCGCATTCGCTCAATCAACGAGGGCGAAGTCACCTTCACGGTGCGTGCCGATGACAAAGGGGGCAAACGCCGGATGCGAATACCGGAAACAGAGTTTGTGCGCCGCTTCATGCTGCATGTGCTGCCCACCGGATCGAAGCGCATTCGTCACTACGGCGTGTTGGCATCCAACTGCAAGGCGGTCAAGCTGGCTGCGGCACGTCAGGCTGCAACTGCGCGGCACGGGTTGCGTGCCGGACAGCGCCAACGTTAACGCGCAAAACAGCGTCCGTGGTAATCTGCGTCCCATGAACCAAATTTCTGTTGCCGATATTTTGGAACTGCCCGTGCAGGAGCGCATTCAGCTCGTTGAAGTGATTTGGGAAAGCATTGCCGCCTTCCCTCACGCGATTGAGGTTTCAACTGAGCTAAAGACCGAACTCCAAGCGCGTTTAGCCGACTTTGAACGAAACCCAGAGGCCGGTTATTCCTGGGATCAAGTAAAGGCACATTTAAGAAGCGGTTCGTGGCGTACCGCTTGAAGTTTTCCGGCCGAGCCGTTCGCGAAATTGGTGAAGCGTTCGATTGGTATGAGGAGCAAAGCAAAGGGCTGGGTTCTGAATTTGAGTTGGCTTTTGAACTTCAACTTAAGCGCCTTGAGCAAGTTCCGCTTTTGTACACAGAAATTATCCCGGGCGTACGGCGCACACTCTTGCCACGGTTTCCGTATGGCGTTTTTTACACGGTCAAGAATGATTTGGTTCACGTTCTGGCCGTCCTTCACAATGCACGCAATCCACGGCGGTGGCCACATGAACGTGCCCGTTAACTGGTCATTCCACCGGACGCTTTGCGTCGGTGAATTTCGACGTTAAAGCACCGAATCAGATGATTTGAATGTCCGCTGTCTGGAAATTTGACTGTTGGCTATGTGTCTGAACCAGCGACCCACCCCATGGTTCGCAAACATCTTCCCTGATCGAGCGTTGGAAAATTCGAGTTGGTGATTACCTTGATGGCCACCCTGACCAGATCAGCCAGCAATGCAAGGCGAGGGTGGGGCGCGCCCCTAACGCGCCAGGCGATGGGACTGGCCTGGCGATACAACAATGCTTGGCACGAAAGCCCGGCGCATGGCGCAAGAAACCGTCTGGAAACTGTTGCCTGAGGCAGAATCACAAACATGCTGATTGTTTTGAGTGGTCTGCCGGGCACGGGAAAAACCGCCATCGCCCAAATACTTGCTCGTGAGTGTCACGCTGCTTATTTGCGCATCGATACCATTGAGCAAGCCATCCTGTCCTCATTGCGTGTCCAAAGTGATCTGGGCGCCCTGGGCTATGTTGTGGCCCGCGAACTGGCAAGGGCCAATCTCTGCCTGGGTGGCGTCGTTGTAGCGGATGCGGTTAACCCGCTGACTGCGATCCGCGCAGCCTGGAGGGCGGTTGCTGAAAGTGCTGCTTCTGACATTGTCGAGGTGGAGGTTGTGTGTTCCGACACCAGTGAACACCGAAGGCGAGTGGAGAGCCGCAAGGCCGACATCCCGGGGCATGTGCTGCCGACGTGGGATGAAGTTCAAAGACGTGAATACGAACCTTGGGCGAGCAATCGTCTTGTCATTGATTCGGCACAGTTGAGCGCCAAAGATGCAGCGTCACGGATTTTGGATTCCATTACTTGATGGATATTCAAGCCCGAGCCCTTGAAGAAGGCATGCCCTACCAAACCTTGATCGCCAGCGTACTGCACAAGTACGTGTCCGGGCGCTTCATGGAGTCGCCGTCCAGTCTGACCCTGAGCGCACGCGGGGCTGCGCAAAAGCGTGTCGGTGCATGAAAGGCGCGCCAAGCGAGTCAAGGTAGGCGTTCATGCCGCCATCGGGCGGGGGTCAATCGTTCAGGGATAAATTGGCCTCGATGCGGGCAATGTGCGCCAGCAGCGAGCGTTTGGCAACCGGCCACATGCGCTGCGGCACATCGTCATAAACCTGCGCCAGCCAGTCATCGAGTGTGCCCTCAGGCAGCGCCTGCATCACGCTGATAATTTTGGCCTCACGCGCCAGCCGATGGGCCTTCAGGCGGGCGATGGCGGCGGCGGCCTCGTCGTCCGGGCCACCGATGACGTAGCCGTGCGCGGGCAGGATGAATTTGAGTTGATGGTCGCTGCAGGCGGCGCTCAGGGCGTCGAGCGAGTCAAGGTAGGCATTCATGCAGCCGTCGGGCGGGTCGATCACCGTGGTGCTGCCACTCAAAACATGGTCGCCGCTGAACAGCAAACCGTCTTCCAGCAACACCAGGCAGACATGGTTGGCGGCGTGGCCCGGGGTGTAGACAACTTGCAGTGTATGGCTTGTTTTATAAGCTAAATCGGCCTCAAGGCCCCGTGGAATAAGCGTGAGCAGCTCTTTATTTGATAGCGATTTATCGGGCGTAAATTGACTGTGGGCGTGGGCCGTGGGGGCCGACGGCAGGCCCAGGATCGATGGCCGCGGCTGGCCCTGGCGCTCGCACAGCGCTTGCAGGGGCCGGGCACCGGGGGCATGGTCCGGGTGTGAGTGGGTGCAGACAATCATGCGGATGTCGCCACCGGCGGCGCGCCATAATTTTTCCAGATGATCGGCGTCGGCCGGGCCCGGATCAATGGCGATATAGCCGGTATACGGGTCACCCACCAGATAGCTGTTGGTGCCGGGGCCGGTCATGGCACCGGGATTGGGCGCGGTGAGGCGCAGCACATTTTTCAGAAGGGCCACCGGCTGCTCGCACTGCCAGTCCAGCGGGTGCACGATTTGCCCGTCAGGGCAGACCAGCGCCAGTTCGCCATACGGGTGCTCATGCTCCATAAACCGGGCCTCACGGCCCGACAGCAAGCCGGCGCGTGGGCAGCTGGTCCACAGCGGCTGCTCGGTGGCGGCGCAGGCCTGCAGCACAGCGTCCACAGTGCTGAAAGCCAATAGTCGCTCCAGCGTGCGAATGGTCGGGAAAATAATAAAGAACTGGCCCGCCTTGTGCCGCGCCAGGGCGTCAGCAGGACGCACCCAGACTGGCTCGAACTGCTCGGTCTCGTCGGCTACCGGGGTTTGGCCCTCGGGCATGCGTGCCACCAGAAAGGGCACGTCAAAACGCCGTGCCAGGTCGCGGTCGGTAATCCAGTGAGCCAGCACAAACACCTCGTCGGCCGACAGCTTCAAGCCACGCGCCTGGCATTGGGCGGCGAAAGGTGCCTGGCGGTCCAGCGCCGCAATGTCGGCGTGGTCGGCGGCGCTGCCGTCGCTGTGGCGCGCCAGCAGCACGCCCAGCTCTTCAAAACTTTCGCGAATGGCGGCAATGGCCTGTGTCAAGTGCAGGTCGCTTTGTGTGGCACGGCGGCTGGCCTGGGCGTGACTCGTGGCGTCCAGCGCGTCGACGCCGCCGCCTGGGAAGACATAGGCGCCGGGCACAAAACTGGCCGTCAGGGAGCGGCGTGTCATCAGTACTTCAAAGCCGTCGACACCGTCGCGCAGCAGCAGCACGGTGGCGGCGGGACGGGTGGCGACCGGCGCGCGCGCCGGATGCAGGAGTTGGCTGGAGCGTGGCATGGGCTGAATTCTGCAACCAAAACCGGCATTCGCTGTCGCCTTGGCGATGTTTGTGCAAACCCTAACGGCAACAATCGGCATGCGCCCCTATGATTCACCGCTTGAGACATAAATCTTTGCGGAGACAAAAATGCAACTTCAAACGCGACGAACATTGCTGGCCATTACTGCTGCGGCCTGCCTGGCCGTGCCGCTGGCGGCCCTGGCCCAGCTCACGCCGACCGGCTCTGGCCCGGCCTGGCCGATGAAACAGCCGATCCGGCTGGTGGCGGTTTTCCCGCCCGGCGGTTCCGTTGATCAGGTGGCCCGCCTGCTGGCGCAGCCCTTGTCCCAGCAACTCGGGCAAAGCGTCATTGTCGAAAACAAGGGCGGTGCGTCGGGCTCGATCGGGGCTGCTGCGGTGGCGGGCGCCGCGGCCGATGGCTACACCTTTGGCGTGGTGTTTGATACCCATGGTGTCAACCCCAGCCTGATTCCCGGTTTGCCCTTTGATTCAAAAAAAGACCTGGCTTCGGTGGTGCTGATTGGCACCGCACCGATGGTGCTGGCCACGCACGCCGGGTCGGAATACAAGACCCTGGCGGACGTGGTGGCAGCGGCCAAATCAAAAACCGGGGTCAGCTATGGCTCGATTGGCTCGGGCAGCCTGGGGCATCTGGCGATGGCCTTGCTGGGCAAAAACGGCGGGCTGGACTTTCAGCATATACCGTACAAGGGCGGCGGTCCGTTGATGAACGACGCTGTCGCCGGGCACGTGCCTTTGTCCATTGGCTCGGTGTTTTTGATCAAGCCCCACATCGACAGCAAGCGCCTGCGCCCGCTGGCCGTGACCACCACCCTCAGATCACCGAGTCTGCCCAACGTGCCGACCCTGGCGGAGAGCGGTTTTGCCGGTTTTGACGCGCCCGCCTGGTGGGCCGTTTTGGCGCCTGCCAAGACGCCCCCGGAGATCATCAAGCGCATGAACGAGGAAATCAACAAGGCCTTGAAACTCCCCGACGTGGCCAGGCGGCTCGACGCCCAGGGAATTGATGTGCTGGGGGGTTCACCGGACGCGGCGCGGCTGTTTATTGACAGGCAGATGGATATCTGGAGCAAGGTGGTGAAAGACAACAACATCAAGGCCGATTAGCCTCGGGGGTGATCTGCAGCGCCACCAGAAAGCGTGCCACCATGTTGTAGGTGGCGATGGCGCTGGTCAGCTCCACAATTGCGGTGCTATCGAACTGCTGGCGCAGTGCCGCAAACACGTCGTCGCTGACCGTGACGTCCAGCGTCATCTGCGCGGCGTACTGAATAACTGTCTTTTCAGCAGCGCCCAGCGTATTGTCAACGGGCGCAAGGCGCGGATTCACCTTCAGGTGCCGGGCCAGCGCGTCGAGCTCGGTCTGAACGCCGCCAGCGGCCAGAAAATCGGGCGCGTGGTGCTGGTACTCGTAGTCGGCGCCGGTCAACAGGGCGACGGTGCAGATGCCCAGTTCACGCAGCTTGCGGCTGGTTGGCAGTTCGGTGCGCACCGCCTTGAGGTAGACGTTCCAGCCGCGCGCCAGCGGTTCGCTCCACAGCAGGGCTTTGTCGAGGTTGAGCAGGGTGCCGCCGCGGCGTGCCAGGATCGCGTCCACCAGGGCTGGCGGTTGTGGTTTGAGGTCCGGGGTCCAGTCAGGGATGCGCATGGTTTTCTTTCAGGGAAGGGGCAAGGATAAATGGATAATTCGCCGATGCGAATCAGTTTCACCAAAATGCAGGGCGCTGGCAACGACTTCTGCGTGCTTGACGAAACCCGTCAGCGGCTGGGCCTGTCCACGGCGCAGTATCGCTTGCTGGCCGATCGTCATTTTGGTGTCGGTGCCGACCAGATTTTGACGGTGCGCCCGTCGCCCGCGCCGGGTCTCGACTTTGAATACATCATCCACAACGCCGATGGCGCCGAGGTGGAGCACTGTGGCAACGGCGCACGCTGTTTTTTGAGTTTTGTGCGCCAGCAGGGTTTGACCACGAAGGACGTGGTCAGGGTGCAAACCATGAACCGCGTACTGGAACTGCGCTGGCAAGCCGGGGGTGGCGTGATGGTGGACATGGGTGCACCGGTATTTGAGCTCGCCGATATTCCATTCAATGCCGCCGGTTTGCAGCCAGTGGTTGCAGGTTCATGGCTGAATTGGCCTCTGACGCTCGTTGACCATGCACAGGAGGCTACAATTTTTGTAGCACCAGTGTCGATGGGCAATCCGCATGCTGTGCTGCAGGTGACCGACGTGGCGGCCGCGCCGGTCCTGCTGTTAGGCCCGCAGATCCAGCGTCACCCGGCGTTTCCACGCGGCGTCAATGTCGGTTTCATGCAGGTTGTGGACCGGGGCCATATCCGGTTGCGGGTGTTTGAGCGTGGCGCCGGTGAAACCCTGGCCTGTGGCTCGGGCGCCTGTGCGGCTGTGGTGGCGGGCATCCGGCTCGGCCTGCTGGACGCCAGCGTGGCGGTGCAGACAACGGGCGGAATACTGACTATTTCATGGGCCGGCCTCACTTCGAGTGTCCTGATGAGCGGCCCGGCGACGACAGTTTTTCATGGCGAAATTGATCTACCGGACAACTTATGAATACCTCTTTGACCACTCCACTGACGGAAGATGACATTGCCAATTACCTGGCCAGCGCCCCCGGTTTTTTTGAGCGCCACGCCGAGTTGCTGGCCTCGGTTCAACTCAGCAGCCCGCACGGCCAGCGCACGGTCAGCCTGCAGGAGCGCCAGGCGACCCTGCTGCGCGAGAAGATCAAGGCGCTGGAGCATCGCATCATGGACATGATGCGCAATGGCAACGAGAACCTCATGCTGTCGGACAAACTCCTGCGCTGGGCCCGCAGCCTGATCCTGCTGACTGAGCCGCTGGCCTTGCCGCGCCAGATTGCTGACGATATCGGGCAGCAGTTTTCAGTACCCCAGGTCGGCATCAAGCTGTGGGACCTGGCTGCGCCGTTTGCCGAAGCCGACTTTGCCAAAGGCGTGAGTGAGGACGCCAAATTGTTTGCCGCGTCGCTGACCGAGCCGTTTTGTGGCGTCAATACCGGTTTTGAGGCAGCCAGCTGGCTGCCCGACCGCCTGGCCGCCACGTCGCTGGCCATCCTGCCGCTGCGTGGTGAACCGGCGGGCAGCGCCGGCCCGACCTTCGGTCTGCTGGTGCTGGCCTCACCTGACGCACAGCGTTTCAACAGCACCATGGGCACCGACTTTCTGGCGCGCATTGCCGAGCTGGCCAGTGCCGCGCTGGCCAGACTGAGATAAGTTGCCGGGTGCCGATGCCGATTCAGGACCAACATGCACACCGCAGACGGTGATCCGGAAACAAACAGGGCTCTGGCCTGCGGCCCGCTGGTGGCTGTTTATCTGGAGCATGTTCGTGTCGAAAAACGGCTGGCTCAGCGCACCGTTGAGCTGTATTCACTGGACCTGCAAAAGCTGGCGCTCTGCGCACAGCTGGCCGGCGTTGAGCTGTTGCAGGTCCGGAACAGCCACATCCGGCGCTGGGTGGCCCAGATGCACTCGGCCGGACGCAGTGGCCGCGGCATTGCCCTGATTTTGTCGGGCTGGCGTGGCTTTTATGTTTGGCTCGGGCGCCAGGGCTGGGTCGCGAGCAACCCGGTGCAGGACGTGCGTGCGCCCAAGGCCGGCAAACCCCTGCCCAAGGCCTTGAGCGTGGACGACGCGGTGCAACTGGCCAGTTTTGTCAGTGACTGCGAGGACCCCTGGCTGCAAGCGCGCGACGCCGCCATGGTTGAGCTGCTTTATGGCAGTGGCCTGCGGGTGGCGGAGTTGACCGGGCTGGACGCCGTGGCCGGGCCCAAGGCGCGCGGCTGGGTTGATTTGCCGGCGGCTGAGGCGCACGTGCTGGGTAAGGGCGCCAAGCGGCGTACCGTTCCGGTTGGCACCAAAGCGGTGACGGCCTTGCAGCACTGGCTGGCGCTGCGCGACCCACAAGGCAGCCACAGTGCCCAGGCCGCGCTCTTCATCGGTCGCAATGGAACGCGCTTGACGCCGCAATCAATCTGGCAGCGCCTGAAGCGCCGCAGTCGTCAGGCCGGGTTGGCCACGCCGGTGCATCCGCACATGTTGCGCCATTCGTTTGCCAGCCATCTGCTGCAGTCGAGCAGTGATTTGCGCGCCGTCCAGGAGCTGCTGGGGCATGCCAGCATCACCACCACGCAGGTGTATACGCGGCTTGACTTCCAGCATCTGGCCAGGGCTTACGACGCGGCCCATCCTCGGGCCCGAATCAAAATACCGGGGCAGAAGTAAGGCACACTTATGCTTATCGATAGAAAGGAAATTTATGCGAAGTCAAATACTTGTTTTTCTGGACAAAGGGGTTGAACTCCATTTCAACGTGGATGAGGCGTCGTCCCTGTCGTCAGACACGGCCCGCGCCTGGCTGGACGCGCAGTTCACCGCGCTCGACTGCGAGCCGCTGCGCGCCAGCGGCAAGGTATTGACGGCCGACAAGGTGCTGCGGGTCACCGAGGCGGCCGGTGCGGCCTGGTTCGAGAACGAAAAATGGGCTGCCGAATACGTCAAGGCAGTTCATGGCGCGCTGAAAAAGCCCATGATCCGCGTTGATGTGCCGGCCATGGCTGTGACGTATTGAGCCTGCGCGATGGCGCCGTGCAGGCGCATCAACGGTGTTGCCATGAAACAGCATGGACTGGCCCCACAATCGTCCCATGAAAACAATTCGTCTGAGAGCGGGTAAAGAGCGCTCCCTGTTGCGCCGTCACCCGTGGATC
Source organism: uncultured beta proteobacterium (assembly GCA_963750815.1). Taxonomy (GTDB): domain Bacteria; phylum Pseudomonadota; class Gammaproteobacteria; order Burkholderiales; family Burkholderiaceae_C; genus Rhodoferax. Next base: position 973,292 of record CAVVRS010000002.1, read on the forward strand.
TTTGAGTCGGCGATCGCCAAAGGCGCCGCCGACGCCGGCGAGACGGTACGGGTCGAGTCACACGAGGGCGCTTTTCTGGCCTGGGCCGCGTTCAGTCCGGCCTCTAAAATTCGCGCCCGGGTCTGGAGCTTTAATGAGGCGCAACGCATAGACGCTATGTTTTTTATAGCTGCTTGTGCAAGTGCAGTAAGGGCTAGAGCCAGATTTGATATAAAAAGTGACGGCTTGCGACTGGTTCACGGCGAATCGGACGGTTTGCCCGGGCTGATTGTGGATCGCTATGGCGACACACTGGTGGCGCAATTTCTCGCCACCGGGGTTGAGCGCTGGAAGGAGGTGCTGGCCGATGCCTTGCTGGCCGCTACCGGGCTGTCAAAACTTTATGAGCGATCCGATGCCAGCGGCCGGGAGCGTGAAGGTTTGCCGGCCGCGACCGGCTGGTTGCGCGGGGCCGGCGCACTTGATCTCGTATTGCGCGAGCATGACTGGAAACTGGCGCTGAATATTGCGAGCGGCCACAAGACCGGCTTTTATCTGGACCAGCGGGACAGTCGCCAGAAGTTTGCCGATGTCACGCGTCGCCTCAAGTTTGAACGTGTACTGAACTGCTATTGCTATACCGGTGGTTTCACGGTGGCGGCGTTGACCGGTGGCGCCGCCCACGTCACCTCCATCGACTCCTCGGGCCCAGCGCTTGAACAAGCCGCCGCCAATGTCGCCCTGAACGGGTTTGAGGCGAGTCGGGCCAGTTTTCTGGACGCTGATGTGAACGCCTGCTTGCGCCAGTTTGACGCCGGCGGCCGGACTTTTGACGCCATCATCCTCGATCCTCCGAAGTTTGCACCGACGGTGGCGCATGCTGAACGTGCCGCGCGAGCCTACAAGGACATCAACCGGCTGGCATTCAAAATTCTGGCGCCAGGCGGGGTGTTGTTCACGTATTCTTGCTCGGGTGGCATCAGTGCTGACCTGTTCCACAAAATTGTTGCCTCCGCCGGTATTGATGCCGGGGTGGATGGCTATATCTGTGAACGCATGGGAGGCGCGCCAGATCACCCGATGACGGTCAATTTCCCTGAGGGCGAGTACCTCAAGGGGCTGGTGGTCATGCGCAAATGAAACCCGCGCAATTGAACGCTACACTCCCTGTGCTTCTGATGCCAACCAATTGACAAGTACGATGAGTCTCATACCTGCAACTATTTTGACCGGCTTTCTGGGCGCGGGTAAAACCACGCTCCTTAAACGCGTGCTGGAGGAAGCGCATGGCCAGAAAATTGCCGTGATCGAAAACGAGTTTGGTGAGGAAAATATTGACAGCGACATTCTGGTGTCTGACACGACGGAGCAGATCATCCAGATGAGCAACGGCTGCATTTGCTGCACCATTCGCGAAGACCTGCGCGCCACGCTGCGCGACCTGGCAGAGCGCAAGCGCAAGGGTGAACTGGTGTTTGACCGGGTCGTGATTGAAACCACCGGACTGGCTGATCCGGGCCCGGTGGCGCAAACCTTTTTTATGGACGATGAAGTCGCCGAAAGTTACCTGCTTGACTCGATCCTGACGCTGGTTGACGCCAAACACGCGCAGACCCAGCTCGACGAGCGCCAGGAAGCGCGCCGACAAGTCGGTTTTGCCGACCAGATTTTCATCAGCAAGACCGATCTGGTGGCCAAAGACGAGGTGGATGCCCTGGTGCACCGTTTGAAGCACATGAATCCGCGCGCGCCGCAAAAAGCGGTGCATTTTGGCGAGGTGGCATTGAGCGAGGTGTTCGACCTGCGTGGCTTCAACCTCAATGCCAAGCTAGACATTGATCCGGATTTTCTCAGCGAGGAAGAGCACGAGCGGCATGAACATGCCGACGGCGAGCACTGCGATCACCCCTCGCACCAGCACGATGGCGCACATCACCACGCCCATGACGATGACGTCAAGAGTTTTGTTTTCAGGTCGGAGCGGGCATTTGATCCGGCCAAACTGGAAGATTTTCTGGGGGCTATTGTCAACATCTACGGTCCGCGAATGTTGCGCTACAAAGGGGTCCTGCACATGAAAGGGACCGAGCGCAAGGTAATTTTTCAGGGAGTGCACCAATTGATGGGCAGCGATCTGGGTCCGGCCTGGGCCGAAGGTGAGCAGCGCCTGAGCAAAATGGTGTTCATTGGCATTGAATTGCCGAGGGACATATTTTTGCAGGGTATGGAGCAGTGTCTTGTTTGACTTGTCCTTCCATTTATAAGCAGGAGCAAAACCGGTGTTTGTCGCGATTTTGCAACTGATGGGATTTCCAGTGGCTAAACCTGTACACTCGCGCGCCAGTGAAATACAGCGAGGCAGTCTTTCAAAAGCTGCGTTTGAGCGTATAAGCTTGAAGGCGTCAAACCCTGCTGCACAGACCGTGCACAGGACCGTCAGCGAAGTGCAAGTGCAGGCAATTTCTGCGAGGAGACAAGAAGTGAAAGCCAAAGCCGGAAAAGTCAAAGTGGTGCCCAAAGCGAAGGCTGTGGTAGCCAAGCCCAAAGTGACACCCACAGCAAAAACCAAGGCGCTTCCGAAGGCCACAGCCAAGCCCGTTACCAAGGCGACTGCCAAGGTGGTGAAAAAGGTTGTCGCAAAGGCTGCGACCAGGGCTGTGGTGAAATCCGCGCCTGCCAAAACGGTCAAACCGACGGCCAAAGTAAAACCAAAGGATTCAGTGAAAACGACGATTGCGAAAGCCCGTAAACCCCATGTTGCGGCACCCCTGGTTAAAGCCGTTTCGGTGGCTGTGAAACCCGTCAAAGTGGTGGTGACGACGCCAGCGCCCTTGCCAGTGGCGCCAGTGCCCCCCCGGGCAGGTCGCCCGTCCTCGCGACTTGCGCAACTGACCGTGCCGTCGATGGCGCAGTCGGTCGCCTCGACTGCCGCCAAAGCAAGTTTTACGCAAACTACCGCATCGCCTCTTATTGTTCCGCCACTGGCGTCTGCCATCAAGAAAGACCCGAAGCTGGCCAACAACTGGAAATCAAAGTCGGTTGAACAACTGACCGATGCCGAGCTGATTGCGATGCCCGATGACGAGTACATGAACGATACGCAGATGACGTTCTTTCGCCTCAAGCTCAACCAGCTCAAGAAAGATATTTTGAGCAATGCCGGTGAAACCACGGAGCATTTGCGCGAGGATACGGTGGTGGTGCCCGATCCTGCTGATCGTGCCACCATCGAGGAAGAGCATGCGCTTGAATTGCGTACACGCGACCGGGAACGCAAACTTCTGAAGAAGATTGAGCAGTCAATCGCGCGTATTGACTCTGGTGATTACGGGTATTGCGATGAAACCGGAGAACCCATCGGTGTTGGGCGTCTGCTGGCTCGTCCTACTGCAAACCTGTCGCTTGAGGCCCAGCAACGCCGCGAACTCAAGCAAAAGATGTTTGGGGATTGAGCGCACGTCTGCGGTGATTGATAACCTTGTCGCTGTAAACCATGGCCACTAAAGACAACAACTCCGGCTTGCTGGCCAAGATGGCCAAGTTTGTCCGCAATCCGACGACGGATTGGGCACAGTTGGACAGTATTGGACAGGAACCGGAACAGGATAGTGGCTATAGCAAGAAGTCGCTCAAGGAGATGATCGAGCGCAAACGGCAAAATGATTTTGTCCGTCGCCGCGAGTTTGACCAGTTACGCAAATTGCGTCGCAATGGTCCGGTTATCAACGCCGATCTGGCCGGTCGTCCGTCTTTCTTTCAGAGTAGTACCGCCTCCAATCCGGATGAGCGGGCCATGACGATCAAAAAGATTGATGAAATTGAAGCCCAGATGTCCAAACAGTGGTGGAAAGGCATGCCGGATGTGGGGCCGACCGTGCCGGGCAATTATCAGGCCACCGATGTGGCGCCGCTGGCCGCCAGCAGCGGTTCGGCTCCCCTGGCTCCGGGCGGCGATCACAGTGTTCCGTTTCCGACCACGCTGACGGCTGAGCTGAGCTCTGATTTTGACCACTTCCGTTCTGGCGCTACCAAGGTGACGCCGGCGCCGTTGCCCGCCCCTGATCGAGTTGGGTCAGCACCGGCGGCGCAGCCAAGAGACGCACCCGGTGTCTCGAACAGTAAGAATTTTGATTCCGGAATCAGCGGGTTTTCAGGTTCCAAACTATTCTCGATCGAGTTGGGCGACAACCTGGCCGACCCCGATATGGAAGAGGCGGCAATTCGATTTGCCAACGGCGATGATGCAGGCGCCGAAGCCGGTCTGCTGACGGCGCTGCAGGCCGATAATGTCAATCCGGATTCGGCCAATGGCTGGGCCGCCGCCCTGTTCGATCTTTATCGGGCGACCGGGCAACAAGCCAGTTTTGATCGGGTTGCAATCGAGTATGCGCAACGCTTTGGGCACTCGGCGCCAGCATGGTTTTCCACACCTGATTTGTTGGGGCACACAGCGGCTGGATTGCCGTTGAGTCAGCCGGCACTTTTCAAGCAAACTAACCAGACCGTCTGGGAATGTCCGGCAGAACTGAATATTCGGGCCGTGCAGGATTTGCGGTCAACCCTGTCCTACGGCGTGTCGCCCTGGCATTTGAACTGGAGTCGACTCAAGACCATTTCGCCAGATGCCGGTATGGCGCTGGCCACCATGTTTGCCGAGTGGTGCGACGAGACGGTGAGCCTGCACTTTGTGGCTGCCGGCGTACTGGAAAAAACCCTCGCGTCCTACACCTTGTCGGGTAACAGGCAAGGTGAACCTTTTTGGTGGCGGCTTCGTCTTGACGCCCTGCGTATTTTGCGTTTGCAGGATGAGTTTGAATTGGCAGCGCTGGATTTTTGCGTGATTTATGAGGTGTCACCACCACCCTGGCTGGATGCGCAGTGTGACTATGTTGAAGACTCGGACGGTTCGCAGGGCGAGGTTGCGAGCACTTTTCGGTTGGCCAGTGATGCAGATTCTGACGCCTACGCGAACCTGCATCAAGCGCTCACGGTGCCGATGGGAATCGATGCCATATCAGCGGGGGTGGTTGAGTTGACCGGAGAAGTGCTTGGCGATGCAGCACAGACGCTTGACAAGTTGCAGGACGGGTTGACGGGGACCAACCGACTGGTCATTTCCTGCGCCAGGTTGATTCGAGTCGATTTTTCCGCTGCAGGAAGTATCCTGAACTGGGTGGCCGCGCGTGAATCAGAGGGCTGTCAAGTCAAGTTTCGCGATGTACCCCGTCTGGTGGCGGCATTTTTCAACGTCATTGGTATCAACGAGCATGCCCAGGTTGTAGTGCGTAATAGTTGATCAGAAGACCGCAGGCATGGAACAGTTTCACGGTACCACCATCATCAGCGTACGGCGCAGGGCGGCCGACGGCGTGCAGGTGGCGATTGGCGGAGATGGCCAGGTGACCTTGGGAAACATTGTGGTTAAAGGCACGGCCCGCAAAGTCCGAAAACTCTACCATGGCAAGGTGTTGGCGGGTTTCGCCGGCGCCACTGCCGACGCCTTCACCCTGTTTGAGCGTTTTGAAGCGAAGCTTGAGAAGCATCAGGGGCATCTGGTGCGGGCCGCCATAGAACTGACCAAAGATTGGCGCACTGACCGCGTGCTGCGTCGTCTGGAGGCGATGCTGGCAGTGGCCGATTTGGACGCATCGCTCATCATCACCGGTAACGGGGATGTGCTGGAGCCGGAAAATGGAATCGTCACGATTGGTTCGGGCGGAGCCTATGCACAGGCGTCTGCCATTGCCTTGCTCAACCATACCGATTTGTCTGCCCAGGACATTGTCAAAAGATCTCTCGAGATCGCTGGCGAGTTATGTATTTATACCAACATGAACCACACGGTTGAAACGCTCCCATGACTCCGCAGGAAATAGTTGCCGAGCTTGACAAGCATATCGTGGGTCAACATCAGGCCAAACGTGCTGTTGCAATTGCCTTGCGCAATCGCTGGCGCCGCCAGCAGGTCGAACCCGGGTTGCGTGCCGAAATCACACCAAAAAACATTTTGATGATTGGCCCCACGGGAGTAGGAAAAACGGAGATTGCGCGACGACTGGCAAGGCTGGCGGATGCTCCCTTCATCAAGGTCGAGGCAACCAAATTTACCGAGGTGGGTTATGTTGGCAAGGACGTGGATGCCATCATCCGTGATCTGGCCGATATCGCGGTCAAGCAAACCCGCGTCGCCGAGACAAAAATGGTTCGCAGACGCGCTGAAGATGCCGCCGAGGATCGGGTACTCGACATCCTTATTCCACCGTCGCGTGACTTTGGCGTGGTTCCGAGTACCGAGCCTGAAAGTACCGCACGCCAGACCTTTCGCAAAAAGTTGCGGGAAGGGCAACTGGCAGAGAGAGAGATCGAAATTGACGTCGCTCAGGCCTCTCCCCTACTCGAGATCATGGGTCCGGCTGGCATGGAAGAGATGACCGAGCAATTGCGTGGCATGTTTGGCCAGATGGGACAGCAAAAACGCCAGACGCGCAAGCTGAAAATCAGTGAGGCACTGAAGTTGTTGGTTGACGAGGAAGCCGCCAAGCTGGTCAATGACGAAGACATCAAGACGCAAGCCTTGCACATGCTGGAGCAAAACGGTATTGTTTTTATCGATGAGATTGACAAGGTCACCTCACGTTCTGAGGGGAGCGGTGCCGAGGTCTCGCGCCAGGGCGTGCAGCGCGATTTGTTACCGCTCGTTGAAGGTACCACCGTTTCGACCAAATATGGCGTGGTCAAGACAGATCACATTCTTTTCATTGCCTCGGGCGCATTTCACCTGAGTAAACCGAGTGATTTGATTCCGGAGTTGCAGGGGCGATTCCCGATCCGCGTTGAGCTGCAATCCCTGTCGGTACAGGACTTCGTGGCCATTCTCACGCAAACGCACGCTTCCCTGGTCAAGCAGTATCAGGCCTTGCTTGCGACGGAGAATGTGAATATCGAGTTTCATGACGAAGGCATCAAACGACTGGCGCATATTGCCTTTGACGTCAATGAGCGAACCGAGAATATTGGCGCTAGGCGATTGTCGACGGTGATGGAGCGTCTGCTTGACGAAGTGAGTTTTAACGCGGCCAATCTGGGTGGGCAGACCATTGTGGTTGATGCCGATTACGTGGATGCACGCCTTGGTGAACTAAGCCGTGATGAGGATCTGTCGCGCTATATCCTGTGACGGATGGTGTGACCCACCGCCAGTATGGTCCTCAACGGCGTGATGCGTGTCAGACAGACCCTCAAGCGTCACCTTCAAAAAGAGCGCTAAGTGCTTAATACTTAACGATTTTGTTTGAAATTCATTTCAAATTCGCTTTAAGTCCTTGATTTCATTGGCAAATTTTCTTGCTTCCTTGCTTGCATAGTTCGCTTTTGCTGGTACAGTGCAAAAAAGTGCAATTAAGTGGTGAAAAGTGCCGAAGCACTTCTATTTCTTTGTATTCTTGCCAATAAAGGGTGTGCTGTTGTGTTTCAAGGGGCCTCGTCAATAAGTCTGGATAGCAAAGGTCGGCTGTCGGTGCCGACCCGGTATCGTGACGAACTCAATGGCGCTGTCGCCGGCAGATTGACCATAACCCGGCATCCGCACGGTTGCCTGATGATATTTCCAAGGCCCGAATGGGAAAAGTTCCGTGAACGAATTGCCGCCTTGCCCATGTCGGCTCAATGGTGGAAGCGGATTTTCCTGGGACATGCAATGGACGTCGAGATTGACGGCACAGGACGCATATTGGTGTCGCCTGAACTGCGACAGGCTGCTGGTATAACAAAAGATACCCACTTGATAGGCATGGGAAACCATTTGGAGTTGTGGGACAAGCTGACCTACGACGCGCGTGAAGCCACTGAGAGGCAACGCGACATGCCCGATGTCTTCACGGATTTTTCTTTCTGAAAGTCAGCGGTGGAAACCTCATGGCAACACACCACGGTTTTGTTGAATGAAGCAGTCGATGCTCTGTTCTCCATTCCAGAAGCCGGACCAGGCGATTCGGGAGCCGACTCGCAGACCTATGTCGATGCCACTTTTGGTCGTGGGGGGCATACCAGGCTGATTTTGTCCAGACTGACGGAACAAGGGCGCGTGATCGCGTTCGATAAAGATCCTGACGCTGTTGCCGAAGCCGCAACGGTCAATGACCCTCGTCTTTCCATTCGGCACCAGGGCTTCTCTCATTTGGCCGAATTGCCACCAGCCAGCGTCGCCGGGGTTTTGTTTGATTTGGGCATCAGCTCGCCGCAAATCGACAACCCGGTGCGTGGTTTCAGTTTCAGGTTCGAAGGCCCGCTGGACATGCGTATGGATACCACGCAAGGGATCAGCGTCGCGCAGTGGCTGGAAACAGCCGGGGTTGACAGAATAGCGGAGGTGATACGTGACTACAGCGAAGAACGGTTTGCTGGGGCAATTGCAAAGGCGATTGTTGCTCGCCGACAGGCACGGGGCCCAATTTCAAGCACCACCGAGCTGGCCCAGCTCGTGGCTGACACGGTCAAAACCCGCGAGTCGGGCCAGAACCCTGCAACGCGCACATTTCAGGCTTTTCGGATTTTCATCAATGCCGAGCTTGAGGAGCTGCAACAGGCATTAGAAGCTTGCCTTCAAGTCCTGCAACCAGGGGGGCGCTTGGTGGTAATCAGTTTCCATTCACTGGAGGATCGCATCGTCAAGCTGTTCATAGCAAAGCATTCGCGTGATGAGTATGACCGGCGCGCTCCGTTTGCAGCTCCCAGAGTCATGCGATTCAGGGCTGTGAAACGTATCAAACCAAGTGCTGCCGAGGTGGCACTCAATCCAAGAGCGCGCAGTGCCATCATGCGTGTCGCGCAGAGGACAGCGGCATGACCCGGCTCAATCTGGTGCTGTTGCTGGCCGTGATGGCAAGTTCCCTGAATCTGGTCAATGTCCAGTACGACTCACGCAGACTATTTTCTGATCTCGACAAGGCGCGCGCAATGGCCCATCAGATCGAGGCCGACAACGAACGCCTGCAGGTTGAGAAACGCGATCAGGCAACGCCTCTGCGGGTAGAGAAACTGGCCAAGGAACAGCTCCAGATGCGTTCCACCACACCGGCCATTACTCACTATGTGAACTATGGCGCCCACTATTGCCTGTGCCCGGCTCGGCGCAAGCGGTCATGCTACCCAATGTTCCAGACACATCCGGGCGTCTTCAATGAGCCGTAGCATCACATACACGTCAAGCCCTTTGCTGGCAAGCCGCACCCCGGTTTGGCGCAGCAAGTTTATTGTTGTGGCGATTGCCCTTGGCTTTGTTGGTCTTGTGGCGCGTGCCGTATACATTCAGGTTATTGCCAACGAATTTTTCCAGCGACAGGGTGAAGTTCGTTTTGCCCGAACGCTTGACCTGCCGGCCAACCGGGGCCGTATTCTGGACCGCAACGGTGTCATTCTTGCGTCCAGCGTGCCGGCGCCCAGTATCTGGGCCATTCCGGAGGATGTCGAGTTGGACAAGAGCCAGCTGAAACGGCTTGCCAGTCTGCTTGACATGCCGGTGGTGGAACTCAACAAACGTCTGGAAAATGAAGACAAGAACTTTGTCTGGCTGAAACGACAGGTTGATGATTCGATCGCACGGGAAATCATGGCCCTGAAGCTCAAGGGGGTCTACCAGCGCAAGGAATACAAGCGTCAATACCCGGAAGGCGAGGCGGCGGCACACGTTGTTGGTTTTACCAATGTAGAAGACATCGGTCTGGAGGGCGTTGAGCTGGCGTTCAACAAAGAGCTGGCCGGTCACAATGGATCGCGTCGGGTCATCAAGGACAGGATGGGGCGTGTCGTGGAAGATGTTGGTGAGCAGATTGCACCGGTCGACGGGCCGGACCTGCAACTCAGCGTAGACAGCAAGATCCAGTTCTTTGCTTACCAAAAACTACGTGACGCGGTACTGCAAACCAGGGCGAGGGCAGGTAGCGTGGTGGTGTTAGACGTCGTGACCGGTGAAGTGCTGGCGCTAGCCAATTACCCCAGTTATTCACCGGCAAAGCGGCAGAGCCTGAGCGGCGAACAACTGCGTAACCGGGCTCTTACAGATACCTTTGAACCGGGTTCCGTGATGAAGCCATTTACCATCGGGCTTGGCTTGGAGACCGGGCGTGTCACACCGCAGACCTTGATAGACACTGGCGCCGGCAAACTCACTATCACGGGGTCAACGATTTCAGATTCACATCCCAACGGTGTGTTGACAGTCGAAGGGGTGATACAAAAATCCAGCAATATTGGCACGACCAAGATTGCCATGCAGATGCAACCCCGCGAAATGTGGGAGCTTTTTTCACAGGCTGGTTTTGGGCAGAAACCACAGATCAGTTTTCCCGGCGCAGTGTCGGGTCGGCTCCGGCCCTACAAGACCTGGCGACCTATCGAACAGGCCACTATGTCCTATGGCTATGGCCTTTCGGCCTCACTATTCCAGATGGCCAGGTCGTATACCATTTTTTCAAATGGCGGCCAGATCATTCCGGTGACGATGCTCAAGAGTAGCGAGCCAGCCGTCGGTGTTGCCGTACTGTCGGCGCGTACCGCCGGTCAGGTCCGCAAGATGCTCCAGATGGCCGCCGGTCCTGGTGGTACCGGGCAGAAAGCGCAAACCATAGGTTACTCTGTGGGTGGCAAATCCGGCACTGCGTACAAGCAGATCGGCAAGGGTTATGGCAGCGTGGGCAACCGCAAGTACCGGGGCTGGTTTGTTGGCATGGCACCTATCGAGAAGCCCCGTGTCATCGTGGCCGTCATGATAGATGAACCCAGCGCGGGGCAATATTACGGTGGCGCGGTGGCCGCTCCGGTGTTCAGCGAAGTGGTGCAGCAGACGTTACGCATGATGGGCGTCCAGCCCGACATGGCGGTCAAGCCCGAGATTGTGGCGAAAGCTGAAGAAGAGAGCTTTTGATGCAGGTACTTCATACGCCCCAGGAGGCCGCCCAATGGTTGCGAAGTCGCGTCACCGGGACCCTTCATGCAGACAGTCGAAAATTGTTGCCAGGTGACGGTTTTATTGCATGGCCTGGCGCCGCCAATGACGCGCGTCAGCATGTGGCGACCGCATTGGCCAGCGGTACAAAAGCCTGCCTGGTCGAAATGGAGGGGGTTGATCTCTATGGGTTCAGTGTCGACAGCGTTGCCGGCTATCGTCAACTCAAAGTGGCAAGCGGTCCGATTGCTGCGGCTTATTTTGGGCAACCCACCGGACAACTCAAACTGCTGGCAGTGACCGGCACCAATGGCAAGACGTCCACGGTTTGGTGGTTGGCCATGGCGCTATCAAATTTGAAGCGTGTTGCACCCATTCCATGTGTCATGGTGGGCACTTTAGGCATTGGACGACCGCCCGCCACGGTGGCCACGGGGCTGACCACCCCCGACCCGGTGCTATTGCAGCAAACTTTTCGCGATCTGGTGGAAAACGGTGTCAAGGCGTGTGCCATTGAAGCATCCTCGATCGGTCTTGAAGAGCATCGGCTGGATGGCAGTGACATTGAAGTCGCCATCTTTACCAATCTCACGCAAGACCATCTTGACTACCACGGCACCATGGTCGCTTACTGGCAGGCTAAAGAGCGACTGTTCCAGTGGCCAGGATTGCGCGCGGCGGTCATTAATATCGACGACCCCCATGGCGCGACACTGGCTGGCACGCTGTGTGGCAAGGTGACTGACGTATGGACGCTATCGTGCACCGGTGCTGCGAGGCTAATGGCCAGCAACATTCACTATGACAAGCAGGGTCTGAGCTTTACTGTGGCAGAGGAAGCAACCTCAATTGCTGCTGGTCACGATGAGTGCCATGTAGTGCGAACTCGTTTGATTGGTCACTACAACGTTTCCAACCTCCTGGGTGTCATGGCTGCAATGCGCTCTCTCGGCGTGCCGCTGGCGGCGGTCATTGAGTCGTGTTCTGACCTGACGCCGGTGCCCGGCCGCATGGAGTGTGTTGGCGGTGCTGGGCAGCCGCTGGTCGCGGTGGACTATGCGCATACACCGGACGCATTGGCCCAGGCGCTAATGGCACTGCGCGCCTTGGCTGATCAGCGCGGTGGTCAGCTTTGGTGCGTGTTCGGCTGTGGCGGCGACCGTGATGCGAGCAAGCGGCCAATTATGGGTGCGATTGCTGCCAGGCATGCAGACTCGGTGGTAGTGACCACGGACAACCCGCGCAACGAAAAGCCGGAGGTCATCATCAGCCAGATATTGCTTGGTCTGACCGGCCACGCGTCGGTCACTGTTGAACCAGATCGTGGAATGGCGATTGACCAGACGGTGGCCGTGGCTTCGGCCAGGGATGTTTTGCTTATTGCTGGCAAAGGGCATGAAGCCTATCAGGAAACGGCGGGCAAACGTTCGCCTTTTTCAGATCTGGATCACGTGCGCCACGCGTTGAACCGCTGGATCGCACCCGCCAATCAGACCAGGACAGAGGATGAGTGACATGTTGAGCCTGCAGCAAACCAGGATGTGGCTGGACAATGCACGTCTGAGCGGAAGTGGCGCGGTTTCCTTCCGGCGGGTACATACCGACACTCGAACTATCGAGCCAGGGGACCTGTTTGTGGCACTGCGCGGCGAGCGATTTGATGCCAATGAATTTTTATTTGATGCCAAAGCCAAAGGTGCGGTAGCCGCCCTGTGCCAGGGTGATGCTGATACCCTGCTGCACTCTGCCGGTCTTCCAGGGCTTGTGGTGGACGACACCAAACTGGCGCTTGCTTCATTGGCGAAGAATTGGCGCAACCAGTTCAGGCTGCCTCTCATTGCGGTGACCGGCAGCAACGGCAAGACAACCGTGACTCAAATGATTGCCTCCATTTTGCGGAACTACAAGCCGCAGTCCTTCCTGGCCACCCAAGGCAACCTGAATAACGAAATTGGCGTGCCCTTGACTGTGCTGGGTCTGCGTCGGCATCACGAGATCGCAGTGGTTGAACTCGGCATGAACCACCCTGGCGAGATTGCCACGTTGTCGGCCATCGTGCAGCCGACTGTGGCACTGGTGAATAACGCTCAACGGGAGCATCTGGAGTTCATGGCAAGCGTGCAAGCTGTGGCGCAGGAAAACGGCTCTGTTATCGATGCACTGGCGCCCAATGGAGTGGCAGTGTTCCCGTCCGATGACCACTACAGCGTCCTTTGGTCGGCCATGGCCAGACCGCGCGCGACGGTCCAATTTTGCATTTCAGATGAGATCGCAAACGTGGCGGATGTGTGTTGCAGGGAGGCGATATGGTCAGGCGAGGCCTGGCAGGTTTGGGTAGATACCGCCGTAGGCCAACTGCAGTATGCGTTGCATATTGCAGGCCTGCATAACGTAAAAAATTCGCTGGCAGCAGTGGCTTGCGCACTGGCAGCGGGCGTTCCATTGACTTCAATTGCAGCCGGTCTGGCTGCGTTTGAACCGGTTGGAGGTCGTTCCCGTGCTCTGAAAATCAGGTACGGCGCGCGTTCCATAACACTGGTTGACGACAGCTATAACGCCAACCCTGATTCGGTTCGTGCCGCCATTGACGTGCTGGCCACACTGCCCGGACCGCGCCTCCTGGTACTCGGTGACATGGGTGAGGTGGGCCATGAAGGCCCGCAATTCCACGCCGAGGCCGGCGCACTGGCGCGCAGCCAGGGAATAGATGCGGTGTTCACACTCGGTGACCTGTCGGGCGCGGCGGCGGCTAGTTTTGGTGCCGGGCGCCATTTTGGTGACATGCAGGCGCTGCAGGCGGCCGTCCTGGAGGAACTTGTCCATGCGGGTAGCGTGCTGGTCAAAGGCTCGCGTTTCATGAAGATGGAGCGTCTTGTTGCGGTCATTGCCGCCCACGCCCAGCGAGCACCGGAAGCCAGTCATGCTGCCTAGTTTCACCCAAAGGAGTTCGCAATGCTTTTAAGCCTTGCTCAGTGGTGGCAGTCACTGGCACCTGAGTTCGGATATTTCCGGGTCTTTCAGTACCTCACTTTTCGTGCCGTCATGGCCGCCCTGACTGCGCTACTGATGGGCTTGCTGGCCGGGCCGTTTGTCATTCGGCGTCTGACCGAGCTCAAGATTGGCCAACCAATTCGTGGCTATGGTATGGCCTCGCATCTGAGCAAAAGCGGCACCCCCACCATGGGCGGTGTACTTATCCTGCTGTGCATTGCGGTCTCCACCCTGCTGTGGGCAGATTTGAGCAACCGCTTTGTCTGGATAGTGTTGTTGGTCACGCTGGGTTTTGGCGCTGTTGGTTGGGCCGACGACTGGCGCAAGGTCGTGCATAAAAACCCTGAAGGCATGTCCTCCAGCGAAAAATATCTTTGGCAATCCCTGATTGGCCTGCTGGCGGCGCTCTACCTGGTGTTTAGCATCTCTGAAAATTCCAACTTGCGCGTACTGGAGTTGTTTTTCAAATGGGTGCAGTCGGGTTTTGACCTGAATCTACCGCCCAAAGCCGGTCTGCTCCTGCCGTTTTTCAAGGAAATCAGTTATCCGTTGGGGGTATTCGGTTTTGTCATCCTGACTTACCTGGTAATTGTCGGCTCCAGCAATGCGGTCAATCTCACCGATGGTCTGGACGGACTGGCCATCATGCCCGTGGTATTGGTTGGCGCCTCACTGGGAGTTTTTGCCTACGTAACTGGTAGCGCCGTCTATTCCAAATACCTGTTCTTCCCGCACATTCCCGGTTCTGGTGAATTGTTGATTTTCTGTTCTGCAATGGCGGGTGCCGGACTGGCATTTTTATGGTTCAACACTTATCCGGCCCAGGTTTTCATGGGCGATGTCGGCGCATTGGCCCTGGGGGCAGCTCTGGGCACCATTGCGGTGATTGTGCGGCAGGAAATTGTGCTGGCAATCATGGGCGGAATTTTTGTTGTGGAAGCCCTGTCCGTGATGTTGCAGGTAACGTATTTCAAATACACCAAGAAGAAATTTGGCCAAGGACAACGCATTCTGAAAATGGCGCCGCTGCACCATCATTTTGAGAAAAGTGGATGGCAGGAGACTCAGGTTGTGGTTCGCTTCTGGATCATCACCATGCTGCTGTGCCTGGTTGGACTGTCGACGCTGAAACTAAGGTAACTGTGGAAGACCGCAACCTGCAAGACCAACACGTTCTCGTTCTGGGCCTCGGTTTGTCAGGCCTGGCGATGGCTCGTTGGTGTGCGCGCTGTGGGGCGCACGTGACAGTCACCGATACCCGCAATGAACCGCCGCAACTGGCCGCTTTGCAGGCAGAAGTGCCGAGTGCCCGTTTTATCAATGCGGGGCCAGACGCCAGTTTGCTTGCTGGCGGCGATATTCGCGCTGTGTTCAGGAGTCCGGGGTTGAGGCCAGCTGATATCGCCATCATTTCAGAAGTTGCCAATGCCTCCGGAATGTGGTTTGCCGGAGAACTTGGCTTGTTTTGTCAGGCGCTTTCCGGTCTCAAGGCAGAGCGCCAGTATCAACCCGCAGTACTGGCTGTGACGGGGACCAATGGCAAGACGACAGTGACGGCGCTGACGGGACAACTGGTCAGCCGTGCCGGTAAATCGGTGGCGGTGGCAGGCAATATTGGTCCGACCCTGCTCGATACGTTGATTGCCTGTCTGGACGCCAACGCGCTGCCTGAGGTCTGGGTGATTGAGCTGTCGAGTTTTCAGCTTGAGGGCGAAAAAATGCTGGAGCCCGCGGCGGCGACGGTACTTAACATTAGTCAGGATCATCTGGACTGGCACAACTCCATGGCGGACTACGTCCGTGCCAAAGCCAATATTTTTGGCCAACAGGGCCTGATGGTGCTCAATCGCGAGGATCCGGCCGTGATGGCCATGCTGCCAGAGCCGCTACGTGCCAAATTGCAGCGTCAGGTGCCTCGCCGCTATGTCACTTTTGGCGCAGACATGCGGCTGCGTCCCGGAGACTTTGGCATTGAACAGGTCAATGGCATGGAATGGCTGGTTCGGGCGCTGGAAGCCGATGAGACGCTGAAGAACCGCAAAGGCCTCGAGCCCGAGCTGCACATTCAGCGACTGATGCCGGTCGACGCCTTGCGCATCCGGGGGCGGCACAATGCGGTCAATGCATTGACCGCCCTGGCGCTGGCGTCCGCAGCCGGATGCAGCCTGGGCCCGATGCTCTACGGCCTGCGTGAATACCGGGGCGAGCCGCACCGGGTGCAATCGATTGGTGTCATCAATGGAGTCGAGTTTTTTGATGACAGCAAGGGTACCAATGTTGGGGCCACTGTAGCCGCCTTGAGCGGCCTGGGGCGGGAGCGCAAGCTGGTGGCAATTTTCGGCGGTGACGGCAAGGGACAGGATTTTTCACCCTTGGCGATGCCGGTCGTACGCCATGCCCGCGCCGTGGTTTTGATCGGACGCGATGCGCCGCTGATCCGGACCGCGTTGGCAACTACCGGAGTAACGCTGGTAGACGTTGCATCAATGGCAGACGCCGTGGCGCAGGCCCACGCGATGGCCAAAGCCGGCGATGCGGTGCTGCTGTCGCCGGCGTGTGCCAGTTTTGACATGTTTGACAATTATCGGCACCGGGCCAGCGAGTTTGTGGCAGCGGTCAGGAGCACTGCCCGGGCGGCAGGCGTTGAGATGGAAGGTGTGCTGTGAGCGCGTCGGTGCGGCGCCTGTGGGCCTGGTTCGCCAGCCTGACACATCCATCCGACCAGGTCTTGCCGGTGCGTCTGAAAGTAACAAGGCTGGCCAGCTCGGGTAATGCGCCAACACGGGTTCCGGGATTTGACCAGGCCCTTTTCTGGGTTACGCTGGCGTTGCTCGCCTGGGGTCTGGTAATGGTTTATTCAGCATCGATTGCGATGCCGGAAAACCCGAGATTTTCCAGGTACACCCACACCTATTTTCTGACGCGCCATGTATCTTGGCTGGTGTTGTCTGTCGTTGTCGCGCTGCTGGCATTTCAAGTTCCGGTGGCACGTTGGGAGAAGGTGGCTCCAACACTGTTTGTCGGTTCGCTGTTGTTGCTGGCGCTGGTCCTGATTCCGCATGTTGGAAAAGTGGTTTATGGTGCACGACGCTGGATTTCGATGGGCCCGTTGAGCTTTCAACCGTCTGAACTCGTCAAGTTCACCGTGTTGCTGTACGCCGCCAATTACATGGTTCGCAAGATGGAGCTCAAAGAGCGGTTCTTCCATGCGGTGTTGCCGATGGGAGTAGCGGTGGCAATGGTCGGCATCCTGCTGCTGGCCGAGCCGGATATGGGAGCTTTCATGGTGATTGCGGTGATTGCCATGGGCATCCTGTTTCTGGGTGGTGTCAATGCACGCATGTTCTTTCTGATCGCGGCCGTGCTGCTGGTGGCGTTTGCCTTCATGATTGCGCTCAGTGAGTGGCGACGCGAACGTATTTTTGCCTACCTTGATCCGTGGAGCGAGAAGAATGCGCTGGCGAAAGGATATCAACTTACACACTCCCTGATTGCGATCGGACGCGGTGAAATTTTTGGTGTCGGTTTGGGAGGCAGTGTTGAGAAACTGCACTGGCTGCCGGAGGCCCACACTGATTTTCTGATGGCCGTCATTGGGGAAGAGTTTGGTCTGGTTGGCGTTGTCTGTGTCATTGGCCTGTTCTTCTGGCTGACGCGCCGGATGATGCACATTGGCCGGCAGGCCATTGCACTGGACCGTGTGTTCGCAGGGCTGGTGGCGCAGGGCGTGGGTATCTGGATGGGTTTTCAGGCGTTTATTAACATGGGCGTGAATCTGGGCGCCCTGCCAACCAAGGGTTTGACCCTGCCACTGATGAGTTACGGCGGTTCTGCCATCCTGGTCAATCTGATGGCTCTCGCCGTTGTGTTGCGCATCGATCATGAAAACAGGTCGCTGATGCACGGAGGGCAGGCATGAGTGCTTTCGGTATGACCACTGCTGCGCCTGACGGCCGCCCAACGCAATGTGTCGTCCGGTCGGGTTGCAGCGCCGCACAAAAAGCCATTGTGCCGGTAGCACTCATCATGGCGGGTGGCACCGGTGGCCATATCTTTCCCGGTCTCGCGGTGGCGCAGCTACTGCGAGAGCGCGGCTGGTGTGTGCACTGGTTGGGCGGTGCTGGCACTGCGGCGCATCCAGCAATGGAGAGTCGTCTGGTGCCACCGCACGGGTTTGCATATGAGGCCATCAATTTTACTGGCGTCCGAGGTAAAGGCCTGGCTACCCTGGCTGGCCTGCCCTGGCGCTTGTTGCGGGCCTGCTGGCAAAGTATCGTGGTGCTGCGCCGCGTCAGGCCTGATGTCGTGCTGGGGATGGGTGGCTACATCTCTTTGCCAGCCGGGTTGATGAGTGTTCTGCTGGGAAAACCACTGTTGCTGCACGAACAAAATTCAGTGGCCGGACTCGCCAACAAGGTGCTCGCGGCATTGGCACAGCGCGTCTTTACCGCCTTTCCGGGGGTCCTCAGGAAAGGCATCTGGATTGGCAACCCCTTGCGGGGGACCTTCATCGGTGGACCTGACCCGGCTGGCCGCTTTGCCGCGCGCAGTGGGCCGTTGCGCCTTTTGGTGCTGGGTGGCAGCCTGGGCGCACGGGCCTTGAATGACATCGTGCCACGGGCACTGGCCCTGATGGCATCCGATCAACGTCCATTGGTCATTCATCAAAGTGGCGCCACCCAAATTGACGAACTGCGCACCAATTATGCACAAGCCGGGGTGCAGGCCGAGCTGACGCCGTTTATTGACGACACTGCGCAAGCCATTGCCGCTGCCGATCTGGTGATTTGCCGGGCTGGTGCCAGCACCGTGTCCGAGATTGCCGCCGTCGGCGCGGCAGCGCTGTTTGTGCCATTTCCGTATGCCGTCGATGACCACCAGACTGCCAATGCCAGGTTTCTGGTTGACCAGGGCGCTGGCTGGCTGGTGCAGCAAGCCGAGCTAAGCCCTGAGTATCTGGCTGGCATGCTAGAAAAAACAGAGCGTTCTACGCTTTTGCTGTGCGCTATACAGGCCAAAAGGCTCGAAAAAATTGACGCAAGCCAGAAGATTGTGGCGGCTTGCGAGGAGTTGCGCCGATGAAACATGCCATTCGTCATATTCACTTTGTCGGCATTGGCGGTGCCGGCATGTCGGGTATTGCCGAAGTGTTGCTCAATCTGGGTTACACCGTCTCGGGTTCCGACCTGGCTGACAGTGCCACATCCAGGCGCCTGTCGCGGCTGGGTATCCAGACCTATCTGGGCCATGCTGAAGGCAACGTGGCGGGGGCTGATGCGGTGGTGACTTCAACCGCAGTACAAGCCGACAACCCGGAAGTGCTGGCAGCGCGGGAAAAACGCATCCCGGTGGTACCGCGTGCGTTGATGCTGGCAGAGTTGATGCGTCTCAAGCAGGGCATAGCGATTGCCGGCACTCATGGCAAGACCACGACCACCAGCCTGGTTGCCAGTGTGCTGGCAGAGGCCGGGCTTGACCCGACATTTGTCATCGGCGGGCGTCTCAACAGCGCAGGGGTCAATGCGCGGCTGGGCCAGGGCGACTACATTGTGGTGGAGGCTGATGAGTCGGACGCTTCGTTCCTGAACCTGTTGCCGGTAATGGCAGTAGTGACCAACATCGATGCCGACCACATGGAGACCTATGGGCATGATTTGGCACGCCTCAAACAGGCCTTTGTTGACTTCCTGCATCGCATGCCGTTTTATGGTGCCGCGATTTTATGCACCGACGATGCTGCCGTGCTCGAGATCGTGCCGCAAGTGACTTGTCCGATCACCCGGTACGGATTCAATGAAGATGCCGAGGTGCGGGCACTCGACGTGCTTGCCGTGGCGGGTCAAATGCACTTCACAGTGCAACGTCGCAACGGTGTGGTGTTGCCAGACCTTCAGGTTGTGCTCAATCTGGCAGGTCGCCACAATGTGCTCAATGCACTGGCGGCGATTGCGGTGGCGGTTGAACTCAATGTACCTGATGCAGCGGTTCTACGGGCGTTGGCCGAGTTCAAGGGCGTGGATCGACGCTTTCAGCGTTACGGCGAGATCAAGGCAACGGGTGGGGGTACGTTCACACTGGTTGATGATTATGGTCACCACCCGGTTGAAATGGCGGCTACGCTGGCAGCCGCGCGGGGTGCGTTTCCGGGGCGGCGTCTGGTCCTGGCATTTCAGCCGCATCGGTTTACACGTACGCGGGACTGTTTTGAAGACTTTGTCAAGGTTATTGCGCAGGCTGACGCAGTGTTGCTGGCCGAAGTCTACAGCGCCGGCGAGGCGCCGATTGTCGCCGCAGATGGCCGCAGTCTGGCGCGTGCATTGCGTGTGGCAGGGCGCATTGAGCCGGTCTTTGTCGATGACATCGGGGCGATGGCGCAGGCCATTGTTGACAACGCCCGTGCCAACGATGTGGTGCTGTGCATGGGTGCTGGATCGATCGGTACTGTCGCCGCAAAAGTTATCGACTTGCTACAAAATCCAGAGCTGTCTACGCATGATGGACGGGGACTATGAGTCAATTTAATAGGAATATAAGCGTTGCAGGGTCATCCCCGGACAGGAAGGCTCTGCCGGCAGCAGGCGCGGCACATGAAATGACGGGAGTGGCGGGCCTATTCGGGAAGGTGGCGGTTCTGATGGGCGGTACTTCCGCCGAGCGTGAAGTTTCGCTGATGTCCGGTGCCGGCGTATTGGAAGCGCTTCGAGGGCAAGGGGTGGATGCCCACCCATTTGATCCGGCAACGCGTGATCTGGCTGAGCTTAAGCAGGACCGCTTTGCGCGTTGCTTTATCGCTTTGCATGGCCGTTTTGGTGAAGACGGTACAGTGCAGGGGGCGCTCGAAATAATGGGCATTCCCTACACCGGGCCCGGGGTGATGGCCTCTGCAATTGCCATTGACAAGGTCATGACCAAGCGTATCTGGCGCGCTGAGGGCCTGCCCACCCCCGAGTGGCGGCAGGTCGACAGCGCCACTGCCACGCTGCAAGCGTTCACTGTTTTGGGATGCCCGATGATCGTCAAACCCGACCGGGAAGGTTCGACCATCGGACTGACCAAGGTGATTCATATTGACCAGTGCGCCGCTGCCTACACATTGGCGGCCCGGCATGACGCCAGGGTACTGTGCGAGCAATTCATCAATGGCGACGAGGTGACTATACCGGTGCTGGGCTCCGACGCCACCTGCCGGGCTCTGCCGGTGATCCGTATCGTGGCGCCTGATGGCAACTACGACTACCAGAACAAATATTTCAACAACGAGACCCAATATCTGGTGCCCTGTGGTCTGCCCGATGGTGAAGAAGCGAGCATTCAGAAGCTGGTACTCAAGGCTTACCGTGTACTGGGTTGTCGCGGCTGGGCCCGGGCCAACGTGATGATCGACGCGCGTACCCGCAAGCCCTATTTGCTGGAAATCAATACGTCGCCCGGTATGACCAGCCATTCGCTGGTGCCAATGTCGGCCAAGGCGGCGGGTATCAGTTACCCGGCACTGTGTGCTGAGGTGTTGCGTCACGCCGGGCTGGATTATGGGGTTGCACCATGAAACTGGCGCAGGCAATACCACTGGACGTGAAACTGATGAACTACACGGCCTCGGCCTTGTTTCTTGTGTTTTCCCTGCTGCTGGTGTTTACGCTGGCCGGATGGGTTGCCCGGCACCCGGTATTCGCCATTCACGGCATCTCGGTCGGTGGAGAGGTGGCGCACAGCAACGCCCTGACGCTGCGCGCCAACGTGGCATCCCAACTCAGTGGCACTTTTTTTTCAATCGACCTGGATCACACCAGGCACACGTTTGAGACCTTGCCGTGGGTGCGTCAGGCGGTGGTTAAGCGCGAGTACCCCAATCGCCTCAAGGTGCTATTGCAGGAACATCAGGCCGTGGCGTACTGGGGTGCCGAAGGTGAATCCAGGCTGCTCAACAGCTTTGGCGAGGTGTTTGAAGCCAATGTTGGCGAGGTGGACCCGGACGGTCTGCCACGCCTGAATGGTCCCGATGGCCAGGCGGCCCAGGTGCTTGCCATGTACCAGGCACAACTGCCCTTGTTTGAATTGATGGACCTGACCATTGAGCAGTTCGAACTGACGGCACACGGCGGCTGGCGTGGACGGCTCGATAGCGGCGCGGTGATAGAGCTCGGAGGCGGTTCGGAGGCCGAAGTTTTGGCTCGTACACAACGATTTCTCCGGACGTTGACCCAGGTGACGTCGCGTTACGGGCGCCGACCGGACGACCTTGAGACGGCGGATTTGAGACATGACGAGGCTTATGCCATTCGTCTTCGTGGTGTCAGCACGCTGGCGGTGAGCGGCCCAAGAAAATAGCGACAGCAAAAAACAACAGGTAGATATATGGCAAAAGAATACAAAGATCTGGTGGTTGGTCTGGACATCGGTACTGCCAAGGTTATGGTAGTGGTCGCCGAAGTGTTGCCGGGGGGCGAGCTCAAACTGGCGGGCTTGGGCGTGGCGCCCAGCAATGGCATCAAACGCGGTGTAGTGGTCAATATTGACGCCACAGTTCAAAGTATTACGCAGGCGCTCAAAGAGGCCGAATTGATGGCAGACTGCAAGATAACCCGTGTCTACACCGGCATCACGGGCAGCCATATCCGGGGTTTCAATTCCAGTGGCATGGTGGCCATCAAGGATCGCGAAGTCAGCGCTGCCGACGTCGCGCGTGTCGTCGAGACCGCCAAGGCCATCAACATCTCAACCGATCAGCGCCTGCTGCTGGTGGAGCCGCAAGAGTTCATTATTGATAGCCAGGATGTCAAGGAGCCGATTGGCATGAGCGGAATCCGGCTCGAAGCCAAAGTACACATCGTGACTGGTGCGCAGAGTGCTGCTGAAAACATAATCAAGTGCGTGCGCCGCTGTGGGTTGGAGGTTGAACAACTGATGCTCAATCCACTGGCAAGCAGCCTTTCGGTGCTGACCGAAGACGAACGTGAGCTCGGTGTGGCATTGATTGATATTGGCGCCGGTACGACTGATTTGGCTATCTTTACCAACGGTGCCATTCGACACACTGCGGTCATCCCGATTGCTGGCGACCTGATCACCAGCGATATTGCCATGGCGCTGCGCACGCCGACCAAGGACGCCGAAGACATCAAGGTTGAGAGCGGCTATGCAAAGCAGTTGCTGGCTGACGCTGAATCCCAGGTGGAAGTGCCGGGGCTGGGCGATCGGGGGCCGCGCATGCTAAGTCGCCAAGCACTTGCAGGGGTTATTGAGCCACGCGTAGAAGAGATATTTTCACTGGTACACCAGGTCATGCGTGAGTCGGGTTTTGAGGAAATGCTCTCGAGTGGCATTGTGCTGACTGGAGGGAGCTGCGTCATGCCAGGTATGGTCGAACTGGGTGAGGATATTTTCCTCAAGCCGGTGCGTCGCGGCATTCCAAAATATTCCGGTGCACTGTCTGACATGGTGGCGCAGCCGCGCGCCGCCACGGTCATGGGGCTTCTGGAAGAAGCACGCATGGCTCGACTACGCGGTTTCAAGGTAGCACAAAAAAATGGCTCCATGAAAACCGCGTTCAGTCAGGTCAAAGACTGGTTTGTGGGGAACTTTTAATCATGAACAACAAACTGTGGCTCAGATTTGAAAGCGTGCACTGGCGGCAGCGATGTACTGATCCGCCGTCGCCATCCGGTACCAGGAACCAATCAGACCAATTTCGGCAACTGTCAACTATTTGAAACCTCAGGAGAAAAAAATGCCTATCGAAATGATTGAAGAAGTAGCTTTTAACCAGGGCACCCAGATCAAGGTCATCGGTGTTGGCGGCGGCGGCGGCAATGCTGTTGGCCACATGATTGGCTGCGCTGTTCAAGGTGTCGAGTTCATCTGTGCCAACACCGATGCGCAGGCCCTGAGCCGAAGCGATGCTCACAAAAGCATACAGCTTGGCAGCAGCGGTCTGGGTGCTGGCAGCAAGCCCGATAAAGGCCGCGAAGCCGCAGAACTGGCGGTCGATGACATCCGGGCCGCCATTGATGGTGCGCACATGCTTTTCATTACTGCTGGGATGGGCGGGGGCACGGGTACCGGCGCGGCGCCCGTGATTGCGCGGATAGCCCGTGAAATGGGTATTTTGACCGTTGGTGTCGTCACCAAACCGTTTGATTTTGAGGGTGGCCGACGCATGAGCAATGCCGAATGCGGTCTGGTTGAACTGGAAGCGAACGTTGATTCCCTGATTGTGGTTCTCAACGAAAAGTTACTCGAAGTGCTGGGTGATGATGTCACACAGGACGATGCTTTTGCACATGCCAATGATGTGTTGAAAAATGCTGTTGGCGGCATAGCAGAAATCATCAATGTGCCAGGCCATGTCAACGTCGACTTTGAAGACGTCCGCACAGTAATGGGAGAGCCCGGCAAAGCCATGATGGGTACTGCCGTCTCAGCTGGTCCGGATCGTGCCCGCATCGCGGCCGAACAGGCAGTAGCCTGCCCCTTGCTCGAAGGCATTGACCTGTCCGGTGCCAAGGGGGTTCTGGTATTGATTACGGCGGCTAAAGGGTCGCTCAAGCTCAATGAGTCCAAGCTTGCCATGAATACGATACGTGCTTACGCATCGCCAGAAGCGCATGTAATCTATGGCACTGCTTACGACGACAATCTGGGCGATCAGATTCGCGTCACCGTCGTGGCCACCGGTCTGTCGCGCCAGGGACGGGCCAAGCCTGCCATTTCAGTTGTTCAAAACCTCAGCTTGCGTACCGGCACTGACAACGTTCCATTCCAAGTTCCGGTGCTTACTACTCCGGTCAACAGTGGCGCACCTTCTGCCGTGATCGCAGGCGGCATGGCATCGCCTGGCGCGGGGCAACCCGATTACCACGCGATGGCTACTCCGAGTGTATGGCGCACACGTGATCGGACACACGCTGCAGCGAAGGTAGATGCGCTTGCCTCCGGTGGCATGGATGATTTCGAGATACCGGCATTTTTGCGCAAGCAGGCCGATTGACATTTTCCCCCGCCGGCCTTGACTGCGAACTTCTAGAATGGTGGCTGTGCTGCAACAACGAACCCTCAAAACCCTGACCCGGGCCGTTGGCGTTGGGCTGCACAGTGGACAACGGGTGGAACTTACCCTGCGGCCGGCGCAGCCAGACACAGGTATTGTGTTTCGGCGGATCGATTTGCCGCAACCGGTAGACATCGTTGCGTCAGCCACGTCGGTATCAGACACGCGCCTGGCGTCAACATTGTCCAATGGCAATGCTAGAGTGCACACGGTTGAGCATTTGATGTCGGCCTGTGCCGGGCTGGGTGTGGACAATATGTACATTGACATCAGCGCCGAAGAAGTTCCGATTCTGGACGGCTCTGCAGCGTCCTTCGTGTTTTTGCTTCAAAGCGCTGGCATCGAATTGCAAAACGCGCCCCGACGCTTTATGCGTGTAACAAAGCCTGTGGAAGTACGCGAAGGTCAGGGATCAGCAGAAAAGTGGGTACTTCTGGAACCCTATAACGGCTACAAGCTGAGTTTTGAGATTGACTTTGATCACCCGGCGGTGGACGTAACAGGCCAGCGCGTTGTGTTTGACATGAGCACCGGGTCGTACTCGAAAGACATTGCGCGGGCACGCACATTTGGGTTTACCAAGGATGTGGAGATGATGCGCGCCAATGGCCTGGCGTTGGGTGGTGGCATGGACAATGCTATCGTGATGGACGACTACAAGGTTTTGAATTCTGACGGACTGCGATATGACGACGAGTTCGTCAAACACAAAATCCTTGACGCCATGGGCGATCTGTACCTGGTTGGGAAACCGTTGCTGGCAGCTTACAGCGCTTTTCGCTCAGGACATGCCCTCAACAACAAGTTGTTGCGTGAACTGCTGTTGCGCACCGATGCTTGGGAGGTGGTGACCTTTGAAGATGAAAAACTTGCCCCCAGGGGCTTTGCACAACTGGCCAGAGCCTGGTAGGGTCGGCTAACCAATTTCCAACCCGCCATGTTGCTCTTTCGCTGGCTTATTCTGTTGCTGTTATTGGGAGCCGTCGTGTCGTTCGTTTTCTATGCGGGCACTGGTCAGCCTCGCTTTAAACATTACGGGTTACTCATACTCAAGTGGATTCTCATTGCAGGATTTGGTTTTTTTGCGGTCCTGATACTGGAACGAATTGCCTGAGTTTGAACGTCTCGATCAAAATTGCTGACTTCAGCGGGTGATGACGACCTTTTGATAAAGACCACCAAAATAAGTTTGCTTTTCAATATGCGCAGGTTGAACTCCTGCAGGCAGCCAGCCTGCAATTTCGTTGCGCCACAAGTCCATTGCAAATGGCTCCAGGATGGTGAGAATGGGTACCATGATGATGCGAAACGGGCTCCATACGGTGGGTCGATGGTAATCAATAAAAATCAGCTTTCCACCGGGCCTGGTAATTCGAAGAGCTTCAGCGACGGTTTTACGCCGTATGTCAGCTGGCTGCTCATGCAGCAGAAAAAACACCACCACGGCATCACGACTGGCATCGGAAAATTGCATGTCAGTCGAATCTTGACGTAGCACAGTGACCTTGCTGGTGTCTTTCAACTTGGCGTGCAGATTTTCTATCTGAACCGGTGCTACGTCAATCACGTCCAGCCTGCCTTGGGGACCCAGGCGGTTGACCAGATGCTCGGTGAAGTTGCCGTATACGCAAGCCACCTGTAACACCTCGCCGTTGATGACTTTACCCATTTCGTCCAGGGCGACGTCGCGAAGGCGGGCAAAGTTACCCCACAAAATCAGGTTAACCAGCCATTGGCGTTCGAACACACGAACTGCGTTCGGATGGACGTAGGCCCACCAATAGGTTTTTTCCAAATATTCGGGGATAGGCACTGGTGCGAACGTTGGGCCAGCATCCAGCAGGGCCTCTGATTCTTTGGGGCTCAAGAATAAACCTTAAAAAAAAGCCCCCTGAGGGGGGCTCGATGGCAGATGCCGTAGGATACCACTCAAATGTGCATCAGGTACCAAGCAGACGAAACTGTTCCCGCCGCCGCTACTACGTAAACCACCATGGCAACGATTGAATCCTGGCGAAGACCGAAGTCGTACAGGGTCACCCGAAGGCGGTGTGCTGCATGCCACAAAAAGAGCGCAATCACCACTAGCAGGAACAACTTGCCAAACCAGTGTGCAGCAAACGCGTGTAACTTTGTATAACTCAGCAGGTCGGGCGTATGACCGAGTGAGACTAGTAAAAACAACAGAACCAATACCGGAGCCAGAAAGGCAGCTAGCGTACCGCCAGCAGCAAACAGGCTCCAGAAAATGGGTTTATTTGACTTGGCCATGGTTACAGCACTCCCGCAAAAAACAGAACTATCAGCGAGGCGATTATCCAAACCGCGTAGTGAGCACCCACAATATATTTCCCATCAAGGAAATCTTCGCCGATCTGCACCGGCATTGCCTTGGGCGTGACGTTGAACCAGTTAGTCGCATTGTGCACGGCAAAGATCAGAATTACGGTCAGTCCCAGGAAGCTCCAGGGGCCTTTCAGGGCTGCCATAAACGAATTGAAGGCTTCCGGCCCGTGGGATAGTCGTTCCAGTGTGCAAAGCATAAGCAGCGCGACGGCGCCGATAAAGATGCAGGTTACTTCACGCGACATGTAGCGCATGTAGCGTGGGTGTTTGAGATACCATCCGGTCTTTGATACCTCTCTCACATAAGGTTTGCGGCTCATTTTGTGCCTCCTGGTAACAGATGTTCCTTAAACCAATCAAGTGTGCTGGCGACCTTGACTTGTTGCAGCGCGCCGGCCGGGTCGACAGCCTTTGGGCAGACTTCGGAGCAAGCTCCAACAAAAGAGCACTCCCAGACGCCTTCGTTGGTCGCTATGACTTCCTGGCGCTCGTCACGTCCGCCATCTCGCGAATCTTGGTTGTAGCGGTGTGCTAGCGTGATGGCAGCGGGACCAATGAATTTGGGCTGAAGGGCGTATTCAGGGCAGGCGGCATAACACAGCATGCAGTTGATGCACATCGAAAACTGCCGGTATTTCATCAGCTGTGCCGGAGTCTGCTTGTATTCCCCTTGCTCAATGCTTTTCCTTTCCTTGGGGATCAGGTAAGGCTTGACACGTTTGAGCTTGTCAATGAAATCGTCCGCCACCGTAACCAGATCACGCTCAATCGGGAAGTTGGCCAGTGGTTCAACCCGGATTACGCCTGCGTAGTCACGCAGAAAGGCATGGCACGAAAGTTTCGGCTCGCCGTTGACCATCATTCCGCAGCTACCGCATACCGCCATGTGGCAGGACCAGCGAAAGTTCAGTGTAGGGTCGATATTTTCCTTGACGGCCGTCAGCGCATCCAGTACCACCCACTCCTCATTGCACTCTACCTCGTACCTTTGAAAGCGGGGGGCACTGTCCTTTTCGGGGTCATAGCGCAATACTTCCAATTGGACCATGCGCT
Organism: uncultured beta proteobacterium; assembly: GCA_963750815.1. Taxonomy (GTDB): domain Bacteria; phylum Pseudomonadota; class Gammaproteobacteria; order Burkholderiales; family Burkholderiaceae_C; genus Rhodoferax. The sequence goes on from CAVVRS010000002.1 coordinate 1,001,650, forward strand.
TCTTAAGTTGTGTCATTTGTGGTCTCCCGAGTAGTCACGCACACCGGGCGGCGACTTGGTAATCACGACTTCCAGGTAGTCCAGACGCGGAGCGCTCTGGCCCTGGTAATAGGCCATACTGTGGCGCAGGAAAGTCTTGTCGTCACGTTCCACATAGTCCAGACGCTGGTGCGCGCCGCGCGATTCCTTGCGTGCCAGGGCGCTGACGGTGAGTGCCTCGGCACAGTCGAGCATGGAGCCCAGTTCCAGCACCTGGAACAAGTCGGTGTTGAACACATTGCTCTTGTCGTGCAGGACGACCTTGTTGTAACGACGACGCAGTTCGGCGATCTTGGCAACCGCCTCCTTGAGGCCATTTTCTTCCCGATAAAGACCCGCATTTTTCTCCATCGTGTCCATCATTTCCTTGCGCAGACCGGACATGGATTCGGTACCATCCGTGCGCGAGAACAACTCACGCACTCGCGCCTGGGATTCATTGGCTTTGGCTTCCAGTGCTGCCGTGTTGGGCGCGGGCAGACCCTTCATGTGCTCGATAGCCGACATAGCGGCGCTCTTGCCGAAAACCAGCAACTCCACCAGCGAGTTCGAACCCAGCCGGTTCGCACCGTTCAAGCTGACGCAGGCGCATTCACCGGCGGCAAACAAACCCGGCAACGGCGTGGCCGCCTTGGTGTTGGTAGAAATTCCGCCCATCATGTAGTGCACCACAGGTCGGATAGGAATGGCGTCCTTGACGATATCCACGCCCAGGTATGCAATGCCAAGTTCGCGCACCAGCGGCAGGCGTTCGTCGATGTATTTCTCACCGAGGTGGCGCATGTCCAGCATCACGCATTCACCCCATGGGGTTGTGACAGTATTTCCTTTTTGGAGTTCGTGCCAGTAAGCCTGACTGACGCGGTCACGTGGACCGAGCTCCATGGTTTTGAGCTGCGGTTTGCCCAAAGGCGTTTCCGGGCCCATGCCGTAGTCCTGCAGGTAGCGCCGTCCATTCTTGTTAAGCAGCACGCCGCCTTCGCCGCGGCAGGCTTCCGTCAGCAAACTGCCGGTATTGGGCAGGCCAGTCGGATGGTACTGGACAAACTCCATGTCCTTGAGTGGCACGCCAGCGCGGTAAGCCAGCGCCATGCCGTCACCCGTCTTAATGGCGCCATTGGTGCTGAACGGGAACATGCGCCCGGCGCCGCCGCCTGCAATAATGACCGATTTGGCGTGGAACTGCTTGATCATGCCGCTGCGCATTTCCATTGCCGTGACACCCTGGCAACGATCATCTTCAACCAACAGGTCGAGTGCGTAATACTCGTCGAAGCGGATTATCGAAGGGAACTGTAAAGTTGTTTGAAACAGTGTGTGGAGAATATGGAAGCCTGACTTGTCCGCGGCAAACCATGTGCGCTGCTTCTTCATGCCACCGAATGGTCGTACCGCTACCGAGCCATCGGCTTCACGGTTCCAGGGACAACCCCAATGTTCCAGTTGGGTTAGTTCCTTGGGCGCTTCCTTGACGAAATACTCGACACAGTCTTGGTCGGACAACCAGTCGCCACCACCTACAGTGTCATCAAAGTGCAGGTCAAAGCTGTCGTCGGCCTTGATAACGCCAGCGGCACCGCCCTCTGCTGCGCAGGTATGGCTGCGCATTGGATAAACTTTCGAGATCAGTGCTATGCGCAGATTCGGATCCGCCTCGGCCAGTGCAATGGCGGCGCGTAAACCTGCGCCCCCAGCACCAATAATGGCGACATCGGTAGTGACAATTTCCATTTCTTCCTTTCCATCACCGCAGTGATTTCAACTCAACAACATTCAAGACCGGTGGCATATCAGAGCTAGTGGCTAGTAAAGAAACCAATCCCCACCAGCGTTAGCAATGTTAGGCCGATGGTAATCAGGGCAAAACCAAGAACCTTGGAGGCAGCCAATTTTCCAGGCGATGGCGCATCGACGAGATACTTCTCCAACTCTCCGCTGTCGAGTAAACGCTGGTACTCCACACCGTGATCGTGCTTGAACTCTTCCAGTGAGAACGTGCCAGTAAACATTACGACCTCGAGCGGGAACTTGTCCGGACGGAAGTGATTGTTAAAGAAGTGCACGGTGAACAGGAACACCACGGCCAGGAACGCCTCTTCGCCATGGAAGATCGCTGCGACATTGAAGACCCAACCCGGCAGGAAGGCGCCGAAGAATCCGGGTAACCACATGATCAGCCCACTCACGCCGATGATGGTGACACCCCAGAACGGTGCCCAATAGTCAAACTTCTCCCAGTAAGTCCAGCGATCAAACTTGGGACGTGGACCCTGGCCAAAGAACCACTTGAACATGGCCAGCATATCCTTGCCATCCTGCAGGTTCGGAATCATGGAGTTCGGGCCGAAGAACTTGAAAGTCTTTCGGTTGCGCGCAATACCCCAGACCATGTAGATCAGGTGCCAGAAGAAAACACCGGCGAAAACGACCGCGGCAACCCGGTGGATGAGGCCCGCAGTGTGCGGCCCACCTAACGCTTTCATGATGGCCGGTGCCCACGTTACGCTCGAATAGAACAGCGGCATGCCGGTTAGTGTAAGAACCATCAAGCTCAATGCAAAAGTCAAATGTGCAATGCGCCAGATCGGACTGAAGCGCTGGACATGTTTGCCCTTCATGTGCGCCGGTACGGAATCAGGCTTGATGTGCGGTTGACCTGCGCGTTCCTTGCGTTCCTTGTATTCCCGGTAGAACCACAATGCCGTGTGCAGCCAGAAGAAACCAAAGGTACCCACCAGCAACTGGACCATGATTTGCCAAGCTACCCAGATCTGCGGGTATTTGTTGAAATCATGGGCATTGCCATGCGGCTGGAAGCTGGCAAAACCAGCGGGCACTTCTGGCAAGCCCTTTTTGGCATTGTGGCAACTTTGGCAAGTCTTCATCCGGTTATTGGGATGAACCATTGACTTGGGATCACTGACCTTCAAGATCTGGTGGCTACCGTGGCAGTTGTAACATTTGGCCGTGTAGGCGTAGCCCAATGTACTGATCTGGCCGTGAAAAGTGTCCTTGTAAGTGCTAAGTTTTTCCACGTGGCAATTACCGCAATTGGACGACACAGTCAATTTGAAGGCGTCGCCCGAGGTATTGCTGATCGCGTGAGCTGTATGGCAGTCGGAACATACGGCCGCCAGGGCGAGCATTTTCTTGCTGTTTTCCTGGCCATGTACAGAGCCTAGATAGGCCTCTAACTGGTCTGTATGGCAAGATGCACCACACACGCTTGGGATGCTCAAACGCCATTGCGTATGCTGTGGCGTATTTTTCGCTGGCACACTAAAGCTGTGGGTGTCGTGGCAGTTGTCGCACGAGGCATTCGGTTTGGTTTTGTCGTCCGCATTGGGACGCGCGTGGAGGGATTTCTTGTAAGCTTCTATGTTGGCGGCCACCACGCCCAGGCGCGGCTTGTCAGTCGCCTTGCCAATCTTTTGTGTCTGGTCCCACAGCTCCTGGTGACAACCCGCACAATCCACCTTCTTCAGTTCCGTTACCGGGTCTTTCGCGTGTGCGTTGGCTTTTTCTGCATTGTCCAAAATGTCTGTGTGGCAAGCCACGCACTGCATGTTGGCGTGTACGCTCTGGCCAAACTTGTCCCCCGCCACGCTTCGCAGGGAGCGTGGTTTGCCCTCGGTCCCCGGCACTTCGAGTTTGCCTTTTTTTCCGTCATGGCAGCTTAAACAGCTGGCGTTGTCAAGTGTTGGGGCGGCACTGGCTGGAGCAACCAGCAACACACTCGCAAAACACACAGAAGTGGCCCATAGGACCAAGCGCTCAAGTCGCATGAAAAAAACCTCCGAAGATTAGTGGAGCGAGTGTAACTTCAGCCGTTCGGAACCTGACGGAGAGTGACTGAGATATGACATAGATCAAATAGCGAAGCCGATTCTGCTCTCTTCGAGTTCCAACTGCAACGCCGACGCAGTGCCAACGTCGCGCGCAGGTAAACCCTATGAATTTACAAGTGAAACAGCGGCGTCAGCACCCCACCAATGACGGTGGAAGCCGTATACAGCACAACTACAGCGGGAACCGCAGCAATTGACGCTTTGATAAGGAACCAAAAAATTGTCATGAACTTCATGTCCAGGTCAGAGACCACCACCGACAGGGAACGGTCAGAATCAACCGGCAAAGCGCCGCAGTGTGGGCAGCTGGCCGCTGTGTCGCTGACCTTGCCCGTGCATTCATGGCAATCAATTAGCATGACAATTCCTTTTGTTTCGATCAGTGGGTGATGAACTCACTTTTTGACGGTGCCGAGTTCCTGCGGTCCTGGACCGTTGGGCTCCGCATGGGCGATGGCGAAGTGACAGTCGATGCAGGTAAGGTTTTCGGTGCGAAGTTTTTCATGCCTGGCTTTCGCTTTTTCAGATTGCTTTTCGGTGTCCATTTTTGCTGTGGTGTGGCAATATCGGCACTCGCGCGAATCGTTTTCTTTCATGTAGACCCATACCTTTTTCGCCAACTCGTAACGCTTTGCTTCAAGTTTTTCCTTGGTGCTGATCGAGTGCGTGACGAAGTGACCCCAATAGTCGTTAAACAGATTCAGTTTGGCCAGGTAATTGGGTATATAGCCATGTGGAACATGACAGTCGTTGCAAGTCGCCCGCACGCCAGCACGGTTCTTGTCATGGATAGTATCCTTGTGTTCGGAGGCCATATATGTCATCTCATGGCACGATGTAGCGCAAAACCTTTCTGAGTTGGCGTAAACCATAAACGACGCCAGAGAACCGAAAAACAGTGCTCCTAAAACCAGACCCAATGCGAGCACAGCAATGGTTCCAGGACGCGAACTCCATGCGCGGATTTTCTCAACTACTTTGAACATCTGACCGTTCTCCTTTGACAGGCACAATGCCGGTGCAGTTGATTGGAAATTGTCCTCATGGCGGGCGCATCAAAAAATCGCGCTTCGCGGTATGAAGCTCTTGTCGACTTCCAGTTCCTGTGGGCCTGGCCCTCCTTCGGGCTCATGGTGGGCGATCGCGAAATGGCAGTCGACGCAAGTCATATGTTCCTTTTTACCCTTTGCGTGGCGCAAGCGGGCCTTTTCAGTCTGCTTTTCAGGATCCATATTGGCTTCTTTGTGGCAATGTCGACATTCTCGCGAGTCATTGCCTTTCATATACGCCCAGACCCGCTGCGCCATCATGGGACGCGCGGCCTCAAATTTCTCCCGGGTGTCGACCGAATGCGTCACATGGTGACTCCAGAGGTCGTTGAGCGCTCCCATCTTGGCAATATAAAGGGGTATCGGGGAATTGGGTACGTGACAATCGGGACAGATGGCACGCACACCAGTGCGATTCTTGTCGTGAATCGTATCCCGATATTCCCGGGTCACGTTGTTGGCCATTTCATGGCAATTTGTGGCACAAAATGCCTCGGTGCTGGTGTAAATCATGGTTGTTCCGAACAGACCAAGCCCCAACATGCTGATGGCACACCCGGTGAACAATACGACGACAGCTGTTTTGCCCGCCACCATCCGGCGTACCTTTGCGAGAATTCTTTTGGGCATTTGCCATTCCTTCTCAAAATACACGCATCAACACGTTGGATCCGGTCATACCAAGACAACCAAACCCTTGGGTTGCTCACGGCAATCCCAGCAACCGACTAACCCATATCAAGGGATTCAATTACTGGAGCGACAAAATCCACTGCACGGCATTCTTGATTTCTGCGGCATCTTTACTCTTCACCGCTTTGTGTTCTTCCTTCTTGCCGTCGATTTCGATCATCGGACTGGTGGTAATGTGCTTGATCAGCTTGTCTTCCGCATCCGCCTTACCCTTGTATTTTTTCGCCGTTTCCTTGAACGGCGGGCCATCTTTTTTCTTGTCGATGGCGTGGCATTTCATGCAGTCGCTCTTTTTCAATAGCGCCTGTGCAGCATCAGCGTCCACAGCCGCGTAAGCAAACGACGCGGTCATCAAGCCGCAGGCGACAAACAAGGTTGAAAGCAATTTCATTGGATAATCCTTGACAGAAAAAGTTGATTGGCCATTTGTAATGCCCGCCGAACTCGGGGCCAATTGGCGCTTGTCGTGCAGCTTACAGAGAAATAGTGTAATTGCGACGAACTCGTAATTTACTTGGGGTTTGTGCCTACATACATAAAAATAGTGGCAGGCGTCACAGTAGTTTCCGGGGTATTGGAATTTTTGGATCGCAAGCTCTGTTTTAAGACAAACAAAAAAATCCCCGGAAGCATTGCGCTACCGGGGATTTAGTTAGGATTTTTTGAAACGGTTCGGAGCGTTGCCGAACGGCACTGATGTTACTGCGCCAGTATCCAGTCAGCCAGATTCTTCAAGGCGGCTGGATCCTTGGAGTCGATGATCTTGTGGTCTTCCTGGCTACCGTCGTCAAGCTTCACCTTCGGGCCGGTGGTCATGGCTTTGATGACTTTATCCTCGCCATCAGCCTTGCCTTTATATTTTTCAGCGATCTTTTTCAGGGCCGGGCCCTTTTTGGTTTTGTCAATGGCGTGGCACTTGAAGCAATCGTTCTTCTTGGCCAGCGCTTGGGCGGCGTCGGCATCGACTGCGGCCAGCACGTTGGTTGACGCACCAGCAAGAGCGGCCAGGGCGACCGGGATGAGGAGTTGTGATAATTTCATGTCTAGGTCTTTCAGGTTTACGGTTAATTCGGTCAAGTGCCACTTGAGTGTTGCTCAAGGTTCACTTGCCCCATAGCATAAGTCGAAAAGGCTGCGGGGAATCCGAACAGGGTTTTGTTGTTTGATTTAGATCAAACTTAATTTCGGGCGTTCGCGGCGCGTGTTGTGTTTTTGCCAGCGCTCTATGCGTCGATTGAGTCACACTTGTTGCGGCAAAATGCCCTCAACAGGAGATAAAGTGAATACACCCATTTTTTCATCGACGCCCGAGTTGAGCGTGGACCAACGCGGCCCGGTGCTGTGGCTGACCATCACGCGCGAAGAGCGGCGCAATGCCATGAGCCACGGCGTGCTGGCTGGCATGACGCAGGCGATCTTAACGGCCCAGGGCCAGCGTGACATTCGCGCCATCGTCATCACCGGTGGCGGCGTCAAGGCCTTTTGCGCGGGCGCCGATTTGCAGTCGGCCCAGGCATTTACCACCGACTATTCCGAACCGCACGGGCACCTGGCGCAGCTGCTGCGCGCCGCCCACGCCAGCTATGTGCCGCTGATTGCCCGCGTCAACGGCGCCTGCATGGCCGGTGGCATGGGCCTGATGTCGATGTGCGACATGGCGGTTGCCGCGCACCACGCCGTGTTTGGGCTGCCCGAAGTCAAAGTGGGCGTGTTCCCGGCCCAAGTGCTGAGCGTGTTGCAGCATTTGATTCCGCGGCGCACCCTCAACGAGATGTGCCTGACCGGCGAGCCCATTACTTCAGCGCAGGCGCTTGAAGTGGGGCTGGTGAATTATGTGGATGATGATGTGGACGCCAAACTGCAGTGGCTGCTGGAGCGTCTGCTGGACAAATCGCCCGCGGCCATCCGGCGCGGCCTCTACACCCTGAAGAAAGTGGAGGCCATGGCATTTGAAGAAGCCATGTCGTTTACCGAGAGCCAGATTGCACTGTTTACCTTGACCGACGACGCCAAAGAAGGTCAAAAAGCCTTCCAGGAAAAGCGCAAGCCGAACTGGGTTGGGCATTGAACCTAAGGCCACCATGAGCACCACCTTCGACTACATCATCGTCGGCGCCGGCACCGCCGGTTGCCTGCTGGCCAACCGGCTCTCGGCTGATGCGACCAAGCGCGTCCTGCTGATTGAGGCGGGACGCAAGGACGACTACCACTGGATTCACATCCCGGTGGGCTACCTGTATTGCATCGGCAACCCGCGCACCGACTGGCTCTACAAGACCGAGCCGGACGCGGGACTGAACGGTCGTGTACTGCGCTACCCGCGCGGCAAAACCTTGGGCGGTTGCAGCAGTATCAATGGCATGATTTACATGCGCGGCCAGGCGCGGGACTACGACCAGTGGGCCCAGTTGACTGGCGATGACGCCTGGAAGTGGCGTAATGTGCTGCCTTACTACATGCTGCATGAAGACCACTACAAAGGCGCCAGTGCCACGCATGGCGCACGGGGCGTGGCGCCTGATCTGATGCGTGACGATGCTGATCCCTATCGCAAGGTGTTGCGACACCGCAATGCTGGCGGTGAGTGGCGGGTTGAAAAGCAGCGCCTTCGCTGGGATGTGCTGGACGCGTTTTCGCAGGCGGCACAACAGGCTGGCATTGCGGCCACTGAAGATTTCAATCAGGGCAATAATGAGGGTGTCGGTTACTTTGAAGTAAATCAGCGAGCGGGTTGGCGCTGGAATACGGCCAAGGCTTTTTTGCGGCCGACCTGTTACGCGCGCCCGAATTTTGAGATGTGGACTTCGGCCCAGGTGACCAAACTTTTGCTGGAAACCCAGCCTGACGGTAGCCAGCGCTGCACCGGAGTTCAAGTGTGGACCAGCGCCGAGATGGCCACTGCCACCGCCAGTGCTGAAGTCATATTGTGTGCTGGCAGTATTGGTTCACCCCAGCTGTTGCAACTCTCCGGCATTGGCCCCGCTGCTTTGCTGCAACAACATGGCATCAAGGTGGTGGTTGACGCCCCTGGCGTCGGTGCGAATCTGCAGGACCATCTTCAGATTCGCGCCGTATTCAAGGTGCAGGGTGTCAAGACGCTCAACACACAAGCCAGCTCATTTTGGGGCAAGGCCAAGATTGGTCTGGAGTACGCATTCAAGCGAAGTGGCCCCATGAGCATGGCGCCATCACAACTGGGTGCGTTTACCCGCAGTGACCCGGCACAACCTTTCCCCAACATCGAGTACCACGTGCAACCCCTCAGTCTGGAAGCATTCGGTGAACCGCTGCACAACTTCAATGCCTTTACGGCCAGTGTTTGTAACCTCAACCCGACGAGTCGCGGTACCGTGAACATCAGGAGCAGCAGCTTTGACGTGGCACCGGCGATTACACCCAATTATCTGAGCACTGACGCTGATCGCAAGGTGGCTGCAGACTCATTGCGCATGACGCGTCACATTGTGGCGCAACCAGCCCTGGCCCGCTACCAGCCACAAGAATGGAAGCCTGGCACCCAATACCAGACAGACCAGGATTTGGCAAAGCTGGCAGGTGACATTGCCACTACCATTTTTCATCCGGTGGGTACGACCCGAATGGGCGCGGCCGATGACATGTCAGCCGTGGTGGATTCACGTTTGCGGGTGCGCGACAAGAGAGGTCTGGTTGCCGGCCTGCGCGTGGTTGACGCCGGCGTGATGCCTTTGATTACCAGTGGCAATACAAACGCACCGGCCTTGATGATTGCGGAAAAGGCGGCGCAATGGATTGTCGAGGACGCCGCCCTTGCATCAAGCTGCCGGTAGAACAAGGGTAAGCCCCGATGTGCCTGGGCGTTTTGATCAGTACATTCCTGCCAATCGTCAACGGGCTGCAAGCCCGGCGAAGGAGAGAGGCCCAGGAGACAAGCCGGCAGCGGGCAAATACAAGGTAAATTCAAAATACCTAGAATGACGACTGGCAACTGCGATTTGGAAAGGCACTGGTGTTCCAGTGCCTTTTTTTTTGATCAAATTGATCCGCAGACTCCGTGCAACATGCACAGCACGCTATATTTTATATAGCAAATGCGACGCATGGCCGGATGCGACAATCAAGCCATGGAACTGTTTGTTGTGTCACTGGCCTCGTTGCTGGCCGGGTTTGTGGATTCGATTGTTGGTGGCGGTGGTCTGATATTGGTGCCTGCCCTGTTTGTCACTTTCCCTGCTGCACAGCCGGCCACTCTCTTTGGAACCGGCAAAGGCGCTTCCGTCTGGGGAACGGCTTTTGCCACCTGGCAATACAGTCACCGCGTTCAGTTGCGTTGGGCTGCCCTGTTGCCCGCTACTGTGGCTGGATTTTTTGCTTCTTTCGCAGGCGCCTGGCTGGTCACCGTGGCATCCCCCGCCTACCTGCGCAAGGCCTTGCCAGGTGTCTTGCTGGTGGTCCTTATCTACACGCTGGCCAGGAAGGATCTGGGTCGCCACCACGCGCCACGCTTTTCCGGTTCTCAAGAGGTTTTGTTGGCAAGCGCCGTTGGCACCGTTATCGGCTTCTATGACGGATTTTTCGGACCGGGCACCGGTAGCTTTCTTGTATTTCTGTTTGTCCGGTTGCTGGGCTATGACTTCCTGAGTGCTTCAGCCTCAGCCAAATTGGTCAATACCGCGACCAATGGCGCTGCGCTGATACTGTTCGTGATCAAAGGTCACATATGGTGGCATTTTGTTTTGGCCATGGCACTGGCCAATGTGACGGGCAGTCTGCTGGGCACCCGCCTGGCACTAAAGCACGGCACTGGTTTTGTTCGCGCAGTATTTATTGCAGTGGTCAGCGCACTGATCCTGAAGACCGGGTACGACGCTTTTTTGCGCTGACTGTCGCTACTGGTTTTCTGGCGGCCAGGGCGCCTCAGCGCTGTTGCGGGGTTTGCCAATTGGCGCTGGCGCCTGGGCCTTTTGTACTGCCGCAATATCTTCCTCGCTAGGGTATTGGTTGAGCAGCCAATAGTCAAAAATACGCCGGGCAATCGGGGCCGCATTCTGCGAACCAAAGCCGGCGTTTTCGATCACCATGGCAAGTGCAATTTTTGGATCTTCCGCCGGTGCAAAGGCGGTAAACAGTGCATGATCACGAAAGCGCTCTTCCATTCTGGAGGCAATGTACTTTTCGTTCTGCTTGATTTGAACCACCTGGGCGGTGCCGGTCTTGCCGCCGCTGGTATATGCCGCGCCGCGAAAGGCGGAGGCTGAAGTGCCTTCGATATTGACGCCTACCAGTGCATTCTTGATGACCTCAATGTTGGCTGGTTTGGCGATCACCTCGCCGATCGATTCGCGCGCGGTTGTGGTCGGTGCATGAGTCATGATGTCGATCACTTCCTTGACCAGGTGCGGCTTCATCTTGACACCCCCGTTGGCCAGCGTGGCGGTGGCGGAAGCCAGTTGCAGCATGGTGAAGTTGTTGTACCCTTGACCAATGCCAAGCGAGATGGTTTCCCCAGCGTACCATTTTTGCTGATCGGCGCGCTTGTAGGCTTTGCGTTTCCAGTCGGTAGAGGGCAGCAGACCGCGTACCTCACCGAATATGTCAATGCCCGTCAGCTCACCAAAACCAAAACGCTGCATCTGCTGGTGGATCGTGTCGACCCCCATATCATTGGCCAGTATGTAGTAATAGGTGTCGCACGACTGCACTATGGAACGGTACATATTGACCATGCCGTGTCCGCCCTCCTTGTCGTCGCGAAAACGGTGGTTGCCGAACATGAAAAAACCGGGGTCGGCAATTGATTGTTCGGGAGTGCGCAAGCCGGTCTCCAGCGCCGCCAGTGCCATGAATGGCTTGTACGTCGAGCCCGGCGGGTAGGTGCCGCGCAATGCGCGGTTGAGCAGTGGCTTGTCGAGAGATTCGTTGAGTGCCTGCCAGTTTTCGCTGTCTATGCCCTCTACGAACAGATTGGGGTCGAACGTAGGTTTGCTGACAAAGGCCAGTATTTCACCGGTCTTGGGATCCAGGGCCACCAGTGCGCCACGGCGGTTACCGAATAATTCTTCAATCAAATTTTGCAGTTTGATGTCGATTGACAATTTAACGGTGTTGCCCGGTGTGGCCGGGTTGCTGGCGAGCTTGCGCATGGCGCGACCCCCGGCCGAAGTCTCGACTGAATCTACTCCGGTGACGCCGTGCAACTGGGTTTCAAAACTTTGCTCAATGCCAAGTTTTCCGATGTATTCGGTGCCTCGGTAGTTGGCCTGATCATCGGAATCGTCAAGCTTTTCCTTCTCGGCCGGGTTGATGCGCCCGATGTAACCGATGACGTGGCTTGCGAGTTCCCCGTAGGGGTAGTTTCGAAACAGTCTGGCTTTGATGTCGACACCGGGAAATCGAAAGCGTTGTGCCGCAAATTTCGCCACTTCTTCATCGTTCAGACGGGTGCGCAAAGGTAGCGATTCGAAGCTCTTTGACTCGTCGAGCAACTTTTTGAATCGACGCCGGTCACGCGGCGCAATCTCAATTACTTGAGACAAGGCTTCAATGGTCTGCTCCAGGTCGGTGATCCGGGAGGGAGTTACTTCCAGGGTGTAGGCCGAGTAGTTGCTGGCCAGGACGATGCCGTTGCGGTCCAGAATGAGGCCCCGGTTCGGTACCACAGGCACAATCGATGTGCGATTGTTCTCAGCCTGTTCCAGCAAGTCCGCATGACGTACGATCTGAAGGTACACCAGGCGCGACGCCACCAGCAGGAAGCAGGCCACGACCACCACGCTGGCCACCAGTACCCGTCCCCGAAAGCGCGACAGGTCGGCTTCAACGTTACGCAGTTCAGTCATGAAAGTGCAGCAGCGCGGGGTCGCCCCATTCCCGTAGCGCAGTTTGTTCGAGACGGGATCAAGGGCCAACTCCCAGGTGTGTCTTGTTTCTAAAGAGGTCTATGTGCATCTGGGTTCGGTGCCCGTCTTTGCGGGAGCAGCAAAATTACGCTCACCACGGGCCACAACAGGGATTCAATGGCGGGCGACAGCAATATCAATAGTCCGGGGAATGGACCGCCCGCCAGCATGCGACCGAGTAGTTCAATGGCATGGGCTGCGGCAAACAGGGGCAGAACCTGGAACGCCTGGGACGGAACACTGAACCACAGTAATCGACGGTGAATGGCAATGGCGAAAAAATTCAAGACCGTGTAGGCCAGGGCATGCTGTCCGAGCATGGCCCCCTGATGCACGTCCAGCAGCATGCCAAATACAAAAGCGGCGCCAATTCCCACACGCTGCGGTTGATGAATTCCCCAAAACACCAGTACCAGTGCGAGACAGTCGGGAGTCCACGCGGCACGACCCCAGAAGCCCATGTTTTGCAGCATGTCAACTCCCAGTGCAGTCAGCAGGCTGCCCCAAATGAAGAACGGGTTGGCAGGCAACAACAGTTGATGGCCGGGGCGCATGATCATTTTTTCAGCCCCTTCCTGACCGGCGTTGGCGGTGCCTCGGCTGCCGGGCGAGGCGCCACCTGGGTGGCAACCGGTTTTAGAACCATGATGTGTGCCACACCCGCGACCAGGGCCAACGGGCGACAACTGATTCGGGCAAAGGCCGAGTCCACCCGGCGCTCGACTTTTTCTACACGTGCTACCGGTAGACCGGGTGGGTAGACACCATCCACGCCACTGGTAGTCAGCAGGTCGCCTGCCTGCACGTCCGCGTTGGCGGCCATAAAACGCAATTCCAACGAAGAGGATCGCAAGTTAGAGTCGCCAAAAGCCACCCCACGCGCGCCGGTCCGTGTATTGAGCACGGGAATCGCTTGGTCACGGTCGGTGATCAGGGTTACCTCGCTGATCATCGGATAGACACGGGTAACCTGGCCCAGCACACCATTTTCATCAAGTACAGGGGAGCCGGCTAGCACATCATCAAGCAGACCTCTGTCAATAATGACTTTGCGGGCATAGGGATCGGCCGCGTCATAGAGGACCTGCGCCATCTGCGAGGGTGTAGTGACCCTATCACGCAAACCAAGTAGCTGGCGCAGGCGTGAATTTTCCTGTTCAAGCTGGTCAACCTGATTGGCGCGCCGGGATTGCACTTCAAGTTTGCGACGAGCAGCCTGCTCGCCGGCTTGCGACGATTTGAGTGATTCGAAATACTTCTCGCCATTCTGGACCCACAACACCGGCTGGAGCGTCACCCACTGCAATGGGTATAGCACAGCAGCCACCGCCACGCGCAAGGGCTTTGCTAGTTCAAAGCGCAGGTCAGCGACCATCAAGAAAAGCGCCAGTGCGCTAAAGAACGTCAGCTTGGATAAAGCCGAAGGTCCTTGCCTGAAGAAGGGCGGAGGAGTACCGTCCAGCGTACCAAGCGGCATCGCTGCACCTGAACTTTATTCGCTGGTGAAAATGGAGCCCAAACGCTCCATCCGCTCCAGCGCGATGCCACAACCCCGCACCACGCAAGTGAGTGGATCCTCCGCCACCAGAACCGGCAGGCCGGTCTCTTCTGCAAGCAGGCGGTCCATGTCACGCAATAGCGCGCCGCCGCCGGTGAGCATCATGCCCCGGTCGGCAATATCGGCGCCGAGTTCCGGAGGTGTTTGCTCGAGCGCGTTTTTGACGGCCGACACAATGTTGTTGATAGGATCAGTCAGAGCTTCCAGAATTTCGTTGCTGGAGATGGTGAAACTGCGAGGCACACCTTCCGACAGATTGCGGCCGCGCACTTCCATCTCGCGCACTTCACTGCCGGGAAACGCCGACCCAATCTTTTTCTTGATTAACTCAGCCGTTGGCTCGCCAATGAGCATGCCGTAATTTCGCCGGATGTAGTTGATGATGGCCTCATCAAACTTGTCACCGCCGACCCGTACACTGCCCTTGTAGACCATGCCGCCGAGCGAAATAACGCCAACTTCAGTAGTGCCGCCGCCTATGTCTACAACCATCGAACCGCTGGCCTCACTGACTGGCAGGCCAGCGCCTATGGCGGCCGCCATGGGCTCTTCAATCAGGTAAACGTCACTGGCACCTGCGCCAAGGGCCGACTCCCGAATAGCGCGGCGTTCCACCTGGGTGGAGCCGCAGGGTACGCAAATGATGATGCGCGGGCTGGGGCGAAATATCGAGCGCGGATGCACCATCTTTATGAATTGCTTGAGCATTTGCTCAGTAACAGTGAAGTCGGCAATTACCCCGTCTTTCATGGGGCGAATGGCTTCAATATTGCCGGGTACTTTGCCCAGCATGGCCTTGGCTTCCTTGCCGACCGCCTGAATCGTCTTTTTGCCCTGTGGGCCACCCTCGTGGCGGATGGCAACGACAGAGGGCTCGTCGAGCACAATACCCTTGTCACGCACATAAATCAGGGTGTTGGCGGTACCAAGGTCAATTGCCAGGTCAGTGGAGAAGTACTGACGGAATGCTCCAAACATTAAATATCCTCTCGGGCATGTCAGACACTTCGGCCTGGCATCGCCACATTGACTGTTTCTATAGCGTACATTTCTGGCATAGCACGCCGGGTCGCCGACATCGGGCCAAAGGCGAGATAATACTCTATTGCCTGTTAAACCTATGGCGAAATTGGCCTCCCGCGGAGTGTTTTACATCCGGTTTCGAACGAAAAAATTGTTATGTCCCTGACTTCTGCTGACATTGCCCGCATTGCCAACCTTGCCCGATTGGAATTGAAGCCACTAGAGAGTGAGCGCATGCTGACTCAAATCAATGGGTTTTTTGACATCGTCGAAAAAATGCGTGCGATTGACGCAACCGGAATAGAGCCATTGGCTCACCCGCTGGCGACTATTCAGGACATTACTTTGCGCCTGCGTGAGGATAGTGTCAGTGAATTCGATCAGCGTTTGGCCAACCAGCGAAACGCACCGGCGGTCAGGCGTGGACTGTTTTTGGTGCCGAAGGTGATTGAATAAACCGTTAGCAGGGAGAAAGCGTTTGCCGACAATGCGTGACTCCAGTCTGCCCGCAACAAAAACACATGAATAACAACTCGGTATTGCACGAACTCAGCGTGAGTCAACTGCTGACCCAATTGCAGGAGCGCAAGGTGTCGGCGCTCGAAATAGCGCAGCACTTTTTGGCGCGGGCGCGGATGTACCCTTCCCTGGGAGCATTTCTTGACATCAATGAAGAAGTGACACTGGCCCAGGCGCGCGCGGCTGACGACGCACGGGTGAAGGGAACCGCCCACGCGCAAGCGTTGCGGGGCGTACCCGTCGCACACAAGGATATTTTTGTCACCAAGGATTTTATTTCAACAGCAGGCTCCAGAATGCTGGCCGGGTATCGCTCACCGTTTGATGCCACAGTGGTTGCCAACCTGGCAAACCAGGGCATGGTGACCTTGGGCAAGCTCAATTGCGATGAATTCGCCATGGGTTCGGCCAATGAGAACTCGGCGTTTGGTCAGGTCAGGAATCCGTGGGATGTCACACGTACACCAGGCGGCTCATCAGGTGGCAGCGCGGCAGCGGTTGCAGCGCGTCTGGTGCCCGCGGCAACGGGCACCGACACCGGAGGTTCGATTCGCCAGCCAGCCTCTTTTTGCGGAATTAGCGGTATCAAACCGACTTACGGCCGCGCGTCACGTTACGGCATGGTGGCCTTCGCCTCGAGCCTGGATCAAGCCGGACCGCTGGCGCGCACCGCAGAGGATTGTGCACTGCTGCTTTCAGCGATGTGTGGGCCGGACCTGGATCGGGACTCGACGTCGCTGGATGAGCCAGCCGAGAATTTCACCCGATTGCTGGATGAATCGCTGGCTGGTTTGCGTATTGGCGTGCCGAAGGAATTTTTCGGTGACGGGCTGGCACCCGATGTCCGAATAGCGGTTGAAGGTGCTCTGAAGGAGTACGAAAAACTCGGCGCCAGACTGGTGCCTGTTTCACTGCCGCGCACAGAACTGTCAATTCCGGTCTATTACATCATCGCCCCGGCCGAGGCCTCCAGCAACCTGAGCCGCTTTGATGGTGTCAAGTTTGGTCATCGTGCCGATCAGTACAGCGACTTGACCGATATGTACAAAAAGTCCCGCGCCGAAGGTTTTGGCGATGAGGTCAAACGCCGCATCATGATTGGAACCTATGTGTTGTCGCATGGTTATTACGATGCTTATTACCTGCAGGCACAAAAGATCCGGCGCATGATTTCTGAGGACTTTCAACTGGTATTCAAACAATGTGACGTTGTCGCCGGCCCAGTGGCACCGACGGTTGCCTGGAAGCTGGGCGGGCACGGAAGCGACCCGTTGGCGGATTATCTGGCCGATATATTCACGTTACCGGCCTCGCTGGCTGGACTCCCCGGCATGAGCCTGCCGGTCGGTTTTGGCGAGGGTTCGATGCCCGTTGGCCTGCAGTTGATTGGCAACTATTTGCAGGAGGCGAAGTTGCTCAATGTGGCGCACCGGTTCCAGCAGGCCACCGACTGGCATGTTGCCAAGCCGGAGGGATTCTGAACATGACTACATCCAACTCGCCTCTGGTTTTGGGTTATGAAGTTGTGATCGGCTTCGAGACCCACGCCCAGCTTTCCACCCATTCCAAAATCTTCAGCCGAGCCTCCACCGCGTTTGGGGCTGAGCCCAATACCCAGGCCTGCGCCGTTGATCTGGCCCTGCCGGGTACCTTGCCGGTGATGAACAAGGGTGCGGTGGAGCGCGCCATTGCCTTCGGTCTGGCCGTCGGGTCCCACATTGCGACGCGCAGCATTTTTGCGCGCAAGAATTATTTTTATCCGGACCTGCCCAAGGGATACCAGATCAGCCAGTTTGAAATTCCCGTGGTGCAGGGCGGTAGTGTTGAGTTCTTTCTGGAGAGTGAGAAGAGATCGGTGCGGTTGGTGCGAGCACATCTCGAAGAAGACGCCGGCAAGTCATTGCATGAAGACTTTGTGGGTCAGACTGGCATTGACCTGAATCGGGCCGGCACGCCGTTGCTGGAGATCGTGACCGAACCGGATATGCGCTCCAGCCTGGAAGCCGTGGCCTACGCCCGGGAACTGCACAAAATTGTCACCTGGATCGGTATCTGCGACGGCAACATGCAGGAAGGCAGCTTTCGCTGTGATGCCAACGTCTCGGTGCGCAAGCCGGGTGCTGCGTTGGGCATCCGGCGCGAGATCAAGAATTTGAACAGTTTCAAGTTCATGCAACAGGCGATTGACTATGAGGTGCGATGGCAGATTGACCAGCTTGAAGATGGCCACCCGATCGAACAGGCCACGGTGCTGTTCAACCCGGATACCGGTGAAACCCGTGCCATGCGCAGCAAGGAAGATGCCGCCGACTACCGCTATTTCCCGGACCCCGATTTACCGCCACTGGTGATTGCCGATGAGTGGGTTGAGCGCGTGCGCTGTGATATGACGGAGTTGCCGCGGGTGATGGCACTGCGCTTTGTGAACGACTATGGTCTTTCGGAATACGATGCGACCGCTTTGACGCAAGGTCGCGATATTGCGGAGTATTTCGAAGACACAACCAAATCCTGTGGCCAACCGAAGCTGGCGAGCAACTGGATCATGGGGGAGGTGTCGAAATGGTTGAACTCAGCTGAAGACCATACGTTCGAAGAGTTTACCGAGTACGTTCCAGCACGCAACTTGGCAGCCTTGATTGCCCGCATCGCCGACAACACCATTTCAAGTTCGGCTGGGAAGACGGTGTTCAGCGAACTGACCCGTGCGCCGGGGACGATGTTCGAAACTGCGCAGGCTTACGTTGATTCAATCATCGACGCCAAAGGTCTCAAGCAGATGAACGACACTGGCGCCCTGGAAAAAATCGTTGACGACGTCATTGCCGCCAATGCCAAGAACGTGGCCGAGTTCAAGGCTGGCAACGAGAAGGCACTCAATGCGCTGGTGGGGCAGATCATGAAGGGCAGCCGGGGCAAGGCGAACCCGCAGCTGGTCAATGGTCTGTTGCGCAAAAAAATGGGCTGACCCCCTAATCAATGTGATTTACTGGCTGGCGTTGCAGGCGTGAGCGACTGTGTCGCCCACAACTGGTTCAGACGTAACAATTCTTCATCAAAACGCGCATTGACCCGCTTGAGTTCGGCATCCTGCTCGGCAATGAAGCTCACCTGGGCGGAAATGCTTTTGTTTACTTCGTCCAGTTGGCGACGCACTGAGGGCGGCGCTTTGCCCGGGTCCTTTTTGTAAAATTCCATTTCGGTGTCGATGACGGTCCGCTGCTTCAGCAATTCCTGAAGCCCGTGCCGGGACGCCTCCCGCACCACCCTGATTTGGGACAACGCCTCGTCGCGTTCATGGTCATGAACTGACTTGCTGGGGTAGCGCATCAGCAAGGCCCGGTCACGCCGCTTTTCTTCGTTGATACGGTTTCGTTCTTCCTGTTCCGCTCGCTCCCTCGTCTCAAGCGCAATGCGTTCCTGTGCCGTCAGAGTTGGCCCGACTTTGGCCCTGACCGTGCCGCTCGGGTTGAGTATCGTTTGCTCGCGGTCTGCGCATTCCGGAATGGGTCGATCAGAGGTCAGCTTGTGACCACGTGCATCAGTGCAGCTATAGATGCCCTGCACGGATGCGAGCTGCGCCTGCGAGCCTGGAAAAGCCCAGAGCACGGCCAGCATCAGGGTCGCGATGGTGGCATTGCGGACCGTTCGTGTAGCAAATCCCGGGAAACTGACCATGCTAGTTTTCCTCCACGCCATAGCGCTGACGGTAGGCTAAAACGCGCCGATGTTCAGCAGAACCTGCCCCAGTGCCTTGCCGTTCCAGATAGTGCATCAAATCGGCTAGCTTGGCAATCGCTGCCACCTCCAGCCCCAGTCGTTGTTGAACGTACTGTACCGCGCTGTAGTTGACATCCTGCCCGTTTTCTGTTGCCATTTCCTGCCGATCCAGCGCGATGACCGCTGCGTGTGCGGCGGCACCAGCGGCGTTGATGATGGCAATTGACTCGCGTGTCGCCGTGCCGGCCGACATGACGTCGTCGACAATCAATACTCGCTTCTGTAAGGGTGCGCCGACCAGTGTGCCGCCCTCGCCGTGGTCTTTGACTTCTTTACGGTTGTATGCAAACGGAACATTGCGCCCGCGCCGCGCGAGTTCTACAGCCAGTGTGGCGCCGAGCGGAATGCCCTTGTAGGCGGGGCCAAAGATCATGTCAAATTCGATTCCGCAGGCGATCAGGCGGCGCGCATAAAATTGCGCCAGCCGTCCCAGTTTTTCGCCATCGTCAAACAGGCCGGCGTTGAAAAAATAAGGACTGATGCGGCCCGCCTTGGTTTTAAACTCCCCAAAGCGCAGCACGCCACAATCCACCGCGAACTGCACAAACTCGTGTGCCAGTTCGTCGGCTGACGTGGCCTTAGCTGAATTCGTAACAACATTTTCTGACACGGGGAATTCCTTGTTCAAATTAACCAGTCTCAATCTCAACGGTATCCGCTCCGCCACCACCAAAGGCCTGGAATCCTGGCTGACACAGGTCAGGCCCGATTGTATTTGTGTACAGGAGGTCAAGGCGCAGGCGGCCGACGTGAAGGGTCGGTTTGAGGAGTTGGCCGGCCTGCGGGGGTACTTTCATTTTGCCGAGAAAAAAGGTTATTCAGGCGTTGGTATTTACACCCGGCACGAACCCAGCGATGTCCTTGTCGGTCATGGCTCGGCCGAGTTTGATACTGAGGGGCGGTATGTGGAATTGTGTTTCGACACGGCCAACGCCAAGCGCTCCATCATCAGTTGCTATTTTCCCAGTGGGACTTCCGGGCAGGAGCGCCAGCAAGCGAAGTTTCGTTTTCTTGAGGAGTTGTATCCCCATCTGAACCGGCTTAAGGCGGAGCGGGATTTCATCCTGTGTGGGGATGTCAACATTGCGCATCAGGAGATTGACCTGAAAAATTGGAAGGGCAATCGCAAGAACTCTGGTTTTTTGCCCGAAGAGCGGGCCTGGGTGACGAAGTTGCTGAAAGAAGCTGGTTTGATCGACGTCTATCGGCAGTTGCACCCCCTCGCCACGGACGAAGCCTACACCTGGTGGAGCAACCGGGGGCAGGCCAGGGCCAAGAACGTGGGCTGGCGACTTGACTACCATCTGGCGACAGCAACGCTGGCGAGCACGGCCCGTTCGGTGTCAATCTACAAGACGGAGCGCTTTAGTGACCATGCGCCAGTGACGATCGAGTATGGATGGTCGCTTTGAAGCTGCGCATCGGTCTTTTCATCATCGCTGCATTGTTGCTGGCCGCCCATTTTTTCCGGGCTGGCAATTTTCTTCTGGTGGCGCTGTGTCTGGTCATGCCATTCATGTTTCTTCACAAACGGCGCTGGAGTCTTGTCTTGTTGCAGTCAAGCGCTTATCTGGCCGCCGCCAACTGGCTCTGGGTGGCGTTTGAACTTGCCGGGGTTCGTCAGCAGAGTGGCCGACCGTGGGGGGTTGCCGCCGCTATTTTGAGCCTGGTGGTACTGTTTACGCTGCTGGCGGGACTGTTGCTGAATTCCCGCTGCCTGCATGAGCACTACCGATCGGGCTAGCTGCCAGCATGGCTGACGCCCGGTTTTAGCCGTAGCTGGCCCCTAAAATGTCTTCGAAATGTTACGTTACCTGACCATTGCGGTTACCGCTTTTCAGCAAAATTGTTCCATCGTCTGGTGCACTGGAACGTTACAGGCCGCCGTCATTGATCCCGGTGGGGATCTGGATGTGCTGCTGTCCGAAGTCAACCGTCTGGGTTTGACGCTGACTCAAATCTGGCTGACTCACGCTCACATTGATCACGCCGGCGGTGCCGCTGCGTTGGCCGCGCGTCTGTCGCTGCCCATCATCGGCCCGCACCGGGCCGACCAGTTCTGGATCGATGGGCTGACTGCGCAAAGTCGGATGTTTGGCTTGCCCGAAGCCGCCGCTTTCACGCCGACGCGCTGGCTGTTTGATGGCGATGTGGTCACGGTCGGGCACAGCACTCTCAACGTGCGCCATTGCCCCGGCCACACCCCCGGCCACGTGGTGTTTCATGCATCCGACATAAGACGCGCTTTTGTCGGTGATGTGCTGTTTGCCGGCTCCATTGGTCGCACCGATTTGCCGCAGGGCGATCACGCCACGCTGATTGACAGCATCGTTACCCGTTTGTGGCCGATGGGTGACGACACTGTTTTTATCCCGGGGCATGGGCCCGAGAGCACGTTTGGGCGTGAGCGCAAAAGCAATTCGTATGTGGCAGGGACCTGAGATGACCGGTGGCGCCTGACGGACCAACTCCCTTCATGCGAATGCCGTCCACTGTTGTTTTTCTGGCCGTCGTACTGCCCTGGCTTAATCCGTTTTCCTCCGGACCGGCGCCTGCAGTCATTCCCTGGCTGGTGACATTGGGCTGTCTGGCGTTGCTGTTGCTGGGTGCGGCGCGGGTTCGCCTGGCGGCGCTGGTGCCAGCGGCCTGGCTGGTGGCCGCCCTGATCAGCGCCGCGTTTGCCGTGCTGCAATATTTTGATGCGACGGCGGCTCTGCAACCTTGGGTCAACGCGACCGCGCTGGGCGAGGCGTTTGCCAATCTGCGCCAGCGCAACCAGTTTGCGACGCTGACCAATATTGGTTTGGCGGCCCTGTTGTGGTGGGTAGCGCATGGGGCTCCTGCGAGCGATTCGCCTGGGGCCATAACGGCACGCCGGGCATGGCAATTGGCAGCGGCAGTTTTGCTGGCCGTGGGCAATGCCGCGTCGTCTTCACGTACCGGACTGGCGCAACTCCTTTTGTTGCTGGCCATGGCCTGGGCCTGGAGACGAGTGGGTCGGAAAGAATATGTCCTGTGGTCAGTTGCACTGGCGGCAATGCTCGCCTACCTGGTGGCGGCCCTCGCGCTACCGGTTCTGGCTGGCCTTGACCCACTGGTCAGCGGCATCCTGGCGCGCCTGCACGATGGCGGTCCGGGTTGTTCCAGCCGCTTGACCCTGTGGCGCAACGTGCTGTACCTGATCATCCAAAAACCCTGGTTCGGCTGGGGTTGGGGCGAGCTCGATTTCGCCCACTTCATCACACTTTATCCGGGCCAGCGCTTTTGCGACATTCTGGACAATGCGCACAACCTTCCTTTGCACCTGGCGGTGGAACTGGGTCTGCCATTGGCGCTGACAGTTTGCGCGGTCACCGTCTGGCTGGTGTGGCGCGCCCAGCCCTGGCGCGAGACAGACGCAACACGGCAACTGGCTTGGGGTGTACTGGCCATCATCGTGTTGCATAGCTTGCTGGAATATCCGCTGTGGTATGGGCCGTTTCAGATGGCGTTCGGCCTGTCGATCTGGTTGCTCTGGCGTCGCGTACCTCATCTTTCTCAAAATCAGCAAGGCTTTAGCGCTTTAGGCTCCGTGCTGTGTACGTCGACAGCTATTATTTTAATAGCGTTGACGGGCTGGACCGGATGGGACTATTACCGCGTGAGCCAGATTTACCGGGCGCCGGCCATGCGCGCCGAAGCCTATCGCAGCAACACATTGAAAAAAATTCGCGACTCGTGGCTATTTGCTTCACAGGTCCGTTTTGCCGAACTCACCACGACGGAGTTGACACTCAATAACGCGCGATACCTCCACGACATGGCCGTTGACATGCTGCACTTTTCACCTGAGGCCCGCGTCATTGAAAAACTCGTCGAGAGTGCTACGCTGCTGGGACTTGAGGACGAGGCGTTGTTTTATCTGGTGCGTTATGAAGCAGCTTTTCCCGACAGCCATGCACGTTGGGAGGCTGGTCGCGGGCCTGCCAGAGATGATTAGCGCACCTCTGTGTCTGCGATAAAACTGCCCGATTTGCCGCCGTGTTTTTCCAACAACCTGACACCGGTGATGGTCATGCCCCGATCAACTGCCTTGCACATGTCGTAAATCGTGAGCAATGCCACTTGCACCGCAGTGAGTGCTTCCATCTCAACACCTGTGGGACCGATGGTCTCCGCGGTCGCGCTGCACGACAGGTGTGCAACACCTGCAGCTTGATCCCGACCGGCTTCGAAATCAATGGCAACCCGGGTCAACGCCAGCGGGTGGCACAACGGAATCAGCTCACTGGTTTTCTTGGCCGCCATGATGCCGGCGACGCGGGCAATGCCCAACACGTCACCTTTTTTAGCGCTGCCAGCTTCAATGACGGACAGAGTGGCGGGCAGCATTTCGATGCGCCCACCGGCAATGGCGATGCGGTGGCTGCTGGACTTGGCGGCCACGTCGACCATGTGGGCCTGGCCCCGGGCATCAAAATGAGTGAGTGTGTTCATGGGGATTCGTTACAGTTGGTTCATTGTGTCGGCAAGGGCCAAATTTACAGAACGTTTATATCTGCCGTGCATCATACGGGCATGTTGAACCATGATGACCTTGTTGAAAATTGCAGGCTGACCCTCCAGTGGTCCACATTTTGAATCCAGTATCCAAGTCAATTCAGTCGCTCGCTACTGTCCTGAAAGCGCAGACTGCTATTTTATTGATAGCATATTCGGTCAGCGGCGCCGCCATGTCGCAGACGCATGCTGGCGCTGCGGGGGCATTGCCGGCCAGCGCGCAACTGCCCACGCTGGGTGATGGCAGTGAAATGAGCAGTAGCGCCGAGCGGCGCTTGGGCGACCGCATTGCACGTGAGCTGTACCGTGACCCGGACTATATTGACGATCCGGTGCTGGTTGAGTATGTGCAGGGGATCTGGCAGCCGTTGCTGGCGGCGGCGCGTGCACGGGGTGATCTTTCCAGTGAGCTCGATGAGCGTTTTGCCTGGGAAATTTTGTTGGGTCGTGACCGCACGGTGAACGCTTTTGCCTTGCCTGGCGGCTATTTTGGCGTGCATCTGGGTTTGATCGCCGTGGTCAGTAACCGCGATGAACTGGCTTCGGTGCTCGGACATGAACTTAGCCACGTCACCCAGCGCCATATTTCACGTCTGATGGCCAAACAGAGCCAGCAGGCGCCGTGGTTGCTGGGGGCCATGATTCTGGGTGTACTGGCGGCTAGCAAGAGTTCTGATGCCGCCAATGCGCTCATTGTGGGCGGGCAGGCCGTTGCGGCACAGAACCAGCTGAATTTTTCCCGTGACATGGAGCGTGAAGCCGATCGGGTTGGCTTTGGTGTCATGACCCAGGCCGGCTTTGAGGCACAGGGTTTTGTCTCGATGTTTGATAAATTGCAACAGGCGTCACGCCTCAATGACAACGGCGCCTATCCCTATCTGCGCAGCCACCCGCTCACCACTGAACGGATTGCTGACATGCAGACACGCCAGTCCCTGGCGGCATCGAGTGCTGGTAGCGTCGTGTTGACCACTGAACATGCCCTGATAGCGGCTCGTGCCCGGGTGTTATCCAACGCAGGTGTCGATGCTTTGCGGGCTTTTGCGTCGGAGGCGGCCGCCCTGCAATTGAACAGCCAGGCAACTTCGCGCCAGGCCGGGGTGTTGTATGGCGCCGCTCTGGCAGCCAGCCGCCTGCGTGAATTTGCCAATGCCAGGGTGCACCTGGCGCGACTGGCGGTGCTGGTGCGCGCTGATGAGGGAGCGGCCCGCCTGACGCGCCTGCTGGCGGCCGAAGTGGCACTGGCCGCCGGCGAGGCAGGTCATGCCGAAGCAACTCTGGGGCGTCGTCCCGAGTTGCTTCTGGCGGCGCAAATCGCCACTGCCCAGGCCCAGGGGATGCCGGATGCCAGGGTAAGTGAAGTAGCGCAGCGCCTGCAAGTCTGGCTTGCTGCGCATCCGCGAGATGCGTTGGCCTGGCAACTGTTGGGCGGTTCCTATGCCGCGCAAGGCCAGACCCTGAGTGCAATTCGGGCCGACGCCGAAACCCAGGTGGCCCGGCAGGACTATGCGGCGGCACTGGACCGCTTCCGGGCGGCACAGGAACTCGTCAACCAACAGCGTGCCAATAACGTGCCTGTGGATTACATTGAGGCATCCATCGTTGACACCCGTAAACGTCAAGTCGAACAGCTATTGAAGGAACAACTTCTCGATCGCTGAATCGATCACCACGCCAAAGGCGGAGTAAATCAGTGAACCCAACAGCGCCGCGCCAAAGCCGCGCACCTGGAAGCCGCTGAGCACCTCGGCAGCGGCCCAGAACATCAGGGCGTTGATGACAAACAGAAAGAGTCCCAGCGTGATCATGGTGACGGGCAACGTCAGCACCACCAGCACCGGACGCAGGATCATGTTGAACAGGCCGATGACAAAGGCGGCAATCAGGGCCGCACCAAAGCTGGTGACCTGTACCCCACTGTAGAGGTAGGCAACAGCCAGCAAGGCGGCTGCGCTAAGCAGCCATTTAACAATGAGTTTCATGGTGCCACAGCATAGCACTCCGGCAAGATTGGCCAGATCTGGCCGCCAGCTTTACTCGGCGGCCAGAACCAGCACTGCACCCATGCCAGCGACGGCCCCCGGCACTGTCCAGCGACCTTGACAGGTGGCGGGCTGGCTGGCCGTGACGGGTGGCATGTCTTGACCAAATTGTTTTGCGACTCCGCGCCACCCCCATTGTTCATGGGAATGAGCTGTTGTAGTGCATCCGCGGTGTCATCGACACACACAATGATCTGGTCCATGATGGATTCCTTTCAAGGTTGAGGCTGGGGGGAGAGAATAATTTCTGCGTCAGGCGGCGTGGCCGGAGCGCTGACGCCGGCTGGCGCGCCAGCCAGCACCTACCACACCAATCACAGCAGCGGCACAGGTAAGCCAGCGTGCCAGCCAATTGACGAATTCGGCTGGATCAATGACAGAGTCAAGTAGCGGCTCATTGCCAATCATCCTGGCTGAAGTGAAAGCCAGCACGGCAGCATCGAACTGTGTGATGATCGGGAAGTGGTCAACGAGTTTGAGTACCAGCGAGCTGCCGAACACAATGATCGGTAGGCTGACCAGCAGTCCCACAATCACCAGATCAAAGGCGCCGTTGGCGGCTCCAGCCACACCCAGCACGTTGTCCACGCCCATCAGCGCGTTGGCCACATCAATGGTCCTCATGGCGCCCCAGAACGAGCTGGCGACCGGACTGACATTGCCATTTCCTTCCTGAGTGACCAGCAGCCTGTAGGCAACCCACATCAAACCCAGACCACGCCGACAGTCATGATCGAGCGCACTGCAATGGCACCGACGGTGCCACAGACTATGGCTTTATTCTGCAGATGGGACGGCAGACTGCGCGCGGCCAGGACCAAGTCAATCAGGATGATGGCCAACAGCGCCGACCACCAGGGGACGGACAAAAATTCCATGACAAGTTCTCCAGGTTGTATCGATCTACAACCGGAAAAAGGAATGGCAATGGAGGTTGTGATTGGAGATAAACCGCAAACACACTTCGACCAAACCTGTTTCAGGTTTCAATCGAAGGTCTGGCTCGGCATAGTGTCAGGCAGATTGTGCCCAGCAAGCCGGAAGTTTCCTTCGTATTGACGACTTGCTGGTACTTGTTGCAACGATGTCCGAAATGTCCGTAAACTTTCCTGTGTTGCAGCAAGAGGGAGCTACTCCCCTTCCTGCGCACTTTAAACCACGATAAGCATCAACCTTGCAAGAACCGCGGTCTTGTCACTTCGCTCTTGGGGCGAATCAAGGGCGCTATCATCCGGCTCCCATTGCACCGCATCGCTTCACGACCGAGGGTAGCCACTGGCGATTCAATAAATACGCGGAGCGGGGTAGTAGCGTTTCAAAACCGCTATTGCGCTATTTAATGAGTAGCAGCCCACGCATGACACTCTTAGGCTACAGGCCAATTTGGTATGTATATTTAACTATTTCCAGCGCGCTGGCTCAAGATTCACGTTGTAAGTGCCGTCGCCCAACATCAACACGCCTTCCTGAATGGTGGCCTGCAACTGCATGCTGCGCTGGGCCAGCGCAATGAGCGCCTGTGAGGCGCTGGTGGCAATCCGGAACACACTCAGATTTTGCGGCCTTGCCAGTTTTGCTTGCATACTGCGCCACCAGATCTCGGATGCCTGACTGAAACAGTACAACACCACTTCGTCCGCACGAGCGCAGGCTTTGAGCAGCGGCTTGTCGTCGGGTTGACCGACTTCGATCCACAGGCGTATGAGCCCGGTGAAGTCACGCAACCATGCATCAGGCTCGTCAGGATCGGACAGTCCGGCGCCAAAGGCCAGTGTGCCATCGCCAGCGCACACCGATTGCAGCTTGTGTGCCTGCAGGGCAAGCGCACACAGGCGCACCATCATGCGTTCGTCAGTTTCGCTTGGGTGGCGCGCCAGTGTGAGCGCGTGGTCGGCGTAATAGCCGTTGTCAATGTCAGCAATTTGCAAACTGGCTTTGAAGATGGTGGATTTTGTGGCCATCAGATCTGGCGCCGGGCCGCCCCAAGGCGGATCAGTCCCCATGGGGGGCAGAGAAAACACGAAGTGCTGAGCGTGGGGGTCATACTCAGATCCGGCGTGCGAGTTCGGCGGCCTTGCCGGTGTAGCTGCCGGGCGTCATGGCCAGCAGACGCGTTTTTTCGGCTTCCGGAATTTCCAGATTGGCGATGAAACCTTGCATCAGCTCACGTGTCATCGGCGCGCCCCTGGTAAATTTTTTCAGTTGTTCATAAGGTTGAGGCAGGCCAAAGCGGCGCATCACGGTTTGAATCGGCTCGGCCAGCACTTCCCAGGAGGCATCAAGGTCGGCGGCGATGGCCGCCTCATTGATCTCCAGCTTGTCAAGGCCTGTGTTGAGCGACTGGTAGGCCAGTAGGGCGTAGCCCAGTGCAACCCCCATGTTGCGCAGCACGGTGCTGTCGGTCAGGTCGCGTTGCCAGCGCGAAACCGGCAGCTTTTCGCTCAGGTGTTTAAGCAGGGCATTGGACAGGCCCAGGTTGCCCTCGGCATTCTCAAAATCAATCGGGTTGACCTTGTGTGGCATGGTGGAAGACCCGACTTCGCCGTCGCGCAGCTTTTGCTTGAAGTAGCCCAGGCTGACGTAACCCCAGACATCGCGTGACCAGTCAATCAGGATGGTGTTGGTGCGTGCGACGGCGTCAAACAACTCGGCCATGTAGTCGTGCGGTTCAATCTGGATGCTGTAGGGCTGGAAGGTCAGGCCCAGGCCGACTGGCTCAGGTGTCTCAATCACGCGGCGGGAGAACGCCTCCCAATCGAAATCGGGCCAGGCCGACAGGTGCGCGTTGTAGTTGCCCACGGCACCGTTCATCTTAGCCAATAGCCGCACACTGGCGATTTTCTCGCGCGCTGCCGCCAGCCGCACCACCACGTTGGCAATCTCCTTGCCCACCGTGGTCGGGCTGGCGGTCTGACCATGCGTGCGACTGAGCATCGCGACCCCGGCAAAAGCGTGCGCCATTTCACGCAGTTTGAGCATCACGGTGTCCAGCACGGGCAGCAGTACTTGATCACGCCCGGCCTTGAGTTGCAGCGCATGGCTGGTGTTGTTGATGTCTTCACTGGTACAGGCAAAGTGAACAAATTCGCCCGACGCAAGCAGTTCGGGGCGCGCGTCGAATTTGGCCTTGATCCAGTACTCCACTGCTTTCACATCGTGGTTGGTGACCTTCTCAATGGTTTTGATGGCTTCGCCATCGGATTCAGAAAAATGTTTCACCAAACCCATCAAGTAAGTACGTGCTCCGGGGGAAAGTGGTTTGAATTCAGCGAAGCCGCAGTCGCTCAGGGCGATGAACCAGGCCACCTCAACCTGCACCCGACGCTGCATGTAGCCCTGCTCACTCATCACCGGGCGGAGTTTGCCAAGCTTGGTTGCGTAACGGCCATCCAACGGGGAAAGTGCGGAAATTGCAGAAAAAGTCATGATGCGATTGTAGGATGCACGCCACTGTGCGAGCCAACCTGCAAGTCGATGTATAGAATGAAAGCTCCTGTAACACCAGACTGCCCATGAAATTAATCGGATCCAACGCCAGCCCCTACGTACGCAAAGTGCGTGTCGTCATGGTCGAGAAGAAGCTTGACTTTGTTTTTGTGACCGAAGATGTATGGGCCGCCCAAACCACGATTGCCGATTCCAATCCGCTGGGAAAAGTGCCGTGCCTGATTATGGAGGGTGGTGAAGCGCTGTTTGATTCACGCGTCATCGTTGACTACCTCGATACGCTTTCCCCAGTGGGTAAACTCATTCCCTCGGTGGGGCGTGAGCGGGCCGAAGTCAAGACTTGGGAAGCATTGGCCGATGGGGTGCTGGACGCCGCCATCCTGGCACGATTGGAGGCGACCTGGGCCGGACGTGCGCAGGCCGAGCGCAGCCAGGCCTGGATGGATAGGCAGTTGGGGAAAATTGACGCGTCCCTGAAAGCCATGAGCCGGGGTTTGGGTGACAAGGCATTTTGTGCCGGCATCTACCTGACCCTGGCTGATATCGCTGTGGGTTGCGCGCTTGGGTACCTGGACTTTCGTTTCCCCCAAATCAACTGGCGCAAGGACTACGCCAACCTGCAAAAGCTGTACGACAAACTGATGCTGCGTGCCAGCTTCGTCGATACCCAACCTGGTTGACGGGCGTCCTGGCCGGCCGGAGGATGACGAAGGACACACCAGTTACATCGATTTACAGAATTTGATGCGTCAGACGCAACGCCTGACATTACATTGTCCGGACGATGGCCAACTTCAAAACAGTTTACAAATGTCGTCAATGCGGCGCCACCAGTTACCAGCGTGTCATCGGCCGGACGCAAAGTGGCGCTCTGCTGCCAACGGGCGAGTACAAGTGCACGGGCTGCCGCAATGTGTTCGCGACACTGCGTGCATGGTGGGAACCCCGACGTGCTCCCGAGTTGCAGTCGCACAGTACGTTTGGCTGACAGCCTGGAGTGAGGTCTGCTAGCATGGCGGCATGATCGACCTAGCCATGCTGGCTGCCATTCCCGACAAAATTTGTGACCGTGCCGGTCTGCTCAATCGGTTAACCCAACTTCCGCGACCGCTGGTGTTTACCAATGGCGTGTTTGATGTGTTGCACCGTGGGCACGTGATGTATCTGGCCAGGGCGCGGGCTCTGGGCGCAAGCTTGCTGGTGGCGCTGAATACCGATGCCTCCGCCCGCAGACTTGGCAAAGGCCCAGACCGGCCGCTTAACAGCGAAACCGACCGTGCCTTTGTCATCGCCGCTCTGGCCAGTACCAGTCTGGTGACCTGGTTTGACGAGGACACACCGCTGCAGTTGATTGCTGAAATTAGACCCGACATCCTGGTCAAAGGCGGTGACTACGACATGACCCGGCTGGCAGAGACACGCGTCGTCGAGTCCTATGGCGGACGTGCATTGGCGCTGCCTTTTGTTGAAGGCTATTCAACCACCGCGCTGGTCAAGAAAATCCGCCAGATCTGAAAATCAAACCCTTATGTTCGTTAGCGTCCAGACCCTGGGACGGTCTGGCCCTTACATTACAAGTGGAGTCTCCAAGGCCCCCACGCATTTGCCTCCCTCTCTCACAAACGCGTGACCCGAAAGGGTTTGACCCAGTCTAACGGCTGGGTTTTTTTCGTCTGGCCGAACTTCGGCCGGAACTATTGCGGTTTGTCCTTCTTTGCCGCTTCATGTTTCATATCCTCCCACAAGGCCCAATCAGTATTTCCCCCATTGCCTTCAATAACTTCTTGAACGGGCAACGGGCGAGGGACCAATCGCCTTTCCTTGAAGTGCCAGGTGGGATCGCTGACCACGGGGGGCGCCGCAGGCGCGGTGACGGGACTGACAACTGGTGCAACGGCGGTCGGCGGTTTGCTGACGCTGAAACGCTTGAAGAATTTAAACATGTGGGGTCTGGTTGATGAGTATGTCGTGTTTTCCGTCGGTTGAAAGCTTGTCCAACCGGTGGCGGTTGATTTCAGCCTGATGGATCACTATAGGCACGTCGCAGGTCTTTTTGCATTCAATGGATACACGAACCCCGACAGGATGTAACAACACGAGGCACATGTCAAATGGGACCCGGCAGACACAAATCAGAAAATTATGTCCCAGCGGCAACGTCGAACCGCCAAAACAACAAAGCCTGCTAGCAATTAAGTAGCAGGCTTTCTATGCCCCTTGTGGGCTTGACTGGTGGCGCTTCACGGATTCGAACCGCGGACCTGTGGATTATGATTCCATCGCTCTAACCGACTGAGCTAAAGCGCCGAAGCCGTAGATTATACCCAGAAGGCGTGCCCCGAGCCTCGCTGGCTGGTCTTACTGGTGCCGGAAGCTGGCTTTGCGCTTGTTCACAAAGGCGTCCATGCCTTCCTTCTGGTCGGCAGTGGCAAACAGTGCATGGAACAGGCGGCGCTCGAAAATAATGCCGTCACTCAGAGTACCCTCGTACGCCCGGTTTACTGATTCTTTGGCCGCCATGGTGGCAATCTGTGAATAATCGCTGATCATCAGGGCCGCGCCCAGCGCTTCGTCCATCAATTTCTCCAGCGGCACGACGCGGCTGACCAGTCCGGCGCGCTCAGCTTCCACAGCGTCCATCATGCGTCCAGTCAGCGCCAAGTCCATGGCTTTGGCTTTGCCGACGGCGCGCGGCAGCCGTTGCGTGCCACCTGCGCCAGGGATGATGCCGAGCTTGATTTCCGGCTGACCAAACCTGGCATTGTCAGCCGCGATGATGAAGTCGCACATCATGGCCAGTTCACAGCCACCACCCAGCGCAAAGCCGCTGACGGCGGCAATGACGGGTTTGCGCACACTGCGAATCTGTTCCCAGTTGCGCGTGATGTAATCGCCTTTGTACACATCGGCGAACGTATAGTTTGCCATGGCGCCAATATCGGCCCCGGCAGCAAAAGCCTTTTCACTGCCGGTAATGACCATGCAGCCAATGGCCGGGTCGGCGTCAAAGGCTTTCAGTGCACTGCCCAGTTCGGTCATCAGCGCGTCGTTTAGTGCATTGAGCTGCTTGGGGCGGTTCAGCGTGATGACGCCTACCTTGCCGGCTTCGGTGTGGGTCTTGATCAGTTCGAAATCCATGAGATTCTCCAGGTTATCGGGTGAGCCACTGGGCAACGAGCTGCTTGTCGCGTACCGCCAGTCGCCAGCTGGTAACAGACTTGGGTAGCGTCAGTGACAGCGTTACAAGGCGCTTGTCGCGCGCCACCAGAGCGTCAATTTTCAAGGCGGTCCCGGCGTAAAGCAACAGGTCGTCGAGTTTGGTGAGACGCCAGCTGGAGGCCCTCTTGCCGACACCGGTCTGCAGGCCCAGCCACTCGTCGCCGGCGGCGAAGCCGGCGCGTTCGGCGGCACCACCGCGCAAAACCGTCTTGATTTGAATCCCCGGGCCATCACCCACCCGCAGGCCAAGGCGTTGGGCGACCTGAGCCGGCTCCTCCAGCACGTCGAAGCCTTGAGCCTGCAGCAGGTTTTTCAGTGGCAGGTCTGCAGTACCGTGAACCCAGCGGGAAAGCTCGGTGGTGAAAGAGCGCCGCGCCAGCTTTGCCAGCACGCTGTGCAAGTCGCTCTCGGTCATTGGGCCGCCCTTGCAATGCAGCCATACGGCCCGCATCACAGCGTCCAGTGTGGTCTGTCCCTGCTGGCGCAGCGTCAAGTCAAGGCACAGGGCGACCAGCGAGCCTTTGGTGTAATAGCTGACGGTGGCATTGGGCGTGTTTTCGTCCTGCCGGTAGTACTTGATCCAGGCGTCAAAACTGGCTTGCGCGACACTTTGCAATTCACGCCCCGGTGTTTGCAGCACCTGATTGATGGTTTTGGTTAGCAGCTTCAGGTAGGTGGGGTCATCAATCAGGCCAGCCCGGCGCAGCAACAGATCATCGTAATAGCTGGTGAATCCTTCAAAAAACCAGAGCAGCTGCGAGTAGTTTTCCTGAGTGAAATCGTAGCGGCTGAAGTCAGCAGGACGCAGCCGTTTGACATTCCAGGTATGAAAATACTCATGGCTGATCAGACCCAGCAACGTGGTGTAGCCCTCGGATCGCGGGGCATTTCGGGCTGTTTCCGGGGATTGCGGTTGCAGGGCGGGGTGGTTCAGACGCGGCAGGTCTTTGCGTCGGCAAATCAGCGCCGTCGAGTTGCGGTGTTCCAGCCCGCCATAGCCTTCGTCCACTGCATTGAGCAGGAACAGGTAGCTCTTGTGCGGGGGTGTGCTGGCCGCGCTTGCGCCGGCCTTGTTGCCGTGCCAGAAGCGGATTTCGGTTTCACAAATTTGTTGCATGTCGGCAAGCAATCGGTCACCGTCAAAACCCGGTGGCGCGCCGGCCACCACAAAGCGGTGCGGCACGCCACAGGCAATTAGGGAGCCGCTCCAGAAAGAGCCCATTTCTACCGGGCAGTCGACCAGTTCATCGTAGTTGCAGGCGTGGTAGGTGCCAAAGCCCGCCTTCGTGGTCTTTTTGGGGGTCAAACCGGTCGCGATTTGCCAGCCCGAAAATGCCTTGTCCGCCACCAGTTCCAGTTCGTGTGGACTATCTTCCTGGCCCCGGACTTGCAGGAACATGCTGGTGCCATTGAAAAAACCACGCGTTGCGTCCAGCCAGGCGGTGCGCACCGAGTTGTCAAACGCGTAGATTTCGTAGATTAGGACCAACGGCTGGCCAGCGGTACAGCGGATTTGCCAGTTGCACTTATCGATTTGAGTCAATTCAATCGACTTGCCGCCTTGGCGCGCCTGCAGCCGTTGCAAATGCCTGGAAAATTCCCGCACCAGATAGCTGCCCGGAATCCAGGTTGGCAGACTGACGGTCTGCAACTGAGCGGGCTGTGCGATGCGCAACGTGACCTGAAACAGGTGCGCATGCCGGTCATGCACCCGCACACTGTAGCGCACCGCTCCGGTTGCCATCAGTTTTTGGCTTCTGCCAGGCGTTTCTCAACATCTTCGGCACCGATAGCCCCCGGCACCCGGGTGCCATCGGCAAACAGCAGGGTCGGTGTGCCGGTAATTTTATGTTTGTGGCCGATTTCGACATTGCGCTCGATGGCCGCCGTGTCACAGTTTGCCGCAGTCGGTGTCCGGTCCCGCACCATCCAGTCTTGCCAGGCTTTGCCTTTGTCCTTGGCACACCAGATATGTTTGGATTTTTCAATTGAATCAGGACCCAGAATGGGGTAGAGGAACATGTAAATTGTCACGTTGTCCACCTTCTGCAGGTCGCGTTCAAAGCGCTTGCAGTAACCGCAGTTGGGGTCTTCAAAGACTGCCAGCTTGCGTTTGCCGTTGCCGCGCACGATGGTGAAGCCGTCCTTGAATGGCAGCGCGTCAAAACCGATGGCGGTCAGCTTGTTGACCCGTTCTTCAGTCAGATTGCGGCGCAGCTTGGTGTCTATCAGGCTACCCTGCACCAGATAGTTGCCCTCGGCATCGGTGTAATAAATTTCTGTGCCGTTGACACGGATTTCATACAGGCCGGTGATCGGACTCTTGCTGATTTCATCAATCTTTTGCAATTGCGGGATGCGCTCAGTCACATTCTTGCGAATGGCAGCCTCCTGTGCGTCAACACTAAAGCCAGCCAGCAACAGGCCGGTGATCAAGGTGGTTTTTATCAGTTTCATAGTCATCCATTCATTTACTGTTCATTGCCGGTTCAGCGTCAATCAGCCCATGGCCTGCCGTGCAACCCATTGCTTGATCAGACCGCTACGCTCGAAGCCATTCATGCCCCAGTTGCGCACCGATTGCCAGCCAGCGCCGTTCCGGGAAAACAGGCGCTGCAATCCATCCATCGTGCCATCCATCAACAGCACCTGGGCTTTGCGCGCCCGTTCATAGCGCCGCAACAGCTTTTCATCACCGACCGGGCGCCAGTATTCGCGCTCACGCAGGGTGGTAGCCAGCGCCGCCCCGTCCGCCAAACCCAGATTCAGACCCTGCCCGGCCAGCGGATGCACGTTGTGGGCGGCGTCGCCCGCTAGCACCCAGGCGCCGCCGGCATGGTGGCCGACCCAGTGCTTGGCATGTGCGCTTTGTAGCGGCCAGGCACTGCGCTCACTGATCAGGCCAAGCTTGCCCAGACAACCGGCGCTCGCCGCTTCGATCTCGTCACAGAACGTCGCAGCGGTTTCATCAAGCAAGTTGGCAGCGCGCTCCCTCAAGACTGACCACACAATGCCAACAGAGTTCCCCGTTGGCCCTTCCAATGGCAAAAAAGCCAGAATCTCGCCCTGCGAAAACCACTGGTAGGCAGTTTGGGCGTGCGGCCTCTCGCAGCGCAGCCGGGCCGCAATGGCGGTCTGGGGGTACGGGGTAACGGTAAAGTCAATGCCAAACTCAGAGCGCGTGCTGCTGGCCCGGCCCTCGCAGATAACCGTCAACGGAGCCGGCTGTGGCGCAGCGAGCAACTCAATTTGCGGCTGGAACCGCACCGCCGCCGCCAGCTGGGCTTCGAGCATTGGAACATCGACAATCCAGGTCAGGCCAGCCACTTTGAGATCAGCGGCGCTGAAGTTCACCGTGCCACCATCATCTCCCCTGACCTGCATGTGCTGTACTTCGGTCGCGTGCAGTGTATCGGGCCAGCAGCGCAGCGACTCCAGCAGGGACCGTGATTTCGCGTTCAGGGCATACGCCCGCACATCGTCCAGCCGGGGTTCACCATTCCTGGGCGCCACCAGTGTCTGCGTCACAAGCCCGACGTGAAGTCGCTCGCGCGCCAGCAGCAGCGCCAGCGTACGCCCCACAATTCCATCACCGCGTATGCAAATATCAAAGGCTTGAGTCATGGCCTGAATTGTAGAAGGCATCGAATACACCTGGCACGACAGGCCGCAGTGACACGAAGCGAACCAGCTTTGTCCTCAACCCAACTCCTGAACGCGGCATGCACCTATCTGGACTCCTTGGGCATGCTCTGGGTGGAAGCGAAGCAGTCACAAATCGATAATTTCAATTCGATCAAACGTCGTTTGTGCACAAAGGAATCGGATCAACAAATTTTCTTGGCAAATTCTTCTGGTGATTTGCAAGTTCTTCGGTCAGAATGTGCGTTCAATTTGAATGACTGCGTAATAGCAACTTTGGAGTACACATGATTTTTCAAGCCTCAGAGTATTGGCATTCTTCGGCAGCTTCAAGCTTCTCAAACAGGCATAGTGGGGTCACAGTTGAATCGGAAAACTTGCCGTCGGACGCATTCATTCCGACCAAGGGAATGACCATTCGATTGAGGCCAGCATTTGCAGCGCTTCTGTTGATGGCTGGTATGCACTCTGGGGCGTGGTCTGCGGTATCGTTAAATGAATCCTTCATGAATGCCACTGCGCCAGGATGGGTTTTTTCGGGCAGCGCGTTTCTGACCAGCGGAAGTCCTGACCCGGCTGGTGCGGGGTGGCTTCGACTTACTCCCGCCTCTCCTGGTCAGGCAGGCGCGGCAATCTACAACACGCCCTTCAGCTCGACCGATGGGGTGCAGATCACCTTCACTTATGCCACTTACGGTGGAAGCGGCGCGGACGGTTTTAGCTTCTACCTCATTGACGGTGCCACTGCTACTCCAACCCTTGGACCCGCTGGTGGTGGGTTAGGCTACTCCGCCTCGTCGGGCGGCGTGACCAATGGCTATTTGGGAATTGGTTTTGACGAATGGGGCAATTTTGTTACCAGCGGTGCAGGCTCGTGTGTCCACGTTGCCTGCTCTGCGTCCACAGCCGGTAGTTCACTGGCCATCCGGGGTTCAGGAACGAATGCCCCTGGTGGCTTCGATCTGCTGACATGGCAAAACATAGCTATTGCCACTGGCAGTCGAGCGACTGCCAACAAGGTGCGAATCACTATTTCTCCGGCGCCGACCGTCAATGTGACTGTTGAGCGAGATTCGGGCACTGGCTATCAGACGCTTATCAATAATTTGAATATTTCCGGTATCGCTGGACAAGCAGCCATCCCAGCAAATTTCAAAATGGGGTTTGGCGCAAGCACTGGAGCCGTAACTAATCTCCACGAAATTCGTGGCATTTCTGTTGGAGGTGCGTTGCCGACCACCACCACGGTGTCAGCTAGCGCAACATGCAACCCAGTGACTTTGACGGCCAACGTTTCACCCAGCACTGCCACAGGAACTGTGACCTTCATGGAGGGTACGACGAATTTAGGCAGCGGAACTGTTAGTGGCGGAGTTGCCACGTTGAGCACGTCATTGACTGCCGGGGCGCACAGTATCACGGCAATGTATGGCGGTGACGGCACCAATGGAGCAAGTAATTCAACGGTGCTGAATCAGACTTTTTTGGGGGCTTGTGCGGCAGCAGCTTCTATCCCCACTCTTTCCGAGTGGGGTGCGATTTTGTTGACGGCTATGATGGCACTCTTTGGCTTTTCAGCTTTGCATCGTCGCAATCGTTAATTTGATTGACAAGCAATTTGTAGTCGTTAGTTGGAGCGACTACAAAGCAAAAAATCACTGATTAGTACAATCACGGCTAATTTCCCAAGACAAAACGAGGACAAAAGTCTACGCAGACAGGGTGTTTGTGGCGGCTCAGCCTTTGTGTCGCCAGCACTGTGCCATGCGCGGGCCTGGCACCGCCACCATGCCCTTGTTGGGGTCATTGCTGCGGTCTGGGTGTTGATTCAAAAGGATAATTTTCATGAGTTTGAAGTGTGGCATCGTGGGCTTGCCCAACGTCGGTAAATCCACGTTGTTCAACGCCCTGACCAAGGCTGGCATCGCGGCCGAAAACTATCCCTTTTGCACGATTGAGCCGAACGTGGGCATTGTAGAAGTACCTGATGCACGGCTGGACGCGCTGTCGGCCATTGTCAAGCCGCAAAAAGTGCAGCGCGCGATTGTCGAGTTTGTCGACATTGCAGGGTTGGTGGCGGGCGCCAGCACCGGTGAGGGGCTGGGCAACAAGTTTCTGGCGCATATCCGTGAAACCGACGCCACCCTGAATGTGGTGCGCTGCTTTGACGACGACAACGTGATTCATGTGGCCGGCAAGGTAGACCCCATCTCTGACATTGAGGTGATTCAAACCGAGTTGTGTCTGGCCGACCTGACGGCAGTTGAAAAAGCCCTGCACCGAGTCACCAAAACGGCGCGTTCGGGTGACAAGGAATCCATCAAACTGGTGGCGATTCTGGAAAAATGCCAGACCGCGCTGAACGAAGCCAAACCGGTGCGGACACTGGACTTTTCAAAGGAAGAACTGCCGCTTTTAAAGCAGTTCTTCCTGATTACCGCCAAGCCGGCCATGTTTGTCGCCAATGTCGCGGAAGACGGTTTCCAGAACAACCCTTACCTGGAACGTCTCAGCGCTTACGCTGCCAAGCAAAATGCGCCGGTGGTGGCGATCTGCGCCAAGATGGAAGCCGAAATGGCAGACATGGACGAGGAAGATAAAAAAATGTTCCTCAGTGAGATTGGCCAGACCGAGCCCGGCCTGAACCGTTTGATCGTCGCCGCCTACAAGTTGCTGGGGTTGCAAACCTACTTCACCGCTGGCGTGAAAGAAGTGCGAGCCTGGACCATTCATGTTGGCGACACCGGCCCGCAGGCGGCCGGTGTGATTCATACCGATTTCGAGAAGGGATACATCCGCGCCCAAACCTTCGCTTATGACGACTTCATTGCCTATAAGGGCGAGCAGGGTGCCAGGGATGCCGGCAAGATGCGCAGCGAGGGCAAGGACTACGTTGTCAAGGATGGCGATGTGATGAATTTCCTGTTCAGCCCCTGATTTTTATATAAATAATGGCTCTAAACCCCGTTCATCAAGCGTAGACAGCTATTAAAACAATAGCGTGTCAAGCGCCGGTCAACCGTTGCGCTAACTGCCGAAGACGCCCATCAGTGCCGCCGTCATCACCAGGTAACGGCCGAACTTGCCAATGGCCATATAGACCAGGCAGGGCCAGAACGGCAGCTTGAGCCAGCCGGCTACAGCACACACCGGGTCGCCGATGACAGGCAACCATGACAGCAGGCAGGCCCTGGGTCCGATGCGCTCCAGCCAGTCCAGCGCCCGCAGGTGGTGTTTTGAATGCTGGTAACGGTCGACCACCTTGTGCGAGGCCAGACCCATGGCCCAGGTCACCGCCCCCCCCAGCG
This sequence comes from uncultured beta proteobacterium, assembly GCA_963750815.1. Classification (GTDB taxonomy): domain Bacteria; phylum Pseudomonadota; class Gammaproteobacteria; order Burkholderiales; family Burkholderiaceae_C; genus Rhodoferax. Next base: position 1,041,234 of record CAVVRS010000002.1, read on the forward strand.
TGTTGCCGACAGTGGCGACCCCAATGGCAGGCCAGAAAAGATGCGGGTTGAGCTTGACCAATCCAAAGACAACCGGTTCTGACCCCAGTGGCAGCAGGGTGGCGGATATGAAGGACACCACAAACACCGTGCTCAATCCGAACTTGGGCAGCGACAGCAGTAGCAGTAATTGTTCAATCCAGGCGTCCATGGGTGCGTGAGTATAGGATTGCGTTTCAATTGCTGAAATATTGGGCAGGTAGAATCCGTTTCAGACGTTCTGCCAAACCCGACTCCAAGACCCCGTTTCACTCTGCACTCCCCGCTTTGCTGGCATGAACATCGGCCCCTTCAATCTGGAAAATCGTTTCTTCGTGGCGCCCATGGCTGGCGTGACTGACCGACCTTTTCGCCAGCTTTGCAAGCGACTGGGCGCGGGCTATGCGGTCAGTGAAATGATCACCAGCCGGCCTGACTTGTGGAACACACTTAAAACCTCACGGCGCGCCAACCATGATGGCGAGCCCGGACCGATTGCCGTGCAGATTGCCGGTACCGAGCCTTCTATGCTGGCTCAGGCCGCTGCCTACAACATTGATTGCGGCGCACAGATCATCGACATCAACATGGGCTGCCCAGCCAGGAAGGTGTGCAACAAATGGGCCGGTTCGGCGCTGATGCAGGATGAAGCACTGGCGTTGCGCATTGTGGAGGCGGTAGTGGCGGTTTGCGCCCCGCGCGCGGTACCGGTGACACTAAAAATGCGCACCGGCTGGTCCCGGTCGCACAAGAATGCAGTGGTGCTGGCGCGTGCCGCCGAGTCTGCCGGTGTCCAGATGGTTGCGGTGCACGGCCGGACCCGTGAGCAGGGCTACGCTGGCGAGGCCGAGTACGACACGGTCAGCGCGGTCAAAGCAGCACTGCGGGTACCGGTGGTGGCCAATGGCGACATTGATACGCCGGAGAAAGCCCGCCAGGTGCTGGCTACCACGCGCACCGACGCTGTAATGATAGGACGGGCGGCGCAGGGCCGACCGTGGATATTTCGCGAGATGGCGCATTTCATCGCCACCGGCCAGTCGCTGGCGCCACCGCTGGTGGCCGAAGTCAAGCAATTACTGCTCGACCACCTGCAGGATCATTACGCCCTCTACGGCGAGTATTCCGGGGTGCGCACGGCGCGCAAACACATTGGCTGGTATGTCAAGTCATTGCCGGGTGGCAATGACTTTCGCGAGCACATGAATTTGCTGGAAGACAGTGGCCAGCAGTCTCGCGCTGTGGCTGATTTTTTTGACGAACTCAATGCGTGCACGGACCGGATGCCCGAAGCCCCGGTCAAGCTGTCAGTCAGCGCGAATGAAAAATACCGGGAGACGGCACAATGAGCAAAAAGTACATTGAAGAATGCGTACGCACCAGTCTGGAGAGCTATCTCAGGGATTTGCGCGGAACCGAGCCTGACCGCATGTACAACATGATGGTAACGGTGGTTGAAAAACCCCTGTTGGAAGTCGTCATGCACCACGCTGACAACAACCAGTCAAAAGCAGCGCAATGGCTGGGCCTGAATCGCAACACTTTGCGCAAAAAGCTGGTCGAACACAAGCTCATCAAGTAACCCGGGCGCCGAACGCGTCTGACACTCGCCCCATTTCCCGAACTATTGAATTGACTCCATGAACGCTTTACTGTCCGTATCTGACAAAACCGGCATCGTTGAATTTGCGCAGGCGCTGCAGGCCCTGGGCATCAAACTTATTTCTACCGGTGGCACGGCCAGACTGCTGTCTGAAAAAGGTTTGCCGGTGACCGAGGTCGCCGAACTCACGGGGTTTGCGGAAATGCTGGATGGACGCGTCAAGACCCTGCACCCCAAAGTGCATGGCGGACTTCTGGCGCGTCGTGACCTGCCGGAACACGTGGCGGCACTGAAGGCTCACAACATCGACACCATAGACCTGTTGGTGGTTAACCTGTACCCGTTTGAATCCACGGTAGCCAGGCCGGGCTGCACGCTGGAGGACGCCATCGAGAATATCGATATTGGTGGCCCGGCCATGGTGCGCAGCGCCGCCAAGAACTGGAAAGACGTGGTGGTGGTGACCGACGCTTTGCAATATCCTGATGTACTGGCAGAACTCAAAGCCGGTGGCGTCAGTCTCAAGACGAAATTTGCCCTGGCGGTGGCAGCTTTTAACCGCATCAGCCAGTACGATGGCGCCATCAGCGACTACCTGTCCTCGATCAACTTTGAAGCGGGCAATAACACGCCAACGCGTCAGCCGTTCCCGACCCAGTCCAATGCCCAGTACATCAAGCTGCAAGATCTGCGCTACGGCGAAAACCCGCACCAGCAAGCGGCTTTTTACCGCGACCTGTACCCCGCGCCGGGTTCGCTGGTCAGTGCACAACAATTGCAGGGCAAGGAACTCAGCTACAACAACATCGCTGACGCCGATGCCGCCTGGGAATGTGTCAAGAGCTTTGATGCGACGAGGGAAGCTGCCTGCGTCATCGTCAAGCACGCCAACCCCTGCGGCGTGGCGGTGGGTGTCGATCCGCTGCAAGCCTATGGCAAAGCGTTCTCGACCGATCCGACCTCCGCGTTCGGCGGCATTATTGCCTTGAACTGTACGCTTGACGAGACTGCTGCCCTCCAGATATCAAAACAATTTGTCGAAGTGCTGATGGCGCCCGACTACACGCCCGGGGCACTGGCGGTGTTCAAGAGCAAGGTCAATGTGCGCATTCTGAAAATCAGTTTGCCAGCAGGGGGCGCCAGCGATTGGGACAACGGTCGCAATGCGGTCGACGTGAAACGCATTGGCTCCGGTCTGTTGATGCAAACTGCCGACAACCACCAGCTCACGCTGGCTGATTTGAAAGTCGTCACCAGGACTCAGCCGACGGCGCAGCAATTGCAGGACTTGTTATTCGCCTGGAAAGTGGCCAAGTTCGTCAAGAGCAATGCCATTGTGTTTTGCAAAGGCGGCATGACGATGGGTGTCGGCGCTGGTCAGATGAGCCGGCTGGACTCAGCCCGCATTGCCAGCATCAAGGCCCAGCATGCCAAACTGTCACTCACAGGCACGGCTGTTGCCAGCGATGCCTTCTTTCCGTTTCGTGATGGTCTGGACGTGGTGGTGGACGCCGGCGCCAGCAGCGTCATCCAGCCGGGTGGCTCGATGCGTGATCAGGAAGTGATTGATGCCGCCGATGAGCGTGGCGTTGCCATGGTATTTTCTGGTGTGCGGCATTTTCGTCATTGATTCGGCCTCTAGCTACCGTGCAGCATCCGTTGGAAGCTACTAATTTTATAGCAATTTGAATACTTCACGGGCCGCCTCCACGGTTGCTGCGATGTCTGCGTCGGTATGCGCTGCACTGACAAAGCCGGCTTCATACAATGCGGGGGCGATGTAGACGCCGCGGTCGAGCAGTCCGTGGAACAAGGTATTGAAACGCTTGCTGTCGGTGGTCATCACGGTGGCATAGTTTTGCGGTAAGTTGTCGAACAGGAAGAAGCCAAACATGCCGCCTTCGCTGTCTGCGCTGAACGGCACACCTTCGGCGGCAGCGGCGGCCTTGAGGCCAGCCACCAGCGAACGGGTCTTCGCCGACAGGTCTTCAAAAAAGCCGGGCTTGCTGATCTCACGCAGAGTGGCCAGGCCGCAGGCGGTGGCCACCGGGTTGCCCGACAGCGTGCCAGCCTGGTAAACCGCACCCAGGGGCGCCAGCAGTTCCATCACTTTGCGTTTGGCACCAAAGGCGGCCAGCGGCATGCCGCCGCCAATCACCTTGCCCATAACAGTCATGTCGGGTTCAAAGCCGGGCAGGTGGCAGGCATAGACACTTTGGGCGCCGCCCAATGCCACCCGAAAACCATTCATGACTTCGTCAAACACCAGCAGGGCACCGTATTGGGTGCACAGTTCACGGCAGCGTTTCATGAACGGGATGGAGGCGCGGACAAAGTTCATGTTGCCGGCAATTGGCTCAATCATCAGGCAGGCCAGATCCTTGCCGTGCAAGGCAAAGGCTTGCTCCAGTTGCTCGATATTGTTGTATTCGAGTACCAGCGTGTGTTGCACCACTTCGGGCGGCACACCGGCGCTGGTGGCATTGCCAAAGGTTGCCAGACCCGAGCCGGCCTTCACCAGCAGCGCATCGGCATGACCGTGATAGCAGCCCTCAAATTTCATCAGTTTGCTGCGGCCGGTGGCGCCGCGGGCCAGCCGGATGGCGCTCATCGCCGCTTCAGTGCCGGAACTGACCAGGCGCACCATGTCCATCGAGGGCACCAGACGCAAAATCTCTTCCACCAGTTCAACTTCGCGTTCGGTGGGGGCGCCAAAGGAGAATCCTTCAAGTACGGCTTCCTGAACTGCCTTCACCACTGCCGCATGACCGTGACCCAGAATCATCGGTCCCCAGGAGCCGATGTAGTCTATGTAGCGCTGATCATTGGCATCCCACAGATAGGCTCCCTGGGCATGCTTGATGAAGCGTGGCGTGCCACCAACGGCTTTGAAGGCCCTGACGGGTGAATTGACGCCGCCGGGGATCACCCGTTTGGCGCGTTCAAACAGGGCGTGGTTGTTGTCAGTGCTGTGTGTCATAGGGAGTAACTTCGGTTGGGGAGAGAAAGGAAGAGGCAGTCGAATCCTGGTCAATTTCGGTGACCGTATCGTCCGCCGGCTGGGCCCAGAACAGCCGGTCCGGTACGACGTGTCCCATCCCAGGCCGAAAGCCGCCCAACAGGCAGCGATCGAGGTAACTGAGTGCTTCAGTGAATGCCTCCGGCAGGTCATCGCCACTGGCAAGCAGGGCGGCGAATGCGGCTGACAAGGTGTCGCCGGCACCAGAAAAAACGGCTTCAAATCGCTCGAATTTTTCGCTGGCCAGCACGGCTTGCGGTGACACAAGCACGTTGTCAATAAACTGATCGGGTAACGCAATGCCGGTCACCAGGGTGTAGGGCACACCGCATTCGTGCGCGGCACGCGCGATATCCCGCGCGCCCGGCGGTCTGGCGGTACTCCAGTCCGGAAGCAACCAGCGCCACAGCGTGCTGTGGTTTCCAACCAACACCGTGGTCTGGGGCAATATCAATTCCTTGAAGGCGTCCAGATACACCTCAATCCGGACTTCATCCCACCAGGACAGGTCAGGCATGTAGGCAATCAGGGGTGTATCGGCATAGTCGGTGGCAATGCCCGCTATCGCACCAAGATTCTCCGCAGATCCGGCAAAACCGACCTTGAAGACTTGTACCTGCATGTCCTCAAGTGCCGCTCGCGCCTGCTCTGTGACAGCCTCTTCGTCGAGTGGGAAATGAGCAAATACTTCGGCCGTGTCACGCGAGTAGACGCCGGTCACGACCGGTAACGCATGAGCACCGACGGAGGCGATGGCAGTCACGTCGGAGGCCAGGCCGGCGGCACCGCTGGGGTCGTTGGCGTTGAACACCATGACGCATGCCAGACGTTCGGTTTGCTGCTGATCTTTGGTAATTAGGGAAACTGTGGGGGGAGGCATGAGCTGGCCTGTGTTGTACTTCAGGCAGAATATCGCACGTTGTGGCATGCGTCGCGTATATTTCCGGTGCCGTTTTATTCAATGATTGCATTCTATTCGAAGGCCCTTTAAGCTGTGACCGAGACCAAAACATGGATGTGCTTGATTTGTGGCTGGATCTATGACGAAAGCGCGGGCGCGCCCGAATACGGCCTTGTGCCGGGGACGCTGTGGCGTGACGTGCCCATCAACTGGACCTGTCCTGAATGTGGCGCTCGCAAGGAAGATTTTGAAATGATGCAAATATGAGGTCTGTATGCTGATAATCCGTGTCATGGCTTGTCATATTTGTCAGTTCGGGAGCATTGATTTGTGAATATGACAGGATCGACTTTCAAGGTTTTGGTGATTGATGACAGCAACACCATCCGGCGCAGTGCGGAAATTTTTCTCAAGCAGGGTGGTCATGAGGTCATGCTGGCCGAGGATGGATTTGATGCGCTGACCAAGGTCAACGACGACCAGCCGGACCTGATTTTTTGCGATATCTTGATGCCCAGACTTGATGGTTACCAAACCTGCGCCATCATCAAGCGCAACGCCAAGTTTTCCGGGGTGCCAATAGTCATGCTCTCATCCAAGGACGGGGTTTTTGACAAGGCGCGCGGACGAATGGTCGGTGCGCAGGATTATTTGACCAAGCCATTTACCAAGGACCAGTTGTTGCAGGCGGTCCAGCAGTTTGGCAAAACAACGCTAGGAGCGAATTGATGGCTATAAAAAATGTGCTGATTGTGGATGACTCAAAAACCGAGTTGATGTTCATGACTGATTTGTTGCAAAAAAATGGCTTGAACGTTCGTACCGCAGAAGGCGCCGATGAGGCGTTTCGCCGCCTTTCCGAGGAGAAACCTGACTTGATCCTGATGGACGTGGTGATGCCGGGAAAAAACGGGTTTCAATTGACCCGGGCAATTAACCGTACCCCCGAGTACTCCCATATTCCGATCGTGATGTGCACCAGCAAGAATCTCGAGACCGACCGGGTTTGGGGAATGCGTCAGGGTGCCCGTGATTACATCACCAAGCCAATTGATGCTGCCGAGTTGTTTGTCAAGATCAAGGCCCTGGGCTGAAGTCCGCCGCACCGCATGGCTAATCGAGAAGCTCTCCGGGAACTCCAGGCTCGCCTTGCCAGCCGTTTGCAGGCCGCTCGCTCAGGCGCCGTTTCTGCGTCCTGGCTGGCAGTCCGGGCAGGAGACGCCAACTGCCTGTTCCCGCTGGCCCAGGCTGGCGAGTTATTCCCCCTGGTCAACGTGCAGCTTGTACCCTATTGCCGCCCCTGGTTTTTAGGCGTGATCAACCTTCGTGGCGGCCTGTTTGGTGTCGTTGACCTGGCGAGTTTCATGACGGACGGGTTAGCGCGCGCGAGAACCGAGCAATCGCTGGCCGAGTCAAGCGTCCTCACCTTCAATGCCGGGCTGGAACTGAACTGCGCGTTGGTGGTGGATCGACTGGCGGGACTTCGCAAGCGTGATGCGTTCTCGGATGAGTCGGCGCCGCCGGACGGTTCCCCGCCTTATTTTGGAAGTCGGTACACGGACCTCCAGGGTGTGCACTGGCAGGAACTCAACATGCGGTCCCTGTCCCAACTTCCCGAGTTTCTCAGCATTAGCGCTTAAGTTTCTATTTAAGGTTTCACTATGTACGTCGTCGATCAACTGAAAAATCTGGTTAATGCAAAAGAGCCAAAGACTGAACAGGATTCGAGGCTAAGTCCGACCACGGACGATGTCACGCTGGATTTGATGGGGACCGAACAAATGCCGGAGGAGGCTGTTCACGAACTCCCGCCGGCCGAGGCGCCGGTGGAATATATTGTGGACCAGAGCGATGCGCCTGAGGCGGAAAGCGGTGATCTGGTTTCTTTGCCAATTCTCGGGCGAAAAACGGTTGCCCAGCACCAGCGTACTCTTTATGCTTTGCTCGGCTTGGCGCTGCTGGTACTCGCTGTAGTGGCCTTATATACGCGCAATCAGAGTGGCAAGGTTACCCAGCAATTGAGCGTTACCGGGCAGTCCATGATGCAGTCACAGCGTCTGGCCAAGACGGTTTCACAGGCGATGCTCGGTGGTGCGCAGGCTTTTCCGGACGTGGCAGAGAGTTCAGGCGTTATTGCCAAATCAGTGCGTGGCCTGAGGGATGGGGACGACCAGTTGGGTCTGACAGCCCTGAGTGCCAGTTACGCGCCTGACTTGGAGAAAATAACGCCCCTGATGGAGCGCGCCGAAAAGAATGCTGCCATCATCATGGCGCAGCAAAAAATACTGACGCAGGTGGGGGCTGCGCTTCGACTTATCAATCGCCAATCTTCAGATCTGCTGGAAATTGCCGAGAGTATTTCGTCGCTCAAGTTGCAGCACAGTGCGCCAGCAACAGAAGTCGCGGCCACTGGCCAACTGGTCATGCTGACGCAACGTATCGGCAAGTCGGCCAACGAGTTCTTGACGTTTGAAGGGGTCAGTCCGGAGGCGGTTTTTCTGCTCGGAAAGGACTTGAACTCGTTCAAGGAACTGGCCCAGGGTTTACTCGATGGCAGTCCCGAATTGCGGCTCACTGCGACACGAGATGCGCAAACACGTGAACAACTGGCGGCCCTGATCAAACTTTTTGAGGAAACCCGTTCACAGGCTGGCGCCATTCTGGGCAATCTGCAGGGGCTTGTGTCAGCACGCGAGGCACAGGGTTCGATCGTTGTCGACAGTGAGCCCATGCGTCGCGGCCTTGACGAATTGCAGGTCAAACTGACATCCCAGGTTGGACTTGGCGCGGTTGCCCTGATCATGTTGCTGGGCTCGGCACTGGTGGCCTTGTTCAGCGCCGGCGGCTTGTTGTATGTTCAGCTGCTTGACAGCCGTAAACGGCAAGTCGCGGCTGAGGCCCTGCGGTTGGACGCCCAGCGTCTGGAGCAGGAGGCAAAGCGGGTGAACGATGCCAACCAGGCGGCTATTTTGCGATTGATGAATGAATTGCAGACGGTTGCCGAAGGAGATTTGACGCAGGAAGCGACGGTTACCGAGGACATCACTGGGGCCATTGCCGATTCGGTGAACTACACGGTGGAGGAGTTGCGTTCGCTGGTCGGCAACGTGCAAAGTACGGCGACCCGTGTGGCGCAGACGACCACTGAGGTGGATACCACCTCGACTGAACTGTTGGCCGCATCCAACGAGCAGCTGCATGAAATTCGGGAAACCGGACGTTCGGTGGTGGATATGGCGTCCCGAATCAATGAGGTGTCGGTGCAAGCGCAGGAGTCGGCAGCGGTGGCGCGGCAATCCCTGCAGGCGGCCGAGGTCGGGTTGCAGGCGGTGCAGAATGCCATCGGCGGCATGAACTCAATCCGGGACCAGATCCAGGAAACGTCCAAGCGCATCAAGCGTCTGGGTGAGTCGTCCCAGGAAATTGGTGAAATCACGGAGCTGATTTCCGACATTACCGAACAAACCAATGTGCTGGCGCTAAATGCTGCCATACAGGCCGCGTCGGCCGGGGAGGCGGGGCGGGGCTTCTCGGTGGTGGCCGAAGAGGTGCAGCGGCTGGCCGAACGGTCGGCCGATGCGACGCGGCAGATTTCTGCGCTGGTCAAGGCCATTCAGACAGACACCCAGGATGCAGTTGGCGCCATGGAGCGCTCAACGCAAGGCGTGGTAGAGGGCGCGAAGTTGTCTGATAACGCCGGCTCAGCACTGACCGAAATTGATCAGGTGTCACGACGACTGGCAGATTTGATTCAGCAGATTTCCAGTTCAACCTCAAGGGAGGCGGATCTGGCCAACGTTGTGGCGGACAATATTCAGCATATTTTTGCGGTGACCGAGCAGACCGGTGAGGGAACCCGTTCGACCGCCGCTCAAGTACGTGAGCTTTCCAAAATGGCTGAGGAATTGCGTCAGTCTGTGGCGCGGTTCAAGATAGTCTGACCGTCTCAAGCCGAACTGTTATTCCCTGGAGCGCTCGAACCCATGCAAGCAAACGCTGCCCCGACGGGTGCTGAAGAGTCGGCAACCAATGACCTTGGGCCTTTGGCTTGGGTACTGGACGAGCTGCGCAAATCGCTGGATACGGCGACCAAGGCGCTACGGCGCTTCGTACGCGACGCTGAACTGGCGCGTGGTTCGGATCTGGCGGCGCTCGACGCCAGCCAGTTGCGCATAGCCCGTCAGCAGCTTCATCAGGCGGTTGGTGCTCTGGAGATGGTGGGCATGGGTGTTCCTGCCAAGGTGGTACGTGCCATGGAGGCGGTGGCCCAGAAGTTTGTACAACGTCCCGAGCTGTGCAGTGATCAGGCTGCCAGCAAGCTGGATAAGGCCAGCTTCGCGCTGATTGAGTATCTTGAAGGGGTTCTGAAGGGCAAGAATGCATCTTCCGTTGCCCTGTTCCCGCAGTACCGGGATCTGCTGGAGTTGGTGGGCGATGAGCGGGTACATCCCGCAGACTTGTGGCCAGTCGAACGGCGCTTGATCGATGTTCCCTTGCTGGTACCCGCGTTGCCTCTGCTCTACACGTCGCTCCGGGACCGTTTCGATGGATTGATCCTGCAGCTTGTTCGGGCCGGTGACGTCACGGCGGCCAATACACTGGGCGAAATCAGCTTGGGCTTTGCGGCGGCGCAGAGCACGCTCGACGCACGGGTTTTCTGGAAAATTTGTGCCGCCTATTTTGAAGCCCTTTCGTTGGGACTATGTTCGCTGGATGTCTATGGCAAGCGTGCGGTATCCCGAGTTCTTCTTCAGGAACGGGCATTGACCCGTGGCGAACATGAAATTTCCGCGCGACTGCTGCGCGAGCTGTTATTTTTCTGTGACCAGGCGGCGCCGCCACCGGACGTCAAGGCTCCAGCGCTGGTTGCCGTCCGTTCGGCCTATGGGTTGATCCAGAGCAGGGGGGTTGACTACGAAACGCCGCAGTTTGGGCGATTCGATCCGGCGTTGCTGGTGCAGGCCCGCAAACGCATCGCGGCGGCAACGGAAACCTGGTCTGCGCTCGCTGGAGGCGATACCAACCGGTTAAAGCTTGCAATTGACCAATTTAACCTGGTCACCGAGTCGGCCTTGAAACTGCATCCCGACAGTGGCGAACTGGTGCGCGCCTTGACGAAGGCAATCGACGCAACCGCGCGCTCTGGTGAAGCCCCAACACCGCCCCTTGCCATGGAAGTGGCCACGACGGTGTTATTTCTGGAGGCGGCCTATGACGACATGGACCCGACAGACTCACACATGTCGGAGCGCAGCGCCAGTCTTGCCCGGCGCCTTGAGCATGTCAATGCGGGCGAACAACCAGAGCCACTTGAGAAGTGGATGGAAGACCTGTATCGACGGGTGAGTGACCGGCAAATCATGGGTAGTGTCGTTGACGAACTTCGAACGACCCTGGGGAAGGTTGAAAAATCCCTGGATTTATTCTTTCGCAATCCGGTCGACAAAGTACCTCTGCACGAGGTTCCCAGCCAGCTGGCTCAGATGCGCGGCGTGTTTTCGGTTTTGGGGCTTGATCAAGCTGCTCTTGCCTCGCTGCGCTTGCGTAGTAGCGTCGAGAAATTTCTGGCCGACGAGATCGATGCCGGGGCAGAACGCAGCGGTGTATTTTTGAAAGTTGGCAACAGTCTTGGGGCCATGGGCTTTCTGATTGATATGTTGAGCTACCAGCGAGAGCTCGCCAAGAAGCTCTTTGTCTACGACGATGAACTGGGTGAATTCAAGCCTGTGATGGGCAGCGGCAAGACCGTCGCTGATGTCGCCGGTACGAAAATTGTTAGTCCGTTGCGCAGTAGCCGCGTTGAAACGCCGGTGCCACCCACCGTTCCAATTCAGGAGCCGGTGCCGGCGGTCGCGGATATGTTGCTGGACGAAGACGACCTTGATCTCAAGGAGGTTTTTCTGGAGGAGGCGCGGGAGGTGGTTCAGGCCGGGTTGGAAGCAGCCCGCGAACTGGTTGGAAATTCGGCTGATCTGGAGCAGCAAACCACGCTTCGAAGAGTCTTTCACATGCTCAAGGGCAGCTCCAGGATGGTGGGTCTCAACGAGTTTGGAGAAGCAGCCTGGTCAATGGAGCAGTTGCTCAACGCCAGGCTGGCCGAACAAAAGCCGGCAAGTGACGAGTTGATCCGTATTTCGGATCAGGCTTTGCATGGATTGGGGCGGTGGGTGGAGGATGTCTCGGCCGGTAATGACGCGCTGTGGACTGCGCAGCCGTTTCGCGAGGCCGCAGATAGTCTGCGCATTCACGATCAGCTCGTTGAGCTGGTATTTCCCGGCGACGCAGACAAGGTTGCGGCAGAACTGGAAGAACAATATCCTTCCACCCAGATATTTGATTTCGATGAGTTGGTGTTACCAAGGTCCGTTGCTGACGGAACCGGGCCAACCGAAGTGCCAACGCTTGTGCCACCGGCAAAAGCAGCTGAGATGTTGTCGCTGGATCTGGACATCTTTGATTTAGGCGATGTTACCGACATGACGCCTGCACTATCGGATGTTCCCCAGGCTGATGAGGTCGAGGAGCCTGTGTCCGAACCCGGGTTGGTACCCAACGCCGTCGTTGACGTGCCATCCGAACTCCCGCCTGCACCAGAACCTGCACCAGAACCTGCACCAGAACCTGCACCAGAACCTGCACCAGAGCCAGAGCCAGAGCCAGAGCCAGAGCCAGAGCCAGAGCCAGAGCCAGTCAACCTGGCGCCGGATCTGGAAGAACAGGTCAAGGTGATCGGAACCTTGCGAATCGGTATTCCACTGTATAACGTTTACCTGAACGAGGCCGACGAATGGTCTCGCCGTTTACTGACGGAACTCAGTGAGTGGTCTCTGGAGTTGCAACGACCCGTGCTTGACAGCACGGTTGGGTTGGCCCATTCACTGTCTGGAAGTTCGGCCACCGTGGGCTTTGTCGCCTTGTCCAGCATTGCCCGCGCGTTGGAACAGGCTTTGCGGCACGTTCAGCTTCACGCGGGAGGTGTTCCGGAGCATGTTCAGGTATTTATAGAGGCGGCAGAAGATATTCGCCGCCTGCTGCATCAGTTTGCTGCCGGATTTCTCAAGGGGCCCGACCAACGCATCCTCGCGCAACTCAAGGCGATTCTCGAAATTGAATTTCCCGCAGGTGCGGCGGTTGTCCAGGATCAGCTGTACATCGAACAGCCGACGGAACCGCCGACTCCAGTGGTCTCCGGATATGACAGCAACATAGGTGTCCATGAAGCATCTAAGCTGATTGATCATGATCATGATCATGATCAGGATGATCTCGATGAGCGAGATGAACTGGATGTCGACCTGTTTCCCATATTTGAAGAGGAAGCCCTTGAGCTTTTGCCGCAACTCGGCGGCGCCCTGAGGCAATGGACGGCACGACCGGACAATCTTGGTGCCCGTCATGAAGTGCTGCGTGTTCTGCATACCCTCAAGGGCAGTGCGCGACTGGCTGGCGCCATGCAATTGGGAGAGATGTCTCATCGTCTGGAGTCAGACATCGAGCAAATGGGTGTTGAAATTTTTGAGACACCCCGGCTGGAATCGTTGCTGACCCTGTTCGACAGAATACAGGCCAATTTTGCCAAGCTTCGCAATACGCCCGAGCAGGCGCTGAGCCTGCCAGAAGCACCTCAGACAATCGCCAGCGCGGTATCTTCGGAGGCCGAGTTGTCTTCCAGCGTCGAGATGCCCGCAATGCCTGCGATGACTTTAGCGACAACGCCTGCGCCGGCGTTCGTGCCGCTGACGCCGGTTCGCCACGTACCGAACCAGACCGTGCGCGTACGGTCCCAGTTGCTTGACCGCATGGTCAATCAGGCTGGCGAGGTTCTGATCACGCGCTCAAGGCTGGAGGCCCGTTTAGGTCAGCTTCGACTGTCCCTGGGGGAACTGACCGGTAATCTGGATCGCTTGAGAAACCAGTTGCGAGATATTGAATTGCAATCGGAGTCACAAATGCAGTCGCGCCTGGCGCAGGCAAAGGACTCGGCGCAAGGCTTTGACCCGCTTGAATTCGACCGCTTTACGCGGGTTCAGGAACTGACTCGAATGATGGCTGAATCGGTGCATGACGTCGCCACCGTTCAAAGCAATCTGCAGCGTACGGTGGAGGGTACCGAGGACGACCTGATCGCCCAGGCGCGCCAGGCGCGTGAGTTGCAGCGCGACTTGTTACGTACCCGGATGATGGAGTTCGAGGTGATTTCGGAGCGCTTGTATGGCGCTGTCCGGCAAGCTTCAAAGGACGCCAACAAGCAGGTCAAACTCGACATCCACGGCGGTTCGCTGGATATGGACCGAGGGGTGCTGGATCGCATGGCCCACGCGCTGGAGCACTTGCTGCGCAATGCCGTGGCCCATGGCATTGAGGACCCTGGCGTACGCGTCGCTGCTGGCAAACCGGCCACCGGCGTGATCAACATCCATCTGCACCAACAAAGTAACGATGTGACAATCGAGATCAGCGATGATGGGGCTGGCCTGGACCTGGACATGATCCGCAGCAGGGCGCGCGCCAAGGGTCTCGTTGCTGGAGAGGCCATGTCCGATTCGGAGGTCGCCAATCTGATATTCAACTCGGGCTTGTCAACCGCATCCGAGGTGACTGAACTTTCTGGCCGCGGCATTGGTCTGGATGTCGTGCGTTCCGAGGTCGATGCCCTAGGCGGACGCATTGAAACTTCAACCGAGCGTGGGCAGGGAACCAGGTTCAAATTGGTGCTGCCGCTAACCACTGCTGTGACGCAAGTGGTCATGCTTCGCATGGGCGACGTGGTGGTCGGCGTACCGGCCAATCTGGTGGAGATGGTACGCCGGGTTCCGGTGGCCGATCTGGAGCGTGCCTACCAGGACAATGTGTTTGAATTTGGCGGTGAAAAAGTTCCATTTTTCTGGGCTGGCGCCTTGTTGCAGGCTTCTGTCCGCAGTAGCGAGAGCAGAACCAAAACCCTTGCTGTCGCAATTTTCCGCAGCGCCGGTCAACGGCTTGCCACGCATGTGGACGAAGTGCTGGGCAATCAGGAAGTAGTTGTCAAGAACCTGGGACCACAATTGTCCCGTCTTGCCGGCATGGTTGGCATGTCGGTGCTGGCTTCCGGTGCGGTGGTCCTGATCTACAACCCGGTCGCACTGGCCACGGTTCACGGCGAGCAGGCCCGGCAACGCACGTTCATTGCTGACCAGGCTAGCGCCGCATCGGCAGCCACCGGTGGCGCTACCAATCCATCGCTGATGGCGGCCGTGAGTCAGGTGCCTCTGGTGCTGGTGGTGGATGACTCGATCACGGTTCGCCGTGTTACCCAGCGACTGTTGAAGCGGGAGGGGTTCCGGGTGGCACTGGCGGCGGATGGCTTGCAGGCGCTGGAGCGCTTGCAGGAGGAAAAGCCCGCAGTCGTGCTGTCAGACATTGAAATGCCGCGCATGGACGGTTTCGATTTGGCCCGAAACATCCGGGGCGACGCAAAATTACGTGATATCCCGATCATCATGATCACCTCGCGCATCGCCGAGAAGCACCGTGAGCATGCGCGTGAATTGGGGATTGACCACTATCTGGGTAAACCGTACTCCGAAGAAGAACTGATAGGTCTGGTGCGCCAGTACTGTGCCGCCTTGCAACCCGATCCGCTCTCTATTCCGCTTTAATACCACGCATGGTAATGACACCTCCGAGCAAGGAGGTGTCTGCCTTGATCCGGTTGGCCAGACCCTCAGCCGAGGTGCCCACGACCTGCCAACCCTGACCAAACAGTTTCTGGCGCATCTCCGGAGAACGCGCAATGTCACTGAAAAGTGCAGACAGTCTGGCCACCACCGGTTTGGGTAACGAGTTCGGCGCCGCAATGGCATTCCAGATCTCAAGACTGAAGCCCTGCACGCCGGCCTCCGTCATGCTGGGCAGTTCAGGCACCAGGGTACTGCGTCCGCTGGAAGTCACGCCGATAGCGCGCAACTTGCCGGCTTTGATCTGGGCCATGGCCAGTGCCGGTGGCAGCATGGACAGTTGCAACTGTCCGCCAAGCATGGCGTTGGCTACCTGCGGGTAGCCGGGGTACGGTATGTGTACCGGGTTGATGTTGGTCTTGCTCTTGAGCCATTCCATCCCGATATGACCCACCGTACCAACACCTGGCGTCCCGTAGCTCCATTTGTCGCCGGCATTGCGTGCCGCCAGAAAAAACTCCTGCGCGTTGGCGCCCGGTGAACCCACCGGCGCCGTCAGCACCAGCGGTGAGACGCCAATCAGGCTGATGGGCGTCAGGTCTTTCAGGGGATCGTAGTTAAGCTTGGGGTTGAGCAATTTGGCAATTGTCATGTTGCCATTGATCATCAGGCCAATGGTGTGGTTGTCGGTCGCCTTGGCCACATAGTCGGCAGCGATATTTCCGCCGGCACCCACCTTGTTTTCCACAATCACCGGCTGGCCAAGCGCTCTGGAAAGCGGCTCGCTCAACGTGCGAGCAGTCAGGTCGGGCGAGGAGCCGGCCGGAAAGCCGACGATGATGCGCACTGTCCGGCTCGGCCAGGATGCTGCCGCTGACGGCGCCTTCTGGGCTACAGCCCAAGTGGACAGTGCGGTAACGGCTATTAAAATAGCAGCGCGTCGGAGTTTCTGGTGTGTCATTTTTGAAATCAGTCTGACGAAAAATGCGCCATTGTCGCCGAAGCGCACGGGTGGTCTGATCAGGCGTACTCGGCCAGTGTTTTCTTCATCTTCTTCATCGCTGCAACTTCGATCTGGCGAATGCGCTCGGCACTGACACCATACTCTGCCGCCAGTTCATGCAGTGTCATGCCGCCTGAATTGTCGTCGTTCACCTTGAGCCAGCGCTCTTCCACAATGCGCCGGCTGCGCCCGTCAAGCGCTTCCAGTGCCGTCGCAATGCCATCGCTGGCTAGCACGTCGCGTTGATGGGCCTCAATCATGGCCGTCGGCTCATGCCGGCTATCGGTCAGGTAGGCAATCGGACCAAACGCGTCATCACCGTCGTCCGACGGGCTGGGGTCAAGCAGCACGTCGCCGCCAGAGAGCCGGGTTTCCATCTCGATGACTTCTTCCCGTTTGACCCTGAGTTCGGTCGCCATCGCGTCAATTTGCTCATCGTTCAAAGTCTCGCGGTGCGTTCCGGTATCAGCCGCCGCGTCGTCCGACTTGTAGCGCTGCTTCATGGAGCGCAGGTTGAAGAACAGCTTGCGCTGGGCTTTGGTGGTGGCGACCTTCACCATGCGCCAATTCTTCAGGATGTATTCGTGAATCTCGGCCTTGATCCAATGCATGGCATAGCTCACCAACCGCACGCCCTGATCCGGGTCGAAGCGCTTGACAGCCTTCATCAGTCCGACATTGCCTTCCTGAATCAGGTCGCCGTGCGGCAAACCATAGCCCAGATACTGGCGCGAAATCGATACCACCAACCGCAGGTGAGAGAGCACTAACTTACCGGCCGCATCCAGATCGTTGCCAGTTCTGAATTTGCGCGAAAACTCCTGCTCCTGCTCCAGTGTGAGCATCGGCAGGCGATTGGCCGCTGAAATGTAGGCATCCAGATTGCCCAGCGGCGGCACCATTGACCAGGGGTTGGCAATCGTGAGCGCTGAACTCGAAACTCCAGTTTGTATAGCCACGCCAGAACTCCTTTTTGACATAAGCAATATATTAGCACTCTATTGGAGCGAGTGCCAATTCATAAGTTCAATGACCTTGATAGGTGTGCTTCCCGGAGGGTGGGCGGTGCGGTTGGCAGGCTGGAAACCGCCCGGCCGATGGCTAGCCCGGATAATGGTGGTTCGTTTTACAGGAAATCAAATGACCAGCACTTCACCCGCCCCGGCCCTGGTGGTCAACGCCGCCGGCCAGCCCCGCCTGACCAGCTTGTCGCACGGCGGCGGCTGCGGCTGCAAGATTGCGCCCGGCGTGCTGGCTGAAATACTCAAGGGCACCACTGCCATGCCGATGCCCAGGGAACTGCTGGTGGGTATTGAGACCTCGGACGACGCCGCCGTCTACCAGCTCAATGACGAGCAGGCCCTGATTGCCACCACCGATTTCTTCATGCCGATCGTTGACGATCCGTTTGACTTTGGCCGGATCGCCGCCACCAACGCCATCTCGGACGTCTACGCCATGGGTGGCAAGCCGATTTTGGCGCTGGCGCTGGTCGGCATGCCGATCAACGTCCTCTCCACCGACACCATCGCCAAAATTCTCGAAGGCGGTGCCAGCGTTTGCCGCGCTGCGGGTATCCCGATTGCTGGCGGCCACACGATCGACTCGGTCGAGCCGATTTACGGTCTGGTGGCCCTCGGGCTGGTGCACCCCAGTCGCATCAAGCGCAATGCCGATGCCCGGCCCGGAGACCAGCTGATTCTGGGCAAGCCACTGGGGGTGGGTATTCTGTCGGCGGCTCTCAAAAAGGAAAAACTCGATGCCGCCGGCTACGCCCGGATGATCGCTGTCACGACCCAACTGAACACGCCAGGCACCGAACTGGCCGCCTTGCATGGCGTACACGCCCTGACCGACGTGACCGGATTTGGCCTGGCGGGTCACACGCTGGAAATTGCGCGCGGTGCCCAGTGCACGGTTGAAATCGACTGGGCCAGCGTGCCGCTGCTGACCGGTGTGCGCGAGCTGGCTTTGCAAGGCATGGTGACTGGCGCCTCGGCCCGCAACTGGTCTGGCTACGGCCATGACATCGCCTTGCCGGCCGACTTTGCGCCGGTCGATCAAGCGCTGCTCTGTGATCCGCAAACCAGTGGTGGCCTGCTTGTGTCGTGCGCGCCAGAGGCGGTTGACGCCGTGCTTGAAGTTTTCCGGCGCCATGGTTTTGAGGGAGCCGCCAGAATCGGGGAAATTACGGCAGGCACCGCAAGCGCCAAGCTGCTGCTGCGCTGACTGCCAGCCAGAGGCGACCTGACCTCAACGACGGCGATAACGCCGGATAAACGACCGGTCGATCCAGTTTTTAAGCCACCAGACCGAATGCCCCCAGGCCGCGTATTGACCCCAGCTGGCGATCGCAAAGCGATTCCCGCAAGACAGTAAATTCAGGCTGCTGGCGGGTGGCAGGTGGGCGCTGGGCGCGCCGCCGGCCAGCACTGCCCGCAGGTTCTTGTCCAGCGCCGGTCCGGCCCGCACAGCGTAGACGCCGCTGCGCGCCAGCGGCTTGTCGACCCGCGTGCTGACATCACCGGCTGCGAACACATGGCTATGACTGGTAGAGCGCTGAAAAGCATCCACCGCAATGAATCCGTAGTCATCAAGTGCCAAACCACTGTCACCGAGCCAGGCCGGCGCTTGCGCACCGGTGGCAATGAGCGGCACGTCGCAGGCCAGCCGTGCCCCGCTACCCAACCAGATTTCATTCGCCCCCAGGCGCAGCGCCGTGTCGGGCAATACAGTGATTTTGCGTTGCAACAAAACCTGGCGAACGCGCTGTTGAACCACCGGCGGATAGTTCGCTGCCAGGCTGGCGCCGCCCGCGATGAGAGTGACCGACGAGCCCGGCAAGCGATACCCGATGGCCATGGCCAGCTCGATTCCGGCGGCGCCACCACCGATCACCGCCACGCGCAGTGCCCGCGCTGCCGCCAATTCGGTGACACGCGGCCACAGCGCGCCAAATGATTCAATAGGTCGCACAAAAAGCCCGTGTTCACGGGCACCAGGAAGCACTGCTTCAATCTGCTGGCGGTCCTGCACCGGGCCAGTGTTGACTGATAGCCACTCATAATCGAGTTGGTTGCCATCGTCGAGGGTAACGGTCTGGGCCTGTGCATCAAGTGCCGTGGCGTTCTGTGGCAGCCAGCGGACATCGGTATTTTTCAGCAATGGCTCCAGCGGGATCACGCAGTCCTCCAGCGCGTAATGCCCGGCGACAAAACCCGGCACCATTCCTGAATAAAGTTGACGTGGATACGGTGCAATCAAGGTCACCTGGACACCTGCCATGGGTTTCGCGGCCAGCGTCGAGAGGACGTGAACGTGGGCGTGGCCAGCGCCAAGAAGTATCAGGTTTTTTGCGGTCATCGGTCAGCCTCGGCGCCAATCATGGTAGCGACCAACCCACTGCAACAGGGCGGTGGAAGGGTGCCCGCGCTTCCACTCGCCGGCCGCGTATTTGTTGGCCTCAGCCAGGGTCGGGTAGCTGTGAATGGTACGCAGAATTTTGGTCAGACCCAGGCCATGTTTCATGGCCAGCACATACTCCGCCAGCAAATCGCCAGCATGGTTGCCGACGATGGTGACGCCCAGAATTTTATCTTTGCCGGGCACTGTCAACACCTTCACAAAGCCCTGCGTCTGGCTGTCGGCGATGGCGCGGTCCAGATCGGCCAGCGAGAAGCGCGTGCACTCAAAGGGAATGCCCTGCTCGCTGGCCTCCTGTTCATTCAGGCCGACGCGTGCCACCTCCGGGTCGATGAAAGTGCACCGCGGGATGACCGAGTAATCGGTCCTGAATTTTTTGACGCTGCCAAACAGCGCATTCACCACCGCATACCAGGCCTGGTGCGCTGCAACATGAGTCAACTGGTAAGGCCCGGCCACGTCACCGGCGGCAAAGATATTGGGGTAGATGGTTTCCAGCCAGGCGTTGGTGGGCACGGTAGGCCCGGTTTCCATGCCCAGATCTTCCAGCCCATAGCCCGATAGCCGGGCGACCCGGCCTGCGGCACACAGCAAGGCATCAAACTCGATGCGAATCTCCTGGCCCTCATGCGTCACGATGATGGCTTTGGCGTCTCCGGTTTTTTCGCAGCGCAGTGCCGTGTGTCGGGTGAGTACGCGCACGCCATCATCTTGCAGTGACTGCCGCGCTAGCGCCGACACGTCTTCGTCCTCGCGCATCAGCAGGCGCGGCGCCATCTCAATTTGGGTGACCTGCGCGCCCAGGCGCTGAAAGCTTTGCGCCAGCTCGCACCCGACAGGCCCGCCACCCAGCACCAGCAGACGTTTCGGTACCGCATCGAGTTGCGCAAAGGCGTCCCACAGGGTGTCGCTGGTGAGGTAGCCGACATCCTCCAGCCCGGTCAGGGGCGGCACGAGGGGCCGGGCACCGGCGGCAATCACGATGCTGCGCGTCGTCAAGAGTTGTACAGACGGTGCGCCCGGCACTTCGGTACCCAGAGGGTTCAGTGTGATTTCCACCGTCCACGGGTTGACAATTTTGGCGTAACCTGGCAGCACCTCCACGCCCAGTGCGGTGTAGCGTGCCACGCTGTCGTGGGGCTCAATGGCGGCAATGACCGCGCGAACACGCTGCATCACAGCCCTGAAGCTGAACGAGGGCACGCTGTCCGACAGGCCGTAGGCCGCGCCATGCTGCATCTGGTGCGCCAGCGTTGCGCTCCTGATCAGCGCCTTGCTCGGCACGCAGCCATAGTTCAGACAGTCGCCGCCCATTTTGTCGGCTTCAACCAGCGTCACTTTGGCTTTGACGGTGGCGGCAATATAGGCCGACACCAGGCCAGCGGCACCGCCGCCAATGACGATCAGATTGCGGTCAAATGTTTTGGGTTTGAGGTGTTGCCAGCGCGCATACACCTGGCGGCGCTTGAGCAGCGCCGTGACTTTGCGCGCCAGCAGCGGAAAGAGGCCCAGCAACACAAACGATGCGAGCAACGCCGGACTTAACAAGCCGTGCAACGAGTCCAGTTGGGCCAGTTGGGTGCCGGCATTCACGTACGCCAGCGTTCCCGCCAGCATGCCCATCTGGCTGACCGCGTAAAACGTGGCGGCCTTCATCCGGGTCAGACCCATCGCCAGGTTGATGACAAAAAACGGCACCAGCGGCACCAGTCGCAGGGTAAACAGGTAAAACGCCCCCTCGGTCTCGATGCCCCGGTTGAACTCGGTCAGGCGCTGGCCAAAGCGCGCCTCAATGCTGTCGCGCAAGATAAACCGCGCCGTTAAAAATGCCAGCGTGGCCCCGACGCTGGAGGCAAACGAAATAATCAGCGTTCCCCAGCCCAATCCAAAAATGGCGCCGCCGGCCAAAGTCAAAATCAACGCACCGGGGACCGACAGCGCGGTGACCGCCACATAGAGGGCAAAGTAAATTGCCATGATTTGCAGCGGTTGTTGCGCATACCGACGCTCGAATACCGCCTGGCTGTGCTTGACGGACTCCAGCGTCAGGAAACGGCCCAGATCCCCGGCGACATACAGTACCACCAGCGCCGCCAGCACCAGCAGCAAGGCAATTTTTTTCTGCTTCATCGAAAGGCCCGCCAGCCCCACCAGAGGCGGGTGACCACGGTGATGCCACACAGGAGGGCAAACGCGTAGGCCAGTTCGATGAAATAGTCGGGCCACCAGCACATGGCGGCAAACACCGCCAGCGTTTCAGTGGCTTCCGTCAAACCGCCCAGAAAGTAAATGGTCTTGTCGGGGTAGGCGACGCTCGTCATGCCGCGCCTGGCCGCTACCGCCGCAAAGGCCAGAAAGCTGGTGCTCGTTCCCATAAACGCCGCCAGCAGCACGGCTGCCGGCAGGGCATTGCGGGCCGGGTCATGGATCGCAAACGCCAGCGGAATGCTGGCATAAAACAGAAAATCCAGCGCAATATCAAGAAACCCACCGCGGTCGGTGGCCTGCGTCAGGCGCGCCACGGCACCGTCCAGCGCATCGCATAATCTGGAGGAAAATAGCGCTGCAGACCCCGTCAGGTAAGCACCGTCAGCTATTAAAAATGCAGCAAAAAGACCTATTAAAAAGCCGGCAACCGTGATCTGGCTGGCACCGATGCCGGTGCGCAGCAAGACCCTGGCGAGCCGGTCGACAAGAGGCTTGATCAGGGTGCTGGCGCTGCGGTCAAGCATGGCGCACGGTGGGGCAGGCGTCAGCCCGCGCCGCTGCCCTGGCCCAGCACTTGCGCCAGAAAAACCGATATATCGGCAATTTCGCGCGGATGCACGCTGTGCTGCATCGGATAGCTGTGCCATTGCACCGGGTAGCCGAGCTGGGTCAGCACATCGCGCGAGCTTTCGCCCCGGGCCGGGACCACAACCGGGTCCATGCTGCCGTGTCCCATGAAGATGGGCGTGTCGGCGTTGGCCGGTGCGCGCGCGGCGGCAAAGCGGTCGGCCAGTGGCAGGTAGCCCGACAGCGCCACAATGCCAGCCAGTCGCTGTGCAAAGCGCAAGCCGGTGTGCAGTGCCACGGCACAGCCTTGCGAGAATCCCGCCAGCACAATCCGGTGCGCCGCAATGCCGCGTGAAATTTCAAAATCAATCAGCGCTGCAATGGCGCGTTGCGACTTTTCAATGCCTGACGCGTCTTCACGGCGCACCAGATCAGGGCCAAAAATATCGTACCAGGCCGGCATCACATAGCCGCCGTTGAGTGTGACAGGCAGGCTCGGCGCGTGCGGAAACACAAAACGGATCGGCGGGCAGGCGCTCAGGTCGAGCTCCGGTACCAGGGCGGCAAAGTCGTTGCCGTCCGCGCCCAGGCCGTGCAGCCAGATCACAGCGGCGGTCGGCTGGGGTGCGCTCTCAATTTCAATACGGGGCAATAAAGTGGTCATGATAGAAGTGCCTGCGCAAACTCACGCGCGTTGAAAGTTTCAAGGTCTTCGAGCTTCTCGCCGACGCCGATAAAGTACACCGGAACCGGCCGCTCGCGGGCAATGGCGGCCAGCACGCCGCCCTTGGCCGTGCCGTCGAGTTTGGTCACAATCAAACCGGTCAGCTGCAGCGCGTCGTCAAAAGCCTGCACCTGGGTCAAGGCGTTCTGGCCGGTGTTGCCGTCAATCACCAGCACAATTTCATGCGGCGCGCTGGCCTCGGCTTTTTGTACCACGCGTTTGATTTTGCGCAGCTCTTCCATCAGGTGCAGTTGGGTGGGCAAGCGGCCCGCCGTATCCACCAGCACCACGTCTTTGCCGCGCGCCTTGCCGGCGCTGACCGCATCAAAACTCACCGCCGCCGGGTCGCCGCCCTGCTGGCTGATGATCTCGACCGTGGCGCGCTCGGCCCAGACGCTGAGCTGCTCCCGGGCGGCCGCCCGGAACGTGTCGGCGGCCGCCAGCAGCACACTGGCACCGCGGTCTGACAAATGGCGCGTGAGCTTGCCAATCGAGGTTGTCTTGCCAGCCCCGTTAACGCCGGCCACCATCATCACCGTGGGCTTGTATTGCCCAACCACCAGCGGCTTTTCGAGTGGCAAAAGCAGCCCGGTCAGCGACTCCACCAGCAGTTCCTTCACGGCTGCCGGGTCAGTTGTCTTGCTTTCCCTGACGCGGCGCTTGAGGTCATCGAGCAGAAATTGCGTCGCCTTGACGCCGGCGTCAGCCATCAGCAGGGCCGACTCCAGGTCTTCATACAGCGCGTCGTCAATGCGGGTGCCGGTAAAGACAGTGGCAATGCTGGAGCCGGTCTTGCGCAGGCCGTTTTTGAGTTTGGCCAGCCAGTTGCGGCGCTCCGGGCTGGCGCTGGCCACCGCACCGGTCAGGGGCGCGGCAGCCTGACTCTGGAGCGCAGGCGTGCTGCCGGCAGCGCTCGGAGTGTCCGCCGTTGGTTTCTTTTTGAAAAAGCTGAACATGGGTTGATTGCTTGAATTCACCCCATTCTATGAAACGACCCGGTCTGGTGGGCGTCCCCCCGGTTCGTTACCCGGCAGGCGCAGTTATGGGTAACCGCTCAGCGTCCGTCAACAAAGCCCAGCTGCCGGTAGAGCGCGCAAGCCGGCCGGTTGGCCACGGTAACCACCAGGCTGAGCAGCGGCTCGCCAGCCTGGCGCAGGTCTTGCATGGTGTTGATGAGGCTCGCGCGCGCCAGCCCCCGGCGCCGCAAGGCCGGTGCCGTCATGCAAAAGGCGACGAGCGGCCTGTCGCCCCAGCGCGTGACCAGCGTGGCCGCGACAAGCGCCTGGTTGCGCTCAATGAGGCGCGAGCAGTCCGGCATGAACGCGCCATAGTGGCCCTCGAACGTGCGGCCGATCTCCGCCAGCGCCTGTGCCAGCGTCTGCTCCTCCTCGTCCACGCTGCCGCGGTAGGCTGCCAGCAGCAGCCCGGCGAGTGCCGGTTGATCTGACGCTGCCGGCGCGCGCTCGCCGTCAAGCCGGACCCTGGCCCTTTCAGTCAGGGTCACTGTCATGTCGATCCGGCTCGGGTTGTGCGGCATGGGTTTGTCTGCGGCCTATCCCGCAGCCTTCAGTTTCTCGATGAATCGGCGCATATGGGGGTCACTGCGTTCAAAAGGAACCGCTGCGAAGTCGAACCAGCGCACGCTGTTGAACTCGTCTTCATCGAAAGTAATCACCGGCGCCGGCCCGGCATGGACCAGGTACCACAGCGATACGTCAACATGACCCGCCGTCAGACCCACGGTACTTGAGGCCGTAATCATCAACGGCGGACCAATGGCGTGCGGGGCATGGAAACCGAGTTCCTCAAACAGCTCGCGGGTCACCGTCTCGCGCGGATGCTCATCCGGCTCGACATGTCCACCCGTGGGTAGCCATAGCTGTGCATTCCTGTGGTCAACCAAAAGGATCGTCTGCTCATGAAGCACGGCGAAATAAGCGACCAGGTGCTTCGGTGGTGTCGCCGGCTTGGCCAAACGGTAAATCCCCGCTCCGGAGTCAAGCCAGGCCAGTGCGTCGTTGCGCTGGTCAGACTCCAGCGCATCCAGCGGCACGATGCTTTCAATCTCGGAGCGGATCGTGTGGCGCATGAGTTTGCCTCAAGCCTTTGACGAGAAGCCAAAAACCCAATGCCATTTCGAAGATAACCATAGGCGAGTCGAACCAGCCTGGGTGAACCGTCTCGTCGAAGTGGGGGAAAACGATGAAAGCGAAAGCACAGATCACACACCACGCTGACGACAACACCCCGAAGGCAGCCAGTGCTCTCGGGATCAAATTCGACTGGAACCACAGGAAACTGCAAACCGTGGAGGCCAATCCCCAGAACGGCAGGCCAACGTAGTACGCGTCATAGCTCGAGGAAAGTTGCAGCCTGGCCAAGGTCTGCAATTGATCGGCCTTGAAGACGGGCAGGTAAGCCGCGTCACCCAGGAGCCGCAGAGCGCCCAGCATATTGAGCGCGGTAACACCCCACATCAAAGCAACCACCAACCGGCAGAAAGTCGCAATCAAAGCGAGGTTCCGATTCACCGGTTTGAGGATCACATAGAGCGCTGTGAGCAGTACCCCAACATTCACAAGGTAGATCAGATTGCAGGCGATGTTGAGACGAAACAATGTTTCGTGCGCCATGATGTTGCGGGCGGTATCCACAGCGCTGCCCGGAACGCTGAGGCGAAAGCTGATGCCATAGTTCGCAAGGACCACGATCGCGACCGCGGAAAGGAAAGTAAACCCCGCGACCCTGGCGGCTTTGCGTTGTGACTTGTCGATGGCGCTGTGTGCCATTCTCATTGTCTCCTTGTGGACAGCAATCGCAAACGTTTAAAGACCCGGCTAGCCGGCCGCTCATTCTGCCCCGTCAAGACGCCCGCCCATGACGACGGGCAACGCTGTTCATTCCATCGCCGCCTTGGTCAGCGCCACGGCCTGCTCTTCGGTGATGCCGGAATTGACATGCAGTTCCAGCGCGTGGCCCTTGCGGTCCTTGAACCAGACGCTGTCGGTGCCAAATTTGTTGTTGCGCAAATGGCTTACCAGCACGCCGTCACGCTCCACGACCTTGCCCCGGGCGCTGGTCTCCACAAATTTTCGCCAGGCCGCTTCCTTCAGGATGCTGTTGCCCAGCGAGAAATAGCGAACCCGCTGTTTGTCCTGGCTGTCGGCGTACTTGCAGACCTGGTACACGGCGTCGGCCTTGGGCTGAAAATTTCTGCCGACGATGGCGGCAACTTCAGCGGGCGTGAGCTGGGCGCACAGCGCTTCAATCGACAGGCGGGCAGTGCCAGAGCCGCGCGCGGCGTCTTTGGCGACGTTGGCTGCAGCGCTTTGGGCATGGGCCGGCACGCTGAGGGTGGTGCTGAGGGCAAGAACAAAAAGTACGTGGCGCATGGTGAGGCTTTCCTGAAGAAGTGGGAGTGACGAGCCAGGGCTGGCGCTGCAAACACTATAGCCGGTAAACCGGCCGGCGAGTGGCGCGGGCGCGCTGGTTGCGCCAGCGAGGTTGATCGGCACCCCAAATTGCCGCCACAGCCCTGTTTTAATGCTAAAAAAGGCCTGTAAGCACCGTATGGTATGCGTAGGCAGCTATAAAAATTATAGCAATAAAAAGCCCACTTCTGATCCGCTGCTAGCGGCCGACACCTCTGAGCCACGCCGCACCGCGCCGCAGCAGGTGTTCCAGATCGTCAATGTAGGTAAAGACGGCCGGCACTACCAGCAGGCTCAGCAGCGTGGAGGTAATCAGGCCGCCAATCACGGCGATGGCCATCGGCGAGCGAAAGCTCGGGTCAGCACCCCAGCCCAGGGCCAGCGGCATCATGCCCGCGCCCATGGCGATAGTGGTCATCAAAATCGGGCGGCTGCGTTTGTGGCAGGCGTCCACCAGCGCGTCAAAGCGCGACAGCGGCGCCACCGTGGGCTGGCCGTCCGGGCCGAGGTGGCCCTGGCGCGCCAGAATGGCGTAGTCCACCAGCAGAATCGAGTTTTTGGTGACGATGCCCATCAGCATGATGAGGCCAATCATGGACGGCATCGACAGCGCGCGCCCGGTGATAAGCAGCGCCACAAAAGCGCCGCCCATGCTCAGCGGCAGTGCCGCCAGAATCGTCACGGGCTGCATGAAGTCGTGAAACAAAAGCACCAGCACGCCGTAAATGCACAGCACACCAATCAGCATGGCAATGCCAAAGCTGGCAAACAAGGCCTGCATTTCCTGGGCGTCGCCGAGCTCGGCAATGCTGACGCCGTGCGGCAGGTTTTTCAGGCTCGGCAGGGCGCGTGCCTCGGTGTTGACCTCGCCCAGCTGGCGCCGGCCCAGCTCCACTTCCAGCGTCACGTTGCGGCTGCGGTTCAGGCGGTCAATCTGCGCCGGACCACTTTCCATGGTGATGCTGGCGACGTTGCCCAGCATCACCGCAGCGCCTTTGCCCGGCACGGTCAGGCGCGCCAGTGCCGCCAGGTCGGCGCGCACGGCGTCGGGCAGCTTGACGCGAATCGGCACCTGGCGCTCGGTCAGGTTGAGCCGGGACAGGCCGGTATCGTAGTCGCCGGCGGTTGCCACGCGCACCGTCTCGCCAATGCTGGCGGCGGTGACACCGAGGTCAGCGGCGCGGGCACTGTCCGGGCGCACAATGATTTCGGGGCGCACCAGCGAGGCGCTGGAGCTGACGTTGCCCACGCCCTGCAACGTGCGCAATTCGCGTTCCACCTGTTGCGCCGTGGCCAGCAGCGCCAGCGCGTCATCGCTTTTCAAAACCAGTTGCATCTTGACGCCGGTGTCGAGCGGGCCGACGCTAAAGCGCGCGCCGGCAATGTCGCCCAGCTTCTGGCGCAGCTGGGACTCGATGTCGGCCATCGACGACGTTCTGTCATTGCGGTGGCTGGTGGTCAGCGTCAGCACGGCGCGGCGTGCTTCAGCCGAGGCGCCGGGGGCAAAGGCGTCGCCGCTGGAGCCCCCGCCAATTGAGCTGAACACGCTCTTGACCTCCTTCACGCCCATGCTGGCCAGGCGCGCCTGCTCGGCCACGGCGCGCGTCTCGGCCAGTGTGCTGCCGGGGGGTAATTCAATGTTGATCTGCGTCTGCCCGCGGTTGGCCGAAGGCACGAAACCGGTTGGCAAAAGCGGCACCAGCGCGATGGAGCCGATGAAGAACAGCGCTGCGGCGGTCATGGTGAGCGCGCGATGGCGCAGACACCAGCGCATGGTGCGCATGTAGCGCGCCATGACCGGCCCGTCCGGGCCTGCGGCGGGCTCCGGGCGAACGGAGCTGAGTTCAGGGCGCGGCGCGCATACCGTGTGCGGCTTGAGGATATAGGCCGCCATCATTGGCGTGAGCAGGCGCGCCACCAGCAGCGAGGCCAGAATCGCCAGCACCGCGGTCCAGCCGAACTGCTTGAAAAACAGGCCCGGTATGCCGCCCATGAAGGCGGTTGGCAAAAATACCGCCACCAGCGCAAACGTGGTGGCAATCACGGCCATGCCAATTTCATCGGCCGCCTCCATGGCCGCCTGGTAGGGCGACTTGCCCATGGCCAGGTGGCGTTCGATGTTCTCGATCTCGACAATGGCGTCGTCCACCAGCACGCCCACCACCAGCGCCAGCGACAGCAGCGTGACGGTGTTGAGCGTGTAGCCAAAATACTTCAGGCCCAAAAACGTCGGAATGACCGACAGCGGCAGCGCTGCGGCCGACACCAGCGTGGCGCGCCAGTCGCGCAGGAACCACCAGACCACCAGAATCGCCAGCAAGGCGCCTTCGTACAGCAACTCCATTGAGCCCGTAAAGTTTTCAGCCACCGGCTGCGCGTTGTCAATGACGAGTTGCAGCGCCAGTGTCGGGTGGCTCTGCTGCAGTTCGGCAATGGCATTGCGCACGCCGTTGGCAACCTCCACTTCGCTGGCACCTTTGGTGCGAAACACTTCAAAGCCGACCACACTGCGGCCATCTTCGGTGGCCACCGAGCGCGGCTCGGCCACCGTGTCCTGCACCTGCGCGACCTGGTCCAGCCGGATGTGGCGTCCATCGGCCATCGGGATGTCGAGCCGGGCCAGCTCGGCGGCAGTTTTGACGGTGCCAATCGTACGCACCGACTGCTCGGCGCCACTCACATCGCCACGGCCACCGGGCGCTTCCTGCTGCACCAGCTTCAGGCGGCGCGAGACGTCAATGGCGGTCACGTTCAGGGCCGCCATTTTGTCGGCGCTCAGCTCGACGCGGATTTCGCGGTTGACGCCGCCGACGCGCTTGACGGCTCCCACGCCGGGCACGCCGAGCAGGCGCTTGGCAACCGTGTTGTCGACAAACCAGCTCAGGTCCTGGTCATCGGGCGCACCGCTGCCCGGGCGCGCCTGCGTCGCCGCGGTATAGGTCAGCACCACACGCCCGGCGGTGGAAGCTTTGGTGACGGCGGGGTCGCGCACGTCAGCGGGCAGGTCGGCGCGCACCCGTGCCACCGCGTCACGCACGTCGTTGACGGCTTCAGCGATGGGTTTCTCCAGGATGAATTCGACGGTAACCTGGACGTCGCCGTCGAGCACCTTGGTGTAGATGTTCTTCACACCCTGCAACGTGGCGACCGAGTCTTCGAGCTTGCGCGCCACTTCGGTTTCGAGCTGCGCCGGCGCAGCGCCTGACAGCGCGGCGCTGACGATGACGATGGGCAGCTCGATGTCGGGAAAGTCCTGCACCACGTTGGCACGAAACGACAGAATGCCGGCCAGCGACAGCAGGGCAAACAGCATGATGGCTGGTACCGGATGCTTGATGGAGAGCGAGGAGAAGTTCAAGACTGCTCCTTATTTTGTAGCTGCTAGCGCAGGCTGTACGGCATCTGCAGCCTTGTTTGATGCAAAATCCGGGACTATTTTTACCAGATCGCCATCGTTCAGGAAACCGGCTCCGCGCGCCACCAGCAACGCCTCGGCGCTGATGCCGGCCTGCACTTCCACCCGGTCGGCGCTGCGCCTCCCGATTTGCACCTTGATCTGGCTGACGCGCTGGTCCGCATTGAGACGAAACACGTAGTTGAACCCATCGCGCACCACCACCGCCTGCTGCGGCACCGTCAATACGCTGGAACTACCCAGCTCAAATTCGCCCCGGGCAAACATGCCGGGTAAGGTGGCCCCCACGCTTGTCGCTTCGCGTACTGCGCTGCCCGCCGAAGGGGCCGCGCCTTGCCCGGGGCGGCCCGGCGCGGCAGCGCTCGCTGTCGCCCGCATCGGAGGCAGGTCAACGTAGACCAGGCCGGAGCGGGTTTGCGGGTCGACGGTGGGCGCCACCATGCGCACGCGGCCCTGGAGTTGGGCGCCATTGGCGGCGGTTACGGTGACCGGGGTGCCGGCCCCAATCCGGCCGAGCTCGCTGGCGGTCACTTCAGCGCGCCACTCCAGCCGCCCCTGGCGGATCAGGCGAAACAGTTCAGTGCCGCTGCCCGGTACCGCGCCGACGGTGGCGTTGCGCGCCGAAACAAAGCCGCTGTCGGGTGCCAGCACCTGGGTGTTTTTCAGGCGCAAGGCCTGCGCCGCCAGTGCTGCCCGGGCCGATTCAACGCGCGCTTTTGCCGTCTGCTCGGCCGTCAGGTACTGGTTGATCTGCTGGCCGCTGAAGGTGCCGGTACCGGCCAGGGTGCGCACGCGGTCGGCGTTGGCGCTGGCTTCTGCTGCCATGGCGCTGGCCTCGACCACGCCAGCGCGGGCCTGGGCCAGGTCGGCCTGCACGCTGTCGTCGGCAAAGCGGGCCAGCAACTGGCCGCGCTGCACCACGTCGCCGACATTGGCCAACACCTCGGCCAGGCGCAAACCGTTGCTTTCGGCCGCGACGCTGGCGTCCTGCCAGGCGGCAATGTTGCCGTTGGCGCTGAGCCCGAGCGGCAGTTCACGCAGTTGGGCCTGCGTGGTGCTGACGGTGAGCGCCGGCCGGGCCGGCGCCACGCTGCTCGCCGCAGCTTCCCCTGAAACCCCGGATTTTGATAAAAACAAGGCTGTAGCTGCCGCCAGTATTGCGCAGACAGCTATGAAAATAATAGCGATGTGTTTCGGTTTCAGTCGGTTCATGGTTGTCGTTTCTGCGTATCACCCCAGCGCCATCCGGGGTCTTGAGGGGCTCGATTAAAACATTGAAATCAAACGGATGACTGGCACCCGTACCCGAGCCCCGGGGCCGGTCAGAGCCGGTGGCCCGGGTCAGTGTGGCGCGCTGTCGCGCAGTGTGAATTGCGCAAACAGCGCGCTCAGCTGCGCCACCAGGGACGCGTCGGGGTAGCTGACCGCCGCCGCCGGCAAGGATTGATCGGCACAACCCGTCGCGCGAAAGCGCTGCAAAGCGTAGTTGCGCACGCCCATGGCGCTCAAGGTGTGGGCCATCAACAGAATATCTTCCACCGAGTGCAAGCCCGGATGGATGGTGGTGCGAAACTCGTGCGCCACGCCACTGGCCAGCACGGCGTGGGCGCTGGCCAGGGCGTGGCTGGCGCTGTCGGCAACGCAGGTGACGTGGTCGTAACCTTCGGGCGTCGCCTTGAAATCGATACCGACCCAATCCACCAGTGGCAGCACTTCGGCCAGGCGTCGGGGGTAGGTGCCCGCGGTGTGCAGGCCGATGCCAAAGCCCAGGGCGCGCACGTCGTGCATGGCGTCTTCCAGCGCGGCATCAATGGTCGGCTCGCCGCCGCTGAACACCACGGCATCGACCAGTCCGACGCGTCGCCTCAAGAGATCAAGAACCTGGCTCCAGCTGGTCGTGTGGTCGTCACTGCGGCTTTGCAAATGCGGGTTGTGACAATAGCAGCAGCGCCACGGGCAACCCTGGACAAAGACGACGCTGGCGAGTTTGCCGGGGTAGTCGGTAGCGCTGAATGGCGTAACGCCGCCGACTTTAAGCGGCTTCGCAGGCAGTCGTGCAGTGTGCGTCAAAGTAGGTGCGCTCGTGAAACTCACCCTTCTTGCCGGTATTGAAGGATGACATCGGGCGGTGGTAGCCCATGACGCGGGTCCAGACCTCGCAGCGCTGGCGCTCGTCGTCACGCAACACCAGGGTTTGCCGGGCCAGCATCATTTGTTCGCTCAGATCGGTCATTTTGTTTTCTCCTTTTAGGCTTTTTCAGGCAGCTTCGAGCTGCTTGCGTTTGATAATTTCGATATCGCATTTGGGGCAAAAATCGTGACGTCCGCCCAGGTAGCCGTGTTTCGGGCAGATTGAAAAGGTCGGCGTCACGGTGATGTAGGGCAGACGAAAACGCGACAGTGAGCGCTTGACCAGCTGGCGACAGGCCTCAGCGCTGGACAGGGGCTCAGTCATGTACAGGTGCAGGACGGTGCCACCGGTGTACTTGCGTTGCAGGTCATCCTGCAGCTCGAGCGCTTCGAACGGGTCGTCGGTAAAGCCGACCGGCAGTTGACTGGAGTTGGTGTAATAAGGCATGTCCGGGGTGCCGGCCTGCAGGATGCCCTGGAATTGCTTGGCATCTTCCTTGGCAAAGCGGTAGGTGGTGCCCTCGGCCGGTGTGGCTTCCAGGTTGTACATGTGGCCGGTCTGATCCTGAAACTCCAGCATTCGGCCGCGTACATGATCCAGCAGCCGCAGGGCGAAGGCGTGACCCCAGTCGGTGCTGATGTCGTACTTGTCCTGCGTGAAGTTGCGGATCATCTCGTTGATGCCGTTCACACCCAGCGTGGAGAAGTGGTTGCGCAGCGTGCCCAGGTAGCGCCGGGTATAGGGGAACAGGCCGTTGTCCATGTGGCGCTGGATCACCTTGCGCTTGATCTCCAGACTGTCGCGGCCCAGTTCCAGCAGGTCGTCAAGCGCCGCCAGCATGCCGGCCTCATCGCCCTGATGCAAAAAACCCAGGCGCGCGCAGTTGATGGTGACGACGCCCAGCGAGCCGGTCTGCTCGGCCGATCCAAACAAGCCGTTGCCGCGCTTGAGCAGCTCGCGCAGGTCGAGCTGCAGGCGGCAGCACATGGAGCGGATCATGTTGGGCTTGAGTTCCGAATTGATGAAGTTCTGGAAGTAGGGCAGGCCGTACTTCGCCGTCATTTCGAAAAGGGCTTCGGCGTTGGGGCTGTACCAGTCGAAGTCTTCCGTGATGTTGTAGGTGGGGATGGGAAAGGTGAAGACACGGCCTTTGGCGTCACCGGCCATCATGACCTCGATGTAGGCGCGGTTCACCATGTCCATCTCGGCCTGTAGCTCGCCATAGGAGAAGGCCATTTCCTCGCCGCCGATCACCGGTACCTGCTCGCGCAGGTCTTCCGGGCAGATCCAGTCGAATGTCAGGTTGGTAAAAGGCGTCTGTGTGCCCCAGCGTGACGGCACGTTGAGGTTGTAGATCAGTTCCTGCAGGCACTGGCGCACGTGGTCGTAGTCCAGATGGTCCTTGCGGATGTAGGGTGCCATGTAGGTGTCAAACGAGCTGAAGGCCTGCGCGCCGGCCCATTCGTTTTGCAGCGTGCCCAGAAAGTTGACGATCTGCCCGACTGCACTTGACAGGTGTTTGGGCGGACCCGACTCGACCTTGCCGGGAACGCCGTTCAGCCCTTCGTTGAGCAGCGTGCGCAGCGACCAGCCAGCGCAATAGCCCGCCAGCATGTCGAGGTCATGAATGTGAATCGCCGCGCTGCGGTGCGCCGCGCCGACCTCGGGCGGGTAGACATGGTTGAGCCAGTAGTTGGCAATCACCTTGCCCGAGACGTTGAGGATGAGCCCGCCCAGTGAATAACCCTGGTTGGCGTTGGCATTGACGCGCCAGTCGAGCTGCTGCAGGTACTCGTTCATGCTGGACTCGACGTCGACCAGTGTCTTGCGGTCGCTGCGCAACTTTTTGTGCTGCTCACGGTAAACAATGTAGGCGCGCAGCGTTTTCGGGTAACCGGCGTCAAACAGGGCGGATTCAACGGCATCCTGAATCTGTTCAATATGCGGCGCGACATGGCCCTGGACCTTGATCTTTGGCACCACCAGGTAGTGGGTCAGGCGTTTCGCCTCGGCAGCGTCAAACTCGCCACTGACCTGGGCTGCGCGCTCCAGCGCGAAAGCGATTTTGGTCGCGTCAAACGGTTTGATGCCGCCGTCACGCTTGATGATATGCGTGAAAACGGTGTCGCTTTTTAAGCTCATTCTTTGTCCCCTCCAAACACTACAGGTAGTGTGTAACATTATGCTACACACCATATCTGGTGTTTACCCTCAAGACTTGGTCGCACCGTGGCTTCTTTGCGCCAGCCTTTTGATCTGGATCAGGGAATGACGCCGTCGAACACGGATTTCCAGAGCGCCAGCACCGCATCGCGCTGGGTTTGTACCTCGGTCACGCTGACCTGGGTCGACTCCTCGTTGAGTCTCGCCCGGTGCTGCACGCGCCGCAATTCACGGTAAGCGCCAGCCGCCGCGTGGCCGATGCCCGGCGGCAGCAGCCCGATGATTTCGGCGCGCTCAAGCAGGGCAATATTGCCGGCGTTGTCGAGCAGTTCGGGGTGGGCCGCGGCGCTGGAGAGCACCAAGTACTGGATGACGAATTCCACGTCAATCATGCCGCCGGGGCTGTGCTTGACGTCAAACTGCTGGCTTTTGACGGGGTGCGCTGCCTGCACACGGTTGCGCATGGTGACAATTTCCATTTTTAGTGCCGGCGCCTCGCGTGGCGCGGCAATGACGGTCTTGCGGATGGCATCAAAACGCTGGCGCAGGGCGTCAGCGCCGAGCACAAAACGGGCCCGTGTCATGGCCTGATGTTCCCAGGTCCAGGCGGCATTGCTGCCGCGCTGCTGCTGGTAGTCAGCGTAAGCGTCAAAAGTGGTGATCAACAGGCCGGCGTTGCCATTCGGACGCAGGGCGGTGTCGATTTCATACAGGTCGCCCTCGCCGGTCTTGACGGTCAGCCAGTTAATCAGTTTTCGAACCAGGCTGGCATACACCTCGGACGCCCTTTCATCGTCGTCTTCATAGACAAAAACGATGTCCAGATCGCTGCCATAGCCCAGCTCCTTGCCACCGAGTTTGCCGTAGGCAATGATCGCAAAACACGCTGTCTCGCGATGCCGGTTCTTCAGGCGGCTCCAGCACCAGCGCGCGGTAACCCGCAGTACCGCCTCGGCCAGTGAGCTGAGATCATCAGCCACCTGTTCGACCGTCAGCCGGCCTTCCACATCGCGCGCCAGGGTTCGAAAAACCTCGGCGTGATGGGCGCGTCGCAGCAGGTTGAGCAGGACTTCATCATCGTCTTCGCCGGTGCCCGCCAGTGACGCACGCCGGTGATCGAGCTCATGTTCAAATTCGGCAGCGTTGAATCGCTCGTCGAGCATGGCGACGCTGGCCAGTTCATCAATGACACCGGGGTGCAACAGCAGATAGCGCGCCGGCCAGCGCGCTGCCCCCAACAAGCGCAGCAGCCGCTCGTGAACGTTGGGGCGTTCCAGCAGCAGGGCCAGGTAGCTTTCACGGCGCAGCAGCGGTTCAATCCAGTCGGCAATGCGCACGGCCGCCAGCTCCGTGACTTTGCCTTCACGCACCCACTGGGCGGTGCGGGCAATCAGGCGCAACAGGCGGGTACGCGAATCTTCACGCAAGGCCAGTACCCGGGGATGCTCGCGCCAGCTGGCCACACGGGCACGAAAACTTTCGGGCAATTGCTCGAGCAGCTCGTCAAAGCCGGGTGTGACGCTGGCCGCCCTGGGGCCGCTACAGCCTTTGCATTCCTTGTCAACGCCGTCGCCCAGCAGGGCATCAAATTCCTGTGCCACCAGCTCGCGGTGGCAGTCGAGCTGGTGCAGCATCTGGCAGGCCGTTGCATAGCCCAGGGTGCTGGCGATCCAGTCCAGATCGGGGTCTTGTGTCGGCAGGACATGCGTCTGCTGGTCGTCCAGATACTGGATGCGGTGCTCTACCCGACGCAAAAATTCATAGGCTTGGGCCAGCGCGTCGGCGGTGCCTTGCGGCATGAGACCGGCATTGGCAAGACGCGTCAGTGCACTCAAGGTCGGGCGTGTTCTGAGTTCGGGAAACTGCCCGCCTCGAACCACCTGCAGCAATTGCACGATGAATTCAATTTCGCGGATGCCGCCGCGCCCGAGTTTGACGTCGTTGGCACGTTCCGGGTGGCCGGTGCTGCGCTTGCTGGCGTGTTCGCGAATTTGCCGGTGCAGCACGCGCAGGGAGTCAAATACGTTGTAGTCAAGATAGCGCCGGAAAACGAACGGCAACACCACGCTGCGAAGGCTTTGCGCCGAGCTGTTGTCAGCGCCGCCCAGTCGCGCCACGACCCGGCTCTTGAGCCAGGCAAAGCGCTCCCATTCGCGACCCTGCACGTGAAGATACTCTTCAAGCGCACCCAGGGATACCGCAGGCGGGCCGGAATTGCCATTGGGTCGCAATGCCAGGTCGACCCGAAAGACAAAGCCGTGCTCGGTGGTGTCGCCGATCAGGGCGTAGATGGCACGCACCGCCTTGGCAAAATATTCCTGGTTTGAAATGAGGCCACGTCCCAGCGCATTGCCGCTGGTTTCACCGTCCTGATCATAAATGTAGATGAGGTCAATGTCGCTGGAAACGTTGAGTTCGCGTGCGCCTAGCTTGCCCATGCCAACGACCCACAGCTGGGCGCGTTCAGCCTTTGCTGTTTGGGGTATTCCATGGGTTTGGTCCAGCGCATTCTGTACTTCCGTACAGGCTTTGGCCAATGCAAACTCGGCCAGTAGCGTCATCACCTGGGTGACTTGCTGCAACGCAATCTGTTCGTCACAGTCCAGGCGAAGCAGGCGCTCCAGCACCAGTTGCCGAAGTGTTCGCAATGCGCTGCCCGTGTCACTGCCCAACACGCCAATTTGCTCAAAAGCCTGCGCCATCGAAGCCAGGTCGGGTACACCCGGGGGCAGCAATGGCAATTGACCCTCAAAACGCCGGTGAACGCGCTGGCCGAAGCGTGAATAGGCTGACAAAGCGGGGCGGGTCATAATTCTTGTCATGTCTACTGGTTTTAAATGATTGACGCGACGCCAGCCCCTTCCGCCCTGCTAAAAATACTGACGACCGTGGCCCGCGGGTTGCTGTGGCTGACCTTGGCGGCCTGGTTTGTCTGCGGGGCGACCTGGGGCGCGTTGCATTGGTTGATTGTGCCCCGAATCGGCGAGTTTCGTCCGATGCTGGAAGCCCGGGCAACACAGGTTCTGGGTGTTCCGGTGCACATTGGTGCGGTCGTGGCAAGTTCGAACGGCATGATTCCATCGTTTGAGCTGACCGATGTCGAGTTGCTGGACACGCAAGGTCGCCAGGCCCTGCGTCTGCCACGCGTCCTTGCTGCCCTGTCGCCCCGCTCGCTGTGGTTTCTCGGTTTTGAGCAACTTTATATTGACCGCCCCGAGCTCAACATCCGGCGTGGGGTGGATGGAAAAATCATCGTCGCGGGTCTCGACTTTTCCGGCACCACGACTACTGGAGGGGGAGGGGCAGACTGGTTTTTTTCGCAAACTGAATTTGTCATTCACGACGGCACCATCCGCTGGACCGATGACATGCGTGCCGCACCTCCTCTTGAACTCAAGCAGGTTGATCTGGTGGTGCGCAACCGGGCGCGCCAGCACGATATGCGGCTTGATGCCACGCCACCGGTGCTATGGGGCGAGCGATTCAGCGTCAGAGGCATGTTTCAACAACCTTTGCTTTCGCGCAGCAACGGCGACTGGTCGGACTGGAAAGGCCAGTTTTACGCGGCATTCACACGGGTTGACCTGTCCGAATTGCGGCGTTATGCGGAACTCGGGGTTGACCTGCGCCAGGGCAACGGGGCGCTGACCGCCTGGGTCGATATCAGCCGCGGCCTGGTGGTGGGTGGAGTGGCGGACGCGGCCCTGGGATCAGTAAGTGTCACCCTCGGGGCCGGCTTGCAGGCGCTGGAGTTGCAGTCGCTGCGCGGTCGTCTGGGTGCGACGACGCTTGCATCAGGTTTTGAATTTTCAACCCAGGCACTTCAATTTGATACTCATGACGGCTTGCACTGGCCAGGCGGCAATGTCCATGTTCGCTACCTGGGTTCTGAAGGTCAGGTGGCCGCCAGCGGTGAGATCAAGGCCGACAAGCTCGACCTGAACGCGTTATCCCAAATTGCCAACCGACTGCCGCTTGACCCTGCGGTTCGTTCCGCTTTGCTGGCGTACGTACCCAAAGGGCTGGTCGATCGTATCGAGGGTAGCTGGCACGGGCCGCTGGATGCGTTGCGCAGCTATGAGATCAAGGGGTTGGTCAGTCAACTTCAGCTGGAGGCATCTTCAAATTGGCCTGGGGTGCGGGGCGCCAATGTAGAGTTTGAACTGAACCAGTCCGGTGGCAAGGCCGGCGTGACCCTGAACAGCGGTGCGCTGGTGTTGCCAGGCATATTTGATGACCCGGTAATTCCGGTGGCCCAGCTATCCACCGATGTCCGCTGGCAAATCAATGGCGAGCACCTGGCTCTCCAGTTGCCGAATATGAAGTTCGGCAATGCCGATGCGCAGGGAGAGGCGCAAATCAAATGGGAAACCAGCGACCCACTCAAATCCAGTGGACGGGCCAGGTTTCCCGGCTTGCTGGATCTGCAGGCAACCCTGAGCCACGCCGACGGTACACGGGTTCACCGCTATCTTCCGTCCATTATTCACCGGCCGGTGCGGGAATACGTGCGGGAGGCGATCCAGGCCGGCAGTGCCAGCGCGGTCAGGTTCAAGGTCAGGGGTGATCTGCACGATATGCCTTTTACCGACCCGAAGCTGGGTGAATTCCGGATTTCTGCCGACGTAAAAAATGCAAACTATGTCTACGTGCCGCGCAGCTTGCAGACAGCCGACAGCCTGCCCTGGCCAGCTTTGACGCAGCTCAACGGCGAGTTGGTGATTGACCGTACACAGTTGCAGGTCAAAGGCGCCAACGCAAGGATGGGCGCTACTGCTGGCTTGCAGGTTGGCAAGCTGCAGGCGGTGATCCCCGATTTGAATCACGCCACAGTGTTGATTGATGCAGAGCTGCGCGGTCCCTTGACCGAGGGGCTGGGCATTGTCAACAGCTCGCCGCTTGGCGCAATGACCGGGCAGGCGCTGGCCCGCGCGGCGGGCAGTGGCAACGCCGAATACAAGTTAAGACTGAACCTGCCG
Organism: uncultured beta proteobacterium; assembly: GCA_963750815.1. GTDB lineage: Bacteria > Pseudomonadota > Gammaproteobacteria > Burkholderiales > Burkholderiaceae_C > Rhodoferax. The sequence goes on from CAVVRS010000002.1 coordinate 1,080,475, forward strand.
ATTGCCAGTATCGAGAAATCCACGGTGTTGGGCAGTGTTGCGCTGGCCGGCAACGACGTGCAGATTTCGCCTGATACGCCCAGATTGACGCGATCCCGTGGCGTGGTAAGTTTTTCAGAAGGCGGGTTTTCCATTGCCAATGGGCAAGCGCGCATGCTGGGGGGTGACGTGCGCCTGGAGGGGGGTACGGTGGCCGTTTCTGGCGCTGCCGGGAATGTTGCGCGGACGGCACCGTTGGTGGCGATTCGCGCCAGCGGAACTGTCTCGGCCGACGGTTTGCGACAAGCCAGGGAACTTGGCTTTGTGGCGCGGATGGCGCAGCATGCCAGCGGTAGCGCAGCGTACACGGCGGTGCTGGGGTTTCGTCGCGGTGAACCGGAGTTACTGGTAACGAGCAACCTGCAGGGTCTTGGGCTAGTCCTACCCGCGCCGTTCAACAAGAGCGCAGAGGCTGCCTTGCCGTTTCGACTTGAGACGGCACTGGTTCGCGAATCGCTGTTGCCGATCGCCAGTGGTCAGGTGCACTTGCGTGATCAGTTGACACTCGATGTCGGGCGTGTTGCCTCCATTGTGTTCGAGCGCGACTTGTCCGGATCCGAGCCTCGCGTGACGCGCGGCAGCATCGGTGTTGGCCTGTCGCCGCAGGAGTCGGCGCCGATGCCCGAAGACGCTGTTGTGGCAAATATCAACCTCGGTGCTTTTGATTTCGACGCCTGGGGCGCGGTTTTATCGCAGGCCGCCGGCACTTCCCTGACCGGCGTCGGGGCCAGTGGTGCCGCCATGAGTTACCTGCCAACCAGCATGGCGGTGCGGGCACGCGAGCTAACCATGGGCGGGCGCAAACTCAATAACGTGGTGGTCGGTGCCTCGCGCGAGGGTCTTCTGTGGCGTGCCAACCTGGACGCCAGTGAATTTAACGGTTATCTGGAATACCGGCAACCGTCCGGCGCGGGGCCTGGGCGGGTCTACGCCAGGCTGGTCAGGATGACCATCGGGTCGGGCGCTGCCAGCGAGGTCGAAGCATTGCTCAACGAACAACCGGCCAGTATTCCAGCGCTGGATATTGTTGTTGAGGATTTTGAGCTTCGAGGTAAACGCCTGGGCCGCATGGAGGTGGAGGCCGTCAACCGGGGTGCCGGCACCGCCGGGCTGGAGGGTGCTGCGCGTGAGTGGCGTCTGAACAAGTTCAACATCATTGCGCCGGAAGCAGTGATGACTGCAACGGGTAACTGGGCCAGTCTGAACGCGCAGACGGCGTCGTCGCGGGGTACGACGACGCAGCGACGCACGGTTCTGAATTTCAAACTCGACGTTGCCGATGCGGGTGAATTGCTGTCACGTCTGGGCATGAAGGATGTGGTACGAAAGGGGCACGGAAAGTTGGAGGGGCAAGTGGCATGGATGGGTTCACCGTTGAGCCTGGATTACCCGTCCATGGCTGGCGCGTTCACGGTCAACGTGGAGACGGGTCAGTTTTTGAAGGCTGATCCGGGTATCGCGAAGTTGCTGGGCGTCCTTAGTCTACAGGCGCTGCCGCGGCGTTTGACACTGGATTTTCGGGATGTTTTCAGCGACGGCTTTGCTTTTGATTTCCTGCGCGGGGATATTGGAATTGAGCAGGGCATAGCCAAAACCAACAATCTTCAAATGAAGGGGGTCAATGCCGTCGTGTTGATGGAGGGGCGAGCCGACATAGCCAAGGAAACACAGGACGTCAAGGTTGTAGTGGTGCCGGAGATCAATGCCGGAACGGCTTCATTGCTTGCATCGGTCATCAATCCGGCGATCGGCGTGGGTACTTTTCTGGCGCAATTGTTTTTGCGCCGGCCCTTGATTGAAGCCAACACGCAGGAGTTCCACATTGACGGCGGTTGGGCTGATCCCAAAATCATCAAAGTCGATCGCAGCAAAATGAGCGGTAATGTCAGACCCGATGCCACCAGTAGTGACGCAAAGGAAGCCGTGCATTGAAGATTTCAGGGGCCAGAGAACACTCCCCCGCGACCCGTCGACGGCGCATGCTCTGGGGCGCGCTGGTGATGCTGGTCGTCGTGTTGCTCGCGATGCTGGTCTGGCTGGCCGGGGTTTATGAGGCAAGTCAGGTGCAAGGCCGGCTTGAGCGTGACGCAGCCCAGGCTGTGGGTGACATTCAGGCTACTTTCGCGCGCAATGTGCAGGGACTGCAAGCCTTGCAGTACAACGATCCAACGCCAAATTCGTGGGCAATTGATGCCGCAACATTGTTGCGCGAGCATCGCGAACTGCTGCGCCTGGAGTGGCGTGACAACGCCATGGCGCTGCGCTCGTTTGTCGACACGCCATTTCGGACGCCGGTGTTTGACCGGATGGGGCGAGGTAACGGGCAAGTCGACGTGGTGTTGGTCTGTGCCACGGCGCGCCGCTTCAGTGGCCCAGCCTACGAGAGAAGCTATTTTGTACCGCTAAACGACGGGTTGGGTGTCGAAGTGATGGAACTTTGCGTGCCATTGGGCAGCGCTGGCAAGTCTGCAGGTTATCTGATTGCCACCTATTCGCTACAGGAAGTGCTTGATGGCTTTGTGCAGCGCCAGACGACGCGAAATCACGAAATAGCGTTCACCGAGGGTGACGGTACCCGTCTGGCCTTGCGCGGCGCAGAACGCCGGGGGAGCCGTGTTTTTACGGCCCAGCAGTTGATGGATTTGCCGGGTGCAACGCTGGTGTTGCGGATGGACAGTTGGCGCAGTGCACCGGATCTTTTTCCGAACGTGTTGACAGCGTTGGTTGCAGCCATGTCGATTGCACTGGTTTCGGTATTGGTCCTGTTGGGCAAGGACATGCGTCGACGACTACGGGCGGAGCACGACCTGGCCGACGCGCTGGCTTTCCGGAAGGCGATGGAGGATTCACTGGTGACTGGCATGCTTGCGCGTGATCTTCAGGGCAATATCACCTATGTCAACCCGGCCTTTTGCCAGATGGTTGAAATACCGGCAAACGAGTTGTTGGGGCACGGCACGCCAGCGCCTTATTGGCCACCGGAGTTTGCCGATGAGTACCAGCAGCTTCAATTGATCCGTCTGGCGGGCAACGTGCCGCCACGTGAGGGGTTCGAGTCAGTCTTTTTGCGAAAGGGTGGATCCCGATTTCCGGTGCTGATTATTGAAGCGCCCCTGATTGATGCGCAGGGCGTGCACAGCGGCTCGATGAGTGCCGTTCTGGATATTAGTGAACAGCGACGGGTGGAAGAGTTGTCGCGAACCAGTCAGGAACGGCTCCAGGCGACGGCCCGTCTGGTGACCGTTGGCGAGATGGCGTCGTTGTTGAGTCATGAACTCAATCAACCCCTGGCTGCCATTTCAGGTTACGCTATCGGGTCCATCAACTTATTGCGGGACGGACGGCACGTGGCGACCCCATTCGGATCCGATCTGTCAATGGCAATGCAACGCATTGCCGAACAGGCGGAGCGGGCCGGAAAGGTTATCAGGAGCGTGCACGACTTTATGCGCCGCCGCGACCCGGTACGTGAAGTGATAGCGCCACAGGCACTGGTGGAGGCGATCTTGCCGCTGGTCAACCTGCTGGCGCACAAACTGCTTGTGCGGGTCCAGACAGAGGTCGAAGCCGATTTGTCGCCAGTGCTGTGTGACCCCACGATGGTTGAACAGGTGTTGCTCAACCTGGCCCGCAATGCCATGCAGGCCATGGACATGCCGGACATTCTGGAGCGCGTCTTGTGGCTGCGGGTTCGACGGGTCAAGCACGGTGAACGAAAGAAGTGGGTCGAATTCTCGGTAGCCGATATCGGCAGTGGCATTGCGCCGGACGTGCAGCAGCAATTATTCAAACCATTTTTTACCACCAAGAAGGAAGGCATGGGTCTGGGCTTGAGCCTTTGTCGAACGGTCGTCGAACAACATGGTGGGGCGCTGGTGTTTGAGTCGAATTTACCTAAAGGCACTATTTTTACGTTTACCCTGCCGGCCAGCGCCGTGGCATAACATTGGCGGATGCAAGCAGTGACTGATGCCCTTACCTTTGTCGTCGACGATGACGCCAGTGTGCGTGAAGCACTGGCCTGGTTGCTCCGATCGAGGCGTTTGGCCAGTGAGGTTTTTGACTGCGCCGAAGCGTTTCAGCGCAAGTTCGAAGGAGGCGCTCTGCCACTTCGACCCAGTTGCGTATTGCTCGATGTTCGCATGCCCGGGCTCAGTGGTCTGGCGCTCTTCGACTGGTTGATTGAACTCGAACTTCACCGGGCCATGCCAGTGATATTTCTCACTGGCCACGCCGACGTGCCAACGGCGGTCGACGCTGTCAAACGCGGAGCTTTCGATTTTTGTGAAAAACCATTCTCGGACAATGCCCTGGTGGATCGTGTCGAGCAGGCGCTGGCGCAGTCGCAGGCGTTTTTGCAGTCCCGCCTGCGAGTTGCACTGGTGCGCGCGCGCCAGGGTGAACTGACAGACCGTGAGCGTGACGTCATGCGCCTGGTGATGGACGGTCTGCTCAATAAGGTGATAGCTGATCGACTGGATATCAGTGTCAGAACTGTCGAGGTGCACCGGGCACGCGTGTTCGACAAAATGGAAGTCAAGTCAGCGGTTGAGCTGGTCAATCTGCTGCGTGACGGTCAGGCCTGATGCCTCCGACGCGACTTTGTCGTTGTCAGCTCCTTGTTGCCGCAACTCACCATTCTTTCGACCCGAAAACATGGTCCACCAGACAATGAGCAGCAGCAGGAGCAAGGCTCCTAGCGCTTCAAGCAAGAGCAAACTCATGAACCGACTCCTGTTTACCGTAACGAATGGCCTGATTGTAGGGATGCTGTGCGCTTGTGGCAGTGGACCTGTGCGGCAGATTCCTGATGGTACCCCGGCGGCGATCCTCTCGCCTGCCACACCTGGGACTGCGCCGGCACTGCAAAAAGGAGCTGTCTTGCCTGACGCTATTTTGCGAAGCAAAAGTCGCTGGACGGCAGTGCGCTGGTCCGAGTTGCCCGGATTCGAGACTGACGCATTGTATGAAGCCTGGAATGCGTGGTTAAAGAGCTGTGAGCGACCGGGTCCGGTGTTCGCAGCACTTTGCAGCGAGGTAAGAAGCCTCAGTATCGGCGACGGTGCGGACCAGCGTGCGTGGCTGATGAAGCGCTTTCAGCCCTATCAGGTGGAAGAGCTGGAGGGTGGTCTTGATGGATTGTTGACGGCCTATTTCGAACCGGTGCTGGAAGGTTCACGCAGCGCCAGCGCCGCGTTTTCTGTTCCGCTTTACCGACCGCCGCCGGGTTTGGGTCAGCGTAAGCCGTGGTACACACGCCAGGAAATAGATACCCTGCCACAGGTGCAGGCCTTGCTTAAGGGTCGGGAGATCGCTTTTCTTGCCGACCCGATTGACGCTCTGATGCTACAGATTCAGGGTTCTGGCCGTGTGCGAATAATGCAATCCGATGGCTCGTCAATTCTGGTCCGGCTGGCCTACGCGGGGTCAAATGAACAACCGTATAAAAGCGTGGGCCGCTGGTTGCTTGATCAAGGTGCGGTGAGTGACGCCTCGTGGCCTGCCATCAAGGGCTGGGCGCTGCGCAATCCGGGGCGAGTCAATGAACTGCTGTGGAGCAACCCGCGCACCGTCTTTTTCGTCGAAGAGCCTTTGTCAGAACAGGACGCGGCTGCCGGACCGAGGGGCGCGCAAGGTGTGGCGCTGACACCGGGGCGGTCCATTGCGGTCGATCCAGGCAGCATTCCTTATGGCACGCCAGTGTGGCTTTCCTCTAGCGGTCCGACGGCCCACCTGCAAAAATTGGTGCTGGCCCAGGATACCGGGAGTGCCATTCTGGGGGCGGTGCGGGCCGACTATTTTGCCGGCTGGAGCAATTCCGCCGCAGAACTGGCAGGCAGGCTGAAGCAGCCGCTGCGTCTGTGGGTACTTTGGCCCAAGTAAGCTGCCGCACGTTACCATTATCAGATTCTGGAGGCTTGTAAAATTATGAATGCACCGCTGTCTGAACCGGTCCGCCGGGCATTGGAAACCGTGACGCTGGAGGACAAGTATTCACTGGACTACGGACGGGCTTTCATGAGTGGTGTGCAGGCGCTGGTAAAACTGCCCATGCTGCAGCGCCTGCGTGATCAAAAAGTCGGTAAAAATACGGCCGGATTCATTAGTGGTTACCGGGGCTCCCCGCTGGGCGGCTATGACCAGGCTCTGGTCAAGGCTGAAAAGTACCTCAAGGCGCAGAACATTGTCTTTCAGCCGGGTGTCAACGAAGAACTGGCTGCCACAGCCCTTTGGGGTACTCAGCAACTTGGATTCGCTCCGGCAGGTAGCAACAAGTTTGACGGCGTGTTCGGCATCTGGTACGGCAAGGGACCTGGCGTAGATCGTTGTGGTGATGTATTCAAGCATGCCAATATGGCCGGTACGACCCCGTGGGGTGGCGTGATCGCGGTGGCAGGAGATGACCACGTCTCCAAGAGTTCGACAGCTGCGCATCAGAGTGATCACATTTTCAAGGCTTGTGGCACACCGGTGTTCTTTCCGTCCACTGTGCAGGAAATTCTGGATCTGGGAATTCATGCCTTTGCCATGAGTCGTTTTTCCGGTGTCTGGGCGGGAATGAAGACAATTCAGGAAATCGTCGAATCCAGCGCCACCGCCATGATTGATCCGGATCGGGTGCGGATCAGGATCCCGACGGACTTCCAGATGCCGCCTGGTGGACTCCACATTCGCTGGCCTGAGCAGCCGCTCGAGCAGGAAGCGCGCCTGTTTCATTACAAATGGTATGCGGCGCTGGCCTATATCCGGGCCAACCGGCTTAACTACAACGTGATTGAAGGCAAGAATGACCGCCTCGGGTTGATTGCCAGCGGCAAAGCGTTCAATGATACGCGTCAGGCGCTGATGGACCTGGGTCTTGACGATGATTGTTGCCGGCGGGTTGGCATCCGTTTGCACAAGGTCGGCGTGGTGTGGCCACTGGAGGCTCAACTTACGCGCGATTTTGCCACCGGATTGCAGGAAATCCTCGTTGTCGAAGAAAAGCGTCAGGTCATCGAGTACCAGCTGAAGGAAGAACTCTACAACTGGCGTGCCGATGTCCGGCCCAACGTGCTGGGCAAGTTCAGTGAGGGAGAGGGCGAATTCTGCGGCGGTGAATGGTCAATGGCCAATCCGACCGCTAATACCTTGCTGCGTTCCAACGCTGACCTGTCGCCGGCTCTGATTGCCCGTGCCATAGCGCAGCGTCTAAAGAAACTGGGGGTGAGTTCAGAGGTCGGTGCGCGCATTGATGCGCAGTCGGCGATTCTTGAAGCCAAGGAAAGCGCCATGCAGGTGGTCGAAGTCAAAGCGGAGCGACAACCCTGGTTCTGTTCGGGTTGCCCGCACAATACATCGACCAAGGTACCTGAAGGATCCCGCGCCATGGCTGGCATTGGCTGTCACTTCATGAGCGTCTGGATGGGACGTGCCACAGTAGGTTTTACCCAGATGGGTGGCGAGGGGGTGCCATGGGTTGGACAGCAGCCCTTCAGCCATGAAAAGCACGTGTTCGCCAATCTGGGCGACGGCACTTACTTTCACAGCGGACTGCTGGCGATTCGCCAGAGTATTGCGGCGGGTGTCAACATTACATACAAAATTCTTTATAACGACGCGGTCGCCATGACGGGCGGGCAGCAGGTGGGTGAGCGACCCGAGGGGCATTCGGTGGCGCAGATTGCCCAAAGCATGCAGGCTGAAGGAGCTGCAAGAATTGTTGTGGTGACCGACGAGCCGGAAAAGTATCAAGGCGTGAAACTTGTGGAAGGCGTGGTGGTTCAGCATCGCGATGAGCTGGACCGCATCCAGCGCGATTTCCGCGAAATCAAGGGCACCTCCGTTATTATTTATGATCAGACCTGCGCCACCGAGAAGCGTCGCCGCAGGAAGCGCGGCAGTCTGGTAGATCCAGCCAAGCGAGTGCTCATCAATGAACTGGTGTGTGAAGGTTGTGGCGATTGTGGCGTGCAGTCCAATTGCCTGAGTGTGGAGCCTCTGGAGACGGAATTTGGCCGCAAGCGCCAGATTAACCAGAGTACATGTAACAAGGACTATTCCTGCGTCAAGGGCTTTTGCCCTAGCTTTGTCACCATAGAAGGGGGACAGCTCAGAAAAAAGGCCAAGGGCAAGGGTCCGTCACCTTTTGACCTGGGTCTCTTGCCTGAACCTGCTGTCCCAACAACCCAGGGACACGACGGTGATGTTTGGGGTATTGTGGTGGCGGGCGTAGGCGGCACCGGCGTTATTACTATCGGTCAGCTGCTGGGCGTGGCGGCGCATCTTGAGGGTAAGGGCATCGTGACGCAAGATGCCGGGGGCCTGGCACAAAAAGGTGGTGCAACCTGGAGTCATGTCCTGATCGGGTCGTCGCAGGATGACATTCGCACTACTCGCGTGAGTATGGCCGCAGCGGATCTCATCATTGGTTGCGATCCCATTGTGGTGGCGGCCAGCGAAACCGTGTTACGTATGCGGGCCGGACGGACTCGTGTGGCACTCAATTCACATGCCACGCCGACGGCGGCATTTGTTACCAACGCCAACTGGGTCAATCCCTCGGAAGCATGCGTCGGTGGCGTGGTCAAGGCGGTGGGGCTGGCGGCGGTGGGTGCTTTCAATGCGGATGTTGCAGCAACCATTTTGATGGGTGATAGCATTTACACCAACCCGATGATGTTGGGGTACGCCTGGCAAAAGGGCTGGATTCCCCTGGGGAAGGCATCACTGTTGCGTGCTGTTGAACTCAACGCAGTGGCCATAGAGCAAAACAAGACGGCGTTTGAATGGGGTCGGCGTGCCGCGCACGACCCCGTCGCCTTTGACTTGCTGCTCAATCCGGGGCAGACAATGACTTTTGTCAAACGCAATTCGCTGGATGAATTGATCACCCGGCGCATTGAATTTTTGACCAACTACCAGAATGCGGCCTATGCAGACGAGTACCAGGCACTTGTCAGCAAGGTGCGTGGCGTTGACGAGTCTGCCGCTGGGGGTTTTAAGCTTACTGAAGCCGTTGCCCGCTATCTTTTCAAGCTGATGGCATACAAGGATGAGTATGAGGTGGCCCGCTTGCACGGGGATGATGCCTTCCAGGCCAGGATAAATGCTATTTTCGAAGGAGATTTCAGAGTCAATTACCATTTGGCACCACCCTTGCTGGCCAAGCGCAATGGCAAGGGTGAATTGCAAAAACAACAATTTGGTCCCGCCACCTCAGTGGTTTTCAGGGTGCTGTCGCGGTTCAAGTTCCTGCGAGGCACGGCATTGGATATTTTTGGCAGGACTGAGGAGCGGCGGCAGGAGCGCGCCCTGATCACTGAGTACCGGGCGTGTATCGAAGAGATAATCGGCGTGTTGCGCACAGGCGCCCGGGACGGGCAAGTTTCCGAGCGTTACGCAATAGCACTTGGCATTGCCAGAATTCCTGATCAGATCAAGGGTTTTGGACACGTAAAGGAACGTAATCTCAAAGCTGCCCGACAAACTTGGGAAAGTGAGTTAGCGCGGTTTCGCAGTCAACCAGCGGTACCGTCATCGGCGTGACGCTTTTTCAGGAACTGCTGGACCCCGCATACAATGACAGGTTGCCTGTTTTTTGCACAGCCATGGCCGACAAATGGGGCTGTGTCTTGTTTTCCTGATTTATTTTTCTGGAGTGTTTAGTGTTTACTTCTTCTGCTTTTGCCCAAACCGCCCCCGCTGCTGGCGGAGATATGCAGTCTTCACTGATGAGCATGCTGCCGCTGGTGTTGATGTTTGTTGTGCTTTATTTTGTCATGATCCGTCCCCAGATGAAAAAGCAGAAGGAGCATCGCGCGATGATTGAGGCACTTGCCAAGGGCGACGAAATCGCAACTGCCGGTGGAGTACTGGGCAGGGTCACCAAGCTGGGCGACAGCTATCTGACGCTGGAAGTGGCGACCGGTGTTGAACTGCAAATCCAGCGCAGCGCGGTGGTGCAGGTCTTGCCCAAGGGAAGTATCAAGTAACTCCCGAGTTCAAGGACCTCTACAAGAAGTGCGACTATGAATCGTTATCCCGTTTGGAAGTACGCGATCATTGTGATTGCGCTGGTGGTGGGGATTTTGTACACACTACCCAATTTTTTCGGTGAAGCTCCTGCAGTGCAGGTGTCAACTGCCAAAGTAACCTTCAAGGTAGACGCCAGCACAAAATTGCGCGTTGAAGAGACGCTGAAGGCTGCAGGCATTGTGGCTGACCAGGTGACACTGGACAGCAGCTCCGTGAAAGCGCGCTTTGGTACTACCGAGATACAACTCAAAGCCAAGGATGCCATTCAAAAAGCGCTGGTTCCGGATCCGGCCAACGCAGGTTATGTGGTGGCGCTTAATTTGTTGTCACGCTCGCCGGCCTGGCTTACTGCTCTGCGTGCTTTTCCCATGTATTTGGGGCTGGACCTGCGGGGTGGTGTGCACTTCATGTTACAGGTGGATATGCAGGCTGCGCTGAGCAAGAAGGCTGAATCTCTGGCAGGCGACATTCGTACCAGCTTGCGGGAAAAAAATGTGCGTCATAGCGGCATTAGTCGCAATGGTCAAACAATTGAAGTGCGCTTTCGCGACGCTCCGACGCTGGCAGCTGCGAAGGCTGTGATCCAGGATCAATTCACCGATCTGACATCAGTTGAAGCACCTGACGGCGCAGAGATCAAGTTGACGGCATCTATCAAGGCCGAGGCGGCAAGACGGGTGCAGGATCAGGCCCTCAAACAGAACATCACCACATTGCATAACCGTATCAATGAGCTTGGCGTCGCTGAACCGGTCATTCAGCAGCAGGGTCTTGATCGCATAGTGGTGCAGTTACCGGGTGTGCAAGACACGGCCAAAGCAAAAGATATTTTGGGACGAACTGCCACACTGGAAGTACGCATGGTAGATGAAAGCAGCGAAGCGCGTGCGGCAGAGGGCGGGGCTGCTGTCGTCCCATTTGGTTCGGAGCGTTATCTGGAACGTAGCGGGCAGAGCGTCATCGTCAAGAAGCAGGTCATTCTGACTGGTGAAAATCTGACCGATGCGCAACCGGGTTTTGACAGTCAGACGCAGGAGGCGGTAGTCAATCTGACACTGGATGCCAAGGGAGCCCGCATTTTCAGGGACGTGACGCGCGAGAGTATTGGCAAGCGCATGGCCATCCTTCTGTTTGAAAAGGGCAAGGGCGAAGTGGTCACAGCCCCGGTGATTCGTTCCGAGATTGGAGGGGGTCGGGTGCAAATTTCCGGTCGCATGACGACCATGGAAGCCAATGACACCTCATTGTTGCTGCGTGCCGGTTCGTTGGCTGCGCCAATGGAAATCATCGAAGAAACCACCATTGGTCCGAGTCTGGGTGCTGAAAACATAGCCAAGGGATTTAACAGCGTGACCTATGGCTTTGCTGCTGTGGCGGTCTTCATGTGTTTGTACTATGTGCTGTTTGGCGTGTTTTCGAGCGTATCGCTGGCGGTAAATTTGTTGCTTTTGGTGGCAGTACTCTCGATGCTGCAGGCGACCCTGACCCTGCCGGGCATGGCAGCCATGGCGCTGGTGCTGGGTATGGCAATTGACGCCAACGTGCTGATTAACGAACGGGTACGCGAAGAGCTGCGAAATGGGGCCTCGGCGCAGGCTGCCATTCACGCCGGATACGATCGGGCATGGGCCACCATACTTGACTCCAACGTAACCACGCTGATTGCGGGTTTGGCATTGCTGGCCTTTGGTTCCGGACCGGTACGCGGCTTTGCTGTGGTTCACTGCCTCGGAATTTTGACCAGCATGTTCTCCGGCGTGTTCTTCTCGAGAGGATTGGTCAATCTCTGGTACGGACGTCAAAACAAGCTTAAGACCGTGTCGATTGGTACGGTTTGGCGCCCTGAAGGAGAGTAGGCATGGAATTTTTCAAAATCAAACGCGACATTCCGTTTATGCGGCATGCGCTAATCTTCAATTTGGTGTCGTTGGTCACCTTTTTGGCAGCTGTGTTTTTCCTGTTTACCCGCCCACTGCATCTTTCGGTGGAGTTTACTGGTGGCACACTGATGGAAGTCAGCTATGCCCAGCCTGTCGATCTGAATGCGGTTCGCAACACCGTTACCAAGCTGGGTTTGAATGATGTACAAGTGCAGAACTTTGGCACGGCACGGGACGTATTGATTCGCCTGCCGGTGCAAAAAGGCGTCAGTTCCGCACAGCAAAGCGATCATGTGATGGTCGCCCTCAAGGCGGTCGATCCGACTGCAGTGATGCGCCGCACCGAGTTCGTGGGGCCGCAGGTGGGTGATGAACTTGCCACCGATGGCTTGAAGGCACTGGCCTGTGTAGTGGCTGGCATCATGCTTTACTTGGCAATGCGATTTGAATGGAAATTTGCGGTGGCAGCCATCATTGCGAATTTGCATGATGTGATTATCATTTTGGGGTTTTTCGCATTTTTTCAGTGGGAATTTTCGCTTCCTGTGCTAGCTGCGGTGCTGGCAGTGCTGGGTTACTCGGTCAATGAGTCAGTTGTGATTTTTGACCGGATTCGCGAGAATTTCCGGCGTTATCGCAAGATGAACACCATGCAGATTATTGATAGCTCGATTACCTCCACAATCAGCCGCACCATCATTACACACGGCTGTACGCAGTTGATGGTGATGTCAATGCTGCTGTTCGGCGGTGCCACGCTGCACTACTTTGCCCTGGCTCTTACCATTGGGATTTTGTTCGGTATCTATTCTTCAGTCTTTGTCGCCGCTGCCATTGCCATGTGGCTTGGTATTCAGCGTGAAGACCTGATCAAGGGGGGCTCGCGCAAAGATGAAGACCCCAATGATCCGAACGCAGGCGCCGCAGTCTGATTAGAATTTACCGTATGTCGACCCAAGTCTCTTTTGCACAACGTGCCCGGCTCGCTCGGGAAACGCGTGAACGCTTCGTGGGCGAGGCGTCGGCCGCCATGGTCGAGCTTGGCGCTGCGGTTCAGGAGCGACTGACGGGACTGATGAATGAGGCGGCGTCATCGCGTGATATGCAAAATCGCCGCGATGCCTGGACGCATTATCAGAGTCATCGCCAGCACTGGGTGGACGGCACGGTGAAAGACTGGCGAACCGCCTTCCATGCGCCAGTGGCCACGCCAGTGAAGCCTGTCGAAGAAGTCCTTGAGCTGGTTGAAACGGAAGTGGTAGAGAACAAGATTGTTGCGTCCCGCCTGGTATTGAGCGTCATGGAGAAGGTCAATTCCGAGCTCAATGACCTCAAGCTGCGCATCAAGCAGCTTGAGGGTGCGGAGGATCTCGATGGTCACGATATTCTTCGCCCTGAAGTCTTGCTGCTTTTGATGATCGAACGCTGGGCCGGTGTCGGCTTGCCGCGCGACGTCTGGCCGCTGGTCAATGATACCGCTCTCAAGGTGCTGACTGATCGGCTGAAAAGGGCTTACCAAAATTGCAATGAATTTTTGATCAAACAAGGCATCCTGCCGACTATCGGGTTGTCAGATCGCGTCAAGCGTGTACCTCATGCGTCACCACGGCGTTCGCCATCGAGTTCCCAGTCGCCAACCCAACCCCCCGTCGAGAGGGAATCCGGTAGAGATACCGGGTTCGATAGCGATGGCAGGGATGGTTCAGATGGTGGTGGACAGAGTGGTGGTGCGTCAGGCGCGCCGGGTCCCGGTGGTCAGGGTCCCCGACGGTCTGGGGGCATTTTTGGTGGACGCCTGGGGTGGGGAAACGATACTGCGGGAGCGACTGGTTTCCAGCCAAGTCACTCGAGGACAGCAGCCTGGACGCCAGGACAGCAACCGGCCGAACGGCAAAGTTCCGGTTACGGCAGTGCAGCCGAAGAAACCCGCATGATGACTTCGACGACGCCATTGGCTCGGGCCCGTAGTCGTGCGTTGGGTGTGATGGGGCAACTCAAGCGGTTACTGATCGGTTCGGGCGGATCAAATTTTGAAGCGACTGTGTTCCAGCCACCCACTCCCGCATTGGCGGCGGCTATCGCAGTGCGCTCCAGGGCGGCACCATTTGATGCAGAAGGCACCACGATCCGGCAGGACTACAGCCCGGCTGGCGTTGCCAGGGTGGTCGATGACTTGCGTCAAAGAACAGCAGTTCTCAAGAGCAAGGCCGAGACAAAAAATGAAAAGGCCACGATCGAGATTGTTGCGTTGATGTTTCAGGCGATTTTGCAGGAAGATCGGATTCCACCCAGTATTCGAGTGTGGTTTGCACGTCTGCAAATGCCGGTGCTGCGCGTTGCGCTGGCGGAGCCGGATTTTTTTGCGACCCTTGATCATCCTACTCGCCTGTTAATTGACCGTATGGGGTCCTGTGTGATGGGGTTTGACGCCAGTGGGATCAACGGGAGCGCACTGGAGACGGAAATCAAGCGGGTGGTGCAAGTGATTGAGCAGTATCCAGAGACTGGCAAACGGGTATATCAACTCGTATATGACGAGTTTCAGAAGTTTCTGGCGCAATTTTTGGCCGGTAAGGCATCAACACAAAAGGTGGTCAGCGTTGCCCAACAGGTCGAACAGAAGGAAACTTTGACGATCCAGTACACAATCGAGATGCGCAACATGCTGCAGAATATGCCTGTGCGCGAGGAAATTCGCGAGTTTTTGTTCAAGGTGTGGGCTGAAGTATTGGCGGTGGCAGCGGTGCGCAAAGGTCCGCAGCACGCCGAGACCCTTGGTTTGAAAAAATCGGCGACCGATCTGGTTTGGGCTGCAAGTGCGAAGCCAAACCGCAGCGATCGCGCTCGGGTGATTCAGGATTTGCCACGACTTTTGCAAAATTTGCGCGCCGGAATGACTTTATTGGGAGTGGGACCTTCCGAACAGGAGGTGCATATCAAAACGGTCAGCGATACGCTGGCTGATGCTTTCATGTCCAAGACCCAGGCGATTCCGACCGAGCAGATTCAGGCAATGGCCGAGCGATTCGCCAATCTGGAAGACTTTGTCAGTGACGACGGTATGGGCGACTTGCCGCTTGATGCCCAGAGCATTGAAGTGATGCTGGGGCTTGATGCATCCAATATTGATGTGGTGGCTGATGGCGGTTCGAAACCAACAGCGGCCATGCTCGCTTGGGCCCAGGAACTACAGTTGGGCTCATGGTTTACGCTCGATCACAATGGACAAGTGGCTCTAGTGCAGTTCGTATGGCGAAGTGACCGAAAACATTTGAATTTGTTCGCCTCGACCGACGGGCACAGTTATCTTGTGCAAGCCGGGCGTCTTGCTGCCTATTTACAGGCCGGCTTGTTGTTGCCGCAGGAAGAGGAGGCGCTAACAGTGCGCGCCACGCGCGATGCTCTGGCAAAATTGAAGGCGAATCCGGAGCGACTCTTGGGCTGAAGATTGGTCGGTTCGCAGCCTTAGAGGTTGGCCATGCGCTGGAATAGACCACCAGGCAGGCGTGCAACCAGACCGTCAAGCTCAAGCGCCATCAGTTGCGCCTGCAATTGAGCCGTGTCCATGCTGCTTCGCGCCTGCAATGCATCCAGTCCGACCGGGTCATAGCCGAGAATGTCCAGTACCGCGCGATTTATATCAAACTGATCGTTGTGCTTTGCTGCACGGTCCCATTGCGTTGCGGGATCAATCGCAGACGAGGGCTCTCCCATGACTAACTCTTCGAGCACATCCTGGGCTGATTCGACCAATTTGGCCCCCTGTTTTATGAGTGCGTGACAACCGCGCGACAGGGATGAGTGAATCGAACCAGGAATGGCAAATACTTCCTTACCTTGCTCGGCGCTGAGGCGTGCCGTGATGAGTGAACCTGACTTCAGTGCCGCCTCAACGACCAGCGTGCCTTGAACTAACCCGGCAATGATGCGATTGCGTTTTGGAAAATTCGCGGTCAATGGCGGGGTGCCCAGCGGATACTCGCTAATGAGCAATCCGTTCTGGGTGATTCGGTGGGCCAGTTCAAGGTGTTTCCTGGGGTATACGCGATCCAGTCCGGTGCCGACGACGGCTATTGTTGCGAGCCGTTGGGAGCCCGGTTCCAGGGCGTCAAGTGCCCCTTCGTGTGCGGCCCCGTCAATACCCAATGCCAGTCCTGACACCACAGTCAAACCGGCAAGTCCAAATGCTTTGGAAAATTGCCTGGCATTGTCAGTCCCTTGTGGTGTCGGGTTGCGGCTGCCGACGACAGCCAGCGCAGCATGAGGGACAAATTTCCCGGCACCCAAAAAGTACAGCATCAATGGGGGGTCGTCGATGGTCAAAAGCGACTCTGGGTAATCGGTATCACCCAACACAACGATGCGACGTTGGGCGCTGCCATCGCCAGTTTGCTGGAGCCACGACCAGCTGAGATTCAGCATCGCGTCGATTTCAACCGGCTTTGTCTGAAGAGCCGCCGCTTGCGTCATATTTACGATTTGACGCAGCGCCGCTGCCGACTGCGCGAATACACTGTCCGGCAACCCAAATGCCGTCAGCAATTTGCGCCCTGTCGCATTGCCAACGCCCGGCGTCAGGGTCAGGCGCAACCAGCCGCCAAGTTCTTCGCGTTCCATTGGACGCTTTTGCTGTTGTTCCTAACGTGGATTGACCAGGTGGTCGCCCACTTTCACACTGTCCTTGGTCTCCATCACCAACGCATAGGAAAGCTTCTCAAAGGTACGAAAAACCATAAGCAAACCGTTTCGTTCATCGGGCAGTTTGATTTCAGCCAGCGACTCGTCGGTCCTGTCGGTCAGGCGAGCTCCATCTTTCAAAATCGCCATGACATGCCCTGTTTCGATGCCGTCGCGAACGCCACGATTGATGGCCACGACCTGGTTTTGTCCAGCGTTGACGACAGCATTGCCGTAAATCGAAACGATGCGGGCGTCAACCTTGCGCTGTGGAGCATGGGGCACGTAATTCTGTAACTGCTGCGCTGGTTCGGGAAGCATGCGATCACCCACACGCATTTCCTCACGGGCTGCCACAATGTCAATCGTAGCTGGAACGATTTCCGAGCGGAGTTTGCCGTCTTTGTCGGCAGACTCCTGGGTCGATTCGCCACGCGCCAGCAAAGCCTTGCCAACATATTGTGCTTCGTAGCCCAACACCTCTCCAGTCAGCGGATCCTTCAGAGGGGTTGCGCTGCGAAATATCCGAAAAGCCTTCTGCTTTTTGTCAGGTTCATCCACAAGACGGGCATCGCCCAGACCCCGTGCATAGGCGCGGTCGCCACGCGTGAGCAAAACGCGCCCCTCTTGCGCTGCCACAATGCGCGGCGCCGACTTGAGTCCGTTCTCGTCGACGATGACGGGTTCTGTCAAAAACGGTTCAATCAGATGATTTTTCAATGTCGGCAAGGCGTCGTCGGGCAGGCCGTCGTAGCGGACGCGCGGTGTCAATCGAACGGTGTTGTCCGGTGCACCACCGTTGGCAGAAGAGGTTGTGCGTAGCGTGGCACGACCGTCCTTTTTTTCCAGGTAGAGCATTTGACCCGGATAGATCAGATGCGGATTCTTGATGTCATTGAGATTCATGCCCCACAATTCCGGCCAGCGCCATGGGCTTTTCAAGAAAATTCCGGATATTGCCCACAGTGTGTCCCCGGCTTTCACCGCATAACTGTCGGGCGCATTGGACGCCAGCTCGCTCAAGGGCACGCCGGCTTGGGCGACTTGGGTTGCCGTTGCCCTTTGGCCCGCCGTAATTGGAAAATTTTGCGCCAAGACGGGAGCGCCCAACAGAGTACCAGTCAGCGCCACCACGGCGACTAGTGTGATTTGGAATGTGGCTTGGGGTAGCCCGGTCACGTTTTTTGTCATATTTA
This sequence comes from uncultured beta proteobacterium, assembly GCA_963750815.1. GTDB lineage: Bacteria > Pseudomonadota > Gammaproteobacteria > Burkholderiales > Burkholderiaceae_C > Rhodoferax. The sequence continues at coordinate 1,098,284 of CAVVRS010000002.1, forward strand.
GCTGCACTGCAAAAGCCTTTTTGAGTGGTTGGGCGGAGTAGTCCGCCACCTATTCAACACGGAGGAAATCTTGATAAATCACGCGCGATTTTGCGCTCAAGCCCTTGATTGGGCAACGTTTTTGACAGCGAAGGGCAGTCAGATTTGATAAAAGTGGCGAAAATAGCGACATTCTGAAACCTTGTGGGACAAGTCCGTAGCTGGCTCGTGGCGAGCTACACCGGTCTCCACATTATTAAAACCCTGGCTGACGGACTAATCCAACTTGGTAACAAGCCCGGATATCCACCGATTTAAAACATGGCTTTACTTCCCATTCTCTGCTTCCCCAACCCCAAACTGCACACAGTGGCCAAGCCGGTTCAAGCGGTTGACGCCCGCGTGCGGACACTGATCGAGGACATGCTGCAGACCATGTACTCGGCCAAAGGCATTGGCCTGGCCGCCACGCAGGTTGACGTCCACGAGCGGTTGATTGTGATGGATGTGTCGGAAGAGCGCGATCAGCCGCTGGTGTTGATCAATCCGAATGTCATCTGGACAAGCGCGGAGAAACATCTCAATGAGGAAGGCTGCCTGTCAGTACCCGGTATTTACGACGGTGTACAGCGCTTTGACGCCGTGACAGTCAGTGCGCTCGATGGCCAGGGTAACGCCCGTGTCATCGAATCCGAAGGTTTGCTTGCGGTTTGCATTCAACACGAGATGGACCACCTGATGGGCAAAGTATTTGTTGAGTACCTGTCGCCGCTCAAGCGCAGTCGAATCAGGAAAAAGATGATCAAGGCCCAGCGCGAGGACGAGCAATGAGGCTTATCTTTGCTGGCACGCCCGAGTTTGCTCGCGTCGCCCTGTCGCATTTGCAAGCTGCAGGCCATGACGTGCAGTTGGTGTTGACTCAGCCGGACCGGCCGGCTGGTCGCGGTATGAAACTCCAGGCCTCTGCCGTCAAACTGTTTGCCCTGAACCATGGCATTCCCGTAGCGCAGCCGCGCAGTTTGCGTCTGGACGGCAAATTTGCTGCCGACGCGATGGCTGCAGGCGCGGCGCTGACGGCGGTGCAGGCCGACGCAATGATCGTGGCCGCTTATGGTTTGATCCTGCCGCAATGGGTGATCGATATTCCTGTTCACGGTTGTTTCAACATTCATGCGTCGCTATTGCCACGCTGGCGTGGCGCGGCGCCGATTCAACGGGCCATGGAGGCGGGTGACATGGAAACTGGTGTCACCATCATGCAAATGGACGCCGGGCTCGATACCGGTGACATGTTGCTCGCGCACGCGTTGCCCATCGTGGCCAGTGACACCGCCGGAACCCTGCATGACAGACTCGCAGTGCTGGGTGGCCGTCTGATGGTGCTGGCACTGGAACTGGCCGCTGGCGGTGCCTTGAAACCTATACGGCAAACGCCTGATGGCGTCACCTATGCGCACAAAATCGACAAAAACGAAGCGGCCATTGATTGGGCGCAACCGGCTTCATTAATTGCACGGCGGGTTCGTGCTTTCAATCCGGTTCCCGGCGCGACGACGACCTTGAAGGGAGAGACTTTGAAAGTCTGGACCGCACGCGTTGGTAAAGGAATTCCACCCGAAGCCGCAGAATTTGGGTCAATTCTGGCTGTAGGCCCCGTCAGTATTACAGTAGCAGCTATGAATTCAATAGTAATAATTACAGAATTGCAGCGTGCGGGGGGCAGGCGTTTACCGGTAGCGGAGTTTTTGCACGGTTTTGATGTGCGTCCAGGTTGGGCTTTTGAAATGCGCGGCGCCTAGTGTTTTTTCTTCCCGCAAACTATCGGCACCCCGAATTTCGTCAGGGAGCGTTCGACTCATTCGCGGTGGCCCCGGGCGTTGCTGCCTGGGGCTTGATGACAGGTGTGGCCATGGTCAAGTCAGGCATGGGCACGGTGGAAGCGCTGTTGATGAGTGTTATTGTTTTTGCCGGCAGTTCCCAATTGGCAGCCATTCCATTGTTGGCAGCAAGCGCGCCGATGTGGGTGGTTTTGGCGACCGGCTTTTGCGTCAATCTGCGTTTCGTCGTGTTCAGCGCCCACATGCGACCCTATGTCATGCATCTGCCGCTGTGGCAGCGACTCGTCAGCGGTTATCTGACGGCGGACCTCAGCTATGTTCTGTTTATCAAACGCTATCCTGATCACGCAGGCAACGCGGCACAATTGCGCGCCCAGCAGGCGTACTTGGCCGGCAACTGTGGCGTGAGTTGGGTCGCGTGGGTCAGTTCCAGTGTATTGGGCGTGGTACTGGCCAACCTTGTGCCAATGAGTTGGGGTTTGGGTTTTGCGGGCATTCTGGCGCTGTTGGGCATTTTGTGTTCGCTGGCATCGAGCCGGCTGCGCCTGGTGTCGGCTGGTGTCGCCGGTGCTGCGGCCGTTGTTGCTTTTGCCCTGCCTTTCAAGCTCAACATCCTGGTCGCCATTGCGGCGGCCGTCGCCCTGTGTTTGACACTGGAAAGATCATGACCGAAAGCGCCGATCCATGGACCATTGCGATCATCATCGGCCTTGCCGGGGTCACCGTTTTAACTCGCTCATTCTTCTTCATTTCCAGCAAGCCGTGGAAGTTGCCGCACTGGGCCCAGCGCGGTTTGCAATACGCACCCATTGCCGCGCTGGCGGCCGTCATCGTGCCTGAAATGGTTATGACGCAGGGGCACCTGATTGCCACCTGGAAAGATGCCCGACTCTTTGCTGTGGCAGCTGGTGTTGCCTGGTTTGTCTGGCGCAGGGGTGGCGGGCAAGCAGTGCTGGGTACGATCATCGTTGGCATGGCAGTCTATTTGCCGCTGCATCTGGGTCTGGGGTGGTAACCGGTTGCAGCGACACACTCCTACAATCGGCCTGGCTATTTTTTAACTGTTGAGGGTTTCCATGAATGTCATCCGCTTTTCCGATCTGTGCGCGCTAGGACAAGTCACTGGCAAACGGGTCTTTATCCGGGCCAACCTGAATGTGCCACAAGATGCCGCTGGCCATATTACCGAAGACACCCGTATTCGCGCCTCCATTGCCTGCATCCAGATGGCGTTGGACGCTGGCGCCGCTGTTATGGTGACTTCGCATCTGGGGCGTCCGGCGGAAGGGGAATTCAAGCCGGCCAACTCGTTGGCGCCGGTGGCCGATCGGATGGCCGAATTGATGGGGCGCCCAGTGCCACTGCTTTCCAACTGGGTGGACGGTGTCAGTGTGCAACCAGGTCAGTTGGTGTTACTGGAAAACTGCCGCGTCAACAAGGGTGAGAAAAAAAACAACGAGGCACTGGCAAAAAAGATGGCCGCGCTGTGCGATATTTTTGTCCATGACGCGTTTGGCACCGCGCATCGCGCCGAGGCTTCCACCTACGGCATTGCCGAGTTTGCCAAGGTGGCTTGCGCCGGCCCGTTGCTGGCGGCTGAAATGGATGCCATCACAAAGGCGCTGGCGAACCCGAAGCGGCCACTGGTCGCCATAGTGGCGGGCGCCAAGGTCTCGACCAAGGTCACTATTCTCCGAAGTCTGGCCGACAAGGTGGATCAGCTTGTTGTTGGCGGCGGAATCGCCAACACGTTCATGCTGGCGGCCGGTCTCAAGATTGGCAAGAGTTTGGCGGAACCGGATTTGCTGCCGGAAGCAAGGGCCGTGATTGAAGCCATGAAGGCGCGCGGTGCGGCAGTTCCGATCCCGACCGATGTCGTTACGGCCAAGACCTTCTCACCGGACGCTCAGGCCACCATCAAAGCGGCGACCGATGTGGCGGACGATGACCTGATTCTGGACATCGGGCCGCAGACGGCGGCGGCGCTGGCGGCGCAGCTCAAGCTGGCAGGCACCATTGTCTGGAACGGCCCCGTGGGTGTATTTGAGTTTGCCGCATTCGAGCAGGGCACCAGAATCATTGCCCATGCGATTGCCGACTCGGCTGGGTTTTCTATCGCCGGCGGCGGTGACACGCTGGCAGCAATAGCCAAATACGGTATAGAAAAACAGATTGGCTATATTTCAACCGGTGGTGGTGCGTTTCTCGAAGTGCTTGAGGGCAAAACCTTGCCGGCCTTTGAAATACTGTCGCGTCGGGCGGTTGCTTAGTTGTGCGCTAGCGCGGCACTGACTTCGCGCTGCTTCAAGCCGTACATTTCGGTAAATTCTTCGACCGTCTTGCCGCTGCTTTCGTAGGCCCGGCGCAGTGCCTCCTGCTTGGCCAGTTGCTGGTCGCGACCAGCCAGCGCTTCTTCCAGCAGGGTGTTGGCCTGTGTATCTTTGGCTTGAATCCTGGACAGGTAGTCTTGGCGGGTCAGACCAGAAGCATCAAATGCCGCCAGCAGTTGGGCGCGAAACTTGGGCCGCAAATCGTCGCTGGAGCGGCGTTGTCGACGGCGGAACAATTCAAGCAAGGCGAGATAGACATGCTCCGGCGCCACTGGTTCAACAGCCAGACCCTGCAGGTCATGACGCTGCTTGCCCGCCGCAACGCTTTGCAGATAACGCGTTGAGCGCGTATGCAGTCCGAGAGCCGCTTTGAGGGAGTCACGTTCGAAATGTTCCGGGTGAATGACCAGCAGTTCCTGAAAAATCCCAAGTTTGAGCGGCAGGAACGTTGAGCCAAACAGATGTGGATAGAGCTCAAAGAGCTGATCGAGCACGGGTTGGACAGGCTGTGACACTCTGGCGCGACAGACCAGTTTATCAGTTTGCCCGGGCTCGACCGCCTGGATGGGTGCTTCTGGTAGAGGGTGAGTCATGGGATGGATCGTTGGAGCAGCGGGGTATTGTCTACCAAATGAGACCGGCAGACTTGTCAGTTACACGAACGCACGCACGCAGGGGCGCAATTTTTGACTACATCGATGGCGGCGGCTATGCGGGCCACTCCCTGGCCCTCTATCACGGTAAACGGGGCCGCCATGGTGCGGAGTTCGCGGTCAATGATTTGAGTAATCGGTGTTCTAACTTGTTTGCCGTCCCGTTGCAGACCATCCGCAATCCAGGTGATATCGGGCGCGAGGAACAGCGTCAACGCATAGTTCGAGTGCATTGCACGCGCTCGCGCGTAATGTGACGTATCACCAAAGATAAATTCACTGTAGATCGCCGTGAGTAACGGGGCCGTGTCACAGAACACAAATGCCGCGTGTTGTTGTGCGGCACTGGCATGCCCATCCAGCTCTGCCTGGTGCTGAGTTTCAAGGATCAACAACTGTTCGTCACAGGTTGGTGTGCGTCTGTGGGAGTCGCAAAAATCGCGCAGGTATTCTGGCACCCAGGGACAATCAAAATGAGCGGCGAGGGCCTTCGCGAGCGTGGTTTTTCCGGTGCATTCGGCACCCATGATGCAGATTCGCTGTGGCTCAGTCATGACCAACCTGCCCGCCGACAGCGTCAATTTTCATTCGCTTCGTCCATCCGAGCCAGCCCCAAAGGGCGAGCAGGAAAAAGATCAGGTAGAGAATGACCGTCAGTTGCAGCCCCTTGTAGGCAAACAAGGCAACGCTGGCCGCGTTGACGAGCATCCACAAGGACCAGTTCTCGATGAACTTTCGCCCCAGCAGGACGGTGCCGACGACGCTACCGGCGGTCACGAACCCATCGGCCCAAGGTACGTCGGAGTCGGTAATGCTGTGCAGCAACAACGCGAAGACCAGCCACAGCACGGCGTAGCCGACAAGGCCCAACAACAAGCCACGACGGCTTAGCCGCCCGATGCGCAACGGCGAGTCGGAGTTGGCTCGGTGCCCACGCAGCCACTGCCACCAGCCCCACACTGCGGTGATGGCGAAGAACAGGTTGACGCCCGCTTCGCCATAGAGCTTGCTGGCGTAAAACAGCCATGCATAAAGCACACTGGCGACGATGGTCAAGGGCCAGCCCCAATGGATCTCGAACACATTGCAGGCGATGTTGGCAAGCGCCAGCATAAAAGCCAGGACCTCCAGCCAGGCGACGGCCGTGCCAAGCAGGGTGAAAGCGGTGTTGAGCATGGGCTAGAAGTCGATCGTTGCGCTGGCTCGCAGGGTGCGCGGCGTCGACGGGAAGAGATAAATACCCCCCCAATCCATGGTCGGCGCTTCGCGCCAATAGATGCGGTTGGTTAGGTTCTCGACGTTCAATCGCCACAACGTGGACTTGCCTGCGATGCGTTGCTGGTAACTCAGCCCTGCGTCGAGCTGCCAGGCTGGCGGCAGTTCGACGCTGCCGTTGGCAGTCACCGACTTGGCGCTCTCCGAAGTGGCAAGTGCATTCACGGCAAAGCCGGGCAGCGCCGCAAGCTTGTAGTCCGCAAACAGGGAACCCTTGAGGCGCGGCGCGTTGGTCACGCGCTGTCCCACCAAGGTCGGGTCGACCACCTGTGTGTAGCGGGCGTCCAGCGCCATCAGGCTGGCCTGCAGCGACAGCGCTTCGCCAACGCGTCCTGTGGCAGCGAACTCAAAGCCACGATGACGTGCCGTCCTGGCGCCCGCCACGCGTACCGGCAAGGCGCCCACTCCTGTTCCCGGTACATTGTCAGCATACGGCTTGTCGATGCTGAACGCAGCGGCCGTCAGCAGCAGACGTGGATGAGTTTGCCATTTCACACCAATCTCGGTTTGCTCGCTCTTGAGCGCTGGCAAGACTTGGCCAGGATTGGAAAAGTCATTGGGTCGATTCGGTACTATTTCGAGTTCGACGCCCTGACCCCGGGAGGCGTAGAACATGATGTCAGTGCGGGGTGACCAGGTGAGTCCCCCCCACGGCGTGCTCACCGTCTGCTCGTAGGACACCGCTTGCGTGCCGTCATTGACCTCGCTGCTGCGGCTCAGACGCGATACGCGCACGCCAGCGAACGACTGCACACTGGCGCCCAGATCGGACATCAGCGTGGCATAGCCTTCGAATGCGCGCTCACGGCTGTTGGTGTTTGGCACGGTGAGCGTCGGATCTGCAGGAACAGCAATGGGTGAGTAGATGTTGCTGGTGCCCACCCAGTTATAACCCTGCATGGCCGGCAAGTCAGCGCGAGAACTGCGTCCACTCACGCCGAAACGCGTGCTGTGCTGGATGCCCAGCGCCTTGAATTTTCCGTCGAAGTGGGCATCCCAGCTTGACAAGATGCGTTTCTCGCCCTCGCTGCGGTAGTCGTAGATATCGACGTCGCCATTGCCACATAAACCAGGATACACGTAGTTGGCCGCGCTGGAGCAACCGTCCGGGAACGCGATACGGTCATTGATCAGGGTTGTCTGCCTGTTCATTGCAATACTTGCCTGCCAGTCGGCATTGAAGCGATGGTTCAGAGCAAGCTGCAGCGTCGTGCTGCTGGACTGAAACGGCAGTGACCACCCTTGATTGTTCAGGTTCAGACGCGGATTGATGGACGCCGGCAGCGTGTCGGCAACTCCGTCGCCATTGCTGTCAAGCAAGCCCATGCCCGGCACCGAGGGCTGACTCTTGCGCTGGTATTCAATGTCCACCGACACGGATGTGTCGGTCCCCAGTGCGCTGGCCAGGGCCAGACTGGCCAGCTGGCGCGAGCCGTTGGCGTGGTCAAAATGCGAGTGCAATTGTTCATCGACCAGGTTGACGCGTAGACCCGTGGTGCCGATCGTGGTGTTGGTGTCCAGATGCACTTTGCTGCCGCCGTTGCCATCGACGCCAAGGGTGGCCGTGCTGAAGGGTTCCTTCACTGGCACCTTGGTGACGTAGTTCACCAGTCCGCCCGGGGCCGACACGCCGGACTGCAGGCCGGTTGCGCCTTTCAATACCTCGATGCGTTCCTTGTTCTCCAGGGCAATTGGCGCGTAGTTGGAGATCGCCAGACCATTGCGGCTGAAGTTAGCGCTCTGGTCCAACACAAAGCCGCGAATCGAGAGGCTCTCGATGTAGCCGGTGGTGTTGTAACTGTTGGCCAGCGAGGCATCCAGCTTGAGTACCTGCGACAGCGATTGCGCTGCAGTGCCAGCCAGCAAATCGGCGGTCAACACCGTCACGCTTTGCGGCGACTTCGCAATCGGCGCCGCGAAGCCGCCGACGTCGGCATGGGTCACATCGAGTTCCGGCTCCGCTTTGGCCGTCACGGTGATGGCTTCGAGGCGCTGAGGCGTGGTCTGAGCGAACGAAGAAAACGTTGCAGACACAGCGAGCGCCGCGGCAACGGGTGAGAGCTTCAAATGAAATGCCATCGAAATTCCTTAGTCGACGGCAGGGTGAGTGCAGAAAAAACCGGCCTGCGGCCAGCTTGAATTCAGCGACGCTTCCCTGCGCAAGTATTATCTTGATCAAGTTCCAGGGTGTCATCTCAGCCGAACGTCTTTTGACGATCAGCACCCCTAGCGTTTACCGGAATGCATTTTGCAACCAGTAGCGGCATTGTAGACGCGGGACAAAGTCGAGCTGGCCGGCGGCGAATTGAACTAAGGTTTGAACGGTCTATTTCAGCCACTGTGCGAGAAGCTGGCGCAAGCTGACGCTGCGATGTAACTGCTTCCGTGTGAAAATGCCAGGTTAATTACAAGGAGACACTCTCATGCCCCGTCGCGCCACAAAAATTGTCGCCACCCTTGGCCCGGCTTGCAGTGATCCGGCGTTGCTCGAGCAAATGATTCGCGCCGGCGTCAATGTGGTGCGCCTGAATTTCAGTCATGGCAAGGCGCAGGACCATATTGACCGGGCCCGACTGGTGCGTGAGGTGGCACAGCGCGTCGGTCGTGAGGTGGCCATTATGGCGGACCTGCAGGGCCCGAAAATTCGGGTTGGAAAATTTGCCGAAGGCAAGGTATTCCTTGAACCAGGACAGAAGTTTGTGCTCGATGCAGCGCGTTCCGAGCCGGGGGACATCGAGGCTGTCGGCCTGGACTACAAGGCGTTACCGCGCGAGGTCAAGGCCGGCGACGTGCTGCTGCTCAATGACGGACTGATTGTGATCACCGTGGATGCTGTCAGGGGCGATGCGGTTTACACCACGGTCAAGCTCGGCGGCGAGTTGTCCAATAACAAGGGTATCAATAAACAGGGTGGCGGGCTGACTGCACCGGCATTGACTGCCAAGGACATGGAAGACATCCGTACGGCCATGAGTTTTCAGGCTGATTACGTGGCTGTGAGTTTCCCCAAGAACGCCACCGACATGGAAATGGCGCGTCAGTTATGCAACGTGGCGGCGGCCGATTTTGACCACAAGCCCGGATTGATTGCAAAGATCGAGCGGGCCGAGGCCATCCCGAGACTGGAAGAAATTTTGCTCGCCAGCGATGGCATTATGGTGGCGCGCGGAGATCTGGCTGTGGAAGTTGGCAACGCAGCAGTGCCCGCGCTGCAAAAACGCATGATCAAGCTCGCGCGTGAACACGACAAGGTGGTCATTACAGCGACGCAAATGATGGAATCCATGATCACCAACCCGGTGCCAACCCGCGCTGAAGTAAGCGATGTCGCCAACGCCGTGCTTGACGGCACCGATGCAGTGATGCTTTCAGCCGAGACGGCAGCCGGAAAATACCCGCTTGAAACGGTCATTGAAATGGCCAAGATTTGCCATGCTGCAGAACGCAATGAAGATTTCAAACTGGAAGCTGATTTCACCGGAAAGACCTTCAAGCGGATTGACCAGTCGATTGCCATGGGCGCACTGTTTACTGCCCATCATCTGGGTGCCAAGGCAATTGTGGCCATGACTGACAGCGGCTCGACGGCGCTTTGGATGAGCCGTCACCTGATTCAAGTGCCGATTTATGCACTCACCTCGAAGCTGGCGACGCAGCGCCGGATGACGCTTTACCGCAACGTGCGCCCGCTGTTCATTGACACCAGCGCGGATCGTGATACGGCACTGGCCGAGGCTGAGAATGATCTGAAAATCCGGGGCATTGTTCAAACTGGTGATGTCTACGCCATTACCTGCGGCGAACCGATGGGTGCACCAGGTGGTACCAATATGCTCAAGATTTGCCAGGTCTCTTGACAACTCACAGGATGTGGGCATTGATTGGGTTCATGGGCAAGCGGATCGCTAAAATCCAGACGACATATCGGTTACCAACTTTTGAAGGACTCCATCATGGCTCTTGTTTCCATGCGCGAACTGCTCGACCACGCCGCCCTTAACGGTTACGGCATTCCAGCGTTCAATGTCAATAACCTGGAACAGGTCCAGGCAGTCATGGCCGCCGCCGATGAGGCAGGTGCACCGGTGATTCTGCAGGCCAGCGCAGGCGCCCGCAAATACGCCGGTGAGGCCTTCATCAAACACCTGATCTCTGCGGCAGTTGAGGCTTATCCCCATATTCCGCTGGTCATGCACCAAGACCACGGGCAAAGCCCCGATGTGTGTCAGGGCGCCATCAATCTGGGCTTCAGCTCCGTGATGATGGACGGTTCCCTGATGGCCGATGGCAAAACCATTGCCAGTTATGACTACAACGTTGAAGTGACCCGCAAAGTCGTCGACATCGCACACGCGACCGGCGTGACGGTCGAAGGCGAATTGGGTTGCCTGGGCTCCCTGGAGACCATGAAAGGCGACAAGGAAGACGGCCACGGCACCGAAGCCACCATGACACGCGAGCAGATGTTGACCGATCCCGAGCAGGCGGCCGACTTTGTCAAACGCACCCAACTGGACGCCTTGGCCATTGCCATTGGCACCAGCCACGGTGCCTACAAGTTCACGCGCAAGCCCACCGGCGATATTCTGGCGATCGATCGCGTCATGGAGATCAACAAACGCATTCCCAACACCCATCTGGTGATGCATGGCTCCAGCAGTGTGCCGCAGGATCTGCTGGCCATCATCCGAGAATTCGGTGGCGACATGAAGGAGACCTATGGCGTGCCGGTCGAAGAAATCCAGAAAGCCATCCAGTTTGGCGTGCGCAAGATCAACATTGACACCGACATCCGCTTGGCCATGACGGCCGCCGTGCGAAAGTACATGGCGCAAAACCCCGAGAAATTTGACATGCGTGACTGGCTCAAGCCAGCCCGTGAAGCGGCCAAGCAGATCTGCAAACAGCGTTACCTGCAGTTTGGCTGTGAGGGCCAGGCTGGCAAGATCAAGGGTCACAGCCTGCTGGTGGTGGCTGGACAATATGCACGGGGCGAACTGGCGCAAGTCGTTCACTGACATGACGGTTCCGTTGCACACCTCCCTGCTCACCTCGCTGCCTCTGCTGGCACGAGGCAAGGTCCGCGACAACTACGCTGTGGGTGACGACCGTATCCTGATGGTTGCCAGTGATCGTCTGAGTGCCTTTGATGTGATCATGGGCGAGCCCATTCCCGGCAAGGGCGCTTTGCTGACGCAAATGGCCTTGTTCTGGTTTGACAGGCTCGGTCCGAAAGGCTTGAACATCTGCCCGATTCACCTGACCGGCGATGCGCCTGAAAGCGTGGTGAGCGCTGCCGATGTACCGCAGGTGACGGGCCGTTCAATGCTGGTCAAGCGCCTCAAGCCGCTACCGGTGGAAGCAGTGGTGCGCGGTTATCTGGCCGGTAGTGGCTGGAAGGAATACCAGCAAAACGGCGCGGTCTGCGGCGTCAAGCTGCCGCCCGGGCTGAAAAACGCGTCCAGGCTTCCCGAGCCGATCTACACCCCGGCAGCCAAAGCGGCAGCCGGCGACCATGACGAGAACATCACGTTTGAGCAAACGGTCGACCTGATCGGCCTCGACCTGGCCATGCGCATCCGCGACATCAGCATCCGGCTCTATAAAGCCGCCAGCGAAATTGCCGCTCCGAAAGGCATCATCATCGCCGACACCAAATTTGAATTTGGTCTTGACGCCCAGGGCACCCTGACCCTGATGGACGAAGTTTTGACGCCCGACTCGTCCCGGTTCTGGCCAGCCGAGAGTTATCAGGAAGGCATCAACCCCCCCAGTTTTGACAAACAGTTTGTACGTGACTGGCTGGAGCAGGTCCAGGTGGACGGTAAACCCTGGAGCAAAACACCCCCCGCGCCGCGCGTACCCAATGAGGTGATTGCCAGGACGGCGGCCAAGTACCGGGAGGCATTGACCCGGTTGCTGGGTTGAACCGCAGGTTCAGCTCAGCACCACGCTGCTCAGGCGTCGCCGGTAAGCCGCCACAACAGGATCAACCGGGGGAATCTGCCCGTCCGCCACCTTCACTTTGGGTGGCTCAATGATGTCCAGAATGGCAATATAGGTCTTGCGCGCCAGTTCGTCGGCCCACGTCTTGTCGCGCATCAGGATTTCCAGCAACTCGTCCATTGCAGCGGTCCAATGTTGCGCTGCCATCAGGGTTTGGGCTTTGCCGAAGCGGGCGTCGAAGTCACGCTTGTTTGACGCAATTTTTGCATCAAATATGGCGTTAGAGCCCGTCAAATCAGCACGATCAGCTACGAAATCAATAGCATTCATCCAGCGTTGCAGGGCATCAAAACGGCGCACTAGTGAGGTTTTGGTGATGACCGGGGCAAAAGCCACCCTGGCTTCATCGAGGCGCCCGTTTTGCAACAACAGCTTGACGTACGCAAAACGGGCATCTTCGTCATCCGGGTTTTTCAGAACCGCCTGATGCAGTGCGTCGTGCAGCGCCTGCGGGTCATTGGCGTCAGGTGCGTCGCTCACCTCAACACGGGTCACCTCGGCTTCCAGCACATCACCGGCGGGCAGGTGCTTGTCCAGAAATTCCCTGATCTGCCCTTCCGGCAAGGCGCCCATGAACCCGTCTACCGGCTTGCCCTGGTACATCAACACGCAGGTGGGAATGCTGCGAACGCCAAAGGCCTGGCTGAGTTCCTGTTCCTGGTCGGAGTCAATCTTGACCAGCTTGAAGCGCCCGGCGTAATCGGTTTCGAGCTTTTCGAGCAAGGGGCCGATTACCTTGCAGGGGCCGCACCAAGGGGCCCAGAAGTCCACCAGCACCGGCGATTGCATTGAGGCGGCAACCACCTCGGTATCAAAGTTTTCGACAGTAACGTTCATCATTTTCGGTAGTTCGGGGTAGGGTTAAGTAAAATTGAATATTATGAAAATTCAAATCGGTGTGCTCATGGGTTCCAGTTCAGACTGGGACACCATGCAGCATGCAGTCCACATTCTCCAACAGTTTGGCATTGCACATGAGGCGCGCGTGGTCTCGGCTCACCGGATGCCCGACGATATGTTTGCTTATGCCCAGAGCGCCGTCGATCGCGGTCTCAAGGCGATCATCGCCGGCGCCGGCGGTGCCGCGCACCTGCCGGGCATGCTGGCGGCCAAAACCACGGTACCCATTCTCGGCGTGCCCGTGGCGAGCAGGCATCTTTCGGGCGTGGACTCCCTGCACAGCATTGTGCAAATGCCCAAAGGCATACCGGTGGCCACTTTTGCCATCGGTGCCGCCGGTGCCGCCAACGCCGCCCTGTTTGCCGTAGCCATGCTGGCCAATGAAGATGATGCACTGCGCGCCAGGCTTGACGCTTTCCGGGCCGCCCAAACCGACATGGCCCGCAGCATGACACTGCCGCCGGTGTTATGAGCGATCAGAACGCCGCCGTACCTGCGGCAACAAGCGCGCGAGCCACACTGCTGCCCGGTGGCACCGGCAGCGCCCAGCAAGCCACACTGGGCGTGATGGGCGGCGGCCAGCTAGGCCGCATGTTTGTGCAGGCGGCTCAACGCATGGGCTATTTCACCGTGGTGCTGGACCCTGATGTGATCAGTCCGGCCGGGCTGGTGAGCCACTACCACATCCAGAGCGACTACCTGGACCAGCAGGGGCTGGCGCAACTGATGCAGCGGTGTGCTGCGGTCACCACCGAATTTGAAAATGTACCGGCACCGGCCTTGTTGACACTGGGTTCAGCGCGCCCTGTCGCCCCCAGCGCCGAGGCGGTGGGCATCGCTCAGGACCGTATCAAGGAGAAAGCCCATTTTGTCCGCTGTCGCGTCCCTTGCGCGCCATACGCGGTGATTGAATCGGCGGCGCAGCTGGCAGCGGTGCCGGATGATCTGCTGCCCGGCATCCTGAAGACAGCGCGCCTGGGGTATGACGGCAAAGGGCAAGTACGGGTCAGTACCCGCGCCGCGCTCGGCACGGCTTGGGATGAACTCAAAAACGTCCCCTGTGTGCTGGAGAAAATGCTGCCGCTCAAAGCCGAGTGCTCGGTGATCGTCGCGCGCGGCTGGGATGGCAGCATGGTCAACCTGCCGGTACAGCTCAACCTGCACCGCCACGGCATTCTGGCAGTGACCTCAGTTCATGAAGGAAATATGTCTCCCGCCCTTGCCGAACAAGCGGTGATAGCTACTAAATCTATAGCTCAAGAGTTGCAGTACGTGGGCGTGCTGTGCGTCGAGTTCTTCGTGCTGCAAGACGGCAGCGCTGCCGCCAGTGCGCTGGGGGAGCTGATTGTCAACGAAATGGCGCCGCGTCCGCACAACAGTGGTCACTATTCGATCGACGCTTGCGACCTCTCGCAGTTTGACCTGCAGGTGCGCACGCTGACCGGCTTGCCGTTGCGGCAGCCACGCCAGCACAGTCCGGCCATCATGCTCAACCTGTTGGGCGATTTGTGGCTGGATGGCCAGGTGCCACGCTGGGAGCAGGTATTGGCGTTGCCCGGTACCCACTTGCACCTGTACGGCAAACTAAAGGCCGGCAGGGGCCGCAAGATGGGTCACCTGACGGTCACGGGTGGCACGCTGGCGCAGGTTCGTGACACTGCCCTGGCGGCGGCAAGGATTTTGGGCATTGAGGCGTTTTGAGTGCTAGCCGAGCATGATTCTTGATGGCGTTGCGACTGAATCAATAACCGCCTGTGCACGTCTGACAAGGGCTGGCGAACTGTTTGGCTTGCCCACCGAGACGGTCTACGGTTTGGCTGCCGACGCCGACAATGCCAGCGCCGTGGCCAGGATTTTTGCCCGCAAAGGCCGCCCGCCAGACCATCCCCTGATCGTTCACGTGCTTGACGCCACCGGTGTGGCGCATTTTGCGTCGCAAGTCCCCGATTTTGCGAAGGCGCTCATGAACGCCTTCTGGCCGGGTCCACTGACCCTGATTTTGCCGCGCCGCGACGGTGTGGCTGCCGCTGCTGCCGGTGGTCAAAACTCCATTGGCTTGCGCTGCCCGTCGCACCCGGTGGCGCGTGCGCTGCTCAGAGTCTGTCTGGAAGCCGATGAAAACGTGCCAATCGGTCAACAAAAGGTCTGGGGCATCGCCGCTCCCAGTGCCAACCGGTTTGGCCGTGTCAGCCCAACCACAGCAAAGCACGTGCAGGATGAATTTGGCGTTGAGTTGCCGATTCTGGACGGCGGCGCCTGTTCTGTGGGAATTGAGTCGACCATCATTGATTGCACCCGTGGCATGCCGGTGCTGTTGCGCCCAGGCGCTGTTACGGTGGTCCAGCTGCAGGCGGCTTGCGGTATGCAGGTGCTATCAAAAGAGGAGCTGGCTGTGCATGCTGCACCTGCTCCAAGAGCCTCTGGGACCCTTGAATCACATTACGCGCCGAATGCCAGCGTGCGCCTGATGGAGGCTAAAGCGTTACAGACCGCGCTCGAT
This sequence comes from uncultured beta proteobacterium, assembly GCA_963750815.1. GTDB lineage: Bacteria > Pseudomonadota > Gammaproteobacteria > Burkholderiales > Burkholderiaceae_C > Rhodoferax. The sequence goes on from CAVVRS010000002.1 coordinate 1,113,765, forward strand.
CTGCTGGGTGATGACGTCGATGCGGCAAGTTCCGGGCCATTCATCGCTACCTATTCACGCGTTATTTTGAGAACACGATCGGCCAAAGTAGTGCGCAAACGCATGCCTGACGACGCCAGCGCCACGGCACATCAGTTGTTTGCCGTATTGCGTGACTTCGATGCCCAGGGCGTCAAGTTGATCTGGGTCGAAGTGCCACCTGACGAACCCGAGTGGGACGGGGTGCGTGACCGGTTGCAGCGGGCGTCGGCGGCTTGACGGGCGCAAGTCAGGGGAGTATCCGTAGCCCCGGTGCGGTGCTTGAAAACAGGCATTTGTTGTGAATATGCAAAACCTCTCGAAAACACCTAGTCAAAGGGTGGCGCTCAAAAATTACACTTGAAACTGCGTGTAACAGCATGGAGTCTACCGTGGTTAGAAAGTTCGGCAAATTCCTAATATCTCTGCTTGTTGTGATGACAACGGCAATTTTCACGACACCTACTCAGGCAGTACCCGCCTTTGCGCGACAAACCGGAAAGGCCTGCGCCACGTGTCACTTTCAGCATTACCCGGCGCTCAACGACTACGGTCGCGATTTCAAGGCCAATGGCTATCTGGCCATGGGCAAGCAGGGCACTGTAAAGGGCACCAAGGACAACGAACTTTCCCTGCCTGACGTGCTCAATGCCAGCGTGTTTCTGAAGGTTCGCCACCAGCAGTCCAACGGCACCGACGCCGCAGACGCCCCGACAACGGCCAGTGGCCAATGGCAGGCACCGGATGAGTTTGCGCTACTGTTTGGTGGGCGCATCACGCCCAATATCGGCTTTTTGCTGGAAGGCCAACTGATTGATGCGACGGCGCCATTTCTGGCCGGTTTCAAGATGCCGTTCATGTATGAGGTTGCTGGAAAAAAGGTCGGGGTCATTCCGTTTACCACTGATGCCCTCGGTGTGGCGTACGGCTTTGAATTGCTCAATACTGGCGCCGTCCGCAATGTTCGCGTCATGGAGCACCGCAAGGAAACTTCCGCGCAGCAATACATTGGCACTGACGGACCGGCGCATGGTGCGGCCTTTGTAATTTTTGATCCATCCTGGTTTGTCAATTACACCCGGTGGGCGCCTGTTCACGGTGGCGTGTCACAAAGCCCTCAATCCAATTACTTGCGCGCTGCGTATACACCCTCTCTTGGTGATTGGGATCTTGCCGTGGGCACGCAAATTTGGGGTGGTTCTTCGAGAAATGAAGCCAATGAGTTGCTCCAAACCAAGGCTTGGGCGGTTGATGCACAGGCTCAGGGAGAGTTTATGAATCACCCTGTGGGTATTTATCTGACACATGCCACAGCCCCGGCACAAACGGCCGGGGTGGCAAACTACAAGTTTGGTGGAAAGGCGAACGCAGTCACAGCCACTACGATTGCTGTGGAATACGGCATCATCCCGAACAAGGCTACTTTGACGTTTGCCTACCGACTGGCTGACAACGGCGATGCGACCAATTCAACCGACAACGCATTCACCATTGGTGCCACTTACCAACTTGCCCAGAACGCGCAATTGCAGTTTCAGCATAGCAATCGCAGTGGCAATCGTTACGAAGGTACCGCCGCCAAGGGAAACAGTTTGACAACTTTCATGCTGTCTTCCGGTTTCTAGTTTTTCTGGCCACGCCAACCCACGAAGAGCGCTTGCGATTTTCGTGGGTTTTTTTTGCCAATTTCAGGAAGTGCAAAGCATGAATCTGTCCTATTTTTCAACTCCTTGGACTGCGAAATGCCTGGCGGTACGGCGCGCAACCAAGTATTGCAGTCTGGTGGTCGGGACTTACGCGGCGATTTCACTGTTGGGTTCAAACGGGTGGGCGCAAGGTATTCCTCCTCTATCCGAGCGCTTGCTATTGTGCGGTGGCTGTCATAACCAGGACGGAAACAGCAGCATCCCGGAAAACCCGAATCTGGCCCGAATTGAGGCTGCATATCTGGCCAGGCAGATGAATGATTTGAAGGCCGGAAAGCGAAAAAGTGCGATCATGACTGGCATCCTGGCGATGGTCGACGCCAAGGAATTTCCTGCGCTGGCCAAGCATTTCAGTGAACAAAAGCCCAGGACGGTGGCCAAGGCGGACTCAAAAACAGTTGAATCGGGTAAGGAAATTTACGATGAAGGGATATCGGCCGTAGCGGTCCCGGCCTGCTCTGGCTGCCACAATGAGGACGGCAGTGGCACCGAAAAATATCCACGCCTGGCCGGCCAGCATTCGGTCTATGTAGTGCAACAACTGATGAATTTCAAAAGTGGTGAACGGGACAATGATGACCGTGGTGTCATGCGTGCAGTCGCCAAACGCATGAGCGAAGCTCAGATGCGGGCAGTTGCGCAATATATTGCCACTCTCCAGGAAGGTGAAAAATGAAATTTGTCGAAACCCTGATCGTGCTGGTTCTATTGACTTTTGCTGTATCTGCCTGCGCCGACCCGGTCGATGCAGCCAATGTACCTAGTGGCTTCGGAAGCCAAGGTTACGAGTGGAATAAGTTGACCAGTGAACAATTGATGGTCTTGAAGTTGACGCGAGACTTTAGTCGCGGCAAAGTGGCATTTCAAGGCTGTCGCGGCTGTCACAGGCGCGACGGAAGCGGTCGGGCCGATGGTACGTACCCGCGTTTGACGGGCCAGCACGCCGTCGTCATCATCAAGCAGGTGACCGACACCCGTGCCGGTTTACGGGTGAACCCCAAGATGGAACCATTTGCATCGCAGCACGCGGTGAGTTTGCAGGAAATCGCCGACATTGCCGAATATCTGGCCTACGTTCAGACGGATGATGAGAACGGCAAGGGGCCAGGTACTAGCCTGGCGCGTGGCAAAAAGGTTTATGAAGACAATCATTGCCAGCGTTGTCATGGGTCGGCGGGCGAGGGCAGCGCGTCCCTGGTTTATCCGGTTGTTGCGTCCCAGCATTACAACTATGCCTTGCGTGAAATGCAGCATATCAAAGAGGGTAGCCGCGCAAACGCTCATCCCGAGATGGCAAAAGTTTTGAGGCAAATTTCGCATACAGATCTGCAGGCGTTGGCGGACTATGTTTCCCACTTGCCCGACTATCGCCGGGTAAGTGTCACTTCACCTGTGAAGTGAGTGATCTGTTCATTGGACTAGAACATTGAATATCAGGCCCGGCAACCCGGTATCAGGCTGCGGCCGCGGTGGAATGCGGTCACAGTTTTGATGAATGAAGCATCTGAAGGAAGACATTTTGAGAAAATTTGTTACGGTTGTTTTGACTGCATCAGCCCTTCTGGTTGCCGGATGTACCAGCGTATCCCGCATTGCCAGCGCCGTTGCAACTCTCGGTAGCAATGATGGCTTACAGGTAACAGTCGAAGCTCTGCCGGGCAATGCCGCAATCTATCGGTCAGGCCAGGCGATTCGCGTGTTGGTGTCCGATCCTAAGGACTCGCGTCCTGCAGCAATCATGCGCAGGCTCGGCCACATCCGTACCACGGTGGTGGACATGCACAGTACTGAGTTAATGCTCAACCAGAGCGTGTCAACGCTGGTGGGTAGCGCATTGCGCAATCAACTGGTTGCCGATGGATATATTTCGGTCTCTGCGGGGCAGACTTACGACGTTGAACTCTCGACACGAGTCAATGAGTTTGAATTGAATATTGCCGGGCGTGATGAGCTGACTTTGACGCTTGAGGCGAGCTTGCGCGACGGCCGCACCAACGAGGTGATATGGACGGGCATCGTTGGAGAAAAGTCTGATCGATTTGCAGGAGTTGCTGGCAACAGTCGCGCAACGATTTCGCGCTACCTCGGTGATGGGGTGGCCAATCTGGTTCAAAAGGTCAGTGCAGGCGTTCGAGTCGCTCTGTCGCAGTCGTATCCGAAGACCGTCTCAGCCCAGAGTCATACGGCTAACGTAATTTCCATACCTGGTGTATCCACCTTGAAGTCAGTCATAGTCAATGAAAGCTTGGACGCAGTGCCAGTGGTGCCAGTTAAACGCGGGGCTAGCGCGCCGGTCCCACAAACGCCCATCGCACCTGCTGAAACTGCCGCGAAAACCGGGGCTCGACCAACCCTGGCATTGGATGGTTTGCCAGGCTACGGATACTTTTCAGTGATCAGCATGCCGACCCGGGTCAAGGTTTATTCTGATGGGGTTTACTATGGATTGACTCCGTTAAGGGTCATGGTACCGGCTGGGGTGATCACGTTTGAGTTCCGCTTTGATGGTTACAAAACCTTAAAGGAGAAGGTTTTAGTGCGTGCGGGGGATACGACCGAGCTTGAATTGAAATTGAAAAAATAGCGACCGACATCGTCTCCCAGCATGAATCAATTGACTGACGTCGGTTCTTGGTTATGGGTTCGAGCAAAGGCCGAGAATTTACTTGCCATCTGAGTGGCAAGAGTGCCCTCTTGGTTTGCACAAGCCATGTGCTGTAATCCGGTGAAAAGGCGAGATTTGAATAGGCTACCATGCGACTTCTAATCGTTGAGGATGACGCCCTGCTGGGCGCCGGCTTGCGCGCCGCGCTCGGCAAATGGGGTTTCACGGTGACCTGGGTCAGGCACGGTGGCGCTGCTCTGGACGTGCTCGATTCTGAAGAGTTCGTCGCCATGGTGCTTGATATCGGCCTGCCCGACATGAGTGGTCTGGAGGTGCTGCGCAAAGTGCGTGGCAGTGGCAACAAGTTACCAATCATGATTCTCACGGCACGCGACTCCACTGGTGACAAGGTTGCCTGTCTGGACCAGGGCGCCGACGACTATCTGGTCAAGACCACTGACATGGAGGAACTGGTTGCGCGATTGCGTGCCCTGCTGCGGCGCTCCGGTCGCGGTGGCGGTTTGCTCAGTGTCGGAGACCTCACGCTGGACCTCGATACCCGGGGGCTGACCAGGAATGGCGTAGCGGTCAATGTTTCAAAGCGCGAGTTTGATGTGCTGCGGGTATTGATGGAAGGCGCCGGACGCGTTCTGACCCGGGCCCAGCTGGAGCAGTCGCTGTATGGCTGGAATCGCAGCGTCGACAGCAACGCCGTGGAAGTTCACATTCACAATCTGCGCAGCAAGATTGGCACGGCCACCCTGAAGACGGTGCGCGGTGTCGGGTACACCATCGTCAGGCCAGAGACGTGATTGCGCTGCGGCGCCATTCACTGAGCCAGCGCTTGCTGGTCGGGCTGGTGATTGTCAGCTTTGCTTTCTGGGCCGTGATCGGATGGCTGACTATCCGCGACAGCGTCGATGAGGTCTATGAACTGTTTGATGTTCATCTGGCCCAGACGGCACTGGCCTTGTTGCGTGTGACGGATCCCGACGAAACTGACCCGGTGCTGATTCCGAATCGAAACGAGGCGCCGGCGCTGACGGATATTTTCAATCAATGGCCGGAATTGCCGGAACGATTGGCCAAGTCCCGAATGACTGCGGGCCACCAGACCGGACCGGACAGCACCCCGACAACAGTGGTTACCGGATCGATTCATTCGATGCACCAGGAGTACGAGAAAAATCTGCGCTACCAGGTCTGGGGTGGTGATGGCAACCTGCTGCTTCGATCAGCCAACGCGCCTGATACATCGATGACTGAGGCAGATGGCTACTCCGAGACGGTTGACCCGGATGGCCGCGTTTGGCGTCATTACGGCGTGTGGGACGTGCATCGCCACTTTCGTATTGTGGTTTCGGAAGCCCACAGTCTGCGCAACCGCCTGGTGCGAAGCATTGCCTTGCATCTCGCCAGTCCACTGGTGCTGGGCTTGCCGGTACTGATTTTGCTGCTCTGGTTTTCGATCAGTCGTGGCCTCAATCCGCTGGGCCTTCTGACGCGCGAGATTCAGATCCGCAAGCCCGACAACCTGCTGCCACTCGATGTGGGTAGTGCGCCGGGTGAGGTTCGCCCCATGGTGCTGGCCCTCAATGAGTTACTGCAACGGGTCAGTCATACACTGGAAGGCGAACGCCGATTCACCTCCAATGCAGCGCATGAACTTCGCACGCCGCTGGCAGCCATTCAGGCCCAACTGCATGTTGCACGCAAGGCCCAAGGCGACGCTGAGCGCCAGCTGGCGCTGGAACAACTGCAGCGCGGCGTAGAACGTGGTATTCGTCTGGTCGGTCAGATGCTGACACTAGCGCGGCTTGATCCGGATCAGCGTTTGCCCGATGCCCAGCCGGTCGATTTGGGTGAGGTTACCCAGGCTGTGTGCGCCGAGTTGGCGCCACTTGCGCTACATCGCGACCAGACGCTTGAGCTGCGCGTTGAGCCAGGCCTGCCGCTGCTGCCCGGCAATGCCGACATGCTGTCGATGCTGCTTTCCAATCTGCTGGACAACGCGATCCGCTATACGCCGGTTGGTGGTCATATCGATGTGGCGGTGAGTCACTACCTTTTCGGTTTGATGATCGAAGTCAGTGACGATGGACCGGGTGTCGAGCCCGCGCTGCGCGAACGGGTTTTTGATCGCTTCTACCGGATTGCAGGCCAGGACCAGCCCGGCACCGGACTCGGACTGGCGATCTGCCGGCGCATAGCCGAGCTGCATAACGCCCGGGTGACTCTGACCGACGGTCCGCACCAGAAAGGCGCGACCGCCAGCGTATTTTTTTCTGGTTGAGATGAAGGGGAAAGAAAAAAGCCCCGCCTGCGCGGGGCTTTCAATTGCGAAATTGTGGCCTAGAAACTGTAGCCCACGGCCACTGTAATCACCGATGGATGGAAGGTGATGTCTGCCTTGCGCTCTATGCCCAGCGTATTGGTAGTCATGGTGGTCTTGACGCGTGCCGTCGACCAGGCGCCGGTGATGGACCACGGGCCGCCCAGTTTGGCAGTAACGCCGAGTTGCGCCGCCAGCCCGATGGAGTCCTTCAGCTTGATGTTGGTAGGCCCGCCGTTGACGGCGTTGTTGACGGCGGTTGATTCGGTCTTGTCAAAAGTTGTGAAGTTCATGCCGACACCGACAAAGGGACGAATCTGGCTGGTGCCGTCACCAAACCGGTAGTTGGCAAACAGGGTCGGCGCCACCTGACGCACTTTGGCGGCCACCGAGCCGTCCAGCGCAGCGACGCTGCCCGGCACCACGCCGCCCGGCAGGATGACAAGTTTGACATCATGCGTTGGTGGCACACCCAGCGCCAGTTCGGCTTCCCAATGGCTGTCGATCTCACGCGCGGCACTGAAAAACAGCGTGGATTGACTCTGCACCTTCAGGCTCAGTGCATTGACCGGTGTAAACGGACCCGATACCGCGCTGGCCGATGAGTTGGGTTCCACGTTGACCAGACCGAGTTTGATGGTGGTTGCCTGGGCCATGGCGCTGTTTGATGCAGCCAGGGACAGCAGGGCAATAACGCAGGCAGAAAGAAGAGTATGTTTCATGGGGTTTGCTCCGTCTGGTTAGAACTGCGAGAAGAAGCCACGCGCTGCTGCGTTGCAGAAAGGCGGCACCAGCGTGCCATGGTAGGCACCGGTTACGGCCGCTGCGGCATTGGCGCCGGCAGCGGCAATGGTGGCAGCCTTGGCATTGGCAAAGCCCATTTTGGCAGCGGCGAACGGATCACCGGGGCCGGTAACAGGGGAGTCAACGTCCAGCACCGTCACCAGGCGAGCCGCCACCTGGGGTCCCCAAAGCACGCCCATCACGGCGGTGTTCAGGCCGTAGAACACTGTCGGGTCACCGTTGCCGGCGCACAGCAGCACCGGCGCTGCCGGAGACCAGCCGCGCAAGTCGTTCTTGACCGCAGCGATGCGTGACGGGTTTTTGGCATTGGCGGCGGCGGCGCCCGTGGTGAACGTCGGGAACACGCCATCAGGGTTGGCCATGGCATCCATCAGCGTGCTCAAGCGGGCACTGTTCTTGATCAGATTGCCGGTGCCAAAGCCCAAGGCAAATAACGCGTCGGTGGCGCCGGTGCCGGTGGGTGGCGTGATGGATGCAAATGCCGGTGCCGGTGGTGTGATGCTGAAGAGCTGCAGCTGCGGCAATTTGCCACTGGTTACCACGGTTGTGAAATCGTAGATACCAGGAAGCAGCGTCTCGATATCGGTGGCATAAGCAGCTTCATACAAGTCAGACGGACTGCTGTACAGATTGCCGTAGGCTTTTTGCCAGCTGGTGTAAATCATCGGCGAGAAAATCGTGCCGCCAGCGTTCACCATGCCGTAACTTGTAGCGTCGGACTGCGCCGCCAGCGCATAGGGCCCTGACATCGGTGCCGAGGCCGTGACCGGGATGCCCGCCGCCTGCATCGCGCGGTGTGCCGCCATCGCCACAAAACCACCTTGTGAGTAACCAGTGACAAACAACTTGGCACTGGCGGTGGTGGGTGAAATCAGGGTTGGGAGCGCTTTTTTGGCGGCCGCCAGAATATCGATCATTTCCTTGGATTGCTGGTCGGCATTCAGATAGGGGTGGTAACCCAGGCTGGAACTATCGTAGCCGGCGTAATTGGGGGCCACCACAATGTAGCCTTGGGCCGCATACAGGGCGGCGATCATCACGCCCTCGGAATAGCCCGGATTGGTGTTGTCGGCAAAGTCGGCCAGGTTAAAGCGCTTGGTGATATTGGTGCCATGGGCGTACATCACGATGGGGCGCGCCCCGGTGCAGGCGGCGGCGCTGCCGGTAGGCACCATCAGGGCGCCCGACGCGTCAGTGGCTTCATTGGCACCGCCCACTGTGCCGTATTTGATGTATTGAACATCAACGCCACACGCGGGTGTGCCGGCGAGTTGCAGCAAACTGGGCGATTTTGCAGTGAGCAAGGCGGTGAAATCAGCCGCCGTCATGGATGTGATGCGCGCCGGCGGGCTTTGCATCAGCGCGCCACGCGCTGGCTTGGCGTCTTGCGTGCCCAGTGGACCACTGCCACCGCCACCGCAAGCGGCGACCAATATTGCCGTGCTCAGCGCGGCCCATGAAGCCTTGAAATAAGTCATTGGTGATCTCCGGAAGTGTTGGACTGAAAGTTGAAAATAGAAAAATAGAACGGGCGTGCTATTTTTGATTCAAATCATATAACTCAACAATAGATGGCGAAATTGGGGTAAACCCACGTAGCGCGGCAGGTGCCGGTAACAAACAATGACCGGTTAACTGTCCGGTGGGTGATCAGCGGTAACGCAGTTTCATCACCAGAATGGTTCCCGCCAGTGCCAGTGTGATGCAGTTGGCAATCACGATAGGCCAGGCTCCCAGCAGCAGACCATAAAGCAGCCAGCAGGCGATGCCGGCGGTAAACGCGCTGTACATACCCAGCGAGATGCCACTGACGTCGCGCGTGCTGAAGGTGTGCCAGGCTTGCGGCACAAAGCTGCCGGTGGTCAGCATGGCAGCAACATAACCGATGATTTCAATAGAGGACATGGCGTGGGAAGGGGCGGCTGGCGTTAATTGTTCTTCACGGTCCAGTCCACCAGCGCGTCAAAAGCCGGGCGGGCGGCGCTGGCGCCAGGGTGGTTGGCGATGGCCACCAGACAGAAGCGTTTGCCACTGGCCGCATGGACATAACCGGCCACCGCAGCGACATCGCGCAGGCTGCCGGTTTTGAGGTGGGCACGGCCTTGCGGCAGGGTGCGGTTGCGCTTGAGTGTGCCGTCGACACCGGTAATCGGCAGCGAGGACATCAGTTCCGGCATCAGCGGCGAGCGGTAGGCGGTCTGCAGCATGTGTGCCAGCGCCTGGGCGCTGATGCGCTCAACACGCGACAGCCCGGCGCCGTTGTCCAGCAGTGGTGCATCGTCAGAAGAACCCATGCGCTCTTTCCACCAGCGCCGCAGTACGTCACGCGATGCTTCGCGGCTGGCCTGGCCGGTGCTCAGGCTGAGTGTCAGGAACAATTGCTGTGCCATTACATTGTTGCTGTACTTGTTGATGTCGCGAATGATCTCGGCCAGTGCCGGCGAGGTCATTTCAAACACCGGCTCCAGTGCAAGTCTGGCTGGCGTACCGGCCAGTGTCGGCACGCTGCCTTCGCGCACGTTGCCGGCCAGTTTGCCACCGATCTCGCGCCACAAGCCCTCGACGGCACGAATGTTGTAGCTCTTCGGGTCCACATAGGCAACCGACCAGACTTTCTCCTGGCAACCGGCCGGGTACGTGCCGGCAAAGCGGATGCGCGTCGCGTCCGAAAAATCGGCTTTCAGCGCCTGCTGGTAATCGTCGCACTCAAGGTTGGACAGCATCACGCTGGTTTGCAACTGCACACCGGCCAGCGTCGGCTCGAACTGCACCTGTGCGGTGTTGATGCCGCGGTCGGGCACAAACGTCATGATCACCGATTTGAAGTTCAGCAACAGGGCGTCCGGTGTAGCGTTGTAAGGGCGCAGGGGTTCGCCATCAAAACTGGCCGGGTCCGCGTCCAGCGGCTCAAAAGCGCTGCGGTCGAGCACGATGTCGCCGGCAATGGTGTGAATGCCCAGACCCTGAACCCGGCGCAACAGCAGCCAAAGGCGTTCGGTCACCAGTTTGGGGTCGCCCAGGCCCTTGATGTACAGGTTGCCAAACAAGGTGCCATCGCGCACCGCGCCTTCCACAAACACCGGCGTGCGCCATTGATAGGCTGGTCCCAGCAGGTCCAGCGCGGCATAAGTGGTCACCAACTTCATCACCGACGCCGGGTTGACCGGCACGCTGGCGCGGTGGCTCAGCCGCGGTGGTGACTTGCCCTCGGCATCGACTACCAGCAGGGTGACGGCGTCCAGCGGCACCCTGGCGCGGGCCAGCGCACTGGCAACCGCTGGCGGCACCGCTTGCGCCAGCGCCAGGCTGCAGCCGCAGGCAATGAGAGCGCTTAACAGGCGGGATGTTAAAGACATGGCCCGATTATCCAGCGGCTCATTTGGGCCACCGATAATGAGGTCATGCCATCGTCTTCACTGCTCGCTTTTGACACCAGCACCGACCTCATGTCGATTGCCGTGCAGCGCACGGCGGGCGGCGTTTGCCAGGTCTGGCAGCATAGCGGCGTGGGCGGCGCACAGACTTCGGCGACGCTGATTCCGGCCATTCAGGCGTTGATGGCACAGGCGGGTCTGGGATTTGAAGAACTCAATGCCATCGTTTTTGGCAATGGCCCGGGATCGTTTACCGGCTTGCGCACGGCCTGCGCGGTGGCGCAGGGGCTGGCGTTTGGCGTCAGCCTTGAAGTGCTGCCGGTCAATACCTTGCTGGCTTTGGCCGAGGAGGCACGGTTTCAGCAGGCTGGCGCACTGGCACGCTGGCGGGTGATGGCGTTGCTGGACGCCAGAATGGACGAAATGTATGCCGGCTGTTTTGAATTCAAGGCAGGTGCGTGGTCACAGACCGGCAGCCTGCGCCTGCTGCAACCCGAAAGCCTGCGGTGTGAGGCTGATTGCGCTTTGGCCGGCAATGTGTTTGGCGTCTACGGCGCACGGCTGCCGCCGGGGCTGGCGCCGCGTATCCCGGCCTTGCCCACGGCCAGTGCCCTGCTGCGTCTGGCGCCAGCCCTGCTTGCGTCTGGCGCGGCACGGCCGGCGGACCAGGCCCTGCCGCTCTACATTCGTGACAAGGTGGCGCAGACCACACAGGAGCGCGCGGCCCTGAAGGCGCTGCCATGAGTGCCGTCCCCAGGCCGGTCGAGGCGCGCTTTGAAGCGCTCGCGCTGCATCATCTGGACGCCGTGTTGCAGGTGGAGCGCCAGGCCTATGCCCATCCCTGGTTGCGCAGCAACTTCCTCGACTCGCTGCAGTCAGGCTATCAGGCCGAGTTGCTGCTGGCCGGTGACACGCTGCTGGGTTATTTTGTCGCCATGAAGGGCGTTGATGAAGTTCACCTGCTCAACATCACGGTGGCGCCCGTGCACCAGCGCCAGGGCTGGGCTCGCGTCATGCTCGATGCGCTGGCCATCTGGGCCAGGGGGCAGGGCGCGCAGTGGCTCTGGCTGGAGGTGCGTCTGAGCAATCCGCGCGCCTTGCAGGTCTATGAGGCGCACGGCTATCGGCGTGTCGGCCTGCGCAAGAAATATTATCCGGCACCGCATGGCCAGCGCGAAGACGCAGTGGTGATGAGCCTGCACCTTTGACTCTGTGAAAATGCCGGCATGAGCCTTGATCTCGACACCCGCCAGCGTGCCATGTTGCAGCAGATGGGGGTGCGCATCTGGTGGCCGCAGTCTGCACCTGTTGTGGTTGCTGATGATGCTATTAAATACGTAGCTGCCTACGAAATATCGACGGGGCCTACAACCATAAAACACCTAAAAAATGAGGACTTGCAAGGAGTTCCCGGGGGGGTTCCGCTGCACGTCGTGCCGGCCACCGGTGTGGCCGCGATGGACTGGCCTGCGCTGGCCCGGACCGTGGCTCAGTGTCAGGCCTGCAAGTTGTGCACCGGTCGGCGCGCGCCAGTGTTTGACGTGACCCATGCACCCCGGCAAGCCGACTGGCTGCTGCTGGGTGAGCCACCCGATGAGCTTGAGGAGCGCGAGGGCGCACCCTTTGCCGGGCCAGCCGGACAACTGCTGGACAACATGCTCAAAGCCATCGGTGTCAGCCGCCAGGCCGGCGCCAGTGCCGTCAGCGCCTACGTCAGCAATGCGGTCAAGTGTCGTCCGGCGCAGGCGCGCAACCCGGAGCCGCAGGAACTCGCGGCCTGTGAGATCTATCTGCGCCGCGAAGTGGCGCTGGTGCAGCCAAAAATTATTCTGGCACTGGGGCGCTTTGCCGCCCAGGCGCTGCTGCAGGGCAGCCGGCCCGATCTGTCGGGCACACCGCTGGGCAAGCTGCGCGGGCAAATTTACCGCTACCAGGGGGTGCCGGTGATCGTCAGCTATCACCCCGCCTACCTGTTGCGTACGCAGGCGGACAAGGCCCGCGCCTGGGCCGATTTGTGTCTGGCTCAGCAGACGATGGAGGCGGTGGTTTCAGCTTCAGCCCAAGCCAGCCGACCGGCCTGACAAGGCTGCCGGGCGCCGCCAGGGGTGTGACTTGAATGGCAGAAAAAGCGCCGACAGCAAACCGTTTCGGACCACCAGCCAGCGACACGCCAGGCATGCCGCAATGCAAACCGCAAATGAAAAGGCAGCAGCGGTCAGGTTGCTTTGAAAGACCTGAGCGCCGGTCAGCGCCATGTAGGTTTGCCGATCAAAAACCCAATGAAAAACCAGCAGGAACAGACTGGCGCGCCCCAGATGCTGAAGCGCCGCCGAGAGCCGGGGCAGCGTCCCGATCAGCCCGGCCAGCGCCAAAACCAGATAGCCGCCGGCGATGGCGGCCACCAGCGCCAGTGCTGACTCGTCACAAACCCGGTTGTTCAGATCAAGAGAGGCACGGGTGAATGCCGCAATGACGGCAAAACTGGCGATGGCCGCCAGCAGCAGAGTCGGCCGGGGCTTGAAACTGGCGACGGCATCCCGAAAATACCGGCCCGCCAGGAAATAGCCCAGTGTCAGAAACAGCAGGTCGGCGTTGAACGGCAGGCCGAGAATGTGCACACCGGCAATCGGCACCCTGTGTTGTCTGAAAAATTCCACAAGCGCTGCGCCCAGCAGCATTTGCGCCAGCAGGCAGCCCAGCAACAGCCAGCCCGGCAGCTTGAGAAGCCGCGTGTATTTGGCGATGACCAAGGCGACAAGGTGCAGCAGCCAGAGGTGCGTCAAAAACCACAGGTGACCCCACCAGATTGTGCTGGCGTTGCCGTACAGAATTCCCTTGATGGTGGAAAACGCGTGTTCTTCGCCGCTCCAATAGCCCACCAGTACCAGTGCCAGCAGTGTCACAAAGTACGGCTTGAGCAACGCGTCGGAGCGGGCCAGCACGACTTGTTTGAGGCTGGCTGATTCCTTCAGGAAGATGCCGGACAGAAAGAAGAACAAGGGCATCCGGAACAGTCCCAGCGCGTGGTTCAACTCGGGCAGTGATTTCCCCAGCGCGCTGTGGGAAAAGACCACCAGCACAATGCACAAGCCCTTGGCGATGTCAACGATAGGCACCCGGCTGGTCATGGAAACAGTGGTGTTGTGTGTTGCTGGAGAAAACGGGTCGTGTCGCTGGATATTATGGCCGTATCCGGGCCGCAGGCCACCGGGCGGCGCCAACGGCGATGGCATTTCCTACAATAGACGGATGATATTTCTTGACCAGCTGCGCGCCGCCGAGCGCCAGAACGGCTCCATGCTGTGCGTCGGGCTGGACCCCGATCCGGCCCGATTCCCGATCCAATTCCGTGGCGATGCCAGCAAAATCTACGATTTTTGCGCCGCCATCGTGGACGCCACGGCAGATCTGGTGTGCGCTTTCAAGCCGCAGATAGCCTACTTTGCCGCGCACCGGGCGGAAGACCAGCTCGAGCGCCTGATGGCCCACCTGCGCGCCAATGCGCCGCAAGTGCCCGTCATTCTGGATGCCAAGCGCGGCGATATCGGCAGCACCGCCGGGCAATATGCCAGGGAAGCGTTCGAACGTTACGGCGCTGACGCCGTCACACTGTCGCCCTTCATGGGGCTGGACTCGATCGAGCCCTACCTGAAGTACCACGGCAAAGGCGCGTTTCTGCTATGCCGCACTTCCAACCCGGGCGGTGATGACTTGCAGAATCAGCGGCTCGCCAGCGTCGCCGGCACGCCTCTGTTGTACGAGCACATTGCACAGCTGGCGCAAGGGCCGTGGAACCTGAACGGCCAGTTGGGGCTGGTGGTGGGCGCCACCTACCCGGCCGAAATCGAACGGGTACGCGCGGTTGCGCCGACGCTGCCGCTTTTGATTCCCGGTGTTGGCGCGCAGGGCGGCGACGCGGTTGCCACCGTGCGGGCGGGCTGGCGCGCAGTCAACGGCGAAACGGTGGCCCCCATCATCGTCAATTCTTCACGCGACATTCTTTACGCCTCGGCCAGCCCCGACTACGCGCAGGCGGCGCGCCAGCAAGCCGTTCGCACTCGCGACGTATTGCAGGCCGCCAGGGCACAGACGAAACGGTAACCCTTCGCCTTATTTCTTGACGCTATAAAAACAATAGCTGTCTACGCAATATGCACGGGGGCTACAGGCTAAAAACATTGATATTTTGACGTCCTGCGGTCAATCCACCCGTGCGCCCGAAGCCTTCACCAGGTGCTGGTATTTGGCGCGCTCTGTTTTCATGAAGGCGTCAAACTCCTCGGGTGTGCTGGGCACCGGTTCGGCCAGCAGGGCGGCGAAGCGGGTGCGGGTCTCGCTGGCGTTGAGGGCGCTGACAAAGGCTTGGTTGAGCCGGGCCAGCACGTCTTTGGGCGTGGCGGTGGGCGCCACCAGGCCCCACCAGGTGTCTATGGCAAAACCCTTGAAAGTGTCGGCCAGAGCCGGTGTGTCGGGCAGGGCACTGCTGCGCGTCAGGGTGGTTACCGCCAGCGCCTTGAGTTTGCCGGCCCGGATATTGGGCGCTGCGGTAGCCAGGTTGTCAAAGTTGAAATCAACCTGGCCGCCCAGCAGCGCCAGCTGCGCCGGGTTGCCGCCGTTGTAGGGAATATGCACGGCAAAAATGCCCGCCACATTCTTGAACATTTCCCCGGCCAGATGACCGGCACTGCCGTTGCCGCCGCTGCCGTAGTTGAGTCGCGCCGGGTTGGCTCTGGCGTAGGCAATCAGGTCGGCCAGGTTGTTGATGTTCAGGCGCTGCGCGGTCTGGGCATTCATCACCAGCACATTGGGCACGCGCACCATCTGGGTGATGGGCGCGAAGTCGGTGGCGGCGTTATACGGCATCTTGCTGTAGAGCCACGGGTTGACGGCATGGGTGGCGGTGGCAGCAATGCCGATGGTCAGGCCGTCGGGGGCCGCTTTGGCCACCGCATCGGCCCCGATGTTGCCACCGGCACCGGGCTTGTTCTCAATGATGACGGTACCCAGTGTGTCCTTGACGCGCTCGGCCAGTGCCCGCGCTGTAACGTCCAGCGGGCCACCGGCGGCGTAGGGAACGATCAGCCGGATCGGTTTGCCCGCGGGCTGGGCCGTGGCTGCGGTGGTCAGGGCCAGCAAGGTGGCAAGGAGCAGTGTTTTGTAATGCATAAAGTGTCTTGAATGCCGTCAGCTGGCGCTGCCGGCGGGGGCCTTGTCGGCCTCCGAGGTGAATGAGTCGGCAAAAAATTCATGCTCGGGCAGGCCGGCTTGCGTGGTGTAGGCCGCGCGGGCCGAGTCAACCACGACCGGCGCGCCGCAGGCATACACCTGATGCGCCGACAAATCGGCAAAGTCCTGCAGCACCGCCAGATGAACAAAACCGGTGCGACCGTGCCAGTCGTCCTCGGGCAGCGCGTCCGAGATCACCGGCACGTAGCGCAGCTGGGGCATTTCTGCCAGCCGGGCCTGCAGCCACGGCTGCAGGTACAGGTCTGTCGGTCGACGCCCGCCCCAGTACAGCGTGGCGGGCCGATCAATGCCCTTGAGCTGCATGTGTTCAATGACGGCCTTGATCGGTGCAAAGCCGGTGCCCGAGGCCAGCAGAATGATGGGTTTGCTGCTGTCCTCGCGCAGGAAGAAGCTGCCATAAGGGCCTTCGACGCGCAGGATTTCACGCTCTTTCATGCTGCCAAAGACGGTGTCGGTAAATTTGCCGCCCGGCATGTGGCGAATGTGCAGTTCCAGCCCTGCAGCGTCGCCGGTAGGCGCGCCGGGTGCATTGGCCATCGAGTAGCTGCGTCGCAAGCCATCACGCAGGATGATTTCCACGTACTGGCCCGGGTGGTAGGCAAAATTGTCATTGGCCGGGAGTTGCAGGCTGAGCCGCATCACATCGGCAGACAGGCGCTCCATGGCACGCACACGGGTCGGCATTTTCTTGATGGGGAACGCACCCTCGGACGTCACCTGGCGCGACTCGAGCACCACGTCACTGTGCGCCACACCGCAGCACGTCAGCACAAAACCGCTGGCTTCTTCCAGGGCGCTCAGCGCCTTGTCCTGGTGCGGCCCGTGCACCACCTGGCCCTCGAGTTTTCTGCACTTGCAGGTGCCACAGGCGCCGTCCTTGCAGCCGTACGGCAGACCGAGTCCGGCGCGAATGGCAGCGCCGAGCATGGTTTCATCGGCGTCGGCGGTAAATGAACGGTCGCTTGGTTTAACGGTAATCAGGAAGCTGGAGGCCCCGGTTTCACGGCTCGTCATGTTTTCTGTATCCTTGGGGCTTGGTCATTCAACTTGGGTAACCCTCGATTTTGCCTTCAAACCAAAGCCCCCATCCAATTCTGTACGCGACTCGCCCGGGCGCCCTGCCGGCCCGCTTTCGCCGGACCCGTGTTTTGCTCGTCGGCTGTGGCGACGTCGGGCTGCGCGTGGCCCGGGCGTTGCCGGCCCATCTGCACCTTGTGGCGCTTACCTCCAGCGCGGGCCGCACGGCAGAACTGCGCGCCGCCGGCATCACCCCTTTGCCGGGCAACCTAGACGTGCCGGCCTCGCTGCGCCGGCTGGCGGGCCTGTGTCAGCGCGTTGTTCATCTGGCACCACCGCCGGGCCAGGGCTGGGGCGACCCGCGCACCCTGGCGCTGATTCGGGCGCTGCGCCTGCGCCGCCTGCCAGAGTGTCTGGTGTACGGCTCCACAAGCGGCGTCTACGGCGATTGCCGGGGCGAAATTGCTATGGAAACAAGAGCTGCCCACGCAGATACACAAAGGGCTCAGAGGCGAATTGATGCTGAAAATGCGGTTCGTTTCCTGGGTCGGGCAACAGCGCTGCGCGCCAGCATACTGCGCATACCGGGCATCTATGCGCCCGACCGCCAAGGCGGCACCCCGCGTGAACGCCTGCAAAAAGGCACGCCCGTGCTGCGCGCGCAAGACGATGTTTACACCAACCACATTCATGCCGACGATCTGGCGCGCGCCTGCGTTGCCGCCCTGTGGCGTGGCAAGCCGCAACGGGTTTACAACGTGAACGACGACAGTTGCCTCAAGATGGGCGACTATTTTGATCTGGCGGCCGATTTGTACCGGTTGCCGCGCCCGCCCCGGGTGGCGCGCGACTCGGCCAAAGAAAAGTTGCCGCTGATGCTGCTGAGTTTCATGAGCGAGTCGCGGCGCATGGACAACACCCGCCTGAAGCGTGAATTGCGCCTGCGCCTGCGCTATCCGACGGTCGACACCGGCTTGCGCGAGGCATTGCCCCCGGCCTGAGCGCGTCAGTTTTGCCCGTAATAAGCACCGGGGCCGTGCTTGCGCAAAAAGTGTTTTTCCAGCAGATGCTGCGGCATGGGGGGCATCTGGCTGTTGAGTTGCAGGGTCAGCAGCGCCATGCGGGCGGTAACTTCCAGCACGGCGGCGTTGTGGACTGCCGCTGGCGCATCACGACCCCAGGCAAACGGCCCGTGATTGGCCACCAGCACGGCGGGCATGCGGCTGGGGTCAACACCACACTCGCGCAGACGGTCAATGATGGCGCGGCCGGTTTCAGCTTCGTACTGGCCCGCCGTTTGTTGTTCGGTCAGTACCCGGGTGCAGGGAATCTCGCCGAAGAAATAGTCGGCATGCGTGGTGCCCAAAGGCACGATGCCGCGGCACGCCTGTGCCCATACCGTGGCCCAGGTCGAATGGGTATGCACAATGCCGCCGATGGACGCGTACTGGCGATAAAGTTCCAGATGCGTGGGCAGATCCGATGACGGCCGCAGATTGCCTTCCAGGAGCCGCCCGCTGCCATCAACCACCACCATGTCGGTCACCTTCATGGTTTCGTAGGGCACGCCGCTGGGTTTGATGACGATGGCGCCGCTCGCGGCATCGCGGCCGCTGACGTTGCCCCAGGTAAAGTCAACCAGTCCCAAGGCTGGAAGTTCCAGGTTCGCTTCCAGAACCTGCTGTTTCAGTGCTTCTAGCATGTTGCATAGCCTCCTTGTGCCAGGCGCTCGCCAACCCACTGGCGCGCCAGGGCAATTTCCTTGAGCGGATCGGCAGCGGTCTCGGTCCACATTTCAACCAGGAACGGTCCGGCATAGCCAAGCCCATGCAGGGTTTTGAAGCAATGCACAAAATCGACCGTGCCCTGGCCAAACGGAACATCACGAAACGCGCCCGGAAACCCGGGGCCCACCGGTCTGGTTTCCTTGACGTGCACGCCAACAATGTGGTGGATGCCAGCCGACAGCTCGCGCGTCATGTCGTTGCCCCAGGCGGTCAGATTGCCCAGATCGGGGTAGACCGTCAACCAGGGTGAGGGCAGGCGCTCCTTGAGCATCAGGTATTTTGAAATCGAATTCAGGAAAGAGGTGTCCATAATTTCCAGCGCCAGCATGACCTGGTGCTGCGCCGCCACTTCCAGCGCGCGCGCCATGCCTTCGCAGTAACGCTCGCCGGACTCGCGGCTGCTGGGCTCGTAATACACGTCATAGCCAGCCAGCTGGATGACCCGGATGCCGGTATCGCTGGCAAAGCGGATGGCTTTTTCCATGAAATCGGCCGCCTCGGCACGAATGGCCGGATCGGCGCTGCCGAACGGGATTTTGCGGTGCCCCGACAGGCACAGGGAGGGCACCGGCATGCCGCATTCGCGCGTAGTCCGAAAGAACGCCAGCCGCTCGGCCAGTGACCAGTCCAGGCGCGCCATGCGCTGCGGTGTTTCATCCACCGACAGTTCCAGAAAATCGTAGCCTGCGTTGCGCGCCGCCTCGAAGCGCTGCGGCCAATCGAGATTTTTCGGCAGCGCTTTTTCATAAATGCCAATCGGATTGTTCATGGCTGGTTCTCTCCTGGGTTCAAGGGGTGCTGGCGCTAGTCTTCTTCGGGCAGCCGGACCACGCGCAAGCCGGACGCTTGCAGCTCTTCGCAAAATGCCAGTGGCGCGAGCCGGTCGGTGACTATCATGTCGACCCGGTTCAGCGGGCAGGTCAGGAAACTCGAAACGCAGTTCATCTTGGTATGGTCTGCCACCACGATGACTTTGCCGCTGGAGTTTTCTATCATTGCCTTGTTCACACTGGACTCCTGAATGACGGCGCTGGTGCAGCCCTTCTTGACGCTGACGCCGTTGATGCCGAGCACCGTCAGGCTGGAAAATATGCCGTGCAGACCGGCGATGGTCAGGTCGCCGACCAGGGATTTGGAGTGGATGCGGTAGTCGCCACCCAGCAGTATCAATTCCTGCTGGGCATCCAGGTCAAGTGACAGGCAGGCGGCATTGTTGGTGACGATGCGCACCTTGCGGCCGCGCAGATGGCGTATCACTTCCAGCGTGGTGGAGCCGGCGTTGACAAAAATGGTTTCATTGTCGTCAACCAGGGACGCCACGTAACGCCCGATGAGACTTTTTTCCCGTTTGGCGGAATGATCTTTTTCTTCAAAAAACTCTTCCAGCCGCAGGCCGGATATTGAAATCGCGCCGCCGCGGGTCCGCTCCAGCAGTTTGTGCGAGGCAAGCGCATCGAGGTCGCGCCGGATGGTGATCTTGGAGACACTGAATTCGGTTGCCAGTTCGTCGGCTGAAACGGATTGACGCTGGCATAACATTTCGAGGATTTTTTTATGCCGGTAATTCGATACCGTTGCCGTGGGGTGCTTGAGCGGGGCTTTCACTTTTTCCTTTTTCATGGGCTTGGCCTCATCAAATCACGCAGGGCGGGTGTCGCCAGTGCCTGGTACAGCGCGTGCGACTGCAGGCGCTGGCGCTGATGGACGGCCAGATTCGCCATATTGGTTTGGTAGCCAGCGGCTGGCCGGCCGGCGCTGGCGCGGGCAAAGGCCTGCGGATAGCCGGGTTCAAGTCCGATGGCAACAGCGCCGGCGAGCCAGGCGCCCAAAGAGGTGGCTTCATTGTCGGGCTGGCGCACGATCGGCCGCTCAAAAACATCGCATTGAATCTGGTTGAACAGGTCAGACTTGGTCATGCCCCCCGAGACGCTGACCGACTGGACCTTGCCACAAAGGTTTTCGATCAGTTCCAGGCTGGCCTTCATCTCGACCGCAATGCCTTCCAGGATGGCCCGTGCCATGTCTGCGCGTGAGGTGTTCAGACTGAGGTTGAAGAAAACCCCTTTGGCATCCGTGTCCCAGTAAGGTGAGCCGCTGCCCTTGAAATGGGGCAGCAGCAACAAGCCGTTGGCACCGGCGGGCGAGCTTGCCGCTTCGGCATTGAGGCTATCGAAGGTGTCGGTGGCATTGGACGCGCCCGTCAGGGTATTTTTGAACCAGCGGTAAATGGCGCCTGAGGTGAGTACCGAAGCCTCGACGATGTAAGCACCCGGCAGCGCAGACACATTGCAGGCCAGGCGCATGCCGGCATCGAGTGCCGGTTGGTTGCTGTGGCCTATCAGGTAGGAGCCAGTACCGGTATTGGATACGGCGCGTTCCCCACCAAAGAGTCCCAACCCGAGTGCTGCGCATTGTTGGTCGCCGCCCGCCGAAACTACCGGTAGTCCGGCAGTCAGACCGGTTGCGCTGGCTATCTCCGGTGTCAACCCCCCAACTATCGATCCGGGCGCAACCAGATCACACAACATATCGGCCGGCACCTCGAACAGCGACAGCAGGTCGACATCCCAGTCGCGTGTTTCCAGGCTAAGCAGATTGGTGCGGCTGCCAAAGGTTTGATCAGTGACCCAACGGCCGGTCAGCAGATGCAGCACCCAGTCCTGGATGCCTGCCACCTTGTGGGTTTTGCCCCAGATATCCGGGCGATTGCGGCGCAGCCATGTCATCTTGATCGCTGAAAAGACTGGCGATATCTTCAGCCCGGTTTTGCCGTACACCATGGGGTTGCAACTGTCCATCGCCTGGGCCAGGGCGGCACTGCGACGATCCTGCCACATGATGGCCGGATGCAGGGGGCGCCCGGCACGGTCAACCGGCATGACCGACGACCGCTGCGCAGTGACAGCGACGCAGCACGGCTCCAGCGCGCTGCTTGCGGCAACAGCCGCACACGCCGACAGGACGGCGGGCACCACGACCTGCCAGCTTGCCGGGTCCTGTTCGACCCGCCCATCGTCATAAAAAACGGGAGGGTTGTCACGCTGATCCATGTGCCGGACGTGGCCGTCCGTGTCATACAGGATGGCCCGGGTGCTGCTGGTGCCGATATCGACGGTGATGATTGCCTTCATGCCCACCATGACGAACATTTTGATAACTTAATTGTAGGCCGGATCGTCCTGACGGTCGGGTGATTCCTCCGTAACTGATCGATTTTCCGGAAAAAATTTACGTGAAACGTATAAAATGAAACAACAAGACCACGTTATCAATCATTTTGATCTTTTCGGGACAGGATTCATGAAAATCGAAAAACGCTTTTTGACAGAGCTCAATCGCTGCTACTCGGCCACCAGCATTGTGGTGGATGGTGCGCCGCGCATCCTGCTGGCAACGGAGGGTGAAGGTCCGTGTCTGGCGTGGGCCGGTGCTGACTATGGCTCGTCCCATACGGTCTGGGACGGCCCGGGGGGCACCATGTCCATGGTTCCCATTCCTGGTACCAATGGCGAGTTTCTGGCAGTCCAGAAGTTTTTCAAAATGTTTCAGTGGGAAGAGGCCAAGATTGTTCATGTGCGGCCCTTGAGTGGCGGTGGCTATGCGGTCAACGATGTGCTGCATCTGCCCTACATCCATCGCTTCGACCTGCTGAGCGTGGGCGACCGGATTTACTTTATCGGCTGCACACTGGCGACCACCAAGGAAACCCGGGAAGACTGGTCAAACCCGGGGAAAATATGGATTGGCGAATATACCGGCAACGGACCGCTTGAGGTCACGGTGCTCAAGGATGGACTCACCAGGAATCATGGCTACAGCCGGTTAACGCGCAATGGCGTCATGTCAGGGCTGGTGACTTGCGAGCAGGGCGCGTTTGAAGTCACGCCGCCCGCCGTAGCGGGTGCCGGCTGGGCCGTTACGCAGTTCATGGACTGGCCGATCAGCGACATTTCGGCGGTTGACATTGATGGCGACGGCGAACTCGAATTTGCCACCATAGAGCCGTTCCACGGCTCCTATTTCCGGATCTACAAAAAAATCAACGGTGAGTTCCGCAAGATATTCGAGCACCCTGAAATTTCCGAGTTTTACCACGTTGTGGTGGGCACCACGCTGGCCGGGATTCCGGTCTTTATCGGGGGTTGCCGACGTGGCCGGCAGCAGCTTTTTTATGTGCATGCCAGTGGCACGGAGCCGCTTGAACTGAAGGCGCAAGTGATTGAGGAAGGTGTGGGTCCGAGTAATATTTTTGTCATGCACGAGGTGGCACGCGACATCATTGTGGCGGCCAATCGCGAGCAGGGGCAAGCAGCTCTTTATTTTGTGACCTAACCGGTTTTTTCTGGCCGGATATTGATCTTTAGCAATAAAACACGACAAATAGATCAAAATGATTCTTTTAAACTCTATTAGTTCCAATATCATCATATTGAGTTTCAATAAAGATCGAATTGAGCGTTTTCTGATGGTATTTTTTTGGCATAAACCCAATGGTTTGACAGGAGCAAGACATGGCAAAAGTTGATGAAGTCACTAAGGAATCCTGGGTTCTCAGTACCTTTCCGCAGTGGGGTACCTGGCTCAACGAGGAGATAGAACGCGAGGTGGTGGCACCGGGCACCTTCGCCATGTGGTGGCTGGCCTGCACTGGCATCTGGGTCAAGACCGAAGGCGGCACCAACATCTGCATTGACCTGTGGTGCGGCACCGGCAAGCGCAGCATGAAGAACCCGCTGATGGACCCGCATCACCAGATGGCGCGCATGACCGGCTGCGTCAAGCTGCAGCGCAACCTGCGCGTGTCGCCCTTCGTGATCGACCCGTTTGCCATCCGGAAAATCGACGCGGTACTGTCCACGCACACGCACAACGACCACATTGACATCAACGTGGCCGCTGCGGTGTTGAAGAACTGCCCGGCGACGGTACCCTTTATCGGCCCGCAGTCCAGCACCGACGTCTGGCTGAAGTGGGGCGTGCCGCGCGATCGCATCACCACCGTGCGCCCTGGTGACGTGGTCAAGGTCGGCGACGTCGAGATCGTGGTGCTGGAGGCCTTTGATCGCACCATGGCGCTGACTATTCCGGCCGGCCAGACGGCCAAAGACAAAATGCCGCCAGACATGGATGATGTGGCCGTCAATTACCTGGTCAAAACCCCCGGTGGCAGCCTGTACCACAGCGGCGATTCGCACTACGCCAACGGCTACGCCAAACATGGCAACGAGCACCAGGTGGACGTGGCGCTGGGCAGCTTCGGTGAGAACCCGCGCGGCGTGACCGACAAGATGACCTCGTCGGACATTCTGCGCATGGCCGAGTCGCTGAACTGCAAGGTGGTGATCGCCTACCACCATGACATCTGGTCCAACTTCATGGCTGACCCGGCCGAGATCACGATGCTCTGGAACATGAAGAAAGACCGGCTGAAGTACAGGTTCAAACCCTACATCTGGCAGGTCGGCGGCAAGTTCATCTACCCCGACAACAAGGATGACATGGAGTACCACTACGAGCGCGGCTTTGACGATGTCTTTACCAAGGACACCGATTTGCCGTTCCCGTCATTCCTTTAGCATCCATCGAGGGCCACACCATGACGTCGCCAATCCACGGTCTGCAGCTCCAGGGCGTGAGCAAGCGTTTTGGCAGTGTCAGCGTGGTGCAGGAACTGGATTTGACGGTTGAACAGGGCGAGTTTGTGGTGTTGCTGGGCGAGTCGGGTTGCGGCAAGTCCACCGTGCTGCGCATGATTGCCGGACTGGAGGACGTCACCGAAGGGCGCATCCACATCAACGGCAGGGATGTCACAAACCTGGCACCGATGGCGCGCGACATTGCCATGGTGTTCCAGAACTATGCGCTTTATCCGCACATGGATGTGGCGCAGAACATGAGCTTTGCGCTGGACCTGGCAGGCAGACCCAGAGCCGAAATTGAAAAGCGCGTCAACGAAGCGGCAGAAATATTGAACATCACGCACCTGCTCAAGCGCAAGCCCAAGGAACTCTCCGGCGGGCAGCGCCAGCGGGTGGCGATTGGGCGTTGCATTGTGCGCGAACCGGCGGTCTTTTTGTTTGATGAGCCGCTGTCCAATCTGGATGCCAAACTGCGCGGTCACATGCGTACCGAGCTGGCCATGTTGCACGAGCGCCTGGGCAAGACCACCATCTATGTCACGCATGACCAGGTCGAAGCCATGACACTGGCCTCGCGCATCGTGATTTTTCACAAAGGCCATATCCAGCAGGTTGGCACACCCGCCGAAGTATTCAATCGACCAGCCAATCTGTTTGTGGCGGCCTTCATTGGCATGCCCAGCATGAACCTGCTGGAGGGCGCGCTGATGCCGCAGGGCGATCAGATGGTGCTGCGCGGCGCCGGTTTTTCCATACCGCTGCCGGTGGCCGGACCCTGGCCGGCCCAGCTGGTGGCCGGTGTGCGACCGCAGGCGTTGCGTCTGGCGTTGGGGCTGGGCCTGTTGCAACTGCAAGTTGATGTGGTGGAGTACCTGGGAACCGAATCGGTGCTGGTGGGAAAACTCGCAGGGGGCAGCGAGGACCGTATCACGGCGGTGGTCGGTGGGCACCGGATTGATTTGCTGCACCAGACCGTAGCGCTGGAATTTGACACCAGCGAGTTGCACACTTTCGACAAGAACACAGGCTTGCGAGTTCACGTTTGATTTTCTACAACCTTTAGGAGATGAAGATGAAGAGAAGAACATTGATTCAATCCGCGGGCGGCGGCGCACTGGGACTGCTCGGTGCCGGACTGCCCTTGTTTGGTTACGCGCAGGATCGCTTTGCCAAATACAAGGGCCAGACCGTGGTGCTGAGCATTCCGGCGCATCCCCATTACGATGCCATGGTGAAACTCCTGCCCGAGTTCACCAGGCAGACCGGCATCAAGGTCGAGGTCGACAAGCTGGCCATGGCGCGCATGAAGGACAAGCAGTTGCTGGAGATGGCCAAGCCGTCGGGTGACTATGACCTGGTCTGTTACGTCGTGATGTGGAAGGGTGAATACGTCAAGAAGAACCTGATCCGTGAACTCGATCCCTTCTTCAAGAACGCGGCGCTGGCGGACCCAAATTACGACTTCAAGGACGTGGTGCCACGCTACGTTGAGAACATGGGCCTGGTCGGTGGCCCCAAGGGTTATCTGGCAGGTCCCGGCGCCAAGCTCTACGGCATGCCCTACGGTGCCGAGACATCAATTCTGGCGTACCGGCGTGACATCTTTGCCAAGCACAATCTGAAAGCGCCAGAGAACTACGCCGAATTTGAAAAGCTGTTGCCGATCCTCAAAGACAAGGCTGGTATCGGCGCCCTGACCTCGCGCGGCCAGGCCGGTCACCAGTGTGTGCATGCCTGGTTGCTGCACCTGAACCCGCTCGGTGGCAAGGTGTTTGACGACAAGTGGAAGCCGATCTTCAATAACGAGACTGGCGTCAAGGCACTGAATTTCCTGAAGCTGGTTTCTGACACCGGGCCGGTCGGCATTCCGGGCTATGGGCAAGGCGAGATGATCACCTCTTTTCTGCAAGGTCAGTCGGCGATGTACCTTGATTCGTCCTTGATATTCGGCCAGGTCAACGACCCGGCCAAGTCAAAAATCGCCGGCCAGGTGAGCTACGTAGTGCACCCCAAGGGCGTGCGCTATTCGTCGCAATCGGGCGGGCTGGGTCTGGCAATTCCGAAGAACGCCAAAAACGCTGATGCGGCCTTTTTGCTGATGCAATGGCTCACCTCCAAGGAGCAGGATAAGGCGGTCTGTCGTATCGGCGGCGTGCCAAGCCGCAACTCGACCATGATGGACCAGGACATGGTGCGTCAGTACCCCGAGTACATCACGCTGCGTCAGCAACTGGAGTATTCCGACCCCGACTGGCGCCCGATCATTGCCGAGTGGGACGAAATCAACATCCAGGCCCTGGGCGTTGCGGTGTCGGAAGCACTCACCGGCAAAAAGACGGCGGTGGAAGCACTCAACGGCATCGTACCCAAGGTCACCGACATCATGAAGCGTGGCGGCTACCTGAAGGCCTGACCGATGCGCACCCCGGCGTGGGTTCCCTGGGTCTATCTGGGCCCGGCCGTGGCCGTGATGGCTGCGGCCTGTCTGTACCCGCTGGTGTCTGCCCTGCAGCTTGGGTTCTACGACTGGAGCATGGGAACGCCCTGGGGTGAAGCCAAGTGGGTGGGGCTGGATGCCTTCAGCCGGGCCTTTCAGGACGCTTCGGTATGGCGCTCTTTGCGCACCACGCTGCTGTTCGCCTTTGTCTGTGTGAGCGCCGAGATGGTGCTGGGCATCGCGCTGGCACTGGCCCTCGAAGGCCAGGTGCGCGCCATGGCGTTTTTTCGCACACTGTTTATTTTGCCGATGATGATCGCGCCGATTGCCGTGGGCCTGACCTGGCGCTATCTGTTCGATGCGCAGTTCGGCCTGATCAACGCCCTCCTGGCAGTGTTCGGCGCGGCCCCGGTGGGCTGGCTGGCACAGGAGAACACCGCTTTCATGGCCATCATCATTGCCGACATCTGGCAATGGACGCCGTTTGTTTTCATCATGATGATTGCGGCGCTGGCCAATGTCGATGGTGCCGTGCTGGAAGCGGCGCGGGTCGATGGCGCCAAATGGTGGCAAACCACCTTTCGCGTCAAGCTACCGATGGTAATGAACGTGATTGCCATCACCTTGTTGATGCGCCTGATTGATGCCTTTCGCGTGCTGGAGGTAATCTACATCCTGACCTTTGGCGGTCCCGGTGAGAGCACTGAAATATTGTCGCTGCACATTTACAAGACGGCGTTCGTCAGTCAGCGGCTGGGTGGCGCTGCCGCCATTTCGGTGCTGCTGCTGGTTGTGGTGGCGGGACTGTCCTGGTTTGCGCTGCGCCTGTCGAATCCGCTCAAGGACGAGGAGCGATGAGCGTCAAAAGGCATCCGGCGCTGGTGGTGGCGCATTACGGAACGCTGATTCTGCTGGCTGTGGTGTGCGTCGCCCCCATCATCCTGATGTTCGCGACATCACTGAAACTGCAGACGCAGATATTCAATACCGGCATCAGTTTCATCTTCACGCCAACGCTGGAGAACTACCGGGATGTGCTGGGCGAAGACAGCTTCAAGCGCTACCTCGGCAACAGCCTGATGGTGGGCGTGGTGTCCACCGTCATCACGCTGGTGCTGGGCTGCATGGCGGCTTACGGACTGGCGCGTTTTCGCTTTCCCGGGCGCAAGAGCATGGCTTATGTGACGCTGTTGCTGCGCACGGTGCCACTGGCGGTGCTGGCGGTGCCGGTGTTCATGATATGGAGCCAGGTCGGACTCATCAATTCGCTGTGGGGTCTGATCCTGCTCTACGTGGCGGTTAACCTGCCGTTTGCCATCTGGCTTCTGTACGGCTTCATCCTGCAGGTGCCCAAAGAACTGGAAGAAGCCGCAGCCATCGACGGCTGCGGTCCGATCAAAGTCTTTTACAAGGTGGTGCTGCCGCTGATCAAGCCGGGCATTGCTGCGGCCTCCATCTTTACCTTCCGCATCGCCTGGAACGAGTTCATTCTGGCGCTGGTGCTGACCGACCGCGCCACCCGCACGCTGCCGGTAGCGGCCTCGCTTTACATCACCGACATCGGCGTTGACTGGGGCAAGATCATGGCCCTGGGCAGTCTGATTGCAATACCGCCGCTAATTTTTACATTCATCGCCGCGCGCCAGATCATTACCGGTTTGACGGCCGGTGCCGTCAAGGGCTAGGGCCAGTTGCCGCGGTTTGGCAACCGCCCCAAGGCAGGCAACTGGTGGCCATGCAGATCTGCAATCTGGGCCAAAACACTGCGTTGATGTGATTGCCAAACCGACCCTTATGTCACCCAGCGCACAGAGCCAGTGACAGCGCGGTCAGACACTCGGCGGGTGAAATACAAAGACTACTACGCTACTCTGGGTGTGCCGCGCAACGCTGACCTGGATGAAATCAAGAAGGCCTACCGCAAGCTGGCGCGCGCCAACCACCCCGACCTGTCCAAGGCGCCAGAGGCCGAAGCCCGCTTCAAGGAAGTGGCCGAAGCCTACGCCACGCTCAAAGACGCGGCCAAACGGGCCGCCTATGACGAACTGGGGCACCCCAAGCCGGGGGCAGAGTTCCAGCCACCGCCGCAATGGCAGCAGGACTTCGCGCCGGGTGGCGCGTCATTTGAAGACATTGACCTGGCCGACTTGCTGGCGGCCATGGGCCGGGGCCAGCGCGGCGCATCGTCTGGTCCCATGCCGATCAAGGGGCGGGACTATGAAAGCACCGTTACCATCACATTGGCGCAGGCACGGCATGGCACCACTACCCATTTGACCCTGGCAGATGGTCAGGGCGAACGCACGCTCGAAGTCACCATTGCCCCCGGCGCCAGCCAGAACCAAAAGCTGCGCTTGCGCGGCAAGGGCGGCAAGGGCCACAACGGCGGACCAGATGGCGACATCTACTTGCACCTCCAATTGGCGCCGCACGACGTGTTCCGACCTGACCACCATGATGTTTACTTTGACCTGATGCTGGCACCCTGGGAGGCTGCGTTGGGGGCCGCGATTGAGGTGCCCACACTGGATTCACCCGTGATTCTTACCGTACCACCCGGGACACGCTCAGGCCGCAAATTGCGCTTGCGTGGCAGAGGCCTGGCGCCAGACCGCAGCGACTTGTATGCCATCGTCCACATTGACGTGCCGGCCCAGAGTACCGAGCGCGAGTTGGGGCTCTACCGGGAATTGGAAAAAGCCTCAACTTTCCAACCGCGCGCAAGCGCCCCCACGGAGAACCACCATGCCAGCCCAAACCCCTGACAGCTTCAGCTTCGACACCAACGAGACCATCACGCTCTCTGAACTCGCGCAGTGCTGCGGCATGAGCGCGCAGGACCTCGATGAGTTGGTGGACTACAGCGCTTTGGTGCCGGTGACTTGCGCTTCACCCGAGCGCATTTTCAGTGCCCACTGGGTGCTGCCATTGCGCAGCGCGGCCAAAATGCGTTTTGACTTCGACCTGGATTTGTTCACCGTCGCCATTCTGCTGGGCAACCTGAACCGGATCGAAATTCTGGAGCGCCAGGTGCAATCGCTGCTGGCGCTGGTGCCCAAGCAATTGCGACCGCCTGCGGCTTTTCAATAAGCGTCTGAGAAGCACAGACCAGGCATGTGCTTCCGCGCAACGGCAGGCGCCGACTACTCGTGCCGCAGCGCCTCAATTGGGTCCATGCGTGCGGCACGGCGGGCCGGGAAGTAGCCAAACAGCACACCGATGCCGGCCGAGAACACCAGCGCCAGCACATTGATGTACACGTCAAATGCATAAGGCACTGCCATGTAAATGGACAGGCCATAAGAGGCGCCGGTGGCAATCACCACGCCAATCACCCCACCGAGCGCAGAGAGAACTACCGCCTCGATTAAAAACTGAAGCAGGACCTCGCCTTCGAGCGCGCCCACAGCCAGGCGCAGGCCAATCTCGCGGGTGCGCTCGGTCACGCTCACCAGCATGATGTTCATGATGCCAATGCCACCCACCAGCAGGCTGACGGCAGCTACCGCGCCCAACAGGTTGGTCAGTACGCCCATGGTGCTGGACAAGGTTTCAGCCAGTTGCTGGGTGTCAAAAATGTTGAAGTTGTCATCGTCACCGTCGGCCAGCTTGCGCCGCTCGCGCAGCAGTTGGCGCAGGCTGGCTTTCAGGGGCACACTGTCCGCGCCATCTTCCATCGACACCGAAAGTACGTCCACCCTGCGACTCCCGGTCACACGGCGCTGCAGCGTGTTCAGCGGCACCACCACAGTGTCGTCCTGATCGCCCATACCGCTCTGGCCCTTACCCGCCAGGATGCCGATCACGACACAGGAAAACTGCTTGACACGCAGCAACTCGCCCAGCCCGGTCACAGCCACCGTGCCACCAAAAATCTCGCGCCGTACGGTTTCACCGATGATGCACACGGCAGCACCACCGAGTTGTTCGTCAGGCGCAAAAATGCGGCCGGCCGCCAGCTTCCAGTTGCCGGTTTGAAACCACTCGTTGGTGCTACCGGTCACACTGGTGACCCAGTTGCGGCCATTGGCCACCACCGTGACGCTGGCGCGGGCCTGCGGTGACACCGCCGCCACG
Organism: uncultured beta proteobacterium; assembly: GCA_963750815.1. Taxonomy (GTDB): domain Bacteria; phylum Pseudomonadota; class Gammaproteobacteria; order Burkholderiales; family Burkholderiaceae_C; genus Rhodoferax. Next base: position 1,144,808 of record CAVVRS010000002.1, read on the forward strand.
CCGCCGATTTGTGACTGAATGGCGGTAGCATCGGCGGCAATGAAATGGGGCACGCCACCGCCGCCACCCCCGCCGCCGGGGCCGCGCTGACCTGGCATGACCAGCAGCAAATTGGTGCCCAGGCCCGAGATCTGCGTCTGAATGGCCTGTGTGGCGCCGTTGCCCAGCGTGACCATGGTGATCACCGCGCTGACGCCAATCACAATGCCCAGAATCGTCAGGAACGAGCGCAGCATATTGCGCTGCACCGAACGCAAGGCAAGCATAAAAACGCTGTACAGCATCAGGTGGTCTCAGTGGTTGCCAGCTCAGCCGGGGCGGCTGTGGCCGGCGCCGGGTTGACTTCGTCCCTGGCCAGCCGGCCGTCCACAAAGTGCACCATGCGCCGGGCGTAGGCGGCCATGTCGGGCTCATGGGTGACCATCAGCACGGTGATGCCGTGGTCGCGGTTCAGTGCCAGCAACAAGCCCATGATTTCTTGGCTGCGCTGGGTGTCCAGATTGCCCGTGGGTTCGTCCGCCAGCACAACAGCGGGCTCGGTGACGATGGCGCGTGCAATGGCCACGCGCTGCTGCTGACCACCGGACAATTCGGCGGGCGTGTGATGCTCCCAGCCGCCCAGGCCCACCGACGTCAAGGCTTTGGCTGCTGCCACGCGACGGGTACTGGCGCTGTCACCCCGATACAAGAGCGGCAGTTCCACGTTTTCCTGGGCCGAGGTGCGCGCCAACAAATTGAAACCCTGAAACACAAAACCCAGGTAGCGCCTGCGCAGGCGCGCCCGCTGGTCCCGCGAGAGCGACTCCACGTGGGCGCCCTTGAACAGATACTGCCCCGCCGTGGGGGTGTCCAGGCAACCCAAAATGTTCATGGCCGTGGACTTGCCCGAGCCGCTGGGGCCCATGATGGCGACAAACTCGCCGGGACTGATATCCAGGTCAACACCCTTCAGGGCCATCAGCTCAGACGCGCCGCTGCCGTAGCGCTTGGTGACGCCGCGCAACTGGATCAGAGGCGTGCTCATTTGGTCGCGGCGGTCTTCTGGTCGGTGATCACCAGCATGCCTGCGACCAGGTCACCACCGGTGATTTCGGTCATGCGGCCGTCGCTAATGCCTGGCGTAACCGCCACCGCCACTGGCACACCGTCTGCGGGCAGCACCCAGACCTGTTTGGCCAAGGCGGTGCTGGCACCCGACGCCGCTGAGCGGCGCGTGTTGTTGCCAGGCATGCGCGGTGTCAGGCTGGCCATTACCCCTTTGGCCGCCGTCGGGCCGGCTGCCGCCGTGGGCGCAAAGCGCAGCGAGGTATTGGGCACCAGCAGCACATCAGTGCGGGTGGTGGCGATGATGGTGGCCGTGACCGTCATGCCCGGGCGCAGGCTCAGGTCGGCGTTGTTCACATCCAGGTAGGTCAGGTAGGTGACCACGTTGTCAGTGATGGTGGAGCCAAAACCCACCCGCGTGATGCGCGCCGGGAACTGGCGGCTCAGGTACGCACTGACCGTGAATTTGGCGTCCTGACCGACCTTCACCGCACTCACATCAGCCTCGTCTACATACACCCACAAGCGTAGTTTGGTCAGGTCTTCGGCCACGGTGAACAGCGTCACGGCTTGCAGCGAAGCGGCAACAGCGTTGCCGGGGTCAACGGCGCGGGTTAACACAACGCCATCTGCAGGTGCAACGATCGAGGCTTTGGACAGATTGGTCTGATCGGTGGAGAGCGCAGCCTGCGCGTCACGCACACCGGCCTGGGCGCTGGACATATCCGCGTGGGCGCGCTTGAGTGAGGCACGAGCCGTGTCAAGCTCGACTTTGGACGGCACCTTGCCACCCGACAACTGGGCCACTTCTTCATAACGCGCCAGGCTGGCTGCCACTTCACTGACCGTGGCTTGGGTCTGCTCAACCCTGGAACTCGCGGCTGACAGCGTGGCCTTGGAGCGCAATATCTGATCGTTCAGCTTGGCGGTGTCAAGCACCACCAGAACCTGGCCTTTTTTGATCTGATCGTTCACATCTACATTGACCTTGAGCACCGTGCCCGAAAGCTCGCTGCCGATGTTGATGGAGCGCGTCGGCTGCAGCGTGCCATTGGCAGTGACGGTCAGGGTCAGGTTGCCACGCCCCACCGCCTGAGTGTTGTAAACCGGCGCTGCGTTCGCCGCCTTGCGCGCCTGCCACCACCACACAGCACCGGCCGCCAGCACCAGTGCCAGCACGCCCGTCCAGACCACCGGGCGGCGGTACCAGTTGCGCTTGAGCGGCTCGTCGAGCAGGGTGGCCGGGTCCACCTCTACACCAGGGCCACTTTGAACCGGGGCCGCAGGCGGTGGTGTTGGGGAAATGGGAGCGCTTGGGTTGGTCATGAATTCGGTAGCCGGGTTGAGTTGGAAGCCGGCGCGGGGCTGGCTTCAAAGTTCTCAGGCAGCCAGCCACCGCCCAGCGCCTTGACCAGGCGCACTTGGTCAGCACTGACGCTGGCGCGGGCCATGGCCACACTGTCCTGTGAGCTCAATCGGGTACGCTGGGTTTCCAGCACCGTCTGGAAGTCCACCAAACCGCTGCCATAGCGCTGTCTGGCCAGCGCGGCGGCGATGTCTGCCGATTGGTATGCGTTTTGCAGGTGCAGCAGGCGCACGCGGTCGCCTTGCAGCGCCACCAGCGCGTCCTCTACCTCGCTCAAAGCAGTCAGCACGGTGGCCTGGTAGGCTGCGTTGGCCTGGTTCATGGTTGCCTGCTGGGCGCGAAGTTGGGCCTGCGATGCCCCGGCGTCAAACACCGGCAGCGACAGGCTGGCCAGCACTGCAGCTGCCAGCGAAGCGCCATCGGTCAAAGCACCCAGCGTCAGGGCACTCAAGCCCAGATTGCCACCCAGTTTGAAGTTGGGCAAGCGTGCGGCATCGGCCTGACTGACCCGTGCCGCGGCGGCGCTGACCTGGAATTCGGCGGCGCGAACATCCTGCCGCTGGCGCAAGGTCTCTGCCGGAAAGGCCATGGCCCAATCGCCAGAAACCTGCGGTACCGGCGCAATGGCCGCCAGGGTCGCCACCAGTGCGGTCGGGGGTTGCCCGGTCAACACACTCAGGGCGTGGCTACTTTGTGCAATGGTGGTTTGCAGGGTGGGGATTAGCGCTGCGGTTTGCTCGGCGGAGGCCCTGGCCTGCTCGGCTTCCAGGGTGGTCACCAGGCCAGCCTGGAAACGCCAATCGGTGAGCTGCAAGGTCTCTTGCTGGCCAGCCAGATTGGCCTGGGCAATGCCCAAACGCTCCTGGGCACTGCGCAGGGCGATGTAGTCCAGTGCCACCTCAGCCGCCAGCGACACCTGTACGCCAGCCAGAGTGGCCGCACTGGCCTGGACGCTGGCATCGGCGGCGCGCACTGCCGCGTGGTTGGCGCCAAAAATGTCCAACTCCCAACTGGCATCGAGCCCGACCTTAAAACTGTTGCCGGTGTGGTCGCTGCTGCTATTGCGCCCGGCTGATGCATTGCCACCTACCGATGGCCACAATGCAGCTCCTGCCACGTCGCGCAAGGCACGCGCTTGCTGCAGCGCCGCCTGGGCACCGCGCACGCTGGTGTTGGCAGCCAGCGTCTGCTTGATCAGCTGGCTAAGCAGGGTGTCGTCAAAGCGCTGCCACCAGATTGCCAGACTGGTACTGCCTTCGGTTGGCTGCGCCTGCGACCAACCGGTTGGCACATCAAAGTCGAGCGAGGCCTGGCCCACAGGGGCGACCGACCCGCACGCACATAGCGCTGCTGCAAACACACTCGACACCACCCAACGCAATTGCATTTTTACACCTCCCTCGCCCTTATGAATAATGTTCGCTTAGCAATTTTTGTAATCGATGGCACTGGCCGTGCTGATGGAGCGCGCCTCAGAAACGCGAGCACTCACCTCGATGTGGTGGTGGCGGCCGCCAGCAAACCGCCTGACGCGGGCAATAGCACTGCCACCATCGCCAAAGCAGGACCGTATCGCTTAAACATGGTGATTTCCTTTCAGTTGTTGCCTTTATGGTGGGTTCAACCCAACTTCCAGTCGGTTCGGTGGCGAACATAACTTTTGGTGCCAATTTGCCCCAAAGGTTGGTAACTAAATGGGCTGTAGCGCTTGTAGAACATGCGCTAGCAGCTATCAATAGTAGAGCAACATGCAGACCACAACCGGAGCCAAATCCTGGATTCGGTGGAGGACCCCCGTGGACTACTTTTGGAGACACGGACCCGAAAGTTGGGTTCGCCACCGCACAGATGGCGGTAGGCAATGCCACTATGGTTGACTGGCTTTTTCAAGCCATTCCTGGTTGGCGAGCTACGCGGAAAAGCCCGGTTTCGTTACTACATTGAAATACGCCATGAAACTCACAAAAAGGCAGTTGGCTGCGCTAACAGGATCCGTCTTGCTGCTGGCGCTGTGGGTGACCGCCATGTTCTGGACGTTTGACAATTTGTCGGACGCTGCCGCTACCCGCAGGCAATACTTTCAAACCCGGATCAGCAGCACCGAATGGTTTTCTGAGTTGCAGGATGCCGAGACCGGTCAGCGTGGCTACCTCGTGACGGGCGATCCGAAGTTCCTGGAACCTTATCTCGCGGTCAATCGGCACGTTCGGGAAGATCTCGAAAATTTGCGGCAATTCAACAACAACCGGGGTGTGGCCGGCCACCTCGACGCTGTGGTGCCGCTGCTGGATGCAAAGATGCTGGAGCTGGCTGAAGTCATAGAGATTCGGCGCACGCAGGACCTGACGCAGGCTGCACTACGTGTCAATGAGGGCCGTGGCAAACGCGCAATGGACGCCATTCGCTCCGAGATGGCCAGCGTCCATACGCTATTGGATTCCGCCCTGGCCCGGCACGATGAGACGCTTGAATTGAACTTGAACCGTCTGTTCATTTTTCTGGTGTCCGCAGGTGTTCTGGCGCTGGCCTTGGCAACTTCGTTTGGTCTGGTCGCTATTCGGAAGACGAAGCTGCGCCTTGATGGCCTGGTGGCCCTGGAGACACAGCATCTACTCAAAATTCAGCAGGACACGAACGCGAAGCTGCAGCAGGTCAACGACAGCCTGCAATCCAGCGAAGAAAAGCTCTCGGTCACGTTGTATTCCATTGGCGACGCCGTCATTGCCACCGACACCCAGGCGCGGGTAACACTGGTAAATACCGCGGCGGAGCTGCTGACCGGTTGGTCCCAGGCACAGGCATTGGGGCGTGGTGTTGATGAGATTTTTCGCATCGTCAATCGGGAAACACGCAAGCCAGCAAAGATCCCGGTGTCTGACACACTCAAGCACGGCAGCGTGCAGGGGTTAGCGAACCACACCATACTGATAGCCCGAGATGGCCGCGAGCGCGACATTGCCGATAGCTGTGCACCGATACGCAATCGAGACTCCCATGTGATTGGCGCCGTTCTGGTGTTTCGCGATGTGACGAAGGAATACGCACTGGAGGCGGACCAGAAATTGCTCCTTCAGCGCCTGTACGACCAGCAGTTCTACACCCGCTCCCTGCTGGAATCCAATGTGGATGCATTGATGACGACGGACCCCCAAGGAATACTGACTGACGTCAACAAGCAAATGGAATCCCTCACGGGCTGCACGCGTGAGGAACTGATCGGCGCGCCGTTCAGCAGCTACTTCACCGATGCGCAGCGCGCGCAGTCTGGTATCGACGGGGTTCTGATCAACTCCAGAATTACCGAGTACGGACTGACCGCGCTCGCCAAAAACGGCAAGCAAACACCTGTTGCTTTCAACGGAGCGACCTATTTTGACCGGGAACACAAGCTGCTTGGCGTATGCGGTGCGGCGCGTGACATCACCGATCGCATGCATCTTGACCAGGTGTTGGCGCAAAGTGGTCTTGAGCTGGAGGTGGCCAAGGCCGCAGCGGAGCAAGCAAGCCTGGCCAAGTCGGACTTTCTATCTAGCATGAGCCATGAAATTCGCACGCCGATGAACGCGATCATTGGAATGTCCCATTTGGCGCTGCGCACGGAGCTGACACCCCGCCAGCGCAATTACATCCACAAGATCCAGGGAGCGGGGCGGCACTTGCTCGACATCATCAATGACATTCTTGACATTGCCAAAATCGAGGCCGGCAAGATGACGGTGGAGCACATTGAATTTGACCTGGAGAAAGTGCTCGACACCGTCTCCGGACTGATAGCTGAAAAGACCACCGACAAAGGCCTCGAATTTGTCGTCGACATCGACCCTCGGGTACCGGCCAGAATGGTGGGAGACCCTTTGCGGCTGGGTCAAGTGCTGATCAATTTAAGCAACAACGCTGTCAAGTTCACTGAGCGTGGCGAAGTCGCTATCACCATCCGCATAGAGGTTGAAACAGACCACGATGTGTTGCTGCATTGCACCGTACACGACACCGGTATTGGCATGTCGCAGGAACAGCAGACGCGATTGTTTCAAAACTTTTCGCAAGCTGACAATTCCGTAACCCGAAAATTCGGTGGCACCGGCCTGGGGCTGTCAATTTCAAAAAAGATGGCAGAGCTCATGGGTGGTGGGGTTGGTGTTGAGAGCAAACCCAACATTGGCAGCACATTCTGGTTCACGGCACGTCTGGGGAAATGCAGTACACAGCCGCATAAAAGGCTCTTGTCTGCAGATCTGGTTGGCAAGCGCATGCTGGTGGTAGATGACAATGCCAACGCCTGCCTGGTACTCCACGGCCTGCTCGCCGGGATGAATTTCAGTGTCGAACAGGCCGGTTCGGGGCAAGAGGGGCTGGATGCTGTGGCGCGTGCCGACGCACAAGGCACGCCCTTCGAGGTCGTATTCCTGGATTGGCGAATGCCGGGCATGGATGGCAATGAGACGGCCGTTCGCATCAAGGCGCTGGACCTCCAGCATATGCCACGCATGATCATGGTGACTGCTTTCGGTCGCGATGATGTCATAAAAGGCGCACAAGACGCCGGTATCGAGGACGTACTGGTCAAGCCGGTCAATGCATCCACGCTGTTTGACAGTGTCGCGCGCTTGCTTGATCCTGTTGGGGCAGAGTCCCCGGGATTCGCGGAGGATGGTGTCAGGGGTCCAGCGTTCGAACAGCTTGCTACGATCGCCGGCGCACGCATCTTGCTGGTGGAGGATAACGAACTCAATCAGGAAGTGGCTCTGGAGTTGCTGCATGAAGCGGGCCTGGTAGTCGATCTCGCCGAGAACGGCCAGATCGCGTTGAATCGACTCGCTGCCGATAAGTACGATCTGGTTCTGATGGACATGCAGATGCCGGTGATGGACGGTGTGACGGCGGCAATGGAGATACGCAAGCAGCCTTCACTGAGTGGACTTCCAGTGGTGGCCATGACCGCCAATGCCATGCAGGGCGACCGTGATCGCTGCCTGGCAGCGGGTATGAATGACCACATTGCCAAGCCGATTGAACCTGAGGATTTGTGGAAAGCCCTGCTGCAATGGATTGCGCCACGGCAGCCAGGAAAGCTGGCGATACCGGGGTGCCCTGAAGTGCCGGAATTCGTGGAACTTCCCACCGGCATTGAGGGCCTGGACATGGTCAGCGGCCTGCGGCGTGTGCTTGGCAAAAAGCAGGTTTACCTCTCGATGTTGCGTCGCTTCGTTGCCGGGCAGAAGTCTGTCGTGGTCGACATCTACAACGCACTCATTCGTGACGACCCACTAATGGCCCAACGACTGGCGCACACACTCAAGGGAGCATGTGGCACGATTGGTGCCACGGGCGTGCAACTGTTAGCGGCAGCCCTTGAGGATGCTGTCAAACGGCGCTGCCCTCGGGAAGAACTCGAAGTTTATATGGAGGCAATACGCGTCCCTCTTGAAACGCTGGTCACCCAGTTAAATCAACAATTGCCGGCAGAGAAAGAACAGGTGGCCGATGCAGTCGATTCGAAACTGCTCAAGCAGGTTTGCAGCCGTTTGATGGAACTCTTGCGGATGGGTGACTCCGAGGCGGCGGACGTTTTCGATGTCCACGCGGGTTTGCTTGGCAAAGCATTTCCCACTCAGTTTCCAGCAATGGCGAACGCCATCCGGGCCTTTGACTTGCCCACCACTTTGGTCGCGCTTCGCGCCGCCACCAACACACTTCTTGCAGGGCCATCCCCATGACCGACGTGGCTTTCACGCTCAGACACACCGTGCTGGTGGTAGACGACACGCCGGACAACTTGTTTCTGATGAAAAATCTGCTCCAGGACCGGTACCGGGTCAAAGTAGCCAGCACCGGCGAACAAGCATTGAGAATTGCCGCATCAGAGTCCCCCCCTGACATGATTCTGCTGGACATCATGATGCCCGGGATGGATGGCTACGAGGTGTGTCTGCAGCTCAAGCGCCAGCCCAAGACGATGAGCATCCCCGTGATCTTTCTTACCTCCCGGTCGGAGGTGGAGGACGAAGAGAAGGGCCTGGAACTCGGCGCCGTTGACTACATTACCAAGCCGATCAGCCCCTCCATTGTTTTGGCAAGGGTCAAGACCCAACTGTCACTCAAAGCCATGGATGATTTCTTGCGGGACCAGAACCATTTCCTTGAATCGGAGGTTGCCAAGCGTTTGCTCGAAGTCACTGCTGTCCAGGACGTTACCATCCTTGCAATGGCATCTCTGGCTGAGACGCGTGATTCCGACACCGGCAATCACCTCCGCCGGACCCAGTTTTATATCAAGGCATTGGCCGAAAAGCTGCGCGACCACCCGCGCTTTTCTGCGCTATTGACAACGGCCAACATACAAGCCATCTTCAAGTCGGCGCCACTGCATGACATCGGAAAAGTCGGCATTCCAGACCGCATATTGTTGAAACCCGGGCGCCTGGAGCCGCATGAAATTGAAATCATGAAGACCCACACAACCCTCGGGTACAACGCCATTCTGAATGCAGAACGCGCCCTGGGGACCCCGGTCGAATTTCTTTCGTTTGCCATGGACATCGCGTTGTCGCACCAGGAAAAATGGGATGGCAGTGGCTACCCGCAAGGGCTTGCAGGCGACGCGATCCCGATTGCGGCGCGCTTGATGGCAGTGGCGGACGTGTATGACGCACTGATCTGCCGGCGCATTTACAAAAGAGCGATGTCGCACGAAGGTGCGGTGCAGATCATGCTGGAGGGCCGCGGTACGCACTTTGATGCAGACATACTCGACGCCTTCATCGCTATCCAAACCGAGTTTCTTGCCATTGCACAACGCTTCGCTGATACAGAGGTGGACATGGCGAGAAAAATGCCATCCAAAAAATTCAGAGCTGCTTAGCCGATGACGGACAGCTCCGACGGGGCCATGAAGCTGGCACCCAGGCGCGGCCATTCGACCAAAACGCCTTTATCGGTCTGGGCGATCACGTAGCCATCGGTGCGGTCAATGGTGCCGCCGTGAACAAGGTTGACGCGCTCGCCTGACTGGAACGTTGGTGTGGCGTAGAAGGACTTGAAAAATTGAAATAAGTGCATGGAAATTTCCAGAAATAACCGGGCGGATTGACCGGTAGAAGAGACGGACGTGCTCGGCTAATGAGACTGCATCCAGTTGCGTTGGCGGCACTCAAGCTCGGCGAAGGAGCGGGCGTCGGAAAGATACGATTCCGCCTCACGCTGCTCCTGCCTGTCGGAGTTGCGACCCAAGGCCCGGAAAGCGGAACGGACGGTAGTCCAAAGGAAATAGAGGGTGTTCACAGGGGAGGTTCTCGAAATTGGGTTGAGACCCTTGATCAGGGTAAACCCTAGTATCGCACAAAATGAGTGCTCGTGCGCACCAAAACCATGCGGTTAGAGAGCTTGACCAGTTTCGGGGAATTGAGTTCGCCAGAACTGGCGGGTGGTGGGAACTGAGAGATTCGAACTCTCGACCTACGGATTAAGAGTCCGCTGCTCTACCAACTGAGCTAAGTTCCCATTCGGCGACCGTGACGGGTCGCTTTTCACCAGCGATGATTTTAACAGTTCTCAGGGCCGCCTCTGGGGACTTGCGACGCGGTTTGGGTGGCGCAGGGTTCGGCTGGTCATCCCCCCCCGAGAACCATTGCAGTCTCACTGCCATAGCGTCACCACTTAGTTTCTTTCGAGGCATCAGTCTTCGGTGACGCCGCGGGTGGTTCTACGCCCAATCCATCCCCCGCTGACTTGGGCGCCTTGTGGAGGGGTCCAGTCTGCTTGCCGGATACCTGTTTCGCATCCTCAGTCGGCTTTGTGGACACGTCTATTTTGGAAACAGTATTGACGACTTGCTTGCGCAGTTCCATTGAGCCCGACGTAAAGGGCTTGTTGCCAAGGTTGACAGAGCCACTTTCCAGAGTTCCGTACGAGGTTTGCGATGAGACGCGGTCAATTCGTATCGTACCGACAGGCATCTCGTTGCGTCCAAGTGGACGACCAGTCTGAGGATCTTTTAGTTCCTCGCCAAGATGTACTGCCTGCCAGCGCTGCCCAACTTGCAGCGCTTCACCACCTTGACTGAGAACCACCTGATCACCGGTCAAGGAGATAATAGAAACGGGGAAGACTTCAGCAACAATGGCGCTGCCTATCTTGCCGGAAATCCGACCCGATTTCCAAGGAGCATCACCAATCTTCGCAATCACAGTCGCCCTCGTGGTGACAACTGTTCTCGCTTTGAGTTTTTCATCAACCCGGCGCGTCGGCCTTTTGACCATAGCGCTCTTGTCTTTTCTGTTCCCCCACCTGGCCGCTGTACTGCTCCTCATAGGGGTGGGTGCTGCGGCTTTCCGTTACTTTTTCAAATAGGAGTTTCAAATGAGCTTTACCGACTACCTGACTTTTGCCGTGGCCAACATCGATGCCGACTTGCCCGATGCATTGCTACCGACGACCATCTACGACAGCGCTGCGATGGCTGCCCACCTCTCGTCCGATGCGGTTGGCGTCTGGGTCTGACCTGCGCCGATTTCCATCCAGTCCTAGATCTCAAAAAAATCCCCCAAACGTCTGCTGCCCGATCCGATTGGTTTCGGAGGGTTGCGTGCGTTTGGGGGAATATCAATTCAATATTTGGAGTTTTCTCATGGAGCAAATCGTCACAGCTCGCCTTGTCCCGGAGGAGCAGCGGACGCCATTTACGGCCAAGCTGTTCGGCTTCGATTTTCCGATGCGCCTGGAGCCCACCGTGTTCGATATGGCCGGTCGCCTTGCTGCCGAATACAACGGCGGATACTGGCTTTTCTATGCCTTGAGCAATGGTGGGTTTTACATGGCGCCACGGTCAGACACCACATTCATCGTCAGTTGTGAGAATGGTTTTGAAGGCCAGCTATCAGGCGACGCGCTGGGCATTGCGGCGTGTCTTTACGCCTACAGCAATTTGTCTTTTAGTGAGGACGACTTTGCTGCGCTCTGTGGCCAGCACTACCATCTGTTGCATGACTTCATGATGGAGCACCGCGAGGCAAGGGCCATACTTCGGGCCATCGACTAAAGTGGCGCGCCAAGTGCATGATTTCGCATTTGTGCCATCCAAAGATCCAACTGCTGCAACTTGCGGCCATAGTCATGAATTGGACGGGGCACGTGATGGAGCTGTAGCCTCAAGCCTCCAAAAAAATGCTCGAAATACTGTTGCTCAATCTGACTGCCTAAAGAACGCAAGATGGAAAAGTACTACGGCGACATTCTGATTGATCATCGCACCAGTTGCACCAGAGACGAAGCAGCCGCTATCGTTCTCGGCATACGAACATTTGATCCCATCTACCCGGATTTGAATTCTGGCGCTGACCCTGATGCTGTGAATGGCGAGTTCATAGAATGGCTCACTACACCGCTGATTGAAGACCTTAAGAATGATCGTGATATCAGAGTCCGTGAGTTGGAGGACGCATCAGGTGATCAACCCGAGGGAACAACAGCCGAGAATGAGAAGCTGATCGAGGGCTTGCAGGCAAGAATTTTGGCAATTGATGAAGCAATCCGGCAGGCAAAACAAATCTTGTGCGACATCGATGATGAACTGGCTAGGGGTTCGAAATCGATGCTCAGAATTGACAAAGACGAAACGGCCAAATGCAAGACCACTTGCATCACGCTCAACAGTTTGAAGGACTGGTCCAACGCCAAGAGAAAACAAGAAGTCGAAATAGCTGGGTCATTCTTGAAGGCTGCTCAACTTGCCAAACCAGCCTTGCCCTCAGAGCCACTGCTGGACAAAGTGGAGGGGGCGTCAACCGGTATTGAAGGCCGAGACGACTCTGCTGATGACGGGTACGACCCCGCTGAAGACCAATGCAACGATAAAGATCAAATGTCAAAGAGAGGTCGTGACAGCCTCTATTTGATGCTTGGCATTCTCATAAATCTCTACGCGGAGCTCGCAAAGGAGGCAATTGCCCTCGTGGACTCTCAGCCCAAAACGATGACAGCAACTGGCATCAACAATGACTACAAGGCTCCCTACCCACGCGCAAATGCTGCCAGGAAGTTCGTGGGCAAGGATGGTGATCTCATCATCCGGCAGTTGGCAAAACACCTTGAGACTTCGGCCAAACCTTACGGAGTCAGGGATGCTATACGCGGTCAAAAGCATGAAATGCAACTGACCCGAATTGAAGAGGCGTTGGCCAAAAGAACGGAGAAGCTCGGTGCGCCGAAACCCTCGGAAACCGCAGCCCCAATTACTTAAGTAATTCCAATTTCAGGGCGTAAATTACTGACTGCCCGAACCGAAACTTCGCACCAAGCCCCCGCTGAACGGCGTAGCGAAAAGGATCATTCCGGTCCCTAGCTACTGTCAGTCAAGGGACTAGGAGCGAAATGGATCAAGAAGAAGTCAGCACGAACGGGTCGCCCGCACCCAACAACAACGCGGGAACCACGAACGATCTCTGGGAGCAGGTGGCTGCGTGTCAGTCGGTCAAGAACGCCGAACTTAGCGGTAGCACGCAAGCGTCGGCAGGCAATGCTGCAACAGCACCAAGTAACCCTGCTGTCGTTGCTGATGTAGCGGCGCAAGCGATCACGGCGCTGGATGATGGTGATGACGTCGGCAATACTACCCAACGCCCAACAGTTGATTCCGGTGTCTCGGCAGCCACCATTGCCACCACCGGCACCGACGCAGTAATTGGTACGACAAACCCAGACAGCAGTGGGCTAGCGCAATTCGTTAAGACGTATCCGCTGGATCGTGCCAAGCGCTTGAACCCCAAGGGTTTTCCTCATCCACCAAAGGGAGAAAGTGCGCAGGTCATCACCACGTTCTCCAACGTCCAATACCTGCTGGACATGAACGGTATTGCGCCGACCTACTGCGTCATCAAGAAGAAGCTCTACATACCCATCCCCGGTCATGTTGGTTCCGCTGACAACTATGACAACGTGGCATTGGCTCACATCACGAGTCTGGCCACGCTCAACGGAATGTCTAGTGGAGCAATTCCCGGCCTTCTCGCAGCAATTGGTGACCGCTATTTGAGGAATCCTGCGAAAGAGTGGATCGAAAGCAAACCATGGGATGGTGTTGAGCGCTTTGAAGCGTTTGCCAAGACCCTTCAGGAGCGCAAGGGCTATCCACCGTTCATGAAGAAGCTTCTGCTGCGCAAATTTCTTCGCAGCATGGTCGCCGCAGCCAATATGAGTCGTGGGTTTCGCTGCCGTGGCGTTTTGGTGTTGCAGGGTAAGCAGTCCATCGGCAAGGGTGCATGGATCCAAGCAATCGTGTCCGATCCAGTCCTGAGCGAATTGTTGATTCTGCTGGGCCACAGTCTTGATCCGGCTAATAAAGACTCGGTCCTGAAAGCGGTCTCGCACTGGCTCGTCGAATTGGCTGAGTTGGACAGCACATTCAAGCGGGACATTGGACGTATCAAGGGATTCCTTACGTCAGGCTCGGACCGAATTCGCCGTCCTTACGCGCGTTTGGAATCAGAGTTCGCGCGTCACACGGTGTTTTGTGCGTCCGTCAATGACGCCAACTTCTTGGTCGATGAAACGGGCAATTCCAGGTTCTGGACGATTGCCGTGGAGTCGGTCAATTACCAGCACGGCATAGACATGCAACAGCTTTTTGCCGAAATTGCTGTGGAGTTCGAGGCTGGCGAGCAGTGGTGGCTAACACCTGACGAGGAGATGCAACTCGCCGAGGTGAATAACGACCACCGTGTTGTCAGTTTGGTGCGCGAGCGGGTGATGGCGGCGATTGCGTTTGACCCGCCAACAGAGGGCCAGACCACGGCGCTGTCAGCCATTGAAATGCTGGAACGAGCCGGGATTGACAGACCAACCAACCCGCAGTGCAAGGAATGTGCGGCGATTTTGCGCGAGGTGTACGGCGACCCGAAGAAAGTCCGGGGCCGGTACGTGTGGCGTTTGGTGCTGGCCGACAAGGCGCTGCTCGGGGGAGATGAAACCTCAGCAGCCGTTGACGACGATGACCAGTATTGATGGGAGGCCCACGGCGGTGCGCATGTAGGCACCGACCAAGGGCAGATTTAGGCAGTCGGGCGCTGGCCCCCGATTGGCACCAAACAGATGGCCAGAGGAGCCCATGCGGGAGAGCATTTTGTTTCACGCGACCGACCTCGTCCGGGGCTGATCGTCATTTTGGTATCCAAATTTAATAAAGGTCAATTTTATGAAAACAACATTATTTCCCTCAGTCGGCTGTAACCCCGCCTATGTCGCTTCGATGGCTGAGCAGGCCCGCGAAAACGGGTACGAGCCAGCTCTGGACAAAGACAGCGGCTATCTTTTGATCAATGGAACCCTGGTTCCTGAGTCCTTGGCGGCCAAGGTCGCAGATCAATTGACGGGCTTCACGTTCGACTATGGTGTCGTGCTGAACGAAGGCGACCTTTTCGGCGATGATTTCTTGACGACTTTGGAGGCAACTGAGCGTGCGGTCTTGATGCCTGTCGTGATGCACTTGATCGCGCGAGGCGATTTTCCCTTCAATGTCTTTGGCACTGAAATGGAGGCCGCATAACACTCTGAGCGACCGCCACCCGTGCGGTCGCTTCTCATGCCGGTCACTTCGGTGGCCAGCGTGAGGCTGCGGCATGGGTGGCGGCGTGAGAAGTCGCAGATCATCTATGGAAAACACACTCGACATCACTGAGCTGATGGAGTTCGACAAGAGCGTCTGGAAGGATGTTCCGTGCGAGGGCAAGGATGGCAAGCTGTGTCCTGTTGATACCGGAGTTGTCTATGGCAGCGTGTGATGTTGCGCATATTTCCATAACCCGTGCGGGTATGCACAGGAGAAACAGCGGTGATCGCAATGGGAACATTGGCAAAGATGCGCCCATTGACTTCCACCCAGTGGTGTGAAACCCACTACTTCTCCGACGAAATCAAAGCCCGATAAATCTTGCCCGGCGCCTCAATGTGCCCCTCCTCAGAACAAGGCACGCACCACCAAACCTGATGAAAGTAGTTGCGTCCCGGAATAGTCTCCGCGCCTGACACCATGAGGCCGTCACGACCGATGCGCGTCACACTGGCGCTGTCAAGGTGAGCCTGGTCAATGCCACTGGAATCAAGCACACTCACCTGCATGGTGACCCGGTACACGGGGTGGCGTTCAAATATCAAATGCCCATGGCAAGCCGTTGCCCTGATCTGGTCAGACCTGAGCTTTTCACCAAAATTGCGTAAACGGTAGACTGTGCAATACACTGTGTAAATATACAGCATTGGCCAGATTACGATCCATCCATGTGCAACCTTTACGCGCCCTGCGGTCACATCAAAATCAGCATGAAATTCGCTGTGGCCGCGCCCGTGGGCGACTACGCACCGACCGTCGCACCGCTCAAGCCCGGACCCATCGTGACCACGAAGGGTGCCCTGGTGGCGCAATGGGGTTTGATCCCGCCAGGCTCCAGAACACGGGTACCTACGCTGCCCAATGGCCAGAGGATGAGCACCAACAACGCCCGGCGCGAGCGCATGGCCACGGCACCCACCTATCGCGGCGCCTGGAGCCGGGGGCAACGCTGCCTGATACCTGCCGAGAGCTATGACGAGCCCTACTGGGGCACCGGCAAGAACATCTGGTGGCGCTTCTGGCGTGCCGATGGTGAACCCTGGGCGCTGGCGGGTATCTGGTCAGAGTGGACTGACCCGGCCACCGGTGAGGTGGTACCCAGCTACAGCATGATCACCCAGAACTGCGATCAGCATCCCTTGCTCAAGCTGATGCATAAGCCTGACCCCAAACTCCCCGCCGACAGGCAGGACAAACGGGCCGTGGTTCCGATTGAACAATCAGACTGGGCACTGTGGCTCAGTGGCAGTGTTGCGCAAGTTGAGAGTCTGATCCAGGTGCCGCCTCTGGAGTTGTTCAGGCACGGTGCAGCGGACCCGGCAAAGCAATTCGATCTGACACCCATCAGCTGACGCATTAACGTCACCGCCCATCCGAAGCCCCCTGGAGAAATCCTCGGGGCTTTTCTGCTTCTGCCTCCCCCAAAACCACAAGCCTATTTGACGACATTACGTGGGCAAAAAACTGGAAACGTCGTAGGCCACCGGGGCAGCCTTCATTTGGCCCCAACCGCAGCACCCTTAGTCCTTGTGACTTTGGGTGCTTTTTTTACCACGGAGATATTCATGCCAACCGTCACCAATCTCTACCCACCACCGCGGCGCAAGCGAAACCGACACCTTCGCATTGCCTATCCCCGCCCATCTCCGAAAGGACTCTATGCAAATCATTCGTAGCCATGCTGCCGTTAGCACTATTGCCGACCCCGCCATACGCCAAATGATCCAGCAACGGATCACTGCCATTGCCAGTGAAGAACCGTTTGACTCGGAAGTGCATGGGTACTTTCTTGTACTGGAAGCTGGCGACACATTGAATGCCATTGCCGTACAGATTGGCTTTGACCCACTCACCAAACCCCCAGAGATTCTTGAAGAATATCCAGACTGCTACGACCTGCTGTTCATCATCAGTGATGACGGATTCGGGGTTGAGTTGTTCATATCCAAATCCTGCGGTATTCCTGAATTGCTGGAGAGGTGCCAGCGCTTTGCCGTGCCGGGAACGCTCTGAGAATGGCGTATCGGAAAAAATCCGGGCGCAAGTTGAAGCCGTCTGATGTGCTACCGATCTGGAGCACGACCAATACCGAAGTCAATAACGCATTTGTCAGTTCCTGCATGTTCGGCATGGGCATCACGGACATCCCAAGCTACTGGCGAAAACTCAAAGCAGTCATCGTGTTTTGCATTTTCCTGGGCGCCTGCATCGGTCTGTCAGTCAGCGGGTTCAACGGGCTCATGGTTGGCAGCTTGCTGGGCTTTGCTGCGCCTGCCGGAGTGATCTGGCTGGCTGTGACGCTGTTTCACATTACGGTCTACCTCCTGGCATTCTGCCTGGTCTGGGTGGCAATCCTCGGCGTCCTTTGGTGGCTGCTGCATTCGTAAATCCGGTGCATGGAAACGGCGCATTTCGATCCACCTTATATGAAAACAGCGCCGCTGATTTCAAAAATCATCCCATTCAACTCACCAAGGAAATTCCCATGACTTCATTCACCCTGACCCGCGCCTTCCTGCCCCGCGACATCTATCAACGCCGTTCGCCTGCACCCCATCAGCTGCCAAGCCTGGAGCAACCAAGTTCTCGCATCCCGTAACCCGACAAATCTTCCATCAACTTCAAGGAAACATCATGACCACAGAGACTCTTTCAAATGACATTGAACCCAATACCGCTTCCGAACCCCAGGTCACCGCTATACCCATGCGTATCCTGCGTGTGGCCACCTGTCCATCGCTATCGGGCCGTAGTGAGTTGACCTATCACGTGGGTTGCACCGAAGCTGGCGCCATCTACTTCCGTCTTTGGAGCAATTCAGCAGCGGGCATGTTCAGCAACACGTGGTTTTCCATGATGGACGTGAGCAAGCTGCTTTCATCTCCTGAGGGCATCACCTCCAGGCAGCTGCAACCGTTGTGGCAGTACACCAGCCAGAACAATGCCGGGTTTTCTTTAGCGCTGCTCACCGGCGAGGGCTTGATCCAGAAGTCAGCTGACCACAAGCATGCCTATCAGACTGCAAATCCTGCACCGTTCCTGGAACGCATCAATGCCCTTATTGCATCGGGCGTGGACCTGAAGGAGGACGACGAGCCATCAGAAGACTTGCCTATTGTTGCCGCTGCAACACCCAAGCGGGGAAGACACAAGAAGCAGTCGGCATAGCGACTCGACCATAGGAACTCAAACCTTTGACACTGTTGGACTAACTGTCCGCTGCTCTTGCCCACCATTGACTCACAGCTCCACCCCAGGGAGCAATTCTTCCGAACCAAATCCGACCCTATTTTCCAGGAGCATCACCAATCTTCGCAATCACCGTCGCCCTCGTGGTGACCACTGTTCTTTCTCTCTCATTTTCATCAACCCGGCGCATTGGTCTTTTGACCATAGCGCTCTTGTCTTTTCTGTTTCCCCATCTTGCCGCCGTACTGCTCCTCATAGGGGTGGGTGCTGTGGCTTTCCACTTTCTTTGCAATAAATAGGAGTTTTCAAATGAGCTTTTCTGACTACCTGACTTTCGCCGTGGCCAACATCGATGCTGACCTGCCCGATGCTTTGCTGCCAACTGCCATTTACGACAGCGCGGCTATGGCGGCTCACTTGTCATCGGACGGGGCACGTATCTGGGCTTGATTGGCGCAGGCCACCAGTCCTCGATACAAAAAAATCCCCCAAGCGCCTGCGACCTAATCCGATTGGTTTCGGAGGGTTGCCTGCGTTTGGGGGTTTATCAATTCAATATTTGGAGTTTCTTCATGGATCAAATCGTCACAGCTGGCCTTGTCCCGGATACAGATCGGGTGCAGTGCACAGCAAAGTTGTTTGGTGTCAATTTTTCTATGCGCCTGGAACCTACCATCTATGCCAAGGCTTCCATGCTGGCTGCGCAATACCAAGGCGGCTTCTGGGAGTTCTATGCTTTATCCAATGGCGGCTTTTACATGGCGCCCCGGCCAGACACCATATTCACTGTCAGTTGTGAGAATGGTTTTGAGGGCCAACTTTCTGCCGACGCGTTGGGCATTGCGGCGTGTCTGTACGCCTACAGCAATTTGTCATTTGGTGAGGGCGACTTTGCTGCGCTCTGTGGCCAGCACTTCCATCTGTTGCGTGAATTCATGATGGAGCACCGCGAGGCAAGGGCCATAGTTCGGGCCATCGACTGAGCGGTTTTTTCGGCGGGGATGGGGGCAGGGGGAGGCAAAAGCCGCACTCCGGGGTCGCGCCGGACACCCAAACTGCACTTTCGTCCACCCCCCCGGAAACTGCCGCCACATCCGCAACGGCGCAACGGGGATGCCCGGCATGGCAATGGCGTTGCGGCGTGGCGACGTTGCGGCAAAAAAACGGGGGGGGGGACGGGAAGATCTGGCGCGGTCAGGTGTCGTTGAGGGTGAGATGGCGGGAGCACGCGAGTGACACATACCTGACGGTCAGATTTCTCCGATGGATACCTGTAACGTGCCCAATCCAGACTTCGGTCAACGGTCGGTATCAGGCAGCGCAATTTGGCTCCTGAGCAGTCCTGTCTGTGATATGGTGCGGCACGGCGGTTCGTTGTTCTTTGGAGCTTGCGATGACAATTGCATCAGTGAAGACACCGTGGCACCTTTGGCTGGTTGGCTTGATCGCGATGCTGTTCAACTCCATCGGGGTGTTCGACTTCGTGATGAGCATGGTGCAGGGCGCCAAGTACCTTGCCAGTGCTGGTATGACGCCGGATCAGATTGCCCACTATCAACAAATGCCGAGTTGGATGATGGTCGTGTGGGCGGTCGGGGTCTTTGGGGCTTTCCTGGC
Organism: uncultured beta proteobacterium; assembly: GCA_963750815.1. Classification (GTDB taxonomy): domain Bacteria; phylum Pseudomonadota; class Gammaproteobacteria; order Burkholderiales; family Burkholderiaceae_C; genus Rhodoferax. The sequence goes on from CAVVRS010000002.1 coordinate 1,164,625, forward strand.
TTCGATCCTCTTGCTGCTTCGCAAGAAACAGGCTTTGCTCGTCTTCATCGTGTCGCTGGTGGCGTTTCTCGTGAGCCTGCTTTACACCTACGTCCTCACTAACGGGGGCGCCTTGATGGGTCAGCAGATGGCGATCACGAGCGCCGTCATCGCGGGGCTGCTGGTTTTCTTCAGTTGGTACTCCCGGGCCATGGCCCAGCGGGGCGTGCTTCGGTAACTGGAGTTCGGAGTGGCGACTCCTGCGAATGACAGCTATTCCGAAGCCAATCGGATTGCCTGAATGCCCGCTCCTGGTCGACAAGAGTCATTCACAGTCGTGGCTTGTATGACCGGTTACGCTTCCATGCAGACACCCCAACCTTCCCCGTAGCCACCATCAATCTGTGCCCTTGGCCGCCTCCCTCTACAAACGAATGGCCCACCCAAATTTCACACCCTGGCACTGCCGGCATCGTCTTTAAATCTACGAGTTGCCACCATGGCGGATGCGCCTTGATCGCCATGCGTAGCGTCCTTGACTCTGCGGCTTGTGTTGCCGTGATGGATCAGGCGTCGCTCATGGGATTGGGTTGGAATTGAAGGTTGATTCCTTTGCAAGAATGTTAGCGGTCCAGCGCAAAGATGGCTGCAAAAAATCTCTCCCATCCACGCTGCCATCAAATTTGACCGCTGTCACCAACCGGCGCGTGATGGTGCAACGGCAAGGGCCAACGCTGGCACTCCGGGCGGGCAGACAGCACCTGACTTTGCCATGACGCTCGGGAATGCAAACGCCAGACTTTTTGCCTATCGCGGTGGGCGTTTCGGGCGGGGGCATGGGGCGGGTATTGGGCGGGTATTGGGCGGGCGAAAATACTGCGCCTGGACGTAACCTGGGGGGGTCGCTCGGGGCTGCGGGGCGGGGGCCGGACCGGCGGGTTTTGGGTGGTGCGCGCGGGGCAGGGGGGCGGGGCGCATATTTTGCCCGCAACACGTCCGGCAAAGGTGGTGAAGGTGGTGTCGCTGGCTGGCGGTCTGCCGGAGTCACCGCCTTTACCACCTTCAGGGGGCCACCGCCGGAGAAAAAATGGACCTGACATAGCCAACTCGGACACATCGCCACCACCTCTACCACCTTCTCCCGGTCACCCGACACAAAAACTCCTGGGCTGCTTGGGTGCTGCCGCCGCGACAATTTCGCCAGTTTCCGCTCGGCAAAGGTGGTGAAGGTGGTGTCGCTGGTATTTGGGGATTTGGCGTTTGGCCCGTTCTGGGACAAAGGCTGCGCAACCAAATACTAGTGGGTTTGGGTGCCATGCAAGATTGCCAAGAAACTGATACTCGCTGCAACTGGTACTGCGGTTGGAATTTCATACCCATTGAGTTTAGGTTCACCGGCCTTATCGCTAATAAGACGGGTTGCTTGTGTTGCTGCGTAACAAGTTAAGTTTGATTTGTTGTCGCAACACAACAATAAAAAATTATTTTTTCTGACCTCGCCAATTGTTTGTTCGGCACCGTTTGGGAGCGCTGGTAGGCAATAAAAATGCATATTCTTCATATTAATAAGGGTCAAATTCCAATTCCTATGGAGCCTGAGCTCATAAATACGTATTCCATTCCTTTCCAGTTTTTATCGTTCCAAAACTCGTGACCAATAATTGATGGTTTAAAAGTGCTCAAAGTACATGTCCGATTTGACTCCTTTGTGAGAGTTTCTATATTCACCAAAATATCATTACTCGGATTAATGAACGTTCCATCGAGATAATGGAAAAATCCCCAAAAAACCCGGTATGTTCGCTACTTTTCCCTCTGGCGACCACCCCTATGCAACGGTTCAGGTTGACGCTACATTTAATCCACTGCAAGCGCTTGGGCCATTCTTAGCTTACCGTGACCAAGTTTTGTAGTAGGGAAGATTTTCAGGAAACACAGTGGAGGTATTACATTTCCTTATTATCTGTAGTTTTATATGTAAGTTTAGGATGTTGAAATGATTGAATTAGCGAGAAGATCGAGTGTTGAGCAAAATATCGACGATAAAAGCGGAGAGTTGTCGAATTATGGCATATCGGCGTTGGATTGGTATGGTTTTGGATTTAGAGTTATTCCAGTATTGGCGAGTAGTGGAGAGTATGCTGTAGATAACGAGCAGTGGTTTGGCGAGTACTCCGAAGAGGCAATTCGTCGCCATTGGAGTATGTACCCGGAGCATGAGGTTGGGTTTATTCCAGACGACGAGACATTGGTATTAACTGTTGCTGCTGGAAGTGCCAGTAAGGCTTTGTATGCGATCGAGAAGGCGCTCGGCGCATTGCCCAATATGTACGTGAGGACGCCCTCGGGAGCGCAATATTTCTTCAGACTCGGTGACGGTGTTTGCGCGACATCCAGCGCTCATGTTAGTGGTAGTGACTGCATTGGTATATCGACGGGCCGTGCGTTGGTGATACTGCCCACAAGCGATGGGGGCGAAATGGTGACGCGTCAGGCTGCCAATGTGGGTGAGTTGACGGTGGCCAGCCAAGCGTTCGTCGATGCGGTGTTGCAGCACAATGCCAGCATTGCCGAGGCGACTGCGGCAGGCGGCGCCGATCTGGCGGTATCAGTGACCACGCCAGCTCCCGCCAGCGCCATATCTGCGGTGGCCGGGCCGGAAAAAGGTGGTAAAGCCGGTGAAGGTGGTGGCACCGAGTATTCCGCGACAATTCCAGCAGCGGGGGCGGTCGAAGGTGGTAAAGCCGGTGAAGGTGGTGGGCAGGCCAGCGCGGATGCCGCCTTTACCGCCTTTGCTGGGCCGAGCTTGGGCGAAGAATGTGACGACGCGCAAACCGGTGCGCCAGCCGCAAACCCGGCAATTTCTCAGGACGGTCAGGGCGAAGGTGGCGAAGATGGTGCTCTGGCGGTTGCGAGTCCAAAAGTTGACACAGGCGAATTGGCAGCCCGCTATGCAGGTGGCGATGCTGATGATGTGTTGACCCCTAAGGCCGCTGAAAACCCGGTCGTTGCTGCCCTGAAAACGCATGGCCTTTACCGAACCCCACTGGGATCGGGCAAGCACTCCCTGGCGTGTCCGTGGGCGCAGGAGCATAGCGCGGGATCGCAGACAAGCGCCACTTACGCCGAGCCTGACACCGTCAATGCGACCGGCGTTTATTGTTGCCCTAGCGCTCATCCGCAACGGCATACGACCCTGGATTTGCTTGAATATCTTGGTGTTCCAAAAATGGACGCGCGCCACAAGCCGGTGATTCGCGTGGTGAACGGCGACTTACACCGCGTTACCGCTGTGGCTGAAGGCGAGCTCGCCAAACTTGGGACGTACTTTCAGTCAGGCGGCCTGATCGTCTTTATCAGCACGGACCCCAATACGGGCGATCCGGCCATTGTGCCGATCAATGCTTCGGCGCTGACGAGGGCATTGTCCGAGTCCGTGAGCTTCGAAAAGTACGATGGCCGTTCCAAGGGCTGGGTGCCCTGCGACCCGCCAACGCGCCACGTCTCCATTCTCTACAACGCGCAAGTTTACCCGTGTCTACCGTCATTGGCTGGCGTGGCCCGGCAGCCGTATATCAGTGAAGCTGATGGCGTACTTGTTACTGAACCCGGCTATGACAACGACACAAAGCGCTTTGGTGTGTTCGCTCCCGGCGAGTATGTCATTCCGCAAAGTCCGACGAAGGAAATGGCGCTGGCGGCACTGGCCAAGCTTGAAGACCTGCTGATTGAATTCCGCTTTGCATATGGCTACGACAAGGCTGCTGCGCTGTCGGCCATCTTCACCGCCACGGTGCGCACTTCGCTGGCGCATGCGCCCGCCTACCACGTTAAGGCAGCAGTGATTGGCAGTGGCAAGTCGTTTCTCTGTGAGCTCATTAGCGCATTTGCCGGGCCAGCTTCGAGTGCCAAAGTGAGTTATCCCTCGACCTCGGACGAGGCGACCAAGGCGATGCTCTCCTTGCTTCTGAAAAATCCCGCTGTGATCGAATTCGATGATATGACCAGCGACTGGATACCCCACGGCGTCATTAATCGCATGCTCACTGCCGAGTACATCACCGACCGTGTCCTGGGTGTCAGCAAAACCGCCACGGTGAGCACCCGCACTATGTTCCTGAGCTCGGGCAATAACGTTGGGCCGGTGCGAGATCTGCTGCGCCGCGTCGTCACCATCAATATCGACCCCCAGTGTGCAACACCGGCGACGATCGCCTACAAGGGCAATCCGGTTGATGCCGTACGCCAGAACCGGGGTGCCTATGTCGCCGCCGTGCTGACGATCATCCTGGCCTCGCGACAAGCAGGATCGCCGCGCACTGACGTCAACAATATTGCAACCTACGGTGGTGCATGGGCTGACTACTGCAGGCATCCCCTGATTTGGCTTGGGTTGCCCGATCCAGCCACGTCGCTGCTGGAACAGGTCAAGCACGACCCGGACAGCGATGCCCTGGGCGCCCTGTTGACCGAGTGGTACAAGGTGTTTTGCTCGAAACCGACTACCGTGCGTCGGGTCATTGAAGCGGCTGGCTATCAGAACGACCCTCTGCAAGACGCTATCCAGGAGTTCCCGGTGGTCGAACGGGGAAGCATCAACCCTTCCAAGCTGGGTTGGCTCTTGAAGCGCAACGCCAACCGTATCGTCGGCGGCCTGAAGTTCGTCGAGGACTGGGCCGATGGCCGCAAGGCTTGGAGCGTGGTGGTCGTTAATCCAGGGGCTATACCGCCTGCTGCCAGTCCTCGGGCAAGTGCGCCAGACCTGGACCCGGACGACACTTATTGAGCATGTAACCGGCGCCTAACCCGCGCTGGTTTTCCGACTCACGCCCGCTACCAACGGGCTATTAACCAAGCTCGTGATCGGTGACTGCGGCACCTAGCCGTGGTTGCTGGAATCACCTAGATATTACCCAATATAGGAAACCAAAAATGACGACCAAATTGTTATCACCCGAATTTGTATTACACGGGCTCAAATGCCCCGAAGGAAAAGCCAAGGAAGAATTCTGCGATCTTCACCCTGATGCTCGCGGTCTTTATGTCGAGGTCAACGCAAAAACACCAGGCCAGGGCATCTACCGTGTGCGCCTGAAAGTCAACGGCAAGAGCACGCACTTCGTTATCGGCAAGACCACTGACGTAACGCTGCAAAGTGCAAGGCAGCAAACTGCCGCGCTGAAGTCTCAGCTTGCCGCCGGTTTCAACCCCAAAGAATCGGTCGAAACGCCCAAGGCCGAAGAACTGACCTTTGCCAAATTCTTCGAGGATCATTACTACCCGCACGTGCTATCGCGCAAACGCTCACACAAGCGCGACAAGGAACTGGCCGTCCGGGTGAACAAAGCGATCGGCAACAAAAAGCTGACTGAGATCACGCGGCTCATGCTGTCGAACCTGCACACCGCGCTTCTCAACGAAGAAAAGCTGGCCCCGGCTACGTGTGATCTGCACCTGCGCTTCGTCAAGCACGCGCTGACGCTCGCCGTGGACTGGTCCATGCTGGAAAAGAATGTGGCGTCGCGCTTTCCGATGTTCAATGTTGACAACCGGTCCAACGACTTCCTGACGGATGCCGAGTTGCAGCGCTTTGTTCAGGTAGTCCAGGCCAGCGACAACAAGGTCATCGCCAATCTGATTTTGTTCATGCTCTCCAGCGGCATGCGCATGACCGAGGCGATGTCGATCAAGTGGGCAGACCTGAATATGGACAATCGCACGATCAGCATTCCAGCCAGCTCGGCCAAGAGCCGCCGTTTGAAATCTATCCCCATGGGCGACCTGGCGGCACAGGCGATACAAAGTCAGCTTGCAAGCAGGGGCGCTTCGGAGTACGTCTGGGTCAACCCGAAGACCGGCAATCGGTACGTGAACATCAATAAGCCGTTCGATGTACTACGCAAGAAAGCGGGCGTGCCGACCTTCAAGATCCACGGCTTGAGGAGAACGTTTGCCACCACTTTGGCCAATGCAGGTACGTCGATCAATGTAATCCAGCAACTGTTGACACATGCCAGTCCGGTCACGACAGACCGCTACATCAGGGTGTCATCGAAGACGCTGCACGATGCGGCCAATGGGGCTTCGTCGGTAATCAGAGCGGCAATGGCGGCGGCGCCAGCAGTAGCAGCGTAGTCGGCGGGGGTGGCGACCGGGGCGGGCGAGGGGGCCCGGGTTCGCGGATAGTAGCCCGAGGCGTGACCCCGGGGGGCAGGGCATGGCTTGCCCCCATCGGGCGGCCTCCCGGTGGCAACATGGGGCAGGTTTTGGGCCGGGTCGGCGGGGGCTGGCGGGAAAACTTTTGCAGGGACTCGGCGACTCGACGACTTGGCGCCTTAGGTTACTTGGTGCCAGCTTGGCGCCAGGGACGCCAGCGGGAAACCGTTGCGGGGCATGGGTGGCGTCGATGCGTCGGGTGCGTCGGGTGGTTTGGAGAGTTTCTGCCGCGAAGGGCTGGCGTCGGGCCGTTGGTGTGGATGGGCAATCCAGTGACTTGTATGTAGCAAAACGTAATTCGGCTGTGCAGCGGGAGCGCACTTTCGAGATGATCGCTCAATTCTTCAGGTCAGCTTTGTTGAAGCCTAGAATCGGCCAAAACAATCTGCGGAGTTTGTCGGAATTTTTATACCTGTATGGAAATTCAACAAAGTCGCTGAAATCAAGGCTACAAGCCATTTTCAGGAGGAGTTCATGGCCAGAATATCGAGCAGGCGCCAGTTTATAGAGCAAGATTTGCTCTATACATTAAGTTATTCCTTCAGTCTGTTCGCATGTTGAGTTCATTTTTCAATTCGTGTTTGTATGTTCAGATTTCACCTGAACGTCTCATCGTGCGTGACCCACGCACGGGTATACAGTTTTCAGAGATTCCAGAAGTTGGAATAGCCCACGATCCGAAAGCCCGAATAGTCGGGGTGGGTGTGGCCGCCCGATCCGCAGTTGCTGGTCTGAATGGCGAGGTTGTAAACCCGTTTGGACACCCGCGTAGCTTGGTGTCTGATTTCACGGTTGCCGAGCAACTTTTGAAAACGGTGGTGCGCCAGGTCTTAGGTAGCGCGTTGTTCCGAGTGGCTCCCCGGATAGTCATACATCCGCTCGGCGACCCAGCCGGAGGTTTCACGCAGATTGAGAGGCGAGCAATAAGAGAGATGGCTCTCGGGGCCGGGGCGTCAAAAGTAATCGTCTGGGTGGGAAGAAACTTAAGTGACCAGGAGCTATTGAATGAAAAATATCCCCCGGAAGGCGAGGCTGAGTAGTGAGACAACGGTATAACTGGTCGGCCAACACGGACCCGCAGCTGCAGGCCGCGGCTTCACCGCGCATGTTGCGGTCCGGTTGCCTCGAACGTTATGCGGTCTAAAAGCGCGGTGTGACTATGGGCGTAGCACTTCTTCCAATCGAGCGGATTCCAATCTTCGTCTGGGGAATACTGCTAATGGGGATTGGTGGTTTTCTCGCTTGGCAAGAGGTACTTTTTAGCTGGGATCAAGCGAAGATGAGCCTCGTTTTTTTTGCTGGCGCCAGCGCGTTCGTTTACGATGTGAAAAAGAGAATATCTGCAGGACGGCAACAGCAGGCTGTCTCAAAACACGAATGGGAAAAGTGAGTGCAGTCTGCAAGAGTAAATTGGCTCGACAGTCAAGCGCAACCGCATAACCGGTTGCTCGATCCGACCCGCTCCGTCGAGCCTTCGCGGTCGGCTCAGCGCCAACGTTAGGCATCAGACAACATGGCCGAGCCGATCGACGACTTTCAAGGTTTCATCGCAAGGTACTTCCGTGACCTGATTTTGGCCACCGCTTACCTGGAGCTTGGTAGCCGCAGCGTGGCGGCGTCATCGGCACAAGCGTCTATTGCGCTCACCCTGTCCCCTGACGTCACAACAGAGCCGATGTCCTTACATGAACTCCTCCCTCACAGTTCTGCGGTGAACCAAGGGGTGTCCGAACTCTTCCAGAGCAAAGCTATCGCAGCATGGGCTGATCTCCTGAACGTCCTGTTTGAGATGTTCGTAACAGCGCATATTGACGGCACAAGACAGTTCCCCGAACTAAAAAAGAGGAGCACGCGTCTAGACTTCTCGTCTACCGAAGACATCAATTCCCAGGTCCGAATCGGGCTCGTTGCTGACTTCGCATTCGGAAAGTACGCCGACAGAATTCAAACGATCAATCGAATTCTCAACCCACAGGGGGACCATCAGCCTGAGCTATCTGTCATAAAGAAGCACGTCGCCATCCGGAATTCGAATCAGCACCAAGGTGGGCGAATCCACGATGACATGCTTAAGGACTTGGGTGCAAGCAATATAGAGGTGCTTGATCACGCCGGTACCCAGAAGATTCTCGCCTCCGGGCAAGCAATCGAGCTGTATGTACCTGAGCTTGATCGTTTGAAGGGCGCACTGTTCCGCATTACCAACCGCTGGAAGGCCCATCTTGCCTAAGATTCAAATGGAAGTGATACCTGAGCCGGCGAAGAACACAGCATCGGTCTTGGCTCTCGCAACGCCTTCTTATGTGTCGAACACGCCATTTGCGGCCATCTCCGGCAGCGGTGAAACGGACTACGTCTGCGGCGCCTGCATGGTTGTAATTGCGTCGCGCGTGGATCGGGGTAGCATCATCAATCTGGTGTTCAAGTGTCTCAACTGCCAGTCCTTCAATGTTGTTCGTGGGACGTGATGCCTATTTTTAGCTGGTGCGGACGGGCCGGAAGCGCCGTCTCATTTTTCATCGCCGTGCTGGCCCACCGCACAGCACGACGTTAGCCCGCTTCAATTTCACCTACGCATAGGAGTTTTCATGTTTCGCAAATCGAATATTTTTCTTGCTGTCTCGGCTGTCGCTTTCATTGCTGCCACCGCGAACGCTACCGAAACCATATCCACCCGGTTTGGCCAGTTGAAAACCGACGAATACGATACGGAGTTGTCCTACAAAGGGAAGTCAATAGCGCAAGGGAATAACAACATTAGCTTGGTCAAGAAGTTTCAAATCGGCGATTCCGACGTGCTGTTGATGCAAGACAACGGCGGGAAGGTATGTCCTTCTCGGTACCTGTTTGTTACCGTAACGGCATCGGGAGCGAAAGTCTCCGAAGAGTTCGGTAGCTGCAACGAAGTGTCTAACACCGCCCAAGAGGGGGAAGCTATTACCGTCACTATGCCGGGGTTCAAAATGGTCAACGGCGTATACAAACAAAGTGGCGAGAAGACGAAGTGCTCGTTCTCGTTCAAGTCTGGCGTTGTCACGAAAGCCACGAACAAGTTGTGTTAGGCGAGCTAAAGCGGGCTAACCCTGCGGTGCAGGGGACGCTGCGCGATATAGCCGCGCAGCGCCCCTGACCTTGAACGTTATCAGCCCTTTGCCGCCCTACAAGGCAGCAGCCCACTTGGCGTCGAGGCGTCGGATGCGTCGAGTGTTTTCGAAAGTTTCCGCTGAGTTGTGCCGCCGATCGCAGCCACCGCCACCCACCGAGAAAAAGTTTTACCGCCGCCCGTCGCACCCGACGATTCGACGCCATCCCGGTGCCAAGTTCGGGCCAGTTTCGGAGACGCTCCGCAGGATCGAAAACCGCTATACGCAACCCATTGACCCATATAGAGATTTCGCCAGCAAAATTCGATGCCAGCCGAAAAGTTCGGAAAGGAGTTCGGAGGCAAAGGGCAGCACGATCGGCCAAGAAAAAAGGCCTTACAAATCTTCAACTTGTAGGCCATCGAAAACCGTGTGGGCTGTCTTAAGAGTCCGCTGCTCTACCAGCTGAGCTAAGTTCCCATTCGGAGAAATGTGGTGGATGGCGCGACCCTTGTGGACGGCTTTTTCACCAGCGGGAATTCTAGCAGCTCTCCAGCTCCATTCTCACTGTGGCGAGGTCACCGGTTGCCAGTGAATGGCGGTGGGTGTGGATGTTCAGATGGGGCTGGCCCTGGGTTCGGTATTGGGGTCGGTGCGGGGTGCCGGGGAATGGTGGAAGGAACCTTGGGCAAGATCGAGATCGAAATGAGATCACAATGTGTGGGTCACCTCCGTCCACTGCTATGACTTGCGGTCACACCGATGGCTCCGAAAACTGGACGAGTTTTTCAACAGAATTAGCCTAAAACCCGACCCACAGGTACAACTCGCCTGCCAGCGCGGCACTCGACGCGCCTAACCCTGAAAGGGGTAACCCAGACGTTTTGAAGACCTGGGTTACAGGGCGAGGTTTCTGTCTTTTTGGGAGTTACTAACTCGCTAGCTCCACTCTCGCACAAGTGGTTAAGGCGGTCTGTGCGGTGCCGAACGGACATGTGAAGGGCGTTGCGGGGCAGCATGGGGCAGGTTTTGGGCCGGGCGGGCGGTGGTGGGAAAACTTTTGGAGCAACCCGGCGACTCGACGACTTGGCGCTGCCTGTCGCTACCTGACACTGCGGGAAATCGTTTTCCGGCGTGGGCCGGCGTCGGGTGCGTCGATTGCGTCGGTTGGTTTGGACCTTTTTTTTCACGGCGTGTCGGTGTGAAGGCGCTGTTGCTGCCGGGCAAGTCGGTGACTGGTATAGAGCGAATCGTAATTCGGCAGTGCATCGGGAGCCGACAAACGGACTCCAAAGTTAGATTGATATATACTTGATAAATCAAGTAGTATTCAATTTAAACTCCGGAGTGCAATCATGGTTAAGGCGACAAGAGTTATATCTGCCGAGAAGGATTCGAGTCAGAGTCTGGAGTTTTGTTTACGGTTGACACGCGCCTATGCCAAGTTGACCCGCCGACTGGACAATGCACTTTCCAACTTGCACGGATTGAGTTTTAGCGACTTCATGATTTTGTATTACCTTGACCGCGCACCAGACTTCAGATTGCGCCGTATCGACTTGGCAGAGCGTTTGGGTGTGACTGCGTCAGGCGTCACGCGCAGTCTGATGCCGATGGAAAAAATAGGGCTGGTATCGCGACAGCCGGACCCCAGAGATGCACGGGTTGGGTATGCAACATTGACAGAATCTGGCCAGCAACTCCTGAAATATGCGTTAGTTTCGGTTGAGCCAATCGCCAAAGAAGCAATCCAGATAGTGTCAGCGGAGCAAATTGGGGCGCTGTCATCCGTGCTTGGCCAACTTGCCGGTATCAATCTCTCGAACAATTGATGCCAATCGTGCGGAAAAACTGACCGACTGCTATGTATCTTTTTGCAGGCAATCAAATCAGCTCCGTCGTCCCGGACAGATTCGCTGCAATGCCATTCACAATGAACTTGTAATCTGCCAGCGATTGGCTATAGTCACATTGCAAGGACACCTTGATTGACGTGAGTGAAGTCCCCAAGGCACTTTGTGAAAGGCGGTACATATAGATCCGAATCACATCCTCCTCACCCCTCCACCGGAGTTTGTTACCCCGGTTCACGTTACTGGCAAGTAACGACAAGAGCTGCAGCAATGTGGCGACTGTGCAGGCCCTGCGATCTTCGTGGGGCTTTTGCGTTTCTGGAACCAGAATACCGGTCATTGCTTCCAGTAGCCCAACGACGGCAGTGTGGTCGCAAATTCAATCAAAGTGATAACCGGTCTCCAAAATCATGATGTGAAATCAGAACAGCTGGGTCACGTGCACGCAATCGCTGTTGCGCTCTGCGCGAACTGCGTGTGGGCTTTTCTGGGCCAGGTGCAGCATGCGGGTGTTGCCCGGCAGCACGTCTGCAACAAAGCCACGCACACCACGCTTGGCAGCATGCTTGGTAATACACTTTTGCAGCGCCGAGCCCAAGCCGTTCCCTTGCCAATCGGGGTGCACCATATAGGCAGTGTCGGCCAGGTTGTCGGACGGGTTGACGAAATAGCAGGCCTGCCCGACGATTTGGGCGTCTTCGCGCGGGCCGTCGATGGCCACAAAGGCGACCTCGGTTTCGTAGTTCACATTGCATAAACGCTGCACCTCGGCATCCGACAGACCCCTCACATGGTGGAAAAAACGGGTGTACACATCGGCTTCACTGAGGTGGTGGAACAGGTCGCGTATGCCTTGCGCATCACTCGACAGGGCGGGGCGCAGCATCACCTGGCGGCCATCCTTGAGCGTGACCGACAGTTCATCCTCCACCGGGTAGGCATGCATGTTTTGCAGCGTTTGCGCTGCGGGCAGGTAACCCATCGCTTGGGCTTGGGCAAACAGCGCCGGGCGAAATTGCGGGTGCGCCAATTCGATCAGGGCCGTGGCGCGTTCGCGGATCGATTTGCCAAACAGATAGGCAATGCCGTGCTCGGTGACCACGTAGTGCACATCTGTGCGCGCAATGGTGGCGACTTCCCCCGCTACCAAGCTGGCGCGGATGCGCGAGGTTTGCCCGTCGGCCGAGGTCGATGTCAAGCAGATGATGGGTTTGCCGCCCGCCGAACGCGAGGCGCCGTGTAAAAACTCGCCCTGTGCGCCCATCCCGCTGTAAAACTTGCCGTCGAACTGGTCCACACAGACCTGCCCAGTGAGGTCAATCGAATAGGCCTGCGCGATCGACACCATCTTGTGCTGGGCGGCAATGGTCACCGGGTCGCACACGGCATCCATCGGTTGAAAGTCGAACAGCGGATTGAGGTTGATCAGGTCATACAGACGCTGCGAGCCCAGCGCCATGCTGGTCACAATCTTGAATGGATGGGTGGTTTTGCAGGCGCCGGTAATGCAACCGTGCTCCAGCAGCGGCAGTATGGCGTCGGTAATGACATCACAGTGCAAACCCAGGTCTTTGCGGTCGGTCAGGTACTGCAACGCTTCGTGGGGAACGTAACCCAGGCCCACTTGCAGGGTAGAACCGTCGTCGATGATGCGCGCGATGTAGCGCGCGATACGCTGCACGTTCTCATCCTGCGCCGGTTCGCGGTCCAACTCGGTGATGGGATTGTTAACCGGAACGAGGTGGTGGATGCGACTGATGTGCACCGTGCTGTCGCCCATCGTGCGCGGCATGTGAGGATTGACTTCGGCAATCACCAGCCGCGCTGCTGCCAGAGCCGCCGGAATGATATCGACCGACACGCCCAAGCTGACATAGCCAAAGGCGTCGGGCAGCGACACCTGGATCAACGCCACATCCACCGGAATACGACCTAGGGCCATCATTTCTGGTACCCGCGCAATCGATATCGGAACGTATTCCACCCGCCCTTCGCCAACGGCCAGGCGCAGGTCGGCACCCACAAAAAAGGTGCGGTGACGAAAGCGCGTCAGGCTCTGCCCATGCACGTCGGTCGCAAACGCCTTGACCAAAAGGAAATGCAGCAACTCCAGGTCAGCGGGAGGAGCCAGCATGGTCTCCAGTTCATGCATCAGTGTGCAAGGTGCGGCGCAGCCGGTTCCCAGGAACACGTGGTCACCATTGCGGATGTGCCCTACGGCCAGGGTCGCCGTCGTAACCTTGTCGGAGTAGGGTTTGAGCACGGCGTGGGAGTTGGGTTTTTTCTTGGAGAACATGATTCCCCTATCATCCACGATTACGAACATGACGGGCCAACCTATTCGGGAGAATGGGTGTGGCTGGGTCAGGGGCCTAGAAATTCTGTGTAGCGCCTGAGCGCTTCCCATTTTTGGGAGCACCAGTGAAGGGTCGCTCCCATCATTCGTCAATGACCGTTCAGGGCACTCAAGCAAAGATCCCAGTTATGAGAAGTTCCAGCGCATCGTACGTTGGCAAGTCGCGTAGACAGTTGCAATTTGCGATTGTCGTGGGCGTCGCACTAAACATAATTTCGTTATGGAAATATTTTCATAAGGGCACAAAGCGTGTCGCCCCGGTCTGCTTCTTTACTACATTGAACTGGAGCACCGGCGGGTTGCCTGTCGTGACCGGCTCTTATGTGTCTTTTGCGGGCGTAGGATGAGTCCACCCACTTTGCGTCGAGGCGTCGGATGCGTCGAGTGTTTTCGAAAGTTTCCGCTGAGTTGTGCCGCCGATCGCAGCCACCGCCACCCACCGAGAAAAAGTTTTACCGCCACCCGTCGCACCCGACGAGTCGTCGCCACCATTCGCTGCTGGATCAAGAAAATGCATGCCAGGCGTCGTGCCAAGTTAGACTAAACTGGGCCAATCAAAAGGCTGACGCTCACAGGGAGTCATTTGCATGCGTTAGCTGTCCCAAGGAGTTAAAACAATATGTCAGTCCGCGTTGTTGCAAGTGGTCACCAGGCAGTTCGAGTTGCACGAGACATGGCGCGCATTTTCGGACCGATCAACGCGCTTACGCAGAATCGCGCGCAAGTCCGGATAAACCCTGGCACCATTGACAAGCGGCAAGAAATTTGCATCCTCGGTCAAACCTCGATGGAGGTCTATATATTGCGCGGCAACCGCCTGGAAGCCACGTTGCTGGCCGAGTTCATCGAAGGCTATTTGGTAGGTCAAGTGGCTTCACAAGTCTATCAAAGCACCTATTGGATTGTTCCCGTCAGCAATGCGGTTATGGCCTTTGCCATGGCACTGGCCGGGGGTGCCTTTGCCGGGGCCGCTCTGGCCACAGCCAACTTTGTCCAATCGGCCGCCAAAGCAATGGTGCTATACCGTCGGTGTCCGGGTCAGATTGCCACCGCGACGCGAGAACTCCCTTGTGTGTTGGGAGAATTGGGGTGGCTACGCATCCATTGCCCCCGCTTTTTTCTGGTGCTGCAATCGGTTATGGCTGCTGCCGAACTCCGCGCCATCCTTGCCTACCGGCCAGGTGCCGATGACATTGCCGAAATGATCGGGGGGTTGTTGGGTGGTGGCCTTGCCAGCAATGCTACAAAATTCGGCTTCGAGGGTCTGCTCAGTCTGCTAGGTGAGGCGGCTATGTCGCTGGTGCAAGCAGCAGCCCTGGCTGGTCGCAGTGCCCGTCATGCGGCACTGCCCGAGGCCATGGGGGCGAACAACGCCAACGCTGACATTTACCTGGACTTGTTCCGCAGCAAAGGGCTGCAAATAGCCGACGTGGACAGGCGCGCAATACGCAGCGAATTGCAGCAAGCAAATGCGCCCAGTCATCTGCACGACCTTAAAAACCATCTGGCCATATTGACACCTGCCATGCGCACCATTTTGCGGAACTGGCCTGCAGCTTGAACCAAACCGCCTCACGGACTTGGTAGGGATTGCCGCCCTACAAGGCAGCAACCCATTTACGTCGAGGCGTCGGGTGCTTCGAGTGTTTTCGAAATTGGATGTTCAGATGGGCTGGCCCTGGGCTCGGTATTGGGGTCGGTGCGGGGTGCCGGGGTACGGTGGAAGGAACCTTGGGCAAGATCGAGATCGAAAAGAGATCACAATGTGTCGGCCAGGCAACCACTAAACCCTCTCTCTTTTTGAGACAACATTCGGACAGGCCCAATGAACACTATCAATTTCAAACGTGAAATCACCGACACACTTGATCAGGCAATCGGTCGTGTGACCAAGGCGCTGGCGAACGAAGGGTTCGGCATCCTCACGCGCATTGATATGCATAGCAAGATTAAGGAAAAAACCGGCAAGGAAATTGTTCCAACCGTCATTCTTGGGGCGTGTAACCCAAATTTGGCCTATGAGGCATACACCCGAAACAGCGATGCGGCAAGCCTGCTGCCGTGCAATGCTGTAATCCGCGAGATCGCACCTGGAAAAATATCGGTTGAATTTGCTGCGCCATCTGCAATGATGCAAATCCTTGGCGACGCCAAACTTGTGGAGTTGGCGGGCGAGGCAGATAAGCGAATTGAGGCTGCACTGGCAAATGTCTGACGGCCTTTGTGACGATTTTGGGCTTGTAATC
The DNA here is from genome assembly GCA_963750815.1 of uncultured beta proteobacterium. Lineage (GTDB taxonomy): Bacteria > Pseudomonadota > Gammaproteobacteria > Burkholderiales > Burkholderiaceae_C > Rhodoferax. The sequence goes on from CAVVRS010000002.1 coordinate 1,180,358, forward strand.
TTCCATCGTTGGCCTATAACAGTCAATTGCCATGGAGTCAGATGCAAGTCAATCCGCACAATACCCCAGCCCAATGGGCCTTGGCATGACGCTTCTTGCGCGAGCCTGGAATGAATGTTTAGCACCTGCCTTGAACGCAGGGCATTCCAGCAGGACAATTCCAGCGACACCACTATATAGCCTTAAGTACTCTTCAATCCACGACCAACCGAGAGAACAGCATGGATTCGATTTACAAACCCAACCCGGATCTGGACCTCAGCTTGACACGCATCGTCGATGTACCTAGAAGCATGATCTGGCGTGCCTGGACTGAGCCCAAATTGCTCATGCCCTGGTTTTGTCCGCTTCCATGGAAGACCATCGACTGCGAAATTGATCTGCGCCCTGGTGGCATCTTTCGCACAACGATGCAATCGCCAGAAGGAACGGATTTTCCGAATATGGGCTGCTATTTGGAAGTCCACCCCAATGAAAAACTGGTTTGGACAAACGCTTTGTTGCCAGGTTTCAGACCCAGTCTCGTCACCGAAAAATGTGGCACCGATGACTCAGGATTCATGTTTACCGCAATGATTGAGTTGGCAGACCACGATCAAGGGACTCGATACCAGGCTACTGTGATACATGCCGACGAAGCCGGCTGCAAGAAACACGCTGACATGGGATTTGAAAGAGGCTGGGGAGCTGCATTGGAGCAACTGGTTGCCATGGTCAAATCAGGAGTCTAGCGGGGGGAGGACGCGGTTGGTGAGCTAGCTGCGCTGCGACACCACGGCGCGCCCTACCTTGGCCCCGAACGCCCGCAAAAGCGCAGCACAAAAACCATAGGCAAACGGTTGATTTAAAAACGCCAAGAAATCAAATAAACATCGGGTGTGAGGTGTATTTGCCAATGCCGGTGAGCTCAGGGGCGAAGTTGAGGCCGTAGAGCAGGGTTTTCATAGTCAAATTGGCCTAAAGCCCCCGTGCAGATTGCGCAAGCAGCTACCAAAACAATAGCGAAAAATTAATTGGAATCTGACCCCAATTAGCAAATTAGCACAATTAGCATTACCTCACCTTGAGCCAAATTTCATTTGTGCGCAAAAACCAGGGCGTGAACGGCGCGTTGTAGCGTGAGTAGAGCGGCTCACCCTGTGTTGCGATGTTGGCTTGAGACAGTGCCTTTTTGAGCATGCCCAAGTGCTCGTCATAGTTGCTTTGCGACCAAGTCCCGGAATATTTGATGACAGCAACGGTCTGTTCGGGGACTTCCCGCAATTTGACTCTTGCGTCCAGTGGCTCGGGTAGCGTGGCCAGCGTGTAGGCGCCTGGCATCATGAACTGCACCAGGAAGCCTTCGGGTGCAGGCGTCTGCGTCACTGGCGCAGTCATCTCCAGCTTCAACGGCGCTGGCACCGCTGTTTGTGTCACCGGTGCCGTCATGTCGAATTTGCGTTCACCCTTGTTCTTGCCAAAGATGTAGCCAGCGAGTATCGGAAAGGCTTGATTACCGGCGTCAGTGGCGGGTCCGGTCACCACAACCTCGGCGACAACATAGGGCTCGTACCTGCGAATCTCGAAAACCTCTGTCGTTTGCAAGACCGTGAATTTTGGCTGCTCGATAGCGTGCGCTGATGTTGTAACCGCCATCACTACTCCTGCAATTGCTTTCAGTGGGTTCATTTTCTTCCTTGTTGGAACTGCATATTGGCATCTATCCTAAAGGCCCGGAGGCAAAGGTTCGATGACCCGCAGTTCGGATTCATCTGTGAAACGTATTGTCCAGAAAGGCTGGCCTTGTGGCACGTTTCGACGCAGGTAGCTCACATTGTGCACCGCGATGTGCACTATGCTGGCGCCGTTAGACGGCTCTCCTGCATGGTAGTGTCTGTGGACTCGAACAAGGTCCGGCAAGTGAGCGAGCACTTGGTCCAGGTTTTCAATGACCCGAATGCTTTCAGTCTTGAGCCCAATCACCTGAATTTCCGTCTTGCCCATTTGCATGTTGGGAGACTCGTGCACGAAAAGTATGGCGTCGCTGTTGATGTGAACACTGTCGTCGGATGTTGCGGGATTGGCGGCTCTGTTGAAATGCACTATTGGCATGAATGTTCTCCTGTGGATTGCAAATGCCCTGGTGCCATAAGGCTTGGGTCACTGGATGCATCGGTGTGAACTTATTTCACTATTCACAAATAGTCGGTGCGCTAACAGACAATCGCCTGAATCTCTCTGCCTGGGTTGGGTGCGTCAAGGATGTAGCGGACATCACACCAAAACCGTTTCTGGCTTTGGCATGCTTCATTGCGTTATGTCAATCTGTTGCACTGTCCCGGATATAGACTGAAGACGTGACCGCTTCCACGCTGCTTCTCTACATCAGTCTCTTTTTGGGCTCGCAAGTCCTGCTGGGTCTTGCGCTTGGCCTGCTGCGCAAGCGTGCCGGTGCCCCGGCTGCGGTGCTTGCCGTCAATGTGCAGCCCGAGCGCCCGCCAGTCGCCTGGAGTGGTCTGCGGGCCTTCCGGGTTGCGCGTCGCGTGTTTGAAGATGCGGCGCAGACCCAATGCTCCTTCTATCTGGAGCCTGTAGATGCACAGGCACTGCCAGACTTCAAGCCCGGGCAGTTTCTTACCTTCAGCCTGTTGCTGCCTGCGGAGCCGGGCGCTGTGCTGCGCACGATCACGCGCTGTTACTCACTCTCCGACAGTCCAGCTCCCGACCACTACCGAGTCACCATCAAGCGCGTGGTGGCACCCGCAGCACCGGCGGGTCTTCCCGATGGTGCTGCATCCAATTTTTTCCATGACCATGTGCATGCCGGTCAGACGCTGCAGGTTCGGGCACCGTCTGGCCACTTTCATCTGGATGCCGAGGCCCCCACGCCGGTTGTACTGGTTGCCGGTGGCATTGGCATTACGCCCATGATGAGCATGCTGCGCTGGTGCGTGCAACACCAGCCCCAGCGCGCGGTGCATCTCTTCTATGGCGTACGCAATAGCGCCGAGCATGCCTACAAGACCTTGCTGCAGGACATGGCAGACAGCATGCCGCAGGTCCGGTTGCACGTGGTCTACAGCAAGCCGTTGCCGGACGACAGGGAAGGCACGGACTACCAGTACCAGGGTCATGTGAATCTGGCCCTGCTGAAGCAGACGCTGCCCCATGGTGCGCACCAGTTTTATGTCTGTGGTCCGGCGGCCATGATGGAGGACCTGGTGCCCGGCCTCAGCCAGTGGGGTGTTACCAGCGCTGACATCCATTTCGAAGCCTTCGGGCCGGCCACGGTTCGCATGCCGGCCGCCAGCACAAAGGTGCAGGGCGCTGATGCTGCCATGAACATTTCTGTGCATTTCCAGCGCAGCGGCAGAACGCTGGCCTGGAGTGGCAAGGAGGGCAATCTGCTCGACTTTGCCAAGGCGCATGGCATACAAGTTGAATCCGGCTGCCGCTCCGGCAGCTGCGGCAGTTGCGCAAGCACATTGGTCAGCGGCGTGGTTGACTACGACAGCCCTCCCGACTACGACCTGGCACCCGGGCAATGCCTGCTGTGCGTGGGCAAGCCGCGTGAGGCACTGGAACTGGACGCCTGACTGCGATGCGACCCAAACTCATCACGCGCGAGATCATTCCCTTCACGCTGTCGTTGGTCTCACTGGCGCTGGTGACGCTGTTGCTTGACGGCTTGCTGCACTTTTTTAACCTGGTGTGGATAGGGCGCTACCTGGGCATTGTCGGCGTGCTGTTGATTCTGCTTTCCTTCCGCTACTCGCTGCGCAAGCGCAAGATTATCAGTACCGGCAACCCCATCACCTTGCTGCGGCGGCATGAATACCTGGCCTGGCTGGGCTCGCTGCTGATCCTGGTGCATGCCGGCATCCACTTCAATTCGATTCTGGGATGGTTGGCGGTCTGGGCCATGTTGATCAATATCGGCAGCGGCCTGGTCGGCAAGTTCCTGCTCGACCGCGCCCGCAAGCGCATGCTTGCAGCGCGCCAGGCCATGCTGCGCCAGGGCGTGCTGGAAGCTGAACTGGAAGAGCGGATCTATGTGGACACGCTGGCCTTTGACGTGGTCAAGCAATGGCGCGCTGTCCACTTTCCGATCACGCTGGCCTTTTCCGTGCTGGCGCTGGCGCACATTGTTGCCGTGTTTCTTTTCTGGGGCTGGAAATGACGCGCCGCTGGGTCTGGATTCTGGTCAGCCTGAACCTGGTGCTGCTGATTGCGCTGGTCTTTGTCTTTCCGCACCTGATGGTCAGTCCAGGTCAGGTGGTAGCAGCCCATGCAGATATCGCCACCGATTGCTTTGCCTGCCATGCACCGCTGCGTGGCGCTTCCGCCGCCCGTTGCGTGGCATGCCACGCGTTGCCCGATATCGGCTTGCGCAGTACCAAGGGCAAGCCCATCGTGCACAAGACATTGAAGGTGTCATTTCACCAGGACCTGATGGAGCAAAGCTGCATGGCCTGCCACAGCGACCACGCCGGTCCCAGGCTGCTGCAAAAGAGCCGCAAACCGTTCTCACATGAACTGTTACGCGGCACGGTGCGCCAACAGTGCCAGACTTGTCACCGGGCACCAGCCGACAAACTTCACGTCAAGATCACCGGCAACTGCAGCCAGTGCCATGCACAGAGCGCCTGGAAGCCCGCCAGCTTTGACCATAAAAAATCATTCGTTCTGGACAAAGACCACAACGTGGCGTGCGCCACGTGCCATGTCAACAACGATTACAGCCGCTACACCTGCTATGGCTGCCATGAGCACACGGTGCAGAACATTCTGCGTGAGCACCGCGACGAGGGCATTGGCGATCTGGAAAACTGTGTGCGCTGCCACCGCAGCGCCGAGGGCAAAGAGGGCGAAGGTGGCAAAGGGGGCCGGAGTGACGACTGATCGCCCGGACTCAGACGGGTAGCCGGCCATGAACCTGATCCCCGCCACTGCGGAGTTGCATTCCACGCTGATCGGCATCTGCGTTGCGTTGGGGATTGGACTTCTGATTGGCACCGAGCGAGAGCGGCGCAAAGACAACTCGCCGGCCCGAAGCGCGGCCGGCATTCGCACGTTTGCGGTCGCTGCCTTAATGGGTGCCGTCGGCCTGATGCTCGGAGGCATCGAACTGTTGGCATTGGCAGTCCTGGTGGTGGGCGCAGGGGCCATGATCGCGTACCAGAAATCTCCCGCGCAGGACCCCGGGCTTACGACCGAATTCGCCCTGGTGCTGACTTGCATGCTGGGCGGCATGGCCATGCGAAATGGCTTGCTGGCCGCCAGTGTGGGTGTTGCATTGGCACTGATATTGGCAGGACGCAGCCGGATGCATCACTTTGTAAGCACCGTGCTGACCGAGCAGGAATTGCACGACACCTTGTTGTTTTCTGCCATCGTCCTGATCGCCATGCCGCTCGTGCCGGACCGATTCATGGGGCCATTCGATGCACTCAACCCGCGGGCATTGACCACCCTGATCGTGGCCGTAATGGCCATCAGCGCTGCAGGCTATGTGGTTATGCGCTGGCTGGGGCCCAAGCACGGGCTTCCACTGGCTGGGTTTGCCTCCGGCTTTGTGTCCAGCGCAGCGACCATTCACGCCATGGGCAGGCGCGCCAGGCAGGATGTCTCCCTCATGGCGCCCGCGGTTGCCGGGGCGGCGCTGTCTTCGATTGCCACCATCATCCAGATGTCGCTGGTGATTGCCCTGGTGCAGCCGGCCTTGCTGCTTGCCATGGCATGGCCTTTGGCTATGGGGGGCGCAGCTGCCTCGCTTTATGGCCTGATGTTTTATTTGCGGAGTGTCAGAGACCCGCGGCAATGTGAATTGGGGCAGACCGGCCGGGCCTTTGATTTGAAAACCTCCGTCGGGTTTTCTGTGTTGCTGGGTGTGGTGATGACCGCATCGGCAGGCCTCAATGCCTGGCTGGGAGATGCCGGACTATTGCTGGGGGCTGCAGTCTCCGGCTTCGCCGATGCACATGCCACGGCTGCTTCCGCCGCCTCATTGATGGCCGCAGGCAAGATTCAGGGGAATCAGGCAATGGTTCCGATTTTGCTGGGTTTGACCACCAATGCCGTGACCAAGGCCGTGGTGTCATTCCAGGCGGGAGGCTTTGCCTATGCAAGCAAAATTGTGCCTGGCCAAATCCTGATGGTATCTGCCACCTGGCTTGGATTTTGGTTTGTCAGGTAGCGCCAGATTGCGCTGCTGCTGCAGGCTTGCTTTCTTGAGCCAGGAAAACAATGATCACGATCCAGCCAACGATCGGAATCAGACTTATCAGCTGCCACCATCCGCTTCGATTGGTGTCATGCAGTCTGCGCGTGGCAGCAGCAATGATCGGCAACAAAGTCCCCAGCGAAAACAGGATGCTGACTAAGTGCGCGATTGATGCCGCAACCAGACCGCCGACAAAGCAGAACAATGCGAACCACCAGTATTCGGAGCGAGTTGCTCTGCCACTGAAATCAGCATATTTTGAAAAACAGACCTTGATTGATTCTGAAAATGTCATTTTGTGCTCCACTTGTTGTTTCGCTATCCTAGCCGTTATCCCCGGGGAAGCAAAATCTCACCAACGCATCGCTCAGTTGCCATCACAACTGTCACTGACCCACGCCTGCACTTGAGGCGGCAGCAGCAAAGTACCTCGCCTGCGGTGGACCTCACAAAGTTTATGAAGGTGAAGGGGTGCCAGGACGGATCGCTATGCTTGAGTTCCCATATGACCCTGATCCGGTTTGCGTTTGGCTCAGAAGTCTGGATCGCGTCTCTGAAGAACCGTAATATTGCTATTAATTTAATAGCTGGTTACGAATGCTGCATAAGGCCTGGAGGCCTAAAACACTCTAAAAAACAGGTGTTCGACACACCCTGCCATCACGGCTGAAGGCGTCGGCGCGAAATGGCGCCAGACTGCCTGGCAATTCTGCTTCAGCCCAATTTGCTGACAATGCCATCCATCTCGCTCTTGTTGAAAGCGCGCAGGGTTTGCAAGCGAACATTGCCTGCCGCACCAATGGCCAGCCCAAATGCAGCTATGGCCGCCTCACTCTCAGCCTCGCAAATCGTCACCAGGTCGTACTGTCCCAGCGTCCAGAAAATGTGGGTCATATTCACGCCAAATTTTGTTCCCAATGTCTTTACTGCATCCGCCCGTTTGGTGGAGTCTTTGATGGAACGAACGCCTTGTTCCGTAAAGTTTGCCAGTGCGATGTAAGTTGCCACAATGTTTCCTTCAAGGTTAAAGAGGCCAACGTAGCGACTCGAACCAGGCACAGGCCCCGAAACGCGCCAGGCACGAAACAAGCAAAAGCGTTGATGGCGCATTGGACGCTTATGGATTCAAGAGGGTTTGCCTACCCGAGCTTGGTTGACATTGCAGTAGGGGCAAGGGTTGCAGCGCAAGGGCGGCGTCAGGTGAGTCGAGTGCCTGCGAGAGTTTTTTTTGCCCTGGGGTGCACTGGAAACCAACGTTTTTGACCGACAATTTGGCACCCGGCCGGCAGCGTGTGTGTGCGCAATCCAAGGTGGCAAGCGCTGCAGATGGTTGTGTCAACGCGGTGAGAGGTTGAATCATGGAACCAGGATGTCTCCAGAAATAATACTGCTGTCCTTCTTGCTTGTCACGGTGCCGATTGGTGTTGGCGGTGTCTGGCTTGCCCGTCACCTGTTGAACAAGCACGTCAGTACACACAGACCGGTGTTCGCGCCCTCCACGCCAAAAGACTCCTGGTATGGCTACGGTTTTGTGACTCTGGCGTGTTTGATGGCGATTCTGGTTTTTGGAATGCAGGTTTTCGATCTTGCCTATCCTTTGATTCGCCCAATTTCAGAGATCACTCGATACAACGGATCGAACGCAGAGTTGTTGCTGACGCTGTCCGTGATTGCAGCCTTCGTTGCGGCGAGGTATATCAGCTATCTTCGGGTTCTGTTCTTTTCGTTCTTGTTGGTATTTTTGTTGCTGCTCTTCCTGTTCGGACGTGATGTTGTCAATGTGCAGTGGGACACCAGCAAGCCGGCCAAATTTGTGGGAACCATCGTCGCCAGGAATGCCTCAACCGGCGGCCGCAAATCGGGATCTCCGAGTGACTACTATTTGCACGTCGTTCCGGCGCCCGGCGCTCCAATCGTCCAAATCCCGGTGTCCGCAGAGACTTACAGGACGGCAGTGGTTGGTGATGGGGTATCGCTGGAAATACGCGAGGGATTCTTCGCCAAAAGATGGGCCAGTGGAAAAGTGCTTGTCTTGCCGAAGACCCGCTGATACCAGTACCGGGGCCACCCATGCCTTCTCCTGCTCTTTTTCGAGGCCATTGTGTAATGTCACCACCGCGGCCACCGGTCCGACCCTGTCGGGAAAACTTTCGCCACGCACCTGGAGGAAAATTTTCATGAAGTACAACGTACCCTTGCTGACACAGTCTGTCAGCCCTATTTGCTATGTTGTCTGCGCTGCCATGATTCAGAAGTATTGGCAGCAAACTGCTGGCAGCACCTTCAACACACCTCTTCTTACCGGTGGTGCCGACCCGGTGAACTCATGCATAGCAGCAGCGTCCGTTCCTGGGCTCTACACTCAACGGCTGGAGCGAGCAGGATTCGCCCTGATCGGGAAACCACCCCAGCGGTTCAATAAGTCGGGAGTCGACTCACTGCTGCAACAAAAAGGACCGCTGTTGCTGAACCACTTCGTTGCAAATTTCAACTACGGCAGAGGGCGCGGAGGCAAGCAGCCAGCCGATGCGGATGGGATTCATGCCATCGTCATTACCGGAATCTCTGGTGATAATGCCTTCTTCAATAACCCGTGGGGCGATAAAGACGTCATCATTCCTGTCAGCGATCTGCTGGCCTCCATAGACCAGTCGTATTCCCATCCTTACAACGCCCTGTTTTACGCGGTGGCGTCGCCACGGCCACAAAACATCCTGGCTTAACGGGTGGAGTTGTTGAGCAGGCGCACGACAATTTGCCCGGCGGTCAAACCGGGGATTTTTTTTCATGGCTTCCCGAAAATCCCGCACGTGACTATCCCGCAGGGAAATCTCCAAAGGCATGTCTTCTGGTTCATCGTCAGCTTTTTTCCAGCACGGGAGCCACCATGGCTGCCAGGTAAACCTGAGAAAACTCCGGCGGCATTCGGCGCGGCCGTCCGCTGCCCAGCTCTATGCACACCAGTTCCCAGCGGCCGCGCAGGACGGTCGCCTGGTCCCGGTTGCGGATCAATTGAAAGCGGCGTTCCATGGTCAATTTGCCATCGCTGGCGGTCAGCCAGGTGGCAAGCGTGAGTTCGTCATTGAGTACCGCGGGCAGCATGTAGTCATATTCACCCCGACGAATCGCCATGGCACGATCAAGGCGCTGATAGTCAGACAGACTCAGGCCAAGTGCTTCTGAATGTGCCCAGCCGATCTTCTCGCACCACTGAACGTACACCGCATTGTTGGTGTGGTTGAGACCGTCAATGTCATCGGCCTGCGGCACTGCGGTCAGGGTGAAGGGGTGCGGATAGTCCCAGGCCATAGGAGTGGTTTAATGTCGAAAAACAATCATCTTATCCGCCCGTGTGCTGGTGCACTGTGAGGCGGCGATGCACAACCCAGTCAGCTGTCCGGTTTGAGAATTTATGCCACCTGCCGTCAACCCATCACTTGTTGAATTGCGTAACCTGACTTTTGGCTACGAGGATCGCCCGGTGCTCGACGATGTGTCGCTGCGCTTACCCAGAGGCAAGGTCACTGCGCTCATCGGTCCGATGGGCGGTGGCAAGACGACCCTGTTGCGTTTGATGGGTGGCCAGAGCCGTGCCTGGTCGGGGCAAATGCTGTTTGACGGGCAGGATTTAAGCCCGATGGATCAGCAGCAACTCTATGCCGTCAGGCGTCGCATGGGCATGTTGTTTCAGTTCGGCGCCCTGTTTGCTGACATGAGCGTGTTTGAGAACGTTGCCTTCCCGTTGCGTGAACATACCGATTTGCCCGAATCACTTGTTCGGGACATTGTCTTGATGAAACTCAACGCCGTGGGCCTGCGCAACGCGCGTGAGCTCATGCCCAGTGAAGTGTCGGGTGGCATGGCCAAGCGCATTGGCATCGCGCGGGCGATTGCACTGGACCCGGAATTGCTGATGTACGACGAGCCTTTTTCCGGTCTCGATCCGATTTCGCTTCGGGTCGCGGCGCAGCTGATTCGTCGTCTCAACGATTCCATGGGACTGACCAGTATTTTTGCCTCGCATGAACTTGCACAAACCCTTGAGATTGCCGATCACGTTGTCATTCTCGACAATGGAAAGGTCGCGTTCCAGGGGACTGTGCAGGAAGTACGCGAAAGCACCGATCCGCTGGTATTCCAGTACGTGAATGAACGCCCGGATGGCCCGGTGCGGTTTCATTACCCGGCCGCCACTATTGATGAAGATTTTGGCATCGCCATCCCGTCCCGGCCGACACCGGCAGATTCCCGATGAGTGTCAGATCAACCAGTTGCCCCTGGTCACGCAATGGTTTAGCATCAGTGGCTGTTGGCTATTGGTAAAGACCGGCTCGTCAAAAAGGGGACTGTTATGGGAACCGAAACTATAAGCGCGTCTGTTGGCATGTACGACAATGGAACCCGGAGTTGCCATAACTTCCCCGTGGATGTCGACAAGGTTGTGCAATTATTGAACGGCATCACTGCGGGGCAAGGTGGCTGTCAGGGCACACCGCTTGCCGCCTCGCCTTCGGCAGCAATACTTTCCCAGGCGATCAGGCGCTTCCAGCAAACCCAAACCAATTCGGGAACCTTGCCGCGTCTTTCGGTCGATGGGCACGTTGACCCAAGTGGCAACACCCTGCGCAGGCTCAATGAGTTGTCGGCGGCGAGATCAGCCTTGTCACTGCAGTCTATTGGATACGACGTCCCGCTGATTCCGCAGACGACGGCCATGGGTTGCTGGGCGGCCGGAATCGCGATGATTTGCGCGTGGCGCGATCACCTGTCGATCGACCCCACCACCATTGCGCGCAATCCTGGCGATGTGCCCTACCTGGCCCAATTGCAAACCGGACTGAATCCGAACGACGCGAGCATTCTGCGGCGCTGGGGTTTTGCCACGGAGGCGCCACAGTCCTACACGGTGGCAGGTTTCGTTCAATTGCTGCGGAGGTTCGGCCCACTCTGGGTTGCCGCTGCGGTACCTGGCCCCCACATTCGGGTGGTGACCGGCTTTTCCCCGGACCCCGCACAAGCTGGTGGAGGTTTGGTCGGCATCAACGACCCCTGGGAGCGGGGCATGCCCGTGTTTCGCTGGCCCAATCGGGGCGCCCGCTACACACTTTCCTACTTTGAATTCAACCGCCAGGTTGGTGCGCTTGGCACCAGGGAGCGAGCAGAGGCGGCGCCCGTCTACGTGGCCCATCTTCGATAAGCTGCGCCTCTGTGCCAGCGCCGCATAGGGGATTGTCTAGGCGATTGCGGTGCGGGCGCGGTGCAAAGTCAGGGCACTCAGGCACCAGCGGAATTGTGTCAACCGGGCATAAGTTGACGAATAAAGCAAGGCACAGCCAGCAAAGGCCAGCACTAGCGTGGGGGTGTCGGTAGCCCAGTGCACGGCGATGAAGGCGGGCAACACGCTTGAACCGCACATGATGGCGCCAGTGACAGAGTTGCGCACCACCCGGCTGGCGTTGGGCAGCAGGCGCCGGGTCAGGCGGCGCTTGACCAGGCTGTGCAGATGCAGCGCGTCAGGCGCGCCGAGTTTGCCGCGGCGCCGCCAGCGGCGCAGTATGGTAAAGCACACTTCCAGAACAGGGCCGCTGCACAGCAGCAAAGGGCACCATGCAGAGACTTCTGGCTGGTGAGCGACCAGTATTATGGCCATCCAGGCCACCGCAAAGCCAAGAAAATAAGCGCCACCGTCGCCCAGAAAGATCTTGCCCCATGGCCAGTTGACCAGCACAAAGCCAATGACGGCACCGCCGACGATGAAGCAGGTGCGCGTGATGTCCACATCGCCCAACTGGTTGGCAACCAGGCCGAGACCGGACAGGACGATGATCGCCGTGCCGCTGGCCAGACCGTTGAAGCCATCCACAATATTGAAGGCGTTGGCGACACCGCCCACGGCGAACGCTGTGAAAATTACCGACACGGCGGTAAAGCCGAGCAACCAGTCGACACCGGGCACATTGACGTCGGTTATGGAATGGCCAGTGATGGCCCAACCGAGCGCGCCGCACACCAGAGTGGCCAGCAACCGCGAGCGCACACTGACGCGCTTGGTCAGGTCTTCAGCCAGCCCAAAAATAAAAGCCGGTGCGCCAGCCAGCAACAGGGGCAACAGCAAACCCTGGCGCGCCGGATGGGCCAACAGGTAACCGGTCAGAACACCGGCCACAATGGCAACGCCACCGATGCGGGCAGTGGGCTGCTGGTGAACTTTTTGTACACCCGAGCTACTGTCTACGCTCCACCGGCCATGCCAGCGTCCGCTGCAGACCAGCAAAATGGCAACAAGCAAAGCCGCGCCAGCGGCCGCCACGGCGGGCAGGGGGATGAGGTTGAGGAGATCAGTCACGCTGGAGCCCGGGAAATTTCAGTTTCAGGGCGACCCGGTGCCTTGCCAGCTATATGTATAACCGCGCAGCCATGATGTGTTGCATACCATGCGGCCATTGTTTCAGGGTTGATTCAGGGCGTCTATCCCCCAAATGGGGGATACGCGGGTTTCCCGTCCCGCTCCTGGCCGAATCCCGGATTCACATCAGCAAGTGCTCACCTGCGTTGTCACCCCCGAGGGTGACGTAGTTCACTTTGCGGATGTCCATCAACTTCCTGCCACCCGAGTAGCTGATGGAGCTTTGCACGTCCTGCTCCATCTCGATCAAGGTGCTGGCCAGCTGACCCTTGATGGGTTCCAGAATGCGTTTGCCCTCGACGTGTTTGTATTCGCCTTTATTGAAATCGCTGGCCGAGCCGTAGTATTCCTTGTACAGCTTGCTGTCGACTTCTACCGTCTGGCCAGGGCTTTCTTCGTGGCCCGCCAGCATGGAGCCAATCATGACCATGGTGGCACCAAAGCGGATTGATTTGGCAATGTCGCCGTGCTCGCGGATACCGCCGTCGGCAATGATGGGTTTGGTTGCCACGCGGGCGCACCATTTGACGGCACTGAGCTGCCAGCCGCCGGTGCCAAAACCGGTCTTGAGTTTGGTGATGCAGACCTTGCCCGGGCCAATGCCGACCTTGGTTGCGTCAGCGCCCCAGTTCTCCAGGTCAATGACGGCCTCGGGCGTGGCCACATTGCCGGCAATGATGAAGGCCGAAGGCATCTTTTGCTTGAGGTAGCCGATCATGTTCTTCACGCTGTCAGCGTGGCCATGGGCAATGTCGATGGTGACGTATTCGACGCCCAGACCGAGCGCCACCAGCTGGTCCACCACAGCGTAGTCCGGCGGCTTGACACCCAGCGAGATTGACGCGTACAGGCCTAGCGCCTTCATGTCCTGAACGAACTTGACGTTGTCAAGATCAAAGCGGTGCATGACGTAAAAGTAGCCGTTTTGCGCCAGCCAGACGCAGATCGTTTCATTCACCACCGTTTTCATGTTGGCGGGCACTACCGGGATGCGGAAGCGGCGCTGACCCAGCTCGACGCTGGCGTCGCATTCCGAGCGACTTTCCACGCGGCATTTGCGTGGCAGCAGAAGAATGTTGTCGTAGTCAAAAATTTCCATGGCGCTGGCTCCAAAAAAAAACCGGGCCTCAATTGCTTGGGCCCGGTGCTTGATTCTATCGGAACTATTTCCTGACCACCGCGTAGCGCTGCAAGGTCCGGGCGCGCGCTGCCTCATGCACCACGACAGGCCAGGGGTAGTTCTGGCCCAGCGTGACGCCGGCTGCTTGCAGTTCCAGCGGCGAGGCGGTCCACGGTGCATGCAAGGCCTTGTTGGGCAAGCCAGCGAGTTGCGGCAGATAGCGGCGGATGAACTTGCCCTCGCTGTCAAACTTTTCGCTCTGGCTGACCGGATTGAAAATCCGGAAGAAGGGCTGGGCGTCGCAGCCACTGGAACTGACCCATTGCCAGCCGCCGTTGTTGGCCGCCAGGTCAAAATCGTTGAGATGGGCGGCAAAGTATTTTTCACCCCAGCGCCAGTCGATGCCCAGATCCTTTACCAAAAAACTGCCGGCCACCATGCGCAGCCGGTTGTGCATATAGCCGCTCTGGTTGATCTGGGCCATGGCGGCGTCCACCAGCGGGTAGCCGGTGCGGCCTTCACACCAGGCGTTGAACAGTGTCAGGGCGTGCTTGCCGCTTTCCCATGAAATGGCGTCGTACTCGCGTTTGTAGGCGCCGTTGGCGACGTGCGGGAAGTTGGCCAGGATCGAGAAATAAAAGTCACGCCAGATCAACTCACCCAGCCAGACCGCTGCCCCGCGGCTGCCCTCGATCTGGCGCTGCAGGGCGGTCGCTGCCAGCTGGCGGATGGACACCGTGCCAAAACGCAAATGCACGCCCAGGTAGCTTGGGCCCTTGACGGCCGGAAAGTCGCGAGTTTCATGGTAATGGTCCAGACGCTCAAAGAAGTCATCAAAAAGCTGTCGGGCGCCGTCGGCCCCAGTGGGGATCTTCAACTCACTCAAATTGGTTTTTTTAAAACCAACCCCGGTCAACGTCGGCACGGCCAGTTGCAGGCCGGGCGGGCGCGCTGCCAGTGCCGCGGCAAACGGCACCGGGTCGTGCTGGCGCAGGTGCTGCGGCGTGACGGTTGCCAGCCATTTATTCCGGTAAGGCGTGAAAACACCATAAGGTGTGCCGGTTTGCGTCAGCAGTTCACGGCTTTCAAAAATGACGTGGTCTTTGCAGGTGTGAAAGGCAATACCGGCGTGCGCCAGCTTGCCGCGTACTTGGGCATCGCGCGCCAGCGCCTGCGGTTCGTAGTCGTGCGCCGCAAAGACAGCCTGAACGTGCAGAGCGTGTGCCAGCAGCCCAATTTCTTCCGGCGCTGCGCCGCAGCGCACTATCAATCCGGCAGCGGCGCTGCCGCCAAGACGGCGCAAACTGCCGTCGAGCTCACAGAGCGATTCGCGGATGAACTCAACGCGTCGGTCAGCGCGTGGCAGCGGGTCCAGAATTTCCCGGTCAAACACAAAAACGCAGTGCAGCTGGCGACAGGCCTTGAGTGCCAGGCACAGCGCAGCGTTGTCGATAATGCGCAAGTCGCGGCGGAACCACATCAAACCTGTTTCGAATTGCTTGTCCATGATCACCGGTAAAATCTGCCCATGCCCGGCGATTTTGCGCTCACCAACCTGACGAATCATTTTTTGATCGCCATGCCCGGATTGCGCGACGAGGTTTTCGCCCGCAGCGTGGTCTACCTGTGCGAACACAACGAGCATGGGGCGCTCGGACTGGTGATCAACAAGCCTTGTGACATTGACATGAAACGCCTGTTTGAAAGGGTTGACCTGCCGTTGCGCCGCGAAGATCTTTCAAGTGCGCCGGTATTTCAGGGCGGACCGGTGCAGACCGAGCGGGGTTTTGTGCTGCATGAGCACTTTTTTGCCAGCGCTGACCGGCCGGCCGAGTCAATTTACGCCTCCACCATGACGATCCCCGGTGGTCTGGAAATGACAACCTCCAAAGATGTCCTTGAAGCGCTGTCCAGCGGGGCCGGGCCGCGCAAGGTATTGGTGTCGCTGGGCTACGCCGCCTGGGGTGAAGGGCAGCTGGAGTCCGAATTGTCTGAAAACAGCTGGCTGACCGTTGCCGCCAGCAACAGCATCATTTTTGATACGCCGGTGGCGCAGCGCTATGACCAGGCGCTGCTGTTGCTTGGTTTCGAGGCCTGGATGCTGGCGCCTGGCGCGGGGCACGCATGAGCGCGTTGCCAGTGCCGCTGCCGCCCGCGCTGCAAACCTTTCTGGCCCTTGATTTTGGCCTCAAGCGCACCGGCCTTGCGGTGGGCAACCGGCTGCTGCGTACCGCCCAGCCGCAAGGCACCATTGCCGCCGAAGGGGATGCCCGTTTTACCCGGATTGCGCTGCACATCAAGGAATGGCAGCCCGACGCGCTGGTGCTGGGTGTGCCGTTTCATCCGGACGGTGCGGAACATGAAAACACGCGGCGGGCGCGGCGCTTTGGTCGCCAGTTGCACGGCCGCTTCAACTTGCCGGTGTTTGAAGTCGACGAGCGCTACAGCACAACCGAGGCGCTGCAAACCGGTGCCAAAGACGCCGATGCTGCTGCCGCCTGCATCATTCTGGAACAGTTTTTAAGGAGTATTGCATGAGCACACTGGTGCTTGACGCGGAGGCGCTTTACCTTGAGCTGCAAAAAGGCGTGCGCGCCATGTTTCAACCGGGCATGCGGTTGATCGGGGTCACCTCCGGCGGCGCCTGGCTGGCCGAGCGCCTGCAGCTTGACCTGCAGCTTGAGCAAAGTCCGGGTGTGATCTCATCGAGCATGCACCGCGACGATTACGCACGCCGTGGCATGACCGCCGGCGCGCAGACAAAAATCACTTTTGATGTCAATGAAGCCAATATCATTCTGCTCGATGACGTGCTCTACACCGGGCGCACCATTCGGGCGGTGGTGAACGAGCTGTTTGACTTCGGTCGCCCGGCCAGTGTCAAACTGGCGGTGCTGGTGGACCGGGGTGGCCGCGAGTTGCCCATCGCGGCCGACTTTTGCGCGGCCCGTGTCGCGTTGCCGGCCAGTCAGTCGCTGGCGTTGGCGCGCAGCGAGACCGGCGTCTTCAGTTTCAACGTAAAGGCCCGCTAAGCAATGTTGTACAAGCGCAATCTGCAACTCAACAAGCACGGTGAACTGATTCACCTGTTGTCCACAGAGGGTCTGCCCAAGAGCATCCTGACCCAGGTCCTTGACACCGCCACCAACTTTGTCAGCGTCAATGACCGCGAGGTCAAGAAAGTGCCCCTGCTGCGCGGCAAGAGCGTGTTCAACCTGTTTTTTGAAAACTCGACGCGCACCCGCACCACCTTCGAGATTGCCGCCACCCGACTGAGTGCCGACGTCATCAATCTTGACATTTCACGCTCGTCGGCGGCCAAAGGGGAGACGCTGCTCGACACCATTGCCAACCTGAGCGCCATGGCGGCCAACCTGTTTGTGGTGCGGCACAGCGAATCGGGCGCGCCCTACCTGATTGCCCAGCACGTGGCGCCGCATGTGCACGTGATCAATGCCGGTGACGGGCGCCATGCGCACCCGACGCAAGGCTTGCTCGACATGTTCACAATCCGCCATTTCAAGCAGGATTTTTCGAACCTGACGGTGGCCATTGTTGGTGATGTATTGCACTCACGCGTGGCGCGCTCTGACATTCATGCCCTGACGACGCTGGGGTGTCCCGAGGTACGGGTGGTCGGCCCCCGCACGCTGGTGCCACCGGACATGGCGCAAATGGGGGTGCGCGTCTGCCACACGCTTGAAGAAGGCATTCGCGGCTGTGACGTGATCATCATGTTGCGCCTGCAAAACGAACGCATGAGCGGCGCCCTGCTGCCGTCGAGCCAGGAGTTTTTCAGGAGCTACGGCCTGACGCCCGAGAAGTTGTTGCTGGCCAGACCCGATGCCATCGTGATGCATCCGGGCCCGATCAACCGTGGCGTTGAAATTGACTCCGCCGTGGTCGACGGCGGCCAGAGCGTCATCTTGCCGCAGGTGACTTTTGGTATTGCAGTGCGCATGGCGGTGATGAGCATCGTCGCCGGGAATGAGGCCTGACATGAAACTTCTGATTCAAGGCGGCCGGGTTATTGATCCGGCCAGCGGGTTCGATGAAATTGTGGACCTGGCGCTTGCCCATGGGAGCGTGGTGGCCATTAAAAACATGGCACCAGATTTTCAGCCGGAGAGGATTATTGACGCAACGGGCTGTGTTGTGGCGCCCGGTTTGCTGGACCTCGCCGTGCGCTTGCGCGAACCTGGCCACGAGCACGAAGGCATGCTCGAGTCTGAAATGGCGGCAGCGGTGGCCGGCGGTGTCACCAGCCTGGTGTGTCTGCCCGATACCGACCCGGTGCTCGATGAGCCCGGATTGGTCCAGATGCTGCGCTTTCGCGCTGAAAAGCTGAACCAGGCGCGTGTTTACCCGCTGGGCGCTTTGACACGAAAGCTCGAAGGCGAAACGCTCACCGAGATGTTCCAGCTGACCGAGTCCGGCTGTGTTGCTTTCAGCCAGGCCGAAGTCCCGCTGGCCAGCACCCAGGTGTTGCAGCGCGCCTTGCAGTACGCCAGCACCTTTGACTATGCCGTCTGGCTGCGCCCGCAGGAGTTTCATCTGGGCCAGGGGGTTGCCGCCAGTGGCGCGCTGGCAACGCGCATGGGCTTGAGCGGAGTACCGGTAGCCGCGGAAACCATTGCCCTGCACACCATTTTCGAGCTGATGCGCGCGACCGGCGCCCGCGTCCACCTGTGCCGGCTCAGCAGCGCTGCCGGCGTGGCACTGGTGCGCCAGGCCAAGCGCGATGGGTTGCGTGTCAGCTGTGACATCAGCATCAACTCGCTGCACCTGACCGACGCCGATATCGGCTACTTTGACAGCCGGGCCCGGCTCAACCCGCCGTTGCGCCAGCAACGTGACCGCGACGCCCTGCGCGCTGCTCTGGCCGACGGCACGATCGACGCGCTGGTGTCAGACCATACGCCGGTCGACGAAGATGCCAAGGCCTTGCCGTTTGCAGAAAGCGAGCCCGGTGCCACCGGTGTTGAATTGCTCCTCAGTCTGGCGCTCAAGTGGAGCGCCGACGGTGGCGTCAGCCTGGCGCGTGCGCTGGAAGTGATCACCGCCGGTCCGGCCGGCGTCATGGGTCCGGCGCTGGGTAAACGTCAGGGGCGGGTCGGGCAGCTGGTGGTCGGAGGCGTGGCCGATGTGTGCATCTTTGATCCCCAGGCGGCGTGGACCGTGGAGCCCGCAGCGCTGCGCAGCCAGGGCAAGCACACGCCGTTTGCCGGCTATGAGCTGCCGGGCCGGGTGCGCTGCACCATTGTTGCCGGGCGGGTTGCTTTCGAGGCCTGATATTGCTATTGTTTTAGTAGCTGCCTACGCAATATCGACGGGGGTTGCAGCCTGATTTATACCTGATTTTGGCGCCCCCGACGGGAATCGAACCCATATCTAGCGCTTAGGAGGCGCTCGTTCTATCCATTGAACTACGGCGGCAGGTGGCCTGCATTGTAAGGGGCGTCATGGCCCGGCGTGGTCGTAGCGCAGGGTGAAAATCAGGTCCACCGCGCTTTGCTCGCCGGTCTGCGCGCGCAGGGTGAAGCGGCGCGACAGGTCGTAGAAAATGTAGAAGGTCCCCAGCGCGCCGGCCAGGCTGCGTTCGTAGGCCACATAGAAGTTGCGCGAGACCCGTTTGCCCAGCGTGATGGTGGCCCCGGCGGCCGTACCGTCAGCGTTGCTGGCGGCAATACCGCGCACGGACAGCTCGTCGAGCCCCAGTGATTGCGCCAGGCCGCCCGACAGGCTGTTGCCCTTGCCGCCCAGCAGCGCCAGCGCTGCCTGTTGCAGCATGGCGGCCTCGGCGCCACCGTTGGCCGCCGCGCGACCGACCACCAGCCAGGCCAGTTTTTCGGCCTCCGGCAGGTCGGGCTCGGCGTACAAGCGCACCACCGGCGACAGCACGCTACCGTTGATCTGAACGCCCACGCGCTGCTGCAGGTTGGGGCGCAGCGCCAGGATGTCGAGTGCCGGGTTGTCAATCGGCCCGGAGAAGTACAGGATGCCCTCTTCAATGTCGAGTTGCTGGCCATAGGCCTGGTAGGTTCCGCCTACGGTGCGCAGCTGGCCGCTGAGCTGGGGTGCCAGCACCTGTGCGGCGCTGCTGCGCAGCGTCAGCGTGCCGCTCAGGTGGGTTAACAGACCGCGTCCGCGCACTTCAAAGTTGTCTCCGAGATCGAGGTTGACGAGCACGTCGGGGGTCACGCGCCGCTGTGCCGTGGCAGCCACCGGCGGGGCGCTGGCGGCGCTTGCCGGGGCCGCCGGACGGGCTTCGCGTGTTCGCACCTGCACGTCGTCACCGAGTTGCGGTGCGCTGTCCTGCGCCAGGATGAAGAGGGCCGCGTCGGCTTTGAGCGCGCCGCGAATCGACAGGCGGGCGTTGTCCAGTTGTGCGCTCAGCTTGCCCGATACCACCAGCCGCTGGTCGGCCCGGGAGCTGACGCGCAGGCTTCGGGCCTGGGCATCGAGCGCCATGCTCAGGCGCGACAGCACGGCACCGCCGGGTGCCGTGGCCGGCAGCCAGAGTACCGCACCTGACACCGACAGCAGGCCGCCGCTGGTGCCACCGGCTCCCTGCAACGTCAACGATTCAATGTCGAGTCGCTGGCCGCTCAGGCTGGCGCGCAGCGTGCCCTTGCTGAGGTCAATGCCATCGACCACCGAACGCAGCGCCAGGTCCTGCGCCTGCAGACTGCCTTGCCATTGCGGCGCACTGCGTGTGCCGGCCACGCTGGCCCGGGCGTCCAGTGTGCCGCGCAGGCGCCAGCCGGGCGGTGCCAGCAAGGACCAGGCGCCGCTGTCGGGCAGTTGCGCGCGCAGCGTGCCGCTCAGGGGTGCCCCGGCCGGCCAGGACCAGTTGCCCTGCTGGCGCAGCAGCCGCGTGCTGAAATCAGCCTGTACCTGACCGGCCCGTTCGCTGTCCCAGCGCAGACTGGCAGACAACTGCTCACCATCGACGCCAAGCGCCAGACGGGCCGCACGCACGCCGGCTTGCAGGTAGGTGGCGCCAGTACCATCGGCTGCCGCCTCGGTCTGCAGTTGCAGGTCACCGCTGCTGCGCTCCAGCGTGGCGCGCAGACGCAGCTGTTCACCGCCGGCCGCTTCCCACTGGCCGCCGAATACCAGGTCACCGCGCAAACCCAGGTTGGCCATTGGGGTCTGCCCGAGCAGGGCCAGCCAGGCCAGCGGCAACCCCTGCAGAGTGCCCTGGCTTTGCCACCGGGTTGCCCCTTGTTGCGGGGCACTTTGCTGCGACCATTGCGACGCCTGCCAGCTCACGGTGGCCGCGCTGCCCACCGGGCCGGTCAGGCCGGCGCTGGCGCCAGAGACCGTCAAGGCTTGTAATGCTTCACTTTGCTGCCAGTCGATGGCCACCGGTTCGTTCAGTTGTGCGCTCCACAGGCCGGGGTGCAAACTGTCTTGGGCGTTGAGCTGCGCAGTCTCCAGCCGGGTTTTCCAGACACCGGTGCCGAGCCGTGCAGCGCGCCCCAGCAGCTGTATGGCGAAGTGGCGGCTGGCCTGGTCGGCCTGGCCACGCAGGCTCACCGTCAGGGCGCGCAGCGTACCCGAGATATCGGCCTGCCCGTCGTACAGCCGCCAGCCCTGGCTGGCGGGCTGGCCGGCCTGTTGCAGTTCAAGTCCGGGCGAGCGAACGCTGGCCCGGACTTGCAGGTCCTGAGCCTGTTGTTGCCAGCCACCGTGCCAGCTGCCGGTCAATTCAGCGCGACCCTGAAGGGCAACTTGGCCCGGCAACGCGGGTGCGCCAGGCCAGCGCGCCAGCCAGCGCGCCGCCAGTGCGGCATCCTTCACGCTGATGGCGATTTCGCCTTCCCCGCGGCTGCTGGCGAGGTGTCCTTTCAGGTTGACGGTACCACCGGGCAGCGTCAACGCGAGCTGGCCCTGCACGGCCTGTGGCGCGCTGTTGAAGGTCAACTGACCCTGCAACGCGCTGTCATCGGTTTGCAGGCGCCCATCAACCGCAATGCCGTCAGCCGTTTGCTGCGCCGTCAGCTGCCCGTCCAGCCGCGTGGCGGCCAGCCGTGAGTCCAGCCCCGCCGGGTTGATGCCAAACGCGCTGGCGCTGCCTTGCCAGGCTGCACCGGCCAGTGTGCCGTGTGCTTCCACGCGGCCGCCGGCTGCGGCGGCGGTCAGCGATTCGATAGTCCATTGCCCCGTCATATACACCAGTCTGGCGTCGAGCTGGCGGATCGGCAGGCGCTGCTTGTCCCAGGGGCCGGCCAGTGCATTGCTGAGTTTGATGCCGGCGTGCCAGCCCGGGCCGGCCGGTGTGACCGTCGCGTCTCCGTCCATCAGTGTTTGCGGTGCCTGGGGCCACAATTGCGCCAGGTTGAGAGCCTGCCAGCGCGCGCTGGCGTGGGTCACCGGCTGTGCTTGCCAGGGCTGCAGGCGCGCCGTGACGCTGGCCTGCATGGCGTTGCCTGCGCCTGTTGACTGCCTGGCGCCGTCAGCCGCCGCCAGCAGCCCGGGGGTCAGCTGCGCTTGCAACTCCAGAACGGCGTCGGGCCGCGCAAGGTTTCCCTGCACGCTGGCCTGGGCCTGCAACTGCACCGTCTGTCCACCGGA
This sequence comes from uncultured beta proteobacterium, assembly GCA_963750815.1. Classification (GTDB taxonomy): domain Bacteria; phylum Pseudomonadota; class Gammaproteobacteria; order Burkholderiales; family Burkholderiaceae_C; genus Rhodoferax. Next base: position 1,202,666 of record CAVVRS010000002.1, read on the forward strand.
CGGCAGTGTTGTTTGCACGCTCCCCTGCACTTGCAATGCCAGCGCCATGGGTGGCTGCGCCTGCAGTCGACCATTGAGGCGGTAACTGCCGGCGGCGATGCGTGCCGTGCTGATGTCAAGGCGATGTTCCCTGTCGTCAAACGAGTAGTGACCGGCCAGGCCACTGATTTGCAAACTGGTGGCGCCTGTCAGCACCAGCGTATCGATGGCGAACGGCGCATCGACGCGCAGCGGCAGACGCAGCTCTGTGGGCGCCGTGGCGCCCGACGCCGGGCGCCGGTCATCGATGTGCAACTGCCCTATGGAAATCTGGCCGAGCCGCAATTCGCCGTCCAGCAGCGCTGGCAGCGCCCAGGCCAGGCTCACGGTGTGTGCCTCAACGCTGAGTTCTCCCTTTTGCCAGCGCAGCCAGCCGATGCGACCCCCGCCCTGCAGCGAACCCTTGACTTCTTTCACTTCTAGCGTCTGGCCGCTCGGGAGGTAGCGTGCCAACTGTTCCAGCGAGGTCGCCAGCGACGTGCTGGCGCTGCTCCAGACCCATAGCATGCCAGCCAGTGCCAGCAGCGCCAGCACGGCGGTGGCGAGTACACCCAGTGCAACGCGCAGCGCATTCATCAGAAGCTGAAGCCCACGTTCAGATGCAACCGCAAGCGCTCCACCGCGAAGCCGTAGGCCAGGTCAACTTGCAGCGGGCCAACCGGACTTTTCCAGCGCGCACCGACCCCGACGCCGACCTTGGCGCGCAGATCAGCCACTTTGTCGGCGACCGCGCCGGCGTCGATGAAGACGGCGCTTTCCCAGTCGGTCAGGCGGCCATTGAGGGTGATCGGGCGTTGCCACTCCAGGCTGGCCAGGCCCAGGTGGCGGCCAGCGCTGGTTTGCCCGTCTGGCCGGGTCACCCCCAGTTCATGGTAGCCATAGCCACGCACGCTTTTGTCGCCGCCGGTCAGGAACATCTGGGTGGCGGGCAGACTGGCGTCGCTGCGGGCAAACACGGCTCCGGTCTCGGCGCGAAACACCAGTTGCCCGGTGCTTTGTGCGGGCGCTCCGGTGTCATGCCTGCCCGCCAGGGGCAGGTAAGTCAGCCAGCGCATCAATAGACGGCCGTAAGGGTCGCGCTGACGGCCCAAGGTGCTGCCGCCACCCACTTCCATGCCCAGTCCCCAGCCGCTGGTGGGAAACGGCAGGCTGTCGAAGTTGCGCAGCGTGAACGCGTAGTTGGCGCTCAGGGCCTGGCTCACCGCTGGCGTGCTGGCGTCACTGGCCGTGCTGCGCGCCCGGTCATACTGGAGGTAGTAATTGCGGTCGATGCGCGGACCCCCCTGGCTGCGGCCCGCGCGCAACCGCTGGCTGCTGATATCGCTGCTGCCACCGTGCTGGTTTTGCAGCAGGGCGGAGGTGACCCAGCGCCAGTTGGCGGCGTCCGGTGGCGCGGTCAGCTCGCTGCCAATGGAACGGGTCTCGCGGTCCAGTGACAGCTTGCTGGCGGCGCGCCAGCCAAGGCCGGGCAACTGATGGTGCGTGTGCTCGGCCGACAGGCGGGCGCCGCTGTCGGTGCTGGCGCCGATGCCGAGCACCAGTTTTTGCAGCAGTGACTCGTGCAGCTGCACCTGCACGGTGGCATTGCCGGGATCACTGCGGGTGTCCAGCGAGACAAAGACCGAATCGAAAAATCCGCTGTCGCTCAGGCGCTGCTGGGCCTGCACCAGTTCACTCTGCTCATAGTCGGAGCCGGGCGCCAGGCGGGCCAGGCGTGTGACAAGTTCCATGTCATAGCGTTGCAGGCCGCTGACAACCAGAGCACCGATCCGGTAGGCCGGGCCACTGTCCAGAGTGATCGACAGCCGGGCACTATGCTGCGCCGGATCAATGTCAGCCTGCGAGCTGCCAATCTGCCCGGCGGGGTAGCGGTGCCCGGTCAGCTCACGCATCGCCTGCTGCTTGGCGGCCTCCCAGCCAGCCTGGGTAAAGCGCATGCCGGGGCGCAACAGCCAGTTGGCCTGGATGCGCTGGCGCTGCAGGCGCGCCACCGGATCGTTGCTGACTGGCCCGCCGAATTCGACCTGCACTTCGCTCACCAGTGTGGCTGTGCCGGGCGCCACGCTCAGTATCACGCGGCGCGTGACCGGGCCGCTTGCTGCCGTTTTCTGCTCGATGCCGATGTCAGGTGAAAAATAGCCCAGTGTGGCCAGCAGGTCGCGGGTATTTTGCCGTGCCAGCGTGAGCAGGCGGGCCAGCTCACTGTCAGTGAGATCGTTCAGCTCGCGGTAGCGTGGCAATTCCAGATGGCGCTCAAGAAGCAGCCGGATGTCATCGGGGGCATGGATCTCGAGCTCAAAAGCATTGACGACTGCCATGCCGGCCGACGGGGTGCCGCTCGCGGCCGCCGGTTCCTGCGCGCAAAGCAGGCCGGCGGTGCTGGTGAGCAACGCCGCCGCCAGCAGCCATTTCATTTGGTCAGCAGTCGCATGGCTTCTTCCAGCCCCTTGATAGTCAGAGGAAACATGCGTTGACTCAGAATTTGCTGGATGACGCTGATGCTCTGGCGATACTGCCAGACGCCTTGCGGCTCCGGGTTGATCCAGACAAATTTTGGAAAAGCTTTGGTGAGGCGCTGCAACCACTCGAGGCCGGCTTCTTCGTTGTTGTATTCAACGCTGCCACCGGGCTGCAAGATCTCGTACGGGCTCATGGTGGCGTCGCCGATGAAGATCAGCTTGTAGTCCTTGTTGTATTTGCGAATGATGTCCCAGGTGGCAAATTTTTCGGCAAAGCGGCGGCGGTTGTTCTTCCACATGAAGTCGTAGACACAGTTGTGGAAGTAATAGAACTCCAGATGCTTGAACTCGGTCTTGGTGGCCGAGAACAGCTCTTCGACGCGCTGGATATGCTCGTCCATGGTGCCACCCACATCCATCAGCAGCAATACCTTGACATTGTTGTGGCGCTCGGGGCGCATTTTGATGTCGAGGTAACCCGCGTTGGCGGCGGTCTTGCTGATGGTCTCATCCAGGTCCAGCTCGTCCTCATGGCCCTCGCGGGCAAATTTGCGCAGGCGGCGCAACGCGACCTTGATGTTGCGGGTGCCCAGCTCCTGGGAGTCGTCGTAATCCTTGTAGGCGCGCTGGTCCCAGACCTTGACAGCGCTCTTGTTGCGGCCCTTGTCCTGGCCGATGCGAATGCCTTGCGGGTTCTGGCCGTAGGCACCAAACGGGCTGGTGCCGCCGGTGCCAATCCATTTGCTGCCGCCCTCATGGCGCTCTTTTTGCTCTTCAAAGCGCTTCTTGAGGGTCTCCATCAGCTCGTCCCAGCCCATCTTCTGGATCTTGGCGAGTTCCTCCGGACTCAGGTTGAGCTCCAGATTCCTGCGCAACCATTCGAGCGGTACTTCCCGGGTGAAGTCGGCCACCATCTCGATGCCCTTGAAGTAAGCGGCGAAGGCGCGGTCAAACTTGTCGTAGTGCTTTTCATCCTTTACAAGAGTGGTGCGGCTCAGGTAGTAAAAGTCGTCGATCTTGTAGCCGCTGGCGGCCATCTCGCTGTCGGGTGCCGGCGCGTTGGGGCCAACCACGCCCTCCTTGAGTGCTTCCAGCAGCGTCAGGTATTCCTTGACCGACACCGGCAGTTTGGCCGATCGCAGGCTGTAGAAGAAGTCGATCAGCATGAACCGGCTCCCCTTAACGTGGCTTGTCCAGAAGGTACAGCAATTGCGCCTTGACTTCCGGCCATTCGCCACTGCGCAGGCTGTACATCACGGTGTCGCGGATGGTGCCGTCGCGGCGCAACGCATGGCCCCGGATGACACCGTCTTTTCGGGCGCCAAGCCGCTCAATGGCGGTTTGCGAGGCAAAGTTGAAGTTGTCGGTGCGCCAGCCGACCACATGGCAGCCCAGCGTCTCAAAGGCGTGCGTCATCATGAGCAGCTTGGCGGTTGTGTTGACGTGGCTGCGCTGACAGCGCCGGGCGTACCAGGTGTAGCCAATCTCGACGCGCTTGACCGCCGGCAGGATGTCGTGGTAACTCGAGCAACCCAGTACCGTGCCGGTAGCGGCATCTGTTACGGCAAAAGCGAAGCGATTGCCGGCTTCCCGCATGGCCAGCGCGTCTTCAATGTACTGGCGGGTTTGCTCCGGTTCGGGCACCGAGGTGACGCGCAGCCGCCACAGCTCGCCGTCCTGCGCCGCGGCGCGCAGGCCCGCCTCATGGCTTGACGCCAGCGGCACCAGGGTAATGCCGCGCGTGCTCAAGGTGATTGGTTCAATAAAGGCCATGGCTCACTCACTTCTCAGCGGTTATGACGTTGCATGAACACCAGTTTTTCAAACAGCGTCACATCCTGCTCGTTTTTCAGCAAGGCACCCACCAGTGGCGGCACCGCCACCTTGTCGTCTTTGGTCTGCAGGATTTCCAGCGGTATGTCTTCGGCCAGCAACAGCTTGAGCCAGTCCAGCAACTCACTGGTGGAGGGTTTCTTCTTCAGGCCAGGCAGGTTGCGCACGTCATAGAAAGTCTTCATCGCCGCCGTCAGAAGTTCTTCTTTCAACCCCGGAAAGTGCACGTCCACAATGCTCTTCATGGTGTCGGCATCGGGGAACTTGATGTAATGGAAGAAGCAGCGCCGCAAAAAGGCGTCAGGCAATTCCTTTTCGTTGTTCGAGGTGATGAACACCAGTGGCCGGTGTATGGCTTTGATCAGTTCACGGGTTTCATAACAGTAAAACTCCATGCGGTCGATTTCGCGCAGCAAATCGTTCGGAAACTCGATATCGGCCTTGTCAATTTCATCAATCAGCAGGGCGACCTGCTGCCCGGCCGTGAAGGCCTGCCACAGGACGCCCTTGACGATGTAGTTGTGGATGTTCCTGACGCGCTCGCCGCCGTCCACATCCGACAACTGCGAGTCGCGCAGGCGGCTCACGGCATCGTATTCATACAGACCCTGCTGTGCCTTGGTGGTGGATTTGATGTGCCACTGCAGCAGCGGCATGTTGAGCGCACCGGCCACTTCCTCGGCCAGCATGGTCTTGCCGGTACCGGGCTCACCCTTGACCAGCAGCGGGCGTTTGAGGGTGATGGCGGCATTGACGGAGAGCATCAAATCCTGGGTGGCGACGTAGTTCTTGGTTCCTTGGAATTTCATGGTTCTCGCTTGATAAGGGCAAACAGTCTTGAGGGTAGGCGAAGGGTTGTTGATCGATATAATCAAATTTTGATCTATCTCAATCTTTGGTTGATTGTCCCCCGAAAATGAATAAATTTCTGCTAACGGTACCTGCCCTGCTTGTCGCCTGCGTGACCGCCGTTTCTGCAAACGCCCAGGAAGTCAGGGGCGATGCCCGGGCCGGCGAGAAAAAAATCGCCTTGTGTATCGGCTGCCACGGCATTGCCGGCTATCGGGCCAGTTTCCCCGAGGTGTACCGGGTTCCGAAGATTTCGGGCCAGAGCGTCAAATACATTGTGTCGGCACTGACTGCCTACAAAAAAGGCGATCGCAAGCATCCGACCATGCGGGGCATTGTTGACAACCTGAGCGAGCAGGATATGGCCAACGTGGCCGCCTACTACGAAGCGCATGGCAAGACTGACGGCGCGCCGCCGCCCGGCAAAGCCGCCGCCGGCAATGCCATTGCGGCGGCACTGGTCGCCAAAGGCGCCTGCGTGTCCTGTCACGGCGACAGCTTCAGCAAACCGATTGACCCCAGCTACCCGCGGATTGCCGGCCAGCACGCCGACTACCTTTTTGTGGCGCTCAAGTCCTACAAGACCGAGGGCAATGCCACCTGGGGCCGGAGCAACCCGATCATGGGCGGCGTGGCCAGGCAGTTTTCCAATGCGGAACTCAAGGAACTGGCCAATTACGTCAGTTCACTGCCGGGTGAACTCAAGACGCTGGCGCAACCTGCCCTGCGCTAGCGCTTGCCCGCCGGTTGGCAACCCAGCGGGTCCGGGCAACTACTTGACCCAGTCCACACTGCGCTGCCAGAGTTCGGCGGCCAGCGCTGGATCCTGCGCCACCCGGCTTGGTCTTTTGACCCGGCATTGGTCGTAGTAAAGCCCGGTCTCGCTGCCCAGGCTGGCAGCACTGGCGCAATGCAGTGTGGTCAGGGCGCCTTGCTCGGTCGAGATCATGAACAGCTTGATCAGGGACCGCAGCGGCCACACCACCGAACGCCAGACGTCGGACGCCACCACGCCGGGGTGCAGCGCATAGCTGGTAACGCCGGTGCCGGCAAGGCGCTGGCCGAGTTCGGCACTGAACAGCACATTGGCGAGTTTGGAGACGCTGTACTCATCCAGCGCGGTGACGCTTTTGCTGCTCTGGCAAACCGCCTGCCAGTCAATGCCTTTGGCCCGGTAGTGGGCCCGACTGGCGACCGTGACGATGCGCGCTGGCGCTGAGCCTTGAAGGCGTTCCAGCAGCAACTGTGTCAGCAGGAAATGCCCCAGGTGATTGATGCCGAAAGCCAGCTCAAAGCCGTCTTTGGTCAAACCCCGGGAACCGGCAATACCGGCGTTGTTGATCAACAGGTGCAGTGGCAAACCTTTGGCCAGAAATAGCCGGGCGCATTCGCGAATCGAGCTGAAGTCGGCAAGATCCAGCGCCAGCCATTCGACCTTGGCGGCCGGTACGGCGGAGCGGATTTCGTCAAGCACAGCCTGGGTGCGTTGCTCCGACCGGCAGGCCAGAAACACATGCATGCCCTGGCGCGCCAGTTCCCGTGCCGTGACGCGTCCAATGCCGGTATTGGCCCCGGTGACAAGTGCTACCTGCATAACTTAATCCTGTGTTGCGCGGCGCTGCACGCAGGCCACGTAGTTGTCGCCATCAGGCGGTCGTCCGGCGCGCTGGCTCTCCCACAGCATGCGGCCCAGGCACTCCATGGCTTCGTGGTGGGCGTCGTGCAGAGAGTCGCGCCGGTGCGTCAGCAACTCCACCGCCTGGCGGATGCCGCGCGGCTGGTCAATGCTGCATTGTTCACTGATGGACAGGTGCATCGACAGATGCAGGAATGGATTGGTCTGGCCGTCCGCAGGTTGTTGCATGGCGCGCACGGCGGCGGCCACGTCGGCCACATCGGCATGGTATTCGGGGTGTTCGTCGAGCCACAAGCTTGCTATTGTTTCAATAGCTTCCAGCGCTTGTCCAGCCTTGGCTTTGGCGTAAACAGAGCAAAAAAACTGACGGACATCGAGTTGTGACGGGGTGAACATGGAGGAAGATTATCACGCCAGTTCAGCCAGCACTTCCTGTGTGTGTTCTCCCAGCGCCGGTGCACCGCGCCAGATGCCGGTTGGCGTTTCGCTCATGCGCACCGGCGGGCGCAGCTGGCGAAGGCGGCCTTCCAGCGGATGCTCCAGGTCCTGCCAGCCGCCGGTTGCGGCCAGGTGCGGGTCATGCAGCAGATCGTCGAGCTTCATCATGGGCATCACCGGGATGTCGTGCTGCGTGAAGAGTTGCAGCCATTCGCGCGAGGTCTTGTGCCGCATGTGCTGCTGCACAAAAGCGTACAAGGCGTCGATGTGCGCCAGCCGCTGCTGCTGGTTGCCAAAGCGCGGGTCGGACTGAAACAGCCCGGGCTCGCCCACCAGCTTCAGAAACGCCTGCCAGTGGGCGTCGTTGTACATCAGCGCGCACAGGTGGCCGTCCTGCGTGGCGTACGGCTTGCGGTGCGGCGCCAGCATGCGGGCGTGGCCCATGGGCCCGATGGCCGGCTGCCAGGTTTCGCCGCCCAGGTGCTCGCCCAGCACAAACTGCAACAGGCATTCAAACATCGGTACCTCGACGCTTTGCCCGTGGCCCAGCCGGTGGCGTGCAATCAGCGCTGCCAGCACCGCGTGCACCATGTTCAGGCCGGTCACCCGGTCGGCAAAAGTGGCCGGCACATAACGCGGCTCGCTGCTGCCGCTCTGCGTCATCAGCCACGGGATGCAGGCGGCGCCCTGGATCAGGTCGTCGTAGGCCGGCCAGTCGGCGTACGGGCCGCCTTCGCTGTAGCCGTAAGCGCCGCAGTAAATGATGTTCGGGTTGACGGCACGCACCGCCTCCCAGGACAGGCCCAGGCGCGCCATGGAAGCCGGGCGGATGTTGAACGCCAGCACATCGGCCGTGGCGCACAGGCGCAGCAGCAGGCTGCGCTGGTGCGCCTGGCGCAAGTCCAGCAGTACCGACCGCTTGTTGCGGTTGGCGTTGATGAAGATGTGCCCCATGCCCGCATGTTTCATCGGGCCGGCCTGGCGCATGATGTCGCCGCCCGGCGGTTCGATCTTGATCACGTCGGCACCGTAGTCGCCCAGGATCTGGGTCGCATACGGCCCCAGCACGACACCAGTCATGTCAATGACCCGAATGCCCGCCAGCGCGCCCTGGCTGGCCGGGGTGGAAACTCTGGAGGCCACGGTCAACGCCGCAGGGATCATTCCGGACTGATGTTGGCAGCCTTCACCCACAACGCCCATTTCCTGATCTCGGCGTCTATGGTTTTGGCCAGCGTGGCGGCGTCCTGCACGTCGACGTCGATACCGGCGTTCTGGATTCGCTCGCGCACATCGGCGCGCGCCATGACGCTCTGGAAGGCAGCGGCCACCCTGGCGCTGACGTCGCCCGGCAGATTGGCCGGTGCCATCAGGCCAAACCAGGCACCGACCGCGTAGTCTTTCACGCTGTCGCCGATCGGAGGCACCTGCGCTGCCTTGCCGGCCCGCTTGGCGGTAGTCACGCCCAGCCCTTTGAGCTTGCCGCCGTTCATTTGCGCGACCGCATTGCCGACGTCGGCAAAGGCAAACTGGATCTGGCCGCCCAGCAGGTCGGTCAAGGCCGGCGGGATGCTTTTGTAGGGCACGTTGATGGTTTCAAGCCCGGCCATCTGCGTCAGCATGGCGGCCAACACCAGCGAGCCCGACGAGCCATGCCCGTAAGCCAGCTTGCCCGGGTTGGCGCGGGCGTAGGCAATGAACTGCTTCATGTCATTGGCCGGGAAGTCGGACTTGACCATCAGGATGAAACCGGTCTCGCCAATCTTGCCGATCGGACTGAAGTCCTTCACCGGGTCATACGGCAACTTTTTGTACAGGCTGACGTTGGCCGCCTGTGTGGTGCTGGTGGTGACCAGAAACGTGTAGCCATCGGCCGGCGCCGCCTTGACCGCTTCGGCTCCCAGAATGCCGTTGGCACCAGCCTTGTTTTCAACCGTGGCGGATTGTCCCAGCGCCTCGCCCATGGCCTGCGCCATGATGCGGCCAACCGTATCGGTGGCGCTGCCGGCGCTGAAGGGCACGACAAATTTGAGCGCTTTGCTGGGGTAGTTGTCGGCCCAGGCCAGCGGCGCCAGGCCGATCAGCAGGGTGCAGAGCAGGGTGCGCGCGGCCTGGCTTGCGCGGTAAGGGGGTTTCGCAGACATGGTCTTCTCCGGGGCGGTTGCAGGGCTGAAAGCTGCTGATTCTTCCACAGAAACTCAGGCTGCAACCTGGGCGTCAGTGAAGGCCGCGCTTGTTGGGTACAGTTGCCGGGCGAATCCGCCAAATTCACCGCAACCCCGTTAGAGGAATTCCGCCATGCTTCACGCCTACATCTGCGACGCCATCCGCACCCCCTTCGGCCGCTACGGCGGCGCCTTGAGCAGTGTGCGCACCGATGACCTGGCCGCCCTGCCGCTCAAGGCGCTGATGGCGCGCAACCCGAACGTCGATTGGCAAGCCGTTACCGACGTCATCTTTGGCTGCGCCAACCAGGCCGGTGAAGACAACCGCAACGTGGCCCACATGGCCTCGCTGCTGGCCGGCCTGCCGCTGGAGGTGCCCGGAGCCACCCTGAACCGCCTGTGCGGCTCGGGGCTGGACGCCGTGGGAACGGCAGCGCGCGCCATCCGGGCCGGCGAAGCCGGCCTGATGATTGCCGGCGGGGTCGAGAGCATGAGCCGCGCGCCTTTTGTCATGCCCAAGATGGACAGCGCTTTTGGCCGCAACAATGCCGTTTATGACACCACCATCGGCTGGCGCTTCATCAACAAACTGATGAAAGAAAAATACGGGGTGGACAGCATGCCCGAGACGGCCGAGAACGTGGCCACCGAGTTCCGCATCAGCCGCCAGGCGCAGGACCAGATGGCCCTGGCCAGCCAGATGAAAGCGGTCGCAGCGCAGCAGGCCGGCCACCTGGCGCGCGAGATTTGCGCCGTCACCCTGGCGCAGAAGAAGGGCGACGCCATCGTGGTTGAGCGCGACGAACACCCGCGTGAAACCAGCCTGGAGGCGCTGGCCAGACTCAAACCCATCGTGCGTCCCGACGGCACGGTCACCGCCGGCAACGCCAGCGGCGTCAACGATGGCGCGTGCGCCTTGCTGCTGGCCGATGAACCGGCAGCGGCGCGCAACGGCCTGACACCCCGGGCGCGCGTGGTGGGCATGGCGAGCGCCGGTGTGGCGCCGCGCCTGATGGGCATCGGCCCGGCACCGGCCACGCAAAAAGTGCTGGCCCTGAGCGGCCTGAGGCTCGAACAGCTCGACGTGATCGAGCTCAACGAAGCGTTTGCCGCGCAAGGGCTGGCGGTGCTCAGAATGCTGGGCCTGCCCGACGACGATGAGCGTGTCAACGCCTGGGGCGGCGCCATTGCGCTAGGCCATCCGCTGGGGGCGTCGGGCGCGCGGCTCGTCACAACGGCCGTCAACCGGCTGCACGCCGGCGCTGGCCGCTACGCGCTGTGCACCATGTGCATCGGCGTCGGACAGGGCATTGCGTTGCTGCTGGAGCGGGTTTGATCGGCGCATGACTTTTCCCCTCATCACCGAGCCGTATTTTTACGCCGTCGCCATTCCGGCCGTGCTGCTGATGGGTGTGAGCAAAAGCGGCTTTGGCGCCGGCTTTGGCTCGCTCGCCGTGCCCTTGATGGCGCTGGCGGTCAGCGTGCCGCAGGCGGCGGCCATTTTGATGCCGGTGCTGCTGCTGATGGACCTGCTGGGCATGGCTGCCTTTCGCAAGGACTTTGACCTGAAGCTGCTGCGTTTCCTGATTCCCTGGGGATTGCTGGGCATCGTGGTTGGCGCGCTGTTGTTCAAGATGCTCGATGCCCGCACGGTGGCCGGCATTGTGGGTGTCTTCACCCTGGCGTTTCTGGCCCAGCGGCTGCTGTTTGCGCCGCGCCCGGACAGTGCACCACCGCCGCGCTGGCTGGGCGCCATCCTGAGCGCTACCGCCGGGTTTACCAGCTTCATTGCGCACGCCGGTGGCCCGCCGATCAACGCCTATGTGATCCCGCTGCGGCTGTCACCGGTGAAGTTCACCGCCACCATGGCGTTCTTTTTCTTCTGCATCAATCTGGCCAAATGGATTCCCTACGCCTGGCTGGGTTTGCTCGACGTGCGCAACATGGCAACCTCGCTGGTGCTGTTGCCGGTTGCCCCGCTGGGCGTGTGGGCCGGCGTCTGGCTGGCGCGGCGCATCAACCAGGTGCTGTTCTACCGCCTGGTGTATCTGGGCATGCTGCTCACCGGCGTCAAGCTGGTGTGGGATGCGCTAGGCTAGTGGGCGTTGTACAAAGTGCTATTTAATTTATAGCTGCCTACGCAGAGTGGACGGAGGATGGAGGCTGATTCTTCTATAAAAACACGCCATGGTTCGGCCGTACATTTTGCAAACCCGGCACGACATGCGCACGGTGACGCGCAACAGCCAGGACCAAATTGCGCCGCGCATCCGGGTTTTCAGTCTTCCTGCATGACGTGATCGGCCAGCCGCGGGTACTGCCGCCGCAATAACCACGCGGCCCAGCCGAGTGACGCCAGCAGCACCAGCGCGCCCAATTTGTGGGTCAGGCCACCGATCAGTTGTGCCTTGGGCAGCAGCCCCATGCTGGAGAAAAGAAAAATCCAGTCATGGCCGCCGGCCTCGCCGGTGGCGCCCGACAGCAGCATCAGTTGCGGCTGCAGGGCGTCATACATATAGGGCGCCACGTCCAGCACCGACACACCAAAAAACCACAAGCCCACCGCCGCGCCAAAGGGGTCGCGGTTCTTGACCAGGAGGGCAACGGCCAGGATGGCGGGCATGATGAGTTGGCCCAGCGTGCCACCCAGCACCGTCAGCCACTGACCCAGCGGCATGAAGAGGACGTGCCCGGCTTCGTGAAACACCAGAATCGGGCGGTGCAGGAAGGACTCGACCATTTCGCCGGTCCGGTAGTCGAGCCCGATCAGCATCCAGGACCACAGCGCAAGGCCTGCCAGGAGGGCAAGGCGCCACCAGAAACGCATCGCGTCGACGCGCTCGGGCATGTGGGTCAGCAGCAGCGCGGTCCAGCCCGGCGCGTCGCTTTCCTGCGCCGCTTCGCGGGCGGGTGCGGCCGGGGCACGAAGCGCTGCCTGCCCTACCTTGGCCAGGATCACGCCGCAGGCCGGGCAGGCCGCCGGCAGGGTCTGGTCAGACGGCAGGGGCTGGTGTGCGCACTTGGGGCAGCGGCTGTAGGGCAGGGGCATGGCGGTCGGGTCCGGTTTCAACTGTCCCAGCCGCGTGAGCGTGGCGCTTGCGCCCGCTCTTGCGCCATCTGCTCTTCGAGTTGCTGGCGGCCCTGCTTGGCCACGGCAATCAGCTTGGCGCGGTCTTTGTGGTGCGGGTACATTTTCTCGAACAGTTCCAGGTTGTGCTGGCGAAAGCGCATGGCGGTCTGGCGCGCTTCGTGGGCGCCGTGGCCCAGCAGCTCCAGCACGCTGCGCGCGCTGCGCAGGCTGGACTCAAACATTTCGCGCTCGACCTGCATCACGCCGCGGTCACGCAGCTCGTTCCAGTGCGTGACGTCACGCGCCCGCGCCACAATCTGCAGGTTGGGGAAGTGTTCATGCGCCAGGTCAACGATCTTCAGCGACTGTTCGACATCGTCCACCGCCACCACCAGCACTCTGGCGCTGGCGGCACCCGCCGTGCGCAGCAAATCCAGGCGTGAGGCGTCACCGTAAAACACCCGGTAGCCAAAGCTGCGCGCGGCTTCAATCATTTCGGCGTCGTGGTCCAGCACGGTGCAGTCGATGCCCTGCGCCAGCATCAGGCGCGCAATGATTTGCCCGTAGCGGCCAAAGCCGGCCACCACAATCGGCGCCTCCTGCGGCTCGGAAATTTCTTCCAGCACCGGGACACCGCAGCGGGCGTAGCGCGGCAGCAGCAGCTTGTCGATGGCCACCAGCAGCAGCGGGCTGACCAGCATCGAAACCGCCACCGCGCCAATCAGCAGCGAGGCGATGGGCGCCGGCATGACATGCGCACCGGCAGCGGCCTGAAACACCACAAAGGCAAATTCGCCGCCCTGCGCCAGCAACAGCGTGAAGACCGGGCGTTCCTGAAACGGCAACTTCATGCGCCGCGCCAACGCATAGATCAGCGCGCCTTTGAGCGCCAGAAAGCCGAGCACGATGAGCGCCATCAAGCCGGGCGACTGGCGCAGCACGGCAAAGTCGATGCTCATGCCCACGGCAATGAAAAACAGGCCTAACAGCAAGCCCTTGAAGGGTTCGATGTCGGTTTCGAGCTCGCGCCGGTACTCGCTCTCGGCCAGCAGCACGCCGGCCAGAAAGGCGCCCAGCGCCATCGACAGCCCGACCGCCTGCATCAGCGCGGCAATGCCGACCACCAGCAGCAGTGAGGCGGCGGTAAAGATCTCGGGCGCGTTGGAGCGCGCGATCCAGCGAAACAGCGGACGCATGAGCAACCGGCCCCCGACCACAATGGCAGCCACAACTGCTATTATTTTAAGAGCTGCCCACGCATGATCGACGGGCTCCAGAGCCTGATTTGATACTGAAATGAGGCCTAGCAGCGGCAGCAGGGCAAGGATCGGGATGGCAGCCACGTCCTGAAACAGCAGAATGGCAAACGCCGCCTGCCCGCTGCCCGTGGGCAGCAGGTTGCGCTCATCCATCACCTGCAGCGCAATCGCCGTGCTCGACAGCGCCAGCCCCAGGCCGGCGACCAGCGCGATACGCCAGCTCACGCCAAAACCCATCGCCACCACTGTGAGCAGCAGGGCGCAGCCCAGCACCTGGGCACTGCCCCAGCCAAAGATCGGTCGGCGCAGGCTCCACAAGCGTTGGGGTTCGAGCTCCAGCCCGACCAGAAACAGCATCAGCACGACGCCAAATTCGGCAAAGTGCAGGATGTCTTCGACATTGGTCACCAGGCCCAGCCCCCACGGGCCAATCGCCATGCCGGCGGCCAGGTAGCCGATGATGGCGCCCAGGCCCAGCGCCTTGCTCAGGGGTACGGCGATGACCGCCGCGCTCAGGTAGATAAAGCTGTTGATCAGCCAGGAGGGTGCGTGTTCCATGGCCTATCTTGCCCCCACGCTGGTCACTTCGTGTACTGCGCTGGACATGTCGATGCCCGACGCAACGACTCTTCCGTCCGTCCGACTCTGCGCAGGCAGACTCGGAGCCGCGGACGTCAGCCCCGAGGGGGCCGTGCCTTGCTGGGGACGGCCCGGCGCGGCGGCGTTCAGTTCTTCAGGGCGATCAGCAGGCGGCACGGCGCAGCCGGGGCAGGTGTCCAGGTCGTCCAGTTCCGGCCACTGTGGATAGCTCTGCAGGCGCTGTTTGAATATTGCCGCGTGCTGCGCCACTTCAGGCTCGGGCACGCTGTGGGCGCCGTGCAGCAGCAGCGGCGGCAGGAAACGCATGCCGCACAGCGCCGCCGTCTGCTCGTAAGGCGGCAGGAAGGCGTCAAAAAAGTAGCGGTTATAGCCTTGTGGATGGTAAGAGCTTTCCGGCCCGCCGGTGCTGGCCACCAGCCACAAGTCTTTGCCGCGCAGCGCGTTGCCGCCGTCGCCATAGGCCCAGCCGTAGCTCAGCACATCGTCGAGCCAGAGCTTTTGCAGTGCCGGCATCGAATACCAGTGGATCGGGTGCAGCAGCACAATCAGTTGCGCCGCGGCCAGCCGCGCCTGCTCGAGCGGGACGTCAATGCAGTAGTCCGGGTAGCTGGCGTAAAGGTCATTGACCGCAACGCCGTCGACGCCGCGGGCAGCGGCCAGCAGGCGCCGGTTGACGCGCGAGTCGCGCCAGTTGGGGTGGGCGGCGACGAGGTAGATGCCCCGGCCGGCGCCGGCTTTGGCGGGAGTTTGGTTTTGTTCGTCCATACCGCTAACATAGCGCAAAGTTCAATGTTGAGGAGCCAGCCATGCCAGTGGTCGTTGTTGCCAATCCAAAAGGCGGTGTGGGCAAGTCCACTCTTGCCACCAATATTGCGGGTTATTTCGCGGCGCAGGGGCATGCCGTGATGCTGGGCGACGCTGATCGCCAGCAGTCGTCGCGCTTGTGGCTGGGTCTGCGCCCACCCGGCGCGCGCGCCATCACCACCTGGGACATCAGTGCCGACCTGATTGCCAAACCACCCCGGGGCACCAGCCATGTCGTGCTTGACACACCGGCCGGCCTGCACGGCTGGCGTTTCAATGACGTCATGAAAATGGCCACCAAAGTGATCGTACCGCTGCAGCCCAGCGTATTTGATATTTTTGCGACACGCGCCTTTCTGGACCAGCTTTTGCAGAACCGCCACCACGACAAGCTGCAGATCGGTCTGGTCGGCATGCGGGTCGATGCGCGCACCATTGCCGCCGAGAAATTGCATGAATATGTGGCGACGCTGGACTTGCCGGTGCTGGCTTATCTGCGCGATACGCAAAACTATATTCATCTGGCCGCGCGTGGCCTGACATTGTTTGACGTGACGCCGGGGCGGTTCGAAAAAGACCTGGCGCAATGGCAGGCGATCTGCCAGTGGCTCGACCGCTGACGCGGTCGCTTTGTCGCTCATCGGACAACGCACCGGCCGGCGACTGGCTACAGTGTGCGCATGAAAACATTTCAAACCCTTGCCCAATTGTCGGCTCTGGCTGGCCAGGAAGTGGCCGTCAGCGACTGGATCACCATCACGCAGGAGCAGGTCAACCAGTTTGCCCAGGCGACTGGTGACCAGCAGTGGATTCACGTTGATGTCGAGCGCGCCCGGGCCGGTCCTTTTGGGGCGCCGATCGCGCACGGCTTTTTGACGCTGTCGCTGATTCCGAAGTTTTTTGAGTCGTCGGTGAAAGTGGTCGAGACCCGCATGGGCGTGAATTATGGTTTGAACAAGGTTCGCTTCATGGCGCCGGTGCCGGTGGGCAGCCGCCTGCGCGCCCGGCTGAAACTGCTCAAGAGCGAACCCATTGACCAGGGCGGTGCCCAAATGACTTGGGAGGTTGCCATTGAACGTGAAGGCGCTGCCAAGCCAGTGTGTGTGGCCGAGTCACTGGCGCGGCATTACCCGTAGCAAAAACTCGTTGCGAGGGTTGTGCCACGCCCTTGGCCCAAACTTTGTGGCGCTAGCCGACCGCCACGAGCGGCAGATTTTGTCTCCGTTAGCAAGCACTGCGGCGAGGCTTTCTCATATCAGTGGAGCCAGGACTACTTCAAGTCGAAACGGTCCAGGTTCATGACCTTGGTCCAGGCGGCCACAAAGTCGCGAACAAACTTGGTTTGTGCATCGCTGGTCGCATAGACCTCGGCCAGGGCACGCAGTTGCGAGTTCGAGCCAAAGACCAGGTCCACCACCGTGCCGGTCCACCTCACCGCACCGGTGCTGCGGTCGCGCCCTTCGAACACGCCCTCGGCAGACGACTTGCTCCACTTTGTGTGCATGTCCAGCAGGTTCACAAAAAAGTCATTGCTCAGTGTTTCGGGTCGCGCGGTGAACACGCCATGCCGGGCTTGACCCACGTTGGCATTCAGAGCACGCAGGCCACCGATCAGCACCGTCATCTCCGGTGCGCTGAGGGTGAGCAATTGCGCCTTGTCCAACAACAACTCCGCCGCCACGCCCTCCAGCCCCTGGTGGGCGTAGTTGCGAAATCCGTCGGCCACAGGCTCCAGCACTTTGAAGGACTCGACATCGGTCTGCGCCTGGCTGGCGTCCATTCGGCCCGGGGTAAAGGGCACCATCACGTCATGGCCAGCCTTGCTGGCGGCGGCCTGCACGGCAGCACTGCCGCCCAGCACAATCAGGTCGGCCAGAGAAATCCTCTTGCCGCCGGACTGGGCTGCGTTGAACTGCTGCTGAATCGCTTCGAGCTTTTGCAACACTTGCGCCAACTGTGCTGGCTGGTTCGCATCCCAATCTTTTTGGGGTGCGAGGCGGATGCGAGCACCGTTGGCACCGCCGCGCTTGTCGCTGCCACGGAAAGTAGAGGCGGACGCCCACGCGACGCTGACCAGCTGCGCAATCGACAAGCCCGACGCCATCAACTTGGCCTTGAGCGCAGCGATGTCCTGTGCATCCACCAACGCGTGGTCAACGGCAGGAATCGGGTCCTGCCAGAGCAACACTTCCTGCGGCACCAAAGAACCCAGGTAGCGCGCCCGCGGACCCATGTCGCGGTGCGTGAGCTTGAACCAGGCGCGGGAAAATGCATCAGCAAACTCGGCCGGGTTCTGATGGAAGCGGCGCGAGATTTTCTCGTAAGCTGGGTCCATACGCAGCGCCATGTCGGCCGTGGTCATCATGGGCGGGTGCTTTTTGGTCGCATCGTGCGCGTCGGGAATCATGTGCTCGGGCTTCACGTTCCGGGCCACCCACTGGTGTGCGCCGGCGGGGCTCTTGGTGAGCGTCCATTCGTAGCCGAACAGCATGTCAAAGTAGCCGTTATCCCAGGTGGTGGGGTTGGGCTTCCAGGCGCCTTCAATGCCGCTGGTGGTGGTGTGCGCGCCTTTGCCGCTGACGAGCTGGTTGATCCAGCCGAAGCCCTGCTCTTCAATGCCGGCTGCCTCGGGCGCGGGGTCTACCAAGGTGGGGTCGCCTGCACCGTGGGCCTTGCCGAAGGTGTGGCCACCGGCCACCAGTGCGACGGTTTCTTCGTCGTTCATCGCCATGCGGGCAAAAGTTTCGCGCACATCGCGGCCGGAGGCTAACGGGTCAGGCTTGCCATCCGGGCCTTCGGGGTTGACATAGATGAGGCCCATCTGCACCGCAGCGAGCGGGCTCTCCAGCTTTCGATCACCGCTGTAGCGGCTGTTTTCTTTGTCGCTGGTGGCCAGCCAGGCCTTTTCTGCACCCCAGTAAATGTCCTGTTCGGGTTCCCAGATGTCTTCGCGGCCACCGGCGAAACCGAAGGTCTTGAAGCCCATGGATTCCAGTGCAACATTGCCAGCCAGGATGATCAAATCTGCCCACGAAAGCTTGCGACCGTATTTCTGTTTGACGGGCCAAAGCAAGCGCCGTGCCTTATCCAGGTTGCCGTTGTCCGGCCAACTGTTCAAAGGCGCAAAGCGCTGGTTGCCGGTGCCGGCGCCGCCGCGGCCGTCGGCGACCCGGTAGGTGCCCGCAGAGTGCCAGGCCATGCGCACCATCAGGCCACCATAGTGGCCCCAGTCGGCCGGCCACCAATCCTGCGAATCGGTCATCAAACGATGCAGGTCTTTGACGACGGCGTCCAGATCGAGCGACTTGAATTCGTCTGCGTAGTTGAAGTCGTCTCCCATCGGGTTGGACTCAGCCGCGTGCTGGTGCAGTATGCCCAGCTTGAGTTGATTGGGCCACCAGTCTGTGTTCGACGGGGATGCTGCGACGGCGTTTTTACTGACTGCGTGGGGGAATGGGCACTTGGCTTCTGTCGACATGTGGATCTCCTGTTGCCGTTAGGAATTGACGGTGAAGATAGTTTATGTCTAAAACAAAACACATAACAATTGATTTAATCAATGATCAACATAGTGGCCCTTTGACTTTTTCACTTGGAAGGTGCTCAGAGAACGCTCTGGCTTGGATGTGTGCCGCGTTCGCCTGGCGCAGGCAAAGTACCGGCATCGAGGGCCGTTGCCACCGCCCTAACTTCTGGCAGTCAGGCTGGTCCCAAAGTTATTTTGCCGCCAGGCTTCAAACACCGTGACGGCCACGGCGTTCGACAAATTCAGGCTGCGTTGTCCGGCCACCATCGGCAACTTGAGGCAGCGAGCCGGGCTGAACGATTGCCGCACTGGTGCGGAAAGTCCCGCCGTCTCGGAACCAAACACCAGCCAGTCACCGGCCATGAATTGCATGTCGTGTACGAGGTTTGTGGCGCGCGTGGTGAGTGCGAACATGCGCTCGGAAATGGGTTGCTCGGTTTCCAGGAGTGCCGGCCAACTGGCATGCCGCTTGATCTGGGCATATTCGTGATAGTCCAGCCCGGCACGGCGCAGCTGCCGGTCGTCCATCGAAAATCCCAAGGGCTCAACCAGATGCAGGCTGCAGCCGGTGTTGGCCGCCAGGCGAATGACATTGCCCGTGTTGGGCGGGATTTCGGGTTCTACCAGAACGATATGAAACATGGGGGCACTATTCCGTACGGGCGACCACCAGGCCGGTAATGTGTGCCGCGCCGGCCGATCGCAAGGCCCGCGCCGCAGCATACAGCGAGGCGCCACTGGTCATCACGTCGTCCACCAGCACCAGCCGCTGGCCCTTGACTTTGTTGACCTGCAGGGGATCGACGGCAAACGCATCCTTCATATTTTCAAGCCGCTCGCTGCGCCGCCGGGAGCTTTGCGCTGGCGTGTCCTTGATGCGAAGCAGCAGGCGGCCATCGGCCTTGTCGGGCGCCAGCTGGCGCGCCAGCAGCAGCGCCTGGTTGAAGCCGCGCGTCTGCAGGCGTGCGCTGGCCAGCGGCATGGGCACCACCAGATCGGCGGCGTCCAGCGCGGGCTCGACCCACGGCGTGCTGCGCAGCAACAGGGCCAGTGCACTGGCCAGGCCCGGATGCTGCCTGAATTTGTAGCTGACTATCAGATTCGACCATGGGTAGGCATAGGACACTGCGGCCAGACAGTGGTCCAGCGGTGGTGGCGCTTTGACACAGGCGCCGCATTGCCTGAGGCCGGCTGGCAGCGCCAGCGCACAGGTCTGGCAGCGCGCCTGCGGCTGGGCAAAGCGGTTGACACAGTCTTCGCAGACGCTGTGCGCCGGCCACCCGCGGCACACCAGGCACTGGCTGGGCAGTGCCTCCAGCAGAGTCTTGATCCAGCCGGAAAACATCGACTCAATATACTCCGGCAATTGCACCCCGCCCGACAACATGCCCCATCAGCGCCCGCCCACCATTGATCCACGAGCCGCCTTGCGCTGGCAGCACCTGCCGCCGCAGGCGTCGCCCTGGTTGCACGAGGAAGTGGCGCGGCGCATGCAGGAACGGCTTGACTGCATCAAGCTGCAGCCAGCCGGCTGGACGCACTGGCAGCCGGTGCGCGGCGGCCTGCAGGCACATGCCCTGCTGGCGCAACGCTATCCGCAGGCCAGCTGTTTTGTCGCTGAATTCGATGCCAGCCGGGCGCAGTATGCGGAAAAGAAGCTGGCAGAGCCATGGTGGCGACCGACCCGATGGACGGTCCGTGCGGCACGCTTTGAGCCGCCTGCCGACGCTGCCGTGCAGATGTTGTGGGCCAATATGGCGCTGCACATGGCAGCCGATCCGCAAGGCCTGATGGCGCAATGGCACAAGGCGCTGGCGGTCGATGGTTTCCTGATGTTTTCCTGTCTCGGCCCCGACACACTGCAAGAACTGCGCGGCCTCTATCGCACACTGGGCTGGCCCGCGCCCAGCCACGAATTTACCGACATGCACGACTGGGGCGACATGCTGGTGGGCGCCGGGTTTGGCGAGCCGGTGATGGACATGGAGCGCATCACCCTGACCTTTGAGACACCGCAGCGCCTGCTGCACGAGTTGCGCGGCCTGGGGCGCAATTTGCACATGCAGCGTTTTGCCGGCCTGCGCGGGCGGCGCTGGCGCGACCAGTTGCATCAGGCGCTGGCCGGTCAGCCCTTGCAGCTGACTTTTGAGGTGATTTATGGTCACGCCCTCAAACCTGCGGCGCGGCTGGACATGCGGCCCGAAACGGTGCTTTCTCTGGCGCAAATGCGTGAAACCTTGAACCAGCGCAAAAGTTATTCCGGCAATCCTTGAGAAAAGGACTTGACAAGCTCGCAGGCGCCAAAAATGCCTGAATTACAATCGCCGCTGGTCGAATCGGCTGTCAGGGTCAAATGGGCTGATTTGAGGCAATGAAAAAGAGAACACGATGATGAGTATTTCCCAAACATTGAAGACGCTGCTGTTGCTGGCAGGCGCCTGGGCGGCCAGCGCGGCCTTTACCGTGGCGCAGGCTGTGAGCGATTTGCCGGGGGGGCCGGCTGTCAACCAGCTGAACCTGCAGGTGCCGGTGACAAAAATCGCTGAAGACCAGGCCTGGTTGCACTGGTTCATGCTGATTCTATGCACCGTGATCTTTGTTGCCGTGTTCACGGTGATGTTCTATTCGATCTGGAAGCACCGCAAGTCGGTTGGCCACAAGGCGGCCAATTTTCATGAGTCGGTAACGGTTGAAATCATCTGGACCGTGATACCTTTCATCATTGTGATTCTGATGGCGTTGCCGGCCACCAAAGTGGTGGTGGCGATGAAAGACACCACCAATGCCGACCTCACCATCAAGGTCACCGGTATGCAATGGAAATGGGGCTATGACTACCTCAAGGGTGAAGGCCAGGGCATTGGTTTCATTTCGGCACTCGACAGCGCGCAACGTGAAATGTCCAACAATGGCGGCCCCAAGGCGGGTACCGTCGTTGATGACTATCTGCTCAAGGTTGACCACCCGCTGGTCGTGCCGGTGAACCAGAAAATCCGCATCATTACCACCGCCAATGACGTCATTCATGCCTGGATGGTGCCGGCGCTGGGCATTCAGCAGGCAGCGATTCCGGGCTTTGTGCGCGACACCTGGTTTCGGGCCGAAAAAATTGGCGACTACTATGGCCAGTGTGCCCAGCTCTGCGGCAAGGAGCACGCCTACATGCCAATCCATGTGAAGGTGTTGTCGGCCGAAGGCTATTCGCAGTGGGTCAGCGCAGAACAGAAAAAGCAGGCGGCCCGGGCCGATGACCCGACCAAGGTCTGGAGTGCCGAAGAGATTACCCAGCGCGGCGCCAAAGTGTACGCGGCCAACTGCGTCGTCTGCCATCAGGTTCATGGCAAGGGCGGCGGCCTGATCAAGCCGCTGGACGGCTCTGCCGTGGTGCTTGACGCTGACAAGGGCAAACAGATCGCGGTGCTGCTCAACGGCCAGAACAATGCCACCATGCCGTCGTGGAAAGCCCTCAGCGACACCGACATTGCCGCTGTCATCACCTATACCAAGAACAACTGGACGAACAAGACCGGCCAGCTGGTACAGCCGGCTGACGTCGCTGCGGCGCGCAAATAAGCGCCGCCAGCGTGACTGCAAGAATCAAGAAGGAAATCAGATGAGTGCTGTTTTAGACCACCCGGCCGATGCCGCCCACGATGATCACCATGCGCATGCGCCGACCGGCTGGCGGCGCTGGGTCTATGCGACCAACCACAAGGACATTGGCACCCTGTATTTGCTGTTCAGCTTCACCATGCTGATGGTCGGCGGCGTGCTGGCGCTGCTGATCCGTGCCGAACTGTTTCAACCGGGCCTGCAGTTCATCAACCCCGAATTGTTCAACCAGTTGACCACGATGCACGGCCTGATCATGGTCTTTGGCGCCATCATGCCGGCCTTTGTCGGTTTTGCAAACTGGATGATTCCGCTGCAGATTGGCGCCTCCGACATGGCATTTGCGCGCATGAACAATTTTTCGTTCTGGCTCATGATTCCGGCCGGTGCGCTGCTGGCCAGCTCGTTCTTCATGCCGGGCGGCGCGCCAGCCGCCGGCTGGACGCTGTATGCGCCGCTGACGCTGCAAATGGGGCCGAGCATGGACACCGGCATTTTTGCCCTGCACATTCTGGGGGCTTCCTCCATCATGGGCTCGATCAACATCATCGTGACCATCCTGAACATGCGCGCGCCCGGCATGACCTTGATGAAAATGCCAATGTTCTGCTGGACCTGGCTGATCACCGCTTACCTGCTGATCGCCGTCATGCCGGTGCTGGCCGGTGCCATCACCATGACGTTGACCGATCGCCACTTTGGCACCAGCTTCTTTAACCCCGGCGGCGGTGGCGACCCGGTGATGTACCAGCATATTTTCTGGTTCTTTGGCCACCCCGAGGTCTACATCATGATCCTGCCGGCGTTTGGCATCATCAGCCAGATCGTGCCGGCCTTTGCCCGCAAAAAACTGTTCGGTTACGCCTCCATGGTGTACGCCACCTCCAGCATCGCCATCCTGTCGTTCATCGTCTGGGCGCACCACATGTTCACTTCCGGCATGCCGGTCACCGGCCAGCTCTTTTTCATGTACGCGACGATGCTCATTGCGGTACCCACCGCCGTCAAGATTTTCAACTGGATCGCCACCATGTGGCAGGGCTCCATGACGTTCGAGACGCCAATGCTGTTTGCCGTGGGTTTCATTTTTGTTTTCACGCTCGGTGGTTTTACCGGCCTGATTCTGGCCATGGCGCCGATTGACATCCAGATTCACGACACTTATTACGTGGTGGCGCATTTCCACTATGTGCTGGTGGCCGGTTCCCTCTACGCCTTGTTTGCCGGCTATTACTACTGGAGCCCGAAATGGACTGGCGTCATGTACAACGAAAGCCGTGGCAAGATTCATTTCTGGTGGTCGCTGATCTCTTTCAACGTCACCTTCTTCCCGATGCACTTTTTGGGCCTGGCCGGCATGCCGCGGCGTTACGCCGATTACCCCATGCAGTTTGCCGATTTCAATGCAATAGCTTCGGTCGGTGCTTTCTTCTTTGGCTTTGCGCAGGTGTATTTCTTCTTCTTCGTCGTCTTGCCGACCCTGCGCGGCAAGGGCGAAAAAGCACCGCAACAACCGTGGGAAGGGGCGGAAGGCCTGGAGTGGGAAATACCGTCGCCAGCGCCTTTTCACACTTTCGAGACGCCGCCCCGGTTGAACGCCAGCGCGACCAAAATCATTGCCTGAGCGCAAAGAACGCCGACATCATGACACCTGAACAGAAGAAAGCCAATCTGAAAACCGGACTGATTCTGGCGTCGGTCGCGGTGGTGTTTTTTTTCGGCTTCATGCTCAAGATGTTTCTGGAGAGCCGTTAGGCCATGAACCTGCCGCGAGAGAATTTCCGGATGGTGCGCAAGCTGCTGGTGGTGGCGGCCGGCATGTTTGTCTTTGGTTATGCGCTGGTGCCGATCTACCAGTCCATTTGCGAAATGACCGGCATCAACATCCTGGCGCTGGGGGACCGCAATATTCCCGGAGCAACCCCCAATTTGCCGGCCAACACGCAGGTCGATGCCAGCCGCACCATTACCGTCGAGTTTGATGCCAACGCCCGCGGTCCGTGGCAGTTCAGGCCGGCGCAGCGTTCGCTGCAGGTGCACCCCGGTGAACTGGCCACCGTGCAGTATGAATTCCAGAACGTGCAGAACCGGCGCATGTCGGCGCAGGCGATTCCCAGCTATGCGCCGCAGCAAGCCGCTGCCCACTTCAACAAGCTGGAGTGTTTCTGCTTCAAGCAGCACACGCTGGAGCCGGGTGAAAAGAAATCCTGGCCGGTTGTTTTTGTCATTGATCCCAAGTTGTCCAGGGATGTAAAAACCATCACGCTGTCGTATACCTTTTTTGAGGTGGGCGGAAAAACACCAGCGGCACCGGTGGCCACTGCCGGCGGCCTGGTCGCGGCGGGAGTGGGCTCGTGAGCACCTCTTTCTGGCGCAGCATCAAAATGGTCGGCTGGTCATTTTTCGGAATCCGCAAAGGCAGCGAATCCCAGGAAGATGTGGCCCGCGTCAACCCGTTTCACATCATCGTGGCGGGAATTGCGCTGACGGTTATTTTTGTCATTGGCCTGATCGTCCTGGTCAACTGGGTGGTTGCCAGGTAGGGCGACTACCTGCACCTGAAATATATTCAATGGAAGCAGAAGGAATGGAACTGAAATGAGTTCAACAACACAGGGCAAAGCCCCTTATTACTTTGTGCCCAGCCCGTCGCGTCATCCAGCGATGGCGGCACTGGGCCTGTTTTTTGTCATTCTTGGCGCCGGACAGTGGGTCAATGGCGCTGGCTGGGGCAAGTGGTCGCTGATGTTCGGTCTGGTCTGGTTTCTGGGGGTTCTGTTCCAGTGGTTCAGCCAGTCAATTTCAGAGAGTGAAAGTGGCCGCTATGGCCACAAGGTTGACCTGTCGTTCCGCTGGAGCATGAGTTGGTTTATCTTCTCCGAGGTGATGTTCTTTGGTGCCTTCTTTACCGCGTTGTGGTGGGCTCGTGGCCACTCGATTCCGCAGCTGGGCAGTGCCGAAAATGCCATGTTGTGGCCCGATTTCAAGGCGGTGTGGCCGAGCCTGGCCGCTGGCGTGACCGGCTCGCCGGCGGGCACGGTGGAGCCGTTTGCCACCATGACGCCGTTCTGGTTGCCTACCATCAACACCGCGTTGCTTTTGAGTTCCGGTGTCACGTTGACCATTGCACACCACGCCCTGATTGCCGGACAGCGCGCCAGAACCGTGGCGTTCATGTGGCTTACCGTGCTGCTCGGGATTGTGTTCCTGCTGGTGCAGGGCTACGAGTACTACCACGCTTACCACGAGCTCAACCTGAAGCTGACTTCCGGAGTTTATGGCTCGACCTTTTTCATGTTGACCGGCTTCCACGGCTTTCACGTGTTTATTGGCATGTTGATGCTGCTGTTCATTACCTTGCGTCTGCAAAAAGGTCACTTTAGCGCCGAACGCCATTTTGGTTTTGAGGGCGCCGCGTGGTACTGGCACTTTGTTGACGTCGTCTGGCTTGGGCTTTATGTGCTGGTTTACTGGCTTTAGATGAAGCGGAGACGCCGCAAGGCACCGCTCGCGGTGCCTTTTTGATGGCCACGGTGAATCAGTTGCCTACGGTGTGGCTGCAATGCCGGTCGGGTGGATGTAGCCAAATTTCCAGGCCAGCAGGATGCTGATAAAAAGCACGATTGAAAGGCCGACCCGCAGGGCCAGCGCCAGCGCCATTTTCTGGCTCCTGGATTTCCCTTCGGTCGGGTTCTTCAGCATGAAAAACAGGGCGCCTGCGAGACTGCCGATGATGCCGATAAATGCAAGAATGACCCAATATTTCATGAACCGGATTATCTCGTGAATACACGCTGGAAGTTCTGGCTGGTCACGCTGGCTGCATTGCTGGGCGTTGCGGTCACGCTGGCGCTGGGGCGCTGGCAATTGTCACGGGCGGCGCAGAAAACGGCATTTCAGGGCAACATTGACGCCCGGGCTGCGCTGCCAGCGCTGACCGGTCAGGGCCTGGCTCAACTGCCCGACGCAGGCCTTGAACTGCACCGCCGGGTGCTGCTGCGCGGACACTGGTTGAATGAACGTACCGTGTTTCTGGACAATCGCCAGATGCAGGAGCGACAAGGCTTGTACGTGATGACGCCGCTCAAGCTTGAAGGCAGCACGCAGGTGGTGCTGGTCCAGCGTGGCTGGGTGGCGCGCAATTTTGTTGACCGGACCATCCTGCCACCACTTGAGACGCCGACTGGAACGGTTGAAATCCGGGGCCGCATTGCCCCGCCACCGGCCAAGCTTTACGAGCTCGGCGCGCCGCAAACCGGGTTTATCCGGCAAAATCTGGACCTGGCCGGATTCGCCGCCGAATTGGGTTTGCCGTTGCTGCCGGTGTCGGTTCAACAGACCGACGCCGCCAGCGAGGGCCTGCTGCGCGACTGGCCGCCGGCCAGCGCCGGGGTGGAAAAAAACTATGGTTATGCTTTTCAATGGTTTGCATTGAGCGCACTGATCGCAATTCTTTATGTCTGGTTTCAAGTTGTTGGACGAATCATTGCGGCGCGCCGCGCCTGAAATGGCACCCGGACGGAGCGCGGTTGATCACGATCAGCCGCTGGGCTTGACGGTTTACGCCTTGCCCGAGCCGCAGCGTGTGCTGGACCGCAATGCCCGGCGCGCCGGTCGCGGCCGCTGGCAAATGCTGGCCGTTTTTCTGGTTTGTGCGGCGCCGGTTCTGGCCTCGTATTTCACCTACTACGTGGTGCGGCCACAGGGGCGGCGCAATTACGGCGAGTTGATTGAGCCGCAGCGTCCGCTGCCCGATCTGGCCAGCATCAGCCTGAGCGGTCAACAAGGCAGTCTCCAGGCGCTGCGCGGGCAATGGCTGTTGCTGAGCGTGGCCGGCGGTGCCTGTGACGAAGTCTGCCACCGTCATCTGTACCTGCAGCGCCAGTTGCGCGAGAGTCTGGGCAAGGACAAGGACCG
Organism: uncultured beta proteobacterium; assembly: GCA_963750815.1. Classification (GTDB taxonomy): domain Bacteria; phylum Pseudomonadota; class Gammaproteobacteria; order Burkholderiales; family Burkholderiaceae_C; genus Rhodoferax. The sequence continues at coordinate 1,229,873 of CAVVRS010000002.1, forward strand.
GCTCGACTGGGTCTGGCTGGTCGCCGACGATGTGGCCGTCAGCGACAAACTGCGGCCGGCGCTGAAGGAGGCCACGGTACTGCGGGTTGCCGCAGCCGGTCTGGCGACCTGGTTGTCACCGGCCCCTGGGCATCAGCTGCAAGAACACCTTTATCTGGTCGATCCAATGGGCAACTGGATGATGCGCTTCCCGGCCGCTCCGGGTGGGGCGAACGCCACCAACGTCAAGCGTGACCTGGAGCGCGTGTTGCGTGCGTCGGCGTCCTGGGACCAGCCCGGCCGCCAGGTCGCCAGGTAGCTGCAATGAACGTGCAAACACTGTACGACCTGTCACCGCTGGCGCGCATTCTGCTGGTGGCGGCGGCCCTGTCGCTGGGTCCCATTTTTTGGGTCTGGCTGCGCCACCGGCGGGCGACTCCGCTGCGACGCTTGCAGGCGCTGACGGTGCTCACGCTGTTTCTCACTTTTGATCTGCTCATGTTTGGCGCGTTCACCCGGCTGACGGATTCCGGCCTGGGTTGTCCGGACTGGCCGGGCTGCTACGGCAATGCCAGCCCGATGGGCGCCAGCGCCAATATTGCGGCTGCCCAGAGCGCCTTGCCGAGTGGCCCGGTGACGCACAACAAGGCCTGGATCGAGATGATTCACCGCTATCTGGCGACCAGCGTCGGGGCTCTCATTGTGGCGCTCACGGTGGCGGCGTGGCTGGGTCGGTTCGGGCGTGGGGCCGCAGTGCGACGTCAGCCGATCAGCCCGTGGTGGCCGACGCTGACCTTGTTGTGGGTTTGTCTTCAGGGCGCCTTTGGCGCGCTGACGGTCACCATGAAGCTGTTCCCCGCCATCGTGACCCTGCATTTGATCGGCGGGGTGGTGTTGCTGGCCTTGCTGTGTGTGCAGGTGGTGCGCTCCGACGAATTCGACCGGAGTGCCCCGCTGATCGTCATTTCGGACGGCTTGCGCAGACTCTTGTGGCTGACTTTTGCCCTGCTGCTGCTGCAGATCGCACTGGGTGGCTGGGTTAGTGCCAACTACGCGGTACTGGCCTGTACCGATTTCCCCCTGTGCCAGAACAGCTGGTGGCCCCTGATGGACTTCGGGCAGGGCTTTGCGCTATGGCGCGAGTTGGGCTTGACGCCGAACGGTGAGTACATCGGTTTTGCCGCCTTGACGGCGATTCACTATGCGCACCGGCTGATGGCATTGCTGGTCCTGATCCTGCTTTGTCTGCTGGCCTGGCGGTTCAATTCGCTGGTGGCCCTGCGCGTTCCATCGCGCTGGATTGCCGGGCTCACGGGGCTGCAGCTGGCCACTGGCCTGAGCAACGTGGTACTTGACTGGCCACTGCTGGCGGCAGTTTTGCATACCGGGGGCGCCGGTGCCCTGGTGGTGGTGTTGACCTGGACTGCGGTTGCCAGTCGCCGGCATGAGTGACGATTTTTCACCCGGCCTGGCCTCGGTGTTCAGGCAGTTTTACGCATTGACCAAGCCGCGCGTGATTCAGCTGATCGTTTTTTGTGCCCTGATTGGCATGGTGCTGGCAGTTCCGGGCGTCCCCAGCTGGAGCGAGGCACGGCTGGCGCTGCTGGCTTGCGCGGGTATCTGGCTGGTGGCCGGTGCGGCTGCTGCCTTCAACTGCATTGTGGAAAAAGGCATTGATGCCAAAATGAAACGCACCGCCTGGCGCGCCACCGCCCGGGGCGAGCTGGGCGACTGGCAGACGCTGCTGTTTTCGGCGCTACTCTGCGCGGCGGGCTCCCTGCTGCTGTATTGGGCCGTCAACCCGCTGACCATGTGGTTGACCTTTGGCACCTTCATTGGCTACGCGGTGGTCTACACCGTGATCCTGAAACCGCTGACGCCGCAAAACATCGTCATTGGCGGTGCGTCAGGCGCCATGCCGCCGGTGCTCGGCTGGGCCGCCATGTCGGGCGACGTCGGCCCGGAGGCCCTGATTTTGTTCCTGATCATTTTCCTGTGGACACCGCCGCACTTCTGGGCGCTGGCACTGTACCGGGTTGACGACTACCGCAAGTCCGGCTTGCCGATGTTGCCGGTCACCCACGGCAACGAGTTCACCCGGCTGATGGTGCTGCTGTACACGCTGGTTCTGTTTGCCGCCTGCCTGATGCCCTATATTTACGGCATGAGTTCGTGGATTTATCTGTCGGCGGCGCTGCTTTTGAGCCTGGGCTTCTGCCTGTATGGTTTTTATCTCTGGCGCGACTACTCCGATCAGCTGGCGCGCAAGACCTTCCGTTTTTCACTGATTCACCTGAGCCTGTTGTTTGCCGCCTTGCTGGTCGACCACTACGTGCTCTGACCATCACCAGCGGGTTACCATGAAAAAAAGAAATGCTCTAAAAGTTATAGCTGTCTGCGCTTTCCTGGCGGGCGCTGCAAGCCTTTTTTCCTCATGTTCCGGGAAAAATCAGAGTTTTGCAGCGATTGATATTACCGGTGCTGACTACGCCCGCGACTTCGCCCTGACCGACCATAACGGCCAGCCCAAAAGCCTGAAGGACTTTGCCGGCAAGGTGGTGGTTCTGTTCTTTGGCTACACCCAATGTCCCGACGTGTGCCCGACCTCCATGGCCGAACTCGCCGAGGTCAAAAAACTGCTGGGTCCGGACGGCGTGCGCTTGCAAGGCCTGTTTGTCTCGGTCGATCCGCAGCGCGACACGCCTGAAGTACTCAAAGCCTACATGGAGAACTTCGACCCGACGTTTCTTGCGCTCTACACGACACCCGAGAAGCTGGCGGCGCTGGCCAAAGACTACAAGGTGTATTACAAACGGGTCGACGGCCAGACGCCGACCAGCTACACCATGGACCACTCGGCCGGCAGCTACGTTTATGACCCACAGGGCAAGCTGCGTCTTTACACGCGTTATGGCAGCGGTGCCGCCCTGCTGGCCGCTGATGTCAAGCTGCTGCTGTCGGGATCCTGATCAACCCGATGCATCGCATTTCTGATTTTCAAGGAGAAAACAATGCCCATCACCAAAGGCTATCAACAGCTCGTGGCCGAGGCCATGGCCACCGTCACGACCTATTCAGTGGCCGAAGTTCAGGCCCGGCTCAACGATGCCAGCGTTCAGATTGTTGACATCCGCGACATCCGTGAACTGGCCGAGGGTACCGTGGTCGGGGCTTACCACGCGCCACGCGGCATGCTCGAATTCTGGGTCGACCCGGCCTCGCCCTATCACAAGCCCCTGTTTGCCGATGAGACCAAAGAGTTCATCCTGTTTTGTGGCGCTGGCTGGCGCAGTGCGCTGGCAGCCCGGGCGCTGCAGGACATGGGCATGACCAATGTGGCGCACATCGACGGTGGCTGGGCCGCCTGGACCCGAGCCGGAGCTCCGACGGAAACGCTGGAAGCGCAGAAGGCACGCCGCCAGACTCCCGGCTGAGCCCCAATTTATGAGTAAAAGTCAGCTGCAGGCACCGTGCAGTATGCGTGAGCAGCTATGAAATTTGAAGCAGTCTTGTTTGACTGTGATGGCGTGCTGGCCGACAGTGAACCGCTCACCAACGCGGTGTTGCGTGACATGTTGCAGGAGCAGGGCTGGCAACTGACGCTGGCTGAGTGCATGCAGCTGTTTTTGGGCAAGGCGGTCCGGGACGAGGCGCTGCTGATCGAGCAGCACACTGGCGTGGCGCTGACGCAGACCTGGCTGGCGACGTTTCGGGAGCGCCGCAATGCGGCCCTGAGCGCGCAGTTGAAGGCGATTCCCAACATTCACCAGGCGGTGCAGCGGATTCACCAGCAGCACGGCGGGCGCATTGCCTGCGCCTCGGGGGCGGACCGTTTCAAGGTGGAACTGATGCTGCGCCAGCTCAATCTGCTGGGCTACTTTGACGGACGCATCTTCAGTGGCCACGAGATGGAGCGCTCCAAGCCGTTTCCGGACGTTTACCTGGCCGCTGCTGTCGCGCTGGCGGTCGACCCGAAACGCTGTGCCGTGATTGAAGACACGGTCACCGGCGTCAGTGCCGGGGTGGCGGCGGGCGCAACGGTATTTGCCTATTCGCCGCCGGGTGCAGTGCATGTTGATGCGGCGGCCTTGCGTGCCGCCGGTGCCCGGCACATTTTTGGCGACATGGCAGTATTGCCTGACCTGCTGCAAACTGAAACATGCCACAATTGACGTTTACGTAAACGTCAATTGACCCTGTTTAAACTGCGGCGCCCTCTCCGGCCCCGCGCTGCTTGATCTGAAAGCGTCACCATGCCGATTCTGCAGACCCAACTCAATGCCCGCTCGGCGGATTTTCAGGCCAATGCCCGGGCCATGCAGGCACTGGTCGATGATCTGAACCTCAAAATCGCCCAGGTCGCGCTGGGCGGTGGTGTTGCCGCCTGCGCCAGACACACGGCGCGCGGCAAACTGTTGCCGCGCGACCGGGTGCAAATGCTGCTCGACCCCGGCACACCGTTTCTGGAGCTCTCGCCACTGGCCGCGCTGGGGCTTTACCCGGACCGCGACGGCAGCGACAGCGCGCCGTGCGCCGGTGTCATTGTCGGCATCGGTCGCGTCAGTGGCGTGGACTGCATGATTGTCTGCAACGACGCCACCGTCAAGGGCGGCACCTATTACCCGATGACGGTCAAGAAACATCTGCGCGCGCAGGAGATTGCGCAGCAGAACCGGTTGCCCTGCATTTATCTGGTGGACTCGGGCGGCGCCAATCTGCCCAATCAGGATGAAGTGTTTCCGGACCGGGATCACTTCGGCCGCATTTTCTTTAATCAGGCCACCATGAGTGCGCAGGGCATTGCGCAAATCGCGGTGGTCATGGGCAGTTGCACGGCCGGCGGTGCCTACGTGCCGGCCATGAGTGATGAAGCCATCATTGTGAAAAACCAGGGCACGATTTTTCTCGGTGGCCCACCGCTGGTGAAAGCCGCCACCGGCGAGGTCGTCACGGCCGAAGAACTGGGCGGTGGCGACGTCCACACGCGCTTGTCAGGGGTGGCCGATCATCTGGCGCAAAACGACTTGCACGCGCTGGCGCTGGCACGTCAGGCGGTTGCCCATTTGAATCAGAAAAAGACCACTGAGACGGCATTACAGGCATCGCTGGCACCCAGATTCATGGCTCAAGAGCTTTACGGCGTGATTCCAGCCGACACCCGCAAGCCGTTTGACGTGCGCGAGATCATTGCCCGTATCGTCGATGGCTCCGAGTTTCATGAGTTCAAGCCGCGCTACGGCAGCACACTGGTGACCGGCTTTGCCCACATCGAAGGCATGCCGGTGGGCATCATTGCCAACAATGGCATTCTATTCAGCGAGTCGGCCCTGAAGGGCGCGCACTTCATCGAGCTGTGCTGCCAGCGCAAGATTGCGCTGGTGTTTCTGCAGAACATCACCGGCTTCATGGTCGGGCGCAAGTACGAGAACGAGGGCATTGCGCGCAACGGTGCCAAGATGGTGACGGCGGTGGCCACGGCCAGTGTTCCGAAGTTCACCATCATCATTGGCGGCAGTTTTGGTGCCGGCAACTACGGTATGTGCGGCCGCGCATTTGGCCCGCGCTTTTTGTGGATGTGGCCCAGCGCCCGCATCTCCGTCATGGGCGGCGAGCAGGCGGCCAGTGTGCTGGCGACGGTCCGGCGCGACGGCATCGAAGCCCGGGGCGCCAGCTGGAGCATGGAGGAAGAAGAAGCCTTCAAGGCACCCATCCGCAGCCAGTATGAAGAACAGGGCCATCCCTACTTCGCTACCGCCCGCCTGTGGGATGACGGCATCATTGATCCGGCCGACACGCGCCGCGTGCTGGCCCTGGGACTCAGTGCCTCGCTCAATGTGCCGATCCCCGAGACCCGGTTTGGCGTGTTCCGGATGTAATGGAAAGAACAACTCATGTTTAACAAAATACTGATTGCCAACCGCGGAGAAATCGCCTGCCGCGTGGCCGCCACGGCCCGTCGCATGGCGATCAAGACAGTGGCCGTTTACTCGGATGCCGATGCCAACGCCAAGCATGTCAGCGTCTGTGACGAGGCAGTGCATATCGGCGCCAGCGCACCCAAGGACAGCTATTTGCGCTGGGAAAAAATCATTGCCGCAGCCCGGGAGACGGGCGCCCAGGCGGTACACCCCGGCTACGGCTTTCTGAGCGAAAACGAAGAATTTGCCCAGGCCTGTCAGGCTGCCGGGCTGGTCTTCATTGGCCCGCCGCCTTCGGCCATCAAGGCCATGGGGCTGAAGGCCGAGTCCAAGCGTTTGATGGCGCTGGCCGGTGTGCCGCTGGTGCCGGGTTACCACGGCGCCGATCAGGACCCGGCGCTGCTGCAGCGCGAGGCTGATCGCATCGGTTACCCGGTGCTGATCAAGGCCAGTGCCGGCGGTGGCGGCAAAGGAATGCGCGCGGTGGACAAGGCGGAGGATTTCGCGGCAGCGCTGGCCAGTTGCAAACGAGAGGCTGTCAACAGCTTTGGGGACGACGCGGTGCTGATCGAGAAGTATGTGCAACGCCCGCGTCATATCGAGATTCAGGTGTTTGGCGACACGCTGGGCAACTACGTCTACCTGTTTGAGCGCGACTGCTCGGTGCAGCGGCGCCACCAGAAGGTGCTGGAGGAAGCGCCAGCGCCGGGCATCACACCCGAGTTTCGCCAGCAGATGGGCGAGGCAGCGGTGGCGGCGGCCCGTGCCGTCAACTACGTTGGCGCTGGCACGGTGGAGTTCATCGTCGAGCAACTTGGACACACCGATGAAAGCGACACCGCCGGGCCGCCCCAAGGTGGCGCAGTCCCCTCGGGGGGCAGCGCAGCACACAAAGTTGCAAGCGTGGGGGCCATGCGCTTCTTTTTTATGGAGATGAACACGCGTTTGCAGGTGGAACATCCCGTGACCGAAGCCATCACCGGGCAGGACCTGGTGGAGTGGCAGCTGCGGGTGGCGTCGGGCGAACCGCTGCCATTGGCGCAAGACCAACTCAAGATCACCGGCCATGCCATCGAGGCCCGCATCTGCGCCGAGAACCCGGACAAAAATTTCATGCCGGCCACCGGCACTTTGCATGTGTATGGTTTGCCCGATTGTCTGACTTTTGAGCGCAACAGCGCTGGCGTTCGGGTTGACTCCGGTGTGCGCGAGGGTGATGCGATCTCACCGTTTTATGACTCCATGGTGGCCAAACTGATTGTGCATGGCGACACCCGCGAACAGGCACTCTCCCGGCTCGACACGGCGCTGGCGCAGACCCACATTGTTGGCCTGAATACCAATGTGCAGTTCCTGCGCAATGTGGTACAGAGCCGCTCGTTTGCGCGGGCTGACCTGGACACCGCGCTGATTGTGCGTGAGGAAGCCGTGCTGTTCAGGCAGGAAAAGGTAGGTCTGCCGCTGGCGGTGGCCAGCGCCATCGCGCACACGCTGTTACAGGAACAGGCGGACGAAGCCCGGATGACCCAGCGTGCCCGCTGGCTGGACCCCTGGGACAAGCGCGATGGCTGGCGTTCGCATGGACCCAGCACGCGGCGTTTTGACTACGAATTTGCCGGCATCGTGCAGTCGGTGTCAATGACGACACTGCATGACGGTGCACTGCAGCTGAACGTGGCTGGCGAGATCGGAATTTTTTCGTTTGTGGCACTGACGCAGGGAATGGATGTGCGTCTGGGGGGGCAGCGCAGAATTGTCCATGTTTATAGAAGTGGGGCAGTCGCCCATATCTTCAGCGCGCAAGGGGCGACCCAAATCGAGACCATTGATGCGCTGGCACATGCGGGTGACAGTCAGGTCGAAGTCGGTCGTCTGACGGCACCGATGCCCGGTAAGGTGGTGTCTTTTGCCGTCAGGGTTGGCGACCCGGTCAAGCGCGGCCAGGCGCTGGCGGTGCTGGATGCCATGAAGATGGAGCACACCATCGCAGCGCCGGCAGATGGCGTGGTGGCCGAGTTGCTGTATGCGCCGGGCGACCAGGTCGCTGAAGGGGTAGAACTGCTCAAGCTGCGATAGTACCGGCCAGCCGTTGCGACCATGAAGATCACATTTTGCTGCACCGATACCAAGGCTGAGCCGTGGCTGGCCGGACTTCGCCAGGCCCTGCCCCGCGCAACTGTGGAGGTCTGGCAAGCGGGCGTGCCGGGTGCCGACTACGCCGTCGTTTGGGCGCCGCCGCAAACTTTCTTTGATGAGCAGCCGCAACTCAAGGGCGTGTTCAATATTGGTGCTGGCGTGGACGCGTTGCTGAAGCTGCGACTGCCGCCCAAAGCGATGGTAGTGCGGCTCGACGATGCCGGCATGTCGGTACAAATGGCCGAGTACGTCTGCCATGCCGTCATACGGCATTTTCGCGAATTTGACGGCTACGAGGCTGATGTGAGGGCCGGCAAATGGTCTTACCGCAAGCCACGCGAGCGTGCTGATTTTCCGGTGGGTGTGATGGGGCTGGGCGTTCTGGGTGAGCGCGTGGCGCAATCATTGACACAGTTTGAATTTCCGGTGCGGGGCTGGAGCGGCAGCGCCAAAGTCATAGCCGGTGTACGCTGCTTTGCCGGTGGTGCCGGGTTCAATGATTTTCTGGCTGCCACGCGCGTACTGGTCAATCTGTTGCCGCTGACACCGGATACCCGCGACATCATGCGTCTGCAGACCCTGTCGCAGTTGCAAAGGGGGGGCTATGTCATCAATGTGGCACGTGGCGCGCATCTGGTGGAAGAAGACCTGATCACACTGATCGATAGCGGCCATCTGGCGGGTGCCACACTGGATGTGTTTCGCACGGAGCCCTTGCCGGCAGAACATCCGTTCTGGCAGCACCCCAAAATTGCCGTGACGCCGCACACTTCGGCGCGCACCTTGCGGGACGAATCCATTGCCCAGATTGCCGGCAAGATCTTGGCGCTGGAGCGGGGTGAACCGATTGCCGGTATCGTTGACCCGCTGCGGGGCTACTGATAGGGGACCGCGTTCAAAAAAGGAAATGAAAATGAGTATTCCTTCCCGAGTCAAACTGGTCGAAGTCTGGCCCGCGCGACGGTCTGCAAAATGAAAAGCAGCCGGTGCCGACTGCCATCAAAATTGAACTTGTCCAGCGCTTGCAGGACGCTGGCCTGAGTGAGATCGAAGTCACCAGTTTTGTGTCGCCGAAATGGGTGCCACAGATGGCCGACAACGCGCAAGTGATGGCCGGTATCAAACGCTCGCCCGCCGTGCGCTATTCGGTACTGACGCCCAATCTGCAGGGCTTTGAGGCGGCTGTCAAATCAGCGCCCGACGAGATTGTGGTGTTCGGCTCCGCCAGCGAGGCGTTCAGCCAGAAGAACATCAACTGCTCGATTGCCCAGAGCATCGAGCGTTTCGCACCGGTTGTGCAGGCCGCGCGCGCCGCAGGCATCCATGTGCGCGGCGCCATGTCGTGCGCGGTGGGCTGTCCTTTTGAGGGCGAGATCGCGCCCGAGCGTGTCGGCTATCTGGCCGCACTGATGGCCGGTATTGGCGTGCAGCATGTCGGTGTGGCGGACACCATCGGCGTTGGTACACCGCGCAAAGTACAGCGCGCTATTGAAGCGACCCTGAAACACTACGATATCGGCAATGTGTCGGGGCACTTTCATGACACTTACGGTCAGGCGCTGGCCAATACACTGGCCAGCCTGGAACTCGGGCTCTGGCAGTTTGACACGTCGGTTGCGGGTCTGGGTGGCTGCCCTTACGCCCGGGGCGCGACCGGCAACGTGGCGACCGAAGATGTGGTGTTCATGCTGCATGGCATGGGGATCGCGACCGGTATTGACCTCGAAAAACTGGTCGATGCCGGCCAGTTCATCAGCGATTTTTTGCAACGCAAGCCGAACTCGCGCGCAGCCACGGCACTACTGAACAAGCGGCTGGCCTGATATGACGGGTGCCGCGTTGAAATTCTGGCCCGACGGCGTGCAGCGCGTGAGGGTCGCCTTGCAGGCGCAGGGTCATCCGACGATGCCGGTGATGCCGGTGATGCTGGACGGCGCCGCGCGCACCGCACAGCAAGCGGCCGACGCGTTAGGCGTTGCCCTGGGCCAAATCGCCAAAAGCATTATTTTCCGGCGCGAGTCAGACGATGCTGCGGTTCTGGTGGTGACTTCGGGTGACCGGCGGGTGGACGAGGTCAAGCTGGCCGCCGTGGTGGGGCCACTGGGGCGTGCGGATGCCAATTTCGTCAAGACCAGAACCGGCTTCTCGATCGGTGGCGTTCCTCCGTTCGCCCATGCGACAAAATCCGTGACGTTGATTGACCAGGAGCTTTTCCGCTTTGAAGAAATCTGGGCGGCCGCCGGACACCCGCGTGGCGTGTTCAGGTTGCGGCCACTCGATTTGACGCGTTTGACCGCTGCGCCGGTGGTTGACGTGGTTCAGCAACCGGTTCCTGAAAAAGTCGGGGAGGATCCTGAATTGACAGCAGCCCGCGCTTTGCTGGCCTTGTCTGCAGCCGAAAATATTCCCTCGCCCTGCATTTCCCTGTGCCGCATGAACGAGCAGACCGGTTTGTGTGACGGTTGCTTCCGGACCATCGGCGAGATTGTCCAGTGGAGCAGCGCTGATAACGAAGGCAAGCGGGCCATATGGTCACGCATAGAGCAGCGTGCTACGCAAAGATCCTCATGAAAAACATTACCTTTTATCTTGATTTCATTTCGCCCTACGCCTGTCTGGCATTTGAAAAGCTGCCTGAGGCCCTGCTCGGACACAGCTACAGCGTGACATACAAGCCGGTCCTGTTTGCTGCACTGCTCAAGCACCATGGTCAGCTGGGCCCGGCCGAGATGGCCGGCAAGCGGGACTGGACCTACCGCCAGGTGCTGTGGCTGGCGCACCGCGCCGGGCTTGAGCTGCAAATGCCGGCCAGTCACCCGTTCAATCCACTGCCTCTGCTGCGCCTGGCCGTGGCCTGCGATGCCCACGGATTGCCCAATCGCTACGTTTGCGAAACCCTGTTGCGCCATGTCTGGCGTGGCGGCGCGCAGGCTACCGATAGTCAACGCCTGCAGGTGCTGACGCAACTGCTGGCCCCACAGCGCAGCGCTGACAGCCAGCAGGTCAAGGAGCAGCTCAAGGCGCATACTGACGAGGCGATTGAACGCGGCGTTTTTGGTGTGCCAACCCTCGTCGTCGACGACAAGCTGTTCTGGGGCTTTGATGCCTTGCCGATGGTGCAGGCGTACCTGTCCGGCGATTCCTGGTTCGACCGTGAGTGGAACGCAGCCGCCAGCGTAGCGCAAGGCATCCGGCGTTGAATCGGAATACGCCATGCCCAATGCCTTTAATTTTTCCGTTTCGCCATTTGACTGCCTGAACCCGGACGAGCAGCGACTGGTTCGTGACAGCGTCGATGTTGCCTACTTTCCGGCCACCGAGACGATTCTCGACATTGGCATTACGCCCCGGCATCTTTTTGTCATCATCAAGGGTTTTGTGACGCAGCTCGACGGTGATGAAGTCATTACCACTTATGGGCCGGATGACTGTTTTGATGGCCGTGGCCTGGTGGCGGGCAAAGTCAGCAGCCGGTTCGTGGCGGCCGAGGAGGTGGTCGCCTATCAGCTGGCACACCGTGCCGTGAGTGACCTGATCGCGTCCAACGCCACTTTTGGCGCGCTGCTGTTTTCTGATCTCAGCAACAAGCTGCACGCCCTGTCCCAGCGAAAAAGTCAACGCGAGTTGCAATCACTCACGCTGTCCCGGGTCGATGAGGCGTTTTTGCGACCGGCTCATTTTGTCGAGGCTGACACCGATATTCTCTCGGTCGTCAAATTGTTTCAGGAGCATCGAACCTCCAATGTTCTGGTGCGTGACAGGCACGCCGCCGCGCCGCGGCTTGGCATTTTTTCTGCCACGGCATTGCAGCGGGCGATCCTTGATGGCCGGCCGCTGGACCAGCTGGCGGTGGGCGAGCTGGCCAATTTTGCACTGATTGAAGTGAGACCGTCGGATCAGCTGGGTGATGCCATGGCGCTGATGCTGCGCCGCCGCGTGCATCGGGTGGTCGTGGTCGAAGGGGGGCAGGTGCTGGGCATCCTGGAGGCGCTGGATTTGTTCAGTTTTCTGTCCAATCAGTCGCACCTGATCACAGTGCAGATCGAGGAGGCGAAAGACCTGGCTGGTCTGAGTCAGGCGGCGGCCCGGATCATCCAGATGATCACCCTGCTGTTTCGCAGCGGTTCGCGCGTCAATTTGATCGCCAAGCTGGTGCAGCAGCTCAATGCCCGCCTGTTCGAGCGTGCCTGGCAGTTGATCGCGCCGGCCGACCTGCTGGCCAACAGCTGCCTGTTTGTGATGGGCAGTGAAGGCCGTGGCGAGCAGTTGCTCAAGACGGATCAGGACAATGGCCTGATCCTGGCAAACGGCTACGCGGCACCCGCCAGTCTGGCAGAAATCTGTCAGGAGTTTTCCAGGGCATTGGAGAGTTTTGGCTATCCGGAGTGTCCTGGCCACATCATGGTCAGCAACCCCCAGTGGTGCAAGAGCACCAGTGCTTTCAGTGAAATGGTGCGTCAGTGGCTGCTCATGCCGGACGGTGACAGTTTGATGAACCTGGCCATCTTCATGGATGCGCACGCCGTTTGCGGAGATGCCCGGCTGCTGGAAGAAGTGCAGCGAAGTTTGATGCTGTTCGCCAATGACAATGACGCCTTGTTGAGCCGCTTTGCCCAGGCCATTGATTCGTTTGGCAGCAGTACCGGCTGGTGGAACCGTCTGCTGGGCCTGGGCGACAGCGGCCAGCAGCTCAATCTGAAAAAGGAGGGGATATTTCCACTGGTGCACGGCGTTCGCAGTCTGGCGCTGGCACACCGCATCACTGACACCAGCACTACCGGACGCATTGCGGCCCTGATGAACGATGGCAGGCTCGATGCCGGGATGGCGGCCGACCTGACGGACAGCCTGCACTTCTTTATGGGCCTCAAACTCAAGGTCGGCCTGGCGGAACTCGATACCGGCAAGGCCATCACCGGGGCGGTCAACGTGGCCCGCCTCAGCAGCCTGGACCGCGACTTGCTGAAAGATACGTTGGGCGTGGTCAAGCGCTTCAAGGCAATGCTGCGCCAGCGTTTTCATCTGGAAGCAATGTGATCCGTGCCCTGTTTTCCCCGCCGCGCTGGTGGCGGGCCGTCAAGCGTGAGTGGCTGCTCTACCACCTGGGGGACCCGGCATTTCGCTTCATGTTTGACGCGCCGCCGGTCGGTGAATGGGTCGCCCTGGACTGCGAGACGACCGGCCTGAACGTGCGCACTGACGAGATCATTTCGATTGGAGCTGTCCGCATTGTTGGCAATCGCGTCATGACCAGCGAGCGGCTGGAACTGTTGGTGCGGCCCGAGCACGGGGTGTCGGCCCAAAGCGTGCGGATTCATCGCCTGCGTGAACGCGACGTGGCGCAGGGACTGCCGGCGGATGAAGCCATGAAGCGCCTGATGCACTTCATTGGCAGCCGGCCGATAGTGGGCTACTACCTCGAGTTTGACATGGCCATGCTGCATCGCGCCATCTGGCCGATGCTGGGCCAGGGATTGCCGCAGCGCAAGATTGAAGTGTCGGGTTTGTACTACGACTACAAATTTCGCCAGCTATCGGCCATTGAGCAGCACGCCAATCCCGAGATCGACTTGCGCTTCTCTACCATGATGAACGAACTCGGCCTGCCCCAACGGGAAGCCCACGATGCGCTGAACGATGCGGTGATGGCGGCACTGGCTTTCATCAAGCTTCGTCATCTGAAGGGACAGTGAAACGCCGCATCGGACCGCAGACCAGCGGTCCGATGACTGCCGTGGACGATCAGTGGCCGCCGGACGTGACTGCGCCAACGCCGGTTTCCGAGCGTACCTGTTGCGCCGGATAAGCGGCCCGGTCCTCGGCGGCACGCGCGCTGCGATCAAGCACCGAGACCAGCCAGATGGTGAAGAACGCCGCCGGAATCGAGAAGATCGCCGCCGAATCGTACGGGAACCAGGCCGATCCCTTGGGGTTTTGCATGACCGCGACCCAGACGCTGTTGGAGCCAATGGTCAGCACCACGGCCATGATCAGGCCGACGAAGCCACCGGTTACGGCGCCCTTGGTGGTGCAATCTTTCCACAGCACCGACATGAACAGGACCGGGAAGTTGGCCGACGCCGCAATCACGAAGGCCAGCATCACCATGTAGGCCACGTTTTCTTTCTCAAACGCGATGCCCAGGGTCACCGCGATAATGCCCAGCGCCACCGTGGTGATCTTGGAAACCCGCAACTCGTCAGCCTGGTCCACGCGGCCATGGCGCCACACCGAGGCGTAGAGGTCGTGTGACACGGCAGAGGCGCCCGACAGCGTCAGGCCAGCCACCACCGCCAGAATGGTAGCGAAGGCCACGGCCGAGATGAATCCCATGAATACGTTGCCACCGACCGCCTTGGACAGATGTACCGCCGCCATGTTGCCGCCGCCTTGCAAGCCCTTGGCGATGTCGCCACCGACAAAATAGTCTGCCGGGTTGGGGATCAGGTTGGTGATGGCGCCAAAGCCGATGATGAAGGTCAGAATGTAGAAGTAGCCGATCCAGGTGGTTGCCCAGCCGACGGATTTGCGCGCTTCCTTGGCGCTGGGTACCGTAAAGAAGCGCATCAGGATGTGCGGCAGGCCGGCGGTGCCGAACATCAGCGCCATGCCGACCGAGATGGCCGAGATCGGATCCTTGATCAGTGCACCGGGGGCCATGATGGCCTCTTTCTTGGAGTGCACTTCAATGGCTTTCTCAAACATCATTTCGGGTGAGAAACCAAATTGCAGCAGCACCGAGAAGGCCATGAAAGTGGCACCACCGAGCAGCATGCAGGCCTTGATGATCTGCACCCAGGTAGTTGCGGTCATGCCACCAAACAGCACGTACATCATCATGATGGAGCCGACCAGGATTTCCGCGTAGAGGTATTCCAGGCCGAACAGCAGCTTGATGAGCTGGCCGGCACCGACCATCTGGGCGATCATGTAGAAGGCCACCACCACCAACGATCCGCTGGCCGCAAATATCCGGATTGGAGTTTGTGCAAAACGGTAGCCAGCGACGTCGGCAAAGGTGAATTTGCCCAGGTTGCGCAGTCGCTCGGCCATCAGGAATGTGATGATGGGCCAGCCGACCAGCCAGCCGATCGAGAAGATCAGTCCGTCAAAGCCGTTGGCAAAAACCAGGCCGGAAATCCCCAGGAACGAAGCTGCCGACATATAGTCGCCCGCAATCGCCAGGCCGTTCTGGAAGCCGGTGATGCCGCCACCGGCGGTATAGAAATCGGCCGCACTCTTGGTCTTGGCGGCGGCCCATTTGGTGATCCACAAGGTCAGTATGACGAAAGTGGCAAACATGCCGATGGCGACCCAGTTGGTTGCCTGCTTGGTGGCCTGGCCCAGATCGGCTCCGGCCGCGCTGGCGCCCCCCGCTGCGGCCAGCAAGCCCAGCAGGATCAGGGTGCTTTTTTGTTGCATGAGACGCGTCATTTCAGGGCTTCCTTCACAATTTGTTGGGTCAGGTCGTCAAACTCGCTGTTGGCGCGCCGCACGTAAATGTTGGTGATGATGATGGTGAACACCAGAACACCTATGCCCAGCGGCATGCCGACGGTAATGACGCCGGCGCCCAATTTTGTCGCCAGGAACGGCTTGTTGTAGGCCACCAGCAGGATGAAGCCGTAGTAGGCGATCATCATCAGCAGCGTCAGAAACCAGCCGATGCTGTTGCGCTTCTTTTGAAGTTCAAGGTACTTCGGATTTCTTTGAATCTTGTCGACCACCGGATCTAACATGCGGGTCTCCTGGAGTGGGGTTGTAAAGGGTTGCGAGAGACATGTGGTGTTGGCACATCGACCAATTCTGTAAATCCCCGCTGACCATGCCCTTACGGGCTCAAAAAAGTTTTTCAATCGGGTGAGATGGCTTCCGGCGCAAATAATGCAAAATAAATGTACCTAATTGCAACAGCCAAAACGAGGGTTAACCATGCCTGCCCGAAGCCGGTTTTAGCGCTAAATTCCGCATCGAGAAAGGGCAGACAAGGGTTAACGCTTAAGCCGTAAGAATACGATCAGCCCGGCGTAAGTTTGTGCAAGAAGCGCGTCAGAGTGAAGTCAGTTCCCGGTTCGACAGTTCGCACCGGACGCCCGCAGAGGTGCTCTTTATTCAACCGTTTGGAGATATCAACATGGCAACACTAGCGGCCCCGCGGCCAATGTCGGAAGGCGAGAAGATGGTGATCTTCGCCTCGTCCCTCGGTACCATATTCGAGTGGTACGACTTCTATCTGTTCGGTGTGATGTCGGCCATCATTGCGGCCAACTTCTTTACCGCACTGGACCCCGCCACACGCAATATTTTTGTGTTGCTGGCGTTCGCAGCAGGTTTTGCGGTGCGTCCGTTTGGCGCCCTGGTCTTCGGCCGTCTCGGTGACATGATCGGGCGTAAATACACGTTCCTGATCACCATCCTGATCATGGGTATGTCAACCTTCCTGGTGGCGTTTTTGCCAACGTACAAAACGGCCGGCATCATCGCACCCATTGCGCTGATTACCCTGCGCATGTTCCAGGGCCTGGCGCTGGGTGGCGAGTACGGCGGTGCCGCCACGTACGTGGCCGAACACGCACCGCACGGCCGGCGCGGTTTTTACACCTCGTGGATTCAAACCACCGCGACGGTCGGCTTGATGCTGGCCCTGATGGTGATTCTCGGAACCCGCACTTACTTCGGTGAAAAAGACTTTGTTGACTGGGCCTGGCGCATTCCTTATGCCATGTCCGGCATCCTGCTGGGTATCTCGGTCTGGATCCGCTTGAAACTGAACGAGTCGCCCGCTTTCGCCAAAATGAAGGCGGAGGGCAAGACTTCCAAGGCGCCGCTGTCCGAGTCTTTCGGGCAATGGAAAAACCTGAAGATTGTCATACTGGCCCTGATTGGCCTGACGGCCGGGCAAGCCACCGTGTGGTACGGCGGCCAGTTCTATACGCTGTTTTTCCTGCAAACCTTCCTCAAGGTCGATGGGCCCACTGTCAACATCCTGATTGCGGTCTCGCTCATTCTGGGGACACCGTTCTTTATTTTCTTTGGTTCCTGGTCCGACAAGATTGGCCGCAAGCCGATCATCATGGCCGGTTGCCTGCTGGCCGTGCTGACCTACTTCCCGCTGTTCAACGCACTGACCACCTATGCCAACCCCAAATTGCAGCAAGCGATCCAGAAGTCACCGGTGACCGTGGTGGCGGATGCGTCCAGTTGCAACCTGATCCTGAACCTGACCGGTACCGCCGTCTTCACCACACCTTGTGATCTGGCACGCGTCTACCTGTCGAATTCTGGCATCAACTACGACAGCGTCCCGCAGCCTGGCACAGTAGCCACCGTCAAGGTTGGCGACAAGTCGATCGCAGCTTACGACGGCAAGGCTGCCAACGCCAAAGATGAAAAAGTCCGCTTCGAAAAAGAAGTCAGGGAAGCGCTCAATGCCGCTGGCTATCCAGCCAAGGCCGATCCGATTCCAATTGGCTCCAGCAACTGGCTGATGCTGGTTCTGATCCTGACCATTCTGGTGATTTATGTGACCATGGTGTACGGCCCGATTGCGGCCATGCTGGTGGAACTGTTCCCGACGCGTATCCGCTACACCTCCATGAGTCTGCCGTACCACATTGGCAATGGCTGGTTCGGCGGTTTCCTGCCGGCCATTTCATTCTCGATCGTGGCGGCGCAGGGCAACATTTACAGCGGACTGTGGTATCCCATTACCATAGCGGCCATGACCTTCGTGGTCGGCACGCTGTTTGTCAAAGAAACAAAAGACGTTGATATTTACGCCAACGACTGAGTTTCCATTGCAAGGTTCAAACCGGCCCCGGGTGGCTGGTTGAGCAGTTCGGGCCCTCCACGTGAGGGCTCGTTTTTTTTCAGGAGAATGGTCATGTGGAAAATTGCAGTGGGGTTTGCGGTTTTTGCCGGGGTTGCCCTGTTCATGTTGAGCCGCGGCGGCGACGTTGATATGAGCGGTGACGAGCACGGCGGCGGGGCAGCGACCCACGCCCCGGCAGCGGCTGAGCCAGCCTCGGCTGCCGCCAGCGCGGTCAAATAGCCGCCGCCGGCAGGTTTTCTGCCGGATTATTGGCAAGGGTATTTCCTTGCCCGGCTATTCTTGCCAAAACATTAGAATGTTTGCATGAAATATTCAAAAACAGAAGCCGGACAGCAAGCGTTCAAGGCGCGTTCGCCCCTGTTTTCAGCGCGGCAGCGGTCAGCCTTCATCATGTTTGATGGCATCAAGTCAAATAGTCAGGTGCTGGCCGCAACTGCCGGACTTGGCATTACCCTTGACGACGTCGAGTATCTGGTTCAACAAGGCTTTTTGATGGCCACCGCCGGTGATGAACCGGCGGTCCAGGTCGACGTTGACACCGAACCAGCACCCCTGAGCACCCGGTCGGCGCAGGAACGTTACAGTGCCGCCATGCCGATTGCCACGCGGCTTACTGCCAGTCTGGGTTTGCGCGGTTTCCGGTTGAACCTGGCGGTTGAGGCAGCCAGTGGATTTGACGACTTGCTGGCACTCCTGCCCAAAATTCAGGATGCCGTTGGAGTCAAACCCTGCGTTGAGCTGGAGCAGGCGCTCAAAGGCTAGCGCGGGTTCGGCAGCATCCGGGGGAAACCCTAGAATGCCTGCCTCACCAGTTTAAAGACCCACCATGCCCCAGGGAATCATCCGCATTCGCGGTGCGCGTCAGCACAACCTGAAGAACATAGATCTGGACATTCGTACCGGTGAGTTGACAGTGGTCACCGGACCCAGTGGCTCGGGCAAGTCGAGTCTGGTCTTTGATACCCTGTATGCCGAGGGCCAGCGGCGCTATGTCGAAACCTTTTCGGCCTACGCCCGCCAGTTCCTTGACCGCATGGACAAGCCCGCCGTTGACAAGGTGGAAGGCGTGCCGCCGGCCATCGCGATTGACCAGACCAACTCGGTGCGGTCATCGCGCTCGACGGTCGGCACGATGACCGAAATCAATGATCACCTGAAACTGCTGTTTTCCCGGGCTGCTCAGTTGTTTGACCGCGAGACTGCCCACATTGTCCAGCATGATTCGGCAGAGACCATCCATGCCCGCCTGCTGGAGCTTGTCGGGCCGGATGATCCCAGACTGGCCATCACCTTTCCGGTTGAGTTGCCCGGCAACACGGCGCCGGAACAGGTTGAGCAATGGCTGTCCATGAGTGGATTCACCAAGGTGCAGGCGCAACGCGAGGTGGCAAGCGCCGGAGCCGCAACCGGTGCCAGACTGGTGCTCGATGTGGTGGCCAACCGCTTTCGGCTGCATGGCGTCGAGCGCGCGCGTGCGCTGGAGGCAATCGAAGTTGCCCTGAAACATGGCAGTGGCCGCATGGCGGTGTACGTGGTCGATTCGCCGGTTCAGCCCGGGCTGGCCGCAGGCGTTGCGACCGGCTCGCCGCGAGCGCCAACGGCTGTCTGGAAATTCTCCACCGGTCTGCATTGCCCGGAAAGCGACGTCCGTTATGCCGATCCGATCGCCTCGGCGTTTTCATTTAATTCGGCCGTTGGCGCCTGCCAGACCTGCCGCGGCTTTGGTCGCGTCATCGGCGTTGACTATGGCCTGGTGATTCCCAACGAAAAATTGACACTGCGTGCCGGGGCCGTCAAACCGATGCAGACGCCGGCTTGGGCAGAGTGCCAGGACGACCTGATGCGCCACGCCGAGGCAGCCGGCATTCCACGCGACACGCCCTGGTACAAGCTCACGCCGGCGCAACAGCATTGGGTGGTCAACGGCTCGCCCAACTGGAACGGCAAATGGAACCAGCACTGGTTCGGTATCAAGCGCTTCTTTGAATACCTGGAGACCAAGGCCTACAAAATGCACATTCGGGTGCTGCTGTCCAAGTACCGCAGCTACACGCCGTGCGGCGTCTGCGGTGGCGCCAGGCTCAAGCAGGAAAGTCTGTTGTGGCGCATTGGCAGCAAGCACGCCGCCGATGCCGTGCTGGCACCGGGCCAGCGCTTTATGCCGGTCGGTGTCAAGTGGACCCGCGATCAGCTTGAAGCGCTGCCGGGTTTGTGTCTGCATGATTTGATGCTGTTGCCGCTGGAGCGGCTGCGGCGGTTTTTTGACAGCGTGGCTGCCCGTCCGGTGCTGCCGGTCCTGAGCCAGGTCGAAGCGCTGGCTGCGACTGGCCCGGTCGGCACCGGTGAATCGCAGGCCCTGAAACTCCTGTTCGAAGAAATCGGCACCCGCCTCAAGTACCTGTGTGATGTCGGGATTGGCTACCTGACGTTGGACCGGCAAAGCCGAACCCTGTCGGGCGGCGAGGTACAGCGCATCAACCTGACCACGGCGCTGGGCACGTCGCTGGTCAACACCTTGTTTGTACTTGATGAACCCAGCATCGGGCTGCACCCGCGTGACATGCATCGCATCATCCTGGCCATGCAGCGCCTGCGTGACGCCGGCAACACGCTGGTCGTGGTCGAGCACGACCCGGCGGTGATGCTGGCGGCGGACCGCATGATCGACATGGGCCCCGGCCCGGGCGAGCGGGGCGGACAAATTGTGTTTGACGGCAGTACCGCCGAGTTGCGCAATGCAGATACCCTGACCGGCGCCTACCTGGGCGGGCGCAAGCACGTCGGCATGGGTTTCAAAAGGCTGGTTGAGCAGAATACACCGCGCCTCATTCTGGAAGGCGCGCGCGAGCACAACCTGAAGCACGTCAGCGTCGAATTCCCGCTGCAACGCCTGGTCTGCGTCACCGGCGTCAGCGGTTCCGGCAAGTCGACCCTGATCCAGGACGTGCTGGCCCCGGCACTGCTGCGCCACTTTGGCAAAGCAACCGAAGCGCCGGGTGCCCATGAGCGCCTGCTGGGCGCCGAGCAACTCAGCGATGTCGTGTTTGTTGACCAGTCGGCCATTGGCAAGACAGCACGCTCCAACCCGGCTAGTTACGTCGGCGCGTGGGATGCGATCCGGGAAATCTTCGCCAACGCACCGCTGGCGCGCCAGCGCAGCTACACGGCGTCCAAATTCAGCTTCAACAGTGGCGACGGACGTTGCGCGACCTGCGGTGGCTCGGGGTATGAACATGTCGAGATGCAGTTCCTGAGCGACGTTTACCTGCGTTGCCCGGATTGCGACGGCAAGCGATTCCGCGCCGAGATTCTGGAAGTCTGCGTAGAGCGAAAAACCGCCCCAGGGCCGAATTTTCGTGCGCTCAATGTGGCTGACGTGCTGAACCTGACGGTGAGCCAGGCCTGCCAGCTGTTCGCTGCGGACCGTGACGTCATCCGTGCCCTGCAACCGATCATTGACGTCGGCCTCGAGTACGTCAAACTGGGCCAGCCGGTGCCTACGCTGTCGGGTGGCGAGGCGCAGCGCCTCAAGCTCGCCGGGTTTCTCGCTGAAGCCGCCAAAAGTGCCAGCGCCAGCCGCCAGATGACAGCCCGACGTGGCACGCTGTTCATGTTTGACGAGCCGACTACCGGCCTGCATTTTGACGATATTGCCAAACTCATGCGTGCCATGCGCAAGCTGCAGGATGCCGGCCATTCGCTGATCGTGATTGAGCACAACCTGGATGTGATTCGAGCCAGTGACTGGCTGATTGACCTCGGTCCCGAGGGCGGTGAGGCGGGCGGGCAGGTGGTGGCTTGCGGTACCCCCGAAGACGTACGCCAGCACCCTGGCTCGCATACCGGCAAAGCGCTGCGCGACTATGACAACACGCTGGGACAGGGCCTGCCGCTGGTACAGGAGAGGGCGCCGCTCGGGCTGGTCCCGTTGCCGCCCGGCGCCCGGCGCCCGATCCGGGCGGGCGGCGCACTGGCAGCTCATGGCGAGCCGGACAATTGCATCCAGATCATCAACGCCCGCGAGCACAACCTCAAGAGCTTGAGCGTCAACATCCCGCGTGGCAAGTTCAGTGTCATCACCGGCGTCTCGGGCTCCGGCAAGTCGACACTGGCGTTTGATATTCTGTTCAACGAAGGCCAGCGCCGCTACCTGGAGTCGCTCAACGCTTACGCCCGCTCCATCGTGCAGCCCGCTGGCCGGCCGGAAGTGGACGCCGTCTATGGCATTCCACCCACGGTGGCCATCGAGCAGCGGCTGTCGCGTGGTGGCCGCAAATCCACGGTCGGCACCACCACCGAGGTCTGGCACTTTTTGCGCTTGTTGTATGTCAAGCTGGGCACCCAGCATTGCGTGCATGACGGCGTTGCGGTGGCGCCGCAAACGCCAGAAAGCATTGCCGCGCAACTGCTGAAGAACTTTCGCGGCCAGCACATTGGCTTGCTCGCACCCCTGGTGTTGGGCCGCAAGGGCGTCTACACCGAGCTGGCCGATTGGGCCAGGCCGCGCGGCTTTACGCACCTGCGGGTCGATGGCAACTTTTTGCCGACCACCGGTTTCCCGCGCATCGACCGCTTCAAGGAGCACACCATCGAGCTGCCGGTGGCCAGTCTCGATGTGCTGCCGCAGCAAGAGACAGCCTTGCGCGAAGCGCTGGCACTGGCCCTCACGCACGGCAAAGGCGTGCTGCATGTGCTGAGCCACCTGACCGGCTTGCGCGCGGCCATGTCGTCGGGCCAGCCGACAGCCGCCATTGGCACGCTGGAGGTGTTTTCTACGCGGCGCGCCTGCCCGCTGTGCAGCACCAGCTATGCCGAGCTGGACCCGCGACTGTTCTCTTACAACAGCAAGCATGGCTGGTGCCCGGACTGCGTCGGCACCGGTGTCAAGCTGACCAAAGAGCAGCGCAAAGTGTTTGATGATTCGGTGCGTGACGACGACAACAAGGGTCGCGAGCAGACCTTTGCCGAGCCGGAGGTAGAAGGCCTGCCCGACGCCGCCTGCCCGGGCTGCCACGGCACCCGCCTCAATGCCACGGCCCGTGCCGTCAAATTCAGGGGTGTCGGCATCACCGAACTGGCCCGCCTGAGTGTGACCGACATCCGACACTGGATCGCCCAGCTGCAGGTGGCCGGCAAAATGAGCCAGCGCGAGACCGACATTGCGCGCGACCTGCTGCCCGAGATCAGGAGCCGCCTCGAATTTCTGGAGCAGGTCGGCCTGGGCTATCTCACGCTCGACCGCGGCGCGCCCACGCTCAGCGGTGGCGAGGCGCAGCGCATCCGGCTGGCGGCGCAACTCGGCAGCAACCTGCAAGGCGTCTGCTACGTGCTCGATGAGCCCACCATCGGCCTGCACGCGCGCGACAACCAGATCCTGCTGGGCGCGCTGCAATCCTTGAGCGACAAGGGCAACACGCTGGTGGTGGTGGAGCACGACGAGGACACCATTCGCCACGCCGAGCACATCATCGACATCGGCCCCAGCGCCGGCAAACGCGGTGGCCGGCTGGTGGCCCAAGGCAGTGTGGCCGACATCGTCAGCGCGGGCGACTCGCAAACCGGCCGCTATCTGCTGCATGCCATGAAGCACCCGCTGCAGGCCAGACGGGCGGTGACCGCTGGCCAGCCCTGGCTGCGCGTTACCGGCGCCACCCTGCACAACCTGCAAAACGTCACGGCCCTGTTGCCCTTGAGCCGCCTGGTCGCTGTTACCGGTGTCAGCGGTTCCGGCAAATCGACGCTGGCGCGCGATGTGCTGCTGGCCAACGTGCACACCGCGGTGCAAAAGCGCAGCACCAAAGCCGGTCGCGACGCACTCGCCGCGGGTGAGCAAATTGCCTGGACCGGTTGTGCCGGCGTCACCGGTTTCGAAGTGGTGGACCGGGTGCTGGAAGTTGACCAGACGCCCATCGGCAAGACCCCGCGCAGCTGCCCGGCTACTTACATTGGTTTCTGGGACATCATCCGCAAGCTTTTTGCCGACACGCTGGAGGCCAAGGCGCGCGGCTATGCGGCCAACCGCTTCAGCTTCAACACCGGCGAGGGCCGCTGCGCCGGTTGTGAAGGGCAGGGCATTCGCACCATCGCCATGAGCTTTCTGCCGGATGTGAAGGTGCTGTGCGAAACCTGCAAGGGCGCGCGCTTCAACCCCGAGACGCTGGCCGTCACCTGGCGCGGCAAGAACATTGGTGACGTGCTGCAGATGGAAGTCGACGAAGCGGTGGAGTTTTTTGCCGCCATGCCCAACATCAGCCACCCGGTGCAACTGCTCAAGGACGTCGGCCTGGGTTACCTCACCCTGGGGCAACCCTCGCCCACGCTCAGCGGCGGCGAGGCGCAGCGCATCAAGCTGGTGACCGAGCTCAGCAAGGTGCGTGATGACATCACACGCCGCGGTCAAAAAGCGCCGCACACCTTGTATGTGCTGGATGAACCCACGGTGGGCCTGCACATGGCCGATGTCGAGAAGCTGATCAAGGTGTTGCACCGGCTGGTCGATGGCGGCCACAGCGTGGTGGTGATAGAGCATGACCTGGATGTGATTGCCGAGGCCGACTGGGTCATCGACCTTGGCCCCGAGGGTGGCCAGGCCGGTGGCCGCGTAGTGGCGGCGGCAACGCCCGAAGGCGTGGTCACGCTGGGCACGCATACCGGTGCGGCGCTGGCGGCGGTGCTGGCGCGCTAGCGTTCAGTGTCGCTTTCAGGTGTTTGATTTGCTATAAAAATAGTAGCTGCCTGCGCATGCCAGACGGGCTCCATGGCCTGATTTTGTATAGAATTTGGCATGATCACCTTCTACAACCACCGGCACGCCCTGCACCAGGGCAAGCTTGAAATGTTCCGTGGCGAGCTGGTGCCCTGCTTTGAGGTGCCGGCCCGCGCCGACCATGTACTGGCCGAGCTGCGGGCGCGAAAGTTTGGCCGCATCGAGCTGCCACTGCCTTTTGACGACAGCGTGTTGGCCCGCATTCACACGCCACGCTACCTCGACTTTCTGGCGCACGCCTGGGACGAATGGGTGGCGCTGGACCCGGCCAACGCGGCGCGTGATGCCTTGCCCTCGCTCTGGCCGGTGCGCACCTTTCGCTGTGACATACTGCCGGCCAATTTTTCGGCGCGCATGGGTATGTTTTCGTTTGACGCCGGCACGCCACTGATGGCAGGCACCTGGGCTGCGGCACGGGCCGGCGCTGACTGCGCGCTGAGCGCGGCGCAGCAACTGGCGGGGGGTGCCCGCGCTGCTTTTGCACTGACACGGCCACCGGGGCACCATGCCGGCGCTGATTTTTTTGGTGGCTACTGCTTCCTGAACAACGCGGCGCTGGCGGCCCAGCATTTGCGTGACAGCGGGCTGGCGCGCGTTGCCATTCTCGACATTGACTACCACCACGGCAACGGTACCCAGTCCATTTTTTACGAGCGGGCCGACGTGCTCGTTACCAGCCTCCACGGCGACCCGCACACCGAGTACCCGTTCTACCTGGGTTACGCCGACGAGCGGGGTGGCGCTGCCGGGCTGGGCTTCAACCACAACCTGCCGTTGCCGCGTGGTACCGGTTTTGCGGTCTGGCGCGCCGCGCTCGGGCAGGCTTTGCAGGGCATTGCCCGCTTTGGTGCCGATGCGCTGGTGGTGTCGCTCGGGCTGGATACGTTTGATGGCGATCCGGTGGCCGGCTTCACGCTGCAAAGTGCCGACTATCTGCAGGTAGGTGCCGATCTGGCAGCGGCCGGGCTGCCCACGGTGTTTGTCTTTGAGGGCGGCTACGCCGTGGCGGCAGTGGGGGTCAACGCGGTCAATGTGCTGGACGGCTTTGCCCAACACGCCGCTTAGACCCGCCGAACACGCCAGGCTGTGCCGGGGGTGACAGCGTAAAGGGTTTTTGCCCTTGTATTTGGCCGTTGATGACCGTCTAATAGGCGTGAACAGCTATCAATTCAGGAGCAACATCGATGCAACGCCGCCACCTCGTTCAACTCGCCGCCGCCGCCACGCTGGCGCCGGTGCTGACTGCCCGCGCGCAAACCTTTCCGCTCAAGCCGGTCAAGCTCATTATTGCCTTTCCGGCCGGCGGGCCGACCGACATCACCATGCGCTCGCTGGCCGACGCTGCCTCCAAAATCCTCGGCCAGCCGGTGATTGTCGAGAACAAGCCTGGCGCTGGCGGGACCTTGCCGGCTCAGACGCTGCAAACCTCGGCGGCCGATGGCTACACGCTGGCGCAAATACCGCTGGGCGTGTTTCGCCTGCCCTACACCACCAAAATCAACTGGGACCCGGTGAAGGACATCAGCTACGTTCTCAATGTGACCGGTTACGCGTTCGGTCTGGTGGTGCCAAGCGACTCGCCGCTCAAGAGCTGGACGCATTTTGTTGGCTGGGCCAAGGCCAACCCCGGCAAGCTGAGCTTTGGTTCCACCGGCACCTTGACCAGCCCGCACCTGACGATGGAGCTGATTGCCCAGAAGCTGGGTCTGGAGTTGCTGCACGTGCCTTACAAAGGCAGTGCCGACCTGATGCAGGCGGTGATGGGCGGCCACATCATGGCGGCGGCCGACTCCACCGGCTTTGCGCCTCTGGTGGAGTCGGGCAAGCTGCGCGTGCTCAACACCTGGGGTGCCGAGCGCCTGGCCAAGTTCCCCGATGCGCCGACGCTCAAGGAGCTCGGCCTGGACCTGGTGCAGAACTCGCCGTTTGGCATTGGTGCGCCGCGCGGCACACCGCCCGCCGTGGTCAAGCGCCTGCACGACGCCTTCAAGCAGGCGATGGAGCAGGACAGCTACAAAACCGCGCTGGCGCGCTACGACATGGTGCCCATGTATATGAGTACGGCGGGCTACAGCCGGTTTGCGGCCGAAACCTTCGCCCGGGAAAAAGCGCTGGTGGAGAAACTCGGCCTGGCCCGGGCGCAATAAAGCCGCCGGCGGGCCGGCGCAACGTCAGCTCAGTTGCTTTTGGGCCGGGCAAACTTGAGGATGCGCGTGGCCAGCAGCGTCTCGGTCAGGAAGCACAGCAGCGCCAGCAAAAAGCAGACCACGCCGGCCAGGAAGAAGGTTGTTGCCAGCCGGAAGATCTGCAGCTCGGTGGTTTCACCCAGAAACAGCGCCACGATGGTCAGCCCGATCAGGATGGCGCACAAGGTGAGCAGGGCAATGCAGAGGTTTACCAGCCGGCCGCGCTGGCGCAAACCGGCCAGTTCGGTATAGGCCGGCGTCATCGGGTCGGAGCCGGGGGCCGCCTCAATGCGCTCTTCAACCTTGCGGGCACGGTCGATGATGCGCCCGAGCCGGCCGGCCACGGTACCTATCATGGCCGACACCGCCGTCAGCAGAAATACCGGTGCCACGGCGAGCTGGATGCCGTGGGCGATGGTTGACAGGTCAGTGGCAAAAAACATGGTTTCTCTCCCTCGTGTTGGGCCAGGGCAAAAAGTCTGTCTGACCAAGTTCTCTAAAGCCGGGCCGCAAGCAAGGCCTGCGCCAGCTCGACAAACCCGGCGCCGCCGCGCGACGGCGTAATGTAGGCCGGCAGCGCGCTCATACGGCTGGCGAAGTCGGCCACGTTGGCCACGCCGACGGCGTGCGGCAGGTAGGCGAACAGGGGCGCGTCGTTCGGTGAGTCGCCCACAAACAGGCAGCGCTCGCGCTCGGCCGACAGCACCAGGCCATAGCGTTCACGCATCAGCAGATGGGCCATGCCGAGCTTGTCGTATGCGCCAAACCAGCCGTTGACGTGGATCGAGCTGACCCTGGCCGTCATGCCGGCCGCTTCCATCAAGGCGACGATGCGATCCACGCTAGAGGCGGGCAGGGCGCGCACATCTTCGCAGAAATCAATGGCCAGATCGTACAGGCGGCAGAACTGGTCAGACGCCACAGCGCAGCCGGGCACCTCACGCAGAATGGTGTCACGCACGGCGGCCATTCTGGCGCTGTTGGCAGCGCGTGCCGGGTCATCGAGCAGGTGGCGGCAGCGCAGCTTGCGCGCGGCCCTGTCGTGCCAGTAGTAGCAGGCGCCATTTTCACCGATGACGGCGTCGACCGGCCACAAGCGGGCGATCTGGTCGCACCAGCCGGCCGGGCGGCCGGTGATGAGGATGACGCGCAACCCGGCGCAGCGCAAGTCGTCCAGCGCCGCATACGCCGGTACCGTGAGCTGGCCGTCGGTGGTCAGCGTGTCGTCAATGTCGCTGAAGACCGTGTGGATGGCAGCGGCCACCGGTTGTGGAAATTGCTGCAATATCACCATTTTTTATGTGTTTCAGGCCTGTAGGCACCGTGTGGTATGCGTAGACAGCTATAGATAATATAGCAATTTGGAGCCGCTACGAAGCCGCCGATTGCAACGCCAGCCCGGCATGTTCGCGCAGCGGGTGGAAGTGGATCTTCGGAAAACGTTCCTGCGCCAGCCGCACGTCGTAGGGCGAGGTGCACAGATAGGCCAGTGTGTTGGCGGCGTCACGCGCCATGCGCAGCGGGTAGGCGTCACAAAAAGTCTTCAGCTCGGCGGCGCTGTCGGCCGTGATCCAGCGGGCACCGGTGTACTGGCTGCCCTCGAGCCGGATGTCGGCGTCGTACTCGCCCTTGAGGCGGTGCTGCACCACTTCAAACTGCAACTGGCCGACGGCACCGAGCAGCATATTGCCGCCAATTTCGGGCCGGAACACCTGGATGGCACCTTCTTCACCGAGCTGCGCCAGGCCTTGCTGCAACTGCTTGGTGCGCAGCGGATTGCGCAGCACCACGGTCATGAAGAGTTCGGGCGCGAAGAACGGCAGGCCGGTGAACTGCAGGTTGACCGAACCGTCGGTAATGGTGTCGCCCAGCTGCACGCCGCCGTGCGTGGTAAAGCCAACAATGTCACCGGCGTAGGCTTCACTGACCGCCTCACGGCGCTGGCTCATGAAGGTCACAACACTCGTGGGGCGCAGCTCTTTGGCGCTGCGCATCACTTTGAGCTTCATGCCCGGTGTGTACTTGCCCGAGGCCATGCGGACAAAGGCAATGCGGTCGCGGTGGTTGGCGTCCATATTCGCCTGCACCTTGAACACGACACCCGAGAAGGCCTCGTCATCGGGCTGCACCACCGTGACGACCGGTTGCCGGTTGACCAGCAGCGAACTGGTGCGTGGTTGCGGCGAGGGTGCCAGGTCAACCAGCGCGTCGAGCACCTCCATGACGCCAAAGTTGTTGACGCCCGAGCCAAAAAACACCGGCGTCTGGCGGCCCGCCAGAAACGCCGCGTGGTCCCAGCTGGGTGAGGCGCCAGTGGCCAGCTCCATGCTCTCCATGGCACTGCTCCACTCGTGGCCAAAGCGCTGCTGCAAGGTGCCGGGCTCGCTCAGAGGCACGGTGTCAAAGTCTTGCGGCAGACGCTCGCTGCCGGATTCAAACACTGTCATGGCTTTGCTGCGCAAATTGATGATGCCGCCAAAGGTCTTGCCCTGGCCCACTGGCCAGGTCATGGGCACGCACGGCATGCCCAGCTCGCGCTCGATTTCGTCCAGGATGTCCAGCGGCTCGCGCACCTCGCGGTCCATCTTGTTGACAAAAGTGATGATGGGCGTGTCGCGCTGGCGGCAGACCTCGATCAGGCGCCGTGTTTGCGCCTCGACGCCGTTGGCGGCGTCAATCACCATCAGCGCCGAGTCGACCGCCGTCAGTACGCGGTAGGTGTCTTCCGAGAAGTCCTTGTGGCCGGGTGTGTCGAGCAGGTTGATGACATGCTCGCGATACGCCATCTGCATCACGCTGGAGGCCACCGAGATGCCGCGCTGCTTCTCGATTTCCATCCAGTCGGAAGTGGCGTGGCGCGTCGCCTTGCGCGCCTTGACCGAGCCGGCAATCTGGATCGCACCGGAGAACAGCAACAGCTTTTCAGTGAGCGTGGTCTTGCCCGCGTCGGGGTGGGAGATGATGGCAAAAGTGCGGCGGCGGCGGGTTTCGGTGAGAAAGGACAAAATTAAAATCCAGCAATCGGGGAGGAGGAACACGGCTTCAGAGGGCGTCGATTTTACTGGCAACTCCCTGTGTACGCGGCCGCTGCCCAACAATTGAGGGCGCCGCAGGTTTTGAAGCTATAGTGTGCGCACCGCCAGGGCGCCGGTGCGCCTGCTCCAGCAGGCGCTGGCCATGAGGGCGTTGACCCTGCCGGTGACCCACCAAGGGAGTCAACGTGACTTTGTCTGATATTGAAATTGCGCAGGCGGCAACGCTTGTTCCGGTGTTGCAACTGGCGCAGGAGCGGCTCGGTATTCCGGCGCACGCGCTGGAGCCGTATGGGCATTACAAGGCCAAGATTGACCTGGTCTGGCTGGACCAGCAGACCGGCCCCAACGGCAAGCTGGTACTGGTGACGGCCATCAGCCCAACGCCGGCGGGCGAGGGCAAAACCACCACGACCGTCGGGCTGGGCGATGCCCTGAACCGGATTGGCAAGCGTTGCGTGATAGCGCTGCGCGAACCGTCGCTGGGGCCGGTGTTTGGCATGAAGGGTGGCGCCGCCGGCGGTGGCTATGCGCAGGTGGTGCCGATGGAAGACATCAACCTGCATTTCACCGGTGACTTCAACGCCATTGCGCTGGCGCACAATTTGCTGGCGGCACTGATTGACAACCATATTCACCACGGCAACTCGCTGCGCTTTGACTTTCGCCGGGTGGTCTGGCGCCGTGTCATGGACATGAACGACCGGGCCCTGCGCTCGACGGTGATTTCACTGGGCGGTTCGGGCAATGGTTTTCCGCGCGAAGACGGCTTTGACATCGTGGTGGCGTCGGAGGTGATGGCCATTTTCTGCCTGGCCACCTCGCGCCGCGACCTGAAAACGCGGCTCGGCAACATCATTGTCGGCTACACGCGTGACCAGAGCCCGATCCGCGCCAGCGACCTGCAGGCGCAGGGCGCCATGGCGGCCCTGCTCAAGGACGCGATCAAGCCCAATCTGGTGCAGACGCTGGAGAACAACCCGGCCATCATTCACGGCGGTCCGTTTGCCAATATTGCCCATGGCTGCAATTCCGTCACAGCAACGCGAGCGGCGCTCAAGCTGGGTGACTACGTGGTAACCGAGGCCGGCTTTGGTGCCGACCTGGGAGCTGAAAAATTCATCGACATCAAATGCCGCAAGTCGGGCTTGCGACCCGACGTGGCGGTAATCGTGGTGACGCTGCGCGCACTCAAGCACCACGGCGGTGTGGACGCCAAAGACCTCAGTACGCCCAATCTGGAGGCGGTCGAAAAAGGCCTGCCCAATCTGGAGCGCCATGTGGAGAACATCCGTCAACGCCACGGCCTGCCCTGCGTGGTGGCGCTCAATCACTTTACGGCCGACACCGACGCTGAAGTGGCACTGCTGCGCCGTCACATGGATCGCCAGGGGGTGCCGGTGGTGGTGTCGCGGCACTGGGCCGAGGGCTCGGCCGGTGCGCAGGAACTGGCGCATGCGGTGGTGAAGCTGGCCGAGTCGGGTACCGCCAGCATGCGTTACATCTATCAGGACGAAGACAGCCTGTGGGACAAGATGAAAGCCATTGCCACCAAAATTTATGGCGCGGCCGGCATTTCGGCCGATTCCAAGGTGCGCGCCAAAATCGCCAAACTGCAGCAGGAGGGCTTTGGCCACTACCCGGTGTGTGTCGCCAAAACACAGTACTCGTTCTCGACCGACCCGCTGCTGCGCGGCGCGCCCTCGGGTCACATGGTGAATATTCGCGAAGTACGGCTGGCCGCCGGGGCCGAGTTTGTGGTGATGATTTGTGGCGACATCATGACCATGCCAGGGTTGCCCAAAGAACCGGCATCGATGCGCATTGACATCGACGACAACGGCAAGATATCGGGCCTGTTCTAGGGCGCGTTCAGGACAGCCCGGAGGTCTTGTCCAGCTCGATGGCCCGGTCGAGAGTCTCGAGCAGCTGTTTGCGCACCTTCAGTTTGGTTTTGCCATGGGCTTGCATGTTGAGGCCTTTCAACTGTTGCGCCATTGCATGGGCGGCGTTCATCAGTTCTTCTGCCGCCACCACAGCATCGAGAAAACCAGCCTCCAGAGCGGTTTGCGGGTTGAACATTTCGGCATTGATCACGGCGCGCTGGAAGGCTGACTTGCGCAGCCGGTCGCGCGCCATTTCGATGCCCACGTGGTGCATCGTCATGCCGATCCTGACCTCATTGAGGCCAATCGTGAACGGTCCTTCGACACCGACACGGTAATCAGCCGACAGCAGGATGAACGCGCCCTTGGCCACGGCGTGGCCGGGGCAGGCCACAATCAGCGGATACGGGTGCGCCAGCAGGCGCCGCGCCAGTTCGCTGCCGGCGCTGACCAGTGCGATGGCATTTTGCGGCGACGAGGTCATGACCTTGAGGTCGTAGCCACCCGACAGAATGCCGGGCTGGCCGGTGATGATGACGACGGCCTTGTCCTGCACGGCGCGGTCGAGGGCGTGATGGAAGCTGGCGATGACATCGGGTGAAATGGCATTGACCTTGCCGTGGCACAGGGTCAGCGTGGCAACGCCATCATCGAGCTGGTAGGACACGAGTTCAGACACAATAAATTCCTTGTTGGGGTTGACGAGCCTTGACCCCGGCACTGGCTCCACAGTTAGGGCTGCTTGGTTCCCCACCTGACCCGGTTGGCCGCTTCACCATGCGGGAAGGCCCGTCGCTTTCTATTGTAAGGGCAGCCGGGGCGGGGCGCACTGCCCTTTAGAATCAAAGCATGTCCTACCTCGTGCTCGCCCGCAAGTACCGTCCCCGCAACTTTTCGGAGATGGTCGGGCAGGACCACGTGGTGCAGGCGCTTTCCAACGCGCTGACCAGCCAGCGCCTGCACCACGCCTACCTGTTTACCGGCACCCGCGGCGTTGGCAAAACCACAATTGCGCGTATTCTGGCCAAGTCGCTCAATTGCCAGGGGGCCGACGGCAATGGTGGCATCACCGCCACACCGTGTGGTGTCTGTCAGGCCTGTAGCGACATTGATGCCGGCCGCTTTGTTGACTATACCGAGCTTGATGCCGCCTCGAACCGGGGCGTCGACGAGGTGCAGGCGCTGCTTGAGCAGGCGGTCTACAAACCGGTGCAGGGGCGCTTCAAGGTGTTCATGATTGACGAGGTGCACATGCTCACCGGCCATGCCTTCAATGCCATGCTGAAGACACTCGAAGAGCCACCCGCGTATTTGAAGTTTGTGCTGGCCACCACCGACCCGCAGAAGGTGCCGGTAACGGTGCTGTCACGCTGCCTGCAATTCAATTTGCGTCCGATGGCGCCCGAAACCATCGGCGAACACCTGCAAACGGTTTTGCGAACCGAGAACGTGGTGGCCGAGGCACAGGCACTGCGCCTGCTGGCGCGCGCCGCCCGCGGCTCCATGCGCGACGCCCTGAGCCTGACCGACCAGGCGATCGCCTTTGGCGCGGGTCAACTGACCGAGGCCAGCGTGCGTCTGATGCTGGGCAGTGTCGATCGTTCCTACGTGTTCCGGCTGATCGAGGCGCTGGCCAGTGGCGACGGCAAAACCGTGGTTGAAACCTCTGAGACCTTGCGTCTGAATGGCTTGAGCGCGGCCTCGACGCTGGAAGAAATGAGTTCGGTACTGCAGCGCATGGCCGTCTTGCAGGCGCTGTCTGGCGCCGGCGCTGCAGCCGATGAGACCGACCCTGAGGCGGTTGACCTGGCCCGATTGGCGGCGCTGATGCCGGCTGACGAAACGCAACTGCTTTACAGCATTTGCCTGCATGGGCGTTCCGATCTGGGGCTGGCGCCAGACGAGTATGCCGCGCTGACCATGGTGTTGCTGCGTTTGCTGGCCTTCAAGCCGCCGGCTGGCCAGCGGCCGCTGGCTGAAAAAAAAACTCTGAGTGACAGTACCCGCTTGCCGGCGGGAACGCCGCCGGGTCAGCAGCTTCCCGTGGTCAGCATGGCCGCAGCCACGCCAAAACCCCCTGTTTTTGAATCAAATAGGTCTCCATCCCCCGTTGAACATGCGCAGACAGCTACAAAAATTGTAGCAATCCCGGTGCGAGTACAGGCCGACTCACGAACCGAGGCAGCGGCCGGCCAGGCCGCTGCCGCGCAGTTGCTGCCTACGCCCGAGGGTGAGTTCTGGCACGCGGCAGTGCAGGCGCTCATTGCCGCTGACGCCATCACCGCCATGGTGCGCGAGCTGGCGCTGCAGTCGCAGCTGGTGGCGCGCGACACCGACGAGTGGCTGCTGCGGGTGGAACGTGAGTCGCTCAACCAGCCGGGCAGCCGCGACCGGCTGGCCAGCGCGCTGCAGGCTGCCGGTCATGACGTGCGGCTGGCCGTCGAGGTCGGGCGCGTCACCGACAGCCCGGCCCGGCGCAATGCGGCGCAAAGTGCAGAACGCCAGCTGGCGGCTGAAAAAATCATTTTTGACAATCCGCTGGTGCAGACCATGATGCGCGACTTTGGGGCGAAAATCGTGCCTGGCAGCATCAAGCCGGGCTGATTCGCCGCTTACCCATTCAAACCATCATCGAAGGAAATCAAATGTTCAACAAAGGACAACTCGCCGGACTCATGAAGCAGGCCCAGGCGATGCAGGACAACATGAAGAAGGCCCAGGACGAGTTGGGTTTTGTCGAAGTTACCGGTGAGTCAGGGGCAGGTCTGGTCAAAGTTACCATGACCTGCAAACACGACGTGAAGCGCATCAGCATTGACCCCAGCCTGCTGGCTGAAGACAAAGACATGCTGGAAGACCTGGTGGCGGCGGCTTTCAATGCGGCGGTGCGCAAGGCCGAGGAAACCTCATCCGAAAAAATGGGCAAGATCACGGCGGGCATGCCGGGCTTGCCGGGCGGCATGAAGTTTCCATTTTGATGAATGTCCAACGCCAATTCCGTTGACGCCCTGATCCAGGCACTGCGCCGCCTGCCGGGGGTGGGGGTGAAGTCGGCCTCGCGCATGGCGTTTCACCTGCTGCAACATGACCGCCCGGGCGCGCTGGCCCTGTCGCGCGCCTTGCAGGGCGCTGCTGAAAGCGTGCGCCATTGCGGGCGCTGCCACACCTTCACGCAGGCTGACATTTGCAGCACCTGCCTGGACCCCCGGCGTGATGCCAGCAAGCTGTGTGTGGTGGAGACACCCGCCGATCAGTCGGCGCTGGAGCGCACCGGTGCCTACCAGGGCCTGTATTTTGTGCTGATGGGCAAACTCAGTCCGCTCGACGGCATTGGTCCACACGATATTGGCCTCAAGGGCTTGTTTGACCGGGCCTGCGACGGCATAGTGCAGGAAGTGATTCTGGCCACCAACTTCACGGCAGAAGGCGAAGTCACCGCCCACGTGATCAGCGAGGGCTTGAAAACCAACGGCCTGCGGCTGACCCGGCTGGCGCGCGGGGTGCCGGTCGGCAGCGAGCTGGAATACGTGGATCTGGGCACCATTGCCCACGCGCTGGTTGACCGGCGCTAAGTACAAACCCGCTCGGGATGTTCCCGATGCAGGATCGGGCCGGTCTGGCTATTCTCCAGACTGCTCAATCGCAAAAATCATCCTGAAAGAAACATGAACAGCTGGAGCCTTGATCGGCGCACTTTTTCCAGAGGACTGGCCTGGTCGGCCATGGCGACGGCGGCTGCTTCGCTGCGGGCCCAGCCGCAACCTGAAAAGGCCAGGATACTGATCGCGCTGGCGGGCAAGTCGGCTTTTTGCCATCTGCCTTTGACTATTGCCGCGCAGCTTGGCTATTTCAGGGCCGAAGGGCTGGACGTGGAAATCAGCGAGTTCGCCGACAGCGCGCGTGTTTTGCAGGCGCTGGCCAGCGGTAGCGCGGATGTGGTTGCCGGTGCTTATGACGACACCGTCAAAATGCAGGCCAGGGGGCAAAAGCTCCAGGCTTTTGTGCTGCAGGGACGGGCACCGGCGATTGCCATGGGGGTGTCGCCCAGGACCTTGCCGCATTACCGGACGGCTGCCGACCTGAAAGGCAGGAAGATTGGCGTTTCGACGCCGGGCTCGCTGAGCCAGCTGGTGGCCGGCCTTGTTTTGTCACGCGCCGGTCTGAAGGCCGCAGAGGTGAGTTTTGTCGCCGTTGGCACGGCGGCCGGCGCCGTAGCGGCCATGCGCAATGGCCAGATTGACGCCATCAGCAACGTTGATCCGGTCATGACCACGCTGGAACAAAAAGGCGAGATCCGCATCATTGCCGACACCCGCACGCTCAAGGGCGCGGCCGATGTCTTTGGCGGACCGATGCCGGCGGGTTGTCTGTACGCACCGCTGGAGTTTGTCGAGAAAACCCCGAGGACGGTGCAGGCCCTGACCAGCGCCATGGTGCGCAGCCTGAAATGGCTGCAGACGGCCGGCCCGAGCGACATCATCAAAACGGTGCCGGAGGCCTATCTGCTGGGTGACCGGGCCCTGTACCTGGAGGCGTTCAGCAGAATGCGCGAGGCCATCTCTCCGGACGGTGTGATGCCGGACGAAGGATCACGTACTGCCGCGCGGGTGCTGGCCAGTTTCGACACAACGTTCAAAGTCGACAAAGTCGAGCTTTCAAAAACCTATACCAATGAGTTTGTAAAGCGGGCCAAGGAACGCTTCAAGGCCTGAACTGGGGGTGCTAACGTTTGGCAGCGCCGCTGGTTTTGGCGGCCCGGTGCCGGCCTTTGGGCTTGCCCTGAAGTGCCTTTTTGCCGCTCGCCCGCTTGGTTCGCCGGGTGGCCGCGTCGGAGCTCAATGAAAGCTGGCCATTGTCTGCCAGATGCACGGCGACATCGGTTTCGAGGTGGGTTGCCCGCGGCACCAGCAGGCTGGAGCCGGCCTTGATGACGACACGGGGCGGAATGTTGTTGACGCTGCGCAGCGCGCTCTCGGTCATGCCGACCCGCTTGGCGGCGTCGGCCGGCTTCATGGTGGCAGGTGCCAGCCAGACGGTCCAGCTGGCCAGACGACCACCCGCATAAGCTTCCAGGTTGCTTTGAAAAACGGCCGCGTTGTCCCACGGCAGCAATATTTGTGGCGTGCCGGCGGCCAGGATGACGGGGCGGTTGGCTGACGGGTTAAGGGCCTTGAAGTCGTCCAGCGACACCTCGGCCAGTCGGGCTGCCAGTGCGACGTCGATATCACGTTTGATGTCGACAGTCTGGAAGAATGGATGGTTCTCGATGTTAGGCAGGCTCGAAGCGAACGCCTGCGGGTTGGCCACAATGTTTTTTACAGCCTGCAGTTTGGGCACGTAAAAGCGCGTCTCCATGGGCATATTGAGGTCGGTGTATGCACTGCCCAGACCAGCCCGCTGGTTCTTTGCAATGGCGCGGCCAACGCTGCCTTCGCCCCAGTTGTACGCCGCCAGCGCAAGTTGCCAGTCGCCAAACATGCCGTAGAGTTTTTGCAGGTAGTCAAGTGCTGCACGGGTCGAGGCCAGAACGTCACGGCGGTCATCGCGAAAAGCGTTCTGCTTGAGTTCGAAATGTTTGCCGGTGGCGGGCATGAATTGCCACATGCCGGCCGCTTTGGCGCTGGAGACGGCTTGCGGATTGAAGGCGCTCTCAATGAACGGCAGCAAGGCCAGTTCGGTCGGCATGTTGCGTCGTTCCAGTTCCTCAACAATGTGAAACAGGTATTTGCGCGAGCGCTCCGTCATGCGCAGCATGTAGTCGGGCCGGTTGACATACCACTGCTCGCGGTCATGCACCAGCTGACTTTCCAGATTGGGCATGGCAAAGCCACGCCGGATGCGTTCCCACAAATCGGCTGGTGGCGCCAACGCGGCGACCGCGCTCGATGTGGCACTGGCCGCGTCGATGGGCAGCAGCGGATCGCCGGGGATGACGGGCTGGTGCGCCGGCACGGCCGCGCTGTCTGGTGCGCTGCGGCTGGCGTCTGGCAGAGCAACCGGTGCGACGGGCTGTG
Source organism: uncultured beta proteobacterium (assembly GCA_963750815.1). Taxonomy (GTDB): domain Bacteria; phylum Pseudomonadota; class Gammaproteobacteria; order Burkholderiales; family Burkholderiaceae_C; genus Rhodoferax. Next base: position 1,267,622 of record CAVVRS010000002.1, read on the forward strand.
GCGCCGTGTTGATGGCTGTGTTGGCGCAACCTGTCAGCCACAACAGGCTGCTCAGGCCAATGATCGAAATAATTTTCATCAGAATTGGTTTTTCCATTGCCGAAGTGCGGCGAAAATGCCGACTTCGCCGCTGGCTGATGCGTCAAAAGCCTGCACGGACTGGATGACAGCCGTCTGCCGGGTACGCAAAAAAGGATTGATCTGACGCTCCAGCAGGATGCTCGAGGGCAGGGTGGGTTGCTGATTTTTACGCAGCGTCTGGGCGGTTGCCGTGTAGGCCGTCAATGTTTCATTGGACGGCTCCACGGCACCGGCAAATTTCAGGTTGCCCAAGGTGTACTCATGGGCACAGCATACACGGGTAGCGTCCGGCAGCCCAGCCAGCCGGTCAAGCGACGCCAGCATCTGGGCCGGGCTACCCTCAAACAGACGTCCGCAACCGGCGCTGAACAAGGTATCGCCACAGAACAATAGCGGCGCCGCGGCGGTATCGGTGCGCTCGCAGTAATAAGCGATATGTCCGGCCGTGTGGCCCGGGACGTCGATCACCTGAAAAGTCAGTCCGAGGACTGGCAACAGGTCGCCATCAAGCAGCCGGGTCAGAGGCTCGGGCATCGACTCCTTTGCCGGGCCAAACACCTGGGCCCCAGTGGCCGCGCGTAGCGCCTGCACCCCCGCAGTGTGGTCGGGGTGGTGGTGCGTGACTAGAATGGCCTCCAGTTGCACGCAAGAACGCTGCAGGGCCTCCAGCACGGGTTGTGCGTCACCTGGATCAACCACCAGCGCTCGCTGCCCGTCATGCAGCATCCAGATGTAGTTATCGGTGAATGCGGGTAGTGGAATTAACTTCATGAACGATCAAATTATAGGTTTGCATGACTGGTTTGCGACACCGCCCGGGTGTTACCTGCTGGCGTGGGAGCGCGCCCAGCTGGATCAGGCAGTTGCCGACATTTTTGGATTCCATGCCTTGCAACTTGGATTGCCTGAGCTCGACGGTCTGGCGGCCAACCGCATGCCGCATCGCTGGCTGGCGACCGATGCACCGGCTCGCGGGGCAACCATCATGACCGATTATTCAGCCCTCCCGTTCCCGGCCAACAGTCTGGACCTGGTGTTATTGCCGCACACGCTTGAGCTGGCACGCGACCCGCACACCACGTTACGCGAGGTTGAGCGCGTTCTGGTGCCTGAGGGACGCGTTGTGATTTTTGGCATGAACCCGGTTTCACTGTGGGGCTTTCGCCAGTACCGCGCGTACCTGTATCGCCGGCTGGGTGTCGGGCGCCAGTTTCTGCCGCATGAGGAGTTTATTGGCTATTGGCGATTGCGGGATTGGCTGCGGCTGCTGGGTTTTGAAGTGGAAGTGGGACGTTTTGGTTGTTACAAGCCGGCACTCTCCAGTGAGAGGTGGTTGCGGCGATTTGACTGGATGGACTGGGCCGGCGCGCGGTGGTGGCCGATTTTTGGTGCGGTGTATTTTTTGGTGGCGGTCAAGCGGGTCCACGGCGTGACGCTGCTGAGCCCGGCCTGGAAGGCCTCCAGAGCGATTGGATCGGCTCCTGTTTCTGTGGCCAATGGCGCCAGATTGACCGAGTCTTCGGTCTTGCAGGACGCAAAGAAGGGGAATTCTGATTGAACTCGATAGACATTTACACCGATGGCGCGTGCAAGGGCAATCCCGGTCCGGGCGGCTGGGGTGCGCTGCTGAAATCAAGCGACTCGCAAAAAGAGCTATTTGGCGGTGAGTTGGGGACGACCAACAACCGGATGGAAATGACGGCAGTGATTGAGGCACTGTCAGCCCTGAAGCGCCCCTGCCATGTCCTCTTGCATGTCGACAGCCAATATGTACTTAAAGGCATGACCGAGTGGCTCGCAGGATGGAAAGCCCGGGGCTGGAAAACTGCGGCCGGGCAGCCGGTGAAAAATGTGGATCTCTGGCAGCGACTGGACGCGTTGGTCAGTGTTTCCGGACACCGGATTGAATGGCGCTGGGTCCGTGGCCACAACGGTGACCCGGGCAATGAGCAGGCCGACATGCTGGCCAACCGGGGTGTTGAAGCCGCGCTGCGACAGCGCTGATCCGGCAAGTGCCAGCACCACGGTTTCTTTCGCCCCAATGTTTGAGAAAATCACGCCCATGGCAAAAAAAATAATTTATCCGTTTGTCGCGGTAGTGGCTATGGCAGCCGTTTCCAGCGTCGCCTGGTGGTACCAAAAGGCGCCGCCGGTGGCTGGCGCAGCGTCGGGCCCGGCGGCGCCAGCCAAGCCGCCTGCGGTGGACGTGGCCAGGGTCGAAATAACCAGACTGGTAGACGATACCCAGGCCGTCGGCAGCCTGCGTTCCCGCCAGGGGGTAATGTTGCGACCCGAGGTGAGTGGTCGCATTACGCAACTCAATTTTCGCGACGGTGACCGCGTTCACAAAGGACAACTGCTGGTTCAGCTGGACGACCAGCTGCCGTTGGCACAAGTACAGCAAAGTCGGGCCGAGTTGTCCATCGCCATCGCCAATCACGTCCGAAACAAGGATCTGGTGGCACAGAACTTCATTAGTCAACGATCGGTCGAAGAAAGCGCGGCCAGCCTTGAAGTGGCACAGGCCCGGTTGGCCTTGTCGCAGGCGACTGCGGCGCGTCTGAAAATGGTGGCGCCTTTTGACGGTATGACCGGTATCCGGACGGTCAATGTGGGCGATTACCTTAAAGATGGTGCCGATATTGTGAACATTGAGGATATTGATGCCGTCTATGTTGATTTTCGCCTGCCGGAGCGATTCCAGAGCAAGGTCAAAAAGGGACAGACGGTCCTCGTTGATCTGGACGCCCTGCCGGGGTTGAAGTTTGTCGCCTTTATTCAGGCGGTGGATCCTCTGATTGACGCCAGTGGCCGTTCAGTCGGTGTTCGGGGGTGCATTGACAACCGGCAATTGCAACTGCGACCGGGCATGTTTGCCCGTGTGACGGTTGTTTTTGGCGAGCGGGACAAAGCCAAAGTCATACCGGAAGAAAGCATCGTGCCAGCAACCGGCAAGGCCTATGTCATACGTCTTAAACCCGGGTCAGCGCCGAGGTCGAGCGTCTCTGAGCGGGTGGAAGTCAAAGTGGGTATCCGGCGGCCTGGCCGGGTCGAAATTCTGGAAGGGCTGAACGAAGGGGATACGGTGGTTACGGCGGGCCAGCAGCGCCTGCTGCGTGATGGCACCGAGGTCAACGTGCTGGATCTGGTACGTCCCGCAGCGTCGACAACGGCAGCGCCCGGTTCTGCGCCGCCTGTTGCGACCAGCGTTGCGGCGCAACGAACGAATGCGCTGTCCGGTTCGAACCCCTGTCTGGAACGGATGCCCTGATGCAGCTCTCTGAAGTCTCCATTCGCCGGCCCGTATTTGCCACTGTGCTGGCGCTGCTGGTGTTGCTGGTTGGGGCAGTCAGCCTGACCAAGTTGTCGGTGCGAGAGTATCCAAAAATTGATGAACCGGTGGTTACCGTGAGTGTGAGGTACGCGGGAGCTTCAGCCGAAGTGATGGAGTCGCAGGTGACCAAGCCGCTGGAAGATTCCATAGCCGGAATTGATGCCGTCGATGTGATTACCTCCATCAGTCGCGCCGAACAAACACAGATATCGGTTCGCTTCCGGTTGGAGAAAGACGCTGACAATGCCGCCGCCGAGGTGCGGGATCGCACTTCCCGTGTGCGCAACCGCCTGCCTCAGGCGATTGATGAACCAGTGATTGCCAAGGTAGAGGCAGATGCTTTTCCGGTCATCTGGCTTGCCTTCACCAGCGATACCCTGAGCGGTCTGCAAATCAATGATCTGGTGAATCGAGTCGTCAAGCCACGTTTGCAGACAGTGACCGGCGCGGCCGATGTAAGGATATTTGGTGAGCGCAAATACGCCATGCGCGTCTGGCTGGATCCGGACCGGCTTGCCGCCTACAAACTGACCATCCAGGACGCGGAGGACGCCATTCGTCGCAGCAATCTGGAAGTACCGGCCGGACGCATTGAGTCCACGCAGCGGGAGTTCAGCGTAACTTCGCAGACGAATCTGGAACGTCCTGCGCAATTCCTGGATATTGTCGTCAAGAATGCCAACGGTTTTCCGGTGCGTATTCGTGACGTCGGGCGCGTGGAGGAGGCCGCCGCCGACGAGCGCAGCGGCTCGCGCCTGAATGGCCGGGTGGCGGTCACTGCCGGTGTGTTGCGTCAAGCCACTGCCAACCCACTGGACTTGAGCCGGGGCGTGCGGGAAATGATCCCGAAGTTGCAGGCCGATTTGCCGCCCGGCATTTCCATTGATATCGCCAACGACAATTCGGTTTTTATCGAAAAATCAATCAATGGCGTGTTCCGGACCATTGTGGAGTCAGTGTTGCTGGTGGCGTTGGTGATATTTGTTTTCCTGCGGACCGTGCGGGCCTCGATCATTCCTATCGTCACTATTCCAGTGGCCCTGATTGGCACGTTTTCGATGATGGCGCTGGCCGGCTTCACCATCAACACGCTGACCCTGTTGGCACTGGTGCTGGCGATTGGCCTTGTGGTGGACGACGCTATCGTGGTGCTGGAAAACATTTTTCGGCATATCGAAGAAGGAATGGATCCATTTTCGGCGTCCATCAAAGGCGTACGGGAAGTCGGGTTTGCGGTAGTGGCCATGACCATGACGCTGGCCGCAGTCTACGCGCCACTGGCCTTTACCCCGGGGCGCACCGGGCGCCTGTTCATTGAATTTGCACTGGCTTTGGCCGGTGCCGTGGTGGTGTCGGGTTTCATTGCACTGACGCTGTCGCCCATGTTGTGTTCGTTGCTTCTCAAACACAATCCAAATCCGAACTGGTTTGACCGGGGCATGGAGCGAATTCTTGATGCCATTACCGCAGCCTATCAAGTGGCGCTGAACTGGCTGGTTACGACCGGCTATGACCGGCAACACATGACAAAAGGGCCAGGCAACGCTTTCAAACGGATCATTTTCAATGCTCGCTGGCTCGTCATCGCTGTAATGCTGGTTTGTGCGCTTTCAATTTATTGGGTGTTGCCGACCATGAAACGCGAGTTGTCACCACTGGAAGATCGTGGCCAGGTACTGGCCGTGGTGACGGCGCCCGACGGTGCCACACTAGCCTATACCAACCGCTATGTTGATGCCATCGAGCGAATTGGCAAACCCTACAAGGAATTTGACCGCATTTTTGTGTCGTCCGGTAACCCGACCGTGTCACAGGCCAATGTTTTCTTTCGAGCCATTGATTGGGATCAGCGCGAGCGTTCGGTTCTCGATGTGGCGCGGGAGTTGCAGCCCAGGCTGGCTGCCCTGCCGGGCGTTACTGCTTTTCCGATTACGCCGCCGTCTCTCGGGCAGGGGTTCCGGGAGCGCCCGGTCAACTTCGTCATCGTCACCTCCGACAGCTATCAGAACCTGTCGGCGGTGACGCGTCAATTCACTGATGAAATTGCCAGGAATCCGGGCATTGTCAGTGTTGATATTGACTTGCGTTTGAATAAACCGGAGCTCAAGATTGAGGTGGATCGAGAAAAGGCGGCTGATCTGGGTGTCGGCGTTGACATCGTTGCCCGCGCCATAGAAACCATGTTGGGGGGGCGTCAAGTGACGCGCTACAAACGTGATGGCGATCAGTACGATGTGATCGTCCAGACCGCTGCGAGCGGTCGTGCAACGCCGGACGACGTGGAAAAGATTTTTGTGCGTGGCCGCAATGAAACCATGATTCCGCTGGCGTCGCTGGTGAGAGTGCGCGAATCGGTGGCGCCGCGCGAACTTAACCACTTCAGCCAGCGCCGATCAGTCTCCATTACGGCAAATCTGGCGACCGATTACTCGCTGGGTCAGGCACTGGATTTTCTCGACGGCACGGCGGCAAGGGTGCTCAAGCCCGGATACAGCACCGACCTTAACGGCACCTCGCGTGAATTCAAGAACTCGCAGGGATCACTGCTGATAGTGTTTGGTCTTTCCCTGCTGTTTATTTTTCTGGTGTTGTCGGCCCAGTTCGAGAGTTTCATCGATCCGCTGGTCATCATGCTCTCGGTTCCCCTGTCGATGATAGGCGCGTTGCTGGCGCTCAAATGGTCGGGTGGGTCGCTCAATGTGTATTCGCAGATCGGACTCATCACGCTGGTTGGGTTGATCACCAAACACGGCATTTTGATCGTGGAATTCACCAATCAGTTGCGCGAGCAGGGTATGGAAATGACACAAGCGCTGGTCAAGGCTTCGGCGCAGCGCCTGCGCCCTATTCTCATGACCACTGGCGCCATGGTGCTGGGTGCGATTCCACTGGCGCTGGCGCACGGCGCTGGCGCCGAGAGTCGTATGCAGATCGGCTGGGTGATCGTTGGTGGCATGTCGCTGGGTACTTTGCTCACGATCTTTGTGGTGCCCACCATGTACACCTTGTTTGCCCGCAGATCGGTACCGGGGGCGATCAAGACGCTCGAACGGACAGCCCCTCAGGCGTTGTAATTGCTTCAGACCAGATTGCAGGCCACCTGGGTGTCGGGGTTTAGCACATGCAGTTCGGGTTCTTGCGATGCGCAGCCTGCGATTGCCTTGGGGCAACGGGTTCGAAACAGGCAACCTGAAGGCGGGTTGATTGGAGAGGGCAAATCGCCATGTAACAGCTGCAGTGGCTTGTTGCGCTCGCGTCGGGGGTCCGGCAACGGAATGGCGCTGAGCAAAGCCTGGGTATATGGGTGGCTCGGGCTTTGGTAAATAGCCTGTTTGCTGGCGAGCTCCATGGTTCGTCCCAGGTACATCACCATGACGCGCTGGCTGATGTGGCGCACCACCGCCAGATCGTGGGCAATGAAGACCAGCGCCAGGCCCATATGGGCCTGCAATTCCATCAGCAGGTTGATGATCTGGGCCTGGATCGAGACATCCAGCGCCGAGACCGGTTCATCGCAGATCACCAGCTTGGGTTCCAGCACCAAAGCCCTGGCAATACCGATGCGCTGGCACTGCCCACCCGAGAACTCGTGCGGATAGCGGTTGATCTGCTGTTCGGTCAAGCCCACATTCGCCATGATGGCGCGCACTTTTTGCATGACTTCTTTGCCGCCCATCAGGGGAAAATGGGTGCGTAGCGGCTCGGCAATGATCTGCCCCACCGTCATGCGCGGATTCAGCGACGCCAGTGGGTCCTGAAAAATCATCTGCACACTTTTGCGCAGCGTATGCCAGACGTCGGCATGGGCGCCGCGCATCTCCTGCCCCTGCCACACAATGCTGCCGGCGGTGGCCGGGATCAAATTCAGCATGGCGCGCGCCAGCGTCGATTTGCCGCAACCGGACTCACCGACGATGCCCAGGGTCTCACCTCGGACAATATCGAATGACACCCCGTCCACCGCTTTCAGCACGCGCGGTGTTGCCCAGGGCCAGGGTGAATCGCCCGCCAATTCAAAATGCACCTGCAAATCGCGAACCGATAACAAGGCTGGCTGCGAGCTCATAAACTGAGCTCCCTGGCGTAAAGCATGACTTCGGCCGCGTTTTTGTGGCAGGCTCGGTGAACATCAGGTCGATCGTCGATAGGCGACAAGGCCGGCCGCTGGTTCACGCAGCGCGCCTCCGCCAAAGCGCAGCGCTCACTGAAAGGACAGCCGCTGGGCAGGTGCGCCATGTTCGGTGGCGCACCCGGTATCGCCACCAAGGCGCCTCCACCCTGCTCGATGCGCGGTATTGCGCCCAGCAAGCCGACAGTGTAAGGATGCGTCGGCTGGTAAAAAATGGACTCGGCGCTGCCGTGTTCCATGACACGTCCTCCGTAAAGCACCATGACCTCGTCACACAAGCCGGCCACCACGCCCAGGTCGTGCGTGATCATCACGATGGCGGTGCCATGGTCGCGTTGCAGATCGCGCATCAAGGCGATGATCTGGGCCTGCACTGTCACATCCAGCGCGGTGGTCGGTTCATCGGCAATCAATACGTCGGGCTCGCATAACAAGGCCATGGCAATCATCACGCGCTGACGCATGCCACCGGAGAACTCATGCGGGTACATGCCGATGCGCCGCGCCGCCTCGGGTATCTTCACCGCGTCCAGCGCCTGCACGCAACGCAAGCGGGCCTGGCTGCGCGTCATGCCCTTGTGGAACTCCAGCACCTCGGTCATCTGGCGTTCCACCGTCAGATAGGGGTTCAGCGATGTCATCGGATCCTGAAAAATCATCGCCACCCGGTTACCCCGGATCTGATTCAAGGCGCCGGCCGGCAGACTCAGCAAGTCCTGCCCGTCGAACAGCGCCTGGCCGCTGGCGCGACCATTGATGGCCAGCAAGCCCATCATGGCCAGCACCGCCTGGCTCTTGCCGGAACCACTCTCGCCGACGATGCCCAGGGTCTGCCCTTTGTCCAGCGCGAAGCTGATGCCATTGACGGCGGTAACCAGGCCATCGGGCGTTTCAAATTGAACGTTGAGGTTGTTGACTTCAATCAGGGCCATGTCGGTTACCGTTCTTTGGGGTCGAGCGCATCACGCATGCCGTCGCCAATGAAGTTGAAGCAGTACAGGGTGACCGACAGCAAAGCGGCCGGAAACAGCAAAATCCAGGGCGTGACTTCCATCGCCTTGGCACCGTCCTGAATCAGCACGCCCCAGCTTGTCATGGGCTCCTGGATGCCCAGGCCCAGAAACGACAGCACCGACTCGGTCAGAATCACGCCCGGCACCGTCACCGTTGTGTAGATCACCACCACGCCCAGCAGATTGGGCACGACGTGCCGAAAGATGATGCGCGGGGTGGACACGCCCATGGCGCGCGCAGCTTCCACATACTCCATCGAACGCAGCGAGAGCGTTTGCCCGCGCACCACGCGCGCCATGTCCATCCACGAAAACACGGTGATCACGAGCACCACCAGATAAAACTCGCGCCCTAAAATCGTCACCAGCAAAATCGCAATCAGCAAGTAGGGAATGGCATACATCATGTCGACGATGCGCATCATCAGTGCGTCAACCTTGCCGCCCAGAAAACCGGCGGTCGCACCCCAGACAATGCCCAGCGACACCGACGCCAGAGTGGCCAGCAGCCCGACGGTGAGCGAGACGCGTCCGCCAATCAGGCAACGCACCAGCAGGTCGCGCCCGGCGTCGTCGGTGCCCCAAAAGTGCGCGTTTTTCAGGCTCGGGGCCGTGCTCATGGCGTCCCAGTCGGCGCTGTCAAAGGCGTGCGGCAACAGCCAGGGACCGACAATGCAGGCGAGGGAGATCAGCAGCAGCAGCGCCAGGCTGAGCAGCGCCGCCTTGTTGCGCATGAAGCGCCGCCGCGCGTCCGACCACAGACTGCGTGGCGGGCTGACCAGGTTCGGCAGTTGATCCAGTATGCTATTCATTTAGTAGCTGCTTGCGCAGTGTTGACGGGATCTGCAGCATGATTTTGTCAATAGCGAATCTTCGGGTCGAGCCAGGCGTAGGCCAGATCGACCAGCAGGTTCATTGTCACGGTCAGCGCGGTGATCAACACCACCAGGCCCAGCACCAGCGTGTAGTCGCGGTTGCCCGCGCCATTGACGATCAGTTTGCCCAGCCCGGGCAGCGAGAAAACGGTCTCGGTGACCAGGGCCGAGGTGATGGAGGAAATCGCCAGCGGCCCGAGCAAGGACACCACCGGCAACAGCGCCGGTTTCAGCGCGTGGCGCAGCACCACGACCCGGGTTGGCAGACCCTTGGCGCGCGCGGTGCGGATGAAGTTGCTGTGCATCACCTCAATCAAACTGCCGCGCATCACGCGCCCGATTGTCGAGACATTGATAATGGTCAGCAAGGCCATCGGCAGGATCATGAAACGCAGTTCAAAGTTGTTCCAGCCCCCGGCTGGAAGCCAAGGCAGAACAATCGCAAACACGATGATCAGCACCGGACCCATGACAAAGCTGGGGACCGCGCTGCCGACATTGCCGAGCAGCATCACCAGGTAATCCACCGCGCTGTTTTGGCGCAGGGCGGCAAAAATACCCAAGCTCACACCAATCAGCAGCGCCAGCAGCAAAGAGCCACCGCCAATGACCGCCGACACCGGCAGTGCCGCCGCCACCAGATCATTGACCGACCAGTCGGCGTAGCGAAACGACGCCCCCAGGTCGCCCTGCAACAAACTCTTCAGGTACAGCAGGTATTGCTGCCACGGCGGCAAGTCCAGGTGGTACTTGGCCTGCAAATTGGCCAGCACCGCGGCAGACACTTTGCGTTCGCTATCGAACGGGCCGCCCGGTGTCAGATGCAGCAGGACGTAGCACACGGAAATGACGACCAGCATCGTCGGAAGCGCCGCCAATATCCGGCGCAAGGTGTAGGACCACATCGCTTGGAACCTAATGCTTGATGATGTACAGGTCCTTGGAGCGGAACCGGTCCTGCGCGTTTTCCAGAGAATAGCCACCCACGTAGGATTTCACCAGGCGCGGTAGCGAGTACTGCAGCAGCGGGATGATGGGGTAGTCTTCCATGATCATTTTGGAGGCCTGCGTCAGCAGCGCGCGGCGCTTGGCAGGGTCGGTACTTTGCGAACCCTGGTTGATTAGCTCTTCGGCTTGCCGGTTGCAGTTGAAGTTGTTGTTTTGGTCCGAGTCACAGCGCACCAGTGCCAAAAATGTGGTGGCGTCGTTGTAATCTGCCGTCCAGCCATTGCGCGCCATCTGGAACTCGCCGTCATGGCGTTTCTTCAGAAGCACCTTGAACTCCATGCTCTCGGTTTCGATGTTCAGACCGAGCTTGGTCTTCCATTCGGAAGCGGCAAACACGGCCATCTTCTTGTGGTATTCACTGGTGTTGTAGGAGAACACAAACTTGGTGCCGGGCTTGACACCGGCCTGTTGCAGCAGGTTCTTGGCCTCGGCCACGCGCTTGTCCATCGGCCAGCCGGCCCAGTCATACGGCGTCACATCCGCGCCGTTCGTGCCCTTCACCATCACGCTGTAGGCTGGAGCCTGGCCATCGGCGGTGACGCGCTGGGACAGGATATCGCGGTCGATCACCATGGACAAGGCCTTGCGTACGCGCACATCCTTGAACGCCGGGTCTTGGGTCTGGTAGGAGTAATAACGCAGGCCGATCATCGGCGAGTTGCGAATCTCCTTGGGGTATTGGACCCTGTACTTGTCGTAGGTGCCCGGTGGCAACTGGTAGACCCACTCGTTCTCACCCGACTCGTAGAGCTTGACATCGGCGTAGCCGTCTTCGACCGGCAGGTAGGTCACCTTGCTTAACTGCACGTTGGCGGCATCCCAGTACTGCGGATTTTTCTCAATCACCACCCGGTTGTTGACCTGCCACTCCTTGAGCAGATAGGCGCCGTTGCTCACCAACTTACCGGGCTTGGTCCAGTCCTTGCCATGCAGATCCAGCGAGGCCTTGTGGATGGGGCCCAGGTTGTTGTTGCTCATCAACTCCGGCAAAAAACTGACCGGGAAGGCGGTTTTGACCTCCAGCGTCAGTTTGTCAATCGCCTTCACGCCGATGGCGCTGGGTGGCTTGCTGCCCTTGACCACCTCGGGGCCATTGAGCAAAAAAATGCCGAAGGTGGCGGCGTAGGTGGAGGCGGTCTTGGGGTCGACAAAACGGCGTATGCCAAAGACAAAATCATCTGCGGTGACCGGGTCACCATTGGACCACTTGGCGTTCTTGCGCAGCTTGAAGACCCAGGTGGTGGGGTCGGTCTGCCTCCAGTTCTCGGCAACCCCCGGCACGGTCTTGCCGGCCGCGTCGTTGGCGGTCAGGGATTCAAACAGATCACGCGTGATGTTGTTGGCGCCAACCGATTCGGCCAGCGCCGGGTCCAGTGTTTCGGGCTCGGAGCCATTGTTGCGGATCAGGGTTTGGCTGGGGTGCAGTTGCGTGCCCACAGGAACTGCTGCAGCCTGGCTGGTGCCCACAAGGCTGGCAGAAAGCGTCATTGCGATCAAGGATGCTTTGAAAATCAGATTCATGACTTGGTTCCTGTTTTGACAAGATTATCGTGGGTGAAATGTTGGCTTCAGTGCGGCAGCTTGCTGGTGTCAATGTCTACGTAGCGCCAAAACGCCCTCGATGTCGGGTGGCGGCGGTATCCAACCAACCAGGGCTGTATCAGGTCGGTGCGGATGCGATGCGTAGAAAACTTGTACGGCATATAAGCCACCATAATCTTGACCAACTGCTGCATGATGGCCAGGCGCTCGGGGCTGTCAGGCATCAGTTGCTGCTTCTGATAGAGCTTGTCGAACTCTGCGTTCTCGAACCGTGCCAGGTTGCCCTCGCCTTTAGCCGGCCCGTATGCCAAACCCAGTGCGCCCGCCCCATCCGGGCTCGATGCGCTATATCCCAAACCCCACATCATCAGTTTGCCAGCGCGCGCTGCTTTCAAGTGTTCAGGCCACTTGCCTGTTTTGAACACAATCCTGATACCGACCGCATCCATGTTTTTCTTCCAGATTTCATTGAGTTCGCGATCAGCCGCAGTTGGCGTGGTCGAGTATTCCAGCACCAGGGGTGTGCCATCAGGCATGTCGCGCCAGCCGTCGCCGTCACGGTCGACGTAACTGTACATATCCAGCAGCGCACCAGCGCGGGCACGACTGAATTCGCTCATTTCAGTCTTGAACCTGGGGTCGTAGCCATAAGTCGTTGGCTGCATCGGACCTTGGGCAGGAATTGCCTGATTGCGGCGCGGCAAGCGAATCTCTTCGTCAGAGTTGTAGGCCAGGGCAATGGCTCGGCGCAATGCCACTTTTTCTGGCGTGTAGCCACCGACTGTGGGGTCTTCCATATTGAAGTAGGTCACCGTGACGTCAGGAGCGGGTACCCTCTCCATTGAAACATGTTTCTTGGCCAGATTGGGTGCGACGCGATTGTTGGGGATCGCCTGGTAGGCAAAGGCATTGGGCAAATACATCAAAAAATCGTGGTCATTGCCCAGAAACGAGAGCCAGCGTGGTTGAATTTCTTCAATGATGGAAATTTCAACCCTGTCAACCAGCGGTATGCGTTTGCCTTTCATCTGTTGGTAAATGGCCTGAGAGCGAGCGTCATCGGCCGGTGGGTCGGCCTCATAAAACTCTTCCCGAAAGTTGGGATTTCTCACGAATGTCATTTTGGAAGAGCGCATCCACTGATCCAGTTTGAACGGGCCTGTGCCTACCGGGTGTTCCATGATCTTGTCGCCATACTTCTCCACCACCTCACGCGCCACTGCCCCGAAAATGCTGGGGTCGGCCAGCTGGAAGATAAAGCGGGGGCGTGTCTCCTGCAACTTGAACTGAATGGTGTAACGGTCCAGGGCGCGCAGACCCTCCACTTCCTTTTCGTAGTTGAAGCTGGCACCCGGCTTTTCCGCCTCGCGTCGCAATTCCTCCAGCCCCAGTATTTTTTCTTCCTCAAGATCGGGGTACACCTGACTCTTGGTTTTAGGATCAAAAATGCGCTTGTAACTGTAGACAAAGTCGTGCGCCGTCAACTCCCGCTTCTTGCCACCGAAGGCGGGGTCATCGTCAAAATAGATTCCCGGCTTGATCTTGATTGTGTAAGTGCGAAAGTCATCGCTGATTACCGGCATTCCCAAGGCAACATTGGGTCGGACCTTGACCGGGCGTGCCAGGTAGTCGTAGTTATACAGCGCGTCAAAAATGTTCTCGGTAACAATCCGCGAATAGACGTCCGATATCTGTGCCGGGTCAAAACCGGTTTCGGCGACCTCAAACGCGTAACGCAGCACTTTTTCGGTGGAGCGGTTCTGCGCTTTCAGACCGCTGGCGGTAAGCAGAAACAGAAAAACAAGGCCAATAACCTGTAAATATTTAATTTTCATATTCAAAGCGCCAATACCTGTTCAAACGGGTGCAAGCATAATCTCTCCCGTTGGCAAATCCACGGTTGTTTCCCCAAGTCACGCACAAAATATGTTTTCTTACATCTTGCGACGCATCTGGCAGATGGTCCCCACGCTGCTGGGGGTGATCCTGTTGATCTTCTTCCTGTTCAAGTTCTTTGGTGGCGATCCTGCCGAGATCATGGCGGGATTGAAGGCCTCACCGGAACGTGTCGCTTCCTTGCGAGCCCAGTTGGGTCTGGACAAACCGGTGTGGGAGCAACTGTGGCTGTTCATTCGGCAAATCTTCAGCTTTGAATGGGGCAAGAGCTGGACCACCAACGAGGCGGTCTCCGACATTTTTGCCACTCGGTTGCCCGCCACGCTGACCATCATGATCCCGATTTTGCTGCTTCAACTGGGGTTGGCCATTGTTGCCGGGTTGGCTGTGGCCTATGTGCGAGGCAGTCTGACAGATCGGGTCATCATGATCGTCACCACGGTGGCGCTATCGGTGAGTTTTCTGGTCTACATCATTGTCGGGCAGTATTTGTTTGGCTTTGTCCTCGGCTGGTTTCCGGTGCAGGGCTGGAGCAATAGTGTCTGGACCAATCTCTCAACCTATGCGCCGCTGCCGGTGTTGCTGACGGTGCTGGTCAGTCTGGCGCCAGAGACGCGCCTGTACCGCAGCTTTTTTCTCGACGAAATCGGTCAAGACTATGTCCGCACTGCCCGTGCCAAGGGCGTCACTGAAAACGTCATTCTTTTCAAGCACGTGCTGCGAAACGCCATGATCCCGATCCTGACCAATGTGGCGACCGGATTGCCGGGTGTCTTCATCGGCTCCTTTTTGATCGAGGTATTTTTTTCCATCCCGGGTCTGGGTCGGGAGATTCTGGTTGCTGTGAATCGCAGTGATTACCCGGTCATTCAGGCCGCCACGGTTTATTTGGCGGCACTGACGATGGTGATCAACCTGATCACCGATGTCCTGTACAAGTTTGTTGATCCAAGGGTGACCCTCAAATGAGCACCGAACTGCTGCTAGCGCTACCCAAGTCACCCGGTGTCTGGGCCCAGGCCTGGACACGGCTGAAGACCGACCGGGTCGGCATGGTATCCCTCTACATCACCCTGTTTTTCATTGCGCTGGTGCTGCTGGCCCAGCTTGGTCTCGTGGCCAGGAATTGGCAAAAAGAAGTTGGCACACCGTTTGCGCCGCCGCACTTTATTGGCAAGATCGCGGACGGCTCTCAGAGTGCCGTGGTGGAAACCATCGCCGGTCCGAATGTGGACATTAGTGATGTGGACCCGCTGGCACCACGCTATCAGGAATGGCAGGAGCGCGCCGCCAAGTTCAAAACGACGACCACCGAGAAGTCCGATACGCTGCCTTTTGGCGGCGATCAGTTAGGTCGCGATGTGCTGAGCAAGGTGATCAAGGGGGCACAAGTATCGATTACGGTCGGGCTGGCAGCAGCGCTGATGGCCACACTGATAGGCACTATTCTGGGCGCCATCGGTGGTTACTTCGGTGGGCGCGCCGGAGACTTTCTGGAGTGGGTTTACAACGTGTTCACAGCCATTCCCTACATTCTGTTGGTGTTCGCACTGGCGGCCGTTCTCAAGTCAGGTCCGCTGGCAGCCACGCTGGGCAGCGGCGTCTGGACTGTGGTCATCATTTTGGGCTTGGTCGGCTGGACCGGTATTTACCGTCTGGTTCGTGCCGAATACATCAAGCATCGCTCGCGCGAATACGTGCGTGCCGCCGAGGCGATTGGCGCTTCGCACGCCTCGCGCATGTTTACCCACATCCTGCCCAACATCAGCCACGTGATACTGGTCCAGTTGAGTCTCCACGTTGTCGGCTTCATCAAGGCCGAGGTGATTTTGTCCTTCCTTGGTTTAGGCGTACCCATAGATATGGTGAGTTGGGGCACGATGTTGTCGGAAGCGCAAACGGAACTGGTGCTTGGCAAGTGGTGGCAGTTGGTGGCGGCCACCACCTTCATGGCTGCGTTTGTCACCGCGTTTGCTTTGTTGACCGATGCCCTGCGCGATGCGCTTGATCCGAAATTGCGTTAATTTTGATACCTTGCGGGACAGACCGAAGCGGCAACGCCGCAAGCTCTGTCCTCAACACTTTGAGGAAGCCATGACCAATTTGATTAGTGTTCAGGACTTGCGGGTGGCCTTTCGCATGGGCAAAACCGAGATCGTCGAGGCGGTCAAGGGTGTGAGTTTCAACATTCCGTCCAACAGCACAGTGGCGCTGGTTGGCGAATCGGGTAGCGGCAAAACTGTGAGTGCCATGAGTATCGTGCGGCTGCTGCCGGAGAACGCTATGCTGGATGGTCGCAGCAAGATTTTCTACAACGGACGTGACTTGCTGAGTGCACCGATCGAGGACATGCGCGCCCTGCGCGGTAAGGATATCTCGGTGGTATTTCAGGAGCCCATGAGTTCGCTCAACCCGGTTTTCACGGTGGGCGATCAAATTGCCGAAGTTCTGCGCATTCATTTGAAACTCGGTGCCCGACCGGCTATGGACCGTGCACTGGAACTGATGACAGAGGTTGGCATCCCCAATCCGAAGGCGCGGCTGCAGTCTTATCCTCATGAACTTTCGGGTGGGCAGCAGCAACGCGTGATGATTGCCATGGCGATCGCCTGCGAGCCCAAACTGCTGATTGCCGATGAGCCGACCACTGCGCTTGACGTCACGGTGCAGCGCCAGATCATGGAGTTACTGGCCGGTTTGCAACAGCGACAGAAGATGAGCATCCTGTTCATCAGTCATGACCTCGGTCTGGTCGGCGAGATCTCCAGCCAGGTCATTGTCATGCGCAACGGTGAAGTGCGCGAGGCGGGCAACGTGGCCCACATCTTTAACGCACCAACTGACGCCTATACCCAGGCACTGCTAGCCTGTCGACCGCGACTGGACTCGCGCCCCCGGCGCCTGGCAGTGATTGATGACATCATGAAAAAGCGTCCACGCATCACCGAGCAACGTGCGAGCGTGCCGGTCACCGGACCGGCTCTCATTGAGGTCAAGGGCTTGCGCAAGGATTACCCGCTCAAGACCGGCTTCTTCAAGCGCAGCGTGTTCAGCGCCGTGAAGCGGGCAGATTTTTCACTGCACAAGGGGCGCACATTGGGTGTGGTGGGCGAATCCGGTTCCGGCAAGACCACCATTGGCATGATGTTGACGCGCCTGACGGAGGCCACGTCGGGGAGCATCATGTTTGAGGGCATCGATCTGGCTCAGCTCAATGCCGCTCAGATGCGACCCTATCGTCGCCGTATCCAGATCATTTTCCAGAACCCTTATGCCAGCCTGAATCCGCGCTTTACGGTCGGTCAGATACTGATCGAGCCGATGCGAATTCAGCACATCGGCAAGAATGACGACGACCGGGCTCGCAAGGCCTTGGCCTTGATTGAAAAGGTAGGTTTGTCCAGCGAGGATTTCGGCAAGTACCCGCACGAGTTTTCCGGGGGCCAACGCCAGCGCATTGCGATTGCGCGCTGCCTGACGATGCAACCCGAGGTCATAGTCTGCGACGAAAGTGTCAGTGCGCTGGACGTCAGTGTGCAAGCCACTGTGCTCAACCTGCTACTGGACCTGCAGGAGGAATTTGGTTTAACCTACGTCTTCATCAGCCATGATCTGGCGGTCGTAAAGTACATGGCGGACGAGATTTTGGTGATGAATGAGGGCGAAATAGTGGAACGCGGCGGTGCGGAAGAGATCTACGCTCGACCACAACATCCCTATACCCAGCAGTTATTGGGCGCTATTCCACGTGGCCTGGTTGCAGCGCCCTAGCCAATGAGGTCCCTATCATGAATCACTTTATTGCCGTCTTCACCCTGGTTTTGCTGTTAACTGCCTGCTCCAAGGAGCCGGATCCTCCCGTGCCACCGGCTCCGGTAGTCCCTGCCTCCATTGGCTGGGTCAAGCCCGAAGGCGCCAATATGGAGCCGATTTTTGCGCAGGCCAAGGCTGCCAACAAGCCGGTGTTTTTGTACTGGGGCGCCGTCTGGTGTCCGCCATGCAACCAGATCAAGGCGACGGTGTTCAACCGGCAGGACTTCATCGAGCGCAGCAAGTTGTTTGTGCCGGTCTATCTGGACGGAGATACACCGGGCGCGCAGAAGCTGGGTGCGCAGTTCAAGGTGCGTGGCTATCCGACGATGATATTGCTGAGCCCGGACGGTACCGAACTGACGCGTCTGCCGGGAGAAGTCGGCGCGGGCAGCTATATGGAAGCGTTGAACCTGGGTCTGGCCTCGGGCATTTCCGTCAAGCAGTCGCTGGCGCAAGCGTTGGGTGCCGACAGTGCCAGCTTGACGCCCGAAGCCTGGCGACAGTTGGCCTACTATTCCTGGGATCAGGATGAAACCCAGCTGGTCGCAGCAAAAGATCGCGCTGCCACACTGCACAAGCTGGCGAATGCCTGCCCGGCATCGCAAACTGCAACTGCTTCGCGGCTGGCCCTGAAGGCGATGGTGGCGTTTGCACTGGACAAAAAGCCCTTGCCCGATGCCAATTCGGCTCTGGCCCGCGTTATGGCTATTCTGGGCGATGCAAAGCAGGCACGGGAACACTTTGATGTGCTGGTTAATTACAGCGCAGAGATGTTGCCAGCCTTGACCAAGACCGGTAGTACGCAGCGCGGCGCGTTGCTGACGGCATGGAATGCGGCTCTGGATCAGTTCGCCTCAGATGCCAGCCTGTCCCGGGCGGACCGTCTTGGGGCGATATCGGCCAAGCTGGCACTGGCCAAACTTGAACTGCCTGAAGGCAGCACACCAAAACTGGGTGCCGCCCTGCTGGCCCAGGTGCGCGATGCCGCCAGCACGGCCGACAAAACCACCGGCAACACCTATGAGCGCCAGGCGGTGATACCCAGCGTGGCGGATTTGCTTAGTGAAGCCGGTTTGCTCGACGAGTCAGACGCTCTGCTCAAAGCCGAGTTGCCGAAGGCGGTTTCGCCCTATTACCACATGCTGGTGCTGGCGGCCAATGCCAAAGAGCGTGGCAACAAGGCGGGGGCGCTGGACTGGGCCGAGAAGGCCTGGAACGAATCCAAGGGCCCGGCAACGCGGTTGCAGTGGGGCAGCAGCTATGTGAAGCGCTTGATAGACCTTGCTCCTCAAGATTCTGCACGTATAGAAAAGGCGGCCAAAGGCGTGCTGGCAGAACTCGATCCGGTGCCAGACACCTTCTACGAGCGCAACCGGCGTGGCCTGGAAAAGATGGGCCAAGGCCTTATCGCCTGGAGCACCAAAGGCCAGCATGTGACCGTCATCAAGAGGCTGACGCTGCAACTCGACGATGTGTGTGCCAAATTGCCACCCCAGGATGACACGCGAGCCGCTTGCCTGGGAGTGTTCAAGGTGCGTTCGGGCGGGCAACAACTGTAGGCGCAAAGATTTAATCAAGGGTGTGGGGCCTTCCCAGCGTGCAGTTTTACGAGAAATCTCTTAAATCAGGCAGGAAATCCCCCGGTTTGGTGCACAGAGGTTGACACAACTTTGCGGTTTCACCGCACCGGCTCAGGTACCGAAATCGGCAGATCGTCGCGTGAGGCGGTTGTTGGTCGCAAACCAGATGCGACAACGGCCCGGCGCGCCTATAGTGCGTCCCATACTAGCCCTCGCCCTGCATGACCCTACGCCCGATTTCCAGGTTGCTTGCCCTCGTGCACGGTGTGGAGGATGACGTCATAATCAGCCCGATTCAACATGCGTCTTGAACATATCAAGTCATGCGATTTTCCCTGTCATCTCGTTTTTTCCCTCGGAGATTTCTCTATGCTGCGTCTGCTGCTCATTGCCGTCCTGTTGGTTGCCAACCTTGCTGCCTGTGACAAATTCCCGGGCAAGGGCGACAAGAAAGACGCCACGGTCGTACCCGCCAAACTGGTTATTGCGCCTGAGGACATCCTGACCGTTCAGTCCAATGCCCTGTCGTCAGGTCCGGTCGTGACAGGCTCCATCCAACCGGAACGCAAGGCCGACTTGCGGGCCGAAGTGTCGGCCGTGGTGCTACAGGTGCTCAAGGAAAATGGCGACGTGGTTCGGCACGGCGATGTGCTGGTGCGTCTGGACCAGACCTCCATCCGCGACAACCTGCAATCGGCGCAGGCCAATGTCCGCAATGCCACCCAGGCACTCGACCAGGCCGAGCGCAATCTGCAGCGTCTCAAAACGCTGCGCGCCTCTGGCATGACGTCCCTGCAGGCGCTGGATGATGCCGAAGTGCGGCGCAACGGAGCTCAAAGCGAGTTATCCGCGTCCAATGCGCGCGCCGTTCTGGCTCAACAACAACTGGAGCGCACCATTGTCCGCGCCCCGTTTGATGGCGTGGTGAGCGACCGCAAAGCGTCAGCCGGCGACACGGCGTCTATTGGCAAGGAACTGCTCAAGGTGATTGACCCCGCCAGCATGCGCTTCGCCGGAAGCGTGTCGGCCGACAAGATCAGCGTAGTCAGCGTCGGCCAGTCCGTGAGTTTTCGCATCAATGGCTACGCCGGCCAGGAGTTTCGTGGCAAGGTGACCCGCGTCGATCCAAGTGCCAATGACGTAACGCGCCAGGTTGAAGTGTTGATCAGTATCAACGACGCGAAGCAAGCCAGGGTGGCAGGCCTGTATGCGGAAGGGACGATAGAGGCCACTAATGTGAAGGCCCTCACGCTGCCGGAATCGGTGGTGGTGCGTGCTGGCGACAAGGCTTCGGTATGGCGGGTCAAGGAAAATGCGCTGAACCAGATCGACCTGGCGCTGGGCGTGCGCGACCCGCGCACCGGCAACTTCGAAGTGCGCAGCGGGCTCTCCGATGGTGACATCATCCTGCGCAGTCCGAGTTCGAACTTCAAGGAAGGCCAGAGCGTTGAGATGGTCAGCGCCAAAGCGCCCGCTGCCGCGGCATCCACCGCATCGGCCACCAAGAGGACGTAGCCATGTTCCTGTCCGACTTCAGCATCAAGCGGCCCACGCCGACCATCGTATTGATCATTGCCCTGATGGCCATGGGCCTGCTGGCGCTCAACAAACTGCGGGTGAACCAAAACCCGGACGTGGAAATTCCGGGCATCCAGGTCTTCATTGCTTACCCTGGGGCTTCACCAGATTCCGTCGAGCGCGAGATCGTCAACCGACTGGAAAAATCATTGCAAAGCGTCTCGGGCGCCACAGAGGTTTACTCGACCAGCAGCGAAGGTAATGCCAGCTTCTGGGTCCAGTTTTCGTTCAAGAAAAACATGATCGAAGCGGCAGATGATGTTCGCACCGTCATCTCCAGCGCCCGCTACAAACTACCGACCGAGATGCGCGAACCGGTCGTGCGGCGCTTCGACCCAGCGGCGCAGCCCATCATGAACATGGCCTTGTCGTCCAGCAAGCAGAGCCACGCCGAGATTTCACGCCTGGCCGAAGATGTATTGGCAGACAAACTGCGCGGTATCGCCGGCGTGGCCACGGTCAACATCAATGGCTCCCTGAAGCGGGAGTTATCGGTGCTGCTGCGCGCCGAGAAGCTGCGTGAATACAACGTGTCGGTTGGCGAAGTGGTCGCCGCACTGCGGGCGCAGAACAGCAATGCCCCGGTTGGCAAAGTGCGCGGAAAATTCGATGAAGAAAGCATCCGTCTGGTCGGTCGCATCGAGTCGCCGGAAGAGTTTCAAAACATCGTGGTCAAGCGCTTCGGTGGCCAGATCGTTCGCCTGGCACAGGTCGCCAGCATCACAGACAACTTCGCCGACATCGACTCTTTCAGCATCCGCAGCGGCAAGCCCAACGTGGGTATTTTCGTCACCCGCGCGCGCGATGCGAGCACCGTCAGCGTCGCCGACGACGTGCGCAAGCTGGTCAAGGAAATCAATACCGAATTCGAAAAAGACCACCCCGGCACAAAGCTCGAAATCACCCGTGACGGTGGCGTGGATGCGCAGCGCAGCCTCAACAACGTGATCGAATCCCTGATGCTGGGCGCGATGCTGACCATCTTTGTGGTCTACGCCTTCCTGAACTCCTGGCGCTCCACGCTGATTACGGCACTGAGCTTGCCGACCTCTGTCATTGCCGCGTTCATTGCGGTGTGGCTGTGCGGCTTCACGCTCAACTTCATGACCTTGCTGGGGCTCTCGCTGGCCATTGGAGTGTTGATAGACGATGCCATCGTGGTGCGTGAAAACATCGTGCGCCACATGCAGCGCGGCTCCGACCGGCGCACCGCTTCGCTGGAAGGCACGGCCGAAATTGGTCTGGCGGTGGCGGCCACCACCTTTTCCATCATCGCGGTGTTTATTCCGGTGGCCTTCATGCCCGGCGTCTCGGGCGAGTGGTTTCGCCCCTTCGCCCTGACGGTGACCTGCTCGGTGCTGGTGAGCCTGGGCATCTCCTTCACGCTCGACCCCATGCTGTCGGCCTATTGGGGCGATCCTGTGGGTCACCACGCCGCACCCAAGACCGGCATCAGCGCGCTGTTGGCACGCTTCAACAATTGGTTTGACCACCAGGCCGACCGCTACGGCAATGTGATTGCCTGGGCCTTGCACCACCGTCGCTGGATGACGGCCATTGCAGTGCTCAGCTTATTCGGGGCCATAGGGTTGCAAGTCATGTGGGGTGGCAGCGCCTTCCTGCCGGCCACCGACTCCGGCAATTTGATGATCGATGTGCGCACGCCAGCCTCCTCGTCAGTCGAATATGCCCGTCTGAAGATGGAGCGCGCCGCCGAACTGGCGCGCACCATCGCCGAGACCAAGGAGACCAACAGCAACATCACGGCCGGTGGCGGACGCATTTACGTTGACATCGGCAAGCGCCACACCCGTGTTCGCAGTGCCAAGGAAATTGCCACCGAATTGCGCGAAAAAGTGCGCACTCTGGTGGGTGCCGAATACACTGTGATCGACGACCTGAACAATGGTGCGCGCAAGCCCATCCAGATTGACTTTACCGGCCCCGATTCGCGCAAGCTACTGGAAATCACCAGCGCTTACATGGACAAGCTGCGCCTGGTGCCCGGCGCGGTCGATGTGGGTCTGTCCCAGCAAGATCCCAAGAAAGAGCTGAAAATTGAGCTCAACCGGGGTCTGGCTAACTCCATGGGCATATCGGCCTTTGACGCGGCGCAAGCCCTGCGCGTGGCCTTTGCGGGTATTGAAGTGGGTGATTGGGTCGACCCTACCGGTGAGACCCGCGATGTGGCGGTGCGCCTGCACCCGGACGACCGCGTCAGCAAGGAAAACATTGAGCGCCTGCCGATTGCCGTCTCCGGCACCAACCTGATGGTGCCGCTGGACCAGATCGCCACCATCAGCATGGGCAAGGGACCGTCGGGCATTGAGCACGCCAACGGCAAACGCAATATCACCGTGTCGGCCAACGCGCAAGGCCGCTCCAACGGTGAGGTCACCGACGACGCCATGAAACTGGCAAAGTCCTTCGACTATCCGCCTGGCTACGGCCTCTCGCTGGGCGGTGCCGGGCAGGATCAGAAGGAACTGTTCACCGAGATGCTGATCGCACTGCTGTCGGGCATTGGTCTGATGTACCTGATTCTGGTGATGCAGTTTGGCTCATTCACCGCGCCACTGGCCGTGATGCTGTCGCTGCCGCTGTCCCTGATCGGGGTGGTGCTGGCCCTGCTGGTGACCCGTGGCACGCTCAACCTGATGAGCTTTATCGGCATCATCATGCTGATGGGCCTGGTGGCCAAGAATGCCATCTTGCTGCTGGATGCGGCGCGCAAGCGCGAGGCCGACGGCATGGATCGGGAACAGGCATTGATGGACGCCGGACGCATGCGCCTGCGCCCCATCCTGATGACCACCTTTGCGCTGATCGCCGGCATGTTGCCGGTGGCCATTGGGCTGGGCGAGGGCGGCGAGTTCTACCAACCGCTGGCTGTGGCCATCATCGGCGGCACCATCACTTCGACGCTGTTGACGCTGCTGGTGGTACCTACCTTTTATGACAGCATTGAAATCACCCATGACCGTGCCACGGCAAAGTTTCGTGCGCGTGCCGAGCGCGGCAATGTGTTTGTGGCCTTTTTGCAGACGCTGGTGGAAGGGTTGCTGGCCTTTTTGCTTCTTCGCTGGCTGTACCGGATGCTGAAGACCATCGGTCGCCGCCTGGCGGGTCGAAGGCAGCCGGCAGTCGTGCTCGAGCAGTAAGCAAATCGGCGGCGCATCGGTAATGTCGTCGGCACCCTGGCGGTGCTCACACCTGGTTTCAACCGTGCTTTTATTCCATGCGTTGGATATATGCACGGATGTATACCCGTCTTGCGCAACATAGGCTGATGACCCACAAGCCGGTTCACCGGACGCACCTAGGCGCGATTCTGCGCGAAGCTGTCTTGCCCGGACTCGAAACTACGCAGGGCAACTTGGCTGACTGAAGGAGGTGAGTTGGTTCACGGTATCGCAGACAGGCATCGCGTCGAAAAATAGCAAGCCCGTGATGGGCTTCGCAACAGCAGGTTCAATGTTGACAACGGCTTTGAGGTGCAATTCTTGGCTTATATCCATGTTTATGTCGACATAGGGTTGTGAATGCACCCGCTTCCGGATCACGATGCAGTCGTTGTTGTGAAATTTCGTGCGAATTGCCGAAACGAACGTCTCAAATTACCTGCTGGTCGGATATAGGCTGATGTTTTTTCGCAACTAATTTGATCTTTTTAGTTGAAGAGCGGGTTTCCCTTCGCAGGAGTCGTGATGCCGTAACATAGACTTACAGGTCATAAATCATTAAGCCTCCCCTAGGCAAATCCATGATTGTTTGCGTTCGAGCTCCTACTCGGACTTTCTAGGGGATTTTTCACATTCAGGAGAACCTCTGTGGACAAATACCTTTCATCGTCAACTCTATGGAGACGCTCAGCCGTCGCTATTGCCACCGGACTGTTTCTATCGGCGGGTGTTGTGCACGCGCAGCAGAGCGCTGGCTCGATCAGTGTCCGGGCTTCAAAGGGCGCAGTTGTCGTTATCGAAAACAAGCAGATTGGCGTTATTCGGCAGGTGAAGGCCGACGCTGACGGGTCAGTTCAAGTGTCCCAACTGCCTTCGGGTAGCTACACTGTTACGGCCACATCTCCCGAAGGAAAAGTTGAGTCAACCATTGTCAATGTGCTTGCTGGTGAAGGTGCCGTGGCATCGTTTGATTCGTTGAAACGCGTAGAAATCGTAGGTCAACGGACGAAAACACTGGACGTTAAATCAACCGAATCAGTTCAGACACTGACCAAAGCAACAATCGACCGGATCCCGGTGGTTAAGGACGTTACCGCAATTACCCTGCTCGCTCCGGGTGCTACAGAAGGTGACGGACGCATTGGCCAAACTGGTTCACGTGGCGGCAATGTGCCTTCGCTCGGCGGGGCTTCACCTGCGGAAAATGCCTACTACATCAATGGCTTCAACGTGACCAATATTGTTAATGGTGTGGCCTTTAACACTGTACCTTTCGAAGCTATTGCGGAACATCAGGTGAAGACCGGTGGCTATGGTGCTGAATACGGTCGCTCGTTGGGTGGTGTGATCAACGTTAATAGCAAACGTGGTACCAATGAGTTCCACGGCGGCGCGAGCATCAGCTATAGCCCCAAGTCATTGTCAGGTTCCTCGGTGTATTCCGAAAAGAATGAAGCTACCGGTGAGTGGGAGTTGAAAAACCGGGCCGGTGGAACAGACAACACCAAAGTAAATCTCTGGGGCGGCGGCGCGCTTATCAAGGATGAATTGTTCGTCTTTGGTTTGGTTCAGGGTGCGAACATTTCAGGCGAGGGTTTTGGGGTAGATCGTCAGACCCAGACAAAAAATACTTCACCCCAGTATTTGGTGAAGGTTGACTGGAATCTGAACAAGAGCAATTTGCTTGAGTTCACAGCGTTTAGTGACAAGACCACGGACAACATCTCCACATGGAAGTCCCCGGAAAAGTATGGAACCGTCAAGGGAGATTTTGTTGGAACCGAAGCGTATACCTACGGTGGCCAGAATCAGATTCTTAAGTGGACTAGCTGGATTAACGATGACCTGAACATTGCCGCGCTGTATGGCAGTGGCGTCTATTCCCGGTCATCAGATATCTCTTCTGCGTCATGCCCATTTGTTCGGGATGATCGTGTGTCGCCCCGTATCTCCTATGGCTGCTGGACCGCCACGTCGATTACGTTACCGGAAGCCAACGACAAGCGCGAGGCGTTTCGCCTTGATGCTGAGTACACATTGGGCAAGCATCAGATTCGTGCTGGTCTGGATACCGAAAAATATTCGGTGGTTGACGGCACCGTTTACCCCGGTGAAACACGGTATCAAATCAAGAATTTGAAGGACGGCTCAAAACTGGGCAACGGCTATACCAACACAACTGGTGCCACTCAAGCCTACGTGGAGGCACGCACCTTCAAGAACGGCGGGACGTTTGTAACGAAAAACTCGGCCTGGTACGTGGAAGATAACTGGCAGCTCACCAAAGACTTGCTGCTGAACCTGGGCATTCGCAACGAGCAGTTCACCAACAACAACGCCAACGGCATACCGTTCATTGATGTCAAAAACACTTGGGCACCGCGACTGGGTGCGTCTTGGGACGTGTCAGGCAAGGGCGACCTGAAGGTGTATGGTAATTTGGGTCGTTATTACATTCCTGTCTACGCCAATACCAATGTTCGTCTTGCCGGTGCGGAAACCGACTACCGCGATTTCTACTTGTACGGTGGATCCGTGGGGGCGCTGCCCAAACAGATTCCTGTTCTGGGTGACCAACTAGGCTCGCGACTTGTTAACCACAGTGGTGAAACTCCCAATCCATTGTCAGTGGTTGATCCCAACATCAAACCAATGCATCAGGACGAGTTGATTTTGGGGTTCCAGAAAGCACTGACGAACGGCTGGTCAGTGGGTGTCAAGTACACGCATCGCCGCCTCAAGGATGCGATGGACGACATTTGCAATGATGAAGGTCCCGGTGTGTGGGCGGCCAAGCCGACAAGCGCTGGTGGTGGTGGCTACACGCAAGACCAGGCAGATGCCATTGCTGGTGCTATCGGTAGTTGTTTCCTGTACAACGCAGGGCGTGACTTGACTGCCAATGTGGACCTGGATGGTACAGGCAAGCTGACCACTGTGAAGATTCCTGCGGTGGCTTTGCAGATGCCGGAGCCTAAACGAATTTACGATGCTGTCGAGTTTTCTTTTGAAAGAGCTTGGGACAAGAAATGGAGTCTACAGGGCTCATACGTCTATGCTCTGAGCCGCGGTAACACAGAAGGCTATGTCAAATCAGACATTGGCCAAGATGATGCCGGCATTAGCCAGGACTTTGATTACCCGGGGTTGATGGAAGGTTCCGAGGGTTTCTTGCCCAATGACCGTCGTCATTCGTTAAAACTGTTTGGCTCGTTCGCTGTTACTGATGAATGGCGTCTGGGTGGTAGTTTCATTGCGAAGAGTGGCAGGCCAAAGAACTGCTTCGGCTACTACAACGGCACGACCGATACGGTATCCATCAAGTACGGTTCATCATCGTTTTATTGCAACGGTGTTCCAACGCCCAGAGGTTCGCAGGGCCGTCTGCCATGGACTCGTGAGGTCAACTTGCAGGCTACCTACACACCCAATTGGCAAAAAGGCTTGACGGTCACATTGGACGCGTTGAACATCTTTAATGAACGTGGTATCAGGGGTATCAACGAGCAGGGTGAATTCGGGGTTGGTTCTCCGGACCCATCCTACGGGCAACCTATTGCAGACAGTCTGCAAAAGGCCCGCAGTGTTCGCTTAACAGCATCGTATGAGTTTTAATCGAATCGTTTAAACGAAAAAATCCCCGGCAAGTCCGGGGATTTTTTTGACCAATAGTTCGAGGAACGCCTTTGCACCCGCAGTATGGGAACCTCAAAGCACTTGCGGTGGTTCTTCCCGATAAAAGGACGCAGGCAGCATGGCTTGCTCAAGCATTTCAATACTTCGCTGCGCTACGCCCTTTTCGACAAAAAATTCTCGCCAGCCTTTGACAACCTGTAGTATTGCAGAGAGCTCATGTTTGGCAGAGTCTGGCGACAGCCCGAAAACTTCGCAACGCGACAGCAGGTTGTATAGACTGGCGGCTCTGCCAAAAGAACCAGCGGTCAGGGCCAAGTCACGGCGTTCCTGCGATACCAAGGGCACCGGGACGATGTCATAGGCGGGTGACAAGCGCCATCCCGCGCTGGTACGCAACATGGCGTGGTTGCGGGGGTGGTCGTCGTTATTGGTCACCATGGCGTTAAAAACCATGCGGCGAAACAACTCGATTCGGTCTGCCTCGTTTTTTGCGGACCAGCGCCGCACTTCATCAGCCAGCAGCAGATACGACCAACGTTCTCTGCCCGTATAACCGTCTTCGGCGTCCAGCACGGTCAGCCCGGATACCATGCCATGTTTTAGGTATCGCCTTCTCTCAGAGTCCCATTCGCGGTCGAAGCGCTTGAGCAAGAGTGCATCCTTTGTACCCATTTTTTCAAGTCGGGTGGCGCATACATTGAGTCCGCTTGCACGCGCCAGTTCCAGCGTTGCGTACTCGATGCGTTGCATATTGTGGCGGTCATTTTTTTCCGGAAACTTTGCCAGCCAAATCATGTTGTCATCTTCGACGCTGGCCTTTGGCCGGGCGCCACCCATGCTGGTGCCGGGTTCAAGGTCCTCAAGAACTTCGTGCGGCAGGCGCCCGTCTTCTTCGAGCTTTTGTGCAGCAGCAGTCAATGCCTCGAGTTGATGGGTCCGGTTATACGGGCGACGCGGCCCGGGTGGTTCTTTCGTCAGCCCAAAGCCAAGATTGCCAGCACCATCGTCAGGGCCGTTCAGGAGATAGTCCATCTCCTGCAAAGATTCTTCTGGTCGATCAAGTTTTGCCTGGATCACCCTGCGCCCCCAGGCGTCCGGACTGGCATCCCTGATGGCACCGGGCAAGCCCTTTAGTTTGGTGAACTTTATCGGCTTGGTGCCCAGAGGCAAGTGGTAAGGGTCCAGGGCAATAACATTTGCCCGCTCGAGATATCGTTTGCCGTAGGTAAATATGCCCTCAAAAACGCCAGTTGCCACCGGGTTAACACGCAGCGATGCACAGGGTACTGAATCGACGGTGCCTGGCAACTGGATATAGACGTAACAGAATGGGTCTTGCATAGCCGGAACAAGTTCTAACCGTTCCTAAAAATCATTGTCGACGTTAACCGTGTCCCGTACACGCTGTCTTTGTTGCGCCGTTTCAAGAATTTTTCCATGTTCGTCCTGATCAGGTGAAGCGAGGTTTTTTGCTGAATCAAGAAGGCCCAATGCCCAAAGCACTGAAAAAATGGTCCCGATGGCAATTCCTGGAAAGCCGTTTTCGATGGCGTACAAGGTCTTTCGGGAGATGCGGCATTTCTCGGCCAGCTCTTCCTGGCGCATTCGACGGCGAACTCTGGCAAGGCGAATATTTTCACCCAATTTTTTGACCACTTCAGAAACCTCGAATGGGATTGGTTCTGATTTGAGCATTTTAATACCCGTTAAATAACTTAATGGATAATAATTTACTCATTTAATTGGTTTGTGTCAATAGCTGGATCATGTAGGTGCGATGATCCAGCATCATGCATTGAACTGCAACGCCGCCAACCCGGCATAGACGCCGCCGTGCGTTACCAGTTCGGTATGAGTTCCCTGTTCCACCAGCTGGCCGTGATCCAGCACCACAATCAGGTCGGCTTTCTGCACGGTTGCCAGGCGGTGCGCTATGACCAGCGTGGTGCGGCCCCGCATGGCCGACTCCAGTGCCGCCTGCACCATGCGTTCGCTCTCGGCGTCAAGCGCGCTGGTGGCCTCGTCGAGCAGCAACAAGGGCGGGTTTTTCAGCATGGCACGGGCAATCGCAATGCGCTGGCGTTGGCCGCCCGAGAGGCGCACCCCGCGTTCGCCCAGAAAAGTGTCATAGCCCTCGGGCAGGGCGCTAATGAACTCGTGGGCAAAGGCGGCTTGAGCGGCCGCTTTGACCTCCACGTCGCTGGCGTCAGGCTGGCCGTAGCGGATGTTCTCCAGCGCGCTGCTGGAGAAGATGACGGCGTCCTGCGGCACGATGCCGATGCGCTGGCGCAAGTCGTGCAAGCCCATGTCGCGGGTGGCCACACCGTCCAGCACGATGCTCCCTGAGGCCGGGTCGTAAAAGCGCAGCAGCAACTGAAACACCGTGCTTTTGCCCGCGCCACTGGGCCCGACGATGGCCACCGTCTGGCCCGGCTTGACGGTCAAAGAAAAGTCATGCAGCGCCGCCTGCTTTGGGCGCGACGGGTAGTGAAAATTGATTGCTTCAAATTTAATAGCACTCCCCGCTTGCTGCACGGGGGCTGGGACCGGATTTGAGGGTGATTCAATAGGGGAACGGCTGCCCAGCAACTCTATCAAGCGCTCAGTGGCACCGGCGGCGCGCAGCAAGTCGCCATAGACCTCGCCCAGAATTGCAAAGGCGCTGGCCAGGATGATGACGTACATCACCGTCTGGCCCAGGTCGCCCGCGCTGATGCGCCCGGCCACGACCGCCTGCGTGCCCTGGTACAAGCCCCACAGCAGCGCCGCCGAGGTGGCGATGATGATGAAGGCCACTAGCACCGAGCGTGCCCGGGTGCGGCGTACTGCCGTGTTGAAGGCACTGTCGGTGGACGCATTGAAGCGCGCTGACTCACGGCCCTCGGCGGTATAGCTTTGCACCACCGGGATGGCGTTGAGCACCTCGGCCGCAATGGCGCTCGAATCGGCAATGCGGTCCTGGCTGGCGCGCGAGAGCTTGCGCACGCGCCGGCCAAACCAGAGGGAGGGAACGACGATCAGCACCAGCACGCCCAGCACCTGGAACATCACGTACGGATTGGTCCAGATCAGCATGGCCAGCGCACCCAGCCCCATCACCGAATTGCGCAAGCCCATGGAGAGCGACGAGCCCACCACTGTCTGCACCAGCGTCGTGTCGGCCGACAGGCGCGACAGCACTTCACCGGTTTGCGTGGTCTCAAAAAACTCGGGGCTCTGCTGCAGCACATGGCCGTAAACGGCGTTGCGCAGGTCGGCGGTGACGCGTTCACCCAGCCAACTCACCAGGTAAAAACGCCCGGCTGAAAACAGGCCCAGCGCAACGGCCACGGCAAACAGAGCCACAAAGTGCTCGCGCAAGGCCATCACCTGGGCGCCTTTGTCAGACTGCACCAGGCCGCCATCAATCAGGCTGCGCAGCGCCACCGGGAACGCCAGCGTGGCGACCGCCGCCAGCACCAGAAAAACCAGCGCCAGTCCGATGCGCACCCGGTAAGGCTGCAAAAAAGGCCACAACCCGGACAGTGAGCGCGGCGAGGCTTTGGGCAGGTCAGGGAGCGAAGCAGAAGTAGTCATGGCGCAAAGTGTAGCCAGAAATCACAAAAACCGTTGCCACACCAAACAAAGCCTTGACATTAACTGCCTAAGCAAATAATATCCACGCCCTTATGAGCGTCTCAAAAAAATCCAATGCTTCGGCCGCCGGACTGTCTCCCGGAGCATGCGTGGTCAACCAGTTTTACTGCGCCGCCGACTATGTGCCGGAGGACAGCGTGGGCTATCTGATACGCCGGGTACTGGGCACAGTAGCCCATGAAGTGGAGCGACAACTCGAAGCCAGCGATCTGACCAACGCCCAGTGGGTGCCGTTGCTCAAGCTGTTCATGGGACAGGCCTCGACGGTGGCCGAACTGGCGCGCGAATGCCATCTGGACGCCGGTGCCATGACGCGCCTGCTTGACCGGCTGGAGGCCAAGGGCTTGTGTCGGCGGGTGCGTTCGCTGGCTGACCGGCGTGTCGTCAACATCGAATTGACGGCGGAAGGGCGGCAGGCGGCCCAGGGTATCCCGGAGATTCTCAGCCGTGTTCAAAACGCCCACCTGGCCGGCTTTTCGGTGGAAGAATTTGAAACCCTGAAAGGTTTTTTGCGTCGCATGCTTGACAACGCACCAGCCGCGTCGCTCGCTGCGCCTCTTTCTGCACCCACTTCCGGAGCCCAGCATGAAGCCTGACCGTGGTACCCCGTCCCGGCTGCTGGGTGTTGCGCTGCTAGGCCTGTCGGCGTGCGCGGCACCACCGGAACTGCCGCCCATGGCGACCCTGCGCGATGCCGCATCGCTGGGCTTGACGGCTCAGCAAAAAGCCACCGCCGAGCCGGACGCGCGGTGGTGGCGCGAGTTTGGTGACCACCAGCTCAACCGGCTGATCGACGACGCCGTGGCGGGCAACCCGAGCCTGAAAATCGTGCAGACCCGGCTGGCCCGGGCCAGCGCGGGCGCCGACCTCATTGCCGCCAGCGGTGGGCCGCAGCTGGCCGCCTCACTGGATGCCATGCAGCAAAAATTCACCGCCACCGGCATGATTCCACCCCCGCTGGCGGGCGCTGTTTACGAGACCGGCACGCTGCAACTGAGCGGCAGCTGGGAACTGGACTTTTTTGGCAAAAATCGCGCTGCCCTCAATGCCGCGCTGGGCAACGCACGGGCCGTGCAGGCCGATGCCGATGCCGCCCGCGTGCTGCTGGCCAGTAACGTGGCGCGCAGCTACTTTCAGTGGCTGCGCCTGAACGAACAACTGATGCTGGCGCGGCGCACGCTGGCGCAACGCACCCAGTCGCTGGCGCTGGTCCAAGACCGCGTCAACGCCGGGCTGGATACGCGCCTTGAACTGCAACAAAGCGGGGGCAGCCTGCCCGAGGCGCGTCTGCAGATTGAAGCCCTGCTGGAGCAGAAAACTTTGACCGGGCACGCCCTGAGCGCCTTGATTGGGCAACCAAACAAGCCTCTAGCCCTTGTTGAACAAGCACAGGCAGCTATAAAACCAATAGCAATAGCCGAGACGCTGCCGTCCGATCTGCTGGGTCGCCGGGCCAACATTGCAGCGGCGCGCTGGCGCGTCGAGGCCGCCGCACAGGAGGTCAGCAGCGCCCGCAGCCAGTTTTATCCCAACATCAATCTGGTGGCCTTTGCCGGTTTTTCCAGCATCGGTCTGGACCGGCTGATGGGCGCGGGCAGCGAGCAGTGGGGCGTCGGTCCGGCGCTGCGACTGCCGCTGTTTGACGGCGGGCGTCTGCGTGCCAATCTGCGCGGCAAGGCGGCCGATCTGGACGCCGCCATCGAGAGCTATAACGCGGCCGTGATCGACGCCGTGCGCGAGGTCGCCGACCAGCTCGCCTCTCAGCAAGGCGTTGCCCGACAGCAGGCCGAGCAGCGCGCCGCGCAGGGCTTCGCCGAAAACGCCTATGCCCTGGCGCTGCAGCGCCATGAGGCCGGGCTGGGCAACTTGCTGGGCGTGCTGGCAGCCGAAACGGCGGTACTCAACCAACGCCGCCAGGGCATCGATCTGGCGGCGCGCGCCCTTGACATTCAGGTGGGCCTGATGCGCGCCCTGGGCGGTGGCTACCGAGCCGCACCACCCGCCGCCGCCCCAAGCCAGCGGGCTTCCGATTTTTCATTTTTACCATCATGACCGCACCGCAATCAACTCCTCCCTCCGCACGTGCCGCGGGCAACCCGGCCCGCAAAAAAGCACTGATCATTCTGGCCAGCGTGGTTGTCATTGCCGGTCTGTGCTGGAGCGCTTACGAATGGCTGGTGGCCAGCCATTATGAGTCGACGGACAACGCCTACGTGCAAGGCAATGTGATCCAGATCACGCCACAGATCGGTGGCACGGTCACGGCCATCCTGGCCGATGACACTGATTTCGTCAAAGCTGGCCAGCCGCTGGTCAGGCTCGACCCGGCGGACGCCGGCGTCGCGCTGGACCAGGCCAGGGCCAGCCTGGCGCAAGCGGTACGCCAGGTGCGCACGCTGTATGCCAACAACGCCAGCCTGAGTGCCCAGATCACCTTGCGTGAGTCCGATGTGACCCGGGCCGAAACCGAAATTGCCCGGGCCGGCGACGACTTCAGGCGGCGCCAGTCACTGGTGCAGACCGGTGCCGTCTCGAAGGAAGAACTCAACCACGCGCAAACCCAGGTGGCCAACGCCAGCAGCGCCCTGGCGGCGGCGCAGGCCGGTGTGGCGGCGGCCCGGCAACAGTTGCTCAGCAACCAGGCCATGACCGACGGCACGGCCGTCGACAAACACCCCAGCGTGCTGGCAGCCGGGGCGCGCGTGCGCGAGGCCTGGCTGGCGACGCAGCGCACGGCCTTGCCGGCACCGGTCGACGGTTATGTGGCCCGGCGCAGTGTGCAATTGGGTCAACGCGTGGCAGCGGGTACGCCACTGATGGCGGTAATTGCGCTCAATCAGTTATGGGTGGATGCCAACTTCAAGGAAGTGCAACTGCGCCATATCCGCATTGGCCAGCCGGTCAGGTTGACGGCCGACCTGTACGGCAGGAAGCTTGAATACACCGGCCAGGTGGCTGGGCTGGGTGTCGGTACCGGCGCTGCCTTTGCACTGCTGCCGGCGCAAAACGCCACCGGCAACTGGATCAAGGTGGTGCAGCGGGTGCCGGTGCGCGTGGCGCTGGACCCGGCGCAACTGGCACAAAACCCGTTGCGCGTGGGCTTGTCCATGCTGGCCACGGTGGATGTCAGCAAACAGGACGGCAAAATGCTGGCCGACGCGCCCCGTGCCGCCGCCCTGGTGCAGACCGCTGTCTATGAGTCGCTGGGTAATGGTGCCGAGGAAGAAGTTCGCAAAATAGTCGCCGCCAACATGGGTCGCCGTTGAACCGGTCAAGCGATGGCCACTGCACCTCATCCCCTGTCACCGCTGCAAGGCCCGGCGCGCCTGTGGGGCACCATTGCGCTGTCGCTGGCCACTTTCATGAACGTGCTCGACTCATCCATTGCCAATGTGTCGCTGCCGGCCATTGCCGGTGACCTGGGTGTGAGTACCAACCAGGGTACCTGGGTCATCACCAGTTTTGGCGTGGCCAACGCCATCGCGCTGCCGCTCACCGGCTGGCTGTCGCAGCGCTTCGGCCAGGTCCGCCTGTTTGTCACCAGCGTTCTGCTGTTTGTGCTGACTTCGCTGCTCTGCGGCCTGGCGCCCAACATGACGATGCTGATTGTCTTTCGTGCCCTGCAGGGTTTTGTTGCCGGGCCCATGATTCCGCTGTCACAGGGTTTGCTGCTGGCCAGTTACCCACCGGCGCTGGCGGGTCTGGCCATGGGTTTGTGGGCCATTACGACACTGGTGGCGCCGGTGCTGGGGCCGTTGCTGGGCGGCTGGATCACCGACAACATCAACTGGTCGTGGATTTTTTACATCAACATTCCAATCGGCCTGCTGTCGGCCTTCATGGTCTGGACGATCTACCACAAGCGTGAAAGCGTGACCCACAAACTGCCCATTGACGGCGTCGGTCTGGGCCTGCTGGTGTTATGGGTCGGGTCGCTGCAGATCATGCTCGACAAAGGCAAGGAACTGGACTGGTTTCACTCGCCCGAAGTGGTCGGCCTTGGCGTCGTGGCGCTGGTCGGATGCGCCTTTTTTCTGGTCTGGGAACTCACTGAAGAACACCCGGTGGTGAACCTGCGGCTGTTCGCCCAGCGCAACTTCTGGTCTGGCACGCTGGCAATCTCGGTCGGCTATGGCCTGTTTTTTGGCAACGTGGTTTTGTTGCCGTTGTGGCTGCAACAGTTCATGGGCTACCCGTCAATCGACGCCGGCATGCTGCTGGCGCCGGTCGGCCTGTTTGCCATCATCCTGTCGCCCATTGTCGGCAAGAACATCAACCGGGTGGACCCGCGCTATCTGGCCAGTTTTGCCTTTATCGTGTTTGCGCTGGTACTGGTGATGCGCTCGCATTTCAACACCCAGGCCGACTTTGCGACCATTCTGGTGCCAACGCTGATCCAGGGCATCGCCATGTCCTGCTTTTTCATTCCGCTGTCGGTCATCCTGCTGTCGGGCATTGCGCCCGACAAGATTCCGGCCGCCTCGGGCCTGTCGAGTTTTGTGCGCATTGTGGCGGGCTCGTTTGGCACCTCGATCGCCACCACCGTCTGGCAGGACCGTGCCGCCATGCACCATGCCCAGCTGGTCGAGTCCATCAGTCAAGGCAACTTTGCCGCCACGCAGGTGCTGTCTGGTCTGAATAGCGCCGGGCTGACCCCGGAGCAGGCGCTGGCGCAGGTGAACCGGCTGGTCGACCAGCAGGCGTATATGCTGGCCGTCAATGATGTGTTCTACGCTTCGGCGCTGATTTTTCTGCTGCTGATCCCGGTGGTCTGGCTGTCAAAGCCCAAACCCGCGGTGGTCGCCGGTGGCAACACGGCGGATGTGGCGGCCGGGGCACATTGATTGCGTTGCATCGATCCGTGGAGTACAGCGCTGGAGCTCTGTCCCGCAAACAACTACAAGCTCAGCGGTCGGGCGTAGCCCGTCATCTCCAGGTAACCACGACCCACTTGCTTGCCGTTGCTGTCAAAAATATCGCTCAGGCCTTCCCAGTACACGGCACCGGTTGACTGGCGGCTGTCGAGTTCCTGGTTGTCAATGACGGCCTTGACGGTATAAAAATCAGCCGGGGTGCGCACCACCCATTCGACCGGGTAGCTGGCCCGCGTCACCGGACTGGTCCAGCGGCGTACCGGCTTGAAGATCACTTCGCCCTGGCTGAAGCCATGCGCTTTGGCGCCCATGCTGGGGTGGCGAAACGAGCCGCCGTCCCATAGCGCCTGGCCGGCCGGGTCGCGCAGCTGAAACGCCGTGAGTGCGCTGCCGTCCTGCAGGTTCATGCCAATCCAGTCCCAACCCACGGCCTGCGGAGGCAGCAATTGCTGGCTCCATTCGTGGTCCAGCCAGGCCGTACCCTGCACCGCCAGCGAGCGGCCCGGCAAAGCCAGGCTGCCTGTCGCCCTGAGTTGCGGCAGGCTGTAGTAGAAGCTGGCCTGATCTTCCTGCGGCCCTTTGCGTGACAGGCCCTGTATCCCCTGCAGCAGCAGCGGCTGGGTTTCAGCCAGTGTCAGCTCAATGCCAAAGTTGCTGGCGCTGGCGTGGGCCTGGTAGCCCGCGCCGTTGTGCTGCAGCGACCAGTCGCGCAACGTGACGGCGGTGTCCTGTTCGCCGGTCTGCGCCACACCGAAGCCCTGGCGCGCAATGCGCTGGTCATGCCAAAGTTTTTTGCCCGCAACATCAGTCACGGCGGCATGCGCAAAGATCAATTGTCTGGCGGCAAATTTTGACGTCATGGCCTGGGTGCTGCCGACCCGTGAGCGGAAAAAGGTCAGCTGAAAACCAAACTCCTGCGGTCCGGCGCGCAACTGGCCCGTCAGGTACCACCACTCGATGGCGAAGTCCGGGTGGCTGCCCTGATCGCGTGGAAATTGAAGCGGGCGTGGTGCCAGGGCCGCCGCCGGCAGTGGCCACAGCGGCAGTGCCAGACCCGCCGCCAGCAGTCGGCGTCGCGCAATGCCAGCCAGGTCGGGCGGCATGCGGGCTCAGGCCAGTTGCCGCTGGATGCGCTGCATCGCCGCGGTGCAGTCGCCCAGCTTGAGTTGGACCCACGCGGCGTCAAAGTAGCTGGGTAAATAGCGTTCGCCGGCGTCGCACAGCAGCGACAGGATGGAGCCCTGCTGGCCCTGCTCGCGCATCTCGCCCGCCAGCGTCAGCATGCCGATGAAATTGGTACCGGTGGACGGCCCGACCTTGCGCCCCAGCAGTTCCGACAGCACGCGCATGGCAGCCACCGAATCCAGGTCAGCCACAACCAGCATGCGGTCAATCAGGGTACGGATGAAGCTGGCCTCAACCTGCGGGCGCCCAATGCCTTCAATGCGGGAGCCCGGCCCGGTCAGGCTGGCGTCACCGCTGCGGTGGTATTCGCCAAACACCGAGCCTTGCGGGTCGGGTACACAAAGTTGTGTTGCATGGCGCTGGTAGCGCACGTAGCGGCCAATGGTGGCACTGGTGCCGCCAGTGCCGGCACCGACCACGATCCAGCGCGGAATGGGATGGCGCTCGCGCGCCATCTGGCTGAACATGCTTTGTGCAATGTTGTTGTTGCCGCGCCAGTCGGTGGCGCGTTCGGCATAAGTGAACTGGTCCATGTAGTGGCCACCGCTTTGCCGGGCCAGCGCACGGGCTTCGTCATAGACCTGCGACGCGTTGTCGACCCAGTGGCAATGGCCGCCATAGAAGCTGATCTGGGCAATTTTCTCGGGTGACGTGCTGCGTGGCATGACCGCAATAAAGGGCAGCCCCAGCAGCCGCGCAAAATAGGCTTCGCTGACCGCCGTCGAGCCGCTGGACGCCTCCACTACCGTGGAGCCTTGGTGCAGCCAGCCATTGCACAGCGCGTAGAGAAAGAGCGAACGCGCCAGCCGGTGCTTGAGGCTGCCGGTCGGGTGGGTTGACTCGTCCTTCAGGTACAAGTCAATGCCATGGCTGGCAAAACACGGCAGCTCCAGCGCAATGAGATGCGTGTCGGCGCTGCGCTGGTAATCGGCTTCAATCAGGGCAACGGCGGTGTGGAGCCAGGCGGCAGCGGTATTGTTCATGGACAGCAGTGTGGCAGAAGCCCGCAGTATCCCGGAGTGCGCAGGCAGCGTCAAATCGGCGCTTGCGTTCTCTTGGGTAAACTGCCCTCCATGCAAACATACCTGGTTGGCGGTGCGCTGCGTGATGCCTTGCTGGGGCTGGCGGTGAAAGACCGCGACTGGGTGGTGGTGGGCAGCACGCCCGAGGCCATGGTGAAAATGGGTTACCTGCCGGTCGGGCGGGACTTTCCGGTGTTTCTGCATCCGCAGACCCGGGAAGAGTACGCATTGGCCCGCACCGAGCGCAAGACGGCGCCCGGCTACCACGGCTTTGTCTTCAATGCGGCGCCCGATGTAACGCTGGAGCAGGATTTGTCCCGGCGTGATCTCACTATAAATTCAATAGCTGCTCACGCAAGCTGCATAAGCCCTGACGGCTCATTTGACCTGAAAAAAGCGGTATTAATCGACCCCAGCGGCGGCCAGCGCGACCTGGCGGCGCGAGTGTTGCGCCACGTGACACCGGCTTTTCGCGAAGACCCGGTGCGCATTCTGCGCGTGGCGCGGCTGGCGGCGCGGTTTGCCGACTTCACGGTGGCCCCGGAGACGCTTGACCTGATGCGTGACATGGTACAGCTGGGCGAGGTTGACCATCTGGTGGCCGAGCGTGTCTGGCAGGAACTGGCCAAAGGGTTGATGCAGGACAGCCCGTCACGCATGTTCACGGTGCTGCGCGCCTGCGGCGCGCTGATGCGCCTGCTGCCTGAGGTTGACCGCCTGTGGGGCGTGCCGCAGCGCGCCGACTACCACCCCGAGGTGGACACCGGTATCCACCTGATGCTGGTGCTCGACATGTGTGCGCGACTCAAGGCGCCGCTGGCGGTGCGCCTGGCCTGCCTGTTGCATGACCTGGGCAAGGGCACCACGCCGGCCGAGACGTTGCCGCGCCACCTGGGTCATGAGGAGCGCAGTGCGCGCCTGCTCAAAGGGGTCTGCGAACGCCTGCGGGTGCCCACTGAATGCCGCGCGCTGGCCGACGTGGTGGCGCGCGAACACGGCAACATCCACCGCAGCGCCGATTTGAACGCCGCCGCCCTGGTGCGCTTGCTGGAGCGTTGCGACGCCTTTCGCAAGCCCGGGCGCTTTGGCGATGTGCTGCTGGCCTGTGAATGCGACGCACGCGGGCGTCTCGGCTTGCACGACGCACCTTACCCGCAGCGCAGCCGGCTGCTGGCGGCGCTTGCAGCAGCGCAATCGGTTGCTACTGATTTAATAGCTGCTGACGCAATGTCGACGGGCGCCAATGGCCAATTGATAGGTGAAATGATCCATAAAGAGCGGGTTGAAGCGGTGAAGGCGGCACTGTGAGCAGCGCCCTCACGGCGCTGGACGCGCTGGCTGGCCAGTACCGGTTGCACCCGGGTGCCGGGCGCAGCATTGTGGGCCAGCGCCCGGTGATCGGTGGCGGTCGCCTGGCTCGTTTGCTGCGCGGCCAGCGCGCTGAACAGGTCGGGCGCACCCTGAGCAGCGTGTTCACCCTGTGTGCCCACGCGCATCGCCGCACTGCCGACATGGCGCTGCTGGCGGCGCAGAGCGGCACGCCAGCGCGCCCGGCAGAAACGCCGGTGCTGCTGTGGCTGGAGACCGCGCGCGATCATCTGCGCAGCATGGCACTGGACTGGCCGCAACGCCTGCCCGAGCTGGCGGCCGGTGACCACAGCATGGACTGGCTGCGCGGCTGTCCGCTGCCGCTGGCTGCCACCCGTACGGTCACCGATGGCGCCGCGGCGCGCGACACCCTGGCCGCTTTGCGCGTATGGCTGGAGCAGCGCGCGCTGGGGCAGGGCATTGAGGGCTGGCTGGCCGCCTGCCACGACCCGGCGGCGCTGGCGCGCTGGTGCCAGGCGCAGGCGGCGCAGCTGGCGCCGGCACGCTGTCTGGCGGCCTGGCAGCCGTTGGCGCAAACACTGGCAACCGGGGCGCGTTGCCTTGATCTGCTCGATGCTGACGCGGCGCTGCAGAGCCAGCAGTTACGCCAGCTGGCGCTACGGCTGGTCGACGACCCCGACTTTGTGCAGCGCCCGACCTGGCTGGGCCAGTGTGCCGAAAATGGACCCTGGTCACGCCTGCGGCACCGCCAGCGCCGGCTCGCCCAGGCGCTAGTACCCCTCTGCGGCTGGACGCGTTTGAGCGCGCGCTGGCTGGAGCTGGTGGAGATTGCCGCCGCCGATCCGCTGGCTCCCGGCCAGAGCGCGACACCGCTGCTGGCGAGCGGCGCCTTGCCGCTAGCAACCGGTCAGGCGCTGGCCTGGGTTGAGATGGCGCGTGGCCTGTTGTTCCATTGGGTGCAGCTCGACGCCGCCGGCGCGGTGCAGGACTACCGTGTGCTGGCGCCGACCGAGTGGAATTTTCACCCGGAGGGCGCACTGGCGCGCGCCCTGTCAGCGCTGGCACCCGGTGACACGACTGCAGCGCGCACCCTGGCGGCCGCCTTCGACCCCTGCGTGGCCTGCACGGTATAGACTTCAGCCACCGGGGAGGCCAACGATTCATGAAACGGGGGACGACATGACGCTCAATGTGCTGTGGCTGCAGTCAGGCGGTTGCGGTGGCTGCAGCATGTCTTTGCTGTGCGCCGACACTGTCAACTTCCGCGAGATGTTGCGCGGCAATGGGGTTGAGATGTTGTGGCATCCGGCGCTCTCCCTGAACGGCGAGCAGGGCTTGCTCGATCTGCTCGACGACTGCCTGGCCGGTCGTGTGCGGCTCGATGCCCTGTGCCTTGAAGGCGCCATGTTGCGCGGCCCGCAGGGCAGTGGCCGGTTTCATGTACTTGCCGGTACCGATGTCGCCATGATCGAGTGGGTGCGCAGGCTCGCAGGCGTGGCAACGCATGTACTTGCCGTGGGCAGTTGCGCTGCCTGGGGTGGCATTACCGCCTCGGGCAACAACCCGACCGATGCCTGTGGCCTGCAATATGAAGACGAACACAAAGGCGGCCTGCTGGGAGCGGCCTTCTGCGCAGCGGGCGGTTTGCCGGTGATCAACATTGCCGGCTGTCCGACCCACCCGGGATGGGTCACCGACACGCTGATGGCGCTGGCCGCCAATTTGCTCACGCCCGACGATCTGGACCCGCTGGGGCGGCCGCGCTTTTATGCCGACCAGCTGGTGCACCATGGCTGCACGCGCAATGAATATTACGAATACAAGGCCAGTGCCGCCAAGCCTTCCGATCTGGGTTGCACCATGGAGAACATGGGTTGCAAGGGCACCCAGGCCCATGCCGACTGCAACACGCGTTTGTGGAATGGCTACGGCTCCTGCACGCGCGCCGGTTATGCCTGCATCAGTTGCACCGAGCCCGGCTTTCAGAGCCCGGGGCATGCTTTTCATCTGACTCCGAAACTGGCTGGCATTCCGATCGGTCTGCCAACGGACATGCCCAAAGCCTGGTTTGTGGCGCTGGCCTCGCTGTCCAAAAGCGCAACGCCCAGGCGTGTCAAGAAGAACTCGCACAGTGACCATGTGGCCCTGCCGCCGGTGTCGCGCAAGACCGGGCTGCGCTAGCGTGGCGATGAGCATGAGCGCCGCACCAGGCCGCCGCAGGCAAGCTCGCATCCCCGGGGGCAGCCAGCGCATGCCACACCGGGCGTGGGACCCATTGTGAGCCGTCTGATTCTGGGTCCGTTTAACCGCGTCGAGGGCGACCTCGAAGTGCAGCTTGAAGTGCATGACGGCCGGGTTACCGAGGCACGCGTCAATGCGCCGATGTACCGGGGCTTTGAAGTCATGCTGGTGGGCCGCGACCCGATGGACGCGCTGACCATTGCGCCGCGCATCTGCGGCATCTGCTCGGTGTCGCAGTCAGTGGCGGCGGCCCGGGCGCTGGCGGATGCCTCGGGCGTGCTGATGCCGCCCAACGGACTGCATGCCACCAACCTGATGCTGGCCTGTGAAAACCTGGCGGACCATCTGACGCATTTCTACGTCTTTTTCATGCCCGATTTCACCCGTGAGGTGTATGCCGGTCGCCACTGGTACGCGCTGGCGCAGCGGCGCTTTGCAGCGCTGGCAGGCAAGGCGCCGGCCGGCAGCGGCCTGCACAACGGTGCCGCGCTGGCGGCGCGCGCCCGCTGGCTTGAGCTGATGGGTGCGCTGGGCGGAAAATGGCCGCACACCGGCGCGATACTGCCCGGTGGCAGCTCGCGCGCCATCGAATCAACCGAGCGTGTGCGCCTGCTGGCGCGCCTGCGCGAGATGCGGACCTTTCTGGAGCAAACCCTGTTTGGCACGGCGCTGGAGGAAGTTACAGCGCTGGACAGTCCGGGCGCCTTGCAGCGCTGGCAGGTGCGGGCCCGGGACAGTGATATGGCGCTGTTTCTGGATATTGCCGCCGACACCGGGCTGGCCACATTGGGGCCAGGCCCGGGTCGCTATCTGAGCTACGGTGCCTATGCCCAGTCTGGTGGCGGGCACGCGCTGGGCCGGGGTGTCTGGGATGCCGCCGCGCAGCAGCGCGCGGCGCTTGACGCCAGCCAGATCAGCGAGGACGCCAGGCACACCTGGCTGGCCGAGGGTGGCAGCGGCAAGCCGCTGCACCCGATGACCGGGCTGACACAACCCGAGCCTGACAAAGCAGGCGCCTACAGCTGGAACAAGGCACCGCGCCTTGCCGGCCAGGTGGTTGAGACCGGCGCCATCGCCCGGCAATTGGTGGACGGACACAGTTTGATCCGCGCCCTGGCGCTGGCCCATGGTGGTACGGTATACACCCGTGTGCTGGCGCGCCTGATGGAGATAGCGCGCATCCTGCCGCTGATGGAACACTGGCTGGCGGCGCTGCAGCCGCGCGAGCCGTATCACCAGGTACAGGCGCTGCCGCAGCAGGGGCAGGGCATTGGCCTGTCAGAGGCGGCGCGCGGCGCGCTGGGCCACTGGCTGAAGATCGAGAACGGCCATATCGCGCACTACCAGATCGTGGCGCCAACGAGCTGGAACTTCTCGCCGCGCGACGCGGGCGGCACGCCCGGTGCGCTGGAAGCAGCGCTGGTTGGCGCCGTCATTGACAGCACCGCGGGCCGTGGCCAGAGCGTCGCGGTACAGCATATCGTGCGCTCGTTCGACCCGTGCATGGTCTGCACCGTGCACTGACAACTGGAGTTGCATCATGCCGGTTCCGCCTCCCTCACCGCTGCTGCATCTGCCTTTGGGTGAACTCGAAGGCGTTGATGAGGCGACCTGGCTCGACGTCATTCACAAAATGGACGAGGTCTATTCCAAGCTGGTGAGCGATGAGGTGGAGCTGGAAGAAAAGAACGCGCAACTGGAGCAGTCGCAGCAGTTTATTTTCAGCCTGCTGTCGGCCATGAGCGACGTGTTGATTGCCTGCAACCAGGACGGCGTGATTGAAGAGACCAACGCCGCCTTGTGCGAGTTGGTGGGCCGCAGCGAAGAGGCGTTGCGCGGCAGTGCGGTGCTTGACCTGCTGGCCAACGAGCAGAGCGTGCAACGCTGGCGGCTGGCCATGCACCACTCCGAATCGCGCGCCGGGACCGTGGTTGAAATCAATCTGCGCGATGCCGCTGGCCAGGTGGTGCCGGTGGATCTGAATTGCACGCCACGGCACAACAGTGCCGGCCGGCAAGTTGGCCGGGTTCTTGTCGGGCGGCCGCTGGGCGAGCTCAAGCGCGCTTACCACCAGCTGCGCGAGGCGCACGATGCACTGAAGCTGGCGCAGCAGCAATTGCTGCACTCGGAAAAAATGGCGTCGCTGGGTCGGCTGGTAGCGGGCGTGGCGCATGAGCTCAATAACCCGATCAGCTTCGTGCTGGGCAACGTACATGTGCTGCAACGCTACGGCACGCGCCTCGGCCGCTATCTGGAAGCCGTGCACCAGCTGGAATTGCCGGCACCGCTGCAAGCGCTGCGCGACGAACTGCGCATTGACCACCTGCTGAAAGATCTGCCGTCACTGATGGAAGGCACGCTCGAAGGGGCGCAGCGCACCACCGCCATCGTCAGCGGCCTCAAGCGCTTTTCAACCGCCGGGCACGAAGAAGTGACACAGATCGAGGTCAATGCCGTGGTGGAGCGGGCCATTCACTGGGTTAAAAAAGGCACGGCACCGCGATTTGCCATTGACTGGACGCGCGGCCCCGATTGTTACGTCACCGGCAACGCCGGCCAGTTGTTGCAGGTGATGATGAACCTGATCCAGAACGCCCATGACGCCACCAGCACCGGGGGCAAGGAAACGCCCGAACTGCGCATTGCGCTGGTACCGGAGGCGGCCAGTGTGCAATTGCGCTTTGCCGACAACGGACCGGGCATCGCCGAGCAGCATTTGTCACGCATTTTTGACCCGTTCTTCACCACCAAGAGTGTCGGCAAAGGGACCGGACTGGGGCTGTCCATCAGCTATGGCATTGTGGAGCAGCATGGCGGCCAGCTGAGCGTCGAGAATTTGCCGCAAGGCGGCGCGCAGTTTACGTTGACCCTGCCGCTGGTGAGACGATAACCATCAAATCACTC
This sequence comes from uncultured beta proteobacterium, assembly GCA_963750815.1. GTDB lineage: Bacteria > Pseudomonadota > Gammaproteobacteria > Burkholderiales > Burkholderiaceae_C > Rhodoferax. The sequence goes on from CAVVRS010000002.1 coordinate 1,312,480, forward strand.
CGCAACTGATGATGGGTTTTTTAACTCACGTCCAGTTCAGAATGACCTTGCCCGATTGTCCCGAAAGCATGGCGGCAAAACCTTTTTCAAAATCTTCAACAGCAAATTGATGAGTGAGTACAGGCGAGAGATCAAGGCCGCTTTGCAACATTGCCACCATCTTGTACCAGGTTTCAAACATTTCGCGTCCGTACACGCCCTTGATTTCCAGGCCTTTGAAAATCACCTGATTCCAGTCAATGGCGGTTTGCGACGGCGGAATGCCCAGCAGCGCCACCTTGCCGCCGTGGTTCATGTTCTCAAGCAAACTCTGAAAAGCCGACGGCACGCCGGACATCTCCATGCCAACGTCGAATCCCTCGACCATGCCAAGTTCGTGCATCACGTCGCTCAGGGCAATGTTGGCGACGTTCACGGTGCGCGTTGCGCCCATCGTCGCCGCCAGATTGAGCCGGTAATCATTGACATCAGTGATCACCACGTGGCGCGCACCGACATGGCGCGCGATCGCCACGGCCATGATGCCAATGGGGCCGGCCCCGGTGATCAATACATCTTCACCCACCAGATTGAATGACAGCGCCGTGTGGGTGGCGTTGCCGTAGGGATCAAATATTGCTGCAAGATCATCGCTGATTCCGTCGGGAATCTTGAAGGCGTTGAACGCCGGAATGACCAGAAAGTCGGCGAAACATCCCTCGCGGTTGACGCCCACACCCGTGGTGTTGCGACAAAGATGGCGTCGTCCCGCACGGCAATTGCGGCAATAGCCGCAGGTGATGTGCCCTTCGCCGGAAACACGGTCACCCACGGCGAATCCGCGCACTTCCTGCCCAATCTCGACGATCTCACCCACGTATTCGTGACCGACGTGCATGGGGACGGGAATGGTCTTCTGCGCCCACTCGTCCCATTTCCAGATGTGAATATCAGTTCCACAGATGGCCGTCTTGCGGATGCGGATCATCACGTCGTTGTGGCCAACCGTCGGTTTCTTCACCTTGGTCAGGGTGAGGCCCGGACCGCGTTCGAGTTTGACAAGGGCTCTCATGAGGGAATGGCCCCAAGTGCTTTGCCCACCTTGGCGAACGCGGTCACAGCCCTGTCAATCTGCCCGGGCGTGTGTGCGGCTGACATTTGCGTGCGGATGCGGGCCTTGCCCTTGGGAACCACCGGGAAACTGAAACCAACCACGTAAATACCCTCTGTGAGCAGGGCATCGGCCATGCGGCTCGCCAGCTGCGCATCGCCCAGCATGACTGGCACGATTGGATGTTGACCGGGCACCAGACTGAAGCCGTGCCGGGACATCTCTCGGCGGAAATGCGTGGCATTGGCACTGACACGCTGGCGCAGCGATGCACCCTCATCGGACTGCAACAGCCGCAGCACAGCGAGCGCAGCCGTCACTATCGATGGCGCCAGCGAATTGGAGAAAAGATAGGGGCGCGACCGCTGCCGCAGCAAATCGACCACCGCCTGGCGGCCAGCAATGTAGCCACCCGACGCGCCGCCCAGCGCCTTGCCCAGCGTGCCGGTGTAAAGATCAATGCGATCAGCCACCCCGCACAACTCCGGCGTACCCCGGCCCTGTGCGCCGACAAAGCCGACGGCGTGAGAATCATCAACCATCACCCGCGCGTCGTATTGTCCGGCAAGTTCACAGATACCTTGGAGGTTGGCAATGATGCCGTCCATCGAAAACACGCCGTCGGTCGCAATCAGCTTGAAGCGCGCGCCCGCAGCATCGGCTGCCCGCAATTGCGCTTCAAGATCGGCCATATCGTTGTTCCGGTAACGAAAGCGTTTGGCCCGGCAAAGGCGAATACCGTCGATGATGCTGGCATGATTGAGCTCGTCGCTGATCACCGCGTCCTCTTCGCCCAGCAGGGTCTCAAACAAGCCGCCGTTGGCATCGAAGCAGGACGAATACAGGATAGAGTCTTCTGTTCCCAGGAATGCGGCGAGCGCCGTTTCCAGCGCACGGTGGCTGGTCTGTGTGCCGCAGATGAATCGAACCGATGCCATACCGAAACCGTATTCATCAAGGCCTGCTTTGGCTGCGGCAACAAGGCGCGAGTCATCAGCCAGGCCCAGATAGTTGTTGGCGCAAAAATTGACGACCTCGGCGCCCGACTCGAGCCTCAGCGTTGGGTTTTGGGGTGACGCGATTTGGCGTTCGCGTTTGAAAAAACCGTCGTCACGAATTTGCTGCAGGATGGTGTCAACATGCTGATAAAACAAATTGCTCATTGAATATCCTCCTGGAAGCGGAATTGAGAAGAATAACGCCGGGCAGTTTTCTGTGAATGGCTGGGTCAATCCCGTCGGGCACAAATTTCCTTCAAAAATGGCTCTTGTCTTTCTCCAGCCCCAGGCGCATCAGCTTCATGCGCAGCCCGACGCGTGTCAAGCCCAATTCATCGGCCACATGGGTCTTATTGCCCTTGTAGCGCTTCATGGCTTCGCGAATCAGTTGCGCTTCGACGCGTTCCAGCTGGTGCTTGAGCAAGCCCGATTCAGTATCGGTCGCAGCGGTGACGTCCACCGGAAGTTTTGCCGGCTGGCGCACCCTTGGTGACAGCAGTTCAGCGCCCAGCAGGGGCGAGTCACCGAGAGCCAGTGCGCGGCGCACCTCATTTTGCAGTTCCCGCACATTGCCGGGCCAGCCATGTTCAGCCAGACAGTTCATGGCCTCACGGGACATTTGTCGCCCTTTGAGTGCCGACTTGCCCAACATTTCGGTGACGATGGGGCCAATGTCCTGTGGCCGTTCGCGCAGGGCCGGCAAGTAGAGCGTGATGCCGGCAACCCGGTAGTAAAGGTCTTCCCGGAAGCGCCCGCTGGCGACGTCGGCTTCAAGATTGCGGTTGGTGGCAGCGATAACCCGGACGTCCACCGCCACTGGCCTCGGGCTGCCGACCGGGCGTACCTCGCCTTCCTGCAATGCGCGCAGCAATTTGACTTGAAAAGCGGGTGAGGTTTCACCGATTTCATCCAGAAACAAGGTACCGCCATCCGCCTGCTGGAACAGTCCAATTCGGGATTCGGTGGCGCCGGTAAAAGCGCCACGTTTGTGGCCGAAAAGCTCGCTCTCCAGCAGCGTGTCTGGCATTGCACCGCAGTTTTCCACGACAAAGGGTTGATCTGCGCGCGCACTGGCGTAGTGAATGGCACGCGCCAGCAACTCCTTGCCGGTGCCCGACTCACCGGTGATCAAGACCGAAAGGTCATGTCCGGCGATTTTCTCGGCCAGCGCGCAAACCTGGTTCAAGGGGCTGTCCGGGGCCCGGGTGAGCCGATCAAATCCGGCCTGGTTCTTGGCTTTTTGACGCAGGTTGGCAACACGCAGTGAAAGCGTTTCCGGGCTGGCCCGCAATTCCAGTGTCAGGCGCTGATTCTCCTGTTGCAAGCGCCACAGTTCGGCGGCGCTTTGCAGGGTTAACAACAATTGATCCGGGTGCCAGGGCTTGAGCAGGTATTGCCAGATGCCGGCCTCGTTGATGCCGGCAATGATGTCCTCGGCCTCGGTGTGGCCGGAGAGAATCAGGCGCACGGTGTTGGGCCAGCGGGTACGCACATTGCGCAGGAACTCAACCCCGGACGTACCCGGCATGCGCTGGTCAGACAGCACAATCTGCACGAACTCGCCTTCCATCACGGTCATGCCCTCTTCGGCCGACGCCGCCGTGAAGATGGTGAAGTGGTCTTCCAGAGTGCGCCGCAGCGTTTCCAGCGAACGCTGCTCATCGTCAATCACCAGCACCGACAAAGGTGTGCGGTTGGTCATGGCGTCACCCAACCCAGTTCGCGATGGCGCGCCAGGTGCCGTGGTGTCCAAGAGGCGGGTGATTTGTGCACAAAGTGATGACGCGCAATGTGATAGCTTGGATCAAAGCCGTAAAAGTTGCGCCGCATCTGCGTCAATTCTTCCTCGCGGTAAGCGGCCAGCGGTTTGGCTGCCTCATCACGCAGGCGGGTCGCACGCTTGTCGCTGATGCTCGATGCCCAAGCCGGCCCGGCCGCGAGCTCGGCCGCACGGCGTGCCACCTCGCCGCGAAAACTCCCGGTATCACCCGTCAGGCAGGCATCCGTAAAACCGGTCTGCAGTGCACGGCGCGCCGTCAGCGGCTGTCGGTTGCGCATGATGGCGTGTGCCGCATCGACACCCACCCGGCGCGGCAGCAGGTAGGTCCAATACTCTGAACCATACAGGTTACCCATGTTTTTGTAGTGTGGGTTGAGTAGCGTCGCTTCTCGTGCCCACACCAGGTCACAGGCGCGCGCCAGAAAGCAGCCGCCGGCGCCTGTGTTGCCAGCCAGCGCAGCGATGGTGATTTGTTGTCCGGTGTTGATCAATTCCAGTGCCAGGTCGTTCATGGCGTTAATGTTGCGCCACGATTCGTCGGCGGCTGAGCCGTGCTCCAGACTGGCCGCTTCGATCACGTTGAGGTGGATGCCGTTGGACCAGAAATCAGCTCCGCCCATCAGCAGCAGAATTCTGGTCGGACGTTGCCGGGCCCAGACCAGGGCGGCGCGCAAGCGCTCGCACTGCCGGGTGCACATGGCGCCGTTATAAAACTCAAAATGCAGCATGCCGACCGCGTTGTGCTCTTCGTAGGCGATGTCCTGCCAGGTTGGTGTAGTGCTGCGCCACCAGGGGTCCAGCGGCAATTCCGGCAGGTCCATTGCCTGCTGCCCGAACGCCAGTGTGGCAGGTAACTTGATACCGCCGCTGCGTTTGACGTGACCGATCCAGACCGCGCCGTCCTGCGTTGCCCTGAGCAGCGCGGTCTCACGCCGTGCCAACAGGGCACCCGGCGTGCCGCGCAGAGTTGCTTCCGGCCAGGCATCAAACACATGGCAGGCTTCGCCAAACAGGGCGTCGACCAGACCCGGAAAACCGTCGGCCGCCTGGACCTTGCGCAGCACAGTAGCGGTGTTGTCACGCTCCCAGTTGACGCATCGGTCATTTTGCTTCATCGGTGGCCGCAGTTTTCCATGTACTGCAGAAATCGTTGCCGGCGCCTGTGGCACAAAACACCCTGACTCGTATTTCTGAACTGCTTGCAGGACCGCAGTGCAGGCGGCTTGTGTGACCTCGCTGCGGTAGATGCTGGATTTGCTGGCGGGACGCATTGGAAATGATGTGCTGGCCCAAACCGGTCCGGCATCCATCTCGGCGTTCGCCTGCAATACAGTGACACCCCATTGGGTTTGGCCCTCCTGGATGGCCCAATCCAGCGCCGACGGGCCGCGGTCACCGACAATGCCGGGGTGCACGATCAGGCAAACGTAGCGCGACCAGATGGATTCAGGAATGGCACGGCGCAGGTAGGGCGCAACAATCAGGTCGGGTGCAAACAGGGTCACCGCCTCTTCGGTAACGCTGTCGGCGATGTCGAACTCGACCGAGATGTCGTGTCCGCGCTGCCGCAATTCGGCAGCCAGACGCTGGGTCAGGCTGTTGAAGGCATGGGTGAGCAACAGAACACGCATTCGCTGAGTCTCAACAAATGCGCGGCAACTGGTCACCCGCCAGCCAGTCCACAATTCGCCGGCCACCGAAGGCGGTGGTGAGTTGCACGAAATGATGGTCATCAGCGCAGATATCGCCAATCCGGGCGGCATCGACACCCAGGGGATGCGCGCGCATGGCTGCCAGCAGGACGGCCACATCGGCACTGGCGCAAATTGCGATCAGCTTGCCTTCATTGGCGACATTGAGGGGGTCCAAACCGAGCAATTCACAGGCGGCGGTCACAACCGGTTTCACCGGAATGGCGCTTTCATGCAGCATCATGCCGACGCCAGACTGTCCGGCAATTTCATTGAGGGTGGCTGCCAGGCCGCCGCGTGTCGGGTCGCGCAGACAACGGATGTCGGCTCCTGTGGCAAGCATTGCCGCAATCAGACCGTTAAGGGCCGCGGTGTCGGAAACGATGGGTGCGTCGAATGACAGATTTTCCCGCTTGCTCATGATCGCCACACCGTGATCGCCGACCGAGCCGGACACCAGCACCACGTCGCCCGGGCGGGCGCGGCTGCCGCTCAACTCCAGACCGTCCGGCAAGACACCAACCGCCGTGGTGGTGATGAAGACACCATCGCCTTTGCCGCGCTCCACCACCTTGGTGTCGCCGGTCACCACCGGTACGCCCGCCGCACGTGCCGCCTGCGCCATCGACTCAACAATGCGTGCCAGCTCACTCAGCGCAAAACCCTCTTCCAGAACGAAACCGGCTGCCAGGTACAGCGGCGTGGCTCCCATCACCGCCACGTCGTTGACGGTGCCATGCACAGACAGACAGCCAATGTCACCGCCGGGAAAGAACAGTGGCGAGACCACATGACTGTCGGTGGACATCACCAGCCGCGCTGGTTTGCCGTGCAGCAACGGGGCCGGCAGCACCGCGCCATCATTGCCCTGTCCAAGGTACTCGTTGCCCAGGTGGCGGGTGAACAGTTCAGAGATTAGTTGCACCATGGCACGGCCACCTGAACCATGGGTCATGTCAACCCGTCCGTTTTTCAGATCCAGCGGGCGTGCGTAGCCTCTTTTGACTTCAGCCATCAGTTCATATCCTTGTAGCGACCGTAACTGTAATGGGCGGCACAGGCGCCTTCGCTGCTGACCATGCAGGAACCAATCGGGTTTTCCGGTGTGCAGACGGTGCCGAATATTTTGCAGTCCTGCGGTCGTTTCACGCCGCGCAATATGGCGCCGCATTCACAGGCCTTGTTGTCGGGCACCGATCGGTACTCCAGTTTGAAACGCCGCTCGGCGTCGAAGGTGGCGTAGTTCTCGCGAATCTTCAAGGCCGAATACGGCACCACCGAGAGCCCGCGCCACTCGAATTCACGACGCAATTCGAACACCTCGGCGACCCGGTCCTGCGCCTTCAGATTGCCTTCGCGCGTGACCGCCCGAGAGAATTCGTTTTCCACCTCGGCGCGTCCCTCATTGACCTGGGCGATCAGCATGAGTACCGCCTGCATGACGTCCAGTGGTTCGAACCCGGCGATGACCACCGGCTTGCGGTATTCCTCGGCAAAAAATTCGTAGGGGCGGCTGCCAATCACGGTGGATACATGAGCCGGACCAATAAAGCCATCAATGGGCACCGTGCCCCACTGGCGTACTTCAGGCGACTCCAGAATCTGGCTGATGGCTGCGGGCGTCAGCACATGGCAGCACAGTACGCTGAAGTTGGCCAGTTGTTCCTGCTGCGCCTGCCGGATCGCCAGCGCCGTGGGCGGCGTGGTAGTTTCAAATCCAATGGCAAAGAAGACCACCTCGCGCTGTGGGCTGTCACGCGCGATCTGCAGCGCATCCAGCGTCGAGTACACCATGCGAATGTCGCCGCCGCGCGCTTTGGCCTTCATCAGCGACAAACCACCAGAGGCGGGTACGCGCAAGGTGTCGCCGTAGGTGCAAAGGATGACACCACGCTCCAGTGCAAGGTTGATGGCCATGTCGACGCGCCCGATCGGCAGTACGCAGACCGGGCAGCCAGGCCCATGCACCATGCGCACATTCTCCGGCAGCAAATCGCTCAGACCATAGCGTGAAATGGCGTGGGTATGACCACCGCAAAATTCCATGAAACTGTAACGACGACCGGACGCTGCCTTGGCTGCAATCTTGTTGGCAAGGGTTTTCGCGACCGCACCGTCGCGGAATTCGTCAATGTATTTCACGTTGTTGCCAGCTTGTTTTCATTCAATTCGGAAAATAGTGCCAGCGTTTTTTCAGCCTCCTGGGGATCAAGCCGTGACAACGCGTAGCCGACGTGCAGGATGACGTAGTCGCCGACCATGACGCCATCGAGCAGGGCCAGTGAAATTTCTTTTTTTACGCCTCCGAGGTCGACAACAGCCCAATCTCCGGCGGGGCCAACGCCGATTTCTATTACCTTGACGGGGAGTGCAAGACACATTTCACTGCTCCAAAGAATTGATCGTCACCCATGCCTGACCGATGGCGACGCTGGCGTCACCGGGTGACAGACGCTTGGGCGCCAGTACCGTCAGGCCGCGTTGTTCCAGATTTTGCCGCAGTCCGAACGATAACAGGGAGTTCAGAAAGCAGCCACCGCCCCAGACCAGCGTCGTCAACTCGCTGGCCTGCGCCGCCAGGGCAATCCAGTCGGCCAAAGCAGCCACCAGTGTGGCGTGAAAGCGGGCCGCTGCCTGATCAACATCGGCCGCGTCAACCAATGTGGCGAGGGCCGGCAGCAAATCTAGCTGCCCGCCGGTTGAGATCGCCCATCCGTTGCTGATGGGTTGTGGCCAGCCATGAGACTCGACATGGCGCGAAGCGGCCTGCTCCAGAAAAATCGCAGCCTGGGCTTCGAACCTGTTGTGCGAACAGATTCCCAGCAGCCCGGCAGCGGCGTCGAAAATCCGACCCATGCTGGAGCTCTGCGGACTGTTGATGCGGCGCCTCAGAATGGTGGCGACCATTTCAGCGCCGGATTGGGGAAAATGTGTGCGGATATCGGCATTGCGACCGAGTTCATGCAGTACTGCAGCTGCCATACGCCAGGGTTCGCGCGCCGCTTTGTCGCCCCCTGGCAGGAGCAGTGGCCGCAGATGACCCAGGCGTTCGAAGCGCGCGCCGTCAACGCGCAGCAATTCACCGCCCCAGGCGGCGCCATCCAGGCCCAGGCCAGCACCGTCCAGTGCCAGACCAAGCAGTGGGCCGCGTCGCTGGTGTTCGGCACAGACGGCCGCAATGTGAGCATGGTGATGCTGTACCGCCACAGCGGGCAATTCATGCCTGGCGGCAAAGGCCAGCGCCGCGCGCGTGCTGAAGTAATCCGGGTGCAGGTCGTGCGCGACGATGTCCGGTTTGACTTCCAGCAGGCTCAGCATGCGCTCTACTGTTTCATCCAGAAATGCGCAGGTGGCGGCGTTGTCAAGATCGCCGATATGCGGGGAGGTAAAGGCCTCATCGCCACGGGTGACGCAAACACTGCTCTTGAGATGCGCGCCGAAGGCCAAAACGGAAGGCCCGCTATGTGACAGTTTGATCGCGGTTGGCGTATAACCGCGGCTGCGCCGGATAAATTGTGTTGCTGCGCCATGGCAACGCAGCACACTGTCGTCGCAACGCACCACGATGTCCCGGTCATGATCAAGGACGGCGTCGGCAATGTTGGCCAGGCGGGTTTGAGCTTCGGCAGAATCGCGCACGATCGGTTCCCCACCGGGGTTGGCGCTGGTCATCACCAGCACCATTTGCTGCGGAGCCGCCAGCCAGGTGCCGCCGGTCAGCCGACCGGCAGCTTCGTGAAACAACAGAAAGTGGAGCGGGGTGGTTGGCAGCATGACGCCCAACTCAAGCAGGCCAGGCGCCACGCCGGACAATGCCATCGCGCAATCGGGCAATGCCCGCAACAGCACGACCGGCCGCTCGCGACTTTCCAGGAGCATTTTCTCCTGGGAAGAAACAGTTGCGTAGGGCGACAGGCTCGCCACGTTGGCGGTCATCACGGCAAAGGGTTTTTCTTCCCGATTCTTGCGCTGCCGCAGCCGTGCCACCGCTTGGGCGTTACGGGCGTCACAAGCCAGGTGAAATCCGCCGAGACCTTTGATGGCGACGATGGAGCCGGATTGCAAGAAGCCCAAAGTAGCCGAAATCGGGTCACCCTGGATGTCGGACCCCTGTCTATCGGTTAGCCGGAGGGTCGGTCCGCAAGCGGGGCAACAAGTGGTTTCCGCGTGAAAACGACGATCAACAGGGTTTGCGTATTCGCAGGCACACTGAGGGCAAAGGGGGAACCGTGCCAAGCTGGTTTGCGGCCGGTCATAGGGAAGTGCGCGGGTCACTGTATAGCGTGGGCCGCAATGGGTGCAGGTGATGAAGCCATGGCGCCAGCGGCGGTTGGTTGGATCAAACAATTCAGTCAGACAGTCATGGCAAACACCGGTATCGGGGCCAATGGCGGTGGCGGAGCGTCCACCGACGCTCGACAGAATAGTGAAATTGGTTGATCCGTCGGGGGCCGCGTCCTGAGCCTGGATGTCGTCGACCCGCGCCAGCACCGGTGCATCAGCACGCAGTCGCTCCAGCAAGGCGGCAATCTGGAGTGCGGTGCCCTGAACCACCATCTCCACGCCCCGGGCGTCATTGCGCACCCAGCCGCATAGCCTGAGTTCACACGCCAGGCGCCAGACAAAGGGTCGAAAGCCTACGCCCTGGACGATCCCGGTAACCTTGATGCGACGTGCAATGACGGTCGACGCGATGTTCAAGGCGGTGGCCGCTGCAGTTGGAGTTCCAATTCGGCAATGCGTTGTTTCAGGCTACCCACCGTCGCCTGCTTGTCAGTGCGCGCGCTGACCACTCCACTTTTTAAAAACGCCAGCCATTCGTTCATGCCTTCACCACTGGTTGCGGAAAGTTGAATGACACGAATTTCCGGGTTGACGCGACGCGCGAAGCCAATGGCCGCCTCAGCGTCAAAATTCAAATGCGGCAGCAGGTCAATTTTGTTGAGCAGCATCAGGCTGGCAGCGCGAAACATGTCCGGGTACTTGAGCGGCTTGTCTTCACCTTCAGTGACTGACAGAATGACCACCTTGTGCGCCTCACCCAGGTCAAAGGCAGCCGGACACACCAGATTGCCGACGTTTTCAATCATCAGCAGGGAGTCTTCCTGCAGTTTGAGTTGCTCCATTGCATGACCCACCATGTGGGCGTCAAGGTGGCAACCCTTGCCGGTGTTGATCTGTACGGCAGGGGCACCGGTCGCCCGAATTCGGTCAGCGTCATGTGTGGTTTGCTGGTCTCCTTCGATCACGGCTACCGATAGTCCGTTGAGCATGGTGATGGTCTTGCACAGTAGCGTGGTCTTGCCGGAGCCCGGGCTCGAAACCAGATTGAGGGCGTAAATACCCTGCTCGGCCAGCCGTTGCCGGTTTTCCCGCGCGAAGCCATTGTTTTTTGCAAGAATGTCCTGCTCAATTTGCACCATGCGTTTGTTGCTGATGCCCGGGGCATGCGAATGCCCGGCCGGCGCGGCGCGCGCGTGAGTATGGTCATGGTCATGGTCATTGCCCTTAGGGTGACCATGGGCGTGCGAGTGCGTTGTGCCATCCGCGTGCTCATGATCGTGCCCATGGTGGGCGGCTTTGCCCTCAATCTTCACTTCGCCAGCGCCGCAGCCACAGGTTGTACACATTTTGAGTTTTCCTTCCAGTTAGGGGTAGCGCATGCCGCGCTTTGATCTGTGCAGCAATATTTCATGTGACTTCGAGTTCTTTCACTCGCATTTCAGTGCCGCCGGTGACCTGCATCTGGTAGCCGCCGCAATGCGGGCATTCACCAAAGACCTCTGCCATGGGCACGGTCAGAGCGCACGCCATGCACCAACCTGTGCCTGGCAGTGCAATGATCTCCAGGCGGGCTCCCCGGGCAATGCTGTCGCGCGTGACGGCGTCGAAGCAAAACCGCATGGCTTCTACCTCGACACCACTGAGTTGGCCAATTTCCAGCCAGACCGCATCGACTTTGGTGAATTCCTGCTGCGTTGCTGCATCCTCGATCAGTTGCAGGACTCCTTCGGCCAGTGACATTTCATGCATGAGCGGTTGGCCTACTGGCCGTTGCGCACGAAATCGGCGAAGCGGCGGTCACGGCTGCTGATGTGTTGAGTGATAAAAGCCAGAGCGCCTTCTGCCTTGCCGGTTATCAGTGCCGGTTTGCCGGCTGCATGGTCAGCAGCAATTTCCTGCAACACTTCAAGCATGTGATTGTGATCGTCCACATGATCCTCGTAGTCGTCGTAGCTCTTTTGCCGCATCAAAAGTTCTTCGGACATAAAGTGCGCTTCGCAGTAAGTAGTTAGCTGATCGAGCAACTGCGTCACCACCGTCGCGTCACTTTGCTTACGCACTGCCTTGCACAGTGCCTCCAGCAGACTGATTTGCACTTCATGCTCGCGGTCGGTTTGGACATTGGCTGCCAAATTGAAGTCAGAAATGTTTGACATTGTTAGCCCTCTTTGTTCGCGTGATCACGGTAAAGGCCATGCGCAAAACCGTTGTGAATTAACTGCGCCCGGCCAAGCCACAAGCTTAACGCAAAGTTAAAAATCGCCGACGCGCGAGCACGGGTTCGTCTGCCGCCTTTACCGCCTTCGATGGGCTTTGCGCGGCTTTGGGCGGAGTCAACAAACCGATTAACGAGGCCCGGGCGGTCATGACAGCGTCTGACTGGGTTGTGAACTTGCCCATGGGCGAGAACAGTGAGCAGCTCTGGTAATCACCGAGTTCAACCTCCGCGCCGCCGAGAAAGGCGAAATCACCGGCTGGAAATCTGATGAAACGGCGCTTGTTTTCACCGGTGGCCAGCCAGTTCTCCGCGCTGCCGGGGACCAGCAAGATGCTCATGCACCATGGGGTTACGAGAATACCCAGCCAATGGCCTTGCCAGCGCTGGAAATCAATCGCTGCGACCGATATTGCCGGGTTAAGGATGGGTACACCAGCCATCTGTGTATTTTCGATGCGAAAGAAAGCTTCTTCCACGGTCTCAGTCGGATTGTCCGTATGGATGCGAAAAGTCATGGACTGCCTTCGCCCCACATGCGGGCATCGTCACCCTGGCTCATCAGTTCTTTCATGAGGGCCAAGGCCGCTTCGGCGCGTTCCGGTTCGACCCGCTCAAAGGCAAAGCCGCCTGTCTGGATCAACAGGTAGTCTCCGACGGCCACTTCCTCGTCCAGCAGCAGCAGGCTCACTTCGCGCGTCCGCCCAAAGCACTCGGTCAGCGCCATGCCATTACGAACTTCAATCACGCGCGACGGAGCGGCCAAACACATGTTGTGCTTTCAACCGCCGGGCGTAGTCAACGCCTTCAGCACATAACCGCGATCTGCCAACTCGGCGGCTGCCATGGTAACCAGAGCTGGAATTTTCTCCGCCACGGTGGCGGTCATTTCCATGCCCAGTTCGAGTGAAATGGGCTCCACACCCAACACCACAATTTCTTTGGGCATGGTGTCGAGGAGCTCCAGACTGGCCAGTACATCCGGCAGGGCAATCTGGTGAGGAGACAGTTTTCGCCGGAAGAAAACAGGTATTTCATCACCACTGATCTTGACGACCGTGCCAGGCGCCGCACCGGTCTTGACGACGTCGACGACGATCAGGAAGTCCAAATTGGAGAGATCCTCGATCATCTCCATGCCGGACGTGCCGCCGTCAATTACCTGGACGTTGGCAGGCATATGGTAAGCACGTTCAAGTGCTTCCACCGCACGTACACCCGCGGCCTCATCGGTCAGAATGGTGTTGCCGATACCCAAAACAACTGCACGCATAGAGCATAGCCCAAAAAATGAAAAGGGTCGGCAAATTGCCGACCCTTTAATGGTAACCCGCCCTAGACCGCCTTGATGGAAATGGCGGTGTCGCTGTCCTTGTCGGTCAGGTGAATGGCACAGGCAATGCAAGGATCAAAGGAGTGGATGGTACGCAGCACTTCCAGCGGTTTTTCAACGTCGGCAATGGGAGTGTCCAGCAGAGATGCTTCGTACGGACCGGGCTCGTCCTTCTCGTTGCGGGGACAGGCGTTCCAGGTGGACGGCACCACGCACTGGTAGTTCTTGATCTTGCCATTGTCAATGACCACCCAGTGCGACAGCGCGCCACGCGGCGCTTCGTGAAAGCCCACGCCCATGACTTCGTCCTTGGGGAAAACGGGTTTGTTGAAGGTGGCAAGGTCACCTTTGCCCATGTTGGTGAGCAGGGCGGTCCATTGCTCCGACAGCAAATCCACGTTGACACAGCAGGTGATAGCCCGGGCGGCGTGCCGACCGATGGTTGAGTGCATGGCACCCAGACCGATCTTGGTCTTGGCCAGAGCCGACACGGTGTCCAGAGCGGCGGTGGCGTACGTCGTGGTTGGTCCATGCCCGGCAGCCAGACCGTTCAACACACGTGCCAGTGGGCCGACCTGGGCGGTTTTGCCGTAAAAAGTTGGTGACTTCATCCAGGAATATTTGGCGTCTTCCTTGAAGTCGGTGTAATTGGGTGTGGTTTCACCCTTGTAGGGGTGCAGCGCGCCCGCCTTTTCGTAGTTGTACCAGGAGTGCTTGACGGACTCTTCAACGCCTTTTTGCCAATAGTCATCATTGAACGACGAGATGGGCTTGCGCTTGGCCAGATCACCTCCCTCAATAAAGCCACCCGGGAAGGCGAACTGGGTTCCTTTGGTGTCCAGTGGAATATCCGGTACCGACAGGTAGTTGGTGACGCCCTTGCCGATGGCAGTCCACTCCGGGTAAAAAGCGCCTACTGCCGCCACGTCGATCAAGTAGACGTTTTTGACAAAGTCAGACAACTCATCAATCCAGCCCTTGATTGCCATCAGCCGCTCGACAGTCAGTACGGCTTGTGAGTCGGTGGCCAGTGGATTGGCTACGCCGCCGACGGCTACGTTCTGGATGTGTGGCGTCTTGGAGCCGAGTATCGACACAATCTTGTTGGCCTTGCGCTGCACTTCGAGGGCTTGCAGGTAATGTGCCACTGCCAGTAGATTGACTTCCGGTGATAGCTTCATGGCCGGATGACCCCAGTAGCCGTTGGTAAAGATGCCAAGCTGGCCACCGTTGACAAAGTGCTTGAGCCGCTCATGAACCCGGCGCATTTCGTGTTTGCTGTTGAGGTGCCAAGATGACAGGCTCTCGCCCAGAATTGAGGTCTTGTCGGGGTCGGCCTTGAGGGCCGAGGTGACATCGACCCAGTCGAGCGCTGACAGATGGTAAAAGTGGACGATAAAGTCGTGTACCGAGTGCGCCAGAATGATGAGATTGCGGATGTACTGGGCGTTGAGCGGAATTTCCATCTTCAGCGCATTTTCAACTGCACGCACGGAAGTGATGGCATGCACCGTGGTGCAGACGCCGCAGATGCGCTGGGTGATGGCCCAGGCATCACGCGGGTCACGTCCGAGCAAAATTAGTTCGACGCCGCGCCACATCTGGCCTGACGACCAGGCTTTTTTGACTTTGCCCCCATCGATATCAACATCGATCCGCAGGTGCCCTTCGATACGGGTAATTGGGTCAATCGTTATGCGTTTTGACATTTTGAGTCTCCATCCTTGTTTTAGTGGGCCAGCTGCGTGGTCTCGCGGGGAAGTACCGGGAAGCGGCGGGTGATGATGATGTAACCGAGAACCTCAATGGCGAACATTCCGGTCGTCACCATCACCTCGGCAAATGACGGGAAATAGCTCCAGCCCGTGCCAGTGTAATGGCCGTAACCGATGAGGAAGCCATTGAGCCGAAGCAGGATGCCTCCCAGCATGATGGCAATGCCAGCCAGAAACAGGCGTGCCGGATTGCGCCGGGATTCGACGCTGCCAATCAGAAAGAAAGGCGCAACGAAACAAAGATTTTCAACCCAAAAGGCCATCGCTACTAAGCCGGGTTTGAAGGCTTCACCGAAGGCCCCACGAAACATCAAATCGGCAACACGTACTACGAGATAGACAGCCAGTACACCCAACATGATTCTGGACATCGGGTTTAGCAGATGTATTTCAATCTTGCGACGGTAGCTGGCGGCTGCCACGCAGGATTCAAACAACACCACTCCATAACCGATGATGATGGCGGTGAGCAGATATATCAGGGGTACGACGGGCGTTTGCCAGAGCGGGTTGACCTGCCCACCCATCACGACCAGCATGGTGCCTAATGAGGCTTGGTGCATCATCGGCAGCACAACGCCCAGGGCGATAAAGAAGAAAAGCACCTTGTTCAGTTTTTGCTTTACATCACGCATACCGAGTTTTTCCAGAAAAACTGGCGAGAACTCGATCCACATGACGAAGATGTAAAGTGTGACGCAGACTGCTACTTCAAACATGACAGAGTTGATATTCACATAACCTGGCCAAAAGATATGCCAGAAATTCCACCAGCGCCCCAGGTCCACGAAGATGCCGCCGCCAGCCAGTGTGTAACCGAACAGGCTGGCCAGCAACGCCGGACGTACCAGGGGGTGGTATTCGCCCTTATTGAATATGTACACCAGCAAGGCGACCGAGAAACCGCCACAGGCCAGCGCCGAGCCGATCATCACATCGACCACCACCCAGATGCCCCAGGAGTAGCCGTCATTGATGTTGGCTACCGCGCTCAGGCCAAAGACAAAGCGCACCAGAAGTATGGACAACATGATGGCGATGAGGACGCCACAAACCAGTGTGGCGGCATTCATCAAGCTGCCACCAACGGGTGCCGGATTTGCGTGTTGTTGTTGGGTCATGGTCATTTCTCCCTGGTTCCATCGGCTGAAGAATCGTCCTCGTCGCGGACGTTTTTCTTGGCGATGAAACTTAATGCCCCGAGCACCGCAAGTGGCATGATCAATCCACCGTACAGCGTATGTTGGATCGTTTCGGAGGTTGCGGCACCGGATTTGTTGGGTGGCAAATCGGGCATGCCAACCTTCTCAAATGTCACGGCCGAGAGTTTCAGTACTTGCGTGCCGCCGTACTCTTTCTCGCCATAAACGTGGTTCAGGTATTTGCCGACCGGTGCTTCGTAGCTTTGATCGGGGCCGCCAATCTTTCCACGCGGATAGCGCGTCTGGCTGCCTGGCTTGAGGGCGATGCGGCGCTTGGCTTCGGGCAGAAGTTCGGAGGTTTTGCCGAAAAGCGTGGCGCCAGTGGGGCAGACTTCGGCGCAGGCCGAGTAATGCCCGTCTTTGTAGCGATGGCGGCACAATTCGCACTTGCCGATCTTTCCGGTTGGTGAGTCGTACTGATACTTCGGAATGCCGAACGGGCAGGCTACCACGCAGTAGCGGCAACCGACACAGGCCTGCGGGTCATATGAAACAATACCTGTGATCGGGTCCTTCACCATCGCCGAGACCGGGCAGGCCGATACGCAGGATGGATCGGCGCAGTGCATGCAGGATGTTTTCATGAAGGCAAATCCATTGACCTCGGCATCCTTCGTTTCCATCGTGCCGTTGCGGTACATCTTGATCAGGTTAAAGGTATAACCTGAGGTGTCGAGCGGTGTGTCCCAGAGGTGGTCTTCGGTGGAAAACTCGGGTGGGTTATTGTTGGCTTCCTTGCAAGCGGCAACGCAGGCTTTGCAGCCAATGCACAACGTGGCATCGTACAAAAGTCCGAGCGCCTCGGTTGGTCGGACCAGAGTGTCCCGGGCGCAGGCAGGGGGCGAAACAGCGGCCGCTGTTACTGCGGCGCTGCTTGCGAGAACCCCTTTGAGGAATTCGCGACGCGTGTCCATGGTTACACCCGAGCCTTGTCTTGCGCCTTGCCCCCGGATTTTTCACGCTCGGCTTCCCCGGCCGCGTGTGACAGGCCCAGGTTACGCGTCAGCATTACTGCTGCGCCCGCCGCAGCACCCGCCAAAGCGGCAAGAGCGGCGGCCAACGCAAATGACGCACCTTTGCCCTGTTCTTCAACGATACGTGCATATTGCAGGGGCGGTGCCACGTTGAGCATTCTGGCCACCTGGTGGATAGGCTTGGTAAAGCCCACACCTTTTTCGGAACATCCGATACAAGGGTGGCCACAGCCAACGGGCCAATTGTTCTCGCCTGCGTCGCCGAAACCCAGCGTTGAGCAATTGGCATAGGTTTCGGGTCCCTTACAACCGAGTTTGTACAGGCAATAACCCTGGCGGTGGCCGGCATCGCCGAACTCCATGGCAAACCGGCCGGCGTCGAAGTGGGCGCGACGCTCACAATTTTCGTGAATCAGTCGCGAGTAGGCAAACTTGGGGCGGCCAAGTTTGTCCACATCCGGCAGTTTGCCGAAGGTCAGGAAATGGACCACCGTAGCCAGGAAATTGTAGGGATTGGGTGGGCAACCGGGAATTGTGACAACTGGCTTTCCGAGTACTTCGGCGACACTGGAGGCGCCGGTCGGATTAGGTCCGGTGGACGGCATGCCGCCCCATGATGCGCATGATCCAATGGCAATAACCGCCGCTGCGTCTGCGGCACATTCCTTCACCAGATCGATCGCTGTGTGACCACCCACTTTGCAATAGATGCCATTTTCCTTGACTGGAATGGCCCCTTCCACCACCAACACATACTTGCCCTTGTTGGCTTTCATGGCATCTTTGCGTGCCGCCTCCGCCTGATGGCCGGCAGCGGCCATCAAGGTTTCGTGGTAGTCCAGCGAGATGACGTCGAGGATCAGCTTCTCCAGAGTAGGGTGCTCGGCGCGCAGCAACGACTCGGTGCATCCCGTGCATTCCTGAAAGTGCAGCCAGATGACCGATGGGCGCTTGGCCAACTCTATCGCTTTGGCTACTGCCGCTTCTGATCCTTTGGGTAACCCCATGGTGACAGCCAGGGTCGCGCAAAACTGAAGATAGTCGCGGCGCGACATGTCCAGACGTTGTTCAATACCGCGCAATGCGTCACGACCCAGATTGAAAATATCATTCATATCGCCCATGTTGTCTCCTTCTAAAGTCAGACCTCGTCCGGGTCTAATAGGAGGTCTCAAGCAAGTACTGCGCCATCGCAATCTGGCAGTGCGCAGGGCAATCAATTCAACGGTCTGACGGTGTTGCGTTGCAACATGAGTAGGTTGAAACGATTACTTTGTAATCAGTTTGCTAACCAGTTTATGGCCTCAGCGATACACCTTGCGAAACGCACCGACACGTTGTCGCATATGTCAGGATTCGACGCCAAGCAGCAACCTGTTTTCTGACTCAAAGCGGTAAGCCGGAATCGTCAAGTTTGCAAGGGCTGGACCAGACTTGAAGACGCGGCCAGCAAGGTCATATTTTGATGCGTGGCAGGGGCAGAGAAAACTATCAGCAATTAGTACAGGCGTGCAGCCTTGGTGTGTGCACAGTCCAACAGCGACAAAGATTTCAGGCCGAACCGAGCGATGCTGGTTACGGCAGGCGAGTGGTTGAATTGATTGCAGTGAATCAGCATCAGTCAGCGCGTCCTGGCGTGTCGCAAGGGCGTTGACCATGGTTGTCGAACGCCGCAGGACCCACACCGGTAGTCCACGCCACTCCACGGTCTGCAGCTTTCCTTCTGGCTGGTCACCAAGGTCTACGATAAGCGGTGAACCATGGGGATATGCGCCGCTCCCGCCACCGGATTGCAGCAGCACAACTGCGCCACCCGCCACCGCGCTTACTCCGGCCGCCAGAAGCATGCGACGACGCTGAAAGGGGGACAGGGTCATGGCGACGAACTCTTCATTCCTACAATTTTAACGGTGTGGTTATTGACTCTATTTCTGCCGTGCAACCTGGTTTCTCCTGTTCGGTAACTACTCCTATACTTGATTGCGATCCAGCGCGCCATTTGGCGGTTGCGGATTTTACCCATTGATCATCGATCGGATACCTGTGAACTCAGTCCTCATAAAGCTGGTCTGTCGAGGCGCACTACTGTTCTTGCTGGCAGTACTAAATGCGCACGCCGCCCAATACGGAATCAAGCATCTTGAACCTGAGTCGTGGTGGGTTGGCATGAAGGAGCGACAACTTCAATTGATGGTGCATGGTGACGGAATCGCGGATCTGGCGCCCAGCTTGAGCTATCCGGGCGTTGCGATCAAGGACGTCATTCGCGTTGCCAATCGAAACTATTTGTTTATTGACGTTGAGATCAGCACGGAAGCGCTTGCTGGTGAGTTTGAAATTGTCTTCCAGCTTCAAAATGAACCTGTTCTCAGGTATGCATACCGCCTCAACGCAAGAAAAAGAAATTCGTCGCAAAGAATGGGATTCAATGCGGCGGATGCAATCTACCTGCTCGTGCCGGATCGCTTTGCCAGTGGCAACCAGAACAACGACAGCGTCGTGACACTGAAAGAAAAAGCGAACCGGGCTAATCTGGCCGGTCGGCACGGCGGCGATTTGCAGGGCATCAACGAGCACCTTGATTACATTGCCAAAATGGGATTCACGCAAATTTGGTCGACGCCGCTGACAGAAAACAATCAACCCGAGGCTTCGTACCACGGCTATGCATCGACCAACCTGTACCAGGTCGATGCCCGCTTTGGAAGCAATGAGGAATACCGCGATCTGGTTGACAAGGCCAAGCAAAAAGGCCTCGGTTTCATTCAGGATGTGGTACTGAATCACATCGGTTCCGGGCATTGGTGGATGAAGGATTTGCCGACCGCCGACTGGCTGAATTTCCAGGATAAATTTGTCGTCACCAATCACAAAAGAACCACAATTCAGGATCCCCATGCCTCATCCAGCGATCGGAAGAGGTTTTCCGATGGCTGGTTCGTTGAATCCATGCCGGACCTGAATCAGCGCAATCCAATACTGGCTAACTACTTGATACAAAACAACATCTGGTGGATTGAATATGCCGGCTTGTCCGGATTTCGTGTCGACACCTATCCTTACTCTGACCCGTCTTTTTTAACCAAGTGGTCGAAACGCATCATCGACGAATATCCGAATTTCAACATGGTGGGGGAAGAGTGGACATCCAATCCGGCGATTGTTTCTTACTGGCAAAAAGGCAAGGTCAATTCTGATCGCTACCTTTCCTACACACCCAGCATGATGGACTTTCCGCTTTATTACGCGTTGCAGGAAAGTCTGATGGGTGAGGACGGCGAACGCACTGGATTTAGTATTTTGTATGAATCTCTGGCCAACGATTTTCAGTATCCCTCACCAGAAAATCTGGTGATATTCGAAGGTAATCACGATACCAGCCGCATCTTCTCGGAACTCTCAGAAGACTATCGCCTGTACCAGATGGCCATGGTTTATATCGCCACCATGCGTGGCATTCCGCAATTCTTCTACGGCACAGAAATATTGATGACCAGTCCGAAGCAGCGCAACGACGGCAAAGTGCGTGCTGATTTCCCGGGTGGCTGGCCTGATGACACAGTGAATGCATTTTCCGGGCAAGGGTTGAGCCAGGCGCAATTGGACGCTCAGCAATTCATACGCCGTCTGTTGAACTGGAGAAAAAGTGCCACGGTCATCCACACCGGACGGCTAATGCATTTCGCGCCAGAAAACGGCACGTATGTGTATTTTCGTTATAACGAGCACAAGAAAATCATGGTGGTTTTCAACAAGAATTTTCATCAGGTAGCGCTTGATACTGAACGCTTTAATGAAATGCTGACGCGGCAGTCAACCGCAACCGAAGTACTGTCAGGGGTCAGTGTGTCACTGGCAAAATCACTGGCGCTGCCACCTCGCTCTGTGATGATTCTCGAGGTTGCCAACTAGCCTTGAGGCTAGTTGGCATCAGAGCCTGGCTGCACAGTTGCGGGCAATATAGTCGGCGTGAGCTGGCATGACATCGACACACTTGGCGATCACATTGCGTACTCCCTCCAGATACTCCATCGTGTCAAGCTCCGACTGAAGATCGACCAGCGGGTGATAGTGGACTGGAACCAGATTTTGACCTTGCATTACCTGCAGCCAGGCCACTTCAGCAAATAACTCATCATCCACCCGGAGCAGTCGCCCATGGGCGCGATAGAGTTCCATCTTGTGGGTCAGTGTGTCGGGGACTGACATTTGGGCGCAGTGCTGCCAGAACTTGGAGTCGTCGCGCTGGTTGAGCTTGTAATGCAGGATGATGAAGTCACGGATACGCTCGTACTCAAATCGGCTTTGACGGTTGTACTCGCTGATATCGGTCAGGTTGAAACCTTTATCCGGGAAGAAGTTGATGAGTCTGGCGACTTGAGATTGAACAATGTGAATTGCCGTTGACTCCAGTGGTTCCACAAAACCGCTGGAAAGGCCGATCGCCACCACGTTACGGTTCCAGCTTTGCTTGCGCATGCCCGGCACGAACTTGAAACGCCGCGGTTCGGCCAGAGGTTTGCCATCGAGATTGGACAGTAGTGTGGACGCCGCCTCGTCGTCGCTGACAAAACTGCTGCAATAGACATGACCGTTGCCAATTCGGTGTTGCAGCGGTATTCGCCATTGCCAACCGGCACGGTGTGCCGTAGAACGGGTGTAAGGGAGCAACTGCGGAGCCGATTCACACGGTACCGCCAGCGCAGAGTCGCACAGCAGCCACTCGGTCCAGTCCTCGTAGCCGGTCTTAAGTGCCTCTTCGATCAGCAGGCCACGAAAACCCGAACAGTCAATAAAGAGGTCACCTTCAATACGTTCGCCACTGGCCAGCAGGACGGCGTCCAGGTAGCCGTCGCCCTCGCGCTGCGATACCCGAACAATCTTGCCCTCGATCCGCAGGACGCCACGCGCCTCGCACAACTTGCGCAGGTAACGTGCATAAAGGCTGGCGTCAAAGTGGTAAGCGTAAGCAATGTCGGCCAGTGGCGAGTTGGGTACATCAAACTGTGGCGGCATAAATTTGTTGGCTTTGGCAGCAGTGCGCGTGATGGAATATGCTTCAAGGGCTAACGCTTTCCCGATCCGGTGCATCTTTTGCCAATACTGGTCAAAACGCACTGTCCACAAGTCCTGGCCCAATACGCCAAAACCGTGCATGTAGCGGTCACCCAACTTGCCCCAGTTGACGAATTCGATGCCCAGCTTGAACGTGCCCTGGGTTTCTTTAAGAAACTCGTTTTCGTCAATACCCACAATCTTGTTGAAGCGCTGGATCATCGGAATCGTTGCTTCCCCGACGCCAATGATCCCGATTTCGTCAGATTCCACGACGCGGATGTTGTACTTGCCGCGTAACACCGTTGCCAAGGCTGCAGCCGTCATCCAGCCCGAAGTTCCACCTCCAACTATCACAATGTTTTTCAAGCAGTCGTGGCTCATATTCCATTCCCTTTCAGATTCAGACAATCGTGGATCGTAGCGCAGGTCGCCTTATGACATGCTCGCCTAACCAGTAAAAAACCCCTTGCCGGCATGAGCCGACAAGGGGTAAAGCCCTGGAGATTTGGAACAGGATCGTTAGAACTTGTAGTTCAAGCCAAACAGATAAGTCTTTCCGTAAACATACTTTTTGCCCAAAGCGGGGTCATTTGTGTAGGTTGTGAAGGGCTCGTTGTTCAGATTGTTGGCCTGGAACATCAAGGACAAACCCTTCATCGGGCCTGCCTGGAATTCATAGGCAAGCTGCAGGTCAATCACTGACTCACCCTTTATGTAGGTAATTTCACGGTCATCCTTGTAGTCGGTCACTTCCCCGATGAAGTCCGAACGTTTGCGATTGGCCAAAGCAATCTGAATGCCATTCTTTTCGTAGTAAAAGCGCAGATTGGTCACCCGGCGCGACAGTCCTGGCAGCGGAATGTCGATGGTTGTCGCGCTGGTGTTCGTCAGGCCGCTAACAGGGAGCTTGACCGAACTGTTGGTGTCCGAATGATTGATGGAGATGCCGAATCCATCCAGCGGCTGGGCGATCATTGACAAAGGCAACGATGCGGTTAGTTCAATACCGCGAATATTGCCACCGGAGCCGTTGAACGGCTGTGCCAGGATACCCATGGTGCTACCGCTGGCGGGCAATACCACGCTCGGTGTCAGGTAATTTTTGAAGTCAAACTGCCGTCCAACGGTCAGGATGTAGGTGTCCAAATTTTTGTAAAAAGCGGCCACGCTGACATAGCCTTTTTTGCCAAAGTATTTTTCGTAGGACACGTCCAGTGCCGTCGCGCGGAACGGTTCAAGTTTCGGATTTCCGCCCGAACCAACAAGGATCGGTGGATTTAGCGTGTTGTTGAGTCCAAATGACATGTTGGCGCGCATGTCACCCATCTTCGGACGGGACATCACTTTGCCCAAACCAAATCGAACCACTTGATCAGAACCTGCGTCAAAATTCAGGTTCATGCTTGGCAGCACATCGTTGTAGGTCGAGCCGTCGCCAATCGCGCGACAGGTTGATGGACTGCCACCCGTACAGGCGGCAGAGTCACTGTTGAATCCGGTCGCCTTTTGATCGGTGTTGACCAGTTGAGCACCTACGTTGCCTGTATAGGCGAAACCCAACAAACTTCCATCAAGGTCACCTTTCACATAGCTTGTGGTAACTTTTTCAGATACCGACCAGTTGCGATTGATGACGGTGCCGTACAAATTCGAGCGCAGATCGTAAATCGAACCCAGAGAACCTGTTGGATTCCATGTCAGGACAGGAATGCCGGCGACTACCAGAGAGCCAGCGCCAGGAGCCGTCACAGCAGCATATGGATCGGTAGCGCCCTTGATGACCAAAAAGCCTTCCTGGGTACTGCTTACTTTGTCACGATTGAGCAGATTGACGCCAAACTCAATGGCTCCCACCGGACCCCACGTGACGTCACGCCGGGCCGTCAGGCGGATGTTGTCAACTTTATCGGTGAGTGTCGGTGACGCAACATAGCCAGCCTGTGGCGAGCCTTCGCCACCGCCCCAACCCATCACATCGGTCAGCTTGGCGATATTGGGGTCAGAGTAGTTCAGCCCGGTCTGGTATTTGACATTCCCACCCGCATTGCCGCCGGCAAAACCAGTCCAGGAAATGGTGTCGGTCGCACCAACACTTCCTTTGTTCGGGTTGCCGGGCAAGCCTGCGGTCGTTTCGTATCGCGAACTGGTACGACTAACCTTTGACTGCGACAGGTCAAACGTACCGGTCCACTCGTCCATCTTCAGCTTGGTGTTCCAGCCGAAAGACTTCAGATCATCATTGGCACCTTCATTGTGATTGCGGATGACAGCCTTGAAATTATCCAAGGTGCCGCTGGTCGCAAACCCATCCGAAATGGTTGCGTTTGTCAGCACGGGCGTTCCGCGGTAGTTTTTCGAGTCCGAACCGCCTCCAATAAAGCCTTCAATCCCCTTTTTGTTGAAGTACTGTTCGCCCTTGGAACTGAACAGGTCCAGCGTTGACTCAAAGTTCTTGTTAGGCTTGAATTGCAATACGGCCATCATGCCTTCACGTTTCTGGACTGTTGACTCTATGTCATAGCCAAACCCACCTGGAACCTTGACATTTTGCCCTTGATAGGGAAGTTCCGGATTCCAGTTGCCCCAATCATTGGGTTTGAGTTGCTGGGCACCGGTTTCATTGAAACGGGCGAAGCCCAGGGCCACGCCAATAGTGCGATCAGCGAACTGGTCAACATAGGAAAAAGAGGCACGATCACCCTTGCCCTCGCCATTCACCACTCCGTTGTCTATTCCGGTGCGCTGCTTGCGGTAGTTGACCGCCATCGTGCGCTGCTTGTAGTCAAGCGGCCGAACTGTGCGCAGATCAATGGTGGAGGCCAGGCCCTGACCGACCAGTCCGGCGTGGGGCGTCTTGTAGACCAGCACACTGCTTAACAATTCGGCCGGGAAAAGGTCGAAATCGACGCCCCGGCTATCACCGGCCGACGCCTGTTCGCGCCCATTCATGGTGGCGCCATTGAAGTCCGGTGACATACCGCGTACGCTGACTTGTTGAGCTTTGCCAGAACCCTTGTTGCGCTGCGCAGTGACACCTGGCAAACGAGCGAGTGAATCCGCAACGCTTGGATCTGGCAACTTGCCGATGTCCTCTGACGAAATCGCCTCGACGATGGTGTCGGAACCTTTCTTGACCGATATCGCGCTTTCGATAGCCGCCCGGATACCCGTCACCATGACTGCATCCAGGTTGGCCGCCGTTGCAGCTTGTTTGGAAGCGGCGTCAGTCTGCTGCGCATAAACGCTGCCGCCCGCCATCATCAGCACGGCGCACCCGGCGGCAACCGGGCCCAGCCGGAAAGTCGATTGCTGTGGGTCAAGCGGCTTGTGACGCTTAGTCAAGATTGTCTTCATCAAATATCTCCTGGTGCTCATCAAATAATGAATGGTTGCCTTTGCGCATTAACTCAAAGGAATGCAATGGGGGCTGCTCCAGCCTCTCAGCCGTATTTGTACCAAAACAAGATATTTCCTTGGATAGTAGAAACCCTTGAATGTGGAGAATTTTGTCTAAAAACTGGCTTAAACGCTAAGAATTCAACTTTTTCGCTATTAAAAGGATCAATTTGGTATGGCTTTACGGGTTTCTCAGTATATTTTGTGTAGCTAAATTACACGTATACTCACTCGAATCTTGGTTGGGTACCTACCCTGATCGCAAAATTTAACTCTTCCATCTGTCAAAGGAAACCATAGTGCGAAACGACATAACGCGAATGATGGTCCGAGGTGCGTGTGCGCTGGGACTGGTTTTGGCGCTGACACCGGCGCTGGTACAGGCGCAGGCCTCGGCACCGGTGGCAACACAGAGCGCGGCGAGTGCGCCGGCGCCAGCGATAGCGGAGGTCAAGGCGGGCGAGGCGGTGCCAGCCGGGGCCAAAAAAGCCGCCGAGAGCAGCGACAACCCGTACGGCATTGAGGCCCTGTGGAAGACCTCCGACGCGGTGGCCAAGACGGTACTCTTGCTGCTGCTCATCATGAGCGTGGGCAGCTGGTACATCATGATCGTCAAAGTTCTGGAGCAAGCCAAGATGGGGCGCCAGGCCAAAGCGGCGGCCAAGGACTTCTGGTCTGCCGGAACGGTGGCGCAGGGTGCGGCCGCACTGGAGGCCAACAGCCCGTTTCGCTTCATGGCCGACGCTGCCAGCAACGCTGTCAAAAAGCACGACGGCCTGATGGGCCATGTGCCCGTCAACGAATGGATCGCCATGGGCATCCAGCGCGCGGTCGAACGCATCCAGAGCAACACCCAGGGCGGCCTGGCGTTTCTGGCCACGGTGGGCTCGACCTCCCCGTTTGTGGGCCTGTTCGGTACTGTCTGGGGCATCTACCACGCGCTGACGGCCATCGGCATCTCGGGCCAGGCCTCCATTGACAAAGTGGCCGGCCCGGTCGGCGAAGCGCTGATCATGACCGCCATTGGTCTGGCCGTGGCGGTACCGGCCGTGCTGGCCTACAACTGGCTGGTGCGGCGCAACAAGGCCGTCATGGACGATGTGCGCGCCTTCAGCAACGACTTGCACGCGGTGGTGCTGAGCACCATCAAAAGGGACTGACCAATTGGCTCCAACAGGCCAAGGCCGCCTCTCCTAGGAATTCACCATGTCCATGAACGTCGGCTCGAGCGAGGACGGTGACGACGCCGTCATGTCGGCCATCAACACCACGCCTCTGGTGGACGTGATGCTGGTGCTGCTGATCATCTTCCTGATCACGATACCGGTGGTCACCACCTCGATTGCGGTGGCGCTGCCCAAAGAGCGCGTTGAAGTGCGCGAAACCAAGCCCGAGAACATCATCATCTCGGTCGATGCGGCCAGCAACATCTACTGGTACGAGGCACGCATCAAGAACGTTGACGCGCTGGTGGAAAAGCTCAAGAAAGTCTCGCACTTGAAACCCCAGCCCGAAGTTCAGGTGCGTGGTGACCTGAGTGCGCGCTATGAGGGCGTGGGCAAAGTGCTGCTGGCCTGCCAGAGAGCCGGTATCGTCAAGGTCTCCTTTATCACCGAGCCGCCCCCGCTGGGCGGTTGACCAGAGAACAAGGAAGAAGGATTGCCCCCATGGCCATGAACGTAGGACACTCCAGCAGCTCGGGTGAGCCCGAGATGATGATGGAGATCAACACCACGCCGCTGATCGACGTGATGCTGGTGCTGCTGGTGATGCTCATCATCACCATTCCGATCCAGCTGCACTCGGTTAACCTGGAGATGCCGGTGGGCACGCCACCGGCCAACCTGGTCAAGCCCGAGAAGGTGCAAATCGATATTGAT
Source organism: uncultured beta proteobacterium (assembly GCA_963750815.1). Classification (GTDB taxonomy): domain Bacteria; phylum Pseudomonadota; class Gammaproteobacteria; order Burkholderiales; family Burkholderiaceae_C; genus Rhodoferax. The sequence continues at coordinate 1,340,156 of CAVVRS010000002.1, forward strand.
GACAAAAGCGTCGTTTACTGGCAGGGCCTGCCCGTCAGCGCCGCCGAGCTTGACCAGAAGATGAAAGCCATTGGGCCCCAGGAACCCCAGCCCGAGGTGCATATCCGGCCCAACAAGGACTCGCAGTACGCCGTCTTTGCCAACGTGCTCTCGAGCTCCAAGCGCCTGGGCTTGACCAAGATTGCCGTCATCGGTGCGGAGCAGTTTGTGCAATGAATACGCTGGACATGGATTACCGCTTTGAGCCCAAAGACCCGTCCCGGCGGCTCAAGGGGCTGGTCCTTGTGGTGGCCTTGCATGCCTTTTTGGGCTATGCGCTGGTCTCGGGCATGGCCAGGAAGGGGCTTAACTTCATCAAAAAGCCGCTCGAGGCGGTGGTGATTCAGGAAGTCATCATTCCACCCCCGCCGCCGCCGCCTCCTCCGCCCAAGAAGATCGAGACGCCCAAGGAGATGACCAAAACCGAGGCGCCCCCGCCGCCCTATGTGCCCCCGGCGGAGGTGACACCGGCGGTGAGCTCCAACGCGCCGTTCATTCAATCAACCCAGGTGGTGCCCACAGCACCGGTGGTGATTGCACCGCCCCCGCCCCCGGCGCCGCCCCCGGTGGCCGTTGGCCCCAGGCGCACCAGCATCGGGCTGGCCTGTCCGACCCAGGTCGCCCCGGAGATGCCGCGCAAGGCCATTCAGGACGGCGTTGAGGGTGTCGTCAAGGCCCAAATCCTCATCCGCGGCGGTGTCATCCAGGAGGTCACCATCCTGTCCGGGCCGCGCGTGTTTCACGCCGCCGTCAAGGCCGCCATGATGCAGTACAAGTGCATCTCCGATGGCGCTGAGGTCCTCGCTACTCAGGAATTTAACTTCAAACTGGAGTGAGTTCAAATTGAGTATGAATCATGGCTTCCCCAGGCTGCTGGGCGATATTGGCGGCACCAATGCGCGCTGGGCCTGGCAGCAAGATGCCGGAATGGCGCTGCAGGATATTTCCGTGATGCCCTGTCACGCCAGTGCCTCCCTCTACGACTCCGCCAAAAATTACCTGACCGCACGTGGTTCTATGTGGCCACGGTGCGCCGCGATCGGCGTTGCCACGGCTGTTACCGGCGATACGGTTCGCATGACCAACAATTCATGGACTTTCTCCATTGCCCAGTTAAAGCAGTCACTGGGCCTGGATCACTGCCTCGTCATCAATGATTTCACGGCGCTGGCCATGAGTCTGCCGGCGTTGACAGTGTCTGACTTGCGCTGCGTGGGTAACGGAACAGCTGTTGATGGCGCGCCTATCGCGCTGCTCGGACCCGGAACCGGGCTTGGTGTCTCGGGTCTGGTCAGGACGGGCGTTGTTCACTATTCAGCGTTGAGTGGTGAAGGCGGGCATGTGACCGTCGCGGCGACGGATGACCGCGAGTCTGCGCTGTTATCGCTGCTACGCGCACGATTCGGTCATGTCAGTGCCGAACGTGTGCTGTCAGGCCCGGGCCTGGTTGACCTGTACCGGGTCGCGTGCGAGCTCGACGGGCGCGTGGCGCAGAGTCTGGAACCTGCCGACGTGACCAGCGCAGCGATCACTGGCGCTGATCAGGACTGCGTGAATGCGGCGAACTTGTTTGCCAGCTTTCTGGGCAATGTTGCGGGCAATCTGGCGCTGACGCTGGGCGCACGGGGTGGCCTGTATATTGGCGGTGGCGTTGTACCGCTGCTTGGATCTGCCTTCAATGAGGACCTGTTTCGCCAGCGTTTCGAGGAAAAAGGGCGTTTTAAGGCATACCTGGGCGAGATTCCAACCTGGATCATTACTGCGTCGACACCGGCTCTTGTGGGTGCGTCGCGCGCACTCGATATGTCGCCGCTACCATAGTGCCGGTCCGGTAAGCTGCGAAGCAGCAGGATTTCACTGCCACATCGCCTGAACACAGGAAGCCCATCATGTCAACGACGCTCTTCGAAAATCCGCGGCTGCTGGTCGACATCGGGGGTACTTTTGCGCGCTTCGCCCTGGAGCTTGCGCCCGGTGTTTTTGAGCACGCCGCCTCTTTGCGTTGTGCTGACCACATTGACTTCTACACCACGGTAAAGACCTATCTTTCGGGACTGCCCGCCGCCGCGTCCGCTGATCGCATCCGCAATGCCGCCGTGGCGATTGCGACACCGGTCGCGGGGGATCAGGTGCGGATGACCAATTATCACTGGCAGTTCTCGATAGAGCAGATGCGTGAGCGCCTGCAGTTCGACAACCTGTTGATGGTGAACGACTTCACGGCCCTGGCAATGGCGCTGCCCAGCCTGCTGCCGCACCAGCGCCGACAGGTTGGTGGTGGCGCGGCGCTGAGCCGCAGCGTGGTCGGTTTGATTGGTGCGGGCAGTGGCCTGGGGGTATCCGGACTGATTCCAGCGAACGGCGGTTGGGTCGCGCTGGGTACAGAAGGCGGGCATACCAGTTTTTCACCGCACGACGAGCGTGAGGTCGCGATACTTCAATACGCCTGGCGCTACCATCCGCACGTGTCATTTGAGCGACTGGTGTCTGGACCGGGGATTGAACTGATTTACCGGGCCCTGGCCGCCCGCGCCGGGCGACCCGAGGAGCCATTGCGTGCGCCGGAAATTACGCAACGGGCACTGGACGGCAACGACGCGGTATGTATTGAGGCAATTGACGCTTTTTGCGGCATGTTGGGCACCGCCGCTGCCAATCTGGCGGTAACACAGGGTGCTTTCGGGGGAATCTATATTGGGGGTGGCATCGTGCCACGACTGGGACACTACTTTGATCGTTCAATTTTTCGGCAGCGATTTGAGGCAAAGGGGCGCTTTTCCGAGTACATGAAAGGTATTCCGACTTATGTCATCACGGCCGCAGACGCGACCCTGGTGGGGGTCTCTGTCATTCTGGCGGCACAGTTGCATAGCCTGGACTCGGCCCAGGGATCTGCCATATTGAGTCAGGTCCATCGTGCGCGCAGCAATTTGTCCCCCGCCGAGCAGCGCGTTGCAGACCATGTGCTGGCCCATCCGCGCTCGATGCTCAATGACCCGATTGCCCAGATCGCCCGCGCCGCCGAGGTCAGCCAGCCGACGGTGATCCGTTTTTGCCGTTCACTCGGCTGCGAAGGTCTGTCCGACTTCAAATTGCGGCTGGCGTCGGGCCTTACCGGCACCATGCCCATCACCCACGCACAAGTCACCGGCAACGATTCGATGCTTGAGCTCGGCGTCAAAGTGCTGGGCAACACGGCGTCTGCCGTCCTGCAGGTGCGCGACCATCTGAACCGCGAATCCATAGACCGTGCCGTTCAATTGATTTCCGCCGCGCAGCGGGTTGAGTTCTACGCCGTCGGTCATTACAGTGTGGTCGCCGATGATGCACAGTTCAAGTTCCTGCGCATGGGTGTTTCATCGGTTTCCTACACCAGTCCGCGGCTACAGGTCATGGCCGCCAATCTACTCAACCCCCAGGTGGTGGCGGTTGTCATCAGCAGCAGTGGCCGAATCAGTGAATTGCTCGAAGTGGTGGAGAAGGCCCATGAACGCGGCGCCATGGTGATCGCCATCACCGCCAGCCAGTCACCGCTCGCGCGCAAGGCCGATCTGACGCTGATTGTTGATCATGTGGAAGATGTTGCCACCCAGGTTCCCATGATCAGCCGGATATTGCATCTGCTGATGATTGATATTCTGGTGGTTGGGGTCAGCATGCGGCGCGGCACGCACAGTCTGCCAGTGCTGGGCAACGAAGCAACGGCTGCATTGGACGAGGCGAGTCCGCCACCACCGGCCGCGATAGGCGCCGGGCCGGGTGTGAGCGCGGCCGGGGCGCTGCTGCACCTGACATCGCATAGCCGCTGAACCGGTTGAGCGCTCGGCACGGAACGCTTGCGCGTTCACGATGCTATTAAAAAAATAGCTGGTCACGCAATGTGCACGGGACCTTGAGGGCTATTTCATATAAAAAATAAGCTCATGACACTGATTTTCAGCCTGTTTTCAGTTGCCGGTCAGGCTGACGGGCGGGGGCCGACTCAACAATACGCTGCCAAACAGGGCAGGGACTGTCAATGTGAGAATGCCCGCCGACGGCTGAATGCGGGCACCGGTCAAGGCATCGACAAATGACGAAACAGCCAGGCCGGCGGGCAACTTGACACTGACCGTTTGCGGCGCGAGTGCATTGTTGGTGGCCGTGATGGCCAACTGATCGCCGAGCTGGCGGTGCAGCACAATAACGTGCCGGTTCAGCAGCAGCGGCGCTTCAATGGAGCCGCGGCGCAGCACCGGGTGCCCGTTGCGCAGCCGGATCAGGCGCTTGAAATCATCCAGCAGTGCGATGTCGGGTTTGCCACCAAGGTCGGCCCAGGGGTAGCTGGCGCGGTTGTAGGGATCGTCAGCGCCGGTAACACCGACCTCATCGCCGTAATAAACCGTCGGGGCCCCGGGGAAGATCATCTGAAAAAACACGGCCAGTTTCAGGCGCTCCCGGGCGAGCGCTCTGGCAGTGCCGTCCCCGCTGTCCGTGCGCCAGCCAAGGTAGTGCAGACTGCGTGCCTGGTCGTGTGTTGAGAGCAGGTTCATCAGCGCATAAAAAGCCTGCGGCGGGTAGGCTTCGCGCATCAGTTCCATATTGGAATACAGGTCGCTTGCCACGCCTCCTGCGGCGTACTCGAGTACGGTGTTGCGAAAAATGTAGTTCATCGTCGAGTCAAACATGTCGCCGAGGAAGTACTTGGAGGCATCGAACCAGGTCTCGCATACCGTCAGCGCATCAGGTTGGTGCTGCTTGATGGCGCTGCGCCATTCGCGCCAGAAGTCGTCCGGCACCCACGGCGCGACGTCCATGCGCCAGCCGGCGGCGCCCCGGTCCAGCCAGAGCTTCATGACCGAGTCTGGGTCACCATAAGCGTATTTGCGAAACGCCGGCGATGCCTTGTTCAGCTCGGGCAAGTCGGTCACACCGACCCAGCCGCGGTACTGCCTTTCGGGCAAGGATTGTTGGCTGTCGAAGGTATACCAGCTCAGATACGGTGAACCGCTTTGGATCCGGCCGCCCTCAAAAGCACCATGCGACTTGTGATTGCCAAAGCGGTCAAAGTAGATTGAGTCGCTGCCGGTATGGTTCAGGCTGGTGTCGGTAATGATGCGGATACCCCGTTGGGTTGCCGCTTTGGCGAGCTGGACAAAGTCGTCATTGGTGCCGAACGCCGGATCAATGTTTTTGTAGTCGGCGGTATCGTATTTGTGGTTGCTGGCGGCCTTGAAAACCGGTGTCAGGTAAATCGTGTTGGCACCGAGGTCCTTGATGTAGTCGAGCTTTTCAATGATGCCGGCGAGATCGCCACCAAAAAAATCGTTGTTGTAGATATTGTCCGAGCCGTCGCCGGTGCCCGGTTTCCATGGCCGGTCGAGCCAGTTTTGGTGAAACTCGACACTGTTGTCATGGTAGCGCGTGATGCCGGGTTGCGGGTCGTTGCGCGGGTTTCCATTACGGAAGCGATCAGGAAAGATGTAGTAATAGACGATATCAGGCGCCCACTCCGGTACCCTGAAACCAGCCGCGTAAACGGTCTGGCGAAAACGGTGGATCGTCCTGTCTGTGCCCGGCTTGTCAACGACCTCGCCAACGCCACCGGAACCCTTCTCGCGGGTCCAGAATATCTGGGCGCGGTTATTTTGATAAACAAAAATCTTGTCCTCAATCTCGACCTCGAACCAATAGCCGTAAATGCTGACATCCTTGAATGGGTAGCTGGTGGTCCAGCGTTCTGATTCGCCGGCACGCGCCTTGTTCATCGGCAGGCGTGCTACTTCCGTGTAGTCGAGTATTTCCTGGTTGCCCTCCATGCGGCGCTTCTCAATGACCAGTGTGACTTTGCTGACGCCAGGCAGCGCGCTAAGGCCAAAATGAATGATGCTGCCAGCTGCCACAGCGCCAAACGGTGTCTTGTCGGCGACAGCGCGCGAGTCGAAGCGCAGACTCAAGGCGACCGGGTTGTTGACGGCGCTGGCACTGGGGTCGGCAAATGTCTTGGCGCCAATGCCAAGCTGCGGCCGGCCCCCCGGGAAAGCCAGCCTGATCGTGTGTTCACCGGTGAAAGTGTGTGACAGATTGCCCGTGCCGCCGGCAACCAGCTCCGCGTTGTTGCTGCTTCCGAAACTCGATGCGTCCTTCCAGGAAGCGTCGGCGATCTTGAATTCATGCCGGGTCGGCAGGTTCACGTTCAGGTAATACGCATCACAGCTGTACTGGAACGCATACTCGTCAAGCGCCGCCCAGTTGTTCATGCTGCCGCGCAGGAACAGCGTAGTGTGCCCCAGCGGTGCGTTGGCCGGGCAGGTCTCGATGTGCAGGGCGGGTTGGGTGTTGGAAGTGTCCATGATCATGGTGAAGCGGTGCTCGCCTTTGAAAAGCTGTTGTAGTTCGGAGCCCTTGAGGGTCAATTGCTCCGGTGTATTGCTGCGACCAAAGTCGGCATCAACCGACCAGCCCTCGTCAGCGATTTTGAATTTATGGGGTCCCAGGATTGGGGTGACCAGTTCATACCGGTTGCAGGCCCAGGTGAATTTATGGGCGTCTGCCGCGTTCCAGCTGTTGAAGCTGCCGCGCAGGTACAGCGTGCGACCGCCCAAAGGGTCAGTTCGACAGGCGGCGTCGGTGCCGGCGGGTGCGGCGTGCGTTGCGCTGTGGGCAAGCAGCAGCGCAGCGCAGCAGGCCATCAGGGCCCGGTTCACCCCTTCACACCGCCAGCGGTCAGGCCCGACACGATCCAGCGTTGCGCCGCCAAAAACACCAGCGTAATGGGCAGACCTGACAGTACCGCCGCGGCTGCGAAGTCACCCCACAAATATTTCTGCTCATAGAGATAATATTTGGAGCCGACCGCCAGTGTCAGGTTGGGTTCTTCACGCAGCAGGATCGAAGCCACCGGATATTCGATGATGGTGCCGATGAAGGCCAGCACAAACACCACCATCAGGATCGGCACCGACATCGGCAAAAGCACCAGGCGGAAGGCTTGCCAGTGCGTGGCGCCGTCCACCTTGGCGCATTCCTCGATCTCGGTCGGGATCGTTTCAAAGTAACCCTTGATGGTCCAGATATGCATCGCCACGCCACCCAGGTAGGCGACGATGAGACCGGCGTGAGTCTCGATGCCCAGCCACGGAATGTAGGAGCCCAGCCCTTCGAAGATGGCGTAGATGGCCACCAGAGCCACCGCCACCGGAAACATCTGCAGCAGCAACATGCTGTTGAGGATGGTGTTCTTGTGGGCGAACTTCATGCGCGCAAAAGCGTAGGCGGCGGTGGTGGAGATGGCGACGATCAGCAGCGCCGAAATGCTGGCGATCTTGATCGAGTTCCACAGCCACAGCAGCACCGGAAACGGCGGCGTGACCAGGGTGCCGTTGGCCGTCTTGTAGCCAAAGCCCAAGGCCAGCCTCCAGTGCTCCAGGCTGATCTCGGTCGGGATCAGTGAGCCGGTCGAGAAATTGCCTGGTCGCAGCGAGATCGAGATCACTGACAGCAGCGGGAACAGGGTGATAGCAATCAGTAGCCACAGCCCCACGTGGGCTGCTGTGATGCGCCAGCGCTGGCTCTTTCCGGTCACGATGGCCATGGTGTCAAGTCCTCTTTGCGTCGTTTACCTTGCTCAACTTCAGGTTGGCCAGCGACAGCAAGGCCACCATCAAAAAGATCAGTGTCGAGATCGCCGCAGCCAGGCCAAAATTGGCGCCGGCATCGGTGAAGGCGATGCGGTAGGTGTAGGACACCAGAATGTCCGTGGTGCCAGCCGGCAGTTTGGTGTTCAGGTAGTCGGGCCGGCCGTCGGTCAGCAGCGAGATCAGCACGAAGTTGTTGAAGTTGAAGGCAAAGGCCGAGATCAGCAGCGGCGTCAGCGGTCGTGCAATGAGTGGCACGGTGATTTTGAAGAAGTTGGTCAGCGGCTTGGCCCCGGCAATGGCAGACGCCTCGTACAGGTCTGCCGGAATGGCCTTGATCAAACCGGTGCACAACACCATGATGTAGGGGTAGCCAAGCCAGGTGTTGACCAGCAGCAGCATGGCCTTGGCGAGTGTCGGATCGGCGAACCATGCCGGGCGAATGCCGAAGACGGCATTCAGGATGGCGTTGATTTCGCCAAAGTTCTGATTGAAAAGACCCTTGAAAACCAGGATCGAGATGAAACCGGGCACGGCGTAGGGCAGAAATAACAGGGTCCGGTACAGGGTGCGGTAGCGCAAGGCCTCCCAGTTCAGCAGCACGGCCAGTGTCATGCCCAGTGCGGTGGAAAACAGGACCGTGAGGCCGGCAAAGACCACGGTCCAGATGAAGATCGAGATAAACGGACCTCGCATGTCGGCGTCGAACAGCATGCGTGTGTAGTTGGCCCAGCCAATGCCGACCGGGAAACCTGGCTGGATGCGTTCACCTTGCGGGTTTTCGAAAAAACCGGTTGCCTGGTTGGGCCGATACAGCGCGCCGGTCGCCAGCTGCGTGAGCGATCCATCGGCATTGTTTTGCCACAGCGGCTCAATGGTGCCGAATTCGTGCACACCGGCATAGCTCAACACGCGGTGATCGGGCAACTCAAGTTTCAGACCCATCAGTGCATCGCGGTAAGTCAGTACCTCGCGCAGCGGCAGTGGGGATGCGAGCAGCGGGTTGTTGTCCTGCACGGCCTGCATTGGAACCGCCTTGCGCTCGGCACTGGCACTGCCCAGCGACAGCGGTGGCGAGATGAAGCGCGTACCCGGGCCGCCTTCTGGTGGTGTCAACAGCAGTCGTAATGCAGAGCCCTCGGCATGCAATGTGAAGTTCAGCGCCTGATCCTCGTCGACTGTGGCCTGATCCAGCAGGTACGCGCGCGAGCGCTCAAGTCCCAGCAGATTGCTGGCCGAATAATTTGTGAAGCCGATCTGCACGGTGTACAGCAGCGGAAAGGCGACAAACACCAGCATGCCGGCGACACCCGGGAACAGGTAACGCCAGGCCAGCGTGCGTGCCGAGGCGTACACGTACAGCGCCAGAGCGCCGAAGCTCAGCACCGCCACCGCCGACAGGGCCTGGCCCGCCGTGTAGATGCCAAGCACCAGCCAGAGCAATGCCAGTGTCAGCAGGGCCAGCAGCGGCCCCTTGAACCAGTGATGCGTGCGTCTCATTTCATTTCACCTGCATGCGCGCGGCGGCACCGTCAAGCGCATCCTTCGGTGATTGACGGCCATTGGTGACGGCTTCCAGCGCGGCGTCCATGGCCGGAAAGAAGCGACCAGTTTCCGGAATGTTGGGAATCGGCTCACCGGCCAGTGCATTGGCCATGGTGGCCCGGATGTTGGGGTCGGCCGACAACTCCCGGAAATAGGCCTTGTTGGCCGGTGTGCCCAGTGACACATCAGCCGAGATGATTTTCAGGTTATCGACGCGCAACAAGTGGTTCTCGATGAACTCGCGCGCGATGTCCTTCACCTTGCTGGGCGACGCGATCATGCAGCCGAGCACGCCGACAAACGGCTTGGACGGGTGGCCGCCGATGCTGGGGATGGGGGCGACGCCAAAGTCGATGTTGCTCTTGCGCAGGTTGTCCCAGGCCCACGGGCCACTGATCATGGTGGCGATCTGGCCGCGGTTGAAGGCGCTCTCCATCTCGGCATAGCGCGCACCCTTGGGCATGTGGCCGTCCTGAATCAGGCGCGCCAGCATCTCCACACCCTGCAACGCGCCGGGTGCGTTGACGCCCACCACCTTGGGGTCCAGATCGCCTTGCGCTGTACGCCCGAAGATGAAGCCGCCCGGTCCGGCCAGCAACGGCCAGGTGAAGAACGACTTGTTGTAGTCCCACATGATGGCGCGCCTTCCCTGTGCAGACAATGTCTTGTCGAGCGCGATGACTTCCTCAAAACTGGCCGGCGGTATCTTCACCAGCGCCTTGTTGTAGATGAGGCCGATGGCTTCGATCGACAACGGATAGCCCCAGACCTTGCCTTGGTACGTGAAGGCCGACCAGGCCGATGCCTCGATCTCGTCGCGAATACGTCGCGGTGGCTTGACCGGCACGATGAGTCCCGACTTGGCCCACTCGCCAGCGCGGTCGTGCGGCCAGCAGAAGATGTCCGGACCCTTGCCGGCGCCGGCTGCCGCCTGGAACTTGTCGGTGGCACCCTCGGGGTGCTGCACGATCACTTCGACACCCGAAAACTTGCCAAACGCGTCGCCCACTTTTTGCAGCCCGGTATAGCCTTTGTCGCCGTTGATCCAGACCAGCAGGCGCGGCGCCGTAGTGGCATAGCCACTGGCCGGCCATGACAACGTTATGGCAAAGGTCATTGCCGCCAGTGTGCGGACCAACGTCGTCATCTCACGCGGCACGGCGCTGCTCCGATGTCGAATGGCGGCGAAAGGCCCGACCCTGGGCGTCGAAAAGATAGGCCCACTCGGGAGGTACACCGAGCATAAGCGTGTCACCCCCGAGAACCCGCGCCTGTGCGTCGATGGCCGCGGTCAGGACTTCTGTGCTGCCGGGGTTGCTGCAATAGGCGTACGTGATGCTGCCCAGTGACTCGACAAAAGTTACCTGCGTGCGCAGGGCGTTGTCGGTCATACCCGAGCGCAGGTGCTCAGGGCGCACCCCCAGCTTCACCTTGTCGCCAACATGGGCGCTGGAGGCGTCGACGCAGCAACGTATCACTTCACCACCAGGCAGTTGTACGCTGGTACTTTGCGGGCTTGTCTGAACGACTTCACCGTCGAGCAGATTGATGCCGGGCGAGCCGATGAAGCGCGCCACAAAAAGGTTGTCGGGGTATTCGTACAGGGTCAACGGCGAGCCGACCTGCTCAATGCGTCCGGCTGACAGCACCACAATGCGATCGGCCAGCGTCATGGCCTCAACCTGATCGTGCGTGACGTAGACCATGGTGGTCTTGAACTCTTCGTGAAGCTTGGCAAATTCATAGCGCATGCGCACCCGCAGCGCGGTATCGAGATTGGACAAAGGTTCGTCAAACAAAAACACCTCGGGCTTGCGCACAATGGCTCGACCGATGGCGACTCGCTGGCGCTGGCCGCCCGACAAGTCTTTCGGTTTACGCGAGAGCAGGTGGTCGATATTGAGGATCTTGGCGGCCTGGTGCACGGCGCGGTCAATTTCGTCCTTCGCCATCCCGGCCAGCTTGAGCCCAAAGGCCATGTTGTCGTACAGGTCCATGTGCGGATAAAGCGCATAGGACTGGAACACCATGGCAATGCCGCGTTCTGATGGCGGCGCATCATTGACACGTTTGCCGCCGATGTGCAGTTCGCCCTGGGTGATGTCTTCCAGTCCGGCAATGACGCGCAACAGGGTCGATTTTCCGCATCCGGATGGGCCGACAAAGACCATGAACTCGCCGTCGCGAATTTCAAGGTTGATCTGATGCAGGATCACATTGTTGCCAAAGGCCTTGCTGACGCCTGAAAGCTTGACATCCGCCATGGTGCACCTCTGCGCTCACACGCAGGATGTGAGCCGCTTGTCTCTCGTTGGGAATCGAAGCAGCTCAGTTGCCGCATGGGTTGCTTCGACGTGCCAATCGGGGCGATTGGCACTAAATTTGAATGAAGTATACCTGCAATAAATGTAGTTTTACAACGGTTACCCTGGATAGATTCGCGGTAGAGGCAGCGTCAAATTTATTGTTACCATAGGACTAGTGAGTTGATAAATGTAATTTAACTACATATCCCTTAAAGTTTTCATCATGCACACCGAATTCTCTCCAGTATCTGATCAAGACACATTACTGCGTGCTGTTGCTGCGGCACCGGCACTCCACGCAACGCTGGCGCAGCGTTGGGCGCGCACCCAATCAAAAGACAGCAACCTGGTGGGCAACGGTGCCGTACGCCGGGTGCATTACCTCTCGATGGAATTCCTGATGGGAAGGGCGTTGGGCAATGCATTGGCAGCGCTCGGTCTGGAAAGCGACGTCCGGCGCCAACTCGCCGCCAGCGGCTTGCAGTTGTCGGACGTGCTGGAACTTGAAAATGACGCGGCGCTGGGCAATGGTGGCCTGGGTCGACTGGCAGCCTGCTTTCTGGATTCTTTCGCCGAGTTGGGCCTGCCGTCGTTTGGTTATGGCTTGCGTTACCAATACGGCATGTTTGCCCAGCAAATTCAGGATGGCCGGCAGATCGAAACACCGGATGACTGGATGCGCTGGGGTAACAACTGGGAAGTATTCCGGCCCGAAGTTCGCTACGCCGTTGGTTTTGGGGGCCACATCGAGGTCAGCGGTGCTGGCCGGCAGTGGGTGCCGGCCGAGCGCATCATTGCGCAGGCTTATGATTTCATTGTGCCGGCCCATGACAGCGAGCGCGTCTCGACGCTGCGGCAATGGCACGCCAGCGCCGAACGTCCCATTGATTTCGCCGCATTCTGTCGTGGCGAGTATCAGGCAGCCTCCAGCCACCGCGTTGCTGCCGATGTCCTGAACTGGGTTCTCTACCCGGACGACAGCACCAATGCCGGGCGTGAACTGCGCTTGAAGCAGGAAGCTTTTCTGGTCAGCGCCTCGTTGCAGGACGTCGTGGCTCGCCATCTGCGCGAGGGTCGCAGCCTGACGCAACTTGGCGGCGCCAACGCCATCCACCTGAATGACACCCACCCGGCACTGGCACCCGCCGAATTGATGCGCTTGCTGCTGGATCAGCATGGCATGAACTGGGACGCTGCCTGGACCATTACACACGAGGCGGTGTCCTATACCAACCATACCTTGATGCCCGAGGCGCTCGAGACCTGGCCGGTACGCATGTTCGAAGCCCTGTTGCCGCGCCATCTGGAAATCATTCGGGAGATCAATCGCCGCTTTCTGGAGCTGGTGCGCGCGCGCTTCCCCGGTGACGAAGGTATAGTGAAACGGGTTTCGGTCATCGATGATGCCAGTGACGGTCGCATCCACATGGCGGCGTTGGCGATCGTTGCATCGCACAAGGTTAATGGTGTTTCTTCACTGCACTCGGACTTGATGGTGCAGACCATTTTTTCGGATTTTGCAAAATTGTTTCCGGGACGATTCCACAACGTCACCAATGGGGTCACACCGCGACGCTGGTTGATGCAAGCCAACCCGGAACTCGCGAACCTGATCGATGGACGAATTGGCAAGAGCTGGCGCCAGGATCTGGATCACTTGTCTATGCTCAAGCCCATGGCCACCGACGCGCAATGGGGTCGTGACTTTCTGCTCGTCAAGCGGCACAACAAAGAGCGATTGGCGGCCCTGATACAGGCTCGCCTGGGCATCAAGGTGGATCCTGCCAGTCTGTTCGATGTGCAGGTCAAACGCATCCATGAATACAAGCGCCAATTGCTCAACGTGCTGCAGGTTGTTGCCCGTTATCACGCCATGATTGACAAGCCGGATGCGCACTGGACACCGCGTACCGTCGTCATCGCCGGCAAGGCGGCATCGGCCTACCACATGGCCAAGCTGATCATTCAGTTGACGCATGACGTTGCCGCAGTGGTCAATACCGACCCACGCGTGGCAGACCGATTGAAGCTTGTTTTCCTGCCCAACTACGGAGTCAGTCTGGCCGAAGTCATTATTCCGGCTGCCGACCTGAGCGAACAGATTTCAACCGCCGGTACCGAGGCCTCCGGCACCGGCAACATGAAATTTGCCATGAATGGCGCACTGACCATCGGCACTTGGGATGGCGCCAACATCGAGATGGCGCAGGCAATGGGCCAGGAAAACATGTTTGTCTTCGGGCTACGGACCGAAGAGGTGCAAAAAATCAAGGGGCAAGGCTATCGGCCGCGAGATTATGTTGAAGCCAGTCCACAACTGAAGCGCGTGCTCAATGCGATCATGGCCGGCGACTTCTCCCACGGTGACACGCAGCGCTACCATTCCCTGATCGACAATCTACTGGACCATGATCCCTATTTGCTGATGGCAGATTTTGAGGCTTATGTGGCGGCGCAGGCTCAAGTGGATGCGCTGTTTGACTCACCCGCAGATTGGGCGCAGCGTGCTGTTCTCAATGTGGCTGCCATGGGCAGCTTTTCGGTTGACCGCACAATTCGCGAGTACATTGATCGCGTTTGGTGTGCAACAGCGCGTCACTGAGCACGTCGGCGCCGAACGCTTTTGGCAACGCTTAAATTCGAAGGAGCCGGATGATTTCCGATGCAGATGCCCAGGCGCTGGCGAACGCCTGTCATCCCGACCCGTTTGCTGTGCTTGGTTTGCATGCCGATACAGTAGGCAAGCTTTGGGTGCGTGCCATTTTGCCCGGTGCCCGGCAGGTGCAAGTGACCGATGCCAAGTCAGGAAAGGCGGTTGCCACTCTCATGTTGCGCCATCCCGATGGTGTGTTCGAGGGTGCACTGCCACGGCGCCGCCAGCGTTTTGATTACCGCTTGCGTGTAATCTGGACAGATGTTGCAGGTGAGGATCCAGGGGTTTATGCCGATGCCTATGCATTTGGTGCGCAGCTGACGGACGAACAGTTGCTGGCATTGCGGGATGGCCGTCACCCCGATCCCTATACGATTCTCGGTGCGCACGTTCTCCGGCAACAAGGCGTGAATGGTGTGCGCTTCGCGCTGTGGGCACCAAATGCGCGACGCGTCAGTGTGGTTGGAAATTTCAACAACTGGGATGGGCGACGCCACCCGATGCGGCTGCGTCATGTGGCTGGAGTCTGGGAGATTTTTGTACCCCATGCGGGTCTTGGAGATATCTACAAGTTTGAACTGCTGGGACCGAACGGCGAACTATTGCCACAGAAGGCCGACCCCTATGCGCGCGCCGCCCAGATGCGACCGGACACAGCAAGCAAGGTGACGGCGCTGCCGCAAAAGAAAAGTCTTCCGGCGGGACGGGCCCAGGCAAACGCACGCGCGGCCCCTGTCTCAATTTACGAAGTCCACCTGGGTTCCTGGCGGTACGGCGCAGGCGGCCGCTTTGTCAGCTGGGAAGAGTTGGCCCAGTCGCTGCCGGCGTATGCGCTCGAGCAGGGTTTTACCCACATTGAATTGCTCCCTGTCAGTGAGCATCCGTTTGACGGTTCCTGGGGTTATCAGACGCTGGGTCTGTATGCCTTGAGCGCCCGCTTCGGCCCGCCCGAGGGTTTTGCTTGTTTCGTGCAGGCTTGCCACGAGCGCGGCATTGGCGTCCTGCTGGATTGGGTACCGGCGCATTTTCCGGCCGATGCCTACGGGCTGGCGCAATTTGACGGCACGGCTCTGTACGAATATGCCGATCCGCGTGAGGGCTTTCACAACGACTGGAACACCCTGATTTACAACTTCGGTCGCAACGAAGTGCGCAATTTTCTGACAGGCAGCGCCTCTTACTGGATCGAGCATCACGGTGTGGATGGCTTGCGGGTCGACGCCGTGGCCTCGATGCTGTACCGCGATTACTCCCGTCCCGCTGGCCAGTGGATCCCCAATTTTTACGGTGGCCGTGAAAATCTGGAAGCCATTTCTCTGCTGCGCCACGTCAACGAAAAAGTAGGCGCCGATGCGCCTGGCGCGATCACTGTTGCGGAAGAGTCGACGTCGTTTCCCGGAGTATCCGCACCTACCTGCGCCGGAGGCCTGGGTTTTCATTACAAATGGAATATGGGCTGGATGAATGACACCTTGCGGTATATGCACGAAGACCCGGTGCACCGTCGCTGGCACCACGACAAGATGACTTTTGGCCTGCTCTATGCATTCAGCGAGAACTTTGTGTTGCCCTTGTCGCATGACGAAGTAGTGCATGGTAAGGGCTCTCTGCTGGCCAAAATGCCGGGCGACGAGTGGCAGCGTTTTGCCAATTTACGCGCTTACTATGGTTTTATGTGGGGTCACCCTGGCAAGAAACTGATTTTCATGGGACAGGAGTTTGCCCAGCCGGGAGAGTGGGACCACGATGCAGAATTGCCCTGGGCGCTATTGCAGGATGAGCGACACGCCGGTGTGCAGCGTCTGGTGCGGGACCTCAATTTGCTGTATTGCACCCAATCGGCATTGCATCAACTCGATGGCGATTCTCGCGGCTTTGAATGGCTGGTGTCTGACGACGCGGAGCGGTCGGTTTTCGCCTGGTTGCGACGCGATGAGCGCGGCGGCCTGGTGGTGGTGGTGAGTAATTTCACCCCCGTGCCTCGGTACAACTATGGCATGGGCATGCCGGAAGGACCGGCGCAATGGCGCGAAGTTCTGAACACGGATTCAGGGTATTACGGCGGCAGCAACCTGGGTCAAGGTGATGCACCGCTGCACGTCAGACGGTTGTCGATGCATGGGCGAACACATTCATTGCAACTGACCTTGCCGCCTTTGGCGACTATTTTTCTGGTGCCCGCATGAGTGATTCCAGCATGCTGCTTGCCGGTCGCCATGAACCCATGGGTTCGCATGTCCGCAACGGCGGCGTCAATTTTGCAGTGTTCTCGCAGAATGCGCGCCGCATACAGCTTTGCGTGTTTGACCCTGATGGGCGATGCGAGTTGCAACAGCACGATCTGTTCGGCCCTGACGATGGGGTTTTTCATGGCTTTCTGCCTGACGCAGGCCCTGGTCTGGTCTACGGGTTTCGTGCGCACGGGCCGTTTGAACCGCATGCCGGCCACCGTTTCAACCCGCACAAGCTGTTGCTCGATCCGAACGCCCGTGAGATTGTTGGACAGCACGCGTTTGACACAACCGACGACGTGGCAACTGCGCTCAAGGCGCGTGTTGCAGCACCCCTCGGCACGGCGCCCGGCTACCTCAACGCGCCACGCCATGCACCGGCCGATCTGGTGCTCTATGAAGTGCATGTCAAAGGCTTCAGCAAGGCGCACCCCGGTATTCCGGCAGCTTTGCAAGGCACCTATGCCGGTCTGGCGCACCCGGTCGCCATTGAGCACTTCAAGTCCCTGGGCGTGACCACGCTGTCGCTGCTGCCGGTGCAGTATTGCCTTGATGAACCCGCATTGGTCAGTCGCGGGCAAACCAATTATTGGGGCTACAACACGCTTGGTTTTTGCTGCCCGGACCCGCGCCTGGCAACCCGGCGCGATGACCCCGCCGCAGTTATTGCGGAATTCCGGCAAATGGTCGGGACCTTGCATTCGCACAATCTGGAAGTGGTGCTCGACGTGGTCTATAACCATACGCCGGAAGGCAACGAGTTTGGTCCGACGCTGAGCTTTCGTGGCCTCGATAACGCCAGCTGGTACCGTCTCGATACCACTGACCGCAGCCGTTTTGAAAATTTCAGTGGTTGCGGCAATACCCTGAACGTTGCACATCCCAAAGTCACGCAGTTTGTACTGGACTCGCTGCGCTACTGGGTGGTCGAGATGGGTGTTGACGGATTTCGTTTTGATCTGGCACCCGTTCTGGGGCGTACCGAACACGGCTTTGACCCCTGCGCGCCGTTCTTTGCCGCTTTGCTGCAGGATCCGGTACTGGCGCGTGTGCACCTGATTTCTGAACCCTGGGATGGTGGTCCCAACGGCTACCAGGTCGGACGTTTTCCGGGCCGGTTCCTGGACTGGAACGACAAGTTCCGCGATGTGGTGCGCGGCTATTGGTTGCAGCGCGGGGTTGATCGTGCCGAGTTTGCCCGTCGCCTGTCGGCATCGAGTGATCTTTTTCACCATGGGCAACGCCGTCCCAGTGCCAGTGTCAATTTCCTGACCGTACACGACGGATTCACATTGAACGACGTGGTGAGTTACAGCCACAAGCACAACCAGGCCAATGGTGAAGACAACCGGGATGGCCGTGACGGCGAGTTGTGCGCCAATTTCGGTGTTGAGGGGGTCACTGACGAGACCCATATCACCATGCGACGTCAGCGTGTGCGACGTGCCATGCTGGCTTCACTGTTGCTGGCACAAGGTACACCGATGCTGTGTGCTGGTGATGAAATTGGCAAGACCCAGCAAGGCAATAACAACGCTTACTGCCAGGATGGTGCGATCAGTTGGCTCGACTGGTCGGCCGCTGATGATGACTTCAAGGGTTTTGCGTCGGGTCTGCTGGCACTGCGTCGCGCAGAGCCAGCACTGCGCAGCAATGACTGGTCGGCGGCGTCATCCCATGGACGCGGTGGTCTGCAGCGGGTCTGGCGTACACCGGTGGGTCAGGAGATGCACGCCCATGACTGGCATGACCAGAATAATCACGCTTTTTCCTGTGAAATATTCTGTGCCGGCGAGGTATCCGAGCACTCCGATCCACACCGTCTGCTGCTGGTATTCAATCCTGACTCCAGTCCGGTCCTGTTTGCGTTCAGCAACAGCCATTGGCAACTCGTGCTTGACAGCAGTGGTGAATTGATGCCGCCTGTCATCCCGCAAACCTACCTGTTGGTGCCTGCACATGCGTTGCTGGTAATGCGTCGTAACGCCGCTTTATTTTTATCTGAAACCGTCCCATGATCAATCTTCAACAACGCAGCGCCGGTGTCCTGCTGCATATCACATCGTTGCCCGGTCCGCACGGCGTTGGCGACTTTGGTCCCGATGCCTATCGGTTTGTCGATTGGCTGGTGTCAGCGGGCCAGCGTATTTGGCAACTGCTGCCAACCACACCGATCGGCCCAGGCAACTCACCTTATCAAAGCGTCTCGGCCTTTGCCGGCAGTCCGTTGATGGTGGCACTCGAGCCGATGGTGGCGGCTGGCTGGCTGGTACCACCGCAGCTGCCTGAGGGTGGCTTTGATGGCAGTCGTGTGGACTTTGACCGCGTCGTACCCTGGCGCCTGATCGAGCTGCGTTCCGCTGCCGCCGGTTTCCGGCTCAAATCCTGCGCCAGCGAGCGTGCCGACTTCAACGCCTGGTGCACACAGCAGTCCGCCTGGCTGGACGACTACGCACTTTTCATGGCGATTGAGACAGTGCACGAAGGCAGACCCTGGTGGCAGTGGGGTGCCGAACTGCGCCAGCGTGAGCCGGAGGCACTGCAACAGGCGCGCCAGCGGCATGCTGAAGAAATTTTTTTCTGGCAGTTCGTGCAGTGGTGTTTTGACCGGCAACTGGGCGCCCTGAAAGCCTATGCGAATGCACGCAACGTATCCATCATGGGAGACTTGCCGATCTTCATTGCACATCACAGTGCCGACTGCTGGGCGCGACCCGATCTGTACCAACTGGACGAATCGTTCCAGCCGACCGTGGTGGCTGGCGTGCCGCCCGACGACCTGGGTCCGCTGGGCCAGCGCTGGGGCAACCCTTTGTACCGCTGGGAGCGCATGGGGGCAGAAGATTTCGCCTGGTGGACAGCACGCGTGCGTCGAGCCCTGGAGCAGGCCAACGTGTTTCGCATCGACCACTTTCGCGGCTTTGCCGGCTACTGGGAAATCCCGGCCAGTTGTCCGACGGCGATGGAGGGACGTTGGGTTCCTGCGCCTGGCAAAGCGCTGTTTGCGGCAATTGAACGCGCCTTGGGCAAGGTTCCCATCATTGCCGAAGATCTGGGGCTGATCACCCCCGATGTGATCGAGCTGCGCGATGGCTGTGGCTTTCCCGGCATGAAGATTTTGCAGTTTGGCTTTGGGTCCGACGGGACCCATGAGTTTTTGCCACACAACTATGGAACCGCCTGTATTGTTTACACCGGCACGCATGACAACGACACGGTGCGGGGCTGGTGGAACAACGCACCGCAGCGGGAACGCCAATTCGCTGGCAGCTACCTGGCTGCGGGTGCCGATGACATCCACTGGGGCATGATTCGTGCCGCCTGCAACTCGGTTGCCAACGTCGCAGTGTTTCCATTGCAGGACGTGATGGGACTCGATAGCAGCCACCGGATGAATCTGCCGGGCACACTGGGCGGGACCAATTGGGTTTGGCGCTTTGAATGGGAGATGCTGGGCAGTGAAGCGGGACGGGTCCTGGGCATCATCACCGCCGCCAGTGGCCGGGGCCCGATTGAGCTGCTGCACTTGTCTACTGGCGCCGGCCACTAGCTGGCAGGCGCGCTGCGCATGACACCGCTCCCGTCGCGCCCGCATTTACTGACGCTGGCCTGGCCACTGCTGGCCGAGATGTTGCTGGGCTTTGGCGTTGGGCTGCTGGGACTGTGGCTGGCCTCACGCGAGTCAGATGCGAGCTCGGCCGCCTTTGCCTTGGCGAACCAGTTGCAGGGCGTATTCTTCCTGCTGTTTCGCGTTATTGGTATGGGTGTGAGTGTGGTCATCACACAAAATCTGGGGGCTGGCAACCGCGGTGGTGCACAGGCAACAGCCCGGGCCTCGCTCGGCGCCAGCAGCTGGCTCGGATTGGGTGTCGGGTTGCTTGTGTTTTCGGGTGCCGCTCCGTTGCTGGACCTGTTGAATGCACCACCCGCCGTACTGCTGCTCGGACAGCCTTACCTGCAAGTGCTGGCGCTGGCGCTGGCGCTGGACGCTTTCAATGCCAGCATGGCATCGGTGATGCGTGCCCACATGCATGCGCGGGAAGTCATGTTGAATATTCTGGCCATGCATGGAGTTCATCTGCTGCTGTGTCTGCCACTGATGCGCGGCTTTGGTCCGGTACCGGCGTTGGGTCTGGTCGGCTTTGCGCTGGCCATGGTCGTGAGTCGCGTCTTCGGCCTGCTGGTTCATCTGGCCCTGTGGCGCTGGCGTCTGCAAATCATTCCGCATGCCCGCGACTGGTGGCGCCTGCGCTGGCAGCTATTGCGACCGGTGCTGCACATTGGTTTGCCTGGTGCTGCCGAGAACATCGCCTATCGCCTGGCGATGCTGGTGTCGGTCACGGTGGTGGCCGGTTTGGGATCACAAGCCCTGGCAACGCAGACTTACGCGTTTCAATTCATGAATCTGGTCGTATTGTTCAGCGCTTCACTCGGCTTTGCCTGCGAGATTCTGGTCGGGCATCTGGTTGGCGCCAGCCATTTCCATCAAGCGCATCGCTTGCTGCGCAAGACGTTGTTGTGGGGTCTGGGCATGTCCTTTTGCATGGCGCTGCTGGTTGCCGGCACGGCGCCGTGGACCTTGAAACTGTTCACGCAGGACGCGCAGATCATTGCCAGCGCCACGACCTTGCTGTGGCTCACCGTGTTGCTCGAGCCGGGTCGTACCTGCAATGTGGTCATCATCAATGCGCTGCGTGCCACCGGCGACGCCCGCTTTCCGGTCGCTGCCGGTGCCGCCTCCATGTTGTTTGTGATGGCCGGTGGCTCCTGGTTATTGGGTGTGCATTTCAAACTGGGACTGGTTGGCGTCTGGATTGCCTACGCCGCCGACGAATGGTTGCGCGGCTTGATGATGGCGGCACGCTGGTTCGGCCATGGCTGGGTACCTTCTGCCCTGGCAACGCGGCGGCGCGTGAGGCGTTTGACCGGTCGAATTCAAATAGAGGACCCTAGGCAATGAAATATGAATGGATGAAATTGGCTCTGTTCCTGGCAACTTTGACAGTCGCCGCGCCAACCTTTGCCGGTATTTCCGGCGCGGCGCTGCAAGATTGCGACGCGGCGGAATTTCAGACCGTACTGAAGGCTTCGCCAACGGGTGTTAGCCTTGAAGCCCGCGCCTATTGGTTGACCCGGCAACTGGTCCAATGGCCGGGGATGGATGCAACCGGTCGCTTCAAGCTTTACCACTCTACCCGAGGCCAATTGGTAGCGGCGCAGGGCGCAACGGTCAAGGGTGCCGATGGTGTGCTGGCTCTGGACGTCTTCAAGGGTAGCGTGCCCGAGGCAGCAGCCAGGCGTTTCAAGTTTGTCGCTGACGGCGTCGTGCTGACGCTCAAACCGACGGATCTCGGCCGGTTGTCTGCCTTGCACAAACAGCAGCTTGTTCTGGTGCAGGAGGACGCCCAGGGACAAGTGCGCCACGTCACCACATTGCAGTCGGCCGGTGGGCTCGACGACTTGTACTCGCGTGCCGAAGGCGAGTCCGATCTGGGTGTTGCCGCAACTTCAAAGCACACGCAATTCAAGCTATGGGCACCGACCGCGCAGCAAGTCTCGGTTTGCGTCTACAACACCAGCTCCGGGCAAGCCGTGACACGCCAGGCAATGAAGTGGGACCGTGTCACCGGTGTTTGGTCAACCCGCCAAAGCGTTGACTTTTCGGGCCGGTACTACAAGTACCTGGTTGATGTTTTTGTGCCCGGCACTGGCATCGTGCGCAACCGTGTCACCGACCCTTATGCCATCAGCCTGACCACCGACTCCCGACGCAGCTATATCGCCGCTCTGGATGCGGCAAGGCTCAAGCCTGCCGGTTGGGACAACACGCCGGTGCCACAGAAGGTGCGAGCCCAAACCGACATGGTTGTGTATGAAGTGCATGTGCGTGACTTTTCCATCAATGACAACTCGGTCAGCACAGCGCATCGTGGCAAGTACCTGGCCTTCACTGAAGGCAACTCCAACGGCATGAAACATCTGAAGGCATTGTCGGACGCCGGGCTGACGGACGTACACCTGCTACCGGTGTTTGACCTCGCCACCATTCCCGAAGCCGGCTGCATCACGCCTGCCGTGCCCGATGCGCAGAAGTCGGACAGTGAGGTGCAGCAGAGCACCGTCATGGCCAGTGCCGCCAGCGACTGTTTCAACTGGGGTTACGACCCCTACCACTTCAACGCGCCCGAGGGCAGCTACGCCAGCGATGCGGCCAACGGTGCCATCCGTATTCTGGAGTTTCGCCAGATGGTGCAAGCGCTGCATGGCGCTGGTCTGCGTGTCGGCATGGACGTGGTTTACAACCACACTGCCGCCTCCGGACAAAATGAAAAGTCGGTGCTTGATCGCATTGTGCCGGGCTACTACCACCGGCTCAATGCCGCTGGCGTGGTTGAGCGCTCCACCTGTTGCGATAACACGGCCACCGAGAACATGATGATGGGCAAGCTCATGATCGACTCCACCGTACTGTGGGCCACGCACTACAAGATTGACTCGTTCCGTTTTGACCTGATGGCGCATCAACCACGCGCTGTGATGCAGACACTGCAGTCACGCCTCAATCAGGCCGCAGGTCGCGCGGTCAACCTGATCGGTGAAGGCTGGAACTTTGGTGAAGTCGCCGATGGTGCCCGCTTCGTGCAGGCCTCGCAGTTGTCGCTCAACGGCGCCGGAATAGCAACCTTCAGCGACCGGGGTCGTGACGCGGTACGCGGTGGCCGGGCTGGCGACGGCGGCGACGCACTGGTCAGGAACCAGGGCTATATCAATGGCCTGGTGCACGACCCCAACGCTCTGGCCGCCGCCAGCACGCCGCTGTCGGCGTTGTTACAAACTGCCGACCTGGTGCGCGTCGGTTTGGCCGGCTCCATCCGCGACTATGCGATGACGACCTATACCGGCACCAGCAAAACCCTTCAGCAGATTGATTACAGCGGGCAGAGCGCCGGCTATGCCAGTGAACCGGGTGAGGTGGTGAACTATGTTGAAAATCACGACAACCAGACGCTGTTTGACATCAATGTCTACAAGTTGCCGGACAGCACCAGTCGCGAGGACCGCGTACGGGTGCAGATGCTGGGCGCAGCGATCAACGCGTTCAGCCAGGGCGTGGCCTATTTTCACGCGGGCATGGACATCTTGCGTTCCAAATCGATGGACGGCAACAGTTACGACTCGGGCGACTGGTTCAACCGCCTGGACTGGAGTTACAACGACAATTACTTCGGCAGCGGTGCGCCACCGAAGGGCGACAACGGCAACAACTATGGCCTGATCAAGCCACTGCTGGCGAACCCGGCCATCAAACCAACCGCCACAGAGATTGCGCTGGCGCGCGATATGTTTCGCGATCTGCTCAAACTGCGTTCCAGTTCTACATTGCTGCGCATGCGCTCAAGCGACGATATCAAGGCCCGGCTCAAGTTCTTCAATACCGGCCCGACACAAATTCCGACTCTTCTGGCAGGCCATCTTGAGGGTGTTGGCTATCCCGGTGCCGGCTTCAGGGAACTGCTCTATTTTGTGAACGTCGACAAGTCAGCGCAGGAACTTCTGCTAGCGTCCGAAAAAGGAAAACCGTACGTACTGCATCCGGTGCATCTGGCCCGCAACGCGGCTGACAAACGGCCTGTCCTGCAGGCAGGTTTCAATTCGGAAACAGGGCGTTTCAGTCTGCCGGCCCGCACCGCTCTGGTCTACGTGATCCACTGACGTGATCGACTACAGCTGGCGCTTCATCCGTCGGGCTGGTGCGACGCCTGCGTTTTGGCCTCGTCAAGCAGCCACTTGCGAAAAGCCTTGACGACCGGTCTGCCTGCAATGGCCCGCGGGGTAACCAGATAATAGGCATCAAGCTGTTCAACAGCGATGTCGAACGGTGCAACGAGTTTTCCCTCGGCAATTGCGGCTGCGACCAGGGGTTTCGAAGCCAGCGCAATACCGAGTCCGTCGACCGCCGCCACAATGGCTAGGCCGGAATCACTGAAGTGCGGTCCGGCGCTGCTGTCAACACCCGTGATACCGGCCAGTCTCAGCCACTCCTCCCAGCTTGGGCGCGCCCGTTCGTTGGCAATGGCATCGTCATGCAGCAGTACCTGGGACCTGATGTCAGCCACCGGGTGCGTGTTTGCCGGCAGCAGTTTCGGGCTGCAAACGGCGATGTAATCCGAGCCAAACATGCGGTCAACGCGAAAACCGGGGTAAACGCCGGAACCAAATCGGATCACCACTTGCGAATCCTCTTCCCGCAGGTCGATGTTGTCGAATACGACAGCGCCATCGTGCTGGTCGCGATCAATGGTGTTGAGAGACCGGATCACATGCAGATTCAGGGACGACTCGACCTGGGTAAAGCGGTGCAGCCGCGGTACCAGCCAACGGGTTGCGAACGACGGTGGTGAAACGACGATCAACCGGCCATGGGCCACGTGCTCGTGGGCATTTTCGACAGCGGCAGCAAAACACTCCAGACCGTCCCGCACGCTGGGCAGCATGGCTGCGCCTTGTGGCGTCAGCTCCAGTGCGCGGGTCAGACGGCGAAAAAGCGGCAGGCCGAGAAACTCCTCGAGCAGTTTGATCTGATGGCTTACCGCAGTCGGAGTGACCGACAGCTCGGCCGCAGCATTTTTGAAACTCAGGTGGCGTGCCGCTACTTCAAAAGCGCGAAGTGAATTCAATGGCGGCAAACGATAGGACATGGCTGAGTTTTTCTGCTTCGTCAGATGAGAATTGATCGTTTGCTGCGCTGCACCATCCTTGCTATCGTAGCACCGTGCCCTCAAGAGGGGCGTCACTCAAAGGAAAGGTCCAACATCATGGAACAAAGTTATCGCGACATAGAAGCCCGCATCCAGTTTGCCCAACAGCAGCGCAGCGTTGCCCTGGGGAGCCTGCTGGCTGCCGGCTGGCACCGGTGCAGACAGCTTTTTGCCAGCCTGCAATATCGTCCGGCGTCAGGCAAAGCCCCACGGGACAACACGTCCTCCCTGATTCGCTATCAATACCTGCCCTGAACTTCTGGAGCTTGCATGAAAACCTTTTTCGGTCTGCTTAACCTGGTCGTCGGCTTCCTGCTTCTGCTGCTCGGGGTCGCCATCTTCCTCAGCGTGACTCAAAGCCTGGCAAGTGCCGGTGCTGGCGTGGTCGTTGTAGCGCTGGGATGCGCCTGTCTCTGGCTGGCAAAACAATCCGTGACCGCCTATCCCGCCAGAATGATCTGAATTCAGTCACGGCACGGGCTCGGGTCCGGCGTACGCAAACCGGCTTGCCCGCAGCCAATAAAAAGGGGCACCGGGTTTCCCCGGCGCCCCTTCACGGGTCGTCTGTCTGCTTACTTGGCGGCAGACGCGGCAGGCTTGACGGCATCAGCCTTCTTCATCACAGCCGATTTTTTGTGCTTCATGCCAGCGTGCTTTTTGACCTTTTTGGTCGTCGGCGCCGATGCCGTATCAGCCGGTGCCGTTACCGCAGCAGGTGTCGGGACCTTGACGGTCTTTGCAACCGCCGGGACTTGGGCGAACGAGACTGCAGCAACACTCGACAACAAGGCAGCAGCGATTAGGGTCTTGATATTTACCATGATTGAAACTCACTCATAAAACAAGGGTCGCAGGAGCTCCGACCTTATTGAGCGAGCCCAAATATGCTTCAGGCTTGTAACCACAACGCACCCTGTGGGCCGACGTTGACGGCAACTACTTCTCCTTACAGATGGGTGACAGGCTTTACATTGCCGGGCCAACGCTTACCAATCCTCCTTCACCGCCAGCACGGCGTCCCGGCCGGCAGCGGCGCGTCCGGCCAGCCAGGCAGTGACGGTTCCGGCGGCCACCACCGCCAGACACAGCGCCAGCAGCCGGCTCCAGGGCAACAGCAGGTCCATCGTCCAGTGAAAGCTTTGCGGGTTCACCACGTGCACCAGCACCACCGCCACCGCCAGACCCAGCGCCAGGCCGGCGATGGCGCCCAGTGTGGTCCACGCGGCACCCTCCAGCGCAACAATGAGCAGAATCTGGCGCCGCGTCAGCCCCAGGTGGGCCAGCAGGCCAAACTCCTTGCGCCTTGAGAGCACCTGCGCACTAAAGCTCGCCGCCACGCCAAACAGGCCAATGCCAATGGCCACCGCCTGCAGCCAGTAAGTCACGGCAAAACTGCGGTCAAAGATGCGCAGCGAGGTGGCGCGAATCTGGCTGGTGGAACCAAACTCGAGCAACTCGCCACTGCCCTTGTCAAACTGGTCAGCCAGCGCGCGCAGCGCTGTTTGCACGCGCTCGGCCGCCAGCGGGTCATGCAGCCAGAAGGCCAGGTCATTGGCGCGCAAGTCGCCTGTGAGGCGCTCAAACGCCTGCTTGTCGATAGCAATGGCACCGCCTTGATGGGCATAGTCGCGCCATACACCAGCTACAAAAAATATAGCTGCCTGTGCTTGTTCGACGGGGCCTTGAGGCCTAAAAGACCTTGAAATAGGGGCAAAAACCGTGCCCGGACGGGCGCCATGCAGGTCAGCCATGGCTTCGCTCACATAAATGCCAATCTGGCCAGGCGGCACCGCCAGCGCCGCACCGATGAGTGGCAGGTTGCGCCCCGGGTCGGGCAGTTCCCGTGCGATCAGGGTCACGGCCGGGCGTTCGGGGTCCAGTAGCAGCGCGAGCTGGCGTTGCGGCTGCACGCGCAGCACGCCGGCCACGCGCGCCGCCGCCTGTACAAATTCGGGGCTGAAGTACACCGTGTCACTGGCCGCCAGACTGCGGGCGCTGCGCACGTACAGATCCGCAGGCAGCACCTGGTCGAGCCACTGCGTCATGGAATCCCGAAAACTCGCCACCATCACCGTCAGTGCCACCGCCAGACTGAGCGCCGCCACCACGCCACTGACAGCGACCGCCGCGCTTTCACGCACACGCCGGGCCCGCTCCACGGCCAGCAGCGCCAGGGCGTGCCGGGCCAGCCGTGGCGCGAGTTGGTCCAGCAGCAACCCGATCAGCCAGGGCAGCGCGGAGATGCCGCCCAGCAGCAGCAGGCCAATAGCCACATAGGCTGCCAGCGGCATGCCAAAAATAGCCGGAACAGCGGCCAGCGCAGCGCCAGCGGCCATCAAAAAAATGCTGATCCAGTGCGTGCGCTGGCTGGCCAGCGCGCCACCCAGGCCTTTGAGTGTGTGCGCCAACGGCAGGTTTTGTGCCTGCCGGGCCGGCCACCAGCCGCCCGCCAGCGCCGCAGCAACGCCCAGCGTGCCATACAGCAGCGCCGCCCAGCCACTCCAGTGCAGGGTCGGCGCGACACCGGTAAAGATGCCCCCGCCCAGGTCGCCACCGAGCAGGCGCAAGGCCAGCGCTGCCAGTGCGCTGCCCAGTGCAATACCGGCCACACTGCCGGCGCTGCCCAGCGCCAGCGACTCCCACAGCACCAGTGAGAGCCGGTCGCGTGCACTCAGACCGAGCACGCCCAGCAAGGCAAATTGCTGCGCCCGCTTGGCAATGCTGAGCGACAGCACCGAATACACCAGAAAAGCGCCGGTGAACAGGGCCACCAGAGCCAACACGCTGAGGTTGACGCGGTAGGCGCGCGACATATTGCCTACCTGCGCCACGGCGTCAGCCGGCTCGGTCAGCGTCAGGCTGGCGGGCCAGTCGGGCGCGCTTTGCAGGCCACGCACAAAAGCGCTGCGGTCAACGCCGGCTTGCAGGCGCACATCAATTCGCGTGAGCTGGCCCTGCTTGCCAAACAGTTCCTGCGCCGCGCCAATGTCCATCACGGCCAGCGCGCTGCCGACCGCGCTGACACTGCCGGCCACCCTCACCCTTTTGAGTTGCAGGGCGCTTTGCAGTTGCAGGCGTTCGCCGCCCAGCCGCTGGCGGGCGGCGGCGTTTAAAAAGACCGTGTCCGGTGCAAACAGTGCCAGCCGCTCGCTGCCGGGCGCCGGTAGCGGCATCAGCGCAGGCGCCAGTGGCGCCACCAGCAGGGCGTCAACGCCAATCACCCGCAGCAGCACACGCTCGGCCTGGCCGGTCAGCGCGTAAGTGCTGATTTCCAGCACCGGCGAGGCAACAGCCACCTGAGAGTGGGCCGCAATGCGGGCAAAGACCGCCTCGTCAATATGACCCTGGCGGCCACGCAGTTCCAGGTCAGGCTGGCCACCGACCGAACGCACCGCCTGGGCAAACTCGTCGAGCGCCGAGGCATTGATCAGGTGCACCGAGAACGCCAGCGCCACGCCCAGCATCACGGCCAGCACGGCGGCCGCATTGCGCCACGGATGATGGCGCAGTTCCTGCCAGGAGTAGGTTGTGAGGAGTGCAAGCACCGGCACAGTATAGGGAGCCCACAGTAAGATAGCGGCCATGACGGATTGTGAAGTTCTGAAGTGGTCGGCGTGAGCGGGGTCTATCCGCTGGCGGATAGCCGGGCGCCACCGCAGCGCCTGTCGCTGCCCGCGCTGGTGACGACCGGAGCCATGCATCTGGTGTTGCTGTGGCTGTTGTTGCAGGCAGCGCCGGTGGCCATGACAGTGCGCGCCGTAGTGCAGTATCTGGCACCGATTACGTTGCCCCGAGAAAAGCCGCCAATCCCGGTGCCGCCGCCGGCGCCTGCCGCCATTCGCGCACCCCGGCCGGCACCGGCACCGACGCCCAAAGCGGTGGTTGAGCCGGTGCTGCCGTTGCCGGTGCCGGTGGTGACGCCACCCAAAGCCATTGAGCCGCCGCCGGAAAAGCCGGTGTTGCCAAAGCCTGCACCGGTCGTGCCGGCACCGGTACCGGTGCCGCAGGAAATTGTTCTGCCAGAACCTGCGCCACCACCGCTCCCGGCGCCAGCCCCACCCGAAGTGCTGGTAATTCCCGAACCCCTGCCAGCTCCGACACCAACACCAACACCAACACCAACACCAACACCAACGCCAACGCCAACGCCAACGCCAGCGCCAGCGCCAGCCGCGGCGGCACCGCTGGCCGTGCCAGAACCGGCACCGGCCGCCGCTTTACCAACACAGCCACCGGCACCGGCACCCGTTGCCGCCCAGGCGGCAGTTTCGGTTACGACCACGGCCCCGCCACCCACGCCGGCAGCGGCCCGACCGGCGGCCATTACGCCGGTCGAGCAGGCACCCACGGCAGCGCCGTCCGGCGCTTCCGGTGGCGGCGCACCGCTGCCGGGCGCGCTCAAGTTACCGTCGGGGACCTACCCCAACATGTACAACCCGGCACGCCAGCGCAGCTTGTCAGAACTGGCCAACGAGCAGCTTAATGGCGGGCGCCGGCGCGACCGGCTGGCCGACGCGGTTTCCGCCGCAGAATTGCCCGATTGCATTGGCCCGAATGCAGGTGGCAGCCTGTTTGGTCTGGTCACCATCCCGATTGCGGCAGCTACCGGCAAGTGCAAGCTGCCCAAGTGAGCCGCGGCAAACCCGTCACACTCTTAACCGTCTTCCCCCGCAACCCAGGAAAGTCCCATGTTCAAAAAATTTCTCACCCCGCGCACCGCTCCACGCTGGCTGCTCGCCTTGGCACTGGCGCTGGGTACGGCGGGCCTGGTGCAGGCGCAGTCAGCGCCGCCCGGCACAGCCAGCGCTGCCGTGACTGCGGTCGCGCCGGTGGCTTCGGCCGTCGGCGCGGTGCCAGCCGGGGCGGCCAGTTCAGTCAAGCCGCCCGGCGGTGACAGTGCCGCCAATCCGTACGGTCTGCGCTCCGTCTGGGCCCAGGGTGATCGGGTGGCCCAGGCAACGCTGCTGATCCTGGCGGTCATGTCCATGCTGAGCTGGTACTTCATTGTTGCCAAGCTGTTGGCACAGCGCAGTCTGAATACCCAGGCGCTGGCCGCCAACCGGGTCTTTGCCAGTGCCGAGCCGTTGCGCAAACGCATTGAAGCGCTGGCGCCGTCTAACCCGTTGCGGGTTATGGCGGTGTCGGTGCTGGAGGCGGCGCGGCGCCATGCCAGCCTGGGCGGACAGGTTGATCTGGCGAGCTGGCTCAGCCAGGACATCGTGCGCTCGGTGGCAACGCTGCAAATGCGCAGCCAGGAAGGGCTCTCAGTGCTGGCCACCGTCGGTTCGACGGCACCTTTTGTCGGCTTGTTTGGCACGGTCTGGGGCATCTACAACGCGCTGGTAACCATCGGCGTGTCGGGCCAGGCTTCCATTGAAAAAGTGGCCGGGCCGGTGGGCGAGGCGCTGATCATGACCGCGCTCGGTCTGGCCGTGGCGGTGCCAGCCGTTCTGGGCTACAACTGGCTGGTGCGGCGTAACCGGGTGCTGCTGCACGCAGTCAAGGGCTTTGCCTCCGAGCTGCACACGCAACTGCTGGTTGACATTGACAAGCGCCAGCGCAGCGCGGCGACGCCAAAGGACGCCTGAGCCATGGCCATTGCCTTCCGCGACGAAGACGACGATGACGCCGTGCTGTCCGAGATCAACACCACGCCGCTGGTGGATGTGATGCTGGTGCTGCTGATCATTTTCCTGATCACCATTCCGGTCATCAATACCTCGGTCGCGGTGCGCCTGCCGAAGCAGGCCAACCAGTTGCGCCAAAGCCAGCCCGAGACGGTCGTGATCTCGGTCGACGCGAGTGGCGCCAGCTACTGGTTTGACGCCCGCCTGGCGGACCGGCAAAGCCTGCACGACAAGCTGCAGCACATCGCCAGGCAAACGCCGCAGCCCGAGGTACATATCCGGGGCGACGCGCGGGCTGACTTTGAGGTCGTGGCCCGTGTGCTGTATGCCTGCCAGCAAGCCGGCATTTCACGCATTGGCTTTGTCACCGAGCCGGTGCTCAACTGACGGGAGCCAGCGTGGCCATTGATTTTGACAGTACCCCGGAAGCCGACGCGCCCGAGGTCGTCGCCGGCATGAACATCACGCCGCTGATTGACGTGCTGCTGGTGCTGCTGGTGATGCTCATCATCACCATTCCAATCCAGCTGCATTCGGTCAACATGGAACTGCCGGCCGGCCTGCCACCGACCGTGCCGACGGAGCCGCTGGTCGTCAGAATCGAGGTAACGGTGCAGAACCGGTTGCTCTGGAACAGCGAGCCGCTGGCCAGCCGCGACCAGCTGTACCAGCGCCTGCAGGCTGCGGCCCTGCTGCGCGAGCAACCCGAGATCCACGTCCAGGCGCACCGCAACGCCAGCTACGACAGCGTCGCCATGGTGCTGAGCGCCGCACAGCGCCTGGGCTTGCAAAAGATCGGTGTCGTCGGTCTGGACGAATACGCCCGCTAAAAAAGCCCGTCGGCCGTCAGTTGCAACACCCGGTTGGCCCGCGTCGCCGCTGCCTGCGAATGAGTAACCAGAACCAGCGAAGCGCCGTGCGCACGCGTCTGTTCGATCAGCGCGTCCATCACCCGGGCGGCGGTGCCGGGGTCGAGGTTGCCGGTGGGCTCGTCGGCCAGCAGCAGGCTGGGGCTGTGCACCAGCGCACGCGCAATCGCTACCCGCTGCAGCTGTCCGCCCGAGAGTTGTTGCGGCAGGCGCGGGCCCAGCCCGGCCAGGCCAACGGCGCCCAGCATGGCTTGCACACGGGCATCGTCATGGCGGCCCAGCAGCAGCAGGGGCAAGGCCACGTTCTGTGCCACGTCCAGATGCGGCAGTACATGAAAAGCCTGAAACACAAAACCGGTTTTTTCGCGCCGCAGGCGGGCCAGCTGGTCGTCGTTCAAGCGGCCCAGGTCAAGCCCGTCGAGCAGCACGCTGCCGCTGTTCCAGTGGTCCAGCCCGGCCATGCAGTTCAGCAGTGTTGATTTGCCGACACCCGATTCGCCGACGATGGCCACAAACTCGCCGGCTGCGACGTCAAGGTTGACGTGGCTGAACACCGCCACCTCGCCGTAGCGCTTGCTCAAATTGCGGATCACCAGGCTCATCGGCGAGCCCGCGCAAACGCGCCGGCCAGCGCCAGCACCTGGTCCAGCGCCGTGGGCGCGTCGCAAGCCACTACGTGCCGCTGCGGCATGGAGCGCAGCCAGGTGAGCTGGCGCTTGGCCAGCTGGCGCGTCGCAATCACGCATTTCTCACGCAGCGCGTCAGGTGCCGGTGCCGCGTTGCCGGTCAGGCCGCATGCCTGTTGGGCGTCAAGGTAATTCCATACCTGGCGGTAGCCAACGCAGCGCATCGCCGGCAGGTCGGCATGCAGGTCACCGCGCGCACGCAATGCCTTGACTTCGTCGAGCAAACCCGCCGCCAGCATGGCGTCAAAGCGCTGGCCAATGCGCTGGTGCAACCAGGCGCGCTCCAGCGGCTCGAGCGCGATCAGCAACCGGTCATTTGCCCCAATTTCAGTATCATTTAGGCCTGTAGATACCGTCTGGTATGCGTGGGCAGCTATTAATTTTGTAGTATGAAAAGAGGACAGGGGACGCCCCGACAGCCGGAAAACCTCCAGCGCCCGGGCAATGCGTTGCGAATCGGCCGGCGCCAGGCGTGCTGCCGTCACCGGATCAAGCCTGGCCAGCGCGGCGTGCATGGCCGGCCAGCCTACTTGCTGCGCCTCGCGTTCGAGCTGGGCGCGAAGCGCCGGGTTGGCCCGGGGCATGTCGTCGAGTCCGTCAAACAGCGCCTTGAAGTACAGCATGGTGCCGCCCACCAGCAGCGCCAGCTTGCCGCGCACCGTGATGTCGGCAATCAGGCGTTGCGCGTCGGTCACAAACTCGGCGGCACTGTAGGCACACAGCGGGTCGCGGATATTGATCAGGTGGTGCGGCACGGCGGCCATCTCGGCGGCGGTCGGCTTGGCGCTGCCGATGTCCATGCCACGGTAGACCAGCGCCGAGTCAACGCTGATGATCTCGCAGTCATGCTGGCCGGCAATCGCCAGCGCCGCAGCGGTCTTGCCGCAGGCCGTTGGCCCGGCCAGCGCGAGGTAACGCAGCGGGACTTCAATGCGCACCGGATTGCCCCTGTTTTTGCACCAGCGTCCAGGCCGCCAGCGCGATCAGCACGCTCCAGAACCAGACGCCATAGACCAGTGGCAACACCGTGCCGTCCATCTGGCGCCCGAGCCAGCTGCCCACGGCAAAGGCGGCCAGCATCATGAGAAAACCGTTCAGCGCCGACGCTGCGCCGGCCGCCTGCGGGAACGGCCCGACGGCGCCGCTCTGGCTGCACGGCTGATGCACGCCATGGGCCAGCATGAAAAAATAAAATGGCAGCATGATGGCCCACACTGAGCGTAGCCCGGCCAGTGCCAGCAGACCCATCAGGGTGCCACCGGTCAGGCTCAAGGCGCCGGCGATGGCAACCGAGCGCAGCACGCCAAAACGCGGCAGCAAACGCCTGCATAAAAAAGTGCCAAGCAGGTAGGTAAAAGCCATTGAAAACATTAAAAAACCGTAGTGTGTCTTGCTCAGGCCCAGCACCTTGATGAAAACAAACGAGCCTGATGCCAGAAAGGTAAACAAGCCGGCATACGAAGCCGTTGACAAGGCCGAGAACGCCAGAAAAGTCGGGTTGCGCAGAATGGCCAGCCAGGTGCGCGCCAGCGTGGCGGGTTGCAGCGCGTGCGGGTTCCTGTGTGGCACGGTTTCGGTGAAACGCAGCGTCACCAGTATCAGGCACAGCGCACCAAAAACAGCCAGCGCCAGCAGCGCCATGCGCCAGTCAAACAGGTCTGACAGCAGACCCCCCAGCGGCGCGCTGATGCAGGCAATCAGGCCCAGCCCACTGAGCCCCCTGGACATGACGCGCGCCCCCTGCGCCGGGCTATAGAGGTCGCGCACGATGGCGCGCGCGCCCATCACGCCGGCACCCATGGCGGCGCCCTGCACGGTACGCCAGACAATCAGCAAGTCCATGCCGGGCGCCAGCGTGGCGCCAATCGACGCCAGCACATAGGCCGTCAAGCCAGCCAGCAACACCGGGCGCCGGCCAAAGCGGTCCGACAGCGGGCCCCAGACCAGCTGCGACACGCCAAACGCCAGCAACAGCGCGGTCAACGTCAATTGCGCCTGCGCCATGGAGGCGCCAAAGCCCTCGGTCAGCGCTGGCAGCGCCGGCAGGTACAGATCGGTGGTGACCGGTTGCAGGCCCAGCAGCAGCGACAGAATCAAAACTGTCAGGCCGGACGACATGGCAGGGCGGGTTAGCGGAACAGACATCACGGCAAGCGTAGCAGATCAGGGCCGGTGGTCGACACTCCACATGCAAAGCCGCACGCACGTTACCGGGACGGTGCTTATTCACCGATACGGGGCATGGCAATTTTGAAGCAAGCCGATGGGGTGTGCAGCACAATGGGATCAACAACTCGGATCATCAGGTGGCTTTCATTGAGATTGAAATTCGATAGTTTTCATTGCGAAAGACGCCTTCACCGTGAATTTGGGTCATTGTTGAAAGTCGCTGATTGAACGACTGCTACTCTTTCTATTACCGTCACGCAAGGAGATCGGCCAGGCTTGTCCGCTTTGGGCGCGTTTTCACGCTCATGACCGGCCGGTGTGCCGTCGCTTCGTTTGATCAGAGTCTCAACGTCAAACTTCGGTGAGACGGTTTGGGAATCTAGTTTGCAAGACCCGACATCACCCGCCACCAGCCTTGATTCTCCATTGCAACGGGAAAGTTTTCCGGGCAGCTCACGCGCTCGGAGAAACCCTAAGTCCGGTCATTCATTTTGCATGCCGCCGTGCTTCGGTGTTTCTTTTAAAACGGCGGGCATAGCGAGTAGGGTGGTAGCAATAGTGCCTTGAAGTGTCGCAAGAAATTTCTCCATCTTTTGCGCCGATCAATCTTGGGTGTTGCGTTACTTGTCGTACTGACGGGCGTAAACCTCGTCGTTGTAAAGACTTTCGCCAAAGCGATCACGGCCATAGCCCGAAATAATCCTCTGACCGTCAGGTGAAGCGACGAAAGCTACGAATTTTTCTGCAGTGTCGCGTCCCGGTGTTATGCCCGGCGGGGATGTCAGTGCGTGATAGGTGTTTACCAGAAACTTGTCGCCGCGATAAAGAATTACCAGGTCTGGCGCAATGGCCTTTTCCATAATCCAAGTCGATGAGTCGCTCATGAAGTAGGCGCCTTCAGCATTGGCGCGCTTGAGACTGGCAGTCATAAAATCATTGGTCACGATGTACCAGGCACCTGCGGGCTGGATATTGGCCTTTTGCCAAATCTGCATTTCCTTCTGATGCGTACCTGAATTGTCACCACGCGAGACAAATCGCGCACCAACCTTGGCGATCCGTTGATAGGCTTCAGCAGCGCTGGGGGCTTGAGCAATCGCCGCCGGATCGGTTTTCGGCCCGACGATGTAGAACTCATTGGATCCGATGAGTGTCTTGCCGGTAGCCCAACCATCTTTCACGGCCTTATCGACTTGTGCCGGCGCATGCACCATCACCATATCGACCTTTTTGTCCTGCAGCAGCTTTAGCGACTGGCCTGTTCCCGCCTTGACCCACACCATCTGAGCATCAGCTTGTCGCGAGAAGTCTTCAGCCAGTAGTTTTAGCAAACCCAGTTCACCAGGGCTTCCGGTTGCAAGTGAAAATCGATTCTTCCCTGAGCCATACGTGGCACCGGTTTCATCATCGGCAAATGCTGGCATGCTGCCAACGATCAGGGCTATACCCATCAATTTGAGGAGGGTTCGACGCATAAGGTACTCCAAGTTTCAGTCGTTGAAGCCGAGCATTGCGCTAACAACCTGATTCTCAAACGACTTCTCCGTTAATGAATAGACGGTCTGGGAAAGCGTCGGCTTGTGCGATTCGGGCGCAATGACCGGAGCAACTCATTGTCCGAGTCCGATGGTAGCCCTGGCCCGTGGAATCCGCGATATGAAGCAGTGTGCATACGCTTCGCGGTGTCGACGGCCGGTACGTATTGATTGCTATCAGCAACAATTTCGAGCGTCCAGTAACAGCCCCTCCAGGGCGGCGGGTACAGAGCCATTGACGCATCGACACACGAGACGAATCCGTATTGCTCACAGAACGACTTCGCTTTTTCATCTATTGCGTCCACAAGGAGAGCGTAAGCACCAACAAGACTGCGGGGGTGCAGACATCTATCGACAGCACAGCCGATCAGAATTTCGCCCAAACCGGCTGCGCGACTGTCAATATCGCGTGCCAGATGCCCCATGCAAAAACATGGAACAGGATTACGAGGCGGCTTCTTGCGCTTTATTTCGCGCCGCTGCGCCTGCCAGGATGAATCTGGCCATTACGAATTGCTGCGCCGTTTCATCCATCGCATCAAGCTGCCGACCAGGGGCAGCTTTTCATAGAGCTCTTCAGCCGCGTCCCAGTAGTCGCGGTGCAGGGTAATGCGCCCCTGGTCGTTCAGCACCAGGTGCGAGCCGCCCAAAATGCACTGCTCCTGTCCCTGCTTGAAACGCCTGAAGGCAAAGTGAAACTCCCAGGTCAGGAAGCATTGGGTACCCTGCACAATGCGCCCGGTGATGACAAATCGCGGGTTTTCCAGGTTCACATACATGTGGTGAAAAATGCGCTGAATCGCGGCCAGACCTTGTACATCGTTAAACGGGTCTTTAAAGCGTGCGTCGGGGGCGTAAACGGTGTCCAGCGCATCCACCCCCGCCGGGGTGAGGGTCTGGAAGGTTTCCACAATGCGGTCAATGGCGGTGTACATGGAGTTTCTAAGCCTGTTTGAGACGGCGTGTGGCCGCAAAAAATGCAGGGTAGGGCAAAAGCTGCAGGGCTTTCATCCACAGCGTAAAGCGCTTGGGGAAGTGGATTTCAAACTCCCCGTGCGCCCATCCTTGCAGTATCTCCCGCGCCGCCTGATCGGGGCTGATCAGGGCGGGCATTTTGAACTGGTTTTGGCGGGTCAGCGGCGTGTCCACAAAGCCGGGGTTGATGAGCGACACGCCCACGCACTTGGCATGCAGATCGAGGTACAGTGTCTCGGTCAGGTTGATGAGTGCGGCCTTGGTCGGGCCGTAGGCCAGGCTGTTGGGCAAACCCCGGTAACCTGCCACACTGCCCATCAGGCTGATGTGACCGCGCTGGCCGGTGTCTGGGTTGATGGGTTGCGCCAGCAGGTGGGGAACCACCGCATCGAGCAGGTACAGCGCCCCCAGGTAGTTGATCTGGTTGTGGCGCAGCAGGTCGGGCATGTCCATGCGGGTGGCGTCCATGGCGTGGTAGTGGCCGGCGCAGTACACCACGCAGTCCAGCGCGCCTTGCGCTGACAGGGTTTGCGCCACGGCTTTGACGGCCCGGGCATCGGTCACGTCAAGAGGAATGGCCAGTGCGCCGGGGTGCGCATCGACGAAGGCGTTGAGCGCGCCTGCGCTGCGCGCCGACACCACCACCTTCGCGTCTTGCGCATGCAAAGCTGACGCAGTGGCGCGGCCAATGCCGGTGGACGCGCCCACCAGCCAGACGGTACGGCCACGCCAGTCGGCCATGCGGGGGTTCAGTGCCATCGCGCAGCTACCGCTTGATGAATGAAAGAGTCACTTCGCCCAGACCCACACCCCACTTGCTCATAGCGGCTTTGTTGAGCATGACTTTATCGTTCAGGAGGTACATCCAGTCGTCAAACTGCACTTCGATCACCCGGGCGTCCACCGGCAGGGCAAGGGTATAGGTCCAGTTGAAAGCGTTGCCGCTTTGCTGGCCTTGGGCGCTGCCCACCACATCGTCGGCCTGGCCGGTGTAGCGGCCGTCGGCATGGCGCGTCAGACGCCAGATACGTCGCTGGGCAGTTCCATCGGAATAGGTGAAAGCTTCGTCCAGCACGCCGGTGTCGCCAGTCCAGGTGCAGTTCATCACCACCGTGAAGCGCTTGACCACCTTGCCCGAGCGGTCGGTGAAGATGCCATAGGCATCCAGCGTGCCATTGAAGTAGTCGCGCAGTTCCAGCACCGGGGTTTCCCTGGCGTAGTCCAGAATCTGCGGCGTGCTGCACGCGCCCAGCAGCGCGGTAGTGAGCGTGGCGGCGAGGAGGAGTGAGCGGTCAAAAAAAGTGCGTCGTTTCATGGTGGTTGCGGCGGGGCCGTCGGTTGGATGATGAAAAAGTGCAGCGCCATGGCGGCCATTGCTTTGAGCGCACAGGGCAACAGGCAGTAGGCGGCGGTGAGCAGCGTGGCCGCCTGCGCATCCCGTGCGCCAGGAACGTAGCCCAGCCAACCCAGCAGCGGCAGCGTCAGGCCGGCCGCCAGCGCCAGATTGAGTTTGGTGGCAAAGTTCCACCAGCCAAAGTAGGCCCCTTCGGCACGACCACGGTCACCGGCTTTGGCTATCACCCCGGCCAGCATCGCCCCCGGCAGGGCCAAATCGCTTCCCAGGGTCGCGCCGGACAAGGCGCACACCAGTAAAAACCACAGCGCATCCCCCGCGCCGAGCTGGCTGGCGCCGAAAAAAACGACAATGGACAACAACATGCCAAAGCGCCAGCTGCGTGGCAGTCCCCAGTGTTTGACCAGGCGCAACCAAACCGGCATGGACAACGCAGCAAAGGCAAAGTACACCCCTAGCGCGGCCGACTGCATGGTCTCGCTGGCCTGCAAGCGGTCCTGCACAAAAAACAGTACCAATGTCGCAGGGATGGCGCTGGCAATGCCGTTGAGCAGATAGACCGCCAGCAGACGACGAAAGTCGGCATGGCGCCATGGGTGCCACAGCTTGCCGGGTGCACTGCCCGAAGCGCTCACACCGGTGAACTGGTGACTCTGGACCTGCGGCTGCGGGGCATTGCTCCAGGCCCACCAACCGGCCACCAAACCGGCAAGCAGCAACGCCAACAGAGCGGTCACGCCTAAAAGCGCCGGTGTGACCGCTGCCAGAAGCACGCCCACCAGCCCAAGCCCTTCACGCCATGCTACGACGCGGCTGCGGTACAGCGCGTCGCCACCCAGCATGGCTCCCCAGGACTGGTGCGCCACCGACAATGCGCTGTAGGCCGCATAGGTCACTACCAGCCAAAACCCGGCCCACCACAGCAGCGCATCAGGTTCGTGCACCAGGGGCACAAAGAGGGAGGAAAACCCCAGGGCCAGCATGCCAGCTGCCACTGCCCCGAGCGCCAGCACTGCCTGCAGGGATGTGGCATACAGGTGGTCACACAGGCGGCCCAGCAGCGGGTCAATCACCGCATCGAGCAGGCGCGCACTTAACAGCACCGCACCCAGGGCTGCCAGTGAAACGCCCCACTCACGGGCGTACAGATTGGGCATCAGTACATACAGCGGCAGCGCGCAAAACGCCAGCGGCAAGCCCAGCAGGCCATAACGCAGACCGTCACCGGCACTCCAGTCGGGCGGTTTGGGTTGCATGGCCGATGCCGCAACGAGGCTCATGGTGCGGCGCCCATCGGCGCCGCGGCTTTTGCCTGCGCCAACAATGCACGGCGCAGTTGCGGCTCAGATGTCTGGGGGCTGAGCCAAATGCCGAAAAACTGCCTGGCAAAGACGGGGTCACGCACTTCCCCCAGCAGGCGTCCATTGCTCCAGAACACCGCGCCGGCGCCGGGCTGGTTCACTCCGGTGATGCGGTCGCCGGTCCTGACGTCCGGAAACAGAGCGCGCATCTGGTTCTCCCAAGCCGCTTCCTGTGCCGCTGTCATGGGTGCCTGGCGGCGCATCTCTGCGATGGAGCGTCTGGCAATGTCCGCGCCCCTGAAGTCGCGCAGGTACGCCAGTTCCAGCGCAAAAGAGTTTTGTTCATAGGTGCTTTCAGCAAAACCCGGCGCAACCCATAAGGTGGCTTGGTACACCTCAAAGCCCCAAAACGTCAACTTGGCCTGCCCCGACAGGGTGGCGTCAGGCACGGCGGGGCGAAGCTCCTGCGGCAGCGGTCGGGCCTCAATTTGAAAGCAAAAAATGCCTGTAGATACCGCCAGTATTGCACGGACAGCTACATTTTTCATAGCGAAAACGGCGCTGGCTTTTGCAGCGTGTACTGCACCAGACTGATGTCACCGGTGTCAAACGCAGCTTCGCAGTAGCACAGGTAGAACTCCCAGATGCGCATGAAGCGATCGTCAAAGCCCAGCGTGGCCACCTCGGCCTTGCGTTGCAGGAAGGCATCACGCCAGCGGCGCAGCGTCTCGGCGTAGTCGGCACCGAAGGCAAATTCGTCCACCACCTCCAGTCCGGCGGCCTTCGCCTGGCGGCGAAACTCGCGCGGGCAGGGCAGGCAACCCCCGGGGAAGATGTACTGCTGAATGAAGTCGGTGGATGCCACGTAGCGGTCAAACAGCGCATCGTCAATCACGATGCTCTGCACACAGGCCCGTGCGCCGGGTTTGAGCAGGCGGCTGACGGTTGCAAAGTACTCGGGCCAATAGGCTTGGCCCACGGCTTCCACCATTTCTATGGAACAAATCGCGTCAAACGGTGCGTCACCGATGTCGCGGTAGTCCTGCAAGCGCAGATCTGCCTGCCCGCCCGCGCCGCTGCTTACACCCAGACGCTGCATGCGGGCGTTGGCCCAGGCCAGTTGCTCGGTGCTCAGCGTGACCCCCACCACAGTTGCGCCCCGGTTCAGCGTGGCTTGCTCGGCCAGTGCGCCCCAGCCGCAGCCGATTTCCAGCACGCGGTCGCCACGCTTCACACCGGCCATTTCCAGGGCGCGGCGCACTTTGGCGTCTTGCGCCTGCGGCAAGGAGCGCGACAGATCGCCCTCAAACCAGGCGCTGGAGTAGTTCATGGTTTCATCGAGCCACAGGCCATAAAACGCGTTGCCCAGGTCGTAGTGGGCGTGGATATTTTTGCGACTGTTGGCGCGGCTGTTGTGGTGCAGCAGGTGCCGGGCGCGGTACAGCAGCCGTCCGAACCAGGTGCCGAAGATGATGGCGTCGATCTCCCGGCGGTTAGCGGAAAAGACCTTGAGCAACTCGGTCAGGTTGGGGGTGCTCCAGTCCCCGGCAATAAAACTCTCGGCAAAGCCGATGTCGCCGGACTTGAGCGCCGCGCCAAACACATTCCAGTTGTGCAGTTTGATGCTGGCACTAGGGTGATGCGGTGTGTGCAGCGCGTGTTGTTGCGGGTGCTCGCCAAAACGGCGCTGGGAACCATCGGGCAGGTGCAGGGTGAGTGCACCGTGGCGCAGGTTTTGCAGCAGTCGCATGGCGCTGCGGGCAGCAGCTGGTGCGTCTTTGGGGAATGCGCGGCCTTGTACGGCGCGGGTGGCTGTGTTCATGGGGGCTCCTGAGATTTGGCTTTGCAAAGGGAACTAGCGTGAAACAAAGGCTTGCGGCGGGGCCGGCTTGCGGAACAGGGGCACTTTTTTCAGCCACAGCCGCAGGGCTTGCGAATGGATGTGCAGCACCACGCCCAGCGTCATGGCCGGGTAACGCCACAACGCGCGGCGCAGCAGTGCGGTCGTGATGGGCTGCAGCGTACCGCTGACACTGGTTTGCAGCATGACCTCGTCGCCCTTGTCGCCCGCACTGTCGGTGTCGGCAGCCGCGTCGGCGCAATAGTCCACACGGGCCACCGTGCGCGCTGTTTCGC
The DNA here is from genome assembly GCA_963750815.1 of uncultured beta proteobacterium. GTDB lineage: Bacteria > Pseudomonadota > Gammaproteobacteria > Burkholderiales > Burkholderiaceae_C > Rhodoferax. The sequence goes on from CAVVRS010000002.1 coordinate 1,381,960, forward strand.
CGTGTGCGCTGCGCATGAAGCGAAAGCGGTAGTGGCCCTGCACCGGGTTGAAGGGCGACACATGAAACACCTTGGTGGCACGCTGCTCCATGCCATAGCGCGGGTTCTCCAGCACATAGCAGTGGCGCTCGCCAAAGGTGTTGTTTACCTCCACCACGATGGCGCGCAGGGCGCCGCTTTGGTCGTCTTCGGCGCGGTGGCAGTACCAGAAACTCACTGGCTTGAACGTGAAGCCCAGCACGCGCGGGTAGGTGTGCAGCCAGACCTCACCGGTCGCGTCATGGATGCCTTCTTTGCGCAGCAGTTCGTCCAGCCAGGCAATGGCCCCGCCTTGTGCCGGCGGGCGGCCATCACCATGGTCGGTCTCAAAAAAGCTTAACGGACCCGCGCGGTTGATGTGCCACGGGCCGGGCTGCGGGCTTGCCTTTTGCAGGCTGCGCAGCGGCAGCATTAAAAAGTAGGTGGGGTAGACAAACGCGTGGTACTGCGGGCGCAGCCGGGTGTGACGCACCAGGCCGAAGCCGATGAGGGGTGTGGGCTGGCTCATGACTCTGCCAGCAGCTGGGCTGCGGCTGCCAGCCCGGCTTTAAGGCCGTCTTCGTGAAAGCCATAACCCATCCAGGCGCCTGCAAAGTAGCGGCTGTGCTTGCCCTGCAGCGCAGGCATGCGCGATTGCGCGGCCACTGCGTCCAGATCAAACACCGGGTGGCTGTAGTCATATTCGCCGATGATTTGTTCCGGTGCAATCGGGCGTACCGGGTTCAATGACACCACCACCGGTTGCTCCCAGGGCAGGGGTTGCAAGCGGTTGAGCAGGTAGTGCAGACACACCTGCGCACCCTCTTTGTCAGGTGCGGTGGCGCGCTCATAGTTCCACGCGGCCCATGCGGCCTTGCGCTCTGGCAAAACCGTTGCATCGGTGTGCAGCACGGCCTTGTTGGACTGGTAGCGGATGGCACCCAAAGTTGTGCGCTCTTGCGCCGTGGGCGCGGCCAGCAGGCGCAGTGCCTGGTCCGAATGGGTGGCGATGATAACCTTGTCGAACAGCTCAACGCCGGCCGCGGTGTGAATGCGCACGCTGGCACTGCCACCGGCTTCTTCTTGCACGTGCTCGATGCGCTGCACCGGGGTGTTCAGGCGCTTGTCGGCAATGCCGGCGATGATTTTCTCCACATAGTGCCTGGCGCCACCTTGCACCGTCCACCACTGCGGGCGGTTGGTGATTTGCAGCAGGCCATGGTTGTGGCAAAAGCGCACCATGGTGGAAACCGGGAATTGCAGCATCTGCGCGGTGGGGCAACTCCAGATGCAGGCCATCATGGGCAGGAAATACCATTCGCAAAACGCAGTGCCGAAGCCCTGCTCACGCAAAAAGTCTCCCAGCGGCTGGCGCAGTTGCGCGTCAGTTCCACTTTGGGCCATGCGGGTGGTCACGGTGTTAAAGCGCAGCAGGTCGCGCAGCATGGCCCAAAAGCGCGGGTTGGTAAGGTTGGCGCGCTGGGCAAACACGCTGTTCAGACTGGAGCCGCTCCACTCCAGGGCTTGGCCACTGGCATAGTCGCTTGACTGCACCGAAAACGACATGTCGGAAGGGGTAGTGGCCACCTTCAGATCGGCCAATAGTGCAATCAAGCCGGGGTAAGTGCGCTCGTTGAGTACCAGAAAGCCGGTGTCCACCCCGTGCGTGACCTCGCCGCGCGGCGTGGGAAGTGTCACATCAACCGTGTGGGTATGCCCGCCAAAGTAGTCTCCAGCCTCCAGCAGTGTGATGTCCGCCATGCCCCGCAACGCATGAGCCGCCGCCAAGCCTGAAATACCTGAACCCACGATGGCAACTTTGATCGGCACACGCGCTCCTTTGATTTGATGGAGATAATTCTATACCAAACAGTATTAATTAATACTATATGGTATTTATATTTACATTACATTCTATTTGTCAACTCAAGCGTATACAATTTGGTGCATGGTTAGCACTACACCCGCCAAAGTTTCGTTTAAAGCGCAAATGCTGTTGGCGCGCGAAGACGCGATCATCCAGTCCGTGAACCGCCTGCTGGCGGAAAAAGGCTTTGAAGCCATGACGGTGGACGAAGTGGCTGCCGACGTCGGCATCGCCAAAGCCAGCCTTTACAAGCACTTCCCCAGCAAAGAAGACCTGGCCGCAGCGGCCATGGTGTCGGTCATGCGCCGGGCGCAGGCATTTTTGGACAACTTGCCTCCCAAGTCATCCCCCATAGACAAGCTGCGCACTGTGGTGGCGTGGACCATGGGCCTGAAGCTCGCCGGTGAAATGCCCTCGCTGCCCAGCCAAAACTCCAGCCTGCGCACCACGCTGATGGGCAACAAAGACTATATGGACGGGCTGATGGACGTGAGCGACCGCCTGGGTGCCTGGATTGAGGCGGCGCAGACCGAAGGCGCACTCAATCCCAAGCTGCCATCCATCGCGGTGCTGTACACCCTGTACGCCCGTGCTTGCGACCCGGTGCTGGAATTTCTGAAAATGGGCGAGTTGTACAGCAACGATGAAATCGTCGCCCTTGTCCTCAGCACATGCTTTGAAGGTCTTGAAACCCGCTAGTGGCCAGCATAAAGGCACTGAACGGCTTAGGCCCAACGGCACCCTTCGTGATTGCCGGCTTTCGGTCAATCAACCTGTTGCCGCTTTCAGCCGCCTGCCGTCGCTGCGCCTGCGCGCCCGAACTTGAGCAGATTGGCCGACAGTGCGGTGCCGCAGACGATGACGGCGGCGCACAGCAGCATCCACAGTGACACGGTTTCCTGCAAAAAGATGGCGCCATACATGACGGCAAATACTGGCAATACAAAGGTCACCGTCAAGGCGCGCGCCGGGCCAATGTTTTCAATCAGCCGGAAGTACAAAATGTAGGCCACACCGGTGCACAGCACGCCTAGCGCCAGTATCGCCAGCCAGGCCGGCGCGTCGGGGGTGCGTTGTGGCCATAGCCACAGGGTTGGCAGTGCCAGCCCCAGCGTGGCGCCAAGCTGGCTGCCGGTGGCGGTGACCAGCGACGGCAGGCCGCCCAGGTAGCGCTTGGTGTAGCTGGCCGAGATGCCGTAGCACAGACACGCCAGCAGGCAGGCCAGCACGGCCCAGCCGCTGGACAGGCCGGCAGCGTCGGGCTTGAAACTGGCCTTGTCCCAGGCCAGCAGCGCGACACCCACAAAGCCGATGACCAGACCCAGAATGCGCAGGCCGTGCGGCCGGTCTTTCAGCCAGATCCAGGCCACCAGTGCGCCAAACAGCGGTACCGTGGCGTTCAGGATGGCCGACAAGCCGGTGCTGATGGAGAGCAGCGCGTAAGAGAAACAGGCAAACGGCAGCGCCGAGTTGAGCAGTCCGATGAAAAATATTTTCTTCCAGTGCCGGATCAAAAGCGGTCCGAGGCCGCGCAACAGCAGCAGGGGCAGCAGGAACAGCGACGCAATAGCCACCCGCAGGCCCGCCGTCGGCAGTGCGCCAAACGCATGGGCGCCGGCCCGCATGAATAAAAATGACGAGCCCCAAAGTGCTGCCAGCAGCAGGAATTCAATCAACCAGGGTTTTTTGGAATGCGGTGCCGTCAATGTTTGCTTTCGAGTTGCAGCAGGGCAACCTTGCGGTCAAGTCCACCGGCGTAGCCAGTCAGGGCGCCGCCCGAGCCGATGACACGGTGACACGGCACCACGATGCCCAGCGGGTTGCGCCCGACAGCGCCGCCAACTGCGCGCACCGCCGCCGGTTTGCCGATGGCCCGGCTGATGGCGCCATAGCTGCACGTGCTGCCGTGCGGAATTTGCAGCAGCGCCCGCCAGACTCTTTGCTGGAAAGCCGTGCCCGCGCCCAGCTCCAGTGGCAATTCAAAGACGGTGCGGTGACCGGCAAAATACTCGGCCAGCTGGCTTTGGACCCGTTGCAGCACCGGGTGTGCCGGCGCTTTGGCCCAGAGCGCGAGCTCCGGCAAATGGCGCTGGCTGTCAAACCAGAGGCCGGCCAATTTGTCGGCAGTGGCAGCCACCGTGATGCGCCCCAGGGGGCTGTCAAAACTATTTTGGACGGTAGAGGTGGCAAATTTCATGTTGTGTTTTCCATGGAGGCCCAGGCCCGGATGACGGCGTAGCTGCGCCACGGTTGCCACGCCTGGGACGCGGCTTGCGCTGCTTTGACGGGGTTTTTGCTGTCGCGCACCCCGAGCGCCTTTTGCAGCGCCACATCGCCGGCGACAAACGCATCCGGCCAGCGCAGCGCGCGCATGGCAATGTACTGGGCGGTCCAGTCGCCCACGCCCGGCAGGGCCAGCAAGGTGGTCAGGCTGGCCGTCACGTCAGCACCGGCGTGCAGTGGCAGGCGCTGCTCCAGCACGGCCCGGGCGAGGGCCTGAATGGCGGCCTGGCGTTGCTTGACAATGCCTAACCGGCCCAGCGCATCGCCACTGGCGGCTGCCAGCGCGGCAGGTGTTGGAAAGAGTCGGTTCAGGCCGGCAACAGGGCTGGCCAGCGGCTCGCCAAATTGATGCACCAGGCGGGTCGACAAAGTGCGCGCCGCCGCCACCGTGATTTGCTGGCCCAGCACGGCGCGTACCGCCAGCGCAAAGCCGTCCAGCGTGCCGGGTACCCGCAGCCCGTCGCCCTGCGGAAATTGATCGTGCAACAGACTGTTGATGGCACGCGGGTCTGCGTCCAGATCGAGCAGGCTGCGCACGCGCGCCATGACGCCGGGCAACACGTTGCACAAAGAATCGCTGACCTGCAGGTCAAGCTGCTGGCCGACGCTGTCAAAACGGACTTGCAGCCAGCCTTTGCACAGCGTCTGGCCCGATGGCACCACCAGCGTACTGCCGATGCACTTCAAGCCGGCGGTGACGCTGACTTGTTCCAGCCCGGTGATTTGCCGGGTCGCAAAAAACCGCAACATGGCGTCCACGTCATAGGGCGGGCGGTAAGCCATCCGCAGGTGCATGCCCTGATCCAGCGCGCCCGCATCGCGCCGCGTGGCGACGCGGCGCAGCTGGCTCGGGTTGAGCCGGTAATGTTCGGCAAACACAGCGTTAAAGCGCCGCACGCTGGTAAAGCCGCTCAGCAGCGCGACCTGCGTTACCGCCAGTGGCGTGTCGGTCAGGAGCTGTTTGGCGCACAACAGGCGCCGGGTTTGCAGGTATTGCAGCGGCGACACGCCCAGCTGCGCCTCGAAAATGCGTCGCAGATGGCGGTCGCTCACGCCAAGGCGCTGCGCCAGTCGTGCCACCGTGGGCGCGGTGTCACCCCAGGCCTGCGACGTGTCAAGCAGTCGTGCAGCCTGGCCGGCCAGAATGCTGGCGCTGTCCTGAATGGACCACTGCCGGGCGCCCGGTGCCAGTCCCGGCGCGGTGCTTCGCGGTGCCAGCTCCGGGCGGCAGCGCAGGCAGGGCCGAAAACCGGCGCGTTCGGCCTGGGCGGCGTGGGCAAAGAAACGGCAGTTCTCGCGGCGCGGCGTGCGCACCCGGCAGACCGGCCGGCAGTAAACGCCAGTGGAAGTGACGCCGGTGAAGAAGCAGCCGTCAAAACGCGCGTCCTTCGCCTTCAGGGCAAGGTAGCAGGCATCATCCTGGGGTGCGGCGGAGGGCGAAGTCATGCGGGCAATGATACGCGGGCAGTGCTGTCAAACCAGCCGTTTTCGGACCCGCCCCTGTTTTGCCCGCACCCTACAATTCAAGGCGTCGAACCGACGTTGAATTTTTTGTGAAGAACCCCAGCATGCAGTTTTCAGCATCCATATTCAAGGCTTACGACATCCGCGGCGTGGTACCCGCAACCATTGACGAGAACCTGGCTGAGGCGCTGGGGCTGGCCTTTGGCACGGCGGCGCGCGCCGAGGGCGAGCGTTGCGTCGCCGTTGGCCGCGACGGCCGCCTCAGTGGCCCGGCCTTGAGTGCGGCGCTGGTGCGCGGCTTGCTGGCCTCCGGCGTCGATGTGATCGATATCGGACGGGTCACCACGCCGATGTTGTACTTTGCTGCCAACACCTTGTGCAGCAGCGGTATCCAGGTTACCGGCAGCCACAACCCGAAGGACTACAACGGCTTCAAGATGGTGCTGGCCGGACGCGCCATTTACGGCGACGAAATTCAGGCCTTGCGGCGCCTGATGGAGACTGGCCCCGGGCCGCTGCAAGCCGCTGGCAAGCTGCACGTGCAGGATGTGTTGCCGGCCTACCGCGCACGCATTGTGGGCGGCATCAAGCTGATGCGGCCCATGAAAATTGTGGTCGATTCGGGCAACGGCATTGCCGGCGCTTCAGCGCCGGATATTTTGCGTGCTGTTGGCTGCGAGGTGATTGAACTGTTCAGCGAGGTCGATGGCAATTTTCCGAACCACCATCCTGACCCCAGCAAGCCGGAGAACCTGCGCGACCTGATGGCGGCGCTGAAAGCCGGCGACGCCGAGCTGGGGCTGGCGTTTGACGGCGACGGCGACCGCCTGGGCATCGTCACCAAAGACGGCAACAACATCTATCCTGACCGGCAGATGATGCTGTTTGCGCAGGACGTGCTGAGCCGCGTGCCGGGGGGCACCATCGTCTTTGACGTCAAGTGTTCTCAGCGCCTGGCACCGGCCATTGTGGCCGCCGGTGGCCAGCCGCTGATGTACCGGACCGGCCACTCGCTGATCAAGGCCAAGATGAAGGAGATCGACTCACCGCTGGGCGGCGAAATGAGTGGCCACATCTTTTTCAAGGAACGCTGGTTCGGCTTTGACGATGGCACCTACGCGGGCTGTCGTCTGCTCGAAATCCTGAGCCGCGCGGCCGACAGCAATGCCGTGCTCAATGCCTTGCCAAGCAGCTTTTCGACGCCCGAGCTCAACGTCCGGTGCGCCGAAGGCGAGCCCCACGCGCTGGTGCAGCAGCTGGTGGCGGGCGCCAGTTTCAGCGCGCCCGCCGTGCTGAACACCATTGATGGCTTGCGGGTCGACTGGCCCGATGGTTTTGGACTGATTCGCGCTTCCAACACCACCCCGGTACTGGTGCTGCGTTTTGAAGGGCATACACGTGAAGCCTTGCATCGCATTGAAGCTGACATGCTGGCGCTCTTGCGTACTGTCAAACCCGACGCGGTAATCGACGAGGCCGTGCATTGAGCGCCGCGCACGCCATTGCAGGCATGGGGGCTGGAGTCCCTTGAAAATCTTGATCGTCAAGCTGTCTTCGCTTGGCGATGTGGTGCACGCCATGCCTGCCGTGCAGGACATTCGGCGGGCGCTGCCCGACGCCCGCATCGACTGGGTCGTGGAGCGCAGTTTTGCACCGCTGGTGCGACGCTGCGCGGGTGTCGGGCGCGTCATCGAATGCGAATTGCGGCATTGGCGCCAGTCGCCTTTGAGCCGCGAAACGCGGCGGGCCTGGCGCAGTTTCAAAGCGCAGTTGCAGCGCGAGCGCTATGACGCCGTGATTGATCTGCAGGGCCTGACCAAATCCGCGCTCGTTGCCTGGCTGGCCTTGCTGGCGCCACAAGGTCAGCGCTTCGGGTTGGCCAACCAGACCGAAGGGTCAAGCTTCGAGGCACCAGCGCGCTGGCTCGCCGATGTGGCGATCAGCGTGCCGGCGCACGTTCATGCGGTCGCACGTGGACGTGAGCTGGCGGCCAGGGCGTTGGCATATTCGATCTCTGATTTTATGTGTTTTGGGCTTGAAAGCAGCGGCGATATTGCGCAGGAAGCTATAAAAAATGTAGCGAATACGGTACCGCCCGGAGCCCCTCTGGTGACGCTGGTGCATGGCACGTCGCGCGCTGACAAGCAGTGGCCGCTGGACCACTGGCTGACCCTGGGGCGGCGCCTCAATGACCAGGGTTATGGCGTTGCACTGCCGCATGGCAATGAGCAGGAACACCAGTTTGCGCAGGAGATGGCCGCCGGTCTGGCTGCTGCCGTCGTCTGGCCCCGACTCGCGCTGGACGACTTGACGGACGCGCTGGCCGGGTGCGCCGGGGTGATCGGCGTTGACAGCGGTTTGAGTCACGTGGCGGTGGCACTGGATTTGCCCCATGTCCAGATCTACAACTTTGACACCGCCTGGCGCACCGGGCCGTCACACAACGCACGCCAGTGCAGCGTGTTCGCCAGTCCGACGCCGGCGGTGGACGCGGTCTGGCAGGCCTGGATAGGTGTGTCCGGATCACATGCGGGCCAGGCCTCATGACGCGCCGGCTGTATTCCTTTTTCATGTGGCTGGCGCAACCCCTGCTGCGGCGCCGACTGCGCCAGCGCGGCGTGCGGGAACCGGGGTACCTGGTGGCGATTGAGGAACGTTTCGGACATTACGCGAGCGCCGCCGGCGCGCCGGATGGCAACACGCTGTGGCTGCACGCCGTGTCGCTCGGCGAGACGCGCGCCGCCGCCGGGCTGGTGGCACGCTTGCGCCAGCAGTGGCCCGACATGCGCCTGCTGCTCACGCATGGCACGGCAACCGGGCGCGCGGAAGGCGCCAGCTTGCTGCACCGCGGCGACTGCCAGAGCTGGCAGCCGTGGGACACACCGGCTGCCGTGCAGCGTTTTCTGGATCATTTCAAACCCCGCATCGGCATCCTGATGGAGACCGAGCTCTGGCCCAATCTGGTCGCAGCTTGCCAGCAGCGGGGCGTGCCGCTGGTGCTGGCCAATGCCCGCATGAGCGAAAAGTCGCAGCGCAAGGCGCAGCGTCTGGCCTGGCTGTCGCGGCCGGCGCTGGGCGCCCTGGCGGCGGTCTGGGCACAAACCCCGGCCGACGCCCTTCGCTTGCGTCAGCTGGGGGCCAGTGTGCAGGGTGTCTTTGGCAATCTGAAGTTTGATGCGACGCCTGACGCACGGCAATGGGCGACCGGTCGGGACTGGCGCAAGGCAACTGGTCGGGCGGTTGTGCTGCTGGCCAGTTCGCGCGCCGGTGAAGAGCAGGCTTTACTGCAAATATTGACATCATTTCAGGCTGTAGATCGCGTCAACAGTGCACAAGCAGCTATTTATTCAATAGCAAAAAATATTCAGTGGCTGATTGTGCCGCGCCATCCACAGCGCTTTGACGAGGTGGCGGCGCTGATCGCGGCGCACGGGTTTTCGGTCGCGCGGCGCAGTGCCTGGGGCGCCGCGCCGCCTGACGCCGGGCCGGATGGCTCAGTCATCTGGCTCGGGGACTCGCTGGGTGAAATGGCGCTTTACTACGGTCTGGCCGATTGCGCCTTGCTGGGGGGTAGCTTCGAGCCGCTGGGCGGGCAAAACCTGATTGAAGCGGCGGCCTGCGCCTGTCCGCTGGTCATGGGGCCGCACACCTTCAATTTTGCCGAAGCGGCGGCGCTTGCGCTGGCCGCGGGCGCCGCCCTTCAGGTGTCTTCCCTGCAACAGGCGGTGGACGAAGCCGTCAAGCTGGCAACTGACCCGCTGCGCCGCGCCCGGCTGGCCGCCGCCGCAGCCGGATTTTCAACCGAGCATCGCGGTGCCCTGGAAAAAACCGCAAACGCCGTGCTGGCCTTAAGGGGCCAGCAGGCTGTTGACGCTTTGTAAGTCGTCGGTCTTGAGGGTGCCGTTGGCCTGGCGCAGCTTCAGGCCGCCCAGCAGCACGTCGTAGCGCGCCTTGGCCAGCTTGGCCTTGGTATCAAACAACTGGCTCTGTGAGTTGAGTACGTCGATGTTGATGCGCACCCCGACCTGGTAACCCAGCTTGTTGGCGTCCAGCGCGCTCTGGCTGGAGGCTTCAGCGGCCTCCAGTGCCTTGACCTGACCTTGTCCAGACAACACGCCGAAATAGGCGGTGCGGGTGCCCTGGGCGACTGCCCGTTTGCTGCCTTCGAGGTCATTGCGGGCCTTGTCTTCCAGCGCCAGCGTTTCCCGGATCCGGTTCTGCGTGGCAAAGCCGGCGAACAGGGGCAGGTTGAAAGACAGGCCGATAGAGGCGCCATTGACGTGCGAGCCGACACCGCCAGCGCTGCTGCCATCACGATTGTTGATGGTGCTGTAGCTGGCGCTCAGGTCCAGCGTGGGTTTGTGGCCGGCCTGGGCTTTTTCAGTTTCCAGCCGGGCCACCTCCAGCGCAATTTGTGTTTGCTTGATGGTTGGGTGCTCCACCTCGGATTGCTGCACCCAGACGTTGACATCGCTGGGCACCAGTGCCGGCAAGGCCAGTGGCAGCGCCAGTGAACGCGGTTGCGCATCGTTTTTGCCAACGAGCTGATCGAGTGCAATTTTCTTCACGCGCAAATCGTTCTCGGCGGCGATTTCCTGGGCGATGACCAGGTCGTAGCGAGCCTGTGCCTCACGCGTGTCGGTGATGGTGGAAGTACCCACCTCAAAGTTGCGTTTGGCCGAGGCCAGCTGTTCGGCCACGGCCGCCTTCTGTGCAGTTACAAATGTCAGGCTGTCCTGCGAGGCCAGCACATCGAAGTAAGCCTGACTGACGCGTACGATCAAGTCCTGATCGGCTGCGGCCAGCTGGGCCTGCGCCAGGTCGATCTGTTTCAGGCCCTGCTGGTAGCTGGCCCAGTTGGCAGGACGATACAGCGGCTGCGACGCGCTGAGGGTGGCACTCTCGGTGCCGTAGCTTCGATCACTGCTGGGGCCAAGATCAGGCGCCACTTCCTGGCTCGAGCGGGACAGGCCGAGCGCCAGGTTGGCGGCCGGCAAAATGAGTGCTTTGGCCTGCGCCGCCCGCGCCAGAGTGGCGTCGTACTGGGATTTGGACGATTGGTAGGAGGCATCAAAGCCGCGCGCGGATTCGTACAAATTCGTCAGGCTTTGGGCCTGCACCGGTAGCGCCAGCACAGTGCCACAGGCGGCGAAAAGGGGTAACAGACGAAACATTTTCATGATGGACCTTTGGGTAATGGGGCGGCTGGCTCAATATCTGGGAATGGCGGGGTCAAGCTCGGCGGACCAGGCGTTGATGCCGCCAGCAATATTGGCAACGTGCACAAACCCCCTGTCCTGCAAAAACGCGGCGACCTGCATGCTGCGTCCGCCGTGATGACACAGGCAGGCCACCGGTTGCCCGGGGTCGAGTTCCTGCAGGCGCGCCGGGACCAGGCCCATCGGCATGTTCAGCAAGGTGAAGCCGTCAGCCTTGACACTGGCGAGTTGCCATTCAGCTGGTTCGCGTACATCAAGCACGACCGGCGTGCCGTGGCGCCGGCCAGCACTGAGCCACGTGGCCAATTCAGAGGGACGAACCTGATCAATCATGCAGGTCAAAAGCTGAAGGCTGACGGCACCGGGAAGTTCAGCAGGCGCGGCGCCACGGTATCCCACGGCTGGCGGGTCTGGAAGCCGGTCTCGCCGGTGCGCGTCACGATGGTGGCACACATGGTGGGATCATCGCCCACAATGGCCAGCAGACGGCCGCCAACCTTGAGTTGCCCCAGCAGGGCCGGCGGCACTTCTGCCACCGAGCCACCGAGCACGATGACGTCAAACGGACCCTCTGCCGCAGCGCCTTTGGCACCGTCGAATTCGCGGACATCGGCATTGTGAATACCGGCTTTCTGCAGGTTGGTTCGCGCCATTCTGGCGAGCTCCGGATTGATTTCCAGCGCTACAACGCGCTGCGCCCGATGCGCCAGCAAGGCCGTCATGTAGCCCGATCCGGCGCCGATCTCCAGTACCTTCTCGTGCTTTTGCACCGCTGCATCCTGCACCAGCCGTGCTTCCACGCGCGGCGCCAGCATGTATTGGTCGTGACCCAGCGGGATTTCCATGTCGACAAATGCCAGTGCCTTGTGTGCCAGCGGTACAAAATCTTCCCGCTTGACAAGAGCCAGCAGGTGCAGCACATCGTCGTCCAGGACATTCCACGGACGAATCTGCTGTTCTATCATGTTGAAGCGGGCTTTTTCAAAATTCATTTATGTACTCCAGGGGGTATGTTAACTGATTCTGTAAAATTTTACCCGCTGACGCTTTCCCCGGCGTCCCAGCGGCGGCGCAACCATTGCGCCAGATCATCCATATAGCAGTACACCACAGGGACCACGACCAATGTCAGCAGTGACGAAGTAATCACGCCGCCAATCACCGCCTGCCCCATGGGGGCGCGCTGCTCCGAGCCTTCGGTCAGTGCCAGCGCCAGCGGCAGCATGCCAAAAATCATTGCCAGCGTGGTCATCAGGATCGGGCGCAGCCGTACTTTGGCGGCCATCAGCAGCGCTGCGGCGCGTTCCATGCCGTCTTCTCTGGCACGAATGGCAAAGTCCACCAGCAAAATGGCATTTTTGGTGACCAGGCCCATCAGCATCACGACCCCGATTACCGAGAACATGGACAGGGTCGAGTGAAACATCAACAGCGCCAGCACCACGCCAATCAGGGTCAGCGGCAGTGCCGTCATCAGTGCCAGCGGCTGGAAAAAGCTCTTGAACTGGCTGGCCAGAATCATGTAGATGAAGACGATGGCCAGGACCAGCGCCGAGATCGCATAGTCGAACGACTCGGCCATGTTTTTGGTCGAACCACCAAACTGGTAGCGGTAGCCCGGCGGGAAGCTGATGCTGTCCAGCGCGGCTTTGATATCGGTTGACACTTCGCCCGCTGCGCGCTGGTAGACATTGGCGTTGATCGCCACTTCGCGCGTCAGGTCGCGCCGGTTGATCTGATTGGAGCCGGTTGATTCCCTGACCGTCGCGACCTGGTTCAGGCGCACCACGCGCGCACTGCCGTCGGCATTAACCCCCAGCGTGAAGGGCAGGCGCTGCAGGTCGTCCGGGCTGTTGCGTGCCAGCGGCGCCAGTCGGACGTTGACATCGTAGGTTTGATCGTCCGGCGCGCGCCAGTTGCCCACGGTCTGGCCGGCCACCAGCGTGCGCAGGGCACTGCCGATTTGCCCGATGCCCAGACCCAGATCGGAGGCCGCATCGCGCCTGACCACAACATCGAGTGTCGGTTTGTTGGCCTTGACGCTGGAGTCCAGATCGACCAGACCCGGGATCGGGCGGATTTTTTCCAACACCAGTTGGGCAATGCGTTCGAGCTCGGCCTGGTCCTGGCCCTGCAGCGAAAACTCGATCTGCTTTTGGCCGCCCACCGGGTCCATCAGACCGACATGGGTGACGGTGATGCCCGGCACCTGCTTCAGACGCTCGCGCAGTGCCGACGACAACTGGTCGACGCTGCGCTTGCGGTCCTTGTGGTCAACCAGCCGGATATAAAAACTGGCGTAACTCTTGCCAGCGGCATTGCCGGTGTTGATGGTTGCCAGTGAATAGCTGACTTCCGGATAGCTGCGCAAGATGCCTTCCACCTGTTTGACCTTGGCTTCGGTCACTTCAATCGAGGAGCCCATCGGCGTATAGAAGTTCAGCCAGGTCTCGGAAAAATCAGCCTGCGGCACAAATTCAGTGCCCAGTAGCGGCACCATGAAGATGCTGGTGACGAAGATCGCCAGTGCCAGAAACAGGGTTTTGAGTTTGTGCACCAGGGCCCAGCGCAGAATGCCCTGGTAGGCGTCGATCAGCAAATCGGTGGCATGGTCAAACCATCCGGTAACGCGGCCAATGGTCTTGTCATACAGGGTGACGGGCGGGCCATGGCGACCATGCGCGTCAATGCTGGGGTCGTGCCAGATGCTCGACAGCATGGGATCGAGCGTAAAGCTGACGAACATCGAAATCAGCACGGCCGCCACGATGGTGATGCCGAACTCGTGAAAAAACTTGCCGATGATGCCGCCCATGAAGCCAATGGGCATGAATACTGCAACGATCGACAGCGTGGTCGCCAGCACGGCCAGGCCAATCTCCTGGGTGCCGTCAAGGGCCGCCTGGTAGGGCTTTTTGCCCATCTGGACATGGCGCACAATGTTTTCGCGCACCACAATGGCGTCGTCAATCAGCAGCCCGACACACAGGCTCAGTGCCATCAGCGTAATCATGTTGATGGTAAAGCCAAACAGGTTCATGAACAAAAAAGTGCCAATCAGGGCGATCGGCAGCGTCAGGCCGGTGATCACCGTGGAACGCCATGAATTGAGGAACAAAAACACAATCAATATGGTCAGCACGGCCCCTTCGAGCAGAGTCTCGCGCACATTCGCTACGGCCACCCTGATTTGCCGTGAACCATCCGAGACCGGTTGCAGCCGCACGCCAGGCGGCAGTTCGCCCTTCATTGCGGTGACCGCTTTCTGCAAACCGTCAATCACCGCAATGGTGTTTTCATCCTGTGATTTCTGCACGCTCAGCAGCAGCGTGCGCTGGCCGCTATAAAGCGCCAGACTGTCGGTTTCCTGGGCACCATCAACGACTTTGGCGACCTGACCGATACGCACCGGGGCGCCGTTCTTGCGTGACACGATGATGTTGGCAAAATCTTCCGGGCGCTGCATGCGGGCTTCAATCTGCACCACGCGTTCCTGTTCAAGGGAGCGAATGGCGCCCAGGGGCAGATCGAGGTTTTCATTGCGCACCGCATTGACCACCTGGTCCGGCGTCACGCCGTAGGCTTCCAGCGCCTGTGGGTCGAGGTAAACGTTGATTTCGCGCTTGGTGCCACCGACCACCGTCACGGAGCCGACACCCCGTACGTTTTCCAGACGCTTTCTGAGTGTCTGATCAGCCCAGTTGGTCAATTCGACGTCTGACATGGCCGGCCGGCCCGAAGCCGGTGCAGCCGCGCCTGTGGCCCTGTCGGCGCCTTGATCCAGCAGCACGGCCAGGGACCAGACGGCGCGGCTGGCCGGGTCGAAACGCAGGACGCGCGGTTCCTTGACTTCGGCGCGCAGTCCCGGGCGCAACAGAGCGACTTTCTCGCGCACATCATCGGCCGCCTTGCGCCCATTGATGTGCAACTGGAATTCAATGATGACCACCGACATGCTTTCGTAGCTGCGCGAAGTCAGGGCATTGATGCCGGCAATCGAGTTGACGCCTTCCTCGATTTTCTTGGTAATTTCGCTTTCGACGATTTCGGGCGATGCACCGGGATATTCGGTGGTGATGACCACTACCGGAAAGTCAACATTGGGAAACTGGTCGACCTGCAGACGCTGGTAGGAGAACAGACCGAGCACCACAATGGCCAGCATGACCATGGTGGCAAAGACCGGGTTTTTGAGGCTGACACGGGTAAACCACATGGCTTATTTACCACCTGCGGCCGAAGCGGCCGGTTGACTGAATTTCACCGCCGTACCGACGCGCAACGGGCCAACCGTGCCAGCGATGACGGTCGCGTTCTCCGCCACACCCTGGATGGCGACCATGGCCTGCCCGCCAACCTCGCCGCGCGCGCCCATCTCAACCGGTTGGTGCACCACCGCCTGCTGGCTGACCAGTTGTACGTAGGGCTGCGGCTTGTCGGTGCGCACGGCGCTCAGGGGCAGCGCCAGTGCCTGCAGCCGGTGGGTGCCAATCGTGCCTTGCGCAAACAGACCCTGGCGCAATCCGGCGCCGGCCTCAACGACAAGATAAACCAGCACGGCGCGACTGCCGGAAGCCGCGCTGGGGTTGATCCGGACCACCCGGGCACTGACGGGTTTGACGGATCCTTCAATTTGCAGCACGGCGCTCTGGCCAACCTGGACGTCGAGCGACTCACTGGCGCTCAAGCTGGCTTCCAGTTCGAGCTGGCTGAGATCAACGATTTCCAGTACACGCGCTTCAATGCCGACCCGTTCACCGGGCTGTGCCAGGCGCTGCGAAATGAGGCCACCGATGGGCGCCCGCAGGACCGTGTCATCGAGTGATTTGGTAGCCACTTCGGCGCCGGCTTGGGCGGCCCGGTAGCTGGCCTCGGCGGCTGCCAGACTCGCCACTGAAGTTTCCAGCGCGGTTTTTGAAATGAAACCCTGCTCTACCAGGGAGCGGTTGTTGTCAAAGTTGCGCCGGGCAATGTCGACCTGTGCCCTGGCCGACTCGGCTTGCTGCTGGGCCTGGTGTACGCGTGCCTGGTATTCCGTTGCATCGACGCGGGCGAGAATCTGGCCGGGTTTGACCGAATCGCCTTCGCGTACCGTCAGGCCCTGCAGCTCACCAGCAACGCGGGCCTTGATGAGCGCTGTATTGACCGCCTTGAGCGCGCCCGAAATGGGCAAGCCTTGCGTCAATTCGAGGGTTTTGATCTGGACGACATCAGCCGCGGCCAGTTCCACCACGGTCTGGGTGCGCTCGGTGGCCAGTCTGGCAACCGTTTCCTGCTGTGCCTTGCGGCTTGCCAAGGCACGTAACACACCCCCGGCGAGCAAGGCAATGACCAGGGCGGCGAGCGCCCATTTCAACCAGCGTTTCATAGTGAGGGAAGTCCTTTGACTGCGGTGGTGGAAGACGGCCGCACGCGCAAGCCATCCAGAAGGCTGTGTACCTGGGCTGCCAGAAATTCTTCCGCAACCATCGGAAACGGGTCATCAGCGCCAAAGCAGACCGCTTTGGATTGCGACGCAAGCTGCAGAAATATCATGGGTGCCAGCACGGTGTAGACGCCGTATTTCATATCGAGTGGCGCAAATTCATTCAGGTCAACGCCGCGTTGCAGGATGCGCCGGATCAGCTCGCGCGCCGGCTCTATGACTTCGTGCTGGTAAAAGGCTGCCAGCTCGGGAAAGTTTCTGGCCTCGCTGATCATCAGTTTGGTAATGCCCGAGGCTTTGGCGCCGCCTTGTTGCGTCCACCACTGGGTCAGGAAAAAGCGCATCAAGTCGGCGGTGCTGCCCTGAAAGGCGTCAAATTCGGCGTTCCACCGGGAAAAACGACCCGAAATATTTTCCCGAACCACGGCCTTGAACAGCTCTTCCTTGCTCGCAAAATATAAAAACAGAGTGCCTTTTGAAACGCCGGCGCGATGCGCAACTTCTTCGGCACGGGTCGCAGCAAAGCCTTTTTCCACAAACAGGTCCAGGGCAGCCTCCAGCAACTCACCCGGACGGGCATCCTTGCGCCGCTCATGCCGTGCCGGCAACGCGGATATGGATTTGCAGATAAGCTTGGATGCAGGCATGAAATTAATGACCAATTGGTTATTAATGTAACTTCTGGCGGATTGGCTGTCAAATAGTGACGCGGCTGTAACTCATTTAGGGAGATTTTTCATGTCCGAACCCTTGTCAAGCATTACCCTGGGCGGTGGCTGCTTCTGGTGTACCGAAGCGGTTTTTGTAGATGTCAAAGGTATTGCGGATGTAGAAAGCGGATATTGCAATGGGCACGTTCTGCAGCCGGATTACCAGCAGGTATGCGGCGGCAACACCGGACACAACGAGGTGGTCAAACTGGTGTTTGACCCATCGCTGATCAGCCTGAGGGAAATCCTGGAGATATTTTTCGTCATCCACGATCCGACCACCTTGAACCGGCAGGGCAACGACAGCGGCACTCAGTACCGCAGTGGCATCTATTTTTCGACGCCTGACCAGCAGGCGCTCGCCAATGACCTTATCCACGAGCTCACAGCCAGTGGCATCTACCCGCAGCCCGTTGTGACTGAAGTGTTGCCGCTGACCAATTACTGGCCGGCCGAGGAGTATCACCAGGACTACTTTGAAAAGAACCCGGGCCAGGGCTATTGCTTGGCAGTGGCAGCACCCAAGGTGGCCAAATTCCGCAAAACCTTTGCCCGCCTGGCCAAAGGTCGCTAACGGTCCCGGTGGCGGCAGTTCTGCAGTTTTGCGCGCCAGGCGCGAAGACCAGGTTTACCGGCGGGCCAGCACTTCCCGCAAACGCGGCCATAGCACGATCACCGCCAGACCACACATGACCAGACCTCCGGCGGCGAGCTTCCAGGCCGGCAGCGGCTCACCCAGTGACAGGGCCGATGCGCCCATGCCAAACACCGGCACCAGCAGCGCGATTGGCGTGACCGTGGCGGCCGGATGGCGCGCCAGCAGCCAGTTCCATGCGCCGTAACCGAACAGCGTGTTACCCAGCGCCTGCCACAGAACGCAGGCCCAGACGCCAGCGCTGGCGTGCAGCACGCTGGCGGCCATGAGCTGCGGGCCTTCCAGCAGCCACGAAAGGACGAACAACGGCGGGACTGCAAACAGGCTGGTCCAGACCATGAATCCCAGCATGTCGATGCGGCCCACGGTTTTCACCACCATATTGGCGCAAGCCCAGAAAAAGGCTGCCGCCAGCACCAGGACCAGTCCGGTCAGCGTCAATGTGGCGTCCAGGTGCGCGCCAATGAGGGCCAGACCGGCGACCGCCAATACCAGTCCGCTCAACTGATAGCCCCGCAACCGCTCGTCCAGCGTGAGCAGAGACAGACCGATGGTGAAAAACACCTGTACCTGAATCACCAGCGAGGCCAGTCCCGGCGAAATATCGGCGCGCATGGCCAGAAACAGCAGGGCAAACTGGCCAACGCCCAGCAGCACGCCAAACGCCGCCAGCTTGCGCCAGGGCACAGCCGGGCGACGGATGAACAGCAGCCAGGGCAGGGCCGAACAGGCAAAGCGCAAGGTGGCAAACAGAAACGGTGGCAAACCGTCCAGGCCCCAGCGAATGACAACAAAGTTGGTGCCCCAGACAAAAACCACAGTCAGGGCCAGCAGAAGATGGGAATAAGACAAAAACAGGGCTCCGGTAATGGTGCAGAGTGGCGCGCGTGCAGTGTAGCCCGGCCCTGCCTGATGCTGGCCTTGCGCCCCCGTACACTTGAGGCTCAACGCCCGGGGGAATCCGCATGATCAAACTTTACCAATTTGAGCCGGCGATGGGCCTGCCCAACGCCAGTCCTTTTTGCATGAAGCTGGAAAACTATCTGCGCATGGCACGCCTGCAGTTCGCCATTGCGCCGGCCAATCTACGCGATTTCAGCAAAGCGCCCAAAGGCAAGATGCCCTACATTGAGGATGGTGGCCGCTACCTGGCTGACACCAGCTTCATCATTGACTATCTGAAGGCGCGCTATGGCGACCCGCTCGATAGCTGGCTTGATGCACCGCAGCGCGCCACCGCGCTGGCGTTTCAGCGTTTGATTGAAGAAAACCTTTATTGGGCAGTAGTGCACACGCGCTGGGTCGAGCCAGCCGGCTGGGCACAAACCAGACCAGCGTTTTTCGGCAAGCTTTCCGTACCCTTGAAATGGATCGTGCCCGGCGTGGCGCGCCGTGGGTTGATCGGGCAGTTGCGCGGCCACGGCATGGGGCGGCACCGGCCCGAAGAAATTCATGCCATTGGCAAGCGCGACATCACGGCCCTGGCAGATTTTCTGGGTGACAAAACGTATTTCATGGGTAGCGCGCCGTGCTCGCTTGACGCCACCGCGTATGCCTTCATCGCCAACCTGATCTGGCCGCCGGTGGAGTCGGCCCTCAAGCAGCACGCCGCGCAGTACCCGCAACTGCAGGCGTACTGTCTTCGCATGCGCAAGCAGTATTACCCATGATCCACACCAGCCAGCTGGGCTACCGCTATGACAGGGGGCCGGCACTGAGTTTCCCGGACCTTGCGCTGGCGCCGGGCGCGGTACTGCTGGTGAGCGGCCCGTCGGGTTGCGGCAAATCTACCTGGCTGGCACTGGTGGCGGCGTTGGTGGCCCCGACCAGCGGCACCCTGACGGTGGCCGGGCAGCCGCTGGGCCAGCTCAGTGGCTCGGCGGCTGACGCCTGGCGGGCTGACACGATTGGTTTCCTGCCGCAAAAATTGCACTTGAGTGCGGCGCTCAGCGTTCAACAAAATCTGGCCATGGCCCAATGGGCCAGCGGCCAGCCGGATAACCCGGTGCGTATCCTCGCGGCCCTGCGTGCACTGGCGGTGGCGGAGCTGGCACAGCGCAAGCCGGCGCAGCTCTCGGTCGGCCAGGCGCAGCGGGTTGCCCTAGCGCGTGCAGTATTGCTCAGGCCCCGGCTCATTCTGGCCGATGAGCCCACCGCCAGCCTGGACGACGACGCGGCGGCAGACGCCGTTGGCCTGCTGCTGGGCACCGCGCGAACCCGGGGTGCGACGCTGGTGATTGCCACGCACGATGCCCGTGTGGCCACCCTCGTTTCAGCTGAAACGGGGGGTCAGGTCGACCTCCAGCGCCTGCTGCTCGGGCGTCGCCCCGAGCCGTCACGCGGCGAGCCAGAGATCAACCCTGCAAGACATCCCGGCGCGTAGCATGAAAACCATTGTGTATGCCTGGACTTATCTCTGGTCGCGGCCACTGGCAGCGGCACTGAACCTGCTGTTGCTCAGTCTGGGGCTGGCTTCCATTACGTTCCTGCTGCTGGTGGGTCACCAGTTGAACAACGCATTTGAGCGTGATCTGACCGGCATCGACGTCGTCGTGGGAGCCAAGGGCAGCCCGATGCAGCTGATCCTGTCGGGTGTCTTTCACCTCGATGTGCCGCCGGGCAACGTGCCGCTGAAAGCGGTGCAGGCGCTCAAGACCCATCCGTTGGTGGCCAGCGTGATTCCAATCAGCCTGGGTGACAATTTTCAGGGGTTTCGCATCGTTGGCACGTCGCACGACTACATCGCCAACTACCAGGCAACGCTGGCGCAGGGCCGCCTGTGGGATGCGCCGATGCAGGTGGTGCTGGGCGCCACGGCGGCGCGCAAACTCGGGCTGGCGCTGGGCAACACCTTTGCCGGCTCCCACGGGCTGGGCGCGGGCGGGCACGCGCACGGCGATAACGCTTACACGGTCACCGGCATCCTGGCGTCCAGCGCCAGCGTGCTGGACCGCCTGATACTGACCGATACCGCGTCGGTGTGGAAAGTTCATGAAGACAGCACCGCCGCTGATGACGAAGACCACCGCGTGATGCAGGAAGAACGCGAAGTGACGCTGGCGCTGATCCGCTACAAAAGCCCGCTGGCGGCAGTCAGCTTTCCGCGCTTTGTCAATACCGGCACCGGCATGCAGGCAGCGGCGCCGGCACTGGAGATCACCCGCCTGCTCGGCATGCTGGGTATCGGTACCGATGTGTTGCGTGCCTTTGCTGCGGTACTACTGCTGACGGCCGGCTTGAGCGTCTTCATTGCCCTGTGGAGTGCGGTGCGCGAGCGCCGCGCCGATCTGGCGCTGTTGCGCATGCTGGGCGCGCCGCCGGCCAGGGTGGCGGCGCTGCTGCTGCTGGAGGCAGTCTGGCTCGGCGTGCTGGCGGCGCTGCTGGGGCTGGCGCTGGGGCAGGCGTGCGCTGTTTTGCTGGGCTGGCTGCTACAGCTTGACAACAGCTTGCTGATTGGCGGACTGGTGTGGCCACTGGAACTTCTGTGGGTGCCGGCGGTCGCACTGGGCGTGTCCGTAACGGCGGCCTTGCTGCCCGCCCTGGGGGCCTATCGCGTCAGTGTGTTTGACCTTCTTCAATCCCGATAAATATATGAATAAAAAACTTGTAGTGCTTATCAGTGTTGCGTGGGCAGCTATGCTTTGTATAGCAGCTGAAACTCATGACGCGAAACAAACAAGAGAAGACGCAGTGCGCCATCGGGCCATCGCGCTGGCGCATACGTCGGCGGCGCAATGCATCCGTGACAAAAGCGAGATCACGAGTTGTGCCGAAAGTTTGAAATCCAATTGCGCCGGATTGGGGCTGGGTAAATACTGCGGTTTGAAGCAGGACGCCTGGCTTGACGCTGCCAACTCCCTGGGCCTGACGGCCAGGGCACACCAAGGCGCCGCGCTATGTCTTGAATCTGGCAAACCCTACGAAACCTGTCTCTGGGACCTTCAGTCTGCCTGCAAGGGTTTGGCCATTGGCAAGTACTGCGGTCTGGTTCACGCGCACTAGCCTGCTGCAATTTCGCGGCGTCGTCGGGTCACGAATTTGCGCATTGCGCGCAAGTTCCATAAAGCGTCAATTCATGGCGCTCCACGGTAAATCCGGCAGGCGCCAGATTGAGCATTTTCCCTAGGCATTGGTGTACATCAAACACTTTGTTGCATCCGGTGCAGTGGAAGTGGTGGTGGTGCTTGTGTCCGGCGGATTCATAGCGCGCACTCTCGCCGGGCAGGCTCACCACTACCAGACTGCTTGACTCAACCAGGGACTTGAGATTGCGGTAAACGGTGGCCATGCCAAGGCCTGCCACCTGGGCTTTCGCCGACTCAAGAATCTCTTGGGGCGATAAGGGTCGCTGGGCCGAATCGATCACTGACTTGATGGCGTCGCGTTGACGGGTAGAGCGTTCCATGGGCAAAATTTGAGTTGAGTCGAGTCTAGCAGGCGATTTACATTATGATATCGATAATCCATTATCATTTACATAACCTCTATGACTTGCTATCACATTCTGGCAGGTGGCTTGACCTGTGTGCTCATTTCAGTGTCAGCCAAGGCGCAAACCGCTGCGCCCGAGGCGCTTCCCGCAGTCATCGTGACACCGACGCCCAGCATCGCCCGAGCGGGCGCTTTGCGCGACGAGATCATCAAGACTGAGTCGATTGGGGCGAAAGAAATCGGGCAGTCCGGCGCCACCAATTTGACCGAGTTGATGGTGAGTCGGCCCGGCATAGACGTGCAGCTGGAGTGCTCGGTCTGCAACAGCCGCAACATCACGCTGAACAACCTGCCTGGGCGCTTCACCACCATGATGGTTGATGGCGTGCCTATCTTTTCATCAGTGTCCAATGCCTACGGCCTGGACATGATTGGCTTGAACGGACTTGAACGTGTCGATATCTCGCGCGGTGCTGGCACCAGTCTAGTCGCGCCAGAGTCGCTGGCAGGCACCGTCAACCTGGTTACCAGGCGCCCCGGTACGGACGGTTTTGAGCTGGACTTGGGACGGGGTAGTTACGGCATGCAGCGCCAGTCGATTTACGGCACTCAACTGATGTCCGGTGGTGCCCTGATGCTCACCGCGACGCTGCAACAGCAGGATAGCGCCGACGCGGTCGGCAGCGGCATTTCCCAGTACTCAGGGTATGACCGCCAACAGTGGGGTGCCGGGATTTTTCTGGACAATGTGGCAGGGTTCAAGCTTAAAGCCCGGTTCGATCATCTGGAAGAAAAGCGCATGGGTGGCCCACTGGGACACGACTACGACGCGGTACGCGCCGATCGCGATGGCAACCCGTTTGATTTCAGCAAAGGCCCGAACGCGTCACCCGACAGCAGTCGCTGGATTGACCCCTCCAGCGGCAATCTGCTGGCACCCTATGCCGATGGCCGATTTGGTCTAGCACAGATTATTTTTACCCGGCGCGACCAGCTTGTCGCGACTGCCGAGCAGCATGTGGGTGACGGCAAGTTGCGTCTGGCAGCCGGTTGCGCCGGGCACAACCAAGACTCCTGGTATGGTAGCGATGCCGACTACTTTGGCAAGCAGAAGCAGTACTACCTGGAAACCAGTTTTCAGCGCGTGGTCAACGCCACCGTGCTGACAGGTGGTGTCAGCTACCGACATGAGGATTTGCACAGCCGCTCCTTCAGTCCCAACACCTTGCCGCTGCCGCAGGCGAACATCGACTCAGACGCCTATGTGTACCGCACACCCGGCGTTTTTGTGCAGGCTTACCGCACCTTTCTGGATGAAAACCTCGAGGTCAATGCCAGTCTTCGCCATGACTGGAACAATGTCTATGGCACCATCACGACGCCGCGCCTGAACCTCCTTTGGCACCATTCGGACGAGACCGCCAGTCGTTTGTCCGTGGGTACGGGCTACCGCATGCCAACCTCATTTTTCGAGCTGGAGCATGCGGTACTACAGGCCTCTGCAGTGGACCGGACACAAGCCAGGGCCGAAACTTCCGAGAACCTGTCTTATGCTTGGAACTACTCAGCTGACCGGCTTTCTGCCACAGTTTCTGCCAACCACACCCGCATTAGCAACCTGGCGCTGTTCGTGGCTGACCCGAACAACGACAGCGTCCTGCTGCTTCAGCCCGCGCCCAGTGCTTATACCGTCAACAACATCGATATTGTCGGCACCTGGCAAGCCACGCCGCAAGACGCGTTGACTCTGGGGCTGGAACGCTACCAGTACAACTTCAATGCGGCAGATTTTCAGGGCAGTTTGTTTGCCCGCCCCGAATCCCGGCTTATGCTGGCGCTGGACCACACCAGCGGCCCGTGGAACCTGAACCTGAAAGCAACCTACACCGGACCGCAACAATTGGCAAAGTTCAACGACTATGCCAACAACCCGCGCTATGACCTCAACGGCAGCCCGAAACCGGACTGGAGTCCGTCGTTCTGGTTTCTCGACGTCCACGCAAACTATCAATGGAGCCGTTCCGTGTCGGCCTACTTGGGCATCAACAATCTATTTGACTACCAGCAGGCCAACCGCGACAGTTTTCTCTGGCTGGATGCCACAGGTGCGCTTGATGTGTCGCACATCTGGGGGCCTAATCTGGGCCGTTCTGTCGCTGCGGGTGTAAAAATTTCGTTCTGATGATGCACTCGCCAGACAGGTGCAGTAGCAAGGCGAAGCAAGGCGTTTGTTTGTTGTTGATTGCGGGTGCCGCTGGCTTGTGCGCAGCGCAGGGTCCAGTTGCCACAATGCAGCTGGAACTGCCGCGACTCGATGGGACATCGTTTGTCCACCTGAGCGATTTGCCGGGCGGCGTGGTGGTCATGAATTTCTGGCGCAGTGACTGCCCTCCCTGCATCGACGAGCTGCCGGTGCTGAGTCGATTTCATCGCCTGCATCCGTCGGTACAGCTTCTGGGCATCGCAACGCAAGACGCCAGATCGGCCAGGCACTTTCTTGAAAGTCGGGAAATCAGCTACCTGCAACTATTGGCGCCTGCCAACGCCGACGGTTTGATGAGGCGATTTGGCAGCGGTACGGGAGCACTGCCCTACAGTGTTGTGCTCAATGCAGGGCATCAGATTTGTCGTACCCATACTGGCGCCGTTGACACCAGCTGGCTGGAGCAGGCGTTGCGGTGGTGCACTGAGCGATAGGGTCGTGGCGACCCGCAGCAACGAGGGTACCTGCGAAGGGACTTAAAATCGGGTACTTCAGGATCACCCCATGAAACGCCCTGCCGCCATTTTTTTGCTTTTCACCAGTTTGCTGTGGCTGCCTGCTCTGGCCCAGCTCAGTTCGCCCCTTGACGGCGGATTTCCAGGCGGCAGCGGACCTGGCGTACACAGCCCCAACAGCCCGTTTGCGCCGCTGCCGGCGCGCGCCGACGTGCTGCCGTGGTCCTTGCTGACCGATGTCAAGACGCAGCCGGTGAAAAACCGTCTGCTGCCGTCTTTTCCGGCGGCGGTGCAGGCGCTCAGCGACAAGACCCAGCGCGTTCAGGGGTTCATGATGCCGCTGGAGCCGGGCGAGAAGCAAAAACATTTTCTGCTGACTTCGGTGCCCATGACCTGTGCCTTCTGCACGCCTGGCGGGCCCGAGAGCATGGTCGAAGTCAAAACCAGAAGCGCCGTCAGGTACACCCTGGAGCCGGTCACGGTGGAGGGCCGGTTTGCCGTCCTCAAAGACGATCCTTACGGTCTTTATTACCGCATCAGTGATGCGTTCAGCGTGAAGTGAACGATTCAGGAATCAGGAACGGATGTCGCTGAATCGCAAACCGGTGGGTGCCGCTGGCGCCCATTTCCTGATCTGGCTGCTGGCTGGATTGCTGCTGGCCGTGGTCTGGTGGCAGACCCTGGGTTTGATCGCGGATGACCGGTTGCGCGCCAGGACAGTGGCCGAACGTGATCTGGTCAACCTGGGGCGTGCCAACCAGGAGCACGCCGAGCGCACTTTTGACAGTGCCGACGAGGTACTGCGGCTGATGCAAACCCAGTACAAGGGGCACAAAGGGCGCGTTACCATGGTCGCCCTTGATGATCAGGGCGCCTTTGACAAACGCATCATTCGTGATGTGGGCATCGTTGATGCGGCCGGTGTACTGCGCCTGAGCAGCCTGGGGCCGGTCGAACCGGTCGATGTGTCGAGCCAGGACTATTTCAAAGTGCACCGTGATGCTGCCGGCGATGCGCTTTTCATTTCACGCCCGGTGCCTTCAGGCGAACCCGGCCAGTGGACTATTTCACTGTCACGCCGGGTCAGCCGCCCGAGCGGAGAATTTGATGGCGTAGTGGTGGTCTCGCTTGACCCGCGCTACTTTACGCGTTTCTACCGCCAGATAGAGCTCGGCGAGCGCGGGGTAGTCAGCCTGTTTGGGCTCGACGGCGCGGTGCGGGCGCGAAGCATGGGAAAAGCCGAGGACTTTTTGGCCGACCTGTCGTCCAGCCCGATGCTGGTGCGGGTGGCCCGCGGCGAGCTCACCAGCACCATCACGTTTCTTGCGGTGGTAGACGGTATCGAGCGCACTTTCCACTTCAGAAAGCTGCCGTCCTACCCGATGATTGTTGCCGTCGGCATGGCCACTGAACACATTTATGCCCCTTATGTGCAAACCCGAAAACATTTGTTGTGGGAGGCCGGTCTTGCCAGCCTGCTGCTGCTGGCGCTGGCCATAACAGCGTCCCTCAGTGCGCTGGCCGAGCGACGCCACTCGGTGGCGCAGCGGCGAGCCCTGGCGCGATTGCAGGCCCTCACCAATCGGGTGCCCGGGCTGGTCTACCAGTATTTGCAGCGCGCCAACGGGAGCGCCTGTTTTCCTTTTGCCAGCGCCGGTGTAGACAAGTTGCTAGGGCTCAAGGCCGCTGGTCTGGCGCGTGACGCCGCGCCGTTCTTTTCGCTGATTCACCCGGAAGATTTGCCCCGTCTGATGGCCTCACTGCAGGCGTCAGCGCAGGCGCTGGGTTCGTGGGAATTTGAGTGCCGCGCGAAATTGCCGGACGGCAACCTGCGCTGGCTGTCGGGCAATGCGATACCGCAGCGACTGGCCGACGGCGCGCTGCTCTGGCATGGCTTTATGTCGGACACCACCGAGAGCCGCCAGGCCGCCGAGAGTTTGCGCATCGCCGCCATCGCCTTCGAGTCCGAAGAGGGGGTTTTCATCACCAACGCGGCAGGTGTCATTCTTCGCGTGAACCAGGGTTTTTCCAGAATTACCGGCTATTCAGCGGAAGAAGTGGTCGGACAGACACCGCAAATTCTCAGTTCGGGGCGCCATGATGTGGCGTTCTATGCGGCCATGTACAAGGCTCTTGAGCAGCACGATGCCTGGCAGGGCGAAGTCTGGAATCGCCGCAAGAATGGCGAGATCTTCCCCGAATGGCTGAACATCACGGCGGTCCGGGATGAAACCAATACCGTGACGCACTATGTTT
This sequence comes from uncultured beta proteobacterium, assembly GCA_963750815.1. GTDB lineage: Bacteria > Pseudomonadota > Gammaproteobacteria > Burkholderiales > Burkholderiaceae_C > Rhodoferax. The sequence goes on from CAVVRS010000002.1 coordinate 1,409,006, forward strand.
CTGCGATTTCGGACATCTCCAGGCGCAAGGCGGCGGAAGCTGAAATCGAACACCTGGCATTTCACGACCCGCTCACCGGCCTGCCCAATCGGCGCCTGTTTGTGGACCGGCTCAAGCATGCCATGGCGCTCAATGTGCGCCACAAGCGCCAGGGCGCACTGCTCTTTCTCGACCTGGATCATTTCAAGAACCTGAACGACACACGGGGTCATGCGCAGGGCGACCTGTTGTTGCAGCGGGTCGCCGAGCGTCTGAACTATTGCGTTCGCGAGGCCAACACGGTGGCCCGTCTGGGCGGCGACGAGTTTGTTGTCCTGCTGCAGGATTTGAGTGACAAGCCGACCGAAGCGGCGGCCCTGGCGGAGGCCGTTGGCGTGAAGATACTGGCGGCCCTGCACCAGTCTTTCCAGTTTGGTGATTTCACCTACCACAGCAGTGCCAGCATGGGTGTGACGCTGCTCGGTGTCAGCGACAACTCGGTCGACGAGTTGCTCAAGCGTGCCGATCTGGCGCTCTATCAGGCCAAGGACGGCGGGCGCAATACCCTGCGCTTTTATGATCCCGACATGCAGGCCGCCATGACGGCACGCGCCGAGCTCGAAGCCGACATGCGCCAGGGCTTGCTGGAACACCAGTTCCTGCTTCATTACCAGCCCCAGATCAACCAGCAAGGCCAACTGACAGGGGTTGAAGCGCTGGTGCGCTGGCAGCATCCGCGGCGCGGCGTCGTGGCACCGGCGCACTACATCGCGCTGGCGGAAGAGACCGGGCTGATTCTGCCCTTGGGTCAATGGGTGCTGGAGGCAGCCTGCCGGCAGCTGAAGCTTTGGGCTGCGGCTGCGCACACCGCCCATCTGACGCTGTCGATCAACGTCAGCGCCATGCAGTTTCACAGCGACACTTTTGTCGAGGAGGTGCTCAACACCATCGCACACAGCGGCGCTCCAGTGTCACGCCTCAAGCTTGAACTGACCGAGAGCCTGCTGGTCCGGGACATGGAGGACATCATCACCAAAATGCAGACGCTCAAAGCGCACGGTGTTGGTTTTTCACTTGACGATTTTGGCACCGGCTATTCATCGCTGAGCTATCTGAGGCGCTTGCCGCTGGACCAGATCAAGATTGACAAGTCGTTTCTGAACGAGGCCCTGAGCAACCCGAAAGACGCGGCGATTGTCGGCGCTACCGTGGCGCTGGCCAGGGCGCTGGGATTGATGGTGATTGCCGAAGGCGTGGAAACACTGGCGCAGCGCGATTTTCTGGAACGTGAAGGCTGTTTCAACTATCAGGGTTATTATTTTGGCCACCCGGGCCCGGTGACTGCGCTGGATCGATTTTTCAGCGTCAACACGGCGCCATGAGCAACCCGGTTTTCTCTTCGCTGTTGCCGGTGGTACTCTTGATTGCTATAGGATTTATAGCTGGTCACGCACGCTGGATAAGGCCTGAAGCCACAAAAGACTTGTCAAATCTGGTGTTTATGGTGCTGACACCGGCGCTCCTGTTCCGCACCATGAGCACGGTGCACGTGGAGCAGCTCAACTTCAAGCCGGTGGCCATGTATTTTGTCGCTGCCTGCGTGTTGTTTGGCAGCATGCTGGTGCGGCACGGGGCGACGCGGCGTGCTGCCGTACTGGCGCTGGCGGCAACTTTCAGCAACACCGTGGCCATTGGCGTTCCGTTGATTGGACTGGCGTATGGTGACGCCGGACTGGTCACCCTGTTTACCCTGATATCGGTGCATTCGCTGGTGCTGTTGACCCTCGCCACCGTCGTGCTGGAACTGGCGGTGGCACGGGAGGAAGCCGCCAGCGGCGGTGGCGGCGAGCGGCACATGATGCGAACGGTGCTGGGTGCGGTGCGCAACGGCATCATCCACCCGGTGCCGCTGCCCATCATCATCGGCTTGCTGTTTGCCCAGACCGGCCTCGTCATGCCGGGTATTGTGGACCGGCCTTTGCAGTTGCTGGGCAACGCCTTTGGTCCGCTGGCACTGGTGCTGGTAGGGGTGACCCTGACGCATGTACGGGTGGGTGCCAACTTCAAGGCCGCGCTGGGCTTGAGTCTGATGAAAAACCTTGTCTTTCCAGCGCTGGTGGCCAGTTTCTGCTGGGCGCTGGGCCTGAGCGGACTGCCGCTGACGGTGATGATCGTGGCCGCCTCACTGCCCATTGGCGCCAATGTATTCATGTTCTCGCAGCGTTACCAGGTTGCTGAAGAACTGGTGACGGCCAGCGTGGCGGTGTCGACGACGCTGGGGCTGGTGACCATCACGCTGGTGATGGCGCTGGTCAGCCTGTTGTGACTGGCAACCGCTGCCCGGGCCGGTCTTGAGCCGGCTTCAGGGGGCCAGCCGTTCACGAACCCAGCTGGCCGGACTGGCGTTCTGCGGGTTGCCGGTGGCGGCCGGACGGCGGTAGCGCAGCCGGTCATGCAGGCGGCTCTTGCGGCCTTGCCAGAATTGCCACTGGTCCGGCTTGAGCCGGTAGCCGCCCCAGTGCGGCGGGCGCGGCGGTTGCAGCAAAAATCTGGCGCCGTATCTGGCTGCATTGGCCAGCAACACACTGCGCCCGGCGATCACCTCGCTTTGCGGCGACGCCCAGGCGCCAATGCGCGAGTCGAGCGGGCGGCTGTGAAAATAGGCGTCGCTTTCTTCGGCGCTGATTTTCTCGACCACGCCTTCAATGCGCACCACGCGCTCGAGTTCGACCCAGTGGAATTGCAGCGCGGCAAACGGGTTGCCCGCCAGCTCCTGGCCCTTGCGGCTGTCATAGTTGGTGAACCAGCAGATGCCGCCTTCGTCGTAACCCTTGATCAGTACGACACGCGTGCTGGGGCGCAGGTTGCCGGCCACCGTGGCCAGCGTCATGGCATTGGGTTCCGGGACTTGCGCGGCAATCGCTTCCTGCAGCCATTGGTCAAACTGTTGCAGCGGGTCGGCGTGCGATGCGTCTTCACTGAGTTCAGCGCGCTCGTAGCTTTTGCGGAGGTCGGCAAGAGAGGTCATGCGCACAGTATAGGCAGCCCGGCGCCGGTGCCGCCGCCGGGCTCAGGCTTTTGTGATCACGCCACACGCCAGGCGCGGGCCGGAGTTGCCGGTCGGCTGCGTTTTATAGTCGTCCGGATCACGGTGCACAATCAGGCCGCGCCCCAGCACGTTGGCCTTGCCGCTACCGACCGAGAGCGTGGCGGACTCGAAGCTGACGCGGGCCGTGCCGCTGGCGTCGGCTTTGAGACTGGGCAGGTCCCCGGCATGGTGTTCGCTCTGATCATGGGCGCCATGGGCTTTGCCGTCGGGGTTGAAGTGGCCGCCCGCACTCACGCCGTCACCGCTGCTGCAGTCGCCTTTTTCATGGATGTGAAAACCATGTTCGGCATTCGGTTTGAGGCCGCGTATTTCGCCGCGAACCAATACCTTGTCACCCTGCTGGATGAATTGAAGCTGGCCGGTCACGCTGTTGCCGTTGGTGGCCATCAGTTGCGTTGACGCCGTGGCGCCGGGCGGCGCGCTGGCGCAGGCCGTGGCCAGAAGAGCTGCCGTCAAAAGTGCAAGGAGTCGAATCATCAGGGGTCTCCGGGGGTTGAACAGGGTGCCGTGAATGTAGGCCAATCGCAATGACCCTGCGCGCCTGGGCGCTTTGCCCGGTGTCGCCCATTTTGGTAACCTGCCGGTAACCCTGTGTCGCCCGTTGTCAGCGTTGACGGAGTACCATCGGGTTTGTAATTTAGTTACCAACATTTCACCGACCATGAAACTCCATACTACCGTTGAAGCCGTCACGGCACGCATTCGCCAGCGCAGTCAGCCGACGCGCAGCGCTTACCTGGCGCGGCTGGCCCAGGCGGCGGATCGCAAGCCCGGCGCGCTGCGCATGGGCTGTGCCAACGTGGCGCACGCGTTTGCCGCCATGCCGAGCAATGACAAGTTGCGCGTGGTGAGTGAGCGCGCACCGCATATTGGCATCGTCAATGCATTTAATGACATGTTGTCGGCCCACGCACCGCTGCAGCATTACCCGGACCTGATCAAGGCCGAGGCGCGCCGGCTCGGTGCCACGGCGCAGGTGGCCGGCGGCGTGCCTGCCATGTGCGATGGCGTGACCCAGGGCACGCCGGCCATGGAGCTCAGCCTGTTCTCGCGCGACGTGATTGCCATGGCCACTGCCGTCTCTTTGAGCCACGATGTCTTTGACGCTGCGCTGATGCTGGGCGTGTGCGACAAGATTGTGCCGGGGTTGCTGATTGGCGCCCTGCATTTCGGTCATTTGCCGACTGTGTTTGTACCGGCAGGCCCGATGACTTCGGGTCTCCCGAACAACGAAAAGGCCAAGGTGCGCGAACAGGCCGCACAGGGCCTGGTGGGGCGAGCCGAGCTGCTCGCCGCCGAATCAGCCGCCTACCATGGCGCGGGTACCTGTACTTTTTACGGCACAGCCAACAGCAACCAGATGCTGCTCGAAGCCATGGGGTTGCACGTGCCGGGTACGGCTTTTATCAATCCGGGTGCGGCCTCGCGCGCCGAGCTGACGCGCGAGGCCGTGCGCACGGTGCTTGACATTACCCGGGTCAAACGGTTTGCACCGATCGGCAGAATCGTCGATGAGCGCAGCATCGTCAATGCCATCGTCGCCTTGATGGCCACCGGTGGCTCGACCAACCATCTGATTCACTGGGTGGCGGTGGCGCGGGCGGCGGGCATGGTGATTGACTGGAACGATTTTTCGGCGCTGTCGGACGTGGTGCCCCTGCTGACCCGGGTTTATCCGAATGGCAGTGCCGATGTGAACCAGTTTCAGGCCGCCGGTGGCCCGGGTTTTGTGATTCGTGAACTGCTGGACGCTGGGTACATGCACGCTGATGTGCTGACGGTGCGCGCCGGTGGTATTCGGGACTACACCCAGGTGCCCACTTTGGTCGGCCCGGAGCCGACGCAAACTCTCGCCTGGCATGACGTTGGCGCGAGCCAGGATGACAGCGTGGTGCGGCCCGCCAGCGCGCCGTTCAGCAACAGTGGCGGCCTCAAGTTGTTGCAGGGCAATCTGGGGCGCAGCGTGATCAAGGTCTCGGCCGTGCCCGACGACCGCCACGTGGTCGAGGCTGCGTGCCGCGTCTTTGATTCGCAGGAAGCGCTGCACCAGGCCTTCAACGCCAATGAACTCAATCACGACGTCATCTGCGTGGTGCGCTGGCAGGGTCCGCAGGCCAACGGCATGCCTGAGCTGCATAAGCTCACGCCACCGCTGGCGGTGTTGCAGGGCCGCGGATTCAGGGTCGCGCTGGTCACCGATGGCCGCATGAGCGGTGCCTCGGGCAAAGTGCCGGCAGCCATTCACGTGTCACCGGAGGCCGCCGCCGGCGGGCCGCTGGCCAAAGTGCGCGATGGTGATGTAATCCGGCTCGACGCTACCGCCGGCACCCTGCAGGTTTTGCTGAGCGCGCCGGAGTGGGAGGCGCGTGAAACGTGCGTCATGCCGGCGTCGTTGCGAGAGGCCAACGGCCTGGACATGGGTCGTGAGTTGTTTGCCAGCATGCGGCGCAACGCGTCGACGGCTGAAGAAGGTGCCTGCAGCTGGCTTTGAATGGCCACCCCCTTGTTGTTAACTGGAGAAGTTGATGAGTGAAAATTCCGGGTTGTCAGCCCTGCAGGTGATGCAGGCCGCGCCGGTGATTCCGGTCATCGTGTTGCACGACGTAAACCACGCGGTGCCGATGGCGCGTGCCCTGCTGGCCGGCGGCATCCGCATGCTCGAAGTGACGCTGCGCACGCCGCAGGCGCTGGCCTGTATCGAGGCCATTGCCCGTGACGTACCTGGCGCCGTGGTCGGCGCCGGTACCGTGCGCAGCCGCGCAGATGCGCAGGCGGCGGCCATGGCCGGCGCCCGCTTTGCCGTCAGTCCCGGTTACACCACGGCGATTGGCCAGGCCTGCCGTGACGCCGCGCTGGCGCTGCTGCCCGGCGTGGCGACCGGCAGCGAGATCATGATGGCGCGCGAAGACGGTTTCACCGAACTGAAGTTTTTCCCGGCGCTGCAAGCCGGTGGGGTGGCCATGCTCAAGGCCTGGGGGGGTCCGTTCTTTGATGTGCAGTTTTGTCCGACGGGCGGTGTCACGCCGCAAAACGCAAGCGACTTTCTGGCGCTGCCCAATGTGGTGTGCGTCGGCGGCTCCTGGCTGGTGCCGCCGGACGCCCTGGCGCAAGGGGACTGGGCGCGTCTGACCGAACTCGCCCTCAGCACCCTTAATTTAAGGAAAAAAAGCCTGTAAATCCCGTATGGTATGCGCAGGCAGCTATTGAAATAATAGCATTCAGCAACCTGATCCTGTGTCAGCGAGTTACTCGGGGCGCTCAATCAACTCGATCTTGTAACCGTCCGGGTCAGTCACGAAGGCAATTACTGTGCTGCCACCCTTGACCGGTCCGGCTTCGCGCGTCACATTGCCGCCAGCGGCCCTGATTTTTTCACAGGCACCGTAGACATCGGGCACACCCAGTGCCAGGTGGCCGAACGCGGTGCCGGTCTCATACGTGTCAACACCCCAGTTGTAGGTCAACTCTATTTCGGCGTGTTCCGGGTTGCGGCCATAGCCGACAAAAGCCAGCGTGTACTTGTAGTCCGGGTTTTCTGTCTTGCGCAGCAGTTGCATGCCCAGCACCTGGGTGTAGAAATCTATCGAGCGCTGCAGGTTGCCAACGCGAAGCATGGTGTGTAGAAATCTCATACCCTCGATTGTGGCGCAGTTTCAAACACCAGGCAGGTGGTGCTGGCGTGGGCATACAGCGTGCCGTCCGGGCCGAGCAGCCGTCCTTCGGCAGTGGCGAGTTGGCGCCCGCAGTGAATGACCCGGCCCTCGGCGCGCACCCGCAGGACTTTGGGTGTCAGGGCGCGCACGATGTTTACGCTCAACTCGGCCGTGGTATAGGCTTGGCCCGCTGCCATGCGGGTGTGTACAGCGCAACCCAGTGCCGAGTCGAGCAGGGTGGCGAACCAGCCGCCGTGTACTGTGCCCATGGGGTTCAGGTGGGCCTGGCCGGGAGTGCCCTGAAACACGGCGTGACCGTGCCCGGCCTGCAGGATGGTGAAGTCCAGCGTGTGGGCAATCGGTGGGTAAGGCAGTTCACCGCGCAGCATCGCCTGCATGAGTTCCAGCCCGCTCTTGCCGGCCAGCTGATCGGCGCGGGCAACGCCCGGCCCGGCACCAGCGTCCATCGCGCTACGGATGATTTTTTCTTCGGTGAGCCAGTCTTCAAGGTGATTGGTTTTGGTCATGCTCGTTCCAGTTCATGAATAAGATTGCATATGCAAGTATTGTAGCTACAATGGCAGCATGAAGGAAAATCCACTGTCCCCGTCCGTGCCTGCTGCTGCGAAGTTGCAGGGCTGTACCAACCTGAAGCTGCGCCAGTTGACACGCCGCATCACGCAGCATTACGACACCGAACTGGCCCGTGCAGGACTCAAAACCACCCAGTATTCACTCTTGTCACACGTGCTGAAACTCGGCCCCGTTCGACCCGGCGATCTGGCACAGGCGATGAAAATGGACGCTTCCACGCTGACGCGCAATCTCAAGCCGCTGGCTGCTGCGGGCTGGGTGGAGCTTGCCGCTGGCGCCGATGGGCGCAGCCGCCTGATCAGCATTACTGAAGGCGGGCGTGCGAAGCGGCAAGACGCCCAGCGGCACTGGAAGGCGGCGCAGACGGGCCTGAACCGCCTCTTCGGCATGCAGCGCATGCTGGCACTGCACGCCGTGATTGACGAGTCGCTGGATTTGCTGGCGGCTCCATTGACGGGAACGCTCAACGAATGAGCCGCAAGCCGAAAAGGAGCGTCCGATCGCCGTCTGGCTGGTGCTGGCGGCGGCGCTGCTCCATCTGCCGATCCTGGAGGCGAGGCTGGCGCACCATAAAAAAAGGGCCGGTCTTGCGACCAGCCCTTAAGGGATCCCTGAACCCGAAGGTTTCGAAAGGACCCGAGGAGACAACCTTTGGAAACTCGCAGTTTCCGGAAACTCAAACTTGGCTCAAGTATCTCAGGGTTTCCCCTGATTTGTAGAGTCAAAACTCCAGAAAAGCGAACTAATTAACGCTTTTTGGAGACTGGCTTGGCAGCATCGACGGCCGAAGCGGCCACGGCGTTGAAGTTCGACTGGGCCACGTCTGTCGCTTGCTTGACAGCTTTCTGCACCGATTCCAGTGCGTTGCTGGCAGCGGCTACGGCGCTTTTCATGGCGGCAACAGCGGTTTCAGAACCAGCCGGTGCGTTCTTGGCAGCGTTGTCAACCAGACCCATGAATTTCTTTTGTGCATCAGCCGCCTGGCTTTCAAATGTCCTGCTCAGTTCAGCGCTGGAGCCTGAAGCGATGTCATACAGATGACGGCTGTAGGCAGCGGTTTTTTCAGCCAGCGGCTGGAACAGACCCGATTGCAGAGCCATCAGCTCTTGTGCATCTTTCACGCTCAGCAATGCTTTGGCATGCTCGCTGGACTCGGCCAGTGCTGCTTTGGAAGCGGTCAGGTTGAGTTCAACAATCTTTTCCACGCCTTCAAAGGCTTTGGTAGTCAGACCCATCAGGGTCTCGACGTTTGCTTTTTGGGAGGCCAGCACTTGTTCGACGGTCAACATATAAATTTCTCCAGTATGAGAGGGGTTAAAAAACTATCTGCTCCGAAACTCAGCCTTCGCCTGTTTATGTTGCAGTGCAGCATGATTTGAATTATAGGGTTATCCCGGGTTCATGCAAGCAATTTTTGTTGCGTTGCAACATATTAGATGTTGAATTCTAGAAATGGGCGATTTCATCGTTATGACACATACGCCTCAGGTCCGGCGCTGCACGGTGCGGCGACGCTACTGGCGTCGTGGTCGCGCTCAGTCGGCGCTGTCGCCCAGGCGGCGCAAGGCGATCATCCGGCGTTCGTCGGCTCGGGCGTTGTCATCCATGCTTTGGCGGACGAACTCGATATGGCCGCGCGCGGCCTGCGCCGCCGCCTCCGGCGTGTGTTCCCGGATGGCCTGCCAGATGGCTCGATGCTGTGAGCGCAACTTGTCCCAGCGTTGCGGCCGCGCGTGCAGGTGTTCGAGGTTGCTCGACACATGGCCGTGGATCACCCGCATCAGGCTGGCCGTCAGGTGCCCGATCAGAACGTTGTGCGACGCCTCGGCAATGGCCTGGTGAAAAGCCACGTCAGCGTCAATACAGGTGCTCAGGTCGGCTTGTTCGTAATTGAGTTCCAGAGCGGCGAAGACGGCGTCGAGTCGAACAATATCGACGTCGGTGGCCCGGTCGGCGGCGAGATAGGCGGCCTGGCCTTCGAGCATCTGGCGGAATTCAAGCAGATCGCGGTGAAGCAGCGGATGCCCTTTGAGCATCGCCTGCCACGGGTCGGCAAAATGGGCTTCCAGACGGTCCGTGACATGGGTGCCACCGCCGTGGCGGGTGGTCAAGAGTCCTTTGGCAACCAGCTTCTGCATCGCCTCACGCAGCGAGGGTCGTGACACGCCCAGTTCAACAGCGAGATCACGCTCGGCGGGCAGGCGGTCGCCCGGTTTGAGTGAGCCTTCGAGGATGCGCTTTTCGAGTTCGCCAGCGACCGTATCGGCCAGACGGGTAGGGACAGGACGGTTCAGTAGCATGTTGAAATGAAGTGGTATTACCACTATACACGATTCTCTGACAGATTCCTGTCAACAGGGAAAAAATGCTAATTTAGTTGTTGACACAGGCGATTTTGAAATTTACATTCGGCTTAGTGGTAATACCAATATACCACAATCAAATATAATTGAGGAGACAAACGATGGGAACCATCGCCCAAGGGGCACGGCTGTATCCGCCCAAGCCGGCCGACGTCTATCTTTTTGCCACTTGCCTGGTGGATCAGTTCACGCCTGAGGCCGGTCTCGACACCGTCCGTTTGCTGGAGCGTGAAGGCATCAACGTTCACTACCTGGAGCAACAGACCTGTTGCGGCCAGCCGGCGCATAGCAGTGGTTACCCCGACGAAGCACGGGCCGTCGCCCTGCAACAACTGAACCTGTTCACCCAGCCCTGGCCGGTGGTGGTGCCGTCGGGTTCGTGCGGCGGCATGATTCGACTGCATTACCCGCATCTTTTTGCCGATGATCCGGTGCTGCATGCCAAAGCCGTCGAACTCGCCGCACGGGTCTACGAGTTGAGCGAATTTCTGGTCCATGTGGTCAATTTCAGTCAACCCGACCTTGGGCCGGCCTGCACCATTGCATTGCATACCTCCTGCCACGCGCGGCGTGAAATGGGCTCACATGAAACCAGCGCGGCGCTGCTCGACAGCCTGGCGCAGGTCAATGTTGTCGAGCAGGCGCGCATTGAGGAATGCTGTGGCTTTGGCGGCACCTTCGCCATGCGCTACCCCGACATCTCCGAAGCCATCGTCAGCGACAAGGTGGCCGCTATCCGCGACACTGGCGCGGAGCGGGTGGTCAGTGCTGATTGCGGTTGCCTGCTCAATATCACTGGTCGCGCGGCCAAACAGGATGAGCTGGCCGGTTGTAGCGCGCCCACACTACCGGGTGAGCATATTGCGAGCTTCCTGTGGCGTCGCACCTCGGGAGCACCATCATGAGCGCCTCCGTCAGTGCGCGCGACAGCATTTTGCAACGTTTGCGGGCCACCTCTATTGCGGTCAAGCCACCTTTGCCTGATGTCCAGGGCTGGTTTGCCAGCCACCGTCGCGATGAAAATATAGCGCGGCGCGTCAGCCGGCTGCGTGCTGCGCTTGAAGCAGTGAAGACTGAGGTGCACGACACCAAGGATGCCGATTGGCCCGACTTGCTAGTGCGCCTTGCCAGCACCAAAGGCTTGCGCAACTTGCTGATTGGCACCGGCACGCCGCATGGTGCCGCGCTGGAAGCGCGCCGCCCCGAGCATCTGCAGCTGTTGCGTTACGAGCAGGCGATTGAGTCGTGGCGCGATACGCTGTTTGACGACGTTGACGCGTCCCTGACACTGGCGCGCAGTGCCATTGCCGAAACCGGCAGCCTGATTTTGTGGCCCGACGCTTGCGAGCCGCGCCTGATGTCGCTGGTACCACCGGTTCACTTTGTGCTGCTCGATGTGGCCAGCATCCACAGCGATTTTGATTCGGCCATCAGGGCAGAAGGCTGGGCCCATGGACTGCCGACCAACGCGCTGCTGATTTGCGGCCCGTCCAAGACTGCCGACATCCAGCAGACATTGGCCTATGGCGCGCACGGCCCGCGTGAACTGGTGGTAATGCTGCGTCACCCGGCCGGAGCAGCAATATGAGCGAGGTCATCCGAATCCACCCGATGGACGACTTCAAGGAACGCAGCCGCAGTGTTCTCAATGATCCGGGTCAGCGCAAGAATTTCCGCGGTGCCATGGATTTTTTGCAGGCCAAGCGACGGGCGCAATTTCCGGATCAGGATGAATTGGCAGGCTTGCGCGAACTCGGCGCATCGATCCGTCGCTACAGCCTGGCGCATCTGCCGCAACTGCTGGAACAGTTGGAGAAAAATCTGAGCGCCAACGGCATTCAGGTGCACTGGGCGCAAACACCCGATGAAGCCAATGCCATTGCGTTGGCCATCGCACGCCGCGTTGATGCGCACCGCGTCATCAAGGGCAAGTCGATGGTCAGCGAAGAGGTCGAATTCAACCATGCCATGCAGGCCGCCGGCATCGAAGCCATGGAATCCGACATGGGCGAATACATCGTGCAGCTGGCCGGTGAAAAGCCGTCGCACATCATCATGCCGGCGATCCACAAGACCAAGCAGGAAATTGCCAAACTGTTCGCCCAGGAAGTGCCAGGCGTCAGCTACACCGAAGATGTTGATGCGCTGATCCAGATTGGACGGCGCGTGCTGCGCCGCAAGTTTGCCGACGCCGACATCGGGCTGTCGGGTGTCAATTTTGCCGTCGCCGAAACCGGCACTTTGTGCCTGGTCGAGAACGAGGGCAACGGCCGCATGTGCACCACCGTGCCACGTGTTCACATCGCCATTACCGGCATTGAGAAAGTGGTGGAAAAACTGGAGCACGTGCCGCCGCTGTACAGCTTGCTGTCGCGCTCGGCCACCGGTCAGGCGGTCACCACCTACTTCAACCTGATCAGCGGGCCGCGCAAGCCGGGCGAGAAAGATGGCCCGCAGGAAGTGCACCTGATTTTGCTCGACAACGGTCGCACCCAGGCCTACGCCGATGAAGAGCTGCGCGCCACCCTGCAGTGCATCCGCTGCGGCGCCTGCATGAACCATTGCCCGGTCTATGCCCGCATTGGCGGTCATGCCTACGGCACCACCTATCCTGGCCCCATCGGCGCCATCATCTCGCCCCACATGCTCGGGCTGGACTCCACCTACCCGCTGGCCTTTGCTTCGACGCTGTGCGGTGCCTGCTCGGAGGTCTGCCCAGTAAAGATTCCAATCCCCGACATTCTGGTGCGCCTGCGCAACGAGGCCCAGGCCCGCCCCGACAGTGACGAGGCCACCTTGCGCGGCAGCGGTGCGGCGCGCAGCGCCTCCGGCACTGCAGTCTGGAGTGTCTGGGCGCAGGTTTACGGCAAGCTTGGTTTGTACAAGCTGGCATCCTGGTTCATGAGCCGGGGGCGCGCCCTGTCACCGACCGAACAAGGGGCCTGGACGCGCAGCCGCACGCCACTGATTCCTGCGCCAAAACGTCTGCGTGACCTCTTGAAGGATAGAAAATCATGAGTCTTCTGATCCAGGCCATTTCCCGCGTTCTGCCGCCAAAACAGGTCATCACCGACAACTTGCGCCGCCTGGCATATGGCACCGATGCAAGCTTTTACCGGATGACACCCGAGGTGGTTGCGGTGGTCGAGTCGGAGGAGGAAGTCCAGGCCTTGCTGCAAGTCGCCCGGGCGCATGGGCGCACCGTGACTTTTCGCGCTGCTGGCACCAGTCTCTCGGGCCAGGCTGTCACCGACAGCGTGCTGGCCCTGATCGGGGAAGGCCTGGCCAGTTGCGAAATTGGCCCCGCCGGGGCTACCGTGCGGGTTGGCCCCGGCATCATTGGTGGCGAGGTCAATTTTCGGTTGGCCCCGCATGGTCGCAAGATCGGCCCCGATCCGGCCTCGATCAACGCCTGCAAGATCGGTGGCATCGCCGCCAACAATGCATCCGGCATGTGTTGCGGCACGGCGCAAAACAGTTACCACACGCTGGCCGGCCTGCGTGTGGTGCTGGCGGATGGTGCGGTGCTCGACACTGAAGATCCGTTCAGCGTCGCGCGCTTGCGCCAGAGCCACGCCACGTTGCTGGACGGGCTCGAGCAACTCGGCATCGCCACGCGCGCCGATGCCGCCCTGGCCGCACGTATTCGCCACAAATACAAGATCAAGAACACGACCGGCTACAGCCTCAATGCGCTGATTGACTATGAAGACCCGATTGACATCCTGGCACACCTGATGATCGGCTCGGAAGGCACACTGGGTTTCATCTCGCGCATTACCTACAACACGGTGGTCGAAGACCCCTGCAAAGCCAGTGCCCTGGTGTTCTTCCCGACCATAGAGAGCGCCTGCCAGGCCGTCATTCGTCTCAAACAGGAACCGGTGTCAGCGGTCGAATTGCTGGATCGTCCGGCGTTGCGCTCGGTCGAGAACAAGCCCGGCATGCCGGCGGCGATGCGTGCACTCGGTGACGACGCTGCCGCCTTGCTGATTGAGGTCCGCTCGCAAACGCCGGCTGCCCTGCAGCTGCGCATTGATGCTGCGATGGGCGCGATCACCGGTATCGCCACCGTCGAAGCACCGGCATTTTCCAGTGACCCTGCTACCTGCGAGATGTACTGGAAGGTGCGCAAGGGCACCTTCCCGTCGGTCGGCGCCATGCGCCGCGCCGGTACCACGGTCATCATCGAGGACGTTGCCTTTCCGGTCGACTCGCTGGCCGCTGCCACGCTGGACTTGCAGGCCTTGATGCGCAAGCACGGCTACCTTGAGGGCATTATTTTTGGGCACGCGCTGGAGGGCAATCTGCATTTCGTCTTCACGCAGGATTTTTCCGACGCCGCCGAGGTGGACCGGTACGCACGGTTAATGGATGACGTCTGTGAACTCGTCGTTGACAAGTACGACGGTTCGCTCAAGGCCGAGCATGGCACCGGGCGCAACATGACGCCGTTCGTCGAGAAAGAGTGGGGCAAACAGGCCACCGACTTGATGCGAGTCATCAAGAACCTGTTCGACCCGCAAAACCTGCTCAACCCCGGTGTCATTCTCAATGACGACCCGCAGGCGCATCTGAAGCATCTGAAACCGATGCCGGCGGCGGAGGAACTGGTCGACCGTTGCATTGAATGCGGTTTCTGCGAGCCACTGTGTCCTTCGCACCGCCTGACACTGTCGCCGCGCCAGCGCATCGTCAGTTGGCGCGAACTGTCACGCCGCGCTGCGGCGGGCGAGAGCGGCGCCGATGTCGAAGCTGATTTCGCCTATTTTGGCCTTGACACCTGTGCTGGTTGTGGCCTGTGTTCGACGGCCTGCCCGGTTGGCATTGACACCGGCGAGTTGACGCGACTGCTGCGCGGTCGCGGCATGGGCAGCGCCTCGCACAAGGTGGCGCAATGGACAGCGGGCAACTTCGGCAAGGTGGCAACCCTGTCGCGCGCCGGCATCAGCGTTGGCCATGCCGCCTCCAGCGTGCTGGGTGAAGGGCTTGTTGCACGCCTGTCAGGTGGCAGTTGGAAGCGCGGCATGCCCCAGGCTGGCAAGTTGCCGGGCACGTACCGCGGTGCCGGCGATCCAGTGGTGTATTTCCCGGCCTGCGGCGGCCGGATTTTTGGCGCCAACAGCGCCGATGAGGCGGCACTGCCCGAGGTCATCATGGACTTGCTGATCCGCGCCGGCTACGCACCGCGTCTGCCGCAAGGTTTCGACAAGCTGTGCTGCGGCCAGATGATGGCCAGCAAAGGCATGGCTGAAGAAGCCGATGCCATGGCCGATGCCGTCGCCAATGCCTTGTTGCAGGCGGCGGACGACGGCCAGGGTGGCTGCTACCCGGTCATCATGGACGCCAGCACCTGTTCGGTGCGCATGCAAAAGATGCTCGCCGGTCGCCTGACGCTGTTCGATTTTCATGAATTCGCGCACGACGCGCTGCTGCCACGCCTGCGCATCCAGCGCAAACCCGGACCGATTGCGCTGCACATCAATTGCAGCGTGCGCCGCACCGCGTCTGACGCCAAGCTGCGCCGCGTGCTGGAAGCCTGCGTTGATCAGATCGTGGAACCGGCCGGAGTGACCTGCTGCGGCTTTGGCGGTGACCGAGGCTTTGTCGTCCCGGAACTCAACGCGCATGCGCTGCGCAAGGTGCATGAGGCGCTACCGGCGAACTGTTGTGAAGGTGTTTCCACCAACCGCACCTGCGAAATTGGGTTGACCGCCGAGACCGGACGCCCTTATCGCTCCATCGCTTACCTGCTGGAAGAGTGCAGCCGTGAGGAGGTGCCCATGAAATGCTGATGGAGCGCCCGGTTCTTAGGTTGACGGTTTCGACAACGGTTTCGTATTTGGTTCATTAATTTATTCGAGGAGATTTTCATGGTTTGGCAACAGGTTTACGACCCATTCGGAAATATGGTCATTTCCACTTTGCTGGCGGCCATCCCCGTGGTGGTGATGCTGGTAGCACTGGGCTTTATGCACATCAAGGCGCATATTGCAGCCGGTATGGGCTTGCTGGCCGCCGTGGTGGTGGCCGTGTTTGCTTACGGTATGCCGTTGGGCATGGCAGGAACAGCAGCGATGTACGGCGGTTTTACCGGCTTGCTGCCTATAGGCTGGATCGTGCTTAACATCATCTTTTTGCAACAACTGGCCGAGCAAAACGGCAGCTTTCGGATTTTGCAAGCGTCACTGTCAGGCATCACCGATGACCGCCGACTGCAACTGCTGCTGATTGCCTTTTGTTTTGGCGCGTTTTTTGAAGGCGCAGCAGGTTTTGGCACGCCGGTGGCGGTAACGGCTGGTATCTTGATCGGCCTGGGCTTTTCACCGCTGGCTGCTTCGGGCCTCTCCCTGATCGCCAACACCGCACCGGTGGCGTTTGGCGCTTTGGGCACGCCAGTGATCACGCTGGCCAAAGTGCACGGATACGACCTGATGGAAGTCACCGCGATGATCGGCCGGCAACTTCCTTTCTTCTCTTTGCTGGTGCCGTTCTGGCTGATCTGGGCATTTGCCGGGCGCAAGGCGATGATGGAAATCTGGCCGGCGATTCTGGTGACTGGTCTTTCATTTGCCATCCCGCAATACCTGGTGTCCAACTTCATTGGCCCGGAGTTGGTGGACATCATTGCTGCCATCGTCTCGATGGTGTGCCTGATCCTGTTTCTGCGCGTTTGGCAACCGAAGAAGATCTGGACTTCACCCAACCTCAAGGGCCATGAGACGGACAGTGGCGAAGCCAAAGCGCCAGCCCCGATCGAGAATTACTCACGCCAGCAACTGGTCCAGGCCTGGACACCCTGGGCCATCCTGACGGTGTTTGTGTTTGTCTGGGGCTTGCCACCGGTGAAGACGTTCCTCAACAACCTCTTCGCCCCCAAGTTCGTCATGGAAGGCCTGCACAACCTGATCATGAAAATGCCACCAGTGGTGCCCAAGCCGCACCCCGAGGCTGCGGTCTATGTACTCAACCTGTTGTCGGCCACCGGCACAGGTATCTTGTTGGCGGCGATCATTGGCGCATTGATCATGAAATACAAACCGATCGAAATTGCGCGTACCTTCGGCCGCACTTTCTGGCTGGTGCGCTACTCGCTGATGACCATCGTGTTGATGCTGGGTCTTGGTACGCTCACGCGCTTCTCGGGCACCGACACCACGCTCGGTCTGGCTTTTGCCAACAGTGGTGTGTTCTATCCGTTCTTCGGCACCCTCATGGGCTGGATCGGCGTCGCCATGACCGGTTCTGACACGGCATCGAACGTGCTGTTTGGCGGCATGCAGAAAGTCGCGGCAGAGCAACTGGGCCTGTCGCCCAACCTGATGGGTGCGGCCAACAGTTCGGGTGGCGTCATGGGCAAGATGATAGACGCCCAGTCCATCGTGGTCGCCTCAACCGCGACCCGCTGGTTTGACCACGAAGGTGACATCCTGCGCTATGTGTTCTTCCATTCGATTGCGCTGGCCAGTCTGGTTGGCCTGTTTGTCACGCTGCAGGCTTACGTCTGGCCGTTTACCGCCATGGTGATCAAGTAGCGGCGTCGGAGTAACACACCCTTGCGTCCGCAGAAACCGCGCGCGGTTTCTGCGGCACAGGATGATTCACTGATCCGGCGGAGCGCTCTGGCAAAATTGGTGCATGAGCGCCCCCCCAACTGCCAGCCCTGGCAAAACTGAAAAACCGCAGCCCGCGTCGCGCGCCGCCTACAAGGTGTTTCGCACCCTGGGTACGCGCTGGATGGACAACGACGCCTACGGGCATGTCAACAACGTGGTGTATTACAGCTGGTTTGATACGGCGGTCAACGCCTACCTGATAGAGCAGGGGGTACTTGACATCGAACACGGCCAGACCATCGGACTGGTCATTGAGACCAGCTGCAACTACTTTGCGCCGCTGGCTTTTCCACAGCTGGTGGAAGCCGGTATTCGAGTCGCCCGCCTCGGCAGCAGCAGCGTGCGCTACGAGGTCGGGCTGTTCGCGCAGGGTGCGCCACTGACCGCCGCCCGAGGCCACTTTATTCATGTCTATGTTGACAAACAAAACCGTCGCCCGACGGCATTGCCGGCAAATCTCAAAACTGTTCTGGAAAACCTTGTATGACCCCAATCCCGGTTGACGACGCCATCAATTCCCGCATGTCGGTGCGCGCCTTTACCCAGCAAGCTGTTTCACGCGAGCTGATCAGCGAACTGCTGCAACTGGCCAGCCGGGCACCGTCCGGCACCAACACCCAGCCCTGGAAAGTCTATGTACTGCAGGGCGCCAGCCGCACCAGCTTGTGCGACCAGGTGTGCCGCGCCCACGATGCCATTCGCGCCGCGCCGGAAACTGCGGCGCAGTATCGTGAAGCCTACGACTACTACCCGGAAAAATGGGTCAGCCCCTATATTGACCGCCGGCGCGAGAATGGCTGGGGACTGTACAAGTTGCTGGGTATTGGCAAGGGCGACAAGGACAGGATGCACCAGCAGCATCAGCGCAACTACCGGTTTTTTGATGCGCCGGTAGGCTTGATGTTTACGGTGGACCGGGTTATGGGACGCGGCTCGCTGCTGGACTACGGCATGTTCCTGCAAAACCTCATGCTGGCAGCGCGAGGCCGTGGTTTGCATACCTGCCCGCAGGCGGCATGGAACGGTTTTGCAGGAATAGTGCTGCCCCACGTCGGCGCCGGTGCCGACGAGATGCTGGTATGCGGCATGGCGCTGGGGTACGCCGATGTGTCCGACGTTGTGAATACTTTTCAAACGCCGCGCGTCAGCGTGCCCGAGTTCACCCACTGGCTGGAATGAGCGCCCCGGCCCGCTGCACCGCGTCAGCCCAATGACTTTTGCTGCCATCCAGTTCCTCAACGGACTGAGCTACGCCACCACCCTGTTCCTGATGGCGGCCGGTTTGACGCTGATTTTTGGCGTCACGCGGATCGTCAACTTTGCCCACGGCAGCTTCTTCATGCTGGGGGCGCTGGTGGCTGCACATTGGGTTACCAACTGGTTCCCGGCCTGGGGCGAGAACCCGGTTCTTTATTTATTCGCTATGGTTTTAGGAGCTGCCTGCGCAGGTCTGGCGGGCGCTATCGCCGAGTTTGTCCTGTTAAGACGGCTGTATGGCGGGCCTGAGCTGTACCAGCTGGTGGCAACTTTCGGACTGAGTCAGGCACTGCATGACGTGATGCGCTGGGGTTTTGGACCCGACGAGGTGTTTGCGCCGCGCTTTCCTGGCCTGAAGGGCTCGGTTGAACTGTGGGGCGAGTACTTTCCGCAGTACCAGTTGCTGACCATCGCGCTGGGGCCGCTGGTCTGGCTCGGTTTGCATCTGCTGCTGCATCGCACACGTTTCGGTCAGCGACTGCGCGCCGCAACCCAGGATCGCAGCATGCTGGCTGCGCTGGGTGTCAACCCGAAACCCCTGATGCTCGGTGCTGTGGTGCTGGGTTGCGCGCTGGCCGGTTTGGGTGGTGCCCTGCAACTGCCGCGCGAGCCGGCCAATTTGCAGATGGATGTGAACGTGGTGGTGGAAACTTTTGTAGTGGTGGTCACTGGCGGGCTGGGCAGCCTGGCCGGGGCTTTTTTTGCCGCGCTGCTGATCGGGCTGGTGCATGCCGTGGGCATCAGTATTTTTCCGCAGGCCACGCTGGTCATCGTGTTTCTGACCATGGCGGTGGTGCTGGCGATCAGGCCGCTCGGATTGCTTGGCAAGCCGCTTGACGCCGGTCCCCGCGAAACGGCTCAAAGATTTATTCTGACCCCGGTCAACCCGGCCTGGACCGCCATCACCCTGATAACCACTGGCGTGACCCTCAGCGCTGTTGGACTGACCGGTGGATATTGGCAGTCACTGGCGGCGGATGCCTTGATCCTGATCATTTTCGGCGTCAGCCTGCAAGCCATGATGGCGCTCGGCGGTCTGGTCAGTTTTGGTCATGCCGCTTTTTTTGCGCTGGGTGCCTATGGGGCGGCGCTGGCGCACAGCCGCTGGGGGCTGACGCTGCCGGCGGCGCTGCTTGCCGGCAGCGCTGCAGCATTGGCGCTGGCGCTGGTTTTTGGTGCGGTGGTGGTGCGCAGCGGCGGCGTCTATCTGGCCATGCTGTCGCTGGCGATGGCGCAGATGGTATGGGCCACTGCCAGCCAGTGGGTCGGACTGACGGGTGGCGACAACGGCATCATCGGGCTGAACCTGGTGCCGCAAGAGACGCGCACAGTGTTTTACTTTTTGCTGCTGGGGCTGGCCGCCTTGAGCGTCTGGGCGTTGCGCCAATTGAGCCGCTCCACCTTCGGTGCCGCCTTGCAGGCCGTGCGCGACGCACCGGTTCGTGCCGCTGCCAGCGGTCTGGCGGTGAATTGGATCAGATACCGGGTGTTCGTCCAGAGCGCCGCGCTGGCAGGGCTGGCCGGGGGGTTGTTTGCTGCACACAAGGGTGCCGTGTTTCCCTCGGTGGCCAGTGTTGCGACTTCGCTCGATGCCTTGCTGGTGCTGCTGCTGGGCGGTCTGCACCAGTTGGCCGGTGCTGCGGCCGGCAGCGTCGTGCTGGTCTGGGCGGCAGCCGGGTTGGGACGCGGCTTCGAGTACTGGCGTGGCGCACTGGGCTTGTTCGTGATGCTGATCATGGTGCTGTCGCCGTCCGGGCTGCTGGGCTGGTTGCAGAAAGGCAAACGCACATGACGCTGCAAGTGCGCCAGCTGGTGAAGCACTTTGATGGCGTGCAGGCCGTGCGGGGACTCAGTTTCGAAGTCCACGCAGGCGAATGCGTGGCACTGATTGGCCCGAACGGCGCCGGCAAATCAACTGCATTTGCCTGCATTGCCGGCCAGCAATGGCCGACGCGGGGTGAAGTGTGGTGGAACGGTGAACGCATTGACCGGTTCAGCCCGGCGCAGCGGCTGGCACGCGGTGTGGCGCGCACTTTTCAGGTGGCGCAAACCTTTGAAGCGCTCACCGTGCTGCAAAACCTGCAGCTGCTGCTGCAGGCCAGACAGGGGTTGGCGTCCTCGAATGTACTTGACAGGGGACCGGCCGGCGAGGCACGCGCGCTGCTGGAGCGGGTTGCACTGCTGGAACTGGCGCAGGCCGAAGTACTCGGGCTGCCGTATGGTGCCAGGAAACGCCTGGAGCTGGCGATGGCGCTGGCCGGGAGCCGGCGCGCCGGCTCCGGCACAGGCCCCTGTTTGCTGTTGCTCGATGAACCGGCCGCCGGTCTGGCCGGCGTCGAGCGCGCGCAACTGATGACGCTGGTGCAAACGCTGGCCCATGACGAGTCCGCCGGCGGTCGGGCGGTGCTCTACACCGAACACAATATGGACGCTGTTTTTGGCGTGGCCGACCGGCTGCTGGTGCTGATCGATGGCCAGCTTGCGGCGCAGGGCACGGCGCAGGAGATTGCGCGCAACCAGACGGTGCGCACGCGTTACCTGGGCCACAGCCAGGACGCCACCGGCGTTGCGCCGGTGGACGCGGCGACAACGACTTTGCCCGCCGGTGCGGCCAGCGATCATGGCGGCGCGACCCGGACCGATGCCCCGCGGCCTCTGCTGTCGGTGCAAAATCTAAATGTCTGGCACGGCGCAGCGCAGGCGTTGTTTGATGTCTCCTTGTCAGTGACGTCCGGAGAGCTGGTGGTCTTGCAGGGTCTCAACGGTGCCGGAAAATCCACATTTTTACAAGCAATAATGGGCTTGAACCCCCGTGCAACGGGCGTGATAAGCTATGAAAACAATAGCATTTCAAATGCCAGCCCGGACCACCGGGCACGCCTTGGCCTGGGTTATGTCGCCGAAGACCGCCGCTTGTTCACCGGGTTGACGGTGCTGGAGAACCTCAGACTGGCGGCGCGCGGTGATGTGCTGGCCCAGCAGGCGTGGGTGTTAAAGCTGTTTCCGGTCCTTGCAACCATGCTGCACCGGCGTGCCAGCCAGATGAGCGGCGGCGAGCAGCAAATGCTGGCCATGGCGCGCACCTTGATGACGGCGCCCCGGTTGTTGTTACTTGACGAACCCTGCGAAGGCATTGCACCGGTGCTGGTGGAACACATGGTCGACGCGTTGATTGCGCTCAAGCGACACGGCATGGCGATGCTGGTGGTTGAACAAAACAGCGTGCTGGCCGGGCGCGCAGACAGGGTTTTTACTCTGGTGGCCGGTCAACTAAAACCTTAGAGTGGCACCTGATGATCATCACCAGTCTGCTTGATACTGATCTCTACAAATTCACCATGATGCAGGCGGTGCTGCATCAGTTTCCGGGTGCTCAGGTCGAGTACAGATTCAAATGCCGCAACCCCGCCATTGACCCGGACACCGGCCAGGCAACGCGGGCGCTGGCGCCCTACGTGAGTGAAATCCGCGACGAAATCCGTTCGCTGTGCAGCCTGCATTTTCAG
This sequence comes from uncultured beta proteobacterium, assembly GCA_963750815.1. Lineage (GTDB taxonomy): Bacteria > Pseudomonadota > Gammaproteobacteria > Burkholderiales > Burkholderiaceae_C > Rhodoferax. The sequence continues at coordinate 1,431,083 of CAVVRS010000002.1, forward strand.
GACGCCGAGCTGACCTATCTGCAGTCCCTGCGCTTCATCAAAAGCGACTTTGTCGATTTTCTGGGCTTGTTCAGGCTCAACGAGAAGTACATCACGGTGACGGCGCTGCCGTCCGGTGAGATTGACATCACGATCCGCGGCGCCTGGCTGCACACCATCCTGTTTGAGATCCCGGTGCTGGCGATTGTCAATGAGGTCTACTTTCGCAACACGCAAAAACTGCCCGACCTGATGGAGGGGCGCAGGCGGCTGGACGTGAAAATTGGCCAGTTGCGCTCCACCGGCCTGAGCAACCTGAAAATTGCCGACTACGGCACCCGCAGACGTTTCTCCAAGGCCTGGCATGAAGAAGTGCTGCGGGTTCTCTCCAGCCGGCTGGGTACCGTGCAAAGCCCCGGCAATGTTGCCGGCCTGGCGGGTCAGCTGGCGGGCACCAGCAACGTGCTGTTTGCCATGAAGCTGGGTCTGACCCCACTGGGCACCATGGCGCACGAATATCTGCAAGCCTGTCAGGCGCTCGGGCCGCGTTTGCGTGATAGCCAGATTTACGCCTTTGAGTCGTGGGCCAAGGAGTACCGCGGCGACCTGGGCATTGCCCTGAGTGATGTTTACGGCATGAGTGCTTTTTTGCGTGATTTCGACATGTATTTTTGCAAGCTGTTCGACGGTGCCCGGCACGACAGCGGCGACCCGTTCCTGTGGGGCGAGCGCATGCTGGAGCACTACCACCACAACCGGGTTGACCCGCATACCAAAACCCTGATTTTCAGTGATGGCCTGACGGTGCCGCGCACCATTGAGTTGTACCGGCAGTTTGCCGGGCGCTGCCAGCTGGCTTTTGGCATCGGTACCAACCTGACCAACGATCTGGGCGATCCGCCAGGGCATGCGCCACTGCAGATTGTCATCAAGATGGTGCGCTGCAACGGCCAGCCGGTGGCCAAGCTCAGTGATTCGCCCTCCAAGGACATGTGTGACGACGAGAAATACCTGGCTTATCTGCGTCAGGTTTTTGACATTACGCTGCCCGGATAATTCACGCCACGCCTGAACTCTGACTACTTTTACTGCCAAGGTTTCACACCATGCTGATTGCCATTTCCATCATCTTTGTCCTGTCCTATCTGGCGATTGCGCTGGAGCACCCGCTCAAGATCAGCAAATCTGCCTCGGCCTTGATGGGTGCCGGCTGGTTGTGGACCATTTACGCACTGGCCAGTGGCGACATCAACCAGGTCGACGCCGACCTGAATCGCTCGCTGATGGGAACGGCGCAGATTGTTTTCTTTTTGATGGGTGCCATGACCATTGTCGAGGTGGTCGATGCACATGAAGGATTTCTGGCCATCACCTCGCGCATCAAGACCACCCGGCTGTCGACGCTGATGTGGATGATCGGGTTCGTTTCCTTCTTTCTCAGCTCCATTCTGGACAATCTGACCACCACCATCGTCATGGTGTCCCTGATGAAAAAGCTGCTTGACAAGCGTGAAGACCGCCTCTTTTTTGCCGGCATCATTGTCATTGCCGCCAATGCCGGGGGTGCCTGGACACCGATTGGCGACGTTACCACCACCATGCTGTGGATCGGCGGGCAGATCACCACGCTGGCGATCATGAAAGGCCTGTTCCTGGCGTCCATGGTGAACATGATTGTGCCGCTGGTGGTCACCAGCTACCTGCTCGGTGCGAGGCCGGTGGTGCCACCGCCGCGCAAGCACGATATGGATAGCCATCATTCGTCACCTTTTGAGCGCAATCTGATGCTGTTTCTCGGGCTGGCCATTCTGGTCGGGGTGCCTGTCTTCAAGACTGTGACGCACCTGCCGCCGTTCATGGGCATCCTGTTTGGTCTGGGCATGTTGTGGATGGTGGGCGATCTGCTACACCTGAAAAAGGAAGAAACCCGCAGGAAACCACTAACGCTGGTTCATGCGTTGACCCGTATTGACATGAGTTCCATCATCTTCTTCATTGGCATCCTGATGGCCGTGGCGGTGCTGGAGCATACGCACATCCTGACCTCGCTGGCCAAAGCACTCGACGAGTTGGTTGGGCGTCAGGATGTGATCGTCATGATCATCGGGCTGGCCAGTGCGGTGGTGGACAACGTGCCGCTGGTGGCCGCCTCGATGGGCATGTACACGCTGGCACAAAACCCGACGGACAGTTTCCTCTGGGAATTCATGGCTTATTGCGCCGGTACCGGCGGCTCCATCCTGATCATTGGCTCAGCGGCTGGCGTTGCCGCCATGGGGCTGGAGAAAATTGATTTTGTCTGGTACATGCGCAAGATCAGCGGTCTGGCATTGATTGGTTATTTTGCCGGGGCGATGGTTTACATTGTGCAATTCCGGCTGTTCCACTGAATCCTGACAGGTCACGACCATGTTGCCAAAAATCCTTGTCGCCCGCGCCATCTTCCCCGAAGTGATTGCCCGCCTGGTGCAACACTTTGAGGTCACTTCCAATCAGTCCGATGTGCTCTGGACCCCGTCGCAGCTGATTGACCAGCTGCAGGGGCAGCAAGGTGTATTCACGACCGGCGGTGAACGCATTGATGCCGCCTTGCTGGCGGCCTGCCCGGCCTTGAAAATCTGTGCCAACATGGCGGTCGGCTACAACAATTTTGACCTCGACGCCATGACCGCAGCGGGCGTGCTGGCCACCAATGCGCCCGACGTGTTGACCGAAACCACCGCCGACTTCGGCTTTGCCCTGCTGATGGCAACCGCCCGGCGCGTGGCCGAAAGTGAGCATTTTCTGCGCGCCGGACTTTGGACGCGCTGGCGCTACGACATGTTCGCCGGCTCCGATATCCATGGCGCCACACTGGGCATTCTGGGTATGGGGCGCATCGGTCAGGGCATTGCCAGGCGCGGTGCCCTGGGCTTTGGCATGAAGGTTATTTATCACAACCGCTCGCGGCTTGACGGTGCCACCGAAGCCGCTTGCCGGGCCCGCTATGTCAGCAAGCAGGAGCTCCTTGAAACCGCAGACCACCTGGTGCTGGTGCTGCCATACTCTGCGCAGTCGCACCACGCCATTGGCGCGGCCGAACTGGCACAGATGAAGCCCGGCGCCACGCTGGTCAATATCGCGCGCGGCGGCATTGTGGACGACGCGGCGCTGGCGGCGGCCTTGCGCAACGGCACCCTTGCCGCTGCCGGTCTTGACGTGTTTGAGGGTGAGCCCCGGGTGCATGCCGATTTGCTGAGCGTGCCCAACGTCGTGCTGACGCCGCACATTGCCAGTGCCACGCTTCCCACCCGGTTGGCCATGGCCAATCTGGCGGCCGACAACCTGATTGGCTACCTGATCCACAACAAGCCGCTGACGCCCCTGAATCCTTCGGTTCAGGGCAGTTGAACGGTGGCCGCCATCGCTTTAGTCAGGCGTGTCCGCTCACTTTTTTCACGACGCGGCGCAATGGGGGGCTGAAATTTTGGGGGTAACATCGGCCCCGGAGGTGAGCACCATGGTCGGCACAGTTACCGGCGCTAAAAACAGTTTCCAGCTCCTGCGGTATTTCACGACGGCAAGCCTTGTGGCTTTTTTTGTCGTCGCCATTTTGCTGGGCTATGTCTTCCGGACATTGGCTGTTGATGGATTGCTCAGTGGCTACGAAAGTGAGCACGTCACCCACGCCAAAATCATTGCCAATCAAATGTGGGACGAGGCGTTCGGGCCGCTGCTGTTAACCACAAATGGCAAGTCAGCGGCGGAACTGCAGTCCGCCCCCCAGCTTCCCGCGTTGCACAACCGGGTGCTGGCGCTGCTAAATGGCACCAAAATCTTCAAGATCAAGGTTTATGACTTGAAGGGGAGGACGGTCTACTCGACCGAACTCAGGCAAATTGGCGAAGACAAAAGCCAGAATGCCGGTGTGCTTGACGGCTTGCGCGGTCTCAACAGCTCCGAGCTGGTACACCAGGACAAGTTCAGCGCGTTCGAAGGAGAAGTGCAGAACCGCGATCTGGTGGAGACCTATGTGCCGCGCTATGACCCGGTCGACAACAAGGTGACCGGTGTTTTTGAGATCTATGGTGACGCCACCGCCGCGCTGGCCGATATTGACAAACGGCAACGCTACGTTGTGGTGGCCGCGGTTGCCTTGTTGACGCTGCTCTTCCTGGCACTGTTCGTTATTGTGAAAAAAGCCCAGGATCATATTTCAGAGCAGAACCGGCAGCGCAAAAAAGTCCAGCAGGCGCTGGCATTGAGCGAGGAGCGCTGGAAGTTCGCCCTGGAAGGTGCTGGCGATGGTGTCTGGGACCGTAACCTGCAGACCGGCGAGGTTGTGGTTTCCAGTCGCTACAAGGAAATCTATGGTTTTGCCGGGGACGACCTGGCAAGTTCAACGGAAGCCTGGGACCAACGGGTCCATCCGGATGATCTGGCGCGGATCCAGGCCGATCGCGAGGCTTATTTGGCTGGCAGGAAGCCCGCCTATGCCAACGAGCGGCGCATGCAGTGCAAGGATGGCAGCTGGAAATGGATACTCTCGCGCGGCATGGTGGTGGCACGCGATGCCCAGGGCAAGCCCTTGCGCATGATTGGCACGCACACCGATATCTCGGAGCGCAAGGTGCTGGAAGAGCGCTTGCAGCAAATGGCTCATTTTGATGCGCTGACCGGCTTGCCCAATCGTGCCTTGTTTTCTGACCGGTTGCGCCAGAGTGTGGCCAGGGCCAGGCGCAACAAGCGACACATGGCCTTGATGTTCATTGATCTGGACGAATTCAAGCCGGTCAATGATGAACATGGTCATCAGATGGGTGATTTGCTGCTGAAAGCGGTGGCGGGGCGTTTGCAGGAATGCGTGCCACGCGAGTCTGACACCGTTGCGCGGCTCGGCGGCGATGAATTTGTAGTGATCCTGTCGGATATTGATAAACCCCAGGATGCCGGTAGGGTGGCAGAAAAAATCAGGCAGGCGCTAAACCAGCCGTTTGAAATTGACGGACACCGGCTGAAGATTTCATCGTGCACCGGTGTCGCCGTGTTCCCCGGGCAGGGGGCGGTTGAAAGCCAGCTTCTCAAGAATGCCGATGCGGCCATGTACCGCGCCAAGGAACTTGGCCGCAACCGGGTCGAACTGGCACCAGACCTGTAACTGCGGGCGCCAGCCGCCGGCGACTATTTCTTGTTCTGGTCCATCGAGTCCTGCATGGCCTTCATGGGGTCGTCATCGCTGCGTGTGCTGTCGGACGCCGGCATGGCGCTGGCGTCGACGGGCGCCGAGCTTGCCACAGCGGGTGCTTCGGTCTGCACTTCCAGCACGACCTTGTCCAGGTCAACCTTCTCGGCCTTGTCAAGTCCACTGGAGACGATGGCGGGGAAGGCAATGATGGCCCCGACCATGATGATCTGGATCAGCACAAAAGGGACCGCACCCCAGTAGATTTGCATGGTTGTCACGGGGGCAATCAGCTTCTTCGTGAGTTTGTCGGTGTATTCCCGCGTTGGCGCCACGCTGCGCAGAAAGAACAGGGCAAAACCAAACGGCGGATGCATGAACGAGGTCTGCATGTTGACGCCCAGCAGGACACCAAACCAGATCAGATCGATGCCCATTTTTTCAGCCACCGGCGCCAGCAGCGGAACCACAATGAACGAGAGCTCAAAAAAGTCCAGAAAAAACGCCAGGAAAAAAATCAGCAGGTTGACCACAATCAGGAAGCCGACCTGACCGCCGGGCACCGAACCCAAAAGATGCTCTACCCATTTGGAGCCATCCACCCCTTGAAACACGAGGCTGAAGACGGTCGAGCCAACCAGAATAAACACCACAAAACTTGACAGTTTGGTGGTTGACGTCAGCGCCTGCTTTAGCAGCTTCACGCTCAGACGGCCCCGGCTCATGGCCATGATCATGGCGCCCACGGCCCCCATGGCACCGCCCTCGGTCGGCGTGGCGACGCCCAGAAAAATGGTGCCTAGCACGAGAAAAATCAGCAGCAGCGGCGGAATCAGCACAAAGGTGACACGTTCGGCCATGCGTGACAGCAAGCCCAGCCGTGTCACCTTGTTGATCAGGGCGATGACGAACGCCAATATCACACCGGCGCACAACGACACCACAATGGTTTCATCGGTCGGTGCCGTCAACAGGGTTTGACCGGTGACCCAGCCCGCCACCGTGGCGTAATTTTGCCCAAGGTAAATGGCCAGACCACTTGAAACAATGGTCAGTACCAGCAGCGAGCGCAGGCCGCTCTTGCCATTGTCTTCACGGATGGTGCGGGCCTCGGGCGGCAATGCCGGCACCCAGTTCGGGCGGATGAAGGTCAGCAAAATAACGTAGGCGACGTAAAGACCGGTCAGGGCAAAGCCGGGGATGAAGGCACCCTTGTACATTTCACCGACGCTGCGACCGAGTTGGTCGGCCAGAATGATCAGCACCAGGGAGGGCGGAATGATCTGGGCCAGCGTACCCGACGCAGCAATGACGCCGGAGGCAACGCGGCGGTCATAGCCATAACGCAACATGATGGGCAGCGAAATCAGTCCCATGGAAATCACCGAGGCGGCCACCACACCGGTGGTCGCAGCCAGCAAGGCCCCGACAAAAATCACGGCAAAGGCCAGGCCACCGCGCAACGGGCCAAAGAGCTGGCCGATGGTGTCAAGCAAATCTTCGGCCATGCCACTGCGCTCGAGTATCAGCCCCATCAGCGTGAAGAACGGAATGGCCAGCAGCGTGTCATTTTTCATGATGCCGAAAATGCGCAGCGGCAGTGCCTGCAGCAGCGCTTCGGGCAGGACACCGATTTCGACGCCAACAAAGCCAAAAAACAGGCCGCAGGCACCCAGGCTGAAGGCCACCGGAAAGCCCAGCAGCAGAAAAACAATGAGGCCCGCGAACATGATCGGGGCAATGTTGTTGGTTAGAAATTCCATGGCTGTCTCCGGGGTCAGGCTGCGTTGGCTTTAGCGGCTTTTTCTTCGGCCAGCTTCTGGATCGCTTCAGCCAATTCTTCTTCTGCTGTTTTTTCGACTTTTTTGTGCGTCGGATCGTCAATCAGGCCCTGCAGAAAAGCCAGCCGCTTGATCAGCTCGGAGAGGCCTTGCAACAGCAACAGGCCAAAGCCCAGAGGCATCATGGCGTAGACCGGCCACAGGATCAGGCCACCGGCATTGGAGGACATCTCACCGGAGTGGTACCCCTTGAGGAAAAAGGGAATGCCGAACCACAGGATGGCAGTACAAAATGGCAGGAGAAAAAAGGTAAATCCGAACACGTCGATCCAGATTTGTGCGCGCTTGGACCAGCGGCTGTAGATGACGTCGATCTTGACATGCTCGCCGTTCAGCAGCGTATAGGCCGAAGCCAGCAGGAATGCGGCGGCGAACAGGTACCACTGGACTTCAAGGTAGGCATTGGAGCTGACGTTGAACACCTTGCGCACGGCAGCGTTCACCGCGCTGATGACGGTGGAAGCCAAAATCAGCCAGATGACATATTTGCCAATCAGGGTGTTCAGGGCGTCAACCGCTTTCGATAGTTTCAGAAGCGCATGCATGGTGTCTCCGTTACTGGAAAATTGAAAAACTGCAGCCGGTAGCGAGTCAGAATCAGTTGCCATCGCTTGAAGTGCTGCCAACGCGAGAGCGTAACGTGTTGCGACTGAGAAATACCTGACGCGGCCCTGTTTTTGACCTAGGGTAAACACCAATCAACGAGGTGAATCGATGACAGGGGTGAGGTCTTCATGGAACAATACACTGTGATAAAAACAAGTTGCTGCGTTCGCCGGCTGATTCGACCTACCGTGAGAGTCCCCATGCATATAAATTTTCTTTCTGGTTTCGCCGTCGCCATCGGCGCCTTGTCCATGGCGGCCTGGGGTGCACCCGGTGAATATTGGGAAATCACCTCCAAGGTCGAAATGGCGGGCATGCCCATGGCTATGCCGGCACGCACCATGAAGGTCTGCGTCGCCAAGGGCGCCGAGCGCAATCCGCCGCCCGACAAGGACTGCCAGATGAGCGACGTCAGGATGTCAGGCAACAAGACGTCATGGAAAATGACCTGCAACCGCAACGGTGAAATCATGACCGGCGTTGGCGAGTCGTCTGGCGACATCAACAGGTCGGAGGGCGTCATGCGCTTTAGCGGCAAATCGGGCGGGCGCAGCATGGACATGACCATGTCCCATCAGAGCAAGCGCATTGGAGGCGCCTGCGACTCTGAAGAAATGGCAAATGCCATGAAGGCGCAGGGTGACAAAGTGAAGGAGCAGATGTGTGACACCTCCGGCTTCAAGTCAACCGCCGACTGGATCCTCAACTCGGGGCGCTTCATCAAGGGCCAGAGCTGCCCGGGCAAACAGGAGCAACTGTGCGAGCTGGTGCGCCGGGACGCACCGCGTGACGCCAACGCCTTCATTATGCTGGGCAATATGGACAAGGGCAACGGTGGCCTGCTCGCCAAAACCTGTGGCCTGAGCATGGACGCTACAACCAAAGCCATCTGCACCACCCTGAATGGCAAGAACGTCGGTACGCTGGCCAGCTACTGTCCGGCCGAGGCCAAGGTGTATCGCGAGGCGGCGCGCCGCAAAGCCTGTGAAGGGCGTGCCTACACTGCAAAAAGCGACCTCTCGAAATGCCTGAGTGGCACCGCCAGCATGGACGATGAAGAAGCCCCGGCCAGGTTGAACAGCAAAGCGGCCAAGACCGCTGGCGTCGTCGATGAGGAAGTTGATGAGGCGCAATTCAAGCGCAGCGACGCCAAACCCAAGCCCAGCAGCAACAACCCGGCGGACGCGGTGCTGGACGGGGCCAAGAAGCTCAAAGGCTTGTTCGGTCTTTGATCCAGACCCGTGCGGCTTCTGTTCGGTCTGTGGCTGGCATGGCAATCCATGCTGGCGCTGGCGCAGAGTGACCCGTTTCCGAAAGTCGCCACCGCTTATCAGCTTGAGATCAACGGTACGCCGGTCTGGCGCCGGCAAGCCGGTGCGCGCCTGGCGCCCGCCAGTCTGACCAAACTAATGACCGCGTTGCTGGTTGTCGAGCAGGATCAGCCCCAAGCCATTGCGGTGGTGAGTCGCGCCGCTGCCGCCGAAACCGGTTCGCGCCTGCATTTGAAAGCCGGCCAGAAATTCAGGGTGCAGGACCTGCTGGCAGCGGCGTTGATCGCGTCAGCCAACGACGCTTGCCGGGTGTTGGCCGAGCACCTGGCGGGCAGCCAGCAGCGTTTTGTTGAACGCATGAACCAGCGTGCCGTGGCGCTCGGACTGCACGACACGCACTTCGTCAATGCCTGTGGCCACGATGCCCCGCAGCACTATTCCAGCGCGCACGATCTGGCCGTGCTGGCGCGCGAACTGATCCGGCATGCACCGATTACGGAGCTGACTGCCCGGCCCGCTGACCGTATCACCCCGCTGGAGGGTTCACAACACTATGAATTTAAAAACAGCAATGCCCTGATTGGCCGTTACGCGGGCGCGCTGGGGCTCAAGACCGGCTACACGCCGGACGCCGGCAAATGTCTGGTGGCGTTGGTCCGGCGTGGCGAAACACAGGTCATGCTGGTCATGCTGCACGGTTCCGACCGCTGGTGGGATGCGGTGGATCTGCTCGATCTGGCCTTTGAGCGTGCCGCACGTGGGCTGTGAATCGCGGCGCGGCGCGCTGACGTGGCTGGTGCTGGCGGTCGGCGTCTGCTACACCAATGCGCTGTCGGGTGAGTTCCAGTTCGACGATTACAAGGTGATTGTTGACAACCCGGCGGTCCAGTCCTGGGCTGCCTGGTGGGCCAGTGCCGGTCACGGCATTCGCCCGCTGCTCAAGCTGTCCTACACGTTGAACTGGACTTCCGGTCTCGGGCTGACCGGCTTTCACCTGGTCAACCTGCTGATTCATCTGGGCAATGTCTGGCTGGTCTATCGCCTGTCGGAGCAATTTGTCAACGCCCGGGACGGATCTGGACGCCTGCAAGACGCGCCCCTGCTGGCAGCGCTGCTGTTTGCGGTTCATCCGATTCACACCGAGGCCGTCACCTACGTCAGCGGGCGCTCTGCCTCGCTCATGGCCCTGTTCTACTTGGCCGGTTTGCTGACCTATGCCATCGGGCGCACCACGCAGCGAAAGGTTTTCCTGTATGCGCTGACGCCACTGCTGATGCTGGCTGCCCTGGGCGTCAAGGAAACCGCAGTAACGTTCCCGCTGGCCTTGTTGCTGTGGGAATGGAGTTGCGGCGGTGGCTGGCGGGCGTCGGTCCAGCGACAATGGCCAGGCTGGGTGGTCTGGCTGGCGGCCGCAGCCTTCTTCCTGCTCAATGAAAACTACGCCGGGCAGATGCAACGCAGTGCAGATCTCAACAGCCTGCAAGGCAATGTCGCCACCCAACTCGGTGCGGCTGCCTATCTGCTGCGGCAGTGGGCCTTGCCGCTGTGGCTCAATATTGACCCCGACCTGCCGCTCAAAGCCGATTTCACCGGTATGGCGGCGCCGCTGGCGCTGGCTGCCGTGCTGCTGGCAGGGGTGCTGCGCTACGCGCACCACCGGCCCTGGATCACTTTTGCGCTGACCTGGTTGGCACTGCACCTGATGGCGCTCTATCTGTTTCTGCCGCGGCTCGATATTGCCAACGAACGGCAGATGGTTCTGGCCGACTGGCCGCTGTTTCTGGCGCTGGGCATCGAGCTCAGGCTGGGGCTGCGCGGCGCCACATTCAAAGTCGCCGCTGCAGCGCTGCTGCTGGCGCTGGCCGGCCTGACGCTGCTGCGCAATCAGGTCTACTTCAGTGAAATAGCGCTGTGGCAGGACACGGCGGCCAAGTCTGCGCAGAAAGCGCGGGTGCATAACAATCTGGGCTATGCCTATCAGCTGGCCGCTCGCACCGCCGATGCGCGCCGTGAATTTGAGCTGGCCTTGCTGCTTGACCCGGACCAGGTCCAGGCGCGCCTTAACCGAAGGCGCCTGGAGAGTCCTTGATTGCTATAAAAATAGTAGCTGCCTACGCATGATGGACGCGGCTTTAAGGCCTTTTTTATTGTCTAAAACGCACTTGCAGCGATATTCACCGAGATGGCAATGATGATGACGTTAAAGAAGAATGAAACCACGCTGTGCAGCATGACGATGCGTCGCATGGCGGGCGAAGTGATCGCAATGTCCGATGTCTGGCAGCACATGCTGATGACGACGGAAAAGTACGTGAAGTCGCCGTAGTCAGGCGTCGTGGTGCCCGGAAACTGCAGTTGGCCGGTTTTCATGTAATAGACGTGGGCGTAGTGCTCGGCAAAAACAATGGCCACAAAAAGCCAGGCCAGCAGGATGGTACTGCTGGCCAGTGCAATATCGACCCATGATTTGTCCCTGGCGGCATGGAGTTCGTGGGACAGCGCACCCAGCACCACCCCGGCCACGCAGACGGTCATCAGCAAGACTGCCCATTGCCCTTCGCTTTGCAGACGGGCGCGGTCATGCATGGAGGCTACGCTAGCGCCAAGCATCAGATTGAACATCAGCCCCAGATACAGGGCGGCACCGATGTTGAACGAGACCAGCATGGCGCGCGCGGCCGGCAGTTGCGGCCACAGAAAGACAAACAGCGCGCCCCCCAGCAACGCCGAGCTGAGCAACCGGGGCCGACGAATGGCGCGTTTGAGCCTGGAGAAAATGGTGTGTGGCATAAGGTGGAGAGAACTGGTTTCGCTAAAAAAATCAAAGGTGTTTTTGCTGCGAGAAGTCCCACCATGGCAAGACACGTCGCAGCGACAGTACCTCGCCGCTTTGCAGGGCGCTGTGGCCCGCAATGCGGCCTACTTCGAGCTGCCAGTCCGGCGTTTGAAGCAGTTTCAGCAAGGCTCCGATGGCCGGTTGCGCCAGGGCCGATTTGAGGCACACCAGGTGGTAGCGCTCGTCAACCAGCGGCACAAAGTCCAGTTTGGCGTTGTGCGCCGCAGCCTCAATGCCCAGACCGGCGTCACATTGGCCGGCCGCCACCGCATGGGCGACTGCGGCATGCGAGGGTTCGGTATCTTCGTAGCCGACAATCCCGGCGCCGGTCAGGCCGTCCCGGGCCAGCAGTTCGTCCAGCACGACGCGCGTGCCGGTGCCCAGCGAGCGGTTGGCAAAGCGGGCCTGGCGGCTGGCCAGATCCTGCAATGATTTCAGTGCCAGCGGATTACCCCGGGCCACCATAAGACCCTGGGTGCGTTTCACAAAACCGATGATCTTGTGCTGGCCGGGCTGCAGCAGCGGCTTGTAAGTGCGCTCGGTCAGTGTCTTGTGACCGGTGTTGAGCAGCGTGTGAAAACCTGCCATCACGCAGCGTCCCTCGTTAAGGGCACGGATCGCATCCACGCTGCCGGTAAAGCGGATGTCAAGGTGAAGTTGCCCGTGGGCCTGCAGCAAGGCGTGTTCGCGCAGCGCCGAGAGGGCGTCGTCGTGGCTGGCGTACAGCGTCACAACATGGGCCGAGTCGTCAAAGGCGACGGCAAAGCTGCGCTCCAGTTCAGCGCGCAGAGCCTCGATCTGTGGCGCCAGCCGGGCCTGCGCCTGGCGTTCAGCCCACATCAGCTTGGCGCCAAATTCGCTCAGGCGCGCCGACTGGCCTTTCTCCCAGATCAGCAGCTCGTTGCCCAGCTCGGTTTCCCAGCGCTTGAGCTCGCCCCAGACGTGACGGTACGACAGGCCCAATGCGCGGGCACCGGCCGAGATGGAACCGTGGGCCGAGACCGCCTGCAGCAAGTCAATCAAGGGGTTGCGCACCAGCGCCGGGCTGCTATCGCGCGACAGTGTGTAATGGAATTGGAGCCTATGCACAGCGTTTCATATCGTTGGTTATTGCAACGGCAGCTACGATACCGCACTTAACGATGACCACATTTTCCGACAGCGCGGCCACGGCGCTGCAACTTATCACTTCGCTCGATGCCGGCCTGCTCACCATAGTCGGCCGGTCCCTGTCCGTCAGTGCGACGGCGTGCGCCATCAGTTGCCTGCTCGGGCTGTTGCTGGGTGCCTGGCTGGGCGTGGCGCGCTTTGTCGGGCGCGCTGCGCTGTTGACGCTGCTCAACACTTTTCTGGCCGTGCCGTCGGTGGTGGTGGGGCTGGTGGTGTACCTGCTGCTGTCGCGCAGCGGCCCGCTGGGGTTTCTGGGCTGGCTGTTTTCATTCAAAGCCATGGTGCTGGCGCAGGCGCTGCTGGTGTTGCCGGTGGTGACGGCCTTGACGCACCAGCTGGTGCAGGATGCGCAGAACGCCCATGGTGAACAGCTCAATTCGCTGGGTGCACGGCCTTTTTTGCGCAGTCTGCTGCTGGCATGGGACGAGCGCTACGCGCTGCTGACGGTCTTGATCGCTTCTTTTGGCCGGGCCATCTCGGAAGTCGGTGCGGTGATGATTGTCGGCGGCAACATTGACGGCTTTACCCGCGTCATGACGACCGCCATCGCGCTGGAAACCAGCAAGGGCGACTTGCCGCTGGCGCTCGGGCTGGGACTGATCCTGCTGACGGTGGTGCTGCTGCTCAACGTGCTGATTGCGATCATACGGCGCTGGCGCGAGGGCAGTGAGAACGGTGCCAGGTTTCACCACGAGCCGACTCGTCAGGGCGAGCGCGACGCGCTGACCGGCGCACTGGAGGTTTTCCGGTGAGCGCGCTGGTTCAACTGGCTTGCGCCAGTGTGCATTTTGGGCGACCGGCCAGTGCAGTACGAGCCCTGAGCGAGGTGAGCCTGACGATTGCAGCGGGCGAGCGTGTGGCGCTGGTCGGCGCCAACGGCTGTGGCAAGAGCACGCTGTTGCGCTTGCTGCATGGGCTGGTGACAGCCACGACCGGTCAGGTGAGGCGTGATGCGGCGGCGCGTCAGGCCATGCTGTTTCAGCGGCCGTATCTGATGCGCATGTCGGTGCTGGGCAATGTGGCGCTCGGGTTGTGGCTGGGCGGCACGCCCTGGGGGCAGGCCAAAGTGCAGGCGCTGGCGGCGCTGGCGCGGGTTGGTCTGGCTGAGCTGGCGCAGCGCGGCGCGCGCCAGCTTTCCGGCGGTCAGCAGCAGCGCGTGGCCCTGGCGCGGGCCTGGGCCCTGACGCCCCAGGTGTTGCTACTCGATGAGCCGACGGCCAGTCTTGATCCGCACGCCAAGCGCGAGGTGGAGGCACTGATAGACACTTTTGCGCCACCGGGTGGCGCCATGACCCTGGTGTTTGCCAGCCACAACCTGGGTCAGGTCAAACGCCTGGCCAGTCGCGTAATCTATCTGGAGCAAGGGCGCGTACTGGCCGATTTGCCAGCTCATGATTTTTTTAGCGGACCGCTGCTGCAGGCGCGGTACCCGGCCGCCCATTTGTTTGTCAAAGGAGAACTCGCATGAGTATTTTCAAGTATTTTTGGCCTCTAAAGCCCGTGCGGTATGCACAAGCAGCTATTATTTTAATAGCGTCCGCAAGTGCCCATGCGCAGTCGATTGTGGTCGCGTCTACCACGTCAACAGAACAGTCGGGCCTGTTTTCCCATTTGCTGCCCGAATTCAAAAAAGCCAGTGGCATTGAAGTCAAAGTGGTGGCACTGGGTACCGGGCAGGCGATTGACATGGGCCGCCGGGGTGACGCCGACGTGTTGTTTGTGCACGATCAGGTGGCTGAAGAAAAGGTGGTGAGTGAGGGCTTTGCCGTCAGGCGCTGGCCCGTGATGTACAACGACTTTGTGCTGATTGGCCCCAAGGCCGATCCGCTCAAAGCCCGGGGTAATGACATCGTGCAGGCGCTGGCCAAGCTGGCCATGGCCAATGGCGAGTTCATCTCGCGCGGCGACAAGAGCGGCACCCACGCCGCCGAGTTGCGTTTCTGGAAACTGGCTGATCTTCAGGACAAAAAAGGCAGCGGCTACAAAGAGTGCGGCTGCGGTATGGGTCCGGCGCTCAACATGGCTTCCAGTAGCGGCGCCTACCTGCTGGCCGATCGCGGCACCTGGCTCAATTTCAGGAACCGTGGCGAACTGACGGTGCTGGTCGAAGGCGACAAGCGTCTGTTCAACCAGTACGGCGTGATGCTGGTCAACCCGGCCAGGCACCCGCATGTCAAGGCGCTCGATGGCCAGAAATTTGTCGACTGGTTGACGTCGCCGGCCGGGCAGGGCGTGATTGCCAGCTACAAAATCGGCGGCGAGCAACTTTTTTTCCCCAATGCGGACAAGTGAAGCACGGAAGCCGGTCGCCCATTACAAATAGATACAATGATCGTTCGCGGAAAATTTGACTTGGAGCTGGTACGCCGCGAATCCACTCATATTTTTAGGAGCCGGTAAATCATGACAATGAAAAAACGTGACAAAAATGGTTCGAACCTTCTTTCTTCGGTCTTGCGACTGGCTTTGCTGGCAGGCATGGCGTTTGGGGCAATTTCGCCTGCGCATGCCGCAGGAGCAGCCGATAGCAAGACGGTTCTGATTCTCGACACCAGCGTGATGGGTGGGCTGGGGTCGCCGGAAGCTGTTCAGGCCAGTGCGTTGGGCTTTACCGTGGAACTCGCCACTGAGGCGGTGTGGGCGGGTAAATCACAGGCTGATTTTGCAACCTACCGCGCGCTCGTTCTGGGTGATGCGACATGTTCGGATCTTTCTTCCATCAACGCTGCAATCCTTAACCGCACCACCTGGGGACCGGCGACCAACGGCAACATCATCCTGATTGGCGGCGACCCTGAGTACCATGCCAGTATGCAGGTGGGTGCGACCACGCTGATCAAGAACTCGATTGGCTTTGCCGGCGACGTTGCTGGCAAGACGGGTTTGTATGCCGCGTTTGGCTGCGCCTATGGCGGCGCCCCCGAGAGCGGGACGACGGTGGCCTTTCTGGACCCCTTTGGCAGCTTTGCAGTTCGTGACTTGAGCACAGATGCGGTTCACATGGTGGCTTCACATCCCGCGTTTGCCGGATTGACGGATGTGCTACTGTCCAATTGGGGTTCGTCGACGCATGCCGGCTTTACCAGTTTTCCGGCCGGCTTCATTCCCCTGGCGATTCAGGACGGCCAGACTGGCAACGGTGCGCTCAAGTTTTCGGATGGGTCTTCCGGCGTGCCATTCCTGCTGGCCCGAGGCCAGGGACTGGTGGCCATTGGTGACACCGTACCTGTGCCCACCCTCTCTGAATGGGGCTTGATCATGTTGTCGGGTTTGATCGGGTTGTTCGGTCTGGCCAAAGCGCGTCGGCGAGGGGATAAACTGCGGGTCTGATGCGCCGCTTTTTCCTGATCTTTGTCTCGCTCCAGCTCCTGCTTTTCGGCCTGGAGCTGACGCGCCCGGTGCAACAGTATCTGGTGCTGCCCTGGACCGCCTTCCTGGCCAGGTCCTGTGTGGCGCTGGTGACCCTGTTTGATGCCAACGCAGCGGCCATGGGCAAGGTGCTGTGGAACCCGGCAACGGGTTTCGGTGTCTCGATCGAGCCTGGCTGCAATGGCGTTGAAGCCTGCATCATCCTGTTTGCTGCCATCGTTGCTTTTCCGTCGGACTGGAAGCACCGGGCCTGGGGTATCGGTCTGGGCTTTGTGGCGGTGCAGGCGCTGAACGTCATCCGGGTCATCAGCCTGTTCTATCTGGGACAGTGGAACGCCACTGCGTTTCGCATTGCGCACGAGTTCCTCTGGCAGGGCCTGATCATGCTTGACGTGCTGGTGGTCTGGTTGCTGTGGGTCAGGGCCAACCCCAATCCAATGCTTGAACCGGTCCTGCAGGCGGACCCGGCCAGCCCGGTTTGACGGTTGAACGGTCTGCCATGAAGTTGTCGCTGTCCTGGACACCCACAAGCTCTTTGCCGGTTTTCTTTGCCAGCGCCATTGGCTGGTTTCTTGTCGTCACGCTGCTCTGGATGCAGATCTCAAGCTGGACTTCTTATCCGACCGCCGGCCTGGCGCACGTTGTGCTGGAAAGCAGCGCTTCCTACTGGGTGCGCTCGGTTCACAAGGCGCCCGGAACCATTGAGGTTGAAACCCGGATACCCGTGGCCATGGGGGACAGTGTGAAAAAGGAACGCGGCACGGCCGAACTGGTGGCGCAAGCGGATCCGGCGCATTACGCGTATGGATTGCCCTTGTTTCTGGCCTTGCTGCTGGCGTCGCGCAGCCGGCATTTTTTCCGGCGGGCCGCGGCGGGCTACCTGATTTTGTTAGTGCCCCAGACGTTCAGTCTGATCTTTGAAATTTTGCGCCAGATCATGGTGGCGGGCGGCAGACCGGGTGTGCTGGGAATTGATCAGTGGCAGATGGAGGGCATTGCCATGGGATATCAGGTTGGCTCCCTGCTGATGCCGACGCTGGCGCCGGTGGCACTCTGGTTGTGGTTTGACCGTGCTTTCTTCGCATCCGTGGTAGTTGAGGGTTGGTTGACTCGAAAAAGCCCGCCGTAATGGACCGTTACAGCGATCTCAGCCCAGGATTGCCACGCCCTTGATTTGGGCGTACAGGGCCAGGCCGGGCGTCAGACGCAACGCCTTGGCGGACCGGCTGGTGACGCGGGCCAGCAGGGTGCTGCCACCGGCATCCAGCACTACCATCACCTGACCGGGACTGTCGGGCGACAGTGCGGTGACGGTGGCGCCCAGGATATTGAGGATGCTGGTGCCGGCCTGTTTCTCCAGAGTCAGACTGACATCACGCGCCTGAATCCGCACGCGAAGTATCTGTCCCGGCGTGGCCGCATGGTGCGGCACGATCAACTGGCCACCCTCAAATCGGGTTGTGGTCAGATAGTCGCCGGCGTCGCAGCTCTGCACGGTGCAGGTCAGCACCGCTGCCGCAGAGTCACCATGTGCCAAAGGTAGATCCAGTCGCGTCAATAACTGATCGGTCGGACCACTGGCAACAACCCTTCCGGCGTCCAGCAAGACCAGGTGGTCGGCCAGTCGAGCGACCTCGTCGATGGCGTGGCTGACGTAGATGATGGGCAAATCCAGCCCGCTTTGCAATTTTTCAAGATAGGGCAGGACTTCGGCCTTGCGTGTTGCGTCCAGTGCCGCCAGCGGTTCATCCAGCAGCAGCAGGCGCGGGCTGGAGGCCAGCGCACGGGCGATGGCAACGCGCTGGCGCTCGCCGCCGGACAGTTCGTGCGGCCATCTTGCGAGCAAGTGCCCAATGCCCAGCAAGTCCAGCAAGCGGTCCCAGCTATGGCGACGTTGCGCTTTTGGGATGCGTTTGAAGCCAAATTTCAGGTTGTCCTGCACATTCAGGTGGTCAAACAGGCTCGCTTCCTGAAACACATAACCGAGCGCCCGCTGGTGCACCGGCATAAAAATGTTACGCGCGCTGTCTTGCCATACCTCGCCGTGCACACAGATTCGGCCGCGAGCCGCTGGCTCCAGCCCGGCCACAACCCGCAAGGCCGTCGTCTTGCCACAGCCGGACGGACCAAACAAGGCGGTGACACCGTGGTTTGGAAGTGCCAGCGCGAGGTCCAGGGTGAATTCCCTGCGTTGTAAAACTGTCTGCAACTGGAAGTCTGCCGATCCGGTCATGCGGAACCTTTGCGCCGACTGCTGTTGTAGAGGTGCAGTGCCAGCAGCACCACAAAACTAAAACCCAGCATGACCGCAGCCAGCCGGTGTGCTGAAGAATATTCCATGGCCTCCACGTGGTCGTAAATCTGTACCGACAGCACGCGCGTGACGCCGGGAATGTTGCCGCCAATCATCAGCACCACGCCAAATTCACCCACTGTATGGGCAAAGCACATGATGGCGCCCGTGACAAAGCCCGGCTTGCATAGCGGCACCGCGACGTTGAAGAACGCATCCAGCGGCGTGGCGCGCAGGCTGGCGGCGACTTCCAGAGGACGCGCGCCCATCGCTTCCAGGGCGTTCTGGATCGGCTGCACCATGAAGGGCAGGGAATAAAGGCTTGACGCCACCACCAGCCCGGCAAAGGTGAACGGCAGCAACTCCAGACCGAGCGCCTGCATCCATTGGCCGACCGTACCGTGCGGTCCCATGAGAACCAGCAAATAAAACCCCAGTACGGTGGGCGGCAGCACCAGCGGCATGGCCACCAGCGCCGCCACCGGTTTTTTCAGCCAGGACGGTGTGCGCGCCAGCCACCAGGCCAGCGGCGTGCCGACCAGCAGCAGGACCACTGTGGTGAGTGTGGCGACCTGTAGTGTCAAGCCAATCGCCTGCGGGTCAGACGGGGTGAGTAGATTCATGGAGATTGTCGTTCAGATGTCATAGCCATAGGAGCGAATCAGGTCTTTGATGTTGGGACTTTGCAGCAGCTTCAGCAACGCCCGCGCCGCCGGATTGCTGGCGCCATGCTGCAGCAGCACTGCGTCCTGCCGGAGCGGGTGGTACAGATGCTGTGGCACGACCCACATGGAGCCAGTCTTGAGCTTGCCGTCTTCGAGTACCTGTGACATGGCTACAAAGCCCAGCTCGGCATTGCCGCTGGCGACAAAGCCGAATGCTTGACCGATGCTTTCGCCTTGCACCAGCTTTGCCGCCAACGCGCTGGCAAGACCAAGTTTGTCAATGACCTGTAGTGCCGCCGCACCGTACGGCGCTACTTTGGGTGACGCGTAAGCCAGTTTGCGAAATTTCCCAGTTCTGAGGACATCACCCTGGCTGTCAACCCGCGTGCTGTCGATTGACCACAGAACCAGTTTTCCGGTGGCATAGGTGAATCGGCTATTGGGTTGGGCCAGGCCGTCATTTTCAAGCTGCGCGGGTGCTTGTGTATTGGCCGCCAACAGCACGTCAAACGGCGCGCCGTTCGCAATTTGTGCATAAAGCTTGCCAGTCGCACCAAGCGTGACCTGCATCGTGTGACCCGTTGTTTTTTCCAGCACAGCGGCAATGGCCTTGATCGGTTCGCCAAAGTTGGCGGCGACGGCAACGTGGGTTTGCGCGCCCAGACTGGCAGCAGAAATTGCCAGTCCACAAACAGCCACCACAATACGGCGGTCGATTGATTGCATGATTACCGGTCTAACTGGCATGCCGCTGTGCCAGCTTGCGGTACACCGTTGCACGGCTGATACCCAGGGCGCGGGCCGCCTCGGCGACGTTGCCACGGGCTTGCTCGACTGCCTTGCGGATCAGGGTGACCTCGATCTGCCTGAGCGGCAAGTCATCACTGGCGCGCAGGCGCTGACCGGAGCGAAAGTTTGGTGCTTCGTGCGATGCCTCAATCGGCCACGCCTGCAGACGAAGTCCGGTCCAAAGCGGAATTTCCAGGGTCGCGTCGGGACGTTGCACCGCATCGAAAAACATGTCGCAAGGGATACCAAATACCTCGCTGCTATGCGCCGCCGGTTGGCCCAGCGTGGCCAGGTTCGGTACCATGGCGCGCGCAATCTGATTGGCGCCGGTGATCCAGCCGTCGGCGTCAAGGCAGACAAAGCCGTCGGTTTCACCACCCATGGCGTTGCCGGGCCAGTTCAAGCGCAACAGCAACCGGTGGGCCTGGCGCAGCACCAGCGCATTTTCTATCTTCTGTGCCGACTGGGTGACCAGGTGTTTGAGTTCAGGCCGTTCCATGGCATTGATGCCAGTCAGATCAAGCATGCCGATGCAGGCGCCGTCTGGCCCAAACAAGGGAGCGCCAGCGCAACTGTAAACCGAAGTATCCGAGAAAAAATGTTCTCCCTGATGCAACCATACCGGCTGCATTTCGCTGAGCGCGGTGCTGATGGCCGTCGTGCCAACGCTACGCTCGGACAGGTCAGCGCCAATACGTGTGATATTTTCGGCGTGCGGGTCGGAATGATCGATAGCGCCACCGACATCCACGACTACCCCGTTGGCGTTGGTGAGAATGGCGAAATAGTGCGTGTTGGCAATGGCGCGGCCCACTTTTTCCAATACCGGCTTTGCGGTCTGCACGAGTCTCTGGTTGGCATCCGCCGTGCGGCGCATCTGCTGGGGCGACACCTGGTCGAAGCTGACCGCCTGATGCGGTTGCAGACCCAACTGCAGGCATCGTTGCCAGGAGCGCTCAATCCAGGGCGCCAGCCAGCCAGCAGGCAGCAGGGAATGGTCCTGCAGCACGGCACGACGCGCCTGTGCGATGGAGGTCTGACGCTGAGCGGCGTTATCGCAGGAACGAAGCGGCATGTTGTTTTTCATGATCAGGGCGATTTTCGTTCACATCGGGCGACCCCTGGCACTGTTTCAATTTGAGAATTTCGCTCAATCCCTGAAGCTTTGCTGGGGTTTTCCCTAGGTTGCAAGTTGGCCGGAAGTCCAACAATCGCTATGTATTCAATTTCATAGGCAAGGCATTGCATAGTTCGCGTGCCGCTATCCACAGGAGAGACATATGCAAAAGGTGTTGCACATCAATGCAGACAAATGCACCGGTTGTTTGCAGTGCGAAATGGCTTGTTCTTTCGAGAACTACGGCACTTTCGCCACGGCCAAATCACGCATCAAGGTTTTTGACTTTCACCATACCGGTAAAAAAGTACCCTATACCTGCACCCAGTGTGACGAGGCCTGGTGTCTGCATGCGTGTCCTGTCGAGGCCATTGTTGTTGACAAGGCGACTGGCGCCAAGGTGGTGAATGAAGCGACCTGCGTTGGCTGCAAGGTCTGCACCATCGCGTGCCCGTTTGGCACCATTAATTACGTCGAAGCAACCGGTAAAGTACAAAAGTGCGACCTGTGCGGTGGCGAACCGGCCTGTGCCGACGCCTGTCCCACAGGTGCCATCACTTTCATCGACGCCAACTGGACCGGCCTGGGCAAGATGGCTCAGTGGGCCGACAAGCTTGGCAATCAACCCACCGCTGCTTAAGGAGCATTCATCATGTCATGGGCAGGAAAAATTCTTCGCGTTGATCTGACCGCAGGTACCGTCAAATCCGAGCCGCTCAATATGGACTGGGCGCGCGCTTACATTGGTTCGCGGGGGCTGGGCTCCAAGTACCTGGTCGAAGAGGTGGACGCCAAAGTCGATCCGCTGTCACCCGCCAACAAGATCATCTGGTCCACCGGGCCGTTGACCGGAACTATGGCCTCCACCGGAGGGCGCTACACGGTAATCACCAAGGGGCCTTTGACGGGTGCTATCGCTTGCTCCAATTCGGGCGGTTATTGGGGAGCCGAGTTCAAGATGGCGGGATGGGACATGGTCATCTTTGAAGGCAAGTCACCCAAACCGGTATACCTGTACGTGAATGACGATGTTGCAGAATTGCGCGACGCGGCGCATCTGTGGGGAAAGAGTGTATGGGAAACCGAAGAAACGCTCAAACGAGCCCTGCAGGATCCGCTTACGCGCGTTTCCAGTATTGGCAAGGCGGGTGAAAACCAGGTGTTGTTTGCCTCTGTGGTCAATGATTTGCACCGTGCTGCGGGCCGCTCCGGGGTGGGCGCTGTTATGGGCAGCAAGAACCTGAAGGCGATTGCTGTGCGCGGCACCAAGGGCGTCGGTAATATCCGTGACCCGAAGGCCTTCATGGCGGCAGTCAAGGCCGGTAAAAAAGTGTTGGCGGAAAACGGCGTTACCGGAACCGGCCTGCCCGCCATGGGCACCCAGGTGCTGATGAGCGTGATCAATGAAGTCGGGGCATTGCCGACCCGCAACCACCGTGACAACCAGTTTGAGGGTGCCAAGGACATTGGTGCCGAGGCCATGGCGACACCGCGCAAGACCGACGGCAAGAAGCAGCTGGTCACCAATCAGGCCTGTTTCGGCTGCACTATCGCCTGCGGGCGCATCAGCAAAATGGATGAGGGCCACTTCACCATTGTGAACAAGCCGCAATACCGTGGCGCCAACGGCGGGCTGGAGTATGAAGCAGCCTGGGCACTGGGAGCGGCCAATGGCGTGAATGATCTGGAAGCCCTGCAGTACGCCAATCTGCTGTGTAACGAGGAAGGCATTGACCCGATCAGCTTTGGTGCCACGGTGGGCGCAGTGATGGAGCTTTACGGCATGGGTGTTCTGACCAAGGAGCAAATCGGCATCGATGCGTCTTTTGGCTCGGCCCAGGCGCTGGCGTTTCTGGCGGAAGAAACCATCAATGGACGCGGCTTTGGCAAGGAAATAGGGCAGGGCTCCAAACGCCTGACCGCCAAGTACGGCCACCCCGAGTTGTCGATGTCATCCAAAGGGCAGGAATTCCCGGCCTACGATGGTCGCGCCATCCAGGGCATCGGGCTGGCCTATGCCACCTCCAATCGGGGTGGTTGCCATTTGCGTGGCTACACAATTGCCTCGGAAGTGCTGGGCATTCCGGTCAAGACCGATCCACTGGAGCATGAGGGCAAGCCCGACCTGGTGAAGGCTTTCCAGGACGCCACGGCCGCATTCGACTCCTCGGGTCTTTGCATTTTTACGACCTTTGCCTGGGGTCTGCAGGATCTGGCGCCGCAAATGCAGGGCGCTTGCGGTGAGCAGTACAGCATTGAGGAGCTGGCCAAGATTGGCGAGCGCATCTGGAACATGGAGCGCGAGTTCAACAACCGTGCCGGATTTACCGCCAAAGACGACAGCCTGCCGCCGCGCCTGCTCAATGAAGCCTGCAAGTCCGGCCCGGCCAAGGGCAAGGTGAATGAGCTTGCCAAGATGATGCCCAAGTATTACGAGGCTCGTGGTTGGGACAGCGAAGGGCGTCCTACCGCTGCCACCCGAGCGCGTCTGGAGTTGTAAACCGATAGCGGTCAAGGAACCGGCGGCTCTGCGGAGCCGCTTTTCTTTTTTTGGAGAAATTAGCATGACCCATCACGTCATTCTTGGAGCCGGTCCAGCCGGTGTCATT
Organism: uncultured beta proteobacterium; assembly: GCA_963750815.1. Lineage (GTDB taxonomy): Bacteria > Pseudomonadota > Gammaproteobacteria > Burkholderiales > Burkholderiaceae_C > Rhodoferax. The sequence continues at coordinate 1,454,789 of CAVVRS010000002.1, forward strand.
GCGGCTGAAACCATTCGCAAGCAGGCGCCGCTTGATACCATCACCATCATTGGCGACGAGCGTGAGTCACCCTACTCGCGCATGGCGATTCCCTACTTGCTGATGGGTAATGTGGATGAAAGTGGCACCTATTTGCGAAAAAACCCGTCGCATTTCACAGATATTGGGGTAAATGTGCTGCAAGCCTCCGTCAGTAAAGCGCAGATAGCTACAAAAACAATAGCGCTTGACAATGGTCAGTCGATCGCGTTTGACACGCTTTTGATCGCCACCGGTTCACACCCCGTGCAGCCTCCAATTCCCGGCATTGATTTGCCCGGGGTTCACGCCTGCTGGACGCTGGAAGACGCCCGCGCGATCATGGCGCTGGCCACACAGGGAGCCCGTGTATTGCAACTGGGCGCTGGGTTCATTGGTTGCATCATCATGGAAGCGCTGGCGGCACGCGGCGTGCAGTTGACTGTGGTGGAAATGGGCGACCGCATGGTGCCGCGCATGATGGGTCCCACTGCTGGCGGCATGATTCGCGACTGGTGCCAGACCCAGGGTGTCAAAGTGTTCACGGGGACCCGGGTCCAGGTCATAGAAGCCGGTGCGCCGCTGCAGGTGCACTTGAGCAACGGCACGACGGTGCTGGCAGACCTTGTGATCAGCGCAGCGGGGGTGCGCCCGGCCATCGGGTTTCTGGAAGATTCCGGTATCACCTGCCTGCTGGGGGTACTGACGGATGAACACTTGCAGACCAATGTGCCCGGCATTTATGCGGCGGGCGACTGCGCCGAAGCCTTTGACAAAGTGTCCGGCAAAACCATTGTCAGTGCCATTCAGCCCAATGCCGCCGAGCAAGCCCGTGTGGCGGCACTGAACATGGTGGCTTATGGTCGTGGTTTGGCACCTGCGGCCAATCTCAAGGGAGTGACCCAAATCAATGTGCTCGACACCCTGGGATTGATCTCGACCAGTTTTGGCGACTGGCAGGGAGTCCCGGGCGGCGAACATGTGGAGCTGACTGACAGGGCTGCGGGGCGCCACCTCAGCTTGCAGTTTCAGGGTGATGTGCTGGTGGGTTGTAACAGTGTTGGCTGGACTGAGCATGTGGGCGTGATGCGCGGTTTGGTGGAAGGGCAGGTGAAACTGGGCGCCTGGAAAGAAGCACTCAAGAACGATCCCACTCAACTGATGCTGGCCTACATTGCCTGTGCCCAGGCCCAGCATGACTGGTCTGGTGCGCAAGATGCCCGGCGCCGCTAAGCGGGCGCAGCATGAAGATCACCCTGAAGCTGTTTGCCACACTGACCGACTACCTTCCTGCGGCGTCGCGCTATACCAATATCGTGGAACTCGAGGTAGACCAGGGAGCCACCATCGTGCAGGTGATAGACCCCTATCGGCTGCCGCCTGCCCTGGTGCACCTGGTACTCGTCAATGGTCGCTACATAGCGCCTGAACAGCGGGCCAGTGAGACATTGGCCGACGGTGATGTGCTGGCAATATGGCCACCCATTGCGGGTGGTTGATGCAATCTTTTTACGCCGGTCGATTTGAACGCGAGATGGGTTGCACCGAGGCCAACTGGCTCAGGTGGTTGCCCGATGCCATAGGCGAGAACCACTGGAAGTTGCAGACAAATGCTGCCGGGGTACGAATTGGCGATGGCGCGCTGGGCCTGAAGTGGCAGGTCCTCGAACCGCGCAGGATTGGCCTGATACGGATGCCGCGCCTGCTGGTGAGCTTTCGCTTTGCCGGGATGGACGAAGCCCAGCGCTACTCGTTCATGAAACGATTTGATCTGTACATGCAGCGCGGTGGGGGTTGAGTTACATTGCAGCGACAGAAAGCACACCATGACCCACAGCACCGATGTCCAAGCCATCTTCAAGACCCTGGGCCTTGCGCCGCTGCGCGAGCGACCCATCGGGCTGGAAGTATTTACCCCGATTGACGGCAGGCAGCTCGCTTGCGTGCCGCTCACATCTGATGCCGAAGCCATTGCGGCCATTGCGCGTGCTCACCACCGATTTTTGAACTGGCGCGAAGTGCCGGCACCCCGGCGCGGCGCACTGGTGCGAGCCTTTGGCGACGCAGTAAGGCGGCACAAAGATGCGCTGGGCCAACTGATCACTCTGGAAACCGGAAAGATCGTTCAGGAAGGTTTGGGTGAAGTGCAGGAGGTGGTGGATATTTGCGAATTTGCCGTCGGGCTGTCGCGCCAGCTTTACGGCCTGAGCATTGCCAGTGAGCGGTCTGAGCACAAATTGCTGGAAACCTGGCATCCACTCGGTGTCGTAGGGGTTATTTCAGCGTTCAACTTTCCGATGGCGGTGTTTGCATGGAATGCCGCGCTGGCATTGGTGTGTGGCGATACGCTGGTCTGGAAGCCGTCGGAGAAAGCCCCGTTGTCGGCGCTGGCGTTGAATGGCCTGCTGGCTCAGACGGCCAGAGACCAGGGGCTGGACCCAGCCGGTCTTGCAGAACTGCTGATTGGCGATCAGACGCTTGGTCAAGTAGTAGTGTCGCACCCACAGGTCCGGCTGGTCAGCGCCACCGGTTCCACTCGCATGGGTCGGGCAGTAGGCACCGCGTGTGCGTCGCGTTTCAAGCGCTCCTTGCTGGAACTGGGCGGCAACAACGGCGCTGTCGTATGTCCATCGGCCAGGCTGGAGCTGGTGGTGCGCGCGGTGGCATTTGCGGCGGCTGGCACGGCCGGTCAGCGCTGCACCAGTTTGCGCCGATTGATTGTTCATCGTTCGATTTATGCATCCCTGCTGGCAGCCTTGGTGCATGTTTTTGAGCAACTGCCAGTGGCCAACCCCATGCTTGATGGAACGCTGGTCGGGCCATTGATCGACCAACAGGCTTTTGAGGCAATGCAAGCTGCGCTTGCGAGCGCCCGGGAGACTGGAGGGCGAGTTCACTTTGGGGCGCGCGAGCCCGTCGGCGGGGTGTCTGCCTTCTATGTGCGACCGGCCATAGTTGAGATGTCAGTGCAGGGCGGCCCGATGTTGCAGGAGACCTTTGCGCCGATTCTGTATGTAGTTCCTTACGACACATTTGATGAGGCGATCGAATTGAACAATGCCGTCTCCCACGGCCTGTCATCCGCCATATTTACGCAGGATTTGCGCGAAGCAGAGGTATTCACCTCGATGCGGGGGGCGGACTGTGGCATCACCAATGTCAATATCGGTACCAGCGGGGCGGAGATTGGTGGTGCTTTCGGCGGAGAAAAGGAAACGGGCGGTGGACGTGAATCAGGTTCGGATGCCTGGAAAGCCTACATGCGCCGTGCCACCAACACGATCAACTACGGCACCACGCTGCCCCTGGCACAGGGGATCAGGTTCGAAGTTTAGCGTCGGCGTGTCACGGCCCTATGCAGCCTGTCTGCCAATATCGCATTACATCGCTTGGGACTGGCGCATGGGGTGGGCGACTGCGTAAAGTCGCCCCACCACAGGTCAACAATTGTCAGGATCGAGCATGAACAACGAAGTCGTCAGCCAGGGCCGCAGCGGCTGGTGGTCGCGCACCTACAACACGGCGCTGAGTGCTTTTCATGCCTACGCGGGTTGGCTGGTCAGCATCAGCTGGAAACGGTTTTTCCTGCTGTCCCTGCTGTTAATCATTGCCATGGCCATACTGCATGACATACCACCACTGAATTGGACCTACTCCGAAATTGTGACCGACGATTCGCCCAGAGCGACAGTCAAGCCGCCCAAGCCGCCGCAACCACCCAAACCTGCGGAGTCGAAAAAAAACACGGGTGACGGCATTGATATTTCGATCGATGAGCATGGCGTCCGAATAACGACGCGGCCGTCACCACCGGCGTCGTCGGCCTCTGAACCGGCGTCGCCGGACGCCGCGCCAAGTGCAGCAGATGTGTCAATCAGGTTGCCTCCAGGCGCTGATGCAAAGACCGTCAAGGAGGCAGTTGACGAAGCGCGCAAAGAGATGCTGGCGGCACTGGAAGAGGTCAGGCAAGAGGCGCGCGACGCCGCCGAGGCTGCTGCCGAAGAGCAACAAGGGCAGCGACTGATACATCACAGGTTTGGGGATCCTCTGATGCCGCTGACGATGTGGTTCATCCTGTTTTCCATCATCATCAAGGTTTCATACAAAGGCAAGGTTCAGGCCGAAGCCAAGGCGGCACAAGCCACCGAAGTGGCTGAATCCGAATCGTTGAAACGTCAGGTCGTGGAGGCGCGAATGGCGGCCATGCAGGCTCAGGTGGAGCCGCACTTTTTGTTCAATACATTGGCCAGCATTGAGCATTTGATCGAGACCGACCCGACACGCGCCAGCAAGATGCAGCGTAACTTGATTGCCCTGCTGCGTGCCAGCATGCCAACCATGCGCGAGGCCAACGCCCAGGGTACCCGGGCGCTGGGGCGTGAGTTGGAGGTGATTCGTCCCTATCTTGAAATTTTGAAGGTCAGAATGGAAGAGCGATTGCAGACAGAGGTGCGTGTCAGCGACGGCCTGTTGTCTGCCGAGTTCCCGCCCATGATGCTGCAAAGTCTGGTGGAGAACGCCATCAAACACGGGCTGGAACCGAAGGCCGATGGTGGCCAACTGGTGGTAAGCGCTGAAATCGTTCATGGCAAGCTGGTTGTCACTGTTGCCGACACTGGTCTGGGCTTTGGCAAGTCGGCAACCGCCGGAACCGGTATTGGTTTGAGTAACATCAGGGAACGGCTGGCCCTTCTGTATGGCGCCAGGGCCAGCCTGAGCGTGACGGAGCCGGCCGGGGGCGGTACCTCGGTTAGCATCACTGTTCCATATGTAGCGCGCCCGAGTTCCGAGACCTGATATGCCATCTGCCCTGATTGCCGATGATGAACGATTGATGCGGGAGCAACTTCGTGCCCGTCTGGCCGAGGTGTGGCCCGAGCTGGAGATTGTTGCTGAAGCCAGGAACGGCCAGGAAGCGGTGACGCTGACCGAACAGCATCATCCGGACATTGTTTTTCTCGATATCCGAATGCCAGTATTGACGGGGGTTGACGCCGCCCGCCAAATTACCCAGCTTGCGACCTATGACGAGGCCGATGGCTGGCCCGGTTGCGAGATCGTGTTTATTACTGCCTACGATCAATACGCGGTGCAGGCGTTTGAACAAGGTGTGGTGGATTACGTTCTTAAACCGGCTGCGCGTGAACGGCTGCTGGTGACAGTGGAGCGAATCCGACAACGCATGGCCGAGCGGGCGCGCCAGGACCGGGATGGTGCAGAGGACGGCGCGGCGGTTCCGCTGCCCACCCACACACCGGACATGCAACAATTGTTGCAGCGGCTGGCGGCACAAATTGATCCCGGGGGGCCGCCGAAACTGCGCTGGATACAGGCCACTGTACGACAGAGTATTCAAATGATTCCGGTGGAAGATGTTCTATTTTTCATCTCGGATGAAAAATATACACGAGTCCAGACCGCGGCAATGGAGGCCTTGATTCGCAAGCCAATCAAGGAACTGGTGGATGAACTGGATATGAATCTGTTCTGGCAAATTCACCGGTCCACGCTCGTCAATACCAGGGTCATTGCGGGCGTGACACGTGACCTGCGCGGTCGTCAGCTGGTGAGTGTGCGGGGTCATCCCGAAAAGCTTGAAGTCAGCCGCAGTTTCGCCGGCCTGTTCCGTGGTATGTAGTAGTCAATGCTACTTACTGCCGTATATCATGCGCAAACAGCTAGAAAAAGCATAGCATTTTCGTTTCCTGCCAGCTTTACCCCATCGTCGGCGTGGCCAGTCCTGCAACCGCGTTGCCAGATTTGATGACTGGTGATTCAAATGGTTTTCCAGCAGTGGCGTTTGTGTAAGAATCTGGCCAAGCAAGGTAATGACCACTTTGGTCAAATTACAAAACTGTGTCTTAGCATGAATCTTTGGGGTCGCGCGGGTTTAGCAGGGATTGTGGGTTTGAGCCTGTTCGGATGGGTGTCGTTTGCTGGCGCTCAGGACAAGGGCAGCGCGCGGGATGTACAAACATCCTGTTTGATTTCGAACATTCCGGAGCTGGGTCAGCTATCGGTCACGTGGACCGGCGATTGTGTCGGAAATGCGGCCAATGGCGTGGGAAATGTGTTTGCCTTCAGTCGCGGTGAGCTTCGCTACATCCTGCGTGGGCAATTCACTGACGGACGGCTGACCCGGCGGGATCAGTTGCAGCAGTGTATGGGGGGGGTGTGTAGCGATCAGGTCACGACAGCGGTGCTGCGGGCTCACGCGGCGCTGGTCTGGCAGACCCAGACTGTGGCTGACCCGCCGCCGGCCGCAGTGCTGCCTCAAGCGCCAGGTAAAGCTGAAATTCGGGCCGCCGATGCGCTTTATCGTGGCAACTTTGTCGGTAACCCGCAAACAGGTGTCCTGTCGGGAGAGGGACGGGTCGAGTTCGTTGACGGTCGCGTGTTTATCGGGCGACTCGAAGAAGGCAAAAAAGTCGGACGCTCAACCTATATTTGGGCCAACGGCCAGCGCTATAGTGGTGACTGGCGCAACGACCAGCAGGACGGTGCCGGCGAGTGGACCTCACCCGAGGGTGATCGCTATGTTGGCGAATATCGTCTGGGCAAGCGGGAGGGCAAGGGCGTCATGACTTACGCCAGCAAGATTGAATACAGCGGTTCTTGGCTGGCTGACCAGCCGTCGGGCCGCGGGACATTTCGGTATCCGAATGGCGATATTTATGAAGGGGATGTGTTGTCCGGAGAGCAAACCGGCAACGGAACGTTGACCCATCAAAACGGTGACCGTTATACCGGTCAATGGGTGAGTGGCCAGCGAGATGGGACGGGTCTGGCCGAGTGGAAAGATCGCCAACGCTATGAGGGGACCTGGCGACGCGACCGCAAAGAGGGAGTCGGCAGCATGCGTTTTCCGGACGGCGGCACCTATGTAGGCCAGTGGCGCGATGACCGAGCGAGCGGGCAGGGAAGGGTGACCTTTGCGTCGGGAGATATTTACGATGGAGAAGTCATAAATGGCGTCCCGAATGGGAAAGGACTCTACACATGGGGCTCGGGCGACAAGTTTGAAGGACAGTTTGAAAATGGTAAACCGACGTCAAATGGCGTTCTGACTTTTCATATCGATCCAGCAATTTCTACCGAAGTTGCAAAAGACACGACTACCGTGCCACTGCCGACTTCGGACGTCGGCGGGGTGGCTTCTGACAGCGCCCCTGTTGTTTTGTCCCAAGCGACACTTTGCTCCCGTGGCTATAACGCGGCGCGCAGCGTGGTTGCCTTGCGCCGCTTCATGGAGTCGTTTCCGGATGATGAGTGCGGACGCCATGCGCTTGCGCGTCAGAAAATTGCGGCACTGGAAGAAAACGAGCGTAAAGTAGCGCGGGAGCAAAGTGATCGGCAGTCGCAGGCAAAGGCGCTGATCGGGTTGGTGGTTGCTTACAAGCAGGACTACTCGTACTGTGTCACTGGAACAGGCAGCGGTTGCCAGCGGGTGGTCTACCAGTTCGAGGTGAAAGGGAAAATCAGGGAAGTGAATCTGGCCCGCCAGGCGGTGCAGGTACAGGTGGCGGATATCGCCCTGCTGGGTTATGACAAGGGAGCTTCACCCACCCTATTTGTTGAAGGGCGAGCGGGCGCTATTGATGCGTTCCGCAAGGGGATGGTCGGCACCACTCAATGGAAAACGAAAGCGGACCTTGGTTTGGCGTTCTAGCCGGGAAGTGCCGGTTGGGTTTGGCACTTGCTGGTACATTGTAAAAATCTAATAAATTTGAGGCTTGTTGTGTCGAGTTCGTCATCTACTTTACTGGCAACGCATGCCAATTGTCTTCCGGTTGGCACGGTTATCGCTGATTTTGAAATCATTGGATTGGTTGGCGAAGGCGGTTTTGGTATTGTCTATCTGGCCAGAGACACAACATTGGATCGGGTGGTTGCGCTTAAGGAGTTTATGCCTTCAGCCTTTGCCGGCCGGGTCGACGGGGTTCGGGTAGCGGTGCGTGCGGCCAATCACCAGGCCATGTATGACGCGGGATTGCGCAGCTTCATCAATGAAGCCAAGATGCTTGCGAAGTTCGCTCATCCTGCGCTGGTTGAAGTGCACCGCTTTTGGGAGGGTAATGGGACGGCCTATATGGCGATGCGGTTTTATTCTGGTGAAACCCTGCGTCAACAATTGTCGCGGACCGACGCCAACTTCGACGAAGAGTCGATTGCCCAAATCATGGCGCCAATTTTTGTTGCATTGGAAATGTTGCACCGTGAACAGGTTTTTCACCGGGATATCGCGCCGGACAATATTATGTTGTCGGACGGGCGCCCAGTGCTTCTTGATTTTGGGTCTGCGCGGCGAATCATTGGTGATGGTACTCAGGCATTGACCACGATTCTGAAGCCTGGTTATGCTCCGATTGAACAGTATGTTGACGACGGAACGATGAAGCAGGGCCCCTGGACCGATGTCTACGCATTGGGCGGTGTGCTTTATCACCTGGCGACAGGCAAAGCCCCTCTGCAAGCGGTTTCACGCCTGTTATCGGACCCGTTGAAAACGGTCAATGAAATGACCAATAACAGGTTCTCGGCGGTATTTTCTGGAGCGGTTGCCAAGGCGATGGCGGTCCGGGTGGAGGATCGTTTGCAAACCGTCAAGGAATTTAGCGAGATGCTGGGATGGAACACGGTCCAGTCGACCCGCGTTTTGACCCAGCCCAGCGCCCACGCAAACCCGACCGAAGCCGCTACAACGGCAACCGTTGAACCGCTTGCCGTTTTTACCCCTGATGTCGCTTTGGCTGAACTGACTGCCGGGGCCGACAAACCGGTATACCCGACTGAACCGAAAGCGTCAACTTTTCGAACCTGGACACTGGTGGTCGGAGTCGGTGTTGTAGTGGTGACGGCCGTGGCAACCTATGGGTATTTGGGAACTTCTAAACCGTCGGCGCCAAAAGCAACCCAAGTGCCAGCGGTCGAGCCTGGCCTGGCACCTGCCATTGCCATTCCGACGAGTGGAGCACTACCTGTTGATAAGCTACCAGCAAGTGCTCCTGCTGTGGCGAGTGTGTCACGAACGGGCATAGTCAATCTGAACATAAGTCCGTGGGGGACGGTTGTGATTGATGGCGTCACACGTGGTATATCAAACGCAAATCAGTTGCGCCAGATTGAGCTAACCGAGGGATCCCACACAATTGAAATTGCCAAGCCGGACGCGCCAACTCTTAAGAGGAGCATTGAGATCACTGCCGATGCCACGCTTTCAATTTCCCACACATTCAAGTAAGCAGTCAATTCAATCCAGCTGCGCTAAAAATTCATTATGACTACGCTAAACTACCCGTCCAATACAGCTTCCAGCGCCTTGCCTGTCGGTACCGGCTTGGGTGAGTTTCAAATTACCGGTGTTATAGGTGAAGGCGGTTTTGGCATCGTCTACAGTGCGCATGATTCCAGCCTTGACCGCATCGTGGCCATCAAGGAATATTTACCCTCGGCCTTCGCGCAACGAACCCATGAAGGGCTGGTTCAGGTTAAGTCCGAGGATCATCGAAAAACCTTTGCCGCCGGACTTTCTAGTTTCATTAACGAAGCCAAAATGCTGGCCAAGTTTTCGCATCCTGGGTTGGTAGAAGTCTTTCGATTCTGGGAAGCTAATGGCACCGCATATATGGCAATGCGTTACTACCGCGGCGTGACCCTGCGCGAGATGTTGCGCACAACCCCCCAAATTGTCAGCGAACAATGGCTTTGTGAAACACTTGATCCAATTCTTTTGGCGCTCAAGGAATTGCACAATGAAAGGTGTTACCACCGCGACATTGCGCCAGACAATATATTGGTTTTGCCCAATGGGCGGTCTGTTTTGATGGATTTTGGAGCCGCACGAAGGATCATCAGCGGCATGACACAGGCGCTGACCACTGTACTAAAGCCGGGCTATGCACCTATTGAGCAGTATTACGATGACGGGTCCATGTCCCAAGGTGCGTGGACCGATATTTATGCTGTGGGTGGCTTGTTGTACCACGTCATAACGGGTAAGGTACCGGTCCAGGCCATTTCGCGGATGATAAGTGATCCGTTGAAGCCGGTGTCCGAACTTGCACGTGGCAGTTATTCACCACGACTATTCAATGTTGTCATGAGGTGTTTGGCTGTGCTTCCGGCCAATCGCTATCAGAATGTCGACGAATTGCGCGCTGCGCTAGGCTGGGTTACGACCCCCGTAATTTCTACTGTTGTTCATTCGGCTCAGCCAGCAGAAACGGTCGTGGATGACTACCCTGCGACGGTCATTCTGCAGACATCCCACGTTGCCAGAGATTTCCTGAATGGGGTGAAAGATCCCGTACAGGTGCCTCCTGAAAGGGTGAACGCTCCGGCTTCAGCACGGGTGGGGGAATCTGATCCTGAAGCGACGGTAATAAAGCCGCCGTCGCGGGTACCAGTTGCTGCAAAAATGGTGGGTGAATTGCCAGTCCGGTCGTCGGCTGGCGCCGGTCTTGTTGAGCCGGTGCCAGTTAAGGCTGCAGTGATTGCAGACCGTGCGCAAAGGTCAAAGATCTTGCCTTTTGTGGGTATTGCTGTGGCTGTAACACTGGTGTTGGGTGCGTCAGTCTACTTTTACAAAAGTGGGTCTAACCAAGCTGAAACGGTGGCCGTGTCAGACCCTGTGCCCGTGCGAGCAGTGCCTGAGGTGGCACCGACAGTAATTGAGCACGCGCCGGGACCGGTGGTTGTTCCCGCGCCTGCAATGGAGACACCCTCCACAACGGTGTTTCAAACCCCGGTTTCTTCTGACTCCGGTCAGGGAGCTTCGACCAACGTGCCGCCGCCGGCAGTCGCCGTCTCGACCCCGGTTTCGCGGCCCCCCGCAGCTACTATGGCGGGAAGCAACACTGCGCCGACTACGACGACCGGTCTGGTCCGTTTTGAATTGAAAGATGGATGGGGGACCGTGTTCGTGGATGGAGAACAAAAGGGTACCGCGCCGCCGGTGCTGACGGTCCGGCTTTCAGCAGGTGATCATGAAGTTGAATTGCGAAACCCGGCCCTGCCAACGGTGAAACGCTCAGTGACGGTAATCCCCGGCAAAACAGTCATGGTTCGCCATGTATTTACAAAATAATTTGATGGGCAGTTTACTGAAAGAAGGTTATATGATGAATTACCCTTATTACTCACTAGCACTCTGCGCGGCCAGCCTCACGCTGATTGCTGGCTGCGTGACGTCACCGGCAGTTCCAGACAGTGGATCAGTCTCCGCTACGCAACCGCCGACGGCGTCCGTTGTAAAAGATGGGGTGCCTTCGACGGTAGCAGCAGCGTCGGCCGCTGTCCAGCCAAAACTGATAGAGACACCCACCGAGCCGACAGTTGCTGAAAAAAACCTTGCCGCTGCAGTAGCCACCTTTGACCGAGGTGAATATGTGTTGGCGATCCGGCAATTGACGCCGTTGGCTGGCGATAGCACACTTGATAAGGCCAGCCAGCTACGTGCTTTGAAGACGTTGGCATTCTCACAATGTTTGAGTCGCGCCACTACGGCCTGTCGACAAACCTTTGAGCGCGCTTTCAGACTCGATGGCAAATTTGACCTGGCACCGGCAGAGCGCGGGCATCCGGCTTGGGGGCCAGAGTTCGAACGCGCCCGCAAGGCGGTTGCTGCGCAGAAGGGTAAATAGTCGGCGGGAATTGACAGAAAGTTTTTTGGTCATGCCCCAGATCACACTTGATGTAGTGTCAGTCGATTCGGCTTCCCCGTTGGTTGCACAGCGATGCAGTTTCGACGACAGGGGTGGCAGTATCGGTCGTGACGAGAGCAACACTTTTGTTTTGTCGGACAAACATCGACGTGTTTCACGCTTGCACGCCGCAGTGTCGTTTCCCGAAGGCGTACCGACTATCACAAACGCCAGTACTTCCTTGCCAATTACTTTTGGTGATCAAGTGCTGGACTGCGGACGGACGCGGATCCTTTCAAGCGGTGATTTTCTGGAAATTGGACCTTACGTTTTGCGAGTAAGTTTTACGGGTGTGAGCGATCCTATGACGCTGGCACCGAATGTATCAAGTCCGATTCCAGCGATGGCCACCGCGCCAGTCGCAGTCCCAGGTGTTCCACAGGACGAGTCCGACGATCCGTTTGCAGACATATTTTCAAATAGTGGATCGGCATCCTTACCATTATCAGCGTCGACACCGTCGCAGTTACAGATACCTGGTGTTTCCGCAAATGTTCAGTTTGGGGCCATGCAGCCTGTTTCAACACAGTCAGCGAGTGACCCGCTGGGCCTGCTGTTTGATAAACAAGGAGTTGGACCAGAACCATTTGGACAATCGTCCGGGCTCAGTATGGATCCCCTGGCTGCTTTTGGGTTGGGTTTCGAACCCGACGTCAAAAACGTGGTCCCTCCTGCCCAACCACAGCCCACGCGTGCGGTTGCCGCAATTATTCCGGATGACTTCAATCCGTTTGAACTTCCCTCCGAAACCGACCGCAATAGCGCTGATCCCTTATCTTCTATGCTGGGAGGATCTGCCGGCGCCTCAGTGTCAGGGTTGACTCAAAGCGACCCATCGATTGATTCACTATTCACTGCAGCGGGTTCATCCGGCCCCGACGGTTTCTTTTCCGGCATAGTGGCAGCGCCATCAGCGCATACAAGTTTGGATTCGTTGCTTGCGCCATCGATTGACAACGATCCACTGGCCATGTTTGGTGATTTGACGCCATCCAGGGACAATTTGGTGCGTCCCGTGCGCGACGATCTGGCTGAAATTGGTGGGGCTTACCTGCCCCCCAGAGCCATTGAACCGCATCGCCAACCGCTGGCTGCGCCTGCTTTGCCTTCGGTTAGTCGTACGTCGCCTGGTTCTGGTCCGGGTCGTGCGGGGGACGCGTTGACACAGGCTTTCCTCAAGGGGGCGAACCTTCCAGACAATGCACTCCCCAATGGATTGACGCCTGAAGTCATGGCAATGGTCGGTAGTCTGCTGCGCAGTGCTACGGCTGGCGCAGTTGACATGCTTGCAGCACGGACGGCAACCAAGCTTGAGGTTCAGGCCAGCGTCACTATCATCTCAACCCAAGCCAATAATCCGCTCAAATTTTTGCCCAATGGGGACGTTGCACTGCAGCAATTGCTGGGCAAACAAATGCCAGGCTTCATGCGTGCTGATGAAGCCATGAAAGATGCATTTGACGACTTGCGTGCGCATGAAATTGGCGTGATTGCAGGTACTCGAGCCGCGTTGACTGAAGTGCTTGGTCGGTTTGACCCCGGAGTACTTGGCGAGCGATTGGCCAAAGGAGGGCTGCTTGACAGCGTGCTTCCCTCGGTTCGAAAGACAAAGCTATGGGATATGTATCTGGAACGCTATTTGCAAATTCGGCGGGAAGCTGAAGATGATTTTCAGAGTATTTTTGGCCGGGCCTTTGTACAGGCCTATGAGCGAGAGACAACACGCATGAAAGCGCAGAAAACCGGATCAGGGGGAAATCAATGACGGTCAGGCGTGCAATCCGTATAGCCACAGCCCGTTTTTCACATGAGGGGGGCCGCGACTATAACGAAGATGCCATTGACGACTGTGAGGCGTTTGGCGTGGTTCGCCTTTTCATGTTGGCTGATGGCGCCGGCGGTCAGGGAGGCGGTGATGTGGCAGCCAAAACCGCCCTCGCTGCGGCTAAGGCCGAGTTCAATCAAATGCCCGTGTTTTCGCCAGATACATTGCGCCGCTGCATTGAGCGGGCCGACAAAGCAATTCGTTTGAAACAGAAAAATGAGCCCCGTTTGTCGCGCATGGCCTCAACATTTGTAGCACTGCTGGTCAACTATCAACGCAGGCAAATTCTGCTGGGTAATCTGGGCGATTCGCGCTGCTATGTTTTTCGCGGTGAAAAAATTGTCGCCCAATCATATGACCATAGCCTGGTTCAACGTTTTGTCGATGCAGGTTTGTACCCCAGGGAAAAGTTGCGACAACACCCCAAAAGAAACGTTTTGTATGCATCACTCGGGGCCAACGAAGAAGGCGTGACTCCTTATCTAACGGAGGAGCCCATTGAATTGCATCCCGGGGACGGTGTACTTCTGTGCAGTGATGGCGTTTGGGAATTGGTCGAGGATGCCATTTTGGGCCACATACATGCCATCAGTGAGACGGTAGAAATCTGGCGCGACAACGTTGATGCCGCTGTGCGAGATTGCATGCCGCCAGGGCACGATAATTTTAGCGCCATCATGATGCGCTGCCTACCGGGTGGTCGTGAAGATGAAGAAGACGCGCTGCGCACGGTGCAACCGGTGATTGATTGATATCTGCGGGGTCGGGTTTTCCGGCTTCAAAGACCCTGATTTTTCAAATGTTCGATTGCACTGCAATAATTTTCAGATTGCACTTGCCAGATTGCTTCGCTTTGCTGTGTAATCCGTGAAAATGAAAATGTCCGAATTAAGTGGCAAGTATTTGGCCTGTTGACGTCGCCGCCAATTTCAAAGGGAGTCTGTGTGTTCGATCTTAGTCATCTTGCGCAGCCTATTGATTCGCAGTCACCGTGCGGGCCTGATTGCGAGTATGACAACGATTTTCTTGCACTGTCGCAGGCTGTTGCCGGAAAGCCGGAACAGCAATTTGGTGAAACAGTGATCGCCGCGGTTGAGCCCGACTGGCGTGCCGTGGAACAAATGGCATCTGAGTTGTTGGGTCGAACCAAAGATTTGCGAGTTGTCGGCTGGCTGACCCAGGCTGCCACCCATTTGCATGGTATCTCCGGGTTTGCGGCTGGCGTTGGCTTGATGCAAATGCTTTGCATGCAATACTGGGAAGAAGTCCATCCTCGCATGGTCATTGATGGTGAAAGTGACCCTTTCTTGCGAATGAACGCGCTGGCCGAGTTGTCTGGCGGCGGTGGCAGTTTTTCTGGGGGCTCTGAGATCCTGCGGGCGTTGCGGGCCGCGGTTTTGGCAAATCGTGGATTTCCCATTACCGTGCGCGACACAGAAGCGGCTGTCTTGAAGGATCCGGCAGCACCTTACGCAGAGGTTCAGATAATTGCCGTTCTTACGGATGCCATCGCCGAAGGTTCGGAGGCTGTTGCGGCATACGATAGAAGCCTTCAGTCAATAACTGCACTCATCGCGTTGGTTGAAGAACGTATGGCAACCAGCGATCAACCCGACTTCTCGGAACTAAAAGCTTTGAACAAGGCGGTTGCAGGAACAATTGCGCGCGCCAGGGCCGCTGGAATTGTTGAAGATCCGCAAGACAATGCATCGGAATCCCCGGACGCTGATGGGAGCGCCGGAGGCCCTGGGCAGCGCGCCAGTGGCGGGGTGACCGGTGATATCAGGTCGCGTGAGGATGTGCGTCGTGCCCTGAATCGCCTCTGCGATTACCTTGAACGCCACGAGCCCAGTAACCCCGCCTCTCTCTTTGCACGTCGGGCGGAGCGCATGCTCGACATGGGGTTTCTTGACATCATGCAGGAATTGTCGCCTGATGCGATATCACATCTGCAAATGCTGACGGGTGCGAAAGCACAGGATGGTTCTTGAGGACGCCCTCACCAGCCTCCAAGTTTGATTTGTGCGTCCCAACTTTTATTTAAACAGGAGAAAATGACCATGGCAACGAAGAAAAGCGGGCAAAAATGGATCGCCAAGAACCGAGCTCCACGTGTTCAGATCGAATATGACGTTGAAGTATACGGGTCCGAAAAAAAAGTTCAAATTCCATTCGTAATGGGGGTAATGGCAGACTTGTCTGGCCAGTCTGAAGTGGCGTTGCCTGATATTGCTGATCGAAAATTCACTGAGATTGATTTTGATAATTTTGATGCACGCATGAAGTCCATCAAACCACGCGTGGCCTTCAATGTCCCCAACACATTGACTGGTGAGGGTTACATGTCGGTTGATGTCAGTTTTGAAAGTATGGAAGACTTTTCCCCGGCGAACGTTGCCAGGAAAGTAGGCGCACTCAGTCAAATGCTGGAAGCGCGCACCCAATTGCATAACTTGCTGTCTTATATGGATGGAAAGTCTGGCGCAGAGGAATTGCTGGCAAAGGTGCTGCAGGATCCGGCGTTATTGAATTCGCTGTCGGCGGCACCTAAACCCGCTGACTCGGCCGCCTAAGTTAAATCAACAATGGAGTTAGAGAAAATGGCAACCGAAACCCAATCTGCATCAGCCCTCGGCCAAGTTGAATTTGAGGGAAATGAATTTGCTTCCTTGCTAAAAAAGGAGTTCAAACCGAAGACTGACGAAGCCAGAGGCGCCATCGAGACGGCTGTGCAAACGCTGGCTCAGCAGGCTTTGGCTCATACCAATACGATCTCTGCCGATGCCTATCGCACCATTGAAGCCTTGATTGCCGAAATCGACAAGAAGCTTTCCGACCAGATCAATCTGATTCTTCATCACGAGGATTTTCAAAAGGTGGAGGGGTCTTGGCGCGGGTTGAAGTACCTGGTTGACAATTCGGACCCAGACGAAATGCTCAAGATCAGGGTTCTCAATATCACGAAGAATGACCTTCGCAAAACAATGCGACGTTATAAGGGGACGGGCTGGGATCAAAGCCCCATCTTCAAAAAGTTGTATGAGGAAGAGTATGGTCAATTTGGCGGTCAGCCTTATGGGTGTCTGGTTGGCGACTATTTCTTTGATCACAGTGCACCCGATGTTGAGTTGTTGGGAGAAATGGCGCGTGTTGCAGCTGCCGCACACGCGCCATTCATTGCGGGGGCATCACCCAATCTGATGCAAATGACCTCCTGGCAGGAGCTTGCCAATCCGCGCGATTTGACCAAGATTTTTTTGAACACCGAGTACGCTGCGTGGCGTGGTTTGCGTGATTCAGACGATTCCAAATACGTTGGGTTGGCGATGCCGCGTTATCTGTCACGCATGCCTTACGGTGCCAAGACAAATCCGGTAGATGAGTTCGACTTTGAGGAAGACACTGAGGGCGGTACGCACGCCAAGTACACGTGGTCCAATTCAGCCTATGCCATGGCGGCTAACATCAATCGCTCGTTCAAGGAATATGGATGGTGCACATCCATCCGCGGCGTTGAGTCGGGAGGGGTTGTCACAGACCTGCCCTCGCATACATTTCCGTCAGATGACGGTGGCGTGGACATGAAGTGTCCGACCGAGATCGCGATCAGTGACCGCCGGGAGGCTGAACTTGCCAAGAACGGCTTTATGCCGCTGGTTCATCGAAAGAATACCGATCTGGCCGCATTTATTGGCGCGCAGTCTCTGAATAAGCCGGCTGAATACTATGACGCTGACGCCACAGCCAATGCCAATCTGGCAGCTCGACTGCCCTATATGTTTGCTTGCTGCCGCTTTGCGCATTATCTGAAGTGCATCGTGCGGGACAAAATCGGCTCATTCCAGGAACGCGCAGATATGCAGAAGTGGCTCAATTCCTGGATCATGAATTACGTGGATGGTGACCCTGAGAATTCAACCCAGGAAACCAAGGCGCGTCGACCCCTTGCGGCAGCCGAGGTGGTGGTAGAAGAGGTCGAGGGCAACCCTGGCTATTACACCTCCAAGTTTTTTCTGCGGCCGCATTATCAGCTTGAAGGGCTGACCGTATCCCTGCGGCTGGTTTCCAGGCTGCCATCCACGAAGGCTGGCGCCGCCAAGTAGCAAGTAGGCACGCGTTGGAGTGGTCAAAAAGCAATAAGAGTTTTTTGACTGTTGTTTTAGGGTTTTGGCTGGGTAGGGTGATTGTTTTTTCTGTTTCTATTTTTAGGAGAAAGTCATGGCTGGGAATCTGTTCTTAAGAATTTCGGGTATCAAAGGGGAATGCGTTGAATCAAACCACAAGGAGTGGATCGATGTGACTCACTATTCTGAGGGCTTGAGTCACTCGAATTCTTCCGGATATGGCGGCGGTGGCGGGGTCGGCAGTGTGTCTTACGATGATTTCACCGTCAACTGCCAACTGGAAAAAGCGATTCCGGCGCTGATGGCCGGTTGTGCAGGGAATAAGACCTACGACAAGGTTGAACTGCACGCGACAAAAATGGAGGGAACAGTAAGCTGGAATTACATTGAAATTACCATGGAAAAGGTGCTGGTGACTTCAGTCAATTTTTCGGGCTCCCAAAACGAAATTCCGAATGTATCGGTACGTCTGGCATTTGAAAAGATCCAGACCGACTATTACGTCCAACTCGCGACCGGTGGGAGAGGTGCGATATCAACCGCAAAGTGGGATCAGAAGGAAAACAAATAGTTCGGCTGGGGGGTAGGGGCCATAGGCACTTGCCCGAGATGGTTTTTGTCAAGGTCGAGATTTGGCGTTCGCACGCTCGCGCTGCCAAATCTTCGCTAGCGCCACAGGGCAGTTTGGAATACCGTGGATGGAAAACGCACACGCATCACTAGCGCATCAGCTTCAAGAGCTCCAGTTGCACATTAAGCGCGACGCCAGTTCAGCCAAGTTGCGAATACATCTGTTTCAACTGCTTTGTATACTGGGCAACTGGCAGCGTGCCTTGGGTCAATTGCAGTTGAGTGCGCAGCTTGACGCCCATGCACTTCCTATGGCCCAGATGTACCGCGAGGCCATTAAATGTGAAATGTTTCGTGCCGAGGTTTTCGCCGGCAAGCGCAATCCACAAGTCATGGGAACGCCTCCGCCATGGATCGGGTTGCTGATTGAAGCCCTTCGCCACGACGGGCTTGATGATGCGCCACATGCAAGTGACTTGCGGACGCAAGCCATGGAAGCCGCCGTGCCTGTTGTCTGTTCAGTTGACGGCGTGTCTTGCGAATGGATAACCGATGGCGATTGTCGTCTGGGTCCAGTCTGTGAAGTGTTTGCCAATGGCCAGTATTTCTGGCTTCCGTTTGAGTCTTTTTCAGCCATCAGGGTTGAAGCTCCGGTGGATCTGCGTGACCTTGTCTGGGCGCCGGCGGAACTTCTTTTGCCCAATGAAGGGCGTGTTCCTATTTTGATCCCCACTCGCTACCCCGAGACGACTGCCGCCGTTTGGGAAAACGCTGACCTGCTGATGCAAAGCCGTGTGACAGAATGGCTTGAGCGTGGGCCTGACGAGTGGGTTGGTCTCGGCCAGCGCGTCTGGATGTCTGATGTTGGTGAGCATCCCATTCTTGACACGCGCGACATCATCATGACGCCACCTCAAACTATGTCATCTGTTCGCGTGACGGATTGAGCTGGATCGGTGACCAGATTATGTCTGTCAAATTAGTGCTGTCTGCTGAGCATCTTTGATGGAAGATCGAACAATTCTTCGATCCGAGAGTGATCGACTTCAACCTGCTTTGCTTGACCGCCTGACCGACGATGAGCCCGAGCAACTTCAGGAAACACTGCAAAACTCTGTAGTATCGAAGGGTCGACTCAAACGGACCGTGTTGCGCGACCTGATTTGGTTGCTCAACACCACAGCCCACCACACCAGTGGCCAACTGGAGCATTACCCGGAAGTTAGAAGTTCTGTGCTTAACTTCGGTATTCCAGTTTTGTCCGGAAAAAATTTTTCTGGTGTGGATTGGCGTGATCTTGAGCGGCAAATTCATGACGCAATACTCGTCTTCGAACCCAGAATTCTTCCGGATTCCCTTAGTGTGAAAGCGGTTGTTCCTTCGGATCCACTGGGACATCACAATCTTTTGCAATTTGAATTGCGTGGTGAACTTTGGTCAATACCTTTTCCGGTTGAACTGTTGCTTCGTTCTGAACTGGATCTGGAGACGGGGTATATGAAATTGACGGACCAGTTGGCAACTGGAGGGGGCTGACATGGACCCCCGAATGCTTGATTACTACAACCGTGAGTTGGCCTATGTGCGCGAGCAGGGGGCCGAATTTGCGGAGCAGTTTCCGAAGGTTGCCGCCCGGCTCGGTATGCGCGGGCTTGAGGTAGCAGACCCCTATGTCGAGCGTCTCATGGAAGGGTTTGCCTTCATGTCGGCGCGCGTCCAGCTCAAGATGGATGCGGAGTTTCCCCGGTTTTCCCAACGACTTCTTGACCTGGTTTATCCAGGATATCTGGCACCCACACCTGCCATGGGTGTTGCACGGTTTGAACCGTCGAAGTCGCAGGGCGGTTCGCCAGAAGGTTATGTGCTGCCTCGACATTCGCGCCTGCGAGCGCGTTTGCCAGCACATGAGCAAACTGCGTGCGAATTTCGCACCGCGCATGACTTGACGCTCTGGCCTTTGCGGCTTGTCGAAGCCCGGTTGACGGCTGCCCCACCTGATTTACCCGTTGTTGGATTCCGATGGGGTGCGCCCATTCGTGGCGCGATTCGCCTGTTATTTGAGACAACAGGCCAGCTGGATATTGCATCACTTAGCCTTGACACGTTAACACTCTATGTTGCCGGGGCACCAGATATTGCCTCAAAACTTCAGGAACTTATTCACACCCAATGCCTGGGTTTACTGGTGCATGCTGGCGGATTGCCCATCCGAGAATTGATACCTTACCAGGCCGATGCGCTAGTCTGTGAAAGCTTCGCTGCGGATCAGGCCTTGCTTCCGCTCGATTCAGGGGCATTCGATGGACATCGTTTGCTGCACGAATACTTTTCCTTTCCTGAGCGGTTCAGATTTCTTTCAGTCAATGGGTTGCAGCAATCATTGAAACGGATTACGGGAAACCGGTTCGAGGTCGTTGTGTTGCTAAAAGCAGGTAATGTTGCACTCGAAACGGTCGTCGACGCCAGCAATTTTTTGTTGCACTGCGCACCGATTGTCAATCTGTTTCCCAGGCGGTCAGACCGCATCCCAGTTACTACCAACCGCTACGAATACCATGCCGTCATGGACCGTGGTCGCCCGCTGGATTTTGAAATTCACAGCATTTCACGTGTCACTGGACATCAAAATGACTCGGATCGGGAAATACTTTTTCACCCGTTTTATGCCGCCGCTGATACTGATCGCCGAGGCGCCAGTGCCTATTTTTCAGTTAGAAGAGAGCAGCGATTGCTGTCTGAAAAAGCCCGACGCAATGGCCCGCGTACCGGTTACATAGGCAGCGAATGCTTTGTGTCATTGGTGGATGCCAACGAAGCGCCCTATGCGTCGGATTTGCGACAGATCACGGTCGAAACTCTATGCACCAATCGCGACCTGTCTCTTCTGACGCCATTGGGCAACGCTGGATCTGACCTGACTTTGCTTGCCTCTGCACCGGTTGACGAAATTCGCTTTGTGGCCGGTCCGACGCGGCCCACACCTGCTCTTGCTGAACGTGAAATCACCTGGCGCCTGATTTCTCATTTGAGTCTGAACTATCTGACGCTGACTGATCTGGATTCAGAACAGGGCGCCAGCGCGTTGCGTGAACTTTTGACCCTATACGCTCGTTTGGGGGCAGCAGGCGCTGATGCCCAAATTGGCGCCATTCAAAAATTGGCGGTTACAGATGTGAACCGCCGTGTACCAGGCCGCGGCCCCATTGTTTTTGGCCGGGGCGTCCAGCTTGATCTTTTGCTGGATGAAATTCCGCTGGCGGGTGTCAGCCCCTGGATGCTTGGAGCCGTTCTCGAGCAATTTTTTGTGAGGCACGTTGGCGTAAACTCGTTCACGGAGTTTGGCTTGCGCAGCATCCAGCGTGGTCCGATAGCTAACTGGCGCCCGCGGATCGGACGGCGTCCGTCTGCATAACCATGGATGCGAAAATGGCATCGCCTGTAGCACCCTCCCAAGATAGGCTTGCCCGCCTTTTTTCAGGTATGGCTGCGGACGCGACACAATTTGATTTTTATTACGCCTTGCGGCAAGTCGACGCGGCAATAGCAGGTTCGGTGCCCCTGGGGCGCGCCGCAAGGCCTCGGGACGAGCCGTTGCGACTCACACAGCATCCTTCGCTGATATTTGCACCGGCCGCGTTGCATGAATACAAACCAGGTGTCGCTGCCTACGGCCTGGGTAGACTCTCGGTTCATCATTTTGGCCTGTTTGGACCGAATGGAGCACTGCCGCAGCATCTGACCGAGTATGTTCAGGAACGCATACTGCACGGTAAAGACGAAACGATCGCGCGCTTTTGTGATATTTTTCAGCATCGCATGATTCTGCTGTTTTATCGGGCATGGGCCAACTGTCAGGCTGTTATCAGTCTTGATCAGACTGCGCGCAATTCCTTTGGACGATACGCCCGAAGTTTGGTGGGACTGGGTCAGCCATCGTTGCAGGATCGGGATTCCGTGCCTGATCACCTGAAATTGCGCCACGCTGGTCACTTGGTCCGTCTGACCCGCAATGCGGAAGGGTTGATACGGCCGCTGGCGGCACTCCTGCGTGTTCCCGTGGTGTTAAAAGAGTATTGTCTTCAATGGTTGACGCTGGCCGTTGAAGATCGCACATGTTTGACATCGGTCGTATTGACGGGAGGAAAATCAGAGCGGCGGATTGAGTTGGGTTCTGCCTCGTCACGTCTTGGACTCGGCGCTATTGCTGGCGCCCGCGTGCCGGACGTCCAACACAAGTTTCGCTTGCAGTTGGGCGCGATGTCGTTGAATGAATTTGAGCGTTATTTACCTGGTGGCGTGCGATTTTTGCAGGTGCGTGACTGGGTACGAAATTACTTCGGTCTTGAGTTCGCTTGGGACGCCCGGCTGCTGCTCAAGCGCGACCAGGTGCCAGCTGCGCAATTGGGCATGTATGGCCAACTGGGGTGGACCAGTTGGCTTGGCATGCCGCAAGGCAAACGCGATAAAGATGCTGATGATGTGTTGCTCGACATGGAGCGTCTTGGTGGCGCTTTGCGAGCCAATCGTGGTCATGATCAAGAAAAGGAGAAATGCCGTGTCTGAAATCAGCCGTGCCGCTTTGTTCGGCAAACTCAATCCTCTACTCTACAAAGCTATCGAAGGCGCAACAGTGTTTTGCAAGCTGCGTGGAAATCCCTACGTTGAACTGGTGCACTGGCTGCACCAAATTTTGAGTACCAATGACAGTGACCTGCATCGCATCGTGCGCCACTTTGATCTGGATGCCTCCAAGTTGGCAGCCGATCTCACGAAGGCGCTGGACCGGTTGCCCCGGGGAGCTACTGCTATCTCTGATTTGTCTGCGCATATTGAGGATGCGGTAGAACGTGCCTGGGTATACGGCACACTGAAGTATGGTGATGTTCAGGTGCGTAGCGGCTACATCCTGGTAGGCCTGGTCAAGACACAAGGTCTGCGCAACATTCTGTACAGCATTTCTCGCGAATTCGAGAAACTCGGCATTGATGCAATATCCGACCAACTGCCCGACCTTGTCAAAGGTTCCCCCGAAGAGGGTCTTTCTGCAAGCGATGGAACGGGTCTCGGAGGGGAACCCGGCGAAGCCAGTTCAGCTATGGCGCCGGCGCAGTTGGGCAAGCAGGAAGCTTTGAAGAAGTATGCAGTTGACCTAACCGAAAAGGCCCGTAAGGGAGAAATTGATCCAGTTACGGGTCGTGATGAAGAAATTCGCCAAATCGTTGATATTCTGATGCGTCGCCGCCAGAACAATCCGATCCTGACGGGTGAGGCCGGCGTCGGGAAAACGGCCGTCGTGGAAGGCTTTGCTTTGCGCCTCGCCAAAGGTGACGTACCACCGCAGTTGCGCGATGTATCGCTCCTCACTCTTGACATTGGGTTGCTGCAGGCCGGTGCCAGTATGAAGGGTGAGTTTGAACAGCGTCTTCGTCAAGTCATCGATGAAGTCCAGGCGAGTCCCAAACCCATCATTCTTTTTGTAGATGAAGTTCACACCTTGGTCGGAGCTGGCGGCGCCGCAGGAACCGGTGACGCTGCCAACCTGCTCAAACCCGCACTGGCGCGCGGAACTTTACGCACGATAGGGGCAACTACTTGGGCTGAATACAAAAAATACATTGAAAAAGACCCAGCATTGACGCGGCGCTTTCAGGTGGTGCAAATTCCTGAGCCAGACGAAGCCAAGGCCATCGCCATGCTGCGTGGCGTCGCCACCGTGCTTGAAAAACACCACAAGGTGTTGCTGCTGGACGAGGCTATTGCATCAGCGGTCAGCCTGTCGCATCGCTACATTCCGGCGCGGCAGCTGCCAGACAAGGCGGTCAGCCTGCTCGATACAAGCTGTGCTCGTGTTGCCGTGAGCCAGCATGCGACGCCGCCCGAGGTCGAGGATGTGCAACGGCGCATTGAAATGCTTGATGTCGAGATCGGCATTATCGAGCGTGAGGCTGCAGTTGGCATTCACATAGGAGAACGCCTGAATGAGGCGCAGGCCAAGCGTGGCATTGCGTCGGAGATTCTCGGGCTTCTCGAACTTCGCTGGAAAGATGAGAAAGAACTGGTGGCGCAGGTCCTTGACGTTCGCGGCAAATTGCGTGGGACTGGCGATGGCAAAGTGGATACTGCTGTGCCGTTGGGCGATGAAGCGCGCGCCGCGATGCTTAAAGACCTGGGAGAACTGCAGCGCAAGCTGGCGGTCATGCAAGGAGATGCGCCTCTCATCCTGCCAGCGGTTGATGCCCAGGCGGTCGCCTCGGTGGTAGCGGACTGGACCGGAATCCCGGTCGGTCGAATGGTCAAAAACGAGGTAGAAGCCATATTGCATATCGCTGATACGCTCAATCAGCGAGTGATTGGGCAGCGCCATGGCCTGGACCTGATCGCCAAGCGCATTCAAACCAGTCGTGCCCGACTCGATAACCCGAATAAACCGATTGGCGTGTTTATGCTGGTGGGTCCCTCGGGCGTTGGCAAGACCGAAACCGCTTTGACTCTGGCCGAGACCCTCTATGGTGGTGAACAAAACATGATCACCATCAATATGAGCGAGTTTCAGGAAGCGCACACGGTTTCTACCCTGAAAGGTGCCCCACCGGGCTACGTGGGCTATGGCGAAGGCGGTGTGTTAACAGAAGCTGTGCGCCGCAAACCCTACAGCGTGGTTTTGCTTGACGAAATCGAAAAGGCACACTCCGACGTTCATGAAATATTCTTTCAGGTGTTCGACAAAGGCATTATGGAAGATGGTGAAGGACGCCTGATCAATTTCAAGAACACAGTGATCATCCTGACCAGCAATGCTGGTAGCGATCTGGTGATGAGCATGACGCGAGACCCGGAATTGATGCCCGAGCCAGAGGACATTGCCAGAGCATTGCGTGAACCCTTGCTCAAGGTGTTCCCGGCCGCCTTGCTGGGCCGTCTGCAGGTGATCCCCTATTACCCCTTGAGTGACGAAATGCTGGGCAACATCATCCGCTTGCAACTCAACCGGATCAAAAAGCGAATAGCTGAAAATCACAAGGCTGTATTTGGCTATTCCGACGACGTGGTCAAGCTCATTTCTTCGCGTTGCACCGAGCTTGAAAGCGGCGGCCGAATGATTGATGCGATTTTGACCAACACCATCCTGCCAAAACTTTCAGAGGAGTATCTGAAACGTACTATTGAGGGCAAACCGTTCGGAAATGTTGCTATCGATGTTGCTGACGGTGATTTTCAATATGGCTTTGACTGAATATTGCAACTATTGGATGATGTAGCCCTATGGAACGACTTGTTGATGTTGTGACGCCCTTGGGAGAGGCCATGTGGTTCCGTCAGATGACCGGAACCGAGGCCTTGTCGAGTCTTTTTGAATATGACGTGGTTTTTCACAGCAAGCAGACCAGCTTGAGCGCAAAGGCGATGCTTGGGAAGGACGTAACGCTGAAGGTTGAGACCGAAGGAGGCATGGGAGTACGACACTTCAATGGCATTTGCACACGATTTGGCGGGGGAGGTCGCGAAGGTGATTACCAATTATTCACCGCCAAGTTGCGTCCTTGGCTGTGGCTTGCAAGTCGACGCAGCGACTGCAAGATTTTTCAGTTTAAAAAAGTACCTGACATTATTTCCGAGGTATTGGAGAAATATGGTTTTCCGTTGACCACTGGCAAGTTGAAAAAATCATATCGTGAGTGGGAATACTGCGTTCAATACCAGGAAACCGATCTGAATTTTGTCATGCGACTCATGGAGCATGAAGGTATCTATTTTTATTTTGAACACGCCGAAGGCAGTCATACGCTGGTTCTTGTCGATGACATTAGTTGCCATGCGCCCCTGCCTGGCAGGTCACACATAAAACATTACGGCGTAGGGGCGGCAAAAGTTGCGGACGAAGAACATTTCAGCACCTGGCAGGTTCTCGAGGAAGTGAATTCTGGTGAGTACATCACCGACGATTACGACTTTGAAAATCCGCGCGCTGACCTCAAGACCCGACGCAATAACCCTATGGGACACTCCCATGATTCCTGGGAGCGTTACATCTGGCCGGGTGGATATGTAGATTTCGGCGATGGTGAAAACTATTCAGGGGTTCGACTGGAATCGCTGGAAGCAGAGCATGAACGGACCGAAGGGAAGACAAGTGTACGAACCATGGCGCCGGGGTACTTGTTCAATCTGGAGCGTAGTGTCCGGGCTGACCAGAACCGCGAATACCTCAGCGTCGGAGCCACCTACTATTTCCGGGATAACGCGCGTAAGTCCGCTGGAGGTGGCGGCGAGGGTGACGCCGACTGGCACATTTTGGTGACTTCCCAGCCTACTTCGGTACCCTATCGCCCGCAATTGGTGACACCCAAACCCCTGACAAATGGTCCGCAGACGGCGGTGGTGGTTGGGGCTGCCGGGGACGAGATATATACCGACGAATTCGGACGGGTAAAAGTGCAGTTTTTTTGGGATCGTTATGGTAACAATGACGAAAACAGCAGTTGCTGGATTCGGGTTAGCCAGCCTTGGGCCGGGGAAAAATGGGGATTTATCCACATCCCGCGTATGGGGCAAGAGGTCATTGTTGACTTCATTGGGGGCGACCCCGATTATCCAGTAATTACTGGCCGTGTTTACAACGCCGATCAGATGCCGCCCTATGGGCTGCCGAAAAACAAAACTGCCAGTGGCATCAAATCGCACTCCACCAAGGGTGGGGGTCCCAGTGATTTCAACGAAATAAGGATGGAGGACTGCAAGGGCGAAGAGCAACTGTATGTTCATGCGCAGCGCAATCTGGACACGGTAGTGGAGGCGAATGAGTCGCGCGTGGTGGGTCATGACAGGCGTACGCGTATCGGTAATGACGATGACCGGTTTGTGGTGCACGATGACCGACACGTTATCCAGAGCAATCAAAGTAATCAGATCAGCCTGAATCAGGATACGAAGGTTGGCGTCAATCAGAATGTGACCGTAGGAGCGGCGCAAACCGTGAGTGTGGGCGGAGCACGGAGTTTGACCGTGAGTGGGGCTATGACGGAATCCGTTACCGGTGCCCACAGTCTGGATGTCGGCAGCGCTCAAGCGCTGTCGGTGGGTGGCGCGCAAACCGTTCAGGTCGGTGCAGACCAGACACAGAAGGTGGGCAAGGCACGCAGCACCACGGTTTTCAGCGATGACGTCACTGCCTGCGGTGCCAATGCCTCCTACTCTGCCGGCATCAACTATTCCGTGACGGCGGGCAAAGGGTATTCAGAAACCTGTTTTGCGCGTAAGGCCACAGTGATGGGCACCGACGACACCACCATCGCTTTAAAGCAAACCGAAAACATTGGTGCCGCGCGTGACGTGACGGTGGGCGGCAAGGATTCGCTGTCGGTGGGCGGACTCATGTCAACGACCGTGGGTGCTGCGTACTCGGTAACGGCGGGTGCCACGGTCGGTGTGACCGCTGGTCTGGCGATGACCCTGAGTTCGGGTGCTGCCATCACTATTTCAGCAACCGGTGCCGTGGTGATCAGCAGTGCCGCCAGCGTCTCGATTGCGGCGACTACCATCAATTTTGCCGGCATTGTCAATGTGGTTGGCATGGTCAATGTCCTGGGTCCGGTGACGGCGCTGTCGGTGATCTCGCCGTTGTATGCGCCCGGTGTCGGCAACATGGTTTGATTTGTCATGACCGAATCTCACACCTCAGGCGCGCAAGCAAGCAGTTCAGCCAGTGGCCCCAAAATCTGGCCAGCCGAGTTGTTGCGCGAGCGCTTGCTGATGGCGGATGCGCAGCCGCGTCTGCTGGCGCTGGCCATGTGTGCGCAGGTTGGTGCGCCGGTGGATGACTGTGTGGACGAGATTGTGCGCTGCGCCCAGATGGCCAATGACGATGCCACCATGCTGCACCTGGTAGCGGTAGCTCTGGGCAGTGTTAATCCCGCCGCGATGAATGCTTCGGCGTATGAATTGCTGAGTGCACTGTTGGATGCCAAGCATGCTGCTCCGGTTCGAATCTTCGCAGCGCATGCCTTGTTTCGTTTGAAAACCATTCCGGTTTCTGCCTTCACGGGTTTGAGTGCATTGTTAGTGCACAGCGAACCCGGCGCCCGGCAAATAGCCCTGAGTGCGCTGTCGCTGGTGGCCAAGCCTGCGGCGAGCGCCATCACCCAACTGGTGGCTGCCACCCCAGCCGAGCGCTGGACTACCGAGGCGTTGGCGGCATTGGCAAAAAGCACCGGTGACTCGGCTGACAATCAACGAGCAGTCGAGCAGTATCTGATGCGCATCCTGCCGTCTGCGGCCGTGGTTCCAACGGGTATTGCGGGCTACACGGCGCTGGCGCAGATGAAACCCAACGGTGCGGCAACGGCGGCACTGGCGCGAATTGCCAGTTCGGCCACCGAACCCGAGCACTGGCGCGCTGCACTGATCGCTTTGTCTACGCTGGGAGAGTCGGCACGCAGCGCCGCTGCCGAGCTTGGCAAGGCGCTGGCGGCGACTGACAACCCCGAGCGCGAGGAGGCCTTGTGTCGTGTCCTTGTCGGGCTTCGCGTGGCTGCGGCTGATGTGCCCTTGCCAAGGGTTACTCAGCGCATAGAGAGCGGACCGGAGCGCAGCGCGGCAGCCCATTGCATGCTGCTGAATTTGCACGCAAAACAGTTCGTCGCCGCCACCAAGGTGCTTGGCACGCGCCATGAAACAGCCAGCGCCGCCCTCAAACCGGTGCTGGCCAGAACCCATCTTGCCCTGGCGGGTACCGAACTGGGCGCAGACAGTGCGCAAAGGAGTTAGCTGTGGCTGTAACGGATGCACTCGCCAAGTCGATCGAAGACACCAAGTCGTTTGTGGACACTGCAAGCGAGAAAATGCAAAAGGCGTCAGGACTTTTGGATGACAATATCAAGTCGGCCAATCAGGCGCGCAAAGACTATGAAGAAGTCCGCAAAATGCTTGAAGAGGCCAAGGCCGATGTGATTGATGCCAGCAAGACTCTGACCGACGGTGCACATGCGGCGTCGGATGGCAATTTGCCGGGTCTTGTGGCGGCCATCGCCGAAGGCGTTCCCAAAGTCGCGGCCGCCATGGCCAAGTACACGAAAGTCGCTGCGGACCTCAAGACCAAGGCGGAGAATTACAAAAAGGCGGTGGAAGGCAATGTGGAAGTCCTCAAGACCTTTTAGTTTGGATAAGGGTAAACAATGAGTGATCGCAGTCGCGTCGTGTGGTCGGAGGGCATGTTCCTTCGGCCACAGCATTTTCAGCAGTCGCAGCGCCATCATGAGTTTGCGCTTCGTCAGTTGGTGTTATGCGCTGAAGGCCACTATTGGGGCTTTCATTCGCTGGTGATTGACACGGCCTCTCTGGCTATAGGCAAGGTTGCGATCGCCAGTGCGTCTGGGGTGATGCCAGACGGTACGCCTTTTGCGTTTCCCGGTGCAAACGATTCACCCAGCGTGGTGAACATCTCTGAAACTGTGAAGTCGAAGCGCATCATGCTGTGCCTGCCGGTCTATCGGCAGGGCAGCGAAGAGGTTTCTTTTGATGATGATGGTCGATCCCTGGCGCGTTACCGTGTGTCCGAAGAAGACTCGCCCGATCAGAATTCGGTGGGAGGCGACCCTGCGCCGATTCAGACCGCACATTTGCGCCTGCGTCTGCTGCCTGAAGATGAGGTGCCCGAAGGCTGGATGACGATTGGTGTATGCCAGGTCACCGAGCGTCGAAATGATTTGTCTGTGGCACTCGATGAGAACCATATTCCACCTGTCGTCGTGATCCATGAGAGTCCGCTCATTGGTGGATTTCTGCGTGAGTTGGTGGGTCTGCTGCACCATCGTGGTGAGGCTCTGGCGGCGCGGCTCTCTGCGCCGGGACGCGGCGGCGTGTCCGAGGTGGCCGACTTTCTCATGCTGCAACTGGTCAATCGTTACGAACCCCTGGTGGCTCACCTCTCACAATTGCGAACCCTTCATCCGGAACGGCTGTATGCCGAACTGTTGGCGCTGGCGGGCGACATCACGACGTTTACTCGTGATACGCGCCGTCCCGGTGACTATCCGGTCTACAACCACGATGCGCTGGCCTCCTGTTTTTTGCCATTGATGGCAGATTTGCGGCGTTCACTGTCGATGGTGCTCGAACAAAACGCATTCCAGATCGAACTGATGGAGCGCGCTTACGGGGTGCGCGTGGCTGTAATTGCCAACCCTGAACTCATCAAAACAGCCACCTTTGTGCTGGCGGTTGCGGCTGACATGCCGGGTGAGCAGGTCCGTAAACAGTTTCCATCGCAAGTGAAGATTGGTCCGGTTGAAAGAATTCGCGACTTGGTCAACTTGCATCTTCCTGGCGTCGGTTTGCGTCCATTGCCAGTGGCACCACGGCAGATTCCATATCATGCTGGCAACAACTATTTTGAACTTGACACAAGCAGTGAGTTCTGGCGCGGGCTGGAGCGCTCCGGCGGTCTGGCAATGCACATCGCGGGTGATTTTCCTGGCTTGAAACTTGAACTCTGGGCCATCCGAACATGAGCACTCCAGCCAATCCCCCGGGCAATCTTGACCCTTTTGCATTGTTTGCGGCTCAACCTACTCCAGCCCTGCCTGATTCTGGCGTTGTGCCGTCGTCGGCAAAACCTCTGTCACCGGGCGTGGCACTCGGGCCGGCGGTGGCGGCTGATTTACCTGAAATTCTGAGCGGTGCCAACCCGTTGGCCGTTGCAGCGAATCCCCTGCTTAACATGATTCCGCAGATTCGTGTCATGGCGCTTCATCCGGATCCGGCCCAGTTGCGCAACTATCTGGTCGAGCAGGTACAGCTTTTCGAAAGACGCGCACGTGAAGCTCTGGTTCCACCGGAAACGGTGATTGGTGCTCGCTATGCGCTGTGTACTGCGCTGGACGAAACCGCCGCCAAAACGCCATGGGGTGGTGGCGGTGCATGGTCACGTCATAGCTTGCTGGTGACCTTTCACAATGAGACATGGGGCGGGGAAAAGTTTTTTCAGGTTCTCGCGCGGCTGGTTCAGGATCCAAAAAAACACCTTGCTCTTATCGAGATGATGGCGGTGTGTATTGCGCTGGGTTTTGAAGGTCGCTTTGGCGTTGTGGACAATGGACGTACGCAACTTGATACCTTGCGCCGCCGTCTGGTTGAAATTATCACCACTGCACGTGGCGAATACGGCAAAGGGTTATCCCAGCACTGGCGTGGTGCCCAGTCCGATGGCAAGGCGAAATGGGGGTTTTTGCCACTCTGGATCACGGTTGGGGCGACTGTCCTGTTGCTGGCGGTCATTTTTTTCATTTATTCGTTTGTCTTGGCCGGCAAATCCAGCGAGGTGTTCAGTGCCATCGTCGGCATTCGATTGCCCAAGGCACAGGCAGCGATTGCCAAGCCGGCACCGGTCAACCGTTTTGCACAGTTCCTGGAGCCTGAGATTCGTGAAGGACTTGTTACCGTCCGTGACGATGCGGATCGCAGCGTGATCACGTTGCGTGGCGACGGGTTGTTTGGTTCTGGCTCAACCGACGTCAAGTCGCGTTACGTGCCGGTGTTGTCCCGCGTGTCGGATGCATTGAACACAGTTCCCGGTGCGGTGCTGGTTACGGGTTACACCGATAACGTGCCGATCCGAACCATGCGGTTTCCGTCCAACTACGAACTTTCACAGGCACGCGCCGACGTGGTGAGACGGATCGTCGATGAGCGGCTGACCGTCAGAAACAGGACCCGTTCGGAGGGACGCGCCGATAGCGATCCGCTGGTGGCCAATGACAGCGCTGAAAATCGCTCACGCAATCGCCGAGTAGAAGTCACCCTGCTTTTGTCGCCGCAAGAGCGCGACCGCGAACTCAACACTGCCACTTCGGGCAAACAGTAGGAGTACGGCCTGTGTTCAGTTCCATCCGCATTTTTTTCGGCAGACTCATCAATCGCACAACGCTTGTATTGTTGCTGCTTATTCTTTTGTCGCTCGCCATCTGGTTTGTCGGGCCGTTGTTCGCGGTGTCGCTGTCGACTGCTCAGTGGCAACCGCTGGGACCGGAGTGGGTGCGCTGGTGCGTGATTGCCGCGATCTGGTTGCTGTGGCTGGTCAAGCGACTGATTGGTTGGTGGCGTGAACGCAATGTCAACGGCGCATTGCTGAGTCAATTGACAAAAATGCAGGCGGCCAAGCCGGGTGACGGAGCAGCCGTGGGTAGCGAGGAAGTTGCAGAACTCAACCGCAGGTTCAAGGACGCAGCCGAAGTATTGAAAAAGACCCGGTTCTCGGCCAATGAAAAAGGCGGGGTGTTGTCCGGCTTGTCCAAACAGTATGTCTATCAATTGCCGTGGTACGCATTCATCGGTGCCCCCGGTTCTGGCAAAACCACAGCGCTTGTCAATGCCGGCCTGACGTTTCCATTGGCCGAACAGTTTGGCAAGGCAGCGATCCGTGGTGTCGGCGGTACCCGCAATTGTGATTGGTGGTTTACCAATGAGGCGGTACTGATTGACACAGCCGGACGCTACACCACGCAGGAAAGCAACGAGGCCGTTGACAAGGCCGAGTGGCAAGGCTTTATGAGCCTGCTCAAGCGTTTTCGTCCGCGTCAGCCGCTCAACGGTGTTCTGTTGACCTTGTCAGTGTCTGATTTGTTGCAAATGACGGCGCAGGAGCGCGAGGTCCACGCCGCCACACTCAAGGCCCGGCTGGCCGAATTGCGGGATGGTCTGGGCGTTCAGTTTCCTGTCTATGTTCTGGTCACCAAAACCGATCTGTTGTCTGGCTTTCTTGAATATTTTCTCAACTTTACGCGAGAGGACCGGGCCCAAGTGTGGGGTTTTACCGTGCCTTATGACCCGAAGGCTGCAGCGGCCATTAACGTGCGCGAAGTCTTCAATCAGGAGTTTGATCTTCTTTACCAGCGTCTGAATGACGGAATGCATGAACGGCTTCTGACCGAGCCCGATCTTTCGCGCCGGGCTTTGGCCTATGCCCTGCCGCAGCAACTGGCCGGTTTGCGCGAGGTGCTGGGGCGTCTGCTGGCCGCCGTATTCAGTGAGTCAAAATTCAATGAACAACCGCTGCTTCGCGGCGTCTATTTCACCTCGGGTACCCAGGAAGGTACGCCGTTTGACCGCGTTCTGGGGGCCATGCAACGTACTTTCAGGGTGCCTGCCAAGGTCTCGGGCGCCGAGTCATCACGCGGTTCAGGGAAAAGTTTCTTCTTGCAGGACTTGCTTCAACAGGTTGTTTTCCCCGAGCATTTCATTGCTGGACGCAATTTGAGCGCCGAGCGGCGCATGCAATGGCTGCGCCGGATTGGTATGGCCGCCTGCGGACTGTTCTTCATCCTCGCCAACGTCGCCTGGTCGCCCTGGGTGAGTTACGGAAATAACGCCCGCTACGTTGGTGAAGTGGCGGACAAGGCCCAGCTGTTGCGAACCAGCGTCGAGGCGGTTCCAGCCAGAGCAGACGAAGATGCTACCCAGCTATTGCCGCTGCTTAACCAGGCACGTGAAGTCGCCTGGAGTGGCCAGTTTGATTTCAACCACGTACCCTGGAGCTATCGCCAGGGGCTTTACCAGGGTAACAAGCTTGACGCAGCCGGTCAGGTGGTCTACACACGGCTTCTCGACGAAGCCTTTTTGCCGCGTCTGGCCATTCGGATTGAAAATCTGCTGCGCAACGCACCGCAGGGCAATGGAGATTATCTGTACCAGGCCCTGAAGGCCTATCTGATGCTCGCCGGTGCCGGGCGATTTGATGCGGACGCCCTGAAACTGTGGATACGGGCAGACTGGGACCGTTCGAAGCCGACCACTACGCTTGAGCAACGCAAGCAGCTTGACGAACATCTGGACGCTTTAATGCGGGATCGGGTCGTGATCTCGCCGTTCCCGGTGAATCAGGAACTGGTCAGGAATGCGCGGGAAGTCCTCAATCAGCAGCCGCCCGCCCAACGCACCTACAGCCGCATCAAGGCCCGATTGCTGGGTCCGGAGCCACCGGAATTCACCATTGCGGGCGTGGCCGGGGCTGAGGCCCCCAACGTGTTGGTGCGAGCCAGCAAGCAGCCTTTGAACGTGGGTATTCCCGGTTTGTATTCGGTTCGGGGCTACCCCCTGTTTCAGAAAGAACTGGCGGTTGCTCTCGCCGACATCGGACTGGAAGACGGCTGGGTACTTGGTCGAACGACTTCGTCAACCAGGCCAGCGATACCCAACCCGGCCGAGTTGTTGCAGCAATCGCAGCAAATTTCGCGCCTCTATTTAACCGAGTACGCAAGGATCTGGCAGGAATACCTCGCTGACGTACGTTTGATTTCGCGTAGTGGTTTGACGGAGACCATCCAGGTAACACGGGTCCTGGCCAGCGCCGATTCACCGCTGTTGTTGCTGACACGTGCGGCTGCGCGCGAAACCACGTTGATTCGCACCGACGGTGGTGCGGCAACCCGTGTTGACCAGGCGATGGACAAACTCGGTCGGTTGAAACAGGAGATGACCAGCGCAGCAGGCTTGGGGCTGGGCGGTGCCAATGCACCATCCGGAATCGATGACAAGATCGAAATGATGGTGCAGGGGCCGTTCGCACCGCTGCATGCGTTGACCAGGGGAGCCCCTGGAACGGCACCAATCGACGCACTTGGCAAGGTTCTGGAAGATTACCTGGCCAGTCTGGTTGCCGCTGAAAGTGCTTTGCGTGGCGGCAGCATTCCGCGCACCCAGGACGCCGAGAACCGCTTGCGCGGTGAAGCTGCGCGCATGCCGCAACCTGTGCGCGCTGTGCTGGAGGCGCTGGTAGGCCAGGCAGCGCAGCAAATCGCCGGCAGCACCCGCAGCAGCGCCAGTGCAAGTGTTAAAGGCGGTGTTGGTCAGACTTGTGCGGCGGTAATTTCCGGCCGTTACCCGTTCACACGTGGCGCTGCGCAGGACGTGCAGGCCAATGACTTCGCACAGGTGTTTGCACCCGGTGGCCTTATGGATGACACATTTCAAAAAAGTCTTGCACCTTTTGTTGACACTTCCAAAGCGACCTGGATGCCGCGACCCGGACCGGACGGCGCGGCGGCGGGTTCGGCCGCAGATCTGGCGCAGTTTCAGCGGGCCGCAGTCATACGCGACGCTTTTTTTGTACCTGGAAGTCGGGCCATGAAATTTGATTTGATTGTGCGTGTCGTTCAACTTGGGGGCGCGGACAAGGTTGAACTGGATATTGATGGTCAAAGCATTGTTGCCACGCAGGGCAATGACGGATCAAAACGTGTTGGCTGGCCCGGGGTTCGCGGCACCAATCAGGTGCGGTTGCTGGTCGGCAAGGCAGGCGCCCCGGGGCTCGCTACGGAAGGCACCTGGGCGCTGCACCGCCTGATTGATCGCGGCCAGGTCCAGACCGGTACGCCACCCGAGCGCGTGCTGGTCAACTTCAATGTCAACGGGCATGCAATCAGCATTGAGTTCACTGCGCAATCAGTACGCAACCCATTACGCCTGCCGCAACTTGAGGGCTTTTCCTGTCCGGGGCGTGGTTGAACATGGGAAACGAAGCGTTGACCAGCGTAGCCGGGGCAGAGCTTGCCAATGGTGTGTCTGCAATGGAATTCTCCTGGTTCGGGAAGATGCCAAGTGCTGGCGACTTTATCTCCCGACGCATGCCGTATGCATTGCAGCAGTACTGGGATCGCTGGTGCGCTGACGGAATGGAGGCGCTCAAGGCCGGCAACCCGGCCCATGGCTGGGAGCTCTGGCAAGGCGTTCCCCAGTGGGCATTTTTGATTCCTGCGCAGCCTGGCTTGCCTGTCGCGCAATTCGGTGTCCTGGCGCCATCCTGTGACCGGGTGGGGCGCAACTTCCCGTTCCTGGTCACTTTGCCCGTGGCGGCAGAAAAGGTTGCGTCATTGCTACCCCGGGTTGCGCCGCTGGGATTGGCCTGGAGCGAGGTCATTGCGCAGGTGCAACAGGACCGGCAGGGTATTGACGCGCTTGATGCCAGGCTCGGGACTGCATTGAGTGACGTTCTGGCCGCGCAACCTGCCGTAGAGGACAACGAAACGACCCTGCCGCACGGTATGAACCCGTCCAGCGCCCCGTGGCCGGACCTCTCCAGCAGGTTCGATGTACATGGCACCGATAGCTACTGGTGGAGCGTTCCGCCCACCAGCACCGGTTTTCGGGCGCTAACTTATGCGGGTGCGCTCAATGGAAGGCATTTTTTGGGCCTCTGCACCGCGCCGCAGTGAGACCAGTCAAGCACGACCAGCTATAAAAAACGTAGCAGTCTTGATGCCGGCCAGGGTCAACGCCAGCGAGCCAAACAGGTGCAGCCCGGTTGTGCCAAGCGCCAGCGCGTAGCGTTGTTGCCCCAGCATGCCAACCACTTCAGCCGAGAAGCTTGAAAAAGTGGTCAGTCCGCCGAGAAGACCTGTGATCAACGCCAGACGCCATGCCGGATCCAGATGGGGCAGTGCCTGAAACACAGCAACGCAAATGCCGATCAGGTAACCGCCAATCAGGTTGGCAGCCAGCGTGCCCAGTGGCAAGACAGCGCCCGGGTTAAGCCACAGCCCCAACTGCCAGCGGGCCAGTGCGCCGATGCTGGCGCCAATACAAATTGCAACGATGGAGATCATGACGCAGCCATCATAAAGGCGCCGACCGTAATTTACATCTTGCCTGGCAGCCAGGTGGCAATTTGCGGAAAGAACCACAGTGCCAGCACCATGCCACACATCAAAAAGAAAAATGGCAGGGTGACGCGGGCGATATAAGTAATTTCCTTGCGGGTCATACCTTGCAGCACGAACAGGTTGAACCCAACCGGCGGTGTAATTTGCGCCATCTCGACCACTATGACGATGAAGATACCAAACCAGATGAGGTCAATGTGCGCTGCCTGCACAGTAGGCAACAGCACGCCCATGGTCAGC
The DNA here is from genome assembly GCA_963750815.1 of uncultured beta proteobacterium. Lineage (GTDB taxonomy): Bacteria > Pseudomonadota > Gammaproteobacteria > Burkholderiales > Burkholderiaceae_C > Rhodoferax. The sequence continues at coordinate 1,491,918 of CAVVRS010000002.1, forward strand.
ACCACCATCGAGATGCCGTCCAGAAAGCAACCCAGCACGACGTAGAACACTGTCAGTACCAGGATGAGCAGGAACGGGCTTAAACCCAGGGACGACACATATTCAGCCAGATGCCGTGGCAAGCCGATATAGCCCATGCTGAGCGTCAGGAACGCAGCGCCGGCCAGAATCAGCGCGATCATGCAATAGAGCCGGGTTGCACCCATCAGGGCTTCCTTGAACGTGGCCCAACTCAGCGAGCGCTGCAGAGCCGACAGCACAAACGAGCCGATCACACCGACCGCAGCGGCTTCAGTTGCGGTGGCAACGCCGGCGTAGATGCTGCCCAGCACCGCACCAATCAGGCCCACCACCGGAATCAGGTGGCGCGACTCATAAAGTCTTTGAAAGAAGGTGAACTCTTCCGTGGAGGGAGGAATTTTTCCCGGATTGAGCAGGGACCAGGCGATGATGTAGCCACTGAACAGTGACGCCAGCAGCAGCCCGGGCAAAACACCGGCTACAAACAATTGCGAGATCGATACTTCGGCGCTGACGCCGTACACAATCATGATGATGGAGGGCGGTATCAAAAGGCCTAGCGTGCCTGCACCGGCCAGCGAGCCGATGATCTGGTCTTGCGGGTAACCGCGCCGGGTCAGCTCGGGCAGTGTCATCTTGCCGATAGTGGCGCAGGTCGCCGCGCTGGAGCCCGAGACCGCCGCGAAAATGGTGCAGCCAATCACGTTGGTGTGCAGCAAGCGCCCGGGCAACCAGTTGACCCAGGGCGCCAGGCCTTTGAACATGCTTTCGGAGAGCTTGGTGCGAAACAAAATCTCGCCCATCCAGATGAAGAGCGGCAGGGCGGTCAGCGTCCAGCTCGAAGATGACCCCCAGATGGTGACCGCCATCGCATCACCGGCCGGGCGACTGGAGAACAGCTCCATGGCAATCCACGCCACACCCGTGAGTGTCAGGCCAATCCAGACACCGCTGCCCAGAATCAGGAACAGCGACGCAATCAACAACGCGGTAATGCCGAGTTCACTCATTAAAGCCCCTTGGTCGGTCGCTGTTCGCTATTCGTTGTGCAAGGCTTCATCGCTGCTGCTGGTGACGCGCTGGCCGAGAAACTCCAGCACCAGCTCATCGACAAATGCAATCAGCAAAACCAGTGTGCCGACCGCCATGCCGATTTGCGGAATCCACAAGGGTGTGGCGTCGTTACCGGTGGAGATGTCGTTGAAATCCCAGGACTGATAGGCCAGCTTGATGCTGTAAAAACAGAACAAACCCGATAACAACACGGCGACGCTCAGGCTCCACAGTTCCAGTGCCTTTTTCATTCGGGGCGGCACCGCATTGAGCAGCAGCGTGACCCGGATATGTTCATTTTTCTTGAGCGTGTGCGCCAGCGCCAGAAAGCCCGCCGCCGCCATGCAGTAGCCGGCGTACATGTCGGTGCCGCGGAAGTTCAGCGACACATAGCGGTCCAGCATGCCCAGCACCACCATCAGCAGCGTGCCGACCAGCATGAGCGCAGCGGCCCAGCTTGAGGCCTTGTAGAGCCGGTCCAGGCCGTTGCGAAGCGATGCAGACATGAGATTTGCTTATTGTTTGCGATAGGCGCTGATCATGGCCTGACCGTCGGGACCGGCCTTTTTCTCCCAGTCGGCCAGCATGATGTTGCCAACCTGTTTCAGATCGGCAGCCAATTTGGGCGAGGGCGGCAAAATTTTCATGCCTTTCTTGGTGAGTTCGGCCTTGTACCACTCGTTCTTCTCCGCGCTGGAGGCCCAGCCACGGGTTTCGGCCTCGGCAGCTGCTTTGGTCAGGGCCGCTTGCGTCGCCCCATCGAGTGCGTTGAAGGCCTTCAGGTTGACGATGACGGCGTTTTTGGGCAACCAGGCCTGAGTGTCATACCAGTATTTCACTGATTCAAAAATCTTGCTGTCGTACCCGGTTGCGCCGGAACTCATCATGCTTTCAACCACGCCTGTCGCGAACGCCTGGCTCACTTCGGCGGCCTGAATCGTCACGGGTTGTGCGCCAATCAATTCCGCCATCTTGGCGGTGGCCGGGCTGTAAGCACGCCATTTCACGCCGCGCATGTCAGCCACAGACGCCAGTTCCTTCTTGACATACAGCCCTTGAGGTGGCCAGGCGACGGCGTACAGCAGCTTCATGCCTTGTGCACCCAGTACCTTGTCCAGCGCCGGTTTTTGTGCGGCATAAAGCTTTTTGCTGTCAGCGAAGCTGCTGGCCAGGAAGGGAATGCCATCGGCACCAAAAATCGGGTTTTCATTCTCGAAATTAACCAGCAGAATTTCACCGATCTGGGCTTGCCCACCCTGCACAGCGCGTTTGATTTCGGGCGCCTTGAATAGCGACGCGTTGGCGTGCACCGTGATCTTCAGCTTGCCACCGGTGGCGGTGTCGACGTCCTTGGCAAATTGTGAGATGTTTTCCGTATGGAAATTGCTGGCCGGGTAGGCGGCAGGCAAATCCCATTTGGTTTGCGCCACCGCCGCTCCAGCGGCCAATGCCAGCGTGAGTGTGGCCAAGGGGGTTGTCAATGCGAGCAGGCAACGTTTCATAAAAACTCCGGTTAATTTGAATGCACGGTGAATACCTGAATGTAAGGCGGATTCGATCACGGAACCTCAGTGTTTTCCCTAAATGTCAACAAATCGTTGATAAATCGATATCTAACTACCTACAATCTGTGTCATGCAACAAGGATGCCAATCCGGAGAATGACATGGTAAAAAAAGCCACAGACAAGTCGCCGCAGCCGACTCCACCACTGGAGAAACCCCCCATCGTGTCGTCAGCCCATCTGGTGTCGCCGCGCAGCGCGGAGATGAGCGAGTTCGAGTTCGGGCTGATCGTGGCCGGCAATGCCTTTCACCGCTGGATTGCGCACTGCATGAGTGCCGCCGGTCTGAAAGACCTGACGCCACTCGATGTCCTCGTGTTGCACCACGTCACGCACCGCGCCCGCAACAAGCGTCTGGCCGACATTTGCTTCATCATGAATGTTGAAGATACACACTTGATCAATTATTCGCTCAAAAAACTGCAAAATCTGGCCGTCGTGGCCTCGCACAAAAGTGGCAAGGAAGTGACCTATGCCGCCACCGATCTGGGGCGCCGGTATGTGGAACGCTACCGCGAGATCCGGGAGTCCTGTCTGATCAATGCCCTCAATGCCGATGACGCGCTGAACCGCGACATTGGCGAGCTGGCGCGTTTGCTGCGCTTGCTGTCGGGCATCTATGACCAGGCCGCCCGCTCCGCCGCCAGTCTCTAGGAAAACACATGAAAAGCAATGACTCTGCGCGTTGGCAATTCTGGATTGACCGCGGCGGCACCTTCACCGATGTGGTGGGCAAGCGCCCCGACGGCACGCTGGTCACGCACAAGCTGCTGAGCGAGAACCCCGAGCAATACAAAGACGCTGCGGTGGCCGGTATCCGCCACCTGCTCGGGCTCAAAGCTGGCGAGCCCGTCACACCCGAGCGCGTGGCCTGCGTCAAGATGGGCACCACGGTGGCCACCAACGCCTTGCTGGAGCGCAAGGGTGAGCCGACCCTGCTGGTGGCCACGCGCGGTTTTCGTGATGCGCTGCGCATCGCCTACCAAAACCGCCCGCGCATTTTTGACCGCAACATCCAGCTGCCTGAGCTCTTGTATAGCGCCGTGGTCGAAGCGCAGGAGCGGGTTGGCGCGCGTGGCGAGGTGATTCAGTCGCTCGATGAATTGCTATTAAAAAAGGAGCTGCTTGCGCAATACCAACGGGGGCTACGCTCTGTTTCCATTGTATTTATGCACGGTTATCGTTACACCGCGCACGAGCTGGCGGCCAAACGCCTGGCTGCCGAGGTCGGCTTTACCCAGATCAGCACTTCGTGTGAGGTCAGCCCGATGATGAAGTTCGTCAGCCGCGGCGACACCACGGTGGTCGATGCCTATCTGTCGCCGATACTCAAACGCTATGTGGAGCAGGTGGCCGGCGACATGCCGGGCGTGAAGTTGTTCTTCATGCAATCAAGCGGCGGCTTGACCGATGCGCATGTGTTCCAGGGCAAGGACGCGATTCTGAGCGGCCCGGCCGGTGGCATTGTGGGCATGGCCCGCACCGCGGCGATTGCCGGCATCGAGAAGGTCATTGGCTTTGACATGGGCGGCACTTCGACCGATGTCTCGCATTACGCCGGCGAGTTCGAACGTGAGTTCGAGACCCAGGTGGCCGGTGTGCGCATGCGGGCGCCGATGATGAGTATCCACACGGTGGCGGCCGGCGGCGGTTCGTTGCTGGCGTTTGACGGCTCGCGCTTTCGCGTCGGGCCGCAGAGCGCCGGCGCTAACCCCGGCCCGGCCAGTTACCGCCGCGGTGGCCCACTGGCGGTGACCGATGCGAATGTGATGCTGGGCAAAATCCAGCCGCGCTACTTCCCCAAGGTGTTCGGCCCGGGCGCCGATGAAGCCCTGAGCCTGGACGTGGTGCAGGAGAAATTTGCTGAACTGGCGGGCCAGACACAGCTTGCGTCCGAGGACGTCGCCGAGGGTTTCATCAACATCGCGGTGCAGCAGATGGCCAACGCCATCAAGAAGATTTCGGTGGCGCGGGGCTATGACGTCACGCGCTATACCTTGCAATGTTTTGGCGGCGCCGGTGGCCAGCATGCCTGTCTGGTGGCCGATGCGCTGGGCATGACGCGCATCTTTGTGCACCCACTGGCCGGTGTGCTCAGCGCCTACGGCATGGGTCTGGCCGACCAGACCGTGATTCGCGAACAGGCGGTGGAAGTCAAACTCGGGGTCGAAGCCATTCCCGGGATCGCCACCCAACTTGATGCGCTGGCCACGGTGGCGGAGGAAGAGTTGACGCGCCAGCAGGTCAGTCTTGGGCAGGTCACCACGCATCGGCGCGTGCACGTGCGCTACGAGGGCAGCGACGCGGCGCTGGTGGTGGCGTATCCGCAACTTGGCGACGCCCCACCGGCGCTGATCGTGGCGCACATCGAAGCCGGTTTTGAAGCCGCCTATCGTCAGCGCTTCTCTTTTCTGATGCAGGGCAAGGGCCTGATCGTCGAGGCCGTGTCGGTGGAGGCGGTGATTGCCGGCGATGCCCCGGCCGAGCCACGTCACGTCTTGCATGTGCCGCGCGATCTGCGGGCCAGTGGGGCGGTGCGCGAGACCGTGCGCATGTATTGCGGCGGCCAGTGGGTGGAGGCGGCGCTGGTGGTGCGCGAAGACCTGCGGCCGGGTGACATCATCCCCGGCCCGGCCATCATCGCCGAGAAGAACGCCACCACCGTGGTGGAGCCCGGCTGGGAAGCCACTTTGACAGAGTTTGACCACCTGGCCTTTGTGCGACGTGCGCAGCGTGCTATCAAATTTGCAGTGGGTACGACCGTCGACCCGGTGTTGCTGGAGGTCTTCAACAACCTGTTCATGAACATCGCCGAGCAGATGGGCCTGCAGCTGCAAAACACCGCCTACTCGGTCAACATTAAGGAACGGCTGGACTTCAGCTGTGCCTTGTTTGACGCCGAGGGCAACCTGATTGCCAACGCCCCGCACATGCCGGTGCATCTGGGCTCGATGGGTGAGAGCATCAAGACCGTGGTGCGTGAGAATGCCGCCAGCATGCGCCCGGGAGACGTCTATGTGCTGAACGACCCCTACCACGGCGGTACGCATTTACCCGACATTACGGTCATCACGCCGGCGTACCTGAATGACCGGCCAACGTTTTACGTCGGTTCGCGTGGCCACCACGCCGATGTGGGTGGCATCACGCCAGGTTCCATGCCGCCGTTCTCCACGCGCATTGAAGAGGAGGGAGTGCAGATCAACAATTTCAAATTGGTGGATCGCGGTGTGCTGCGCGAGGCCGAGATGCTGGCGCTGCTGCAGAGTGGCGAATACCCGTCGCGCAACCCGCAGCAGAACCTGGCCGACTTGAAAGCGCAGATTGCCGCCAACGAAAAAGGCGTGCAGGAACTGCGCAAGATGGTGCAGGATTTTGGTTTGGACATGGTGCAGGCCTATATGCGCCATGTGCAGGACAACGCTGAAGAATCGGTGCGCCGCGCCATTGCCAAGATTTCGACGCGCCTGAAAGATGGCGCCTTCACCTTGCCACTGGACAATGGTGCGCAGATCCAGGTGGCGATCCGCGTCAACGCCTTGCAGCGCAGCGCGGTGATCGACTTCACCGGCACTTCGCCCCAGCAAACCAACAACTTCAACGCGCCGACTGCGGTGTGCATGGCAGCCGTTTTGTATGTGTTTCGCACCCTGGTGGATGACGACATTCCGCTCAACGCGGGCTGCCTCAAGCCGCTGCAGGTGATCATTCCGCCGGGCTCCATGCTCAACCCCAATCCACCGGCCTCGGTGGTGGCGGGCAATGTAGAAACATCGAGCTGCATCACCAATGCCTTGTACGGCGCGCTGGGGGTGATGGCGGCCAGCCAGTGCACCATGAACAACTTCACCTTTGGCAATGCGCGCTACCAGTATTACGAGACCATCTCGGGAGGTTCCGGTGCCGGAGGCTTGACGAACGCCGACGGTACCTTCGGCGGGGGCTTCAACGGCACCGACGTCGTGCAAACGCATATGACCAATTCACGCCTGACTGATCCGGAGGTCTTCGAGTTTCGATTTCCGGTGCGGCTCGAAGGCTATGAAATCCGCCACGGCTCAGGCGGTTCCGGTCAATGGCAAGGTGGCAACGGAGGTGTGCGGCGCGTCAGATTCCTGGAGCCCATGACGGCCAGTATCCTGTCCAATGGCCGCCTGCATGGCGCTTTCGGCATGGCCGGTGGGCAGCCGGGCCAGGTTGGCATCAACCGCGTGCTGCGCGCCGACGGACGTGTCGAAACATTGGGTCATATCGGTCAGACGGAGATGCAGCCGGGTGACGTTTTCGAAATTTGCACCCCGGGTGGGGGAGGGTTCGGCAGCCCGTGATACGTTTGAGTTTGTAGGCGTCGGGGGGAAGCGGCTGGGGCTGTGTCGGCGCCCTCATACTGCCAAAGGCGCACAAATCAGTCGCCAACAAAGCTCAAGCCACAGCTATGGCCAGACTGGGCTGTCGCAAATTGCGCTTGCTTGCCTGTTGTAGTCGTAGGAATCTCGGTTTTGAAGGGCGGCAGCGCAGCGGGAGCGGGCATTCGAGATGCTCGCTCAATTCTTCAGGTCAGCTTGATTGAAGCCTAGAATCGGTCAAAACAATCTGCGGCGTTTGTCGGAATTTTTATACCTGTGTGGAAATTCAACAAAGTCGCTGAAATCAAGGCTACAAGCCACTTTCAGGAGGAGTTCATGGCCAGAATATCTAGCAGGCGCCAGTTTATAGAGCAAGATTTGCTCTATACATTCGTTATAGCGCGTAAATGACCAATAGCCAGAGCAGCGCAGTGGCAGATCCCTTGGCCTTTGAGCTTGGCAAAGGGTTAGTCTTCTGCCAGCTTTTTGAAGGGAGTCTGCTGATGCTCTTGTCCCTTGCTTCCGAGCACAAACTCCCTTCCGACGGTTCGGCATTTGAGCGCGTTTGGGACTTTGGTTCCAAAAAGCCACTCGGGCAGTTGTTCAGCCTTTTGAAGAAAGAAATTGAACTTCCGACAGATTTTGAGATATATCTTCAAGCGGGCATCGACCATCGAAACGAATTGGTCCATCGGTTCCTCCGAGAAAATGTTCGCCTCCTCTCGAGCGCGGATGGAAAGGCAGAAGCGATAAAGAAGGTCAAGACCTTGGCGCTGGAAATTCGAAGCAGAGACAAGGCCGTCGGTAAGCTAATTGATGACCTTCTAAGGAAATATGGGCTTAGCCAAGCCGCTCTCAAGGAGCTTGCAACTACGTTTTGGAATTGACCCAATGCGGAAGAATGGTGATGCGCGCTTTAACCGGTCAACCAAGACGGCCGCCTGCGGCGCCGCTTGACTTCGGCATTCGGTCTCTTTATGGAACTGCTCGGCTCACACAAAGTAAGTTTCGCTTCTGTGCGCGCACTCGCAATTCAATGTCATGCCTTAGATCTGTCGGCCAACGATTTGCTGTTTACCAGCACGCACGTCGACAAAGATGAGAAAACCAAGAACGCATACGAAGAACAATTTACTAGCCAGTTGCTGACGCTTGCTATCGCTCTTCGAACTAAGTTCTATCAGGGTTACGATCACCGCTCCACGATTCCATATGTGTCGCATTGCGGGCTCCTGTACAAATACGGTAAGAACGCAGAAGCGACCGAACAATTTTCTATCAAAGATGTCTGCGACAAAATTATTCACGCAAACAAAGTGAAGAAATACCTCGAAGCTGGAATCGAGAAGCCAACCACTTCGCTTTGTGGAAAGGCGCAGGATGGATCGTTATGGGAGCTTTCAATGTCGGTTAGCTTGTTCGCAGAAGCAGTCCTAAACTGGGTTCGCGATGTCGAAGAGACCTAACCCTCCGGTCAACGCGAGCAGGGAGGGCGGGTTGAAGATTAAAGTGGTTTTGGATTTTGAACAGGAGAATTGAAATGCGAAAACATGTTGCGATGCTGACCCCTTTGGCCGTTGGGCTTCTCGCCTTGTGGTTTATCTCCTGGGTTGCGGGGATGGGTGTGCTGGTCAATTCCATACCAAGTGTTGACGCAAATTTTCGCTATTGCGAGTACTTCATCGGTGTGTCGATACTGCGAAGGCAATTGCCATCTGACCGGTGCCCCGTTCTTCGTAGCGATGATATTGAGAGGATGTGTGAGGCGGTTGGTGATCGGGCTTTTTATACATATGTCCCAGCCGAGGGCCTTGAGCTTGATAAGGATCTTGCGACGCCGTCATTAAAAGCAGTCACAGAAGCGGCATATGCAGAGTGCAAACTCAAATATCTATCAGCTAAATGGTTGCCAATTCTGTAAAGAGGCGATGAAGCCGCGCAGCGCAAGTCATCTCTACGTTAACGACTGCAACTGAGCGCCGCGAAAGTCGGCAAAGTGTCTGATCAGTACGGCCACTTGGAAATCTTGAATGTCAGTTGTCCTGACCGGGTGCGGAGTTGATGATTCAAACAACCAACATCCAAGCAGTCGCAAGAGTGAACGTGTTTGATCCAGCCAGATACAGCCGTCACAATTGCTTAAAACTACAGCGAAATTGCAATGCCCTGGATGAGCACTATGCGCAAAGAATACGACTTCACCGTCTCAAGCTCAATTTGAACTGGTCGTAGATATTTATGCTCGGACGACTGTCTGTGTTCCCCGGTCTGGGCGTGTTTCAATTCGGGCGTGGCACTGACGCTGTGTGCATTGCCACATTTGCAGGAATGAACGGATGTCACTGACCAGGACCCTCAAATGTTGTTTGCTGCTCATGCTGTGTCTGGCAGGCAGCGCCAACGCACGCGAAAAATTTATTGGGCAGGTCACACATGTCACCGATGGCGACACGCTGTGGGTGCAGCCGGACGGCGGCGGGGCGGCACGCAAGCTGCGCCTGACGGGCATGGATGCACCCGAGATTTGCCAGCATGGTGGCAAAGCGGCACGTGACTTGTTGGCGCAGCTGGCGCTGCACCGGCGTGCTGCGGTGAACGTCGCCTACTTTGACCGCTACGGCCGGGGGCTGGCGACAGTTCGACTCGATGGCCAGGATCTGGCGGCGCAGATGGTGCGTGCCGGGCAGGCCTGGTCTTACGGCTGGCGCGGCCGGCCCGGGGTCTATGCCGCTGAAGAAGCGCTTGCCCGGCAAGCGCGGCTTGGCGTGTTTGCTGCCGCGCTTCCCGAGTCACCGCGTGACTTTCGCAAGCGCCACGGATCGTGTCACGTCGGGCAGCGCTGAGCCGGCGCCAAGGGAGGCGGGCGCCGGGTTTTCAGTGCGCGTTGCCGCACACCGCACAGTGCGCCTGGCGCGCCACGCGTACTTCGGTGAACTCCATGGCACGGCCATCGAGCATCAGCAGACGACCTGTCAGGGAGCGACCCACCGTGCCCAGCAACTTGAGTGCTTCGGCGGCTTGCATGGCGCCTATCATGCCCACCAGCGGTGCAAAAACGCCCATCGTGGCGCAGCGGGTTTCTTCAAAGTCCGCATCCGGGGGAAATACGCAGGCGTAACACGGCGAGGTGTTGTCGCGCGGGTCATAGACGCAGATTTGACCGTCAAAGCGAATGGCGGCGCCCGACACCAGCGGTTTGCGGTGTTTCACACAGGCGGCGTTGATGGCATGGCGTGTAATGAAGTTGTCGCAGCAGTCGAGCACAACGTCAGCCTGCGCCACCCACTGGTCCAGCAGTGCTGCATCGGCGCGCGCCGCAATAGGCATGACCTGCACGTCCGGGTTGATGGCATGAATGGCGGTTTGGGCCAACACCACCTTGGGTAGGCCAACGCGCGCCAGGGTGTGGGCAATCTGGCGCTGCAAATTGGTCAGGTCAACGTTGTCGTGATCAACCAGCGTGATGCGCCCGACACCGGCCGAGCCCAGGTAAAGCGCTACCGGAGAGCCCAGACCGCCGGCGCCCACGATCAGGGCATGACTGTCCAGAAACTGCTGCTGGCCTTCAACCCCGATCTCGTTGAGCAGGATATGGCGCGAATAGCGCAGGAGCTGGTCGTCAGTCATGCGTGGTTATTCTTCTTTCTTTTCTTCCTGGCGTTCTACCAGCGTCTTGCTGACCAGCACCGGGCGACCCTTGAGCTGGTTAATGGCCTGAGCCAGCTGAAAATCCTTGTCCGAGCCAAACTCGGGCAAGCGGCGCTCGGCCACGGGCTTCTTGAGTTCGGCCTCGAGCTTGATGCGCGCTTCTTCACGCGCTTTTTCACGGCTGTCGTCTTTCTTTTCTTCGCCCTGGCCGTTGCTCAGGTGTTTTTCCAGATCAGCCTCACGCGTGCGCAGGGCGGCAAAAAGGTTGCCTTCTTCGGTCTCGTCCACCATGACGTCGGGCACGATGCCCTTGGCCTGTATCGATTTCCCGCTCGGCGTGTAATAGCGGCTGGTCGTGAGTTTCAGGCCGGCGGTCGGGCAGTTGTCCATGCGATAGGAGGAGTCAAGACAGACGGCGATCTGGACTGAGCCCTTGCCGAAAGTCTGATTGCCCAGCAGCGTGGCGCGTTTGTGGTCTTGCAGTGCACCGGCCACGATTTCGCTGGCTGACGCCGAGCCCTCGTTGACCAGTACCACCAGCGCCACGCTCTTGAGTGCGCCTCTGGTCACTTCCTGCAGCCGCTTGAGCGGGTCAGCGCCACCGCGGCGCTGGTAAAACTCGGGTGCCGCTTTGTAAGTCAGCTTGCTTTCTGCCAGTTGGCCGTTGGCCAACACGACGGTCACGTTTTCTGGCAAAAATGCCGCCGATATTGCCACTGCCGCGTCCAGGTAACCGCCAGGGTCATTTCTCAGGTCCAGCACCAGCCCTTTGAGTTGGGGTTCCTGTTTGTAGATTTCCTCGACCTTGCGGGCAAAGTCTTCCACCGTGCGTTCCTGGAACTGCACCAGGCGAATCCAGGCGTAGCCCGGCTCAATGACTTTGCTGCGAACCGATTGGGTACGGATTTCCTCGCGCGTGATGAGAACCGGGAAAGTCCGGCTTTCGGCCTTGCGAAACACGCTCAGCAATACCTTGGTATTGGGTTCGCCGCGCATGCGCTTGACGCCCTCATTGAGCGTCAATCCCTTGACCGGCGTGTCGTCGATCTTGACGATCAGATCGTTGGGCTTGAGGCCGGCCCGAAATGCCGGTGAGCCTTCAATAGGGGAGACGACCTTGATCAGGCCGTCTTCCTGCGCAATTTCGATGCCGATGCCGACAAACTTGCCAGTAGTGCCCTCGTTGAACTCCTTCATTGCCTTTTTGTCAAGGTATTGTGAATGGGGGTCGAGGCTCGATACCATGCCCGCAATGGCGTCGGTGATGAGCTTTTTGTCATTGACCGGATCAACGTAGTTACTCTTGACCATGCCAAAGACGGCTGCCAACTGCTGCAACTCTTCCAGCGGTAGCGGCGCGAGAGTGCCGCGCGCCACGGTCTGGAGCGAAACAGTGGTCATGGCACCGGCCATGACGCCGAGTGAAATCCAGCCGGCAATTTTCAGTTTATGAGCCATAAATTCCAAATCAGTTGAAAGCAGGACGGGTTCGCGCCAATATACCCGGTTCGACGCGGTTTGGCCGCCGTGGTTCCCGGTTTACTCAGGCTTTACCTTGCGACGCGATCGCAGCGGCGGCCTGGGCAGCGGCCTGGGCGTCACCCAGATAGTAGTGGCGAATCGGTTTGAGCTCGTCGTCAAGTTCGTACACCAGCGGTATGCCGTTGGGGATATTCAGGCCAACGATGTCAGCGTCAGAAATATGGTCCAGGTACTTCACCAGCGCCCGGATCGAGTTGCCGTGCGCTGCCACCACCACGCGTTTGCCGATTCGAATGGCCGGCGCCAGCGCTTCGTTCCAGAAAGGCATGACGCGCGCTACCGTGTCTTTCAGGCATTCAGTCAGGGGGATTTGCTCCGGTTGCAGCCTGGCGTAGCGCAAATCAGCCCGCTCACAGCGCGGATCGCTGGCTTCCAGCGCCGGCGGCGGCGTGTCATAGCTGCGGCGCCACGCCAGCACCTGGGCGTCGCCAAATTGCCTGGCCATGTCGGCTTTGTTGAGTCCCTGCAAGGCGCCGTAGTGGCGCTCGTTAAGCCGCCAGCTATTGACCACCGGCAGCCAGGTGCGGTCCATCTCGTCAAGCACGTGCCACAGGGTACGGGTGGCGCGTTTGAGCACGCTGGTGTAGGCAATATCAAACTCATAACCGCCGTCGCGCAACAGGCGCCCGGCAGTTTTGGCTTGTTCAACGCCGGTGGGCGTCAAATCGACGTCGGTCCAGCCGGTAAAACGGTTGTCGAGGTTCCAGGTGGATTCTCCGTGGCGGATCAGAACTAGTTTGTGCATGGTATTTTGGCCGGACAGATCGGGGGCAAATAGGCGGCGCTGGTGCGACGCCAAGCCCGTCATTCTAAAATGATTGCTTTCGCCAATCTGCGCAGGACGAATCCGCCCCGCAAGATTTCAGGAATTCAGCAAAGGAAACGATGAAATTTATTATTGACAACTGGATGTTGCTGGCGGTCGCTCTGACCTCGGCTGGCATGCTGTTCTGGCCGGTGCTCAAGGGCGCCACCGGCGGCTCGCTGACGGCGCAGGGCGCCGTGCAACTGATTAACCGCGAGAAGGCAGTGGTCATTGACGTCTGTGAGGCCAGTGAGTTTGCCGCCGGCCATGTTGGGGGTGCCAAAAACATTCCCCTGAACCAGCTTGAAGACAAGTTGCCGGCGACGGTAAAGAACAAGGCGCTGCCGGTCATACTGGTCTGCCAGTCCGGCGCCCGCTCAAACCGGGCGGTGGCGATTGCCAAAAAGCTTGGCTACGAGCAGGCCCAGTCACTGGGCGGAGGCCTGGGCGCCTGGCGCAGCGCCAACCTGCCGGTTGAAAAGTCCTGAACGGATTAAAGTTATGCAACCCGTAAAAATTTACACGACCGCAGTGTGTCCGTACTGCGTGCAGGCCAAGCAGGTACTCAAGGCCAGGGGTGTCGAGAAGCTGGAAGAAATCCGCATTGACACCGATCCGGCGCAGCGCAACGAGATGATGCAGCGCACCGGCCGGCGTACCGTACCACAGATTTTCATCGGGCAAACCCATGTTGGCGGTTGCGATGATCTGATGGCGCTGGACGCGCGCGGGGGCCTGTTGGCGCTGCTGAATGCGGCCTGAGATAATCCACTGTTTCCCTTTTCGCTCGGAATTTTCCGGAGCGCTTTTTTTTGACTAGAAAGTAATTCCATGGCCAACCAGCAAGAACCCGTATTCCAGATTCAACGCGTGTACCTCAAGGGGGCCTCCCTCGAACAGCCCAACTCGCCCGCCATTCTGCTGGAGCAGGAAGCGCCCACGGTGGACATTCAGCTCGGTGTCAATGCGCACCCGGTGGCGGACGGTATCTTTGAGGTCACGGTGACCGCCACCGTGCAAACCAAGATCAAGGATAAAACCGTGTTTCTGGCCGAAGTCACGCAGGCTGGCATCTTCGAGATCCGCAATTTGCCGCAGGAACAGATGAGCCAGGTCATGGGCATCGCCTGCCCGCAAATTGTTTACCCGTACCTGCGTGGCAATGTGGCAGACCTGATTCAGCGCGGCGGCTTTCCGCCGGTTCATTTGTCGGAAATCAACTTCCAGGCGATGTTCGAACAGCAACAGCAGCAGGTGGCTGCCGCTGCGGCGGCTGATGCAACACCGGCGGTAACGCAGTAAGCGTCACCCCGCACCCGTCTTGAGCCCTTGAATTCAGGGCCGCACAGGTTATGAACATCGTCGTGCTCGGTGCCGGTGCCTGGGGCACGGCACTGGCCGTCAGCGCGGCCAGCAACCCGCTGACGCGCCACACGGTGACCTTGTGGGCGCGGGATGCGGCGCAGGCCGCCACACTGGAGCGCCAGCGTGAAAACACGCGCTACCTGCCCGGCGTTACCCTGCCGCGCGGCTTGACGGTCTGTGCCGTCGAGCCCGGGCAACTCGGGGCGCTGGTGCCCGGGGCCGATCTGTTTATTGTGGCGACTCCAATGGCCGGTCTGCGTGGCATGCTGGGTTATTTGGCCACTCTGGGTGTCCCGGTGGCCTGGTTGTGCAAGGGCTTTGAGGCTGCGAGCCTTGACTCTTTTGGCCTTTTGGCCCACGAGGTACAGGCCCAGGTGGCGCCTGATTTGATCGCCGGCGTGCTTAGTGGCCCAAGCTTCGCGCTGGAAGTTGCGCGCGGCCAGCCCACCGCCCTGGTGGCTGCCAGTGTTCACGCCACGCTGCGCCAGATGCTGGTTCAGGCGTTTCACAGCCCGACGCTACGGGTCTATGCGAATGACGACGTCGTTGGTGTCGAAGTGGCTGGTGCGGTCAAGAATGTACTGGCCATTGCCAGCGGCTTGTGCGATGGTCTGAATTTGGGTTTGAACGCCCGCGCCGCCCTGATTACCCGCGGTCTGGCCGAAATGACCCGCCTCGGTCTGGCCCTGGGCGCGCGGGCCGAGACGTTCATGGGTCTCAGCGGCCTGGGGGACCTGGTGTTGACCGCCACCGGTGATTTGTCGCGTAACCGGCAGGTCGGTCTGGCGTTGGCCAGGGGGCAGTCGCTGGCGCAGGCGGTGGCAGCCCTGGGCCACGTCGCCGAAGGCGTTTATTGCGCCCGCACGGTGCTGCAGCGCGCTGATTTCCTGGCCGTCGAGATGCCTATTGCACAGGCTGTGGTGGCGTTGCTGGACGGCCGCCTTGAGCCGGCCCAGGCGGTCGCCCGGCTGATGGGGCGTCAATCGGCAGGCGAGTAGGCCAGCCGGACGTAGATGGGTGCAAAAACCTCGGCCTGCGTGATTTCGATCAGCGTTTCCTTGGCCAGCTCAAGCATGGCAATGAAAGTAACGACCAGTACCTGCGTTCCCCGGGCCGGGTCAAACAGTTCTTCAAATTCAACAAAGCGCCGGCCCTGAAGTTTTTTCAGCATCAGGCTCATGTGTTCGCGCACCGACAGCTCGGCGCGGGTGATTCTGTGGTGCTGCACCAGCCGGGCGCGTTTCAGAACGTCGTGCCATGCCTCCTGCAGATCAGCGATGTTGACCTCCGGAAACCGGGGTTGCAGCGATTGTTCGATAAAAACTTGTGCCTTGAGAAAGTCGCGCCCAAGCTGGGGCAGTTCATTGAGGCGGGCGCTGGCGAGTTTCATTTGCTCGTATTCCAGCAGACGGCGCACCAGCTCGGCGCGCGGATCTTCAGCCTCCTGTCCTTCTGCGACCCGCTTGGGCGGCAGCAGCATGCGCGACTTGATTTCGATCAGCATGGCTGCCATCAGCAGGTACTCGGCGGCCAGCTCCAGGTTGCGCCCCCGGATTTCTTCAACATACACCAGGTACTGGCGTGTTACACCGGCCATCGGGATGTCGAGAATATTGAAGTTCTGCTTGCGTATCAGGTACAGCAACAGGTCCAGCGGGCCTTCAAAAGCCTCCAGAAAGACTTCCAGCGCGTCCGGCGGAATGTACAGATCCTGCGGCAGGGTAAACAGCGGCTCGCCATAGAGCCGCGCCACCGCAACGTGGTCCACCACATCGGGCATGCCCGCCAAAGGCAACCCAACCGCCTGACCAGGCGCCTCAGGAAGAACGGTTGTGGTCATTGATAAGCTATCAAAAAAGTAGCTGCCTACGCAATACGCACGGGCATTAGAGCCCGATTTGATACCAAAAACGGGTTATTTTGGCGCGGTTTGATAGACGTACGGTTGTTGCTCTACTTCAGCGGCGCGGTACTCGCTCCAGGCGCTGCGGTCCACCGCCTTGTCCCACAGCAGGGCGCGGCCCTCGTCTTGCCGTGTCGCCACGCCGGGGTCTTTGGCCTTGAGTTCATTGAGGAACCGGGTTGTGTCAGACTGGTATTGGGGGCGGTAAAAAATGTGCATGAATGGACCTCGTTGCCGCATTTTAGCGGGGTCTGGCCTCAGGCCCGAACGTCGGCGTTTGCCAGAGCCAGTGCCGCCGCCACGCCGCTGGCCAGATCCGGGTAACTGCGGTCAGCGCCGACAAGACCCAGAAAGCCACAGCGCCGGGCAATATCCAGCGGCTGGTGGGCCAGACCGCATACAAGCAGCGTGACCGAATTTTTTTTGCAGAATCGGGCCAGGTCGTTGAGAGTGTCGGCACCCGACGAGTCGATGTAGATCACATTTTTCAGATCCAGCAGCAAGACTTGCCGGGGCAAAGCGTTTTCCAGGTTTTCAATCAGCTTGACGGCACCAAAGAACAGGGCGCCATACAGGCGGTAACCGGCCACTCTTCCGGCCAGCGGCAGCAGGTCCGGATAGTCCTGGACGGCAACTTCCTCGCAGCGCGACAGGCTGGAAATGCGGTAGATGAAAGTCAGGCAGGCGGCCAGCAAGCCCACTTCCACAGCCACGGTCAAATCAAAAACAACAGTCAGAAAAAACACCGCCAGCAGGGTTACCCGGTAGGGCAGCCGGTAGTGGCGCAAATGCACAAATTCGCGCCACTCGCCCATGTTCCAGGCGACAAACATCAGAATTGCCGACAGACAGGCCAGCGGCACATCTTTGGCCAGCGGCGCCGCCACCAGAATCACCAGCAGCAACGTGATGGCGTGCACCATGCCGGCCACCGGGCTGGTGCCCCCGTTCTTGATGTTGGTGACGGTGCGGGCAATGGTTCCGGTAGCGGGCATGCCACCAAAAAACGGACAGATAAAGTTGGCAATACCTTGCGCCATGAGTTCCTGGTTCGGGTTGTGTCGGTCGTCAATCATGCCGTCTGCCACGCGCGCGCACAGCAGCGACTCAATGGATCCGAGCAAGGCCAGCGTGGTGGTGGGAATCACCAGAAATTTGGCGGTTTCCCAACTGAAGTCGGGCAACTGAAACGAGGGCAGCGAGCCCGGAATGCCACCAAAGCGGCTGCCAATGGTGTCCACCGGCAAGTCGAATGCCGACACCGCCACGGTGGCCAGCACCAGGGCCACGATCGAGCCCGGAATGGGTGTGAGCTTGCCGACAAAGGGCGCACTGCCGATCTTGGGCATGAAGAACTGCCAGACGATGATCAGCGCCAGCGATGCCGCGCCCAGCGTCAACGCTTGTGGGTTGATGGTGTGCAGGTTCCTGCCGATGGTGGCAAGAATTCCGAAAAAATCGGCCGGCATGAGCTTCACCTGCAAACCCAAAAAGTCCTTGATCTGCGACAGTGCAATCAGTACGGCAATGCCGTTGGTAAAACCGATCACCACCGAGATCGGTATGAAACGGATCAGGGTGCCGAGCTTGAGCATGCCCATGACAAACAGCACGACACCCGACATGGCGGTGGCGATGATGAGATTGCCCAGCCCGTAGCGCTGCACGATGCCGTAAACAATGACGATGAAGGCACCCGCCGGGCCGCCAATCTGCACCCGGCTGCCGCCTAGCGCCGAAACCAGAAAACCGGCAATGATGGCGGTAAAAATGCCGGCCTCCGGCTTGAGCCCGCTGGCAATCGCAAACGCCATGGCCAGCGGCAGGGCAACCACGCCTACCGTGAGGCCAGCGCCAACGTCGCGCAGCAGCCGGGCCCGGTTGTAGCCCTGAAGCGAATCAATTAACTTGGGGTGAAATTCAATTTTCATCAGTGCACCCGCATGCCAGGCAGTGCGCCGTCCACCGGCGCCAGCACATAAATACCGGGGTTTGACTTTTGATCGGCGTGGCTGGCCGACAGCACCATGCCTTCACTGACGCCAAACTTCATCTTGCGCGGTGCCAGATTCGCCACCACCACGGTGAGTTTGCCAATCAGGTCGGCTGGTTTGCAGGCGCTGGCGATGCCGCTGAAGACGTTGCGGGTGATCGGCTGCCCATGCGGGTCGGTGCCTTCGCCCACGTCGAGCGTCAGGCGCAGCAGTTTGGTGGAACCCTCTACCGCTTCGCAGTTGACGATTCTGGCAATGCGCAAATCAATCTTGCCGAAGTCATCGATGCTGATCACCGGGGCGATTTCCTCGCCCCCCGGCGCTATTGATTTAATAGCTGCCTGCGCAGTTTCGACGGGCTCTGGAGCCTCAAACAAAGCCTCAAGTTGCTTACTATCGACGCGCTGCATCAGGTGTTGGTAGGTGCCAATGCGGTGTCCGGCACCCAAAATCGGGTCACCGCCAAACTGCAAGGGCTGGACGCCAAGAAAAGCCTCCACCTGCGCCGCAAGCATTGGCAGCACCGGTTTGAGGTAAGCGGTGAGCACGGCAAAGGCTTCCATGCACACCGTGCAAACGTCGTGCAAACGCGCGTCCATGCCAGCCTGCTTGGCCAGTTCCCAGGGTTTGTTGGCATCGACGTATTCGTTGACGCGGTCGGCCAGCAACATGGTTTCGCGCAGCGCCTTGGCAAATTCGCGGCTCTCATACAGTTGCTCAATACTCACGCGCTCTGCGCGAAGTTGGGTCAGCAGCGCAGCGCCACCGGCCGAGACATCACCCAGCTTGCCGTCAAAGCGTTTGGCGATAAAGCCCGCCGCCCGGCTCGCGATGTTGATGTATTTACCCACCAGATCGCTGTTGACCCGCGCCATGAAGTCATCGGCATTGAAGTCCAGGTCTTCATTGCGCGCATTGAGTTTGGCGGCCAGGTAGTAGCGCAGCCACTCGGGGTTCATGCCCAGGCTCAGGTACTTGAGCGGGTCCAGCCCGGTGCCGCGACTCTTGCTCATCTTCTCGCCGTTGTTCACCGTCAAAAAGCCATGCACAAATATATTGGTGGGCGTCTTGCGGCCGCTGAAATGCAGGGTGGCGGGCCAGAACAGCGTGTGAAAAGTGACGATGTCCTTGCCAATGAAGTGGTACTGCTCCAGTGCCGGGTTGGCCATGTAGGCGTCGTAGCTCTGGCCGCGCTTTGTGAGCAGGTTTTTCAGTGAGGCCAGGTAGCCGATGGGAGCGTCCAGCCAGACGTAAAAGTATTTACCGGGTGCATCGGGTATCTCTATGCCAAAGTAAGGCGCGTCGCGGCTGATGTCCCAGTCACCCAGGCCCTCGCTGCTGCTACCGTCGGCGTTCTGGCGCGTTGAAAACCATTCTTTCACCTTGTTGGCCACTTCGGGTTGCAGCTTGCCGTCTTGCGTCCACTGTTGCAGGAACTCCACGCAGCGCGGGTCCGACAGTTTGAAGAAAAAGTGCTCCGAGCTTTTGAGCACCGGCGTGGCGCCCGACAAGGCCGAGTAGGGGTTGATCAGGTCGGTTGGCGCATAAACCGCACCGCAGACTTCGCAGTTGTCGCCGTACTGGTCTTTGGCGTGGCACTTGGGGCACTCGCCCTTGATGAAGCGGTCCGGCAGGAACATGTTCTTCTCGGGGTCGAAGAACTGCTCGATGGTTTTGGTTTCGATCAGCGAGCCGTCCGGGTTGTCGCGCAGATCGCGGTAAATCTGCTGCGCCAGTTCGTGGTTTTCGGGTGCATCGGTGGAGTGCCAGTTGTCAAAGCCGATGTGAAAACCGTCCAGATAAGGCTTGCGGCCCGCCGCAATGTCGGCGACAAACTGCTGCGGCGTCTTGCCGGCTTTTTCAGCGGCAATCATGATCGGCGCGCCGTGCGCATCGTCAGCGCAACAGAAGTCAACCGCGTTGCCCATCATCCGCTGGTAGCGCACCCAGATGTCAGCCTGGATGTACTCCATGATGTGGCCAATGTGGAAGTTGCCATTGGCGTAGGGCAGGGCGGTGGTGACAAAGAGTTGGCGTGGCATGGGGCGTGGGCTTTCGGGAGATACCCCCGATTTTAGTCGGCACAGTTTGCTGGCTTGAATGCCCAGGAACCACGCAAGATGCACGGCGCTATCGATCGGCCAAGCTGCCCAGAGCATCCAGCGGGCTGGCCGTGCCACCGGCCGCCACCTTGAGCACGTGGGTGTAAATCATGGTTGTGCTGACGTCGCTGTGGCCCAGGAGTTCTTGCACGGTGCGGATGTCGGTCATGCTCCCACACAGTGCGCGCCTGTGCCATCTGGGAGCGCAACGCGCCATCCAGCGACCGCGGCAACATCACCACCCGGTCTTTGCCACCCTTGCCGTCACGCACCACCAGCACGTGCCGATCAAAGTCCACATCTTTCACCCGCAGGCGCAGCCCTTCGTTGAGGCGCATACCCGAGCCATACAACAGCTTGGCCAGCAACAGTTCAACCCCGGTCATTGCACCCAGCAAAGTCGCCACCTCTGTGACGGTCAATACGGATGGAATACGCCTTGGCCGAGTCGGGCGCTGCACATCGTCAAGCCATGGCAACTGCACGCCCAAAACCTCGCGGTACAAAAACAACAGGGCACTGAGCGCCTGGTTGTGGGTGGACACGGATACATTGCGCTGTGCTGTCAGCATGGACAAAAACTGCTCAACCTCTGCGGCCCCCAATTCACGCGGATGGCGCACTTGGCCGTTGCGTCCATGCCAACGCACAAAGAATTTCACCCAATACAGGTACGCCTCTTCGGTGCGCAAGCTATAGTGCTTGTACCGCAGTACCTCTCGTAGCTGATCCAGCAAGCGGGGCGACTGGGGAATATAGGAGACGGGTTTGGCGGACATCATGAATACTGTAATTATATCCAGTATATGCAATTCGAATGCAGGCTGCAAGAGGCGTTTCGCCGCATGCCGCTGTTTCGATCAAACCCGTTTGTCCAGTTTATTTCGTCGTCTAGCTTGGGAATGCCAAGATAGACGCTCGGCTACATTAAGTTAGGCATCACACAAAGCCAGCTCGCCCTGGCGCTTCCAAGGAGAACCTACGCGTGCCCACAGCAGCCAAAGCGCTCATCTTCGACTTCTTCGGAGTGGTGGTCGCATTCGATGAGGACATCCTGTACCAGCGGATTGCCTCTCATTGCCCTGACCCACTTTCAGTGCGCAAAGCATTACACGGTCTTCCATCGACTCCGTCATTGATCGAAGGACGAACCACACTTGAAGAAGTTCACGCGCAGCTTGTGGCCACGCACAATTTCAGCGGATCGTTTGAATCTTTTCGAAAGCTTTGGTTAGAACCATACAGTTGGCCAATGACCGACTTCGCGCCGCTGCTTGAAGAGCTCAGTGGCCAGTTCCGCCTCGTTCTGCTGTCGAACGTTGATCGCTACTACTTTGAGGCGATTCGACCCCACCACCCCGAGTTGCGGCACTTTGCTGTTCAACTGGTTTCTTACGAAATCGGCTTTTCGAAGCCAAGCCAGGAAGCTTTCCGAGCCGCCATTGACGCAGCGGCGGCGCCTGCGCAGGAGTGCTACTTCGTTGACGACAAGGCCGAGAATATCGCCGCGGCACTCAAGCTTGGCATCCAAGGCCATGTCTTCACCAACACGCAAGCCTGCAGAGCCGCTCTCACCGAGTACGGCGCGCTGGCACCGCGCGGTGATGCCTAACCCCTCGCTCAACCGGAGCACCAACGGCGGGCCACCAGGCCCGGTCTGGCGGTACGCGGTACATTTTCGCCAGCCCGGGCCTGGCGTCCCACCGTCGGCGCCCGGTTAGCTCGAACGTTAGGCCGCACAACCAACCACCTTCGCCAATGTACGGTCCTCCTGAACACGTCTTAGTCGAGAACGAGTGGTACGACGGGCCTCGTGCTGGAGTTGCCAATGTGAATGGCCAACCTCATCGTTTCGTATCTCAGTGGGACGAAGAGGAGGCCGAGTACCTTGGGACATTCCTTGTATGGCCGATCGTTGCTGAGGAAGTAGCCCTTGAGCAGGAGCAATGGCGCATCTTCGTGGCATGGAACGAGCGGTACGAGGCCGGCGAAGTAGACACCGTCACGCACCCAGGACATCCAGGAGCGAACGAGCGCTGGGATGAAATCGCTTTGCAGCTTGCCCCCCGCAGAGAGACTGTCCCATCCGGCGCAAAGCGCGCTACAGCCCAGATGGTGCACTTGGAGCGAGAACAACGCTACGCGCCATCTGGCCCTGCATATCAGCTGTCCTGGAAGGTGTTTTGAATCTCGGCGCCTCACCAGTGCGGCCTAACCCCTCGCTCAAGCGGAGCACCAACGGCAGGACGCCAGGCCCGGGCCGGTGGTACGGTGTACATTTTCACCGGCCCGGGCCTGGCGTCCTGCCGTTGGCGCCCGCTTAGCTCGAACGTTAGCCCTCACAATTACATCCGCCTATGACCAAACGTTCTTGGAAATCGAGTCTCACCGCAGCGGCGTTCTTTGTCGCAATAGTCTTCGTTTTGAACCCCGAACTTCGGGCATTACTGCTGGTCGCAGACGCACTCGGCCTAGACGTCGTCTTATTGCTACTTGCCACGCAACTCCGTGTGTTGTGGCCCGTGCTTCGCGTCGCCACCGATCCGATCGTTCGCTTCCTCTGCAAGTCATCGTCCTTGATCGCGCGGACCGCAATGGGGGCGTTTCCTGTCCTACTGCCCGTTCGGCCACTCGGCGCATTGCTTTGTCCGCTTCTCTTCGGTCTTTCATACGGTGTGCACTGTCGTATCGACTACCCAGCTTCACCAGCGACCGAGTAGGAAAATGTATTCGTCTCCACAGAAGGCTAACAGGTTGCTCGTCGCGGACACGCAGCAGCAGGTTGCCGCTTCGCGGCGCTTGCTGCGTGCCGGACAGCGCCAACGTTAACTGTCACCCCTCGTCCATTTGGCGCGCGTCGGTCTGCGGACGAGTAAACTTGCTCAATTGTCCAGCGGAGAATGCTTATGTCCAGTTTGCTTACTGAGTTGTCTGAGCGTGCCCGTCACCTTCCACCGGAAGAACGGGCGCAACTTGCGGAAGGACTCCTTGAGTCGCTGCAGGACTGGGCCTCGCCAGAAGTCGAGGCGGCGTGGGATACCGAAATTCTTAAGCGGATCAGTGAGTACGAGCGCGGCGAGGCAGCGCTTTCGTCCGCAGTTGATGTATTCGCCGAAGCTCGACGCCTTACGCAGTGACCAATGCACGTTTTCATGGCGAGGCGCGTCTTGAGTTCCTGGATAGTGTTGCCTATTACGAAGCTATCCAAGTTGGCCTGGGAGAACGGTTCCGGCAATCCGTTGAGGCCGCAGTGGAATTGGCGGCATCGTTGCCGTTCGCTGGATCGCCGCACAAGCATGGAACTCGACGCGTGTTTCCCAAAAAGTTCCCCTTCTCGGTTGTCTACTTGGTGGGGAAAAGCGAAATCGTCATTTTCGCCGTCGCGCATTTCAAACGCAGACCAGGATATTGGAAGAGTCGTAGGCATGACAGTTAACTGGTCATTCCATCGGACGGCTACGCCGACCGCTGAATTTCGACGTTAAACCTCCCCTTTCGATCTCGCGCCAAAGGCAACTTGATTCCAAACTACATTGTAGTTATCATCTGGCCATGAGTAATCTGATCTTTGAATGGGATGAGCGCAAATCTGCGGCAAACGTAAAGAAGCATGGGGTCAGTTTTGATGAGGCGAAATCGGTTTTCGTCGACGAGCGAGCCAAATTGATTAACGACCCTGATCACTCAAACGACGAAGACCGCTTCGTTCTTCTCGGTTTGAGTGGGGCGTTGCGATTACTTCTGGTTTGTCACTGTTATCGCGGTGACGGAAACGTCATACGAATCATCTCGGCTCGTAAGGCAAGTGCTCACGAATCGAAGTCCTACCCCTGAAAGGTGTCATATGCGCAAAGAATACGACTTTACCGCTGCGAGAAAGAATCCCTACGCCGCACAACTGAAGAAGCAAATTACGATTCGTCTTGATGAGGAATCAATAGACTATTTCAAGTCGATATCGCAAGACGCTGGCATTCCCTATCAAAGCCTCATCAATCTGTATTTGCGAGATTGCGCGACTACACATCGCAAGCTCAATTTGAATTGGTCGTAAATGTTCGCATTTCTGCGCCGGTTTAACTGGTCATTCCACCGGACGCTTTGCGTCGGTGAATTTCGACGTTAAACCTCAAGAGAAATCACGCGATGGACGCGCACCTGGAACTACGACCGTACGAAGCGCTAATCTCAAATCCCGGGCCGCTTGCCGCTGTCTTTCGTGTGACCGTAGTGGCCAGAAATCTCGACGATGCGACGGAACGTCTGGAGAGCGAATATGGGCAGGGTCGCGTGTACAGTCTTTGGAATGAAGACGACGCGAACAAGCCGAGGAGTGCAAATTGAACGGTGTGATCGGTTGGACGGGGAGGTTTAACATGTTCGTCGCATGGACCCACAACGGCGGCCAGCGTGGTCGCCATTCTTCAATGCTGAGTGCGCCGTTGCGGCCCATTCACGGCCAACGTTAAAGCGCAAGTCTATGTACAAGCCATCCATTCACTGGATCAAGGGCATTGAGCCACATCGAGTGGCACTTATGCCGCGCCCACGCGGTGGCGAGTGGCTGGAAGAGGAAGTCGCCGCTTTGAGAGCCTGCGAGGTGGACTCAGTAGTTTCTCTGCTTGAAATGCAAGAGGTCCGCGAGCTTGAACTCCGAGAGGAAGGCGCACTGTGCACCGCTCACGGCATGGACTTCCTGTCATTTCCGATCGCGGACAGGGGCACACCAGATTCGAAGAAAGACTTTTCAGTTCTCCTAGGGAAGTTAAATACGCACCTTTTGGAAGGCCGTTCGGTGGCCATACATTGCCGCGCCGGAATCGGCCGTACCGGATTGGTTGCGGGCTGTTTGCTTCACTTGCTTGATGTGCCGTACAAAGACATATTTCGCATTTTGAGTAGATCTCGTGGTGTTCCGGTTCCCGATACTTCGGCGCAAATTGAGTGGGTAGGGACGTTTGTGCGGACCTCAAGCAATGCGCTTTAACATGTTGCTCGGCGCGGACAGGCAACCTAAGACTGCCGCTTCGCGGCGTAGGTTGCCCGCCGGGCAGCGCCAACGTTAGCCCCTGCAGGAATCGCCTATGCCAAACAATATCGCTATAGCATCGCAAGTCTCAATCCGAGAAGCCGGTTTCGACGAATATTGGTTGCAAGATCAGATATTCGATAACCCGTCTTGTCTCGGCCTCGGCGAACTTGAAGCAATTCAAAGAGAACGCCGTCAGCTTGCCGGTGGTCGTCTAGACATCCTGCTCAAAGATCCAGAAGACGACGCAATGTATGAGGTAGAGGTGATGCTCGGTGAAACAGACGAGACGCACATCATCCGCACCATTGAGTACTGGGATAACGAAAAACGTCGCTGGCCTCAACGGCAGCATTACGCGGTACTCGTCGCAGAAAACATTAACCGCCGCTTCTTCAACGTCATCCATCTGCTGAGCAACGCTATTCCAATCATTGCCATCCAAGCGTCGCTTGTCGAAAGCAATGGCGTTCGGAGCCTGTTCTTTACAACAGTGCTCAATACCTACGAAGAGCTTGACGATGGAACCGCTGTTGAAGAGCAAAGCTATGACAGAGAGTTTTGGAATAAGAAGGCCAAATGGGTCGGTGAAGCAGCCGATGCTCTATTGCCAATAGCTGCAAAGCACTTTGAAGCTCCGTCGCTTCGCTATCTCAAACAATACATCAGCATTGCCAGCGGTTCGTATAACCGCATGTGGTTTCACAAGCGAACTTCGCCAAAGGCTCTTCTGAACTTGAAGATAGCGCCGCCGCTTCAAGATGACGCTGCCGCACTTCTTGACTCGGCAAGCATCGGCTACACAAAGAAGCCTGAGTCGTTTCGCGTGACGATCGACAAACGAACAATCGAGGCAAAGAGCGACGTGCTTGAAAAGCTCATGGAGCTTGTGAAGAGAACCGCAGATGGCAAGGGCTAACCCTGCGGTCAACACGGACGCTCCGCCGAAAAGCCGGCGGAGCGCCGGTTACCTTGAACGATAGGCCTCAGAATGACACTTATCCCGGCTATCCGTCAGCTTCTCGTTGTTGTGGTCTTGGCAGCACCTCTTGCCTCGAACGCAGCACCTCAAAGTACCAGTGCGCAGGACGCTGCACGTGCACCCCGGAAACTCGACCCTGCTGTTCTGGAATTCCTCGTGGACGCCGCATCGACTGACTTCAATCTACCGGCTGCCGCCCCTCCTTCAGGTTTCAGGGCCGTACGAGCGGGACATTATCGAAATTCGGCCGGTCGAGATCTATACATTCTGTGTGGAAATTTCACCTCAGGTGCCTCAACTAGTCCGGCTACATGGACACCGTTCGCAACGATCAAGAGCGGAGACAAGAAGGGAGACTACGAGCAGTGGATTGGAGGACAAGCAGTTCCCCTTTGTAGAATGCCAAAGATCAGCTGGTACAAGGAAGACCGTACCCAACTTCTAGTGCAGCGAGCGTCTACAAGAAAGTAGGTCGCGTGCTGTCCACGCTGAGGCCTAACACCTCTTAATATGGACTTGCTCGCTGGCATTACTGTTTCAGTTGTACATACGGAGAATGAACATGAAATCCGCGTCATCTCGTTCCGTAAAGCAACCAAGCGCGAGTCGCAAATCTACTTCTATGAAATCCAAAACTGATTGGGCACGCCTGAAGTCTGGCGCTGGCGACGTAAAGCACATTGTTCGCGGCCTTGTTCGCAAGTGCTTGAAGCCGCTGCCATCCAAGGCATCTATTTCGCTGCGAGTGGATCAAGATGTACTCGAATGGTTCAAGGCGCAAGGTACAGACTATCAGACGCGCATCAATACAGTCCTGAGGGCGTTCAGTGACGCTTCGGTTTAACAGGTTCCTCGTCACGGGCACGCAGCCTCAGGTTGCCACTTCGCGGCGCATGCTGCGTGCCGGGCAGCGCCAACGTCAGAGGGTAAAGCCATGAATAGCGCAAAACAGGGGGATCGCTCGCAACCAAAGTTGCCTGTCGTAGCCATCGTTCTCGGGTCTATCGCAGCTTTCGTCACAGCGGGGGCGGTGTCGTGGGCCACGCCAGATGGCAACCTCGTCGTGACTTTAGTGCCAGCGCTGGCAGTAGGTTTGGCAGTGTTCTGCCTCGCTTTGTGGCGCTTGCGTCGTGGTGAGTCGAAGTGACAAGTCTGGCAGTCGGATAAGGAGATTTGACATGCGCTCAGTCGGTTTGCCCTCCAACCATCGGCTCAAGCCGCCGTGCCTGCCGCCGCTTCGCACCGTCAGGTGCGCGGCTTAGCCGTGGCTTTAATCGAAAGGACAACCTGAAAATGACACGAGTTCGCGTTGAGAGCTTCACCGTCTCGCTTGACGGATACGGAGCGGGTCCGAATCAGGACATCAGTAATCCGCTCGGCGTGGGCGGGACAGATTTGCATCAGTGGTTGTTCCCGACACGCACGCTTCAACGGACCCTGTTTGGCGCCGACGGTGGCAGCACAGGGATCGATGACGACTTCGCTGCGCGGGGCTTCAGACATGTTGGCGCCTGGATTCTTGGCAGAAACATGTTCAGCCCTGATCGCGGGCCCTGGCCCGACATGAACTGGAAAGGCTGGTGGGGGGACAACCCACCCTATCACGTTCCAACTTTCATCTTGACTCATCACGCGCGAGCGCCCATCCAGATGGAAGGCGGAACGACCTTTTACTTCGTCACGGGCGGTGTTCACGAGGCGCTTGAGCGGGCGCGAGACGCCGCCAACGGCATGGATGTGCGCATTGGCGGCGGAGCTGACACTGTCCAGCAATATCTTCGTGCCGGCCTCATCGATGAGATGCATGTCGCCATCTCGCCAGTCCTGCTGGGCGGCGGAGAGCGGCTGTTCGAGGGGATTGACATGCTCGCGCTGGGATTTGAGTGCATTCAGTTCGTTGCGTCGGAGAAAGCCACCCATGTTGTACTCCGGCGCCAAGGGCACAATGACGCTTGACAACCGGTTGCAGCGGGCGGCGTTGCCGCGCCGCCGCTGAACCGGAACGTTGAGCCTTGAAGGACATCCCCATCCGTCAAAGGTAGAAGGAGACTCAGATGAAGCGAGTAACTGGAATTGGTGGCATTTTCTTCAAGGCGAAAGACGCACCGGCCTTGCAGGCTTGGTACCAGCTTCACTTGGGAATCGAGGTACAGGATTGGGGCGGCACCGCGTTTACATGGACGGATTCGCAAGGCAGGCCAACTTCCGGCACAACCATCTGGACGATCGGCCCGGCCGAAGGAGACTCCTTCGCACCGAGCCAAGCTCCGTTCATGATCAACTACCGGGTCGATGACCTTCACGCCCTGGTCGCCGCCCTCAGGGCCGAAGGGTGCAACGTTCTCGACAAGATCGACGAGTCGGACTACGGGAAGTTTGCCTGGGTCATCGATCCAGAGGGAAACAAGGTCGAACTGTGGCAGCCGCCCGCCGGAAAGTGAACTGGTCATTTCATCGGGCAAGCTCCGTCAGTTGGGGAAGAACCACCGGGTCGTGGCCAGGATGGTAGAAGCATGCCACAAGTGAGGTCTTACCCCGCTACCGGGACTCCCCCAACTCAGCGTGTACGCAGCGGGTCGCGTCGCCTCTCGGGGCGGGGCGGGTCATTCAGGGTGTCGTCACGCCACGCTACGGCAGGAGGCATCCTCCAGTCAAAAAATTTGCAGATTTCGGCTTGTTGCTGGTAGGCGTCGGTATAGCCCAGTGCCATCAGTTCGCGCGTGTAGCTTGACTCGAACAGCAGGTAGCTGGCCAGCGCCGAGCCTTTCACGTCGGCCGCCTTGGCCGATACCCCGACTCCGCCCAGCATGGTGCGCACCGCAGGCGGCAAATCGCTGATGTAACGCGCGGCAATGGCGTCCAGCCGCTGCGACGGCGCAATCATAAGCAGGTCGATCTGGCGCAAGGCGCTGGCACTGCGTGCCTCGGGTGGCACCAGCGACATGGTAAGGTTGATGCGACGCACGCGCTCCACGTCGACCGCCAGCGCGTCCAGAAAGATACTGGACAAGGCGTGGCCGGCAATTTGCGCCAGCGACGGATAGGTGTTGGTGCTGGCCTGCGCTGCCTCGTTCCGGGGCTCGGTCATGCGCCCGGCGCCAACCACCAGAATACGGCTGGCCCCGAGGTGAATGGCGGCCGCCACCGGGGCCGACTGGCGCATCGAGCCGTCACCAAAATATTCGGACTGTCCGTCGAGTTCCAGCGAGGTGGCCGGAAAGACAAACGGGATGGCAGACGAGGCCAGCAGGTGCGCATACGTGATGCGGTCGCGTACCGAGCGCCGGCGCGAGCGCACCCAGGGCATAAGCCCGGGGTCGCCATCAAAAAAAGTGATGTGTTCACCCGAGCTGTAGCTCGACGCCGTCACCGCCAGTGCCCGCATATGACCCTGCTCAATAAGGCTGGGCAGGCGTTTCAGTGGCACGATGCTGCCCAGCAGGTCCAGCAGCGGCGCGTTATTGAGCAGTGAGCGGGGCTTCAGGTGCCGCCATTTGGCGATCAGCCAGCCCAGTGACAGCAGGGTCATCAAGGTGGCGCCAGAACGCAGCATGCTCAAAGAGTCGGCCCGGTAAACCTGCGCGGCATGAATGTTTTCCCAAACCTCGACGATGCGGCGCACGGTAGCGTCGAAATCATCGGCGCCGCAAGCCAGGGCTGACGCGTTGATGGCGCCGGCCGAAGTGCCGGTGATGATGGGGAACGGATTGCGTTGCGCCAGCTCGCCGGCCGCCTTGCGCATGTCGGCAATGGCCTGCAGCACGCCGACCTGGTAGGCGGCACGGGCGCCGCCGCCGCTCAGTACCAGTCCGGTCACCGGAATTGTGGGATGGGAAGCCTGCATCAAAACATTATCCTCCGCGATTCAGGGTCAAAAGTTTTTTCGCTAGACTACGCCCCTTCAGGAGTAATCAATGGCAGTGACAGAACAGGCGCTGATGGACGCACTCAAGAGTGTTGTCGATCCCAATACCGGACGCGATTTCGTGTCTTCCAAATCAATCAGGAATTTGACAATCCAGCACGGCGACGTGGCTTTTGAGGTTGAGCTGGGCTACCCGGCCCGCAGCCAGATCGCCGGTTTTCGCCAGGCCTTGATTGGCGCCGCCAAAGGCGTCGCCGGGGTTGCCAATGTGTCAGTCAACGTCAACATGAAAATCACCGCCCATTCGGTACAGCGCGGCGTTCAACTGTTGCCCAGGGTGAAGAATATTGTGGCGGTAGCCTCGGGCAAGGGGGGTGTCGGCAAAAGCACTACGGCGGTCAATCTGGCGCTGGCGCTGGCCGCCGAAGGCGCCAGTGTGGGGCTGCTGGATGCCGACATTTACGGCCCCAGCGTGCCCATGATGATGGGTATCACGGGTCGTCCGGAAAGCCTCGACGGCACCAACATGGAGCCGCTGGAGAACTACGGCGTGCAGGTCATGTCAATTGGTTTTCTGGTGGCGCAGGACGAAGCCATGATCTGGCGCGGCCCGATGGCAACGCAGGCACTTGAGCAGCTGTTGCGCCAGACCAACTGGCGCGACCTTGACTACCTGATTGTCGACATGCCGCCCGGCACCGGCGACATCCAGCTGACCTTGTCGCAGCGCGTGCCGATGACTGGTGCCGTGGTGGTGACCACGCCGCAGGACATCGCGCTGCTGGACGCCAAAAAAGGCATCAAGATGTTTGAAAAAGTGGGTGTGCCGATTTTGGGCATTGTGGAAAACATGGCGGTCCATGTGTGCAGCAACTGCGGACATATCGAGCACATTTTTGGTGCCGACGGCGGCCGCAAGATGGCCACCGAATACGACATGGAATACCTGGGTGCCTTGCCGCTCAATATGCAGATCCGCCTGCAGGCCGACAATGGCCAGCCTACCGTCGTGTCCGATCCGGACAGCGAGGTGGCCGGCATTTACAAATCGGTGGCGCGCAAGGTGGCGGTGGCAATTGCTGCCAAAAACAAGGATTTCTCCTCCAGGTTTCCGTCCATCAAGATATCCAAAGACACTTGACCAGTGCTTCTCCGCGGCTTCAGGACTGCCCGTTCAACATCATTGCAACAGAACGTAATTGATGGTGTCGAAACGGGGCGGCGCCGCGTTATGGCAGTATCGTTGCCGTTCGAGGTGGCGTACTTTTGCCAAGGACTTGTCATGCAGCTCCAATTTATCGGTCTTCGTGCGTTTGCCAGCCTGGTTGCAGCGCTGGCCTTCAGCGGGGCCGCCAGCGCCGACCCGCCGGCCCGTGTGGCGCGGCTGGCCTATGCCGCTGGCGCGGTCAGTTTCGCCGGTGCCGGTGACAGCGACTGGGTTCAGGCGACGGTCAACCGGCCGCTCGCCAGCGGCGACCGGCTTTGGGTTGACAGCGCTGCGCGGGCTGAAATTCAGGACGGCTCGGCCATGCTCCGGCTTGACGCCAATACCAGTGTCACCGTACTCGACCATGAGGAGCAAATCACCCGCCTGCAATTGACGCAGGGCAGCTTGAATCTTCGCGTGCGGTACCTCGCGCCCCCGCTGGTTCTCGAAGTTGACACCCCCAACCTTGTCGTGACGCTGCGACAGAGTGGCGACTACCGTGTTGCGGTTGACCCCGACAGCAATGCCACCGACGTCGTCGTGCGCCAGGGCCAGGCCGAAGTGCAGGGGCAGGCGGCTGCCTATGTGGTCGATGCGCAGCAGCGATATCGTTTCCGCAGCCCTGACTTGCGCCAGTACGAGTTTCTGCCGGCACCGGGGTTCGATGAATTTGACCAGTGGGCCAGCGCGCGCGACCGCGCTTTTGACAATTCGGTGTCGGCCCGCTATGTGTCGCGCGACGTGGTGGGTTACCAGGACCTGGATGCCAATGGCAGTTGGCGCATGGACTCAACTTACGGCAACGTCTGGTTCCCGCACAGGGTGGCGCTCGACTGGGCGCCTTACCGCGATGGCCACTGGGCCTGGATCAACCCATGGGGCTGGACCTGGGTGGACGATGCACCGTGGGGTTTTGCCGTGTCGCATTACGGCCGGTGGGCCCACCTGGGGCGCGGCTGGGCCTGGGTGCCGGGGCCGCTGCACAGCCGGGCCTACTATGCGCCGGCCCTGGTGATGTTTGTCGGTGGCGACAACTTCCGCCTGGCCATCAATAGCGGCCACGTCGGTGGCGTCGCCTGGTTTCCACTGGCCCCGCATGAGGTCTATCGACCCGCTTACCGGGCCAGTCGCGGCTATTTTGAGCACATCAACCGCAGCAACACGGTCATCAACACGACCGTGATCAATAACAGCTACAACGGCAGGTCGGACCGTGAGGAGCATGCCAACCGGCATGTGCCCGGAGCTTTGGTGGCCGTGCCAAGAACAACGTTTGAGCAGTCACATCCGGTGTCCAGGGCGGTGGTTCGCGTCGGTCCCGAAGCGCTGGTCAACGCGCCGCTGGCTCTGGCCCCCCATGTGGCGCCCGCCGGGCACCGTGGGCGCGAGCCTGACAGCCGGGTGGATCGACCAGCGCCGCCGGCCTTCGCCAGACCGTCAGCTCCGCCGCCACGGATTGTTCCGCCAGCGCCGGCTGCCCCTGCATCACCACAGCGTGGTCGGGTCGAGCACCGTGTTGATGACGCGCCGCGCGCGCCAGCCAGCACGCCGCCGCCCGTGCCACGACCCTTACCACCGCCCATGCGATTGCAGCCGCAGCCGCAGCCGCAGCCGCAGCCGCAGCCACCGCAGCAGCCACCGCAGCAGCCACCGCAGCAGCGGCAAACACCGCCTGAGCCACATCGGGCTTCAGGACCACGGGCCAGTGAGCAGCATGGGTTGCCAGCGCCAAGTGCCTCCTCGCAGCCCCCGTCGGCACCAGCGGTCAAGCCGGCAGAGCGGCGTGCACCGGCTGCCGTGCCAATACCGGTGCCGCCACCGCCAGTCCAGCACCCGCTGACGCCCGCTGTCGAGCCGCGCGGCCACAAACAGGCGCCTCCCGCCAGCAAGCCAAACGAGCCGGAAGGCGGCCACGACGCACCGAAAAATCAGGAAGATAAGCACAAGCAAAAAGGGTAGCATGTCGGCCATGCCTGCTGTCACCTTGCCCGTTTCGCCAGCGCCGCCGCAGCCCGTGCGGGGGCAACTCAAGGGGCGCCAGCCGGACGTGCTGGCAGTGCAGGAAGTGCGTGCGTTGATCGGCGCGGTGCCGCCTGGTGGTCATCGCCGGGACCTTCTGATCGAATACCTGCACCAGCTCAACGATCATTACAAAGGCCTGTTCGAGCGTCACCTGGTGGCATTGGCCAGTGACATGAACATCCCGATGGTCGAGGTCTACGAGGTGGCCAGCTTTTACCACCATTTTGAGATCATGACCGACGGCCAGACGCCGGCCCGGCTGACCGTTCGCGTTTGCGACGGTCAGAGTTGCGCCATGGCCGGCTCGGCTGCATTGCTGTCCCGACTGCCTGTTTTGCTGGGCGACGGCGTGCGGGTCATTGCTGCGCCGTGTCTGGGCCGCTGTGAGCAGGCACCGGCCGTGCTGGTGGGCCAGCGGGCTGTGCCGCATGGCGACCAGACGCAACTGCTGCAAGCCTCAAAATATGAGTCAAATCAGGCTGTAGGCTCCGTCAGTCATGCGCAGACAGCTACTAATTTTATAGCGTATCAGACATATCGCCAGCACGGCGGCTATGCCCTGGCGGCGGCCGTGGTGAACGGCGAAGAGTCGGCGCTGGGTGTGATCCAGACCATCGACGACGCGGGCCTGCGTGGTTTGGGTGGGGCCGGTTTCCCGGTGGCGCGCAAGTGGCGTATCGTGCGTGAGCAACCCGCGCCGCGTCTGCTGGCCGTCAACATTGATGAGGGCGAGCCCGGCACTTTCAAGGACCGCAGCTACCTGGAGCGCGACCCGCACCGGTTTCTCGAAGGCATGCTGATTGCGGCCCAGGTCACCGGCACCGAGGCCTGCTACATCTATCTGCGCGACGAGTACCATGACGCCCGGCGCATGCTGCTGCGCGAAATCGCGGCGCTGCAGGCTGACCCGCCGTGCCCCTTGCCGCACATTGAACTGCGGCGTGGCGCGGGTGCCTACATTTGCGGCGAAGAGTCGGCCATGCTCGAGAGCATTGAGGGCAAACGTGGTGAGCCGCGTCTGCGCCCGCCCTACATTGCCGAGGTCGGGCTGTTTGGCCGGCCGACACTGGAGCACAACTTCGAGTCGCTCTATTGGGTGCGTGACATTGTGGAGAAGGGTGCGACTTGGTTCAATGGCGTGGGTCGTCGTGGCCACCGCGGCCTGCGCAGTTTCAGCGTCAGCGGGCGCGTCAGGCTGCCGGGCGTCAAGCGGGCGCCAGCAGGCATTACCGTGCAGGAACTGATTGACGAGCATTGCGGTGGCATGGCCGAGGGGCACCGTCTTTATGCCTATCTGCCCGGTGGCGCGTCGGGCGGCATTCTGCCAGCCAGCCTGAGCAATATTGCGCTGGACTTTGATACCTTGCAACCTTACGGCTGTTTCATTGGCTCGGCCGCCGTGGTGGTCCTGAGCGAGCATGACCGGGCGCGCGATGCGGCCCTCAATGCCATGCGGTTTTTTGCCGCCGAGAGTTGTGGCCAGTGCACGCCGTGCCGGGTTGGCACCGTCAAGGCCGCCAGGTTGATGGAGGCGCCGCTATGGGACAACGCGACGCTGGCAGATTTGTGCAGCGTGATGGTGCACGCGTCAATCTGTGGACTGGGGCAGGCCGCACCCAATCCGGTGTACTGCGTGCAGAAATATTTTTTGCATGAGATCACTTGAATGAATGAGGCTGTCAAAGACGCTGAAGTCAGCGCCCCGACGATCGAGTTCACGTTTGACAAACAGACGCTCCAAGCGTTCGAAGGTGAGAGCATTCTCCAGGCGGCGCAGCGCCACGGCGTTGCCATTCCGAATCTTTGTTGTCAGGACGGTCTGCCTGCTGCGGGCAACTGTCGCGCCTGTGTCGTGGAGATCAAGGGGGAGCGTGCGCTGGCTGCGAGTTGCTGCAGAAGTGTCACACCGGGGCTGGTCGTGCTGGCCCAAAGCGAGCGGGTACTCAAGAGCCAGGCGATGGTGCTGGAACTGCTGTTGTCTGATATGCCGCAGCCCGGCTACAAATGGACTGATCACCCGCTTCAGGCGGATCGCCATGCGGCGTCTGGTGAGCCTGACCAAGCCTGTGCGCAAGCCGGTCAGCACAGTGAACTCAGCGACTGGGCCGGACGCCTGGGCGTTTCGGTGCGCCCGGCGCTCAGGGCACTGCGCCGCGAGCAACCGCGGGCGGATCTGTCGCACCCGGCGATGGCCGTCAACCTGGATGCCTGCATCCAGTGCACGCGCTGTGTGCGTGCGTGCCGCGAGGTGCAGGTTAACGATGTGATTGGCGTTGCCTGGCGCGGCGCCGACAGCAAAATTGTGTTTGACTTGAACGACCCTATGGGCGCCAGCAGCTGTGTCGCCTGTGGCGAGTGCGTACAAGCCTGTCCGACCGGCGCACTGATGCCAAAAACTCAAATCGGCTCGCAGGTGGTGGACAAAAAGGTGGACTCGGTCTGTCCATTTTGCGGTGTCGGTTGCCTGTTGACCTACAACGTGAAAGACAACAGGATTGTCAGCGTTGACGGGCGTGACGGCCCGGCCAACCACAAGCGCCTGTGTGTCAAGGGGCGCTTCGGTTTTGATTATGTGCACAGTGCGCAGCGCCTGACCGTGCCGCTGATTCGCAAGTCCGCTGTTGCCAAGGACCCCGGCACGCTGGCAGACCTCAATCGCGATACGGCTGACTGGTCGGCGGTGTTTCGGGAAGCCAGTTGGGACGAGGCGCTGGACCTGGCAGCGGTCAAGCTCAAGGGATTGCGTGACGCCTATGGCAGCAGGTCGCTGGCGGGTTTCGGCTCCGCCAAAGGGACGAACGAAGAGGCTTATTTATTCCAGAAGTTGGTGCGCACCGGTTTTGGTTCCAACAATGTGGACCATTGCACGCGTCTCTGCCATGCCTCCAGCGTGGCAGCGCTGCTGGAGGGGGTTGGCTCGGCGGCGGTCAGCAACCAGGTCAATGACGTAGCGCATGCGGAGCTGATTTTTGTGATTGGCTCCAACCCCGCGTCCAACCATCCAGTGGCGGCCACCTGGATGAAGAACGCTGCCAGGAAGGGCGCCAGAATCGTGCTGGCCGACCCGCGCGTGACCGACATTGGCAAGCATGCCTGGCGCATCCTGCAGTTCAAGCCCGATACCGATGTGGCCATGCTCAACGCGCTGATCCACACGGTGATAGAAGAAGGGCTGGCGGATGAGGACTTCATCAGCCGCCGCGCCAGCAATTATCAGGCGCTCAAGGACAACGTCAGGGGCTACAGCCCCGAAGACATGGCGCCAATTTGCGGCATACCCGCGGCGACCCTGCGCGAGGTGGCGCGTGCTTTTGCCAGTGCCGCGAGCGCCATGATTTTGTGGGGCATGGGTGTCAGCCAGCACGTGCACGGCACTGACAACGCGCGTTGCCTGATTGCGCTGGCCACCGTCACCGGCCAGATCGGCAAACCGGGTTCCGGTCTGCACCCGCTGCGGGGCCAGAACAACGTGCAGGGCGCCAGTGACGCCGGTCTGATTCCCATGATGTTTCCCAACTACCAGCGCGTCACCCACCCGGCCGCGCATGCCTGGTTTGAAAAGTTTTGGGGTGTCCGGCTCGATGACCAGCCCGGTTACACGGTGGTTGAAATCATGCGCAAGGCGCTGGCGCCCGAGACTGACCCGCACAAGGTGCGCGGCATGTACATCATGGGTGAGAACCCGGCCATGAGCGACCCGGACCTGAACCACGCGCGCCACGCACTGGCGTCACTGGAACATCTGGTGGTGCAGGACATTTTCATGACCGAAACCGCCTGGCTGGCCGACGTGGTGTTGCCGGCCACCGCCTGGCCCGAGAAAACCGGCAGCGCAAGCAACACCGACCGCATGGTGCAGCTTGGCAGGCAGGCGATCGATCCGCCGGGTCAGGCCAAAGCTGATCTGTGGATCATTCAGCAGATCGCCGCGCGGGTGGGCACACACCTGGCGCACAACCCCCCGGCGCTGCCCGGTGGCACGCGCGCGCTGGCGTGTGGCTACCCGGGTGAACATGCGGGCGCGGCGGCGGTTTACGAGGAGATGCGCCAGGCCATGCACGCTGCCATTGCGGGTATCAGCTGGGAGCGCCTGCAGCACGAGTCCAGCGTGACCTATCCGTGCCTGAGCGCGCAGGACCCGGGTTCGCCCACGATGTTTATTGACAGGTTCGCCACAGATGACGGCCGTGTGCATCTGGTGCCCGCTGGCATCATTCCCGCCGATGAGCGGCCCGATGCCGATTTCCCGTTTGTGCTCATTACCGGTCGCCAGCTGGAGCATTGGCACACCGGGAGCATGAGTCGTCGGGCAGCCGTGCTCGATGCCATCGAGCCGATCGCCACCGCATCCTTGTGCGGGGCTGACCTCAAGGCACTGGACCTGCAGCCGGGTGATGTGGCGACCGTGCAATCGCGTCGCGGGCAAGTTGTCATGCGCCTGCGTCGCGACGACGGCACGCCCCGGGGGGCCGTATTCATTGCGTTTGCCTACCATGAGGCAGCGGCCAATTTGCTGACCAATGCGGCGCTCGATCCGTTCGGAAAGATTCCGGAGTTCAAGTACTGCGCGGTCGCCATTCGCGCCGGTGGCGCGCTGGTGGCGGCGCCCGGATACAACCAGTCGCGGTCGTAGGGCCAACGCCAATCCGTTACATTGCAGGTCCGATGCCCAACACACGCCCTGAAATAACCGTTGCTGTCGTCATGCGCCGCGAACGCATCGATGGCCCCATGAGCCGCTGGCAGCCGTGGCGCTGGGTGCTGGCCGACGTCGTCCCGCACGAGCAAGGTTTTGGCACAGTGCCGCGGTTGCTTTACAAAAGCGATCGTGAAGAGCGCTGGCTGCATCCGGACTTCCGGGTCGAATTGTTCAAGGATGACGCTGAAGGCTATTACCTTAACGTCAGTACCGCGGCGCCGTGCTGGTTTGTGTTGTGGCGCATGGAAGAGGAGCCCGGCCTGGCCAGCGAACCGATCGCCCGGCCCGCCATGGTGAGTCTGAGTTACTACGACGCCGGACGCTGGCTGGACGCGCAGGAAACAGTGGAACAGGTGGCAGCGCCGGCAACGGTGATCCATTGGTTGCAGACTTTTGTCGACGAACATCATGTGGTGGAAGCCAAACGCCGCAAGCGACCCGAGAGCTTTCGCTCCCTGACGGACCGGTTTGGCAACCCGGTCGCTATCAGCACCGACAAGACGTCGGGACACAGCCATGGCTGACGGCTTTCTGGGCCGCTGGTCGCAGCGCAAACAGGCCTTGCGCGAGGGCAAGGCGTTGCCAGAGTCGCCGCAAAAGCCACCGCCACAGCCCGTGCCATCGGACTCACCGGCAGTTACCGCTGCCGCTCCGACCGAGTTGTCTGCGTCGCCTGCCGCACCAGCGCCACCCTCGATGGAGGATGTGACGCGTCTGACCAGTCAGTCCGACTTCACGCCTTTCGTGGCGCGAGGTGTGGCGCCTGAGGTTCGCAACGCGGCCATGAAGAAGTTGTTTGCGGACCCCCACTACAACGTCATGGATGGCCTTGACATTTACATCGATGACTATTCCAGACCTGACCCCTTGCCCCTGTCCATGCTGCGCCAGATGGCCAGTGCCAAATTTCTCAATCTGTTTGAGGACGAGACTGCCGGCACCGGTCCGGCTGGCGCCAGCAGCGGGCCGCGGGATGATGCCAATACACCTGCTGCTGATTCCGTGGCACAGTCTGCGCCCCAGCCAGCCTCCCACGTTGAAACCCCTTGCGAGAACCAGCCCCGATTGACGGGGACAGAATATGACCACACTGATTTGCGACTGCAACAAGACCATGCCGCTGGACCCCAGGAGTCTGGGCGCGGCACTCAATGAAAGCCTGACGCTTCATTCCACCCTGTGCCGGCGCGAGGCCGGCGCTTTTCTGGCGGCTGTTCAATCGGGTGAGCCGCTGGTGGTGGCCTGCACCCAGGAGCAGCGACTATTTACCGAACTGGCGCAACAGGGCGGCGTCGGCGGCGGGCGCAGCGCTGGCGAGGTGCCGGTCCGTTTCGTGAACATTCGCGAAACCGGTGGCTGGAGCCGCGACGCCAGCAAGGCAGGCCCGAAGATCGCCGCCCTGCTGGCGGTGGCTCACCTGCCCGAGCCCGAGCCGGTTGCCACGGTCAGTTATCAGAGTGCCAGGCGCCTGCTGATCATCGGTCCACTGGGTCTGGCCGAACAGGCGGCCGGACTGCTGGGTGACGAACTCGACATCACCCTGTTCACACAGGGGGTGACGGATGCCGGCGCCATGCAGGAGCGGCGTTATCCGGTGCTGGGCGGCAAGATTGAATCCTTGACCGGCTGGCTGGGTGCGTTTGAACTCAAGTGGTTGCGCAACAACCCGATTGACCTTGATTTGTGCACGCGCTGCAACGCCTGCCTGGCGGCCTGCCCGGAAGATGCCATTGGCATGGACTATCAAATCGACATTGATGCCTGCCGCGCTCACCGGTCTTGCGTCAAGGCCTGCCAGGTGGCTGGTGCCATTGATTTCAGCCGCCCGCCACTGGCCCTGAGCGAACACTTTGACCTGGTGCTGGACTTGCGCGCGCTGCCGGCTTTCACCCAGCACGCGTTGCCCCAGGGCTATCTGCGCTGGGATGGTCGTGACCCACAGCCGCTGCTGCAAATGCGCGGCATGGTAGGGGAGTTTGAGAAGCCCAGGTTTTTTGTCTACCAACAAAAGCTCTGTGCCCACAGCCGCAATACCCGGACCGGCTGCACAGCCTGCATTGACGTCTGTTCGGCGGCCGCCATCAGTACCGATCCGGTTCACAAGCAGGTCAGGGTCAATCCCAATCTGTGCGTCGGTTGTGGGACGTGCAGCACCGTGTGCCCGACCGGTGCCATGGGTTTTGCGTACCCGCGCGCCAGCGAGCAGGGGGTCAGGATGAAGACCTTGTTGGCTACTTACGCCCGTAGCGGCGGCAAGGATGCGGCGCTTCTGCTGCACAGTCAGGCCGCCGGCACGCACCAGCTCGGTGATCTGGGCCGGCTGGCCCGGCTTGAAGGGCCGCACGGTGATACTCACGGCGTTCCGGCGCGTGTATTGCCGGTCGCACTCTGGCACACCTCATCGTTCGGACTTGAACTCTGGCTGTCGGCTTTTTGCTATGGCGCCTCACAGGTCTG
The DNA here is from genome assembly GCA_963750815.1 of uncultured beta proteobacterium. GTDB lineage: Bacteria > Pseudomonadota > Gammaproteobacteria > Burkholderiales > Burkholderiaceae_C > Rhodoferax. Next base: position 1,532,522 of record CAVVRS010000002.1, read on the forward strand.
GGTGTTGATGACGGACGAGGAGGCGCCGCAATACCTGGACGCAATTCGCGCGCAGATGGCAGTGGCGCAAGCCGTGCTGAGCGGGCTGGGTTACCAGGGCGAGCACTTTCGCGTGTTGCAGGCCAGGGATGCGCGCGATCTGACGGCACTGGATCAAGACTTGCAAGCGACGCCGGCGCAGGGCATCGGCCGCACAGCGGGTTTTGCCGTGCAGACCGACAAGCGCACGACGCTGGAGTTGGCACTGGACCATTTGATGGCGCAGGCGCCTGTCAGGACCGGGTGCGTCACTTTGCCTGCCACCGGTTCACCGTTGGGCGCGCTGACCATCAACACGGATCGCTGCACCCTGTGCCTGAGCTGCATCAATGCCTGTCCGGCCGGCGCCCTGCAGGATAACGCGCAGTCGCCGCAGCTGAAATTCATTGAGAAGAATTGCGTGCAATGCGGCTTGTGTGTGCAGACCTGCCCGGAAAAAGCGCTCTCGCTGTTGCCCCGCTTGAACCTCGATCCGGCGCGCAAGGAGGCGGTCGTGATCAACCAGATGCCACCCTACGCCTGCGTGCGCTGCAATAAGCCTTTTGGCACCATGAAGGCCATCGAGGCCATGCTGGGCAAGCTCGGTGGTCACAGCATGTTTCAGGGTGCCGCGCTGGAGCGCCTGAAAATGTGCGCTGACTGTCGCGTCATCGACATCTATTCCAGCCCGAACGAAGCCAAAATTACGGACCTCTGAAACCCATGTCATTGCCCACCTCCCTTTACCACAGCGGGCTCGACGAAGAGACTGCCCGATCCGAGCTCTATGGGGTTCTAGCCCTTTTATACTATGCGCTACCAGCTACTGAATTGATAGCACAATTGCGTGCCGCAGCAACTGATGCGCCGGCTGCCGGCGCTTTTCTGGAAGCACCCTGGCGCACCCTGGTGGGGCTCGCCCGCGAGATGACCGACGAGGCCATTCAAAGTGAATACGAGTCGCTGTTTGGCGGCATCGGCAAGCCAGAGGTCTATCTTTACAGCTCCCATTTTCTGAGCGGCTTTCTCAATGAAAAACCGTTGGCCCGGTTGCGAACCGAACTGGCACAACTTGGCCTGGCGCGTGATGCTGGCATGCCCGAGACCGAAGACCACATTGCCTATTTGTGCGAGGTCATGCGCTATCTGATTGCCGGTGAAGATGTCGCGGTTGCCAATCTGACGCGCCAGCGCGAGTTCTTCGCGCGGCATATCCAGACGTGGGTGCTGCTGCTGTGTGACGACTTGCAAAACCACCCCAGGGCCAGGTTCTATGCAGCCCTTGCGGAGTTGACGCGCGCGTTTGTCGGTGTTGAGGCGCAAGGCTTTGACATGCTGACCTGAATAAGCGTTTTCCCTAGGTAAAAACGTGTGTGTTTTTTTGTAAAAATGCTACGCAACAGCGCACTTCCCCCTACACTATGTACAGAATTACATAGCCATCGTTGGAGACACGCATGCCAGACAAACAACCCCACGCCTCGCGCCGAGGATTTTTCCTGACCGCAACGGCTGCCAGCGCTGCTCTAGCAGCAACAGCTTTGCTGAAAGAGCAGGCGCCCGTCACGACAGCGAAAGTTTCCAGGCCAGCGCCGGAAAAAGGTGGCGGCTACACGTTGAGTAAACACGTCGAAAAGTATTACAAGACCGCGCTCGTCTGATTATCCGCGATTGCCTTGACTTTGGCGGACTCAATGCTGGTTTCCGCCGCTTCTGGAGAGTTCCATGTTGTTGACTAAAAAATCGGGTGCTCACGACAGTGCGGCCCGCTCCCCGTTTGTCCATAGCTTGCACCGCGGTTTGTCGCAGGCCCTTCCCACCATGGACCGGCGTGCGTTTTTGAGGCGCTCTGGTCTTGGGGTGGGAGTCGGTCTGGCGGCCTCACAGTTGGCGCTGGTAAAAAAGGCCAACGCGGCGCAGGGTGCGGTGGCGATTGGCGAAGGCAAGATTGAAATCAGGCGTACCGTCTGCACCCATTGCTCGGTGGGTTGTGCCGTTGATGCGGTGGTGGAAAATGGTGTCTGGGTGCGCCAGGAACCGGTGTTTGACTCCCCCATCAACCTCGGCGCCCATTGTGCCAAGGGCGCGGCGCTGCGTGAGCATGGGCACGGCGAGTTCCGGTTGCGCTATCCGATGAAACTGGTCAACGGCAAATACGAGCGCATCAGCTGGGACACGGCCCTGACTGAAATCAGTGCCAAATTGCAGGATTTGCGCAAGGCCAGTGGTCCTGATTCAATTTACTGGGTGGGATCGAGCAAGCACAACAATGAACAGGCTTACCTGCTGCGCAAGTTCGTCAGCTTCTGGGGCAGCAACAATTGTGACCACCAGGCCCGCATCTGCCATTCGACCACGGTCGCCGGTGTTGCCAATACCTGGGGCTATGGCGCCATGACCAATTCGTACAACGACATGCAGAACAGCAAGTGTGCCCTGTACATTGGCTCGAACGCTGCCGAGGCGCATCCGGTCAGTCTGCTGCACATGCTGCATGCCAAGGAAACCGGCACCAAGATGATTGTGGTGGATCCACGCTTTACCCGTACAGCCGCGAAGGCCGACGAGTTTGTGCGCATTCGTTCCGGCTCCGACATTGCATTCCTGTTTGGCGTGCTGTTCCACGTTTTCAAGAACAACTGGGAAGACAGGCAATATATCAACGACCGTGTTTATGGCATGGACAAAGTCAAGGAAGAAGTGCTTGCCAAATGGACGCCCGACAAGGTCGAAGAGGTTTGCGGCGTGAAGGAAGAACAGGTTTTTCGAGTGGCCAAAATGATGAGCGAGAACCGCCCCAGCACGCTGGTCTGGTGCATGGGACAGACCCAGCACACCATAGGCAATGCCATGGTGCGGGCTTCCTGCATTTTGCAACTGGCTTTGGGCAATGTCGGCAAATCGGGCGGTGGCACGAATATTTTCCGTGGCCATGACAATGTGCAAGGTGCTACCGATGTTGGCCCCAATCCTGATTCGCTGCCGGGTTACTACGGCATTGTGGAGGGGTCGTGGAAACATTTTGCCAAGGCTTGGGGCGTTGATTTTGAATGGATCAAGGGCCGCTTCTCATCTCCAGCCATGATGAGCAAGCCCGGCATTACGGTGTCACGCTGGATAGACGGCGTGCTTGAGAAAAATGAGTTGATTGACCAGGACTCCAATTTGCGTGGCGTGTTTTATTGGGGGCATTCGCCAAACTCGCAGACGCGCGGTCTGGAGATGAAGCGGGCGATGGACAAGCTCGATTTGCTGGTGGTGGTGGACCCCTATCCGTCAGCGACTGCGGCCATGGCCGCCATGCCGGGCAAGGCCGAGGACGTAAATCCCAATCGCGCGGTGTACTTGTTACCGGCAGCCACCCAGTTTGAAACCAGTGGCTCGGTCACTGCCTCCAACCGCTCTTTGCAATGGCGAGAAAAAGTCATAGAACCCTTGTGGGAGAGCCGTAGCGACCACATGATCATGCAGCAGTTTGCCGACAAGCTTGGCTTTGGCAAAGAACTGTCGAAGAACTACAAGATGCAAAAGGTCAAGGGACTTGATGAACCGGTGCCGGAAGACATCCTGCGCGAGATCAACAAGTCGGTCTGGACGATCGGCTACACCGGCCAGAGCCCGGAGCGACTCAAGGCCCACATGCGCAACATGAACCTCTTTGACGTCAAGACGCTCAAGGCCAAAGGCGGCAAGGACAAAGAAACAGGATACGACTTTACCGGCGACTACTTCGGCTTGCCGTGGCCTTGCTACGGCGCCCCGGCGCTCAAACACCCGGGCTCACCCAACCTGTACGACACGTCCAAACATGTCATGGACGGCGGCGGCAATTTCCGCGCCAATTTTGGTGTCGAGCGTGAAGGCAAAAACCTGCTGGCCGAAGATGGCTCGCATTCCCAGGGTGCTGACATTACTACGGGCTACCCCGAGTTCGACCATGTATTGCTCAAGAAACTGGGCTGGTGGGATGATCTCACGGAGCCGGAGAAAGCCGCCGCCGAGGGCAAGAACTGGAAGACCGACATGTCGGGCGGCATACAGCGTGTGGTGATGCAGGTGCATGGCTGCCACCCGTTTGGCAATGCCAAGGCGCGTGCCGTGGTGTGGAACTTTCCAGATGCGATTCCTCAACACCGTGAACCGCTGTACGGTATCCGGCCCGATCTGGTGGCCAAATACCCGACGCACGATGACAAGAAAGCCTTCTGGCGTTTGCCCACACTGTACAAAACGGTGCAGCAAAAGAACATTGCCGACAAGGTCCACGAGAAGTTCCCGTTCATCATGACCTCGGGCCGTCTGGTGGAGTATGAGGGCGGCGGTGAAGAAACCCGTTCCAACCCCTGGCTGGCCGAATTGCAGCAGGAGATGTTTGTTGAGATCAACCCCAAAGTGGCGGCGGATAAAGGCATCCGCAACGGCGAACGGGCCTGGGTTTCGACGCCGACCGGGGCACGCCTGAATGTGCAGGCGCTGGTAACGGAGCGTGTCGGGCCGGATACGGTGTTCATGCCATTTCACTTTTCGGGTCGCTGGCAGGGTGCCGATATGTTGGCCTACTACCCCAATGGAGCAGCCCCAATCGTGCGTGGCGAGGCCATCAATACGGCAACCACCTACGGTTACGACAGTGTCACCATGATGCAAGAGAGCAAAACCACGGTTTGCAATGTAGAGAAAGCATAAGGAGAACCCAATGGCCCGTATGAAATTTGTCTGTGACGCCGAGCGTTGCATTGAGTGCAATGGTTGTGTCACCGCTTGCAAGAACGAGCATGAGGTACCCTGGGGTGTCAACCGCCGCCGTGTTGTTACCCTCAATGATGGCGTACCGGGCGAAAAGTCCATCTCGGTGGCCTGCATGCATTGCAGCGATGCGCCGTGTATGGCAGTCTGTCCGGTCAACTGCTTTTATCGCACGGATGAAGGTGTCGTGTTGCATGACAAGGATGTCTGCATCGGTTGTGGCTACTGCTCTTACGCCTGCCCGTTCGGCGCACCGCAGTTTCCCAGCCAGGGCACTTTTGGCGTGCGCGGCAAGATGGACAAGTGCACCTTCTGTGCCGGTGGTCCGGAGGCCAATGGCAGTCAGGCCGAGTTTGAAAAATATGGACGCAACCGACTGGCCGAAGGCAAATTGCCGGTCTGCGCCGAAATGTGTTCAACCAAGGCCTTGATCGCCGGTGATGGTGATGTGGTGGCAGATATCTTCCGCAACCGTGTCATCAGGCGCGGCAAAGGTGCGGAGGTATGGGGCTGGGGTACTGCCTATGGTTCCAAACAAGCCGGGCAACCTGGTGTTGTGGCTGCCGAAGGAGTCAAATCATGAAACACGCACTGTGTGTCATGGCGCTTGTGGCACTGGTCGCGGCGTGCGGCGAAAAGCCGCAGACACTGGGCGCCGGCAAGCGCGATGAATCACCTTATACAGGTACCGGCAAGGCTTTTTCGGCTGCCGGATGGAAGCTCGGCGACAAGCCCAGTTGGGAGTCGCAACTGAAGGCACGTACCCAACAGGGCCAGAACGATTATGGTCGGATGAACTGAGACAGGGAGGCCCGGATGAACAAAGTTCTTTTTGTGATGTTGTTACTCGCGCTGGCCGGTGGCGCCGGGGCGCAGAGCAAGCCGTCGGCACCGGCGGCGTCTGCTGCGGTGGCAGTAACAACACCCGCCGAGACGGGCGCCATCAAGAGCCAGAATATTCTTGATGTGAAACCCGATGCCAGCTCGGAGCCGGGCTACGCGACACAAAGCAATGGTGAACGCGCCAGAGTTCAGCCAGGCAATAATGCACCCCTGTGGCGACAGGTGGGCTCGGGAGTCAGTGGCTATAGCAGCTTGCCTAAATCGGAAGCACCCGAAGCGGGCATTTTGATTCAGCCCTATGTACAGTATCCGGGCTCACGCATGACCAATGCGGGCGAGGCCTGGCGCCAGGTGCGCAACCGGTTCATCATCCCTTATGGCGGTTCCTTATTGCTGATCGTGCTGCTCGCCATTGCACTGTTTCATTGGCGTATCGGACCCATGAAGGTAAAGGAGGCAAACACTGGCCGCCTGATTGAGCGTTTTTCCCCGCTTGAGCGATCCGCCCACTGGGCCAATGCGACTGCCTTCAGCGCTTTGGCAGTGTCCGGCGTGGTTATGGCGTTCGGCCAGTTTTTTCTGCTGCCGGTGATCGGGACAACCCTGTTTGGCTGGTTGGCTTATGGCCTGAAAAATCTACATAATTTTGCCGGGCCGGTGTTTACCGTTTCGCTGCTGATTGTGATCGTGACCTTCATGCGCGATAACCTGCCGGTCAAGGGCGATCTCAACTGGATGCTCAAGGGGGGTGGCATATTCTCCGGCCAGGAGGTCAAGTCGGGCCGCTTCAATGCTGGCGAAAAGTTCACCTATTGGGGTGGCGTGCTGGGGCTCGGTTTGATTGTGGTGGCGTCCGGTCTGGTGATGGACAAACTGGTGCCCGGGTTGTCTTACGAACGCAGCGTCATGCAGATTGCCCACATGGTTCACGCGGTGTCCAATATTGCGATGCTGTGCATGTTCCTGGGGCATATTTATATGGGCACACTCGGTACCAAGGGTGCCTACGAAGGCATGAAAACCGGCTTTGTGGATGAGGCCTGGGCCAGGGAGCATCATGAACTTTGGTTCGACGATATCAAGAGCGGAAAGATCCCGGCCGAGCGCTCGAAGTCTGCAGTTTCCGGTCAACCCGTTCAAGCTTGAGAAAGTCTGTATGAAGAAAAATATCAAGAAGGTTTTGCTGGCACACTGCCTGCTGCTGATCGGCAGCGCTGTGCTGGCCAAGTTACCGCCGCTCTCCGACGAGGCAAAGGCCAAGGCGGCGGAAGCCGCCGCCAAGACGGCCTGGAGTGGCAAAGTGGATGGCTTCCAACTGTGCAAGGCGCAGGACAAGGCCGCATCGCACTACAAAAAAACCAAATTGCCTGCAACTGGCAGTGCCTGTGTTGATCCAGGTCCTTTTGTCTACCCGCCAGCACCATCTGCTGTGGCGCCTGTGCCGGCAGCTTCCCAGACGCCTGTTGCTATACCTGCGAAGAAGCCCTGAACCTCTTGCTGCCGTATCTGACCCAGGCTCGCGCGCCACTGACGCGCGAAGTCAACGCGATCAATGAACTGGGCGAAACAGACACTGTCTCGATTCCCGCCGAGCGGGCGCTAACCGTGTACGTCGACAAACGTGAACTGGTGACGCTGATGACGTTGGGCGCCCAACCGGAGTTGCTGGTGTTGGGATTTTTGCGCAATCAGCGGCTTGTGCAGACGGCCCGGGAGGTTGAATCGATCACGGTTGACTGGGACGTTGGGGCGGCTGCGGTGAAGACCCGAAAAGGCATTTCCGACATTGAGGCGCGTACCGCAAGGCGAGTCGTTACCACGGGCTGTGGTCAGGGCAGTGTATTTGGTGATCTGATGGCCGAAGTCGACCAGCTGGTCTTGCCGCAGGCCAGTCTGGCGCAGACTGAACTCTACGGTATTGTCAATGTCATCCGGCTACAGGAAAGCACCTACAAATCAGCCGGTTCAGTGCACGGTTGTGCCTTGTTCCGGGGCGAGGAAATGCTGGTATTCGTGGAGGATGTCGGTCGCCACAATGCCATTGATACCATTGCCGGATGGATGTGGCTTCAGGATGCCAGGGTCGGCTCGGGCCATGACAAAGTTTTCTACACCACCGGGCGCCTGACCAGCGAAATGGTGATCAAGTCTGCCCAGATGGGCGTCCCCATTGTGGTCTCGCGAAGCGGCATTACCCAGATGGGTCATGAGGTAGCGCAGCGTCTTGGCTTGTGCGCCATCGGACGCGCCACCAACAAGCGGTTTCTTTGCTACACCGGTGCCAGCCGCCTGCGGATGTTACCCAGAGCCGGCGCAACACAGCCTCTGGTCGTGGGCGAATAGACGGCACTTTTGGCAGCCAACCGCCAACTGCGCTAAGGTAGCGCCATGAATATTTCTTTTTGGCGCCTCGGCTGGCGCTCTTTGTGGCGTGATCTGCGTTCGGGCGAACTCCGGTTGCTCATTGTGGCGGTGACTCTGGCGGTGACTTCACTAACCGCCGTAGGATTCTTTGCTGATCGCCTCAAAGCGGGTTTACAACGTGATGCGCGGCAGTTGCTGGGTGGCGATGCGGTGATCACCAGCAATAACCCGGCACCTGCCGAATTTGCCGCCAGGGCGCGCGCGCTGGGCCTTGAGGTGGTCCAGACCTTGGGTTTTCCGACCATGGCGCGTGCCAGTGACGCCAGGGGAGGTGCCAGCAAGCTGGTCGCGCTCAAGGTGGTCGAGACCGGTTATCCGTTACGTGGTCGCCTGACCCTGGCGAGTCGGCCCGGTGCACCGGTTGCTCTGATGCGGGCTATTCCCGCCGCCGGAGAAGCCTGGATTGAGGCACCACTGCTTGACGCGCTGGGGGTTCAAATGGGCGATGAACTGCTGCTCGGTAATGCCAGCCTGCGCATTGCCAAAATCATTGTCAACGAACCCGACCGGGGCGCCGGGTTCATGAATTTTGCGCCACGGGTCATGATCAACCAGGTCGACGTGGCGGCGACCCGGCTGATCCAGCCCGCCAGTCGCCTGTCTTACCGGCTGGCGCTGGCCGGTGGGGATAAAGCGGTACTGGCCTTTGTGAGCTGGGCGCAGGCTGAATTGCAGAGCCTGCGGGTTCGTGGCGTGCGTGTCGAGTCGCTCGAAGGCGGTCGCCCGGAACTGGGGCAGACACTGGAACGTGCCGAGAAGTTCCTCAACCTGATTGCCTTGCTCGCCGCTTTGTTGAGTGCGGTTGCGGTGGCACTGGCGGCGCGTGGCTTTGCCGCCAATCATCTGGATGACTGTGCCATGTTGCGGGTACTGGGCTTGAGTCAGCGCACTATTGCATCGAGTTACACCTTCGAATTCACCCTCATTGGCCTGCTGGCCAGTGGCCTGGGTGTTGTTCTTGGCTTTGCCGTGCATTACGTGTTTGTGCTGCTGCTTGCGGGTTTGGTGGATGCCGCGTTGCCGGCACCAGGCTTCTGGCCGGTGGTTTTTGGTATGGGCATGGGGTTGACTCTGTTACTTGCTTTTGGTCTGCCGCCAGTCTTGCAACTGGCACAGGTGCCGGCGCTGCGAGTGATACGTCGCGATGTTGGCAAACTCAGGCCCGCCTCGCTGGCGGTGCTGCTGATCGGTGTCGCTGGCTTTGGCGCCCTGCTGCTGGCTGCCAGTAGCGATATCAAGCTGGGGTTGATTGCGGTTGGCGGTTTTTTTGGGGCGACACTGATTTTTGCCGGCTTGAGCTGGCTGGCCGTCAAATTGCTCCGCTGGAGCGTCAACGAGGGCACGGCGCCGCGCTGGCTGGTGTTGGCGACCCGGCAGATTTCAGCCCGGCCGGCTTTTGCGGTGGTCCAGGTCAGCGCGCTGGCGGTGGGGTTGCTGGCGCTCATTTTGCTGGTGCTGCTGCGCACTGACCTGATAAGCAGCTGGCGCCGCGCGACACCGGCCGATGCGCCCAACCGCTTTGTCATCAACGTTATGCCGGAACAGGGCGATGCCTTTGTCAAAGCCTTGCGTGACGCTGGCGTGAGCAAGTTTGACTGGTATCCCATGATTCGCGCCCGCCTGATTGCGATCAATGGCAAAGCCGTCACACCCGACGACTACGCGGATGAACACGCCAAGCGACTGGTGGACCGGGAGTTCAATCTCTCCCACAGTGCCCGGCAACCGTCCCAAAATAGTGTGGTTGCAGGTCGCTGGACCGACGACGAGCCGGGGGCCATCAGTGTTGAAGAAGGCATTGCAAAAACACTCCAGCTTCAGTTGGGTGATACCTTGAGTTTTGATACGGGCGGCATGCAGACGGTGTCAAAAATCACGTCGCTGCGCAAAGTCGATTGGGGCTCGATGCGGGCGAATTTCTTTGCCATGTACCCGGTTGCCAGTTTGCCCAAAGTGCCAAGCACTTACATGAGCGCGTTCAGGGCGCCGGGCAATCCGGGTTTTGACAATGCGCTGGTGCGAAGCTTTCCAAATATCACGGTGGTCGACATGACCAGCACGATCAGCCAGGTGCAACGGGTACTGGATCAGGTCATTGGTGCGGTGGAGTTCCTGTTTGGATTCACCCTGGCTGCGGGGCTGGTTGTTTTGTTCGCCGCAGTGACGGCAACCCGTGAAGAGCGAGCCAGGGAGTTCGCCATCATGCGCGCCATCGGTGCAAAAAGCAGTTTGCTGCGGCAGGTACAGCGGGCCGAGTTGACCGGCGTTGGTTTGCTGGCCGGCTTCCTGGCCTCGGTGCTGGCATCACTGGTTGGCTGGGCGCTGGCCCACTATGTGTTTGCCTTTGAATGGAACGTTTCCCTGTGGGTGCTCCTGTTCGGCGCGGTCAGTGGTGCCCTGCTGGCACTGGCGGCGGGTTGGTGGGGCTTACGTGAAGTGTTGCGGCGTCCCGTGGTGGAAACTTTGCGCCGCGCCGCGTGACGTCAACTCAGCACACCACTGAGCTGGCGCGCGCACGCCAGCACGTCCCTGATGTATTTGTCCTGGTAGCGTGTCGTTGGCATGGTCAGCGTCAGTGCGGCGGCCAGCGTTTGCTGACCCCTGCTGTCCGCCTTGAACACCGGTGCCGAGATGCCGGCAACCCCGGCCAACCGGTCACCACTGGCCGTGTGATAGCCCTGGGCACGGATGCGGGCGTAGAGATTTTTATCCTTAAGCCCTTTGGCGATGACCGGATCCGCATCAAACGCTATCAAAATACGAGCACCTGTGCCACGGTCCATCGGCAGCAGGTCACCGGCCTTGATGTGGTCACGAATCGGATGCGGCGAATCAACCCGGTACAGACACAGACGTGCGCCGCCCTGACGCACGTGGTAGGCCGCGCTTTCACCGGTGCTGGCCACGAGTTTGCGCAACACCGGCAGTACCACCTTGTCCAATGAAAACGAGGCGGCATAGATGCTGTGCAGACGCGCCACTTCCGACCCCAAACCATAGCGGCCATCCTCAAGGCGCTGCACCAGATGCGCATGTTCGAGTGAGGCCAGCAGGCGCAGTACCGTGCTTTTGTACAACTGTGTGCGCTCTGCCAGCTGTGCCAGACTCAGGGCGATGTCACCCGCCTTGAAGACGGCCAGCAGCGTCAGGGCGCGGTCCACGGCGGCGGCACCACCGGGTGCGGCGTTGTGGTCGGCCAGCGAAGGCGCGAGTGATTTGCGGGGCATCTGGGAACTCCTTGAATAGGTGGACTTGACAAGGTTTGCGGAATCTGTGAATATTTTGTAAGTAAGAACAATGTTCTATCTTACAGAATACAGGAAATAGTGCAATGCCTTCTTTACCCAAGTCTCCCGACGTGCTGATCAGCGAGGTCGGCCCACGCGACGGGTTGCAGTCGGTCAAGGCCACCATGCCCACAGTCGACAAATTCCGCTGGATCGACGCGCTGGTAGCCGCCGGTTTGCGCGAGATTGAAGTTTGTTCCTTTGTGCCTGCCAGACATCTGCCACAAATGGCCGATGCCGCCGAAGTGGTGCGCCACGCGCTCACGCATCCGGGTGTTACCGTCATGGCCCTGGTGCCCAATGCGCGTGGCGCCGAGAGCGCCTTGAAGGCCGGCGTCCACAAGCTGACTATTCCGGTTTCGGCCAGCGCCGCGCATTCGCTGGCCAATGTGCGCAAAACGCGCGAGGAAATGATTGAAGAAGTGCGTGCCATCGTACGGCTGCGCAACGACTTGGCACCTGGCGTCAGGATCGAGGCTGGCATCTCGACTGCCTTTGGCTGCACGCTGCAGGGTGAAGTGAAAGAAGATGACGTGGTCTGGGTTGCCAGCCAATGCATTGCCGCCGGCGCTGACGAAACCGGTCTGAGCGATACCACCGGCATGGCCAATCCGGCGCAGGTACGCCGCCTGTTCAACAAGGTGCGCGCTGCCATCGGCAGCAAGACCGGTGCCGCCCACATGCACAATACGCGTGGCCTGGGCCTGGCCAACTGCCTGGCGGCCTACGACGTCGGCGTGCGCACCTTTGACAGCTCACTCGGTGGTTTGGGCGGCTGCCCGTACGCACCGGGCGCCTCGGGCAATGTGGTGACGGAAGACCTGGTGTTCATGTTCGAGGCGATGGGTGTCACAACCGGCGTGAATCTTGAAAAACTCATCGCCGCGCGTGTCCCGCTCATGGCCGGCTTGCCTGGCGAGCCGGTTTACGGCATGACGCCGGAGGCCGGGCTGCCCAAGGGCTGGCATCAGTCCGGCCCGGTTTGATCGCGCCAGTTTCCAGCCGGGCTGTCTGATGTTGTTGCGCATTGCCGGAATTGTTTTTCCGATTTTCATCATCGTGATGACCGGTTTTGTCTATGGCCGCCGGCATCAGCCGGACATGACACTGCCCAATCGTCTGAACATGCAGATCTTCCTGCCGGCGCTGATTTTCATGGTGCTGGCGAGCAAAACTTTCAATCTGGCGGACAACGCCCCCATTGCCTTGGGCAGCGTCGTGGTGGTGATTGGGTCCGGCGTTCTGACCTGGGGCGCTGCCCGGCTGCTGGATTTCGATCCCCGAACGCTGGTTCCGCCGTCGATGTTCAACAACGTCGGCAACATGGGGCTGCCGCTGCTACTGTTGACTTTTGGCCAACCGGCACTGGGGGCGGCCGTTGTCCTCATGCTGGTGGTCACAGTGGCGCAGTTTTCGATAGGCATCTGGCTGCTCAGCGGACGTTTCAACATCTCCATGTTCTGGCGCGAGCCGCTGCTGCTGGCTGCGGCGCTGGGCGTCGCCTGCAGCCTGGGTTCGGTAACGGTCTGGCCGCCACTCATGGCGGCCATCAAGCTGCTGGGCGACATTTCGATTGGGCTGATGATCTTTTCGCTGGGCGTGCGTCTGTCCGGCGCCCGACTGGCTGCATGGCGCATCGGGCTGGCTGGCGCCGTCATTACTCCCTTGACCGGCATGCTGACAGCCTGGGTCTTCGGCGAACTGGTTGACCTGCGTGCCATGGACCGCGACATCCTGTTTGTTTTTGGTGCCCTGCCGCCGGCGGTATCGAGTTTCATCCTGGCCGAGCAGTACCAGCAGGAGCCCGACAAAGTGGCATCCATTGTCATCCTGGGCAATGCCTCTGCCCTGCTGTTTGTTCCGCTGGCACTGGCGCTGCGCCTTTGATGGCGGACTGATCTGTCGATGCTCGCTATTCTGGCCATCACCGGGCCGATTTACTTCGCCATTACCCTGGGTTATTTAGCCACCCGAATGGGCTGGTTCGCCAAAGCCGATATGCGTGTTTTTGGCAAATTCGTTGTTAATCTGGCGCTACCAGCGCTGCTGTTCAACGCCTTGGCGCGGTGCAATGTGGGCGAAATCCTCAATGCCAGCTATGTGCTGGCGTACTTGACCGGTACCCTGGCTGTGATTGGCGCACCAAGTGACACCCATCGTTTTTGCAAAGCTCGTGCTTCACCCAATGGCCGTGCTATCGGCCTGCCTGTTGCTGCCTTGGCTGGGTCTGCCGGCATTGAGCCCGTCGTTGCGCATGGCCGCCGTGCTTTTGGCGGCCATGCCTACGATGGGAATTTATCCAATCCTGGCGCAGGTCTATGGGCGCGAAGCGCATAGCGCGGCGGCACTGCTCGGCACCACGGTTTTCTCGTTTTTCACACTCGGCAGTCTGCTCTGGCTGGGAGCTTGAGCAACGTAGTTGAGCCATCCTCAGCGCGCCGATTAGCTATAAAAATAGTAGCTTCTCACGCTTTATGCACGGGGGCTAGAGGCCTAAAACACCTGGAATTTCGGGTTTGATGACTACGCACCGAAGCCAAACAACCGCTTGGGCGTGTGCCACAAAATGGTTTGCCTCATTGTGCGGTCGGGTAGCAGATTCTCCAGCAGCGACAGCAGCGGACCGTAGTCAATTCGCGCCGGTGCCCGCAGAAAGGGCCAGTCCGATGCCCAGACCAGCGCTTGGGGCGTGTAGGTGTCCACCAGCGCTTGGACGTAGGGCCATGCATCCGGGTGCGGGTAGGGCAGAATCGAGCATTTGACCAACCCGGAGAGTTTGACGCAGGCCCGCCTGCTGTCAGCCATCGCCAGCAGCGCAGCAAAGCCGGTCTGACCGATACCCGCTTGCGGGTTGGGGCGGCCGCAGTGGTCAAACAGCAGGCGTACGCCACTGTCCAGCAACAGGGGCCTCAATTCCACCAGCTGGTCAGCCTGTACCTGCACTTGGGCCCACATTCCCAGATCACGCAGGCGCCCGAGCAGGGGGCCGGTGTCGCGATAGAAGCTTGTTCCCAGCAAAGCCGCATTGAATGCCACGCCAATGACGCCGGCCGCCTGCAGGGCTTGCAACTCGGCGTGGCTGGCGTCATTGCGCACCATGGCAATGCCCTTGTAGCGGCCCGCGCCACGCGCCAGGGCGTCCAGCAGACACCGATTGTCGAGGCCATAACCGGAGTTCGGTCCGACGATGAGTGCATGCCTGACAGCGTGGGCATCGAGTGTCCGGCCGAGGTCCGCTACCGCGCCAGTCTCGCCGGCGGCTGGGCAGTACCAGGTTTCGCTGGCATACGGAAAGCGGGCCGGCTCGAAGACATGCACGTGGCAGTCTATTTTGGGTTGCAGGGAAATGGTCATGTGTTGGCGCAGCGTCGCGTTGGCGCAATATAACCATATTGCGCACCAGCCGCGACGGCTGTTGTTGCCGGAGAAATGCCGCTACCGCGTGCCGGGAGAGACTCGGCAGTGCGGTGGTAGCGAGCGGGCGCAGTTACTGCGCTGATGACCGCCGCTTTGGACAAGTTCCAGAATGACTTTCATGTCTCGCGGTTGCGCTCTATACTTGCGGAATGAACCAGTTAGTACATTCCATCCGCAAAGTCAGGTCGGTGACCCGGTCTTCACCGCCGCCCCGCACCAACGACCCGGCCCGGACCATGGCCGGCATCCTGGAGGTGGCAACTGCCGAGTTTGCCAGCAAGGGGCTGAGCGGTGCGCGCATCGATGAAATTGCCGCCGCCACGCGCACCAGCAAGCGCATGATTTACTACTACTTTGGCAGCAAGGAGGGTTTGTATATTGCGGTCCTAGAGGAGGCCTACCGGCGCATGCGCAGTATCGAGGCCGGCTTGCACCTGGAAGACCTTGAGCCCGAAGCGGCCTTGCGTCGGCTGGTGGAATTTACCTTCGATCATCATTATGGTAACCAGGATTACATCCGGCTGGTGATGAACGAGAACATGGAACGCGGTGCCTACCTGGCTCAGAGCAAGAGCATCCAGCAGCTCAATGTGCCCGCCATCCAGGCTATTCGCCAGCTTTACGACCGCGGCGTGGCCAGTGGTGTCTTCCGCGCCGGACTGGAGCCGATCGACATTCACGCCTCGATTTCGGCCCTGACTTTTTTCAACGTCTCCAACCAGCACACTTTTGGACTTATTTTCAAGGACAACGCGCAGTTGCAGCAGCCGGCGACGGCACGGCGCAGCAGCATTACCGAGATGATTGTGCGTTTTGTGCGCGCTTGAAAAGGCGTACGACGAACAGAATGGCAAAATTGGGAGAGTATTAGGGTAAACACTGATTCGCAAATACTAACTAGTTCGTACATTAAAGATTCGAGCAATAGTCAGGAGACAAGCAGTGATCCAGAAATTGATAGACGGCTATTGCCAATTCATCAGCTACCTCATCGCCGCAGCACTGGCGTTGATGGTGGTGCTGGTGTTTGGCAACGTATTCATGCGCTACGCCTTCAATTCGGGCTTTAGCGTCTCCGAGGAGTTGTCGCGCTGGCTGTTTGTCTGGCTGACCTTTCTCGGGGCGGTGGTGGCGGTGCGCGACAACGGCCACCTGGGCACCGACATGCTGGTCGGGCGGCTCGGTCCCCTGGGCAAGAAGATCTGCATGGGGCTGTCCCTGGTGCTGATCCTGTATTGCCTGTGGCTACTGTTCAAAGGCTCCTATGAACAATCAGTCATCAACTGGGACACCACCAGCGCCGTGATGGAGGTCTCCATGAGCTACTTCTACGCCTCGGGCATGGCGTTCGCCGTCTTGAGTGCACCGATTCTGCTGGGTGACTTGTGGCGGCTGCTGACTGGCCAGATTGACGATGCGCACCTGATGCTGATGCAGGAATCCGAAGATGCGCCGCACGCAGACAGCGCTGACACCCACTAAAAAAAAGAGGCATGCCATGACCATTTCCATTTTCCTGGGCTCCATGATTGCCGCCATGGCGCTGGGCGTCCCGATCGCTTTCTCCCTGCTGCTGTGCGGTGCTGCGCTGATGTGGCACCTCAACATGTTTGACGCGCAGATCCTGGCGCAAAACGTCATCAATGGCGCTGACAGTTTCCCCTTGCTGGCGGTGCCGTTTTTCATGCTGGCGGGCGAAGTGATGAACGCCGGCGGCCTGTCGCGGCGCATTGTCAACTTTGCCATGGCACTGGTCGGTCACATCAAGGGCGGTCTGGGCTATGTAACTATCGTCGCCGCCGTCATCATGGCGTCCCTGTCGGGCTCGGCAGTGGCGGATGCGGCCGCATTGACCGCCCTGCTGCTGCCCATGATGGTGGCCGCCGGTCACGACAAGGCGCGCTCGGCGGGCCTGATTGCCTCGGCCGGCATCATCGCGCCCATCATTCCACCGAGCATTGGCTTTGTGATTTTTGGCGTGGCTGCCAACGTGTCGATCTCCAAGCTCTTCATGGCCGGCATCTTTCCGGGTGTCTGGCTGGCGGTGTCGCTGTGGTTTACCTGGTGGTACCTGGTGCGCAAGGAAATGGTTACACCGCCGCCGCGCAAGACCAGGGGTGAAGTGCTGTTCGCGCTGAAAGACGCTACCTGGGCGCTGGTATTGCCCTTCATCATCGTTTTCGGCCTCAAGTTTGGCGTCTTTACCCCCACCGAAGCGGCGGTGGTGGCGGCGGTCTATGCCTTGATTGTCTCGGTCTTCGTCTATAAGGAACTAAACTTCAGGAAGCTGGTGCCGCTGTTTGTGTCGGCCGCCCGCACGTGTGCCATTGTGATGTTCCTGGTGGCCGCTGCCATGGTGTCGGCCTGGCTTATCACGGTGGCCAATTTGCCGGCCGAGGTGGTGGCCTTGCTGCAACCCCTGCTCGACAGCCCCAAACTGCTGATGGCGGCCATCATGTTGCTGACCATGGTGGTCGGTACCGCGCTTGACATGACGCCCACCATTTTGCTGCTGACCCCGGTGCTGATGCCGGTGGTGAAGGCTGCTGGCATTGACCCGGTCTATTTTGGGGTGCTGTTTATCATCAACAACGCCATTGGCCTCATAACACCGCCGGTGGGCACCGTGCTCAATGCTGTGGCCGGGGTCGGCAAGGTCAGCATGGACGAAGTGACAAGGGGGGTCATCCCTTTCATGATTGCGCAGTTCATCATCATGTTTTTGATGGTGCTGTTCCCGCAACTCGTGATGGTGCCGGCGCACTGGTTTTATTGATGAACTGATTCAAGGCAACCGGGCGTGTTTGGGTACGCCACGTCCAGTTGCCACCTCACAGCGTACAACCACCTTCATTTTTTTGCATCTCAGGAGACCCTTATGAAACGTTTAATGCTCAAAACTATTGCCGCTGCAGTGGCTGTGGCGGCCTTCGGTGTCGCCTCGGCACAAGACATCAAGGAACGCACGTTCAAGTTTGCAACGCAGAACCCCAAAGGCCACCCGCTCGTGATGGGCATGGAAAAGTTTGCCGAGTTGGTGCAGGCCAGGTCTGGCGGCAAGATGAAGGTCAACCTGTTCCCGGGCGGGGTGCTGGGTGGCGATGCGCCGACTGTCTCCGCCGTACAGGGCGGAACCATCGAGATGACCACCTTGAACTCTGGCATCCTGGCCAGCCAGGTCAAGGACTTTGAGGTGTTCGATTACCCGTTCCTTTTTGCCAACGGCAAGGAGGCTGACGCCGTGGTCGATGGCGCGTTTGGCAAGAAAATGCACGCCAAACTCGAAGCCAAAGGCATCATTGGTCTGACTTATTACGAACTGGGCTTTCGCGTCATCACCAACAGCAAGCGGCCTATCGTCAAGGTGGAAGACATTGCCGGTCTGAAGCTGCGTGTGATCCCCAACGCCATCAATGTGGACTGGGTCAAAGCGCTGGATGCCAACCCGACGCCCCTGGCTTTTCCCGAGGTCTATGCGGCGCTGGAACAAAAAGCCATTGATGGCCAGGAAAACCCGCTGACTGTGATCAATGCGAACAAACTCTTTGAAGTGCAGAAGTACGCGACCCTGACCAATCACCAGTACAACCCGCAGTCGGTCATTATCAGCAAGAAGTTTTGGGATACGCTGTCAGCGGCCGAGAAGAAAATCATCTCTGATGCTGCTGTGGAATCCAGCGTCTACGAGCGCATTCAGGCGCGCGAGCAGGCCAATACCGCACTGGAAGCGGTGAAGAAGGGCGGCATGCAGGTCAATGAGTTGTCAGCTGCCGAGGTTGCGAAGTTCCGCGAGAAGATGAACCCGGTGATCGCCAAGCATGGCGCGCTGATCCCGGAAACCGTGACAGAGCTGACGGCCGAGTTGGCCAGATTGCGCAAGTAAATAAAGCCGGAGGGGAAACCTTGGCCTGTTGCGGGCCGGGGTCGGCTGTTGCCCCAATTTCCTGCCATTGCCGGGCCCAATGTGCCTGACGCAATTCACTTTGAAAGTCAAATCATGAAAATTTTCATGCTTCAAGGCACCATCCACAATAGGTCGGGCCAGCGTCGCCCCGGGCAAGCTTCTGCGGCACAGGGGGCCAGTAAATGATCAACGGCAACACCGAGTTTCTGGCGCATATCGGTTTTCCGACGCACGCTTTCAAGGCGCCCATGATTTACAACCCCTGGTTTGAAAAAGCTGGCATCAACGCCATCGTGGTACCCATGGGCTGCCAGGCAGCCGACTATGCAACTTTTTTGCGTTCGGTTTTCAAGCTTACCAATATCCGCGGTGCGCTGGTTACCATGCCGCACAAGGTGAGCACAGTGGACTTGCTTGACGAAGTGTTTACCACTGCGGCCATTGCCGGCTCCTGCAATGCCGTGCGCAAAGGGCCGGATGGCCGCCTGCAAGGTGACATGTTTGATGGCGAGGGCTTTGTGCGTGGCCTCAAGCGCAAGGACTTTGAGCCACGTGGCAGAAGCACGCTGGTGGTAGGTGCCGGTGGAGTCGGTTGCGCCATCGCGGCTTCGCTGGCTGCTGCAGGCGTGCTTGAAATGGACTTGTTTGACCTGAATGACCGGACCGCCCGCGATCTGGCGCAGCGCTTGCTGCAACACTATCCGCAAATGACAGTTCACACTGGCTCGCGCGATCCCGCCGGCTATGAGCTGGTCGTCAACGCCACGCCGATGGGCATGAACGACGGCGATCCGTTGCCCATGGACATGTCCCGCATTGACCCAGCCACCTTTGTCGGTGAAGTGGTCATGAAGTCTGAAATGACAGCATTTTTAAAGGCGGCGCAAGCCCGTGGCTGCCGGATTCAGGTCGGGTCTGACATGTTGTTTGAGCAGATTCCGGCCTACCTGGAGTTTTTCGGCTTCGCATCGACCACACCGGAAGAATTGCGTTCGGTGGCACGCCTGAATTATTGAACACCGAACGCTGGCACATAATCATCTCTGATTTGAACCGGAGAACAGCATGAACACCAACCTTGCAGTGCCAACCGCAGACCGGGAAGCCGTATTCGAAGCGATCAATCCGATTGGCCTGGACGGTATTGAATTTATCGAATACGCCACTGCCAAGCCGCAAGCGCTGGGGCAGGTACTGGAGATGATGGGATTTCGCCCAATTGCGCGACATCGCTCGCGTGAGGTTCTGCTTTATCGTCAGGGTGACATCAATATCATTGTCAACGCGCATGCCAATGGTCGGGTGTTGACTGACAAACCGGTTATTGCCGCCTTTGCCTTGCGTGTGCGCGATGCCGCTGCCGCCTATCGTCGCGCACTGGACCATGGCGCGTGGGCCGTGCCGGCCCGTGTAGAAGTGATGGAACTGAATATCCCCGTCATTCACGGGGTTGGCAACAGCCGCATCTATTTTGTCGACCGCTACGACAAGTTTTCCATTTACGACGTCGACTTTGTCCCTATCCCTACCGTTGACCAGCATCCACCGGCGCTGGCGGGCCTGCACTTTTTTGGGGTCGTGCAATACATCGGCAATGACCGCACGGAAGACTGGACCGAGTTTTACCGCGAGTTGTTCGGCTTTACCGACTTGCCTCCCGAGCAGCGCTTTGGCATCCTGCCCAAGGGCCGGATACTTTGCAGCCCCTGCCCGGCTTCAGCGCGTTTTTACATACAGCTCATTGAACCTGAAGCCGGCGTTCTGGACGTTGAGGATGATGAGGGCCTGCAGCGCATCGGGCTGGGCAGCGCCGATGTGCTGGCGACGGTGTCCGAACTTGGCAAGCGGGGCGTCGAGTTTGTGGAATCCCGCAGCGTTCATCCGGAGGGTCGTGGTGCCTTGACCAAGACCTGGATGGGTAGTGTCAGTTTCGAACTTGTCCACAACCGGCGCGGATGAAGTCCATGAGTCACTTCAGCGGAAAT
This sequence comes from uncultured beta proteobacterium, assembly GCA_963750815.1. Taxonomy (GTDB): domain Bacteria; phylum Pseudomonadota; class Gammaproteobacteria; order Burkholderiales; family Burkholderiaceae_C; genus Rhodoferax. Next base: position 1,553,146 of record CAVVRS010000002.1, read on the forward strand.
ATCGATGATTTCGGGATGGATAGCGTCTCCCTGGCGGGCACTCTGGAAGCCAGGCTCAAGTCTGTGCGCGAGGCCGGTTTTACCCAGATCATGCTGGGCGCCCGGGATCTGGTTGGGCATCCTGACGGCGTACAGAGGGCGCTAGCCGTCGTGCGTGCCAGTGGTCTGCGTGTCACCGGGTTTCAGGCATTGAGCGACTTTGAGGGCTTGGCTGGCCAATTGCATGACTACAAGACGGACATCGCCAAATCGGCACTGGAAATGTGCCAGGCGCTGGGTTGCCGTCTGCTGCTGATCCGGTCCTCCACGTTTCGCCATGCCAGCAGCGATACACAATCCCTGGCCAGGGACTTGCGCAAGCTGTCCATGCTGGCGATTCCGATGAACATCCGGATCGCCTATGAAGCTTGGTCTGAGGGGAATAGCATCAAGGAGTTTGGCCAGGCGTGGGACATGGTTTGCCAGGCCGACATGCCTAACCTGGGGTTGGCATTGGGTTTTGATACGTTTTACCAGTTCGCGTTCGGCACTTTGGTTGATGAACTCGACATACTGGATCCGGACAAAATATTTCTGGTGCAACTGGCCGACTTTATGGGGAGTGCACCACATTTTCGGGTTTTCCCGGGTGAAGGTGCCCACAGTAAAGCGCTCGCCGGTTTTGTGACCGAACTGCACCGTCTGGGTTATCGCGGTGCCTACTACTTCGACGTTTTTAATGTCGACTACCAGCAAATGCCTTCGCCGTGGGTGGCAGAGCGTGCCCGGCGTGCCGCTGTTTGGCTTGGCGAGGGGGTGTTGCAGCGTTCCGTGCCTCTACCCAACCACATGCGCCTGAGGCGATCCGGCGCCGGTCAAATTTAACGTCAGATCAGGTTGCGCATCGCCTGCGCGGTCTCGCGCAGCACCGATAGCACACGGGTAACGGCATCCTCGCTGGACTCGTGGCCCATGGGCATGGTCACACTCAGTGCGCCAACCACATCACCGTGCCGGTCGCGCAACGGGACTGCAATGCCGCGGTAATTGAGTTCGAGTTGTTGTTCGGAAATGGCCCAGCCACGTTCGCGCACGCGCGCCAGTTCAAGGCGCAAGCGGTCTTTGCTGGCAATGGTGTACGAGGTGTACGTCTTGAGCTCGTGGCCAGCCAGCCAGTTCTCCAGCCAGACCGGCTCGCGTGCCGCCAGCATCAGCATGCCGGCCGCGGTGACCTGGGCCTGCACGCGTGAGCCCAGCACATAACCGGTGTTCATGGCGCGGTTGGAGCCATTGCGTGCGATGTACACAATGTCGTTGCCGTCCATCACGCTCACAAAGGCGCTCTCCTGCGTGCCCGCTGTGACGCGTTGCAGAAAGGGTTGCACGATGCGCGGCAGCCCGGCCGACTCCAGGTAGGACTGACCCAGCCGAAGGACACGTGGTGTCAGCCAGAACAGTTTGCCGTCGCTGGCCACGTAACCCAGGTGTTGCAGCGTCAGCAGATATCGACGGGCCGCAGTGCGCGTCATGCCGCAGTGCGAACCGGCCTGGCTGGCAGTCAGACGCGGGTGGGCGTCGTCAAAACATTCAATGATGGACAAGCCTTTTTCAAGGCCGGCGATCCAGTCGCGCTTGTCCAGCGCAGGACCTGGGGGGGCAGAAGAAATCAGGGTTAGCGGGGAAGAAGTCATCATGGCATTGCGTTCAGATGAATTGGATGCAAGCGTGCTGGAAACCAGCCTGAATTTGCGGGGGCTGCAAGATTCCGGACTGCTTGATGGGCACCTAAAGTGTTTGTCGATGCCACAGTATCTCGCTCAGTTGTCAAAATCCCAAGTTAGCACAAGTTGGCTGACTTGGGAAAATTCACCATCATGCGTTACAAGGGCGGTGACCCCAGAATCCAGCATTATTGCCAAGGGTGCAGGCAAGCGACGCCGGGTGCTGGCCTGAAAAGTAAAATGCCTGCTGGTCCACTTTGATAAGCTGACCTGGCATGAATAGCATTTTTGAATACTCTTTGTCATCTCCCGAAGCGCTTGAGGTTTTCAGTGAATCCAGCTTTGTGGACGCCATGCTGCGCTTTGAGGCTTCGCTGGCTCGTGCTCAGGCCAGCCTGGGCCTTATCCCACCAGCAGCGGCGCACTCCATTGTTGGCACTTGCAGGGTTGATTTGTTTGACGTGCCGAAAATTGTGCGTGAAGGATATCGGGCTGGCAATATTGCGATTCCTCTGGTCAAGTGCTTGAAGGAAACCGTGGGTCTGTTCAATAGGGAAGCCACCGATTTTGTTCATTTTGGCTGTACTAGTCAGGACATCCTGGAGACTGCGCTGGCATTGGTTAGTCGCCAGGCCCTCAATCTGATTGAGGCCGATGTCGACAAGACAGTTGCCGAGCTACTGACGCTTGCCGCGCGACATGCCGATGATCCGGTGCTGGCGCGTACGCTGATGCAACCGACCTCGGTGACCACCTTTGGTTTGAAATGTACCGGCTGGGCGGCACCGCTGGTACGTGCCCGCCAGCGTTTGCAGTCCAGCGCCAGCAATGCGCTGAGCGTGCAATGGGGTGGCGCGGTCAACACCCTGACTCAAATGAAAGGCAAGGCGCAGCAGGTCGGCGAGTTGATGGCAAGCGATCTGGAACTGCGGGCGTCAAACACGGCCTGGAACACGCCGCGTGATGAATGGGTGGCACTGGGTTGTGAACTGGGGCTGTTGATTGGCAGCACCGGGAAAATTGCCAGGGACATTGCGCTGATGGGGCAGCATGAAGTGGGTGAACTGCTTGAACCACGCGAACCCGCTGGAAGTGGCTCGTCAGATTTTGTGCGCAAACGCAATCCGGTGGCCTGCACGGCGGCTTTGGCGGCCGCACAGATCGCACCACAGCGTGTGGCCGCCCTGCTGGCGGCGATGCCGCTGGAGCAAGAGCAGTCCTTTGGCAATTGGCAGGCCGAACTGGCTGAATGGCCAGCGCTGGTGATGATGGCCCATGGTTCTGTCCGGGCAATGGCGCAGGTCTTGCCCCAACTTCGAATGGACACGCAACGAATGCGCACCAATCTGGACGCCTTGCGACCGGACCTGACGCCGCAGATCGCAGAAGAATGGTTCAGCCCGGCACTGTCCGTGCAGGCCGCAGCGTTGACTCGCAAGCAGGTCAATTTGCAGGGCAGGGCAATGGCTGCACTGAAAATTCCACAACAGGCCGAGTGAGGGGTAGTTCTGACCCACGACAGGGTGACGGACAAACCCTAGGTAAAACCCTAGGTTGAATCGATCATCGCGTCTTTGTGTTCGATAGTCGATCAAAAATTAAAAAATTGACTTTTAATTAAATTCTCATGATGCTAAAGTTCGAAAAAAATGGTTTACTTAGACGATCATCGAACGTTTTGGATGTTTTCTAAGGCGTTTTAGTTACGTTGATTGTGTTATTTTGCAATTAAAATGAACTAACTAGTCCATTAATTATTGGAGACAAAGATGAAAGATCTAATTTCGCATCAATTGGTAAAGTATCTGGAAGATCGGGGCGTTAAGCACATCTTCGGTTTGTGCGGGCACACCAATATCGCTGTATTGACGGCGCTGGAAAAGAGCACCATCAAATTCATCAACACGCGCCACGAGCAGGTTGCTGCCCATGCGGCAGATGGCTATGCGCGTGCCCGAAACACAACAGCAGTGGTGCTGAGCCACCTCGGTCCCGGGCTCACCAACGCATCGACTGGCGTCGCCAATGCGGCACTGGATTCGATCCCGATGGTGGTGATTGCCGGTGACGTGCCGAGCCACTACTACGGAAAAAACCCGCATCAGGAGGTGAATCTGCACTCGGATGCATCGCAGTCCGAAATGTACCGTCCGTTCTGCAAGCGCGTCTGGCGCGTCGAACGCCCGGACCTGTTCCCCGAAATCATCGAAAAAGCCTTCCAGTTGGCTGAAACCGGCCGCCCCGGCCCGGTGCTGGTGTCAGTGCCCATGGACATCTTCTCCAAGGAAGTGGACGTGGAACTGTTTGCCAAACTCAAGCTGCACTCCAAGAAGCTGCACACGCCGTCGATCGACGACGAGGTGGCAACCCAGATCATCGAAGCCTTGGTAGCTGCCAAGCGGCCACAGCTCCATGTGGGCGGCGGCGTGGTGCTGGCCAACGCCACAGCCGAACTGGAAGCGTTTGTGAACCACATGAGCCTGCCGGTGTCACACAGCCTGATGGGCAAAGGCGTGCTGCCCGACGACCACCCCTTCATTCTAGGCATGACCGGTTTCTGGGGCACCAAGTTCATCAACGACAAGTGCCTCAACGCAGACCTGGTGTTGGGACTGGGTACCCGCTTTGCCGAAGCCGATTGCAGTTCCTGGGAAAACGAATACACCTTTGATTTCTCGAAGTCAAAGCTGATTCACATCGACATCGACCCAAGCGAAATCGGCCGCAATTATCCGGTGCAAATCGGTGCCGTGGCCGACCTGAAACAAGCGCTCAAGGTCTTGAACCGTGTCGCCAAAAAGCTCTACCCACAAGGCTTCAAGAACGACGCGCTGAAAGCCGAGATGGCCGCCAACCGCACAACCTTCAAAGCCAGCCTGGTCGCAGCACAACAAAGCAACGCTTTCCCGATGCGCCCGGAGCGCATCCTGGCCGACGCCCGTGCCGTGTTGCCGCGTGACGTGATCATTACCACCGACGTGGGTTGGAACAAGAACGGTGTGGGACAGCAGTTTGACATCTTCACGCCTGGCAGCATCCTGACGCCCGGTGGTTTTGCCACCATGGGGTTTGGTGCACCGGCGGCCATCGGCGCCAAGATCGCTTGCCCGGACCGTGTCGTGGTGTCGCTGGTAGGTGACGGTGGTTTTGGTCAGAACCCGGCCATGCTGGCCACCGCGGTTGAAAGCAATGTGCCCGTCATTTGGGTGATCATGAACAACTGCGCCTTTGGCACCATTGCGGGTTTGCAGCTGGCGCACTATGGCACCACGGTGGGCACCCTGTTCTTCAAGGATAGCCAGCCATTCCAGGCCGACTTTGCCGCCATCGCCCGTGCTTACGGCGCCGAAGGCGTGCGCGTCACATCCGCCGAAGAGTTCAAACCTGCTTTGGAAAAAGCCGTGGCGTCCAGTCGCCCGTTCGTCATCGACGTGGCGATGCAGAACGCACCTGTCGAGACTGCGGGGCACTGGAACATCATGGACATCTACTCGCCGGGCAAGAAGGTGCATCACGCCGATACCAGTGCAATTGCCGCCGCGGGCGGGCACAAGTAAGCCGATCAATCGAAGCCAATCACGATGAAACACGATTACTCACTGGCGCACCTGACAGCCATGGCACTGCCACCGGTGGATTTGATAGAGGTCGCTGCCAGGACCGGCTATAACTACGTCGGGCTGCGTCTGAGCCGGGTGACGCCGCAGGAGCCGCTTTACCCGCTTATCACCAACCGCGTCGCCATGGCGGCGACCAAGGTTAAACTGGCCGCCACCGGCATCAGGGTGTGGGACGTTGAGCTGGCCCGAATGGACCCCAACCTTGATGCGCAGCATTTCTTTCCCATGCTCGACGCCACCGCCGAGCTGGGCGCAAAACACGTGATTTGTCAGTTGCCCGACCCGAACCGCGAGCGCGCGCATGAGCGCTTTGCCAACCTGTGCGATTACGCCAAGCCGCTGGATATCACCGTCAGTCTGGAATTTCCCTGGTGGACGGAAACCGGCAATCTGGAAACAGCCACCACCGTGCTCAACACGGTGAAGCGGTCCAACGCCGGCATGCTGATCGACATGCTGCACTTCTTTCGCTCCAACTCCAGCCATGAATCACTCAAAGCGCTGCCGCGCCATTGGTTCCACTTTGCGCATGTCTGCGATGGCCCGCAAACCATTGGCAGCGACATGGACAACATCCTGCACGAAGCGCGCAGTGAACGCCTGTTCCCGGGCGACGGCGGCTTTGGTGTGCAGGATATTCTGGCCTGCCTGCCGCAAAACATTACCTACAGCCTGGAAATCCCGGGCGACGCCCTGGCCGCCCAGATCGGTTTTGAAGAGTATGCCCGCCGTGCTCTGCAAACCGCCCAGAAAAACCTTGACTGATCATTCACCACCGAATACCGGAGACGACACCATGAGCAACATTCCACCCGAACTCAAAAAAGCCGAGATCAACGCCGAGCAGCGTGAAGAACTCGACACCGCCTTTGCACGCGCTCGTGCCGCCCTGGCCATTATTGAAAGCTATGACCAGGCGCGTGTTGACCGGCTGTGTCAAGCCATCGCCTGGGCCGTGTCCAATAAAAAGACGTTCACCAACCTGGTTGCCATGGGTATTGCCGAAAGCCGCCTGGGTGACTCCGAGAGTCGCATGGGCAAGCGCCTGAAAATTCGCGGCATCCTGCGTGACGCGCTGCGCCAGAAGAGCGTCGGCATCATTGAAGAAATCCCGGAAAAAGGCATCGTCAAATACGGCAAGCCCGCCGGTGTCGTGGCCTGCATTGTGCCCACCACCAACCCCGACCTGACCCCCGCCGGCAACGCCATCTACGGCATCAAGGCGCGTGACGCGGTCATCTTCTCACCGCACCCGCGCGCCAAGAAGACGTCGTTCGAGACGGTGCGCCTGATGCGCGAAGCGCTGGAGCGCGAAGGCGCACCGGCCGATCTGCTGCAATGCCTGACCAGGGTGAATATTCCGATGTCGCAGGCGCTGATGGCTGAAGCAGACCTGGTGATCGCCACGGGTGGCCAGCCCATGGTGCGCGCCGCCTACAGTTCCGGCACGCCGGCTTATGGCGTCGGTGCCGGCAACTCGACCATGATCATTGACGAGACCGCCAACATTTCCGAGGCGGCCATGAACACCTGTTTAAGCAAGACCTCCGACTTTGGTTCGGGCTGCTCGGCCGACGGCAACCTGATCATCCAGGAAGGCATTTTTGAAGCGCTGCTGGCGCAACTGGTCAAGGAAGGCGGCTACATCGCCAACGACGCTGAAAAAGCAGCGCTGCGCAAAGCCATGTGGGACGACGAAAACCATCGCCTGGCCGACACCGTGGCCGTGGCACCGCAGAAACTGGCCGAAGCGGCTGGCTTCAGCATCCCCCTGGATCGCAAGTTCATCATCGTGCGCGGTGACGGCATTGGCAAAGAGTATCCCTATTCGGGCGAGAAGCTCACCACGCTGCTGGCGGTCTACAAGTACGGCACGTTCGACGAAGCCCTGACCATGATGCGCGGCATTTACAACGTGGGCGGCAAGGGCCACTCTTGCGGCATCTACTCGTTCAACCAGGATCACATCCACCAGCTCGCCCTGGCCGCACCGGTCAGCCGCATGATGGTGCGCCAGCCGCAATCCAAAGCCAATGCGGGGGCTTTCAACAACGGCATGCCGATGACCTCCAGCCTCGGTTGCGGCACCTGGGGTGGCAACGTGATTAGCGAGAACGTGAGCCTGAAGCACTACATGAACACCACCTGGGTGTCGGTGCCGATCAAGGAAGACCGCCCCTCCGATCAGGAACTGTTTGGGGAGTTCTACGATCCGGCGCTGGAGGACGGGACATTTACCGCCGCCGATATGGAAAGCGCCTGCTAGTGCGCCTGGCTTTGTCGTAAAGTGCTCACTTGCGCCCTGCCGGTGCTGGCAGGCACTTTTTTTGATACCTGGAGAACATGGATATGCAAATCGCCAAACCCATTGAACTGCGCGGCAAGCCGGTGGCCGGTGGCAAATTTCCGCTCATCTGCACACCGCTGGTTGGACGCACGCGCGAGCAAATTCTGAACGAGGTGCAAGTGGTTCTGGCGAAGAAGCCCGACATTCTGGAGTGGCGTGTTGATTTCTTTGAAGGCATCGGCAGCGCGGCTGACGTCATCAGCGTAGCCGGCGCCATCAAGGCGGCCGCTGCCGGCGTGCCGCTGCTGTTCACGCGGCGCTCGATCCGCGAAGGCGGTGAGAAGATCGCGCTGTCAGAAGAGCAGGTCATTGCACTCTACAAGGCAGTGTGTGAGAGCCGTCAGATTGACGTGATCGACTTCGAGATGAGTAACGACCCGGCGCATATTGCCGTGGTGCGCGAGACATCAAAGGCAAACGACATCAAGCTGATTTTGTCTTTTCACAATTTTTCATTCACCCCGGGGCTGGAAACGCTCGGGCAGCGGTTTCTGCAGGCCGAACAATCGGGCGCAGACATTGCCAAGGTAGCGGTCATGCCGCGCAACCTGGAGGACGTGTTGACCCTGCTGAGCGCGACTTTGGCCGCCAGCCAGAAGCTCAGAATCCCGCTGATCAGCATGTCGATGGGGCCGTATGGGTCGCTGACCCGCCTGTTTGGCTGGACCTTTGGTTCGGCCCTGACTTTTGCGGTAGGGGCCAGCAGTTCAGCGCCCGGTCAGGTGCCTATTGAAGACCTGAATACGGTGCTGGGGATTCTTCAGCGGTCAATGGCCGGGAAGTAGGCCAGCCTTGTCGCCGGCGCTGGCGAATTTGCTGTATTTCCCCAGGATTGAGACCAACTGGCCGTAAATCCGGGGGTTGCCGGCCATGCACTCCTGCTGTTCCAGAAAGTTCGGTTCGCCGCTGAAATTACCTACCAGGCCGCCCGCTTCGGTTACCAGCAGCGAGCCTGCTGCGACGTCCCAAGGTTGCAATCCCTTCTCAAAGAAACCATCGGTAAAACCGGCGGCGACGTAGGCCAGATCAAGCGCGGCGGCGCCCGGACGGCGCAGACCTGCGGTGCGTGGCATCATGTCGCCCATCATTTGCAGGTAGGTCGTGAAGTCGTCACCGGGACGGAACGGGAAGCCGGTGGAAATCAGGCATTCCTGCATGCGGATGCGTTTGGAGACGCGCAGGCGGCGGTCGTTGAGATAAGCGCCACGCCCTTTGGTAGCAGTAAACAGGTCATTGCGGCTGGGGTCATAAATGACGGCTTGCTCAATCTTGCCTTTGACAGCCAGCGCAATGCTCACACAGTAAACCGGCAGGCCGTGGATGAAGTTGGTGGTGCCGTCCAGCGGGTCAATAATCCAGACCAATTCGGAATCCCTGGCGCCATGTTCCCGACCTGATTCTTCGGCCCAGATGCCGTGACCGGGGTAAGCCGCCAGTAGTGTCTCGATGATGGCCTGCTCGGCGGCATGATCGACGTCGGTGACAAAGTCATTGACCAGTTTTTGCGAGATGCGAACCGCTTCGACGTCGAGCGCGGCGCGGTTGATGATGGAACCAGCGGCGCGGGCGGCCTTGATGGCCACATTGATCATCGGGTGCAGATTGGGAGACATAGATTTTCCGGGGAGCAATAGGAGACTGCCAGGCGATGCTGGCGGCGACAATAGCTGCATTTTAACGGGCTACCATGCACACCCGATTTATTCTGATCAACACCAGTCACGCCGGCAATGTCGGTGCCGCGGCGCGGGCCATGAAAACCATGGGCTTTGAGGACCTGGTGCTGGTCGCTCCCCGCTGGGCCAATGTGCTCAACCGGGAAGAAACCATACAGCGCGCCAGCGGCGCACTGGACGTGCTGAAAAACGCCCGCATTGTCGCCACGCTGGACGAGGCGCTGCACGGCATGACCCACTTGTGCGCCACCGCCATGACGCCGCGCGACTTTGGCCCGCCCACCGTAACGCCTCGGGAGCATTTTAATTTGCTATTAAAAAGTGAGCTGTCTGCGCATGCCACACGGGGGCTGGAGCCTGAAAACACACACAATTTCGGTCTGGCACTGCTGTTTGGCCCGGAACGCTTTGGCATGCGCAACGAAGATGTCTACCGGTGCCATGCGGCCTTGAGCATTCCAGCCAACCCGCAGTTTGGCTCACTCAACCTGGCTGCGGCCCTGCAGGTGATTGCCTACGAATGGCGCCTGGCGCTGGGTGCCTATGCCGTGCAGAGCGCCACCCCAGAGCCGCTGCTGGCCAACGCGCAGCAGATTGCCGGCATGCTGGCGCATTGGGAGAAGTCGTTGACCGCCATTGGCTTTCTGGATCCGCTGGCACCGCGCAAGCTGATGCCCCGGCTCAACCAGCTATTCAACCGTGCGCGCCTGACGCAGGAGGAAATTCATATCCTGCGTGGTATTGCCAAAATGATGGATCAGCGCGCCGCCGCTGCGCCAACCCTGCCGTCAGCAGCGGCACCTTCAAAAGACTAGACTTCAGCCATGTTTTCACGCTTACGTTCTGATATCCAGTGCATTCTGGACCGCGACCCGGCGGCCCGCAGCCGCTGGGAGGTGCTCACCTGCTACCCGGGCCTGCACGCCCTGGTGTTGCACCGGCGCGCCCACTGGTGCTGGCAGCATGGATTCAAATGGCTGGGCCGGTTTATTTCACACATTGCGCGCTTTCTGACCGGCATTGAAATCCATCCGGGCGCACGCATCGGCGAGCGCGTTTTCTTTGACCATGCGATGGGCGTGGTGGTCGGCGAGACGGCCGAAATTGGCGACGGCTGCACCATTTACCAGGGCGTTACGCTGGGCGGCACTGCGCTCTACAAAGGCGTCAAACGCCACCCCACGCTGGGTCACAACGTGGTGGTCGGTGCCGGGGCGCAGGTGCTGGGGGGCTTCACGGTGGGCGACGGTGCCAAAGTGGGCTCCAACGCAGTGGTCACCAAGCCGGTGCCGGCCGGCGCCACGGCGGTGGGCAATCCGGCGCGCATCATCCAGGCCGAGGTCGATGTCAAACGTGAAGAGGTGGCCTCCAAAATGGGTTTCTCGGCCTACGGCGTGACGCAAAATGACGATCCGTTGAGCCAGGCGATGCGCGGCTTGATTGACAACGCGGCAACGCAAGAGCACCAGATTGCGCTGTTGTGGCAAACCATCGACAAGCTTTCGGCACAGCGCCACGAGCCGGATTGCGTCCCCGGGGACGCCGCCCGCAGCGAGCACTTTGAGGCGGAGAAGCTGAACCAGTTGGTGGGTAAATAACTCAGCCCGGTGTGGGCTCAGCTGGTCTGGGCCGCATCGCCGTCTTGGGCCGGAATGCATTGCATACCGCTTCATGGGTTTCCATGTAAGGCCCGCCGATCAAATCAACGCAGTAGGGCACGGCGGCAAAAATGCCCGCCATCAGAAGCTCGCCGTTCTTGTCGCGCAGGCCTTCGAGTGTTTCTGCAATTGCCTTGGGCTGCCCTGGCAGGTTGATGATCAGTGTCTGGTCGCGGATGACCGCTAGCTGCCGCGACAAAATGGCAGTGGGTACAAATTTCAGACTGATCTGGCGCATCTGTTCGCCAAAGCCGGGCATTTCCCGGTGTGCCACGGCCAGTGTCGCCTCTGGCGTGACATCGCGCGGGGCCGGGCCGGTGCCCCCGGTGGTCAGTACCAGCGCGCAACCGGCATCCACCAGTTCAATCAGGGTGCTGCTGATGGTGGCTTGTTCATCCGGTATCAGCCTGGGCTCAAACTGCAGCGGGTTTTTCAGCGCACGGGCGAGCCACTCCTGCAAGGCGGGCAAGCCCTTGTCAACGTAAACGCCGCTGGAGGCGCGGTCGCTGATGGATATGATGCCAATTTTTACCGGGTCATACGCGGCACTGGCGTGCGTCGTCATGACGCCTGCTCCGGGCTGTCCGGAGCAACCGGTGCATCATGGCTGGACAAGTGCTCGCGCACCATCTGAAAGATGTCGCGGTAAGCGCGGCCGTGGCGCACCGCGGCGCCAGGTTTTTCGGGCTTGGCGTCTTTTCTGGCCTGGCGAATCAGCGCGCGCAGTTGCTGCGCGTCGGTGCCGGGGCTTTGACCAATCCATTGGCCGAAGGCCTCTTCATCGGCAATCAGACGGTCGCGCCAGGTCTCGCTCAGGTGCAAGGCCAGGTTCTCCTGAGCCGAACCGCTGTGCTGTTCAGTCAGTGTCGCGCGCACTGTCTCCAGCAGCGCCGGGTCGAGCAAGCGCATCAGCTTGCCTATGAACTGCATCTGGCGGCGTTTGCCCTCGAAATTGGTGATGCGTTTGGCCTCTGTGACGGCGTCCTTGAGCTTTTCCGACAAGTCCAGCCGGGCGATCAAGTCGGGTCGCAGCGTCAGCAGGTCCTCGCCGAGCTTTTGCAACTCAAGGCTTTCGCGCTTGAGGTCGGTGCGGCTCTGCTCGTCGGTGCCCTTGAGCTCGCGCTTGAGCTCAAGGTCGCGTTCACTGCCTTCGGCGACGAACTCGCCCCTGACGAAATAGCCTTTTTTTAGTTTGCGTGACATAGCCAAGTATCATAGCTGCCCGTATGAAGAATCCCAATATGACCACCGTCTCCCCCAGCGCCGACCGCGGCTTCAGCTACAGCCGCCCTTATTTTGAAGAACTGGTGGACGCCGCCCTGGCACATGCCAAAAAACTGGGTGCCACCCAAGCCGGGGCGGAAGCCTCGGAGGGCTGTGGGTTGAGCGTTTCGGTACGCAAGGGTGAACTGGAAAATGTGGAGCGCAACCGTGACAAGTCACTGGGCGTAACGGTTTACCTGGGGCAGCGCCGTGGCAATGCCAGCACTTCTGACTTCTCCCGGGCGGCGATTGAACAGACCGTACAAGCCGCCTATGACATTGCCCGTTTTACCGCCGAAGACCCGATGGCCGGTTTGCCCGATGCCGAAGACGTTGCGCCCGCGTCCGGCCAGCGCACCGATCTGGACTTGTTTTTCCCCTGGCTGATCAACAGCGAGCAGGCGGCGCAACTGGCGATGCGCTGCGAGGCGGCGGCCTTGCAGACTGACAAACGCATTGACAACAGCGAAGGCGCCAGTGTGTCGGCCCAACAGTCGCATTTTTTCAGTGCCCACACACGCGGCTTTCGGGGCGGTTATGCCAGTTCGCGTCACTCCCTGTCGGTGTCGCCCATTGCCGGCAAGGGCGAGGACATGCAGCGCGACGCCTGGTACAGTTCCATGCGCAACGCTGACGATCTGGCCGCGCCCGAAGCGGTTGGACGTTATGCTGCAGAGCGCGCCTTGAGCCGGTTGAATTCCCGCAAGATTGCCACCGTCGAGTGCCCGGTTTTGTTCGAGTCACCGCTGGCTGCCGGTTTGCTGGGCAGTTTTGTGCAGGCCATCAGCGGCGGGTCGCTCTACCGAAAAAGTTCTTTCCTGCTGGACTCGCTGGGCAAGCAGGTCATGCCCAGACACATTGACATCCGGGAAGATCCGTTTATCAAACGCGGCAAGGGAAGCGCGCCCTATGATGACGAGGGTGTCAGGGTCAAAGCCCGCCATGTGGTCGAAGCGGGTTGTGTTCAGGGTTATTTTCTGGGCAGTTATTCGGCGCGCAAACTGGGTATGAAAACCACCGGCAACGCGGGGGGGTCGCACAACCTCAGTCTGACTTCGCGTTTGACGCGTGCCGGCGACGACCTCGATGCCATGCTGAAGAAGCTGGGTACCGGCCTGTTTGTCACGGAGCTGATGGGCAGCGGCGTGAACTATGTGACGGGCGATTATTCGCGCGGTGCCAGCGGGTTTTGGGTCGAAAACGGGTGCATCACTTTTCCGGTGCATGAAATCACCATCGCCGGCAACATGAAAACCATGCTCAAGGGTATCCAGGCGGTGGGGGCTGACACCTATAACTACGGCGCCAAGACGGTCGGCTCATTGCTGGTGAGCCGGATGAAGGTGGCGGGGAGTTGAGTCAGGCGGCCAGCGCGGCCTTGACGGCCGCTGACACCTGACCCATGTCAGCCTTGCCGGCAAGTTGTGCTTTGACCGCGCCCATGACTTTGCCCATATCACCCGGGCCACTGGCACCGAGCCGGGTCACAATGGCCTGGACAGCGACTTTGACCTCTTCTGCAGTCAGACGCTGTGGCAGGTAAGCCTCCAGTACCGTCACTTCCGCCGCTTCCTTGTCGGCCAGATCCATCCGGCTGGCTTGTGTGAAGGCGGTAATTGAATCTTTGCGCTGTTTGATCAACTTGTCGACGATGGCGATCATGGCGATGTCGTCAAGCACGACACGCTCATCGACTTCCTTTTGCTTGGCCGCGGCCAGCAGCAGGCGGATGGTGCCCAGTCGGGCGCTGTCGTGGGCACGCATCGCGGCCTTCATGTCTTCGGTAATCCGGTCTTTGAGTAACATGGCGTGTTGTCCTAGAAGGTTGGCGCGGAATTGAATTCCGAAATGAAAAAAGCCCGCCTGAGGATCCCCGGCGAGCTTGTTTTGAGGCCTTGAAGCCCTGGCTTTCGATTAGTACATCTTCTTGGGCAACTGCATGGCGCGGATGCGCTTGTAGTTGCGCTTGACGGCCGCAGCCTTCTTGCGCTTGCGCTCGGCGGTCGGCTTTTCGTAGAACTCGCGGGCACGCAAGTCAGTCAAAAGGCCAAGCTTTTCAATGGTGCGCTTGAAGCGGCGCAGGGCGACGTCAAAAGGTTCGTTCTCTTTTACACGGATGGTTGTCATTACGTAATGTTGTCCAAAATATGCAGACTTCAGCCAAAGGAAGATCGGGCCAGTTGACGGATATCGTGCGTTTGTTCCCCGCTAAAAAGTTGATCAGGCAGCGGGGGGTTGCCAGCAAAGCCTTGGATTATAGCGGTGTTGTGACCGAATTCAATGGCCGCCGGGTTGGGCGGCTCCCAATTTGGCGGCCAGCGCCTGGGCACAGGCGAAGCCGCTGGCCCAGGCCCACTGGAAGTTGTAGCCGCCCAGCCAGCCCGTGACGTCCACCACTTCGCCAATGAAATACAGTCCGGGTTGTGTTGATTCCAGCGTCTGCGATGACAAGTCCCGGGTGTCTACACCCCCTGCCGTGACTTCGGCTCTTTGGTAGCCCTCGGTACCGGTTGGATCGAGTGTCCAGAGCGTGATGTGCTCAGCCAGCGCTGCCAGCGCCTTGTCGCTGGCTTCATTGATGGCGCGCTGCCAGTTGTGGCCCGCCTTGCTGCCCTGCGCGACCCAGGCGTTGGCCAGGCGGACCGGCACCTGGGTTGCCAGTTCATTGACGATCAGCCTGCGCGAACCTGTTTTGGCCTGCAGCAGCAGTTGCCGCACATCGATGTTGGGTGCCAGATTGAGCGCAATGCTGGTGCCTGGCTTCCAGTAGCTCGATATTTGCAGCACCGCCGGCCCGCTCAGGCCCCGGTGGGTAAACAGCAGATCTTCAAGGAAGGTAATGTTCTCTCTCTTTTGGCCGGTTTGAATTTGAACCGGTAGCGACAAGCCGGCCAGCCCGGCGTAAGGCGCCCAGGCGTCACCGTCAAAGGTCATTGGCACCAGCGCCGGTCGTGGCTCGACCACGCGCAAGCCGAACTGGCGGGCGATGCGGTAACCCAAATCGCTGGCGCCGACCTTCGGGATTGATAAACCCCCGGTAGCGATGACCACGGCGCGGGCTTGAACGGTTCCATGATCACTATTAATTTCATAGCTGTCTGCGCAATCTGCATCTGGCCTGGAGGCCGAAAAGACTATATTCTTGAGGCTGCAGGGCTGCCAGCGCTGGACCCGTCCGGCAGCGCATTCAGCCAGCAGCATCTGGATGATGTCTTCGGCCGTGTGATCACAAAAAAGCTGGCCTCGGTGCTTTTCATGAAACGCGATGCCGTAACGCTGCAACAACCCGACGAAATGCTGTGGCGTGTAGCGCGACAGGGCGGAACGGCAAAAATTGGGGTTGTCACCGAGAAAATTGCTGGCGCTAGTGCCCAGGTTGGTGAAGTTGCAGCGCCCACCGCCCGAGATGCGGATTTTCTCCGCCACTTTTTTGCTGTGATCGATCAGCAGCACTTTCAGACCCAATTGACCTGCCACACTGGCGCAGAACAGACCGGCGGCGCCGGCGCCCACGATGACGACGTCAAACTGTGGCATGGACAGCGCTCAGGCCTGCCGCGACAGGTCGGGATGCCCCTGCTGAAGCGCCAGCACACCCTGCAGAACATCGCCAACCACGATCACGCTGGGACTCGTCAGGTGTTCGAGCTCTATCGTGTATTGCAAATCGGCCAAAGTGCAAACCGCCTGGCGTTGTGTTGGCAGACTGGCGTTTTCAATAATGGCCACCGGTGTTGAACCGGGCAGGCCCCGCAGCAGTTCGCTCTGGATCAGCGAGACACCGCTAACGCCCATATAAATCACGATGGTTAGTTTGGCCCGGTGGGCTGTAGTGGCGAGTGTCCGCCAGTGGTCGGGCGCCTCACCCGGCTTGGCGTGTCCGGTGACAAACAGCACGCCGTGTGCATGTTCCCGGTGCGTCAGCGGCACGCCCAGTGACGTTGCAGCGGCCAAACCGGCGGTAATGCCATTGACCACGGTCACTTCGACGCCTGCGGCACGCAGGTGCGCCACTTCCTCGCCACCGCGGCCAAAGACAAACGGGTCACCGCCCTTGAGCCGCACCACATTTTCGCCTTCGTTCACGGCCAGGAGCGTGAGTTTTTCAATGAACGCCTGGGGTGTCGATTGACAGCCCCCCCGCTTGCCCACCGGGATGATGCGGGTGTTGGGCGAAGCCAGCGCCAATACCGCATCGCTGACCAGGTCGTCCACC
This sequence comes from uncultured beta proteobacterium, assembly GCA_963750815.1. Classification (GTDB taxonomy): domain Bacteria; phylum Pseudomonadota; class Gammaproteobacteria; order Burkholderiales; family Burkholderiaceae_C; genus Rhodoferax. Next base: position 1,569,626 of record CAVVRS010000002.1, read on the forward strand.
AGTATCACAGTGGCGGCCTGGATCGCTTTGAGGGCGCGCAGGGTAAGAAGTTCGGGGTCGCCGGGGCCGGCACCGACCAGGGTGCAAGTGCCCCGGCCGGACTGGAACAGGGTATCGTTTTTCATCGTGTCGTCCTCTTGTGGTGACACAGACGCACGATATGTGCCACCTGTTGCGCAATCGGGGCGGGCACCGGTTGGTTCCCATTGAGCACGGCTTGAATCCAGATCGCGGTGCTGGTCGCATCAGCGTGCGGCAGATCGGGGATGGTGGCCAGTGCCCCAGGCTGCGCCTGCTGGACCCGGCTTGTCCGGCCTTCGGCAATGACATCCATGGCCGGGGTGCGGCGCGGATCGGCCACCGGCTCGCCTTCGGTGCCACGCAGCAGCAGGGCGCTGGCTTGCACCAGTTGCAAGGTGGCGCTCATCGACTCTGCATATTCGGGATGGGTAAAGCAGCTCACAACTACCGCTGGACCATCGCACGGGTTCAGCAGTTTGACCAGACTGTGTGCCGGGTTGCGCAGGCCTACCACGCGGCGCACGTCAAGCAGGCGCGCCAGACCCGGGCAGAGCAGACCGGTGGGGACAAACTGCAGTGTGCCGTTGCTGGCGCACTCAATGGCGGTTTGCGCCTTCACGCCGAGCGCCAGAAGCCCTTGTTCCGCCGTCAGCCGGGTGGATTCAGTCGCCATCCCGTGAACGATCACGGCCAGGCCCTCGCGTGCCAGCAGCAGGGCCAGCAGCGGCGTCAACAAGGGTAGTTTGCGCGCGCCGTTGTAACTGGGTAGCACCACGGCGGTAGCGCCCGGCACGGGAATCTTCAACAGCCGCGTTTCGGTGGCATCAAGAAAACCGGCCATTTCCTGTGGCGTTTCCCCCTTGATGCGCATGGCCAGGCAAAATGCCCCAATTTCCAGATCGGTTACGCAGCCGTCGAGCACTTGTGCGAACAAATCTGCGGCCTGCTCGCGCGAAAGGGCACGCGCGCCCTGCTTGCCACGGCCGATTTCCTTGATGTATTTGCCTATGCCCATGGGGTCGATTGTCCGTGAACCGGCAGCATCATGGGCGGTAGACTTGTGCGCGACAAAATCAACTTCTGCCACGTCCTGGTCAGTTTTGCGATTTAATACGGCACTCTGTCACGAGTGACTTCAACGGCAGCGCAGACCCGTGGTGCGTGGCCACCTTAGCTTTTTAGGGCTCTCAACCCGATTTTTCAACCGTAGCGAGCTATGATTTTAATAGCAATATTGATGGGTACCGTGACCGCCGGGATTGGCAGCGTGTGGCTGGCCGCGCTGTTGAGTTTCGGCCTGCTGGCCCGATACACGCAGCATATGTTGAGCCTTGCGGCAGGCGCCTTGCTCGCTACGGCCTTCATGCATTTGCTGCCCGAGGCGTTCGAGAGCCAGACCAGCGCGCATGATTTGTTTATGACCCTGCTGGTCGGCCTGGTATTTTTCTTTCTGCTGGACAAGGCAGAGCTTTGGCACCACGGACACGAGCACCATCACGGCGAGCATGGCCACACGCCGCATGACCGCGAACATGTGCCCAAGGCCGGTAGCTGGGCAGTGCTGACGGGGGACAGCGTGCATTGCTTTGGTGACGGGGTGCTGATTGCGTCGGCCTTTATGGCTGACCTGCGTTTGGGTGTCATTGCATCACTGGCCGTTCTGGCGCACGAGGTGCCCCACCACATGGGTGACTTGATGGTTTTGCGTACCGGCACCAGTAACAAGCGGGCGGCTCTGCTCAAAGTGTCGCTGGCCGGCGCCGTAACCGCGTTGGGGGGGCTGGTGGGTTATTGGTTAGTGGACCAGCTACACGACTATTTGCCGTATTTTCTGGTAGTTGCGAGCAGCAGCTTTGTCTATGTAGCCCTGGCGGACCTGATTCCTCAATTGCAAAAACGCCTGACCGCCCGGGAAACGGTGGCCCAGATTGTCTGGCTAGCTGCTGGTATGGGGCTGGTGATGCTGGTTAGCGGTCTGGCGCACCGACACTGAACTGGCGTGTCGGCCATGATGCCCTCACGCGGGGAAGCCATCTCTTTGATTCTGTTTTATTAGGGAAAATATCCCAAAATGTTTAGTTTTGCGGATCAACTTACAGAGCGTTACGTACTTCATTAAGCTTTACTTAAGAAAGGTTGATTACCATCAAATGGCAATAAACAAAAACCTTGAGCACCTGCCCAATCCTGTCCCCAACGGCCCTTCAACCATGAGTACCACTGCTGAAAGATTTCCACTTCATTCAATGAGCGTGCGGGATTCCGAGTTTCCCGACTCCGTTCTGGTTGGGGCGAACCACGTCAGCACGAGCGCGGACCAGGCAGAAAACGGGCGTACTTTCCGCAGTTCATTGCCGACCGATGTGCTGGTCTATCTGGTGATCACCGTTTTGCTGCTGGCGACCTGGGAGTTCAGTGAACAGGGGTACTTCAAGGCTGGTGACGATGTTGGTTACTGGCTGGGTGTGGTCGGCGGTGTCATGATGCTTTTGCTGTTCACTTACCCGTTGCGCAAGTATGTCAGTTTTGCCAGAAACTGGGGTCGCGTGAAATGGTGGTTTCTGGTTCACATGGTTTTGGGTATTGGCGGACCGCTTCTGATTTTGCTGCACTCTACATTTCACGTCGGTTCAATGAATGCTGCAGTCGCGCTCTACAGCATGCTGGCGGTGGCCGCCAGCGGCGTCATTGGCCGGTTTATTTATGCCCGTGTCAATCGGGGACTGCATGGTGAGAAGGCAAGTTTGCGCGACTTGCAGACCCGTGCCGGTCTGGAGGAACGGGAAGTGCGCTCGCGCCTGTCCTTCGCTCCGGCAGTTAAAGCCCGACTCATCTCGTTTGAGGAAAATGAACTCAAGGCACAGGCGGGCTGGTTGACCTATACGCGACAGGTATTCTGGTTGCCCGTGCAGCAATGGCTGGTATATCGACGCTGTGTTTCGGACCTTCGAATGACTCTGCGGAAGTTTGCACAACACAATCAATGGACCAGGACAGAACTTTCAAAGAGGGAAAAATACGCAAAAAAACTGGTTGAGCAGTATTTGAACGCGGTGACCCGCGTCGCGCAGTTCACCGCCTACGCGCGCCTGTTTTCCTTGTGGCATGTGGCCCATGTGCCGTTCGTTTATTTGCTGGTGATCAGTGCCGTTGTGCATGTGATTGCGGTTCATGCCTACTGACGGGAAACACAGTTTGATGCCATGGATGCCCCATTCCGGATCAGTAAGCCAGAAACTTGTGCTTTTCATCGCGTTGGTGATGTGGAACTGGTCGGGGCTGGCCGGCGCACAAGGCATCGAGTCAATCCTGCAGCCAGGAAAAGTGATTCAGGGGCACGCCAAACTGGAAGACGACTGCAAGCAGTGCCATGTCAAATTCGACCGACCCGCACAATCAGGATTGTGCATGGACTGCCACAAGGATGTGGGTGCTGACATGCGGGCCAAGACCGGTTTTCACGGAAGGCAAAAGCCACAGGCCTGCAGCGCTTGTCACACTGAACACAAAGGACGCGACGCCCAGGTGGTGAGCCTGGACAAGAAGAAGTTTGACCACCTGCAGACTGACTTTGCGTTGCATGGCAAGCATCAGCCGCTGGAGTGTGAAAAATGCCACGTGGCGGGCAAGAAGTACCGGGAAGCTGGCTCAACATGCAATGCCTGTCACCGCAAGGACGATGTGCACAAGGGCTCGCTGGGTGTCAAATGTGCCGATTGTCACAGCGAAAGCAGTTGGAAAGAAGCCAGGTTTGACCATGCCGCAACGCGCTTTGCACTCACTGGCAAGCATGTTGATGTGAAGTGTGTTGCCTGCCACAAGACTACCAATTACAAAGAAACTCCCCGCACCTGCATCGGTTGCCATAGAAAAGATGACGAAAACAAGGGTCACAAAGGGCAGTTTGGAGAAAAATGCGAGACCTGCCACGGCGTCATGTTGTGGAAGACCACAGCGTTTAACCATGACACAGATACCAAATATGCGTTGCGCGGCAAACACATTGCCACCCCTTGCGCAAAGTGTCATACCGGCCCACTTTACCGTACCAAGTTGAGTCAGGAATGTCTGGCCTGCCATGCCAAGGATGACAAGCACAAAGAATCATTGGGCAAGGACTGCGCCAGTTGCCATAGCGAGCGAAGCTGGAAAGAGCCGGCCAAGTTTGATCATGACAAAAGCAGTTTTCCATTGCTTGGCAAACATGCCAAGGTGGAGTGCAAAGAATGCCACAAGAGCCCGATGTTCAAGGAGGCTGCCAAGGAATGCATAGGCTGCCATAAAAAAGATGACAAGCACAACGCAACCCTGGGTGAAAAATGCGCTGATTGTCATGGAGAAACTGACTGGAAAACGACGGTTGGGTTGTTCAATCATTCGAAAACCAAGTTTGCGTTGCGTAACGCGCATGCTGATCCCAAGGTGAAATGTGTCGCTTGCCACAAGGATTTGAGCAGCATGCGCAAGACGCCCGTCGAGTGCGTCAGCTGCCATAAAAAGGATGACAAGCACGAAGGTCAATCTGGAACCGCTTGTGAGCAGTGCCACAACGACCAGAAATGGCTGGTCGCCAAGTTTGACCATGGTTTAACGCGGTTCCCGCTTACCGGACGGCATATTACGGCAACCTGCAAGAGTTGCCACCTGACACCGCGATTCAAAGACGCTGCGCGTGACTGTTTCTCCTGTCACCAGAAGGAAGACAAGCACAAGCTCAAATTTGGTGTGCGTTGCGAGAGCTGCCACAACGCCCGTTCCTGGAAGTTGTGGGACTTCAATCACGACAAACGCAGTGAATACAAACTTGACGGGGCGCACCGTAAAGTGACTTGCGAGAGCTGTCACAAGCAGGAGGCACCCAAAGGCAAGGATGCCGCGCCGCTGAGCCACAACTGCATGTCTTGTCATCGGACCGAAGATGTCCATGACGGTCAGTTTGGTGTGCGCTGCGAACAGTGCCATGTGACGGAGAGCTGGAAGAAGTTTCTGCGTCGCCTGAGTCAGACCAGAAAACCAGATTCCGGACTGGCTCTTTTACCTGTGTCAGCATCCGATTTTTCCGGGCAAGCGGTCCGCCCATTGCAATGGACTAACGAAAATGGAGTTTTCCTATGACAACCTACCTTACTCGCCTGTCAAGCCGGGCAATCAGAGGGTTTCTTGCCTTCATTCTCGTGACGTTTGGAGCTGTCCTGCTGGCCCAGGATGCGGTCCGCAAGTTTGACCATTTGAAGACTGGCTTTGCGCTGACGGGTACCCACACGTCAGCGCGTTGCGAGTCATGCCACGTCAAAGGTGTTTTCAAGGGGACCCCACGAGACTGTGCGAGCTGTCACACCAGTGGCTTGCGTCTGGCCCTGGGCAATGTGGTCAAACCGCAGCAGCACCTGCCAACCCAGATGAGTTGTGAGACGTGTCACACAACTAAGTCTTTCAGTGGGGCCAAGTTCAATCACACGGGTGTCGCCACCGGCACCTGTGCAACCTGCCACAACGGCAGCTTGGCTCCCGGCAAGCCAGTGGAGCATTTGCCGACGCAGGCTTCGTGTGACAGCTGCCACAAGCCATCCGGCTGGCTGCCGGCCAGCAACGTCGATCACAGCGCATTCAGCGCAGCCACCAATTGCCTCAAATGCCACGACGGCGGGGGGGCGATAGGCAAGTCCGCCAATCACGTTCCAACCACCGCCAATTGCATCACTTGCCACAAGAGTTTTGCCGGCTGGAAGCCGGCCAAGCTGCATGCCAATGTGTCGGTTGTTTCGGGTTGCGCGAGTTGCCACAACGGCGCCATTGCGGTGACCAAGCCTGGTACCCACCTTCCGACCTCGGCCAATTGCGAGAGTTGCCACAAGTCGACAAGCACCTGGGCCGGCACGAAAGCCGATCACAGCACCTTTACGGCGGCCACCAATTGCGCCAGTTGCCATGATGGCAAGGTGGCAACGGGCAAGACGATGAACCACGTTCCGACCTCTGCCAATTGCACTTCGTGCCACAAGGCGGGCTACCCGAACTGGCTGCCGGCCAAGCTGCACGCCAATGTGTCGGTTGTTTCGGGTTGCGCGAGTTGCCACAACGGCACCATTGCAGTGACCAAGCCCGGCACCCACCTTCCGACCTCGGCCAATTGCGAGAGTTGCCACAAGTCGACAAGCACCTGGGCCGGCACGAAAGCCGATCACAGCACCTTTACTGCGGCCACCAATTGCGCTAGTTGCCATAACGGGACGAATGCCACCGGCAAAGATGCAAACCACGTTCCGACCTCTGCCAATTGCACTTCGTGCCACAAGGCGGGCTACCCGAACTGGCTGCCGGCCAAGCTGCACCTCAACGTCTCGGTGGTCACCGGTTGCGCCAGCTGTCACAACGGGTTTATCTCAACCGGCAAGCCCAGCAACGCGACGCACACAGGGGTGACAGTTTGCGAGACTTGCCACAAGTCGACCACGGCATGGTCCGGGGCGAAGATAGACCACAGCACCTTCACTGCGGCCACCAACTGCGGCAGCTGCCACACCAGCGGTGGCACGGCCACGCCCAAGAGCACCAACCATATTCCGACCACGGCGTATTGCGGCACCTGCCACAAGGCGGGCTACCCGAACTGGCTACCGGCCAAGCTGCACCTCAACGTCTCGGTGGTCACCGGTTGCGCCAGCTGTCACAACGGGTTTATCTCAACCGGCAAGCCCAGCAACGCGACGCACACAGGGGTGACAGTTTGCGAGACTTGCCACAAGTCGACCACGGCATGGTCCGGGGCGAAGATAGACCACAGCACCTTCACTGCGGCCACCAACTGCGGCAGCTGCCACACCAGCGGTGGCACGGCCACGCCCAAGAGCACCAACCATATTCCGACCACGGCGTATTGCGGCACCTGCCACAAGGCGGGCTACCCGAACTGGCTACCGGCCAAGCTGCACCTCAACGTCTCGGTGGTCACCGGTTGCGCCAGTTGTCATGCCACGACGGCATTTGGCCAGACTGGCAAGCCCAGCAACGCGACGCACACAGGGGTGACAGTTTGCGAGACTTGCCACAAGTCGACCACGGCATGGTCCGGGGCGAAGATAGACCACAGCACCTTCACTGCGGCCACCAACTGCGGCAGCTGCCACACCAGCGGTGGCACGGCCACGCCCAAGAGCACCAACCATATTCCGACCACGGCGTATTGCGGCACCTGCCACAAGGCGGGCTACCCGAACTGGCTACCGGCCAAGCTGCACCTCAACGTCTCGGTGGTCACCGGTTGCGCCAGTTGTCATGCCACGACGGCATTTGGCCAGACTGGCAAGCCCAGCAACGCGACGCACACAGGGGTGACAGTTTGCGAGACTTGCCACAAGTCGACCACGGCATGGTCCGGGGCGAAGATAGACCACAGCACCTTCACTGCGGCCACCAACTGCGGCAGCTGCCACACCAGCGGTGGCACGGCCACGCCCAAGAGCACCAACCATATTCCGACCACGGCGTATTGCGGCACCTGCCACAAGGCGGGCTACCCGAACTGGCTACCGGCCAAGCTGCACCTCAACGTCTCGGTGGTCACCGGTTGCGCCAGTTGTCATGCCACGACGGCATTTGGCCAGACTGGCAAGCCCAGCAACGCGACGCACACAGGGGTGACAGTTTGCGAGACTTGCCACAAGTCGACCACGGCATGGTCCGGGGCGAAGATAGACCACAGCACCTTCACTGCGGCCACCAACTGCGGCAGCTGCCACACCAGCGGTGGCACGGCCACGCCCAAGAGCACCAACCATATTCCGACCACGGCGTATTGCGGCACCTGCCACAAGGCGGGCTACCCGAACTGGCTACCGGCCAAGCTGCACCTCAACGTCTCGGTGGTCACCGGTTGCGCCAGTTGTCATGCCACGACGGCATTTGGCCAGACTGGCAAGCCCAGCAACGCGACGCACACAGGGGTGACAGTTTGCGAGACTTGCCACAAGTCGACCAGCAACTGGTTGAGTGTCCAGTTTGCGCATTCGGCCGCCAACGCGGTAGGAACCGGAACGTGTGATAACTGCCACAACGGCTCGACTACCGCTATGAGCAAGTCGGCTGTCCATATTCCGGTTCCTCTGGGTGCCGCAAAATGCGATGCCTGCCATAAATCGCAGGTGAGTTTCAACACGGCGGTGACGATGAGCCATACCATGGTCAGCACGGCAACCTGCAAGTCCTGCCACAGCGGAACTTACATTTCGCAAGGCAACAATGGTGGCGCCATGGCCAAGCCGGGCAACCACGTACCGGAAGCTCAATTGCTCAACGGCGCGGCGATGGACTGCAAGGCTTGTCATAGCAGTACAGCGGCCTGGAGTACCGAGAGAATGAACCACAACGCAAGCATGGGCAACGGTGCCGGCTGGTGTAAAGCCTGTCACGCCACTGGTACAGCCTACCTCGGGAATATGGAGAAAAAGTCATTGACTCACGAGGCGCCGGGAAAAACTGACTGTTCTGTCTCGGGTTGCCACAAGCCGTTGGGCAACACGGGCGCTGCCTACAGCAAGTGGGATTAGAAAAAACCCACAATTGGTTGGATTAATTTCAGCGACAATATTGCAATAACTTTTCAACCATCAGCATGAAAAATAATTTATTGATACCAGTTGCAGCCGTTTGCGCTGCCTTTGCATCGACGGCCAGCGCACAGGTCATGGAGGAGATCGAACTCAGGCAAGAGGGCAACAATGCGATTGCGAATATCCGGTTTGTGACGCCGGTGCAATTTACAAAAGCTGTCTCGGCGCGTGCATCTGATCTGGTACAGGTTTTTTATAAAGTGCTGCCGACGCGGGATCAAATTGACGATCTGACCAGCGAAAGGCGTTTGCCGGGTGCTGGCAGTATTCCGTCGATGATTATTCGGGACGAAGTTGACAACAGCAACGCCAAGGTCAAGCCGAGCCGGAAATTAGTGATTCGATTTGCTTCGGCTACTAAATTTCGGGTGCGCGCAGGGCGGGACAGTCGCAGCATCGACGTCGTCCTGGAGGGCCTGGGAACTTCCGTAAAGGCAGCATCGCTGGCAGCGAGAGAATTGACCGCAGCAGCCAAAGCGCAGGAACAGGCCGCGGCTGCCAGCGTGGCACCGGCTGCTCAGGGAGCAACCGAGGCGGACGCTCCGGCCGCTGCGCTCCTGGCAAGTGCGCAGTCTGCGTTCGACGGCGGCAACTATGGCGCAGCGATTGAGTCCCTGAATCAGCTTCTCAATCTGCCACCCAATTCGTCGTCGCGCAGGGCGCAGGAGCTTATCGGCCTGGCGCGCCTGAATGCCGGTGATGGTCCCCGGGCAGCCAGCGAATTTGAGCTGTTTCTAAAGCTTTACCCGGTTGGGACTGACAGTGACCGTGTTCGAGAGCTTGCCGCTGCAACGCCGACGATAGTCGCGTCAACGACCAAATCAAAGCCGGTGGTTGAGGCAACGTCAACCACCAGTGGTTCGGTGTCCATGTTCTATTACGGTGGCAAATCGGATGTTCGTTCCCAGGAGTTCAAGGACTCGGTGTTGGGGGGGTTGCCCATTCTTCAATCTGACACCACACTTTCTGGTGTCGATCAGAGGCAAATACAGACCAATGTAGACCTGAACTGGCGTTATCGGGATGCCGACAAAGACATGCGCTTCGTCTTTCGGGACGCTCACAGTGCTGATTTGATCAAGGATGTTGGCAAGAATCGTTTGTCGGCACTCTATTTCGATTACCGCTCGTCAGCGAACGGTACCAACTTCCGTGTTGGACGCCAGTCGCCCAACGGCGGCGGGGTTTTATACCGTTTTGATGGAGTTCAGGCGGGTTATGCGTTCAAGCCAAAGTGGAAATTGAATGCAGTGGCGGGCATGCCTTCTGATCCCCTGCTTGATGCACGCCGGACTTTTTATGGCGTATCTCTGGACGCTGAGGCATTGACCAAAGAACTCAGCGGCAGTGCCTTCCTCATTGAGCAGGTCATTGACGGCGAGACTGATCGTCGCGGTGTGGGTGCTGATTTGCGTTACTTCAGCGGTGGTGTCTCGGCTTCTGCCCAACTGGACTATGACCTGGTGATCAAAGGCGTCAATATTGCCGCTGTTCAGGCCAACTGGCAGGTGAACGAATCAACCCTCGTCAATGCCATGGTGGACCGTCGCACCGTACCCATGCTTTCGTTGGGAAACGTCCTCTTTTTCCAGAATCCTGCATTGCTTACTCCGGCGCAACGGATTCAGGACTTGCTGGGAACAACGTCCATTGATGTTTTGCGTGAACAAGTCAAAGGCCTTACCGCGTATCAGACACAAGCCCGTATTGGTGGAACGACTTCAGTTGCTCCAAACTGGCAGGCTGGAGCTGATATTGGTGTGACCAGCGTGGATGAAATTAAACCGGTCGCGGATCTTCTGCCGAATGGTCAGCCTAGCACGGGTAACCTGTGGAGTATGGGTGCTCAATTGATTGGAACCAACTTATATTCTGCTCGTGACACGCACGTATTTAACCTGAGTCTGCTGGGCGGACCGACGTATCATGGGACGTTGCTGTCGTACAACAATCTCTCCAGCCTGAGCGAGACCTGGCAATTGGAGCCTTCTCTCAAGTACTACACTCAAAGCGATACAGCGGGCTCCACCAATGATGTCCTGACAGCCGGTCTGCGTATGGTCTACCGGGTTCGCCAGCAGGTATCACTGGAGTCGGAACTGACTTACGAACGCTCGGAAACCGTTGGTGCTCCGACTGCAACCGGTCCTGGCAATGCAACCTCGTCGGGCCGAATGAATTACTACCTGGGCGCCCGTTACGACTTTTAGCCCAGATTTTCCAGAGCCACTCAGACCGCGACCAGCAATGACGGTTTGGGTGGCTGTGCGACTGATGGCGTGTGCTACGGCAGTGCCGCATTAGGGAAGGCAACAGGCGGCGATTTCCCGGACCGTCCTGATCGCATGGAACTGATAATTCCAGCCAAGACTATTTTCATGCAGTAAGCTTGCGGTGCTTCGGCCCGGTTTCGCCGCGATGTTTATTTGAGTGACATGAATTATCTTTATCTTTATCTGGCCGCCATCGCCATCGTGATGGTTCTCTATCTCCGACGTCAGAAGCGTATCCACGAGTCTCACACTGCGGAGTTGCGTGAGTCGATTGAAAGTGGGCTGGCGGAGCCCCCGTCTCTTCACCCGGTCGTCGATTTGACACGTTGCATGGGATCCGGCGCATGCGTCAAGGCCTGCCCGGAAAATGCTCTGGGTGTTGTGAACGGAAAGGCCGTATTGATCAATGCCGCTCACTGTATTGGGCATGGAGCCTGTCTGACAGCCTGTCCGGTCGAGGCCATCAAGCTGGTGTTTGGTACCGAAAAAAGGGGCATCGATATTCCCAATATAAGCCCGGGCTTTGAGACCAACGTGCCAGGTATCTATATCGCCGGTGAATTGGGGGGCATGGGTTTGATTCGCAAGGCGGCGGAGCAGGGGCGCCAGGCGATGGATTCAATCCGCAAGAAATCGACGCCCTGTAAGGCTGACTTTGATGTGGTCATCGTGGGTTGTGGTCCGGCCGGGATCTCTGCCGGTTTGTCGGCCATTCAGCACAAGATGCGCTACAAACTCCTGGAGCAGGAAGACTCCCTCGGCGGGTCGGTCTACCACTACCCGAGGCAGAAAATTGCCATGACTGCCCCGGTTGAACTCGCCCTGATTGGCAAAATGAAATTCAACGAAGTGCAGAAGGAAACGTTGTTGCAATTCTGGCTCGACGTGGTTGAGAAAACGGGCCTGAAAATTGGTTTTCGTGAACGCATGGAATCGATTGAAAAGGTTGATGATGCGTTTGTCGTAAGAACTGACAAGGGCAGTTACACCGCGCGAACGGTCTTGTTGTCCATGGGGCGCAGGGGAACCCCGAGAAAACTGGATGTGCCCGGTGAAGAATTGCCAAAAGTCATGTACCGGCTGGTAGACCCTGCGCAATTTGAGGGTCAGGCCGTGCTGGTTGTCGGTGGTGGTGACAGTGCCCTGGAGGCCGCCATCGCCCTGTCGGAGCAGAAGGGAACTGACGTCATCCTGTCGTATCGAAGCGCAGCGTTCTCGCGCGTAAAACAGAAAAACAGGATACTGCTGGATCAGCAGCAGAAAACTGGACGGTTGCGGGTGATGCTGAACTCAAAAGTAGAGCAGATTCTAGATCAACACGTGGCCATTGAGTACGAAGGAAAAGTGCAACAACATCGCAATGATGCGGTCATTGTCTGTGCAGGAGGTTTGCTGCCTACGCCCCTGCTGCAAAAAATTGGTATTCGGTTTGACACTAAATTCGGTAGCGAATGACAGACTTCCTGCAACCCATATGAACTGAACGGGTTAATTCAGGTTAGCCCTGAGCTACTGGTCGGGAATGATCACTGCACCAGTCACTCCAGCTTCCAGCATACAGGGCAGTGCGGCCCAGACCAGCCAGTTCCATGGCGATGATGTTGGGTACGGCGCTGACGCCGCTGCCGCAGTGATGCACCACGGTGGCTGGATCGCGTCCAGCGAGCAGCACTTCAAACTCGGCCCGAAGTTGACTGGCTGGTTTGAACTTGCCGTCACCATCAAAGTTCAGGTTGAAAGGACGATTCAAGGCGCCCGGAATATGACCCGCAACCCGGTCCAGAGGCTCGACCTCACCCCTGAAACGCGGCGTGCCACGCGCATCGATGATATTTTGAGTGGGGCGACCGAGATTTTTTGCTATTGTTTCAGTAGCTGTTAACGCTGTCTTGACGGGGCCTAGCAGGTAATTTGAGGCTGATTTTGGCATAACAACACGGCTTTCCAGAGGTCCACCGCTGGCCTGCCAGGCCTGCAGGCCACCATCGAGCACCGCCACGCTTTCGTGACCAACCCATTTCAACATCCACCACAGGCGGCCGCAATAGTTGGTGCCTTGGCGGTCGTACACCACAGCTTGCGTGGCGTTGGAAAATCCAGTGTTGCCTAGCCATTGAGCGAACGCTTCTCGCGAGGGCAAGGGGTGTCGGCCACCCGATGCGGCACTGGACGCCATTTTCGGTGCGCTAAGGTGCCGGTCAAGATCGGCGCGCACGGCGTCGGGCAGGTGTGACTGTTGGTACTGACGATCACCTGCCCCCGCGTCAGATAACTCAAAGCTGCAGTCAAACACCATCAAGGGCTGGCCACTTGTCTGCAAGTCGGCCAGTTGTTGTGCGGATATCAGGGTGGTATACATGGGTTGCCTGTCAAGGGGTCCAATTCAATGCGTCAGTATCAGTGTTCTTCCGCCGGCATATCAGGAATGGTGTGTGCGCGCAGAACTGTGGCAGCCAATCCGCTCACCACAATGACACCCATACCGGTCCAGCCAATGAGCGGAATATTGTCGCCAAACAGCAGCAGGCTATAAATAGCAGCAAATACGATGCCGGAATATTGCAGATTGGCAACCAGCAGTGTTGAACCCCGGCTGTAGGCACGCGTCATGCACCATTGCCCCAGTGAAGCCAGCACCCCAATCGGTATCAGCCAGGCGGCAGCCTGCCAACTGACAGCTGACCAGGGTGTCAGGCCGGTCCACACAACACCGACAAAGCCGGCGACGGCAGAGCCTACTGAAAAATAAAAAACGGTTCGCCCTTCAGGTTCACCAGCTTTCGCCAAGGCGGTAACCTGCAGGTAGGCTAACGCCGCGCCGATGCCGGACAGCAGCCCGATTATTCCGGCAAACAACTGATTCTGGTCCAGAGTCGGACGCAGCATCATCACAACGCCGGCAAATCCGGCCAACACCGTTGCCATCAAAGGACCTTGACGCAGTGCCTGACCAAAGAGCACCGAACCACCGACGATGAACGCTGCCACCCAGACTCCACTCATGTAGTTGAGCGTCATGGCAGTGGCCAGTGGCAAATGGGTAATGGCATAAAACCACGACCCCAGTGACAAAACCCCAATGACACTGCGCCATGCGTGCATCATCGGTACCGGCGTACGCAATATTGTTCCGCGTGCCCGCAACACCATCAACATGAAGATGACGCTCACCACACCGCGGTAAAACACCAACTCAAAAGTGTTGAAACTTCCGGCCGCGACCTTGATGCCGACCGCCATGGTGGCAAAGAAAAACGAGCCCAGAACCATCCACAGCGCCTGCATGTCAATCAGTTCCAATATGTTGCCGGTACCAGTCGTGAAAGTGTTGCATTCCGTCTTCCATCGGGCTTTGATAGGGGCCGGTTTCATTGTCGCCACGCATCATCAGTGCACGTCGCCCGGCATCCATGCGTTCACCGATTTCATCGTCCTCGATGCAGGTTTCCATGTAGGCAGCTTGTTGTGACTCGACAAATTCACGCTCGAAAGCCTGAATTTCTTCCGGGTAATAGAACTCAACCATGTTCATGGTTTTTCCCACACCCATTGGGTGCAGGGTGGAGACCGTCAACACATGGGGATACCACTCCACCATGATGTGCGGGTAGTAGGTGAGCCAGATCGCACCATACTTCGGCGCGGCGCCCCGTCGGTAGTCACGCAGTGCATCCTGCCAGCGCTGGTACACCGGACTTCCGGCCTTTCCGGTTTGCGCGGCCATGCCCACGGTTTGTATTGAATAGTTTTCCTTGAATTCCCAGCGCAGATTGTTGCAACTGACAAACCCGCCCAAGCCCGGATGAAATGGGCCCACATGGTAGTCCTCCAGGTAGACCTCGATAAACGTTTTCCAGTTGTAATTGCATTCGTGCATTGTGACTTTGTCGAACACAAACCCGGTGAAATCAAGATCGGCACGCAGGCTCATGCCAGCCAAATCAGCATCGATGTCGCGGCCATTGTCTTCAAACAGGAGACCGTTCCATTCCTGAATCCGGTAGTTGTTCAAGTTGAGGCAGGGGTCTTGCGAGAAATGGGGGGCACCCAGTAGCCTTCCAGCCGGTTCCGGGCCGCTGCCGCCGTAGGTCCAGCGGTGCAATGGGCACACAATATTTCCAGCAGCTGCCCCAGGATGGGTGGTGTGGACCGAGCCTCGTCCCTTGAGCATGACGGCCTGGCGGTGCCGGCATACATTGGAAATCAGCTCAATGCCACTGGGCGTATGCACCAGAGTCCGTCCATCTGACTCCTGCGCCAGAGTGGCATAGTCACCCACACGGGGAACACTCAGGCGATGTCCTACATAGCGGGGGCCACGGTGGAAAATATTTTGCAATTCGCGCTGGTGCAGCGCATTGTCAAAATAGCTTGAAACTGGTAGTTGGCCTACGGCCTGCTGCAGTTGAAGACTTAAATCAGACATTGGTGACCTGACCTAAAGACTCTCCACAGGGAGATGCGCCAACGCGCGGTAACGATTAAACCGGCCTTGGCCAGCAAGAAGGTGAATTGTACCTGCTGGCCTTCGATGCGAGGCGCCAGGCACCATTTGGCTGAATGAATTTGTACATGACCCAGACTCCTGCCACCGGTCCGGTTTCAGAGCCTAAAATCGTACCTTTAGGACTTAGGGAGTTCGGGTTTTATGGTTTCTGCCCCCCATCGTGTTTCAACTTTGCCGGCCAGCTATGAATCTGCACTGGAAGAGCTCGATCAACTGGTTGCCAAACTGGAATCCGGTGATTTGCCGCTGGCTCAATTGCTCACCCATTACCAGCGCGGCGCTGAATTGTTGACATTTTGTCGTGATCGGCTGGAGGCGGTTGAAGAGCAGATAAAAGTGCTTGACCACGGCGGGCTGAAAACCTGGACCGCTGAGTGAATATTGACGTGCCATTTGACCTGGTCGGCTGGAGTGCCCGGCATCTGGAAGAAGTTGAGCGCGCCCTTGAGCGCTGGGTCACGGCTGACGCGCCTTGCGGAGTGGATCACGGCGCACCCGCCGCCTTGGTTGACGCCATGCGGTACGCTGTTCTGGATGGGGGCAAGCGTTTGCGCCCGCTGCTGGTTATGGCGTCCTGGGAGGCGGTTAGTTTCGTTTCATCGGACCCGAAGCCCGACGCGGAAGCTGCCTTGCGGGCGGCATGTGCTGTCGAGCTGATTCATGCCTATTCGCTGGTTCACGACGACATGCCGTGTATGGACAACGATGTATTGCGCCGCGGCAAGTCAACGGTGCACGTCAAATTCGGCGAAGCCACTGCTTTGCTGGCAGGCGATGCGCTGCAGGCTCTGGCCTTTGAACTCTTGACTCCGGAGGGGGGTGTAACTGCGGAGCGGCAGGCCCGGCTGTGTCGCCTGTTGGCCAGGGCCGCTGGTAGTGCCGGCATGGCGGGTGGTCAGGCCATTGATCTGGCGAGCGTCGGTTTGGTTCTTAGCGAGAATCAGTTGCGCGAAATGCACCGTCTCAAGACTGGGGCATTGTTGCAGGCCAGCGTGATGATGGGGGCAGCCTGCGGCAACGCGCCTGCCATCGCGCAAATATCATTGAAGTCCTATGGCGCAGCTATCGGCCTGGCGTTTCAGGTGGTGGACGATATTCTGGATGTTACAGGAGACTCCGTGACGCTGGGCAAGACGGCCGGCAAGGACGCCAGTCACGACAAGCCGACCTATGTTTCGGTGCTGGGGTTGGAGCGCTCAAGAGAGTATGCTCAAGAACTGCTGGTTCAGGCACACGCCGCTCTGGCGCGGACGGGTTTAGGTAACACACAAGCGCTGCAGGGACTTGCCACGATGGTGGTCAACCGCTGCAATTGAACACTGGTCAGACCACCAAGAGTATAGGGAAAATAAGCCTTCAGGTTATGTGGAATAAGCACTGATAGCTATAGAAAACATAGCATATGTCAAATAAACTGTACCCGCTGCTGCACACCATCAACGACCCCGCTGACTTGCGCCAGGTGCCGCGCGCACAACTGGGTGCGTTGGCTGCCGAGTTGCGAGCCTATCTGCTCCAGAGTGTTTCCAAGACGGGTGGACATCTCAGTTCCAACCTCGGAACAGTGGAGCTCAGCGTGGCACTGCATTATGTGTTCAATACCCCGCATGACCGCCTGGTTTGGGACGTAGGACATCAAACTTATCCTCACAAAATCCTGACCGGTCGGCGTGACCGCATGGTTTCCTTGCGTCAATTGGGTGGCCTGAGTGGCTTTCCGCAACGCCGGGAAAGTATTCATGATGCCTTCGGCACGGCACACTCCAGTACATCTATTTCAGCCGCTCTGGGCATGGCCATTGCGGCCAGGATCAAGGGCGAAGAGCGACATGCCATCGCGATCATTGGGGATGGCGCCATGACGGCGGGTATGGCTTTTGAAGCGTTGAATAATGCAGGTGTTGCAGATTGCAATTTGCTGGTCATCCTGAACGACAATGACATGAGTATCAGCCCACCGGTGGGGGCGCTCAATCGTTATCTGGCCAAACTACTGAGTGGCCAGTTTTATGCGGCGGCCAAAAACGCCGGTAAAACCGTGCTCAAAGGTGCCCCACCCCTGTTCGAACTGGCCAAGCGTCTTGAAGAACATGCCAAAGGCATGGTCGTTCCGGCAACCCTGTTTGAAAAATTCGGCTTCAACTACATTGGCCCCATTGACGGGCATGACCTTGACTCGCTGGTTCCAACGCTGGAAAACATCAAGCACCTGAAGGGCCCGCAGTTTTTGCACGTCGTCACTAAAAAAGGGCAGGGCTACAAACTCGCGGAAGCAGATCCGGTGGCCTACCACGGCCCGGGCCAGTTTGACCCGGAGGTCGGATTGCAGAAGTCGAGCACGCCGGCCAAGACAACATTTACCCAGGTGTTCGGTGAGTGGTTGTGTGATATGGCAGCCCGCGACCCCCGGTTGGTCGCCATCACCCCGGCCATGCGTGAGGGCTCGGGTATGGTCGAGTTTGAGGCTCGTTTTCCGCAACGTTACTTCGATGTTGGAATTGCGGAGCAGCACGCCGTTACGTTTGCTGCCGGGCTGGCCTGCGAAGGTTTGAAACCGGTGGTGGCGATATATTCAACTTTTCTGCAGCGCGCTTACGACCAGTTGATACACGATGTTGCCATCCAGAACCTGCCAGTGGTTTTCGCACTCGATCGGGCCGGGCTGGTCGGCGCCGACGGCGCGACTCATGCAGGTGCCTATGATATTGCGTACTTGCGCTGCATTCCCAACCTTAGCGTTGCCTGTCCCGCAGATGAAAATGAGTGTCGACAACTTTTGTCATGTGCCTTTGAACAGGAGCATCCGGTGGCGGTTCGCTATCCGCGCGGCGCTGGCGCCGGCGTGGCGGTGCAGGCAGATCTGTCCGCGCTGCCTTTTGGCCGAGCGCAAGTCAGGCGTGAGGGCAAGGGTGTGGCAATTCTGGTTTTTGGCACGCTGCTTTACCCCGCACTGCAAGTGGCACAGACACTGAACATCACGGTCGTCAATATGCGCTGGGCCAAGCCGCTGGATCTGACTCTGTTGCTGGAGGTAGCCGCCAGGCACGCAGGTTTGGTGACTCTGGAAGAGGGCTCCCTGATGGGCGGCGCCGGCAGCGCGGTCAGTGAGGCCTTGAATGCCGCAGGCGTTCTCATGCCAATGTTGCAGCTGGGATTGCAGGATGAATTCGTTGAGCACGGGGATCCCGCCAGACTGTTGGCGCTACAGGGGCTGGATGCGATTGGCATTCAGGCCTCAATTGTCAAGAGGTTTGAAGCACTGCTTGACTATGGTCATGCAGTGCTGAAGGCGGTGGCCTGACGTACTGACAGATTTCGGTCAGCTTCGCAAGGGAAAACCCCTGCATTACCACCGGCACAGGTTTCTACAATGTCGGGTGACTGTAATGAGTCGTCGTTATGCCTAACTGCATGACGGGATATTCAATCAACAATTCCAGGAGTGAAACCACATGGATCGTCGTTCCCTAATAAAACACGCAGGCATTGTCGGCGTATTGGCCGCAGGTGCCGCACCAGCGGTACATGCACAAGGTGTAAACCTGCGCTGGCGTCTGGCTTCCAGCTTTCCCAAGTCACTGGATACCATCTATGGAGGCGCCGAGGTGTTCGCCAAGGCTGTCAAGGCGATGTCTGGTGGAAAGTTCGAGATCTCGGTTCATGCGGGTGGCGAGTTGTTGCCTCCGTTTGGTGTTGTAGATGCTGTGCAGAACGCTACGGTTGAAATGTGCCACACGGTGCCATACTATTTCTATGGCAAGAATCAGGCCTTCGCGTTGGGGTCAGCCGTACCGTTCGGTTTGAACGCACGCCAGATGAACGCCTGGATGATGCACGGCAATGGGCGCAAACTGATGAATGAGTTTTACGCCGGTTACAACATGCTCAGTTTTGCGGGAGGCAATACCGGCACGCAGATGGGTGGCTGGTTCCGCAAGGAAATAAAATCGATTGCCGACTTCAAGGGTTTGAAGATGCGCCTGGGTGGTGGCCTGGTTGGCGAGGTCATGCAGAAGCTGGGTGCCGTTCCGCAGAGCATTCCAGGGGGTGAAATATACCAGGCGCTGGAAAAAGGGACGATCGATGCGGCTGAATGGGTGGGACCCTACGATGACCAGAAACTGGGCTTTAACAAGGTGGCGCCGTACTACTACTATCCCGGTTGGTGGGAGGGCGGCCCGGAGGTTGATTTCTTCATCAATCAGAAAGCTTTTGACGGCTTGTCAGCTGAATACAAGGCGATCATAGAAGCGGCTTCTGCACAGGCCAGTACGGACATGCTCGCCAAGTACGACGCCCTCAACCCCAAGGCATTGAAGCAATTGGCCGCAGCCAAGACCAAGGTACTGCCATTCTCGCAAGGGGTGCTGGAAGCCTCGTTCAAGGCCTCGATGGAGGTGTTTGCAGAAAATGACGCCAAGAGCCCGGAATGGAAAAAGATTTACGCAGATCTACGTGCCTTCCAGCGCGATCAGGTTCTGTGGTTTCGCTTCGCGGAAAGTCGGTTCGACTCCTTCATGGCAACGCAGAAGCTCTAATCGGTTGTCTTTGTCAATTCAAAAAAACCCCTCGCTGAGGGGTTTTTTTTACCCGAAAATTTTTTAGCAGAGTGCTTGCTTTGCATGAATTGCGCAAATATTGGACTTGTTGATTTGAATGACAATGGTGCGTTTTCCGGAGAAATTGTCTTGAGTGATACTTTGCCGTGGTGGTTGCTGGCGTTGTCCGTTTTGAATGCCGGGGGATGGGTGTGGCTGGCTTGGCGTGGTCCCGATAAAGCCGCAGAACTGGCTGCCACTCACGGCGGGTCCGAAGTGCTGGCAGCGGTGCAGGGCAATGCGGAACGGCTGGAGCGCGAATTGCGTCGTGAGATCAGCGAATCATCGCGTGCCGCACGACAGGAACTGACACAAACCCTGGCGACCTTTCAACAGTCGCTAGTGCAGCAGGGGGGCGAGGCGACGCGCACCCAAAACTCCCAGATTGACGCCTTTGGGCAACAGTTGGCGTTGCTTCAAAAGACCTTGTCCGACACTCTGACGCTGCAACTGCAGTCCTTGAGCGAATCCAACGCCCGCCGCATGTCCGAGGTGAGACAAACGCTGGAGGTGCAACTGGCCCAGTTGCAGGTCACCAATGCGGCCAAACTTGAGGAGATGCGTGCTACCGTCGACGAAAAATTGCAGACCACGCTGCAAGCTCGCCTGGGTGAAAGTTTCAAACAGGTAGCGGACCGGCTGGAACAGGTGCACAAGGGCTTGGGCGAGATGCAAACGCTGGCACAAGGCGTAGGTGACCTCAAGCACCTGTTGACCAACGTTAAGGCCCGCGGCATTTTTGGCGAGGCGCAGCTCGCTTCTTTGCTGGAGCAAGCATTGGTGGCGGATCAGTATGCGGCGCAGGTTGTAACGCGACCGGGCAGCAAAAATGTGGTGGACTTCGCCATAAAGCTGCCCGGAAAATACGAGCATGGAGAGCCGTTATGGCTGCCAATTGATGCCAAATTTCCCAATGAAGACTATGAACGCTTGCTGGATGCTCAGGGCCGGGCCGACGTGGTAGCGGCGGAGGCGGCGGGCAAGGCGTTGGAACTTCGCATCCGGCTGGAGGCCCGTTCCATTGTTGATAAATACGTAGAGCCACCTTACACCACGGATTTCGCCATATTATTTCTGCCCACTGAAGGTTTGTATGCGGAGGTGCTGCGTCGCCCGGGTTTGATGCAGGCCTTACAGCGGGAGCACCGCATCACGCTGGCGGGCCCGACCACGTTGCTGGCCATGCTCAGTTCACTACAAATGGGGTTTCGCACGCTGGCTTTGGAAAAGCGCTCCAGTGAAGTGTGGCAGGCGTTGGGTGCGGTTAAATCCGAGTTTGGCAAGTTCAGTGACGTTCTGGCCAGAGTCAAGTCGCAGACTGAGACTGTACTAAAGACGCTCGACAGCGCCGAGCCGCGCAGCCGTGCCATGACCCGCGCGCTGAAAAAAGTTCAGGCGCTGCCGGAACCACAGGCTGCGGCGCTGATACCGATGGACAAAGACTTTGACCCCGATCCGGAGGCAGAACAGGGTCGATAACGCTGAGAAATCTACAATGTGCGGAAAAAGTTTGGCATATTGAACCGCTGGCGGCCGACGCTCTGCACAGTGAACTTCGAATAGAGCTTATCGGTTAAAAGAACCGCGAGAATTTCCCGGCCCACGAGACCCGTTGCCCCCGCCACCAAAGCCACCGGTCCCGCCGCCAGAGCGGCCACCGGATCCACCGTAGGAACCACCATTGCGGTTGCCGCCCGCAAACCCGCCGCCACCACCACGGCGGGCGCCGCGCTCAGCCATCATATCAACGCTCGTGCGCATCGGATCAGGTTGGTTTTGGGTGGATCTTGACGAGGTCGGGTTGGCGGCGCCATTGCCCGCACCAAATCCTCCCCCATAACCGCCACTTCCACCACGTCCTGAAGCGCGTTGACCTTGACCCCGTGATTGCTGATCGCCCACCGGACTGTGGCCGCGCGGACCATTGCCGCGCTGACCATCAGCATTGCCGGATCGTCCGCCACCGGCCGGACCTCTAAGCTCACTAGATGTACCTTTGCTTTCGCGTACTCGCTGCATCATCTCGGAACGCGCGGCTCTGGCTGCCGCCATCATGACATCCCGGCTCGGTGGCTTGCCTGCGCCGCCCCAAATTGTTTGACGTCCCATGGCAATCGGTTCGGCTTTTTCGCCGGGCTCGGGCATGAAGCCTTCCACAATCTGCACCGGAATGTCCTGCTTTGTGAAACGCTCTATGGCTTGCATAAAACCTTCCTCGTCAAGGCACACCAGATTGACTGCAGTACCATCAGCGCCAGCCCGACCGGTACGTCCAATACGGTGCACATAGTCTTCGCTGACGTTGGGTATTTCGTAATTCACCACGTGTGGCAAATCATCAATGTCAATGCCGCGTGCGGCGATGTCGGTGGCCACCAGCGCACGAATGTCGCCACTCTTGAATCCGCCAAGCGCCTGGGTACGGGCCGCCTGGCTCTTGTTGCCATGCATGGCCATGGCTTGAATTCCATTCTTGGTCAGGTATTCGGCGACGTTGTTGGCGCCGAATTTGGTGCGTGTGAAGACCAGTACCTGACTCCAGTTGTGTTCCTGGATGATGTGCGCCAGCAAGGCCTTCTTTTTGCCGCGACCAACCGGATGAATAATTTGGGTGATCCGTTGCACCGTGGTGTTGCGCGGAGTCACCTGGATACTTAGTGGATTTTTCAGAAGCGTGTCGGCCAGATCGCGAATTTCGTCACTGAAAGTGGCCGAGAACAATAGACTTTGTTTGTCTTTGGGTACCACCGCCAGAACTTTTTTCACGTCATGAATAAATCCCATGTCGAGCATACGGTCGGCCTCGTCAAGCACCAGTATTTGCACCTGACCCAGGTCCAGTACGCCTTGTTGCAGAAGATCCAGCAGACGTCCAGGTGTGGCGACCAGGATATCCACGCCCTTTTTGACGCGACTGATCTGCGGGTTCATGCCGACACCGCCAAAAACGACTGTGGAACTTAGCGCCAGGTATTTGCCATAAGTTTGCACCGACTCTTCCACCTGAGCCGCAAGTTCGCGGGTTGGAGTTAGCACCAGAGCACGAATGCCGACGCCACCAAATTTGTTTTTGGGTGCTTCTTCAGCGCTGAGTTTTTGCAGCATTGGAAGCACAAAAGCGGCGGTCTTGCCAGTGCCGGTTTGGGCGCCTCCGAGCAGATCATGTCCTTCCAGCACAGCAGGAATTGCTTGAGCCTGAATAGCGGTGGGGGTTTCATAGCCTTGCTCGAGCACGGCTTTGACGATGGCCGGAGCCAAATTTAATTCTTCAAATTTCATAGTGTTGCGCCAATCCTGGGCGCTATGGCATCAGCCCGCTCTGTGCTTGCAGCACCGATTCAGTCAAAGGCAAATGGGGTACAAATGTTGAACGCTGGCGCTAGGCTTCGTTCCCAGCGAGGTGCTGGCATTGCGGGCAACTGACGCTCCACAATGGGGGTATTGTCGCATGATCTCGAAATTTTGCACGTACCAGGCAAAAAATGCAGTTAAATGACTGTCTGATTGACCAGACTGATCGAATCGAAACAATGTGTTAGCGAGGCTGCTCGTGATGGGTTGCTACGGGGAAAATATAGCCAATGGAACGGGATTTTTAAAATGAGGGGACCGGCTTGAAGAAGAAATTTCTGCTTCGTCGCATTGGTATGGCAGATGACCGGTCCAGCACTGGTCCATCGTTGCATGATTGCATTGAAGTAGTGTTGCTGCAGGCCGATACCCTGATGGGTGACGTGCTTGATGGTTTGTCGCTTTTGGCGTCCCAGGCCCCGGGCAACGGCTCATTGGGAGAACGCGTCCCGGTGAGCAAAACCTTGACCGAATTGTTATGCAGTCAGGACTTGTTGGTAAAAAAAGCATTCCTGACTCAGTTGCAATTGGGCATCTATAGCGGCGGCTCTCAGGATTTCGCGCAACAACCAACGGTTCGTTTTGACGACTTGCAGTTGCTCGATAGCAAACAGATTGATGAAAGCATTGAATTTGCACTGACCTTGCAGGAAGTCGCGCGCAGTGTGGATGACGTCCTTCCTCCCTTGAATGCATTGATCAGTGGTTTGTCCGGATGGATAACTGTTCAGCCTCAGCTAAACCCGCTCAAGCCGGAAGTGTTTGTTCGCGCTTTGCAAGCTTGCTTGATTCAATTCGCACCGGATGAACATGCACGCGTGGCATTGATCACGCCGGCCGCCGGATTGTTGGGCGTAAGTCTGCGTCAGCTTTATCGGGAAATTTGCGACTGGTTGCGTTCGCAAGGTATTGAGCCAGCTTCACCGATGGGGGGGATGGTTGGCGGTACAAGGGCCGGACGTGCCAAGGTTGCGGAAAACTCGATCACCCGCACGCTGATAACCCTGGACAAGCTTCGAAAACTGCTATCGGGCGAGTTTGACAGCGCAGCCGCGGGAACCGGTCTGCAGGATTTTTTGCACACGGTACCGGCCTCGTTCATGGCGCTGGAGGACATGAAACTGGTTGAACCGATGATGCGGCGGCTGGCCAAGCGCGCCAGTCCATTGGCACCTGGTGCGAAAGTGGCTGTTGCCAGTCAGCCGATTGAGCGCGAACCTACACAGGGCAAGCAACTCGGCCGGCAACTCGGTGCAGAAGTTGTCCGCATGATGCTGGACAATCTTATGCAAGATGAGCGCTTGTTGACCAAAGTGCGGCAACTCATTCATATGCTAGGCCCCGTTCTATTGGTGCTGGCACAGTCAGATTCCCGGTTTTTCAGCGAGCGCCAGCACCCGGCTCGCCAGTTTCTGGACCAGATTACCCACCGCAGTCTGGGCTATACCTCCGAGGATGATGATGGATTCTTGCGGTTTTTCAGGGCTTTGTCGGAGGCCGTCGATGTTTTGACCAGCGGCGCCGGTGATGCCGCTGCCTTCTCCCAGGTGCTGCACAAACTTGAAGCGGGCTGGTCTCGAGACGAGGCGGCGCAACGTCAGCAACACGAAGAAGCGGCCCGTGCGCTATTGCACGCGGAGCAAAGAAACCTGTTGGCGCAGCGTCTGGCGGAAGACTTTCATGAGCGCCAGAGCAACAAGGACATTCCTGAATTGGTGTCTGGCTTTTTGCGCGGCCCGTGGGCACAGGTGGTGGCCGAATCACAATTGGCCTGCGTCGATGGCAGTGCTGATCCGGACGGCTATCTTGCGCTGGTCGATGACCTGATCTGGAGTGTTCAACTTCGCCTGGCCAGACGCAACCGGAACCGATTGGTGCAATTGGTACCCAACCTGCTGGTCACATTGCGCCAAGGTTTGCAGAGCATCCAGTATCCCGAGGAGCGTATTCCGGCCTTTTTCGACGCGTTGATTTCCCTGCATGAAAAGGTATTTGAAGGTCCCCGCAGACGTTCGGCGACCGAAAATGGTGAGCAGTCTGCGCCGGCGTTCGATGAATCGAGGGAAGACACTTCCTCATCCGGCGCGTCAGAATCACCCGACGTGACTGGTTTCTGGGTTGCAGATGATGAGCCCCAGGAGCCCGACTACCATGCCGAACCCCGGATCGAGGGCATTCAGCGTCCATGGTCTGTCGGGGAGTTGCATACGGGCTTGTGGGTCGAACTGATCGTGAATCACGTCTGGCTGCGTGCGCAGCTGACCTGGGCCAGCCCACACCGAACCCTTTTCATGTTTGTGTCTCGTGGCGGCCTGGCTCACTCCATGTCGCGCCGGACCATGGAACGTCTGCGCCGGCAAGGCTCAATCCGGTTTGTGTCGGATGGTCATGTTGTTGACAATGCACTCGATGCAGTGGCGCAAACGGCCCTGCAAAATGCCCTGGGTGACGTGAATCGAAAAATATGATTCACCGGTTGGGCAGCCCGGCGTCGGGTGAAGCATCGATAATGTCAGGTTTTCACCCCGCATTACCTGGCAAGACTCATGGCTCAATACGTATTTTCAATGAACCGGCTCGGCAAGATCGTTCCGCCGAAACGTTTTATCCTCAAAGACATTTCCCTTAGCTTTTTTCCGGGCGCCAAAATTGGTGTGTTGGGTACCAATGGTTCGGGCAAGTCGACCCTGCTCAAAATCATGGCCGGGGTTGACAAGGAATTTGAAGGTGAAGCGGTGCCGATGGCGGGTCTGAATATCGGCTATCTGCCGCAGGAACCCCAACTGGACCCGGAGCAAACGGTGCGTGAGAGCGTCGAAGCTGGCATGGGTGATGTTTTTGCTGCCAAAGGGCGTCTTGAAGAAATTTACGCGGCATATGGGGAACCCGATGCCGATTTTGACAAACTGGCTGAAGAGCAAGCCCGGATGGAGGCCATCATTGGCAGCGCAGGCACCGACTCCGAGCATCAGCTTGAGATTGCCGCAGACGCCCTGCGCCTGCCGCCATGGGACGCCAGGGTCGGATTGCTGTCGGGTGGCGAGAAGCGCCGCGTGGCGCTGTGCCGCTTGCTGCTGTCGAAACCCGACATGTTGCTGCTCGACGAACCGACCAATCACCTGGACGCTGAATCGGTGGACTGGCTGGAGCAGTTCCTGCAACGCTACCCCGGCACAGTGGTCGCCATCACCCATGATCGCTACTTTCTGGACAATGCTGCTGAGTGGATTCTGGAGCTTGATCGAGGCAACGGCATGCCTTACAAGGGCAACTACAGCTCCTGGCTGGAGCAAAAGCAGGAACGGCTGGTGCAGGAACAAAAAGGTGAAGAGTCCCGCGCCAAGGCGCTCAGGAAGGAGCTTGAATGGTCGCGCCAGAACCCGAAGGCACGCCAGGCCAAGAGCAAGGCACGGCTGGCCCGCTTTGAAGAGTTGTCGGATTTCGAATACCAGAAGCGCAACGAGACCAACGAGATTTTCATCCCGGTGGCTGACCGCCTGGGCAATGAAGTTATCGAGTTTGTCAACGTCAGCAAGTCTTTTGGCGACCGTTTGCTTATTGACAACCTGAGTTTCAAGGTACCTGCTGGCGCCATCGTCGGTATTATTGGACCCAACGGCGCTGGTAAATCGACCTTGTTCCGCATGATTTCCGGCCAGCAACAGCCCGACAGCGGCGAGGTCAAGATTGGTTCCACCGTCAAGATGGCGTTTGTAGACCAGAACCGGGATGATCTGTCCAATGAAAAAACGGTTTGGGAAGATGTTTCCGGTGGTCTTGATATTCTGAATGTCGGCAAGTTCCAGATGGCCAGTCGGGCCTACTGCGGTCGCTTCAACTTCAATGGCGCCGACCAGCAAAAGCGTGTTGGCACCTTGTCTGGTGGCGAGCGCGGGCGTTTGCACCTGGCTAAAACCCTGATCGCCGGCGGCAATGTGCTAATGCTCGATGAGCCGTCCAACGACCTGGATGTGGAGACCCTGCGTGCGCTGGAAGACGCCTTGCTGGAGTTCGCCGGATCGCTGATGGTGATCAGCCATGACCGGTGGTTTCTGGATCGCATTGCGACCCACATTCTGGCCTGTGAAGGGGACAGTCAATGGACCTTCTTCGACGGCAACTACCAGGAGTACGAAGCCGACAAGAAAAAACGTCTGGGTGAAGAGGGCGCAAAACCCAAACGCATGAGGTTCAAGGCGTTGAAGTAAGCCCCTGCGCCAGGTCCATTGCTGCGGGCCAGTGCCGGTCGCCCCAGGTGAAACATCTGGCCGCCATGATGGCGCGTACTACAGCCTGCGCGGTAACCTCAGCGGCCAGCGTGCTCAGCATCAACATGCTTGCGGCTTTGCCGGCCTGACCGGTACCCATTGCAAACAAGGTGTCGCCGTCAAGCAGGGTATGCACCGGATTGATGGCGCGGGCGAGACCATCGTGGGACACTTGCGCCAGGCGGTGCGCCTGGGTCTTGGTCAATATCGCATCCGTGGCGATGACACCGATGGTGGTGTTGGTGCCAGCCAGTGGCGATAGCGGGACCGCGCCGGAAAGAAGCGCTGCGCGGCAGTTCAGGAGTGAGGTACCGTCGGCTGTTCGGGCCCCCGCCAGCACCTGACCATTGCCCGGATCAATGACGTCACCCACCGCATTGCAGGCAATGATGGCGCCGACGGTGATGCCGTCGACGCTAATGGATGCGCTGCCAATGCCACCTCGCATGGCACGTTCCAGCCCAAAGATCTTGCCAACCAGCGCCCCGGCCCCGGCACCGACGTTACCTTCCTCCGGCACGTCACGGCTGGCACTTGCGCAAGCCTGATAACCAGCGGTCGCATCGGGGCGGATGCTGGCGTCGCCCACCGGCAAATCAAACAGCACCGCTGCCGGCACGATGGGCACCAGACCAAACCCAACCTGCAGGCCGATGTGGTTTTCTTCCAGCCAGCGCATGACGCCGCTGGCTGCGTCGAGCCCCCAGGCGCTGCCACCTGCCAGCAAAACGGCATGCACCCGGTCCACCAGATTGCTTGGATGCAGCAGGTCTGTCTCGCGTGTTCCCGGCGCGCCGCCCCGCACATCGACGCCGGCCACCGCGCCGTCGCGAGCGATGATGACCGTGCATCCCGTTGGACGACGACTGTCGGTGAAATGGCCTACCGCAACACCCAATACGTTGGTAATGGAATTCGTAGAGTGGTAAACATGATTCATTGGCAAACCATCCCCGATTATCAAAAATAAGGATAAAAACGAGCTGAAGGCGCCGTGGAGTATGCGTAGACAGCTACAAAATCAATAGCAATCTTGGAGCCAAACCATACTCCCCGGTCAGTCAGGTCAGGCTCACGGGCTGGCGTTATCGTTTCCCGGGGAGATGGGCCGAACCCTCAGGAACACGCCTGCCGGACGCGCTAATGCCCCAGAATTTTCGACAAAAAATCTTTGCTGCGTTCGTTTTGCGGGTTGTTGAAAAAGTCGTGCGGGTTGTTCTGTTCAACGATCTGGCCCTGATCCATGAAGATAACCCGATCCGCCACCGCCTTGGCAAAGCCCATCTCGTGGGTAACGCACAGCATGGTCATGCCGCCGCTGGCCATCTCGATCATGACGTCCAGTACTTCCTTGATCATTTCCGGATCCAGCGCCGAAGTGGGCTCGTCGAACAGCATGATTTTGGGCTTCAGGCACAGTGCTCGCGCAATGGCCACCCGCTGCTGCTGTCCGCCAGAGAGTTGCAGCGGGTACTTGCCAGCCTGTTCGGCAATACGCACGCGCTTGAGCTGGATCATGGCCTTTTCTTCAGCTTCCTTTTTGGGCATTTTGCCTACCCACATGGGCGACAACGTCAGGTTTTCCAGAACAGTCAGGTGCGGGAACAGATTGAACTGCTGAAACACCATGCCGACTTTTTTGCGAATGTCGTCAATTGCCTTGACGTCGTCGGTCACTTCTACCCCGTCAACATACAGATGACCTTCCTGATGCTCTTCAAGCCGGTTGATGCAGCGGATCAGCGTCGACTTCCCCGAGCCTGACGGTCCGCAAATAACAATGCGCTCACCGGGCGTGACGCTCAGGTCAATATCGCGCAACACATGGAAATTGTTGCCATACCACTTGTTGAGTTTTTCGAATTTGATGATGGGTTCTGACATGATTGAATCTACCGGGAATTGATTTGGATGATCTGACGGCGCGAGTGATCAGGCTTGCTTAACGCTGCTTACCCCGGTTGACCTGTTTCTCAACCCAGATGCTGTAGCGGGACATGGAAAAGCAAAAGAAGAAATAAATCATGGCAATAAAGAGATAGCCCTCAATCTTGAAGGGCCGCCAGTCTGAATCTGAATTCAGGGCCATGTCCATCGCACCCATAAGTTCATACAGGCTGACGATGGTCACCAGTGAAGTGTCTTTGAAGGTCGATATGAAATTGTTCATGATGCTGGGAACTACCATGGCCAGCGCCTGTGGCAGGACGATTTTGCCCTGGGTCTGCCAGTACGAAAGACCTAAAGTTGCAGCGGCCTCGATCTGCCCCTTTGGGATGGCCTGCAGACCACCCCGAATCACTTCGGCCATGTAGGCGGCGGAAAACAGCGTAATTCCCACAAGGACGCGAATCAATACGTCGATGCTAAAACCCTGCGGCATGAATAACGGGAACATGAACGAAGCCATGAACAGCACAGAAATCAGCGGCACACCGCGGATCAACTCGACGTAAATGGCGCAGAATGTCCGGATTGCCGGCAGGTTCGAGCGCCGTCCCATGGCGACGAGCAGGGCGATTGGGAAAGCCATGGCCATTGACAAGGTCGCCAGGAGCAGGGTCAGAGGCAGACCACCCCAGCGATCTGTCTCGACCTTGGTCAAACCCATGACGTTGCCGTACATCAGGGCAAAGAACAACGCAAGGACAGCGGCCCAAAGAACTGCCAACCCAGGCCTCCAGAAGGCCCGCGTGCAGCTTGCCACCAGCAGGCACAGCAACATCGACGTTGCAATCAGCGGGCGCCAGTGTTCTCCGAAGGGGTAGCGTCCGAACAGGATGCTGCGGTATTTTTCTGCCACTACACCCCAGCAGGCGCCAACGCCGTCAACCCGGCACGCTTCGAAATTGGGCGCCCACGATGCCCGGAAAATGGCCCAGCTCAAGAAATGAGGCACCAGGAACACAAGCGCGCCACATATGACCAGCGTCATGAGTGTAGTTATCCAGTCACCGAAAAGATTGAAGCGGACCCACGCTACGATGCCCTCGGTGCGCACCGGTGCCTCTCGCGGTGCGATGGGTTTGAATGTCTGTGCAGTCATGTCATGGCTCCTTCAGCGTTCCTTGATGGCGGCACGACTGTTGTACCAGTTCATCAGCCACGAGGTCGATAACGAGGTCGTCAGGTACACCAGCATGACGATGGCGATGCACTCGACGGCGCGGCCGGTCTGGTTCAAGGCGGTGTTGGCGATCGATACAACATCCGGATAGCCGATGGCAACTGCCAACGATGAGTTCTTGGTCAGGTTCAAAAACTGATTCGTCATGGGCGGAATGATCACCCTCAACGCTTGCGGCAGCATCACCAGTCGCATGGTCTGACCCGGGTCCAGACCCAGTGCCGCCGCTGCCTCGCCCTGGCCTCTTGCCACCGAGTCAATGCCCGAGCGCACCACTTCGGCAACAAAGGCTGCCGTATAAATGGTCAAACCCAGTAACACCGAAAGAAACTCGGGCGTGAGAGAGCCGCCTTTTTCAATGGCAAACTCGCCCTTGACGGGAGAGTCCAGCGCAGTAGGTGCTCCTCCGACAAGCCAGCCTAAAAAAGCCCCTGCCAGACAAATAGCCATCGGGGTCCAGAACAAACTACCGATCTGGCCCGTCGCCTCGAATCGTTTGAAGGCCCAGTGGCGGTAGACGAAGGCCAGGACGATGCCCGCTAGCAGGCCGATGACAGACCACAGATGACCTGCCGCCCAGACCGGAATCGGAAAACTTAGTCCACCCTTGCTTAAAAACACCGGGCCTACAGTCCACGCGTCTGCGGCCGAAGGCAGTGCCTGGGTGAAAAACAAATACCACATCACCAGTTGCAGCAACACCGGTACGTTGCGGAAAAACTCCACGTAGCCGTAGCACAGGCCACGTACCAGGGCGTTGCGCGAGAATCGCCCGACGCCCAGCAGCGTGCCCAAAACGGTCGTCAAAATAATGCCGGCGATGGCAACCCGCAAGGTGTTGGTGAGGCCAACCAGAAAAGCCTGCCAGTAAGGTTGACCTGAATCGAAAGTGAACAGACTCTCGCCAATGTCAAAACCAGCCGGACCGCTGAGGAAATCAAATCCGCTTTGAATACCACGGATCCTCATATTGATCAGCGTGTTGTGCGCCAGAAACCAGACCATCGCCATGATCAGGCCAATGGCCACAAGCTGGTAAATCAAACCTCTGAAGGCTTGACTGCGCCAGGACCAGTTTTTCTTTTTTGGAGGAGACTTCGGGCTCATGGGCTGTGGCGCCATCAAAGAATGGCGATATGAAATGGGTGAATCAAAAAACACTGCTGCCAGTACAAGTAACTTGTACCGGCAGCATCTTCTCCATCAGGACCAGATCGGTTTGCGATCAGCGCACCGGGTAGGCATACATCAGGCCACCCTTGTTCCACAGGTTGTTGACGCCACGCGGCAGGCCCAAGGGTGATTTCGGACCGACGTTGCGTTCGAAACTTTCGCCGTAATTGCCGGTAGCCTTGATCGCACGGGCGAGCCACTCCTTGTCCAGACCCAGTAGCTTGCCGGTATCTTCATTGCCGCCGCCCAGCAGGCGTTGCACCACCGGATCAGCGCTGGACTTCATCTGATCAACGTTGGCTTGCGTCACGCCATACTCTTCGGCCTCGAGCAGACCGTACATAACCCACTTGACAATGGCAAACCACTCGTCGTCACCGCGACGCACCATTGGCCCGAGGGGTTCCTTGGAGATCAGATCAGGCAGGATGATGTGTTCGGCAGGGTTCTTGGCCTCCTTGTTGCGTGTGGAGGCCAGACCCGAAGCGTCGGTAGTGTAGGCAACGCAGCGGCCGGAAAAGTAGGCGCTGGTGGCGGCTTCCAGCTTCTCAAACACCACGGGCTTTATGTTCAGACCGTTGGCCTTCGAGTAGTCCGTCAGATTCTTTTCGGTAGTGGTGCCCGACTGCACGCACACTGTTTGTCCCTTAAGCTGCTTGGCCGTCTTGATTTTGCTCTTGACGGTCACCATGAAGCCCTGGCCATCGTAGTAGTTGGGCACCGTGATGTTCAGCCCCAGCGATGCATCGCGCGTCAGTGTGAAGGTGGTGTTGCGCGGCAAAATATCGACTTCACCGGACTGCAGGGCGGTAAAGCGCTGCTGGGCGTTGAGTGGTACGTATTTAACCTTTTCTGCATCGCTTAAAACTGCGGCTGCCACGGCGCGGCAGACATCCACATCCAGCCCTGCCCACTTGCCCGCTGAATCAGCAGCTGCGAAACCGGCCAAACCTGTGTTGACACCGCAAACGACCTGGCCGCGGGCTTTGATGCCATCGAGTGTCTTGCCCGCGTGCGCCGGCGTGGCCATCAGCGCCATCATGGCGGCCGCAATGGCCGTCATGGTTTTTAATTTAAGCAAATTCATTTTTGGTTACTCCAGTTAAAAATATCGAATCAAAAAAATAGACAAACCTGATCACCTCGGTGTTATCCCGGTGGCGAACTTTATCAGCACCAATATCGGGCAGGCATCGGGGTTTACTCTCGCAAGGCATGCAAAAATTTCATAAGCTTATTGGCGTGTGTTTGATCGGTGCTCTCGTCGCATGCATGAAGTGTGCCAATATTGTGGGTGCGTATTGATGTCGGTATTTTCCGCTCCGGTTCGATTCGACCGATGATTTCATTCGTGTCACGTCTCGACCGTGACATGTTGCACTGCTGCGCGATGCGAAGTCCCGTATCCTTGGGTGTGGCGGAGTTTTAGTTTATGGTTGCTCAGGATCACGAAAGAATTGCCAAATGAATATGCATTCCGGATTGCCGGGTCGGGCTAATGAGACCAAGGCCAGACCGCACGATGCGGTCTGGCCCAAGCGCTTGCCGCATTTCATTACCGCGCCGGCCACTTCGTTGTGGGACAACCTTGAAACCAGTGCCAGGCGTTACCCTCAGAAGGCGGCACTGGTATTTTTCGGTCGGGTTTTCAGTTATGCCGAAGTGCTTCAGAAATCCGAGCGTCTGGCGGCCTGCCTGCAGGAACTGGGGGTTAATAGAGGAGACCGGGTGGTGCTCTGTATGCAAAACTGCCCGCAACTGGTGATCGCACATTTTGCAATTTTGCGGGCCAACGCGGTGGTGGTACCGGTCAATCCTATGAACCGCGCTGAAGAGCTGAAGCATTACATTGTTGACCCGGACGCCAAAGTCGCAATCACCACGTCTGATCTGGCCGCCGAACTGGCACGTGCCAGTGATGCACTGGCGCCGGCAAAGCGGCTGGCTCATTTGCTTGTGACGCATTTCACAGATGCGTTTGATGCCACGGTGTCGGGTGACGATGCACCGTCAGCAGCATGGACCGACTGGCTCGTGACGCGTCATCCGTTACCCGATTTGCAGGGCGGCCAAGTATTGAATTGGGAGGACGCAATGTGTGTTACTTCCGAGGCAAGGGAGTTGACCGTGGGACCGGCTGATCTGGCCGTCCTGCCCTATACCAGCGGGACCACTGGTTTGCCAAAGGGTTGCATGCACACCCACGCCAGCATCATGCACAACGCCATCGCCAGCGGACTGTGGGTGAATGGTTCGCCGGACAATGTGGCCCTCATCGTAGTGCCGATGTTTCACATTACTGGCATGGTGAGCCTGATGCACACCAGCATCAGGGGTGGTGCCACGCTGATCATCATGCCACGTTGGGACCGTGAGCTCGCAGGGCGCCTGATTTCGCGCTGGCAGGTGACACATTGGACCAATATTCCGACCATGGTGATTGATCTGATGGGCAGTCCCAACTTTGAGCACTTTGACCTGTCCAGCCTGGTCTACATCGGTGGAGGTGGCGCCGCCATGCCGCAAGCGGTCGCGCAGCGTTTGCTCGATCAGTTTGGCTTGCGGTATGTGGAAGGGTACGGCCTGACTGAAACGGCAGCACCTTCGCACAGCAACCCGCCCGACGCACCGAAACAGCAGTGTCTGGGCATTCCCTTTGTCGGCACCGCTGCCCGTGTCATTGATCCTGACACGTTGCGGGAGGTTCCTGCCGGAGAGCGCGGTGAAATTGTGATTCACGGACCGGAAGTGTTTCAGGGTTACTGGAAACGTCCGGACGCCACTGACGCGGCATTTTTGGAAATAGACGGTAAACGCTTTTTTCGTTCGGGTGATCTGGGCTACGTAGATGCTGACGGCTACTATTTTCTGACGGACCGGCTCAAGCGCATGATCAACGCGTCAGGATTCAAGGTATGGCCAGCCGAGGTTGAGACGCTGTTGTTTCGACATCCAGCCGTTCAGGAAGCCTGTATTATTTCGTTCAGGGACACTTATCGGGGCGAGTCGGTCAAGGCCGTTATTGTTTTGCGACCATCCCATGCGCGCGACACCAGCGAACAGGACATTGTCAATTGGTGTCGCGACAACATGGCAGTCTACAAAGTGCCTCGTGTGGTGCAGTTTGTCGACGCGTTGCCCAAGAGTGGCGCTGGCAAGGTGATGTGGCGAACCCTGCAAGAGGCGCAAGACAAGCAATAAAGCCGGCATTTCCGCCAACGTGCGGCGCCGCAGGATTGTTAATATGGGTAAAAACCACAAATTCATCACAGCTTTGTCTCACGGTCCGAGTCAGATATTGGCTGCCGCGCCGCCGCAGGAGTTGGGGTTGTGTCCGCAGCGGATCGCCCGACTAATAGCCGTGTTGCAGGCCGAGGTTGACTGCCAACGGTTGCCAGGTGCGGTTGCATTGATTGCCCGGCATGGGCGCCTGGCGTTGTTTGAAAGTGTGGGCGCCCTCGATCCAGTGACCGGCAGCCCGATGAGCCGCGACGCCATATTTCGTATTTATTCCATGACCAAGCCGATCGTGTCGACGGCAATCATGATTTTGATGGAGCAAGGCAAACTGCTATTGAGCGACCCCATTGCCAGGTTCCTGCCAGAGTACGCTACTCAGTCCGTAGCCACGCTGGTCGATGGCTCCGTGGTGTTGCAAGCGGTGCCACAGTTGGCGACGATTCATGACTTGTTGCGTCACACGGCTGGTTTCACCTACGAATTCATGGGCAGTTCCAGCGTACAACGGCAATATGCCCAGACCAGGATTGGATCACGCGAACGCAGCAATGCCGATTTTTCGCATGCGTTGTCGGCCTTGCCGCTCATGTTTGCGCCTGGCACCACATGGGAGTATGGCCGCGCGACCGATGTACTGGGACGCGTGGTTGAAGTGGTGAGCGGTCGCACGCTCGGTGTATACCTCAAAGAGCAGATATTCAAGCCACTGGGCATGATGGACACCGGGTTTTCTGTGCCGGCACAACATCACAACCGCATTGCGGAGCCGTTTGCCCGAGACCCCGAAGGCGGTGTGCAGATGCGCGTTATCGATGTGCGTGAACACCCTGTGCTGGAGTCAGGTGGTGGGGGACTCGTTTCGACGGCGCCTGATTACGCGCGGTTCCTGCAATTCATGCTGAACCGCGGAGAAATCGGCGGCGTGCGTTTGTTGGGTTCCAGAACCGTCGCGTATATGACCGCTGACCATTTGGGCGACATTGCCGTGAACGGCGGAACGTCCAGAACGTTGCTGCCGCCGGGGCACGGTTTCGGCTTGGGCTTCGCCGTGCGCAAGGAGCTGGGCGTGGCATCCGTGCCGGGGTCTGTTGGCATGTATTTTTGGGGCGGCATGGCGGGCACGACCTTCTTCGTCGACCCGGCTGAAGACCTGTTTGCATGTTTGATGCTCCAGGCCCCCAACCAGCGCGAATACTACCGCATGCTTTTTCGCAATCTGGTTTATGCCGCGCTGCTGGAGTGACGCGCCACTTCCTCAATTGAGGAAGATGGTCCGTGTTTCCCGGGTTCCCGCCTAAAGGTTATCAGTAAAGCTGCGCAGCTTGTCGGAGCGCGATGGATGTTTGAGCTTGCGCAAGGCCTTCGCCTCGATCTGGCGGATCCGTTCGCGAGTCACATCAAACTGCTTGCCTACTTCTTCCAGCGTATGGTCGCTGGTCATCTCGATGCCAAAGCGCATGCGAAGCACTTTCGCTTCGCGCGGTGTCAAGCTGTCCAGAATATCCTTCACAACGTCGCGCAGACCGGCCTGCATGGCGGCTTCCATGGGTGCCGTGTTGGCGCTGTCTTCAATGAAATCACCCAGGTGGGAATCATCGTCATCGCCGATCGGTGTCTCCATCGAGATCGGTTCCTTGGCAATCTTCATGATCTTGCGAATCTTGTCTTCCGGGATCTCCATGCGTTCGGCCAACACGCTGGCATCGGGTTCAAAACCGAACTCCTGCAAGTGCTGGCGGCTGATGCGGTTCATCTTGTTGATGGTTTCGATCATGTGCACCGGAATCCGTATGGTGCGCGCCTGATCCGCGATCGAGCGCGTAATCGCCTGACGGATCCACCAAGTGGCATAGGTCGAGAACTTGTAGCCACGACGGTATTCAAACTTGTCGACAGCCTTCATCAAACCGATATTGCCTTCCTGGATCAAGTCCAGAAATTGCAGACCACGATTGGTATATTTTTTGGCGATCGAAATGACAAGCCGCAAATTGGCTTCAATCATTTCTTTTTTGGCGGCACGGGATGAGGACTCACCTTCATTCATGCGTTTGTTGATGTCCTTGAGCTGATCCAGCGGTACCACCACCCGGGCCTGCAAATCGGTGAGCTTTTGTTGCAAATCTTGCACCGGGGGAATATTGCGCCCCATGATGGTGCTCCAGGGCTTGCCGGCAGCTGCCTGCTTTTCAATCCACTTCAGGTTCAACAGCTGACTGGCCACTTTGTTACCGTTTCTGTCCCTCCCACTGAAGTCGGCGATAAAGTTTGCCTGGGGATAACCGCATTTGTCAACGACGATACGACGCAGCTCACGCTCTTTTTTGCGGATATCGTCGACTTGGGCACGCACCATGTCGCACAATTTTTCAATAGCCTTGGCCGTGAAACGGATTGACATGAGCTCTTCGCTCAAAAGTCTTTGCGTTTTTACATAGTTGGGTGTGCCATAGCCTTCCCGATCGTAGATTTTATGAACTTTTTCGAATAGGTCACGCAACCGGTCGATGCGGCTGAGCGCCTCGCGCTTGAGTTCTTCGAGCTTTTTCGTCAATGCCTTGGAGCCGCCTTTGCCATCGTCATCATCGGCCGCGTCGAATTCGTCAAAATCCTCTTCCGCCACATAATCATCGGCTTCATTGGGGTTGGAAAAACCGTCTACAACGGTAGTAATGACGATCTTTCCTTCGCGTATTTCTTCGCCCAGACGCAGGATTTCGGCAATGGTTGCGGGAGACGCCGAAATGGCCTCCATCATGGCCATCAACCCGCTTTCAATGCGTTTGGCGATCTCAATTTCGCCTTCCCGCGTCAACAATTCCACCGTGCCCATTTCGCGCATGTACATGCGCACCGGGTCGGTCGTGCGACCAAACTCGCTGTCAACCGTGGAAAGTGCGGCCTCTGCCTCTTCCTCCGCCTCTTCTTCCGTTGCAGCGGTCGGGCCGTTGTTGTTCAACAGCAATGTTTCGGCGTCCGGTGTCTGCTCGTAAACCGCCACGCCCATATCGTTGAGCATCGAAATCACGACTTCCAGCGTTTCGGCGTCCACCAGTTTGTCGGGCAGGTGATCCGAGATTTCGCCGTGCGTCAGATAACCACGGGTCTTGCCCAGCTTGATCAGGGCCTTGAGGCGCAACCGGCGCTTGGCAATGTCTTCTTCAGACAGCACCGTTTCATCCAGGCCAAACTCCTTCATCAGCGCGCGCTCTTTCGCCTTGCTGATTTTCATGCGCAGGGGTTTTACCTTTTCGCCGGTGACTATGGGCTCACCTGTCAGGTCGGCTTCAATGTCGGCGATGTCCAGGCTATCAACGTTTGCCGATGACGATGCATTTTTCGGCTTGCGGCCACGCTTGGCTCCGGGCTTTGGTGATGAGTCCGGCTTGACATCTGCGGCCTTGGGCGGACGCCCTGGCTTTTTCTTGACCATCACGTCAGCGATTACAACCGCGGCGGCCTTTTTCAACGGGGCGACGTTTGATTTCGCAGGGGACTTGGATTGGGGCACTTCTTTGACTTTCGTAGCGGCCTTGTTGACAGCGGTCTTGGGTACCGCTTTGGCCGCAGTTTTTGAACGATTGGGCTGGGAAACGGAAACCGGCTTGCTGACTGGCCTGGCAGCCGACTTGGCGGTGGGCCGGTCAGATTTCTTGGACTTTTGAGCGGGCATGTAAAACCTCAGAACTTCAAAAAAGACAGGATGGACCGGCACTGCAACTGGCGCAAGCAGTTTGTGGTGCCGAGAAAAACCCTCAGTGGCAAGATGGGAGGGCGAACATTTGGTATGCAGTCCTTGCGGTAGGGTGGCCGGTTGTGAACGTCGTCATCGTTTGGCTGGGCCCGGAGGTGCTGCTGTCGCTCTTGCCGAAAAACAGCTTTGGATTATATATCGAATTCTCAAATATTCAATTCAAATACGTTGATTCACGCTCGTACCCGCCCTCATGCATATCCATTCGTTGTTCATTCCGCCCGGGAAAGCGACGATTGAATGGTCCGCCGACGTGTGTAAAACTCCCGATAGCGCAACAAGGCGGTCGGATCGGCTTTGGCATCCTGGAGAGCCTGGGTTTCCTTGGCAATCAGTTGATCCACCAGCATGCGGTCCAGCAAATTGCGCAACTCTTCAATTGATTCGACTTGTTCGGCGCCAACATCCAATTCGAACCCGGTCATGAGCCGAACGGCGATTTCTTCGGCTTCGTGATCGCGCAGGCCTTCGCGCAACGCTACCCAGGTTTGCGGGCCATGTTCATGAAGCTGGCTCTCCAGCCAGACAAACAGCGGGCCGTGCGGCGCTGCCAGACTGCACAGCATCGCGTGGTCCTCAGCCGACAAGATTTCAAGGGCGGTCATATTGCCGAGCAATATCCGCCCGGCATGATCGGCGCGGCTGGCAGGCGGCCGGCGTCCAGTTGCACCCTTACGGGGTGTCACATTTTCATGGGATGCAGCAGGGTAACCGTCGTACACAGGGTGTGCGCCCCTGGTGTATTGGTGGCGTCTTGATCTTTCACCGCCTGCTGACTTTGGGTGCCACAAGTCGGACAACTCGCGACTGGCCAGTTGCACCATTTCGGCAATTTCAGCCAGTAACTGGCGTTTCAGAGCGCCGTCGGGCAGTGCCATCCACAGCGGCATGGCATTGCTGGCCAGGCGGGCTCGACCTTCGGCGCTATTGAGGTCGCAACCGTCGCGGGCAGCATCGATCAAAAAGCGGCTGAGAGGGACAGACTCGCTGACATAACGCGCAAACGCCTCCTTGCCAAACTCCCGAATGAAGCTGTCGGGGTCGTGCTCGGGGGGCAGAAACAAAAACTTCACGCTGCGCACGTCAGTCGCAAACGGCAGCGCACTATCGAGCGCCTTGCGTGCCGCGCGCTGGCCCGCCGCGTCACCGTCAAAACTAAACACCACCGCGTCTGTAAAGCGAAACAATTTTTGAACATGCTCGCTGGTACAGGCTGTTCCCAGTGTCGCCACTGCATTCGGGAAACCAAGTTGAGCCAGCGCCACCACATCCATATAGCCCTCGGTCACCAGAACGTAGTCGTGTTCGCGCAACGCATGGCGCGCTTCGAACAGACCGTACAGTTCGCGTCCTTTGCTAAAAACTGGAGTCTCCGGTGAATTCAGGTATTTGGGTTTTTCGTTGCCCAGTACCCGACCACCAAAGCCAATGTATTCCCCTTTGATGTTGCGGATGGGAAACATCACGCGGTCGCGAAACCGGTCGTACCGCTTTTCGTCTTCACCCGGTTCGGCGTGCAGGATCACCAGTCCGCTCTCGACCAGCAGCGGTTCATCATAGTTGGGGAAGACGCTGGCCAGATTGCGCCAGCCCGCCGGCGCATAGCCGAGTCCAAAATGCCTGGCGATTTCACCTGACAGGCCGCGACCCTTGAGGTAGTCCACCGCAATGGGCGACTCCTTCAGATGCCTGCGGTAGGCATCGCCCGCCTTTTCGAGAACGTCGATCAGCGTTGTCTGCTTTTTCCGCTGCTCGACGGCACGTGTCCGGTCCTGGGGGCTGGCGTCATCTTCCGGGACCTGCAATCCGTACTGCTGTGCCAGATCCTTGACCGCTTCCACAAACGTCATGCCGGCGTGTTCCATCAAGAAGCTGATGGCATTGCCATTCTTGCCGCAGCCGAAACAATGGTAGAACTGTTTGGTCGGACTGACTGAAAAAGAGGGTGATTTTTCTCCATGAAATGGGCACAAACCCATGAAATTGGCACCCCCCTTTTTGAGCTGCACATAGCGTCCGACGACCTCTACCACGTCGGCGCGCGCGATAAGCTCTTGAATAAAGGGTTGGGGAATACTCACAGCCTGTATTGTGGCGCAGTCCCTTGCCAGACAGCGCCATCACCGCGGTCGCCCATCACAACGCGGGCGCAGTGCCGCGGGACTAGCGCGGGGCCAGACGGATCGCTCCATCAAGCCGGATGACCTCGCCATTGAGCATGTCGTTCTCAAAAATGTGCTGCACCAGTTTGGCGTAGTCCTGCGGGGTTCCCAGCCGCGAAGGAAAGGGCACACTTGCCGCCAGTGAGTCCTGCACTTCCTTGGGCATGCCAAACATCATGGGGGTACCAAAAATGCCGGGGGCGATGGTCATGTTGCGAATGCCACTGCGCGCCAGGTCGCGCGCAATGGGCAACGTCATGCCAACGATGCCACCTTTGGAGGCGCTGTAGGCGGCCTGGCCAATCTGGCCGTCATAAGCTGCCACCGACGCTGTGGAAATCATTGCGCCGCGTTCGCCAGTAGCTTCCGGCTCGTTTTTGCTCATGGCGTCGGCGGCCAGCCTGATCATATTGAAACTACCGATCAAATTGACGGTAATGCACTTGCTGAAAACAGCCAGGCTGTGTGCACCATTTTTGCCTACTGTTTTCTCTGCCGGTGCAATGCCGGCACAATTGACCAGGCCCATCAGTTTGCCCATTGACAGTGCTTTGGCGACGACGGCCTGGCCATCAGTTTCCTGACTGACATCGCACTTGACAAAGGCTCCGCCAATTTCCCTCGCAATCGCCTCGCCTTTTTCAGCCTGCATGTCGGCGATGACCACTTTGGCGCCTTTGGCCGCCAGCATTCGGGCGGTGCCTTCGCCCAATCCGGATGCGCCACCTGTCACGATAAATACCTTGCCTGCAATGTCCATACTGACCTCCAAAAAACAATTGACGTTAACGTAAACGTCAATTATCACCCATCCCTTTCAAGACACTCTTTGGCCGGGGCGCCATGAGTGCAGGAAGGTTGCTGCTATACTTGCCCCTCTCGGACAATCCTTAGGCGCGTAGCTCAGCTGGTTAGAGCACCACCTTGACATGGTGGGGGTCGTTGGTTCGAGTCCAATCGCGCCTACCAATTTTCATTTTCTTTTTTCGCATCGTCAGGGTAAACCTTGGCGGTGCCGGCGGGGCCATTCCCTAAAATGTGCTGCAGTGCAATACATTTGTCCGGCTTGGAATTGAGCCCAAGGAGTCCCCATGCAAAGCAAAAAGAACGCTGAGACCAAAGTCATTCAGCGCGTTATTAAAAAATATCCCAACCGGCGACTTTACGATACCGACTCATCGAGTTACATCACACTGGCCGAAGTCAAACAATTGGTGATGGACAGCGAGCCATTTGTTGTGCGTGATGTCAAGACCGGAGAAGATCTGACGCGCAGCATCCTGCTGCAAATAATTCTGGAAGAAGAGGCCAACGGATCGCCCATGTTTACGGCGCCGGTACTTGCCAGTGTGATCCGGTTTTACGGGCATTCGATGCAAGGGTTTATGGGCGGCTATCTGGAAAAAAATATCCAGTCACTGATGGAAATCCAGCTCAAATTCGGTGAGCAATCGAAGGGGCTGACACCTGAGATGTGGTCCCAGTTCATGACCTTGCAGGCCCCTGTCCTGCAGGGCATGATGGGCGGAAATGTCGAACAGTCAAAGAACATGCTGACACAAATACACGAGCAGATGCAAAAACAGACCGGCCAGGTTCTTGGCGCGTTTGGCATCAAACGCTGATTCACCCGGCAGTGCCGCAACGATTCGAAAATGAGCGAACTAATCAATAAAAACAATACGACACCCAAAGTTGGTTTTGTCAGTCTGGGTTGCGCCAAGGCGTTGACGGACTCCGAGTTGATCCTGACCCAATTGAGTGCCGAGGGCTATCAAACCTCAAAAACGTTTCAGGGCGCTGATCTGGTCATCGTCAACACCTGCGGTTTTATTGATGACGCCGTCAAGGAAAGCCTGGACACCATCGGCGAAGCGCTGGCGGCCAACGGCAAGGTCATTGTCACCGGTTGCCTGGGAGCCAAATCAGG
Organism: uncultured beta proteobacterium; assembly: GCA_963750815.1. Taxonomy (GTDB): domain Bacteria; phylum Pseudomonadota; class Gammaproteobacteria; order Burkholderiales; family Burkholderiaceae_C; genus Rhodoferax. Next base: position 1,612,639 of record CAVVRS010000002.1, read on the forward strand.
CGCCGGTGGCGGGAATCTGGTGCGGCAAATGCATCCCAGCGTGCTGGCGGTTACCGGTCCCCAGGCGACCCAGGAGGTGATGGATGCCGTTCACGCCCATTTGCCCAAGCCCCACGATCCGTTTCTCGACCTCGTACCCAACGCATTCGGTGTCGCCGGCATCAAGCTGACGCCAAGGCATTACGCCTACATCAAGATCAGTGAAGGCTGCAACCACCGCTGCACTTTTTGCATCATTCCGTCGATGCGGGGTGATCTGGTGTCGCGCCCCATTGGCGATGTGCTGACAGAAGCCCGCGCCCTGTTTGATGGCGGCGTGAAAGAGCTGCTGGTCATCAGCCAGGACACCTCGGCCTACGGCGTGGATGTGAAATACCGCACCGGTTTCTGGGACGGCAAGCCGATCAAGACCCGCATGCTGGAACTGGTGCAGGCGCTGGGTGACCTGGCGCAGCCCTACGGCGCCTGGGTGAGATTGCATTACGTCTACCCCTATCCAGCGGTCGATGAATTGATACCCCTGATGGCGTGCGGCAAGGTGCTGCCGTACCTGGATGTGCCGTTGCAGCACAGCCACCCCGATGTGCTCAGGCGCATGAAACGTCCGGCCAGCGGTGAAAAAAATCTGGAACGTATCCAGCAATGGCGCGCAGCCTGCCCCGACATTGTGGTGCGCAGTACCTTCATTGCCGGATTTCCCGGCGAGACCGAAGCAGAGTTTTTGCATTTGCTCGATTTCGTGCGCGAGGCCAAAATTGACCGCGCCGGCTGTTTTGCCTACAGCCCGGTGGCCGGAGCCGCAGCCAACGAACTGCCCGGCATGTTGCCCCTCGAGGTGAGAGAAGAACGGCGTGTGCGTTTCATGGCGGTGGCGGAGGCGGTATCGGTTGCCAAACTGCAGCATCGCGTCGGTGCCACGCTGCAGATTCTGGTTGATTCAGCGCCGGGGCTGGGCAAAAAAGGCGGTCTCGGCCGGAGCTACGCCGACGCACCCGAGATTGATGGAATCGTGAAACTGTTGCCGCCCGAGAAAATCAGCAAGACGCTCAAAGTGGGTGAGTTCACTAAAGCCCGTGTTGTGGCTACGCAGGGCCACGATCTGGTGGCCCAGCCGATCTAGTTCAAACCGCTTGAAGTATTTCAAGGCAATAAAAAAGCCGCTGCGGGTGCGGCGGCCATTTTGCAAAAACGCTCCGGTATTCTTGATTGAAGAATTCCGGAAATCATATATATTGGTGCCCAGGAAGGGACTCGAACCCCCACGAAGTTACTCGCTAGTACCTGAAACTAGTGCGTCTACCAATTCCGCCACCTGGGCATCTCAGGAAAGAGGGAGATTGTATCAAAAATACTAGCCAAACCAGCGGCTTGCTGGACGAAGTTGAAGGAACGGTCCAGGGTCACCGCGACGGCCATGGATTTGTCTCGCGTGATGACGGCGAATCCGATATCTATCTGCCACCCAACGAGATGCGTGCCGTACTGCACAAAGACCGGGTCATGGTCCGCATCGTCCGCAGCGACCGCAAAGGCCGCCCCGAGGGCCGGGTCGTTGAAATCGTGGAACGACCCAAACAGCCCATCATCGGCCGGTTGTTGCATGAAAGTGGCATCTGGATCGTGGCGCCGGAAGACAAGCGCTTTGGCCAGGACGTCATGATCCCAAAAGCCGCCACCGGATCGGCCAAGCCGGGGCAGGTGGTGGTGGTCGAATTGACCGAGCCACCGGCCCTGTATGGCCAGCCGGTAGGGCGGGTGCGCGAGGTCCTTGGCGAGATTGACGATCCGGGCATGGAGATTGAAATTGCCGTTCGCAAGTACAGCGTGCCGCACGAGTTCTCCGACGCCTGCATTGCCCTGGCGCGCACGCTGCCTGATACGGTGCGCCCGCAGGACAAAAAGCACCGTGTTGATTTGACCGACATCGCCCTGGTCACGATTGATGGCGAAGACGCCCGCGATTTTGATGACGCGGTGTATTGCGAGCCGGCCAGAATTGGCAAGGGAAAAGCGGCGCAGAAGGGGTGGCGCCTGCTGGTCGCCATTGCCGATGTCAGTCACTACGTTGAAACCGGTTCAAGCATTGACGTCGACGCCTATGACCGCGCCACCAGCGTCTACTTTCCGCGGCGCGTCATTCCCATGTTGCCCGAGAAGCTGTCCAACGGCTTGTGTTCCCTCAACCCGGAAGTTGAACGCCTGTGCATGGTGTGCGACATGCTGGTCAGTGACGAGGGCGAGGTATCGGCCTACCAGTTTTATCCGGCCGTGATGTGGAGCCATGCGCGCTTCACCTACACCGAGGTAGCCGCGATTCTGGCCAACACGCGCGGCCCTGAAGCGCTCAAACGCAAGGCGCGCGTGGGCGATTTGATCAACCTGCATGATGTCTACCAGGCTTTGCTGAAGTCACGTGTTCGACGCGGCGCGGTCGATTTCGAGACAGTGGAGACGCAGATTGTCTGTGACGAGGTCGGGCGCATCGAGAAAATCGTGCCGCGTACCCGCAATGACGCGCACAAGCTGATTGAGGAGGCGATGCTGGCCGCCAATGTCTGCAGTGCCGACTACATTGCGCAGAGCAAGCATCCCGGCCTGTTTCGGGTCCACGAAGGGCCAACGCCGGAGAAAAAAGAAATTCTGCGCAACTACCTCAAAGCCACCGGCATCGGGCTGAGCATCAGCGACGACCCGTCGCCCGGCGAATTCCAGGCCATTGCTGCAGCCACCAAAGACCGGCCGGACGCGCAACAGATTCACTCCATGCTGCTGCGCTCCATGCAGCAGGCGATTTATACCCCGATCAACAGCGGCCACTTTGGTCTGGCGTTTGATGCCTATACCCATTTCACCAGCCCGATCCGGCGTTACCCTGACCTGCTGGTGCACCGGGTTATCAAAGCCATTCTGGCCAGCACACGCTACCAGTTGCCGGTGCTGCCCACGCCCGGCGAGGCGCACGCCAAGCTGTCCCGCCGACTTGAAAAAGGCCTGGCGGCGCGGGTTGTCGAGCCGGGCCACAAACCCAGGAAAGTCAGCGCCGAAAATCAGGCTTGGCAAGCCGCCGGCCTGCATTGCAGCGCCAATGAACGCCGCGCGGATGAGGCCAGCCGTGATGTTGAAGCGTGGTTGAAGTGCAAGTACATGCGCGAACATCTGGGCGAAGAGTTTGGCGGAGTCGTCAGCTCGGCCACCAGCTTTGGCATTTTTGTCACGCTGGACGCCATGTATGTTGAAGGGCTGGTGCATATCACCGAGCTGGGCGGAGAATATTTCCGTTTTGACGAGGCCCGCCAGGAGCTGCGCGGCGAACGCAGCGGCATGCGCTACGCCATTGGCAGCCGGGTGCGGGTACAAGTCAGCCGGGTTGACCTGGATGGCCGCAGAATCGACTTCCGGCTGGTGCACGAGGGTGAGGGCCTGCTGCCACGCCCGCTGAAAGACAAGTCGTCGTCGCGCGACGGCGTCATCAGTGCCGATCCGGACGAAGAAAATGGCGCAGCCCCGGTGCGCCGCCGAACCCGGAAAATTTCAACACCCCTGGCCGTGCTGCCGAAACCAAGTGGCCGTTCCAGCGCGGCGCTGGCCCGGCCGCCAGCGGCCAAGAGCAAGGACAAAGCGCGTAAATCACGTCGCCGGCCCTGACCGGCCGGCAATTTTCTGCGAGGACACTGCAACATGACTGCAATTTCAAAAGTCGCCATCGTCACCGGTGCCGGTACCGGTATCGGCAAGGCCGCTGCACTGGCGCTGCTTGGCGACGGTTACCGGGTGGTACTGGCGGGGCGCCGTGCGGCACCGCTGGCTGACGTCATCGCCCTGTCAGGCGCCGCGGAGCGGGCGCTGGCGGTGCCGGCCAACGTGTCCGACCCGGAGTCCGTCAAGGCGCTGTTTGATGCCACCGTCAAGGCATTTGGACGGGTCGATGTGTTGTTTAACAATGCCGGTGTCAACGCGCCGGGCGTGCCGCTGGAAGAACTGACGCTGGCGCAATGGAAAAACGTGGTGGACATCAATCTCACCGGCATGTTCCTGTGCATCCAGCAGGCCTTTCGGGTCATGAAGGCGCAGACCCCGCGCGGCGGACGCATCATCAACAACGGCTCCATCTCGGCCACCACGCCACGCCCCAACTCGGCGCCATACACCGCCACCAAACATGCCGTCAAGGGGCTGACCAAAGCGGCCTCGCTGGACGGCCGCACGCACGACATTGCGGTCGGACAGATCGACGTTGGCAATGCCGCCACCGAGATGGCGCAGCGCATGGCTACCGGAATCCTGCAGGCCAACGGCACTATGGCAATCGAGCCTTTGATGGACGTCAATATCGTCGGCCAATCGGTACTCTACATGGCCAATCTGCCGCTGCAGGCCAACGTGATGTTTCACACCGTCATGGCGACCAGGATGCCATTTGCCGGTCGTGGCTAGCTAAATTTAGAACGATTCTGGCCTGTAGAGCCCGTTGAACCTGCGTAGGCAGCTATTAAATTAATAGCATATCCTGGACAGCTGTGAGGCTGTCAAGGGTTGCCCCTGGGGCCATTGGTCGGCCAGCAGGCCGTGCTGGTAGACGGCCTCGTACGCCGTCTGGAAGCCGGGCAGACCGGCAGCCAGGCCAGCGCCAACCCGGCCGGCCAGAACATCGCCGGTACCGGCGGTGGCCAGGCGGGCGTTGCCGGTGGGGTTGATCACCGGAGTTTGCCCCGGCGCCGCAATGATGCTGCCCGAGCCTTTGAGTATGACGGTGCAGCCAAAGCGCTGTGCCAACTGCCCGGCGGCGGCCAGCCGGTCGTTTTGCACGTCGGCCACGCTAATGCCCAGCAGGCGCGCGGCCTCCAGAGGGTGCGGTGTCAAAACCGGGGGCGCCAGCTGCTTGCTGCGCTGGCTCAGCAGGGTTTGCAGTTGCGTATCGGCGGCGATGGCATTGAGGGCGTCAGCATCAATCACCAGCCGGGCGGCAGTGGATATTATTTTTGCCAGTGGCTCACGCACTGCCGCGCCGCCGCCACAGCCACAAACCACGGTCATGGCCTTGAAGTCGAGCGACGCCAGGGGTCTGAACATCAGCTCGGGTTGCTGGATGTCAACGCTCAGGGCGGCAGCGTCAAGCAGACCGACAAAAACGCGTCCGGCACCGCCATGCAAGGCGGCCGAGGCCGCCAGCAAGGCTGCGCCGGTCATGCCGGGCGCGCCGCCCACCACCAGCACGTCGCCATAGCTGCCCTTGTGCGAGGCATGGCGCCGCGAGGCGGGCGCTGTGGCGCCCGCCAGCCAGGCAACCGGGGAAATTTCTGTCGCCGGGTCGCCGGGTTTGTCGGCGGGACTTTGCAGATCATCAAGCCACACGGTGCCGGCGGCGTCGCGGCCATCGGCGGTAAACAGGCCGGGCTTGAGTGTCAGCAGGCTCAGCGTGTGCTGCGCTCTGACGCCTGGCAGGGCCGCCCGGCCGGTGTCGGCATTCAGGCCGCTGGGCAGGTCTACCGCCAGTACCGGGGCGCTGCCGGCGTTGAGGCGTTGTATCCAGTCTGCCATGCGCCCGTCCGGCGCGCGACTCTGGCCGCCAATACCCAGCAGGGCATCAACGCACAGATCCCAGTCTGGCGGCACCACCGGGCTGAAGGTAACGCCGCCCGCCAGCGCACGCTGGTGCGCGGCGCGGGCGTCGGGTGGTGCTGCCCCGGGGTTGCCAAGCCAGGTCACGATGGCGTGTTTGCCCCAGCGTTGCAGGTGCAGGGCGGCTTCCAGCCCGTCACCGCCGTTGTTGCCGGGGCCGCAGGCGAGCCAGATGCGCTGACTGTGCGGTGCAATGGCCAGCGCCAGTCTGGCCACGGCCAGACCGGCGCGCTGCATCAGGGCATGGGGCGCCAGGCCGGCCTGGGCGAGTTGCTCAATGCGCCGCGTTGCCGCCACCGTGTAGAGGGGCTGGCGCAGCAGCGAATCGATTTTCAGCATGGGGCGGGCGGCGTTGCTAAAACTCGTAGCAGTCGCCCTCGCGCGCGAGTCGGTAGTCGGGGCCGCCAGGCTGCGGCGGGTGATCGATCAGCAGCTGTTGAAACAGGGCGTCGAGGGCGTCGTCGCTGCGTGTTGGTTCGTGGTGCGTGCAAAACAGCACCCGGGCGCCGGCCGCCCTGGCGTACTCAATGCTGGAGTTGAAGGTGCCATGGCCCCAACCCTGCTTGGCGGGGTATTCATGGCGGGTGTAGGAGCTGTCGGCGATCAACACGTCAACGCCGCGCATGGCACGCTGGATGCTCGTTGTTTTTTCATCAACAATGTTCTGGTAGTCGGCATAGCCGGCCTCACCCGGCTCAAAAATGTTTTGCGGCGGCTCGTGGTCGCCGGTAAAGAATACTGATTTTCCGCTGGCTTCCACCCGATAACCGAAGTTGATGACGGGATGGTTCATCAAAAAGGGGGTGACGGTGGCCGAACCGATCTGAACCGCCTGTTCCGGGGCCAGCGTGACGTATTCCATGCGCGCCTTCATTTTGGCCTCGCCGACCGGAAAGTAACTGTGTTGCAGTTGCACCGACAGGACTTGTTCAACCCCTTTGCCGGAAACCGGATCGAACGCTCCATGCAGCCGCAACACATTGCCGGGGATGAAGTTGGGAATGAAAAAAGGCAAGCCCTGAATGTGGTCCCAGTGGGAGTGGGTGATGAGGACGTTGGCGGTGAGGGGTAGCTCGGCCAGCAGCGCCTGTGACAGCGGAAAAATGCCGGTTCCGGCATCCAGGATGATCAACTCGTTGTTGTCGGTGCGAATCTCGATGCAGGTGGTGTTGCCCCCGTAGCGCGCTGTGTTTGGACCGGGCGATGCGATGGAACCCCGAACACCCCAAAATTTGACTTTCATGCCGTGTTCTCAAGAGTGTGAAGTTACATTGCCTGCGCCAAGCACGGCGACATCAGGTGACAACGACGACATTGCGGGACGCTCTGATACGCATGGGCAGAATTATGCGCGAAGTCGCGCCACGTCAAAGCCGGCGACATCAAGCGCTGGAGCCTGGCCACTGATCAGGTCGGCCAGCGCCCGGGCCGAACCGCAACTCAAGGCCCAGCCGCTGGAGCCGTGCCCCAGATTCAGCCAGAGCCCGGCAACGCCGCTGGCGCCAATGACTGGCGGGCCGTCGGGCAGCATGGGGCGCGCGCCTTTCCATTCCTGCACGCCGCCCGACAGGCTGGCGGCGCCCGGAAACCAGTCATGCAATACCTTGTACAGGGTTTGCAGCGAACTGGCGCGCTGCTTGTGCGCTGCGCCACCGATTTCGGCACTGCCGGCCACCCGGACGCGATTGCCCAGGCGGGAAATCGCCACTTTGTAGCGCTCATCCATGACCGCACTGCGCGGCGCGTTGAGCGGCTCGCGCATGGCGGCGCTGACCGAGTAACCATGGACTGCCACCAGCGGCACGCGCAGGCCCAGCGGTGCCAGCAAGCGGGTCGAATCCAGACCGCCGCACAGGACACAGGCGTCGTAGCGCTGTGGCGCAGTCTGGCCGGCAACGGCCAGCGTCACCCCGCCAGCGCCGGTGGATGTGAGCCCGGTGACGTTGCTGTTGAAGGAAAAATCGACACCCCGGCGCTGAATCTCGTTTTTCAGGAGCAGCGCGAACTGGCGGCAGTTTCCCACTTCATCGTCGGGCAGATGGACAGCACCAAAAAACGCGGTGTCGGGATTGAGGGCGGGTTCAATTTTTCGGGCCTCTGCGGGGGTAATTTCGCGGAACGCGACACCGGCATCACGCAGCACTTGCAGGCCCGGCTGGACTCCTTTGCTGTCCCGCTCGGAGCGCAGCAATACCATGTAGCCGTCGCTGCGTTCGTATTCAAGCGTCAATTCAGCGGTAATCTGGTGCAGCCGCGCGCGGCTGTAAAAAGCCAGTTTTTGCAGCTGCGAGCGGTGCGCCAGGTAGGAGTCGAGTTTGCAGGCCCGGTACCATTTCCAGATCCAGACCAGTTCACGACCTGACAGGGGCAAGCCGAGTCTGACCGGCGCGTAGCGACTGAACAAATGTCCGATCACCTTGGCCGGCATGCCCGGCGCGGCCCACGGTGTGACATAGCCTGGCGCGACCAGGCCGGCGTTGGCAAAACTGGCCTCCTCGGCGGCGGCCCCGCGACGTTCCAGCACGCTGACCTGGTGACCGTCACAAGCCAGCTCATAAGCGGTTGTGACGCCGATGATGCCGGCGCCTATCACTGCAATTTTCATGAATTCCCTAATTCCAGCCAGACGGTTGCTGGCCTTACCGCCAATTTATAAACCAGTTTCCTGCCACAAGTGCAAGCAGCGGGTTATTGTTTTTCCAGCAGCCGTTCAATCTGAAAGGCGATGTTGAGGACGGTATCGTCGCGCAGGGCACCGGCCCAGACCATCAAGCCCACCGGGAGCTGACCGGCCGCCTGACAGGGTAATGAAATGGCGCAACCGTCGAGCATGTTGATGACACTGGTGTTGCGCAGCAGCAGGTTGTTGATGCGAAAAAAGACTTCGTCGCGTTCGGCACCCGGCGCAACGTCTGCAACCGCAGGCGCCACGATGGGTACGGTTGGCGATAAAAACGCGTCAAAACCCTGCATCGCGCTTTCCATGCTGCCAATCCAGCGCTGCCGTGCACCCTGGAGCTCAATGTAATCACGCGCACTCATGCCGGCTCCGCGTCGTATGCGGGTGGCAACCCGGGGGTCGTATTGCGGGCCGCGGGTTGCCAGCAAATGGTGGTGCCAGGCGTAGCTCTCGGCCGCCGAAAAACCGCCGCTGGCCTGAATTTGCCTGAGTTCGTCGATTTCGGCCAGCGCAACGTCCTCAATGCGGGCACCTGCCCGGCGCAGGGTTTGCAGACTGCGCTGCCAGGCGGCAGCGACGCCGGGGTCGAGTCCGTCGAGCATCAGCGTCGTTGCCACGCCAAGGCGGTAGGCTGACAGCGGCGCGACGCCGCGCGTAACCCGGCGCTGGGCCAGCAGTTCGTGGGCCAGCATGGCGTCGCTGACCGAACGGGTGAGGGCGCAGACGGTATCCATGGTGCTGGACAGCGGCAGCGCGCCCCCGGTGGGAACAAGCCGGGCGGTATTCTTGAAACCAACTATGCCATTGAGGGCCGCCGGAATCCGGATGGAGCCGCCCGTGTCGGACCCGAGTCCGATGAAGGCGGCGCCGGTTGCGACCGACACTGCGGCGCCAGAAGAAGAGCCGCCGGGGATGCGCGCAACGCTGGCATCACAGGCATTGAGCGGGGTGCCAAAGTGCGGGTTGACACCAACGCCGGAGAACGCAAACTCGACCATGTTGGTGCGCCCAATCAAGGCGGCACCGGCGCGCCGCAGCCGGGCAACGGCCACGCTGTCGCGTGCTGCCGGTGCCGCGTCCTGCAGTACGACCGAACCGGCGCTGGTGGTTTGACCGGCAATGTCAAACAAGTCCTTGACCGACACTGCCAGACCAGCCAGAGGTTGTTGCGTTACGCCAGGCGTTGCAGCCACCGCCCGTGCCTGGTCAAACATGGGTTTGAGAAATACCTGTTTGCAACGGGCGGACTGGGCGGCATGAATTGATTTTTCAATCTCGGCGCTGGCGCTGGTCTGGCCGCTGCGCAGCCCGAGCCGTGTGGTGAGGAGGTCTGCAGGCATGGTGGTAGGGCAGTTTATGCTATAGTTGTCGGGTTTAGCTGGGCGCCAAATGGCCGTCTGGCAAACAAATCAGCAAACCAGTTTCATCAAGGTGTTGCGTCTTTTTCAGGGCAACTCAATTTTTCCTGAAAATGCCGTAAAACGAACTGGATTTTAGACCTAACCTTTGGAGTTAAACATGTCAGTTACCATGCGCGAAATGCTGGAAGCCGGTGTCCATTTTGGCCACCAGACCCGCTTCTGGAATCCCAGGATGGCGCCATTTATTTTCGGCCATCGCAACAAAATTCATATCATCAACCTGGAAAAATCGCTGCCGATGTTCCAGGAGGCGGCCAAGTTTGTGCGCCAGATTTCGGCCAAGCGCGGCACCGTCCTGATGGTTGGCACCAAGCGCCAGGCACGCGAGACTGTCGCTGAAGAAGCCAAGCGTGCTGGCGTTCCCTACGTGGATCAGCGCTGGCTGGGTGGCATGCTGACCAATTTCAAAACGGTCAAGACCTCGATCAAGCGTCTCAAGGACATGAAGATCCAGCAGGAAGCTGGTCTCGACAGTTTGAGCAAGAAAGAGCAACTGATGTTTGCCCGTGAACTCATGAAGCTTGAGAGGGATATTGGCGGTATTCAGGATATGACGGTGCTGCCGGACGCAATTTTTGTGATTGACGTCGGTTTCCACAAAATCGCCATTGCCGAAGCCAAGAAACTGGGCATACCGCTGATTGCGGTGGTTGACACCAATCATTCGCCCGAAGGCATTGACTACATCATTCCGGGTAACGACGACTCGTCCAAAGCCGTGATTTTGTATGCACGTGGCATTGCAGATGCGATCATTGAGGGGCGCTCCAACATGGTTGACGACGTTGTCAAGGCGGTTGTGGCCGAAAGTGCTGATGAGTTTGTCGAAGTAGACAACGCTGCTGCCTGAGTTGCCGGCGACCCCAAAAAAAGGGGGCTTCGACGCCCCTTTTTTTTAATCTTTTTTGCGTTTTATTTAATTGAACTGAGTACGGAGAATCAAGATGGCTGCAATTACCGCAAGCATGGTTGCTGAACTGCGCGGCAAAACCGACGCGCCGATGATGGAGTGCAAGCGTGCACTGACCGAGGCGCAGGGTGACATGGTCAAGGCCGAGGAACTGCTGCGTGTCAAACTCGGAAGCAAGGCTGGCAAGGCGGCCGGGCGCATCACTGCTGAGGGTGTGGTTACCAGTTATATCGATGGCGGTGTCGGTTCATTGCTTGAAGTGAACTGTGAAACCGACTTTGTCACCAAGAACGACAGCTTTCTGGCACTTGCCAATGCGGCCGCACACATGATTGCCATGCGCAACCCGGCTGACCTGGCTGCGCTGGGTGCACTGCCCTATGAACAGGACGGTTTCGGGCCGACGCTGGAAGATGTGCGCAAGGGCCTGATTGGCAAGATCGGCGAGAACATGAGTTTTCGCAGGTTCAAATACTTTGCCGCTGGCAACAAGCTGGCCGCCTACCTGCACGGCACACGCATTGGTGTGGTGGTCGAGTTTGACGGCGATGAAGTCGCAGCCAAGGATGTCGCCATGCACGTCGCTGCCATGAAGCCGGTGGCGTTGTCCAGTGCCGATGTACCGGCCGAGTTGGTGGCCAGAGAACGCTCGGTTGCCGCCGCCAAAGCGGCTGAAGACGCGACAGTGGCCATTGCGGCGGGCAAGCCGGTTCAGTCGGCAGAGATTGTTGCCAAGCGTATTGAAGGGGGTGTGCAGAAATATCTCAAGGAGGTGTCTCTGTTTAACCAGGCGTTTGTGAAAAATGACAAGCAGTCGGTTGAGCAAATGCTCAAGGCCATGAATACCACAGTGAAAGCCTTCACGCTGTATGTGGTTGGCGAGGGCATCGAGAAGAAGGTTGATGATTTTGCCGCCGAGGTTGCGGCCCAGGTCGCTGCTGCCAAACAGCCGGGCTGACTGGCTGAGGGTTAATTCGGCTCACGTTTTTCGCCTCACCAGGGAGTCCATCATGTCTGTCGTCCAACCCGCCTACAAGCGTATTCTTCTCAAGCTGTCAGGCGAGGCCTTAATGGGCGATGACCAGTTTGGCATCAATCGCAATACCATTGTCCGCATGGTGGAAGAGGTGGCGGAAGTCACCCGCCTGGGTGTCGAAGTGGCGGTAGTGATTGGCGGGGGCAACATCTTTCGCGGTGTGGCGGGCGGTTCGGTCGGGATGGACCGGGCGACGGCGGATTACATGGGCATGCTGGCGACCGTCATGAATGCGCTGGCTCTGGGTGACACGATGAACAAGGCTGGTCTGACGGCGCGTGTCATGTCGGCCATTGCGATTGAACAGGTGGTAGAACCCTACATCAGGCCAAAGGCATTGCAATACCTTGAAGAGGGCAAGGTGGTGATCTTCGCCGCGGGAACCGGCAACCCGTTTTTCACGACGGATACAGCGGCGGCCTTGCGTGGCGCCGAAATTGGTGCGGAAATCGTTCTTAAGGCCACCAAGGTGGATGGCGTTTACACGGCTGATCCGAAGAAGGACCCGCTGGCTACCCGTTACAGCAAGATTTCCTTTGATCAGGCAATGGCGCAAAACCTGGGCATCATGGATGCAACGGCGTTTGCCTTGTGTCGTGATCAACGCCTGCCGATCCGGGTCTTTTCCATTGTCAAGCACGGTTCCCTCAAGCGGGTGGTCATGGGGGAAGACGAAGGAACACTGGTGTTTGCCTGATCATGTCAGAATTGCGTTGGGCAATTAACGGCATTTGAATCGCGGAGTAAGGAGAAAAACGTGCCTATTGTTGAGATAAAGAACTCGGTTGAAGCCAGGATGGACCAGTCCGTCAACGCACTCAAGCACAACTTGACCAAGATTCGCACCGGGCGAGCCAATCCGGCACTGCTCGATACCGTCCATGTTGACTACTATGGCGCCATGCTTCCCATCGGCCAGGTGGCCAATGTCTCATTGCTGGACGCGCGCACCATCAGTGTCCAGCCATGGGAAAAGGGGATGGGGGCAAAGATCGAGAAAGCCATTCGCGACAGCGATTTGGGGCTCAATCCGTCGTCCATGGGCGACCTGATTCGCGTCCCCATGCCTGCCATGACGGAAGAGCGTCGCAAGGAACTCACTAAAGTCGTCCGCAATGAAGGTGAAAGTGCCAAGATCGCAGTTCGCAATCTTCGCCGTGATGCCAATGAGGCGGTCAAGAAAGCGGTCAAGGACAAGCATGCTTCTGAAGACGATCAGAAACGGTCGGAGGCGGAGATCCAGAAAGTAACTGACCGGCACATCCTGACGATTGACCAGCTGGTTGCGGCGAAAGAACAGGACCTGATGGCGGTGTGAGGTGTGGCGCCCGCATTCTCAAGACCATGAACCGGATACCTCACCATATTGCCATCGTCATGGACGGCAATGGGCGCTGGGCAGCCAAACGGTTTTTACCTCGGGTCGCCGGCCACAAACAGGGCATTGACTCGCTTCGACGCTGTGTCCGGGCATGCGCGCAGCGCGGCGTGGGTGTGTTGACCGTGTTTGCTTTTTCTTCGGAAAACTGGAGCCGCCCGCTGGAAGAAGTGTCGGGACTTATGGCTTTGTTCGCCATGGCGTTGAGCAAAGAAGTTCCCCAACTCAAGGCCGACGGAGTCCAATTGCATTTTGTTGGGGAACGCAGCAATCTGTCGGCGAAAGTGGTCGACGGCATTGCGCAGGCCGAGCGCATCACCGCCAGCAATTCGCGCTTGATACTGAACGTCTGTTTCAATTATGGTGGCCGCTGGGATATTCTCCAGGCAACTGCCCGACTGGTGGAGCAGGGCAAACCTGTCACGGAACCGGCTTTAAGCGCAGCGCTGGCGCTGGCTCATGTTGCCGACCCTGATCTAGTCATCCGCACGGGTGGTGAACAGCGCATCAGCAACTTCCTGCTGTGGCAAACTGCGTATTCAGAGTTCTATTTCAGTGACAAACTCTGGCCAGATTTTGATGAGGCAGCGCTGGACCTGGCGATCGACAACTTCAGTCAGCGTGAAAGACGCTTTGGCAAAACATCAGACCAGCTTGTTACACCGCCGTCGACTGCGGTGACGGGATAAGGCAAAGGGAAAGCAGATGCTTGGACAACGTGTTATCACGGCACTTGTGATGCTGCTGGTCTTGTTGGCAGCCTTGTTTTACAACACTCCGGAACCGTTTGGCGTGCTGGCACTGGTCCTGATCGCGGCCGCTTCCTGGGAGTGGGGCCGTCTCAACGGTTATGGCCAGACCGAGTCGTTGTTGACCGGTGTTGTTTGCCTGTTGTTATGCATTGGTGCCTGGTATCTGGGGTTTCTTGGCGAGTCACATACACGGCTGTGGATTTTTGCGGGTGCCGCATGGGTGCTTGGCGGTGCCTGGAGTCTGCATTCTGGTGTCACAGCGTGGTCGGCGCATGCGCGGCCGATTCGGCTCGTGACGGGATTGGCGGCCCTCTGGCTGGCATGGCTGGCAGTGGCTCAGGCGCGGGTAATCGGGATCAATTTTCTGATGTCCATACTGGTGCTGGTGTGGGTCGCTGATATTTTTGCCTATTTCGCCGGACGTTCAATGGGCGGCCGATTTTTTAAAAACAAGCTGGCGACTGGCATCAGTCCCGGTAAAAGCTGGGAAGGTGTTATTGGCGGCGTGGCGGGGGTGCTTGTTTTGGCGTTCACCTGGCGTTGGGTTGATCTGACGTGGGCGACAGCGGTACCCAGTTTGTACAGTTATCTGGGCAGCAAAAGCATCTGGCTGCTGGTGATCGCAGTGGTTTTCCTGGCGGCGATGAGTGTGGTGGGGGATTTGTTTGAATCGCTGGTCAAGCGTGGCGCAGGTGCCAAGGACAGCAGTGGGCTGCTGCCGGGGCATGGTGGTGTGCTGGACCGGGTTGATGCGCTGTTACCCGTGCTGCCGCTGGCCATGATGCTGTACTCGCTGGCAAGACCCTGATGAATGCGCAGGCCTCCGGGGTGAAGCAGCGTGTCGTGGTCTTGGGATCAACCGGATCGATTGGGGTCAACACGCTGGAGGTGATTGCCATGCATGCCGACCGGTTTGAAGTGTTTGCCCTGAGTGCAGCTTCCCGGATTGAGCCGATGCTGCAGCAATGTGTGCAATTCAAGCCGGTTTTTGCGGTAATGGCCGGTGAGACGTCTGGTCGTGCGCTGGAGCAACAATGCCGTGACCTCGGTCTGGCAACCCGCGTGCTCTGGGGCACGGCGGCCATCGCCATGATTGCCGCGCATGAACAGACGGATGTCGTGATGGCAGCCATTGTCGGTGCCGCCGGTCTTGAGTCCTGCCTGTGTGCCGCCCGCGCTGGCAAGCGGCTGTTGCTTGCCAACAAGGAAGCGCTTGTGGTGGGTGGCGATTACTTCATGCAGGCGGTGCAACGCGGAGGGGCCAAGTTGCTGCCAATTGACAGCGAGCATTCTGCCGTTTTTCAGTCGCTGCCGGCAAATTCGAAGGTGTGGCCCGATCAGATTGACAAAATCATCCTGACGGCTTCGGGCGGACCGTTTCGCCAGCGCCAACCCGACACCCTGTCTCAGGTCACGCCAGAACAAGCCTGCGCGCACCCCAATTGGGTGATGGGGCGCAAGATTTCTGTGGACTCGGCAACGATGATGAACAAGGCGCTGGAGGTGATTGAGGCACGTTTTCTGTTTGGCGTCCGTCCCGATCAGATCGACGTGGTGATTCACCCACAAAGTGTGATTCATTCGATGGTGCAGTACAAAGACAATTCGGTGGTGGCGCAGTTGGGCACGCCGGATATGAAAGTGGCTATCGCTTACGGACTGTCCTGGCCCGATCGCATGACGTCCGGCGCAGCGGCGCTGGATTTCAGGACCATGGCGGACTTGACCTTCGAAGCCATTGATTCGAATCGCCACGAAGAGCGTTTTCCGGGGTTGCAGCTGGCATGGTCGGTATTGAAAGGACCGTCGGGTTCAACCGCTGTCTTGAATGCCGCCAATGAAGTGGCGGTAGCTGCGTTTCTCGAGAGAAAAATTCGTTTTGACCAGATTCATCGGGTCAATCTGGAAACGCTGGAATCGGTGGCGGTGGCCAATCCAGGGTCGCTTGAAGATTTGTTGGCGCTGGATGAGATTTCGCGCGCGTCAGCGCAGCAGTTTGTGCGTCATTGTGGTGTTTGACGGCACTACCCGGTTGCAGTCATGGTGACGCTTGTTGCGTTTGTGGTGGCGCTCGGCTTGCTGATTGCCGTGCATGAGTATGGGCATTACCGGATGGCGGTGGCCTGTGGTGTCAAGGTGTTGCGTTTTTCGATCGGATTTGGAAAAACCTTGTTCAGCTGGCAATCCCGCGGCTCGGCGACCGAGTTTGTGATTGGGGCTTTCCCATTGGGCGGTTACGTCAAAATGCTCGATGAGCGTGAGGCGCCGGTGACCGTGCAGGAGCGCCACCTCGCCTTCAATACGCAGTCTTTGCGCTCCCGTGTTGCGATTGTTGCGGCCGGCCCGGCTGCCAATTTGTTGCTGGCGATCCTGTTGTATGCCGTCGTGAATTGGACCGGAGTGCAACATCCGGCTCCGATTCTGGCAAGCCCCGAGGCGGGTTCGGTCGCGGCGCGTGCCGGTTTGACTGGCGGTGAAAGGGTTTTGCGCGCCGGATTTGACGGCGGTGAGCTTCAGGACGTGGTCTCATTTGATGACTTTCAGTGGGTTTTAACCCGCGCGGCGTTGACGCACCAGGACGTGCGTCTGGAAGTGACCGGGCCGGCGCCAGCGGGCCGCAGCGATGTCTTGTTCAAGCTTGGCGGCGTCGATGCCAGCGAGGCCAATGCCGATTTGTTCCGGAAAATTGGGGTGCTCGGCCCTTTTACGCGACCGGTCATTGGCGCGGTTGTGCCGGGCACGGTCGCTGACAAATCCGGTTTGCGTGATGGCGATGTGGTGCAGCAGGTTGGCGCCGTGACGGTTGTCGACGGCAGTCAGTTGCGGCAGTTGATTCGCACTTCGGTGTTGCAGAAGGAAACCATGTCAGCGGTCTGGAAAATCAGCCGCGATGGGAACCAGATCGAGGTCACGGTGCAGCCGCAGGCACAACAGGAAGGTGAAATTGTGATCGGGAAGATAGGCGCTTATGTCGGTGCCATGCCTGAACTCGTGCTGGTGAAGTACGGTTTGGTGGAAGGTCTGTGGCGCGGCGCTGGCCACACCTGGGAGGTCTCCGTGATGACGCTCAAAATGATGGGGCAAATGATCATCGGGCAAGCGTCGCTGAAGAATCTCAGTGGCCCGTTGACGATTGCCGACTACGCCGGAAAGTCTGCCGCCATGGGGTTGACCCAGTATCTGCTATTTCTTGCACTGATCAGCGTTAGCCTTGGCGTTTTGAATCTGCTGCCGTTGCCGGTTCTGGATGGCGGACATCTGATGTATTATCTTTGGGAGGGCATCACAGGCAAAGCTGTCTCTGACGTGTGGATGGAGCGATTGCAGCGCGGGGGCGTTGCGGTCTTGTTTTTCATGATGTCGATTGCCCTGTTCAACGATATCAACCGTTTATTTGGCTAATGGTCTGGTGTTGATAAACGACACTGGCTTGACTTCTCAATATTAAAAATGCAATTCAAACGATTTCAATGGCGTGCGCTGACTGGCGCCGCAGCCGCACTGATGCTGGCTGGCACGGCGTGGGCAGTTACCCCTTTCACAGTGCGCGATATTCGTATCGAGGGCTTGCAGCGAGTCGAGCCGGGAACTGTCTTTGTATCGCTGCCGGTTCGGGTAGGGGATGTCTATAACGACGAAAAAGGTTCAGCCGCGATCCGGGCACTTTTTGAACTCGGCATGTTCAAGGACGTGCGCATTGACGTCAGTGGCGATGTGCTGGTGATCATTGTTGAAGAACGCCCTACCATCGCTGACGTTGACTTCGTCGGTACCAAGGAATTTGACAAAGATGTACTGAAAAAGGCGTTGCACGATGTCGGTTTGACCGACGGGCGACCGTTTGACAAGGCACAGCTTGACCGCGCCGAGCAGGAACTCAAACGCCAGTACATCAACCGTAGCCTGTACGCCGCCGAAGTGGTAACAACGGTCACGCCGATTGAGCGCAACCGGGTCAACCTGACCTTTACCGTGGTTGAAGGAGAACCAGCCAAAATCAGTGAAATTCGAATTGTCGGCAACCAGACCTTCAGCGAATCAACCTTGCGTGGCTTGTTTGATCTTGATACCGGTGGCTGGCTGAGCTGGTACACAAAATCGGATCGTTATTCGCGTGCCAAACTCAATGCCGACATTGAATCGTTGCGGTCTTACTATTTGACACGGGGCTATCTTGAGTTCAAGGTGGACTCAACGCAGGTTGCAATTTTGCCCAACAAAACGGACATTGCCATCACCATCAATATTTCCGAGGGGGCCCGCTTTGTGGTCAGTGGCGTCAAGCTGGAAGGAAATTTTCTGGGCAAGGACGACGAATTCAAGTCGCTGGTAACGATCCGGCCCGGGCAGGCCTATAACGCCGATGAGGTGGCCCGGACATCGAAGGCGTTCACTGACTATTTCGGAAATTTCGGGTTTGCCTTTGCGCGGGTTGAAGCGCGTCCCGAGATTGATCATGACAACAATCGTGTGGCACTGGTCCTGCAGGCGGACCCGTCGCGTCGGGCCTACGTTCGCAAGATCAATGTTGTTGGCAACAGCCGCACGCGTGACATCGTCGTGCGCCGGGAGTTTCGCCAGTTTGAGTCCTCATGGTATGACGGCGACAAGATTCGCCTGTCCCGTGACCGGGTCGATCGACTGGGTTACTTCAAGGAGGTCGGTATTGAGACGCAGGAGGTTCCTGGCTCTGTCGACCAGGTCGATCTGACCATTACGGTGGTCGACAAACCAACTGGAAGCCTGACGCTGGGGGCGGGTTATTCCAGTGCCGACGGCCTCGGATTCTCGTTTGGCCTGAAGCAGGACAATGCATTCGGCTCGGGCAACTCGCTGGGGGTGCAGGTCAACACCAGCAAGATCAATCGGGTTCTCGTATTCAACACGACCGACCCGTACTTTACCGTCGATGGCGTGTCCCGAACCATTGACGTTTATCACAAAACCACCAGTCCGTACCAGGATCAAAACTACTATCAATTGGTCGCTTCGGGCGGCAGTTTGCGATTTGGTGTGCCATTTACCGAAACCGATACAGTGTTTTTTGGTGCCGGTCTTGAGAAGACCAGTATTGTCCCGGGGACTGCCTTGCCAGCCTCGTATATGGCTTATGCCAATCTGTACGGCTATGACAGCCTGGCGGTGCCGTTGACGGTGGGTTGGGCCCGTGACAGTCGCGACAGTGCTGTGTCGCCCAACTCTGGCCGCTATCAACGCGCTTATGCCGAGTGGTCGGTCGCCGGTGAGGCCCGTTATCTGCGTTCAACGTACCAATTTCAGGAATTTGTTCCTCTCACCAAGCAAATCACGGTTGCCTTCAATACCGAAGTCGGTTTGGGAACCGCGCCGGGCGACCGCACATTTCCGGTGTTCAAGAAGTTTTTTGGTGGTGGACTGGGCTCTGTGCGTGGTTTTGAGCAGGGCAGTTTGGGACCACAGGATGCGAATGGAACTTCAGTCGGCGGGTCCAGAAAATTCAACCTGAATGCCGAGGTGCTTTCCCCGTTCCCCGGGTCGGGCAATGACCGCACATTGAGGATGTACGGGTTTTTCGATATTGGCGGGATAGCCGGGCCCGACGCGAAAAACGAAAATGCCAATAGCCTGCGTTCCTCCGTCGGCGTCGGCGTCAGCTGGATATCGCCGATGGGTCCACTGCGACTGGCGTTCGCCAAACCGATCAAGAAATTCGATGGCGATAAAATACAGAGTATGCAATTTCAGATTGGGACCAACTTCTAATGAACAAATTTTTTAGTGGATGCTGCAACAGCCTGTTGCTGGGTGCTGTGTTTGTCACGACGCAAGCACAATCGCAAGAGTTCCGTATAGGCTTTGTCAGCACGGACCGGATTTTCAAGGAAGCCAGCACGGCCAAGTCCGCGCAACTCAAGCTTGAGCAGGAGTTTTCCAAGCGCGAGAAGGAAATTGTTGATCTGGGGGCGACGCTGAAGTCGGCGGTTGACAAGTTCGAGCGGGAAGCGCCGACAATGCCGGAGGCGCAACGCACAACGCGCCAGAAGCAGCTGGTTGATCAGGATCGTGAGTTTCAGCGCAAGCGCCGTGAGTTCCAGGAAGATCTCAACTCCAGAAAAAATGAGGAATTGCAACAAGTGCTGGAGCGCGCCAACAAGGTGGTGAAGCAGGTGGCTGAAGCAGAAAAATATGACCTCGTTCTGCAGGAAGCGGTTTATGTCAATCCCAAACATGACATCACTGACAAGGTCATCAAGACGTTAAATTCAGGCAGCGTCAAATAAGGCGCCCAGGGCATGTGAAGAGTGGGCATATGTCTGGGTTCAATTGTTGAAGTGCTGGGGGGCGAGCTGCATGGCGACGCCGGTTTCACCATTGAGGGGCTGGCACCGCTGGAGGGCGCAAGCGGCCGCCATTTGAGTTTCCTCAGCAACCCGAGGTACCAGAGTCAGCTGAGCGCGTCGAAAGCGGCCTGTGTGATTGTGAGCCCGCAGATGCGTGAGCTTGCCTTGCTGCGTGGGGCCTGCATTGTGTCCGATCAGCCGTATCTTTATTTTGCCCGCGTGACGCAGCTCTGGAAAAAGAGTCTGCCGCAACCGGTCAGTCCATTGCTGCATCCCAGCGCCGTTATTGATCCGGCGGCTTTTGTTCATCCCCGTGCCCGCGTCGGCCCCTTGTGCGTGATTGAACGCGGTGCCCACGTCGGCGCCGACACCGTGCTCAAGTCCCGTGTCAGTGTTGGTGAAGACTGTGTCATTGGGGAACGCTGTCTGTTGCATGCTGGTGTCGTCATAGGTGCCGATGGTTTCGGTTTTGCCCCGAATGCGGGAGCCTGGGAAAAGATAGAGCAACTCGGTGCCGTGCGCATTGGCAACGATGTCGAGATTGGGGCCAATACCTGTATTGATCGCGGAGCCTTGCAGGACACCGTGATTGAGGACGGTGTCAAGCTCGACAATCTGATACAGATTGGCCACAACGTGCGCATCGGCAGGCACTCGGCTCTGGCGGGCTGTGTGGGTGTGGCAGGAAGTGCCGTCATTGGCAACCATTGCACCCTGGGCGGTGGCGCCATCGTACTGGGGCATCTGGCGCTGGCCGACGGGGTCAACATCTCGGCCGCCACGGTCGTAACACGCTCGATCCGCAAAGCCGGTCATTACACGGGAATGTTTCCACTCGACGACAATGCGGCTTGGGAAAAAAATGCGGCTTCCCTCAAGCAGCTGCACAGCTTGCGCGACCGGATTCGTGCGCTGGAAGATAAACTAACCACCTTGCAGGGCAGTCCCTAGCGACACGAAGTGTGCAAGCCCTGTCCCCAACCAATTGAAGCGATTGATGGACATTCATAAAATTCTTAAACAGTTGCCGCACCGTTACCCGTTTTTGCTGGTTGACCGGGTACTCGAACTGGACAAGGGGAAAAGCATCAAGGCGTTGAAAAACGTCACCATCAATGAACCTTTTTTTGAAGGTCATTTTCCGCACCGACCGGTCATGCCAGGCGTATTGATGCTCGAAGCCCTGGCACAGGCTGCTGCCCTGCTGTCGTTTGACGCCCTTGATGCGTCACCCAACGATCAGATGATTTACTACTTTGCCGGTATTGATGGTGCGCGCTTCAAGCGTCCGGTCGAGCCTGGCGACCAGTTGATCCTGGAGGCTCAGTTGCTGCGCATGAAAGCCGGCATTTTCAAGTTCAAGGTGCGCGCCTCGGTGGCCGGAGAACTCGCCGTGGAAGCCGAGCTGACCTGTGCCATGCGCACTATCAAATAAAGGGCTGACCCGTGACAGCGATTCACAGCACCGCTATTGTTGATGCCGGCGCCGAACTCGACAGTTCGGTAACGGTGGGTCCCTACTCAATTATTGGTCCGCACGTCACGATTGCAGCCGGTACCACGATTGCTGCCCACTGCGTGATTGAAGGGCGTACCCACATCGGGCGCAATAACCGCATATTCCAGTTCAATTCTCTGGGAGCCGTTCCGCAGGACAAAAAATATGCCGGTGAGCCAACCGAGCTTGTCATCGGTGACGACAACACGATCCGCGAGTTTTGCACCTTCAGTGTGGGCGTTCCCGCTGCCGGTGGCGTGACCCGTGTGGGCAACCACAACTGGATCATGGCCTACACCCACATCGCGCACGACTGCCGCGTCGATGACCACACCACGCTGGCCAACAACACGACGCTGGCCGGGCATGTCCACCTGGCCGATTGGGTGACGGTGGGCGGGCTGGTCGGCATTCACCAGTTTGTCAAGGTCGGGGCATACGCCATGGTGGGTTTTGCCAGTGCCGTCGCGCAGGACGTGCCGCCGTTCATGCTGGTTGACGGCAATCCGCTTGCGGTACGGGGTGTCAACAGTGTCGGTCTGCGTCGGCGCGACTTCAGCTCCGGGCGGCTGGTCGTGGTGAAAGCCATGCACAAGGCGCTTTACCGCGAAGGCTTGACCTTGCAGGCGGCCCGGGCGCGCATTGCCGAAATGATTCAGGCAAATCCCCTGTCAGCCCCGGATATCGAGACCATGCTCTCGTTTTTGGAACAGGCATCAGTCCAGCGCGGCATCGTGCGCTAGCATGAAGATCGGCATGGTGGCCGGCGAAACTTCAGGCGATCTGCTGGCTGGTGTGTTGCTCGACGGACTCCGGGAGCGCTGGCCGGCATTGACTGCCGTGGGCATTGGTGGCCCGCAAATGAGGGCTCGCGGTTTTGAGGCGTGGTGGGCGCACGACAAATTGTCGGTACACGGCTACGGCTGGGAGGTGTTGCGACGCTATCGGGAGATTTTTGGCATTCGCGAACGACTCAAACACCGCTTGTTGCAGCAACGCCCGGAGGTGTTTATCGGCGTCGATGCGCCTGACTTCAATCTGGACCTGGAAGCCGCCCTGAAAGCGCAGGGCATCAAGACCGTGCATTTTGTGTCGCCCTCGGTTTGGGCCTGGCGGCCCGAGCGGATTGAAAAAATACGCCGCAGCGTTGACCATGTGCTTTGCATTTTTCCCTTTGAGCCCGAGCTGCTCGCGCAGCACGGGATAGCGGCCACTTATGTCGGTCATCCGCTGGCCGGGGTCATTCCGCGGGTGTCAGACCGCGCGGCGGCGCGTGCGGCCCTCGGGCTGGCAGATTCCGATCAGGTGGTGGCGCTGCTTCCCGGCAGCCGGAAATCTGAAATCAGTCACCTTGCGTTAAGGTTCTTTCAGGCTGCAGAAATTGTGCAGCAGGCGCGTACAGCGATCAAATTCATCGTGCCGGCAGTACCGGCCCTGAAGGCCGAAATCGAGAAGGCAGCGCACCGCAGCGGTTTCTCCGGACATGTGCAAATCATCGGGGGGCAGTCGCACAAGGTGCTGGCGGCCTGCGATGTGACGCTGCTGGCCAGCGGCACTGCGACCCTGGAAGCCGCCTTGTTCAAGCGGCCCATGGTGATCGCCTATCACATGAGCTGGCTGTCGTGGCTGGTCATGCGGCGTAAACAATTGCAGCCCTGGGTCGGCCTGCCCAACATTCTTTGCCGGGAATTTGTCGTGCCGGAGTTGTTGCAGGACGCCGCCACACCGGCGGCGCTGGCGCAGGCGGTGCTGGCCTGGTTCGACGCACCGGAAAAAATAACCGCCTTGCAGCAACGATTCACCGCGCTGCATGAACAGCTGCTGCGCGATACCCCCCGACTGGCGGCCGATGCAATCGAGCAAGTCCTCCATGACTAGGCAAGCCACCTTGCAGCAAGCCACGCTGATCTGGGACGTCCCCGGTCTGATCGCCGGCGTTGACGAGGCCGGGCGTGGTCCATTGGCCGGGCCGGTGGTGGCGGCCGCGGTCATTCTCGATGACAGACAGCCGATCAAGGGCCTGGCCGATTCCAAAATACTCACCGCGCTGCGCCGCGACAAGCTGTTCGACCAGATCCGCGCCAAAGCCTTGTGCTGCTCGATCGCACAAGCCAGCGTGGAAGAAATTGAGCAGCTCAATATTCTGCAGGCAACATTGCTGGCCATGCGTCGGGCGGTTGCGGGGCTGCGTCTGAAACCGGTCAAGGTGCTGGTTGATGGCAACCGCCTGCCACTGCTCGATGTGCTGGCGCAGGCCATTGTCAAGGGTGACGCAACGGTACCGGCCATTTCTGCCGCCTCCATTCTTGCCAAAGTGCACCGCGACCGGTGGTGTGCCGAGTACGACCAGCAGTTTCCGCAATACGGCTTTGCGCGGCACAAAGGTTACGGCACGGCCGAGCATCTGGCGGCTCTGCGTGCGCATGGGCCCTGTCCGCAGCATCGCAAAACCTTCCGGCCGGTCGCTGAACTCCTGCACCGGGTGACGCCGTGACCCCGCCAGCAGCGCAACGCATCAGTTCGCGCGACAACGCATTTCTCAAGGACTTGCGGCGTCTGTCGCAGGACAGTACGGCCTACCGCAAACAGGGTCGGTTTTGGGTCGAAGGAGAGCATTTGTGCCGTGCCGCGCTGGCACGTGGCGTGGCCCCCGTTATTGCCGTATTTTCAGAGTCATTTTGGCCTCTAGCCCCCGTGCAGTATGCGCAGGCAGCTATTAAAAATATAGTAATTCCAGATCCGTTTTTCGACGAAATGAGTGCCCTGGAATCGCCTGGCGCCATGGGTTTTGTGTTTGCCTTGCCACCGGACGCTGTTTTGCGCTCAACCGAGGCCAGCGTCATTCTGGACCGTGTGCAGGACGCCGGCAACGTTGGCTCCATTCTGCGCAGTGCGTCAGCGTTTGGTTTCAAACAGGTTATTGCGCTGAAGGGGACGGCCGCACTCTGGAGCGCCAAAGTGCTGCGTGCCGGCATGGGGGCCCACTGGGGCCTGCAACTGATCGAGGGTGCCACTGTGCCTGACCTGATTGCGCTGGCGCTTCCCATCATCGTTACCAGTTCGCACCGGGGCTCGTATTTGCACCAGGCACTACAAAATAGAGAGCTGCCAGCGCCCTGTGCATGGGCCCTGGGGCATGAAGGGCAGGGCGTCTGCGCGGAACTGGAAGCGTTGGCCCGGCTGCATGTGCGCATTGCCCAGCCGGGCGGCGAGGAGTCGCTCAACGTCGCCGCCGCCGCCGCCGTCTGCCTGCATGCCAGCGCCTCAGGACGGATTGCGGCGTGAGCGTTGCCGGCTGTTGCGGGGCCGCGCGACCCTGCGCGAGCCGACCCCTCAGCTATAATGGGGCGCTTCACCGCAAGCGGTACGCCTGGAGCCTTCTCGAGCCAATTTCCCCATAAAAACCAGCCAGGATTTGCGTCTTGAGCGCGTTTGGGCGTACCCGAAAACCCATCCGGAGATCCCAGTGCTTTTGTCTTTACAGGGAAATTTTCCCCCTGCCATTCTGGCGCTCGCAGACGGTACGGTGTTTGTGGGCCATTCCATCGGAGCCGCTGGCTCCACCGTCGGCGAGGTGGTGTTCAACACCGCCATGACCGGTTACCAGGAAATCCTCACAGACCCGAGCTACTGCCAGCAAATTGTCACGCTGACTTACCCGCATGTTGGCAACTACGGTATCAACGCGCAGGATGTCGAGGCGGCCAAAGTGCATGCGGCCGGACTGATTGTCAAGGATGTACCGCTGATAGCGTCCAATTTTCGCGCCAGCATGACGCTGTCGCAGTACCTGGTGCAGCAGAAAACGGTTGCCATCGCCAACCTGGATACGCGTCAGTTGACGCGCCACTTGCGCACGCTGGGTGCGCAAAACGGCTGCATTCTGGCGCTGACCGATGGCCAGTCCGTGACGCCGGCCGAGGTTGAGCGGGCACTGGCGCTGGCACGTTCTGCGCCTGGCATGGCGGGCACTGATCTGGCCAGGGTGGTATCGACGCAGGCTGTCTACCGGTGGTCGCAAACCGAATGGCAACTGAGGCACCCGCAACTGGCCGGCAAACCCGGCTACGGCGAGCAGACCAGCCCGCAGTGGCATGTCGTCGCGTACGACTTCGGTATCAAGTTCAACATTCTGCGCATGCTGGCCGAACGGGGTTGCCGGGTCACCGTGGTGCCGGCACAGACCTCTGCCGCCGATGCCCTGGCACTCCAACCCGATGGCATCTTCCTGAGCAACGGTCCGGGTGACCCGCAGCCGTGCGACTACGCCATCGCCGCCGTCGCCGAATTGATTGAATCGGGCCTGCCGACCTTTGGCATCTGTCTGGGGCACCAGATTATGGCGCTGGCCAGTGGTGCCAGGACTTTCAAGATGAAGTTTGGCCATCATGGCGCCAACCATCCGGTGAAAGATCTGGATAGCGGCCGCGTCAGCATTACCAGCCAGAACCATGGTTTTGCCGTGGATGAAAAGACGTTGCCGGCCAATCTGCGCGCTACGCACATCAGCCTGTTTGACGGCACACTGCAGGGCCTGCAGCGCACCGACCGGCCGGCGTTTTGTTTTCAGGGCCACCCGGAAGCTTCGCCCGGCCCGCATGACATTGCCTATTTGTTTGACCGCTTCACCGCGCTGATGGAGACAAGGCAATGAGCCTGCATAGTCACGGCTTCGCCGTTTTTCTGCCCCCCACGGGGGTCATTGCTCCCCTGGAGCGGTCCTGCGGGAGCAAAAATGCCTAAGCGCACCGATATCAAATCCATTCTCATCATTGGCGCCGGACCGATCATCATCGGCCAGGCGTGCGAGTTTGACTACTCCGGCGTGCAAGCCTGCAAAGCCCTGCGCGAGGAGGGCTTCAAAGTCATTCTGATCAACAGCAACCCGGCCACCATCATGACCGACCCGGCGACCGCCGATGTGACTTACATCGAGCCGATTACCTGGCAGACGGTCGAGAAGATCATCGCCCGGGAGCGTCCGGACGCCATCCTGCCGACCATGGGCGGCCAGACCGCGCTGAATTGCGCGCTCGACTTGTGGCACCACGGTGTCCTCAAAAAATACCAGGTCGAATTGATAGGCGCCAGCCCCGAGGCCATCGACAAGGCCGAAGACCGGCTGAAATTCAAGGATGCCATGACCAAAATTGGTCTGGGCTCGGCGCGCTCCGGTATTGCGCACAGCATGACGGATGCCTGGACCGTGCAGAAGACACTCGGCTTCCCGACGGTCATTCGCCCCAGTTTCACGCTGGGGGGCACCGGCGGTGGCATCGCCTATAACTCGGAAGAGTTTGAGGCGATCTGCAAGCGCGGCCTGGAGGCCTCGCCGACCAATGAACTGCTGATTGAAGAGTCGTTGCTTGGCTGGAAAGAGTTCGAGATGGAAGTGGTGCGTGACAGGGCCAACAACTGCATCATCATCTGCTCGATCGAGAATCTGGATCCGATGGGAGTGCACACCGGTGACTCCATCACGGTGGCGCCAGCGCAGACGCTGACTGACAAGGAGTACCAGATCCTGCGTAATGCCAGCCTGGCCGTATTGCGCGAAATTGGCGTCGACACGGGTGGATCGAACGTTCAATTTGCCATCAACCCGGTTGACGGCCGCATGGTAGTGATCGAGATGAACCCGCGCGTTTCGCGCTCCTCGGCGCTGGCCTCCAAAGCAACCGGCTTTCCGATTGCCAAGATCGCGGCCAAGCTGGCGGTCGGCTACACACTCGATGAGCTGCGCAATGACATCACAGGCGGTGCCACGCCGGCCAGTTTTGAACCCAGTATTGATTATGTAGTCACCAAAATCCCGCGTTTTGCGTTCGAAAAATTCCCTGCTGCCGACAGTCGTCTGACCACCCAGATGAAGTCGGTAGGTGAAGTCATGGCTATTGGCCGGACCTTTCAGGAGTCGTTTCAGAAGGCCTTGCGCGGACTGGAAGTGGGTGTCGATGGCATGAATGAAAAGACGCAGGACCGGGAAGTGCTCGAGAAAGAACTTGGCGAACCAGGCCCGGAGCGAATCTGGTATGTGGGCGATGCGTTTGCCGCCGGCTGGAGCGTGGACGAAGTGTTTGCCCTGACAAAAATCGACCGCTGGTTTTTGGTGCAAATCGAGCAGATCGTGAAGATTGAACTGGAAATTGAGCGGCTGCCACTACCTGCCAGCGGCTCGGCGCTGGACAGCATCGATGCGGCCACGCTGCGCGCCCTGAAGCAAAAAGGCTTTTCGGACCGTCGCCTGGCACGCCAGTTCAAAACCACCGATACCGCCATTCGGGAGAAGCGTCGTGCGCTGGGTGTGCGTCCGGTCTATAAAAGGGTCGACACCTGTGCCGCCGAGTTTTCCACGACCACGGCATACCTGTATTCAACTTACGAGTCCGAGGGCTCCGAGTGTGAAGCGATGCCCACCAGCAGAAAAAAAATAATGGTGCTGGGCGGCGGGCCGAACCGGATCGGGCAGGGCATCGAGTTTGATTACTGCTGCGTGCATGCTGCGCTGGCGTTGCGCGAGGATGGCTATGAGACCATCATGGTCAACTGCAACCCGGAGACAGTTTCGACCGATTACGACACTTCGGACCGCCTGTATTTTGAGCCGGTGACGCTGGAGGACGTGCTTGAGATTGTGGACAAGGAAAAGCCGCTGGGTGTAATCGTGCAATACGGGGGCCAGACGCCGTTGAAACTGGCGCTCGATCTGGAAGCCAATGGCGTGCCCATCATTGGCACGTCGCCGGACATGATTGATGCAGCGGAAGATCGCGAGCGCTTCCAGAAACTGCTGCACACGCTGGGCCTGCGCCAGCCGTCCAACGCCACCGCCAGGACCGAGCCCGAAGCGCTGGAAAAGGCGTCGGCTTTGGGTTATCCGCTGGTAGTGCGACCCAGTTATGTGCTGGGCGGACGGGCCATGGAAATTGTCCACGAGCAGCGCGATCTTGAGCGCTACATGCGCGAAGCGGTCAAGGTCAGTCACGACTCGCCGGTGCTGCTCGACCGTTTCCTCAACGATGCGATCGAGTGTGACGTCGATTGCCTGCGCGACGCCGGTTCGGGGGGTGAAGAGGGGCGCACTTTTATTGGGGGTGTGATGGAGCACATCGAACAGGCGGGCGTGCATAGCGGCGACTCGGCCTGCTCGCTGCCTCCCTACAGCTTGAGCCCTGAAACGGTCCTGGAGATCAAGCGCCAAACCGCTGCCATGGCCAGCGCGCTTAATGTCGTAGGTCTGATGAATGTTCAGTTTGCGATCCAGAATATTGAAGGAAAAGACGTGATCTATGTGCTGGAGGTCAATCCACGGGCCTCCCGCACCGTTCCATTTGTCAGCAAGGCCACCGGCATTCAACTGGCCAAAGTCGCAGCGCGCTGCATGGTCGGCCAGTCACTCGCGTCACAAGGCATCGGCGATGAGGTGACGCCGCCCTACTTCAGTGTGAAGGAAGCGGTGTTTCCATTTGTCAAATTTCCGGGCGTCGACACGATACTGGGCCCCGAGATGAAATCAACCGGCGAGGTGATGGGCGTCGGGAAAACCTTTGGCGAGGCTTTTGTGAAGTCGCAAATGGGTGCCGGCACCAAACTGCCGCGCGCCGGCAAAGTGTTTATTTCCGCCAGAACCAATGACAAGTTGCGCGCTGTCGAGGTCGCCCGGGCGCTGACGGCGATGGATTTTGTGGTGGTCGCCACCAAGGGCACGGCTGCCGCAATTGCCGAGGCCGGTGTGCCGTGTGGCGTGGTCAACAAGGTGACGGAAGGGCGGCCCCACATTGTTGACATGATCAAAAACAACGAAATTGCCCTGGTAATTCATACCGTTGAGGAGCGCCGCAACGCGATTGCCGACTCGCGGCAGATTCGTACGTCGGCTCTGCTGGCACGGGTCACCACGTTCACCACCATCGCTGGCGCCGAGGCCGCGGTGCAGGGGATGCAGCACAGGGACCATCTGGACGTGATTTCTGTGCAGGAAATGCATGCACAGCTGGCTGCTGCGTGATGTCGCGCTGACAATCACGGCATAATCGGGGCCACCGCCGATCGGCAACGCTCGGCGGTTTCCTTTTGTGTAACCTCTAACGGAGCACCACGTGGCTACCATTCCCATTACCAAGCGCGGCGCTGAAAAGCTCAAGATCGAGCTGCACAAACTCAAGACGGTAGATCGTCCCTGGGTGATCAACGCCATCGCCGAAGCGCGCGCCCAGGGTGACCTGAGTGAAAACGCAGAGTATGAAGTTGCCAAAGATCGCCAGGGCTTCATCGAAGGACGGATTCAGGAAATTGAAGGCAAGTTGTCGGTTTGCCAGATCATTGATCCGGCGCAACTCAACGCCGATGGCCGGGTGGTTTTTGGCGCCACGGTGAAGCTCGAAGATGAAGACTCAGGCGATTCGGTGACCTACCAGATCGTCGGCGAAGACGAAGCCGATATCAAACTCGGCCTGGTGAACATTGGCAGCCCGATTGCCCGGGCCCTGATTGGCAAGTCAGAAGGTGACACGGCTGAAGTGCAGGCCCCTGGCGGCGTCAAACACTATGAGGTGGTGGCGGTCCGCTACCTCTAGGATGATGTCGCGCCTGCCGCTCTGGGTTGCCGCGCTGTGGTGGGCAAGCTTGAGCCTGATTGGTTTTCTGGTGGTGCCTTTGCTGTTTGCGCACCTGCCAACGCCTGCCATGGCTGGCGCCATGGCAGCCAAACTGTTCACGGCGCAGACCTGGCTGTCTTGCGGGTGTGCCTTGCTGTTACTCGTAATATCAAGGTCAAATCGACCTCAAGAGCCCGTCCCCATTGCGCAGGCAGCTATTATTTTCATAGTAGGCGGCATGTTGCTGGCGCTCTTGTCAGAGTTTGCAATAGCGCCGCGCATTGTGGCGCGGGAAAATTTGCGCCTGTGGCATGGCGTGGGTAGTGCCATGTTTGTGCTCCAGTGGCTGTGCGCGGCGATGCTGTTCTGGAAGGTGACCGGCCGGACGCCGGAAAGTTGACCAGCCGAAGACAGGACGGCGGTTGCGCTGCGCTGAAGTGTGCCGGCCTGTCCGGCAAGGCCTCAGGATTGACTTTGTTTCTTGATGCTGATCTGTCTGGGCTTGGAACGCTTGACCTGACCGCCTGCGGTTAACCGCTGGTTGCCCAGCACCCGCAGAGTTTTTACTTCGGGGCGCTGGCCACCGCGCTTGCTGTACTTGAGCACTTTGAAATCGCGTGGACCAGGCATGCGGTCTTCGTCAACCGTTTTTTCCCGCTCTGGCAGGGGGCGCCACAGCACCAGCAGTTTGCCGATATGCTGAATCGGCGCCGCGCTGAGTTCGTCGGCCAGCGCTTGGAACATGGTTTCACGCGCGGAGCGGTCGTCGGCAAAGACGCGCACCTTGATCAGTCCGTGGGCATTCAGGGCGGCGTCAGCTTCTTTCTTTACAGCCGCGCTGAGTCCGTCAGCGCCGACCATGACAACCGGGTCAAGGTGATGCGCCGCAGCGCGATGTTCTTTGCGCTGCGCAGGGGTCAAGTGTATTTGGGGCATGGCAGTATTATCGGTCACGAAGGTGCAAATGAAAGTCAAAGCAAAAAGCAGCAAAGTCAATCGCGCGTGGATCAATGACCACGTCAACGACCCTTACGTCAAGCAGGCCAAGCTGGAAGGCTACCGGGCCCGGGCCGCCTACAAACTGAAGGAAATAGATGAGACGCTGCACCTGATCAAGCCGGGTCACCTGGTGGTGGATCTGGGTTCGACCCCTGGCGCGTGGAGCCAGTACGTGCGCCGCAAAATGTCGCCCAAAACGGCAACTGCCGGTGGCGCGGCGGCGGGAGACCTCAACGGTGCCATCATCGCCCTGGATATTTTGCCCATGGAGCCGATCGAAGGTGTTGTCTTTTTGCAGGGTGATTTTCGCGAACCGGAGGTTTTGCGGCGTCTGGCTGACGAAATGAAGGGGCGCCTGGCCGATGTGGTGGTGTCAGACATGGCACCCAATCTGTCGGGTATTGCGTCGTCGGACACGGCGCAGATTGAAAACCTGGTTGAATTGGCGCTGGACTTCGCCCGGCATTACATGAAGCCGCAGGGTGCCCTGGTGGCCAAAGTCTTTCATGGCGGCGCCTATGATCAGCTGGTGAAGCGCTTCAGAGAGAGCTTTCTGCTGGTCAAACCGCTGAAACCAAAGGCTTCGCGAGACAAATCTTCGGAAACGTTTCTGGTCGGCGTGGGCTTGAAGCTGCCGTGAGTCCTTCATTGACAAAGGGCTGAAAATCCGATACTCGAGGTCGGCACACCTTGAAACGCCTAAAATAGCGCCCAACTGTCTATGTGTTCTTATTTGCGCCCATATTGGAGCCTCGCTTGAATAATCAGTGGTTCTCGAAAATTGCCGTTTGGCTGGTCATCGCCCTGGTACTGTTTACGGTGTTCAAACAGTTTGATACGCGCGGCCCTGCGGGCGCCGGTTATCTGGGCTACTCCGATTTTCTGGAAGAAGTTCGGGGCAAGCGCATCAAGAGTGCCATCATTCAGGAGGGGCAGGGCGGTACTGAAATTATTGCGGTCACCAACGACGACCGCAAAGTCAGAACCACCGCCACGTACCTCGACCGCGGGCTGGTCGGTGACTTGATCGCCAACGGGGTCAAGTTCGATGTCAAGGCCCGTGAAGAAGGGTCGCTCCTCATGACCCTGCTGGTCAGTTGGGGTCCCATGCTGTTGCTCATTGGTGTCTGGGTTTATTTCATGCGTCAGATGCAGGGCGGTGGCAAGGGTGGTGCTTTCAGCTTTGGCAAGAGCAAAGCGCGCATGTTGGATGAAAACACCAATCAGGTCACGTTTGCTGATGTTGCCGGCTGCGATGAGGCCAAGGAAGAAGTCAAAGAGGTGGTGGATTTTCTGAAAGACCCGGCAAAATTCCAGAAGCTCGGCGGCCGCATTCCCCGGGGCTTGTTGCTGGTTGGCCCGCCCGGCACCGGCAAGACCTTGTTGGCCAAAGGCATTGCCGGTGAG
The DNA here is from genome assembly GCA_963750815.1 of uncultured beta proteobacterium. Classification (GTDB taxonomy): domain Bacteria; phylum Pseudomonadota; class Gammaproteobacteria; order Burkholderiales; family Burkholderiaceae_C; genus Rhodoferax. The sequence continues at coordinate 1,645,256 of CAVVRS010000002.1, forward strand.
GCCAAGGTGCCCTTCTTTTCGATTTCGGGGTCGGATTTCGTTGAAATGTTTGTCGGTGTCGGTGCGGCACGTGTACGGGACATGTTTGACAACGCGAAGAAAAATGCGCCTTGCATTATCTTTATTGATGAAATTGATGCTGTCGGTCGACAGCGTGGTGCTGGTTTGGGAGGTGGCAATGACGAGCGCGAGCAAACCCTCAACCAGATGCTGGTCGAGATGGACGGTTTTGAGACGAACGTCGGCGTGATCGTTGTGGCGGCTACCAATCGCCCCGACATCCTGGACGCAGCGCTATTGCGGCCCGGACGCTTTGACCGGCAGGTCTACGTTACCCTGCCCGATATTCGCGGGCGTGAACAGATTCTTAATGTCCACATGCGCAAAGTGCCTTTGGGACAGGACGTCAATGCCGGTGTGATTGCACGGGGCACGCCGGGCATGTCGGGTGCCGACCTGGCCAATTTGTGCAATGAAGCGGCCTTGATGGCAGCACGCCGAAGTGCCCGCACCGTGGAAATGCAGGATTTCGAGAAAGCCAAAGACAAGATCCTGATGGGCCCGGAGCGCAAGAGCATGGTGATGCCAGAATCGGAACGCAAGAACACGGCCTATCACGAGTCGGGGCACGCCTTGATTGGAAAGATGCTGTCCAAGTGCGATCCGGTTCACAAGGTCACCATCATTCCACGCGGTCGCGCGCTAGGTGTCACCATGAGCCTGCCGGCGCAGGACCGCTACAGCTACGACAGCGAATACATGCTGCACCAGATCAGCATGCTGTTTGGGGGGCGCATCGCAGAGGAAGTGTTCATGAATCAAATGACCACTGGTGCCAGCAACGACTTTGAACGCGCCACCCATATTGCGCGCGACATGGTGACTCGATACGGCATGACCGATGCCCTGGGTCCGATGGTCTATGCCGACAACGAAGGCGAGGTGTTTCTGGGGCGCTCTGTCACCAAGACCACCAACATGAGTGAGCAGACCATGCAAAAGGTCGACGCCGAGGTGCGGCGCATCATTGACCAGCAGTATGTGCAGGCCCGTAAACTCATTGAAGACAATCAGGACAAGATTCACGCTATGGTCAGGGCTTTGCTGGAGTGGGAAACCATAGACAGCGACCAGCTTGACGATATCATGGCCGGCAAGGAGCCCCGTCCACCGAAAGACTGGACGCCGCGCATACCGCCCTTGAGTGGCGACAGCAGTAGCGGTGGCCCGCCCGCCGTGAAGACGGATACTGCCCCCAGCGTTGCCTGACCGCAGTATTTTTGAGAGAAACGGGGCTCAGTGGCCCCGTTTTGTTTTTGTTAAAACATCTGATTCGTATGCAGTGGACTACCAGCCGATTTGTTGTTGATTTGAGTCGCCCGAAAGTCATGGGCATCGTCAATGTCACGCCGGACTCCTTCTCGGATGGTGGTCAGCATGCCGGTGCGGCGTCAGCTTTGCAGCACTGTGAAAAGCTTGTTCGTGATGGCGCCGACATTCTCGATATTGGCGGTGAATCGTCGCGCCCGGGCGCTCAGCCGGTCAGCCTGGAAGAAGAACTGGCGCGGGTGTTGCCAGTAGTGCGCGAAGCGGTCAGCCTGGGGGTGCCCATCTCGGTCGACACCTGCAAGCCGGCTGTCATGCGGGCTGTACTGGACCTCGGCGCCGACATCATCAACGACATCTGGTCCTTGCGCTGGCGCGACCCGCATGCAACCGTTGCGGCGCCGGCCGGCCTGCAAGTGGTGTCGCAACACCCTGGCTGTGGCGTCTGCCTGATGCATATGCACCGTGAACCTTTGACCATGCAGACCCTGCCCATGGAAGGTGATGTTGTGGCGCAGGTCCTGTCGTTTTTACAGCGCCGCACGCAGGAACTGGCGGCAATGGGTGTTGAAATGAGTCGTATCGTGATCGACCCGGGTATCGGGTTTGGCAAGACAGCCGCGCAGAACTTTGCGCTTCTGGCACGGCAAGGTGAATTGCTCGAAGTGGGATATCCCGTACTGGCGGGTTGGTCCAGAAAATCATCACTGGCGGCGCTTGCCGGCATGGCAGGCCGCTTGCCAACCATGACAGAGATTCATGACCGCATGGTTGTCAGTGTGGCGGCTGCCTTGCTGGCGGTGGAGCGCGGTGCGTCCATCGTGCGCGTGCATGATGTGCACGAAACTGTGCAGGCGATCAAGCTGTCAAACACATTACGACAAATAGTCGACAGGCAAACAAATTGAAGGCTACGAAAAAATGAGCAGAAAACATTTTGGCACCGACGGTATTCGGGGCACAGTCGGGCAAGCTCCCATCACGCCCGATTTTGTGCTGCGTCTTGCCCATTGCGTCGGGCGTGTGCTGAAACGATCTGAAACCCGGCCGACGGTGCTGATTGGCAAGGACACGCGGATATCGGGCTACATGCTCGAGAGCGCGCTGGAGAGTGGTTTTAACTCGGCGGGTGTTGATGTCGTGCTGCTCGGGCCGTTGCCAACACCGGGGGTTGCTTATCTGACGCGCGCGCAGCGGGCTTCACTGGGAGTGGTTATCAGTGCCAGCCACAATGTATTTTCGGATAACGGCATCAAGTTTTTCAGCGCCCAGGGCAGCAAGTTGTCTGATGCATGGGAGCATGACGTCGAGGCCGCATTGAACGACGCGCCAGTTTGGGCTGACTCGGCCAGTCTGGGCCGCACGCGCCGTCTGGATGACGCAGCCGGGCGCTATATTGAATTTTGCAAAAGCACTTTTGCCAATGATCTGACGTTAAAGGGAATGAAGATCGTGGTTGATGCCGCGCATGGCGCGGCGTACCACATTGCACCCAAGGTGTTTCATGAACTGGGTGCTGAGGTCATCGCCATCGGCTGTGCGCCCGATGGCCTGAACATCAATCACGAGGTGGGAGCGACCCATCCGCAGGCGTTGATGGCGTCCGTCAAGTCCCACCGGGCCGATTTTGGTGTGGCGCTTGACGGCGACGCGGACCGTCTGCAACTGGTCGATGCCGAGGGTCGCCTGTACAACGGTGACGAGCTGCTTTACCTGATGGTTGATGACCGTCTGGGGCGCGACGAACACGTGCCAGGCGTAGTGGGTACCCTGATGACCAATATGGCGGTAGAGCTTGCCCTGAAGGCGCGTGGGGTGGGGTTTGTACGTGCCCAGGTCGGCGACCGCTACGTGCTGGAGGAACTTGAAAGACGTAAATGGCTGCTCGGCGGTGAAGGCTCCGGGCACCTGCTGGCCCTGGACAAGCACACCACCGGTGACGGTCTGATTTCGGCGTTGCAGATTTTGCAGGCCTGTGTGCGAAGTGGCAAGAATATGGCGCAGCTGCTCGCTGCGGTGACTCTCTTTCCGCAAACATTGATCAATGTCCGTCTGCAGCCCGGCCAGGACTGGCAGGCCAGTGCCGGACTTGCCGATGAAACCCGCAAGGTGCAGAAGCAACTGGGCGCCAGCGGCCGACTGCTGATACGCGCCAGCGGCACCGAGCCGCTAGTGCGTGTCATGGTTGAGGCGCGCGACGCCGGGCAGGCCAGGGATTGCGCCCAGCGAATTGCCAACACGATTTCGGTCCCGCCATGATTGACACTTCCTCCCTGCGCATTTGCCGTGCTGATTACAGTCAGCCCGCGCATTCGGATGCCGTGGTCTATCTGCTGGACGCGTACGCCAGAGACCCGATGGGCGGCGGCCAGCCGTTGACTGAATTCTCGAAAACTCATCTGGTGCCGGCACTCGCCGCGCGCCCGCAGGCCTTTAGCGTGTTGGCCTTTGGTGGCCCAGGCTGTCAACTGCCGGCTGGCCTGGTGAACTGCATCGAGGGCTTCTCCACCTTCGCCTGTCGACCTCTGATCAATGTGCACGATGTGGTGGTGCTGCCAGATTATCGGGGTCAACGAATTGCCGAAAAGATGCTGGCGCTGGTTGAAACAATCGCGCTTGAGCGAGGTGCCTGCAAACTCACCCTGGAAGTGCTTTCAGGCAATGCTGGTGCTATCAAACTCTACCAGCGAGTCGGCTTTGCCGACTACCAGCTTGACCCCAACACCGGCCACGCCAAATTCCTGCAAAAATGGTTGAAATAGTCTACATGCCAAGTGGAACCTGCGCAGGAAGCTATAAAAAAAAGAGCATCTAGGGGTGCAGCACAGCGTAGGCGCTGAGTTGGAGAATGCGGTGATGATTGAGGTGCTCGCGAACCGCCGAGGCGGCCAGTGCTGATTTAATTCGGGGGCTGCTGGTTGCGGTTCGATGCAGGCGCGGCGGGTTGAGCACGCCACCCTCGGCGTCAATCACAATGGCCACGTAAGGCATGTTGGGCTGACTGCTGCGGCGCATGACTACCGCTATTTCAGCGCTGTCGAGTCGAACATAAGTCCCTGGGGGGCAAAGTCCGACGGCGCGCACCAGCGCATGACCGACCTCGTCCTGCTGCTGCTTCATGCTGCCGATGACGGTGCGCAATGAATCGGTGACGCTGCGCCCTTCGCGGGAATTGCGTGGACTGATGACGGCGGCGTAGCGGTCAACCACGCGCAGGATACGGGCCAGCCGCGTCACAGCGGGCATTGCGCGCAACTCGTCTTTTTCAGTGTCTTCGTCATGGTGCAGACGGATGGTACCGAGCCAAAGTTCATCGAGCACGCCCATATCGGCGAGCATCAGGGCGCCTTCGGCCGCGTGGCCGCGAATTATTTCCAGTTGCTGGACGGAGGGTCTCTCGACTTGTCCAGTCAGTTGATCCTGCAAGGCCGTCATCGCGACATTCATGGTCAGGGCCGCGTGCACCAGGCCGTCGCGCTCCACTTTTGGCAGTTCCAGTTCTACGGCGATCAGGTGGCACAGTACGGCACTGACCAGCGCGTGTGAGGCGCTATAGCCTACGGGCGAATTGGTGGCCAGTTGAAAAAGCAGGTACAAACCAACGTCCGGGTCACGTCTGAGAAGTTCCTGCAACCAGCGGTCGTACTGCCAGACACGTTGCTCAAATTCCTGAATGCTGGCCGGGCTGCCAAGAATAATGCCCAGACCCGACTCCAGATCGGACCAGAGGCCGAGCAAGTCTTCGTATTCGTTTTCGTTCTGCACGGTCACAGCAATGATGGGTCAGTCGCGAAAATTGTCAAAACTCAAGGGCACATCGGTTATGTCTTTTCTGATCAGGGCCATGGCCGCCTGCAGATCATCGCGCTTGGCCCCCGTTACCCGTAGTTTACTTTCCTGAATGGCCGACTGGACCCTGAGTTTGCTGTCTTTTAGCAGACGCTGAATCTTCTTGGACATTTCGGTTTCAATGCCGTTGCGCACTTTGATGACCAGTTTGACCTTGTCACCGCCCATTTTCTGCACTTCGCCTTTGTCCAGAAAACGCACATCCACGTTGCGCTTTGTCAGTTTGCTGCGCAAAATGTCCTCAATCTGGGTGAGCTGAAAATCGGCATCACCTATGAGCGTAATGTCTTTTTCCTTGATATCAATGGCGGCTGGCGTGCCCTTGAAATCAAAGCGTGTGGCGATTTCCTTGGCCGTGTTATCGACGGCGTTTTTGACTTCCACCAGGTTGGCTTCGCAAACAGTGTCAAAGGAGGGCATGGCAAATTTCCGGAAGGTAACCCATGGGTGAGGGCGGATGCGAGAATTGCAGCAATGTTAATCGAGAAAAACGTCCCCCTCCAGTCTTGCAACAGCTTTCATATTGTGGCCAAGGCGCACTTTCTGGTCCGGGTCGCCAGCGAGGCCGATGTGCAAAGCGTTGTAGCCAGCGAAAAATGGGGCGCAACGCCAAAATTCGTGTTGGGTGGTGGCAGCAATATTGTGCTCACCGGGGACGTCAAAGCGCTGGTTTTGAAAGTCCAGATTATGGGGCGGCGACTGCTCCAGGAAACAGCCAAAGCCGTGACGATTGAGGTCGGTGCCGGGGAGAACTGGCACGATTTCGTCACCTGGACGCTTCAGCAAGGCTATCCGGGGCTTGAAAACCTGGCGCTGATTCCGGGTACCGTCGGCGCAGCACCGGTGCAAAACATAGGTGCCTATGGCGTCGAACTGCAGGATCGGTTTGAGTCGCTAGACGCTGTCGATCTGGAAACCGGAAAGGTTTTTACCCTCAATGCTGCCCAATGTGCTTTTGGTTACCGTGATTCGGTATTCAAGCACGCCTCCACAAGCCTGGGGCTGGCCGGCCGGGCGCTCATTACACGGGTGCGTTTTTGCCTGCCCAAGCCATGGAAAGCAGTATTGGGCTATGCGGATCTGGAGAGAAAGATGAGTGAGGTGAATATTGCACAGCCTTCGGCACTGCAGATTTACCAATGGGTTTGTGACATTCGCCGTGCCAAATTACCCGATCCTGAAGTGATCGGTAACGCCGGAAGTTTTTTCAAGAACCCGACCGTCACGCCCGAGCAATGTGCCGACATCATTGCTCGGGACCCGAAAATTGTGTACTACCACCTGGCTGATGGCTCGGTCAAGCTGGCGGCTGGCTGGCTGATTGACGCCTGTGGCTGGAAGGGCAAGTCGGTCGGCAACGCCGGTGTTTATGAAAAGCAGGCGCTGGTGCTGGTCAACCGGGGGGGTGCTACCGGGGGCGAGGTGATGACCCTGGCCAGGGCGATTCAAACCAGCGTTTACGAGCGCTTTGGTATCTTGCTGGAGCCCGAACCGGCGATTGTCTGAAATTCAGCCAAAGTGGCAGATGTAGTGATACGCCTCTGACACCCTGATTTCAAAGCGGGAATTGCCGGGGATGCTGAACTTTTCGCCGACAACGGACTTTACCCACACGTCGGAGCCGGCCAGCTTGAACTCACAGCTACCGGCCACGCATTCCATGATTTCGGGCGCACCGGTGTTGAAGGTCAAGGTTGCCGGCAACACCACGCCAACCGTCTTCCGGCTGCCATCGGCCAGTGTGATGCCGTGGCTGACGCATTTGCCGTCAAAGTAGACGCTGGCCTGGGTGGTGACGGTGACGTTGGCGAGGCTCGAAGTACTCATGGCGGACCCGGGAGGTTGGAAAAAGCCGTCATGGTAGCGGTTTTTTCTGCGTCTTTCCACGGCGCCATTTGACACTGCGTGGAAATGCACTGGCTGCAAAGTGCAAAATCAGCGCATGAAAAATGTTCTTGTTTTGGGTGGCACCGGTTTTGTGGGTGCACGCTTGTGCGAATTGCTGCTACGCCATGGCGTTCAGGTCACTGTTACGACCCGCAGCCAGACCCATGCCCGCCATTTACCCGGCTCACCGTTGCTAACCGTGTTGGCGCTTGATGTGCATGACGCTGCGGCGCTGGAACAAGCCGTGGCTGGCCATGAGTCGGTAGTGAATCTGGTGGCCATTCTGCACGGTAACCAGGCTGCGTTTGACCGGGTCCACATTACGTTGCCACAGAAGCTGGCACAAGCCTGCATGGCAGCAGCGGTGAAGCGGCTGGTGCACGTCAGCGCCATCGGGGCCAACGCGCTTCAGCCCGAATCGGCGCCCTCCATGTACCTGCGCAGCAAGGGGCAAGGCGAGGCGGCGCTGATGAAGGCAGCCGTTTTGCTCAACGAGCCGGAGCTTGACCTGACGATTTTGCGACCGAGTGTTATTTTTGGTGCGCAGGACAAGTTTCTCAACGTCTTCGCCCGACTGCAAAAGGTGTTGCCAGTGATGCCGCTGGCCGGTGCTGACGCGCGTTTTCAGCCGGTTTGGGTCGAGGATGTGGCCAGTGCAGTCATGCGCAGCCTGGAGCGTGCCAGCAGGCCGGGCGCGCCCAGTGCACCGCAGGTTCTGGAACTGTGTGGCCCGGATGTATTCACGCTGCGTGAATTGGTGCAGTTAGCGGCGCAACTCAGTGGCATCAATGATGGGCGAGGTCGTCCGGTGCTGGCGCTGCCGCAGTGGCTGGGCCGCTTGCAGGCAGGCTTGATGGAGCTGGCCCCTGGCGAGCCCTTGATGAGCCGCGACAACCTGGATTCGATGCGGGTGGACAACGTTGCATCCGGACTGTGTGCCGGTCTGCAATCCCTCGGTATTTCACCCGCTGCCTTGCGACCCATTGCAGCTGAATATCTCAGGCGTAAGTAAGCCATTTTCAAGCGGTCGGCAGCTGATTGCGGTTGCAGAGATTGGAGTGTGGCTCCCCGCCGCACTCGACGCGACGCTCGCCAAATAAGCTGATAGCGACCTATTGGCTACTTCCACCGCCAAGCTTTAAAAAGTCCCCATCCTTGCCCAGCGACAGCAAGCCGGCCTGGGCGTAAATGCCCAGCTTGGCGCGCGTGTCCACAATGTCGAGGTTGCGCATGGTCAGCTGGCCAATGCGGTCGGCCGGCGAGAACGGTGCGTCTTCCACTTTTTCCATGCTCAGGCGCTCGGCCGCATAGGTCAGATTGGGGGAGGTGGTGTTCAGGATCGAGTAGTCGTTGCCACGGCGCAGTTCCAGGGTTACTTCCCCGGTGATGGCGCGTGCCACCCAGCGCTGGGCCGTTTCGCGCAGCATGATGGCTTGCGGGTCGAACCAGCGGCCCTGGTAGAGCAGGCGACCGAGTTTGCGGCCGTTGTCGCGGTACTGCTCGATCGTGTCTTCGTTGTGGATGCCGGTAACCAGCCGCTCGTAGGCAATAAACAGCAGCGCCAGGCCGGGGGCCTCGTAAATGCCGCGGCTCTTGGCTTCGATGATGCGGTTTTCGATCTGGTCGCTCATGCCCAGGCCGTGGCGTCCGCCAATGCGGTTGGCTTCCAGAATCAGCGCCACCAGGTCGGGGTATTCGACGCCGTTGAGTGCCACCGGGCGGCCTTCTGCAAAGCGAACTGTGACCTGCTCGCGCTTGACTTCCACCTCGTCTTTCCAGAACGCCACACCCATGATGGGCTGCACGATTTTCATGCCGCTATTGAGTTGCTCCAGATCTTTGGCTTCGTGGGTCGCGCCCAGCATGTTGGAGTCGGTAGAGTAGGCCTTTTCGGCGCTCATCTTGTAGCCGAAGCCGTGCTGAGTCATAAAGGCCAACATCTCGGCGCGGCCGCCGAGTTCGTCAATAAACAGCTGGTCAAGCCACGGTTTGTAGATTTTCAGGGACGGGTTGGTGAGCAGGCCATAGCGGTAGAAGCGTTCAATGTCGTTGCCCTTGAAGGTGCTGCCATCGCCCCAGATATTGACATCATCTTCCTTCATGGCCGAGACCAGCATGGTGCCGGTTACGGCACGGCCCAGCGGAGTGGTGTTGAAATAGGTGACGCCGGCGGTGGAGATATGAAAAGCGCCACTTTGCAGGGCGGCAATGCCTTCTGCGGCCAGCTGGCTGCGGCAGTCAATCAAACGCGCCAGTTCGGCACCGTATTGCATGGCTTTGCGCGGGATTTCGTCGTAGTCAGCTTCGTCGGGCTGGCCCAGGTTGGCGGTATAGGCGTAGGGGAGAGCACCCTTGAGTTTCATCCAGTGCAGCGCAGCGCTGGTGTCCAGGCCGCCCGAGAAGGCGATGCCGACTTTCTGACCGACGGGGATGTTTTGGAGAATGGTGGCCATGAGGTTCGCAGTGCAGTTTTGAGTAAGTGGCGATTTTAGGCGACCCAATCCCAAGGACACCGTGGCGACTCTGGCCGGTTTAGCTGATTCGTGATCGCCAGGCCGGCTCGTTAAAGCCCACGGTGACCTGACCATCGGCCCATTGCACTACCGGGCGCTTGATCACGCTGGGCTGCGCCAGCATCAGGGCGCGCGCGCTGGCGGCGTCGGTCACACTGGCTCTTGCCGCTTCATCCAGACGGCGCCACGTGGTGCCACGGGTATTGACCAGAGGCTCCCAGCCGAGCGCCTTGATCCAGGCGTCGAGTTGGAGCTCGGGTACCCCCTGTTTTTTGAAATCATGAAACTGGTAGCTCTGGCCCTGCGCACTGAGCCAGACACAGGCTTTTTTTACGGTGTCGCAATGCGGGATGCCATAGAGAGTGGTGGCTGTATTCATGGCCCCATCATGCCGCACTCGGCGACAATGGTGGTCTGCATGAATACACAACCCCAAACCCTTGACGAATGGCTGGCGCATTGTGAGCGGCTGCACCCCAAAAGTATCGATATGGGCCTGGAGCGGGTCAAAGCGGTGGCGCAACGCATGGGGTTGCACTTTGCCTGCCCGGTGATCATCGTGGCTGGTACCAATGGCAAGGGTTCCACCTGCGCCATGCTGGAGTCCATTCTGCACCACGCGGGTTACCGTACCGGCGCCTATACATCGCCCCATCTGGTGCGTTTTGAAGAGCGCCTGAGACTTTCCGGCGCATCGGTTGATGCTATTGATTTAATAGCTGCCTTCGCCCGTGTAGAAAGCGCCAGAAGCCTCAATGACGCAGAAATTTCGCTGACCTACTTTGAGTTCTCGACTTTGGCAATTCTGGATGTGATGTCACGTGCCAGGCTGGACGTGGCCATTCTCGAGGTGGGTCTGGGCGGGCGGTTGGACGCCGTCAACATCATTGAACCCGATTGCGCCGTGATTACCAGCATAGACCTCGATCACATGGAATTTTTGGGCTCAAACCGCGAGGCGATCGGTTTTGAGAAGGCCGGCATCATGCGCACCGGGCGGCCCGTCGTGGTGAGCGATCCGATGCCACCGCAAAGTGTGCTGGACCATGCCATCGAGATTGATGCTGATCTGTGGCGTTTTGGCGTTGACTTCAATGTGTCGGGTGATAAACAGCAGTGGGGCTGGGCCGGACGCGGGCGCCGCTATAGCGGTCTGGCCTACCCGGCCCTGCGGGGTGCCAACCAACTGGTCAACGCAGCGGGTGTGCTGGCATGCCTGGCGGCACTGCGCCAACGTTTGCCGGTCACGGCGCAGGCCGTGCGCAATGGTCTGGCATTTGTAACGCTCCCGGGGCGTTTTCAGATCATTCCCGGCCAGCCCACGCTGGTACTGGACGTCGCGCACAACCCGCATTCTGTGGCGGCGCTGGCTGCCAATCTGGATGCAATGGGGTATTTCCCGACGACACACGCGATTTTTGGGGCGATGGCCGACAAAGACCTGACAAGGATGCTGGCCAGGGTGAATCCCTTGATTGATAAATGGTATTTCACTGATTTGCCGACGCCCCGCGCTGAATCGGCCACCAGTTTGCTGGACAAGTGGCAGGCGCAAAACACCCGGAAAGTGGCAACGGCATTAACCTGCGCTAACCCCAGACAGGCCCTGCAGTTGGCCATCGCTGCGGCAGACCCCGCTGATAGAATCGTGGTCTTTGGATCGTTCTACACGGTGGGTGACATTTTGGCGGAGGGTGTCCCCCGCCTTGATGCCAAACATTTGAACTCCTGAGTCCCAAAACATGGCTTTTTTCAAGTTCCGAAAAAGTGGCGACGAGCAGTCGGCCACGCCCGTTCAGCCCGAAAGTATCGAGGCGATGCGCAGGCGGGCCAAGCATCGCCTGATGGGTGCTGCGGTGCTTGTACTGATCGGCGTGATTGGTTTTCCGTTGTTGTTTGACAAGCAGCCGCGTCCTATTTCGGTCGACATACCAATCGAGATCCCGGACCGCAACAAGGTCAAGCCACTGAGAATTCCAGAGCCTGTTGCCGTGCAAAAGTCGGAGCCACAAGTACCGGTTGCCCCGGAAGCGCCCAAAATTGTCGCTAAAGCAGAATCGGTGTTGCCAGATATGCCCGCCGCGAAAGTGCTGCCCACGCCTGATAAGGCGCCGGAGGCCGCCAAAGCCCAGTTGCTGCCCGAAGGCAGCGACACCAAAAGCAAAGCAGACGCCAGCGCCGGGCGGTTTGTGGTTCAGGTCGGTGCTTTTGCTGATTTGGGCCGGGCACGGGAAGTTCGTCTCAAGGTGGAGCATGCCGGAATGAAAACCTATACGCAGGAGGTTGAGACCCGGGAGGGACGCAGGATCAGGGTCCGGGTTGGTCCATTTGCCGGCAAAGCGGAGGCGGAAAAGGCGGCAGAAGCAATTAGAAGGCTTGCCTTGCCCGCCACAATTTTGACGCTCTAGCAGCCGACGCAAGCCAATGCCCACGCTGGACTGGATATTTTTGGCCGTTCTTTTTGCCTCGCTGATCTTGGGTGCCTGGCGTGGTTTGGTTTATGAAGTGCTATCGGTACTGGGTTGGCTCGCAGCGTTTTTTTTGGCCCAGTGGTATGCCCCTGCGGTTGCCAGCAAGATACCCATGAGCGGGGCCAGTGAGGCAGTTCGCTACGCCGCAGGATTTTTACTGGTTTTTGTGGTCGTGGTTTTTGTCGGCGGTTTGCTGGCAACCTTGGGAAAAAAGCTTTTTTCGGCCATCGGTCTGCGGCCGGTCGACCGGCTGCTGGGCGCCGCGTTTGGCTTGCTGCGGGGGGTGTTGTTTTTGCTGGCGGGGGCGGTGGTCATCAGCATGACGCCGCTAAAGACTGGTCCGTGGTGGCAGGAATCCGTGGGTGCCGATATTACATTGACCGTGCTTGGCAGCTTGAAGCCTGTGTTACCGAAAGAGTTTGGAAAGTACTTACCATAATGTGCGGAATCGTAGGCGTTGTCAGCAACGCACCAGTTAACCAGCTCATTTATGACGCCTTGCTGCTGCTGCAGCATCGCGGTCAGGATGCAGCGGGCATTGTCACGCAGCAGGAACGCAAGTTCTTCATGCACAAGGCCAAAGGCATGGTGCGAGACGTCTTCCGGACCCGTAACATGCGATCGCTACCGGGCAATTGCGGTCTCGGTCAGGTGCGCTATCCGACCGCTGGCAACGCCTACAGCGATGAAGAGGCACAGCCTTTTTACGTTAATGCGCCTTTTGGCATTGTGCTGGTACACAACGGCAACTTGACCAATGCCCAAGCCCTCAAGGCCGAACTTTTTAGCACAGACCACCGTCACATCAACACAGAAAGTGACTCCGAGGTTCTGCTCAATGTGCTGGCGCACGAGATCGAGAAGACAACACGCGGCTTGCCACTCCAGCCCGGTGATGTGTTTGAAGCGGTGCGCCGGGTGCATCGGCGCATCAAGGGCTCCTATGCAGTCATTGCGATGATTGCCGGCCACGGTGTTCTGGCTTTTCGTGACCCCTTTGGTATTCGCCCGCTATGTTTGGGGCGTGGTGATGGCACGGTCATTGTTGCCAGCGAATCAGTGGCACTGGAGGGTACATCGCACCGGCTGGAGCGCAACATTGATCCCGGCGAAGCGGTTTTTATCGATCTGCAGGGAAAAGTCCATGCGCAGCAGTGTTCAGAACACCCGGTGCTTCACCCCTGCATCTTTGAATACGTCTATCTGGCGCGTCCGGACTCGGTGATGGACGGCATTTCGGTCTATCAGGCGCGTTTGAATCTGGGCGAGACCCTGGCCAAGCGTGTGATTTCAACCGTGCCGCCGAATGAGATTGATGTGGTGATTCCGATCCCGGAATCGAGTTGGCCGAGTGCCGCACAACTGGCGCAGCTGCTGGGTCTGCCCTATCGCGAAGGGTTTGTGAAGAACCGCTATGTGGGTCGCACCTTCATCATGCCGGGCCAATCGGTGCGCAAGAAATCGGTGCGCCAGAAGCTCAACGTGATCGCCAGTGAATTCAAGGGACGCAACGTGCTGCTGGTGGATGACTCAATTGTGCGTGGCACGACCAGCCGCGAAATCGTGCAAATGGCACGCGATGCCGGCGCTCGCAAGGTTTACATGGCCAGCGCTGCGCCGCCGGTGCGTTTCCCCAATGTTTATGGCATTGACATGCCAACCTCGGATGAACTGGTAGCGCACAACCGCACAGTGGAACAGATTCGCCAGCTCATTGGCTGTGATGCGCTGATTTACCAGGACGTGGACGGCATGAAGAAAGCCATCGGCTCGCTCAATCCGGACATATCGGGTTTTGATGCATCGTGTTTTGACGGTCTGTACGTCACCGGTGACATTACGGTGGATGACATTGTCCGGCTGAACGCCTGCCGCGTCGGTGCGGATGACGGCGCTGAAGACAATTCTCGTCTGGCACTGCCCAATCACGAAGAATGACCATGACTGAAAAGAAATTGCCCGCCGCCCTGCATCAGGATACCCTGGCGGTTCGTACCGCGATCGGCAAGAGTCAATACGGCGAAAACTCCGAGGCGCTGTATTTGACCAGCAGCTTTGTCCAGCCCGATGCCGAAACCGCGGCGCGTCGTTTTGCCGGCGACGAGGAAGGCTACACCTACACCCGGGTCGGCAACCCTACCGTGACCAGCATGGAACGGCGCCTGGCCGCGCTGGAGGGCACCGAGGCTGCGATTGCAACATCCAGCGGCATGGCGGCAATTTTGCTGCTGGGGTTGGGCTTGCTGCGTGCCGGTGACCACGTGGTGTGTTCGCAGTCGGTCTTTGGTTCTACCATGCGCCTGTTTTCGGGTGAATTTGGCAAGTTTGGTGTCGAGACGAGTTATGTTCCGCAAACCGATGTCGCGGCCTGGCGCGCCGCGATTCGCCCCAACACCAAGCTGCTGTTTGCCGAGACACCGACCAATCCGCTGACCGATGTGTGTGACATCCAGGCGCTGGCCGATGTGGCGCATAACGCGGGTGCAATGCTGGCGGTCGATAACTGCTTTTGCAGCCCCGCGTTGCAGCAGCCCAGGCTTTTTGGTGCCGACTTCATCATTCACTCGGGGACCAAATACCTGGATGGGCAAGGCCGCGTCATGGCAGGGGCCATTTGCTGCGATCAGCGCCATGTGGAAGAGGTGTTTCTGCCGATTTCCCGAACCGCCGGCATGGTGCTTTCCCCATTCAACGCCTGGGTCGTACTCAAAGGCATGGAAACGCTTGGCATCCGGATGCAGGCTCAATCCGAACGGGCGCTAGCGGTAGCGCAGTGGTTGCAAGCCCACCCCCAGGTGGCGCAGGTGTATTACCCGGGTTTGCCATCGCACCCGCAACATGCCTTGGCCATGCGTCAGCAATCGGCGGGTGGCAACGGTTTGGGCGGGGTGGTCCTGTCCTTCGATGTCAGGGGAAACGACCAGCCAACGCTGCGCCGCAACGCATTTGCGGTCATTGACGCTGCGCTGGTGAGTTCCATCACCACCAACCTGGGTGACACCAAAACCACCATTTGCCACCCCGCCAGTACCTCGCATGGCCGCTTGACCGAGGAGCAACGCCAGGCCGCAGGCATAGGCCAGGGGCTGATCCGCCTGGCGGTCGGGCTGGACCATATTGACGACTTGAAAATCGACCTCGCCCGAGGTCTGGACGCCCTGAAATGACACAAAAAACCCGTACCCGCTTCGCACCGTCTCCCACCGGCTTCATTCATCTGGGCAACATCCGCTCAGCTTTGTACCCGTGGGCATTTGCCCGTGCCACAGGGGGTGATTTCATCTTGCGCATTGAAGACACCGATCTGGAGCGCTCGACGCAGGCGTCGGTGGACGTGATTATTGAGGGCATGTCATGGCTCGGGCTGGACTACGATGAAGGTCCGTTCTATCAGATGCAGCGCATGGACCGTTACAAGACGGTGTTGGCGCAATTGCGGGCGGCGGGCCATGTTTACCCCTGCTATATGAGTGTCGCCGAGCTTGATGCACTGCGTGAACGCCAGATGGCAGCCAGGGAAAAGCCGCGCTATGACGGCAGCTGGCGGCCGGCCCCGGGCAAGACACTGCCACCCGTCCCGGAGGGCGTGAAGCCGGTCCTGCGCTTCAAAAATCCGCAGGGTGGCTCGGTGGTTTGGGAAGATAAAGTCAAAGGCCGCATCGAGATCAGCAACGATGAGCTTGATGACCTGGTGATTGCGCGGCCGGACGGCACCCCCACCTACAATTTTTGCGTCGTGGTGGATGATATCGACATGGCGATCAGCCACGTGATTCGCGGCGATGACCACGTCAACAACACACCGCGCCAGATCAATATTTTCAAGGCTCTGGGCAAAGAGCCGCCGGTCTATGCCCATTTGCCGACGGTGCTCAATGAGCAGGGCGAAAAATTGAGCAAGCGAAATGGGGCCAAACCGGTGACGCAATACCGTGACGAGGGCTTTCTGCCAGAGGCCATGATCAACTATCTTGCGCGTCTGGGCTGGAGCCATGGCGATGAAGAAATTTTCAGTCGTGCCCAGTTTCTGCAGTGGTTCAATCTGGAACACCTGGGGCGCAGCGCAGCGCAGTTTGACGAAGCCAAGTTGCGTTGGGTGAATGCCCAGCATCTGAAAGCCATGCCGGATGACGCATTGGCACCCCTGGTGAGAGCCCATCTGGAAAAGCGCGGCATCGACGCCGATGACCGCCTGGCGCGCATGTGTGCCTTGTTCAAGGATCGATGCGACACCACAGTCGCACTGGCCGACTGGGCTGCCAGGTTCTATGCAGACCTGGTGCCCGGCGCCGACGAGATGGCCCTGCACGTGACTGACACAGTCAAACCGGCGATCAGGTTGCTGGCTGAAAAGTTAACCGCCTGTGCGTGGGACAAGGCCTCGATCGCGACCGCGATCAAGGAGGTGCTGGTGCAGTGCGGTCTGAAGATGGGGCAGCTTGCGATGCCGGTACGCGTACTGGTCATGGGTACGGCCCAGACACCGTCACTCGATGCCGTGCTGGAATTGGGTAGCCGGGAAAGAGTGCTGGCATGTTTGCGGACAGTTTGAAATTTAAGGCTATAATTTAAGGCTTGGAATTCAGGATGCACTAACAAGTGCTTTCTGGAAATTGGGGGTATAGCTCAGCTGGGAGAGCGCTTGCATGGCATGCAAGAGGTCAGCAGTTCGATCCTGCTTATCTCCACCAAAAAATTTTGCGACAGGGCTGAAATGTCTTGTCAATTGGGACGGAAGTCCACAGGTCATGACCCCATCGTCTAGAGGCCTAGGACACTACCCTTTCACGGTAGGTACCGGGGTTCGAATCCCCGTGGGGTCGCCAGATTCATCGCAAGGTGAACCAGGCGCAAGTCGGCAACAGCAATCCCGCAAGGGCGTGCGACTTGGCTCGAAAGAGTAAACGTTGCCACTACCAGGAGTGGTAGTTCAGTTGGTTAGAATACCGGCCTGTCACGCCGGGGGTCGCGGGTTCGAGTCCCGTCCACTCCGCCAAGGATACCTTTTAGACCGTCCAACACGGTACTAATAAAACCCCTGAAAGCCCCTATCTACGGGGCTTTTTTGTTTTTTGTCGTCCAGCAAGCGGTATTGCATGCGGATGCCTGTTGAGGGTATTTTTGGGGGCATTGGTTTTTCAGTTCGGGCATCGCCGTGAGTCACCAGATTTTTCCAGAAAAACCTGACTTCCACGAAAGTTCTCGTTCCCGCGCACTACTCTTGCGCCATCAGCATCCGCCCCATCAACTCGTGCAGCTTGTTGACTGCTTTGAGTGGGCGCACCATGACCTTGAAGTGCGTGATCTGGCCTTCACCGTTCCAGGCAATCATGTCCACGCCGTTGATGACAATACCTTCGCAGGTGCTCTGGAACTCCAGCACTGCCGAGTCTGACCCGTACCACTGATTCAGGTAACGAAAGCTCTCGTTGCCCAGCACATGCATCGCGGCCCGTAAATATTGGGTGGTAACTGCCTTGCCAGGCTGTGGTGTGTGGACGACCGGAGATTCAAACACCACGTTCTCGGCCAGCAGAACGCTCAATGCCTCAAGGTCGCGTGACTTGACGACGTGGTGCCACTGTTCGATCGGGGTGGGCATCATATGGGCCTCCTTGTGGTGATTGGGAAAGAGCGGGTTTGCTCCAGGGTAATGCCGAGTTCAGTTTATCCTGCGATGGGTTGATACATTACAGCGAATAGTCAATCGCCCGCCGATAAGCCGGATCGGTGTGCCAGTCCCAATAGGTCTTGACCAGTTGGCGTGTGATCGGTCCTGGGCTGCCATCGCCGATCATGCCTTGGTCAACCATCGTTACCGGCAAAACACCACCCCCCGACGTGGAAATGAAAACCTCTTGTGCTGCGCGCAACTCCGTGGCGGGCACGGCCCGCAATTCCAGTTTCAGACCGAGCGACTGAGCCATCTCGATGACGGTACGGCGCGATACGCCTTCGAGCATTCCCTTATCGGGTGTTACCAGTACGCCGTGGCTGACGCAAAACACGTTGAATCCCGGTCCTTCGACCACATTCCCAGCCGCATCAACCAGCAGCACGCTGTCAGCGCCGGCGTCCAGCGCGCCGAGCAAGCCCATCGTCAAGTCGTTCCAGTGGTAATTCTTTGCTTTCGGGTCAACTGAGGCGGCAGGAATGCGCTGCACGTCGCTGATCATCAAATTCAGTCCCTTTTCACGTTGCTGGGCGTTGGCAATCCAGACATAGGGTACTGCAAACGCATAGAACTGGTTGACCGCCAGCCGTGGGTCCCGCGATCCCCAAGGCGGTTGGCCCCGGGTGCAGATCATTTCCACATAAGACGACCGAAGCCCGCTCAGGCGCACGCATTGCGACAATACCCCGGTAATCTGCTCCGACGCCAATCCCGGATCGAGTCGCCAGCGCTGGCAACTGCGCGAGAAGCGCTCCAGATGGGCCTCCAGCCGAAAGAAGGCTCCCTCCCACACCGTTACCACGTCGTAAGTGGCATCCGAACGCAAAAAGCCCCAGTCGGTCATCGGAATGCTGGCTTCGCCGATCGGGAGGTACTGCCCGCGCACGAAGGCGGCGCCTTTGGAATAGTCAGGGGTTGTTGGCATGACTCAAGTCCTTGCTGCTTGCGGTTTCTGCATTTTGCAACATCTTTTTACGTCAACACATTGCTGTTTTTAATGGTGGTCAGTCGCTGCCGCATTCAGTGGACCAATGGACGGGAGCGCAGCAGTACTCCCAATATCAAGGGGTGGCGGATGACAGGCAAGCCGACCATTAAAAAAGGCGGGACCGGTATAAACCGGTCCCGCCTTGCATCATGCCAGTTGTCAGAAGCTATAGTTGTACGTCACACCAATCGCCTGGACCCGGTAGTTGGGCGACTCTTCGTTGGTTGGCAACTGGGCCGAGGCGGTGTAGCCGTATTGGTAACCATTGAAGTAGTAGTCAGAACTGCTCAGTTTCTGGTAGAGGTAGGTCACGGCAACCTTGCTGCGCTTGTCAACTGCATAATTACCGACAAGTTTTAGCTGCGCCACCTTGGTATCAACATCCGGATAGCTGCCGCAAAGGCCGATATTGCTTAACTGGCACAGATTGACAGCGGTCTTGATGGTATTTAATCCCGCGTCATCCACTTTTTGCGTTGTGATGTTGTGTGACAAGGTCAGATCCCCTGACACAGTGAGCTTTCCACCCATCAAGCCTTTTTGACTGGCGCTGACACCGACAGTGTTGTCGCTGTCAGTTTGCCGGTTAAACCACAGGGCGGTGGGCACGACGAGCGGCGTAACCCACGGTGACTTGCTGCCGTTATTGGACAGCAGGCCCTCCTTGTTTTTGTCTTGCCAGCTCAGGAAAGCAGAGAACGAGCCTTTGTCCGAGTAGCTGTAGCTGGCATCCAGATTCACACCCCTGGTTTTGCCGCCCTGATCTCCCAGTTGCGAGTCAGGATAACTGTCCTTGGCATATTTGGCATTCGCGCTCAGGCTCAGCTTTTCGTTGGCCTGCAGGCTGATGTTGGCCTTCAACATATTCTGCGTGCGTGAAGCCTCGAAGAACTGCCGGAATCCATAGACCTCAGAGCCGTGGATTCCCAGCACCGTGTTGAAGTAGGTCGGATCGTAATCCGAATTCCTCTTGTTGTAAGCGTAGCCAACTCCGAAGCTGACATCGTTGCCGGTCTTCATCCGGTAACCAAGCGACAGCTTGTCTTCCTTGCTGGTCGCTGCCAGCACACAATTGGCGTCTGCCGGCGCTGCCGGGAAGCCATTGGCGTTCTTGTTGAACGGCGTCGGGTTGGCCGCCACGCTGCTGCACCAGCGGCTGTAATTCTCCCGCTCGTAGCCGACGTGCAGCATTTGCCCCTTGGCCAGACGGTAGTCACCCGCGAGTTCAAGCTGCACCTTCTCGTTGCTGAACGGTGCGTTGACCACGACCTGCGAGCCGGCGCCCGACGGAACAACGACCGTTTTTGCCAGATTGATCGAATAGAACTTGTAGAGGTTCGATGCGGTCTGGTTGTCACGCTCGTTGTATTTGACGCCAGCGGTCAGCGTCAGGTCCTTGAACGATTGGTCAGTCAGTTTCAGACTGGCATTGCGGGTGATCACCAGGCCGTTCAATGACTCGCCGCTCGGATTGAGCGCCATCATCGGGTCGCTGATGAAACTGTCATTCTGGACGTTGCGGCCGTAGGAAAAACCACCTGCCAGCTTGGTCTTGCCCGAGAAGGCATAGCCGCCAGTCAGGTTGAACTGATTGAGGTAGTTGGTGGGCGCCGTGCTCATCGTGTTTGTCGGGTAGCAGCTCACCCCGGCAGCACAGGTGGCGGTTAGCGCTGTGGTACCCGCTGAAGCACCCGCCATCGGGCTCATGACACTGAAGCTGTTATAGCCATCATCAAAGAACGAACCATAGTAGCCAGCTGTCAGGTGACCTTGCTCGCCAACAAAATTGAGCGCCAGATTGATCGAGTTGGTGTTGTAGTTGGTCGGACTCATCGCCAGGATCGATCCCTGGTTTTTCCAGGTGGCGGTCGCCGCCGGTGTGGCCGTTGCCGATGGCGCGCTAACCAGCGAGTAGCTTTGTGTTGCAACTCCCAGCAGTTTGGCACCCGACCGTTCCAGACGATTGAGGTCCAGCGACACACTCCATTGCCGGTTGAAGGTAAAGCCGGCACCGAAAGAGGTGTTTTTCCGGCTGGAGCTGATTTCTTCCGTATGGAATGCGCCTTGCTGGGCCGCAGTCATGTTTCTGTTGCCTGCAACCCAGGCTGCTCCTGGCACCTGTCCGTCGCCGGTGGGTGTCAGCGTCGTTCGGGTGGTATCGATGTAGCCGAATGCTGCGGGCAGAGTGAACGTATTTCCACCCATTTTTTCCAGATAAGGGGTCTGGTAAGTGTCAGAAATGACGTGCTCAAGTTCGTCATAGCCGAACTTGAGCTTCCAGCGTCCCTGTTCGCCAATCGTTGCGCCAATTTCGCGTGATGTCGTGCCAAGATCGGTACCGCTGAGTTCATAACGCAGTGTTCCGGTGCCGTCATAGGCATTGCCGCCGCGGACGTTGAAGTTCCCGATAAAGGTGCCGCCCGACTTTTTCAGGCCGTTGTACTCACCGAATTTGCCGGAGGCTTCATTGACACCCGAGACGCCGATTTCGACGAAGTTGTCAGGGCGCTTCATCGCAGCGACGACATCGTCTTGCGCTTGGGCGACAAAAGGCGTGGCAAACATCACTGCCAGGGCGCCGTGCACCGCCAGAGTCAGAACCCGGACGGCAAACTTTTCAGAATGATTTTTCATAGTAATCTCCGCTTTCCTAAATTAGCGATGCAACCATGCGCCGGTTGGGCTGTTTGTGCCATGAACCATCGAGTGGCAGTTCAGGCAGGCCCGGCCAGCCTGTCCAACGGACGGCTGGGCATTGGTCGTATTGGCGGCATTTCGAACCGTCAGTCCGCCCTGGTAGCTACCCGCAACCGGGCCTACCGGGCTGCCACTCTGGTGGGCGCCGTCGTGACATTCCTGGCACAGGAAGTTGGGACGCGCCTTCAATAGTGGCGACAGGTTGGAGCCATGCGAGGTATGGCAGTTGGTACAGTCTTCGCTGGCAGGCTGGTGCTCCCAGAGGAACGGACCGCGTTTTTCCGCATGGCAGGTGAAGCAGGTTTCGTTGATCGTGTTTTTCTTGAGCATCTTGGGACCGGCCGAGCCATGCGTACTATGGCAGGAAGAGCAGGCCAGCTTGCCTTCGGCAACCGGGTGGTGCGACATCTTCTTGCCGTCGGCGCGCTGCTCCTTGTGACAGGTGTAGCAGACTTCAGTCTGGGTACGTTTGTCACGCACTTTGTCATGTCCGGTGTGCAGTTCGTGGCACGAGGCGCAGGTGACGCCATTGACCTGATGGGCGCTACCGTCCCACAGGTGCCGTGTTGAATCCTTTTTGTGGCAGGTCAGGCACGCCTGATTGCGTTCATCGGCCGTGTTGGCCGATTTCTTGCTGAACGTCACACCCGGCGCAGGCGGTTTGTCCTTGCCGGCATAGGTCTTGTGCGACACGCTGTCGCCGTGACAGCTGGTGCAAGTGGGAGTGCGACCGTCGGCGTTCACGCCATGGCGCGTTTTGGCCATCGCCAGCAGGCCGGGGGCGTCCGCCTCATCGTGGCATTTGGTGCATTGGGCGTCGCCTTTGAGGAACAGATCACTGCCCGCAGCGGAACCGGACGCCGCCATCGCGACGCCACCCGTGAGCGCCGCGCCCAGCGCGGCACATCCCAGCGCTACCCGCAGCAGTCGTTTGATTTCAAAGAGATCTTTCATATCGCTAACCCTTTCCATTTCTGTCGTTTGACCGACTAAACGTTGACCCAACTTGAACAACACCGATATCAGAATCTTTGCGCGGATCTGACAAATATTTACAAAAAGTAACAAACCCATGATATTGGCGCGCCGGGCCAAATTTGGCGTCATTCATAAGTCATCACTAATTGTTTGATCTGCATCAACCGATCAAAACTTGCCGCATAGAATCGGCGCACGGGGCAGGCGTTCCTGCAAATGCCGGAGATTCCCCCTGACAGGAGATGAAATGAGAGCCGTCTTTGGAGTGCTGGGCCTTTTGATCGTGCTGGCCGTGGTCGCAACAGTTGCCAGGAAGCAACTGCTAACGCCCGTGATTCCGGCCAATCACGGTACTGGCCTGCTGCCGACGCCTGACGCCGGCGTGACGCCACCGCAGCAAAGCCGGGAAATTCAGCAGCAGGTCAAACAATCCGTTGAGGCCGCCATGCAGCAGGCCAGGCCGATGCCCGATGACAAATAGCGCTCCTGGCTGCCTTGACTTCTGAGGATCTGAGCGCGCTGTCGCTGGCAGCGTTTGACCATGTCGTGAACCGCACCAGCGGTTTTCGTACCCGCTCCGGGCAACGTGCCATGGCGCAGCGCATTGCCAGCGCCCTGTCGGGTGTCACGCTGGGCGATGACCCGAGCCCCGGACGGGCTATTGCCGTGATTCAGGCCGGCACCGGCGTTGGCAAGTCGGCGGCTTATCTGGCCACCACGGTAGCCATGGCGCTGGCGCGCAAGACCCGGGTACTCATCTCTACCGCCACGGTGGCGCTCCAGGAGCAGTTGATGAACAAGGACCTGCCGGCCCTGGCTGGCGTGCTGGACGCCCCGCTGGTTTATGCGCTGGCCAAGGGGCGCGGCCGTTACGTCTGCAAGTTCAAACTGGAGCGGCTGATGGGAAGCGGCGGTGAACTGGCCGGAGATCTGTTTGACGCCGATGAAGACTTGCCAGCGCCGCCTGGCGACCCGGGCCAGCAAATCAGGGGCGAAAACCCGCTCGAGCGGCGTATCAGGCTCTACGAAACACTGGCGGCGGCGCTGGCGGCAGATCAGTGGGATGGCGACCGCGACACGCTGGCCGAGCAGCCGCATGCGCGTGACTGGGCTGGCGTGGCGGCCGAGCGACACACCTGCACGGCGCGGCATTGTCCGCGTTACGCCCAGTGCAGCTATTACAACGCCCGCTCGCAACTGGCGCAGGCGCAAGTCATCGTGGCCAATCACGACCTGGTGCTGGCCTCTTTGGGCATGAAAGCACTGCCCGAGCTGGACAACTGTTTGCTGGTGTTTGACGAAGCGCATCACCTGCCCGCCGTGGCGCTGTCCCAGTTCGCCAGCAGCATGGAGATGTCAAGCCTGCGCTGGCTCGACAAATTGCCAAAAATATTGCGCGAGGTGAGTGAAAAGATCCACGTCGCTCTGGCGCAGGACGTGGCCACGCTGGCACAGCAACTCAAAGCCGCGCTGCAGGATGTGGCGCGCCTGGCCATCGATTTGTTCCAGCGTCCCGACACCGGATATGACGCGCTGTATCGTTTCAGTGACGGTACGCTGCCTGCCGCCTGGCATGAACCGATGACCTTGATCCAGGGCCACGCTGGAGCTTTGTCGCAAGCGCTCGAAGCGCTCGGTGCCGAGGTCAAACGCGTTGCCAGGGAAGACCCGTCGCAGGCCGCCGGTTGCTCGTTGCTGTACGCCAGGCTCGGGCAACTGGCGCCCCGACTGGCCAGCGTTGCCGGCACCAGCAGCCTGTTGTTGAC
The DNA here is from genome assembly GCA_963750815.1 of uncultured beta proteobacterium. GTDB lineage: Bacteria > Pseudomonadota > Gammaproteobacteria > Burkholderiales > Burkholderiaceae_C > Rhodoferax. Next base: position 1,669,405 of record CAVVRS010000002.1, read on the forward strand.
GCACGATACGCCGCCACTGGCCAAGTGGCTGCAGTCCAATACCCGTTCCGGGCTGGTTTTTTTGAGCGCACACGCCTGCCCGATGGTGCCCGGTGATTTGTTGCGCGAGACTTTATGGAGCCAGGTGCGCGGCGCAGTGCTGACCTCGGCGTCGCTGACCAGTTGCGGCAGCTTTGACTATTTTTTGCAGGAAGCCGGGCTGCTTGAAAACACCGACGTTTCGACGCTCGCAGTTGACAGTCCTTTCGACTACCGCACGCAGGGCCGGTTGATAGTGGTGGAGACGGTTGCCGACCCGAAAAATGCCGCCGCCTACACGCCTGAGATGGTGGCCGAACTGCTGTCAGATCTGAGCCAGCTGAACCACGGTGCGCTGGCCCTGTTCACCTCGCGCTTGCAGATGAAGGCGGCGGTGGATGCGCTGCCAGCCGCTTTGCAGGCGCAAGTGCTGGTGCAGGGGCAAATGACGCGCACCCGGTTGCTGGCCAGCCACCAGGCGCGCATCGAGGCCGGTTTGCCGTCGGTTATTTTCGGTTTGCAGTCTTTTGGCGAGGGACTGGATTTGCCGGGGCTGCTGTGCGAGACGGTGTTCATTGCCAAACTGCCGTTTGCAGCCCCATCCGACCCGGTTGAAGAGGCGCGCGCTGAATGGTTGAAGTCAGTCGGACGCGATCCGTTTGTCGAACTGGTGGTGCCCGCCACCGGCATCCGCCTGCTGCAATGGACCGGCCGCGCCATTCGCAGCGAAGACGACCACGCCAGCGTGATCTGCTACGACCGGCGCCTGTTGCGCATGGCTTTTGGCCGGCGCATGCTTCAGGGCTTGCCACCGTATGCTCTGTCGCGCCGGGCCGCGGGTGTGGCGCTGTCGGCCTGAGCCGGCTTGCAATTTTTGCAACTGGCCGCAATTGCGGTCTGCACCAAGGAGCGCCATGTTGACTCAGGCTATTAAATTTTTTTTCAGTGTGATTGTGCGCGTCGTCATGATGCTGGCTGGTCTGGTTTTTCTGGCCAGTCTGCTGCTGGCAGCGCTGGTGCTGCTGTTGTTCTGGTTGTTGCGCGCCGTCTGGGCCCGTTTGACCGGGCAACCGGTCAGTCCCTGGACTTTTCAGATTAACCGGCAGGCTATTTGGCACCGCTTTTACCGCCCTCAAGGGCCGGGCAAGCCGGCGCGGCACGATGACGCCGATGTCATCGACGTGGAGCCCAGGGAAATCAAACCGCCAGCGCCTTAGCCGGGTTGGTTATTGCTATAATTATTATAGCTGTCTACGCATGCTGCACGGTGGTTTTAAGCCTATTTTGCTTCAAAATAAGGCGTTTCAAGCACAATTTCACGCTCAAACAGCGCGATCGCCGTCCTGGCCACCTGGGTGGTATCGAAGTAGGCGTAGGCGCCAACGCCCAGCGCGCCCATCAGCGGTACCAGCCGCGACGCGCTGCGGCCCATCAGCGTCTGGGTCACCTTCAAGCCCAGTGTTTTCGCGGCGCTGCGGATAAAAGCGGTCGATGCTGCCTTGACGACGTAGCGCTCGCCGACCCGCACCACCACATCCCGCAAGAGCTGCGCCGACACGTGTTTGAACAGGCAGTAAATCATTTGCTCGCGGCTCAAACCGGCGCTCTTGCCATAGACGGCGGCTATGTCCGACACCAGTTGCGCCTGCAGCTTCCATACCCCCATCAGCTCGGGCAGGATGGTCAGCCAGGACAGAAAGCCCGGCGGCAAGGCCAGCGAGCCTGCCACCAGGCTGGCCTGGCGGGCCGCGGCTCGCCCCAGTGTGCGGGCCCGCAGTTCGGGTTGTGACACTTTCTTTTCGTGGGAACCGGGTACCTTCAGCAGCTGATTCAAAATGGCGTCACCCACTTTGTCGCGCAGCGTGTGCTCAGAGGCCCGCGGAACAAGAGCGCGTTTGGACATGGTGACTCATTATGGCGCTGCCCGGTTCGTGCGGCGAGAGCTGCAACAGCGGGTTCAGCCCAGATTGCGCAACTGCCGCAACTTGGCGTCGATATCGGGCTTTTTCATGAGCAGGGTTGACGTTGGCGTTGCATCTGCGAGCACGATGGCCGTTGGACCGCGTGCATTGGCCAGACCTTGCGTCAGTACGCGCGGTACACCGGTTTGCACGGTGCCAACGCCGGCCCGGGTCGCCGCCGCCAGCTTGCGATAACCAACGCCATTCAGACCGGGTGCAAATTCACAGGACCACTGGACATACCACGGTATCCACTGCAGCACATAAAGCGCATCATCGGGGTCACGCACCACCAGTGCACAGACAAAACTCAGTCGCACGCCAATGTCCGAGAGCAGGGCGTCGGCGCCCTGCATTGACAGCTTGGGTTTGAACTGGGCCATGGGCAAGTCGATAAATTCGATGACCACGGTGGGTTGACGTTCGCTGAGTGCCTGGTAGAAAGGCGATCTGACCTGGTAAAACAGATCGTTGCCACTGCGGTCGCCGTTGTCCAGTGCCGTGTAGGTCGGCCAGCTCTGCAACGTGGCGGGTTCCCCCGAACTTTTGCGGTACAGAGCCCAATACCACTCTTGCACGTTGACCTGGACCCAACCCATGCGCCAGCCCATTCCGATAGGAGAGCGGGAGGCCGGGAGCGCCAGACTGGGTTTAATCGGCGGGGGCGAGTTGCCCAACTGTGCCGTGCCCTTGAACTTGAGCCCGAGACACTGGAAAGTCCATTGCCCATCGACCTGCTCCGGGCCTTCGGCGCGCGGCGGTGAAACGCACTGGAGAGACGATTGAACAATATTCATGCTGGCGGCACTCCTTAAAAAAAGCGGATCAACTCAGCGTCCATCCGGCCCGGCAACATCAGGTGCTTGAGGAGCAGGCGGTAAGTGTCCAGGTCAAAGGCCAGGGGCGGACCGACAGCGGTGAGTGCGTCGTCCAGTTCTGCTTCGTCGTGCACGGTCGCCACGTGGCACCACTGGTCGAACAGGTGAATGTCGGTGCGCCCGGTGAGCGGGTTGTGTTCTTTCAAACCGATCTTGCCCGCATGGGGCCAGACCTGCAACTTTTGTGAACCCAGCGCCAACTGCAGGCGCAAGTGGTGCAGTTCGGGCTTTTCCCGGCCGCAACAGACACCCTTGCAGTGGCCAATCTGGTGCGCAAAGCAATGCCCCTTGCCCGACTCCAGTCCCAGCGCCTGGGGGCACAGCGCGTGCCTGTCGGCCAACTCCCGCATGCTGCTGATGGCCTGTGTTCTGGAGCGGTAAACACCGTACAGCTGACCAAATTCGCGTGGTTGCAGGTCGGCCCCGCGCACCAGGCTCAGCAACGGCCGCGCCAGCGGGTTGGCCGCCAGCTGCCAGGCGCACAGGGCGTGTTCGCGGAGGAGCTGGCGATTGTGCAGTGGCTGGCGCTCTTTAACCAGGCGGGCCTCAAGCAGCAGGGCGCCGAGCTCACCGGCGGTCTGTATCCACTCAACGCGCCGGATTTCCTGCGCCATGCGCATCTCGCGTGCCGCGCGGCCCGCAGCCTGAAAATGCGTCAGCACCCGGCTGCGCATCCGGACGCTTTTGCCAATGTACAACGGCAACGCGCCCTCGCCATAAAACAGGTAGACGCCGGCCATATCCGGAATGTCGCCCAGCGGCGTTTCAAGTTGCGGTGGCAAGGCGGCGCTGCCCTGCAACAGGGTCTGCGCGTGCCGGCTGACCGGCTCGGCGCCAAGCTCGCGCGTGGCACTGCCGAGCCAGGCCAGCACCATGTCGACATCGCCCATGGCGCGGTGCCGGGCGCTGGTTTGCAGGCCGTGGCGCTGCATGATGGCGTCCAGCCCGTGGCTGCGGTGCTGTGGATAAAGCAGGCGTGACAGGCGTACCGTGCACAGGGTTTTGACACGCAGCGTGAGGTCCATGCGGGCAAATTCGTTTTGCAGAAAGCCGTGGTCAAAACGGGCGTTGTGGGCCACCAGCACGGCACCGTCCAGCAGTTCCAGCAAACGCGGCGCCACTTCCTTAAAAGCCGGCGCAGCGCGTACCATGGCGTTGCTGATACCGGTCAGCTGCTGGATGAAGCCTGAAATGGGAGTGCCGGGATTGACCAGTGTGCTCCAGCGCGCGACTTCCAGGCCACCCTGGATGCGCACCGCCGCAATTTCCGTCACGCGGTCATGCACCGGGCTGCCGCCAGTGGTTTCCAGATCGAGTACAAGGTAGCAGGGCAGCATGAGGCAGCACAGCAGGCTAGCAAAACATCAGTGCCAGCCAGGCCGGGTCGTCCAGCACATTGATCAGCTGGTAGGCGCCGACGCGGTAGCACCAGAATTCGGCGCGGCGGCTCAGGCCCGACGCCAGCTCAAACGATGTCGACCACATGAATGGCGAACTGCCCGGTGTGGCGGTCAGCAAAATAACGCAGCAGTGTTTCGCGCACGGTTCTGAAGGCAATCTCGTCCCAGGGTATTTCCGCTTCGGCAAACAGGCGTGCCTCCAGCGTTTCAGAACCTGGATTGAAGGTGTCACTGAGCAGGCGGGCCCGGTAAAACAGGTGTACCTGGCCGACGCGGGCGACGTTCAAAATTGAAAAAATTCCTTCGAGCTCGAACTGTGCGCCGGATTCCTCCAGTGTTTCACGCGCCGCACCTTCGGCCACCGTTTCAAACAACTCCATAAAGCCGGCCGGCAGTGTCCACTTGCCCCAGCGCGGTTCGATATTGCGTTTGCACAGCAGCACTTTGTCGCCCCAATGCGGCACCGTGCCAACGACGTTAAGCGGATTCTCATAATGCACGGCGTGGCAGACCGGGCACACCGCGCGCTCTTTGGTGTCGCCATCGTCGGGCAGGCGGTAGACCACCGGGCTGCCGCAGTCTTTGCAGTGTTTGATGGGTTTACGCAGCATCCGTCATCCCTTGCCGGCCATGGCCTTGCTGTGCTTCTCTATCAAGGCGCGTGCCTTGGCGAGTAACTGGCGGCCATCCAGACCGCGCTTGTTCATGTCCTGTATCCACTCCACTTCCACCAGGGCGGCCTTGCGCCGGAACTCCTGGGTGGCGGCAACCGGGATGGTATAGAGGGTGTTCTTGTGGTCAATGGCCGATTGACGGCCCGCTGCATCACCGGCCTGCTGGAGCCTGCCCAGCCAGCCCGAGGTTTGCAACCCCGAGTTGGCGTCAATGACTTTTTTCAGGTCAGTCGGCAGTGTTTCGTACCTGGTTTTATTCATGGCCATGGCGAAGGTGGCGGTGTACAGCGCGCCAGCGGCGGGATCAAACTCACTGTGAAATCGGGCCAGTTCCTGCACCTTCACTGAAGGCACGACTTCCCACGGCAGCACGGCACCGTCGATAGTGCCCTTGGACAGGGCGTCGGCAATGGCTGGCAGCGGCATGCCAACCGGCGTGGCACCCAGATAGCCCAGCATGCGGGTGATCTGGCGCGTCGGACCGCGCATTTTCAGACCTTTGAGGTCGCCAGCGGTTTTGATCTGCCGGTCGCGGCAGTGGAAAGTGCCTGGGCCATGCACGTTGACGGCCAGTAGCTGCGTGTCGCTGAACTCGGTCGTCGCCACTGTTTGCAGGTATTCCCAACAGGCCCGGGAGGTTGCCTCGGCGTTGGTCATCATGAACGGCAGTTCAAACACTTCCACCTGGGGAAAGCGTCCTGCCGTATAGCCGGGAATGGTCCAGACAATATCCACCACACCATCCTTGGCCTGGTCATACAGTTGCGCCGGTGTGCCGCCCAGCTGCATGGCCGGGTAGGCTTCAAACCGGATACGCCCGCCAGACTCGTGGCTGACCTTGTCCATCCAGACCTTGTGCATGTTCAGCCAGACGTTGGACAGCGGCGCCATGAAGGTATGGAACTTGAGCGTGACGCTGGCTTGCGCCCGGCCGCTCAGAACCGGCGCGCCGAGGGCCAGCGCTGCGCTGGATTGGAGAAGTGTTCGTCTTTGCATCATGGATGGACCGGATTGTCCCGCAAAGTGTCAGACATCAGGCAATGTATTGCACCAGCCACAGTGAGATACCCGGAAAAAACAGCAGCAGCATGGTGCGCACCACGTCGCTGACCAAAAATGGCAACACGCCGCGATAGCTTTCGGTGATCGGCACGTCTTTGGCCATGCCGTTGACGACATACACATTGAGCCCGACCGGTGGCGCCAGCATGCCAAAGCCAACGGTCATCAGCACCAGGATGCCAAACCAGATGCCCACCGACTCGCGCGGCAGCCCAAAGTCAAGCCCGATGACCATCGGAAAGAAAATCGGAATGGTGAGAAGAATCATCGACAGTTCGTCCATCACGCAACCCAGTACCACGTAAAACAGCAGGATCAGCGAGATCACCAGCAGTGGCGCCAACCCCCAGCCCTGCACCAGAGCGGCCAGCTGGTTGGGCACCTGAGTCAGCGCCAGAGCCGAGTTCATCAGGTCCGCACCAATAAAAATCAGGAAGATCATGGCAGCGCTCTCGGCGGTAGTGTAGAAGCAGTCGAAGAGCTTGCGCAGCGTCAACTCGCGGTTCAGCAGGGCGGCGGCGAAGGTGCAGGCGGTGCCCACCGCTGCGCCTTCGGTCGGGGTAAAAAAGCCGCCGTAAATTCCGCCAAAAACGATCAGAAAAACCAGGGCGATGGGCAAAATTCCCCGCGCCGCCAGCGCCGTGACTGGACGGCCTGGCGCATCGCTGGCGGGCGCGTGGCCTGGGACCAGGCGCACATAAACGGCAATGGCGATCATGTAGCCGACCATCGCCATGAGGCCCGGCAACATGGCGGCGGCAAACAGCCTGGCAATATTTTGCTCGGTCAGAATCGCATAGATGACCAGCGGCACAGAGGGCGGAATCAGAATGCCCAGGGTGCCGCCGGCCGCCAGCGTGCCGGTGGCCAGCCGGCCCGAGTAGCCGTGGCGTTTCATCTCTGGCAGGGCGACCGAGGCAATGGTGGCCGCTGTCGCCACGGACGACCCGCAGATGGCGCCGAAAGCGGCGCTGGCCAGTACCGCCGCCATGGCCAGGCCGCCCTGGAAGCGCGCCATGACGGCGCTGGCAAAGCCAAACACGGCTTTTGAGATGCCGCCCTGGGTGGCCAACTGCCCCATCAAAATGAACAGCGGGATAACCGACAGGTCGTAGCTGGCAAAGCGGGCAAACGCTTGATGGTTGAGAAAGTTGACAAAGGGTTGCCAGCCGGCCTGTGTCACGTAGCCAGCGCCACCGGCAACAAACATCGAGATGGCGATCGGCACCCGGGCCACCATCAGCGTCAGCATGATGGCAAAAATCATGAGTGCCAGCAGTAACGGACTCATGGCGGTGGTCCATCGCCAAAGCCAAAACAGGCTTGCCACAGACCAATCACGGCAGTCAGCACCAGTGGGGGCAGCATGGCGGCATAAACAAGCCACTCGGGAAAACCCAGCAGCATGGTGCCTGACTGGGCGTGGCGGGCGGCAAGACCGCCAACGCCGGTGCGCCAGGCCAGTAAAGCCAGGCACAGGCCCAGCAACAAGGCACCCAGGCGGTCCAGCCAGGCCCGGGTTTTTTGGCTGGCTTTGGCGGTAAAGAAGTCAACCAGAATGTTGCCGCGCTGCAGCTGGCACCAGGGCAAAAAAAGTGCGATGGCGGCACCGGTGGCGATGCCTGTCAATTCAAAATCCCCGACCAGCGTGACACCCATGAAGTTGCGCCCCAACAGGCTGCCACAGGTCACCACCGTAATGGCGCTGAGCAGGGCGCCGGCCAGAATGGCGCACAACCGGGCCAGTGATCCAAAAACGCGCAACAAGAACCTTAGCCGACCGTGACGGTAATGGTTTCCAGCCCTTGGATGCCACCCACCATGACGTCGCCGGAGACTACCGCGGCCACGCCTTCGGGGGTGCCGGTGTAAATCAGGTCGCCGGCCTGCAACTCCCAGGCCGCCGACAGATGTTCTATGGTTTCGGCGACGTTCCAGATCAGCCTGGAGACCTGGCTGCGCTGGCGTTCCTGGGCGTTCACTTGCAGCCAAATATCGGCCTTGTCGATAGCACCGGCGGCAGTCGCCGGTGTGATGGCGCCGATCGGGGCGGCCTGGTCAAAACCCTTGCCAATGCACCACGGGCGGCCCTGCTTTTTCATGTCGTTTTGCAGGTCACGCCGGGTCATGTCCAGGCCCACCGCGTAACCAAAAATATGCTTGTGGGCATCGGCGGCGCTGATATTTTTTCCGCCCGTACCAATCGCCACCACCAGTTCGATTTCGTGGTGCAGGTTTTTCGTCAGGCTGGGGTAGCGCATGAGTGCCGTCTCGCCGGGGTTGACAACGAGCACCGCATCGGCCGGTTTCATGAAGAAGAAAGGCGCTTCACGGCCGCTAAATCCCATTTCTTTGGCGTGCTCTTCGTAGTTGCGGCCAACGCAATAGATGCGGTGCACGGGAAAGCGCAGCGGTGTGCCCAGCACGGGCACAGAAACGGTGGCAGCAGGATTGAAAACGTAATTCATGGCAAGCTTTCGTACAGGGGTAACGGTGCTCAGGCCGACTTGGCCACCAGTTCAAAGTGTTCGACTACCGGCGCGCCCGCAAAAAACGGACCAACAATGGCGCGCCATTGGGCAAACGCGTCCGACTGGCGAAAACCCACCGTATGGTCTTCCAGCGTGTCCCAGAAAATTTGCAATATGTAGCGTTCTGTATTTTCAATGCACCGATTGACTTTGTAGCCCTGAAATCCCTTGACTTCATGGACGGTGCCTGTCAAACCACGCTGGATCGCCTCCTCAAAGGCGGCGTTTTGTCCGGGGTGGATGCGGATGTCAGCGAGTTCGAGAATCATGAAAGTCTCCGGTAGGTCAGCAAGGATTATCTGGTCGCCGAGTTTACCTTCACCGGCATGGAAGACCGGCCTTGCGGTGCGGTATGCTGGCACCCATGACTACTGAAAACTTTATCCCCGGCAAAGATGCCTCGCTCGAATCCACCATCAACACGCTGCAAGCCAAATTGCAGTCGCTGGGCTTTCACATTGAAGAAAAGTCGTGGTTGAACCCGGTTGACGGTATCTGGTCGGTGCACATTCGCGATCGCGATTGCCCGCTGCTTTTCACCAACGGCAAGGGGGCGACCCGGCTGGCCTGTCTGGCCAGCGCCCTGGGCGAGTTTTTTGAGCGCCTGTCCACCAACTATTTCTGGACTCACTATTACCTCGGGCCCAAGGTGGCTGACAGGCATCATGTGCATTACCCGCAGGAGCGCTGGTTCGAGCCGGGAGAAGACGGCAGTTGGCCCATTGGCCTGTTAAACCCCGGTTTGCACAAGTTTTACAACCCGGACGGCAGCATCGGCGCCAGCAGCCTGGTGGAGTTCAATTCCGGCAATGCCGAGCGCGGCATTTGCGCTATTCCCTATGTGCGAGAGCGCGATGGGGTCACGACCTGGTTTCCGGTCAACATCATCGGCAATCTGTATGTCAGCAACGGCATGTCGGCTGGCAACACGCAGGCGGAGGCACGCACGCAAGCCCTGTCGGAAATTTTTGAGCGCCATATCAAGGGACGCATCATCAGCGAAGGCATCTGTTTGCCCGATGTGCCTGAAGCGGTGATTGCACGCTATCCGCGCATTGCGGCGGGCATCAAGGCACTGCGTGCAGCGGGTTTTGGTATTCTTGTCAAAGACGCTTCATTGGGCGGGCAGTATCCAGTGATGAACGTGACACTGTTAAATCCGCAGGATCAGGGTTGCTTTGCCAGCTTTGGCGCACACCCGCGCTTTGAGATTGCGCTGGAGCGCGCGCTGACCGAACTGCTGCAGGGCCGTGCGCTGGACGCGCTGGCCGGCTTCCCGGTCCCCGGGTTCGACCTCGAGGAGGTGGCCAGTTCCACCAACATCGAGATCCATTTTGTCGACTCCAGCGGCGTTATTCACTGGAAGTTTCTGGGCGATGCGCCAGACCATCCATTTTGCGACTGGAACTTCAGCAACACCACCGCTGAAGACTACGCCTGGGCGGTAGCGCGGATTCACAAGGACGGGCGTGAAATCTACATTGCCGATTTCACCCACCTGGGTGTCTATGCCTGCCGCATCCTGGTGCCCGGCATGTCCGAGATTTACCCGGTGGACGACCTGGAGTTTGAGAACAACAGTGTCGGAAACGATATTCGTGAGGCGATTCTGAACCTGCCTGATCTGGACGACGAAGAGTGCTCAGACCTGCTCGACACCCTGAATGAATCTGCGCTGGCTGACCAGCGACCGGTGGCGGCAGTGATTGGCCTGGCGGCGGATGCCGGTTCGTTCTGGAGTGACCTGCGCATCGGCGAACTCAAAACCCTGCTGGCACTGGCCATTGGCGATGAAGCAGCGACGCTGGAAGGGTGTGACTGGATCAAGCATTTTGACCAGTTGGCGCCCCAGCGTCGCGCGGTCTACGCCTGCATTGAATGCCTGATCAACCTGGCTGAGATGGGCGACAGCGGCCCCTACCTGGACGCCTTGCGCCAGCTGTATGGCGCGGGCGCCGTGACTCAGGCGCATGCGCTGATCATGCAGACGGATCGTTTTATGGGGCTGCCAGCGCCGGGGCTGATGCTTGAGGGTTGCGAAATGCACCGCAAGCTGCTTGCGGCTTACGACAAGGTTCATCTGCGTGCCGCCTGACCGGCCTGCCCAGGGGAGCGTGGGGTGAGGCGGACGTTGCGGAAAATTCTCCGCTTTGTTTTTTTCCTGCCGGTTGCGGCATTTTTGCTGTTTGAGGAGTGGGGCTGGGAGCCGCTGGCGGCGGCCTTTGCCCGGCTTGCGCAACTGCCGCTCTGGGCCAGTCTGGAGCGAAAAATTGCCGGCTTGCGGCCGGCCTGGGCGCTGCTTGCGTTTGGCGTGCCGATGTTGACTTTGCTACCGGTCAAGTTGCTCGCGATTTACCTGTTTGGCAAAGGCCAGAGCGTGCTCGGACTGGCCTTGCTGCTGGCTGCCAAGATCGGCGGCACGGCAGTGATGGCGCGGCTGTTTCAGCTGACGCAGCCATCGCTGATGCAACTAGGCTGGTTTGCCTGGTGGTATCCGCGCTGGATAAACTGGAAGGAGGGCCTGTTGACCGAAGTTCGCAACTCCGCCGTCTGGCGCGCCGGACACGCACTCAGGCGCGCCGTCACGGCCGGGTTGAAGCGCTGGCGCCGCTGATCAGTTTTTTGCGGCGCTGGCTGGATAGGTCGGCGCACGGCGATGCAGTGTTGCCTGCTCGTAGGCATAGGCGAATCTGATCAAGGCCGCTTCACTGAAGGCCGGGCCGAAAAATGACAGACCGACGGGGAGCCCGCGCAACTGGCCTGCTGGCACGGTGATGTGCGGGTAGCCGGCCACGGCGGGCGGACCTGAACAACTGTTACCGGCATGGTCGCCATTGATGAAATCGGTCAGCCAGGCCGGTCCACCGGTGGGTGCGACCAGGGCATCGAGCTGGTGCTCCTTCAATACCTGATCCAGACCCTCTTCGCGCGAAAAACGCTGGTTGTTGGCCAGCGCGGCCCGATAGGCTTCGCTGTCAAGTCCTGCTTTGGCTTGAGCCCGCAGAAGGAACTCCTGCCTGAAGTATTGCAACTCCTGAGCTTGATGCTTCAGGTTGAAAGCAATCAGGTCGGCCATGGTGGCGATCGGTGCACCCGGAGCGTATTGCGCAAGATACCGGGGCAGATCGGCCTTGAACTCGTACAGCAGGACTTCGAGTTCACTGTCCTGGTACCTGGCAACATTCGGCACTTCGACCGGATCGACCAGCACGGCGCCGCGGGCGGTGAGGTCCAGCAGTGCGGTTTCAATGAGGGCGTCGAGTTCGTCGTTGTTGCCGAAGAAATTGCGCGCGACGCCGATGCGTGCGCCGGCCAATCCCTGACGGTCCAGCGACCGGGTGTAATCCGGTATTTTTGCCGCGCCCGGGACTGTTCCCGCATCGTGTGGATCAGGTCCGCACAAGACCTGCAGCAAGATCGCAGCGTCGCTGACGGTTCGTGTCATTGGCCCGGCCGTATCCTGTGAATGGGCCAGCGGAATAATGCCGCTGCGGCTGACCAGCCCGACCGTTGGCTTGATCCCGACCAGTCCGCAAATGGAAGCCGGTGAAACAATGGAGCCGTCGGTTTCAGTACCGATGCCCACCGCCGCCAGTGCGGCGGCGATGGCCGCGCCCGTGCCAGAGCTTGAACCACTGGTGTTGCGGTCCAGTGCGTAGGGGTTGCGCGTCAGGCCACCGCGTGCGCTCCAGCCGCTGGTTGAACGCGGAGAGCGCATGTTGGCCCACTCGCTCATATTGGTTTTTCCGAGAATGACCGCACCAGCCGTTCGCAGCCTGGCCACGATATGGGCGTCTTGCAGGGCGTAACTTTCTGCCAGCGCCAGGGAGCCCGCGCTGGTGTGCATTTTGTCGGCGGTGGCGATGTTGTCCTTGAGCAAAACCGGAATTCCGTGCAGTGGCCCGCGGGGTCCGGTCTTCTTGCGTTCCAGATCCAGCAACCTGGCTTGTGACGAGGCATCCGGGTTGAGCTCAAGCACCGCATTGAGACGCGGACCGGCTTTGTCGATGCGGCGAATTCGGGATTGGTAAAGGGAGACCAGCGACGCCGCGCTTTCCTTGCCGGAGTTCATCGCAGCCTGAAGTTGCAGAATGTCACGTTGAGCCAACAGTTCAAGACGGTCGCCCAGGCGAGGCGCGCGCGCGTCAGAAGAGGTCGCTACACCGCTGGCCAGACCGATCTGCACAAAATCCCTGCGTTTCATGTTATCTGCCTCGTGTTGTTTGGGTCCTGTGAACTAGTGACGCCGGTGTTCGCGTCGCGCGATCCAGACGGTGGAGAATAATATGACCAAAGCGCCCAGCAAGGTTGTCTGACTCGGCACATCAGAGAAAACCAGCCAGCCCATGAGGGACGCCCAGATCAGGTCCAGAAAACGCAAAGACTGGGTGGCCGAGATATCAGCGACGCGAAAACCGCGCGTCAGGCAGTAGTGACCGAGCGAACCCAGCACGCCTGCGGCGGCAAATCCAAGCCATTGCCAAACCGTTGGTGTGACCCAGTGAATCAGGCCCAGCGGAAAACTCAACAGGGTTACCGAGATCGCCTGCCACAAGACAATCACACCCGGTTTTTCGTAGCGAGTCAGGGTTTTTGTCATCAGGAATGAAGCGGCAAAGACGGGTGACGAGGCCAGCATCACCAGGGCATACCAGCCACCCTGGCCACTGAGCTTGGGTGCCACCACCACCAACACGCCGGCAAAGCCAACCAGTGCCGCTATCCAGCGGTCGCCGCGCATGGTCTCGCCCAGGAACCAGGCGGCACCCAGCATGATGAAGATCGGACCAGTGAACCCAATGGCGGTCATGTCGGCCAGCCCGATGTGGGGGAGCGCCGCAAACCACAGCATCAGCCCCAGGGTATGCACCGCACCGCGCCACAACTGGCCGCGCAGATTGACCGGACGGTAGGCCAGCCAGCCCTGGCGCAACACAAATGGCAACATGGCGATGACGCCAAACAGGTAGCGCAGGAACTGCGATTCGAACGGATCAAGAGACAGCGTAATGTTGCGTACGATGGTGTTGAGACAGGAAAACACCAAACCGCTCAAGGCCACCCACAACATGCCACGCCAAACCGGGGGCAATTGAAAGATGCGCATACGGGCGCGCCGATGCGCCAACGCCATGCGACGCTGGAGCAGGTTTGAAAAAGCAACTCCGGCTTTCACCCGCGTGGATCCTGGGCAGCATGCAACACCGTGGCAGTGTAGTTGCCACAAGGTCTATGGGGAGTCGCGCAATGTACAGAATCGGCTAATGGGTTGCCGCCCGGCAACCCGACCTAACGGTGCGCGCTTTTCCACCAGGATGCCCCGATGCGCCTGGGTCCCAGAAACTGGTTTTTTGGAATGACCCCACGAAACATTTTGGTGATTTCATCAACCTCGTTTCGGGCAACCTGTTCGCCGCAGGAATCACCGATGGCCCGGAGCATGTCGCTGCGCAGATACCAGAGCGTCTGGAATTCGCACGCCTGATCAATGGCAATCCAGACCCTGGTGGTCTTGGAGAGGTCATCGCCCACCAGCCTGAGCAGACACTCAAGCATGGCGGTGCGAATGTCCTTGAGACGACCGTTGACGTCAGCAGGGCCAACCTGGCCGCTCAAAAGGGCGGCAAAGCTGGAGGAAAAACGGGAAACAATATTCAGCATGAAATGGCGGTGCACGTTGTATAGACAGGCACTGATTAACCCTTTCGTGTGGTTCCCTGATGCCTGCATTCTGGGCTTGAATTGTTAAGGTTTTATTAAAAGCCTTAAAAAGACCTTAAGACGATCAGGGGCGCCGGCGCACTGAGTGCCAACAAAAGGCCGCTCTAACTTGCGCCCCCGCCCGAGGTGGTGTTCGCCCTGTTTTTTTCCCAGGCCACGTGCCGCCGATGCCGACACCGCCGGCTGTCGCGTACAACAGCCCGCCGGACCCCTATTTAGGCATAAAAATGACCTGTAAGCACCGTGCAATATGCGTAAGCAGCTATTTAATTGATAGCAAATGACGTTACCTTCATGCAGATTGCGCAGATTGACGAGAGCCAATTCGGTCTTCAAAAAAAGACCGCCAGAGCTGCCCCTGGCGGTCTGGTATCAAAGCATGCAGTTGAATCCCGATCAGCCGCCTCGTGCTTTCTTGAGCGCAGCGAGGACGACGGTAACAGCTTCCGCGCCGATAATTGGGACGTGCTTGTCATAGATCGGCGTTAGCTTGGCAACAATGCGTGTCTTCTCGGCAGAAGAAAACTCGGTAACTACCATACCCCTTGTCTTGAGCAGGGCAAGTGACTTTTCATCCTGGGCTCGGCTGGCATCGCGCTGGACCGTCTGCCCTGCCAATGCCGCTTCACGCAGCGCCGCCTGCTCCTGCGGGTTGAGTTGGTCCCACAGCTTTTTGCTGTAGAGCACAAAGAAGGGGGCATAGGCATGGCGGGTAACCGACAGATACTTCTGGACCTCATAGAGTTTGGATGTCTCGATCGTGGAAAAAGGGTTTTCCTGGCCATCGATGGCCTTCGTTTCCAACGCAGTGAATACTTCGCCAAATGCCATAGGCGTGGGGTTGGCACCCAGTGTCTTGAAGGTGTCAAGAAATATGGTGTTCTGCATGATACGTATCTTCATGCCGTCAAAGTCTTCGATTTTGCTAACCTGGCGCTTGCTGTTAGTCAGGTTGCGAAAACCGTTTTCCCAGTAGGCCAGATTCACGAGACCGGCAGCTTCGAGTTTCTTGTTGAAGTACTGGCCAGCCGGGCCGTCCAGCACGGCGTAGGCTTCTTGTTCATTGGCGAACAGAAAAGGCAGGTCAAACACGCCTAGTTCCTTGACGATACCCACCAATGCCGAGCCGGACGTGCAGACGATCTCCTGCGTACCTGCGCGCGTCGCCTGGGCACCCGCAAGGTCACCGCCCGCGGAGCCACCCCAGAAAGCATTGATCTTGATCTTGCCGCCGGTCCTGGCATTAAGCACTTCTTGCATCTTTTTGACCCCCAGTCCGACTGAGTGGTCTTCGTTCACGCCGTTGGTCCACTTGATGGTTCGTTCGGCAAACTGTGCGAAGCTGGAAGTCGCCACCAGCAAGGCTGCCCCGGCAATGACCGAAGCAATGGTTCTGCGTTTAAACATGGTTGTCTCCTTAAATATGAACGACAGGGTTTGGGAAAAATATTGTCAGGGCATCCACCAGTGAAGCGGCACCGTGACGATCTGGGGAAAAAGAACCAGCAGGAACAGCACGGCCAGCTGGGCCAGCAGGAAAGGAAGTACACCATTGAAGGCGTCGTCCATGGTGATCCTGGCAACACCGCACACGACATTGAGCACGGTGCCTACGGGCGGGGTGATCAGTCCGATGGCGTTGTTCATGATGAACAACACACCAAAGTACACCGGATCAATACCGGCCTTGAGCACTACAGGCATCAGTACCGGCGTGAGAATCAGCACCGTGGGCGTGAAATCAAGGGCTGTGCCAACCACCACGATCAGCACCATCATGACAAACATCAGCAGCATCCTGTTGCCCATGAAGGGCGCCAGCATGTTGGCAACTTCGGTCGGAATGTTGGCCACCGTGATGAGCCAGGCGCTGACCATGGCCGCGGCCACCAGAAACATCACCACTGCTGTCGTCTTGCCGGCAGTCAGCACCAACTGGTACAACCCGGACCATTTCAGTTCGCGGTAGATAAACATGCCCACCACAAAGCTGTAGACTGCCGCCACTACGGCCGCCTCGGTTGGCGTGAAGACGCCAAATTTCATGCCGCCAATGATGACCACCGGCAGGGCCAGTGCCAGGCTTCCTTCAGCAGTTATTTTCAGGCGCAGTGGCATGGCAAGCCTGGGCGCTGGCAGTACTTCTTCTTTCTTCGCTACCCACCACCAGGTCAGGCCCACGGCCACGCCCATCAGTACCCCCGGAACAATGCCCGCCAGAAACAGCTTGGTAATGGAGACGTTGCCCGCCACACCAAAAATGATCATGCCGATCGACGGTGGTATGACCGGGGCGATGATGCCACCCGACGCAATCAGACCGGCCGAGCGGTTGATACCATAACCGGCGGCCCGCATCATGGGAATCAGCAGCGCCGCCAGTGCCGCCGTATCGGCCACGGCAGAGCCCGAGAGGGAGGCCATGATGACCGCTGCCACCACCGTGACATAGCCCAGGCCGCCCCTGAAGTGTCCGACCCATGCCATTGCCAGGTTGACAATTCTGCGGCTCAAACCGCCAGCGTTCATGAACTCGCCCGCGAGCATGAAGAACGGAACTGCCAGCAGTGGAAAGTTGTCGGCACCGTCGACAAAGCGTTGAGCCAGGATCTGGCTGTCAAAAGCCACCAGACCACTGGTCGCTCCCAAAAAACCCATCAGCGTCACGCCGCAGACGAGCAGCGCATAGGCGATGGGCATGCCAACCGCCATGGCGGCCAGCAGGCTCACGATAAATACCGTGACGGTCATGCTTTGACTTCCTTGAGTTGTTTCTCGACTTCAGCCAGTCCTTCGGTTTCAATGACCTGAACCAGTTCGTCCTCTCGCAGCTGACCCGTCAGCAGGCGATACAGTACATTGATATTCATGATGCCCATGACAACCCCTACAACGTAGCCAATGCCATAGATCCAGATCATTGAGATGCCCACGACAGGTGACACATTGCTCACCTGAAGTTCATGCATCTTCCAGGTGCCGACAAAAAAAAGCACGTTGCAAAACAGCATGAGTGCTTCGCTCAGGAACAGGCACAGTTTCTTGCCCCCTATGCCCAGGTGTTTGACAAGCGTGTCGACTCCCAGATGCCCTTTTTCGCGCATCGCCAGCATGGCGCCAATGTAGGTCAGCCAGATGAAGCAGTAGCGTGACATCTCGTCAGAGATGTCAATGCCAGAGTTGAATCCGTAGCGCAGCACCACGTTGCCAAACACCATCACCACCATGGCCACCATGCCAGCAACAATCAAAAATTCCAGCAGCTTGAAGAACAGATTAATTACTTTTTGCAACATGGTCTCCGGAAAAAAGAATTCGTGATGTCTCTTGGAACACGCCGTCAGGTGTTGTTGGCTCTGTCAGTGATGGAATAGCCCGCGATTTCATGTGCGTCGCCCGATTAATATCCGACTCGGGTACCCAAGCCCTGCTCTGCGGCCAAGCGAACGGCCAGGTCAGCCACCACCAGATCCTGCAGGGCCACACCGGTGCCATCGAAGAGAGTGATTTCCTGTGCCGTACGCCGCCCTTCGCACAACCCTACAATGACCGCGCCGATGCTGCCACGAAAGCTCTGTTCATTGATCAGTCCTGCGCTATAGGCATGCTGGCATTCGCCGATGGTGATGGCCTGTGCAGCTTGGTCCACAAACAAGGCGACACTGGCTACCAGAGCGCAATCCAATTCCTGCTTGCCTTTGGTGTCAGCCCCCATCGCGCTGATGTGGGTGCCGGCACGGACCCAGGATTTTTCTACCAGGGCCTGCTGAGAGGGCGTCACCGTGATCAGAATGTCGGCGTTGGCCGCCACCGCCTGGCAGTCGGTCTGTGGCAGGTAGTCCAGTCCGAGTTCCGCCACCATGCGGCCGAAAGTTGCAAGATTTTTCGCAGACGGATCAAAGGCATAGACCTTGCGAATGGGTCGCACGGCCAGTGTGGCACGCAACTGGTAGCCCGACTGGGCTCCGGCGCCAATGATGCCCAGCACGCTGCTGTCAGGGCGTGACAGGTGCTTGGTCGCGATAGCACTGGCAGCGCCGGTCCGCACCCCGGTCAAATAATTGGCGCTGACCAGGGCCTTGGCGCGCCCGGTTTCCGGATCGAACAGCAAGGTCGAGGATTGGTGATTGGTCAAGCTCTTGGCCAGATTGTGTGGCCAGTAACCACCAGCCTTGAGGCCAAGAATGGGCACACTGGTGTCACCGCCGGTCTTGACCCCAAACACGGCATCCTGGTAGCCCACCAGCTCGCGCACGACCGGGTAATTACGGGCAAGGCCGCGCGCCATGGCCGCGAAGGATTCTTCGACCACGGTCATGGCACCTTCAACGCTTACCAGGGCTCGTGCGTCCTGCTCCGAAATGATCAACATGCTGTTGTCCTTTCTTGCCGGGATTTACCAGCCGCTGAACCGCTGCCAGGTGGCGCTGATCGAGTGACCTGGTCCCAACACCTTGTAGTGATCGTACTGTGCGGCGGTGGAGCAGGCATGGTTGGGCAGGATCCGCACCTGCGTGCCCACCGGCAGATGCAGCCCGTTGTCCACCTGGCCGGAACGGTGCGCCATGATGCCGTGCTCCTGGTTGGCGCCCACCAGAATGAAGTCGTCAAGCGGACGGCCATCGAGATCACAAACAAGGCCATATCCCTGATCCACTGGCTGTTTGGCCGTGCCACGGTCGCGCGACAGGGCCATCCAGCCGGCATCGAGAAGGGTCCAGCCCTTTTCGCGCTGGTGCCCGATTACGGTAGCGAGGACCGACAGGGCAATGTCGTCCACCGGGCAGACATTCAGGCCGGCCATCACCAGATCGAAGAAGACGAACACGCCGGCACGCACTTCCGTCACACTCTCGAGATGCTCGGCGAATAGCGCGGTCGGAGTCGAACCCACGCTGACCACCGGGCAGGCGATGCCCGCCGCGCGCAGGCGATCTGCCGCATGAACGACCGCGGCACGCTCCTGCTCGGCCATGACACGGATGGCGTCCACACTGGTGCATTCGTAAGAACTACCGGCATGGGTCAGCACCCCGTTCACCGATATACCGGCACTTTCGAGAAAGCGGGCGATCTCGACCAGTTCGCGTGCACCGGGAGTCAATCCAGAGCGGTGTCCATCCGAGTCGATCTCGATCAGCACGTCGAAGTGACGCCCGGTCGCCCTGACACGCTCAGCCAGAATTCGGGCCGTCTCCATGCTGTCGATCAGCAGCGACAGCCGAACCCCTTTGTCCTGAAGAGCCATCACGTGGTCAAGTTTGTTGGGCGCGATACAGACGGCGTACAGGATGTCCTTGACGCCGTGCGCTGCGAAGTAATCTGCCTCCAACAGAGTGGAGACCGTAATCGGGCCGTCAGGTCTTTCCATCAATCGACGCGCCACGTCGATGCACTTGTTTGTTTTGACATGCGGGCGGAAGGAGACCCCGAGGCGACGGATTTGGCTGCGCATGCGCTCGATGTTGCGGTCCATCCGGGCCTCATCAAGCAGCAGCGCTGGCGTTTCCAACTGTTCCAGAACTTGTACTGGCATCTCAGTTCTCCGTCTCTTGCGCTTCGCGCGTCAGTACCCGCCCAGGCCTGGCGCCGGTCGAGGCGCCATCGCGCCAGACCACGGTGCCATTGACGATCACCGTGTCGATGCCGCGTGCCGGCGCGATCGGCTTCTCATAGGTGGCAACCTCGTCCACCGTGTCGGCATCGAACAGGGTCAAGTCGGCGTAGGCGCCTTCCTTCAGTACGCCCCGGTCCTTCAGTCCAAAGTTTTTCGCGGTCAGGCCGGTCATCTTGTGTACTGCAGTCTCCAGCGGGAACAGCCCGAGCAGTCGGCCATAGTGGCCGAGCACGCGCGCAAAACTGCCCCACAGGCGCGGATGCGGTGCCGCGTCATGTGGCAGGCCGTCGGAGCCGATCATTGTCTGGTCGAACTTCAGGATGCGCTGCACATCGGCTTCGGCCATCCGGAAGTAAATGGCGCCAGCGGGCAGCAGGCGTTGCACCGCTTCCTCCTGGGATACACCCATTATTTCAGCGATATCAGCCAGGTCCTGGCCGGCATACTCAGGCAGTGCCTTCGACCAACTGACAATGACGCGTGTGGAAGTGGCTGCCCTGTCGGCGGACAGGATGGTGGAACCAGCCGTATAGGGATAGCAGTCCAGGCAGATCGGCTGCTTGGCCATGTTCATTTCGATGAAGGACAGCGTCTCCTCGGAACGGCCGTAATTTGCCTGTCCCACCAGCTTGTGGTGAGAGATCACCACTGGCACGCCGACCTCGCGGCCGATGCGAAAGCTCTCCTCCAGCGAGTCGATCACCCGGTCTGCCTCGTCGCGCATATGAGTGCAGTACAGGCCCTTGAATGCTTTGAGCGGGCGGCAGATCTCGATGATCTCCTCGGTGGGCGCAGCGAAGGCCGACTCGTAGAAAAGCCCGGTGGACACACCGATGGCGCCCGCGTGCATGGCCTCGCCAACCAACTCGCGCATGGCGTCGATCTCGGTCGCACTTGCCGGCTTCGTCAGATCATCCATGGTGGCCACGCGCAAGGTGGTGTGTCCCACAAGCATCGCGCAGTTGGTAGCGGCCGGTTGTGCCCGCAGCGCATCCAGGTAAGCGGCGAAACTTTGGAAACAGAACCACTCGCCCTCGCCGTCGAGCAGGTTCAACGGGGGCGTGACCGGGTCAGGAATGGGGCGCGGCATTGGCGCCAGCGAGATGCCGCAATTGCCGCCGATTACTGTGGTCACGCCCTGGCTTACTTTGGGCGACATGTCGGGGTTTGACAACATGAACCGGTCATCGTGGGTGTGCGCGTCGATGAAGCCCGGCGCCGCAATGCGACCCACCAAATCGATTTCCAGCGCGCCGCGCAGTTTTGAGAGATCACCAATGCGCGCGATGCGGTCACCCCGGATGCCAATATCACCCTTGAAACGGCGTGCACCCGTGCCATCGACAATGCTTGCGTTGCGGATCAGAAGGTCAAATTCGGGTTGCATCAGATGCCAGGTGTTGAAGAGTTGTCATTGACCACACAACGGCGCGCCATGCATGCGGCACAGAATATTGAGAAGTTCGGGAATCATTTTTTCGCCGCCGCCGATGTTTGCAGCGGTAACAAAGGTCTGGTGCACCGCCTCTCCGACAAAGGCGCCGACCTGCAGATCTTCCGCCATGTGGGTGAAATAGCGCAAATCCTTGCCCGCATTGATCAGGGAGAACAACATGCTACCTGGCTCGCCGCTTTCTAGAAAGGGCATTAGGCGCTTCAAGACCGCGCTGTCGCCGCCCCCGGTGGCCAGCACTTGAGTCAGCACCTTGCGATCGACCCCCGCCTTGCCGGCGCAGGTATAGGCCTCGGCAAGCAGCGCCAGCGTACCCAGTGAAATGTAGTTGTGCAGCAACTTCATGCGGTGGCCGGAACCTACCTCACCGCCAATGAAGATGTTTTCGCTGTACGCTTCAACCAGCGGACGGACTTCGGCCACCGTGGCTGCATCGCCTCCAAGCATGGTATTGACACAACCATCTTCCGCATGCTGCGACGTGCGTGTCATCGGAGCATCGACATAACGCCCACCATGCGCCTGCACCGCTGCCGCCACCTTGACCGTCGAGACAGGGTCGGCGGAAGTGCCATCGATCACAATGGAACCGCCCCGCAAGCCTGCCAGCAGTCCCTGCGGACCGTAGACACAGGCTTCAACCTGGGCTGATCCGGTGACACACATGAACACCACATCGGCGGCCAGCGCCACTTCTTTGGCGGTCGCCACCGTTTGCGCGCCGATTTTCAGCAGATCATCGATCGGTTGGTTGCCCGGATGATCCAGCAGGGTCATCGCGTGGCCCTGTCGCATCAGGTTCTTTGCCAAGCCGTGCCCCATCAGGCCGACGCCGATAAACCCGAGTTTTCTTTTGCCGGACATGTCAATTCCTTTCAGGGTTTCTCTTTCAATCAGTTTGCCTGCTCGGGGCGTTCGTGAAGGAGCTTGCAACCCGACGCATCAAGATGCATCCGCGCCCAATGCGCGCTTTCACGTCCGAACTGGTTCATCGTCCTTCTTGCGATGTCGTCAAGAACCAGCCGCAGCGGCCGGTTGCATCTGGTGGCCTTGACCGGCGATTCCGCCGCGCGCTCCAAGAATGTTGAATCATCGGGTTAGAGGACATGATCCGCAACATGATTCTATGTGCGGCTTTAAAAATATCAACTAATCAATAATACATTTATAGTTCATTTTTTCTTACGAATGCGGACCGATTTCCACTCGCCGAATCTTGGCAATGATGAACATTGCGTCCATGCAACTTGCCGAGCCCTCCTGTTTTACCGGCGCCACGGCGGCACAGGCTTGAATCGCGCTTGCAGAAACGACAGAAACAGCTTCACGCGCGCCGCCATGCCATTGCGCCGGTCGACCAAAGCCACAATGTCGGCGTCGGGCAGGCGCCAATCTTCCAGCACGCGCACCAGTCGGCCCGCGGCCAGACTTTCGGCCACGTCCCATTCCGAGCGCATGATCAAACCCTTGCCCCTGAGCGCCCACTGCCGCACCACGTCGCCATCGTTGCTGCTCAGGATTGCCGGGACCCGGACTGAGACCTCACTGCGACTCTTGCGGAAGCGCCAAAGCGTCACGTCTTCCTGATTTTCGCGCAGCACAATGCAATTGTGAGTGACCAGTTCCTTCGGTTTGCGCGGCGCCGGGTGATGCGCCAGGTAAACGGGCGCGGCGCAGATGAAGCGCGCATTGGGCGCGATTGGATAGGCGACCATACTCGAGTCCGCGAGGTTGCCGATATGGACGATCATGTCGAATCGATTCGCATCGGCAACCGGCACCACATCGCTGAGTGACAGGGAAACCATCAGCCGGGGATGCAGAGTATGGAAGTCGGCAATGGCGGCCGCCAAGTGGTGTCGGCCAAAACCCAGGGGACCACAGACATGCAGCGTACCTGCGACCTCGCCGGCGCGAGCGCGCAAGGCGTCGGTCAGGTTATCGAGGTCAGCGATCAGGCCAACGGCGCCTGCATAGAACAACTCGCCCTCATCAGTTAGGCTGAAGCGCCGGGTGGTGCGGTGGACGAGGTGCAGGCCCAGGCGGGTCTCGAGTTGTCGCAGGCGCTGCGACACTGACGACGCAGTCACGTCCATGCGCCGAGCGGCCTCGGCCAAGGAACCGCCTTCTGTGATTGCCACGAAGAAACGCAGGTCAGTGATATCGTTAGACATTGGTTAACTATTTTTTTTCGTGGCTTCGCAACTCATCATTGGGTGAATTCTGTTGCCGAAAATTATTCAGCAATCTCAGGGTGCGGCTTCAATAGAACCGTACTCATCGCCGCCAGAATCAGCACTATCGCCGCATAGTCCTGCCAATGTGGTGTTTCGCCCAACATCAAAGCGCCCGAAAACACACCGACTATTGGAATCATCATCACTGACAAACTGGAAGCAATAGGAGGAAGCGTGCGGGCCAGTTGAAACCACACAACATGGGCAAAACCGAACACGATAACGGCGTTGAAGATGATGGCTCCCCACTCTGCGGCATTCGGCCAACGCCACAACGAATTTTCAAACACGATCGCCGCCGCTCCCATCGCCAGTGTCGTCAGTGTCATCATCCAGAAGGTAAGCGATATTGTTGACATGTCGATTCCGGATCTCCGCAGTGCGACGGTGCCATAGCCCCAACCCGCTGCGGCAGCCAGCACAAGCGCACTGCCCAGCGGCTGACCGCTCAAAGCCGCAAATTCACTCGACAACAGTAGCAACGCTCCCGCCAATGCACATCCAACCCCAAGCCAAGCCATTGGCGCCACCCGTTCCCGAAAGAACAGCAGACCACTGAGTACAGCCCAAACTGGCATCGTATAGCCGAGTATTGCTGCGCGCCCCGACGACAGCAGCTTTATGCCGAAAATGATGAAAAAATTCCAGACCAGCATGTTAGTCAAGGCAAGTTTCGCGATGATCGCGATTTGACCAAGTGAAATGCGAAGCGAGTTTCCGCGCAATCGAGCTGCCAGCCAGATCACTGGGAGGGCCCCGATCATGCAGAGGGTCCGAAAAGACAGCGGAGGAAACGCAGTGACACCAATCTTCATGATCGGCCAATTAACACCCCAAAACAGGGTCACGAGGATGAGGAGAATCCAGTCTCTTCCGGAAAGTGTTCGCATGCGGCAACGATAGCATGACCGTCTGCAAAGACTCAATCGCCGCGACTGACTCGCGCTAGCCCTGGGTGCACAGTTGAGGTTGAGACAACTTGCCTAAATTGCCACAAAAGAAGAAGGGTTTGCTGTAATTTTCATAACAGCAAACCCTTATCTGTATTGGTGCCGGAGAGATGAATCGAACACCCGACCTTCTCAT
Source organism: uncultured beta proteobacterium (assembly GCA_963750815.1). Lineage (GTDB taxonomy): Bacteria > Pseudomonadota > Gammaproteobacteria > Burkholderiales > Burkholderiaceae_C > Rhodoferax. The sequence goes on from CAVVRS010000002.1 coordinate 1,694,043, forward strand.
TACGAATTAGCAGGGATACTTAGACCCACTAATTAATGCACCTTAATAAATCCCTATCTTCCCAATGAACGTGGCATAATCACCTTAACGGGCTAGCACGAAAGTTCACGAAATAATCCCGTTAATGCTAGCCCCGTGCTAGCCCGGTGCTAGCCCAAAAGTGGAAAGGCGGACACCGTGGCTACTGCGAATCATCAAAAGCTCACCAAGACCCTGCTGGCCGGGCTGGTTGCCCCCGCAGCGGGTAAGCGGCAGGTGATCTATGACACCGAAACACCAAAGTTGGCAATGCGTATGACGCACACCGGAGTGCGCGCCTTCTACGTGGTCAAGCGATTGGGGGGTGCCATGGTTTGGATCAAACTTGGCACTTTCCCTGACATGACATGCGAGCAAGCCCGGAATGAAGCAGGCAAGGTACTCGGGGAGTTCGCCAAGGGAGAAAACCCGGCGGCTGTCAAGCGAGCGGTGAAAGCTGAACTGACCTTTGGCGAAGCGTTTGATGACTTCCTTGACCGCAAGCGCAAGCGGGACGGCTCCGCGATCAGCGACAAGACCAAGCGTGATTACAAGGACTTGCTGCGGCTCTACCTGGACGGCATCAAAGGCAAAAGGTTGTCTGCGATTGAGCGCAATGAAATCAAAGCGATTCATACCAGAACGACCAAAAAAAGCGCAGCGCAAGCCGACCGAGTTGTGGCTGTGGTTTCGGCGGTTTTCACCTTCATGCTAGCCCATGAACGATTCAGCGGCCAGAACCCGGCGACAAGGATTCAGAAGAATCCAGCCCCCAGCCGTGACCGTTTCTTGCAGGCGGACGAACTGACGCCATTCTTCAAGGCGCTTTCGGAATCCACCAACGAAATCATGCGTGACTTCTTCCTGCTGGCGCTGCTGACGGGTGCGCGCCGCGCCAATGTGTCTGCAATGCGATGGGCGGACATTGACCTGGTGGCAGGTGTTTGGCGCATCGCCAAGACCAAGAACGGCACGCCGCAAACCGTGACGCTATCACCGGAGGCGGTCACCGTATTGGAATCGCGCAAGGCAGGCGGCGGCGAATTCGTGTTCCCCGGCGAAGGCAAGACAAAACATATCGTAGAGCCGAAAAAAGCATGGGCTACGCTTCTCAAAGCGGCGGGCATTGAAAACCTGCGTATCCATGACTTGCGCCGGACTCTAGGCAGTTGGCAGGCACGCACCGGCGCATCGTTGCCGATCATCGGTAAGAGCTTGAACCACAACCAGAGACGGAGTACGTCGTCAGGCATCGTGCTACAGTTCAACCGGGCATCAAGCCCCCGTGCCTTACCTCCCTGAGCGCGGCTCGAAAGAGTTCTACCCGGCCATCGTGTCGGGTTCTTTTTTGAGGAATCAAATGCTTTCGAGGCTGCGCTACGGGTGTTATCGATTCAATCACGGCACCGACCAACTGCCTCAAAAAAAGACGTGTGACCGAACTGTCTACGGCGGGTTTTGCAAGGCTGATTTGTTTGTGGTGCTAGCCCGGTGCTAGCCCGAAAAAAAGCCGCTACGGTTTAGATAGCGGACTTCCTTTGATTCTATTGGTGCCGGAGAGATGAATCGAACACCCGACCTTCTCATTACGAATGTGTTTCGGTTAAGAGTTGAGAACAGTCTGCAGCACCAGTCAATAGTCAAATCAACCAGTTACAGCGATTTTAACGGACGAAAGTGTTGTCAACAATTGGTGGTTTTTGAGTTCATTGTGCCATGGCTGTGCCGGGCATCACGATAGTCTGTCAGACGTAAATAGCGGTCACGGGACTCAACAACTCAACACGTCCTAATGGGAATATCCACTACTGGAATCACTCATTTCATCAGATAGCCACCATCGATATACCAGTCGCTTTCGGCGAGCGCTTGATAGAGTGCTGTTCTCCAAGAGTTCTTGAAATTTTCATGCTCGCCCGATGCCACAGCTGTCAGGTGCTGCTTGACGCCGAGTTTTCCAACATGTGTTCCAAGCGAATTCAAAATGTATCTCAGAGTGCCGAGTTCTGTAGCCGCCTCGACAGAAAATCTGGCCTTTAAGTCGAAGTCCGCAAAATGCTGCTCGACACGAAGCCGCAATGCTTTATCCCACTTAAGCGGAGGCTTCGTCCGATAGTCAATCCTTAGAGGCGTACTCTGAATCACCGAAGCGAAAAGCCATTGATCGTCGGTTAGCTCGGAACCCTCAAAATATGGATGAAGGATCTGATCGTTGGCTGACAGTGCACGGCTGGTGCCCTTTCCCTGATTGCAGTCCTTGCAAGCCGGAATGAGATTAATCGGAACAATCGCGAGCCAGGGGTAGTCAGACTTGTTCAGGAAATGGTCTAACGTCGTCGCGCGCCCAAAGCCGCAGAACGGGCATCTACGCTGTGGAGTGCTAATGACGAGTTTGTCGTAGTGATGCCGAGCAGCCTTCTTGGCTGGCACCATTTGACCAGAGTACAGCCCTTTAACGTCGCGCTTCGAAAGTCTTCCGAACAGTATGTCGTCATTGTCCTCTGGCGATGCTGGGAACTGGAACAGAACATTATTTCTAGCCTTGATGAAATAGTCGGACTCTGCATTTTCGATAAGGTGCTTGGCCCGGCGAAACTCGGCTACCTTCACAGCACTCCCGATGTTGCCGACACAGTCTTCGAAGACTGTCTTGGCCTCGAGGGCTGGAGGTATCAGGTTTCTCAAATCTCATCTCCGTCGTCGGCATCGGAGACAGTTGCGTGCGAGACGACCATGGCGCGCAGCAGACTGAGACCACTGCGGTGAAGAACTCTGTTTGCATCGGGGCTTCCGAAAACGTGTCTTTCACGAAAAAGCTACCTGGTCCTTTTAAGTCCTCACTTCTCTCCACGATGGCTTGAATCATGTTGTTCAAGAGCGTGGTTTTTCCAACTCCGTTTCTACCGATTAATACGTGAATGTTTGTTGGTGGCTTGGAGCCGTGCTCTACGTTGAACGAAAGATCAATTGGTGCTGTCTTCTCGGAGCCAGGGTCACGATACGAGAACTTGAAATCCGTTAGCGGAGCACCACCTTCCAGAACGCGCCTGAACTGTCCCTCAATGAATGACATGCGCAAACTGCGTGTGAGCGATGTCCTAAAGGACTCTTCGGAGCCTACGACTTTCAGTAAAGCTCGGTCAAACACCACGTCCCGTAACGCCCCAAGAAGGCTTGTAGCGAAATCCTCGCTCAGTTCATTGTGGATGGTCTTGTAATACTCGACATCCTGCCCTAGCGAAAAGAACATCTCAGGAAGCTGGTCAACCGGAAGCAGCAGTGCCTCAGAGGTACGCCCTTCAGTTTGGCCCTTAAAACCGATTTTGACCGAACCACATGTCACGTGCTTCCCGTTCTCGTCATAGACCGAAAGCGAAAACATTGTCTTGAACGAGAAGTCGTCCCAGTTGTCAGTGCCGAGTAGCTGACCGCAATCGCGACAATCTGATGATCGACAGATTTTCCAATGCCAACCAAAGTGATTTCCAGTTTCCGGCACCGGACTTTGGCACATTCTCGGCACATCTTTATCACTTTGAGGGAAACGTGGAGCATCTTGACACCATTGCTGGAGCGGTCCAAACAGCGTGGCATTTCATGTGACTTTCAGAGGGCAAGTGGCCTTTCCACGATATAATCGACAGCTAAGCCGGTGTAGCTCAGTCGGTAGAGCAGCTCATTCGTAATGAGAAGGTCGGGTGTTCGATTCATCTCTCCGGCACCAAAAACACAATGAAATCAATAAGTTAAAGAAGTCGCCTAGTGCGGCTTTTTGCTTTTGTGGGTTCCTGTGGCACATTTGGCACATTGACTATTTCGTTTCACTGCAAACTTTGTAGCCTTCGCGATTGCAAGCCAGATTTTCCTCACCCGGAAAATATGGGCCACAATTTCCCCGGTCTCGTTCGGAATGCGATTGAGTGAATTTCGGGAAAAAATCGTGGAAACCAGTGAGCGGCTAACGTGGAAATTCGCGCATCCAGTGAAGAGGCAACTACCCGGTCCGTTATGCTGCCAAAGTTATTTAGTTCGAAGTGACTTGCTTGGTCCGACTATGATTTAAATGCCAAATCGCGCTTTCGCCAGCCGAACAGTACGATAAAGCATCACGGCGTAAGCAGCGCCCGACAGCAGCGAACCGAGCACTTCCGCTCAGACTTCGCAAGCCAACCTCCCTTTTCATTCCATCAATGGGACAAAGTTCAACCCTCTGGCGTGGCCGCTGCATTTCGCTTTTCAAAATCTCACAATCAAGGAAACAAGTAATGGCTTCAGCACCTACACAAACAGGAAATGGTCAACTGCCTCCTGGCTTCAAATCGCCTTTTACGTTGGTCACGCAAACGGGAACACATGATGACCTCTTGGCCGTCGTCGCGACATTGGTCGGAAAAAACCTACTCGATGTTTTCAGCACGGCAGTAACTCTTGGCATGCGAAGGACCAACTACTACGTCGAAGACGTTTTGGTAAAGAAATTGCTCCTAAATTTGAGCAGTCTGACTATCGGACCTTGGAAAGAGTTCACCAGTTTTGCCGCAATGCCCGACGTTGCCATCTTGATGATTGATTACGACCCGGAGACCGAGACTGGCCGCTGTGTGGTGTTCCATCATGTAAGGGGCACTCCACAGCAATCTGATGACGCACTGTCGCCTGATGATTACGAGAATTTTGAAGAAGCTGTGGTCGATCAGGCGACCGCCGCGCAAACCATCCAAGAACTTGAGGCTGAAATCATCATCCTTGGTGCTCTTGAGGAGCAAGCCAAACAGGTTGTGCATTCTGGTCAAGACCGCAAGTGGGACGAACTCTCCAAACTGCTGCAATCGCCTGCCATGCGGGAAGATAGCGGTCGCCAGCGCAAGATCATCATCTTCACGGAACACCGTGATACCTTGAATTACCTGGCGGTCAAGATACGCGGTCTTGTCGGTAGCGAAGAAGCCGTGACCATGAAGGTTACGCGACGTGTGAGCATTGCGGTGAATCAATCGAGCCAGAGCATCTGGTGGAGGCACTGACCGACCACGGCGCGGCTCACATTGCTATTGCTGATGGCGATGACAGCTGGGAGCCCGCTACCTGCGGTTTCTGCGGCGACTCTCACACTGTCGTTAAACGGGAAGACTTCTACTTTTGTGCCAATTGTTTTGAGTTCGCTGACCATGTGGAGCGATGCGGGTGGTGTAACGAGCCCAACACCGGAGACATGGAGCAAAGCTATTCGACAGGCTGCAATCAATGCTCTGGCAAATTGGGTTGGGAAAAGGACGATTAAGTGAATATCAAAACTCCAAAAAAGCTGATTGAAGTGGCACTGCCACTAGATGCCATCAACGTTGCTTGCGCACGTGAAAAGTCTATTCGTCATGGCCACCCGAGCACTTTGCATCTGTGGTGGGCACGTCGCCCGCTGGCGGCTGCGCGTGCCGTGATCTTTGCGCAGATGGTGAACGACCCTGGCTACCAGCAGGGTGGTGGCTTCAAATATGGGGTGAACAAAGAAAAGGCGGCGATTGAACGTGAGCGCCTGTTCAAGATCATTGAAGACTTGGTGCTTTGGGAGAACACGAACAACGAAGAGGTGCTGGCCCGAGCCCGTGCTGAGATTGTGCGCAGTTGGCGCGAGACTTGTGAGTTGAATAAGTCTCACCCACAGGCCACCGCCACCACAGCCGATGACTACGAGGCCCTGCTGCCTTGGAACATCGCTCTGACCAAGATCTGAGATCCCTCAACCAATCACGAAACCAGGCCTGGCGCAAGGGACGTAGTTGCCAGAGCGCTTACGAAGATTCTTCAGCGGGAAGCTGAAGTATTCAGGTTGTCCTTCGAAAGATTTGAAAAACTCTTGGTATCCAATTTCGAAAACGTTGAGAGCAAAGATTTGCGATTCCTAGATGGCAACTATGTGGGACCGACTTATGCAAGACTCGCTGAGTCTTGCCCCGACGAGGCAACGCGGATTTGTGATGCGTATCGTGAACTGAATTGGCTCTGCGGCGAGTCGGGCAGGGACTTCTGTGGGTACCTTGATATTGCCTTGTCGGAACTCGCGAAGGAACCCTCAAACTCGGTAACACTGACTTTTTTCGATTCGGATGGCGGCTGTAAAATCAAGGTCGGAAAAGACTCTTTGGATTGCAGCATCGGCCGCCCGCTCCTTGGGTTGTTGTTGGGTAAACGTGGATTCAACGTTGAAGTTCCAAGAAGAAGCGGGCCCCCGGTGTCGCTGAAGTTGAGCTGGTAAACGCAATCGGATATGAAGGCCGCTAGCTAAAATTAACGGCTTCTGGCTTATGCAGACGATAAGCTCCACGTTGAAGATTGCACGGAAGAAGTTGCCTTTTCTCCTGTGAAGAAATCGTGGCTCATCATCTGTACATCCCAGCGAGCACATCACGCTCAGTCATCCAGCGCCTCACACTCTGCCGCAAGTTGCCTTCAACCGCGCAAAACGCCTCCCCATGATTCTGCTCCCAGAGGTGTGAAACTTCGTGGTACGCAAGGTCTAAGGTGTCGCCGTGCCGGAATCCGCTTTCAGTGGTCAACAGCAGCGGGTTAATCAAAACCCGGTGTGGCTTGCCGTCCGAGACCGACACAGTGCAAAGCCCGTGGGCGCTGGCGATAAAGCAGAACCCGGCATCCACACGACGACCGCCATGAAACGCCTGCAAGTTGGTGACGCTACCGTCGAAGTTGTGCCAGTCAACCAACTGCCCGCTCTGGTCAAAGGCCGTCACCCCGTATTCTTGCGCCCAATCGCAACAGAGAATTGTCATCAAGGCAACGCGCCAACTATGGGCCAGTTTGGCGCTGCGCTGCTTATTCAACTCAGCGACCAGTGCCGGTGCGGTGATTAAAGCCTGGTTCTTGGCTGACCGTCGCAAAGAAAGTGACTCGACCTTCAGATGAAAGTTGGCCGGATACCGATCATGGGAAATGCGCCTGAGTGCCGCTGCGTAGCCTGCAACTGACTTTGGCTTGACTTCTTCCGTGCATACCATGAGCAGTGGTGTCGTCGGCCTTCCACTGGTATCGCCACCAGTGTCAGTACCGCTTGGGCTCACCCGCGTCACGTCCACGCCAGCGTCAAAGTTTATGGAAAGGTCAAACGCCTGTCCATAGCGTACGGCACTCTGGTTCTGCACCAGCCCGCCCACCACCTTGGAGAACTGGTCACGCACGGCGGAACTGAAACCGTCACGGTTCGCCGTCAGAACCGTGCTGCCAGCGTCAAGTTGAAGACCGCCATTCAGCGCACTCTGGTTGGCGCTGGAGTAAAAAGTTTCGGTAAACATGGGCAGGCCGGCCACTGACACCACAAATTCAGACCGACTGAGAAGTCGTTTTCTTGTGCATCTTCGGGCGGTACATCACCCCAAAGGCCGCAGTGGTGTCTTTGTATGTAGGGGCTAGGGTCAATGCTGTTGGCAACAAGATGCTGGTGAACGCCGTTGGTCGCCACTATTTGACCAAGAGGGAACAGCGAATGGTTGCGCTCGTTTGGTGGCGGCAACGTTGTTGGTAGCTTCGTTTGGTTGAGGTTGAGGTTGAGGGCTTGGCTCATTGGGAGTACTCCATGGTGGGTTGAGCCGCGCTACGGGTAAAGTGATGTCCAGAAACGCAAAAAGCCACGACTGAAGTGGTCGTGGCTTTCGCTGAAGTTGGCGGTTACTGGCGCTTTTTGGTGGCGCGGCACGGTGCGTGATGCACCGCACCACTAGTTTAAACGGGCCATTTTGACCTGTCAAAAAAGAAAAACTTTGGCGCTCTTTTGCGACTTCCGGGATATCGTAGCTATCGAGTGCGTTGGACCCACATCACATTTTGATGTGCACAGGTTGATTGTTTAAAGGCTAGTTTCCAACGCTATGGGCACCGAGCTGTTTCCCAAATATGGATGCTATTCGGCGATATGACTTCTATTGATCGGCGCATGCGATACCCATAAGGTCGTGAGAAGTGGCCCCGGTTGTTTGGTCAAAACCGCTGACCCTAAAACGGCAGAGTACTTTGGTGGGGGCAGGTACGATTGAGGCGTTCATAAGCGGATTCAAAGTCCTCACCTGATCGTACCGCGTCAAGCACTTCGATTACTGCTGTCTGGCCGCGACACTCCAAAAAAGCCCGCACTTCATGACCTGCCTCGGTATAGACAACATGCCGGTTGGTCGGTACATCGCCGGATGTCTCGCCATACTTTTGGACCGCTCGGCCCCAATCCCCAAACGAGATCAATTCGGAAAGCTTTGGTGTGGCCAACTTCAGCCTATGAATTTCTTGCCAGTTCTCGTGCGAGTGCTTTGGCTCGTTTGCCACGATCACCGCCACCCCTTCGTCAAACCATCGGGGAATACGCCGAGCATTCAACCATCCGCCAACTCGCCGGTACAGTTCGGCATGCGACCATTCGTGCGCCACCAATTGCGCGGCTAGACCCTTGGCTGTTAACCTGATGGCCATATCGCCATAGGCAGCGGCTCGTTGGCCATATGAGCCAAAACGTTCAGCACATTCGTTCGTTAGACATGCGACAAAGTATGGGTTGGTCACGATGCCACCGTAGAACTGATGCGTCTGAATTCGACCAAGTTCGATTTGTCGCTGTAACTGCAGCCGCAGTTCTGATGACATGGTGGGTTCCACATATAAGGTTGGAGTGACTTCATCCATTCCAAAGGCTTTGGGCGCCCACATAGGAGCACTATGCAAGGCACTACACCCGCTTAGGATGATGAGACTCGCTAGGACCGTAGCGGTTCTGAAAAGCTGAAGATAGCTGTAGGTCTTTACCATCTGTGAGGAAAATACATTTTTCGGCATATCCAGTACCGTCAGGGTCCCATTACGTTACGAATATTGGCAACCAAAGTAGTTCCAGTATTAAATCTGTCTCGGTAACAATCCAACAATTGCATTTGTGATTTTTTCTGAGTTGCTGCGCATCTTGATCGTCATATCGCCGCAATACCAGGTCGTCTAAAACATGATTGAGGTCATTCGATTCTTATCGGTAGGACGTGTCGGTCAGTTGGTCTGTTTCTGCGTTAGCGTGTGCGCATAGGTTCAAGTCGGGGTTGGACAAATTTTGCGGTCTACAGCCACCAGTTTGATGACTACCCAATGGTTCTTGCCAATTTGGCGGTCTCGGGTGAATCCTTCCTTTTCGAACATCGCGGCACTGCCGTTGTGAAGGAAAGAAGCCGAGACGGATCGACCGTCAACATCTTCCGGGTAACTCTCTACCGTTCCCCCACCAAGACGACTGATCTCTTGCAACGCTCCGTGCAGTGCAACTGCTGCCACGCCTTGCCCCCGACAGCCCTTGTCAACAAAGAAGCACGTGATTCTCCAGTCTGGCAGCGCTGCCAGTTGCTCCCGGTAGGCACCTTGCCGTTTGATACGTGGCAACTCTTCAGGCGAACCAAACTGGCACCAGCCTACACACCTGTCGCCGTCGTAGACCAATGCTGCATGGGCTGTTCCCTCACGGACACGGTACTCCTTCTTTTCCCGGCGGTCGGGGCCGCGCTCTTTTCCTTCGGGATGAAACTCAAGGCACCAGCAGCCTCCCCAAACGCCGTTGTGTCTTTCGACGAGTGCAGCAAAGTCTGGCCACGTCACTAGGTCTAAAGGTTTTACTGAAAACTCAGGCATTGCAATCTTCTACTGTGTTCATTTCAGGGTGCAGCGCCAAACCTAACAAGGGAGGCTGCTTTGGCTTTGGCGGCTTCCAGTTCTCTGTTGCGTGGAGTGGCATTGGTCGTGAGCGACTTGATGAGAATACGCGCTGATGCCGCAACCTCCTCAACGGCACGCTCGAAAGCCACTTCGTTGGCTTTGGACGGCACGCTGAATCCACTGAGCTTGCGCACAAACTGCAAGGATGCATCCCGTATCTCCAATTCGGTAGCAGGCGGTTCGAAATTGAAAAGGGTCTTAATGTTTCGGCACATGGGTTCACCTTTGGTCAATATTCACCGGCTTGACTCTGTACTGACTATCGCCGTTGCAACTGTGAGTTCTTGCCGTTGTCGTCGCAAGTAAGCACGAAATCGCCATGGATTCCATTGGTGGAAATGAATTGCGTCAGAAATGATGCCGGAAATCGAATGGAAGTTCCATCCTTGCATTGCGCCACAACCTGTTTGACTGAGCCACTGTAGTAGTTCAGGTACCTGTGTGCCGAAATGTCGAGGTGGAATTCAAATCGTTTCATGCGCTCAATCAGCGACTATGCAGTTTTTCTTGCAACCAGACTTTGATGAGCGACTGGTAAGGCACGTCACGGGCATTCGCGGTAATCTTGATCGAATCCAGCAAGTGCTGCGGCAACCGCAGGGAGATCGTCTTCGTCGTCGGCTTCAAGTTCGGCAGCGGTATGCGTCGTACCGATCTCAAGGATGGCGACAGTCGTATTTATCCTGGCTATTACGCTCCGGTCATGGTGATGGAACACGGCGAGCGGGTCATCAAACCCATGCGCTACCAGTGCCGACCAGCGGGCAAGCCTGCTTTCTATGACACCAAATACCCAGGAACGTACAACGCCAGACGCGACAACCTTGAGGGATTCTGGAAAGGGCAGTTTGGTTACACGCACGGTCTGATGGTGGTCAATGCGTTCTATGAGCATGTCTCTCATCCAACTGGCCACGGTGATGAAACCCAGAACGTAATTCTGGAATTCAAACCGCGACCAGCGCAAGACATGCTGGTGGCATGCCTTTGGTCGAAGTGGAGTGGAGACGGTGAGCCGGACCTGTATTCATTCGCGGCGATCACAGATGAACCGCCCGAAGAGATTGCGGCGGCAGGGCATGACCGCTGCATCATTCCCATCAGGTCGGAAAATATGAATGCCTGGTTGAACCCGAATCCGGCCAAGTTGGCAGAGCTCTACGTCATTCTGGATGACCGCGAGCGGCCCTATTACGAGCATCGGATGGCGGCGTAGGGACGTTAATACCGTGAATTCGGAACTGCCAGCATTAAAGCGCATTCATACCAAGCGGTTGCGTGAGGTGTACCGATCTGCCGGTTGGCCGTGTCTTGATGTGGTGGAGGTGGAACTTCTGGCTGCTGGCCTACTGGAGCGTGTCAAAAACAGTGGGGGTCTTGAGTCTGTCAGGGTCACAGATGCTGGAATTCAGTTCTTGGCAGGTGCGGTACACAACAACCGCCAAGCGTTTTCCGCACATGACAGCCTGGTGGACAAGGTCGCCCAGACGATGGCGCGTGCTGGCCGACTGGTGTGGAAGGGTTTGAATCTACGGGCGCAATTGCCACCCGCTGATGAAGATCAGGAAAAAGCCAGATGGAAGATGTGCATGCCCGACGTGTTCTCCATTCGGAACAGTTCAAGGCAGGAATACCTGGAGCCTATCGTTCACGAGATCAAAGTTAGCAGAGCCGACTTGCTCGGGGATCTGAAGCTGATTGACAAGCGCAATGCCTATCTCGATGTTGGCGGGCAGTGCTGGTACGTGTTGGGTTGCAATGCGAAAGGCAAGCCCATTGGTGAGCCTGAAGAAATTCCTGTCGAATGTGGTGTGATGGTCTTCGCCAACGACAAATTGGAGGTAGTACGCATGGCTCCCAAGAAGGAAGCCAAGGGTTTGCCATTTTCCGTGTGGATGGCATTGGCGAAGGCAACTCCGTCCATCAGTGCAAATACAGAGGCTGCGCAAGTCTCGTTGTGAGGCACCACGGCGATTGCGGGCATTGACCTACGGGCACAATGCAGCTTCAGAACCAGCCAAAAATTCGAGGAGCAACAAATGACTGAAAGAACCGGGCGCTGTCTTTGCGGCGCAGTGAGCTTCAAGCTTGCTACAGAACCACTGGTAACTCGCGTCTGTTGGTGCCGTGATTGTCAGCATCTAGCAGCCAATGGAACCGTCAACATGCTAGTCGCAGCGGATGGGCTGACCGTTTCAGGAACACTGTCGGAGCACACGAAAACTGCCGACAGCGGCAATGAGGTGATCCGACAGTTCTGCCCAAGCTGCGGAACCCACCTATTCGCAAAATCATCGGCTCGCCCAGCGTTTCGAGTTGTTCGAGCTGGCAATCTAGACGATACGTCGTCTATCACGCCGAGTCTCAATATCTGGGCTGCAAGCGCACCGAGTTGGGCCTGCCTTGATCCAGCGTTAGAACGAACAGAACAACAACCATTGCCACCCAAACCATCACCAACTGTGGGTTAACGGCAGCGCAGGAAATTCATTCATCTTCTCAACGGCACTATCATTTCCACCAGGGGTAGTACGGCTCGCCGTTGTCACGAATACCGCGATCTTCTTCACGGACGTATTCCTCATAGTCCTCTGTGGCAGAAGGAGGAAGCTTTTTCACCGTCACGGATTGGTCGGAATACGAAGGATTCAAGTAGATGTGCTGACCCGCATGAAACCCAAGCTTCTTGGCCGTTATCGCCGGTAGGGGAATTGCGACTGTGCGGCCATGTTGAAATAGCGTGATGGGCATATGAACTCCAGAGTTTGAAAGGGGTGCTGAAGCCACAATCACTGCCCTTGGAGCGACCACGTGACCAGAGCCCTGCGGCAGCCAGTGGCTCATCGCCGCTAGCAGAGATGCGGAACGTCGCGGGAATTCTCTTTGCGTAGCTCGTCTTGGTCAACGACTCGATCGGAATGATGCAACGTTGGTTCGATGTCCACAGATCCATAAACACCTTGCGCTCGTGAACTGTTTCCGCACGTGCCAAGCACAGCCGTTCACATACCTCACCATCGCTCTTCTGCCAAGATTGTGTGAGGCCCATCCGCTACCCTGCCGGTGTCGTTGCACTTAATCGAACACATCCACAGAAGATCCCATAGACGAGCGTCCTCCTTTTCCTTCTTGACGGCTGGCGAAGCTGATTTGACGCGCCACTCGACGCAGTCTTTGTAGACCGCAGGAGTGAGCACCACTGGGACGCGGGTGCGGCGCATATTTGTTTTCGGGTCGTTTTCATTTAAGAAAAAGCCTTGCTTTTCTACCCATTCCTGGGTGATGGTGCAGACAGTGCCAAATGGCGTTGATTCGAAGGGAAGGTCTTTGTAAGACATGATGAAACTCCAATAAATAGAAATAAGTTATGTTTGGTCCTGACGATGCGAGGTACCTCGCATCGCCTTATCTATGCAGAAATCGGAGACCGTCAGCGCACGGTGTCCTGTGGTTGCCATCTCATTGATCTCTCACGCGAGAAATCGGTGAATGGTCAGAAGTACTGTTCGCAGCCAAGCTGACTGAGCTTGGCGGTTAATTCGCGACAGTGCGACGATTGGTGGTTAACCAACGTTCAAATTCAATGCAGTCGAGAAGTACTTTGCGTTGATTTGGTGGGCGCACGATTACGGGTAAGAAGCCATTCGATTTGAGGTCACTCTTGGGATGCTTGGCGTAGGCTTCGGCCTGCCATATCAAGTTTCTTAAGGCGGACTCAGTAATAATTCCGTCATATTTCTTGACGAAGCCCTTGACCGTCTTCCAGCGTTGACTTGGTTGTTGAGATACCTGTGAATCAGCCGTTTGGTTGATTTGGTATGACTCTCCGCTGCCTGAGACAGTCGCCACTTCCAACTTTGTAATACCGAAATTTGGGCGTCCGCCACGCAAGAAAAAGGGCGACGCCTTGTCCTTGAAAGTTTGCGTCGTATTGCGCAACTTGTTATCATCCGCGATCATTAAAATGCTCCTAGAGTTACAGGGAATAGTTGTGTTGGCCAACACCTGTAATGTCATTTTTTGGAGCAAATTTATCCACGTAACATAATTTGAAGATTCGTGGTTATCGGGTGCTTGATCGAGGTACGTTGACGCCCTGGGCGACCATTGATTCAATGAAATGTTTCGCTATCGTTTGGAATTCACGAACTTTTCCGACTCGATGGCGAATTGATCCCGACCATCCGGTGACAACCGATGCGCATCGAAATTTAACGCCACTTTGGGACGCGGGTATCGGGCTAAATAGGGCTGGCTTTCTTGACTACGCCTGCCTGCCAATTTTCTGAAACTGCCTCCGCGAAGACCGATGAAACTCAGTCGCTTGTGCCTTTGTCTGTGAAGCTCAGTGTCGCAATGAACTCATGCCATCCGAGCACAAGATTCTTTGCCGTGTCCAATGCATTTCGCACTTTCCCCAAATTCTCAGGTGGCAAGCAGCGTGAATTCGAGTTGGCCACATGTTTAGTCGATGAGAGTTTATGAACCTCGGGAACTGGCTTACCTCGAATCATCCAGTAAAGTTCCGAATTCCAATCGTAGAACGCATCATTCATAGTCTCCTGAGAGTACCAATGCGCTGCATTTTTTTGCATACCAAGGGCATGGAGTTCATGTACGCAGAGTGCCATTTTCAGCCAATGATCTCCATAAGTTAGCTGGTTGCCGACACGCCTCCTAATGGGGAACGACAACTGCCCGTCCAACTGTATTTGCGCTTCGTCAAGGGCTTGGACAACTGCTTTGAATTGTTGATTTAGCGGGCCAGCCACATCAATAGTCACTTGTCGCCAGTGTCTTCGCAGCAAGTTTGGATCTCTTCTCATCGAGAAATATGCGCCAACAGTGGGACAGGACACGTTGATCGGCTTGTCCTCCGGATCAAAAATGATGGGGGTGCCAGTCCAAGCTTTTCCACGGGCCACTCCGGACGGGAAATATTTCTTGTGCAACTTCTTGAATTCATCAGCGATTGGTCTTATCAGATCGACTTGAGGATTGACATAGCCATCCAAACAAACCAAAAAGTGAAACTCAGTTGACGACATGCCAGGCTGAAATGTCGGGAGCGGCTCTCCAACTTTGGCGGTCAAGATTACTTCACAAGGCTCACCTTTTTCAAATTTCTTAGTCACGCTTTCATGGACGGTGAACGGGGTCTTTGTCCCGACAATCAATGCCTCGCCATTGAACCGATAAGTGGACATTTCTGGGAGACCAACAACCCAGGTATTGACTTGCCAGAGTGGCTCATTCGCCAAGTAGAACCATGACTGTGACTTAGGAAGATGCCTCAGTACAAAGGCTGTCGTTGCGTGGCTGGCAGGTTTGAAGTCTTGGCTTGTGTCGGCGTTGCCACTATTGATGGCTGTTCCTTTTGTTTGATCGGCCGGGACAATCGAAGTATCTTGTAACGGTGGCAGTTCAGGATCAATCCACGTTACTATGCCAAATGTTCTAGGCGCCTCAAAGTCGGTCAAAGCGAGCGAGCCGAATGGAACTGCTCCTTCAAGATTCTTCAAGAAATCGCGCAATGTGATGGGGGTGTAATTGAATCCGTCCAGCTTCCCGGTTAACTGTTCTTTATTGATGCTGAAGTAGCGCGAGTCCTTGATTGCCAATTCTTCAGGTAGCTGATCGATAGAAGCGGGTATGAATCGTTGAATTCCAGGGTCTATAACAATGAAATGTGGAGGATTCGAAACGGGTTGTGACGGAAAAAGCAAAGCGCCTGGTCGATATGATTTTTGTAACGCACTCCATTGCTTCGAATGAATGCCTCTGCAAAGGTTGTAGTCATGTCGGTAACCCCTTGATGCGAATCTGTACGTGGTACGTCTTCCTACCACTTGAGTCGAGTCTCTCGCGGACGGTTGGCATCTAATTGCCTCCTTGATTTTGCAAGGAGACATGTGCCTCAACCATACGACGAGTCGTAGCTATCTTCCTTGGAGTCTTGGTGCGATTGTGCCACCAGTGTGCCGTGAAAGCAAAAACGCGCCAGGTGGCGCGTTTAAGTACTTGATTTAGTTCAGGATTTCCATTCAGAGCATGCTTCATTACGAATGAGCTGCTCTACCGACTGAGCTACACCGGCTGGAAAGGGGCGAATTATAGCCCGCGCTGTCAGTCGGCCAGGGCGCGGCTGACGACTTCGCGCACGTCTTCGCTCAAGTCGGTTTTGGCGGCCACTCGTGTGAGCGCTTCGCGGGCTGCGCTGCGGTACGGTTCTACCAGTTTTTTCCAGCGGTCAAGCGCGCGCGCCAGGCGGGCCGCCACTTGCGGGTTGAAGCTGTCGAGTTCCAGCACCCGCTCACTCCAGTAGACGTAGCCGGCGGCGTCCAGCCGGTGGAAAGCGCCGGGGTTGCCACTGCAGTAGCTGAAGATCAGGCTGCGCGCCCGGTTCGGGTTGCGAATGTTGAAGTCCGGGTGGTTCATCAGCTGGCGCACCGCGGGCAGCACCTGGCCGCCGCGGTCGCAGGCACCGGCCTGCATGGCAAACCATTTGTCCAGCACCAGCGCCTCATTCTTGAACTGGCTGTGAAAACGCGCCAGCGCCGGGGTGGCAAGCGGGTGGCCGCTGCCCAGCAGGGCTTGCAGCGCGTTGCTGCGGTCGGTCATGTTGTCGGCATCCTTGAAGCGCTGGTAGGCCTTGGCCGGCCACAGCGAAGTCTGCTTTGGGCTGGCCGGTGCGTTGCTGTCGCAAGCCGCCGCCCGACACAGTTGCGCGAGTGCCATGCCGGCCAGCGCACGCCGACCAGCGCAGTGCGAGTCCGCTCGGTAGCCGCTGTTGTGGTGGTGCGTCTCATAAGCCCATTGCCAGTCGGCCAGCAGGGCGCTGGCCAGCTGCGCGTTCATCGCTTCGCGCACCGCATGAATGCGCTGCGGGTCAACCACATCGAGTTGCTCGGCGATGTAGGTCTCGGACGGCAGGGTCAGCACCAGTTCCTTGAAGGCGGCATCCAGCTGCGGCGAGCGCAAAACCCCTCGCATGGCCTCAATATAAGCATCATTCAGGGCTGCAGGCACCGTGCCATCTGCGTAGGCAGCTATTGATTTAATAGCGCTTCGCATTGCCAGGCGCTGCCCTGCTTCCCAGCGGTTGAACGGGTCGGGGTCACTGGCGAGCAGCGTCAGCAGCTGGGCCTCGGTGTAGTCAAAGTCGAGCACCACCGGGGCACTGAAACCACGCAGGATGGAGGGCGCCGGCTCTTCTTTCACGTTGCTGAACGTAATCGATTCATTGCTGCTGGTCAGGATAAACAGCAGGTTGTCGCCGATGGCCGCGCTGCTGCCTTCCAGCTGCAGGGGCAGGGCGCTGCCGCTGCTGCCGACCAGCCCCAGACTGACCGGAATGACAAACGGTTCCTTGCTGGCCTGGCCGGGTGTCGCCGGGCAACTCTGGCTCAGGCGCAAGGTGTAGGTTTGAGCGCCTGCATCGTATTGCCCGGCGGCTTGCAGCCGTGGTGTGCCGGCCTGGCTGTACCAGAGCTTGAATTGCGGCAGCAGGCGTGCCAGCTGCGAGTCGGGGTTGGCATCGGCAATGGCCTGGGCGAAATCGTCGCAGGTCACGGCCTGCCCGTCATGGCGCGCAAAGTACAGTGTCATGCCTTTGGCAAAGCCGAGCCGGCCGGCGGGGTCGCTCAGGCTGGCCACCAGCGTTTGCATCATGCGCACCACTTCGGCGCCCTTTTCATACACCGTCATGGTGTAGAAGTTGTTGATCTCAGCGTAGCTGTCGGGCCGCACCGGGTGCGCCGCCGGGCCGGCGTCTTCCGGGAACTGGTGGGTGCGCAGCATGCGCACATCGTCAATGCGCTTGACGGCGCGGGCCGAGGCGTCACTGCACAAGTCCATGCTGAATTCCTGATCACGGAACACCGTCAGGCCTTCTTTCAGGCTCAGCTGAAACCAGTCACGGCAGGTGATGCGGTTGCCGGTCCAGTTGTGAAAATACTCATGGCCAACGACGCTCTCGATGTGTGCATAGTCGGCATCGGTGGCGGTGGCCGGGCTGGCCAGCACGTACTTGGTGTTGAAGATGTTGAGGCCTTTGTTCTCCATGGCGCCCATGTTGAAGTCGCTGGTGGCCACAATCATGAAGCGCTCCAGATCAAGCGGCAGGCCAAAGCGGGCTTCGTCCCACACCACCGACGCCATCAGCGAGTTCATGGCATGTTCGGTTTTGTCCATATCGCCGGGGCGCACATAGACCTGCAGCAGGTGGTCTTTGCCAGCACGCGAGGTGATGCGCTGTTCGCGGCACACCAACTGGCCGGCCACCAGCGCGAACAGGTAAGACGGTTTTTTATGCGGGTCAACCCAGGTCGCAAAGTGGCGACCTTCATTGCCTGCGCCCTCCAGCGCACCGGAAGCGATCAGGTTGCCGTTGGAGAGCAGCACCGGGAACTTTTCCTTGTCGGCGCGCAGCGTGACGGTGTAGCTGGCCATCACGTCAGGGCGGTCCAGAAAATAAGTGATGCGCCTGAAACCCTCGGCTTCACACTGGGTAAAGAAGGAGTCGTTGCTGACGTAAAGGCCCATCAGCTTGGTGTTTCTGGCCGGTGTGCAGGTGGTGAAGATTTCCAGCTCAAACGTGCCGGCGGCGGGCAGGTTGTCGAGCACCAGTTGTTTGCCCTCGATCCTGAACGAGGCGCCCTGGGCGTTCACCAGCACGCGTGCCAGGTTAAGCTCGTCGCCGTTGAGCTTGAGTGGTTGCGGCGCCACGTCCGGATTGCGGCGCAGCGTCATTTTGTTGAGCACCCGGGTTTTGGCCGGGTCCAGGTCAAAGGTCAGGTTGACGGTTTCTATCCAGTAGGCCGGTGGCGTGTAGTCGGCGCGGCGGGTCACAGTGGCCGTGCCCTGGGCCTCATCAAATTGCAACATGCAGATTCTCCAGAAAGGTTGAGTTCATGAGTTCGGTGTAGTTGCGTGCGCTGGCGACGACGTGGGCGCCGGCGAGTTGGGCCGCATTGTGCGTGGTGCAGATGGCCACGGCACGCATGCCGGCGCGCCGCGCGGCCTCGACGCCAAACGGCGAGTCTTCAAAAACAATACAGGCGTCGGCGGCCACGCCGAGCTGGCGGGCGGCTTCCAGAAAGATGGCCGGTTCCGGCTTGCCGGGCAGCCCTTCGTCACCACCCACCACCGCGTGCGGCGGGCTGGCGAGCTGAAGGTGCGAAAAAGCAAAAGCAATATTGTGTTTGTCGCCGGCCGTTCCCACCCCGATCTTCAGACCCAGTTGCCGCGCCTGCTGCGAGAAGGTTTTGAACCCGGCCACCTCGGCAAACACCGGGGCAAACAGCGCGCGGTAGATGATTTCCTTTTCATGAATCAGCGCCCCAGCCTGGTCGTCGGAAAGTTCGCGCCCGAACAGTTCGCGCATGCACTCGGCACCGGTGCGCCCGGTGGTGCGGCGCATCAGGTCGTCCACGTCCAGCGCCAGCCCGTGGCGTTGCGTGAAGGCGACCCAGCTTTGGGCATGGCAGGCCATCGAGTCGATCATGGTGCCGTCCATGTCGAAAATTAAGGCCCCCACGCTTCCCGCAGTGCGTGGTTCGCTGCCCCCGGGGGGGCTAATTTGGCTACGCCGCTCTGCGAGAACCCTAGGGGCGGCCCGGCGGGAAATTGGGCCTTCATATGGGTCAACAATTCGCTCACACGCCTTGCTTCAGTGAGGCTTCAATGAACTGGTCCAGGTCGCCATCGAGCACCTTCTGCGTTGCCGACGTTTCATAGTTGGTGCGCAAGTCCTTGATGCGGCTGTTGTCCAGCACATAGCTGCGAATCTGGTGACCCCAGCCGACGTCGGTCTTGGAGTCTTCAAGCTTTTGCTGTTCGGCCTGGCGCTTGCGCATCTCGTGGTCGTACAGGCGCGAGCGCAGGCGCTTCCAGGCGACGTCGCGGTTGCCGTGCTGGCTGCGCCCGTCCTGGCACTGCACCACGATACCGGTCGGGAGGTGCGTCAGCCGCACCGCCGAATCAGTCTTGTTGATGTGCTGGCCGCCGGCGCCGCTGGCACGGAAGGTGTCAACCCGCACGTCGGAGGGGTTGATGTCGATCTCGATCGAGTCGTCCACCTCGGGGTAGACAAACACCGAGGCAAACGAGGTGTGGCGGCCGCCCGATGAGTCAAACGGCGATTTGCGCACCAGCCGGTGCACGCCGGTCTCGGTGCGCAACAGTCCAAAAGCGTATTCGCCTTCGACCTTGATGGTGGCACCCTTGATGCCCGCCGTGTCACCGGCAGTTTCGTCTTCAATGGTGACGGTAAACCCCTTGCGCTCGGCGTAGCGCAGGTACTGGCGCAGCAGCATGCTGGCCCAGTCGCAGGCTTCGGTGCCGCCAGCGCCGGCCTGAATGTCAACAAAGGCGTTCATCGGGTCAGCCGGGTTGTTGAACATGCGGCGAAACTCGAGGCCTTCAACGATTTCCCTCAGCTTGGTGGTCTCGGCTTCGATGGTCAGCAGACCATCTTTGTCACCGTCCTCTTTGCTCATGTCGAACAACTCGGTGTTGTCGGCCAGCTCGTTGGTCAGGTTGTCCAGGGTAACGACGACACCGTCGAGCGCTTTTTTCTCGCGGCCCAGTTCCTGGGCGCGTTTCGGGTCGTTCCAGACGGTGGGGTCTTCGAGCGAAGCGTTGACCGTTCTCAGTCGTTCAGATTTGGCAGGGTAGTCAAAGATACCCCCGTAAATCGAGCGTGCGGGCGCTCAGATCCGAGAGTTGGGTGCCGATGAGGTTGATACGTTCTGCTTCCATGATGCGCTTCCGGTTATTTTGGGGGGGTATGCCCTAGCCACGCATTTTCTCACGCTTGGAGCGGCGTGGCCGGCCGGCGCGGTATCGGGCCGGTGTTCAGGCAATAAACCGCTCGATCAGCGCTGCCAGAACCTCGGGCTGATCGTGGTGCATCATGTGACCGGCATCCTCGACACGGGCGATTTCAACCTGTGGCACCGCCTGCAGACGCTCGTGGTATTGGGCCAGTGTGTATTTACCCTTCCACCACTGGTCCAGGCTGCTGTGCGAGGATTCCACCGACAGCACCGGCATGCTGATGCGCCGGTAAATTTCCAGCACTTCGTCAACCCGGTAAAGCTGGGCATTGGTGATTTTGTGCGCCGGGTCGCCCAGAATGCGCCATTGGCCCTGGCCGTCTTCCTGCGACCAGTGCCGGGCCAGCCAGCTGGCTTTGTCAGCGCCGAGCCGGGGGTTGGTCTTCATCAGGCGGCGGGCGACCCCAGCCAGTGAGTCATAGGCAGTGAGTTCAAGCTCGCCGCGGTGCAGTTTTTTCAGCTCATCGAGCCATTTGGCGTAGCGCCGGGGCGCTTCGTCAGGCGTTGTGGCAGGCATGCCAAAGCCCTCCAGGTTGACCAGCCGGCGCACCCGCTCGGGCCGTACACCGGCATACAGCATCACCACATTGCCCCCCATGCTGTGGCCGACCAGATTGACCGGGACGGCGGGGGCGTAGTGGTCGAGCAAAAAGTCGAGGTCGCCCAGGTAATCGGGAAACCAGAAGTTGTCAGCCGCGCCGGGCTGCCCTGGGCTGCCGGGTGTCAGGCCATAGCCGCGCCAGTCGGGGGCGATGATGTAATGGTCGTGGCGCAGCGCGTCGACGACAAACTGGTAGCTGGCGGCCACGTCCATCCAGCCGTGCACCAGTACCAGGGGTGTTTTGCCGGCGGCCGGTTCGCCCCAGACCCAGACGTGATAGGGCAGGTTGCGGATAGGGACATACTCGCTGCGTGAAATTCTTTTGACTTGGTACATTTGCCACATCATACGGAGACCCCTCGTGAGCGTCAGTCAAAACAGCGACAAACCCCAGCCATTCGTGGCTGACCCCTACGCCAGGTGGCATAGCCGCTTCAGCTGGCTGGTGCCAGAGAAATTCAACATCGCGCAAGTCTGCTGCGGGCGCTGGGCGGCGCAGCCGGACACTATGAAAAACATAGCTGTCTACGCAATGGGCACGGGCTCTACAAGCCAGTTTTATACTTATTTTGAGCTGCAAGAACAGGCCAACCGGCTATCCAGGGTGCTGGCCCTGCAAGGTGTGCAACGCGGCCAGAGGGTGGCCATTGTGATGCCGCAACGCTTCGAGACGGCGGTCGCCTATATGGCGGTGTTGCAGATGGGGGCGGTAGCCATGCCGCTGTCGATGCTGTTTGGCCCCGACGCCCTGGAGTTCCGCTTGCATGACAGCGACGCAGTACTGGCGATATGTGACGAGAGCGCGCTGGCCGGCGTCAGCGCGGTGCGACCCAACTGCCCGCAGCTGCGCTGTGTGCTGGGTGTGGGCAGTGTTGGCGCGCGGGCCGATATCGATTACTTTGAGGCGCTGGCCAGTGCCGCCGGCAACTTTACGCCAGCCGTGACCGAGGCCGACGAGCCGGCCGTGCTGATCTACACCAGCGGCACCACTGGCAACCCGAAGGGGGCATTGATCCCGCACCGGGCCCTGATCGGCAACCTGAGCGGCTTTGTCTGCAGCCAGAACTGGTTTGGTTTTGACGGCCGGGGCAACGCGGCCAGCGAAGCCGTGTTCTGGTCACCGGCCGACTGGGCCTGGACCGGTGGCCTGATGGACGCCTTGCTGCCCACGCTGTACTTTGGCCGGCCCATTGTTGCCTGCAGCGACCGGTTCAGCCCGCAGACGGCGCTCGAACTGATGGGCCGGTTTGGCGTGACGCATACCTTTCTGTTCCCCACGGCGCTCAAGGCCATGATGAAGGCTTACCCGGGCAGCACGGCCGCCACCGTGCGCCAGCAGTTCGGGTTGAAGTTGCAGGCCATCATGAGTGCTGGTGAGGCGGTTGGTGACGCCGTATTTGATTACTGCCAGAAACAGCTGGGCATTACCGTCAACGAGATGTTTGGCCAGACCGAAATCAACTATATCGTGGGCAATTGCGCCGCGCTGTGGCCACCAAAGCCCGGCAGCATGGGCAAAGCTTACCCCGGTCACCGGGTGGCCGTCATTGACGAAGCCGGCACCGAGTGCGCCGCAGGCGTGGCCGGCGATGTGGCGCTGAACCTGTTTGACGTCCACGGCCATCCAGACCCCATCTTCTTTTTGGGTTACTGGAAAAACGAAGCCGCCACGCACGAAAAATTTACCGGCAACTGGTGTCGCACGGGCGACCTGGCAACGCGCGACGAAGACGGTTATCTCTGGTATCAGGGTCGCAGCGACGACGTTTTCAAGGCCGCGGGCTATCGCATCGGACCGGGCGAAATCGAGAACTGCCTGGTTAAGCATCCGGCGGTGGCCAACGTGGCGGTGGTGCCCAAGCCTGATCGCGAACGCGGTGCACTGGTTAAAGCGTATGTTGTTCTTGCTCCTGATTTTATAGCTGCCCGCGCTTTGTTCGCGGGCTTCAAGGCCGAATTTGACGCAAAACTTGTGGCCGAGCTGCAAGCCCATGTGAAAGACAAGCTGGCGCCGTACGAGTACCCCAAGGAAATTGAATTTCTGAAGGCACTACCGATGACCACCACCGGCAAGGTGCAGCGACGCGTGCTGCGCTTGTTGGAGCAGGAGCGCGCCGGCTTGTTGCCGCCCGGCTGAGGCACCGGGTTGGCAGAACCCGTAAACTTGTGGCTCCTCAAATTCCGCATCTTCCGAAGACCATGAAAACAATTCAACTCGGCCAAAGCGACCTGCAGGTCACTCCCATTTGCCTGGGCACCATGACGTTCGGTGAACAGGTCGATGAGCCAACGGCGCACGCCATACTCGACCGTTCGCTGGCACGCGGTGTGAACTTCATTGATACCGCCGAGATGTACGCGGTGCCGCCGCGTGCTGAAACCTTCAACAAGACCGAAATCATCATTGGCAACTGGCTGGCCAGAAACCCGTCGGCACGGCAAAAACTGGTGCTGGCCACCAAGGTCGCCGGCCCGGCCCGGGGCATGCCCTGGATACGCGGGGGCAGCGGCGACCTGAGCGCTGCCGACATTGTTGCGGCTTGCGAGGGCAGCCTCAGGCGGCTGCAGACCGATGTGATTGACCTGTACCAGATTCACTGGCCGGTGCGTCATGTGCCAGCCTTCGGCGTCGTGTATTTCGACCCGGCGCGGGACACGCCCGGCACCTCCATTCACGCGCAGCTGGAGGCGTTGCAAACGCTGGTGCGCGCTGGCAAGGTGCGTGCGATTGGCCTGTCCAACGAAACGCCATACGGTGTGCACGAGTTCATACGTCTGGCCGAACAACATGGCCTGGCGCGTGTTGCCAGCGTGCAAAACGGCTACGGCTTGTTGAACCGTACAGTGGAAAATGCGCTCGATGAGACCATGCACCGGCTGGGTGTCTCGCTGCTGGCCTATTCACCGCTGGCCTTCGGCTTGCTGACCGGCAAGTACGACGCCTCGGGTTTGACCGGTCCGGATGCGCCGGCGGCTGCGCGCATCACCAGGTTTGAGTCGACCCGCAAGCAGCGCTGGGGCCGCCCCGAGGCACTGGCCGCTGCGCGTCGCTACAACGCGCTGGCGCGTGAGCATGGCCTGACGCCAACCCAGCTGGCGCTGGCTTTTTGCTACACCAAATGGCAGGTCGCCAGTACCATCATCGGCGTCACCTCGGTGGCGCAGCTGGACGAAGACCTGGATGCCTGGGGCACCACACTGTCGCCCGAACTGCTGAAGAAGATTGATGCCATTCGCTGGGAGATTCGGGACCCGACGCTGTAGACGTCACCAGGCTGTGTGATGGCAAAGCATGTCAGTGAAACCCCGGCTACCCAACTGCTCAGGGCGCACAAGGTGGCGTTTACCGAGCATGTTTATGAGTACCTGGAACACGGCGGCGCATTGCACAGCGCCGAGGTACTTGGCTTTGATCCCTTCATGGTCGTCAAGACGCTGATCATGCAGGATCAGGACGCCCGCCCGCTGGTGGTGCTGATGCATGGCAACCGCAAGGTCTCCACCAAAAAGCTGGCGCGCCAGATCGGCGCGAAGTCGGTCGAGCCCTGCCAGATTGAAGTGGCGAACCGGCACAGCGGTTATCTGGTCGGCGGCACATCGCCGTTTGCGACACGCCGGCCGATGCCAGTCTATGTCGAGGCTTCCGTGCTTGAGCTGCCCCGCATACTCATCAATGGCGGGCGGCGCGGTTATCTGCTTGGACTTGACCCCAAAGCCTGCCTGACTTTGCTGGCCGCCAAAGCGGTGCAATGCGGGCTGGCAGAATAGCGGCTTATGCAGGCATCAATGCAATCCTTCTTTCCGTGGACGGCGGCCCTGCTGGGTTACCTGATTGGGTCGCTCTCTTTTGCCGTGATCGTCAGCCGCCTGATGGGGCTCAACGACCCGCGTACCTTCGGCAGCAAAAACCCGGGTGCCACCAATGTGCTGCGCTCGGGCAATAAGACGGCCGCCATCGTCACCCTTTTGCTGGACGCGGCCAAGGGCTGGTTGCCGGTGATGCTGGTCAAGTGGTATGGCAAGCCCTATGGTCTGGAGGAGGGCAGCATGGCGCTGGTCGGGCTGGCCGCGTTTGTCGGGCATCTGTACCCGGTGTTTTTCAAATTTGCCGGCGGTAAAGGGGTTGCCACCGCCTGCGGCGTGCTGCTGGGCATCAGCTGGATACTGGGCCTGGCCAGTGGGGCCACCTGGCTCATCATGGCATATTTTTTCCGTTATTCGTCGCTGGCCTCGCTGACCGCGGCGGTGTTCGCCCCGGTGTATTACATTTTTGGCGATGGCACCGCCTGGTACCTGAACAAAGGGGTGCTGTTTTCGCTGTCTGTCATGTCACTGTTGCTGATTTACCGGCATGCCGAGAATATCGGACGCCTGATCAGGGGCAAGGAGTCCCGGTTGGGGAAAAAAGGCACGTCCTGATCGCCGCGGCAATGGTTGTTGCCATGCTGACTACATTGCTCGGATGTCTGATGCAGTCAGTGCTCCAGACTTCGTTGATACCCGCTGCCTGAATCACCTGCAGGGCATCCCCGGCGAACAAGGCGTGGGTGACGGCCAGGTCAACCGACAGTGCGCCAGCCGCCAGCATCAATTGTGCGGCACGGGCCACGGTATGGCCAGTACTGGCCACATCATCGAACAAAACGATCTGGCGGCCGGCCACCGGATGCTGCGGCAACGCGATGTCGACCGTGCGGTCACCATGGCGGATTTTGTGGCACACCGCGTGGTCCAGTTGGTGGCGTGCCGCCGCCCGGGCGACCCACTGCGCCGATTCCTCGTCAGGGCCGACCAGCAACGGCCGCTGCCGGCGGCTGGCTATGAAATCAGACAACAACGTGGCACCGCTGAGCACAACCGTCTGCAGCGCCGGGACTGCGTCAGCCAATGTGGCGACCCGGTGAAGATGCGGGTCGACGGTGATGACGGCATCAAACAGGCCGGCGAGAAAACGTCCGATCACGCGCTGGCTGATGGCCTCGCCCGGCTGGAACGCCAGGTCCTGACGCATATAGGCCAGATAGGGCGCCACCAGTGTCAGGTGGCTGACGCCAGCGGCCCGTGCCGTTTGCGCCGCCAGCAGCAGTTCAATCAATTTTTCGTTGGGGTCATTGAGTGTGCGCAGCAGGACAACCTGCGCCGGCAATTGGGCTGGCAGCCGCAGCTTGAGTTCGCCGTCGGGAAAGCGGTGCCTGGCAATAGTGGCGAGTTCCAGACTGGTGGCTGCCGCGATGCGGGCACCGCTCTCGTGTTCGTCTTCAAAACACAGCAGCGCGGGATCAGTGCCCGATTCGGGCTTCATCAAAATTCCACAAAGACTTGAGGTACCTGATCGGCCCGGCCAATCGTGTACCCGCTGGACCTGGTCCAGGCATGGTGTGCGAATTCGAGGTCACTGGCGTATCCGGCATAAACACGGTACAACGGTTCGCCGCTGGACACCGGGTCACCGAGTTTTCGAAACAGGTCAACGCCAGCGCCGATGATCTTGGGCGCACCGGCCAGCCGGGCAACGCGTGCCAGCTGGACGTTGTCGATACCGACCACAACGCCTGTCTCGGTGGCGCAAACGTCACGCCTCAATGCGCCGAGTTGCGGCTGGTTGTAATCAAAATGCTTGGCGCCCTGGGCGGCCGCGATGGCGTTCATTTTGGCCAGCGCACGGCCGGAGTCGAGAATGTCACGCGCGATGGCGTAGC
The DNA here is from genome assembly GCA_963750815.1 of uncultured beta proteobacterium. Classification (GTDB taxonomy): domain Bacteria; phylum Pseudomonadota; class Gammaproteobacteria; order Burkholderiales; family Burkholderiaceae_C; genus Rhodoferax. The sequence continues at coordinate 1,720,946 of CAVVRS010000002.1, forward strand.
CGTCGCCACCGCGGACGTCAGGGCTGCATTCAATCAGGCGTCCCGCCAGTTGCAAGGACTTCTGTCGCAAATCAACAGGCGCCCGCGGGTCGTTTTCCAGAACCCGCATCACATCGCGTGCCTCAAGCACCGGGCCAATGCCGCATCCAACGGGCTGGCGACCATCTGTGATGACCACATCGAGCGACAGGTGAAGACGTCCGGCGACATACTCAAACAGCCGGCGCAGGCGCTGCGCCTGCGGCATCGAGCGCACCTTGGCGGTAGGGCCGATGGGGATGTCAAGTACCAGGTGGGTCGATCCGGCAGCAATTTTTTTGGAAAGAATGGAGGCCACCATCTGACCGGGTGAATCGACCCCCAGCGGGCGTTCCACAGAAATCAGCACATCGTCGGCTGGCGACAGATTGGCGGTGCCACCCCAGGCCAGGCAGCCGCGATGCTCGCGCACGATGTTGGTCAACTGGTCATACGGCAACTCTACATTGGCCAGTACCTCCATGGTGTCGGCGGTACCGGCCGGCGAGGTAATGGCGCGGGACGATGTTTTGGGGCACAGCAGACCGTGCGCTGCGACAATCGGCACCACCAGCATCGAGGTCCGGTTGCCCGGGATGCCGCCAATACAATGCTTGTCAACCACCAGACGTTCCTGCCAGTCGTGCCGGCGCCCGCTGGTGACCATGGCTTCGGTCAAAAAATAGACCTCTTCACGGTCCAGTTCATCACGATTGGTTGCGACGACAAAAGCGGTCAGTTCAATCTTGGAGTAATGATGTTCGGCAATGTCGCGCGCGAGGCCCTGAAAGTCTTCACGGTCCAGTCGTTCGCCGGCAATTTTGCGATGAAGCGCGTCAATTGACCCGGGTGGTTCAGCTTGCGACACGGAGGCGGTCTGGCCGTCGCTAGCGCCAAGCTGCAAAAAAGCGTCTTCTGACAGCCCAAGTTCATGGCATCCCACAATCGCTTCGTCATCGACCACGTTGACGGTGGCAAGCAGGTGGCGCCCGTGGGCCCTGACCTCGACTTTGGACAGCGCCTGAAAACCCTCTGCCCGGTACACGCTGCAGTCGCGGTGCAGGTAGGCAACATTCTCATGGTAGGTATCGATGGCGACCCGGCGCAACCGCAACGGCGACGTAGCCGGCGGCTTGGCCGGTGCGGTGTTGACTGGGTCCGGAGTCTGGCTCATGGCGCAAGCCTACACCGTTTAGGTGCCGCGGCTGGAGCGCTAGACGCGTTTTCTGTATTCGCCGGTGCGGGTGTCGATTTCGACCTTGTCGCCTTGCGCAACAAAAATTGGCACTCCCAAATCAAATCCGGTGGAGATTTTCGCCGGTTTGAGCACTTTGCCGGAGGTGTCGCCCTTGACGGCGGGTTCGGTCCAGGTGATTTCACGCACTACGCTGGTCGGCAGTTCGACGGAAATCGCCTTGCCGTCATAGAACACGACTTCAACCGTCATGCCGTCTTCAAGGTAGTTGAGCGAATCGCCCATGTTTTCGGCTTCGACTTCGTACTGGTTGTAGTCTGCGTCCATGCAAACGTACATCGGGTCGGCAAAGTAGGAGTAGCTGCATTCTTTTTTGTCCAGAATGACCTGGTCGATTTTGTCATCGGCCTTGAACACGACTTCGGTGCCGAAGTTGGCGATCAGGCTTTTCAGCTTCATGCGCACGGTGGCTGAGTTGCGGCCACCACGGCTGTATTCAGTCTTGAGCACGACCATCGGGTCTTTGCCGTGCATGATGACATTGCCGGCGCGAATTTCTTGAGCGGTTTTCATAGCGATTGTGTGAAGGTTGGCCACTGATCCAGCGGCGAGGGCGGCAAGGACCGGGTGTGAGTCCGGTCAAATTTCGCAAAGTCTTGTATTTTAAGGGTTTTTTGTGGTGAATCTGATGATCTGGGTCACAAGATCAGCATGTTGAAGTTGCAGTTCACGGGCCTGGCTGACGGCTTGCTGCCAGGGCGCCAGGTCTAGTGGCGGCAAGGGCGCCGCACTGAGGCAATTCCAGACCTGATGAAATTCCCGCAATGATGCCGGGGACTGCAACCGGTTCAAGAAGGCGTCCAGCTTGACGTGGTGGGCGTCGTCGTGCTGCGGGTAAATCTGCCAGACAAAGGGTTTGTTGGCCCACAAGGCGCGAACCAGCGAATCCTCGCCCCGCACAAAATTCAGGTCGCAGGCCCACAGGAGGTGGTCAAACTCACGTTGAGTGAGCGCTGGAAGATATGAAAATGATAGCTGTCCACGCCCGTTCCATAAGGGCTGAACCCTGTTTTTTAACTCAATACAGTGGCTGGCGCAGGCGGTGGCCCGACCCTCGGTGATCAGCAACCGGGTTTTTTGTGAGTCGCGGGCAAGTTGGTCCAGCAACTCGTCGAGCCTGGGCGCTTCGTAGCAAAACAGGCATACAAGCCGCTCACCGTGGAATTCGATGCCCTGTTGCTGCAGCCATTGCTGGCGGTCAAATCGGGTTTGTCGCAGTGGCAGATCGGGTTCTCGCAGCAAGCCACCGGTAGCAGCACTGAAGCCGGGGTAAAAGAAATGCTTCTTCAGGCCCGCGCCGGGTCCGGTGGCTACCAGCGAAGGCAGGCCGTGGCAGCGCTCGGGAAAACCCTCTGCACTGAGGTATTCCAGATTGATCCATGTACTCTTCAGGTGGGCCGACCGTGTTCCGTTTGCGTAAAAGGCTATAAATTCGGGGTTGATTTCACAGCCAAAGGCTTCCAGCAGAACGCTGCCGGGCTCCAGCCGGTCAGTTGGAATCGACCGCGTCCAGGCCCGGACTTCGACGTTTGGAGCGCCGTCAGGGCACATCCAGGCCAGTGCGCTGTTGTCGTCGACCCACAAACGCACGCGCTCACCGCGTGTCGCCAAGCCAACTGCCAGGCGCCAGCAAACGCCGATGTCACCGTAGTTATCGACGACTTTGCAAAAGATGTCCCAAAGTTTTCCTGTTTCCACCCCCGGGATTGTCCACAATATGCCTCTATGCCTGCCAAGATGGATCCCCTGCCGCCCGAGCCGTCGTTGCCACCCCCGCTGCCAGCCCATCCGGAGCAGTTGCTGAGTGACGTCGCCGGTCTGCCCGCACTGCCGGGCGTCTATCGCTACTTTGATGCGGGTGGTGCCGTGCTGTATGTCGGCAAGGCGATCAACCTCAAAAAGCGGGTGTCGAGCTATTTCCAGAAGGACCACGGGGGTAGCCGCATTGGTCACATGGTGAGCAAAATTGTCCGGCTGGAAACGACGGTGGTGCGTTCGGAGGCGGAGGCGCTGCTGCTGGAAAACAACCTGATCAAGACACTCAGTCCGAAATACAACATCCTGTTTCGCGATGACAAGAGTTATCCGTACCTGAAAATCACCGGGGTCAGCAGCCGACCGGAGGTCGCTTCACTCTCCGGTGCCAGTTTCCCGCGAGTTTCGTATTACCGTGGCGCGGTCGAAAAGAAACATCACTATTTCGGACCCTATCCCAGTGCCGGGGCGGTGAAGGAAGCGATTTTGCTGATGCAGAAGGTTTTTCGCCTGCGTGCCTGCGACGAGGCGGTGTTCAACAACCGCACCCGGCCCTGTTTGCTGTACCAGATCAAGCGTTGCTCGGCGCCTTGTGTGGGGCATATTTCGGCGTCGGACTACCAGCAGGATGTGGCCCACGCAGAGCGTTTTTTGCACGGCGACGCACGCCTGGTGATGGACGCCTTGGAGGCCCGCATGATGGCGCATGCCAGCGCCCTCGAGTTTGAGAAGGCCGCAGAGTTGCGCAACCAGCTGGCGGCGCTCTCCAGTGTGCTGCACCAGCAGTCAGTTGACAACGTTTCTGACCGTGACGTCGACATTCTGGCGGTGAAAGTGCAGGGTGGACGGGCTTGTGTCAATCTGGCCATGGTTCGGGGCGGGCGCCATTTGGGCGACAGGCCTTATTTCCCGGTTCATGTGGAGGATGCTGCCGGGGTTTACAGCGACGATGAAGACGGTGCTGGCACGGCTCGTTCCATTGAGTCGCAGGTGCTGGCGGCCTTTATCGCCCAGCATTACCTCAATGTGCCGGTGCCACCGTCACTGGTGGTGAGCGAGCCGGTGGACAAAAAGTTGCTTAAAACCCTTTCGCTACAGTCCGGTGTCAAGGTAACGGCGGTACATCAGCCACGCGAACAACGACGTTTGTGGCTCGAGATGGCCCAAACCAATGCAGGCTTGCAGTTGACCCGGTTGCTGTCCGAGGAAGGCTCCCAACAGGCACGCACCCGGGCCTTGGTTGATGCACTGGATCTGGAACTGGACTCGCTGGACGGGCTTCGCGTGGAGTGCTTTGATATTTCACACACAGCGGGCGAGGCGACCCAGGCCTCCTGTGTGGTTTTTCATCATCACAAAATGCAGAATGCCGAGTACCGTCGTTATGGCATCGACGGCATTACGCCGGGCGACGATTACGCCGCCATGCGCCAGGTGTTGCTGCGTCGCTACGGCAAGCTGGCCGAAACCTTGCGGGTTGCTCAAATGAGCGGGCAATTGCCGGCCGGAACCGGGCGCTTGCCGGATCTGGTGCTGATAGACGGCGGCAAGGGTCAGGTAAGCGTGGCGCGCGGGGTGTTTGAACAGCTGGGGCTGGACCTGGCGCTGATCGTTGGCGTCGAGAAGGGCGATGGCCGAAAAGTCGGACTTGAGGAACTGGTGTTTGCCGACGGGCGCGAGAAAGTCTATCTTGGCAAAGACTCGGCCGCCCTGATGCTGGTGGCCCAGATTCGCGATGAGGCGCATCGCTTTGCCATTACTGGCATGCGTGCGCAACGGGCCAGGGTACGGGTAGCTGGCGGCAAGCTGGAAGAAATACCCGGTATAGGACCGAAGCGCCGCGCCAAATTGCTACAGCGCTTTGGTGGTGTTCGGGGGGTGGCGCTGGCGGGTGTTGAAGATATTGCGACCGTCGAGGGAATCTCGCGCGAGCTCGCGGAAGAAATTTACCGCGCTCTGCACTGAGCTGGGGCATTCTGAAAACAGTCAAGGCGTGCCACAATCACACCATGTTTTTGACCATTCCAACCATCATGACGTGGGCCCGCATTGTTGCTATCCCCTTGATCGTTGGCGTGTTCTACCTGCCTGTCGAGCCGGCCACACGCAACCTGGTGGCAACGGTCATGTTTGTTGTGTTTGCCGCGACCGACTGGCTTGATGGCTATCTGGCGCGCAAACTCAACCAGGTGTCGTCGTTTGGCGCGTTTCTGGATCCGGTGGCCGACAAGTTTCTGGTGTGTGCCTGCGTGCTGGTGCTGGTCCACCTTGGTCGCGCCGATGTCTTTGTGGCCCTGATCATCATTGGCCGTGAAATTGCAATTTCTGCCTTGCGCGAGTGGATGGCGCAGATCGGTGCTGCCAAGAGTGTCGCCGTCCACATGATAGGCAAGCTCAAGACAGTGGTGCAGATGGTGGCGATTCCATTTCTGCTGTTTGATGGCGTATTGCTGGGCGTCATCGACACCCATCGGTGGGGCGTCTGGCTGATCTGGATTGCTGCCCTGATGACGGTTTGGTCCATGGTGTATTACTTGCAAAAGGCCTTGCCTGAAATTCGGGCGCGGGTGAAGTGAGCAAAAGGATGGATTCATGAGCAGCAAGAGAATTGCAGTGATCGCCGGCGACGGTATTGGCAAGGAAGTGATGCCCGAAGGCATTCGCGTGATGGAAGCTGCGGCCGTCAAATTTGGTATCGATCTACAGTTTGACCATTTTGATTTTTCCAGCTGGGACTATTTCGAGAAGCACGGCAAAATGCTGCCCGATAACTGGAAAGACCGGATTGGGGGTCACGACGCCATATTCTTTGGTGCGGTCGGCTGGCCTGAAAAAATCCTTGATCACGTCTCGCTGTGGGGTTCTTTGCTGCTGTTTCGTCGCGAGTTCGATCAGTACGTGAACCTGCGTCCGGCCCGGTTGATGCCAGGAATTATTGCGCCGGTCGTGCGGCGCGATGGCAGTCGACGTGAACCGGGCGAGATTGACATGTACATCGTGCGTGAAAACACGGAAGGCGAATATTCGAGCATCGGAGGGCGCATGTTCCCCGGCACGGATCGCGAAATCGTGATGCAGGAAACCGTGATGTCCCGGGTTGGCGTTGATCGCGTTTTGAAATACGCTTTTGAGCTGGCCCGATCACGTCCGCGAAGGCATTTGACGAGCGCGACCAAGTCCAATGGTATCGCCATAACCATGCCGTACTGGGATGAACGGGTCGCGGAAATGGCAACACGCTATCCCGAAGTGAAGGTTGACAAGTTTCACATCGATATTCTTACCGCGCATTTTGTGCAGCGGCCGGATTTTTTTGATGTGGTGGTGGCAAGCAATCTGTTTGGTGACATTTTGAGTGATCTGGGCCCAGCCTGCACTGGCACCATTGGCATCGCGCCCAGCGCCAATCTGAATCCTGAGCGAAAGTTTCCGTCGCTGTTTGAACCGGTTCATGGCTCGGCTCCGGACATTGCCGGCAAAGGCATCGCCAATCCGATAGGACAAATCTGGTGCGGTGCCATGATGCTGGAGTTTCTGGGCCACAAGAACGCGCATGATGGAGTTTTGGCCGCTATTGAGAAGGCGCTGGAGCCGCAAAGTGGTGCACCGCGCACGCCCGATTTGGGTGGCACCGCAAGCACCAGAGATGTCGGTATTGCCATCGCCGGTGTGATTTGATTGGAATCAACCGGCGAAACGGCTGAAACCGACTAGAATTCGCTTCCGCGCTGTCGTGCGCGGCAAGATTTTTCAAGAGACAATTCTATTAACTCTGTTTCCACATTAGGGGTTCTTTGTGAATAAAACCGAACTGGTTGAGCATATTGCAATACAGGCAGACATTTCGAAGGCAGCGGCGACGCGGGCACTTGAGGCTGTTATTGGTGCCGTCAAGACCACATTGAAGAAGGGCGGCTCGGTGTCGCTAGTGGGTTTTGGCACCTTTGCCGTCGGGAAACGAGCGGCCCGCGTGGGTCGTAATCCCCGTTCAGGCGCCGCGATTAAAATCAAGGCTGCCAAGGTGCCCAAGTTCCGTCCGGGCAAGGCTTTGAAAGACGCTTTGAATTGATGGCCAGTTAAGGTGGGGTGCTTAGCTCAGTTGGTAGAGCGGCGCCCTTACAAGGCGTAGGTCGGCGGTTCGAGACCGTCAGCACCCACCACTCTGGCAAAGGCGAACACGATGTTCGCCTTTTTATTTTTCTACTGGGAATTTGCGCATGTTTGATTTTGTCCGCCAGCATACGAAGATCATGATGGTCGTGATGTTTTTGCTGATCATCCCTTCATTCGTTCTGTTCGGCATTGATGGTTACAACCGCATGCGCGAGAAGGGCGAGGCCGTAGCCCGGGTTGGTGGCCATGACATCAGCCAGGCCGAATGGGATTCCGTCCACAAATCTGAAGCCGATCGCGCACGCGCAGCGCGACCTAACCTTGACGCCAAGCTTTTTGATTCACCGCAGGCCCGCTACTCCACGCTGGAGCGACTGGTTCGTGATCGCGTGCTGGGTGAGGCGGCTGACAAATTCAGGCTGACCACCAGTGATGCCCGACTCGCGCGTGATCTGCAGGAGGACCCCACCATTGCGTCCTTGCGCCTGCCCGACGGCAAGCTTGATATGGAGCGCTATCGTCAGCTGGCTGCCAGCCAGGGCACGACTCCCGAGGGGCTGGAAGCCCGCGTCCGGCGCGACTTGTCTGTTCGGCAGGTGGAGACCGGCGTGACCATCTCCGGTTTTGCAGCGGCCGGCGTCGCGGATGTGGCACTGAATGCTTTTTTTGAACGACGTGAGGTGCAGATTGCCAGTTTCACCAGCACCGCCTTTGCTTCAAGGGTCAACCCGGCGGAGGCTGAACTCGATGCTTTTTACAAAGGCAATCAGGCTTTGTTCCAGGCGCCGGAGCAGGCCAGTATCGAGTACATCGTACTGGACCTGGAGTCGGTCAAAAAAAGTATCACTATCAGTGAGGAGGACCTCAAGTCGTACTACGAACAGAATGCGGCACGACTGAGCGGCAAGGAGGAACGCAGGGCGAGTCATATCCTGATCAATGCGGCCAAGGATGCCCCGGCTGCCGATCGTCAGAAAGCCAGGGCACGTGCCGACGAGTTGCTGCAGATGGTTCGCAAAGCGCCCGATAGTTTTGCCGACGTTGCCAGAAAGAACTCTCAGGACACGGGTTCTGCAGCAAGTGGCGGAGATCTTGATTTCTTTGCCCGTGGATCAATGGTCAAGCCATTTGAAGATGCCGCTTTCAGCATGAAAAAAGGTGACGTCAGTGAGGTCATTGAGTCAGATTTTGGTTATCACATCATCAAGCTCACAGATATCAAAGTGCCGCTGCAGCGCAGCTTTGAGGAGTTGCGTGCCGGTATCGAAGGTGACTTGAAGACGCAGCAGGCGCAACGCAAGTTTGCAGAAACGGCCGAGGCTTTTACCAACGGCGTTTACGAGCAGTCCGACAGCCTCAAACCAGTGGCTGACAAGCTGAAACTTGAGGTCAAGACGGCCGCCAATGTAATGCGCAACCCGATGCCGGGTGTTAGCGGAATTTTGGGCAATGCGAAATTCCTGGCTGCCATTTTTGCTCCGGATACGATCGAAAAGAAGCGTAATACCGAGGTGATCGAAACAGGTCCCAGCCAGCTGGCGGCTGGACGTATTGCGCAATACACTGCGGCCAGAACGCTGCCGTTTGCCGAAGTGCGAGCGGCTGTGCGTGACCGAATCATTGCGGTTCGTGCCACGGAACTGGCCAGGAAAGAGGGTATGGAAAAACTTGCCGCCTGGAAGGTGGTGCCGGCGTCGGCTGTGATGCCAGACCCGGTGATCGTGGCGCGTGATCAGGCGCAAAATGTTCCACCGCAAATTCTGGGTGCCGCGCTGCGGGCGCAATCCTCGGCCCTGCCGGCATTTGTCGGCGTTGATTTGGGGCCGCAAGGTTATGCGGTGGTCAGAGTCAACAAAGTTGTGCCGCGCCCAGCCCCCGTCGAGGTGGCCGGCAAACAGGAGCGCGCCCAATATACCCAGTGGTGGACCGCAGCCGAAAATCAGGCCTACTACGCACTGCTTAAAGAGCGATTCAAAGTAGAAATCATGGCGGCGCGTCCGGCTGGTTCGGCCACAAATACACCAGTGGCTTCCGAGAACTAAACCACAATCGTTATAATCAGAACACGTGGTGGCTGTAGCTCAGTTGGTAGAGTCCAGGATTGTGATTCCTGTTGTCGTGGGTTCGAGCCCCATCAGCCACCCCAATTGATGCCTTGCTGCATATAGAAAGCCTGCTACATAAAACATAGCGGGCTTTTTTCTTGGTGCGGCTTATTTGTCTCGTGTAGCCACTGTGTAGCCACCAGTACCGGGTTTTGTACCGTGTAGCCACCAGCACCAGTCAAAAAAAAGCCCAGCGGGTTAGGCCGGGTCTTAACTCTTTCGAGCCACGCTCAGGGATGTGAAGCGCAGGGGTTTGATGCCCGATTGCATTTTAGCTCGGCAAAGAACAGCCCGCACGCGGCGGGCATCACTGGTTTTTCTTGAAGCCTCTGCCAATCCATGCCAAGAGCGCCCAAAGCAAAGATGCCCCAACTGCAATCGCAAAGATAACCCCGGACGTTTCTCCTATGTACTTTGTTCTTTTCCATGTGAGACCTTCAATTTCAAGCTGATATTGTTGGCAAACCTTCTCGGTTTCAGTCTTTGGCATGATGCCTTTTTTACAACTTTCCTCGAAAAAATCGGATGGTTTTAAATCTCCAAAGTCGATTTGATAGCGGGTTGATTTTTGTCCTGTTTCTCTATCCCAGTCGTCAGTAATTGCCTTTTTCAATTGGTAGGACAGCCATGGTGCAACCGTTTCTTTACTAGGGGCTACCGCTCGGTACATCGGTTCAGTAGCGAAGAGGGCTGGCATCAGGAGATGCAGGTCAAGGGGGAGGAGATCAATGATGGCTTTGAAGATCCGCTGCCCTACAAGGAAGTTCGTCACACAGCAAAAACCACCGCCAAATGGATCTGGAGACATCGGCACACAATCAGCAGCAGAAAGCGTGTCATCGAATTTACAACTGAAACCGCACAAGAGCGCATGAGTCAGGGTGCTGCATACACCAATGCAGCCAGGAGCGCCAAAGCCATTCAAACCCTGCAACTAGCGGCCGATGCCTTACGCCACAGCGGTAAGCCAATGACACCATTATCATTGCAGGTGCCATCTGGCTTGAATATCAAAACCATCCGAAAATATTTGTCTCAAATCCACTAGCATAAGCAGCAGGGTGATGGTTAGAAAAATTCTTTGAAGTCCACGACGGCGTACCGTCAGGTAATTAGCAGCGCTACCGGCGAACCTATATTGGATGAAAACGGATAGACCAAGAATTGAATATGAAACGAAGGCCAACATTCAAACATGGAGAATGAAAATTGGCCGTCAGCATTTTTTGCATTGAAATAGTGTCCGATAAGAGAACGTTAAATCTTGAGCTTTTTGACCTTGATGGTCTTGGTGGATAGCTCTGCATTGAGATTGCGATTCAATTCTTGCATTGCGGCGAGATTTTGAAGTTGACTAATGATCCCAGAAAAGTCTTCAACTCCCTGACTACCATCATAAGAGTAATACCCCTCAGCGAGGCAGCTGTTGAATGTGTCTTTCGTCGTAAATGTCATGTCGTTCCTACGCCTATCAATCAAGTTGTAGATTTTGAGAGCTGCGATGTAATTATTTCTATCGATTGCATCGTAGAGTTTTTTCATGTTCACAAACCACGCGCAGTAACCGTTGTCGTCGATCATTTCTTGGATAGCTGAAACCTCCATAACACTATGTGTAAATCCCCTAAAAATGCTTGGATCAATCTTAAAAACCTCCTCTGCAACGTATTCACAGGTAAATTTTTCGACGTGCAATAAAAACTCTAACATTGCATCATAAAAATTTTCTGTATCTGGCTCAAAGTCCTGAATTGTGCGATCAAACAATTCCTTGAGATCGTCCTTTTTGTCATAGCTAAAAATGGATTCGATTGCTGTATTTTCAATATTTTTCATGGTTTCTCCTTGGTTGTTATTAGGTTGCTTCAGTTGTTGGGTTGCTGCCGTTTTGCTGGGTGCACTCATTACCCCAACCGGTCCAGCCAACGCCGTGTGGCTCACCCCTGCAAAACAATTCAATCTTGTTAAGTTCGGGATACATGTCGTCGATGAGTTGGTACAACTCAGCAGGTTTGCGGCTGTGCTCAAGACGTGGATATTTGAGAACGGAAGAGGGACGAGCTGAATAAGGTACCTCTGGTACAACACCCTTGGTTGCGATCATCAATACTTCATGGGCTTGCCGAAAATACGCTCCTTGACCGGGAACGTTCTTGTCCCAGACGGCACTGGTCTTGAAGGTGAAACCCCAGCTTTCCACCACTTGCAACGCTTCTGCCAACAATGAAGATGAGCACCACATAATCAACACCGCATCGTCCGCACAAATATCGGCAATAGGCATATCGCAAATTTCCTTCACGGACATGCAGGGATAGCCAACAGCCAGTTCACCCATGTAATTCCAAGGTGGGTCCGCATAGACCACACTGAAAGTCCCAAGGGAAGCAACGAGCGGTTTATTGTTGGCACGTTTGGCTTCGATGTCCTGAAGCCCTTCCTGTCGGCGTGTTTCGAACTTGGCCTTGTTAATAGCCTTGCTTGCATCCTGAATGGCCTTGATGTCATCGAAATTCAGTTGAGACTGATCTTCCTTGGCCAATGCAGCCAGAGTGGCCGCACTGGTAATGTTGATCTTTCCTGAAGCTACAGCTGCAACAAGCTCAGGCGCGCCCTTTTTGAGAACCGTCTTGCCGCGCAGAACAGAGTCGACGGAGATTCCGAGTTCCTCTGCCACCCGTTTTTGGGATACCGCTCCGGCGGTATGCTGGTTCGTACCAACCGTGGAAATGGTAACGTGTTGATAGTCTTGATCGCGTGAGGGTGTCGCTAGAGCAGGACGCTCGCCGCTACAGAAAACGTCGCATCTGCCATGATTTTGGTGGCCTTGTTTCAGGACGGCAGCAATGAAACATGCGCTTGCAATTCGTCCCAAGGTGCGGACAGCTTTCGACCCTCGCGGATCAGTAAGCCGGTTGCTTCCAGAATCGCAACGTCCTGATGCACATTTTTGTAATCACGTGCTAGCGCAAGTGCCAGTTCCCTGACATTGCTGGCGCCATGTTGGCGAACATGGCGTAGCAGATCAAGGCGGCGGGGAGATAGCGTGTCCAGCATGGTTTGGACGTCGAGAAAGGTCACATTGGTTTCGTCAACTTGCTCACCAGCAGCAGCCTGATTCCAGGCTTGAGAAAATCTCTTCCCCATATCGGCCAGACTGCCCACATTGACCTGCACTTTATGCGTTGCGCTCATTTGTCGCCCTTTCTACATCGGCCAAAAAATCGGCCACCAGTTTTTCCACGTTCACGAACTTGTAACGGGTTTCCACCTCGCCCATGTGCTTGTGATCACTTTTTCCGCGTTCATTGTCATATCCCACGATGCGCACACCGTCACGACCATAAAACAGGCTGTACTTCAGCCCATGCGGTCTTTCAGATGATGGTTTTGGAAGTTGCCAGATCGTCATTTCAACAATGGCACCATCAGGCAAAACTGCCTTGTCATAAAAAATCCGCTTTGCCTTCATATGGTTACTCTAACCATAATTAATTGTGGTGTCAATGACCATAAATTTTTCTGGACACAAGGTCTGTTCGCAGATAAAGTGTGGGGTGGATGTCATCCACTTAGGTCATCCACTTAAATAGCGTTTTTCAACCTGCTGGCATGAGCGAAGTCTAATGGTGACAATGGGTTACGGCGGTTTTTTGCACAAGTGGGGTGGAGCCCCATCAGCCACCCCAATTGATATATGAAAAGCCTGCTATTTTATCGATAGCAGGTTTTATTCTTTGGTGCCTGAGGCAAGACGATTTTCGGCTTCTTGGCGTAATACCCGGATCGCAGACAATGCCAAAAAAAGGTATGCTGGCGGCACACTGACTTACAGGTCATTTCGGCCTGCAATAGCCACAGAATATGCACAAGAAGCTATGTATTTGATAGCAAATCAGGAAGCCGACTTGCAACTAAGCAAGGCGCCGACCGCACCAGATGACCTTGCCCGGTCTGGCACCTGTCAGCAGCATCGTTTGTGGGCAGATTTTTCTGTTGATCGTCCTCTGAAAGGCAAAATGTTATTCTCCCGCCATGCCTGAAAAGCACTCGTCCCGATTGTTTGGCCAACGCCAGTTCATGCGATTTTGGCTGGCGCGGTTGACCGGTGTGATGGCCAATCAGATGCTCATGGTGGCGGTCGCCTGGCATATGTATGACATCACCTCCAGTGCGTGGGATCTTGGCCTGGTCGGTTTGTTCCAGTTTGTACCCGCGCTGTTGATGACGTTGCCGGCTGGTCATTTGGCTGATCGGCTGCATCGGGGTCGCATCTTTGCCGCCTGCATGCTGGCGCAAGCGCTGGTTGCCCTGCTGCTGGTGGTGGCGACTCGAGGCGGGTTTGCCACGCGAGAGCTGATTTTGACGATATCTGTAGTTTTGGGTGTTGCGCGGTCTTTCCAGATGCCGGCTCAGCAGGCCTTGACGCCGTTGCTGGTGCCGCAAGAATTGTTGCAGGGTGCCATCGCCTGGAGTTCCAGTGGCATGCAGGTCGCCATCATCTGCGGCCCAGCGTTGGGCGGCGTGCTTTATGTCATGGGATCAACCACGGTTTATTCAATTTGTGCGGTTTTGCTGCTGCTCGCAGGCGGGCTCACGATGGTGGTGCGCTACCGCCATAGTCCGTCCCACCTGGCAGCGAACTGGCGTACCGTGCTTGCAGGGGTCGCATTTGTCTGGCAACGAAAGGTGTTGCTGGGTGCGACCTCGCTGGATCTGTTTGCTGTATTGCTGGGTGGCGCCACTGCGTTGCTGCCGATCTATGCGCGCGACATTTTGTCCGTCGGACCAATCGGTCTGGGTTTGCTGCGGGCAGCGCCGGCAGTCGGCGCACTGGCGATGTCCTTGCTGTTAATGCGCTGGCCTCTGCAACGCCGCGTTGGCCACCGACTGCTGGCAGCGGTAGCTGTCTTTGGGCTGGCCACGGTGGTGTTTGGGCTGTCTACCCACTTTGTTTGGTCGTTGATTGCGCTGGCGATCACTGGTGCTGCCGACAACATCAGCGTGGTAACCCGCCTGACACTTGTGCAACTGGAGACGCCTGATGAAATGCGTGGGCGTGTCTCGGCGGTCAATTCAATCTTTATTGGCGCCTCCAATCAGCTCGGCGAATTTGAGTCCGGTGCCACGGCAGCGCTGTGGGGTCCAGTCGGATCAGTGGTGGTGGGCGGTGTCGGTACCGTGCTGGTGGCCGCTGCCTGGCTGCGGCTGTTTCCTGCACTGGCACGTCGTGACCGCATGATTTGATCGGGGTGACCGTGCGACCGGGCGGGTTATTGATTTTTGAGCTATGGTGCGGTTCGGCTATTCATTCCTGTCAATCTTTGGGTGACTGATTTCATGAAATTGAAGAGAGCATTCCTGTCAATAGGCGCTTGTTGGGTCACAGCAATGGGCAGCACGAGCTCGATGGCAGCCTTGCCTGTCGGGGCGATTACACCGGATTTCACGACGGACGCTGCGCGCGCGGGGCTCGCATTCAAGTTTTCTTTGGCAGAAACGTTGAAGAAAGGTCCCGTTGTTCTGTATTTTTATCCAAAGGCGTTTACCAGTGGGTGCACGACTGAGGCCCATAATTTTGCTGAAGCGACGGCAAAATTTAACGCACTGGGCGCCACGGTGGTCGGTATTTCTAACGATGATATTGAGACTTTGAAGAAGTTCTCGGTGGAGGCATGTCGCGACAAGTTTGCCGTGGCAGCTGATAGTGGCGCTCGCATCATGAAGCAATATGACGCTGCGCTAAGGATTAAGCCCGATATGGCTGATCGAATTTCGTATGTGATCAGTCCTGAAGGTAAAGTTCTTTACGTTTTTTCGAGCCTAAGTCCGGATCTGCATGTGGAGAACACGCTCAAAGCCGTCGAAAAGTGGCGAGCTTCCAGGCGTCAGTAATCGAGCAGTTTTCAGTTCACCATGACGAGCTTGCCCATAACACTTCGGGAACCCATGCGGGCAAAGGCGGCCTTTAGGTCAGGCATCGGCATGGCCCGGTCTATCACTGGCTTGATCTTGCCCTGTCCGTATAGCTGAGCCAGCTCCATCATCATCGCTGTGTTGGCCGCCGGTTCGCGTCTGGCGAAATCACCCCAGAACACCCCCACAATGGAGGCACCCTTGAGCAGCGCCAGGTTGAACGGCAAGGCTGGAATCGGACCAGATGCAAAACCCACAACAAGGTAGCGCCCGCGCCAGGCGATACTGCGCAATGCCGGTTCAGCAAGGTCGCCACCTACCGGGTCGTAAACGATGTCCGGGCCTTTGCCGTCGGTAAGCAATTTAATCGCCTCGCGCAGATTTTCGGTGTTGTAGTTGATAGTGGCATCAGCTCCGATCGACTTGCATAGCGCGCATTTTTCATCAGTGGAGGCGGCCGCAATGACTCTTGCCCCGAAAACTTTCGCGATTTGTATGGCCGACGTGCCGACGCCGCCCGCCGCACCCAGCACCAGTACGGTTTCGCCGCCCTTGAGCTGCGCCCGGTCCATTAGTGCGTGGTATGAAGTGGCGTAGATCATGATGAAGGCCGCCGCATCCGTGAACGGGAAGGTGGCCGGCAGAGGCATGCACTGAGCGGCCGGTGCCAAAGTGTGCGTAGCAAACCCGCCAGTGCCAGAAAGGCAGGCTGCGTGCTGTCCTATTTTCAGGGTGGTAACGCCCTCGCCAACGGCCAGAATGACTCCGGCATACTCGGACCCCGGTATAAAAGGCAGCGCCGGCTTCATCTGGTACTTGTTCTGGACTATGAGTAGATCCGGAAAATTCAGGCTGGCTGCCTTGATCTCCAGCAACACCTCGCCGGCCTTGGGTTGGGGTGTCGCCATTTCTTTCCAGGTCAGGGCTTCAACACCGACGGGGTTATCACATAGCCAGGCATGCATCGGGAATCTCCTGAGAAGTTGCGCGAATGATAGTGCAAGCTGCCTGAAAAAATGTCTCGCGAGTGACCTGAGGTATGAAAACAGTCAGACACCTACAATGAATGTTCACTTTGTTTTTCTATGAAAATTCTTATTTCCAATGATGATGGGTACCAGGCGCCAGGTATCGTGGCGTTGTATGAAGCCTTGAAAGGCGTGGCCGATGTCGAGGTGATTGCGCCAGAACAAAACAACAGTGCCAAATCGAATGCGTTGACGCTGCATTCACCTCTGTATGTCAAAAGTGCTAGCAATGGGTTTCGCTACATAAACGGCACGCCAGCCGATTGCGTGCATATTGCACTGACTGGATTGCTGGGCTACCGGCCGGATCTGGTGGTTTCAGGCATCAACAACGGTGCCAATATGGGAGATGACACGATTTATTCTGGTACCGTGGGCGCCGCCATGGAAGGCTTTCTGTTTGGTATACCGGCCATAGCCCTGTCCCAGGTTGAGAAGAATTGGGTTCATCTCGAATCGGCCGCCCTGAAAGCACGTGACTTGGTCTTGCAGATGTCGTGCCAAAACCTGATTGGCAACAGCCCCTGGCTGCTCAACATCAATATTCCGAACCTGCCTTTTGATGCGATCGGTCACGTCAAGTTGTGTCGATTGGGGCGACGTCACGCCGCTGAAGCCGTGATCACCCAGGAAAGCCCACGTGGCGACACGATGTACTGGATTGGTGCGGCTGGCGCCATCAAGGATGATGCAGAGGGTACCGATTTTCACGCGACAACTCAGGGTCACATTTCGATGACGCCTTTGAAGGTGGATTTGACAGATCATGACCATCTTGGTTATTGGGCGCAGACTGCGGCACGCATGGCGGCTGCGGCGTAACCATGAGAGAACGGCCCTCTTTTCCGGTTCGTCTTGATTTTTCGCGCGACAGACCTAAGGCGCGTAGTGCCACACGGAACGTAATTCCTGCGCAAGGGCTCGGGCTTGATTCAAGCGCAGTGCGTTTGAACATGATTCACAAACTGGTACAGCAAGGTACCAGGGACGCCATGGTCTTGTCGGCGATGGGAAGTACTGAACGGCACCGGTTTGTTGACAGTGCGCTGGTCAATCAGGCTTACGAGGACACCAGTCTGCCAATTGGTTTCGGGCAAACGATTTCCAAGCCGGGTGTTGTGGCTCGCATGATGGAGCTGTTGCGCAATGGGGCTACAGGCAAACTTGGACGGGTGCTGGAAATTGGCACCGGCTGTGGCTACCAGGCGGCGGTGCTCTGTTTGTTGGCCGATGAGGTATACAGCGTGGAGCGCTTGCGCGGCCTGCATGAAAAAGCTCGGGAAAATTTGCGGCATCTGCGGTTAGTCAATCTGCATCTTCTGCTTGGAGATGGGATGTTGGGCTACGCCAGCGGCGCTCCGTATGCCGCCATCGTTGCCGCCGCAGGTGGAAAGACCGTGCCACAGGCATGGGTTGATCAACTCGCCGTTGGCGGGCGTCTGGTGGCACCTGTTTCTTGTGAATCGAACGCAACCGGGCATCAATCGTTGCTGGTGATTGATAAAACGCCACAAGGTGTGATGCAAACAGTACTTGAGGCAGTTCGTTTTGTCCCTTTAAAATCGGGTATCGCATGAAGGAATTCTTATGTTTGGTTTGAATGCTCGGACGGGGGCGGTTTTGCTTGCAATTGCCCTGGCTGTAGTGTTGGGTGGCTGTGGCTCGAAAGCGCCTAACCGGGCACCGGTGGAAGATCGGGAGATGGGGAGCGGCAAGTCGACAACTGTTGTGATCGAGCCGACGGCACCGATCATCAAGCAACTGCCTGGATTTGAGAATGCAGGTTGGCCCGGCTATTACACCGTCAAACCAGGTGACACGCTGATCCGGATTGGTCTGGACCACGGGCAGGGTGCCAAGGACATTGCCCGCTGGAGCGGGGTTGAGAATCCCAATCGCATCGAGGTAGGTCAAGTATTGCGGGTCGAGCCACCGGTCGTCGCCAGTGGGGTTTTGGCAAAACCTGTGACGTTGGCCAGCGCAACACCGATTGCAGCTGCACCGGTGCGGATAGCTGGTGCCGATAGGCCGGCTTCACCAGCTTCCGCCAATTTGGCGCCAGCAGCGTCGGCAGGCCTCGCTGGTGAAGACGAAATTGGCTGGATTTGGCCAACCAATGGTGCCGTACTGGCCGGCTTTGACGAAGTCAAGAACAAGGGTTTGGATATTGGTGGCACAGCGGGGGATCCGGTGCTGGCGGCGGCCGATGGCCGCGTTGTGTATGTGGGCGCTGGTTTGCGCGGTTACGGTAACCTGATCATATTGAAGCACAACAATACCTATTTGACCGCCTACGCACACAACCAGACTTTGCTGATAAAGGAAGACCAGCCGGTGCGCAAAGGACAAAAAATTGCCGAGATGGGCAGCAGTGATGCGGATCGGGTCAAGTTGCATTTTGAGGTTCGTCGTCAAGGTAAGCCGGTGGATCCTGTCAAGTACCTGCCAGCCAGGTAGTCGGAACTGCCGTGAAGAAACGCGCCGTGGAAGCTGCGCAATCAACAACTGATTTGGTCACAATTCCCGCGTGTACCGAGGGGCAACTGACCGGTGACGTGGCGGGTGAATCGGGTGAAGGCTTGACCGTTTATCTGCGCAATGTTCGCCGCACGGAGCTGTTTACGGCAAAAGAAGAGTTTGAATTCGCAAGCAAGGCCCGCGCCGGCGATTTTTCGGCGCGTCAGAGCATGATTGAGCACAACCTTCGCCTGGTTGTAAGCATCGCCAAGGCCTATTTGGGGCGGGGCGTGCCTTTGTCAGACCTGATCGAAGAAGGCAACTTGGGGTTGATGCATGCGATTGACAAGTTTGAACCGGAGCGGGGGTTCCGTTTTTCCACTTATGCGACGTGGTGGATACGGCAATCGGTTGAGCGCGCACTTATTTACCAGGGCCGGGCCGTACGTCTACCCGTTAACGTGGTCAGGGAGTTGCAACAGGTTTTGCGCGCACGCCGGGCTCTGGAAAGCGATGGGACATTTGTGGCAAGTCGGCCCGAGGGCGTTCGGGTGGAGGATATTGCCGTCTTTCTGGATCGTGATGTCGCGGATGTTACTGATTTGCTGGCGCTGGCTGAAGTCCCCCGGTCACTGGATGCGAGTGAACGGGACGGCGGGCATCAGACACTGGGTGACTCACTTGTTGACGAGGTGACGCTGGACCCCTTTGGGGTAACGCAGGCTCATGAAATTGTGCGACTTCTGGACGACTGGCTTGGCACGTTGTCTCAGCGGGAAAGAGAGATACTGGAAGGGCGGTTTGGTCTGCATGATCAGGAATCAGAAACGTTGGATGTGATCAGCGTGCGCTTGGGGCTGACCCGTGAGCGGGTCCGGCAGGTTCAGAACGAGGCCTTGTCAAAACTGCAGCGGTTTCTGGCACGGCATCGCATCACTCGGCAAGTCCTGTTTTGAATAGTCATTGGTGATTGTTGGTGTCCTTTTGGACCATTCAATCTCGTTGACAATCGGGACATGATGGATGAAATTAAAACCAAGGCAATTACACCACCAGACTGGCTTTTGGTGGAGTCGCTGGACCTCGAAGCTCGGGGCGTCGCGCACCGGACTGATGGCAAGGTTGTGTTCATTGAAGGCGCGTTACCGTTTGAGTTGGTTAGTGCCAGTATTGATCGGAGGAAAAGTAGCTGGGAGCAGGGTACCCTGACTGCGATTTATCGGGAATCATCCCAGCGCGTTCGACCCGATTGTCCCCATTTTGGGTTGCACGCAGGTGCTTGTGGTGGCTGCAAGATGCAGCACCTTCAGATGCCGGCACAGATAGCGGTCAAACAGCGGGTACTGGAAGACAATCTGTGGCATTTGGGGAAGGTCAAGGCTGACATTATTCTGCGCCCTATTGAAGGCCCCGCCTGGGGCTATCGGTACCGTGCCCGGTTGTCGGTGCGATATGTGCGCAAGAAGGGTACGGTACTGGTGGGGTTTCACGAGCGCAAAAGTGGTTATGTGACTGACATGAAGGAATGTCGGGTTCTGCCACCGGAAGTCAGCAGCCTGCTGATGCCATTGCGGGCGCTGATTGGGGCGATGGATGCAATTGAGACTTGCCCGCAGATCGAATTGGCGTGCGGTGACTCAGTGATCGCGCTGGTTTTGCGCCATATGGAGTCATTGAGTCTTGCTGACCTGGACAGGCTGCGCGCCTTTGCACAAGTTCACGCTGGCGTTCAGTGGTGGTTACAACCCAAGGGCCCTGAGACAGTCCATCTGCTTGATGCCGGAGGTGAACCTTTGAGTTATGCTTTGCCGGAGTTCGGCGTGAGGATGCCCTTCAATCCAACCGATTTCACACAAGTCAACCCTTACATTAATCGGGTGTTGGTATCGCGTTCATTGAGATTGCTTGATGCACAACGCGATGAGCGCGTGATTGACTGGTTCTGTGGACTTGGCAATTTCACCCTGCCAATTGCGACCCGGGCCGGCGAGGTGCTCGGCATTGAAGGCAGCGAGGCGTTGGTGCACAGGGCGCGCGAAAATTGCGAGATGAACAGGTCGCCAGAGTCTGTTCACAATAAACTTTGCTCAATCAAATTTGTGGCAAGAAACATTTTTGAAATGACGGCCGATTTGTTGATTCAAGACGGAACAGCGGACAAATGGTTGATTGATCCACCAAGGGAAGGGGCGTTCGCTCTGGTTCAGACGCTGGCAGATCTACATCAGAAAAAGGTGGGATCGGTGGTGCCTGCCGGTTCGCAGTGTGAGCAAGAATGGACACCACCCAAGCGGATCGTGTACGTCAGCTGTAATCCGTCCACACTTGCGCGTGACGCGAGTTTGCTAGTACATCAGGCTGGCTATCGATGCGCCGCCGCCGGCGTGGTGAACATGTTTCCCCATACGGCTCACATTGAAAGCATCGCTGTGTTTGACCTCACGGTTTGATGGGTAAAGAAGCCCCCCAGAGGTCTTCTTTACCTGGCGAAATGCTTCAGTCGCGCTCACCGCCAAAGATGCCCAGCAGGGCCAACAGGCTCTGGAACACGTTGACTATATCGAGGTACAAGGCCAATGTTGCACTGATGTAGTTGGTTTCACCTCCGTCTACGATTTGCTTCAGGTCATAGAGCATATAGGCACTGAAAATACCGATTGCCGCGACGGAGATTGCCATCATGCCCGCCGTTGAGCCTACGAACACGTTGATGATGCCGCCGATAAGCAGTGCAATAGCACCCACAAACAACCATTTGCCCATGCCAGACAAGTCGCGTTTGATTACGCTGGACAAACTTGCCATCACAAAAAACACGCCAGCGGTGCCACCAAAGGCCGTCATGATCAGATCGGGGCCATTTTTGAAACCCAGTACCATGGAAATCATGCGCGACAGCATCAGGCCCATGAAGAAGGTGAATCCCAGCAAAACTGGTACGCCAGCTGCAGAATTCTTGGTTTTCTCGATGGCATAAATAAAACCGAACGCACCACCCAAAAACACAATCATGCCCAAACCACCACCTAATGATCGCGTGATGCCGGTTGCTACGCCCAACCACGCACCGAGCACAGTAGGTACCAGGCTCATGGCAAGAAGCCAGTAGGTGTTTCGCAGCACCTTGTTGCGTTGTTCGATCACCGACCCATAACCATAGGTTTGATTAATTGATTGAACGTCGTTAGTCATATACAAGTTCCTTCATTCATTGTGTGCAGGGTGCAGGTGGGGTGGATTCTAGGGCGAATCAAGAGTCTGTTGCAAAATCACTCGGTTGGGAAACCGGTGGTTAGTCATGTCACTATCGATCAATTGGCGAAAATACAGGGCCTGGTTGACCGGTTATGCTTGTTCAATTCATTAAACCAAGGGGCAGAACTCATGAAAAGCAGATTTACCTTAGAGTTGTCTGATGCAAGGATAATTGCGGCGGCAGCAGAAGCTGAAGCCCTGAAAAATAACTGGGCAGTCAGTATTGCAATCGTTGATGACGGTGGGCACTTATTGTGGCTGCAACGTCTTGACGGCGCTGCCCCGTTATCTGCCCATATTGCCCCGGCCAAGGCGCATACTGCAGCTTTGGGCCGACGGGAAAGCAAAGTGTATGAAGAAATTGTTAACGGCGGACGAACCGCGTTCCTGAGCGCGCCTGACATCAAAGCGTTGCTTGAAGGCGGTGTTCCGGTCATGAAAGAGGGGCAGTGTCTGGGTGCCGTCGGAGTCAGCGGCGTGAAATCCAGCGAAGATGCTCAGGTCGCCAAGGCCGGTATCGCGGCTCTCGGGCTTTGAAATCAGGGTGGTTCAATAGGCCAGACGTTCCGGCTTGATTTCCTGCAGGATGGTTGTTGCAATCTCTTCGATTGATTTGGTAGTGGTTGACAGCCAGCGGATGCCGGAGCGACGCATCATGGCTTCGGCTTCGTTCACCTCCATGCGACAGTTCTCCAGCGAGGCATACTTGGAGTTGGGTCGCCGCTCGTTCCTGATTTCGCACAGACGTTCCGGTTGAATGGTCAGACCAAAGAGTTTGTTTTGGTGATGCTTCAGAGCCGGCGGCAGATGCCGACGCTCAAAGTCCTCCGGAATTAACGGGTAATTGGAGGCTTTGAGCCCATATTGCATTGCCAGATAGAGTGAAGTTGGTGTCTTGCCACTTCGGCTGACTCCAACCAAAATTACGTCCGAGTGATCGAGATCACGGTGGGATTGTCCGTCGTCATGCGCCAGCGAGAAATTGATGGCTTCAATGCGAGACTGGTATTCTTTGCTCTTGCTGGCATCACTGAAGCGGCCGATGCGATGATTGGATTTGAGCTGTAGTTCCTTTTCAAGCGGTTGAACAAAGGTGCGAAACATATCCAGCAACAGACCCTGGCAACCGTCTGTAATGACCTTGAGTACATCCACATTGACCAGCGTGGTAAAAACTATGGGTTTGTTTCCGTCTACAACACCCGCATGGTTAATCTGGCGTACCGCCTGGTGGGCCTTGTCGACCGAATCAATGAAAGGCAGGCGTATATGCCGCGATTTGGTTTCAAACTGGGCAAGAATGGCATTCCCAAAAGTTTCTGCAGTAATGCCAGTGCCGTCAGATATATAGAAAACCGTTCGATTGGGCATGATGGTATGCGTGGTGAGGACCTCTGAGTCTACAGATTTTGAGTATCGCAGGTGGCAAACCGATTCAGGTTCGCACCCTACAATATTGCCAATCCAATTGAATTTTCCCATGCATTGCACTGAACAAGAAAAACAGCCAAAGAGTCAGACTGCTTGCGTGGACGCCGCCAGTGCATCCGGGATCCTGGCCGCAGGGGTGAAACCTTATTTAACTTCTGGAGCTTCACAATGTCTGCACTCTTCAATCCGGCCGCCTTGGTCGTACCGTTTGAAAACTTGAGGATGACCGATGTCGAGACGGTGGGCGGGAAAAACGCCAGTCTTGGCGAAATGATTTCAAATTTGCCGACCGGTGTCAAAGTGCCAACCGGATTTGCCACGACAGCACATGCATTTCGCAATTTTCTGGCACACGGCGATCTTGTTGGCAGAATTAATGCACGCTTGAATGCGCTCGATACCGAAGATGTGCGAGCGTTGGCGCAGGCGGGCGCCGAAATTCGCGCGTTAGTTGAGACGCAGCCCTTTCCAGGTGAACTTGAAAAGGCCATTCGGGAGGCATTTGTAACTTTGAGCATTGGCAACCCGCAGGCCTCCTTTGCCGTACGGTCGTCGGCCACGGCCGAAGATCTGCCGGACGCATCGTTTGCGGGTCAACAGGAAACTTTTTTGAACGTGATCGGTATAGAGGAAGTACTTCGCAAAATCCGCGAAGTATTTGCCAGTTTGTACAACGACCGTGCCATCAGTTATCGGGTTCACAAAGGGTTTGCGCACGAACATGTGGCTTTAAGTGCTGGTATTCAACGCATGGTGCGCTCGGACCTTGGCGCAGCGGGCGTTATGTTTACCATTGATACCGAGTCTGGCTTTCAGGATGTGGTGTTCATTACTTCCAGCTACGGACTGGGTGAGACTGTCGTGCAGGGTGCGGTAAATCCGGACGAGTTTTATGTTCACAAGCCAATGCTCAGGGCGGGGAAACATGCCTTGATTCGTCGCAGCCTTGGTTCCAAATTAATTCAGATGCAATTTACGACGGCGGACGAAAAAACCGTTAGCGGCAAACTGGTCAAGACTACTGATGTTCCGGCTGAACTGCGCAACCGGTATTCGCTGACCGACGCCGACGTGGAAAAACTGGCGTCTTATGCGCTCGTTATCGAACAGCATTACGGTCGTGCCATGGATATTGAATGGGGCAAGGACGGACTGGATGGCGAGCTTTATATTTTGCAGGCTCGCCCCGAGACGGTGAAGAGCCAGGCTGCGGGTGTGCCACAGTATCGCTACAAACTCAAGGGCAAGAGTGCGGTAATTGTGGAAGGACGGGCAATTGGTCAGAAGATCGGCACCGGCCCGGTTCGCATCGTGCATAACATCAGTGAGATGGACAAGGTTCAGGCTGGCGACGTGCTGGTCACCGACATGACCGATCCCAACTGGGAGCCCGTGATGAAGCGGGCTTCAGCCATTGTCACCAATCGCGGTGGTCGTACTTGCCATGCCGCCATCATCGCGCGCGAGTTGGGTATTCCGGCGGTGGTGGGCTGTGGTCGTGCGACCGATGTACTCAAGGATGGCATGCTGGTGACAGTTAGTTGTGCCGAAGGTGATACTGGTTTTATTTACGACGGCTTGCTGGAAACCGAAATAATTGAGGTTCAGCGCGGTGAGATGCCAGAAATTGACGTCAAGATCATGATGAATGTCGGTAACCCTCAACTGGCTTTTGATTTTTGTCAGCTACCCAACGAAGGTGTTGGATTGGCCCGTCTGGAATTCATTATCAACAACAATATCGGGGTGCATCCGAAGGCTATTCTGGACTATCCGAATATCGATGTAGATCTGAAAAAAGCCGTCGAATCGGTGGCTCGGGGCCATGCGTCCCCGAGGGCTTTTTATGTAGATCGGGTGGCGGAAGGGATTGCCACAATTGGGGCGGCATTTTGGCCCAAGCCGGTCATCGTGCGTCTGTCGGACTTCAAGAGCAATGAATACCGAAAACTGATTGGGGGCAGTCGTTATGAGCCTGAAGAAGAAAATCCGATGCTAGGGTTTCGCGGTGCCGCGCGGTATATCAGCGCCGATTTTGGTGAAGCATTTGCGATGGAATGTGAAGCACTAAAACGGGTTCGGGAAGATATGGGGTTGGTCAATATTCAGGTGATGGTGCCTTTTGTCCGAACTGTTGGCCAGGCCAAGAAAGTGACAGAGTTGATGGCAACACATGGAATTCGACGTGGCGAAAATGGATTGAAACTCATCATGATGTGTGAAATCCCCAGCAACGCCATACTGGCGAGCCAGTTTTTGCAATACTTTGATGGATTCTCAATTGGTTCCAACGATTTGACCCAGCTTACCCTGGGACTTGACCGTGACTCCGGACTCGAACTGCTGGCGGCTGATTTCGATGAACGCGACCCCGCCGTCACCGCTCTGATCAGTCTTGCAATTGCTGCCTGCAAGGCGCAGGGCAAATACGTTGGGATTTGTGGACAAGGCCCCAGTGATCACCCGGATTTTGCGGACTGGTTGGCACGCGAAGGAATTTCCTCAATATCACTGAATCCGGATTCAGTTATTGCCACATGGCAAAGACTGGCTCGATAGCAGCAAATACCCATAGTCCGTGGCATTCCAGAAAGTCATGATGCAGCGATGGTGAATAAGACGAAGGGAACCGTTGGAAGCCAATCTGCGCCAGGTGGCTTTGGCTTGCATGGCGGATTACTGGCGGTTTGGTTTGCGGCGTCATTTGGTGTTGTTTTCTTCGCGCATGATTTACAGATGATTGTCGGGGGGTGGCCCGTTGGTTACTGGTTCGCCGCACAAGGAAGTGTGTTTATCTTCATCGCCATCGTTGCGGTCTTTGCCTGGGTTGCCAACCGGCGCGAGGATGTTGTTTCTGTTGTCGACGCTTCGCATGCCGCTCAAGATTTCAGAATACATCGCAAGTTTGGCGCATATGTCATTTGTCTGCTTCTATTCTTACTGGCCCTCGCCGCTGCCGAAAATTTTGGGTTGAAGAAGTCCTGGGTCGGTGCAATTTTTTTATTTGCCACGGTCAGTTTGTATGCCGTGATTGGCATTTATGGCCGAACCTCGGATGCCACCGAATACTACGTAGCGGGGCGCAGTATTCCAGCTGTTTATAACGGCATGGCGACGGCAGCAGACTGGATGAGTGCGGCGTCCTTTATCAGTATGGCCGGGGGACTTTATTTGCAAGGTTATTCTGGCACTGAGTCGCAGCCTGGAGGCTTGGTTTATGTACTGGGATGGACTGGTGGCTTTTGTCTGGTTGCAATATTGGTTGCACCCTATTTGAGAAGAATGGGACTGAACACGGTACCTGATTATTTTGGTGTCCGCTTTGGAGGACAGTGGCCGCGGATGATTGCAGCCTTTTCTGCCGTCCTGTGTTCTTTTACCTATGTTGTTGCACAAATTTATGGTGTTGGCCTGATTACTTCACGGCTGACAGGTGTCCAGTTCGAAATAGGTATTCTGTTAGGCCTGGGTGGCGTTCTCGTATGCTCGTTTTTGGGTGGGATGCGGGCGGTCACTTGGACACAAGTGACGCAGTATGTGATTCTGATTCTGGCCTTTTTGATCCCGGTGTCCTGGTTGGCATATAAGCAGCTCGGCAATCCACTGGCACCTGTCGTATACGGTCAACAACTGCAAAAAATTACTGCCCTGGAGAAGCAACTTGTCAATTCGCCCGCTGAGTTGCAGGTCATCAATGAATACGCCAGGCGTGCGCTGGACTATGAATTGAAGTTGCGCGATGTTGATCTAACACTTGAAATCGAGCATAAGGCACTGAGGGAGAAAGTTCGTCTCCTGAGTGATCGCCGGGGGGACGAATCGGTGATTGTCGTTGCGCGACGCGAACTTGCTGCACTACCAAAAGACGCTGCGACGGCACGCGAACGGTGGACGCGTGCCATGCACGAGAACCTGGAGCGGGCAAAGCCCTTGGGCGGTATGCCCCCGCATGCAAAACCTTTTGCGGGAGACCCCGATGGAGATGCTCTGGAGCAACGGGCTTTTGAACTATCCCGGCGCAACTTTTTGGCTTTGATGTTTTGCCTGATGGTGGGTACCGCCGGTTTGCCTCACCTGCTGACTCGCTTCTATACAACACGGACTGTAGCGGAGGCCAGAACATCGGTGGTCTGGTCGCTTTTTTTCATTGCACTTTTGTACTTGGCGGCTCCTGCGTTGGCTGTACTCGTGAAATACGAGGTAATGAGCCATCTGGTCGGGCATAGTTTCGATTCACTGCCGGTATGGATCGCCCAATGGGCCAAAGTTGACCCAACGCTGATCTCCGTAAGTGATGTGAATGGGGATAACATTTTGCAGTTTTCCGAACTCAAATTGGGCGCGGATATTGTGATGCTGGCGACACCGGAGCTCGGAGGGTTGCCTTACGTGGTTTCCGGACTTGTGGCTGCTGGAGGCCTGGCCGCTGCATTGTCTACAGCCGATGGCTTGTTGTTAACTATTGGAAACGCGTTGGCGCACGATTTCCTTTTTAGGGGCAGAACAGACAAGAAAGGCGCTGTAAGGCGAGTAATGTTGTCCAAGTTTGCTTTGCTATTGGTGGCTCTTATTGCCGCTTATGTCGCTGCGCAGCGTCCAGCCGACATTCTCTACCTGGTGTCCGCTTCTTTTTCTCTGGCAGCAGCGGCATTTGTGCCTGTGATGGTGTTGGGAATATTCTGGGCGAGAACAAGTGCGAAAGGAGCGGTTGCCGGAATGGTGACGGGCCTCGGGTTGACGGTTTACTACATGGCAATTAACGCTCCACCAGTCAGATCCTTATTGGGCCTGAGCGGCAGCGGCTTATGGTTTGGAATTCAGCCCGTATCGGCCGGCGTTTTTGGTGTTTTTGCGGGTCTGGCAGTCGCTGTGCTGGTTAGTCTTTTGAACCGCACACCATCGTTCGCTCCGGGGCACCCTCTTCATAACGATCACTTTGGCATATAATTCGAGGCTTCGCCTTGCCACACCTCAATTAGACGCTGAGGGTGGCTTTTTCTGCCCAAACCCGGGCCATCCACAAGGAGTATCAATGCGTCATTACGAAATCATTCTCATGATCCACCCGGATCAGAGCGAGCAGGTTCCGGCTATGCTGGAACGTTACAAGGGCATGATCACTGCCGGCGGCGGTAAAGTGCACCGTGTCGAGGACTGGGGTCGTCGTCAGCTGATCTATATGATCAACAAACTTGCCAAAGCCCACTATCTGTGCGTAAACATCGAAGCCGATCAAGCCGTGATGGCAGAGCTGGAACACGCGTTCAAGTTCAATGATGCCGTGTTGCGTCACCTGACGGTTTTGAAGAAAAAGGCCGACACCGGTCCTTCTTCGATGATGAAAACCGTTGAGCGTGAAGACGCCCGCAAGAATCAACAGGCCGAGTACCAGGCCTGATACAGGTGAATAGGCATTATTGCCAGCGAGGAATGTGAACCACGTTGTCAACCAGCTTGTTCTGACTGCATGTGTCGCCGAGTTTGAAGCTCTGCGCTACACACCAGCCGGATTGCCCGCACTGAATATGCGACTTGAACATGAGTCAGACATTCTGGAAGCAGGGCAGACAAGACAGGTCAAGGCAGCAATGAAAGCGGTGGCTTTTGGTGCGGTGGCGGAGCGGCTTGTGAAACAAGCCATCGGCAGTGCCTGGAGATTCAACGGTTTTCTGGCGACCCCCCGCAACGGTAAGCATGTCGTGTTTCACATTCAAGAGTTTCAGCAAGATTAACGAAATCGCAAAAATTTTAAGGAGTCCATCATGGCCGGACCAAAACGTTTCAATAACAAAGACAAGCGCCCAAAGCGCCCCGCCCAGAACCTGCTGTTCAAGCGCAAGCGCTTTTGCCGCTTTACGGTAACTGGCGTTGAAGAGATCGATTACAAAGACATCGACACACTGCGCGACTTCATTGCCGAGAATGGCAAGATCATTCCCGCTCGCCTGACTGGCACCCGTGCCATTTTCCAGCGCCAGCTTAACACCGCTATCAAGCGCGCGCGTTTCCTCGCGATGCTGCCATACAGCGATCAGCACAAGATATAAGGAATACGACCATGCAAATCATTCTGCTCGACAAGGTCGTGAACCTTGGCAATCTCGGTGAAATCGTTCGCGTAAAAGACGGTTACGCCCGGAATTTTCTGATTCCCTCTGGTCGTGCTCGTCGCGCTACCGAAGCTGCTAAACAGCAGTTTGAAGTCAAGCGTGCTGAGCTCGAAAAAGCCGCTGCGACCAAGTTGGCTGAGTCGCAAGCTTTGGGTGAAAAACTTGCCGGCACAATCTGCAAGTTGACGCAAAAGGCTGGTGTGGACGGTCGCTTGTTTGGCTCTGTGACGAACGCGGACATCGCTGAGGAACTGACCAAGAATGGCTACAAAGTGGCGAAGGCACAAATTCGGATGCCAAACGGTCCAATCAAAGTTGTAGGTGACAGCACTGTTAGTGTGGCACTGCACACTGATGTAGTTGTGAGTATCGCGGTCTCGGTCTACGGCGAAACAGCGTAATACGCTGCGCATCCCTGACAAGCCGCCAGGGCGAAAGTCCTTGCGGCTTTTGTATTGGTGATGTTTCCATTCATTGAAATTTCCACAGTTTATCCACAATATGTAAATATCTTTTGCCCAGCTTTTCACTCGACGCCAGAGCAACACTGACGTAGCATTAAAGTCTAAAAGGAATACTCAATGTCTGCTGTACTTTCCGCCGTAACAGACGACTATGGTTCTGATCGGCAAGTCGCCCAATTGCGAATTCCTCCGCACTCCGTCGAGGCTGAGTCCAGTGTGCTGGGCGGGTTGCTGCTAGACAACGGCGCCTGGGACCGCGTGAGCGATTTACTGAAAGAGGGTGATTTTTACCGCTACGAACACCGTATGGTTTTCGGCGCCATAGGCATCCTGATCAACGCCTCGAAGCCGGCTGATGTGATCACCGTATTTGAGCAACTTCAAAATCAGGGCCGGTCGGAGGAAGTCGGTGGTTTGGCTTACCTCAATTCATTGGCTCAGTATGTGCCAAGCGCTGGCAATATTCGCCGTTACGCCGAGATCGTGCGGGAGCGCTCAATACTGCGTAAGCTGGTCAGTGCCAGTGACGAAATATCTGCCAGCGCCTTTAGTCCCAAAGGCAGACCAGTAGCGACCATCCTGGACGAAGCGGAACAAAAAATATTTAATATCGGGGAGGAAGGCGCGCGCACAAAACAGGGTTTCCAGGCCATGGACTCACTGGTCGTTGCTTTGCTCGACCGGGTTCAGGAAATGGCCGACAACCCCAATGACGTCACGGGTGTGCCGACCGGATTCTATGATCTTGATCGTCTGACGGCCGGTTTTCAGGCGGGCGACCTGATCGTGCTGGCGGCCCGACCTTCAATGGGTAAAACGGCATTGGCCATCAATATTGCAGAGCATGTAGCCCTCATTGAAGGTTTGCCTGTCGCTGTGTTCTCTATGGAAATGGGCGCTGCTCAACTCGCGGTGCGTATTGTGGGATCAATTGGACGAATTGACCAGAGTCATTTGCGCACCGGAAAATTGACTGACGAAGAATGGCCGCGGTTGACGGAAGCTATCGAAAAGTTGCGCACCATCTCGTTGCACATTGATGAAACCGCCGGCCTGACATCCAGTGAGCTGCGTGCCAACGCCAGGCGTCTGGCGCGCCAATGCGGCAAGCTTGGCTTGATTGTGGTGGACTATTTGCAACTCATGAGCGGTTCCAGCGGCGATGGCGAAAATCGCGCAACTGAACTGGGTGAGATTTCGCGTGGCCTCAAAATGCTGGCCAAGGAGTTGCAGTGCCCGGTCTTGGCGTTGTCGCAGCTTAATCGAAGTGTTGAAACCCGGCCGGACAAGCGCCCGATGATGAGCGACCTGCGAGAGTCAGGAGCCATTGAACAGGATGCAGACATCATCATGTTCATTTATCGGGATGAGTACTATACCAAGGACGCCTGCAAGGAGCCTGGTGTGGCGGAGATCATCATTGCCAAGCAGCGAAATGGACCGACTGGTATGGTGAAGCTGACGTTCCTTAAGCCTATTACTAAGTTTGAGTCACTGGCCTCGGGCCGCAATGGGGATTTTTGAGGCCCCTTCATTTCCTGATTGATGTTACAAAACCTCGCTGGCAAAATCCGCCAATCGTGATCGTTCGCCACGTGCCAGGGTAATGTGTCCTCCGTGCTGCCAGCCCTTGAATTTGTCGACCGCAAAGGTCAATCCGGACGATCCTTCAGTCAGGTAAGGAGTATCGATCTGGGCCAGGTTACCCATGCAAATGATTTTGGTCCCGGGGCCGGCGCGGGTGATCAGGGTCTTCATTTGTTTCGGTGTCAGATTCTGGGCTTCGTCGATGATGACGTACTTGTTCAGGAAGGTGCGCCCTCGCATGAAGTTCATACTTTTTATCTTGATGCGACTCCTGATGAGTTCACTTGTGGCGGCGCGACCCCATTCTCCCGCACTGGTATCTGTTTTACCCAACACTTCCAGGTTGTCATCAAGCGCGCCCATCCAGGGACCCATTTTTTCTTCTTCTGTGCCGGGCAGAAACCCGATGTCCTCGCCTACGCTGACCGTTGCGCGCGTCACGATGATCTCGGTATAACGCCTATCGTCGAGTACCTGGGTCAGGCCTGACGCCAGCGCCATCAAGGTTTTTCCGCTCCCGGCCGTCCCGGTCAAGGTGACGAAATCAATCTCCGGATCCATCAACAGGTTCATGGCGAAGTTCTGCTCACGATTGCGGGTCGTGACACCCCAGACTGCATTCTTCAGATGGGTGTAATCCTTGAGGGTTTTGAAGACTGCGGTTTTGCCGCGAATCTCGGTAACTCTGGCGTACAGGCTGGGTTCCCCGGGTGACTCGAAGTAGACGAACTGATTGATCAACAGGCTGGGCACAATGGGGCCGGTGACTCGGTAGAATGTGTGAGCACCCTGCTGCCAGCTCTCGATTGTCTTGCCATGTGTTGCCCAGAAATTTGCCGGGAGTGAGATCGAGCCGGCGTAGAGCAGATCACCATCTTCCAGTGTCTTGTCGTTCTGATAGTCGTCCGTTGCCAAACCTAGAGCACGGGACTTGACGCGCATGTTGATGTCTTTGGACACCAGTACTACGTCACGCGGGGCATGCTGCTGGCGCAGTGCGTCAACGACCCCCAATATCTGGTTGTCCGCCTTGCCCTGCGGCAGACTGCTGGGGAGCGTGTAGCTTAGAAGCTGGGTTTGGAAGAACAACTTGCCTCGTGCTTCGCGATGCCCGGTGGTGTTGAGTGCCAGGCCGGCAGTAATGTCTGCTCCCTGATGGCCAGCCAATGCGTCCAGCGTACGACTGGTTTGCCGTGCATTGCGGGCTACTTCCGTCATGCCCTTTTTATGGGCATCGAGTTCCTCCAGCACAATCATTGGAAGAAAGATATCATGTTCCTCGAAGCGGAACAGGCACATCGGGTCATGCAGCAGCACGTTGGTGTCGAGCACAAATAGCTTGGACGGACCACTAGGCTTTGTCTTTTGCGGTCTGAGTTGCGTTGGCGTTCTCTCTGCGGTCTGGCTCTGACGGGTCACGGTTGCGGGTCGCCGGGTCTTGGCGATGCTTGCTGGCACATTTTTGTCCGAAAGGGCAGATGCGTGTGAAGAATTCTCCATGCCGGGAACTGTGACCCGGACCAACGATTTCTCTTCAAGGAGAAGCTCGGCGACAGCTGAATAATTCTTGCGCGATTTGGACTGTACTTGGGCCGCTATGTCGTATTCTCTCTCTGACAACAGCGCAGCGCGCTTGGCGGGGGCGGTAGGTAATGGCATGCGTCAACGTCAGACGAGCGCGGCAGTCTTTTTGAGATCTTTAACGGCTTTCAATACATCATCAACATGACCGGGAACCTTGAGGCCTCGCCATTCTTCCTTGAGAAGCCCATCGGCGCCGATCAGGAAAGTACTGCGCTCGATACCTTTAACCTTTTTCCCGTACATGATCTTGTTCTTGACGACACCGAACATATGACACATTTTTTCTTCCGTGTCGGCAATCAATTCAAAGGGAAGTTCCAGTTTTGCTTTGAACTCATCATGCGACTTCATATTGTCACGTGACACGCCGAACACGGTTGCGCCAGCTTTCACAAAGTCTTTGTATTTATCACGGAACTGCATCGCCTCTGTCGTGCAACCGGGTGTGTTGTCTTTTGGGTAGAAGTAGAGAATGACGACTTTTCCGAGGTGGGAAGTGTTGGAGACCTTGATGCCACTGGTGGCATTCGATTCAAATTCAGGGATAGGTTTATTGACAACAATCGCCATAGTTCTTAATCTCGTGTGACAGGATGCGTCGTTCTCTCAAGTCTCGGGCGCTATCCTGTGACAGCGTGCGGCGCCCCCGACTACAACCTGCAATTTTACCCCGAAATTCATCGGTACCGATTTGCTTCTGAAACGATGTCATCCGGGCGCAGCTTCGAGCAACAATGCCAGCGTTACATGGCGTCCTTCAGCGGCAAGAATGTTGTAGGTTCGACAGGCCGCCTGGGTATCCATGGTTTCGATGCCGATTTGCTGGTCAACCAGTGGTTTGATGACGTCCGGTGGGGCGAACCGGAGTCGCTTGCCACTGCCAAAAATAATCAGTTCGGTCGCCATCGCCGCGAGTTGGGCGAAATGCGCGGCGCTAAGGTCTTCGAACTTGCTGCAATTCCAGTTGAAGCGCTCGCCGCGTGATCCAATGACCACACTGGCAAAAATTTTTTCGCTGCCTATTGCAACCCAGTCGGCACCATACCCGCTGATCGATTGCGCGCCAATGAGGTCTGGTTGAAGCTTCATGCCAATAAAGTTGAATACGGATGCTGCAGTGCGTCAAAAGCACGGAGCGGGACGCTGAAATGTGGTCAAATTATAAGTTCAGCCTTGCTTTGTCCATTTCGGAGAGACTTTGAAGACCATTCGTAAATCAGCCAAACTGGCCAATGTCTGCTACGACATTCGTGGCCCCATCATGGACGCCGCGCGCCAGATGGAAGAAGAGGGGCACAAGATTATCAAACTCAATATTGGTAATCTGGCCATGTTTGGTTTTGACGCTCCGGAAGAAATCCAGCAGGACATGATCCGCAACCTGCCCAATTCGGCCGGTTATTCAGACAGCAAGGGCATTTTCGGGGCACGCAAAGCGGTCATGCACTATACCCAGCAGCAGGGTGTCAAGGGTGTCACGCTGGATGATATTTATCTCGGCAACGGCGCCAGTGAATTGATTGTGATGGCCACTAACGGCTTGCTCGACAACGGCGACGAACTGCTTCTGCCCTCGCCCGACTATCCGTTGTGGACTGCGGCAGCCAGTTTATCGGGCGGGACCCCGGTTCACTACCTGTGCGACGAGGCCAATGGTTGGCTGCCTGACCTGAACGACATTCGCGCCAAGGTCACGAAGCGTACCAAGGGCATCGTAATCATTAACCCCAACAACCCGACTGGCGCGCTCTACTCTGTTGAGCATCTCAAAGCGATAGTGCAGATTGCACGTGAACATGCACTGGTGGTCTTCGCCGACGAGGTTTATGACAAAGTGCTGTATGACGACGTTAAACACACGGCCATCGCCAGTCTGTCCGACGATGTTCTTACCCTCACCTTCAACTCACTGTCCAAGAGCTACCGTTCCTGCGGTTATCGGGCCGGCTGGATGGCAGTGTCGGGCGACAAAAAATCGGCAAAAGATTACATCGAGGGATTGAACATGCTCTCGAACATGCGTTTATGTGCCAACGTACCGGGCCAGTGGGCGATCCAGACTGCGCTGGGTGGGTACCAGAGCATCAATGACCTGGTGTGCGAGGGCGGTCGCCTGCGTCGTCAGCGCGATCTGGCGTATGACTTGATTACCTCGATACCGGGCGTTACATGTGTCAAGCCGGCTGCCGCGCTATACATGTTTCCCAGGTTGGATCCGACGCTGTACCCGATTGCCGATGACCAGTTGTTCTTTTTGGAGCTATTGCAGGAGACCCGCGTCATGCTGGTGCAAGGCACCGGTTTCAACTGGGCGGCACCTGACCATTTTCGCATTGTTTTTTTGCCGCACGAAGATGACTTGCGCGAGGCGATTGGCCGTGTTGCCGCGTTTCTTGAGAGCTATCGCAAGCGGCACAGCAACTGACTGCTACCAATTTTGTAGCTGCCTGCGCATACTGAACGGGGGCTACAGTCAAATTTAACCAAATTTATTATATGAATCCGATTCAAGTAGGTCTTTTGGGCATAGGGGTTGTTGGGTCCGGCACTTTCAATGTGCTGCGTCGCAACCAGGAAGAAATCAAGCGCCGCGCCGGGCGTGGTATTGAGATCACCATGGTGGCGGACCTGGATGTGGCGCGCGCCCAGGCCCAGGTTGGTCCGGAGGTCAGGGTGGTGAACGACGCGCGCGCCGTGATTGCTGACCCCAATATTGACATCGTCATCGAGCTCATAGGTGGCTACGGTATTGCCAGGACGCTGGTGCTAGAAGCGATCGCGGCGGGCAAACACGTGGTCACTGCCAACAAGGCCTTGCTGGCGGTGCATGGCACCGAGATATTCGCGGCAGCCTCTGCAAGAGGTGTCATGGTCGCGTTTGAAGCGGCGGTGGCGGGTGGCATTCCCATCATCAAGGCGTTGCGTGAAGGCCTGACTGCCAACCGCATCCAGTGGATTGCCGGCATCATCAACGGCACGACCAATTTCATTTTGAGCGAAATGCGCGATAAGGGCCTTGATTTTGACGTCGCGCTCAAGCAGGCGCAACGTCTTGGTTATGCCGAAGCCGATCCGAGCTTTGACATTGAGGGCGTCGACGCGGCGCACAAAGCCACCATCATGTCGGCTATCGCCTTCGGTATACCGGTTCAGTTTGACAAAGCCTATGTTGAGGGCATCACCAAGCTGAGTGCGACCGACATCAAGTACGCCGAGCAACTGGGCTATCGCATCAAGCTGCTGGGCATTACCAAGCGCCGCGACGCCAACGCGACCAAAGGCACGTCGGCCGGTATTGAGTTGCGTGTGCACCCCAGCCTGGTGCCGACCCGGCGGCTGATCGCCAACGTGGAGGGGGCCATGAATGCGGTGGTGGTGCAAGGCGACGCTGTCGGCACCACGCTTTATTACGGCAAAGGGGCGGGTTCCGAGCCGACCGCCAGTGCCGTCATTGCGGATCTGGTGGACATCACGCGGCTGCACACGGCTGATCCGCTCAATCGCGTGCCACACCTGGCGTTTCAGCCCAACGCCATGAGCGATTTGCCGGTGCTACCGATGAGCGAAGTGGTGACCAGTTATTACTTGCGTCTGCGTGTCGCTGACGAGGCCGGTGTCCTGGCCAAGGTAACGGGTATTCTGGCTGAAGCGGGCATCAGTATCGACGCTGTCCTGCAGCGTGAAGCAGATGAAGTGGGTGGCGAGGGCTCGACCCAGACCGACCTGATTATCCTGACTCACGACTGCATCGAAGCCAAAATGAATACCGCGTTAACGCAAATGCAGGCGCTGCCAACGGTACTGGCACCGATTACGCGCATTCGAAAGGAAGAACTGGCTTGAAGTATCTTTCCACCCGTGCACCGTCCCTTGCTGCGGGCGGGCGTAAACGTTTCTGCGAAATCCTGCTTGAAGGCCTGGCACCCGATGGTGGGCTGTACCTGCCTGAGCGCTATCCGCATGTGGATGATGCGACCCTGAGTCGATGGCGCGGGGTCTATCAACAGCAGGGATATGCCAACCTGGCGTTTGAAGTCTTGTCGCTCTACATCGACGACATCCCGGCCACCGACTTGCTGCTGTTGTGCCAGAAAACCTATACCGCCGAGGTGTTTGGCAGTCGTGAAATTGTGCCAGTTCGTCCGCTGGAAAGCGGTTTGTGGCTGGAAGCCCTGTCCAACGGGCCGACGCTGGCTTTCAAGGACATGGCCATGCAGTTGTTGGGCAACCTGTTTGAGTATGAGCTGGCACGCCGCGGCGAGGAACTCAATATCCTCGGTGCCACCAGCGGTGACACAGGCAGTGCGGCCGAGTACGCCATGCGCGGCAAGAAAGGCGTGCGGGTTTTCATGACCAGTCCGCACGGTCGCATGAGCCCGTTCCAGCAGGCCCAGATGTTCAGCCTGATGGACGACAACATCCACAATATTGCGGTTGACGGTGTTTTTGACGATTGCCAGGACTTGGTGAAGGCGGTGTCCAATGACCTTGACTTCAAGAAAAAATACAAAATCGGTACCGTCAATTCGATCAACTGGGCACGCCTGATGGCGCAAGTCGTGTACTACTTCGCCGGCTACTTCCAGGTCACCCAAGCCAATGCAGAGCAAGTCAGCTTCACGGTTCCATCGGGAAATTTTGGCAATGTCTGCGCTGGTCACGTGGCACGCATGATGGGTTTGCCGATCAAGAAACTGGTGGTGGCTACCAATGAGAACGACGTGCTGGACGAGTTTTTTCGCACCGGTGTTTACCGAGTG
This sequence comes from uncultured beta proteobacterium, assembly GCA_963750815.1. Classification (GTDB taxonomy): domain Bacteria; phylum Pseudomonadota; class Gammaproteobacteria; order Burkholderiales; family Burkholderiaceae_C; genus Rhodoferax. The sequence continues at coordinate 1,758,784 of CAVVRS010000002.1, forward strand.
CGCAGCAGCGCCGATACCCATGAGACCTCAAGCCCTTCAATGGACATTTCGAAGGCATCCAATTTCGAACGTTTCGTATTTGACCTGCTGGAACGCGATGGTGGACGCGTCAAGACACTGTTCGGTGATACCTTGTCAAGGACCGGACGCTTCGACCTCGGTGCCGATCCGGCTTTCCGGCATGCCGCCAAACGCTATGGATTTGAGAGTGGCAAGAGTACGCATGGCAACCGCCTGGCGACCATCAAGGATACGTTCGAGCGCTTCGATTCAATGATCGATACGCACACGGCTGACGCCGTCCGGGTAGCGCGTGCGCACCGGCAGGACGGCGTTCCCATGCTGGTTCTGGAAACCGCCCTGCCTGTCAAGTTTGCTGCCACCATTGTGGAAGCCCTCGGGCGTGAGCCACAACGCCCTGCGAAATTTGAAGGCATTGAAGCGCTACCCAGGCGCGTCACCCGCATGGCGGCCGACGTCGATGGGGTCAAAGCCTACATCGCACAGCATTGCTCATGAAAGTCGTCGGCTTTGCCGGGTTTTCCGGCTCCGGCAAGACAAGCCTGGTGGAACGCCTGATCCCGGCTTTTCGGATCAAGGGCTTGCGAGTATCGGTGGTCAAGCATGCGCATCACCGTTTTGACATTGATCATCAGGGCAAGGACACCTACCGTCACCGCGAAGCCGGTGCGTTTGAGGTGGTCGTTGCTTCGGACAGGCGGCTGGCGCTGATGCGCGAGTTCGAGCAGCCTCTTGCGCTCTCGGTACATCAACTGATTGCCGAGTTGTACGAGGGAGTCGACTGGGTGCTGGTGGAAGGTTTCAAGGACTCGGATCTTCTCAAAGTTGAAGTCTGGCGCGCCCGGTCTGGCAAACCGGCGCGCTACATGGATGACGACTTTATCGTCGCTATTGCCACCGATTCCCCCGACCAGTTGCCGCAGGCCACCGGGCGGCCGCTACTTGACCTCAACGACCCGGAGGCCATAGTCGATTGGCTGGTGGCCAATGGCAATCGCTTTGACTACCGACTGGAGATGTTTGCATGAATGTGCTGCGAGCTCCACTGAGGCCACTGGACGACGCCTTGCGGGAACTGTTGGGCTTTGTGACGCCGTTGAGCGGGGTCGAGCGGGTCTCAACCTTTGACGCCGATGGCAGGGTGTTGGCGCAAGATATGGTTTCCGCCCTGCACGTGCCACCACAGGACAACAGTTCCATGGATGGCTACGCTGTGCGCTGCGCAGACCTGGCTGTTGGGCTGGGGCGACCGACGGTTCTGCCAGTGTCGCAGCGCATCGCGGCCGGCTCCTCCGGAACTGCTCTGACTGCCGGCACTGCGGCACGCATTTTTACCGGGGCACCGATTCCCCGCGGTGCTGATGCGGTGCTGATGCAGGAAGATTGTGAACTGTTGGCGCTCGATGCGGGCAACGGCGCTGCTGCCGTCAGCGTGACAGGCCCGGCAGTACCCGGACAGTGGATTCGACGGGCTGGAGAGGATGTCACTCTGGGTTCTGTTGTGCTATCAAAAGGAGAGCTGCTTACGCCTGCTGGGATTGGTCTGGCTGCCAGCATTGGGCTGGATTTTGTACCAGTGGTACGGCGTCCACGCGTGGCCTTGTTTTCCACCGGTGATGAACTGGTCATGCCCGGCGAGGTTGCACCCCAAGCCATGAAGCCGGGTGCCATTTACAACTCCAACCGATTCTTTTTGCGCGCACTGCTGGTTCGTCTGGGCTGTGAGGTGAGCGACCTCGGCATTGTGTCTGACCGCCTCGACGCGACGGTGCAGGCACTGCGATGTGCTGCCCAAAACCACGACCTGATCCTGACCAGTGGCGGCGTTTCGGTCGGCGAAGAGGACCATATCAAGCCAGCCGTCGAGTCGCTTGGGAAACTTGATTTGTGGCAGATTGCCATCAAGCCCGGCAAGCCGTTCGCCTATGGGCGGGTAAATAATGCCCACTTCATCGGGCTGCCTGGCAACCCGGTGTCAAGCTTTGTCACCTTCTTGCTGTTGGTGCGTCCGTTTTTGTTGAAATTACAAGGCGTTAACCTGGTTGCTACAAAATCAATAGCTGGTTACGCCCATTTCAACTGGCCTAAGGCCGATAAACGGCGTGAGTTCTTGCGCGTCAAACGAAACGCAGCGGGTGGACTCGATCTTTTTGCCAATCAGAGTTCAGGTGTTTTGACATCCGTTGTCTGGGGCGATGGTCTGGTGGACAATCCACCCGGTCAGGCGATTGGCTATGGCGACGTGGTTCGCTTTATTCCTTTTTCGGAGTTGCTGGGATGAATGTCACCGTGAAATATTTCGCGTCCATCCGCGAGACCATTGGCGCGTCCAGTGAAACGGTTGCCACCAGTGCCGCGACGCTTGCCGCACTGCGTGACCAGCTGATTGCCCAGGGTGGTGCCCACGCCGAAAGCCTGGCGCGTGGCCGGGCCGTGCGCATGGCACTCAACCAGGTGATGAGCGATGAGTCCGCCACGCTGCTTGACGGTGCAGAGGTCGCCTTCTTCCCGCCGGTGACGGGAGGTTGAGGAAGGTATGACTTCGCCGTCACCCAACTTGCCTCGCGTTCGCATCCAGATCGGCGACTTCGACGTCAGTGCCGAGATTTCCGCGCTGCGCCGGAATGACGCGGGTGTGGGTGCCGTGTGCAGTTTTATCGGCACCGTGCGGGACAGAAACGCTCACACGCTGGCCACAGCGGCTGCTGCGCCGGTTCTCTCCATTGAACTGGAGCACTACCCCGGCATGACCGAAAAAGCGATTGAAGCCATGATTGACGAGGCGCATCGCCGCTTTGACATTCTTGGTGCACGGGTGGTTCACCGGATCGGTCTGCTGGCGCCGCGCGACCAGATCGTGCTGGTTGCAGTGACTTCGGCCCATCGGGGTGAAAGCTTTCAGGCCTGCGAGTTTTTGATGGACTACCTCAAAACCCAGGCGCCGTTCTGGAAAAAAGAGCAAACACCTGGTGGCGCACGCTGGGTCGACGCTCGTGTTACCGATGATGCTGCCATGGCCAAATGGGGGGTTGTGGCGCGCAACGGCTAGACACGCCAACCTTGGGTGAACGCAGACACCTGGCCACATCCTGCTCTTGAAAACCCGTCGTCAGCCACAACTTAGCGGGTAACTTCGAGGATTGCCATGCGTATCGAAAAACTCACTACCAAGTTTCAGGAAGCGCTGGGCGAGGCCCAGACTCTGGCGTTGGGCAGCGACCACGCCTATATCGAACCGGTGCATGTGCTGGTGGCCATGCTGCGTCAGGAAGACGGACCCAAGGCCTTGTTGCAGCGCGCTGGCGTCAACGTGTCAGGCTTGTTCGCCGCGACTGAGGCGGCAATGAAGAAGCTGCCGCAGGTGACCGGTCAGGAACAGGTGCAGGTCGGCCGGGACATGGTTACCCTGCTGCAGTCAGCGGAGAAGGAGTCAATCAAACGTGGCGACAAATTTGTGGCGAGCGAACTGTTTTTGCTGGTGCTCACCGACAGCAAACAGGACATCAGCAGGATCGCAAAAGAAAACGGTCTGACCCGCAAGTCGCTGGAAGCAGCAATTGAAGCGGTGCGCGGCGGCCAGAACGTGGACAATGCCGACGCTGAAGACCAGCGCGAGTCGCTCAAAAAGTATTGCGTTGACCTGACCGAGCGTGCCCGCATGGGCAAGTTGGACCCGGTGATTGGTCGTGACGATGAGATCCGTCGCGCCATCCAGGTGCTGCAGCGTCGCACCAAGAACAACCCGGTCCTGATTGGTGAGCCTGGTGTCGGCAAGACGGCAATCGTGGAAGGTCTGGCCCAGCGTATCGTGGCCGGTGAAGTGCCCGATTCGCTCAAGGGAAAACGCGTGCTGTCGCTGGACATGGCGTCGCTGCTGGCCGGTGCCAAGTTTCGTGGTGAGTTTGAAGAGCGTCTGAAAAATGTGCTCAAGGACCTGGCCAAAGACGAAGGCCAGACCATTGTGTTCATCGACGAGCTGCACACCATGGTGGGCGCTGGCAAGGCCGAGGGCGCGATGGATGCCGGCAATATGCTCAAACCGGCACTGGCGCGTGGCGAGCTCCACTGCGTTGGCGCCACCACGCTCGACGAGTACCGTAAATACATCGAGAAAGACGCCGCGCTGGAGCGCCGCTTTCAGAAAATTTTGGTCGGCGAGCCTTCGGTGGAGGCCACCATTGCCATCCTGCGCGGTTTACAGGCGCGTTACGAAACGCACCACGGTGTGCAGATCACTGACCCGGCCATTGTGGCGGCGGCCGAGCTCAGTCACCGCTACATTACTGATCGATTTTTGCCGGACAAGGCGATCGACCTGATTGACGAAGCAGCCTCCAAGATCAAGATCGAACTCGACTCCAAACCGGAGGTGATGGACAAAAAAGACCGTCGCCTGATTCAGTTGCAGATAGAGCGCGAAGCGGTCAAGCGTGAAAAAGATGATGCCTCGCAAAAACGCCTTGAGCTGATTAATGAGGAGATCGTCAATTTGCAAAAAGAAATTGCCGATCTGGACGAAATCTGGAAGGCTGAAAAAGCGCAGGCGCAGGGCTCCAAGACCATTATGGAAGAGGTTGAAAAGCTGCGTTTCCAGATTGAGGAACTTACTCGCAAGGGCGATTTCAATAAGGCCGGCGAACTGCGATATGGCAAATTGCCCGCACTGGAAAAGCAGCTCAAGGACGCACAGGCGCAGGAAGCAGGCAAGGCCAAGAACGCCAAGGATGGTGGCCGACCGCAGTTGCTGCGTACCATGGTGGGTGCTGAAGAAATTGCCGAAGTGGTGTCGCGCGCCACCGGTATTCCGGTGGCAAAAATGCTGCAGGGCGAACGTGACAAGCTGCTGTTGATGGAAGACAAACTGCATCAGCGCGTGGTCGGTCAGGATGAGGCGATCGCGGCCGTGGCCAATGCCATTCGGCGGTCCCGCGCCGGTTTGTCAGACCCCAACCGCCCGACAGGCAGTTTCCTGTTCCTCGGGCCAACGGGCGTCGGCAAGACTGAACTTTGCAAGGCACTGGCCGGATTTCTGTTTGACTCGGAAGACCATCTTGTGCGCATCGACATGAGCGAATTCATGGAAAAGCATTCGGTGGCGCGGCTGATTGGAGCACCTCCGGGTTACGTGGGTTACGAGGAGGGCGGCTACCTGACCGAAGCGGTACGTCGCAAGCCCTACAGCGTTCTGCTCCTCGACGAGGTCGAAAAAGCGCATCCCGATGTCTTCAATGTGTTGCTGCAGGTGCTCGACGATGGCCGCCTGACCGATGGTCAGGGTCGCACCGTCGATTTCAAAAATACGGTGATTGTGATGACCAGCAACATCGGTTCACACATGATCCAGAGTATGGTGGGGCAGGACAGCGAAGACATCAAGGACGCGGTGACCGATGAGCTCAAGAACCATTTTCGCCCGGAGTTCTTGAACCGCATCGATGAGACTGTGGTGTTCCACGCCCTGAGCGCCGATCACATCGCCAAAATCGCTGCGATCCAGATCCGGGTGCTGCAAGACCGGCTGGCGAAAATGGACTTGACGCTGGAAGTGTCGCCTGCCGCACTGGCCGAACTGGCCAAGGTTGGCTTTGATCCTGTGTTTGGCGCACGTCCGTTGAAACGTGCGATTCAGCAGCGTATTGAGAACCCGTTGTCCAGGTTGCTGCTCGAAGGCAGGTTCCTCCCCAAAGATGTGATTCCGGTCGATGTAGACCCGATTCGCGCACCCGGTCAGTTCAGTTTTGAACGTGTCGTGCACTAAAAAAAGATCATCTTTTGCCAGTGCCAGGTAGCACACATCGGTGCTATTTGCTGCGGACTCGCATTTCTTTGCGATAGATCAAACATTGAGCACCTTCTTGGGTTCAATCTGTCGGCCTGAGAGCGAGTTTGTTTCTCGACGGTAGATCGGTGAACCATCAGTTCAGACTTTGACAGCTCGCTGCCACTGACCGCAATGCCCCATTAAACCTTTGATTTTGGAAGGGACTTGAGCTATGCATGAACGCACCGTATTTCAATCCATATCCCACCGCCATCTGGTCAGCGTACCGCCGCGTGCCAGTGTGCTGGAAGCATCTTGGGCCATGACTGCTGACAATTGTGGCAGTATTCTGGTCATTGATGCTGCCGGCGCAATGCTGGGCATCCTCACGGAGCACGACTTGTTGACACGTGTTCTGGCCAGGTCCCTGAATCCTCAAACGACGCGTGTATCGGATGTAATGACCCACAACCCGCATAGTGTCGGCCCTGACGTGAAAGTTGCCGAGGCAGTGCTGATCATGATGGAACACGGTATCGGATACTTGCCGGTTGTTTCTCCAGCATCCAAGATATTGGGTGTTTTCTCGGCGCGTGACGCGTTGCCGCGCGAGATTGGCGAGGCCGTCAGCCTGGCCGAGTTCAATGATCAGGTGAACGATGCCCTGGCTTGATTCGCGAGTCTCGCGGGCGGTTGGAACTATAGAAAGAGTTCGGCGCGTTTGAGTAATTCTTCCAGACCCGGTTCTTTCAGGTTGCGTGGCTTGCCCGGATGGATGATGGACACTTGGCAACTCTCAGCAGCCTCCACCAATTGCGCGTAGGTTCCAGCGTTGATGTCTGCAATGTACGCCTGTTTGTTTCCATCGTAGGAAAAAAGCTTGCTGTTCAGCGTCGTGCATTCATTGCAGGTCGAGCAGCGTGGAGTTTCAATGTAGGCTTCGTCAGGTGATCTTTCAGGTTCCTGTTCTACTGGTGCCCCGGTTCCAATTGACACCGCCTCCGCTGTCGGCGTGCCGACGGTGTTGATCGATGGCGAAACGTCGGCTTCAGCCGCTTGCTGCATGTGTTCATCCCAAACCTTTCGTTCGCGCGCCAGCAGTTTTTCTGCGTGTGAATTGTGAATACCTCCAAGTTCCTGCAAGCTATGCCACATTTCGCGACAACGACGCGCTTCCCTGATCAAACGCTCGTCCACAATCACTTTCTGCAATACGTTATTGGCGTCAACCATCAGTAGGCTAGGTATCCTGTCCGGCAGGCCTTTTCGCGCACGCGTCAAGCACTCATCCACTGGAATCATGCTGTTATTCCACTGTTCCCGTGGAACAAGTGCCAGATGCTTTGCATAGCGGTGATCGCTGGCAATAAAATCGACCAAGGTAAAGGCGAGGTCCTGCGAGACCCGCTGGTGCTGCTCATCCTCGTAGTGAAAAGGTTGGATTGGCCAGTCAAGATCAACTTGCGAATTGGCATCGAGGTAAAAACGCGATGCCCAGTTCGAGCCAGCCGATGGATCGTAGGTGAAGGCTGGAAAAGCCCGCGATTCCATGGCCGCCGCCGCTATCAGATAAGGTGGCAGACCCGACGCTTTGGCACTCGCACCAGAAAAGACGCTGAACAGTGCCGGACCGCGATAACCCAGGCCGCGCAGCATGCCGTCGCGAAAGCGGTAAAGGTTCGAGTTGCTTGATTGCAGGACGTACACTTCATTGAGCCCGATCGCCATGTTGGCGATCTGCTTGCTGCGCATGCCAGTGCTCAGATTGCCTTCACCGTGTGGCGACTCTTTGAGGAGGTCATCAATTTGCAGCAGAACCTTGATCGGCAAACCTGACGAAAGAATTTCCATCAGATGAGAGTAGTCGGCGGATTGCATGGATTCGGCGTTTATGCAAACCAGATAGTCGGGAAAATTGACCAGGTCCAGTTGATCCAGCCCGTTGGCGCCAAACTGTTCGAAAAGGTCGCCGTGTCTGGATTCGCTGTACTGACCGCCAATTTCAAGTTCGGCGATCGCCATTGCCTTGGCAAGTTCGATCAGTTTTGGAGTGCGCTCACGCAGCGCGGCAAGCGCGTCAGAGCAACTTTCGAACAGGAAGTTGTAAGGTTTTGCATTGCCATCGCTGGCGGTCGACCTGGTGCCAAAAGGGATGAAGCGCTGCCCGTTCAATGTATCGATAAGGTCGTGGATGCGCTTGCGGCGACTTTCGGGAAACACGCTCTTTGGCAGCGCCAGGGAGAGCATGCGCGACATCGCATTGAAATCGAAGCTGTCGCTAAAGCCGGTTCCTACTGCCGCTTGCAGATTCTTTGCGCTGCGCCCGGCTTCAGAGCGCTCAAAGTCCGCCTTGATGATGTCAGACAGTTTTAGTACCAGCCGGTCCATATCCTTGCGAAGGACATCAGCTTTTTGCTTTTGCAACGCATTCCAACCTTGCTGTAGCAGGCGCGATGGCAGTGAAGCGTTGCAGTCGACGACATCGCCCTGAATCGTGATTGCGGCCCGCATACGGCGCAAACTGTCTCCAAACGACTTGTCGGCAGGTTGCGTGAGTTGATCGGCACTCTTGTCCCAAAGGTCCGAAAAAGTGCCAGCTACACCGGCGGCGACAAGCTTGCGCATCTCCTGCTCCAGTCGCAATGCGTGTTTTCGGATGCGCTCGCCGTCTGAAGTCGGGCCAATGCTTGCCAGCGCTGCATCGATGACGCTCGTCAGTGACTGGGCGAACTGGCCATCCGTTCGCCCTTCGACAAGCAGCAGAGGAAAATCATAGCGAAGTTCAGTGAGTTCCTGATAGCCGGAAAAAAGAGCCGGCCGCAGGTTCATTCCATCGACCGCGTCCAGATGTTCACCGGTTCGCCTGCCTGTCAAGAAAAAAGCAACTTGTGCTTGGGTGTCTGCTTCCATATTGCTGTTTACCTGCCTTTTGCTATGTTTCTTGCGGCCAGACCGTGTACTTGTCAAGTTCCGCGTTCAGTCCGGTGCGTGTCAGTTCGGGCGTGCGCAACTTGTCCGACAGTCGCAGGTTTTCGTAACAGGGAACATTCGAGTTTCGATACAGAATTCCGACCGGGATGGAGTCCTGTCCGGAGGCTATTTCGCGTGCCCGGTCAATATTTGACGGGTCATGCAGCAGCTGGTTTTTGTAGATCCGGGACATGCCAGCGCTGATATGCAAGCCATTCTCGTGATTGAGCAACTGGATTCTGGCTGGGTCATGCATCCAGGGGTCCAGTGAGTTTGGCAACCATTCGGGACAGCGCTGAACAATGCGCACAAAGGACAACCCTTTATGGTGGTAAGCCGCCTTGACAATGTCGAACAGGACCTCTGGCACCCAGTCAACCGCCTGCGCCACAAAAGAAACGTTCTGAACACCCAGTGTCACTGTCAGGGGGTTCAAAGCCTCCAGGTAACTGCCTTTGGGTGTGGTATTGCTTTTGGTTCCGATCGGCGAGGTTGGTGACGCCTGCTTCTTGGTTAGACCATAAATCTGGTTATCGTGCAGGAACACGGTGATGTTCATGTTGTAACGAATGGCATGAATCCAGTGCGCTGCGCCGATGCTGCAGCAATCCCCATCGCCGGTATTGACGAATACTGTCAAGTCTGGCCTAGCCATCTTGACGCCTTCGGCCACTGGCAACGCACGCCCGTGAATGCCGTGAAATCCGTAAGTCTTCATGTAATGGGGAAAACGACTCGAGCAACCGATGCCCGACACGAACACTGTTTTTTCGGGCAACAAGCTTTCGTCGCGGCATAACCGCTGCACTGCCGCAAGAATGGCGTTGTCGCCACAACCGGTGCACCAGCGCGGTACGCCGCTCTGATAGTCTTCAAGCTCGAAGTGCTCGTCGCACATCTGCAAGAGACATTCCGTAGCAGACATCATGTTCATGGCATTTGTACCTTTCCCGGCTCCTGCGTTTTCAGCTTTTCCAGCATGACCCGGCGGATTGTTCCGGGCTTGATCGGTTGGCCCCTGACCTCGCTCCAGCAGTCGATGTCGACCAGGTAGCGTGAGCGCAGCAGGATGGCGACAGAGGAATAGCGGCGGTTGGTTTCGTCGATGATCTTGTCGTCAGGACGGTCACTCCAGTTGCTTTCGATGGTCATAACCTGCCTGAACCCCTGCATGATTTCCTTGATGCCCGGTGGCAGCGGCTGCAGGAACTGCAGGTGCATTGATGAAACCCTGTGCTGCTCGGCACGTAAGGTCTCAACGGCTTCCTCGATGGCTCCTTTGGTGCTGCCCCAGCCAATGACCAGTAAGTCCCCTTTGCGGTCCCCGAACACGGGCGGCGCCTTGAGTGTTTTTTGCAGTGTGGCAAGCTTGAGACTGCGAAAGCGAAGAGTCTGCTCGTTAATCTCGGCATCGTAGGCAACGTGGCTGTCGCGGTCGTGTGCCAGTCCGGTCAGGGTGTGCATGCCGCCGGGCTGGCCGGGAATGAAGCGGCGGGCCAGTCCGGTGGTGTCATCCCAGTCATAAGGTCTTGCGCCTTTGGGTACCGGGCTCTGGTCAACCGGCGGTGCCAGCCAGGCCTCACTGAATTCGGGGCGTTCGAAAGGTTGTTGCGACGTTGCGAGAGACGCGTCGGACAACACCACCACGACCATGTTGAAAGTTTCGGCTATTTTGCGCGCTGTGATGATCGAATAGAAGCATTCTTCAATCGTGCCTGGCGCCATTACCACTTTGGGCGCGTCGCCATGGCTGCCAAAAATTGCGGTCATGAGATCGCCCTGTTCCATCTTGGTGGGCTGACCGGTGCTGGGGCCACCACGCTGGACGTTAACGACGACCAGTGGAATTTCGCCCATGACTGCCAGCCCGATGGCCTCCTGCTTCAACGAGTAGCCTGGACCTGAAGTGACGGTTATCGTGCACTTGCCGGCGTAAGAAGCGCCGATGGCGAACGCACAGGCCGCGATCTCGTCTTCCGCCTGGTGCACCATGCCCCCCACTTTTTCAAAAACCTCGGAGAGATAGTGCGAGACTGAAGTCGCCGGGGTAATCGGATACATGGCGCAAATTTCCATACCCGAAGCCAGCACGCCCAACGCGAGCGCGGTGTTGCCGGTGACCACGATTTGTGGCTTCGTTGAGCGCACCGCAGCGATGCTGTAGCAGAAATCCAGATTGGCCCGAGCCCACTTTTGACCCATTTCGAGCAACTGGATGTTGGCGTCGACCACGCTCTGATTCTTCTTTCCGAAAGCGAGTATCACTTGCTCTACCGCGAGCTTGAGATCGAGGCTGTAGATATGGCACAGCATGCCCAGAACGAACATGTTTTTGCCGCGTCGCGCGTCTGCGACCACGGTGCGGCACACCTGTTCCATCGGAATTTCGTATACCTTGTAGCCGGCTGCGATGAGTCGTTCATGGGTTTCAAGGTAGGACGCAACAATTTTCGGGTCGGTATCGTTACGCCACATGCTTTCGAGCAGGATGGTGCAACCAGGCTTGAGTTCCTTTGCCCGTACCCGGCCAAGCAACACCTGCTCATTGAAGGCCACTACCAGGTCAGTTTCATCACCGCCATTGGTTATGTAGCCCGACCCGATGCGGATGCGATTGCCACTCGCGCCGGCGACGCTGCGCGCCGGTGGGCGAATTTCAGCAGGGATGATTTCAGTGGTCCAGATGCCGTTGCCCATTTGCGCCGCAATGGCACCCAGCGACTGGCCGCATTTTTGCGCACCTTCGCCCGAATCGCTGATGATTTCAACGATGTGCTCTTTTAAACGGACGGGTCCGTTCGCCGATGTGACAGGTTCTGCTTTGTCACCGGACTTCCTGATTGGCTTTTGTTTTGTTATCTGATTCATGCTTTGTTCCATAGAAGCTGTCTGGCGATCGCGTTGTCTGGTTGAGGATCCGGTAAGCCCGGTTACTAGACAACTCGCACGCGCGCGAAATTCCGCTCCTTCAGATCGATCCCGAACAACGTGCCGGTATCAGTCCTGTCCCCGCTGACAGCAAGCGCAGAATCCCTGATTCCGAGGTAGGTTTTCATGTTGCGCGCAGCTTTGCGGCCCGCGCCCATGGCCTCGATTACGGTGGCGGCACCTGTCACGATGTCGCCACCTGCAAATACGCCCGCCATCGAAGTGTTGAGGTTCTCGTCGACATCGATATATCCCCTTTTGTTCAACTTGAGCCTGGACGTCTGACCCATAATCGGATTGGCGTTGGTGCCGATCGCATAGACAATCAGGTCCGCCTCGAAATCAAATTCACTGCCAGCGACCGGCACCGGTCTGCGTCGACCAGAGTCGTCCGCCTCCCCCAGTTCCATGCGTACACAACGCATGCCACGCACGCTGCCATTGCCATCATCGAGCACCGCTACCGGGTTGGTGAGCCAGTGGTATTCGACCCCCTCCTGTTCCGCGTGATGAACTTCCTCAGCACGTGCCGGCGCCTCAGTGCGCGAACGCCGGTAAATACAGTACACCTTCTCGGCACCAAGCCGGATCGAAACCCGTACCGCATCCATGGCGGTGTTACCGGCACCGACCACAGCGACCCGTTTGCCGATGGGCAGCGGTGTGTCGAAAGTCGGGAAATCCCTGGCGCGCATCAGGTTGCAGCGTGTCAGCAACTCATTGGCCGAGAGAACGCCGTTCAGAGAATCTCCCGGAATATTGAGCATCGTCGGGTAGCCTGCTCCAACGCCGACAAATACCGCGTGAAAGCCCATCTCGTCGATCATCTGTTCGATGGTGAACAAGCGCCCAACCAGAGTGTTGCATTCGAACTTGACGCCAAATTTTTTCAGATTGTTGATCTCGGCGTCAATCACCTCGTTGGGCAGACGGAAATCCGGTATGCCGTATTTCAGTACACCACCAGGCTGATGGAAGGCCTCATAGACAGTGACGTCGCAACCGGCTTTTGCCATGTCGGCAGCACAGGCCATACCCGCCGGACCCGAACCGACGATTCCAACGCGGAACCTGGTGGGCTCAATATATGGAATGTTGACCCACCCTTGCGTGATGGCGGTATCGCCAACAAAGCGCTCCAGGCGACCGATCGCCACGGCTTCCAGAGAATCACCAACAGTACAAACGCCTTCGCACTGGTTTTCCTGCGGGCAGACCCGACCGCAGATCGACGGCAGGAGGTTGGTTGTGGTCAGAATGTCGTAGGCACCACGAAAATTCTTTTCGCCGATCTTCTGAATAAAACCCGGGATGTTGATTCCGACCGGACAACCGGCAATGCAAGGCTCGTCGGGACACATCAGGCAACGCTCCGACTCCCGCAGCGCGTCCTCAACGCTATAGCCGCAGGCTACCTCCAGAAAATTTTTTGCCCGCACCTGCGCGTCCTGCTCGCGCATCGGCGTGCGTTCTTGTGGAATCGTTCGAATCGTCCTTTTCTTTGCCATCTGTATTTCCTCTGGCGACTATTTAAAAATTGCGCAAGAAAGCTCTCGGGGAAAAAAATTGGCGCAAACCTGTAAACCGTCCTAGCTGTTGGACGTGCCGGCGGCAAGTTTGCTCAAGCGGCAGCTTTCGGACCAGTGATCGTGAGCTTGTTTTTCAACAGCGGTGTAACGGCGCAAACGCGCCATCAGGTCGTCAAAGTCAACCAGATGACCATCAAAATCGGGTCCGTCGACGCAGGCAAACTTGACCTGATCACCTACCTTGACCCGACAACCACCGCACATTCCGGTGCCATCAACCATGATGGGATTCACGCTCACCATGGTTTTGATCTTCGCGTCGCGCGTCGCGTCGGCACACGCCTTCATCATGACCGGGGGTCCGATGGCAACCACCTCATCAATATCCGGATGATTCGCCATAGCAAGCGCGACCCCGTCAGTGATCATGCCTTTCATGCCGGCTGATCCGTCGTTGGTGCATAGAATGAGTTCGTCGCAACAGGCTCGAAACTTGTCTTCCCAAAAAACCAGATCCCGGTTGCGGAAGCCGAGCACAGCAATTACATAGGCGCCGTTGTCCTTGAAACCGCGTGCCTGCGGAAAGATGGGTGCCACACCCAGACCACCGCCCACGCACACCACTTTCCTGGCGTGCCCGATCGGACTGGGTATGCCCATCGGGCCAACCATGCCATGGAGTGAAGTGCCAACACGGCACTCCTGTTGCATCTGCCGGGTTGTCTTGCCGACGGCCTGAATCACCAGCGTGATGGTGCCCTTGTTGATATCGAAATCGGCGATGGTGAGAGGGATGCGTTCGCCATGCTCGCTTTGCATGACGATCACGAACTGTCCCGGCCTGGCTGCTTTGGCCATCATTGGATGGCACACCTCAAGCAGGTAGGTGACGTCGGAGAAATCTTCCCGGGCCACGATCTCGAAGTTCGACATTGCAGTCACCTTCATATTCGGCCAGCCTTCGCTGACGGGTATTCTGGTATTTTCTGGGACTCGCCGACCCGTCATTTTTATGTCGTCATGGACGGGACGGGGCAAGTCTCATACGTGTGATGGGGTGATGTTTTGATTTATATCAAACATCAAATCAAATTTCAGACAAACAAGGCGGTTACTAGGGTTTACCAGTGTCGAGCACAGGACCCTTGCCAGTCTTTCCGGCTGGCCGCTGGCCGGGCGCAAGACGCATGGCATTGACCGATCGGTGGAGTTAAACCAGGAAGCAACATTGGCGCGGATACGGGTATTCCGGCGTGCCACGGGCAAACTGTAGCGGCCCACTAACATGACGCGGCGCCGCTGTTGAAAAAGAGTTGGCAAATGAGTAGATCGGCCATGCCAGCCCGCACTCAGTGGACTGGAATTTTTCGACACAGAGAGGATTCCGGATGTCAGTCACCAAAGCAGCATTCTTGACAATGCTTGCGATGCTGGCCTTTGCCGGGAACTCATTGCTTTGTCGGCAGGCACTTAAACACACGGCAATCGATCCCGCGAGTTTTACCGCCATTCGCATCGTCGCGGGTGCGCTGGTACTCTGGCTTATTGTGCGGTTGCGTGATGGTGTCGTCCGGATGTCGGGAAATTGGCTGTCGGCAATGGCACTGTTCGCTTATGCCGCCGCTTTTTCATATTCGTACATTTCTTTGCCTGCGGCGGCCGGTGCTTTGCTGCTGTTCGGTGCAGTACAGGCAACCATGGTGAGTTACGGTTTGTGGGCCGGTGATCGCCTCGGCAAGTGGCAAATCCTGGGTCTCTGTGCCGCCTGTTCCGGACTTGCCGGTTTGCTGCTTCCGGGGCTTTCCGCACCGCCTCTGGCGGGTTCAATTTTGATGCTCGTTGCCGGCCTGGCCTGGGGCATCTATTCGCTGCGTGGCAGACGCGGAGGTGATCCCACCCGCGTAACGGCTGGCAATTTTTTCAGGGCAGCGCTGCTGGCAGTGGGCTTGAGCCTGGTAATGCGTCCCTGGACCAGTTTGGACAGCGCCGGGGCAGGCTATGCCGTGACGTCAGGAGCGCTGACTTCCGGCTTGGGCTATGCCGTGTGGTACACGGCCCTGCCGGGCCTGTCTGCGACCAGTGCGGCGACTGTTCAACTTTGCGTTCCCGTCATCGCTGCTGTCGGCGGTGCGGTTATTCTGGGCGAACCTGTTACGCAGCGACTCCTGATCTGTTCGGTTGCCATTCTGGGTGGCATCATGCTGGTGATTCTCAAAAAGCTTCGCGGTGCACCATGAAAGCTCATCGAGTGAAGTTGATGTCAGAACAACGATCACTGTTTCCGGGGGGCTGTCAGGCTGACCGCGACTGGCCCAGTTCCAGCAGCACTGGTTGATGGTCGGAGGCAAGGGTCGCGGTGTTGATCTGCACGCGCTTGACGTGGGGTTTCAGGTCTTCGCTCACAAAGACAAAATCGCAACTGATGGGCACCGGGCCATAACGCTTGTCGTGCAGACGAAAAGTGGGCGCGTGCGGCGTGCTGCCGTGTACCAGGGGCCAGGCGTCAAGCAGACGAGTGGCATCCGGCGCTGCCGGTGCCTGAATGACAGCGTATTCGGCGTTGCTTGTCTCCAGGTTGAAGTCGCCGCACAGCACGGCGCGGGTGGTGTGCACCTTGGTCTGAAAAGGTGCTCCGGTTTCATCATCGAGCGGCGGATGCGCGGCCTGCTGGCACGCCTGGGTGTGGATGTCCACCAGCGCCCGGGCTTGGGCCAGGCGCTGGCGCGGAGAATAAAACTCAAGATGGGTCGTCAAGACCCGCACCGGCCCCAGTGCAGTCATTACCGTGGCGCTGGTACACATGCGCGGCATGGAACGCACGCCAGCGTCGAAAGGGTAGGGCAGTGGGTAATGCTGCGCCTGCAACAGCGGCAGCCGGGTTGCCAGCAGATTGCCAAAGCGCTGGCGCTGGCCGTGCCGGCCCATCTCATCCACCGCCGCGCCAAAACACACCTCGAAGCCTGGCAGCAACCGGCGCAGCCGCGCGACCTGATCAAAACCTGCATCGCCAGCAAGTTGCGGGTAGTTGTCGGCCACCTCCTGCAGGCACAGCACATCAAAATCGGCCATGGCGCGGGCTTCTTCAACGACACGCTCGACGCTGACCACATCGTCCAGACCACAAAACCATTGAACGTTCCAGGTAATAAGTTTCATCATGTTCGCCTTGTCGTCGCCGGGTTGTTCATTTGATGCCGGCCCGCATGAAGCTTTGCACAAACTGGCGTTGAAACAGCAGGAAGCCGATCAACAGCGGTGCCGAGGTCATGAGGGTGGCGGCGGTAATAATCGACCAGTCAATGCCTTGATCGGTGCTGGAGAACACCTGCAAGCCGACCGTCAATGGTCGCGCCGAAACGCTGTTGGTGATGATCACCGGCCACAGGAAATTGTTCCAGTGAAAGCTCACCGAAACCAGCGCAAATGCCGTGTACACCGGTCTGGCCAGCGGTACATAGACGCGCCAGAGAATCTGCATCGCGCTGGCACCCTCCACGCGCGCCGCATCGTCAAGTTCTTTCGGAATACCCATGAAGGTTTGACGTAACAAAAAGATCGCAAATGCGGAGGCGAAATAGGGCAGACCGACTGCCAGCAAGGTGTCGACCAGGCCCAGCCTTGCCATGGTCTTGTAATTTTCCACCAGCAGGATGTCGGGCATGATCATCAACTGCATCAACACCAGCGCAAACAGCACGTTCTTGCCGACAAACTCAAAACGGGCAAAGGCAAAGGCGGCCAATGTACTGAGCACCAGCTGGCAAGCCAGAATCATGCTCACCAGCAACACGGTGTTGAGAAAATAGCGCGCAAACGGGGCCGCTGCCCAGGCTCGCGCAAAGTTCTCCAGCGTCAGCGGGGCCAGCAGCGTAAACCGGGTTGAATACTCCGACGGATGAAAGGCCGTCCATACCGCATACAGCAGTGGCAGGATCCACAGCAGCGCCAGCAGCCAGGCGGCCAGCGTATCGAGCCAGCCCGGGTCGTTGTAGATCAGGCGCGACGATGGTGCACTTTTCATGGACGCTTCACTGGTAATGCACCTTGCGGTCCAGTACAAAAAACTGTAGCAGCGCGACCGATGCCAGAACGCCCAGCAGCACCACGGTCAGCGCTGCGGCGTAGCCGGTATCCCAAAATTTGAAGCCAACTTCATAGAGGTGGTAGAGCAGCAGTGTCGAGGCGTTGTTGGGGCCGCCGCGCGTCAGCACCACCACATGGTCCACCATGCGCACCGCGTTAATCACCGCGTTGACCATGACAAACAAGGTGGTCGGCATCAGCAGGGGCCACTGGACGCGGCTGAAAAAATACCAGCGCGACGCGCCTTCAATAGCGGCCGCTTCACGCAAACTGGGGCTCAGGCTTTGCAGCGCGGCCAGATAAAAGATCATGAAAAATCCCGACTCCTTCCACACTGCCACCAGTGTGACGGCAGCAAGCGCGGTGCGCTGGTCACCCAGCCAGTTGTGGGACGGCAAGCCGAACAGAGCGGTGATTTGTTCCAGCAGGCCATAGGCTGGCGTGTAGAAAAAAAGCCAGATATTGGCCACCGCAATCATGGGCAGCACGGTCGGCGTGAAGTAGGCCATGCGTAGAAAGCCGCGCCCGCTCATGCGTTCGTTGACCCACAACGCCATGACCAGCGCCAGCCCGATGGAAAAAGGAATCGTCGCCAGCGCAAACCAGAGGTTGTTGGTGACGGCTTTCCAGAAAACCGGATCATCGATCATGATCTGGTAGTTATCCAGGCCGACCCACACTGCAGGCCGCGCGCCTTTGGGAGTGGAAAAGAAACTGTCAATCAGTGTGGCGACGGCCGGGTAATGGGTAAAGGCGACCAGCAGCAGCAAGGCGGGCAGCAACAGCAGCCAGGCGTACAGCGTGGCCGTTCCAGACCGGTTCAAGAGCATAAATAATTAGTCAAATTGGACTATAGCCCCCGTCAGACATGCACAGGCAGCTATGCTATTTATAGCTTCGAAGAAGCCGGTCGGCCTCTTTCTGGGCATCCTGCATGGCCTGAGTGGCGGTCTTGGCACCGGTCAAGGCGGCTTGCAGCCCATCGTTGAGTGCCTTGGTCACACGCTGGTTGTCGTGTGTGGAAAACTCGGCCATGGCAAACGGCAGCTGGTCACGCGCCACCAGCGCCGGTGCAAAATCGCGACCGTACTTGCGCAAGGCGTCGGTGCCGTAGGCCGCTTCCGACACGGCCACATAACCGGTCTCCATGCTCCAGCGCGCCGCACGTTCCGGTTGGGTAATCCATTTGATGAACTTGAAAGCCGCCTCCTGCTGCGCCGGCGTCGACTTCTTGAAGATGTAGAAATTACCGCCGCCGGTGGGGGAGCCTTTGCGCTTGCCCGCGGGCAACATGGCGACGCCGAAGTCAAACTTGGCGTTGGTGCGCACATTGGTCAGGTTGCCGGTGGTGGTCCACATCATGGCGACTTTTTTCTCAAAAAAGTCTTTCGGCGTGGTGCCCCATTCGACAATGCCGGCCGGATGGGAGCCCTGCTTGGTCAGGTCGATCCAGTACTGCAACGCCTCGATCACCTTGGGGTCGTCAAACCGGACAGCGTTGCCGCTGTCGTTGGCCATAACTACATCGTTTTGAATCGCCAGCGCCTGGAACAACCAGTACGGAAAGCCGCTGGATGGAATTTGAATGCCATATTGCGTCACTTTGCCGGAAGCATCCCGGAGTGTCAGCTTTTTGGCAAAGTCAGCCATCTCGCCCCAAGTGGTTGGCGGTTTGTTGGGGTCCAGACCCGCAGCCTTGAACAAATCCTTGTTGTAGTACTGGACGATGGTGGAGCGCTGGAACGGAACGCCCCAGGTTTTGCCACCGCTCTGGCTGTTGGCCATGAAGCCTTTGTAGAAACTGCCCAGCCAGGCTTTGTCGTCCGCCGTTTTGACGAAGTTGTCGATCGGAACGATGGCTTCTTCGTCAATCAGGGTAAACATGTCGGTCGACAGCAGCACCGAGGTCACCGGCGGTGTTCCCGACTTGTTGGCGGTGAGCGCCTTGACGATAGTGTCCTGATAACTGCCAGCGTAGATCGGGGTGACCTTGATGCCCGGGTTCTCTTTGGTGAAGTCAGTGGCAAACTCGTCAATGAACTTGGCGATGGCGCCACCCACGGCAACCGGGTAGAAGAATGAAATTTCTGTCTGTGCCTGCGCCATCGCACCCAGCGGCAGCGTGCTGAAGGCAACGGCCGCGGCGGCGATGATGTGGTTAAAGGCTTTTCTTTGCATGATGGCTCCTGGGGTGACGATGGGTGAATGGACGGTGAAATTGAACTAAGAATAAAGCTTACGCGATTCTGCAGCCTTGCACATCGAAATAGTGCTCGCCATGGGCTGGCCAGTGCAGCAGGACGGGTGCGCCCACAGCAAGCTCGGACTTGCCATCGGCCCGCACCGTGATCAGTTCGGAGCCGACCGCGCAACGCAATACCAGGTCGGCGCCCAGGTACTCCAGGCTTTGCACCGTGGCAGGCACCGATCCGTCAAGAGAAACGGATTCCGGCCGAACGCCCAGCAGATGGCCGCGGCGCGCCACGGTAACCTGGCTGCCCGCGATTTGACCGTGTTCGAGACGCAGCAGGTTCATGGCCGGTGTGCCAATAAAGCGCGCGGTAAAGGTGGTGGCCGGGCTCGAGTAAAGGGTGCGGGGCGCCGCCGATTGCTCTATGCGCCCCTTGTTGAGCAGCACCACTTGATCGGCCATGCTCATGGCTTCGGTCTGATCGTGGGTGACATACACCACGGTGAGGCCCAGTCGCTGCTGAAGCTCGCGCAGTTCATGGCGCATTTCCTGGCGCAGTTGTGCGTCCAGGTTGGACAGCGGTTCGTCCATCAGGCAAACCTTGGCCTGCGCCACCAGCGCCCGACCCAGCGCCACGCGTTGTTGTTGTCCGCCCGAGAGTTGCGACGGCTTGCGTGCCAGCAGGGACTCAAGACCCAGCAGCGCTGCCGTACTGCTCAGGCGTCGCGCCGTCTCGGCGGCGTCGACCTTGCGCACCGACAGGCCAAACGTAATGTTGTCAGCCACGCTCAGGTGTGGAAAGAGCGCGTAATTCTGGAACACCATGGCAATACCGCGCAGGGCCGGGGGCTGGTGGGTCACGTCCTTGCCATCCACCAACACCTGGCCGCTGCTGGCCGCCTCCAGCCCGGCAATGATGCGCAGCGTGGTCGATTTGCCGCAACCGGAAGGACCCAGCAACACACAGAAAGTCCCCGTCTCTATTGACAGGCTGATGGCGTCCAGTGCCTTGGTGCTGCCCCAGTCTTTTGACAGGTTGACGAGTTGAATGGATGACATGGGGCGAGTATAGGCAGGCTTAATGGCGGTTTAATGACTTGCCGTCCCGGGCGAATGGCCGCAGGACGCTGCCCAAAGCGGCGAATACAGCAGGGTTGGCCGCCATGCATTCGCGCGTTTCCAGAAAATCCGGCTCGCCCTGGAAGTTACCCACCTGCCCGCCGGCCTCGGCCACCAGCAAGCTGCCCGCCGCCACATCCCAGGCATTCAGACCGAGGTCAAAACAGCCGTCGCAATAACCGGCCGCGGTCCAGGCCAGGTCCAGTGCTGCTGATCCGGAGCGACGGATGCCAGCCACGCGCTGCATGACCTCGCCGAGCATCTGCAGGGACGGCGCAAAAGCCGGACCCGGCCGATACGGGCAACTGGTGGCGAGCAAGGCGCCATCCAGACTGGCGCGGGTGGCAACCCGAAGCCGCTGGCCATTGCAATAGGCACCACTGTCGAGGCTGGCGTGGAAGATGTCGCCGCTTTTTACATCGAGTACGACGCCGTGTTCGATGCGTCCACGTACGGCAAGCGCGATACTGACACTGTAGGCCGGATAACCGTGGATGAAGTTGGCAGTGCCGTCCAGCGGGTCGACAATCCAGACATGGTCTGCCCCCGCTTGACCGTGCGGTTGCGGCGACTCTTCGCTGCGCACGGCGTGCCCGGGAAATGCCTGCAACAGTGTTTGCACAATGATTTTTTCGGACGCCACATCAACCTGCGTGACAAAGTCGTTGGGCTGTTTCTGGCGTACCTGCAATGAACCCGGGTCGGCTGCCGCAGTGCGAATCAATGCAGCGGCAGCGCGCGCCGCCGTCAGCGCGGTTTCCAGCAGGGGATGCAGCGGGATGGACAATTTTAAATTCGAGAAGTATTTTTCGTTTTGGGGGGTGCCGATCAGGCCTGTGTGTCGGACTGCCTTCCGTCGCGACTCAGCTGGCAGGCCGGCCGACCCGACTGTATCACTGCCGCCGTGGTCACTTTCGGGGGTGTCGAAGACGGCCCGTTTATACTGATTTTTTTACTTTGACTGCAACCCAATGACCTTGCTCACGGCGCAACAGTTGCTTGGTTTTCTCGGCGCATCCCTGCTGATTACACTCTCGCCCGGGCCTGACAACCTGCTCGTTTTGTCGATTGGTGCGGCACGCGGGCGCAAGGCGGGCATGGCGTTTGGACTGGGGTGTGGGCTGGGTTGCCTGAGCCATACCGTGCTCGCAGCTCTGGGCATCAGCGCCCTGATTGCCGCGTCGGCGTGGGCTTTTCTGGGTCTCAAACTGGTGGGCGGCGCCTACCTCGTCTACCTGGGCTGGCAGGCACTGCGCAGCCCGGGTGGCTTGCCTGCACAGGCCGCTGAAGGCAACCTCTCATCGCCCTGGCAGTTGTTCGGCAAAGGCCTCTTTGCCAACGCCATCAATCCCAAGGTCGTCATGTTTTTTCTGGCCTTTTTACCGCAATTCGTTGTGCCTGACCGGGGCCATGCGCCTTGGCAAATCGTCCAGCTGGGCGGCGTCTTTACCCTGCAGGCGGCATTGTTGTTCGGCCTGCTCGGCTATTTCGCGGGCCATGCGGGGCAATGGCTAAATCGGCACGGTAGTGCCGGACTGTGGCTTGACCGGATGGCCGGCACCCTGTTTGTTGGCCTGGGGCTCAAATTGATAATCAGTCGCTAGCCCGTACGACTCGAATCAGTGCGGTGCCAGGATCGCCGACAGGCGGTCAGGCGTCGAATCCAGACGAACCAGTTTCGGGTAACGCAAGCCGCCGTGGTAGTCGATCATGACCGTGCGGTAACGCTCGCCTTCCTTCACCAGCAGCTCGACCGCAGCGCCGGCGCCTTTGGCACTGGTGATGGCGTCAGTCAGTCGCTCGGGCTTGTAGGCCAGACCTTTGACGGCAACAATCTGGATGCCCGGTGCCAGTCCGGCGCGGAACGCTTCCCCCTCCCAGCGCACATCGACCAGCTTGCCTTCCTTGCCGACGGTAACGCCAATCGACCAGTACAGATGGATCCTCGGACCTTCTTCCTCATCGTCGTCCCGGGCATTCCTGGCGAATTCACTTTCCTGGTCGTCAAAGTCGAGCTTCCAGCCGCTGCGTGTCAGGCCGTCGAGCAGCCCACCAGCGTCACCGGTGCGGTCCAGCCGGTCACGCAGCAGCGTCGCCCAGTCGTAGGGCTCGACAGCGCTCAGCGCTGCGACGACGTTGTCGAAGGTGTAGGTCAATGGCTGGACGCGGCCGTCATGGATGCCAAAGAAGGCTTTCGCAAAGTCGTCGAGCGAACGCTTGTCGCCGCTGCGCTCCCGTATCAGTGTGTCGACATCAAGCCACACCAATGCCATCTCGTCGTAAAAGTCGAAGCCCCGCTGCAGGTCGTACCAGCTGCGCGGCGATCGCTGCTCAAGCAGGGGATCGGCGACAGTGTCCTGCAGGCTGCGCCAGCTGCGGCCGGCCATCGTTGAATGGTAGGCTGCGGTGCGGGCCAGCTGGTCGCGCGCCTGCTCCGCTGATACCAGTGCGCTGCGCGACGCCAGTACCCGGCCCCAATACTCGGTCTGTCCTTCATAGACCCAGAGTAGCGAGTTCTGCATCGGCACATTGAGGTTGGTTGTCCACAGGTCGGCTGGACGGCGGAACTTGCCGTTCCAGGAATGCGCGTACTCGTGTGGCAGCAGCTGGCGAGCACGAATGCCCTTGGCCCAGTCCTTGAAGTAGCCCGGCTGGACCACGTTCTCGCTCGACTCGTGGTGCTCCAGCCCGTCATAACCAATCACCTTGCTTTGCTCGAACAGCAAGTCGTAGTGGGCAAAATGGCGCGAGCCAAACAAATGATCGGTCTGGCGCACCAGCGCGCGGTGGGCTTCGATTTGCTCATCGCTGGCCAGCAGTTGATCGGCTTCGTCGGCAAACATATGCAGCACCACGGGGCGTGCCGTTGCCGGCGGATCGAGTTCAATGCGTTTGTAGTGCCGTCCGGCAAAAACCGGTGAGTCGATCAGCGTTTCGAGTGAAACCTCGTCAAACTCGGTGCGCGCTCCCTGCTGTTGGTGGGGTCGAAGTGCCGTGGCGTAACTGAAACCGGCTGGCAGCGTCAGGCTGGCCCGGGCCTGGATGGCCGACAAAAAATAGCCTGCCGGATACAGAAGCATCGAGTTCCATGCGACATTGACCAGCTCGCGGCTGATGGTGGGCCGACCGCCAACGCCGTTGACCGGTGCCAGATGTGCAAATTCGATGGTCAGTTCATGGCTGCCGGCAGGCACCTGCAGATGCAGGGCTTCAGTGGCCACCGGATCGCGTGTCCATGGCAAGCGCTGCGCTCCGGCGCGTACTACCAGGCCGGCCATCCGCGTCACGTCGCCACCCGGACCGTGCCAGCCAGGCAGCCACAGGGGATAGAGCAGGGTGAGCGGCCCGGGCGCCACGGGCAGGGTTTCGCGAACCCGCACGACATGGTGATCGAGATCGGTGGCATCGACTGCCAGCGTGATGACCCCGGGATAGTTCCTGTCAAGCGGCGGCGCGATGGAGGTGACCGGGCCTGGTTGGGCCAGCGCCGTGGCCAGGGAAAACAATCCCGTCAGCAGAACACCAGACAGTTTCATGCCGGATCTCAAAAAGTGATGACCGGCGAATGATAGCTTCAGCTCCCGGTTGCCGCTTCCTTCAGCTCGTTTTGGACGCGACCGGGCGCGAGTCGACCGATCAGCCGCGTCCCGGTGTCAGCCATAGTGACTCACGCCGGGCGCGCAGGGAGTTCAGATTCAGTTGTGCCAGAACGACCGGACTGGAGGCCGGCAAATTATCGACTCCGACCAGGTCTTCCACCTGATCGCCAAACTGTGACGCCACGTAAGCCCGCATGAACCACATCAGCGGGAAGTCGACAACGGTTTTGCTGCGGGTCCAGCCCGGACCAAACCATTCGATCAGCGTGTCTTCGATCACATACCATTCGTTTGACACTATGGGGCCGGCCTGCGACCAGTCGCTGGCCGGATCGTAATTGTGCGGATGCCAGTGGCCACTTTCAGGGTCATGTGGCTCTCCTGGCTGGGGCGGCTGGGGCAGCCTCTTCAGACCGGCCGACTTGGCCACCCAAAAATTGAGCAGTGGTTTCTCCAGTTTTTTGACGTTCATGGTGGCTCCTATTTGTGTCGGGGGGAATGATCCGGAATCTGGCCGTGAACAATGCGGGCGCCTGTGCCCGGCCGGCTTAGTGCGGGTGGCTGAGCTCGTAACCGGCAATAGCCTGCTTCAGGTCGCGGTATTCCTCGCAACTCAAAATGCACAGCTTGTCGAGCGCGGCCAGATGTTCCTTGGCTCTGGGCAGATCGTTTACCATCAGATACGCCTCGCCCGCGTATTCGTGGGCGCCACGATGCCGGGGGTCAATGCGCAACGCCTGCGCATAGTGGGCGAATACCACCTGCATGTCGGGCTGGGCTGATTTGCGTACCGCGTAGGCGTAAAGGTTGTGGTAGTCGGCATCGTTCGCATTGCTGGCCAGTGCCGTCAACAAAGTGGCTTGTGCGCTGCTCCAGTCTTTCCTGGCGATAAACGCCTGAACCGACGCAATGACGGGGTCGGCCGTCATGGTCCGCGCGCTCCCCTCGCCGCCGCCGCCGGCCGCGCGTGCGGCGCAAGCTATGCACAGTGTGGTCATCACAATCATCCTGCCGGGGTACTTCATGGCATCGTTCTCCTGCTGCGGTTAGTCGGTCAGTGGTCCGGGCTCAGAGGCACGTGACCAC
The DNA here is from genome assembly GCA_963750815.1 of uncultured beta proteobacterium. Classification (GTDB taxonomy): domain Bacteria; phylum Pseudomonadota; class Gammaproteobacteria; order Burkholderiales; family Burkholderiaceae_C; genus Rhodoferax. Next base: position 1,784,071 of record CAVVRS010000002.1, read on the forward strand.
AACAGCGTGCTGGTGCGCGAAGTTGGTGGTCGTCGACGTGCTCACGCTGGCACCGGTCTTGAGCGTGCGCAACTGGGTCACGGTCAAGGTCAGTGTGTGGCTATGGTCTGCATTGCCCAGGATGTCGTAGGTCTTGTCGGTCGCCGAATCAAGATCGGCCAGTGCAATCGCCAGCACATGTCCGTGGTTGCCGGCAATCGTGTTGCTGCAACCCACGCTGGCGACGCCGCCGCCGGGCGGTGGCGGGGCAGGTGGCTCAGGCGCCATGGCGACGCCGGGATCGGTGCCGCCTCCACCACACGACTGGATCAGCAACAGCAGCGTCGCGCCCAGTACCGAAACACCAAACTCCTTGCGTGTCATGCGTTTTGTCATGGCGGGTCCCCGGTTGTCACAATCTCCATTGCGGCGAGTTTGCCCTGACAGGCAGCGCCGCATCAGGCCCGAGCTGCGCGATTTTTCCTGGCCCAAGGTCGCGAAAAGGTTCAGACCTTGGTCGCTGGTGCCCGAGCCGGTTGGCTGCTACATTCCTGACCTGTTCCCTTTTTGGTTTTGCCCGCGCCGTTGCCTGATTTCCCGATGAAAAATGTTTTTGGTCAACTGCCACTGTCAAAGCAGTTTTTGATGCTGAGCTTCCCGATCCTGTTGGCCGGTACGCTGGTGATTGGCTGGTGGATCGGGCAACAGGTCAAGAACAGCGTCGTGCACCGCGTTGGCGGTGTGACTGCACTTTATGTTGCCAGTTTCATTGCGCCCCACGTGCAGACCCTGGTCGATGCCGGAGACCTTGCCGCCGTTGATCGGGAATCGCTCCAGTCAGACCTCGCCAATACGCCGCTGGGCCAGAAAATTGTTGCATTGAAAATATGGCGCAAGGATGGCTACGTCCTGTTCAGCAGTGACGCCAGCATGGGCGGGCGCACATTTCCCGTCGGCGAGGGGCTGGCCGAGGCGCTGGCCGGCCATATTTTTTCCGAAATCAGCGAACGCTCCGACACCGAGCAGGCGCAGCACGGACAGCCGATGCAGCGCCTGATCGAGACCTACACACCGATTCACGCAGACCGCACCGGGGAGGTGATTGCGGCGGCCGAGTTTTATGTCAAACCCGACGAAGTTGATCGGGAAGCCGCCGCCGCCCAGTTGCACGGCTGGTTTCTGGTGGCCGGCGCCATGCTGACGATGTACATGCTGCTGTTTATCGTGGTGCGCCGGGGCAGCAGAACGATCATCGAGCAGCAGGGGCAGCTAGGGGACAAGGTGCGTCAGCTGACCGAGGTCAACCAGCAGAACACGTTGCTGCAGGAGCGCGTCATTCGCGCTGCCGAACGCGCCACGGCGGTCAATGAGGACTTCCTGCAGCGCATATCGGCTGATCTCCATGACGGACCGGGCCAGGATCTCGGCTTTGCGCTGATGCAGTTGAAGAACATGGACGATGCCAGCGCCAGCGACACCAGCATGCAGCAGGCGGTCTGGGCCAAAAATCTGGGACCGGCCTGTATCGCGGTGCAATCCGCGCTGACTGACTTGCGCGCCATTTCGGCCGACCTGGATCTGCCTGATATTGGCCAGCTCGGCGTGGCGGATATCGCCCGGCGTGTCGTGCGCGACTTTCAGGTGAAGACCGGCTGCCAGGTCACGCTGGCCGGGTTGATGCCGGACCCCGGCACCAGCTACCGGGTGAAAGTAACCCTGTACCGCCTGTTGCAGGAATCTCTGGCCAACGCCTTGCGCCATGCGCAGGGCAAAAACTGTCAGGTGACGCTGCGGGCTGATTGCGCTCGCCTGACCGTTGAAATCAGTGACGCAGGACCCGGGTTCGACGTCTCCTCCGCCCTCGCAAAAGGCCGTTTCGGGCTGAGCGGAATGCGCCAGCGCGTCGAGGTGGTCGGTGGTTCGTTTGAATTGCATAGCGACCCCGCCTCGGGCACGCTGATCCGTGTAACGCTACCCTTGAAATCACTGGCTGAAGAAAATGAATGATTCAATCAATATCCTGGTCGTCGATGACCATCCGCTGTTTCGCCAGGGAGTGGTGAACTCGCTCGAAATGGACCCTGAATTCAAGGTTGTCGCGGAAACCGATTCCGGTGAAAAAGCGCTTGAATTGGCACGCAAGCTGTTGCCGCATGTGGTCTTGCTTGACGTCAGCATGCCGGGCTGGAGCGGCATTGTCACGGCCGAAAAGATCGCCATGGCGTGCCCGGCAACCGTCATCGTGATGCTGACCGGCGCTGACGACAAGGACAAACTGCTGGCCGCGCTCAAGGCCGGCGCGCGCGCGTATGTGCTCAAGGGGGTGTCGGCCCGGGAACTGGCCGGCGTGGTGCGTGCCGCCGTGGCCGGCGAGGTTTATGTATCACCGTCAATTGCGGCAGAAATGCTGGTGTCACTGACGCAGGGTAAAGCGCCCGATCCGCTGCAGGAACTGACCGAGCGCGAGCGTGAGATCCTGGCGCTGATCGGGACCGGCTTGACCAATCGGGAAATTGGCGAACGGATATTTTTGTCGGAAAAGACTATCAAGCATTATGTGACCAATATCCTGCAGAAGTTACAGGTGCGCAGCCGGGTTGAAGCGGCGCTGGTCGCCAGCCACCATGGACACCCTGTTTTTGTCAAAAAATAGCATAAAAACAGGCTGTAGCCACCGTGCAGCTTGCGTGAGCAGCTACTAAATAGATAGCTAAACCTGGAACCTGGCAGTGCTGGCGACCTGTTTCGCCGCGCCGGTTCGGGCGACAGGACGATCCGGGGGTATAAAGCAGACCACCATTGCGCAAATTGCCGGGCCGCGTTGCGGTGGTTTTGCGTCAATCATCACGGGAGTGAAGGCATATGAAGATTCGAACATTGCTGGTCCTGTTGATGCTGCTCGCCATGACTGGTTTTGCAGTACTCAACTGGGGTGTGTTTATGGCGCCGTCGTCACTTTCACTGGGTGTCGCCACCGTTCAGGCGCCCCTGGGGCTGGTGATGCTGGGCATGGTGGCCGTCGTGGCGGCCGTGTTTCTTGTGTTTGTCGTCTACCTGCAGACCACGGTGCTGCTCGATGCCCGTGTTCACGCGCGTGAACTGCGTACCAATCGCGAGCTTGCCGACAAAGCAGAGGCGTCGCGCTTCACGGAATTGCGCAACTTCCTGGCGACAGAAAACAAAAATATGGCCAGCCAGGAGATGGCGTCACGCGCCGCCGTGCTGGCACGCCTGGACCTACTCGAGCGTGATTTGCGGCTGGCGGTACAGGAATCGGCAAACTCGCTGAGCGCCTGCATTGGCGAGCTCGATGACCGGCTCGAAGGGCGCACTGGCGTGCCCCGGTGAGGGCGTTGGCGGGATGGGTTGAACGATACAATAAAAATGTCCGGCCAATCTTTTTTTGATTGCTGGCGAATCAGTATCCGGAGTAAGCGCGCAGCCTGTCACATCCTGCCGTGCACGCTGCGCCCATGCGACCGGGACCAGGAAGGAAAATGACAGCTAAAAATGGCAACAATGGCCAACCCCAACAGACGAGCGCACTGCCACAGCGCCTGAGCGGGTGGCGGCGACTGAAAACAGGGTCGCCGCTCATCGAGTGGCTGTTGCTCGGTGTTGCCCTGCTGCTGCTCGGTGGCTGCCTAGGCGGCTATCTTTACCTTCAGCAGCAGAGCGTCAGTGCCCGGGAGCGCGAGCCGTTGAGTATGGACAAGCCGCTGATCATGGCGGCAAGCCGTGATGTGCCAGGCATCGTTGCCGCGTGGCGCCAGGGCTCCGGCGCTTGGGGCGCTGTATTTGGCTTGCTGGTGCTGACGTCCGCCGCATGTCTGGGTGTCAGCCAGCAACGGCGACAACGTCAGTGCCGTCGGGTGGAGCGCCTGGAGACTGAACTGGCACGGCGCGACAGCGAAGAGAAATTCCGCGTCCATGTCGAGCACTCCATTGATGTCCTCTTCACGCTCGATGCCCAGGGCCTGTTTCTCTTCGCCTCGCCGGCGTGGGAACGGCATTTTGGCTACCCGGTCAGCGAAATTCTGGGGCAACCGTTTGCCCCGTTGGTGCATCCCGAAGATATTCAGCCCTGCTTCGCCTGCCTGACCCGGGTCATGGCCAGTGGAGAGGATGAAACCAGTCCGCCCTACCGGGTCCGGCATGCCGACGGTTCCTGGCGCTGGTTCGTGGCGAACTGCACTCTGGTGTGCGCGCCGGATGGTGAGCGACACCTGATGGGCGTGGCGCACGACGTCACCGTGAGCAAACGCAACGATGAGATATTGAAGGAAAGCGAAGAACGCTGGAAATTTGCCCTCGAGGGCGCGGGGGACGGCGTTTTCGACTGGAACATCCAGACCGGGGAGGCCCAGTACTCGACGCGCTGGAAAGAAATGCTCGGGTTTGCCGAGAGTGAAATCGGCAATCGCGCCTCCGAATGGACTGATCGTGTCCACCCGCAGGATCTTCCTGCGGTGACAGCCGCCCTCCAGTCCCATTTTGCCGGCACGACAGCCTCTGCGGTTGTTGAGTTTCGCATGTTGTGCAAGGACGGCAGCTGGGCCTGGACACTGGGCCGCGGCATGGTGGCCAGGCGCGACGGCGAGGGCAAACCGCTGCGCCTGGTCGGTACCCATTCCGACATCTCTGAGCGCAAGCGGGCACAAGCAGCGCTCGAAAAAGCCAAGTCCCATGCCGAGAACGACAGCCTGGCCAAATCCCGCTTCCTGGCGGCTGCCAGCCATGACCTGCGCCAGCCGGCCCATGCCCTGGGCCTGTTTGTTGCTCGGCTGGCCGAGCTGAAAAATGACCCGCCAACCCAGCATCTGGTGACTTGCATGGACGCGTCGGTGAAGGCCATGCAGGACATGCTGGACGGATTTTTTGACATATCCCGGCTGGATGCAAATTCGACACCCATCGAAGTGGTTGCCTTTCCGCTCGAGCCTGTCTTTGAGCAGTTGCGCAACGGTTTTTCCAGCGCGGCGCTCGACAAGGGCTTGCGTCTGCACTTTCGGCCCAGCCGTGCCTGGGTGCAGAGTGACCCGAGCCTGTTGCACAGAATTCTGCTCAACCTGCTGAGCAATGCCGTGCGCTACACCGCGAAGGGCAGCGTACTGGTGGCGTGTCGCCCAGCCCGCGATGGCAAACATGTCCGCATCGAGGTGTGGGACAGCGGTATTGGCGTCGCTGCGCAACACCATGAGGATATTTTCAGCGAGTTCTTCCAGGTTGAAAACCCCGGGCGGGACCGCTCCAAGGGCCTGGGCGTCGGCCTCAGCATTGTTGATCGGGCCTGCCGACTGCTGGGCTATTCCCTAGCGCTGCGCTCGGAGTTGGGGCGCGGAACGCGCTTTACCCTGACGGTTCCACAGGCGCCGGCCCAGAGCCACAACCGGCACGACGTTTCGACGGTTGCGCCGCTGCCCGGCGGACTGGCCGGCCTGAAGGTACTGATCATCGAGGACGACGCACTGGGCCGGGAGGGTCTGGCGAGTTTGTTGACATCCTGGGGCTGCACGGTGACTGCCGCACAGGGGGCACAAATGGCTTGTGACCTGTGTCAGCACGATCAGACAATCGGACTCATCATCAGCGATTTTCGCTTGAGCGATGGGGTCAACGGGATCGAAGCCGTGCGTCGGGTGCGTGACACGGTGGGGCAACCGGTGCCGGCCTGCCTGATCAGCGGTGATACCGATGTCAACCTCAGCGAGCAGGCGCAACGGGCGGGTTTGGTGCTGCTGCAAAAACCGGTCCGGCCGGCCAAGTTGCGCAGCCTGCTCAGACACCTGGCGCAGGCCGGGACGAGGCAGGCGCAGGAGTTATTGTCCAGCGAATGGAAAACGCCAACCTGTCGGGTCCATCAGGGCAGGAGCGAGCGGACAGAAGGGGTTGTAGAAGCACCGCTTGTGGCCTGAATCTGCCCCTGCTTCGCCGCAACTCAGGCCCAAATTACCGGGTTATTTTCTGCATACCAGGCCTGTACTTTTTCGTCCAGAGCCGATTCGATGCGGTTGCGCCGTATCTTCATGGTCGGCGTAAGACAGCCGTTCTCGATGGTCCAGGGTTGCGCGGCCACCACGATCATGCGCAACTTTTCGTAGTCGGCAAGTTCGGCGTTGACATCCTTGAGCAATTGGACGAGCTGATTCTGCACGCGCGCGCGTACTGCCGGGTCACCCAGCTGCGGGCGAAGATCCTCGGCCAGCACCACCATGGCGTAAGCGGCAGCCTGTCCAACGCCGGAGACCAGTGACATTTCGACCAGCGGATGGGCGTTCAACCGATTCTCTATGGGTGCTGGCGCCACGTATTTGCCCTTGGAGGTCTTGAACAACTCCTTGACCCGTCCGGTTAGCCGGAGAATCCCTTCAGGGCTGCGCTGACCCTTGTCGCCGGTGCGAAAAAATCCGTCGGCCGTGAAGCTCAGGGCATCGAGGTCGGGCCGCTTGTAGTAACCCACAAACTGCCCTGGCGACTTGATGAGGATTTCACCTTCCTCGCTGATGCGAACCTGGACGCCGGGCAGCGGCACGCCGACACAGCCCGCTGCATTGAACTGCGCCGTCGAGGCATGCGAGTAGGCGAAGTCTTCTGACATGGCATAGCCTTCCATCAAGTTCAAACCGAGCCGCCGGTACCACGAAATCAAGCCAGCCGGTATCGGCGCCGAGCCGCTCGACGCCAGCACCACCTGGTCCAGCCCCAGACCTTTGAGCACCTTGCGCCCCACCAGACGGCCCAAAATCGGAATACCCAGCAGGCGATCGAGTTTGCCGGCCGGCATCTTCGAAAAAACGCCTTGCTGGAATTTCAGCCACAAACGTGGCACGGAAATGAAGCCGGTCGGGCGCGCCCGGTTCAAGTCCTGCAGGAAAGTGTCCTGTGACTCGGCGAAATAAATGTGGGTTTTCCCGTCAATCAGGGAAGCGCATTCAAGCCAGGCGCGCTCAAAGATGTGGGCCAGCGGCAGGTACGACAACATCCGGACTTCGGTGCGCGCCCCGATGTCCGATTGCATGTGCTCCACCATGCCCTTGCTGGCCTGCGTGATGCGCTCAAAACTGTGCATCACGCCCTTGGGCTGTCCGGTTGAACCGGACGTGTAGCAGAGCATGGCCAGATCCGCTGGCGCGCGGTCAGGCCGGCCGGTCAGGGGCGATGTGCGGGCGGTAAGGGTGTCCCAGGTTTCAAAGCTGGTGGGCGGTGCCAGCGGGAAGGCGATGCAGGGGAGTTCTGCGGGCACGCCGCTGGCCTGTTGTGGCCAGATATCGAGCTTGCCGACGAACAGCAGGCTGACTTCACTGTGTTCCAGCACAAAGCGCACAGTGGCAGCGGTTTCGGTCGGAAAAATTGCCACTGTCGTGCCGCCCGCCATCCAGATGGCGAGCTCGGCCATGAAGAAATGCGCACAGTTTTTGGACAGGATGCCAATGCGCGCGCCCGGCTTGAGGCCCAGGCTTTTGAGATGTGCTGCCATGCGTCTGGATTGATCCAGCACCTGGCCCCAGCTGTAGTCAACCACCGCGCCAGCCCCAATGGGCTGGGTCAGGTACACCTGATCAGGGTGCGCCGCCTCATGTTCGTAGATATAGTCAAGAATCAACCGGGTCTGTGACATGTCTTTATCTCCGCAGTTTCCTGCTGATACTAACCGTCGCGTTGCACTAGCGCACGTTGCGCCGTCTAAAACAATGCATCGGCTGCCGCCGGACGGCTCTTTTTCAGCCGGGCGGTAAACCAGAAAGTACTGCCCAGCCCCGGCGTACTCTGAACGCCCACGGCACCGCCCATCATCTGCGCCAGGCGAGCGGTAATGGCCAGCCCCAGACCGGTGCCGCCGTACTTGCGCGTCATCGAGTTGTCAGCCTGCTCAAAAGCACTGAAGAGCCGCCCCAGCGCATCCGGCGCGATGCCCACCCCGGTATCCTGCACCTCAAAGCGCAACAGCACCGAGCCGCCATCCTCCTGCTCGACAGTGATGCGCAGCGTAATGTCGCCGCTTTGGGTGAACTTGAGGGCGTTGTTGGCATAGTTGAGCAAGGCCTGCTGCAGCCGGGTCGGATCGCCCAGCAGATTGCTAGGCAGATTGCTGGCCTGCACCAGCAGGCGCAGCCCCTTGGCCTTGATACGGTCGCCCAGGATGGAGAAAACATGGCCGAGCAAGTCGGCGATCACCACCGGGGACTGTTCGAGCAGCACCTTGCCGGCCTCGATCTTGGAGAAATCGAGCACATCATTGATGACCCCCAGCAGGTGCTGGGCGGCGTTGTCGATCTTCTCCAGACGCTCGGCCTGGCGCGGCGTGACGCCATCGCGGCGCAGCAGGTTGGCCATACCCAGGATGCCATTCATGGGCGTGCGGATCTCGTGGCTCATGTTGGCCAGGAAGGCGCTCTTGGCAATGTTGGCGGCTTCGGCGGCGACCAGCGCGGTCGCCAGTTCGCTGGTGCGGGAGGCGACCAGTTCTTCCAGGTGGTCGCGGTGCTGGCTGAGTTCCATGCGGTCCTGCTTGCGCTGGGTGATGTCCTCGATCATGCAGAGGTGACGTGGCCGGGTTTTGTCCTTCACCGCCACCGGCGCAATCGTCATATTGATCCAGACCGCGCTGCCGTCGTGGTGGAGATAGCGTTTTTCCATCTGGAAGCCGGCAATCTCACCGGCATTCAACAACGCCATGTTGTCCAGATCCGGTTGCACATCATCGGGGTGCGTGATGCTCATCCAGTTGCTATTGGCCAATTCCTCCAGGGTTCTGCCGGCAATTTTAGTGAACATGGGGTTCGCCGTCAGAATTTGCCCATTGAGCGAGTCGACCAAGGCAATGCCCAGCGGCGCCTGGTTGAACATGAGCTTGAAGCGCTCCTCACTGGCGCTCAACTCGGCTTCAAAGCGTTTGCGCTCGGTAAGGTCTTCAAACGCGATGATGTTTCTGTCACCAATGGAGGCCAAAGAAAACCGGATATGACGAACCGATCGGTCCTTGCAGGTCACGGTCGCTTCCATCGGCTCGATCTGGTCCAGGTTTTGAACGGCTTTGTCAACGCGCGCTGTCCACTCGGTCATCAGTTCGTTGCGGTAATGCTGATCCGGATAGGCCAGCGGCCACCAGTGATGAACATCGGGAAAGTCATCTTTCGTATAGCCAAACAGTTCTGTGAACTGGTGGTTCATCAGCAGAACTTTGCCATCCGTCGACGATTCAACAATCATGGCGATCGGCGAATGCTTGACGAGTGCCCTCAGGCTTGCCTCGCTCTGGCGCAGTTCCTCCTCTTTCTGTTTGTGTTCGGTGATGTCCTCGTAGACTCCCAGCAATCCTATGGTTTCCCCGCGCCGGTTCCTGAGCGGCACCTTGGACGTGCGCAGCCAGACGGTCTGCCCGGCCGGTGTCGTCTGCGGCTCTTCATAGAAAAGTTTGGCAATGCCTGACGTCATGACGGCCTGGTCATCGGCGCGGTAAAGAGCAGCCTGCGCGGCCCAGGTCATCTGGTAATCATCCTTGCCAATCAAATCCTCTGGCCGGGTGCGCCCGGCGTCCCTGGCAAACGCCGGATTGCAACCAAGAAAACGCAAGTTGCGGTCTTTCCAGAAAACCCGTACCGGTGCGGTATCAATGACGGTCATGAGCAGATCGCGTGATTCGGCAAGGGCCGCTTGCGCCTGGCGGCGCTCAAGCTGACGCCGATAGAACAAATAGCCCACCCAGGCCAGCGCCAGGGCGACGACCGGGATGATGTACTTCAGCAAGTCGCGCAGGCCGACTTCTTTCACCTCGTACACGCCGAACCATTTTTCGTACAAGGTGTGGTAGGTCCCGTTGGACTTGACAATGGCCAGTCCTTCGTTGAGTCGGGCCAGCAACCCGGCTTGTCCGTGTTGTGTGGCAAACGAAAATTTCTGCGCGAAACCTGCCTCGATCCTGAGTGCTTCAACGTTGCTCAGACCGACCGCCTGCAGCGTCTGCAGACCAACCAGTTTGCCCAGCAGCATGGCGTCGTGTTTGCCGGACGCCAGCAGTCGCAGCCCTTCGGCGGACGTATCTACCGGCACCAGTTGCCGGGCCCACCCTCTGGACAGCGCATATTCATGCCCCATATCGGCGTTCAGCACAATGATGGATTTTCCGGCCAGATCGTCTTCCGAGTGGATGCGGGTCTCGCCTTTGCGCACGAAGATGGCGCCGTGGACGATGACATGGGGCACACTGAAATCGGCGATTTGATCGCGCTCTCCACTCTGCGCCAGATTGATCAGGACGTCGATCCTGCCGTCCCTGAATTCCTGCAGGATTTGATGAAAAGGTCGCACGCGCAAGGTGTATTTCAATCCCGCCTCAGCCGCCACCGCTTTCCACAAGTCGACGGTAAAGCCACCGGCCGTCTCATCGGTCATGCCGGTGGCAAACGGCGGGTAGTCCTGTTCGCTGCCAACCACCAGTGTGGGCGTTTGCCCCGGCGCGGCGGCGGGTGGCGGCGGGTGGGCGGCGCTGGCGGAATTGCTGGTCGGCAAAGTCTGCGCCAGGGCGTTGACAGCGGGGGCAAGAACAATGGCCGTCCCCAGAACGGCCACAAATTTCACCAACCATCGCCACGAAATTGACCGGTACAGGACCGCCAATTTTGTGAGAGAACCGGTTTTGTTCATCTCGAATTTCCAACTACTTGTTATGCGGCCATTGTGCGCCCCTATTCTGTGGGTTTGACTTGTAGCAGCCGATTTTTCACCAAAATAGTGGTAAAAATGCCCTGCAACGACCGTCTGGTATGCGTAAACAGCTACTAAAACTATAGCAACCTGAGAACCCCCAGCGCCAGCGGCAGACTGGCCATGCCCAGTAACGTGGACAGTGTCACCAGCCCGGCCACATAGGCGCCGTCGTAGCCCATGCGTGCCGCCAGGACGTAGCAACTCGACGCAGTTGGCAAGGCCGAAAAAGCCAGCAACACGGTGGTTTGCACCGGGTCCAGCGAAAACGCGTGCGAAAAGCCAAGCGCCACCAGTGGCAGCAACAAATGGCGTATGGTCAGCAGCGCCACCGCCAGCGTTTTGGCGCGGCCCAGCGCACTGAACTGCAGGCCGGCACCGGCGGCCATCAAGCCCAGCGCCAGGGACGCCGCACCGATGCGGCTGACCATAGGCTCGAGCCAGACCGGCAGTGTCAAGCCCAGCAGATTGGCAGCCAGCCCGCAGCCGGTACCGATGATGAGCGGGTTGCGCACCAGCTCGCGCAAAAATCCGCGCCCGGCGTGGCGTGCCATGGGCCATACCGCAGCGACGTTGAACAGCGGCACGCAGACCCCTATCAGCACTGCGATCAACAACAGGCCCTGGGGCCCGGCCAGCCGGTCTGCCAGCGCCAGGCCGATGAACGAGTTGAAGCGAAACGCCACCTGGGCACTGGCGGCGTGGTCGCGCGCCCCGATATGCCGCCCCAGCCAGGGCAGGTACGGCAGACAATAGGCCAGCGCAATGCCGGTCAGCCCCATGGCCCAGCCGGCGCCAATCAGGCTGGAGGCAGAGCCCAGGTCGAGCGGGCTTTTCACAATCGAGTGAAACAGCAGCACCGGGAAAAACAGAAAGTAGACCAGCGTTTCAACCTGCGCCCAGACGGTGCGGTTCAGGGCTGTGTAGCGGCACACCAGGTAACCAGCCAGGATCAGGGAAAAGTCGGGAAACAGAAGTTGGGCAAAATTCACGGGGCGAGAATACCAGTGAAAATGCGCTCCGGCCCGGGTGTGGCGGTTAATATGTGTCTTTGCTTCCTGTCCAAATTGAACCCCGAGGAGAAATAACATGGTGCATCGTCGAACTCTATTTGCATTCGGTCTGCTCGCTGCCGCAGGTGCCGCCATGGCGCAGGGCTATCCGAATAAAATCATTAAGCTGCAGGTGCCATTTGCGCCGGGTGGCACCACCGACATCATTGCCCGCACCATTTCGGATGCGTTGGGCAAGGCGCTGGGCCAGACCGTGATTGTGGAAAACAAGGCCGGTGGCGGTGGCGTGATTGGCGCCAATGAAACCGCCAAGGCGGCGCCTGATGGTTATTCACTGGGAATGGCGACGGTGTCCACCACGGCCGCCAACCCGGCCATCAACCCGCGCACGCCGTACAACCCGGTCACCGATTTCACGCCCATCATCAACATCGCCGCCACACCCAATGTGATTGCGGTGCACCCCGGCTTTCCGGCCAAAGACTACAAAGGCTTTGTGGCCGAACTGAAGAAGAACCCCGGCAAATACTCTTATTCTTCCTCGGGTACCGGCGGCATTGGTCATTTGCAGATGGAACTGTACAAAAATCTGAGCGGTACTTTCGTCACCCACATTCCGTACCGCGGCGCCGGTCCGGCCCTCAATGACACGGTGGCCGGCCAGGTGCCCATGACGTTTGACAACATGCCTTCGGCGTTGCCCTTTATCCAGTCGGGCCGTCTGGTGGCCATCGTCGTCGCGGCACCGCAGCGGCTGTCGCAATTGCCCAATGTGCCCACCTTCAAGGAAGTAGGTCTTGAGCCGGTCAACCGCATGGCGTACTACGGTATTTATGGTCCCAAAGGCATGCCCAAGGATGTCGTCGACAAGATCAATGCCGGCGTGCGCAAGGCGCTGGAAGACCCGGCCGTGAAGAAACGCATTGAAGAGACCGGCTCCTTCATCATCGCCAACACGCCCGAGCAGTTTGCCGCCCAGATCAGGGCCGAATACGAGGTCTACAAAAAAGTGGTTGAGTCCGCCAAACTGCGGCTCGACTGACGCTGCCAAAGCGGTTCGTGCATGAGCGCTGATGCGTCCATTGATGTCTTCATCGACGCGCTGTGGCTGGAGGAGGGCTTGTCAAAAAACACCTTGGCCGCCTACCGGCGTGATCTGACGCTCTATGCCAGCTGGCTGGCTGGCTGGCACCGCGGGCTGACCGAAACGCGTGAGTCCGACCTCAACAGCTACTTTGCCGCCAGACACGAGGCCAGCCGGGCCACCACGGCCAATCGGCGACTGACGGTGTTCAAGCGCTATTTCCGCTGGGCCTTGCGTGAGCATTTGATGACGACGGACCCGACGCTCAAACTGCAAGCCGCCCGGCAGGCGCTACGGGTGCCCAAGACCCTGACCGAGGCCCAGGTGGAGGCGCTGCTGGCAGCGCCTGACACCACGACACCGCTGGGAGTGCGTGAGCGCACCATGCTGGAGCTGATGTACGCCAGCGGCCTGCGCGTCAGCGAACTGGTAACGCTCAAGGTCTTCAACGTCAGTTTGTCAGACAACGTGTTGCGGGTTTTTGGCAAGGGCAACAAGGAGCGTCTGGTGCCGTTTGGCGAGGAGGCCAGTGCCTGGGTCAAGCGTTACCTGGCCAGTGCCCGCCCCAGCCTGCTGGCGGGCAAGCAAACGCAAGACCTGTTTGTGACCCAGCGGGGCGCCACCGCCGGCAGTGCCATGAGCCGCGTCATGTTCTGGCAGATTGTCAAGAAACATGCCGCCGGCGCCGGTATCACCGCACCGTTGTCACCGCATACCCTGCGTCATGCTTTTGCCACCCACCTGCTGAACCACGGCGCCGATTTGCGCGCCGTGCAGATGCTGCTGGGGCATGCCGATATTTCTACCACTACCATCTACACCCATGTGGCACGGGAACGGCTCAAGCTGCTGCATGCGCAGCACCATCCGCGCGGCTAGCGGGACGGGCAACTTTGTGAAAGGCAATGGCTATGGCAATCTTTGAACTTGACGGCGTGGCGCCGAAAATCTCCGACTCGGCCTGGATCGCCGACAACGCCCAGGTGATGGGCAATGTTGAACTGGCTGACGATGCCAGCGTCTGGTTTGGCGTGGTGATCCGCGGCGACACGGAGGTCATCCGGATCGGGCGCGGCAGCAATATCCAGGACCTGAGCGTGCTGCACGCCGATATCGGCCTGCCGCTGACGGTGGGCGAGGATGTGACCGTGGGGCATCAAGTCATGCTGCATGGCTGCACGATAGGTGACGGCTCGCTGGTGGGTATTGGCGCCATCGTGCTCAATGGTGCACGAATTGGCAAAAACTGCCTGGTCGGGGCCGGCGCGCTGGTGACCGAAGGCAAGGAGTTTGCGGATGGCTCCATGATTCTGGGCAGCCCGGCCCGGGCGGTGCGCCAGCTCACACCCGAACAAATGCAGGGCTTGCGCCTGAGTGCCCAGTTTTACGTTGCCAACGCCCGCCGGTTTCGTGCCGGCTTGAGCAAGATTGCCTGATTTTTCTGCCGGACTGGAACACTGCGTGTCTGAAATTCACAAGTTTTTATTTGACGCTATGCCGGTGCGCGGCGTGCTGGTGCGCCTGACCGATGCGTGGACCGAAATCCTGCGCCGGCGCGCATCGGGCAGTTCGGTTGGCGCCTACCCGCGGCCGGTGCAAAACATGCTGGGGGAGATGGTGGCTGCCGCTACGCTGATGCAGTCCAACATCAAGTTCAACGGCTCGCTGACACTGCAAATCATGGGCGATGGCCCGGTCAAGCTGGCGGTTGCTGAAGTGCAGGCCGATTTTGCTTTGCGCGCCACGGCGACGGTGGTCGGGGAGATTGCAGACGACGCCCGCCTGAGTACCCTGGTCAACCTCAACAACCTGGGAAAATGCGCCATCACACTTGACCCGAAGGGCAAGTTTCCGGGGCAAAAAGCTTATCAAGGCGTGGTGCCGCTGTTTGGCGATGCGCATGAGAAGCTGGAAAAGCTGAGTGATGTGCTGCAGCACTACATGTTGCAAAGCGAACAGCTTGACACGACGCTGGTGCTGGCGGCAGATGACCAGCTGGCCGCCGGCTTGCTGATTCAGCGCCTGCCGCCGGAGGGCGGCGGCAATCTGGCCGGCAGTCTGTCGAGCCAGGCCAGTGAAGCTGAAATTGGCGTCAACGAACACTACCAGCGTATTGCCATGCTGGCCTCGACCCTGCAACGCGATGAACTGCTGACGCTGGATGCCCTGACGATTTTGCGGCGCCTGTTCTGGGAAGAAAAACTCGTGCACTTTGAGCCGCTGGTGGGCGCCCTGGCACCACATTTTTCATGTACCTGCAGTCGCGAGCGGGTCGGCAAGATGATTCTGGGACTGGGGCTCGAGGAGGCGCAGGGCATTGTGTCCGAGCGCGGTGACGTTGAGGTCGGTTGCGAGTTCTGCGGCGCGCAATACCGCTTTGATCCGGTTGACGTGACGCAGATCTTCAGTGGCCGTCCGTGACTTTGGGCGTGGTCGTAATCTGCACGTAGATTTCGTTGGGCTTGACCATGCCAAGCTCCATTCGGGCTTTTTCTTCCACCATTTCCAGCCCCTCTTTCAGGTCACTGACTTCCGCAGCCAGCCGGTTGTTGGCCAGTAACGCCTGCTGGTTTTGCTGATTCTGGGCATTGAGCTGGTCGGTCAGGCGCCAGACGGCCGGCACGCTGCCACGGCCAAACCAAAGCTGCGCCTGAAGAATCAGCAGCAGTGCAAGCAGGGCGGCGGTGACAACGCGATGGACCATCTCAACGCAGGTTATAAAACGCTGCACGGCCCGGGTAGCTGGCAATGTCCCCCAGATCTTCTTCGATGCGCAGCAACTGGTTGTACTTGGCCATGCGGTCAGAGCGGCTCAAGGACCCGGTCTTGATCTGGCCGGCGTTGGTGCCGACGGCAATGTCGGCAATGGTCGCATCTTCGGTTTCACCGGAGCGGTGGCTGATGACGGCGGTATAGCCGGCCCGCTTGGCCATTTCGATGCAGGCAAAAGTCTCGGTCAGCGTGCCGATCTGGTTGATCTTGATCAGGATCGAGTTGGCAATGCCTTTGGTGATGCCTTCCTTGAAGATTTTTGTGTTGGTAACAAACAGGTCGTCGCCCACGATCTGGACTTGCTTGCCCAAACGGTCGGTCAAAATCTTCCAGCCATCCCAGTCGTTTTCGGCCATGCCGTCCTCAATGCTGATGATGGGGTATTTGTCAACCCAGGCGGCCAGCATGTCGGTCCACTCCTGCGCTGACAGCGACAACCCTTCTCCCGCCAGAAGGTACTTGCCCTCCTTGTAGAACTCGCTGGCGGCGCAGTCCAGGCCCAGGGCAATCTGCTCGCCAGCGGTGAAACCGGCTTTGTCAATGGCTTCCAGAATCAGCTGGATTGCCGCTTCATGGCTGGCCACGCTGGGTGTAAAGCCACCTTCATCACCGACGGCGGTGCTCATGCCCTTGTCGTGGATGATTTTTTTCAGGGCGTGGAACACTTCGGCGCCGTAACGCAACGCTTCACGAAAGCTCGGTGCACCCACCGGGATGATCATGAATTCCTGGATGTCGAGATTGTTGTTGGCGTGCGCGCCGCCGTTGACCACGTTCATCATGGGCACCGGCATTTGCATGGCGCCCATGCCGCCAAAATAGCGGTACAGCGGCAGACCGGATTCTTCGGCGGCGGCACGCGCCACCGCCATCGAAACCGCCAGCATGGCGTTGGCGCCGAGCCGGGATTTGTTCTCGGTGCCGTCGAGATCAATTAGCGTCTGGTCCAGAAAGGCTTGCTCGGAGGCATCGAGCCCCAGCACCGCTTCGGAAATTTCGGTGTTGATATGTTCCACCGCCTTGAGCACGCCCTTGCCCAGATAGCGGCTTTTGTCACCGTCACGCAGTTCAATGGCTTCGCGGCTGCCGGTGGAGGCGCCCGAGGGTACCGCCGCACGGCCCATCACGCCCGATTCGAGCAGGACGTCACATTCCACAGTGGGGTTGCCGCGTGAATCAAGAATCTCGCGGCCTACGATGTCAACAATTGCACTCATTGGGTTCTTTCAAAAGCAAAAAATAAAACGGGGATTGCAAACTAAACAAAATTGTTTTCCAGAAATTCGCTCTTCTTGGTCACCGCATCGAGCGCCAGCAGCGTCTCCAGCAGCGCTTTCATGTGCTTGAGCGGCACCGCGTTGGGGCCATCACTGAACGCTTTGGACGGATCCGGATGCGTTTCCATGAACAACCCGGCCACGCCCACCGCAACGGCGGCGCGCGCCAGCACCGGCACCATCTCGCGTTGCCCGCCACTGCTGCTGCCCAGCCCGCCAGGCAGTTGTACCGAATGGGTTGCATCAAATACCACCGGGGCCGCAGTTTCGCGCATGATGGCCAGCGCGCGCATGTCGGACACCAGGTTGTTGTAGCCAAAACTGACGCCCCGTTCACAGGCCATGAAATTGTCCTCGGGCAGGCCTTTTTCGCGCGCCGCCGCGCGTGCCTTGTCAATCACGTTTTTCATGTCGCCCGGGGCCAGAAATTGCCCTTTCTTGATATTGACCGGCAAGCCCGACTGCGCCACGGCGCGGATGAAATCGGTCTGGCGGCAAAGGAAAGCCGGGGTTTGCAGGACATCGACCACCGAGGCCACTTGTGCGATCTGAGCTTCTGAATGAATGTCGGTCAGCACGGGGAGCTGGAGCTGGTGCCTGACTTTGGCCAGTATCTCGAGGCCTTTGTCGATGCCGGGGCCGCGAAATGTGGTGCCGCTGGAGCGGTTGGCCTTGTCAAAGCTGCTTTTGAAGATGAACGGGATGCCCAGGCTGGCAGTGATTTCTTTCAGGGTGCCGGCCGTATCCATCTGCAGTTGTTCGGATTCGATGACACACGGACCGGCAATCAGAAAAAAAGGCTGCCGCAGACCGACGTCGAATCCGCACAATTTCATCAAGCCACCGCTTTCAGGATTTTCCCGCTGGCCTGGTGACTCAAGGCGGCTTTGACAAAAGCATTGAACAACGGATGCCCATTCCAGGGTGTGGATTTGAACTCCGGGTGAAACTGGACCCCGATGAACCAGGGGTGGACCGACTGCGGCAGTTCCACAATTTCGGTCAGCTGTTCGCGCTGCGTGAGCGCCGAGATTACCAACCCGGCCTTGCGCAGTTTATCCAGGAAATTGACATTGGCCTCGTAGCGGTGACGATGACGCTCGGTCACTACATCGCCGTAGATCTGGTGCGCCAGCGTGCCTTTGACAACATCGGAACTTTGCGCCCCCAAACGCATGGTGCCACCCAGATCGGAGTTTTCATCGCGTGTATTGATGGTGCCGTCTTCGTCTTTCCATTCGTTGATGAGGGCAATGACGGGGTTCGGGCCGGCTGGCTCAAACTCGGTGCTGTTGGCGTCCACCAGTCCGGCCACGTGGCGCGCAAACTCAATGGTGGCGACCTGCATGCCCAGGCAAATTCCAAGGTACGGCACCTTGTTCTCGCGGGCAAAGCGGGCGGCGCAAATCTTGCCTTCAATGCCGCGTTTGCCGAAGCCCCCTGGCACCAGAATGGCATCAAAGCGGGCGAGCTGTTTGACTTTGTCGGGCGTCAGGCTTTCCGAATCAATGTAGTCAATCTTGACCCTGACATGATTTTTCATGCCGGCGTGGCGTATCGCTTCATTGAGCGACTTGTAGCTGTCGCTCAAATCGACATACTTGCCCACCATGGCGATGTTGACGTCACCCTGCGGGTGCTCGGTTTCATACACCAGATCGTCCCAGCGCTTCAGGTTGGCCGGTGGCGTGTTCAGGCGCAGCTTGTCACAAATCAGGCCGTCCAGCCCCTGCTCATGCAGCATGCGCGGCACTTTGTAGATGGTGTCCACGTCCCACATCGAAATCACGCCCCAGTCGGGGACATTGGAGAACAGGGAAATTTTTTCACGCTCCTCGGTCGGGATCGGGCGGTCCGCGCGGCAGATCAGCGCATCGGCCTGAATGCCGATCTCGCGCAGCTGCTTGGCGGTGTGCTGGGTCGGTTTTGTCTTGAGTTCGCCCGCCGCAGCAATCCAGGGCACGTAGCTCAAATGCACAAACGCGCTGTTGTTGGGGCCGAGCTTCAAGCTCATCTGGCGCACCGCCTCAAGAAAGGGCAGCGATTCAATGTCACCGACGGTACCGCCAATTTCAACAATGGCCACGTCAACCGCCTCCGGAGTGCCAAAACCGGCACCGCGTTTGACAAACTCCTGAATTTCATTGGTCACGTGGGGAATCACCTGGACGGTTTTGCCCAGGTAGTCGCCACGCCGCTCTTTTTCAAGCACGCTCTTGTAGATTTGGCCGGTGGTGAAGTTATTGGCCTTGCGCATGCGTGTTTCCACAAAGCGCTCGTAGTGGCCCAGGTCGAGGTCTGTTTCGGCGCCATCGTCTGTGACAAATACCTCACCATGCTGAAACGGCGACATGGTGCCGGGATCAACATTGAGGTAGGGGTCAAGCTTGATCAAGGTGACTTTGAGGCCTCGCGATTCCAGAATCGCTGCTAAGGAGGCTGAGGCGATTCCCTTGCCAAGGGAAGACACCACACCGCCGGTGACGAAGACAAATTTGGTCATGTCAGGTTGAGCTTGCTGCTCAATGGGGTGGAAATGTTAATTATAGAGGTGATACATTGCTGCCCATGAATGACCTTGCTGGAAAACACATTGTTCTCGGGCTGACCGGTGGCATCGCCTGCTACAAGGCGGCCGAGTTGTGCCGCGCCATGGTCAAGCAGGGGGCGACGGTGCAGGTGGTAATGACCAAGGCGGCCGAGCAGTTCATCACGCCGGTGACCCTGCAGGCCTTGAGCGGACGCCCGGTCTATGACTCGCAATGGGACACCCGCCCGGTGGACGGCATCGACAACAGCATGCCCCATATCAACCTGAGTCGCCAGGCCGATGCCATTCTGATTGCGCCCTGCAGCGCCGATTTCATGGCCAGACTGGTGCATGGTCGTGCCGATGATCTGCTGGGGTTGATGTGTCTGGCGCGGCCGGCCGACAAGGTTGCCTTGCTGCTGGCGCCGGCCATGAACCGCGAGATGTGGGGCCACCCGGCGACGCAGCGCAACGTGGCTCAATTGACCGCCGATGGTGCCACCGTTTTTGAGGTCGGCGTTGGCGAGCAGGCCTGCGGTGAAACGGGCGACGGCCGCATGCTGGAGCCGCAGGAGTTGCTGGAAGACCTGACTGCTTTTTTTCAACCCAAAACCCTGGCCGGCCAGCACGTGCTGATTACCGCCGGACCCAGCTATGAGGCAATTGATCCGGTGCGCGGCGTCACCAACCTGTCAAGCGGGAAAATGGGTTTTGCCATCGCCCGCGCCGCCCGGGAGGCTGGTGCCGTGGTGACGCTGGTGGCCGGGCCGGTGCACTTGCCAACGCCGCGCGGGGTTACCAGAATTGACGTAATTTCAGCACAAAATATGCTTGCAGCCACCGTGCAGCATGCGCAGGACGCTAGTATTTTCATAGCAACAGCGGCAGTTGCCGATTGGCGTCCGGCGAGCCCCGCCGAGCAGAAAATAAAGAAAGATGGCTCGGGCGTGGTGCCAACCCTGACCTTTGTCGAAAACCCCGACATTCTGGCCACGCTGGCGCAGTCGCCACGGGCTTGCTCAGGCGCGTTGTATTGCGTCGGCTTTGCCGCCGAAAGCCAGGATTTGCTGGCACAGACCCAGGCCAAACGCCTGCGAAAAGGAGTTCCCCTGCTGGTCGGCAATATCGGGCCGGCCACCTTTGGTCAGGACGATAACGCGTTGCTGTTGGTGGATGAGCACGGTGCCAGAGAATTGACACGTGATTCCAAGCTGGCATTGGCGCGCAAACTGGTGGCTGAAATTGCAACAAGAATCGCCGCGCGAGGCCGGCAATGATGAAAATTGACGTCAAGATCATCGACGCACGGATGACGGCCCAGCTTCCGGCGTACGCCACGCCGGGCAGTGCCGGGCTTGATCTGCGGGCTTGTCTGGATCAGCCGTTGACACTGCAACCCAATGCCTGGCAGCTGGTACCCACCGGCATCGCCATTTACCTGGCCGATCCGAATTTTGCGGCGCTGATCCTGCCGCGCTCCGGGCTGGGGCACAAGCATGGCATCGTGCTGGGCAACCTGGTCGGCCTGATTGACAGCGATTACCAGGGGCAACTGATGGTGAGTGCCTGGAACCGCAGCGACGTTGCCTTCACCATTGAGCCGATGGAGCGCATTGCACAGCTGGTGATTGTTCCGGTGCTGCAAGCGCAGTTCAATGTAGTAACCGAGTTCCCCTCCAGTGCGCGTGGCGAGGGTGGTTACGGCTCCACCGGAAAATCCTGAGCGCAAACTTTGCCGCCTGCGCCCGCTTGAATTGCGCGTGACCACCAGCACTTTACGCCACCGGTTCGCCCCCAAATAAAAAGCCACGCGCGCCGCCGTTTTTTCTCCAAAAATTGGGGCACTTTGTGTTACCACTGACGCTAATTTCTGGCGCGGCCAAAGCGTCCCGGCGCCGCAAATTCAAACGCTATCCGAAGTTAACCAAAACCGCGCCAAAATAAACGCGCCAAAAAACTTTCGCGAGTAGAAAAGTTGGCGCGAGTTGCGGAGCGCACAAAAAATGCAGCGTGCGCGAAATCTGGCGGACACCTCCAATTGTGACCAGAACCGGACCTTCGCCAATGCCCGCAATGAGGATGACTGGTTATGCGTGGCATGGGTATGCAGTGGCATCCTTGAAGCCCCAGGGGGTTCGTGATAAGTTCAACCTTGCGTTCGTTTCATCAACAACCCGGTGGCACTTGCAGCCATCGCAAACTGGAGAAAAATCATGGCAAACGGAAATCCGGTGATTCTTGGCAACGCTGATACATCGACAAAGCAAACGACAGTTACAGCCATTACACCAACCCAGGACGCTGGTCTGCGTGTGCAGAACTATTCCGGCAACGGCATTGCGGCAGGATCAATGCAAGGTACCGCGTTGACTGCGGGATCAGTGGGTGGAGCCGCAATTGTTGCGGAAAGTTTTGCGGGTTTGGGTATTGATGCCAATTGCGTAGACAGGCGTGATATTCCGGGTGTCAGCGTGGCTGTGCATGGCAAAGTGCAAGGTGGGCTGGCGGTCTTGGGAGAGAACATGCGTGGCCGCTTTCCTCACGCCGGGGTGGCTGGCAGGTCCCTTTTGGGCATTGGGGTTGACGGAATTTCCCGAACAAATTTCGGCGTGCGGGGAATGACGATGAGCAACGCCATCTCCGGCGCTGGTGTAATGGGCATCGGCAGCCCGGGCCACGGTGTGGTGGGCATTGCCCGGCAGACCGCTACGACGCCGGTGGTGCCACCACCCTTTGTTCAGGGTGGGCCCCTTTTCGCGGGCCTGTTCTTCGGCAATGTTCAGGTGCAGGGCGACTTCACGGTCACCGGCAACAAGTCAGCTGTTGTGCCATTGCGCGACGGGACACACCGGCGCCTTTACTGTGTTGAATCGCCAGAGGCATGGTTCGAGGATTTCGGCACCGGTGAACTTGTGAAAGGTCGTGCCGTCATTGCCATTGAGCCTACCTTTGCCAGGCTGATCGCGGGCAAGGACCATCATGTCTTCTTGACCCCTGAAGGCGATTGCAAAGGCCTCTACGTAAAACGGAAAGGCAGCACAAGTTTTGAGGTGCGTGAATTGCAGAAAGGCACTTCATCAATCGGTTTTTCGTACCGCATTGTGGCCCGCCGCCGGGACGTGCAAGGCAAGCGTCTGGAGGTCGTTGAGCTTGGCCATGTGCCAGAAGCCACGGCGCACGCCGAACTCGCCCTGCCCAAGTCCTTCGGGAAAAACACAAACGGGGCATTAACCGGTGAGTTGGAGGCGCTGGCAAAACAAGGCAAGATGGCCAAGCCCGCCGTGAGTCGTACCCAGAAGAAGTAATGCGGCTAACAGCTTGGCCTCAGTGCCCGTTGTACTGAAAACCTTGTCCAACTACACACAATAATATGTACTGCACTGTGGTCTTTATTGATCCCGAATGGGGGCTGATTGGCATACACCCAAACTGATGCCCACAGGCGCAGAGCGATTGATCCGGGCTTTTGACGAGCCTCTGACTCAATGCAGCGTATGGTTACCGGGAGCTGTTGCGTGCAGCGGTTGAATTTTGAAAAAACCGGTACCGGCGGAGCCGCGTTCAAGCTCTTCTTCGGTCGCTTGCCGAACCGCCACCACTTTCAGGCACAAGCGCAAGGCGATTCCCGCCAGCGGATGATTTCCGTCCAGCACGATGTGCTCGGGGTAGAGGTCGGTCACGGTGTACAGCACATTGCGCGGTGCGTCCGGGCTGCAGCCGTCAGGCAGGGTGGCGCCGTCAAACGTCATGCCTTCTTCCAGCGCTGCCGGAAAGAGCGCACGCGACTCCAGAAAGACCAGTTGATCATTGAAATCGCCAAAGCCCTGTTCGGGTTCGATTTGCAGGTCAACCTCGGCCCCGGCTTCGTGGCCCTGCAGGGCTTCTTCAATGATTCTGAAGAGATCCTCACCGCCGACCAGAAATTCGACCGGTTCCTGAAGGACGTCAAGTTCCTCGCCCAGCGTATCTTTTAATGTCCAGGTCAAGGCGACGACACATTTTTGATTGATTTCCATAGCAGAATTGTCGCAGTTAATAATACCGATGGAGTGTCCTATGGATGTAAATCAGCCTCTGCAATTGCTGGGTGGCCTGAGCCCCCAATTATTCATGAAGCGGCATTGGCAAAAAAAGCCCTTGCTGGTGCGCCAGGCCATACCCGACTTCAAGCCCCTGCTGAAGCGCCGCGAATTGTTTGAACTCGCGGCACGGCCGGACGGGCAGGCCCGAATGGTCATTCAGACGCCCGGCCAGGCACCGGGCTGGCAGCTGAAGAACGGACCGTTCGAGCGCCGTTCGCTGCCGCCCTTGAAGCGCCCGGGCTGGACCTTGCTGGTGCAGGGCGTTGATCTGTTGGACGACGGCGTACATGCGCTGATGAATCGGTTTCGCTTTGTGCCGGACGCCCGGATCGACGATGTGATGATCAGTTACGCCACCGATGGCGGCGGTGTCGGACCGCACTTCGACAGTTATGACGTATTTCTGCTGCAAGCCCATGGCCGCCGGCGCTGGCGCATAGGGCGTCAAACAGACCGGCGTCTGCAACCCGATGTGCCGCTGAAGATTCTGACCAATTTTGCGCCGGACCAGGAGTTTGTGCTGGAGCCAGGCGACATGTTGTACCTGCCGCTGCTGCATGCGCACGATGGCATTGCGGTGGGCGAGTGCATGACATATTCGATAGGCTTCAGATCACCGGGCCGGGCGGAACTGGGGCGTGAACTGTTGCAGCGGCTGTCGGATGATGCGCTGGAGGTGCTGGGCGATTCGGTTTACCGGGACCCGCACCAAGTGGCGGTCAATCATGCGGGCGACATTCCGCAGCAACTGCTTGATTTTGCCCAGTCGGCTCTGCACGACGCGCTGCACGACCGGCAGGCGCTGGCGCGGGTTCTGGGCGAATACCTGACCGAACCCAAAGCCAGCATCTGGTTTGACTCCACGACACCCGCTAACCGGCGCGCGCAGGGCCAACAGCAGAGACCGGTACAACTTGACCGTCGCACAAAAATGATGTTTGATGCGCGCCATATCTTTATCAATGGCGAGAGTTTCCGCGCGTCGGGACGGGATGCCACGCTGATGCGGCGCCTGGCAGATGAGCGCTGTCTTGAGCCGGCGGACTGGGGGCGCCTGAGTGCCCAAGCCCTGTCCTTGTTGCAGGAGTGGGAAAAAGCGGGGTGGTTGCATGGACTCTGAGACACCGGCGCCTCTGGCCAGTGGGCGGTTTTCTGGCCGGGAAGACTTTGAACAACTGGTGCGTGCCGCGCTGACACATGCAGCGCATGAGGGTTGGCAAAAAATAATTTTGAGTGATGCGACCTTTGGCGACTGGCCGCTGCGTGAGCGTGGGCTGGTTGAATCGCTGCAGGCCTGGTCAAAGTCAGGCCGGCAACTGGTCATGCTGGCCAGTCACTACGACGAGGTAATCCGGCATCACGCACGTTTTGTGTCGTGGCGAAAAACCTGGGGACATATTGTTGACTGCCGCCTTTGCCGCGTTACCGAACCGACTGATTTCCCCAGCGCCCTCTGGAGTCCGGGCTGGTTCATGCACCGACTTGACCCGCAGCGCAGCACCGGTATCTGCGGTGCTGACCGCGAACGCGCATTGCAACTGCGCGAACTGCTAGAGGAAAAAATCCGCAACAGCAGCCCCGGCTTTCCGGCGTCCACCCTGGGCTTGTAGCTGGCTGTAATTTTATACAGTTTTTTGCTGATTGCAGACTACAATCCGCACCCTATGGCAGTCAAACCAATCAGCGAATACTCGGAAACCTCCATTCGTGTGCTCAAGGGGCTCGAACCCGTCAAGCAGCGACCCGGCATGTACACCCGTACCGACACCCCGCTTCATGTGATTCAGGAAGCGCTGGACAATGCTACCGATGAAGCGCTGGCGGGCTATGGCAAAAAGATCCGGGTCGTGCTGCACGCCGACGGCTCGGTCAGCATTGAGGACGACGGGCGCGGCATTCCGTTTGGCATGCACCCGGAAGAAAATGCGCCGGTGCTCGAACTGGTTTTCACACGGCTGCATGCCGGTGGCAAGTTTGACAAGGGCAAGGGTGGTGCCTACAGTTTTTCAGGCGGGTTGCATGGTGTTGGCGTCAGTGTCACCAATGCGCTGGCGACACGGCTGGAGGCCACCACTTACCGCGAGGGCATGGTGGCGCGTCTGGTTTTTGCCGGTGGTGACGTCATTGAACCGTTGCAAGTGCGAAAGCAGGGCGAGGGCGACCGCAAATCAGGCACCAGCGTGCGGGTTTGGCCTGACGCCAAATACTTTGAGTCCTTGACGCTGCCGATGGGGCCGTTGGCCCATCTGCTGCGCAGCAAGGCGGTGTTGATGCCCGGGGTCACGGTGACACTGGTCAATGAGAAAACCAGAGAAACGCAAAACTGGATTTTCAAGGGCGGTTTGCGCGACTACCTGATGCAAACGCTCACTGGTGAGTTGGTCATTCCGGTGTTTGAAGGCGACGGTTTTGCCGATGCGCAGAGCGACAACTTTGCCGAAGGCGAAGGCGCCACCTGGTGCGTGGCCTTCACCGAAGACGGGCAGCCGGTACGCGAGAGCTATGTCAACCTGATTCCCACACATGACGGCGGCACCCATGAGAGTGGTTTGCGCGATGGTTTGTTCACCGCCGTCAAAAGCTTTATCGAACTGCACTCGCTGCTGCCCAAAGGTGTCAAGCTGTTGCCGGAAGACGTTTTTGCCCGCGCCAGCTATGTGTTGTCGGCCAAGGTGCTGGACCCGCAGTTTCAGGGGCAAATCAAGGAGCGCCTGAACTCGCGCGATGCGGTGCGGCTGGTGTCGAGCTTTGTCCGCCCCAGCCTGGAGCTGTGGCTGAACCAGGACGTTGAATACGGCAAAAAACTGGCCGAACTGGCGATCAAGGCGGCGCAAACCCGGCAGAAGGCTGGGCAAAAAGTCGAGAAGCGCAAAGGTTCCGGCGTTGCCGTCTTGCCGGGCAAACTGACCGATTGCGAAAGCCGTGACCTGGCCCATAACGAAGTGTTTCTGGTGGAGGGCGACTCGGCCGGTGGCAGCGCCAAGATGGGCCGCGACAAGGAGAGTCAGGCCATTTTGCCGCTGCGCGGCAAGGTGCTAAACACCTGGGAAGTGGAGCGTGATCGGCTCTTTGCCAATAACGAGATTCATGACATTGCGGTGGCCATTGGTGTCGATCCGCATGGCCCCCATGACAGTCCCGACTTGAGTGGGTTGCGCTACGGCAAGGTTTGCATATTGTCTGACGCTGACGTGGACGGCTCGCACATTCAGGTCTTGTTGCTGACCCTGTTTTTCAGGCATTTCCCCAAGCTGATTGAAGCCGGACATGTCTTTGTTGCCCGCCCGCCGCTGTTTCGCGTCGACGCGCCAGCGCGTGGCAAGAAGCCGGCCTCCAAAGCCTATGCGCTCGATGAGGGTGAATTGACGGCGATTCTTGACAAACTGCGCAAAGAGGGCGTGCGTGAGTCGGCCTGGAGCATCAGCCGATTCAAGGGTCTGGGCGAAATGAACGCAACGCAACTCTGGGAAACCACCTTGAATCCGGATACCCGCCGCTTGCTGCCAGTGCATTTGGGCAGCATGGACTTTTTGCAAACTGAGGCGCTGATCACCAAGCTGATGGGCAAAGGCGAGGCCGCTGCGCGCCGTGAGCTGATGGAGTTGCATGGGGATTCGGTAGAGATTGATGTATGAACGAGCAGCCGACACTTGAATTTTCCGTGAACCCGGTCCCTGAAGAAGGGGACGATGCGCTCAATCTGGCGACCTATGCGCAACGGGCTTACCTTGAATATGCGCTGAGCGTTGTCAAGGGCCGCGCGCTGCCGGATGTCTGCGACGGCCAGAAGCCGGTGCAGCGGCGCATTTTGTATTCCATGTCGCGCATGGGCCTGGGCTTTGGCGGCGCCAATGGCAACGCGGGTGCCAAACCAGTCAAGTGCGCCCGTGTGGTGGGCGATGTGCTGGGCCGTTTTCATCCGCACGGCGACCAGGCCGCTTACGACGCACTGGTGCGCATGGCGCAGGACTTCAGTCAGCGCTATCCGCTGATCGACGGCCAGGGCAACTTTGGCTCGCGCGACGGTGATGGTGCCGCCGCCATGCGTTACACAGAAGCCCGGCTGGCCAAGATCACCAGCTTGCTGCTTGACGAGATTGACGAGGGTACAGTCGATTTCACTCCCAACTACGACGGCTCCACCGAAGAGCCACGCCAGTTGCCGGCCCGTTTGCCATTTGCCTTGCTCAATGGCGCCAGCGGCATTGCTGTGGGTCTGGCGACCGAAATCCCGAGCCACAATCTGCGCGAAGTGGCAGATGCCTGCGTGGCGTTGATCAAAAACCCGAAGCTCAGTCATGAAGAGTTGTTTGCCCTTATCCCGGGGCCCGACTATCCCGGCGGCGGGCAGATCACCAGCGCCGCTGGCGACATTGCCGACGCCTACCGCACTGGCCGTGGCTCGCTCAAGGTCCGTGCGCGCTGGAAGATCGAAGAACTGGCGCGCGGACAGTGGCAACTGGTGGTCACCGAGTTGCCGCCCGGTGTCAGTACCCAGCGCGTGCTGGAAGAAATAGAAGAGCTGACCAACCCCAAAATCAAGGCTGGAAAAAAAGCCTTGTCGCTGGAACAAAACCAGCTCAAGGCAGCGCTGTTGTCGGTGCTTGATGTGGTGCGCGACGAATCCAGCAAAGACGCCGCCGTGCGTCTGGTGTGCGAGCCCAAGACCAGTCGAATCGGGCAACTCGAACTCATTACCACTTTGCTGGCCCACACCAGTCTGGAGACCTCGTCGCCGATCAACCTGACCATGGTCGGGCTTGATGGCCGGCCGACGCAGAAGTCGTTGCGCCAGATGTTGTCGGAATGGATTGAATTCCGCCAGATCACGCTGGAGCGCCGCTCGCAGCATCGTCTGGCCAAGGTGCTGGATCGCATCCACATTCTCGAAGGCCGGCAACTGGTGCTGCTCAATATTGACGAAGTGATTGCCCTCATTCGTCAGTCCGATGAGCCCAGGGTAGCGCTGATGGCGCGTTTCAGCCTGTCGCAGCGGCAGGCCGAAGATATTCTTGAGATCCGCCTGCGCCAGCTGGCCCGGCTGGAGGCCATCAGGATCGAGCAGGAACTTGCCGCACTGCGCGACGAGCAGAAAAAACTGGAAGAAATACTGGCCAGCCCGGCGGCGCTGCGCCGCTTGATGATCCGCGAAATTGAGGCGGATGCCAAAACATTTTCCGACCCGCGCCGCACGCTGATTCAGGCCGAGAAAAAAGCCGTTCTTGAAGTCAGGGTGGTGGATGAACCGGTGACGGTGGTGGTGAGCGAAAAAGGCTGGGTCCGGGTGCAAAAAGGGCACGGCCATGAAGCGGCCGGTTTCGCCTTCAAGGCGGGCGATGGCTTGTATGGCAGCTTTGAGTGCCGCACGGTGGACACATTGCTGGCGTTTGGCAATAACGGGCGTGTTTATTCGGTCGCCGTGTCACAGTTGCCAGGAGGTCGTGGCGATGGCCAGCCGATTACCACTTTGCTCGAAATGGAAACCGGCACGCAGTTGTTGTATTACTTTGCCGGACCGGCCGATGCAACCCTGCTGCTCAGCAGCTCTGGCGCCTACGGCTTTATTGCGTCGGTTGAGAACATGACCTCCCGACTCAAGGCTGGCAAATCATTTGTTACCTGTAACGCTGGCGAGGTTTTGTGCCGCCCGTCACCGGTCGCTGGCGGCTCCGGCGCCGCGCCACTGGCCGCTGCCACCCATGTCGCCTGCGCCTCCACGGGCGGGCGTATCCTGACGTTCGAGATCAAGGACCTCAAGGCCATGAGCAATGGCGGCCGCGGGCTGATGTTGATTGATCTGGACGAGAAAGATGCGCTGGCCGGTGCAGCGGCTTACACTCGCAGCGTGAAGATTGAGGGCGTCGGCCGCGGCGGCAAAGCGCGCGACGAAACGCTGGAAATTCGCAGCCTCAACAACGCCAGGGCGGTTCGTGGTCGCAAAGGCAAGGCGGCAGATCTGGGCTTCAAGCCAACGTCAATTACCCGAGTCGAATAATTTCATGAAAACACCTGAACTGCTGGCACCGGCTGGATCACTCCAGATGCTGGAGACCGCGTTCGCCTTTGGCGCCACGGCGGTTTATGCCGGTCAGCCGCGTTATTCATTGCGGGTTCGCAATAACGACTTTGGCAACATCGAGGTACTGAAACAGGGTGTGGACCGGGCGCACGCGTTGGGCAACAAGTTCTATCTGGTGTCCAACATCTTCCCGCACGACAACAAGATCAAGAGCTATGTGCAGAACATGGCGCCGGTAATTGCCTTGCAGCCCGACGCCATGATCATGTCCGACCCCGGCCTCATCATGATGGTGCGCGAGACCTGGCCCAGGATGGAAATTCACCTTTCGGTGCAGGCCAACACGGTCAACTCGGCCGCTGTGAAATTCTGGAAAAGTGTGGGTGTCAGCCGTGTCATTTTGTCGCGCGAATTGTCGCTGGACCAAGTCGCGCAGATTCGCCAGGAATGCCCGGACACCGAGCTCGAAGTGTTCGTGCACGGTGCGCTGTGCATTGCCTATTCGGGGCGCTGCCTGCTGTCGGGTTACTTCAACCACCGCGACGCCAACCAGGGCAGCTGTACCAATTCCTGCCGTTGGGACTACAAGACACAACCGGGTGTGGTTGATGCCTCGGGCGATATTCTGGCGCCGCAGGCGGCGGCCGAACGTGAGCATGAGCAGACCGGTGTTTATGTCATCGAGGAAAGCCAGCGCCCCGGCAGCTACATGCCGATTGAAGAGGACGAGCATGGCACCTATGTCATGAACTCGAAAGATTTGCGGGCCATCGAGCACGTCCAGCGGCTGGTCGAGATCGGCGTCGATTCACTCAAGATCGAGGGCCGTACCAAGAGCCCGTACTACGTGGCGCGCACGGTGCAAAGCTATGCCCAGGCGATTGCTGATGCCGTGGCCGGGCGCGCGCTCGACCCGGCTCTGCTGGGGCAGCTCGAAGGTCTGGCCAACCGGGGTTACACCTCCGGCTTTTTTCAGCGTCACACGCCAGAGTCGACGCAAAACTACCTGCGCGGTTACTCCGAATCGGGCCGCAGCCTGTACGTGGGCGATGTGCTGTCGTTTGACGCGGCGCGTGGCCTGGCCGAAGTCAATGTCAGAAACCGATTTTCGGTGGGCGACTGGCTGGAGATCATTCACCCCCAAGGCAACCAGAATGTGCAACTCACCCACATGGAAAATGCCGAGGCCGCCGCCATGACTGTGGCGCCGGGCAGCGGCCACACCGTGTGGCTGCCGCTACCAGCGAGCGCGGTGGGCGCTTTTGTGGCGCGTTATGTGGCCGGGACTGAATTTGAAGGCACACCCAATCAGGTCACGGCCTGAGGGACTTCAGCATGGCGGAGACTGCTTCCCCGGCGCTGCTGGAAATCAAAGAGGCTGAGGTTGAGATCACGGCCGTTCGGTCGCAAGGCGCGGGTGGGCAAAACGTCAACAAGGTGTCCAGCGCGATCCATCTGCGTTTTGACATTCCCGCCTCATCCTTGCCCGACGATGTGAAGGAGAGACTGCTTGCCCTGCATGACAGTCGCATCACCCGGGCCGGGGTATTGGTGATCAAGGCGCAGCAGCACCGCACACAGGAGATGAACCGGCTGGATGCCTTTTCCCGGCTGCATGAATTGGCGAACAGCGTGGCCCTGCCGCCCAGGGTCCGGCGTGCCACCCAACCCAGCTATGGTTCGAAGCAAAGACTGCGCGTTGCCAAAAGCCAGCGCTCCGAGACCAAGGCCTTGCGCGCCCGTGTCAACGAGTAAGGAATAGCAGATGGCAATTCAATGGTTTCCGGGTCACATGCATTTGACCAAAAAGGCGATTGGTGAACGCATCAAAAACATCGATGTTGTGATAGAACTGCTCGACGCGCGCCTGCCCGGCTCCAGTGCCAATCCGATGCTGGCTGAACTGACGGCCGGCAAACCGACGCTCAAGGTATTGAACAAGCAGGACCTGGCCGACCCGATTTGTACCGCCCGATGGCTGGTCCATTTCAACAGCCAGCCCGGTACGCGCGCCATCGGGCTCGATGCCAGCGTCACTGCACCCGCCAAGGCGCTGGCGCAAGCGTGTTTTGAGCTGGCGCCGAATCGCGGCGGCATGGTCAAGCCGATGCGCGTGCTGATTTGCGGGATACCCAACGTCGGCAAATCCACGCTCATCAACACATTGACCGGCAAGCGCGCCACCAAGACTGGCGACGAGGCCGGCATTACCAAGCTGGAGCAACGCATCTCGCTGGCTGATGATTTCTACCTGTACGACACGCCGGGTGTGCTGTGGCCGCGCATCATCGTCGCCAAAAGTGGCTACAACCTGGCCGCCAGCGGCGCCATCGGGCGCAACGCCTTCAACGAAGAAGAAGTGGCGCTGGAACTGCTGGACTACCTGAAAACACATTACCCGGCACTGCTGGAAGCACGTTTCAAGCTGGCAGCGGTGACCGGTATGAGCGACGAGGAACTGCTCGAAGCCATTGGCCGGCAACGCGGTGCCCTGCAAGGCGGCAAACGGGTCAATATGCAAAAAGCCGCTGAAATTGTGATCTACGATTTTCGTGCGGCGGTGATGGGCCGCATCACACTGGAGACGCCGGAAGAATTTGCCCAATGGCTGGCAGCCGGGCAATTGCTCGATGCCCGGCGTCAGGTCAAGAAAGACGCCATCGAACTTGATCGCAAAATTCGTTTCAAAAAGATACCCCGCCCCGACTTGCGGTCTTCTTGAAACTTTCCTGACGGAACGCCACTGCGCGCGGCGAGCCAGCGCTGTGCGCAACTGGTTAAACCTTGCTCAGCGCCAGTGCCGAACATGGAAACGCCACGCACGGCAGCACGTAGCCTTCGGTTTTTTCCTCGGCACTCAAGCCCGGCCATTCGATCTCATAGCGCACCTGGCCGCGCACCAACTGGGCCAGGCAGGTGCGGCAGGTACCGTTGCGGCATGAACTGGGCCAGTCAATGCCGCCTTGTTCGAGCGAACTCAACAGGGGCTGCGTCGCCCAGGCGTCAAACTGGGGGCCATGCGGCGCCACACAGGCGATAAAAAATGGGGGTGTATCGGAGGCCGTCATGCCGTCATTTTATTGAAATGGAAATAGGCCTCCAGACCAAGAATGGAGCGCTCAACAAGCTATAAAATGCATAGCATATTGGTTTCACTTCAGTGTACACATGAAAATCGCATCGCCCTTGAATCTACCGATTGCCCCGGACAAAAACGACCCTCAACCGCTGGTTATTTACCATGGCCGCAATTGCCCGGACGGCTTCGCGGCGGCGCTGGCTGCCTGGCTTTTTTATGCGGGCCAGGCCGAGTTTCTCGGGCTGGACCACGGCGACGTCAAGTCAGTGGCTGATTTGCCCGGGTTACAAGGGCGTGCTGTCTATATTCTTGACTTTTCGTTTTCACCGGAGATCATGCGCGCCATCGACGCGGCTGCCGGCCAGCTGGTATTGCTGGATCACCACAAGAGCGCGGCCAACAAATTAAGCGGTTTTGTGTGCCAGCATGGTGTCGTCCATTTCGACCTGGAAAAATCCGGCGCGCGGCTGGCCTGGGAATTTTTTCTGAGTACTCAGGCGTTGCCTGATCTGGTGCGATTTATCGAAGACCGTGACATCTGGGCCTGGCAATTTCCCGAGAGCGCCAGTTTTCTGGCCGCGCTCGACATGGAGCCGTTCGAGTTTGTCCGCTGGCAGGAGATTGCGGCGTTCGATGCCACGCAGTTGTCGCACTACCTGCAGCGCGGGCACGCGATGGACGAGAAATTCACCAAGCTGGCGCAGGGTATTGCACTGGCCGCGCAACCGCTGGTATTCAATGGCCTGAGTGGCCTGATGGTCAACGCACCCGGTGTTTTTCATAGTCAGGTGGGTGAAATCCTGTGCCAGCAAAACGGTACTTTTGCGCTGATGTGGACGGCCGATCAGAGCGGTGCCATCAAGTGCGGCTTGCGTTCCGAGCAAGGGTTCAATTGCATTCCGCTGGCCGAGAGCATGCATGGCGGTGGTCACGCGCAGGCCTGCGGCTTCAAGATGGGGCTGGAGCGTTTGCCCGAATTGCTCAGCGGCCGCTTCCACGCACATAAAAAGTCTTAATCCGGTACCATGCCCTACCTCAATTGCCGGACCGTTTCGCATGAAACAAGACCTGACCCCCAGCAGCCAATGGCAGGAGCAGCCCGCCGCCGATGAAGCGCAGCGCTTTGCCGGTTATGGCCGGCAGTTTGCCGCCATTCAGGCCCGCAAGTCAAAAAAATACGGGGCTGGCCGCGCACTGCACCGCAAGCAGCTGGCGGCGGCCCAGGGCCACATGGAGGTGTTTGGCGCGCTGCCCGATTTCGCCCGGCATGGCCTGTTTGCTGCACCCGCACGGTATGACGTGTGGGTCCGCCTGTCCAACGGTGGCCTTGACCGCGCCCCGGACCGCACACCAGACATACGCGGTTTTTCGATCCGCGTGCTGGGGGTCCAGGGTGAATCGGCGCTGGGCAATGGCCCGGCAAAAAGCCAGGACTTCACCCTGATCAACCAGGAGGTGTTCGGTTTTCCCGGCAGTGATGAATTTGTCAGCTTTGTCGTGGCCGCAGCCAATGGCACGGGGGCTTTGCTGAAATATCTGCTGCGCCGCTATGGCTTGTTGGGTGGCCCGGCGCGTCTGTTGAAGATGCTCAAAACGGTAGGCAAGCCGTTTGGTGGCTTTGCCAGCGAGACGTTTTACAGCGCGGTGCCGATGGCGTGTGGTGTCTTTGCAGCGCGCGTGCGGCTGCTGCCGGTTGCGGGCAATGGCGCGGCAACGCCCGGCGCCAACAACGATTGGGGTGCCGACTTTGCCGCGCGTCTGGCGCGCCAGGACCTGCAGTGGGATTTGCAGCTGCAACCTTTTGTGAGCGAGGCGCTGACCCCGATAGAAGACGCCTCGCAAAACTGGAGCAGCCCCTACAGCACCGTGGCCCGACTCACGCTGCCACGCCAGGACAGTACGTCGGCCGAGGCGGTGGCGCTGCTGGCCCGGGTGGAAGCGGCGGTGTTTGACCCCTGGCAGGCGCTGGCGGCGCACCGGCCGTTGGGCGACGTCCAGCGTGCCCGCAAGGTGGTTTATTTTGAAAGCCAGAAAGGACGCGGTGCCATATGACAGCTTTACCCATGCCGCAGACCCTGAAAATTGACTTTGTCTCGGATATTTCCTGCCCGTGGTGCGCCATTGGCCTGGCGGCGCTGGAACAAGCCCTGGCAAATTTGCCGGGCGAGGTGACCGCCGTGCTGCAGTTCCAGCCGTTTGAGCTGAACCCGCAAATGCCGGCGGGCGGACAGGATGTGACCGAGCATCTGACACAAAAGTATGGTTCCACGCCCGAGCAGCAGGCGCGGATTCGTGACACCATCCGTCAGCGCGGCGCCGATGTGGGTTTCATTTTTAGCACCGGCGGGCGTGGCCGGATCTACAACACCTTTAACGCACACCGTCTGCTGCACTGGGCGGCGCAGGAAGATGCCGGCAAACAGGGCGCCCTGAAAAAAGCGTTGCTGGTGGCTTGCCATGGGCAGAGTCAAAACATGGAGTCGCATGAGGTGCTGCTGCGTGCCGTGCAGCAAGCCGGGCTGGATGTGCCACGCGCCCAGGCCATTTTGGCTGGGGATGAATTCGCCGCTGAAGTGCGCGAGCGCGAGTCGTTTTATACGGCGCAAGGCATTCATTCAGTGCCCGCCGTCATCATCAACGACCGCCACCTGATTTCGGGGGGTCAACCGGCTGCGGTGTTTGAACAGGCGCTGCGCCAGATCGCGGCGCAGCCGCTTGCGGCCTGAAGCCCGCTGGCGCGCCCGGGCCAGTTACTTGTACTTGGCGTCAATTTCCCAGACGGTGGTTTGCACCAGGCGCTGCACCATGGTGTCAAGTCCAACACCGCCAGCGGCGCCTTCCGAGAAACCCAGGACACTGGTCTTGGTGGCACCCACTTCCATTTTCAGTTCCTTGTAACCCTGCGCCACCTGCTCGGTGGTGTTGGCATTCATGATCTTGTAGCGCATGCCGATCAGCCAGACACCGGTGGTGTCGCCGGTTTTGACAGAACCGACCACCGTGCTGCCGGCCGCACCGGCTTTGCCGCTGCCGAAAATGCCAATCAGGTTGCCGATGGCCTGACCGTCAAAACCCTTGCTGTTGGTCGCAATCTGCTCGGCCTTGAGGATGTCAAACTTGACGATCCACTTGGTTGTTTTGAGCTTGCCGGCCTGCATCGTCTTGCGTGCGGCGGCGACGTTGCCCAGGTTGTAAGCCAGCGTGATCTCGTTGAGCAGTTTGCCCAGATTGGCGCGCTCGAGCACGGTAAAGTTGGCGTTCGACAACTCCAGTTCGGCGAAGTCGGCAATGTTGTTGGCGGAAAATTTTTGCGTGAACGTCGCGTGGCTGCTTTTGATTTCTCCGGGAATAACCACCAGCGCCGGGCCTTTCTTGTTCTGGTTGGTATAGCTCACCTCTTTGTAGGCCGCCGCATCGGCCGCCGCATTGGCCTTGCTGGAGGTTGAACTGCCGGCCGTCGGCGACGGGTTGCCAAACGTCGGTGGTGCGGCACGGCCGGGGGCCGCCGCCGCCGCGGTGGGCGTCGCAGCGGGCGGCGCCTCGCTGGCGCGTGGCGCGGTCCCGCCACAGCCGGTGACGGCCAAGGCCAGCAAGCCCGCCAGCGCGGCGCTGTTGAACAAACTCAGGTATGTTTTCATGGTCAATCCTTTAACTGAAGCGGGTGCTTGCGACAGACTTGTTAACGAATGTAATTCGAACTGCTGTAGCCCAAGTATCTCACCGGCGCGGCTGCGCTAACCAGGTGACGCGTACAGAATGCTGTTTCAAGCCGGTTTTTATGAATAAAACGGGCTGTAGACGCCGCAGCATAAGCGCAGGCAGCTATAAAAAATATAGCTAATCTGATGCCACCTCAAATTTGACCAGCGACTTCGCCATTGCACCCACCCTGGCAATGGGGTTGTCCGGCGGGAGCGTTTGCCACTGCCCGGCATTGGTCCTATGCTTGCCGGATTACCCAGGGCGCATTCGGGCAAACGTCAGTCAAGGGGTGCAGATGAGTGACATTTTCATCAGCTACAAACTGGGTACTGTACGAGGCTCGCCATGCGCTGCGACAGGACCGGTGATGCGCGCTTCTTCGTGTCGAGCACTTG
The DNA here is from genome assembly GCA_963750815.1 of uncultured beta proteobacterium. Lineage (GTDB taxonomy): Bacteria > Pseudomonadota > Gammaproteobacteria > Burkholderiales > Burkholderiaceae_C > Rhodoferax. The sequence continues at coordinate 1,820,707 of CAVVRS010000002.1, forward strand.
TCCGAAAAAACTTCCTCCGCAAGGTCAATGTCATTTCGTTGTCGCGTTCAAAGCATCAGGTGCCGGAACTGCTGTGGGGCGACTGGTCATTGCGCACAACGCCGATGCGGGCCAAAGCGTGGTCCCCCTGAGAGCTGCCGTCGAGGTGAAGCCGCCGGTGAAACCGGCGCCGCCAGCCCATGGTCCTGCACCCCCGAAAGACGCGGTAAAACCTTCCAAGGCGGTGGATGCCGCAAAACTCAAGGCCCAGTCCACCGTGAAACCGGCCACTGGTGACGTGATCAGGTAGCCGCTGCGTGTTGCTGGCTGGCTACTTCGCCCGGAGTCCCTGTACCAGTGCGCCCAGCGCAATACCGGCCAGCGCCCACAACAGGTTCCAGTTGCCGGTGCCCAGCCCTGCAATGGCCGGCCCCGGGCAGACGCCGCACAAGCCCCAGCCGACGCCAAACAGCGCGGCGCCAACGACGGTGTCGCGGTTCCAGGTGCTCGGATGGGTGTGAAAGTGGTCGTCGAACAAAGGCCGCGCCAGCAGTCGCGGCGCCAGCCGGTAGGCCAGCAGCACCACCATGACGGCGCCGCCCATCACCAGCATCAGGCCAAAGTCCTGGAAGCGCAAAAAGCTCAATACGACTTCGGGCCGGATCATGGTGGCGTACGACAGGCCAAAACCAAACAGCGCGCCTGCTGCCAGTGTGGCAAGAGCACGGGGCAGGGCCAGGGTTGCAGCGCTCATGCGAGCCACCGGGTGGCCAGGTTGGCCGTCAAAAACGCGGTTGCCATGAAGGTCAGCACGGCCAGCAATGAGGGCCATTGCAGCGAGCCCAGCCCGCAAATGCCGTGCCCCGAGGTGCAGCCGTTACCCAGCCGTGCCCCATAGCCCACAAAAAAACCGCCTACCAGCAGTTGCCAGACCGGCACTGCTGTCGCTTCGGGCTTGCCGCCGGCAAAGCCCAGCCACCAGAGCAGCGCGCCCAGGATCAAACCGGCGGCATACACCAGACGCCAGCCCCGCGAATCCACAAAGCGGCCTTGCTGAAAAAATGGACGCTGCACCAGGTAAGACCAGCTGCTTGAGAACACCGTGCTCATGCCACCGATGCGTCCGGTCAGCACAAACAGCAGCGCCGCGCCACTGCCCACCAGCAGCCCACCCAGCAGATAGTGCTGCCAGCCCAGAGGGAAGAGAGTCAGGAACAGATTCATGGTGCCGGATTATCCCGGATCATTGCTGAAAGGGTTCTTCCGAAATTACTGGGTTTTTGCTGCCGCCTTTCGCAATTGGGCAGGTGTGCCTGACCACACCTCAAAGAATCCGTCGCGCGTTCTGGTTTGCAGCCATGTTTCCCAGCGAGTATTCGCCAACACGGGGTCGGTCACCGCCAGCGAATCCTGCTCAACACCCATACTCAGGGTTCCGGCTCCTTTGCCTTGCGCCATGGCCTTAGCCTTTCTTATAGCGCCCTGTATATGCAGAAGTTCAATCTGGGTTGGCGCAGGCAGACTGTAAATCAGCCAGCGCCGCCCGGCTGGTGGCGCATCAAGGCCAAGGGTGGACATCGACGCCACCGCCAGTTGCAGCGGTAACTTTTTGTCAATTGCTTCAAATGCACCAGGTTCGCGCGGCTGAACCTTGATGATGAGCATCGGCACAGCGCCAGCAGGCGGAGTCAGCCGTGCATCAACCTGCAGGGCCACTATGAACTCAGCCGGATTGGCGTCCAGAAACTCGCTTTGCATTTGCAGCAATCGCGGCAGCGAGCGTAAGGGTACACCGGTGCAAGCAGCCAGTACGACAGAAACCAGAAGGCCAGCAAAAATTCGTTTCATGAGGGTTGACATATGTTGTTTTACAATTAATAATTATTATTAAACAAAAAGAAATTGTCAATCTACAACTTTAATAAGGTGCTTTCATGTCTTTAGTGCCAGTACCGTCTCGGGTCGATCATTTGCAAAGAATTCGCCGCTTGAGCCGATGGATGGCGCTGGCTTGCACAGCGTTGGTCACACTGATGCCACTGGTCCTGATCTATTTCTGGGCCACCACCAGCGCACCGGAATTGGCAACACAGGGTAATCTGCCCGCCTTGTCCATTCAATTGCCACTTCAAACATGGCAACGCGTGGCTGCGGCCGCCATTACCCTGGTGCCACTGGCTTTTCTGTTGACGGGTGTCTGGCAGGCCAAGCAATGTTTCGAGCAGTTTGCGCGGGGTCATGTGTTTACGCAACGGGCTACAGATCTGTTGCGTCGCTTTGCCGGATGGGTGGCCGTCGCTGCTCTGGCAGCTATTGCGGCGGGAGCGGTGACTTCTGTGTTGTTGACGCTACATAACCCGCCGGGCGCGCGTCAGCTGGTTTTGGGCGTCAGCTTCGACCATGTGTTCACCCTCTTTTTTGCCGGACTGGTGTGGTTGATGGCCGACATCATCGGACAGGGGCAGATACTTGCCGAAGAAAACGAACGTTTCGTCTAGGTTATGGCCATCATTGTTCAGCTCGACATCATGCTGGCGCGGCGCAAGGTCAAGTCAAAGGACCTGGCCGAACATGTCGGGATTACTGAAGCCAATATGTCACTTCTGAAGCAAGGAAAGGTCAAGGGCGTGCGGTTCGACACGCTGGAAAAGATCTGCGCCTACCTGCATTGCCAGCCCGGTGACTTACTGGTGTATGAACCATGAGTAGCGTGAAGTAATTCATGAATGTAAAAAATAGTTGACATAAAGTATAAATAGATTTACATTTTGTAAGCCATATTTTACTTAGAGGTTGTCAATCATGTCATTTCGTGAAAAGAGCGACTGGATCAGTTTTGCCTCGCTGTGTTTGCTGGCTATCTACTTCTTTGAGATCGGGCGTGGCCTGGTCACCGGCAGCCAATCCGGCGGGCCGTACTACTATTTCACGCTGTTTTGGCTGCTGGTAGGGGTGCTGGTGGTGATTCAGGTCGTAACGCACATCGTGCTGGCCCTACGTTCGCCCCAGGACGCCAACACACCGGTGGACGAACGCGAGCGCCTGATCCGCCTGCGCGCCACACCACCGGCTTATTTTGTGCTGCTGGTAGGCGCGTTTCTGACCATCGGCACCATGCACATGGGCTTCAGCATCTGGCAATTTGCGCACTGCATTCTGTTGGTGATCTGGCTTGCCGAGCTGTTGCGCTACGGCATGCGCTTGTTTTACTACCGCCGCGCGGTGTGACATGGGCGATAGCCACATCACCATCACCAACGCCATTCGCCGGCTGCGCTTTGAACACGGCGAGATGACCCAGCAAGCCCTGGCCGAGCGCATCCATGTGACGCGCCAGACAGTGAACGCCATTGAACTCGGAAAGTATTCACCGTCGCTGGAGGTGGCTTTCCGGATTGCAGCAGTCTTTGACCGGCCACTTGACGACGTGTTTCAGTATCAGCAGGGGAACCCGCCCTGAGCTGTCAGGCAGACGCGAGGCAGACGCCGTCGGCCAGCGTCTTCAATGCACAACAAACTCGTAAGCCACTTCTTCGCTTTCCACCATGTCAAGGATATCGTTCAGGGCGTCTTCGTCTGCGGCGCTGGACCAGGTTTCTTCCGGGTCACTGGAAAATAGCGGCTCGATGGCGATGTCGAGAAACTGGCCGTCTGTCATTTTCAGGACCGGCGTCCCTTCGGAGGTTTCAACCAGTTCCCATTCATCCGGAACCGACATTTCAAGCTGGAGGGTGACCTTGAGTTTTTTCATGGTGTGTTGTCAAGCCCAGGCACTGTGAGCAGATACCTGGCCTGTTAGATGTGCCATTGCGGCCCTGTTTTACTTGCCGCCAAACTTGGCGTAGTACTGCAGTACGGCCGGCGTCTGGGCAATGCGCTGCATATGGGCGTTCAGCAGCGGGGCTACTTTTTCCACCAGATCGGTGGGCACATGGTCGAGCCGGCCCGAGTTGAGGCTGCGCACGTCCACAAACACTTTCAGATCGGCCACGGTGAGGCGCCTGTCGGCAAAGTATTCGCCGCCGTGCGCCAGCAACTGGCTTTGCAGCCAGCCCAGATAGACCGGCATGTGGCCATTGACCAGCGCCAGACGCGCCTCCTTCTGGGCGTCGCCCGTCATGCGGAAGGTTGGGCCTATCTTGACGGCCGCTTCCTCCACCACGTACATAACCTCGTCGCACAGCAGCGCCTGGAACGGGTCGGTCGGGTACAGGCCGGCGAGCTTGCCGACGTAGCGGTTGATGGCATCGCACTGCGTCACCAGCACGCCGTCCACGTGCAGCGTGGGCACCTGGCCAAAAGGCGTGGCCTTACGCACCTCGGCAAACTCGGGAAAGGTAAAGCGGTGGTCTTCAAACGCAATGCCGCCAATGGCCAGGGCCAGACGCGCTGGCTCGGCACGGCCGCCGTGAATGTCGAAATAGGAGAGTTTGAGTTGGGGCATGGTAGGTACCGGTAAAGTTGGCGCGCCCAGTGCGCGCGGGAAGTTTGGCGGATTCTATGCCGCAGCGCCAATTCACGCTGCCACGCCCGGTGGCCTGGGATGAAAGCGCACCATCAGGTGGCTGTCCACGTACTGGCCATTGCGCAAGGCATAGGCTTTTTGCGTGCCTTCGATCTCGAAATTGAACTTGCGGTAAAGGGCGATGGCGGGCGCATTGTCGGTGTACACGCTGAGTTCCAGCCGCAGTGCACCGAGCCAGTTGTCGGCGTAATCGCACAAGGCCTGCATCAGCGCGGTGCCAACACCACGCCGTTGCGCCTGCGGCAACACCGAGATGCCCAGCATCCAGGCGTGGCGGCGGCGGATCTGCGCACTGGCCGGGTGCAGGCCGGCCGAACCGACGACTTCACCCTGCGTTTCGGCCACCAACGGCAAATCGGTCTTGCCCGGCACACCCACGTCGGCCAGGCGCTGGCGCCAAAGCTCTTCGCTGGTGTAAGGCATTTGCATGAGCCCCGGATACACCGCCGGGTCGCCCATGATGCGGGCATACGCTGCGGCGTCCTGGAGCGTGGCACGACGAATCAGAATAGTCATAAAGTTTTCTGCCATTTTTGCGACGTCAAGGCGTCACCCTATCACAGGCCGCCGTTTGCCGCCGCAGCTACGTACCCGGGTTTGGAGGCGGGCGCTTGTCGATAAACGCCTGCACGCCGTCCAGGGCAGCCGCGTCCATCATGTTGCAAGCCATGGTTTGCGCGGCCTGGGTGTAGGCGGCTTCAATGCCGTTCTCAAGCTGGCGGTAAAACAGCCGCTTGCCCATGGTGATGGCCACCCGCGGCTTGGCAGCGATGCTGGCAACCAGCCGCTCCAGTTCGGCGTCCAGCGCATCGGGCGCGGCGACACGGTTGATCAGCCCCTGCTGCTGCGCCTGCGCTGCGTCCATGAATTCGCCGGTGACCAGCATCTCGAAGGCCGCCTTGCGCCCCAGGTTGCGCGACAGCGCGACGCTGGGGGTGGCGCAAAACAGGCCCAGATTGACGCCACTGACGGCAAACCGGGCGTTGCTGGCGGCCACCGCCAGATCGCACATTGCCACCAGCTGGCAGCCCGCTGCGGTGGCTATGCCATGGACCCGCGCCACCACCGGCACCGGCAGCTGCCGCAGCGCCATCATGACGCGCCCGCACTGGGCAAACAAGGCCTGGTAATAGTCCAGCGACGGTTTGGCGCGCATCTCTTTCAAGTCATGCCCGGCACAAAAAGCCTTGCCGGCACCGGCCAGCACCACGACCCGAACCTGATCGTCGGCGGCAAGTTGATCGAGCGCTGCAGGGCGTCGAGCAGCGCTTCAGACAGCGCATTGAAGGCGGCGGGACGATTCAGCGTCAGGGTCACCACACCGCGTGCATCGCGGTCGGTCAACAGCAGGGGTTCAGCCAACGCAGTCATGAGCGTGGGGGCGGTCGGAGGGGCGACGCGGTTTACGGCGCCACCTTGACGGCATTGCCGAAGGCCACTCGGCCCCGCACCATGTCGGCTTCGGGTTTGGGGTTGGGGTAATACCACAAGGCGTCGGTCACCATCTCGCCGTTGATCAGCAAAGAGTAGTAGCTGGCCTGGCCTTTCCAGGCGCAACTGGTCTTGTGGTTGCTGAAGGTGACGTACTCTTTCTTGAGCGCGCTCTCGGGGAAGTAGTGGTTGCCTTCGAGCACCACGGTGTCGTCACTCTCGGCAATAAGGATGTTGTTCCATGTGGCTTTCATGGGGTTGAGTTTAACTGCAGCGGAAGTTTTTGTGTCAAATAGGCCTCTAGCCACCGTTGATATTGCGTAAGCAGCTACCAAAACAATAGCAACTGCAAGCCGCCAGGCTAGAACGAAGACCCCGGCTCGTTCAGAAACGCCAGCTCCTCCACGCTGGAGCTGCGCCCCAGAATCGCGTTGCGGTGCGGGAAGCGGCCAAAGCGGTCGATGATGGCCTTGTGGCGCAGCTCGAAGTTCAGGTTGTCTTCCATGCCCGGCTGCGAAAACAGCACAGCAGCTTGCTCATGCACCAGCTCGGACTCGCTGTGCATGTAGGGCATGTAGGCAAACACGCGCTGCGCGGCGGGCAGGCTGCGGTCCTGCCCGCTGGCCACCAGCTCTTGCGCCAGCACCAGGGCCAGCGCATCCTGCGCAAAGGCGCGTGGTGTGTCGCGGTAGACGTTGCGCGAGAACTGGTCCAGCACCACGATCTCGGCCAGCCGCCCCTGCGGTGTAGCGCGCCACGCCCACAGCTCACATCGCGCGGCGGCTTCCAGTGTGATGCCGAAGCGGGTGCGAATCAGCGCGTCCAGCGCCGGGTCTTTGACGAACTGCTGCTTGGTGGTCAGCTCTTCAAACCAGAAATCGAGAATGTCTTGGGCTTGCATGGAGTCTCCTTTGCGTTAACGCGGTACCCAGCCCAGCGCCGCCACTGGGGGCAGGTCCCGGGAGACGCAGTGCCAGTGCTCGCCGGCATCTGCGCTGAGCCACAGGCCACCGGTAGTGGATGACAGGGCCAGCGTCTGGCGGTCCGGCGCCAGCTCCAGGCTGTGGCGGTAGACCAGGTGGTAGGCGTGCAGTTGGGGCAGGCCGTCGCGGAAGGTCTTGAAGCTGGCGCCGCCATCGTCCGTGCGGTTGACCACCATTTTTCCGTTCACGGCGTAGCGGTGCGTGTCGGCCTGCGCCGGTACAAACCAGGCGCGCAGCGGGTCCACCGGGTCGCAGGCCACGGCAAAGCCAAAGGCCGACGGTGCGGGCGCGGCCAGCCCGGTCCACAGGCGCCCGCCATTGGTGGAGCGGTACAGCCCGCAGTGGTGCTGCACCCACAGCACATCGGGCTGCGCGGCGCACTGCACCATGCGGTGTGGGTCCTGCGTATTGGGGTCGTTCTCGCTGTCGGCCGGCAGGTAATCGGCGTGCATCCCATCAGCGGTCAGGGTCCAGCTCTGTCCGCCGTCCATGGTCTGCCACACGCCGCCGCAGGAAATGGCGATGCTGATGTGCTGCGGGTTGCGCGGGTCGACCAGCACCGAGTGCATGCCCGGGTAATCATTGCCACCGCCAAACCAGCCCAGGCGGCGCGGGTCTTCCCACAGCGCTTTGTTGAGAGCCCAGCTCTGGCCACCATCCTCGGACTTGAACAGGCCCGCCGGCATGCATCCAGCCCACAGGGTGCCGGGCTCGGCGGCAGACCCGGCCGCCAGACTCCAAATCAGTTCCACATTCCACGGCGTGGGGTCGTCTGCGAATGGGCCTTCGGCGGGTTTGGGCGGGAAGGCGGGGGACGTGATCTCGGTCCAATTCGTGCCTTGGTCGCTGCTCTTACGCAGCTTGACGCCAAAGTGCCCCATGCGCAGCGCGGCATACCAGTCGCCGTTGCGCGGATCAACCAGGACCTGGGTGACAGGGTCCCCTGCAAAGTGATGGGCGGCAATGGCCCATTGCGTGCCCTGGCCCTGAACCACGAACAGACCTTTGCGACTGGCAACCAGAAGGCTTTGCATGACAGGAATCTCCTCGGTTATGGGCTCAGCCGCCGGTCAGCGCCTGTATCACCAGAACGGCATCGCCCGGGGCTACCGCCAGGTCCATATTCTGGCGGTTCAGAACCATATTCTTGTTGATAAAGACGGCTACGTGTTTGCGAATATGACCCTGGTCGTCCAGCACATAGTGCGCCAGCTCGGGCGCCGCAACCAGTGCGGCGTCCAGCACGGCACGCAGCGTGCCGGGTGCCACGCGCTGAGGCGGGCAGGGCACGTGGCGGCGCAGGCTGGCGGCGAACTCCACCGTCACCGGCACCCACTCTCCTTCGTGCAGGGGCACGGCCGTGTGGATGGGCGTGAGGGAGTGAGCAGCCATGGCACTATTTTGCGCGCAATGATTCCAAAGAGAGCAGCAATTCAAAACGCCAAAGCACTCACGCCTGCCACACGCCAAACCCCGCAGAGCGCAGATCGATGCCGATTTCAATCTCCCTGTCCACCGCATCTTTGTAGCCCATGGGGTTGAAGGCCTCATACAGGTCTGGCAGCAGGCGCAGGCCGTATTTCTGCGCATAGCTGTTGGCCTGGATGCCAGCCTTGTGTTTGTCAAAGCGCACGTCTGGGTCCAGACCCGTCATGCCCACGTAGACGCAGGGCTTGCCGTCGATGTAGTTGGGGTTGCATTTGCGAAAGCGCGGCTCCAGGAGCACGTCTTTGGAGAGCTCGATGACGTAGACGTGGTGGTGCTTGCGGCGCGGCATGGTGGGCAGTGATTATCCGCCAAATCGGCCTCTAGCCCCCGTGGAATGTGCTAAGGCAGCTACCAAATCAGTAGCAACCGCGAGACTGTGCCCGGCAGAGAGAATGGCCCAACACGATGTTCAAAGTCGGTGGGTCGAATACATTCGGCCCACAAACTGCAACGCGGGGCGGTTTTCCCAATCTTTCATTGCCTTGAGCACTGTGCCTGGAAAAAAGGCTTTTGCCGTAATGGGATGCTCTTTGGGCGCTGCAAGTGGCCCCAACAATGCCGCAGCTGTCAGATCGGCGCGGGTCCACTGGTTCCCGTGCAAATAAGGCCGCCCGTCTGCCAGAAGGCCGTCGAGCCAATCCAGCTCGGCTTCGAGCAATGCGCGCGATTGCCGGCCTTGCTCAACGCCCAGATCCATGCCCTTGATCATGAGCGGCACAATGCGCGACCAACCCAGCGTCACTGCGGCCCGCTGAAGAATCGGCAGCCCATCAGAAAAGATGGGGCGCACGGAGGCAGGTGCATTGATGAGGGCATCGGAATAGTAGAAGCGCCGGACATGAACGCCCACAACGTCATCCAACCGCTTCTCGATGGCACGCACCGCTTCAGGGTCCGCGCCTGACAGACTTGCCCGCTTGCCCGCGTTGTGAATTTCGCACCAGTCAATGATGGCCGAGGACCCCGCAATGACCCCGTCGTCCGTCTGAAGGAACGGGACCGATCCGCGTTTTGCACCCAGCTTTTTTGCGATGATGCGGTGCGCACCCGGCATGACGTGACGCGCCTCGTGTTCAATGCCAAAGTGGTCCAGCGCCCAGCGGGCCTTTTCACAGTAGTGGGAGATGTTGAATACGTAGAGGATGGGCGGATTCATTGGTAGTGTTCCGCGGTTCGAGAGGTTTTGTCCAACACCGCGATCTCAGCCAGCCTGTCGCCAAACTGCGCACGAAGGGTTTCGTCCAGTGCGGCGTCTTTGACGAAGTGCTGCTTGGGGGTTAGCTCTTCGAACCAGAAGTGGAGGATGGGTTGGGGGTGCATGGTTGGGATGACCTAACGTTGTGCGACTGCCTAATATGTGGTGCCTTAGTTCATCGACCTTATTTATTGATCCCAAGAAACATCGCAGCTGGATATCGCTTTCTAAAGTTATGACGATTCAATGTGCTACTGGCAATTTGCGCGGTCGCAGCTAACGCCCAGCCCGCCGCAGGGATGATTTCACCGGTTGAGAAAGCGGCGGCGACACTCGCAACTAAGCTTTCTGCTCCAACCCATTTCACTAAATCCGAGTTAATCTTTGTCCATTCAGATTTTGCAATTTGCAACTCGTCTTTGAATTTGTCTGCAAACATGGCAGCTTCGCGCTCATCAAAATCGCTGATTTGGCCGGCTTTCCATACTTGGCGCAGGAAGCTCCTGAGTGCGTCAAGTCGACCCTCCTGCCGCAACCTCAAGGCGAATTCAAGCGGAATGCTCTCAAAGGTTGGAATCTTTGCGTCAGAGAACGCCTTTGAAAACGGGTCCCAGATGCGTGCCGACGCGCTAATTGCGCGGTCGTTTTGAACTTCCATCCATCTAGATCGTAAGTCTGTGAATAGATATGAATTTGTTATGTTAGCAACCATACTTCCTTCGGCGTAAGACGCTCCCGAAGTGGTAGTTGTAATTTGAGACACTCGCTTACCGTCCACCTCAACTTTTATGAAGTATGGGTGCTTCTGTTCTTCTGAGCGCACGTACCGAATGAAATCGTCTACACCGACAGTTGATGTACTTTTCTCGGCGGAAAGAAACATTTGTGCGAGTTGATGGTCGGGTAAGCCAAGCACGTAAAGCAACTTCAAGTCGTTGCTCTCTGAGCTTTCCATCAGGTTCTCGATATCTTGCGCAATCGCACCGTCTAGATTTTCGACTCGGCTCCCACGCTGTTCAGCATGAACTATTAGGTCCCATTGGAGTCGATGATCAAAATCACTTGGCCCTCGAATTAGTTCAACTATTCCCGCCTCTATCCAGGGTGACAAGGCATACCAAGTCCTCAAATGCTTCAACGTGTTGAAAACGTGTTCCTGGGGGTTGTGCAGCGCGCTGAATTCGGGCTTTACTGATAGTGGATGAACTATCGGGTCGAAAATCAGAATTTTGTCTGCATACAAAGCATGCCGCGCCACAGTATTCAAAACATATTCGGGGCTTTGTTGGGTGCCCAAATGCAGCGCAGCAATGTTGCTGCGATTGCTGCGCTTCAGCGCTTCGGAAACATCTGTATTTTTTGGCCAGAATTGGGTGACAGCCTCTGCAATGTCGCGTACGACATTTACAGACATTGCCTCTTTCACATTTCCCCAGTGCGGATTAGGCGTGCCGGAGAGTCCTAGTATTGAATCGACCCGGTTGAGAAATCCCAGGTTTCTTCCACGGACTGTGAGATGTGGGATTCCGTCAGAAGGCCTCTTTCTTAGGATGTCTTCCCAATCAATTTTTCCTTTGCAGCACTTCTTATATTTAGTGGCACTACCGCACGGACAAGGTTGATTTGAGTTCAGTAGCGACATGATTGAAGCTGGTATTACTTCCCCCAACTATCCTTCAACCCCACCGCCAAGTTAAAAACCGGCTTGGTGCCTTGCACGTGATCCACCCGATCCGCCACAAAGTACCCATGCCGCTCAAACTGAAACTTCTGGTCCGGTAGCGCGTTCGCCAGTGAAGGCTCAACAATCGCGGTCACCACCTTCAAGCTGTTCGGGTTCAGGCTCTCGATGAAGTCCTTGCCGCCCGCATCGGGCTGTGCGTCCAGGAACAGGCGGTCGTACATGCGCACTTCGGCATTCACGCCGTTGGCCACGCCCACCCAGGTGATGGCGGCTTTGACCTTGACGGTCTCGCTGCCGGGGGTGCCGCTCTTGGTGTCTGGCACCAGGGCGGCCAGCACGTCGGTGATGACGCCGTTGATGTCTTTGACGCAGCCGGTGCACTCGATCACGTAGCCGCCCTTCAGGCGCACCTTGTTGCCTGGGAACAGGCGCTTGTAGCCCTTGGGCGGCACTTCTTCAAAGTCTTCGCGGTCAATCCACACCTCTTTGCCGATGGTGAAGTGGCGCGCGGCTGGCGGCTCGCTTCCTTCGGGCGGGTGGGGCAGGGCGGGCTGGGTGCAGGGCTCCAGGTGGCCAGCGCCCATCACCTCGTCCCAGTTGGTCATGATGAGCTTGACTGGGTTCAGTACGGCCATGCCGCGGTGGGCTTTGGCCTCCAGGTCTTCGCGCAGGCAGCCTTCCAGGGTGCTGTAGTCGATCCAGCTGTCGCTCTTGGTCACGCCAATGCGCTCGGCAAACAGTTGTAGCGCTTCGGGCGTGTAGCCACGGCGGCGTAAGCCCACTATGGTGGGCATGCGCGGGTCGTCCCAGCCTTCTACCTTGTGGTCGTACACCAGTTGTGCCAGTTTGCGTTTGCTGGTGATCACATAGGTGAGGTTCAGCCGCGCAAATTCATACTGGTGCGGGTGCGGCGTGGCGAGCAGGCCGCCTTCGCACAGGCGGTCCAGCAACCAGTCGTAAAACGGGCGCTGGTCTTCAAATTCAAGCGTGCACAGGCTGTGGGTGATCTGCTCCAGCGCGTCCTCAATGGGGTGCGCGTAGGTGTACATCGGGTAGATGCACCATTTGTCGCCGGTGTTGTGGTGGGTGGCGCGGCGGATGCGGTAGATCGCCGGGTCGCGCAGGTTGATGTTGGGGCTGGCCATGTCGATCTTGGCGCGCAGCACCATGGCGCCGTCTTCATGTTTGCCGCCCTGCATTTCGCGAAAGCGCGTCAGGTTCTCGGCGGGCGTGCGGCTGCGGTGCGGGCTGTTGACGCCGGGCTTGCCAAAGTCGCCCCGGTTGGCGCGCATCTCCTCGGCGCTTTGTTCGTCCACATAAGCCAGGCCAACCTCGATCAGATATTCGGCGGCGCGGTACATAAAGTCAAAATAATCGCTGGCTTGGTAGGGCGCTGCCGTGGCGCTGCCGTTCCAGTCAAAGCCGAGCCACTTGATGGCGTCGCAAATCGAGTTGACGTACTCGATGTCTTCCTTCTCGGGGTTGGTGTCGTCAAAGCGCAGGTGGCAGACGCCTCCAAAATCGCGCGCCAGGCCAAAGTTGATGCAGATGCTCTTGGCGTGGCCAATGTGCAGGTAGCCATTGGGCTCGGGCGGGAAGCGGGTGCGGATCTTGGCCGGGTCGAGCGCGCCCTGGGCGTGGTGCGCGGCGTCGCCCGGGCTGCCGGCCCACCGGCGGGCAGCATAAGTGCCTTTTTCCAGATCGGCTTCAATGATCTGGCGCAGGAAGTTGCTTGGGCGGGGGGCAGAGTCGGTAGGTGTGGAGTGGCTCATTGGGCGATTTTAATCGCCGGTTACTTTTGGCAATGTTTGTGACGCATTTGCTGCCATCCGGGCGCTGGCAAGCCGCGTTACAGGCACAGGGCAAGCCGTTGCCTGCTGTGTTTTTCCAACAAGGAGCGTTCTTATGAAGATCAACCGTTGTGCTTTTTCTCTTGTGCTGGCAGCTGGCGTGGCCATGGCCGCTTTGGGCGCCGCTGGAGCCCAGGCGCAGGAGGTGTACTGGTCGGTGGGCTTGTCTTCACCCGATGTACAACTAGGCTTCAGCAACGCGCCCCAGGTGGTGGTGCAGCCGCGCTACCAGCCGGTGTACCAGGTCCAACCTGTGTACCCGCAGAGTTACCAGCCCTACTATCAGCCGACTTATCAGCCGTCCTATCAGCCGGTGTATCGCCAGCCGCGTCCGGTGTATGTCGCACCGCGCCCGGCGGTTTACCTGCGCCCGGCACCGGTTTACATGGCGCCGGTGCAGTATGTTCAGCCTGACTGGCGTTACCCCGGTCAGCGTCGCGGCTGGCGTCACTGGCAGGAGCGCCATGAAAGCGACCGCCCGGACTACGAACACCAGGGCCCACGCCACTAAACTGGTTTAACCTCGCGCCGTTTTTCAGGCGCTTCACGCCAGCGACAGACGGTTTTGTCGCAATCGGGGTGCATGGGGAGAACGGGCTGACTACGCTTCAGCCCGTTCCCATTATTTCTCTTCAAGAGGACTTGCCCATGACCCACCCACTGTTTTCCCGTTTTACCCGCCGCTGGCTGGCCGTGAGCGCTGCGGCGCTGCTGGCCACTGCGGCGCAAGCTGTGCCGGACGCCCAGTTTCAACCAGCCTTCGTGCAATTTCTGCAAGCCACTCGGGGCGATGGCAGCGCCATTGAAAAAGCGGCCAGCGCCTTTGCCGCGCTGCAACAAATCGAACCGGCCAACCCGGTGCTGATGGCCTACGCTGGCGCGGCCACCGCCATGAAAGCCACTACCACCTGGCTGCCCTGGAAAAAGATGAGCTACGCCGAAGACGGCATGGCGCTGCTGGACAAGTCACTGGCCTTGTTGACGCCGGCCCACAGCGCCCCGCTGCAGCACGACGTGCCGGCGGCGCTGGAGGTGCGCTTTGTTGCGGCCAACACTTTTTTGGTGGTACCGGGCTTCATGAACCGCGGCGCGCGCGGTGCCAGGCTGTTGCAGGAGGTGCTGGCAAGCCCCTTGTTCGCCACCAGCCCGCTGGGCTTTCGCGGTGATGTGTGGCTGGCCAGTGCCAGTCTTGCCACCAGGGAAAAACGCCTTGACGAGGCCCGCAAATTCCTGAACGACGTGATTCAGGCCCGGGCGCCGCAGGCAGAGGCAGCCCGTGCCCAGCTCAAGGCGCTGGCATCATGAGCGCCAGCGCAGCGTGCGTGGTGGAGTTGCACGGTGTTCACAAAACCTACCACCTGGGCGAGCATGTGATACCCGCGCTGCAGGGCATTGACCTGAGCGTGCGCCCCGGCGAGCTGCTGGCTTTGACCGGACCTTCGGGCAGCGGCAAGAGCACCATCCTGAACCTGTGCGGCCTGATTGACACGCCAGACTCGGGCGACGTTGTGCTGGGCGGCAAAAAAGTCAACGGCTTGAACGAAGCGCAGCGCACGCTGTTGCGCCGCGACGCGCTGGGCTACGTGTTCCAGAACTTCAACCTGGTGCCGGTGATGACGGTGGCCGAGAACGTGGACTACCCGCTGTTCATTGCTGGCGTGCCTGCGCCAGAGCGCCGCTCGCGTGTCGCCGCCCAGCTCAAGGCGGTCGGCCTTTTGGAACACGCACAGCACCGGCCCGACGCCTTGTCGGGCGGTCAGCGCCAGCGCGTGGCCATTGCACGGGCGCTGGTGAAGCGCCCGCGTCTGGTCATTGCCGATGAACCCACCGCCAGCCTGGACTCGCACACCGCCGACCAGGTGCTCGAACTGATGCGCGAACTCGGTCACGCAGAAGGGGCCGCCTTTGTGATTGCCACGCACGACAGCCGCTTGAGCAGTCGCTGCGACCGTGTGCTGGCCTTGCTGGACGGGAGGTTGCAATGATCTCCGCGGTGTGGTTGAAATTTGCCGTGCAGAACACCTTGCGCAACCGGCGCCGTTCGCTGGTGACGGTGTCGATTGCCGCGCTGGGCACGGCGGCCATTCTGGTGGCTGGTGGTTTTGCCCTGTCCACTTACCAGGGTTTGTCAGAAATGGCGGCGCGCAGCACCGGCCACCTGATCATCGGCAAGCCTGATCAGTTCAACAAGGACGAGGACATACCGCTGCAACATGGCCTGGACAACGCCGGCGAACTGCGTACCCGCCTGCTGGTCGACCCGCAGGTGCGCCAGGTGCTGCCGCGCGTCGAGTTCAGCGGCTTGATCAGCAATGGAGAGAAGTCCACCGTGATGATGGCCACCGGCATTGACCCCGACAGCGAGTTTGCCGTGAAAGGTCCGTTTCTGACCGTCACCGCCGGCGAGGTTTTGTCCAGCGGCAGCAAAGACCCGGAAGTCATGCTCGGTGAAGGTCTGGCAAAAAGCCTCAAGGCGCAACCGGGGAGTAGTCTGACCCTGCTGGCCAGCACCACTGAGGGGGCTTTGAATGCCATGGACGTGCGTGTGAAAGGTACTTTCTCTACCGGCGTGCCGGATATGGACCGACGCTTCATTTACACCGACATTACGACGGCGCAAAAGCTGCTCAACACCCAGCGCGTTTCCAGTCTGGGTGTGTTTCTGGCCCGCATGGAAATGACCGACGCCGCACGGCAGCGCTTTGCCAGCGCCAACCCGGCGTTGACGGTGCAAACGTGGCTCGATCAGGCCTTCTTTTACAAGTCGGTAAAAGACCTCTACAACCGCATCTTCGGCGCGCTAGGCCTCATCATTGGCCTGATTGTGGTGTTTGTGGTGACCAATGCGATGGCCATGGCCATAATTGAACGCACGCGTGAAATCGGCACCTTGCGCGCCCTGGGCACGCTACCGTCGCAATTGTTGCGCACGCTTGGGCTGGAGGGTATGGTGCTGGGCGGTGTGGGTGCGATGGCCGGAGCCGTCGTGGCGATCGCGGTCACCGTGTTTCTGCTGGTCGTGCCCATGGAAATGCCGCCACCACCCGGGCAATCCAAAGGCTATCCGCTCATCATCTCGTTTGACCTGACCATGTACCTGGCGACGCTGCTGACCATGGTGGCGCTGACCGTGCTGGCCTCGGTCTGGGTCGCGCGCAAGACGGTCAACATGCCGGTGGTTGATGCGCTGGCGCATACGTGAAACCAGCTCTGTCCGCAACCGATTAAAGGCTTTATATGAAACCAATTCAAACTCTCTTGAGCGCAACTTTTACCTTGCTGGCGCTGGCGGCCCAGGCGCAGGATGTGACTGCTTTGCTCAAGGCGACCGACAAGTTCCGCATGAGTGCCGAGAACCTGCAGGTGGAAACGCAAATCAATGTGGTCAACGCCGATGGCTCGCCCGACAAGGAGCGCCGCTACAAGGTGTTTGCGCAGGCCAGACGCCAGTCGCTGGTGCTGATGCAAAGTCCGGCCGAGGCCGGGCAGAAGGTGCTGATGCTGGGCGACGACTTCTGGTTGCTGATGCCCAATAGCCAGCGACCGCTGCGCATCACGCCGATGCAAAAGTTGTTGGGAGATGCCTCCACCGGCGACATTGCCACCATGAGCTGGGCCGAGGACTATAGCGGCAAATTGGTTGGCGAAGAGCCCTGCGACGCCGCCGGTGGCGCGGCGAAGCAAACCTGTCTGCACCTGAGTCTGAACGCCAGCCGTAAAGGCGTGACCTACCAGCGCATCGAGCTGTGGATTGGCAAGACGCGCTGCGAACCGGTGCGGGCCGACCTGTATGTGCTGTCTGACAAGCTGGCCAAACAGGCGCACTTTGTCATGGACAAGCCAGGTGCGCCAACCATGGTGCTGGAGATGGTGCTCTCCGACCAGGTGAGCAACCACAAGACCACGCACGTGCGTTACCTCAGCCGCAAGGAACGCCAGGTGCCGCCGGAGTGGCTGAACCCGATGTTTCTGGTGCGCAACCCGCCGCTGGAGTAAGCCATGCGTCGCCTGTTCATAGCTGTCATGGGGCTGGTTGGTGCGGGGTTGGGCTGGGCGCAAACGCCGGCCGGCAGCGCAACGCTGGGCGGCCAGGTCCGGTTGCAGGCGATTGACGCGCTGACGACCCAGACGGCGCTTGAGACCGAGCTGCGCGCCAGTGGCCAGGGCTTGACGGGCGTCGTCACGCTGCAACTACAGCGACCGGAGCAGGGGGCCACCGGGAACCGGGCCTGGGTCAACGAGTTGTACGCCTCGCATGACGGCGGTGCCTGGCAGTTCAGTGCCGGCAAGAAAATTGTGGCCTGGGATGTTGGCTACGGTTTTCGTCCCAACGACATGGTGCAGCGTGAAGAACGCCGCACCTTGCTGAGCAGTACCGCCGAGGGCCGGCCGTTGCTGATGGCCGAGCATTTCAGTGCCAGCACTGCCTGGTCCTGGGTCTGGGTCAACCCCACCGCGTCAAGCGATGCAGCGCCAGCCCAGGAACCGGCGCTGGCGGCGCGTGTCTACCAGCGCGCGGGTGCCGTCGACTGGCATGGCTTTGCCCGTGTCGGCGCACACAGTGGCGCCAGTGTTGGCGCTGCCGCCGCCTGGGTCGCCAGCGATGCGATGGAACTGCACGGCTCGCTGCGCACCGGGCGCAGCCTGCAGCAACTGTTGCTGGGCGGCACCTGGACCAGCCAAAGCCAGCTCAGCCTGCTGGCTGAAGCGTGGTGGGACTCCAGCGCGCCCGGCATGCTGCGCAACAACATTTTTCTGCGGGCCAGCTGGCAGCACGAGGCCTGGCAACCGGCGCTGGACCTGCTTTACCTGCCGGTGGACCAGGCCCGGGTGACAACGGCGTCGCTGATCTGGCAGGGTGACCGGCTGCAAATGCAGGGTGGGTTGCGCCGTTACGCTGGACCGGCCAGCTCGATGCTGCTGCAAACTCCGTTACGCAGCATCGCTTATGTGGCCGCCAGTTGGACGTTTTGAGGGCTTCCGGGGGGAAGCGCGGCTATTCGATCCTGATGGCTTCCAGCGACGTGGCGGTGACGGCCCGTCCGGTGCCAGGCGCGTTGATCAGGGTCCAGACAGTGGCCTGTTCTTCATAAAGGCTGCTTCCCGGCAGGCAATCTACCGGCAGCACCACCTGGTAGCCGCGCTCGGCCGCGCTGATGGCCGTATGGAGTGCTGCCCCCGAGGCGCTGGTGCCACAGACGATCACGGTTTTCACGTCTTTGGCCTTCAGGTACTCCTCCAGCTTGGTGCCAAAGAACTTGTTGACGCTGGCCTTGACAATCGGTTCGTCATCGCGCGGGGCAACCGGCGCCAGCATGGTTTCGCGCGAGCCGCGACTGGTGTTGCTGTAAAAGACGGGCAGGTGGGCATTGCGCGCCCGTTCCAGGAACTTGGCCATCGCCGGCACCGCAGCAACGCAGCGCGGGCGGCCCTCCTGATTGCAGGTCAGTTGCTCGATATCGAGCAGAAACAAGGCGGTGCTGGCGGCTTTCACGGTAGGTGCTGCCAGCTTGGGTGCCGGTGGCGCCTGCACCTGGTCCCATAACTCGACAACGCTTGCGGCGGTTGCCGCCTGCGCGGCAAAGACGAAGGCCAGGGTCAAAATCTTGTATACAACGCGCATCATCATCTCCAGTCACAAAAATAGAATGTCAGTCAGTCTAATCTGAAAATTGCGCTGGCACTGGCGGGCCAGGCGGTAGCCCGGACGGTCAGGAGAAATGCAGTTTGCCGATGCGCAACCAGGGCAATAGCAGGCTGCCGTAGTCAATTTGCTCGCAGCTCACGGCCAGCACATCGCGCAGCATTTGTGCGATGTTGCCGGAAATCATGACCTCCGATAGCGCCTCTCCGGCCACACCGGCGCGGATCAAAAAACTGTTCTTGATAACGCCGGAGAAGTCGCCATTGGGCGCCGGATTGCCCATGGACAGGCGTCCGACCAGCGCACCACGGTCCACCGCCGCCAGCATTTCGGCGCGTGGCGTACTGCCAGCAGCAATCTCCCAGCCGCCACTGGCCACCGGCACATGGGCCAGACCGGTCTTGCGACTGGCATAGAGCGAGGGCGTCAGCGTCATCAGGCGGCCGGCCTGCACAACCTGCAGCGGCGGTGTTACAAAGGCGTCGCTCGACACGGCGGCAACCCCGGGTGCATCAAAGCGGCTGCGCAGGTTCAGCAGCGGCGAGGCGATGATGGCACCAACCTGATCGCGGTAGAGCGAACTGCCGGAAATCAAGGGCATGTCACTGAGCTGTGCCTGCAACCAGCTCAGCAGGTCGGACACGGCGGTGGGGGTGAGCAGCACCTCGCCCTGGAATTTGGCGTCAATGGGTTGCGTGTGGATTTGCCGCGAGGTATCGCGCAGCATGTCGCCAATACCAAAAAAGCCTTCCGCCGGGCCGCTGCGCAAGTCATGGCACTCGCCGCCGGCGTAATTGAACGAGCTCGACTGCTTGCCCTCGCGTGCGGTACCAAAAGCGCTGAGCGAGTACCAGCCCAGGCTAGAGCGCAAATCACTGCCGCCGCTGGTGAGTGTGTGGTTTTGCATCAGGCTGTGGGCGGCCAGACCTTCGTCGACCATCATCAGCGGGGTCTCGCTGGCGCGAAAAGTCAGCAACTCGGCCACCTTGTCGGCCAGCAGCGACGGGTCGGCAGTCTGTGGCCCCTGTTCAAGGCGTGTCTGTTGCCCGGCCGATACCGCGTTGGCGGCGTCCTGCGGCGCCACGCTGGCGTCGGTAAACAGGCTGGCCACCCGGTCACGCAGGGCATCGACGCTGAAGTCGGTCAGCTCGGTACTGGCCTTGCGGCCATCAATCAGTCCGAGCAGCGTTATTTTTTGTGTTTCACAACTGCGCAGCAGACTGGCCTGGTTGTGGGCAATGTTGAGCTCGTCTTGCTGGCTGCACGACGCACTGACCTGGGCGTGCTCAAAGCCCTGCGAGCGCATCAGGGCCAGTGCCTGTTCAGCCGCAATGCGGAGTTTCATCATGCCGGGTCGGGTGTCCATCATTCACCTCCCAGATGGGCGCGGGCGCGCAGGGCGGGTCCGCCCATGGAGACCACCATGAGCTGCTTCTTGCCGCAGTAGCCCGAGCAGCTCCAGTACATGTCGTCAGACACCGCGTCGACGCTTTGCAACACCTTGATGGCTGAGCCCGACAAGGTGGTGTCGCGGATGGCCGACCCCAGAACGCCGCCGCGAATTTCATAGGCCAGATTGACGCCGAACATGAACTCGGTGGTTGAGTCGGCTTGCCCATTGGACGTTTTCAGCAACAAATAACCGTCTTCCACGCCGGCAATCATGGCGGCCAGCTTTTGCTTGCCGGGCAGGATAGCGGTATTGCGCATGCGCACCAGCGGCTCGTCGTTGGGGCCGTAGGCGCGGGCGCTGCCGGTTGGCGCGGCACCGAGTCGGGCGGCGGTTTCGCGGCTGTTCATGAAGCCGCTCAAGCGGCCGTCCTGAATCAGCACGGCATCACGCGCCGCCACGCCTTCATCGTCGGCATAGACCGGGATCATGACTTCCTGCCCGTCAAACGTGTGGGCGAAATCGACCATGCTGACCAGCTCGCTGGCCACCGGTTGCCCGACCAGGTCACGTGTGACGGCGCCGCCCAGCACCAGGTCGGCCTCGCACGGGTGGCCCATGGCCTCGTGCGCCAGCATGCCCGCCAGCTCCGGTGCCATGACAACGGTGTGCAGGCCACCGCGGGCCGGCACGGCATGACGTTTGGCCATCACGTGCTCATGCAGGCGCTCGAAGACGGGCGCCAGCGTGTCAATCGACAAGTCGAGATCGGCCAGACTGCCTTTGCCGGAAATGGGCTCGAACAGTTCCACCGGCTTGCCCTGCGCGTCTTCAGCAGTGAAATGGATGTAGCACAGGGCGCGCTGGATGCTGCTCAGGCTTTGTCCGCCCTGGCTGGTTGCCAGCCATTTGCTGTGGTGCTCATCGGCCAGCAGGAAGCGGGTTGACTTCAGTGCCGGATAGTGCTGCGCACACCAGGCGTGCAGCTCGGCCAGGTGCTCGATACATTCTTTGGGCGTCAACTCGGGACGTCCGGCAAAGCGGTGTTCGCCGCGGTAGCTGCCGCCGGGCAGGCTCAGCGACGGCTGGGCGCCAAAACGCGCCATCGCCAACGCATTCTGGCGCGCTTTATTGGCAACCCGCTGGCTGTCCACGGCGCCGCCGGGCACCGAGGAAAATCCCCAATAACCGTCGTGATAGACGCGGGCGCTGATACCGCCTTCGGCGGTACGCGAGTTGGCGCTCAGATTGCCGTCAATCATGAGCAGCCGCGTCTTGCGCACTTCATGCTGGCGCAACTCCGAATAGGCGCTGCCGGTGGGCGCTTGAGGGCTGGACAGGTTCATGGGACGTTCCTTGGTGGATAACGAAGACCAATTTCAAATTTTCGGTGCAGTGATGGTACCGATGATTTGATGGCCTTGCTCAAGTGCTCCGGAATAACGCCCCGGCTTTCGCCGCCTGGCAGGCCAAGAACATCAAGGCCGGTTTGGCGACCTGGGTGCGCAGCAACCAGGCCTATGAAGTCCCGATCTGAGCGGCGTCGCTCAGCAATAACTGGCTGCACCGTTCTTCTGGTTGTTCATGACAGTGGCAGTGGCAGCCTTCGGGCTGCACGCACCTGGCATTTCTGAAGCGCTGGCCTGTTCCGTCGCGAACGTCTGGCGCCGGCCCACCACCAGCACCGGTTCCAGCGTCACGTAACCCGCTTCAGGAACTGCCGGCTCAGGTGTTGTGGTGACCCGGCTGCCGGCGGTCACAGGCGTGCCGCTGGAAACGCCGGCAACAGCCATCTCGTTCATCCCGCGCAGCAGCGCACCCTGGATCGTGGCAGTGATCAATAGCGCGCCGACAAGTGACCTGGTTTTCATTGCGTTCCACATTTCATGCTCCTTCAGAACCGCTATATGCGGCGATGTGGGGGAGAGTTTAGGAAGCGCACCAGTAGGGTTCAAGCACCATGCGACGGATCGCGCCGGCATGCGACCAGCGGCTGTTTTTGCGGGTCTGGCTGCGACCGGCCTGCCGCTCACCGGCAACGCGCGGGCCGGTAACGACGCTACATGGCCTTGAACAGATGGGCGTAAACGCGGCTGACCGGCAGTTTTTCCGGGCGTCCGCGCAGCAGCACGCCGAGCTTGCCGGCTTCGTCGCGCGTGACGCTGTCAATGCGGGCGCTGTTGACCACCGTGCCGCGGTGGATCTGCCAGAAGAGGTTGCTGTCGAGCTGGGGCAGCAGTTCCTTGAGCGGTGTGCGGATCAGGTGCTCGCGTTCTGCCGTCAGCACCCGCACGTATTTGTCGGCGGCTTCAAAATAAAGCACGTCGGCCACTGCTACCAACCGGATGGTGCTGCCGACGCCGACCTGGATGACCTTCAACGGGCTGGCCACCGGTTGTGCTGCGGTCGCCAGCAAACCATGCAACTGCGCCAGTGTTGCTTCAAAATTGATAGCTGTCTGTGCACGGCTGGCAAGGCTTAGCTTCACTTTTGATACTGTTTTTTGCAAACGGACGGTCTCTACCGGCTTGAGGAGATAGTCCATCGCCTGGGCCTCGAAAGCGGCCATGGCGTACTGGTCGTAAGCGGTAATGAAGACCAGTGCCGGGAACGGGGTGCCGGGCCGGGCATCGGTGTTCCAGTGGTCTGCCAGCTCGGCAGCCGCCTCCAGGCCGCTCATGCCTGGCATGCGGATATCAAAAAACAGTACATCGGGCCTGAACCGCAATGCCAGCGAAACGGCGGACGCACCATCACCGGCGACGGCCACAACCTTAAGCTCCGGCCAGGCGCTGGCCAGCTCGCTTTGCAGCGCTGCAGCCAGCAGCGGTTCGTCTTCGGCGATGAGGGCTGTCGGACTGTTTGAAGAATCCATGTCAAGTCTCAATTTCACAAGGAAAAGTAACGCTAGCCACCGTGCACAATGCGTCGACAGCTACTAATTTAATAGCACCACGAGTACCGTAGGCAGTCGCCAGCCGTTCCCGCACCTGGAGCAGGCCGAAACCTTCGTTCGGTGCAACCGCACCCGGCAAGCCAACGCCCGTGTCCCGCACTTCGAGCGTCAGCTGGCCTGCTGCGTGGTGTGCCCGCACGGTAATGCTGCCGCCTTCGATCTTCGGTTCCAACCCGTGTTTGATGGCGTTTTCCACCAGCGGTTGCAGAAGCAATGGCGGCATGGGCAGGCCGGCCAGCGCTTCGGGTAGGTCCAGCGTGTATTGCAAGCGCGGTCCCATGCGCACCGCCATCAGCGCCAGGTAATCGTGCAGACGGTCAAACTCGGCGCGCAGCGTGTGGGAGGTAGCGCGCGAGCTGTTCAAGGTAGCCCGCAGGTAGCCAATCAGCCGGTCCAGCATATCGGTGGCGGCCAGCGGGTTGCTGCCGATCAGGGCGCGCAGGTTGGCCAGTGTGTTGAACAGCATGTGCGGTTCGAGCTGGCTTTGCAGCAGCAGCAATTGCGATTGCGCCGCGTGGCGCTGGGCGGCTTCGGTCTGGGCGCTGACGTGTGCCATGTCTTCGCGCGCGCTGGCGAGTTGCTCCCGGCTCATGAAATAGTAGGTCAGGGCGCCACCGGCCATCAAGCTCATCAGCAGGTAACCGAAGACCTGGCGCGGCTGTTCCGACCAGATGCCAGCTGTCGGGTGATTGAGCAGCCATGCTGCGCCGTACAGTCCGGCGGTGTAACCCAGTGTGACACCCAGCGGGACGATCAGGTACAGGCGTCGCCAGTGCAGCGCGCGGTTGCTGACCAGCCAGTGTTGTCCGAGTTCAATCAGCAACCAGATGCTCAGACCAATGCTGTGGGAGTAGACCATGTTGCTGCCAAAATCACCGTCACCAAAAGCCGTCAGGCCCAGGGCAATCACGGTGTTCACCGTCAACCCCGGCAGACTGCGCTGCAGCAGCCAGAGCGCACCCGACGGGCCGCCCGGGACGGACACCGGCAGCGTCACGGTTTGTCCTGCTGCTGTTGCAGGCGTTCGCGTTCTTTTTGTACCAGTCGTTCGCGAAAGTTGTCGCCGGCCGGCGCGACAAACACCACCAGGCCGTGGATCAGCAAGCCCAGCCCCCAGCCAAAGGCCGGAAAAACAGCCCAGTGCCGACCTGTGAAGCCCGACAGCAAGGCAAGACCGGTGTTCACGGCAATAAAAACAAACGCGTGGAGGTACCAGCCCATTTTTCGGCCGGCACGCCGACGGGCCAGCCGGTCAATCGTTTCCGGGTTCATGGCAGGACTCATTCTGTGTTCCTTAAACAGGTTTGCGGCAGCAGAAGCTTCAGATTCATGGCGCAACTATAGAGCGGTGACGCGGCGCAGCGCATCTGGCGTGCGACGAAACGCTGGAAACAGAATGTCAGCGGTTGCCACGGCGCGCGAATCGCCCTCAGAGATTGACTTCGATCACAACTTCGTTGCGCCGCCACATTGGCAAGGTCCAGGGGGGTTGTAGCGCGAGCTGGGGGCTACTCAAGTGCTGGACTTGGTTCTTCAGTCGCCATGGCCGGTAACTCTCCGAAGAGCATCAACGCCACAAAAAAGTACTTCAACAAAGCGCATTCTCACGGCTGGCTTGCTGCACGGCGCTCGGAGCGCCCCAGTGTCCAGGCCAGCGCGAACCCGACCGAGGTTCCGCTGGATTGCTGATGCAGCGGGCTGCCCTGGTTGGCTGATCCGGCGTAACTCTCGAATCGCAAGAAGCCAAAGGCGCGCACATCGGCGCTGAGGTCCCTGGATGCACTCAAAGCCAGCCGGGTGGCAAGGATTCCGGCTTGTGCTTCGTAAACCGGACGGTTGGCAGTGGCAAACTGGGGTGCAACGCCATAAAAATAGTTGTTCAACCTGCGCTCGCCAACGACAAGGCTGCCGCTCGCCGACAGCGACCAGCCGGTACCGACATCACGGGTTTCGTAAATCAGTTCAGGCTCGAACACCACGCCCTGTCCATGCACACCACTGTTGAATTCCAGCACGGCGCGAAGTGGCACTTCGAGTCGCACCCGACTGCCTGGTCCGGGGCGCGCCAACGTCATTTTCAGACGCGGACCGAACTCGATCAAGGTGCCCAGATCTGGCATGTCCCGGCGCGCTTCGGTATCGGTAGACCGGGCAGGCAGCGAGGCTGCAAAGCCGATATCGAATTCAAGGTTGTCGGTGTGAGCCAGTCGGGCACCGAAACCCTCTCTGTCGGCTCGCAGAACTTCACCACGATAGACCAGAAACGGGAGCACCAGCGCGCGCGCGGTGCGGTCTGACGCCGCCGGATAGGACGGCGTCGTGGCAATACCACCCAGCAGGCCCGCTTCCCAAAGTGGCAGGCCGGTTTCCTGCGCTTGAGCGCCTAGCGCTGCCGCCAGCAAACCAGCGCCAGTCAAAAAAGAGATTTTCATCGATAACTTTGCAAAAAATATTTTTGGAGATAACGGGGCTCTCGGGCCAACGCTATTGAACCACATCCGGTCGCGCTGGCCCGTTGCATCAGTGCCAGCGGCTTATTGACGAAAACTGAGGTCGCCAAACCAGGCGCTGACGCTCTCGGCTGTGTTATCGGTATCGTTGCCGACGGCAACGCCGGTGATCGCCGGGGCGTCGAATCCAAAGGCGGCGCGAAAGTCGGCTGCCACATCACGCGCTTCACTCATCCATTGACCGGCATGCGCCGCACCGCTCTGCAGTACAACTTTGCGCACGCGCTGGGTGTAGGGGCTCCAGGCGCTGTAGCCGACACGGTGCCGGTTGTCCCATACGTAGCACAACGCCGCCGTTGGCACATCGGGGCCGGCCAGCAGCCGGGCGAGTTTGATTTTGTTGCGCTCCAGAAATGACAGGGAATTCAGCGGCACATCGAAAAAGACATAAACCCGCGCTGCGTGATCGTCCGCCGCTTTGTCCTGCATGTCGGCTGTTTCCAGGACGCGGCTTACCTTCCAGCGCCATTGCAGCACCCGGCTGGCAGCACCCGGGGTGGCAGTTACGGCGGGTGCCACCAAGGCCATGCCAACGCTGCTGGCGCAGGCCAGCCACGACAGCCTGACCGGACTGGGCAACCGTATTCTGCTGGCCGACCGCTTCTTTTCGGCCGTTGAGCGGGCCAAGCGGGCCAACAAGTCGTTTGCGATGTTGATACGCGTGACTCGCCGTCAGGCGGCGCGAATGGCCGCTACCGGTCAGCAGTGGCGCTGCACATAGGTCTCAAATTCAGCCACAGGCAGCGGCCGGCTGAAGAGATAGCCCTGGCAGGCGTGACAACCGAGGGCAGAAAGAAACTCGCGCTGGGCCGCAATTTCGACCCCTTCAGCGATCACCGACAGGCCCAGACTGCCGGCCAGCGCGATGACCATCCGGGCAATTGCTGCATCGTTCGGGTCGCTGATGATGTTTCTGATAAAACCCTGGTCGATCTTGAGCTGATCGAGGGGAAGACGCTTCAGGTAAGCAAGCGAGGAATACCCGGTACCGAAATCATCCAGCGAGAAACTGACGCCTTTCACCTTCAGTCGGCTCATCCTGGCAATAACGTCCTCGATATCTTCCACCAGCATGCTTTCGGTCAGCTCCAGTTTGAGTAGCCTGGGATCGGCGCCAGTCTGCGCAAGTACGCGCAGCACCTGGTCAACGAAATCCTTCTGGTGGAACTGGCGGGCACTGACATTGACCGCTATGGTGAGATGCGCCATCTCGGGCCGGGTCGCCCACCGCGCAATCTGCGCACAAGCCGATTCCAGTACCCATTGCCCCAACGGCAGGATCAGGCCGGTTTCTTCTGCCAGCGGGATAAATTCAGCGGGCGACACCAGGCCGCGTTGCGGGTGTTGCCAGCGCACCAGGGCTTCGACACCGGTTACGCGGTCCAGGCCAACGACCTGTGCCTGGAAATAGAGCACAAACTGGCGGTGCAGAACCGCCTCACGCAAATCAGCCTCAAGGGTGGCCCGGGTTGTTACGTCGACCTGCATTTGCGGGTCAAAGAAACGCATGGTGTTGCGCCCGGCCGCCTTGGCCTGGTACATCGCCAGTTCGGCGCGCTTTAGTGGCTCCTCGCTGCTCTCCGGCGGGCCACCACCAAACAGGGTAATGCCAATGCTGGCACTGCTGTGATGAACGCCGTGATCAAGCTGGTAGTCTCGGTTCAGCGCGGCGAGTATCTTTTCGCCCACCACCCTGGTATGGGTGGCCGCTTCGAGTTCATTTTTGCCCAGGTCTTCAAGGATCACCACAAATTCGTCACTGCCGGGCCGGGCCGCCGTGTCTCCTTCCCGGATGCAGGTGAGCAGACGTTGCGCTACTTGTGCCAGCAGAACGTCACCCTGGAGATGGCCCAGAGTGTCATTGAGTGCCTTGAAGTTATCCAGATCGATAAACAGCAAGGCGCTTTTTCGCAGATGACGGGCACTAGTGGTCAAGGTCTGCGCCAGCCGGTCCATCAACAGGCGACGGTTGGGCAGATGGGTCAACGGGTCATAGAAGGCCAGGGTGTTGATCTTTTCTTCCGCCATCTTGCGTTCGCTGATGTCGGCGAAGATCGCCACATAGTGGGTTACCTGACCGGCATCGTCACGCACGTCGCTGATGTTGAGCCATTCGGGATAGATCTCGCCGTTCTTGCGCCGGTTCCAGATTTCGCCCTGCCATACGCCCTGCTGCCGCAGCGATGCCGTCATGGCGGTAAAAAAAGCGGCGTCGTGGCGACCTGAGTTAAGCAGTCGCGGGGTCTGGCCAACGGCTTCCTCCGCACCGTAGCCGGTAATCCTGGTAAAAGCCTTGTTGACCCGCAGGATGACGCGCTGCGCGTCGGTAATGGCCATGCCTTGCTGCGACTCAAAGGCCGTGGCGGCGATGCGCTGGGCCTCCTGGGCGAGCTTGCGCTCGGTGATGTCATGGGAAATTCCCATCGCGCCGAGCACCACGCCGCTGGTGGCATGAACCAGTTCGATTTTCTGCCGGATGCAGCGGACCGCGCCGTCCACCAGAATGCGGCACTCGATGTCAAAAGGCGCTCCTTGCAAGGCAAGTTGCCAGGCCCGATCAAACGCCACCCGGTCGTCCGGATGTATGCGGGCCAGGTAGGCGTCATAGTGCTGACTGACATCCTGCGGCAAGCCCAGCATGCGGCAGGCCTCGGCTGACAGACGCATCGTGTCGGCAGCCTTGTCATAGACCCAGCTGCCCACGCTGGCGACGGCTTGCGCCTGGTCAAGTTCCGACTTGCTTGTCTCCAGATCGAGCGTGCGCCGTGTCAGGTCGCGCCCGACTTTGTGCAACTCATTGACCTGACGCTGGTAGGCGCGCACCAGAAAAACCGCCAGCAGCGTGGAGACGATGTAGATAACGCTTTGATCGCCGCCATACATCACTGACGATGAGTGCAGCGAATTGGGCAGCAGACCCCAGGACTCGGCCACCACCAGCGCGACAGTGGCAGCCACTGTCAGCGCGGCCAGGACCACGGCAGCGCGCGCACTGATCAACCAGGCCGTGCTCAGTATGAGAATTGGATAGCCGACGACGACCGGTGCCCGCACCCCGTCGGTAAAGACGGCGGTCCCGGTCACCGCCACCCAGATACCAAACGCCAGCACGAACCGGGTTGTCTGCATTCTGCCGTGGGCCAGAAAATACCAGCCCGTCAGCGCAACAAAAAACACCAGCAACGGCGCCAGTGACCGCACCATCTGGTCGGGTGCCACGATGCGAAGGGCGACCAGGGCGCTGACCGCGCCAACCAGCAGTGTGGCGATTGAAAACCGCAGAAAGGCCTGCGACGGCTTCAGTGAAGTCGAACCGGTGACCTCCTTTTCAAGGTCGGCCTTAAGCCCGTCCTGACGTGAAATTGTTGACATTGTCCCTGGATGAAATGAGAGGCGGACAGCCCCGATTCGCTGCAGCGAAAAATTGCAGATACTTATAGCGCTCCGCTCAGCGCAGGTATTTGATTTGCGTCAGGGAATGCCCCTTTGCTGCACAACGTCGGGGTCGCCAGCGGCTTATTGACGAAAACTGAGGTCGCCAAACCAGGCGCTGACGCTCTCGGCTGTGTTATCGGTATCGTTGCCGACGGCAACGCCGGTGATCGCCGGGGCGTCGAATCCAAAGGCGGCGCGAAAGTCGGCTGCCACATCACGCGCTTCACTCATCCATTGACCGGCATGCGCCGCACCGCTCTGCAGTACAACTTTGCGCACGCGCTGGGTGTAGGGGCTCCAGGCGCTGTAGCCGACACGGTGCCGGTTGTCCCATACGTAGCACAACGCCGCCGTTGGCACATCGGGGCCGGCCAGCAGCCGGGCGAGTTTGATTTTGTTGCGCTCCAGAAATGACAGGGAATTCAGCGGCACATCGAAAAAGACATAAACCCGCGCTGCGTGATCGTCCGCCGCTTTGTCCTGCATGTCGGCTGTTTCCAGGACGCGGCTTACCTTCCAGCGCCATTGCAGCACCCGGCTGGCAGCACCCGGGGTGGCAGTTACGGCGGGTGCCACCAAGGCCATGCCAACGCTGCTGGCACTGTCGGCCGAGTCGACCTGCAACACCGTGCGGCCTTCGTCGCTGGTGAGCGAAAGGTGGTTGCGGGCGACGTTGGGCAGGGAAATGACGCGAAATTCCCTGGGCAAGGCCTGACCCGGCACCAGGGATGAGAACAAGGGGGCGACTTCGGCACCCCAGGCGAGGGTTACAGACAGCCAGAGCAACAACAGCGAGCGGCAGGTTTTCATGCTGGCAAATGGGAAACATTATCAAATTTTTTCGGCCGCTTGCCAGCGTCTATCCCCCAAATGGGGGATAGACGCTGTTTACCCGGTGTGGCACCATGGTCCGGTTTGGCGGTCATTGTTGGCTGTCCTGGTATGCGTGGAGACCCTCTTGGATGATTTGTTGACGCTGTGCGTCACGTTGCTGGCGATTCTGTCCCTTGTGCTGCTGCTGTTGCTTTGGCGCGCGCTGGAACAGCGCAAAGTGTTGAATCGGCGCATTATCGATTTATCCGAAACAAAGAACTTGCTGCTGGCGCAGGCCAGCCACGACAGTCTGACCGGACTGGGCAACCGTATTCTGCTGGCCGACCGCTTCTTTTCGGCCGTTGAGCGGGCCAAGCGGGCCAACAAGTCGTTTGCGATGTTGATGATTGACTTGAATGATTTCAAAAACGTCAACGATAGTCATGGCCACGCCGCCGGCGACTACGTATTGACGGTGACGGCCGAGCGGCTGGTGGCGGCGGTCCGGGCCTCAGATACCGTTGCCCGGGTGGGCGGCGATGAGTTCGTCCTGATCATGGAAGTATTTCAGGGGGCAAAAGACCTGGTACGAATCGGCAACAAGGTGATCGAGACACTGTCGGACGATATTGCACTCGACAGTGGTGCCCTGGTCAGCGTTGGCGCCAGCGTCGGTTTTGCGCTGTATCCGCAGGATGGCACTGACATCAAGGAATTGCTGAATGTGGCGGACAAATCGATGTACAGCTGCAAGACCTCGGGAATGATGGAGCTGCGCTAGACCGGGGCCGGATCGGCCTTACTACAATCGCGGCATGAAAAAGTCGTATGCGGTAGCTGGGTCGCTGGTGTTGGCGCTGGTGGCTGGTGGTGGCTGGTGGTGGAGTCAGCGCGCCGGGGCTGACGCCGTTCAGTACCGCACGGCGAAACTTGAACGCGGTCCGTTGCTGGCCACCGTGTCGGCCAGCGGCGCCGTCAATCCGGTGACGCAGGTCTCGGTGGGCACGCAGGTGTCGGGCCAGATCAAGGACTTGTACGTCGACTTCAATTCGAGCGTCAAGGCCGGCCAGCTGATTGCAGTCATCGACCCCGAAACGTTTGAATACCGGGTGCGCTCGGCGCAGGCTGATGTGGACGCTGCGCGTGCCACCGTGCTGACGGCGCAGGCCAACGCGGCAGCCAGTCGCGCCAGCGTGTCACGGGCGCAGGTTGATCTGGCGGAGGCCCAGCGCGACCTGGAGCGCAAGCAAAGTCTGGTGGAGAAGCAATTCATCGCCCAGAGCGAGGCCGACCGGGCCCGGGCGCTGGTCAACACTACCGGCGAGGGGCTCAAACAGGCGCAGGCCCAGGCTGGCGTCACAGACGCCCAGATCAAGAGCGCGCAGGCCAACGTGGCCCAGCGTGAAGCGGCACTGGCGCAAGCCCGCATTGATTTGCAGCGCACGCGGATTACGTCGCCGGTTGACGGGATCGTCATCAAGCGTGCCATTGAAAAAGGCCAGACAGTGGCGGCCAGCCTGCAGTCGCCCGAGTTGTTTGTGATTGCGCAGAATCTGCGCGACATGCAGGTCGATGCCAGCATTGATGAGTCCGACGTCGGACGCATACGCACCGGCCAGAAAGCCAGCTTTACTGTCGACGCGTTCCCTGGGCAAACTTTTGAGGGTGAGGTGCGCCAGGTGCGCAAGGCGGCGCAGAACGTCGCCAATGTAGTGACATATGTGGCCGTGATTGGTTTTTCCAATGTCGGCGACCGCCTGCTGCCCGGCATGACGGCCAATGTGCGGGTGGTAATCGAGTCGCGTGAGAACGTCCTCAAGGTTCCCAACGCGGCGTCGCGCGTTCGCATTGCCGGGCTGGAACCGGCGGCAACACCGGCGTCTGCCGCCGCATCAGCGCCGCCACCCACCACCCCGGCGCCAGCGCCGGGCGGCAATGCGGCCGGTGGTGCCGCTGCCGAGTTTCGCAACCGCCTGCTGACGGAGCTGGCACTGACCCCTTCGCAGGTGGAGAAGGTGGATGCCGTTTACCTGGCGGCGCGACCCCGGTTTGGCGCCCTGCGCGAGCTCCCGGCCGAAGAGCGCACCAAAGCGCGTGAACGCTTCAGTGCCGATATCCGGGCGGCCATTGGTGACCTGCTGACGCCGCCGCAAAAAATCAAATACGCGGCGCTGGTGGCGCAGGCGGCGACCCGTCAGAGCACCCGTGCCCGCATCTATTTGCTGGCAGCAGACGGCAAAGCGTTGCCCTATAACGTGCGTCTGGGCATCACCGACGGCACCAATACGGAGTTGCTGGTGGCCGCGGATTCGCCAGAGGCGGCCCTGTTCAAAGAGGGTGCGCTGGTCATTACCGGCACGCTCGCCGGTTCGGCGGCGCCGCCGCCCGGTGGCAGCAGCCCGCGCATGCCGTTCTGACAACATGAGTGTCGCCGCGCTCGCGCCCCTGATCGAGGCGCACCAGTTAAACAAGACTTACGTCATGGGCGACCAGACGGTGCAGGCTTTGCGCGGTGTGTCACTGTCCATTGTCGAGGGTGATTTTGTCGCCATCATGGGCGCCTCGGGGTCCGGCAAGTCAACCCTGATGAACATTCTGGGTTGCCTGGATCTTCCCAGCAGCGGTGAATACCGGCTCGCCGGTGAAGCGGTCGAGACCATGGCGCAGGACCAGCTCGCTTCGATTCGCAACCGGCGCATCGGTTTTGTGTTTCAGCAATTCAATTTGCTGCCGCGCACCAGCGCGCTGGAAAACGTCGAGCTGCCCATGCTGTACGCCGGTGTCCGGGCCGTCGACCGGCACGCCCGGGCGCGCCTGGCGCTGGAGCGCGTCGGTCTGGAACAGCGCAGCCAGCACACGCCGTCGGAGCTGTCGGGCGGACAGCAGCAGCGGGTCGCCATTGCGCGTGCGCTGGTCAACAACCCGCAACTGATTCTGGCCGATGAGCCGACCGGCGCACTCGATTCAAAAACCAGTGAAGACATCATGCGCCTGCTCACCGAGCTGAACGCGCAGGGCATGACAGTGGTGATCGTTACCCATGAAAGCGACATTGCCGCCTGGGCACGGCGCAAGCTGGTGTTTCGTGACGGCGAGATGGTTGAGGACGTGCAGCAGCCCGGCGGTCGCGTGGCCAGCGCAGCACACGCAGTGGCCAACGTGGGGGCTTTGAGCGGCGACGGGCCGCCCCAAGACGCGAAGGCCCCCTCGGGGGGCAGCGCAGCACACGCAGTGGCCAGCGTGGGGGCCAGTACCCCATGAACCTGCTGGCTCCGTTTCGCATTGCCCTGCGCGCGCTGGCCGCCAACACACTGCGCTCGATCCTCACCATGCTGGGCATCATCATTGGCGTGGCGGCGGTCATCACCATGATCGCCGTGGGCAGCGGCGCGACACTTCGCGTGCAGGACCAGATGAAGGGGCTGGGCTCCAACATCATGCTGGTGATCCCGGGCGGTGTTACGGCCGGGGGCGTGCGTCTGGGCGCGCAGACCGGGCAGGGCCTGACCGAGGAAGACGCACTGGCGATTGCCCGCGAGGTACCTGAAGTCCAGGTGGCGGCACCGAGCTCGCGCACTGGCGCCCAGGTGGTGGCGGGCAACACCAACTGGAGTACCTCGATTCTGGGTACCACCAACGACTATCTGGAAGCGCGCGAATGGCCGCTGGCGGGCGGGCGCAGCTTCGATGCCGCTGACCTGCAGGGCTCGGCCAAGGTGGCCATCGTCGGGCAGACGGTGGCGCGCGAACTGTTTGGAGATGTTGATCCGCTGGACCAGGTGATCCGGGTAAAGAAAGTGCCGGTCACGATCATCGGCGTGCTGTCAAAAAAAGGCCAGAACGCGATGGGACAGGATCAGGACGACGTGGTGATCGTGCCCATTTCAACCTACCGCAACCGCATACAGGGCGGCTC
Organism: uncultured beta proteobacterium; assembly: GCA_963750815.1. Lineage (GTDB taxonomy): Bacteria > Pseudomonadota > Gammaproteobacteria > Burkholderiales > Burkholderiaceae_C > Rhodoferax. The sequence continues at coordinate 1,854,506 of CAVVRS010000002.1, forward strand.
GGCCGGCAAGCTCAAGCGGGTCGGCTCATTCAGCGTCAAAGTGCGCGAAGGGCAGAGCATGAAGGCCGCTGACGACAACATCAAGGAACTGTTGCGCCAGCGCTTCAAGGTGCAGCCGGGTGCCGATGACCCGTTCATGGTACGCAACCTGACAGAAATTTTGCAAGCCCAGGAAGCCTCCAGCCGCATCATGACGCTGCTGCTGGCGGCGGTGGCGGGCATCAGCCTGATCATCGGCGGCATTGGCATCATGAACATCATGCTGGTGAGCGTGACGGAACGCACGCGTGAAATCGGCCTGCGCATGGCGGTTGGAGCGCGTGGCAAAGACATCCTGGCGCAGTTTCTGATCGAGGCCGTCACGCTGTCGCTGATTGGTGGCGCCATTGGCGTGGCCGTCGGCGCGGTAGCGACCTGGGCAGTCGGACAGTTTGCCGGCTGGCAGGTCAGCATGAGTGCGGGCTCGATCCTGCTGGCGGTGGGCTTCTCGGCTTTTGTTGGCGTGTTTTTTGGCTTTTATCCGGCACAGCGCGCCTCGCGATTGCTGCCGATTCAGGCGCTTCGCTATGAATAAGTGAGCTGTCTACGCAAGCCAGCCGGTCGTTACGGGCATATTTTATTAAATAATCAGGGGAAAATGCGTTGGATACAGCATTGCTGGCGAAAGCCGCCGTCATGGGGTTGGTGGAGGGGCTCACTGAATTTCTGCCCATTTCATCCACCGGGCACCTGATTCTGGCCGGTGCCCTGTTGGGTTTTGATGACGACAAGGCCAAAGTATTTGACATTGCCATCCAGAGCGGCGCCATCTTTGCCGTGATCCTGATCTACTGGCAGAAGATTCGCGCGACCGTGCTGGCGCTGCCAAGCCAGCGTCAGGCGCAGCGCTTTGCCCTCAACGTGTTCATTGCCTTTGTGCCGGCCGTTATTCTGGGCTTGCTGTTTGGCAAGGCCATCAAGGCGCACCTGTTCACGCCGCTGGTGGTGGCCAGCACTTTCATCGTCGGCGGTTTCATCATCCTGTGGGCCGAGCGGCGTCAGCAAAAAATGCCCGCTCTGGTGCGTATCCACGAGGTCGAGGCAATGACGCCACTTGATGCCCTGAGGGTCGGGTTGGTGCAATGCCTGGCCATGGTCCCGGGCACCAGCCGCAGTGGCGCCACCATCATTGGTGGCATGTTGCTGGGCCTGTCACGCAAGGCCGCCACCGATTTTTCGTTCTACCTGGCCATTCCGACCTTGATCGGTGCCGGCGCCTACAGCCTGATCAAGGAGCGTGCCTTGCTGTCACTGGCGGATTTGCCGCTGTTTGCCGTCGGGTTGGTGTTTTCTTTCATCAGTGCCTGGCTCTGCATTGGCTGGCTGCTGCGCTACATCGCCAGCCACAGTTTTGTCGGCTTTGCCTATTACCGTATTGCTTTTGGGCTGGTGGTACTGGCCACGGCCTGGAGTGGCGCCATCACCTGGGCAGCCTGAACAAGTTGGCGCGGGAAGAAACGGTCAGCGGCGTGGCGTTCGCCTTGATTGTTGCGATGACCAAAAATTGCCTGGCCACCAAATTGCACTCTGGCAAAAAAACCTGACTTCAGTGTAATAGTTGCATTTTTGCAACGTGTTTACTTGGTAGGTTAATTCATTGATTCATTGATTTCTGTCATTGATACGCCGGATTTTTTCACTATAAATCTTTTGCCATTGCGGCGAGTCGCCTTAAGGTTTAAGCTTTGTGTCCAGCAAGTAAGGTTTAAGTAAAGATATGTTTTTCCAAAAAATGAAACAGGTACTGCCCGCGCCGGGCCACCTGGCCCGGCCAGCAGCCAGGACTGGCACTGGCGGGCTGTTCATCGTCAACACCAGAAGGCGCAGAGGTTAACGCCATGAGAAGGCATGGGCATTTGATGCTCGATACGGTTCAAGGTTGTGTCCATGTCCCGGTTTCATCCGGGAAATCAAAGGAGAAAAAAGTGAAGCATTCTTTAGCTCAATGGGGTACGGCAGGCTTGATGCTGCTTGCCATTGCAGGTTGCGGAGGCGGAGGCAGCACGCCAGCGCCGGTTACGCCGCCTTTGTCGGTCAAGGACACCATCGCTGCGGCGGCGGTTGTGCCGGCCAATGACACGGCAACCAATCCAACGGCGGCGTTCTCGATCGTGCAGGGCGCGGGAGTTCCAGCAGTGACGATCAACGGCAAGCCGAAAGTAAATTTCAGCATTTTCTCCGACGGTCAGGTAAAGACCGGCATCACGTTTGCCTCGGTGCGTGTCGCCATCGCCAAGCTGGTTCCCGGTACCAATGGCACACCTGACACCTGGGTGAACTACCTCTACAGCACTCGCAATGCGGCCAAGGCAGCAGCGGGCGTCACTTACAGCGATGCCGTGAAAGCAACACTGGACAATCCCGCGTTCCCGTCAACCATCGTTGCAACAACTGACACCCGGATGACCACGGCAACCGCAAGCCGGTTCAGCTACAACCCGGACGGTTATTACAGCTACGACTTTGACAAGGACATCACCCTCACAACGAACACCAATGGAGTCGTCTTTGAGCCTGGCAAGACGCATCGTGTCGCCGTTCAGCTGACCTACACGAATGCTTCCGGAAATCTCGTTGCGGCCAATCCATATTTCGACTTCACCGTCGACGCCAGCGGCAAGTCAGTGCCGGTGACCGACCCGTCGAAGACGCGCAAAATGACCGATGTCGCGTCCTGTAACGGATGCCACGAGAAGCTCGCAATACACGGTGGCGGTCGTGTGGACACGCAGTATTGCGTGTTATGTCACAACCCCAGCACGGTTGATCCTAACAGCGGCAATAACCTGAATCTGGCCACCATGGTCCACAAGATCCACTCCGCCAGACTTCTGGCAGGTGCGGCGGGCGGGGAGAATATGACCATCGGAACAGGGGATTTCACGGAAGTCGGATTCCCGCAGGACCTGCGCAATTGCACCAAGTGCCATTCGGCCGTCAATCCTTCGACACCGCAGGGTGACAACTGGAAGACCGTGCCAAGTCAGAGGGCCTGCCTGACCTGTCATGCCAACAAGACCGGTTCTGATTGGGACACAAGTCATCAGGTGTTTGCCCGCGACCCGCTGGTGACAGGTGTTACCAATCCGGCTGCAAAAGCCAAGGACCTGGCGGATTCGACCTGCGTTGCCTGCCACAAGGTCGGCTCGGCCATTTCACCCGAGCGGGTCCACTGGAACCAGAATGAGGAAAACAGCGTCAAGTACAAGATGAATATTGAGGGCGCTGCGTATGATGCGGCGACGCGCAAGGTGACGGTCAAGTACTTCCTCTCGGATCCGACCAATAACAATGCTACCTACAACCTGGTGACGCCGGACTGCACGGGTACCAGCGCTGTTTCATGTGGCAGCTCGACCAAGTTCGGCAATCTGCGTTTCTACCTTGCCTACCAGAACGTGGTGGGGCAGTCGACCGCAGTGACCGAACCCTCTGCCTACAACAATGGCGGAAGCGGTGCCAATGCGTACGCCTACACCGGTACCAACGACGGCTCCAACCACTACTCGGTGAACATTTCGGTACCTGCTGATACCACCTACACCGCGGCGGTCGGCACGGCCCGGGTTGTCAGCATTGGTCAGATCAAGGAAGTCAAGTTGCAGGCCAAGTCGGCAACCGATCCGCGGCCAGCGGTGGTGCCAACGACGCTGATCAACACGCTGGTGCAAAACACTTTCCGGGATGTAGCGCTCACCGGTGTTCTGCAACCGCGTCGCGTCATTGTCTCGAACGAAAAGTGCAACGTCTGTCACGGCTCGTTGGGTGCCACCTCGGGCTCCAATACACTGGACAACGCCTTCCATAGTGGTGCCCGCAACACGGTGGAAGCCTGTGTGATCTGCCACGACGCGAACCGGGTGTCTTCGAGCGTGATGACCAATGGGCTGGTGAACGCCGGTGTCGGGGTCAATGAGTCCTACCAGATGAAGCGCATGATCCACGGGATTCACGGCAACTCGAAACGGACGACGCCGTTTAACCACGGCAACCCTGTGGTCGGTGCCTTCGACAAGACAGGTGTGCTGACAACAACGGGCTACTTCCTGGCTGACCAGAAGGCGACGATTGGCGGTGTCTCGACCGTCACAATCCCGGCTGGAACGCCGGTTGCCAAGGGTACGACGTTCGCCCAGATCACAAAGATGGTCGACGATGCGGCACGGGCGAAAGGTTATACCGGGTCGCCATTGGGGGCCATTGAAAACTACGCTGCCGAAGTTGCTTACCCGCAGGTTGGCCTCGATTGCAACGCCTGCCACGTCAATAACTCGTACAAGCAGGACCTGGGTCCGCTCGGCGCCGTCGTCAGCAAGCCCGGGGGTACCACCGATCCCAATGCCTGGAACGTGATCTCGCCCAAGGCAGCCAGCTGCACGGCGTGCCACGACTCCAGCGCAGCCATCGGTCACGTCACCAGCTTTGGCGGTTCAGCGTTCGGCAATATGACCCAGAAGCAGATCGCTGGCCTGCCGCGCGAGTCCTGTGATGACTGCCACTCACCGGGCGGTTTCAAGGGCGTGGACATCGTTCACGGCCAGAAGTAGTTTCAGGCAGGGTCTAGAGCACGGGAGGGCTTTTAGGGGTCCTCCCGTTTTTCGTGAAAACAGGGGTTTCAGGGTGGTGCACCCGGGGACCGCCTAATTTTTAGGGGGTTGGGATGCGAATCAAGAGTGCAATGGTGATTGGCGGGCTCTGCCTGTCCGGGCTGCTCTGGCCCGTTGCGGCGGCGGCGGCGCGGGACGCATCGGCCGAATGCGTGAGCTGTCATGACGAAGAGGATTTGCCGGACATGAGCCGTAGTCCGCATTCGCTGTGGCTCAAGAAACCGGCTACTGCGGATGCATCCAGGCCAGGGGCGATGGAGGCAGCCGGCAGCGACCGCTCGCCTACCTGCATCACCTGCCATGGACCGAGCCTGACCCACGTCAAGCGACCAGAAGGCGTCAAGGAGCGACCCGCGCCAGACCGGGTATTTGGCAAGAAAACCACGCTGACGGCCGATGGGCGCAGTGAGGTCTGCCAGAGTTGCCATCAACGCAGTTCCAGACAGATGTTGTGGGACGGCAGCAAGCACCAGAATGCGGAGCTGTCGTGCAACAGTTGCCACAAGATTCACACGAACCGTGACCAGGTGCTGGTCAAGACGGCGCAAGCGGAAATGTGTTTTACCTGCCACAAGGCACAACGCACGCAGATCAACATGATCTCACGCCATCCGATTCCGGAAGGCAAGATGACCTGTTCAGATTGCCATAACGTGCACGGTTCGGCTGGCCCGGCCCTGGCCCGTCGCGACAACACCAACGATACCTGTTACACCTGCCACGCTGAAAAGCGGGGACCGTTTGTACACCAGCATGAGCCCGTCTCGGAAGACTGTTCGTATTGCCACAGCCCCCACGGCAGCAACGTGGCGGGGATGCTCAAGGCGAGGCCGCCCATTCTCTGCCAGCAGTGCCATACACCTCACGTTGCCGGGGGCGTCGGCGCTCTGGGCGGTCAGGGCGGGGTGTATACGCTGGCTCCCGGGCAAACCGCTCCCGTCATCACGGGAACAACGAACGGCAAGAACGTCGTCAACCTATGGCAGGGCCGCAGTTGCATGAACTGCCATACGCAGGTCCATGGCTCCAACAACCCGTCGGTCAGCAACCCGACGCCGCAGCTGATGCTGCGCTGAACCAGGCAGAGCAATGATGAAACAAGCAAACAACTCTTTTCATTTCCACCGCACCGTCATTGTGCTGGCGGTCTGTGCCGCGTTTGTTCCGGCGCAGGCGCAGACCAGCGACGCAGACGCCAGGGCTACCGAAGCGTCGGTGAGCCTCGGACTCGGCGGCGTCAACCGTGGCAGCGACGACCGTTCAATCTTCAACCAGTACAACGCACTCGGCCTGAAACATGACAAGGCTGTTACCGGTATCCTGGGTTTTGATTACAGCCTTCGCGATCCAGACAAAGCGACGCTGCTGAAGTTCCGTGGTGCCAATCTGCTCGATGATTCGCGCGAGTTGGGACTTGTCTGGAGGGAGCCGGGGGAATGGAAGTTCACGGCCAGCTACGGTGAACTGACTCACCAAAGCCCTTACACGGTCAATACAGCGTTGGCTGGAGCCGGCTCGGCGACGCCCCAAGTTGTCCATCTTGCCGGCGGCGCCGGAACTGGAACCGATATTCATCTGCAAACCAGGCGCTCCGCGTTGGGCTCCGGATTTACCAAACAGCTGTCGCCTGCGCTTCAGTTTGAAGTCGAACTGAAGAGCGAAAAAAAGGACGGTGAGCGTCTTTTCGGGGTGGGTATGAACTGCCCGTCGCCGACCGCACCGGGATGTTCAGGCACCACGGGCATCAAAGCAGGTTGGGCCACGTTAATGTTGCCCGAGCCGGTGAGCTCGAACCAGAACCAGATTGAAGCGCGCTTGAATTACGCCGCTGAAAAGCTGCGGCTCAGTGCCAGCTACTATGGTTCGTTTTATCGCAACGACAACGGCACATTGAACCCGAACGTTCCCGCAAGCCTGAATAACCCGCTTGGCGTTCCCATGCCGCTGAGCACCGGCCTGCAAACGATGTTGAATCAGCCGGTTGCACTGGCGCCGGACAATCAGATGAACCAGTTGTCCCTGACGGGGACTTACGAGCTGGCTGCCAAAACCCGGGCCTCATTCAAACTGGCCCGTGCCAGGGCAACCCAGAGTCAGGATTTTTCCAGCGCTGGCCTGAGTGGCGCTCCGGCCGGCGTGACCAATCTCGGCGGCGAGGTCAACTCGACACTGGCCTGGCTGGGCATCAACTCGCGTCCGGTGCCAAAGCTCACCGTGACGGCTGACCTGCGCTACGCGAACCAGAATGACAGCACACCAGTTGTTCCCTACAACCTGGAAGGCACTTCAACCTACACCAACCAGAGACTTCCCGAACAAAAGACTTCGGCAAAAGTGCAGGTCAACTACCAGTTCACGAGCGACTATCGGGGCACGCTTGGCGCTGACCGTGTCCGTATCGACCGGGGTGTCTATACCGCCACCAGTCGGGCCGGGGGTATCAGCGCCTTGCGCCAGAATACCGATGAGACTGGCGTCTATGCGGAACTGCGGCGCAGTCTTTCACAGAACTTCAGCGGATCGATCCGCCTGTCGGGCAGTCAGCGCAGCGGGTCAAACTGGTTGCAACCCAACGCTGGCGCGGGGGTAACCGGGGTCACCGATCCGTCCTCTGCATTCTTTTCGACGGCCATCTTTATGCCGACTCTGGCTGACCGCAAGCAGAAGAAAGTGAAAATTTTTGCCGACTGGCAGCCCGCTGAAAAACTTTCGCTCCAGTTCAGCGCGGAAGGGGGCAACGACAGGTACAGCATGCCCAGCGCCTATGCCTTGCACGGCACGAGAATGAACCTGTTCAGCGTCGACGCGGGCTACGCTCTGTCAGATGCCTGGAACCTCAGCGGCTATGTGTCCTCGGGTCAGCAGACACTCGAACAGGCGCGACCGGCGGGTTCCGTCATGGCGTTTGACAACTCGAATGTCGCGGCAGGCCTCGGTGTTACAGGCAAACCCATGAGCAAGCTGGAGGTCGGCGGCACGCTGTCCTACAGCAACGACAACAGCGTCTATGCGCAGACCCTGGACGCTTATGCCGGCTCCGACAGTGTGGCACTTCTGGCCGGTACCGGCGGTTTGCCCAACGTCGTGTTCCGCCAGACCGCCTTGAAACTTTTTGGCAAATACCAGCTCGACAAGTCTGACACTGTTGGCGTTAACCTGGTGTATGCGCAAGTGAAGTCGAACGACTGGAGCTGGGGCTATAACGGAACGCCGTACCTCTATTCAGACAATACCACCGTGAACCTGAAACAAGCCCAGACGCTGGCTTACGTCGGGGTGATCTACACGCACAAATTTTGATGATGGGGTTTAGCCAGTAGTGCTGATCTGGCTGTAGCGCTGCAGACCGGTCAGATCAGTTTTTCTTCCGGTGTCGTGATTTTTTTCAACGGCCGGTTGCGGCCCGATTGCGTCATCAGTGGCACTGCCGTGCTTTCGCCGTTCCACATCGGGTCCTCGATGCTGTCAAAAACCTCGCGCAGTTTTTGCCCCCAACTGCCGTGCAGCATTCTGAAGTAAGGGTTGTTTTCATCAATGCAAGCCACTTTGTCGGTCTGGAACTGATTGACTTCGTAGACCACCATATCAAGCGGCAGGCCGACCGACAAATTTGACTTCAGTGTGGAGTCCATCGACACCAGCGCACACTTGGCGGCCTCATCCAGCGGTGTACCCGGCGTGATCACACGGTCCAGCACCGGCTTGCCGTATTTGGACTCACCGGCCTGAAAGTAGGGCGTTTCGGGTGTCGCCTCAATGAAATTGCCAGCCGAGTAAACCTGAAACAGGCGCATCGCTTCGCCCTTGATCTGCCCGCCAAAAATCAGTGACACATTGAATTCAACGCCGGCCAGCTTGAGCGAAGCGGCGTCGCGCTCGTACACATGGCGAATGGCCGAACCGAGCACGCGTGCCGCGTCAAACATGCTGCGCGCGTTCCAGATCGTGATCGGGTCACTGTCATCGTGTTCCTTGAGCTGCTCGACCTGCAGGATCTCACGCACTGATTGTGAAATGCTCAGATTACCGGCTGACAGCAGCACCATGAAGCGGTCGTCGGGCTTTTCGTAGACGATCATTTTGCGAAAGGTGCTGATCTGGTCCAGCCCGGCGTTGGTGCGCGAGTCTGACAGGAAAACCAGTCCGGCATTGAGTTTGATGGCGACGCAGTAAGTCATGGTCAATAAATTGAAGAAAAGCACAGTGTAGATGGACAGACCTTGACCCAGCCCAAAGCAGGCAAGAAATTGCAGCCGGACAATGGCCCCGGTGGTCGCTGGAAAGACATAACACAAGGATAAACAATGAAGATTTCATGCCTTCGCCGATGCAGCGCGGTTTTGCTGGTTTGCAGTCTGGCCGGTGTCAACGCGGCGGCTGCCGAGTACCACTTTGGCATCAATGCGGAGGTCAGCTACAAGGAAAGCGAGGCCGAAGTCCGGCAACGCTATGCCGCTTTTCTGGACGAACTGGGCAAGGCAACCGGTGACCGGTTCGTTTTCAGTCCGGTTTACAGCGACCGTGTTGCCCAGGCCATTGCCACCCAGCGCTTTGATTTCCTGCTGATTCACACCCACCTGGCCTTGAAGGCCGAAAAAAATCACCAATACCAGGTGGTTGGCCTGACCGACGACCGCAAAAACAATGCCGTATTTTTCTTTGTGCGGCCGGACAGCCCGATCAGGACGTTGACCGAGGCGGCCGCCAGCCCGATTGGTTCACCCGGCTTGCAAAGCTGGGCTACCGCCACCGCCAGCGCCACGCTGAAGGCAGCGGCCCCGGCGCAACCGGCAAAATTTGTGACAACGCAGATTCAGGACGCGGTGCCGCTGATGGTGGATCTGAAACGAACTGCAGTGGGTGTGAGCCGCTCCAAGAAACTGGTGGACGACTATGTTGGCCAGAAGCGCTTGCGCATTGTGCACAGCACGCCGCCGATGCCGCTCAACGCCATCATTGCAGCACCTGCGGTGCCGGCGGCCAAGGTGGCGCAAGTGCGCGACGCCATTGCCGCCATGGTCCAGTCCAAGGCGTTTGAGCCACTGTCTTTCAAGGGCCTGCGCTACTCGGTTGCTGAAAGTGACCTTCTGCGCACTTTTTACCAGTAGGCCAGCGCTTCAAATCGCCCGCCATGCCTTGACGTGACGCAGCAACATGGGTGCCGCCAGTACGGCGCCAATCAGCGTCGGCGTCAGGCCGGGTGCGATCAGCAGGATCGCCGCGCCAAAGCAAAGGTATTGTTCCCAGCGTTTCATTTCCACCAGAAAGTATTTGGACAGGGCCGCCGCCAGCATCGTGATACCCAGCACGCAGCCGGTGAAGGTGATGAAAAAGTCATACCAGGTGAAGCCTTTGGCAACCAGCAGCAGCGACGGCGAAAAGACAAACACAAAAGGCACCAGCGCCTTGGCCATGCCCAGGCGGAAGGCGGTGTTGCCGGTTTTGAACGGGTCGCTGCCCGCCATACCGGCCGCCGCATAGGCCGCCAGCGCCACCGGCGGCGTGATGTCGGCCAGCACACCGTAATAGAAGACGAAGAAGTGCGCCACCAGCGGCTCGACACCCAACTGCACCAGTGTCGGTGCGGCAACTGACACCATGATGATGTAAGTGGCCGTGGTCGGGATGCCGCAGCCCATCAGAACACAGACCACAGCGGTCATGACCAAAGCGCACAGCAAGGTCATGGACGGCAGGCTGGCCATGGCCGCTGGCACTACCGACGCCAGGCCGCCGGCCATGCTTTGCGCCGCACTGGTGATGATGAAACTGATCTTGAAGCCAACGCCGGTCAGCGTCACCACGCCAATCACAATGCCCACCGTGGCCGCCGCCGCGCCGACCGCCAGCGCATATTTGGCGCCGGTCTCAAAGGCCTCCACCAGAGCCGCGTGGTTGATCCGGCCGCGGATGCCGGCGAACTTTGCCAGCACCATTTCCGCCACGATACCGGTCGCAAAGAGCGCCAGCTTGATGGGTGAATTCAAATCACCATAGTCGCCAAACGCAATGGCCAGCAGCAAGCCATGCAGACCGAGCATCAGAGCCCAGTTCTTGGCGGTATTGCCCTGGGTGGCGGTTGACAGGCCCACAATGGCGCAGGAACTGATGCCGACAAAGGCCGCCAGATAGGGCGTGCGGCCAGAAGTCAGGATGCTGATCAGCAGGAACAGCGGAATCAGCGTCGGCCAGCGCATCTTGAGCGATGCCTTGAGCCGGGGCATTTCGTCTTCCGTCAGACCGCGCAAGCCGTAGCGTTTGGCCTCGAAGTGCACCTGCATGAAGACGCCAAAGAAATGCATGAAAGCCGGCACCACCGAAGCGGCGATGATGGTCTGGTACGGCAGGTTCAGAAACTCGATCATCAGGAATGCCGCCGCCCCCAGCACCGGTGGCGTGATCTGGCCACCGGTGGAGGCGGCCGCCTCCACTGCGGCTGCAAAGTGGCGCTGGTAGCCGACCCGGATCATGGCCGGAATGGTCAACGAGCCAACGGTGACCGCGTTGGCCACCGAGGAGCCGCTCAACATGCCAAACATGGCCGAGCCAAAGACACTGACCTTGGCCGGGCCACCGGCGTAGCGCCCGGCAATACTGGCGGCAAGGTCGAGAAAAAGTTGTCCCAGACCAACGCGTGTTGCCAGCACACCAAACAGCACAAAGTGAAAGACATAGGTCGCCACGACACCGACCGCTATGCCGTAAATGCCCTGGCTGGTCATGTACTGGTGGTTGATCATCTGGCTCCAGCTGGCACCGGCGTGCTGCAGCAGGCCGGGGAAAACCGGGCCCAGCATCGCGTAGGCCGTGAAGCCGATGGCAATCAGCGGCAGCGGCCAGCCCATCGAGCGGCGCGTCGCTTCGAGCAGGGTGACAAACAGAATGGTGCCGAACAGCACGTCAGCGCTGCCCGGGTTGCCAATGCGAAACGCCAGGTCGTCAAACACGTAGGGGATGTAGAGCACGCTGGCCGCACAGCACAGACCCAGCAGCCAGTCGGTCAGCGGCACGCCGCCCGGTGTGGACCAGCCATGGCGCGGTGTCTTTGCCGCAGCCTTTTTGCTGCCGGCAAACACCAGAAAAATCATGCTCAGCACAAACGCCATGTGAACACTGCGGTGCGTGATCTCCTGCAGCAAACCAAAACCGGCCGTGTAGTAATGAAAACACGACAGCGTGATCAGCAGCCATTTGACGATCAGGGTGGCCGGCGGCACGGTGGGCCGAAAGCGCATCTCGGGGTCAAACTTTTCTTCCAGTTCCAGCAGTTGCCGGTCGTCGGGCAGGGTGGTGGCAGGAATGTTCATGGTGTTCTCAAGGCGGCTCAAAAAGCAACGGGCGGAAGGTCCGCCCGTTGCCCGTCAGGTTAAAGGGGAAGGCTTATTTCAAAACGCCCGCTTCCCTGTAAAACTTCTCGGCCCCGGCGTGGAACGGAATGCCAACTCCTTGCACCGCATTTTGCAGCGTGATCAGCTTGCCCTTGGCGTGACCGGCGGCCAACGTCTTTTGTGCGGCGTCGCTGTAAAGCGCCTTGGTGATCTGGTAGACGGTGTCGGCGTTGGCCTTGTCGCTGGTCACCCACTGCGCGCCCACTGCCAGGGTTCTGACCGCTGCCACGCCCTTGTAGGTGTCAGCCGGAATATTGTCGACGGCGAAAAACGGGCTGGCCTTGCGCAAGCCGTCAGCCTGCGGGCCATCGATAGGCACCAGCTCAATGCCGGCGCCGCTGGTGGCCAGCTCGGCAATGGCGCCTGCGGGTGCACCGCCAGTGAAGAAGAAGGCATCGAGCGCGCCGTCTTTCATCTTGTCGCTGGCCTGATTGGGCTTGATGAATTCGGGCTTGATGTCTGACTCCTTGACGCCGTAGGCCGCCAGTACCAGGCGGGCGTTGATCAAGGTGCCCGAGCCGGGTTCATCAAGCGCCACGCGCTTGCCCTTGAGGTTGGCCACGGTCTTGATGTTGGAGCCTTTCTTGACCACGATGTGCAGGCTCTCGGGGTACAGGTTGGCAATCATGCGCAGCCCCGCCACGTTGGGTTTGCCCTCGAAAATGCCGGTGCCTTTTTGCGCCCAGGTGGCCACGTCCGACTGGCTGAAGCCCGACTCCATCGAACCGCCGGCAATGCCATTGACGTTGGCCAGTGAGCCGTTGGAGGCCTGCGCCGTGGCAACGATCTTGCCGGGCACCGATACCGCGTTGGCGATCATGCCGCCAATCGGGTAATAAGTGCCGGCGGTGCCGCCGGTGCCAATGCGAAAGAATTGCTGCGCGTTGGCGCTGCCGGCAACGGCCAGCACGCCGGCCAGTGCCAGCGCGCTGGCTTTAACGAGATGTTTGAGGTTCATGGTGGCTCCAGGCAAGGTAAGACAGTAGTGGACTATAAGTGATTCGGCCAGTGGTTTGGGCAGCTGCGTCAACGAAGTTAGTTGACCTCGGTGATGAATTGCTCGCGCGGGCGACGCACTTTTTTCAGGTTCACCAACCAGTCACCCGCTTCTTCGCGGTAGCCCAGCGGCATGATGACCACGCTGCGCAGGCCCCGCGCCGCCAAGCCGAGAATTTCGTCCAGCGCCTTGGGGTCAAATCCTTCCATCGGCGTGCTGTCAACTTCTTCAAAAGCGGCGGCAATCAGGGCGGCACCCACACCGATGTAAGCCTGGCGGGCCGCGTGCTCGAAGTTGGTTTTTGCATCGCGCGCCGGGTAGCTGCCCAGCAACATCTGGCGGTAGGCTTCCCAGCCTTCGTTCTTGCTGCCGCGCTCGGCATTGGTCAGGTCGAACATCATGTTGATGCGCTCGGCCGTGTAGTTGTCCCAGGCGGCAAACACCAGCAGATGCGAGCAGTCGGTGATTTGACCCTGACCCCAGGCCTTTGGCTTGATCTGCTCACGCACGGCCTTGTTGGTGACCACAATGATTTCATAGGGTTGCAGACCGCTGGAGGTGGGGGCCAGCCGTGCCGCTTCGAGAATGCGCTCGACCTTTTCCTGCGGCACCGCTTTGGCCGGATTCATTTTCTTGGTGGCGTAGCGCCATTGGAGCTTTTGATGCAAAACAGACATGTGTTTCCCTGGGAAAGTTGAAGGCCGCCCGGACTGGTGGCCAAGAAAGCGGTAGCTTGGGGCGACGTTGGTGTTAGTCAAGGGGTGGTCCGAATTGCCTGCAGCCCGGTGTTGGTCGCGCCGCGAACTGCGTAAACTCGCTGCAACGTCCTTCGTCAACCGGCTACCGAGACCCCAGACATGCCTACCAAAACGTTCACCATTGGCCGCATCAGGAAGGCCGACTACAACAGCGAAACTCAGCAGCTCGATTTGCATTGGGACAACAAGACGGTGCTGGCCTACAAGCATGTGCCGCAAGAGGTGTTTCGCCGCCTGTGCAGCGCGCCCAACCCGACGGTCTATTGGGAGGATCGGATTGCCGAGGAATACCCCAAGGGCGCGCCGATGACGACCGGCCACAGCGCCGATGCTGCCAAGAACCTCAATGACCTTTTTGGTGGCGGGGCTTGATCGGGCCTGGGTTAGCTACGTTATTGATAGCTGCCTGCGCTTGCTGCGTCTGCGTTACAGCCTCTTTTTGCTCAGAAATATCGGCTGGAATCACCACGCCCCGAGTCCACATTGGGGTCAATCAGCGCCTCAAGCGCCTCGCGCCAGATTCAGCGCCAGCAGGCGCTTGAGGATTTCTTCGTCGGGCAGGGCGGCGCTGTAGTCGCTCCAGCCGTAGGCCTGTGCCACCGCCACGTCGAGCGCTTCGTGCGCCATGGCGAGCCAGGTAGGCCGGGCGTTATACAGGTTGGTGAGCGTGCGTTTTTGAAGCGCCTTCATGTCTTGTTCGCTGATGCCGGGTTTGGGTTCGATGCGATCCGGGTACGGGGATTTGTCCATGCCCAACGGAATTACTTCGCTCACATTGTGCGTCCACTCGGGCGGGTTAAGCCAGGTTTCCCGCAGGTCGTTGAGCTTTTTGGCGGCTAGCGCGATCTGGATGGCCTGCTGGCGTGTCGCTGCCGGCTGCTGCGTTGTCTGTTGGTGCGTTGGCTGTTGGTGCGCGGACGGCGGGGCTGGCTCGGACGCCGGGGCCTCATACGCTTCGCTTTTTGAAATCGGCCCCGACATCCGAACCACCCCCGCCTCGGGTGGCTGGTTTTTGACGGCATATTTTGCTACGTTTTTAGTAGCTGCCTGCGCTTGCTGCGTATGCGTTACAGCCTCTTTTTGCTCTGAAATACCGGCTGGAATCACCGCACCGTCGGTCACCGTCTCGGTGCGCTGATGCGCGGTGTCAGCAGGCGTCAGACCGGCGGGGAACGGGAAGGTTTCGAAGCAGGTGGTGGGCGTGTAGCGTGGCCGGTCCTCCAGTGACGTACCCATGCGCAGCGACCAGAGTTCGTGGAAGCGGCTGTGCAGGATGCCGAAGGTGGTGTCGTCGGCGCGGGCGATGGCGTCCAACAAATTCATCGCCAGCGTGGGTGAGCGCCTCCAGGCGAAGATGCGGTGTTTAGCCACGACCGGTGTGACGATAAAGCGTGTCAGCTTTGCTGTCGTTTTACGCATTTCGATGCGCGGGCGTTCGTACAACCACCACTGATCGCGGGTTTTGGCGTTGCGGTCTTTGGCGCGAGCGGGTTGAACGTTTTGCTTTGCAAACTCGAATGGCTTTTCGTATAAGGCGGCGTCGTCTTCGGACAAGCCAGTGAAATCAATCACCCACGTGTCGGAGTCATTGCGGACGACGTCCGTGGCATTGATCCAAGGGCGCAGCACGTCCGAGTTCGGGCGCTGGTTCGGATTGCCGGCCTGCATCAGCCAAGTGCGAGCGCTTGCCCCTGGTAGGTCGAACGCACCGTACTTCTTGATGCCCTCAAAGCACGTCGCGGCATTTTCAGCGAGGCGCTGTGCTGTGGTCAGATTCGCCATTGAGCCGTCCGCACCGCCGGGAGTCAAGTCGGCGTGAATGATCTCCGTAGGCTGACCATCGAGCGTCACTGCCTGCGTTGCGTTCCCAAACGCTACCAGCGACACGCGCACTGCCGCGCCCTCGTTCACCCAGCCTTCATCGCTCCAGGCTTCGTAGATGCGCGTGGTTTCGCAGATCGCTTCAAGCACTTTGCGGTTCTTGCCACCGCGAATCGAGTTGGTGGCGACCAGTCCAGCCGCGCTGAGGCCGTTGGTTTCTATCGCCCGCCGTGCCTTCTCAAACCAATAGCAAACCAAATCCGCACCACCAGGCACGCGCCCTTCATACGTTTTGCGCAGCACTTCGGTGTAGCCATCCCCTAACTCCGAGCGCATTTTCTTGTCACCCAAAAAAGGCGGATTGCCAATTACCACGTTGGCTTTGGGCCAGGCGGCCTCAACCACTTGATCGCTCAGGGGTGTGGGTGGGGCGGATGTTGGGGGCGATTTCAAAAAGCGAAGCGTATGAGCCCCCGGCGTCTGCCCCGCCCGCGCCCCGGGTTCAGAGCTGCTGACGTTGGCTGACAATTTATCCAGCAGCGCATCGCGGCACTCAATATGCTCCAGCGGCTCCAACACCGGGTTGCGTTTGAACTCGTAGCCGTGCGCCATGCGCCATTGCAGCTCGCCAATCCAGACCGTCACGCGCGCCAGCTCGGCGGCGTATTCGTTGAGCTCGATGCCCAGCACATTGTGCGGTCCGGTGACCAGATCGGCCTCGCGGTCCAGCCCCAGCGCGGCGGCTTCGAGATGGCTTTGGTGCTCGATGTCTTTCAACGCCTTGAGTCCGAGGAACAAAAAGTTGCCGCTGCCGCAGGCCGGATCGAGGATGCGGTAGTCCTTCAAAAAGCCCAGCCACTCCACGAAGCAGGCTTTGGCGGCGCGGTGATTTTTGTCGTTTTTGCGAGTGCTTTTGGCCTGCAACGCCCGTAGCTCTTGCGTAACCAGCTCCCATTTTTGTAGCAGTGGCCGGCGCAACACGGGCTCGATGATGCGGTCGATGGTGGCGGTGTCGGTGTAATGCGCGCCGAGCTGGCTGCGCTTGGCGGGATCGAGTCCTCGCTCGAACAGTGTGCCAAAAATCGACACGTCGATGGCCGACCAGTTCAGCGCGGCGGCGTTGCGCAGCTCGGTGACGTCCAGAATCGTGAGATCGGGCACCTGAATTTTTTTGAACAGGCCGCCGTTGAACCAGGGAATGTCGTCATTGCCGTACAGGCCGCCGTCGCGCATCACGGTAAACAGGTTGCTCAAGCCGGTGGCGAGCCTGTCGCTGGTGAGGGTTTTGCTGTTCACCAGACCCTCAAACATGCGCCCAGGCAACAGCCCCACGTCTTCGGCAAAGAAGCAGAACAGGCATTGCGTGAGAAAGTGGGCAACTTTGTCGGACCCCATTTCTTCGTTGCGCCGACGCAAGCCTTCGGCCAGCGTTGAGAAACTTCGGGCGGCGGCCTCGGTGATGTCGCGGCTGGTTTTTTTCGGGCGAAAGCTCTCCGGCTCGAGCCAGATGCGGCGCAGCAACGCCTGCTTTTCGGGTTGATCCAGTTCGGCCAGAAATACCGTATGCGTCTCGGACGGGTGGCCGTTGAACTGGGTATGAACGCGGATGGTGAGGCGGTCGCACACCACCAGCAGCGGCGGGTTGGAGAGCGCCAGGCTGTAGCTCAGGAGCTGCTTGAGCGCGCTGTCGAGATTCTTGCCCGGGGCCTTGTTTTCCCAGGCAAAGACGCCGGGCATGAAGACGTCAGCGTAGCCGGTGTGCCCGCCGATGATGTTGCTCTTTTCCTCAAACCGATAACCCGTATTACTGCCCGGCTTGGGCACGCCGAGCAAGTCGCACAGGTCCAGAAAATGGCTTTGCGCGCCTTGCTCTTCATTGAGCGCATAAGCCGGGCCTGCGATGCCATCAGGCGCACCCCATTTGGCGATGAAGTCTTGAGGCGTCATGCGGTGGGCGCTGGCTGCGGCGTGGAAAAACCACGGCAGACTGCCGCCAGTTTGTTGCCATCCGGGTCGCGCACATAGGCGGCGTAGAAGTTGCTGCCGTAAAGGGGGCGCAGGCCCGGTGCGCCTTCGGGGCTGCCGCCGTGCAACAGCGCCAGTGCATAAAACTGGTCAACCTGCTGCGCGCTGGCAGCGCAAAAGGCGATCATCACGCCGTTGCCCACGCTGGCGCTCTGGCCATCAAACGGCGGACCGACCCACAGCGACAGCTCGCCCGGCGCAGCGCCCTCGGTATAGCGGCCCCAGCCAATGCGGCCCAGCCGGTCTGCCGGATCAGGCGTATAGCAGCGGGCAATGCCCAGCGCGCCCAGGGTGGCGTCGTAGAAGCGGGCGGCGCGGGCCAGGTCGTTGCTGCCCAGGCAGGTGTAGCTGTACATGGGGGAGGGTGAGTTGGGGTCAATCAGCGCATTGTGCCGCACTGAGTTTTTTCAGCTGATACAGCGCCTCAAGCGCCTCGCGCGGACTCAAATTATCAGGATTTATGGCTGTAAGCGCCGTCTGCAGTGCGCTGACAGCTACGTTTTCAATAGCAGTCGGGGGTCCGGCAAACAAATCCACCTGGCTGTTGGTTTGGTTTGCCTGGGTTTCCAGCGCCTCCAGCGTGTGGCGCGCCTGGTTCAGCACGGCGGCGGGCATGCCGGCCAGGCGCGCCACCTGGATGCCGTAGCTGCGGCTGGCCGGGCCGCTCTGGATCTCGTGCAGAAAGACAATATCGCGACCCGACTCGACGGCGCTCACATGCACGTTGATGGCGGCGTGGTGCGTGGCCGGGAAGGCGGTCAGCTCAAAGTAGTGCGTGGCAAACAAGGTGTAGGCCTGGGTTTTGTCGTGCAACTGGGTGGCTATGGCGCTGGCCAGCGCCAGGCCGTCAAAGGTGCTGGTGCCACGGCCAATTTCGTCCATCAGCACCAGCGAGCTGGGGCCAGCGGCGTGCAGAATCTGCGCCGCCTCGAGCATTTCGAGCATGAAGGTGGACTGGGCGTTGGCCAGGTCGTCGGCGGCGCCAATGCGGGTGTGAATGGCGTCGACCGGCCCGAGGCGGCAAGCCGCTGCCGGCACATAGCTGCCCATGCTGGCCAGCAGCACAATCACGGCGATTTGACGCATGTAAGTGGATTTGCCGCCCATGTTGGGGCCGGTGATGATCTGCATGCGCTGTTTTGGGCCGAGGTGTGTGTCGTTGGCGATGAAGGCGCCCGCGCTGGTCTCGGCCAGGCGCATCTCGACCACAGGATGCCGGCCGCCTTCGATGTCAAGACACGGCTCGCGCACAAACTGCGGCGCGCACCAGCCCAGCGTCAGGGCGCGCTCGGTCAGGGCGCACAGAGCGTCCAGCGTGGCCAGCGCGCGCGCCACCTGGGTGAGCGCCGGCACGAATGCCTGCAACTGCTCAAGCAAGCCGTCAAACAGGAATTTCTCCCGTGCCAGCGCTCGCTCCTGGGCGCTCAAGGCCTTGTCTTCAAACGCCTTGAGCTCGGGCGTGATGAAGCGCTCGGCGTTTTTAAGCGTCTGGCGGCGCCGGTAGTCGCCTGGTACTTTGTCCACTTGGCCCTGCGAGACCTCGATGAAAAAGCCGTGCACCTTGTTGAACTGGACGCGCAAATTGGCAATGCCGGTGCGGGCGCGTTCGCGCCCTTCCAGATCGAGCAAAAAGGCGTCGCAATTGGTTTGAATGGCGCGCAGTTCGTCAAGCTCGCCGTCAAAACCGCTGGCAATCACGCCGCCATCGCGCAGCAGGGCCGGCGGCTCGGGGTCAAGTGCGCGCCGCAGCAGGTCGGCGCAGCCTTCGGGCGGCTGCAAATGCCCAGAAATAAGGGTCAAATAGGGCTCAAGGCCCCGTGTGGTATGCGTGAGCAGCTCTGTTTTTTGTAGCGTTTGCTGTAGCGCCAGCAACTCGCGCGGACGGACCTGGCGCAGGGCAATGCGGGCCGTGATGCGTTCCACGTCGCTGCTGCCCTTGAGCTGCTCGCGCAGTTTGGCCCAGGGGCCGGTTTGCAGCGCGGCAATGGCCTGGTGGCGTTGCTGCGCTGCGCTGCGCTCGCGCCGGGGTGACAGCAGCCAGTGCTTGAGCAGGCGGCTGCCCATGCCGGTCATGCAGCTGTCGAGCAGCGAAAACAGGGTCGGCTGGTCTTCGCCGCGCAGCGTCTGCGTCAGTTCCAGGTTGCGCCGCGTGCTTTGCGGCAGGTCGATCAGCTCGTCAAAGCGCTGCACCCGCACGCTGTGGACATGGGTCAGGGCGCGGCCCTGCGTGTGCTCGGCGTAACCCAGCAGCGCAGCGCAAGCGGCGTGCGCTTGCGCCAGGTCTTGCGCCTGCCAGCTGGCCAGCGTTGCCGCGTGCAGCAGTGCCAGCAGCTTGCGCTGGCCCAGCGCCGGGTCAAACTGCCAGTCGGGCCGCACTGTCAGCGCCGCACTGGCGGGCAGCGCGCGCAGGCGCGCCTCAAAAGCGGGCGTGACGCCGGCACTGAAGACCAGCTCGCCGGGGTTGATGCGCGCCAGCCACTGCGCCAGCTCGTCGGGCGCGCACTCGGCCAACTGCACTTCGCCCTGCGTGAGGCTGAGCCAGGCCAGGCCGCAGCGGTTGCGCGGCCCCTGGTGCACCGCCAGCAGCAGCGACTCGGTCTTGTCGCCCAGCAGCGCCAGGTCGGTCAGGGTGCCTGGCGTGACCACGCGCACCACCTTGCGCTCGACCGGCCCTTTGCCGGTGACTTCACCCACCTGTTCGCAAATGGCCACCGATTCACCGAGCTTGATGAGCCGCGCCAGGTAGGTGTCGAGCGCATGGAACGGCACGCCAGCCATCACCACCGGCTCACCGGCCAACTGGCCGCGTTGCGTCAGGGTGATGTTGAGCAGGCGCGCGGCTTTTTCGGCGTCGCCGTAAAAAAGCTCGTAGAAGTCCCCCATGCGGTACAGCAGCAAGGTGTCGGGATAGTCCGCCTTGAGCCCCAGGTATTGGGCCATGCCGGGTGAATGGGGTTTCGCGCTGTCAGTCATCGGCTGGAGTCTAGCAACTTCGGGTGCATAGCTTGCAGTGTGGTGGCTCAAATGCGTGTGTCATTGTGCTGCCGGGAAATTGGTGGTGGACCGCGTCCTGCGGGCGGTTTGCGGCATATAGGCATATGCCTGTTCTCTTACAACCAACGCTGAGCCACGTGTACTTACAGTGGAATGCCAGTCAAAATGTTCAATGGAAAGGTTAGTCCGAGCGACATTCCAAAGTACAGCGACGGGTTGGCCTCCGGAATGGCATGGCGAATGACGGCCGGCACGGCGATGTAGGACGCACTGGCCGCCAGTACCATCAGCAGGGCGCCATTGCCGGTCGACATGCCCAAGGCCCAAGCCAGTGCCAGCGCAATGCCGGCATGCAGCAGTGGCCCGGCAATCGCATACACCAGCAACCAGACAGACTGGCTCTTGAGCTTGCCCTTGTTGCGCGCCGCCAGCAGCCCCATGTCCAGCAGGAAGAAGGCCAGCATGCCTTTGAACAGGTCCACAGAAAAGGGTTTCATGGCCGCTTGGCCGGATTCCCCGGTCAGTACGCCAATCAGCATGGCGCCCAGCAGCAACAGTTGGGCGCCGTCGGTCAAGGCTTCGTGCAGGATGCGGCCCAGGGGCGCATTGGTTGCCGCGCTGACCGAACCGTAGGTGGCGGCTATGACTGCCGCGTCAAAACCATTGAGGAAGCGGCGCAACATCAGGTACCCGAGCACTGGAACCAGGATGGCCATGCCAAGCGCGGCACCGAGGCTGACAAGCACCTCGGTGGTCATGCCAGACTGCCGGACCAGTCGGCAGGCCAGGTGCAGGCTTTAATTTTCCATCACACTGGCTCGATGGCCAGACTGGTAGCGGTGAGGTCAGTCGCCGGAGCCACCGAAGCCAAACAGGTTCAGCAGACTGGTGAACAAATTGAACACCGAGACATACAAACCTACGGTGGCCATCACGTAGTTGGTCTCACCGCCGTTCACGATGCGGCTGGTCTCAAACAGAATCAACCCGGCCGACAACAAGGCCACCATGGCCGATACCGCCAGACCCAGCGCAGGCATCTGGAGAAACATCGCCGCTATCCCGGCGATCAGCGCAATCACCATGCCCACAAACAAGAAGCCACCCATGAAGCTGAAGTCGCGCCGGGTCAGCAGCGCGTAGCTGGAGAGTGCCAGAAAAGTTGCACCCGTGGCACCCAGGGCCAGGGTGATGGTCTGTGCGCCACCCGGCAGCGCCAGCGAGTGGGTCAGCAGCGGCCCGAGGGTGTAGCCCATGAAGCCTGTCATGGCAAACACGGCTGGCAATGCCCAGCCGCTGTTTTGCAGCTTGTGTACCGCGTACAGCAGGCCAAAGTAGCCCACCAGCGTCAGAATGAGCCCCGGCGCGGGTAACTTCAGCGCGAGTGTGGTCACGGCCACCCCGGCGCTAAACAGCAGGGTCATGGCCAGCAGTGCGTAGGTGTTGCGCAAGACCCGTTTCACTTCGGCTGGATGCAGCGCTGGCGCTGCCAGGCCATCTGCATGGAGGTCGTCCCGGTGGGGGCCAACCTGGCCAGAAGGCAGGGGTAAATGTGCGTTGTTCATGGTGAATACTCCTCTATTGGGTTGCAAGTGTTAACTATCCAGGGCGAGACGCGCGGTGCGGCCACGCACGGGCTTTTGGTGGCGCTGCAGGCTGCGCGTCAGCACCCGGGTGGCACGCCCGAGTGAGCGATCCAGCGCGGTGCGCCAGTCGTGCGCCAGCGAGGCAATGACCACCGTGCCAGCGGCATCGGTGCTCAGCTCCACCTGGCAGCGTTTGTCCACGCCACCGCGCGGGCCGTTCACGTCCGAGAACTGCACCTTGGCGCGCGGCACGAGTGTGCTCAGGCGTCGCAGCGCGAAGCGGACACGCTGAACCGACAAGTCGCGCATCCGGGCGCCATCGGCATCGCGGGATTCAAAGGTGATTTGCATTGACTTTTCTCCAGTGGGTTAAACAAGGCTCAACCATAGGTTCTGAATTGATTCTTAAAAAGCAGATAATTTCTCATTTAAACTCCTAAAAAACCGGTGTTTACCTAATGGGGACGCCGACGCCACTGCTGCTGACCGGTCAGTTGATCCGGGTTAGGTGATTACCCGGTCCCACAAGCCATAGCGCTGGTTTATCGGCCCGCGCCGGATTGACAGACCCATCAGCACCGCGCCAGCGACCAGGCTGACCAACAGCGCCACAGCGTCACCCGTGAACACAAATGGCGAAGCCATCAAGCAGGCCCCCAGCGGCAGATTCAGCCAGCGCGCCGGGCGTGCGACTTCGGCCGCAGCGACTGACACTACGGTGAGCACCAGCGACCCGATCACATGGTGGGCATGGGCCAGGTTGCCTTCCGCGCTTGGCCACAGGCGGGTGAACAGCAGCGCCAGCCCAATCAGCGCAGCCAGCCCAAGGTTCCACGGCAGATTGACTCCGCCGGTCAACATGCTGCGCAGCACGGCCCCGGGTGGCTGGTTGAACTCATCCACGGCGCGTTGGCTGTCATCGGAACCAGCAGGCACCGTATCGGTATCGCCACGAAAGAACACCGCCAGTCCACTGCGACCGGCCTGCACACGGCGGCGGATGAACTGCAACGTCGCAATCAGTTCGTCCAGCGAGTAGGGGATCTGGATCAAAATAGCGGCCGCGCCGATCAGCGCCACGATGCTCCAGGTGCCGATCACGATAGGCTGAATGATGACGAAGGCGATCGAGGTAATGCCCAGCGGTGCAATCATCAGCCCGAACAACACCACCAGCCAGGGCATGGTGCGCCAGCGCGCCTTGGCACCGACCAGTCCTGTGAGTATTTCCAGCAGGTAGGTGTAGCCGCCCAGGGCCGCATCGGACACCGGAAACGCTTTGGACAAAGCGGAGCTGATGACTTCTTCGGTGCCATTCTGCGGATCGCTTGGCGAACCGGCAAAGAACGGGTCCCACACCTGCGGGATGTGGCCGAGTTGGTAGGCGGCCAGGTAGCGCGCCACAAACAGGCCAACCAGCGCGGTGGCGATGATCGGCAGGCGCTGTGTCCAGGCCGATGGGTTGTAGCTCCAGCCCGGTGGAATGTCCGGGCCGGTCAGTGCGGCCAGTGCCGATGGCCCGGGCTCGGGCTTGGTGCAGACGGCAAAGCCAAAGATCAGTGCACCGACCAAGGTGTCCGAGAGGTAGGCTGCTGCGTTACCGGTGTGGAACAGAAACGGAATCGCCATCACCACCGCGCCAATGGCGGCGCACACCCAGCGTGCGGCAGTGCCGCTCTGCGACAAGGCTGCCGTGGCAAACACCATCAGCAAGGCGCCTAACGCCATCTCGCCCCAGCGAAGCATCGGCTCTTGCACGTTGATCAGCAGCGGCTGGGTGAACAGCCAACTGCCCAAGGCGATGTTGACGAAGTGCGGCCAGCGGTTGTCGCTTAGCTCTGCGGCAAACTGCTTCTGATGCCGCTGGCGCAAGCTATATGGGTCAACGCCTGCCTCGCTGGCCGCGGTCACCCAGTGTGGTGGTGTAACCCCGTTGCGGCGGTACCAGCTGCTCAGGTCGTCCGTCAGGGATTGCACCAGGCGCGGTAATTCGTCCTTGAAGATGTGCTGCGGCTCCCAGCCCAGCAGGTCGCGGGCGCGGCGCGTGTCTAGTGCGTAATGGTCGTCGGCCATCTCCGCCATGAAAGGCCGCACAAACGGCGCCTCGCCCTTGTCGATGGCATCGGGTATTACGGGTTCGAGGCGCGCCTGTGCCCACAACCCTGCAGCGGCGAGGGATTTGGGCACTTGCAGGGTCGGCCAGTCATCGACACCGTGCATCAGCACACCCAAGCGGTCTTGCAGTGCGTCGTAGCCCATGGCATCGGCCTCGCCGATCAGGATGGCCGTGTCAGCTGGGAGCGCGTGGCGGCGGTCGATGGTGCGCCGGAAGGCGTCGAGCATGTCGTCGCGGTGCAGCATGGCCTGTCCCACCAGCGTGCTACCGGAGTAAAAGTAGCTTTGCAGGTCGCGCTCGTAGATGCGGGCGAACTGCTGGGCCATGGTCGGCACCAGGGAGTCGTCATCGTACACACCGGCCAGGCGCAGGCTGACGCTGGGGATGCGGCCGTGTTCCTGCCGCACCACCTCTTCGGCCGCTGCCTTCGACTTGGGGTAGGCCCAGCGTGGACCCATCGGGTGACTCTCGTCAATGCGTTCACCCGGCTTGCACGGCGCATGGACCAGCATCGTGCTGGTATAAACGAACTGTTCGACATCGAATGTCTGCAGTGCGCGCAACAGATGCCGTGTGCCCTCGACGTTGACGCTTTGGTACCGCGGGTCGTCGGCATTGCTGAAATCGAAGTAAGCCACCAAGTGCACCACGCTGGCGATTCGGGCGCCGAAGGATTCGCGAAGCTTATGCAGCGCCAGCTTGATCGATGGTATGGAAGCAAAGTCAGCCTGCAGTATCGGGAATGGAGCTTGCTGAGCCTGACGGTCCAGTCCAACCACGTGGTAGCTGTGGCGCAGTGAGTGGGCGAGCGTCTGCCCGATGTTTCCGGCAGCACCGGTGATGAGGACCAGCGGGCGCTGGTTTGGGGTGGTCATTGAATCAGCTTCCTGGCGAATGAATGTGGTAACGTTCGCGCCATTAGCGCGGGTGTTACGGGCCAGTTGCTCACATACAACTTCAACCACCTATCTATGTCAGTCATAAAGATCTCCGAACGGTTCTTCGGGCTGGGTTTTGCCGTCATCGTCATCTTGTTTGCCGGCTGCGCCTTCGCCTTGATCGCGTTCGCTGGTATCGAACTTTGGCGTGCCGTGCAGCCAAGCGAGGTGTTAACACTGACCAAACGCTTTGATGTGATCCTCGAATGCATAGCCATGTTGACCATCGCCATGGCAGCCATGGAACTGGCCCATACCATCGTCGAAGAGGAGTTTGCGCAAGAACCGCGTCTGAGCGCCGGGGCGCGTACTCGTCGCGTCCTTTCGCGCTTTCTGGTCGTGGTTGTGGTTGCACTCGCGATTGAGTCACTGGTGGCGATCTTCAAGCTGGTGCATGAAGATCCTTCAAAGATTTCGGACGCCGCATACATTGCTTTCGCTGCAGCAGTCTTGCTGCTTGCCTGGGGCATTTTCAACAAGTTGAGCCAGCACGGGCAAGCTCGTGGCGATTGATTTGCGCCCCGACTACTCCCGCAGTGAACGGACTTGTTTGCCAGATGCGACTGATCGCATCGAGCATCGCGGCCTCACCTTCGGACAGGTGCATGTCAGCGTGGACAACCGATGCGGCAAGGCGTAACACTTGGGCTTGCAGCTCTGGCTCGTCCACCTCAGCCATCATGGAGAGCAGCGAACTGTCATCCAGATGTGACAGCATTGCGCGGCCATCAAATCCCTCCATCAGCAGGTCCTCGCACAGCGTCTGCACGATGCCGGGCATGTCGTCGGGCTCCAGGCCCAAATCACGCACGCCGTCGAGCTGATTGAGAGATTCGAACTCCGAGCTGCTGACATGGCCGTCGGAGATGAGGACAAGCGCAACGACGCGTGCGGCGGCATCAGGGCTGTTACGGGGGTATGAACGCATGGTGGTATCTTTTCTTGAGTGAGTGAAAGAAGTCGCAACGATAAGACTTGAGTTGCTTCTTAAAAAGCAGATAATTTCTTATCGTTAATCCTAATAAACCTGACTTATGAGCACATCGTTCAATTACAAACATCTGTACTATTTTTGGGTAGTAGCCAAGGAAGGTGGCATCTCGCGGGCCGCTGACAAGCTGGACATGGCAGTGCAAACCGTAAGTGCCCAGGTGCGTGAGCTGGAGCGTTCTTTGGGTTACGCTCTGCTCAAGCCCGCTGGCCGCGGGTTGGTGCTGACTGAGGCCGGACTGGCCGCCATGCAGCAGGCCGCCCTCATTTTTCAGCTGGGTGAAAACCTGCCGTCACGGGTCCGCGATGCAGTGAGTACGCCGGCGGTGCGCCTGGCGGTTGGCATTTGCGACGGCTTGCCCAAACTGGTCGTGCATCGCCTATTGCTACCCGTGATTGGCGAACCGAACTTGCGCTTGCTGTGCCACGAGGGTAATCTAGATGATCTGTTGGGCGACCTGGCTCTGCACCGGCTGGACATTGTGCTGTCGGACCGTCCCGCACCGGCCAATCCCAACATCAAGCTTTACAGCCACGCCACGGGCTCATCCACTATTGGCTGGTACGGCTCGCCGGGTTTGGTAGAGGCTGCGAGCAAAGATTTTCCGCAAAGCCTGGCCGATGTGCCCCTGCTGCTGCCCACTGCGCACACTGCGGTGCGTGCCCGGCTGGACCAATGGTTTGAGCAACGCGCCATTCGGCCACGCATTGTCGGTGAGTTTGAGGACGGTGCTTTGCTGAAGACCTTTGGTGCCAGCGGCATGGGCGTGTTTCCGGCCGCTGAATGGGTACATGACGATCTGCTGGCCCATTACGCAGTGCAGCGCCTGGGCCCGTGCGAAGGTGTGACCGAGCATTTTTTTGCGATTGGCACCGAAAAGAAAGTGCATCACCCGCTGGTGCAGCGCTTGCTGCAACCGGTGCTTTAGGTTTGTGTAATTCCCGGTGCTACCCCTTGGGGTGTACAGGGGCTGTGCGCACGCTCAACAACATGGTCAGTGCCAATATGCCAACCACCACACCCAGAGAAAAAAGCACTGGAATTTTGTAAATATCGATCAGGCACATCTTGCTGCCGATGAACACCAGAATCACTGCCAGGCCGTAGTTGAGCAGGTGAAACTTGTTGGCTACGGCGGCCAGCAGGAAGTACATGGCGCGCAGCCCCAAAATGGCAAATACATTGCTGGTCAGCACAATAAAGGGGTCGCTGGTGATGGCAAAGATGGCGGGGATGGAATCCACCGCAAAGATCACATCGGTGAGCGCAATCAGGCAGATCGTCATGAACAGCGGTGTGGCGATTTTTTTACCGTTTTCAATCGTCCAGAAGTTCTCACCGTCGTAGTTCTTGCTCACCGGTAGCATTTTGCGCAGCAACTTCAAGGCGGGGTTGTCGTCCAGGTCAGGCTCTTTGCCTGCGACCCACCACATCTTCACACCAGTGAGGATCAGGAACGCACCGAACACATACAAAATCCAGTGGAACTCGGCCAGAAGCCATCCACCGACCAGGATCATGATGGTGCGCAACACAATCGCACCGATGATGCCGATCATCAGCACCCGTTTCTGGAAGTGCGTAGGCACCGCGAAGTAGGTGAAGATGAGCAGAAACACAAAAATGTTGTCGACCGCCAGCGACTTCTCGATCAGGTAACCGGTCAGAAATTCCAGCGACTTGGTGTTGGCGGTCTCGGTCGACCCGCTGCTGTCTTGGACCGCCCACCAGAACAGGCCATTGAACAGAAAACTGATCGCAATCCAGACCAGCGACCAGTTCAGTGCTGCCTTGACACCAATGACTTGCGCACCCTGCTTTTTGAGCACCACAAAGTCAACGAACAGCGATACCAGCACGATGCCGATAAATGTGATCCAGAGCCACAAGGGGGCAATAGTTTGCATAACAAGCCTTACTAATTGGAGTGCAGTCACCCGCCAAGGGGCTTTGCTTGTGCTGTGGCCGAAAGCGCCGATGCACACGTGTTGCGCAAGTCTAGCGGTAAATGTACATATTTATGCTGTGTAAAACCTAAGTAGGGTTCGTAAAAATATGAGTGTTTTCACGCATTTTCCTGCTGTCAAAACCGCATCGGAGCAGGCACCATCGCTGCAATTCAAAACAGGAAGCCTGATTGCTATGACTGGTTGCAGCTTGAGACGCGCGGGGTGGCATCCAGAATCTCTTGCTCATCGCTGGCGACGATGATGCTGCCCAGAAAGCCAGCCCGTGGGCATCCAGCGGAGTCCTAGTGCGGCATTTGAAACCGCGTCCCGCGAAAGCGGAAGATCGAGCTGCGCGGCCCGATCTCCTCCAGTGTCACCTCGGGCGCGGCCAGACTGCCTTGCATGAGTACCTGGTTATTGACCACCAGCATGCGCTGCGCCGGATTGTCCGAATAGACTGAACCGGTGATCAACAGCGGCGCCATCTGGCGCCGAAGCTCTTCGGTTAACCCGACTGGCTTGGGCGCGCTGGCTGCCGCCAAGGGCAATGCGGACGCGCTGGCGATGCGCGCCGGAACAGGCGCGGGCACCGGCACAACGGTCGGGATCGATGCAGCCGCAGCGACGGGCACCGCATTGGGTGGCGCCAGCGGGGTTGCCGCAACCATGGCCGCAGGCGTTGACGGGACCGCTGGCAGGGCTTGGGCGACGGGCGGCGGCGCTACGGGCGCGCTGCGCCACCAGCCCCGGCCGGCTGCGGCGCCGCCCAGTATCAGCACCGCTGTGAGTGCCAGCCCGAGGCCTGTTCGCGCGCGACGGGTCGTTGCTGTAGCGGGCACTATCACCGGCTGCGTATGCAGGCCAGGCACGGTGCCGCGCTCGCGTTCGGCATCGGCCCGCTGGAGTGCATCGAGGATATAGGACATAGGTTTATCGTTGATCGGTTATCAGCCGTGGTTCGTTGGCCACAGTCGCGTTGTCGAGCTGCATGAACGTCATCGGGCCGGGCAGGCCGTCGGCTTTGATGCCCTGAGTGCGCTGGAAGGCGCGAACCCGCTCGCGCAGGGCGGCATCCAGTAGTTGCGGCTTTGTGGCCGGGGCCAGGGGGCCTGCGGCGGGCAGACCGTCGAGCTGGTTCAATTGGTCAGCCAGCCGGGCTATTGCTGGCCCGCTGCTGCCGTCGTGCAACTCGCCACTGTAGGCGGGCGGCAGCCGCCAGTAAGTGGCGAAATCGCCCCGCCACAAGTGGCCCAGCGCGACCAGCCGCACGTTGTGCAGCGTCGTGCCGATTTGCAGCGTGGCGTTTTGTTGGCCCAGTCCCACCAGCAGGGCGTAGACTGGTGGACGGTTGGCAAACTGCAGCGTCAGGATGCCGGGGCGGCCAAGCTGACGCAGCAGCGGAAGTGTCAGGTTGGCGGCGCGGTAACACTGCAATTGCTGCGCGGTGGCGGCCTGACAGGGATCTGCGCTGCTGGCGGGCAACTGCCAGAGGGTGGCCAGCGCGCGCCAGGCGGCATTGATGTCAGGCGGCAGTTGCGCCAGCAAGGTGTCGAGTTCTTCGACCGGGCGCTGAACCGGTGGCGCAACAGGTGCCGGTGCCGACGCGCTGGCGTGCCGCGTTGGCAGTGTGATGCCGGGCGCCGCCAGCGTTTCTTGCCGGTTGGCCGACAGCCACCCAACGGCCAGCGCCGTGCTGCCCAGCAAGACCAGGCCACCCAGGCCCCAGGCGGTACGCCATAGCACAGTGCGGCGCTGGCGTCCGTTTTCGGCGCCAAACACCTCGGCGGCGGCCCGGTTCACCACGGGCGCATTGATCTGGTGCAAGCCATTGGCCCAGGCGCCCAGCAGCGCCCGCCCGCACAGCAGGTTGATGCGCCTGGGCACGCCGCGTGCCAGACGGTGAATGTGCCGCAGTGCGCGCCGGTCAAACGGCGACGGGCCGCGCTGGCCGGCCACGGCCAGACGGTGTGCGATGTATTGCGCGGTCTCGGCGTCGGTCAGCGCGTCAAGGTGAAAACGCGCGATGACACGCTGCGCGAGTTGCTCCAGCGCCGGGCGCTCCAGCATGGCGCGCAGTTCGGGCTGACCGATCAGCACAATCTGCAGCAACTTGCGCTCGCTGGTTTCCAGGTTGGTCAACAGACGCAGTTGTTCCAGCACGTCAGCTTCCAGGTTTTGTGCCTCGTCGATGATGAGGACGCTGCTTTGCCCTGCGGCGTGACTGCGCAGCAGAAAGGCGTTGAGCGCGTCAACGTAGGGCTTGAGCGTCGGCTGGCTTGAGGTGCCAGGCGCCAGTGTGATGTGGAACTCTTCGCAGATTGCCTGCAGCAACTCGATGACAGTGAGTTTGGGGTTGAAGATATAGGCCACGTGGCAAGCCGCCGGTATCTGCTCCAGGAAGCAGCGGCAGATGGTGGTTTTTCCGGTGCCTATGTCACCGGTGAGCAGTACAAAGCCGCCACCCGTGCCGCCGGCTCCCTGGTTTGTCCCGCCGACAGCGTACAGCAAGTGCGCCAGTGCCTCCCGGTGGCGCTCGCTCATGAAGAGGTAACGCGGATCGGGCGCAATCGAAAACGGGTCCTGCGTCAGACCGAAATGTTGCGCGTACATAGGCGCCAAGCATACCCGGCGTGCCAGCAACTGGCCAGGCGTGCGTGCTATGCTGGCAATTTGGGCGCACTCCTGCTTGCACGCCCAACCCTGCCAAAACGTTAGGAGCCTTTCCATGCCCGGACTACTACCCCTCGTCGATCCCGACGGCCTGCTCGAATTCTCCGTGGTTTATACCGACCGCGCCCTCAACCACATGTCGAAAAACTTTCAGGGCGTCATGAATGATATTTCGGCCATTCTGAAAACCGTGTACCACGCCCGGTCGGTGGCGTTGGTGCCGGGCAGCGGCACTTTTGGCATGGAAGCGGTGGCGCGCCAGTTTGCCGCCGGCAAGAAGGTCCTGATCATC
The DNA here is from genome assembly GCA_963750815.1 of uncultured beta proteobacterium. Classification (GTDB taxonomy): domain Bacteria; phylum Pseudomonadota; class Gammaproteobacteria; order Burkholderiales; family Burkholderiaceae_C; genus Rhodoferax. The sequence goes on from CAVVRS010000002.1 coordinate 1,885,677, forward strand.
CGCAATGGCTGGTTCAGCTACCGCTGGACGCAGATTCTGGACATGGGTCAGATCGCCGCTGAAGCAACCGTGCTGAAGGCGCGCCGCGTTGGCAGTGCCAGGCAGTCGCCCTGGGTACCGGCGCCAATTGACGAAGTTGTGGCGGCAATCCGTGAACGCAAGCCCGATCTGGTGTTTGCGCCGCACGTCGAAACGGCCAGCGGCATGATCCTGCCGGACGACTATCTGCAAGCCGTGGCCGCTGCGGTGCACGAAGTCGGTGGCCTGTTTGTGCTCGACTGCATTGCCTCGGGTGCCATGTGGGTCAACATGGTCGACAGTGGTGTTGATGTGCTGGTCAGTGCACCGCAAAAAGGCTGGAGCAGCTCGCCCTGCTGCGCCATGGTGATGCTCAGTGAGCGTGCTCGCACCGCCATCGACGCAACTACCAGCAGCAGTTTTGCCTGCGACTTGAAGAAGTGGTTGCAGATCATGGAAACCTATGAAAGCGGCGGTCATGCCTACCACGCTACGTTGCCGACCGATGCGCTGACACGCCTGCGCGAGGTCATGAAAGAAACGCAAGCTTATGGTTTTGACCAGGTGCGCGCCGAACAGATGGAACTGGGCAGCAGGGTGCGTGCCCTGTTCGAGAGTCGTGGGTTTGCCAGCGTGGCGGCCGACGGTTTCAAGGCACCGGGCGTAGTGGTCAGCTATACCGAAGACCCCGAGATTCAGTCCAGCCGCAAGTTCCTGGCCGAAGGTTTGCAGACCGCCGCCGGGGTGCCGCTGCAGTGCGATGAACCGGCCGATTTCATGAGCTTTCGGGTCGGGTTGTTTGGCCTGGAAAAATGGCATAACGTGGACCGCAGCGTAGCCCAGCTGGCCGCAGCACTGGATAAAATTCTGCCGGGCGGGCGCCAGGCCAAGAGCTGATTACCCTTTGGAGGGGATCAATAGCACCACCAGTGCGCCGGCACCGCCGTCAGCGGGCTTGGCCTGGACAAAGGCCAGCACCTCGTGTTTTTGCACCAGCCAGCTATGCACCCGGCTCTTGAGTACCGGCGCCTTGCCGGGCGAACCGAGTCCTTTGCCGTGCACCACACGGACACAGCGTATGCCGTTTTTGAAGGCGTCATGGATAAACAAACTCAAGCGCTCGCGGGCTTCGTCGCGGCGCAGGCCGTGCAGGTCGAGCTGTCGCTGAATCGACCAGTCGCCACGGCGCAGCTTGCGGGTGACGTCGGCCGCAACGCCAGGACGGCGAAAGCTGAGCAGGTCGTCGATGTCTAGCAGAGTGCCAACGTCGAACTCGTCACTGATGGCCTCCTGCAGCACGGCTTTTTCGTCCTGCTTGAACTACATCACTTGCGGCACCGTTCGCTCTATTTTTAATAGCAGCTTACGCTTGTCTGGCAAGGGCTTGACGGCTCCAGCGGCCTGAATAAACAGATTTTTCACGAGCCCGGCCTGCTGTTTGGCGTGGGCCAGCTCGGTGGCCAGCTGGGTACGCTGCAGGGCTTGGGTGGCAATTTCGCGTTTGACCAGTTTCAAATCACTCAGGCCGTTGATTCTGAGGGGTCTGCTTGTCACAGCAAACCCCGCTCGGCCATCGACAAGGCTTCGCCCGGCGCCACGATGACGTGATCAAGCACGCGTACATCAATCAGGGCCAGTGTGGTCTTCAGAGTTTGGGTCAGGGCTTCGTCAGCGCGCGAGGGCTGTACCGTACCGCTCGGATGATTGTGCGCCAGCACGACAGCGGCGGCCTGGTGGTGCAGGGCACGCAGCACCACTTCGCGCGGGTAGACGCTGGTTTGGGTCAAAGTCCCCCGAAATAATTCTTCCATCGCTAGCAACTTGTTTTGGCTGTCCAAGAAAAGTACAGCAAACACCTCATAGCTGCGGGCGGCCAGATGCAGTTTCAGGTAATGTTTGATGGTGTCCGGGTCGGCAAACACCTCGCGCTCCTGCAGCTTCTGCGCCATGGCCCGGCGGGCAAGTTCCAGCACGGCCACAATCTCGGCACGCTTGGCTGGGCCCAGGCCTTTGACCCGCTTCAAATCGTCTGCCGTGGCATTCAATAGACCTGAAATACCGCCGAAGCCCCCGTCAGCACTGCGCAGACTGCTATTGTTTTTGAGCTGCAGCAACTCTTCCGCCATTTGCAGCACGCCCTTGCCAGCGATGCCGGTACGCAACAATATCGCGAGCAATTCGACATCACTGAGCGCACCTGGGCCGCGCGCCAGCAATTTCTCGCGCGGGCGTGCCTCAGCGGGGATGTCTTTGATGGGCATGGGAATGAGGTCGGGCAGAGACAGGTTTTGGGCTTTGGAATCAAGGTCAGTTTATCGGGACTTTGATGCGTTCAACAATTCCCCTGGGACTCTTGCTCACTGACGACAGAATTTGGCAAAACTCAGCGTCTACCCGTGGATTCAAAGCGCGGCTTGCATTGGTAATCCACATTGGCTCCGATGCCGCGTGTATTGCCGTCCAGGTCGTCGGTCTGGATTTCTGGAGCCGAGCCAAAGCGAAAAAGGCGACTGATCAACGGGCCGCCTGTCAGCGGTCATTCGAGTACGCTCAACTCCAGGCAATGAAACACCGCGTGTGAGTAGTCAAATCTGCGTCTCGGACTTCGCGTGATTGCCAGGTGCAGTCATTGGATGTGGTTGCCCGATACCTGCCATTGGATCACCGCATTCGTTGCTTGGGCGTGCCCATTTTTGACCCCTGAACCGTCCCGATCCCGGCATGACCATTTCATTCCCGACCTTCCGCTATGACCCGGCGCGTGAGGGTGAAGTGGTGGCCATGCTTACCGAGGCCAGCCGCGACATCTCGGCGCGCCTGGGGTGCACGCAGTTTCCGCTGGTTGCAGGCGCTGCAAACGCTTGAAGTGCCGTAGTCCTATTTGCTATGCAAAATGTAGCTAACTATTGATGTTCTACGAGGGCTAGCGGCACATTTTGTCGCAAAGTGTGTCAAGCATACCCAAAATGGGTTGTTTTGTTCGACCGCTGATTAGCCCGCCGCATCGAAGGCTTGCCGCAACCAGCCGATCAGGTCGGCGTCGATTTCATCTAGTTTCGATATCCGTGTGGTGGCCTGGCACATGCCGCCCAGAGGTAGCACCTTCAGCCGCGTATCTTCGGGCAGGCTCTTGGCGTTCAGCCCGATCTCGATGCTGTCCTTGGTCGCAGGTCCCAACATGGCAAATTGCTTCTTGCGTCTCAGACTGATGTAGGTCTTCTTGGATGCCTCTTCAAACGGACCAAAGGTCCTTACCTGCTGCATGACTGCTTCGTGAAGCGGCCTGAGGTGGGCCTTCTGTCCGGTATAGAGCGAGCCAACGGCATCTGTATCGGTAGCGGATATGGGCGCCGCGCTTGAAAGAGGCTTGTCGGCCAGTTCGGCAGGAATCTTGCCGACAAACAAGGCGACGGCATTGGCGTCACCGTAACCGAGCATGTACGTCTCCATCAGCCAACTGCGCTGTTCACCCACCTTCACCAATCCCATTTCCGCCAGAGCCTGGTGCAGGTTGAACAGGGACTGTCCGGTTTTGACCTGGATATTTTTCAGTTGTGTGAGTTGGGCTTGCTTGGGGTCGGCCATGGACAAGTCTCCTGAGTCAAGTGTTTGATAAGCCTACTGATCGTTAGTAATGCACGGCCCACCAGGACTGCCCCAGTTGCCCTTGCAACCACTCAATAAACCCGATCACCTTGGCAGGCACCATGCGTGGGGACGGGTACACGGCATGAATTTCTTGCGTTGGCAGCGTCCAGGCGTTGAGTAGCGTAACCAACGCACCGCTCTTGATGGACTCGTGCACCACATAAGTTGGAAGTGCGGCAATGCCAAAGCCGGCGCAGGCGGCCTCCGAGAGCGCAGATTTGTTGTTGGAGCGCAGCGGCCCTTTCACCTGCACGGCCAATGCCTTGCCCTTGGCACCACTGAAGTGCCAGCGCGAATCACTTTGCACCGTGCTACAGATCAGTGCGTCGTGCAACGCCAAATCACCCGGTGCAGCGGGTTTACCACGGCGCGCCAAGTAGTCGGGTGCAGCAACGAGCGACCAAGGGTTCAGACCCAAATAGCGTGCGCCCAAGGTGGAGTCCGCCAGTCGCCCCATGCGAATGGCAACGTCAATTCCCTGTTCCACCATGTTCACAAGGTGGTCGTCAAATAGTATTTCAATCTGCAACTTGGGGTTGTGTTGAAGAAAGCGCAACACCAGTGGTGCCAGCACGCGCCTGCCAAAATCCATCGTGGTGCTAATGCGCAATTCCCCTTGGACCTGCGATTGCAGCAGCATGGCCACAGATTCAGCTTCTTCGACATGGTGTGCAATCAATTTGCACTTTTTGTAGTACAGCGCGCCAATCTCTGTGGGAGAAACGCCATGCGTGCTGCGGTGCAGGAGGCGCGAACCGAGTTGTTTTTCCAGCTGTGCTATCACCTTGGTGGCCGACGGTTGGCCTATGCCGAGGTCGGTCGCGGCCTTGCTAAAAGAGCCCAGGTCCACCACGCGGATGAAGAGCATTGTGGCTTGAAAACGGTCCATGTTTAAAGTAGAGCACGGCCTTGGCGCAATTGCAATATTCCTGCGCGGAATAACGTTCATTCCCCGTGGGGCACTTCCACAAAGCAGGTGGGCTGGGACATGATGCCCCACCAAGCCCCCCCAGAGCACACTGGTCAGCCAACAGGAGACAAATGATGACGAACCTTCGCGCGCACGTGATTGCATGCAGTATTTTTGCGGCCCTGCTGCCCGGTTTTGCGAACGCGCAGGCGTACCCCAACAAGCCCGTGCGACTGGTCGTGCCGTTCGCACCAGGTGGTACGACCGACCTCCTGGCTCGCGTCATTTCGGTCAAGATGGGCGCGGCATTGGGGCAGACCGTTGTCGTGGATAACAAGGGCGGTGCCGGCGGCGCCATTGGTGCGTCTGAGGTTGCCAAGGCGTCACCGGATGGTTACACGCTGCTCATGTCATCGGTCTCAACGATGGCTACCAACCCGGCCATCAACCCCAAGACGCCGTATGACCCGAACACAGACTTTGCCCACGTCATCAACGTTGCGGCGACGCCGAATGTCTTCGCGGTTCATCCCTCGTTTCCAGCCAAAGACTACAAGAGCTTTGTCGAACTGCTGCGCAAGGAGCCTGGCAAGTACACCCTCGCTACTGCGGGGTCTGGATCCGTTGGCCACTTGTTGGCCGAGCTGTACAAGAGTACGGCCAACGTGTACATCACCCACATTCCCTACCGCGGCTCTGGCCCGGCCTTGAACGACGCGGTGGCAGGACAGGTGGCCATGGTGGTAGACAACCTCCCAACGGCTCTGCCCTTTATCCTGGACAAGCGCTTGATTCCTATCGTTGTGGCGGCCCCGAAACGCCTCTCCCAACTGCCTAACGTCCCCACGTTTGCGGAGGTGGGGCTACCGAGTGTCAACCGCATGTCGTTCTTGGGCGTGTCTGCACCCAAAGGCACCCCCAAGGAAGTGGTCGACAAATTGAATGCGGCAATCAAGGCTGCCTTGGCCGACACCAATGTGAAAGAGCGCATTGAAGCCACCGGCGCCATCGTGGTGGGCAACTCCGCCGCAGAGTACCAAAAGCAGGTGCAGGACGAGTTTGAAATCTACAAACGGGCGGTGAAAGAGCAGGCGCTAAAGCCGGATTAACTCGCACCGAGTCCGCCCAGGGTACTGGTGACCGTACGGTTGCTGGCTCTGCGCTGCACCGCACCGTAAAGACACCCATAGACCAGAAGGGAAAACCATGCCCAAATTCGCCGCCAACTTGACCATGCTGTTTACCGAGCTACCCTTCTTGGAGCGGTTTGAAGCCGCTGCCAAGGCCGACTTCAAGGCCGTGGAGTTCTTGTTGCCCTACGCCTTTGCGCTTGAAGACATCCAGCAAAGGCTCGATGCCAATGGGCTCACGCTGGTGCTGCACAACCTGCCGGCGGGCGACTGGGACGCGGGTGAACGCGGCATTGCGTGCTTGCCGGACCGCGTTGCGGAGTTTCGCTCTGGTGTTGCCACCGCCATTCGCTATGCCAGGGGCTTGGGGGTGGGGCAGCTCAATTGCCTTGCGGGCAAAGCGCCTGCGGGGGTTGCTGGCGATGTGCTCCGCCAGACCTTGGTTGGCAACCTGCGGTATGCGGCAGCCGAGCTGGGTGCGGTGGGTTTGAGATTGTTGGTAGAGCCTATCAACACCTACGACATCCCCGGCTTTTACCTGAACCTGACGCAGCAGGCACTGGATATTTTGGACGAGGTAGGGGCTGACAACGCACTTCAGCTGTACGACATCTACCACGCCCAGCGGATGGAAGGCGAACTCGGCGCCACCATCAAGAAGCACTTGGCCCGCATTGGCCACATGCAGTTGGCGGACAACCCCGGTCGCAATGAGCCAGGCACGGGTGAAATCAACTACGCCTGGCTGTTCAAACACATCGATGCCATTGGCTACAAGGGCTGGATAGGTTGCGAATACAAACCCGCCACCACGACCACTGCCGGGCTGGGTTGGCGTACGCAACGGGCCTGACGCTTCAAACGACCCCACACAAGGAACCCCATCATGACTATTCAAACTTTCAACCTCGGCTTTGTTGGCCTGGGCATCATGGGAACGCCCATGGCCGGTCATCTGCTCAAAGCGGGCCACCAAATGTTTGTCCACTCGCGGTCTTCGGTACCGGATGGTCTCATTCAGCTCGGGGCTACGGCGTGTGCCAGTGGTCAAGCTGTTGCGCAGCAGGCCGACATTATTTTCGTCATGGTGCCAGACACCCCCCACGTGGCGGATGTGTTGTTCGGAGCGAACGGGGTGGGCGCGGGCTTGAGCGCAGGCAAGACCGTGGTGGACATGAGCTCCATTTCCCCTATTGCGACCAAAGAGTTTGCAAGGAAGATCAACGCCCTGGGCTGCGACTATCTGGACGCACCCGTGTCAGGCGGCGAAGTGGGGGCGAAGAACGCCACGCTGTCCATCATGGTTGGGGGCTCTGAGGACGTGTTTTCCAAGGTGAAGCCGTTGTTTGAGCTGATGGGCAAGAACATCACTTTGGTGGGTGGCAACGGTGATGGCCAAACTGCCAAAGTGGCCAACCAGATCATTGTGGCGCTGAACATTGAGGCGGTGGCCGAGGCTTTGCTGTTTGCTGCCAAATCGGGTGCCGATCCGGCGCGCGTGCGCCAGGCTCTGATGGGTGGGTTTGCGTCCTCCAAGATTTTGGAAGTGCATGGCGAGCGCATGGTCAAGCGCACATTCGACCCGGGTTTTCGCATTGAGTTACACCAAAAGGACTTGAACCTGGCACTGACGAGTGCACGCGCTTTGGGCGTATCGTTGCCCAACACCGCGATGGCTCAGGAGCTTTTCAATTCCTGCGCGGCGCTGGGTGGCAAGGGTTGGGACCACTCGGCCATGGTGCGCGCCCTGGAGAGAATGGCCAATTTTGAAATTGGGCAAACAGCGGCATGAGGTGCAACCGCTGGGCATGCAAGGCGACATAGTCTATGCCATGGGACCAAACATGCTATAGAAAACATAGCGGTAAAGCTATATTTCACGAGGGCTAGAGGCATATTTTGCTGAACAAATTCACTAACTAGCCCAAAATGGGTTAGTTAGACACTCGGGCCATCACTATCACTGCTGGCCGGCTGTCTTCTGATAAGGGTTTGCCCTAAGTTGGTTTGTCGATTTAACGCATACATTAGTGTATACGTTAAATTTTGAGCTGCCATTCTGGGCAAACCTGAACCAATGATCGCGTCGACATCCCCCGGGCACCCCTTGCAACCTTGCGAAGACCACCGCCTGTGCGTGACCGACGTGCAATGGGTCGGAACGGGTTTGGTACGCCCCGAGTGCGTGCTGGCCACTGCAACGGGTGACCTCTTTACAGCCGATTGGCGTGGTGGCGTGGCCCATATCAAGCCGGATGGCAGCCAGAGTCTCTATGTGGGGCAACCAGTGGATGGCGAAGCGCTCAAGCCCAATGGCATCGCGCTGATGGCCGATGGCTCCTTCCTGCTCGCCCATCTGGGTGCTGTACAAGGTGGGGTATTCCGGCTTACCCGGGACGGCCACACCACGCCCTTCTTGCGCACGGTGGATGGCGTGGACCTGCCACCCAGCAACTTCGTGACCGAGGATGCGGCAGGGCGCATCTGGATCACGGTGAGCACCCGGCTCACTCCACGCGCACTGGGGTATAGGCGTTCGTGTCAGGACGGTTTTGTCATCCTGGTGGATGCCAAAGGCGCCCGCATCGTGGCCGATGGTCTGGGCTACACCAATGAGTGTCTGGTAGACCCCAGTGGCCAATGGCTGTATGTGAACGAAACCTTCTCGCGTCGCATGTCGCGTTTTCAAGTGCATGCAGACGGCAGCCTGGGCGACAAGCAGGTGGTGACCGAGTTTGGCGAAGGGGTCTATCCCGACGGTCTGGCTTTTGATGCGGATGGGCATGCCTGGGTTGTCAGCATTGTGAGCAACAGTGTGATCCGGGTCGCGCCAGATGGGAGCCAACACCTCTGGTTGCGCGATGTGGACGCGGTGCACCTGGCTTGGGTTGAGGCCGCCTTTGAGGCCAACGAGATGGGGCGACCCCACCTGGACAACGTCAAGAGCCAGGTCTTGCGCAACACCTCCAGCCTGGCCTTTGGCGGACCTGACCTGCGCACCGGCTACCTCGGCTGCCTGCTGGGCGACACCATTGCCAGCTATCAGATGCCGGTGGCCGGGCATCCGCCCGTGCACTGGAACTACCAAGCGCAACCGTAGACCGACCACACCATGACCGAAAAAACCAAGCTACCCGTCGATCCCGGCCCCCTGGTCGAGCTCGCCTACCAAGAAGTTCGTCGGCGCATTCTGGACAACATCTGGTCGCCGGGTTACCAGGCTTTGGAGCAGGAAATTGCATTGCAACTGGGCATGAGCAGAACGCCCGTGCATGAAGCGCTGATGCGATTGTCAAGCGAGGGATTGGTGGAGGTCGCTCCCCGACGCGGCATGCGGGTGCTACCGGTTTCGCCGACCGACATGAAAGAGATTTACGAGGTATTAACAGCCCTGGAGAGTATGGCGGCCGAGCTGCTTGCCGCGCGCAATCCAACCGAGGCCGAACTGCAGCCGCTGATTGATGCTACCCACGCCATGGAGCTTGCCCTGCAGGCCGATGACCTGGACGCATGGGCGCGCGCCGACGAGGCGTTCCACGAAAAGCTGGTGCAGATGGCCGGTAACCGGCTATTACGCGAATCGGTGATGAGCTACTGGGACCGCGCCCACCGGGCGCGCATGTTCACGTTGCGCCTGCGCCCCAAGCCAGTCAATTCCACCCACGAACACATGGCTCTGGTCGAGCGCTTGCAGCAGGGGGATGCCGCAGGAGCCGCAGCAGTCAACCGGGGCCACCGAGAACGCGCCAGTCGCGAACTGCTGGCGATTTTCGAAAAATTCCGCCTGCAACAGATGTAGGCCCAAGCACGTCAACAAACAAAACTATGAAACCCTCGTATCACATTGCAGTGTTGCCGGGCGACGGCATTGGCGTTGAAGTCATGCACGCCGCAGCGCAGCTCTTGGGCGCCCTCGAATCCCGTATCGGTGTTTCGCTTGACCTGTCCTACCAAAAGGCTGGCGCGCAGCACTATCTGGACAGCGGAGTGGCGCTGCCCGAAGACACGCTCAGGGCCTGCGAAGCCGCAGACGCCATGTTGTTTGGTGCCATGGGCTTGCCCCACGTGCGCGGGGCCGATGGTACCGAGATCATTCCCCAGCTGGATTTGCGCTTTCACTTCGATCTATACGCCGGCGTGCGGCCCATTCGCACTTTCAAGGGGCTGCCCACACCGCTGTCCCACCCCAAGGCCAGTGAGATTGATCTGGTGCTGGTGCGTGAAAGCACCGAAGGCCTGTTTTACGCCCGTGGACGGTCCGAGACCCGCGAAGACGGCGTCTACGACACCATGCAGATCACCCACAAGGGGACTGCGCGGGTTTGTGAATTTGCCTTCAAACTGGCAGAGCAGCGCGCCCAACAAAAGGGGCGCAAGGGACGCGTCACCAGCGTGGACAAGGCCAACGTCTTTGCATCCATGGCGCTGTGGCGCAAGATTTTTGAGACGACTGCGGCCAAGCATCCCGACGTTGCGATGGACAGTGCGTATGTGGACGCAATGGCCTTGAACCTGGTCATGAAACCGTGGACCTACGACGTGCTGGTCACCGAGAACATGTTTGGCGACATTCTCTCGGACCTGATCGCCGCTTTAGTCGGCGGTATGGGCATGGCCCCATCGGGCGACATTGGGGACAAGCATGCCCTGTTCCAGCCAGCGCACGGCACTGCACCGGACATTGCCGGCCAGGGCAAGGCCAATCCGACCGCCATGCTGTTGTCGGCCGGCATGATGCTCGACTGGCTGGGCCACCGACACGCGGATCAACGCTTGACCGATGGCGCCGCCCTGATTGACCGTGCGGTGGAGCACGTGTTCGCTGGCGGACAGGTCCGTCCGTTCGAGTTTGGCGGCAGCAGCACAACGGCTGACATCGTGCGCGCTGTTGTGGAGGGCCTGTGATATGAACAACCAGACGGGAGCCTCAGCCCGAACCGGAGTGTCAACGACAAACGAGCGCGTCGTCATGATCGGGGCGGGGTATTGGGCACAGTTTCAAGTGGAGGGCTGGCGAGCTGCAGGCAGCCCATTGGTAGCCATTGCGAATCGAAATCCAGCCAATGCCGAGGCGCTGGCACACCGTTACGGGGTACCCAAATGCTACGGCGATGTAGCCACCATGCTGGATGCGGAACAGCCAACTTTGGTGGATATTGTCCTTCCACCTGTAGCGCAGGAACCCGCTGTGCGTGCCGCCATAGAGCGCGGTATTCCTACCATCTGTCAAAAGCCATTCAGCATCGACTTGAAGCAGGCAGAAGCCATGACCGCCATGGCCGAGGATGCGGGCGTGCCACTGGTCATCCATGAAAACTTCCGTTTCGCGCCGTGGTTTCGCGAAATGCGCCGGCTCATAGAAGATGGGTTCTTCGGTCGTGTACACGGCGTGTCTTTCCGCTTGCGCCCAGGCGATGGCCAGGGCCCCGAAGCCTATCTGGACCGGCAGCCCTATTTTCAGACCATGCCTGAATTTTTGGTTCGGGAAACTGCAGTTCACTTCATTGACACCTTCCGTTTTCTAATGGGTGAAGTGCTAGCTGTTACGGCAAGGCTGCGTCGACTCAACCCGGTGATCCTGGGTGAGGATGCCGGGATTCTGGTCTTTGAATTTGGGGATGAACGCACCGGCCTGTTTGACGGGAACCGGTTGAACGAACATTCTGCAAAGAATTTGCGCCGCACCATGGGTGAAATGTGGTTAGAAGGCGAGCACGGTGTGATGCGCCTGGACGGTGATGCCCGTTTGTGGTGGCTGGCGCACCAAGGCGTAGAAGTTGAGCACGTTTACGACGACGGTGCCGGGCGCGGTGCCTTCGGTGGCGCCAGCACGGCGCTGCAGACACACGTCCTGTCCCACCTTCGTCAAGGTACACCGCTGCAAAACGGTGCACGTGACTATCTGAGCAATCTGTATGTTCAAGCGGCTGTCTACCACTCGCATGCCAGTGGCCGTCGCGTCGTATTGGCAAATTTCGATCCCCACCAACCTCAATGAAGGAGACTCTCATGAAGAAAGTATTTGCGCTCACTGCTTTGGCCGCTTTGACTGCCTTTGCACTGCCTGCCTACGCCCAGACCATCCTCAAATTCAGCCACACCGACCAACAACAGGGCGCGCGCCAGGCGGCCGCGCAGGTGTTTGCCAAAAAGGTGGAGGAATACACCCAGGGCCGCTACAAGGTGCAGGTATTCTGCTGCAGCCAGTTGGGCAACGACCCCAAAAACATTGAACAGCTTGCGCTCGGTGGTATTGATTTCACAGTATCGGCAACCGGCTCCTACGCCGGTCAACTGCCCACGCTGAACCTGACCATGATGCCTTTCATCATCGACACGTACGCGCAGGGCTGGAAGTTTTACGACGAGTCCAAGTGGTTGCAAGCCCAGTTTGCAAAGGCGCCCGCCAAGGGCTTTCGATTCCTTGCCACGTGGGAGGCTGGCTTTCGCAACATGACGACGCGTGACCCGTTGAATGGACCCGAAGACGCCAAAGGCAAGAAGCTGCGCACCTTCCCCAACGAGATGATGCGCTGGCAGTTGGAAGCCATGGGCTTTGGCATTCAGATCATGCCGCTGCCTGAGGTCTACCTGGCGATTCAGCAAGGCGCGGTGTCGGGACAGGAAAACCCGATCGACACCATTGCCTCGAACAAGTTCTATGAAGTGGCACCCCACGTTACCTTGACCAACCACGTGTACAGCCCGATCCCCATGGCGATCTCCGAGAAGACTTGGCAGAAGCTGTCACCCGCAGATCAGCAGGCAGTGGTGCGAGCAGCACAGGAGGTGGCTCCCTTTCAGCGCAACATGATCAAGGACAACGACGAGAAGTTGCTGGCCGACATGGCAGCCAAGGGTGCCAAGATCAACCGCAAGCCAAATACAGACGCCTTCCGAAAATCGGTCGAGCCGGTCTATGCCAAGGCGCGTGAAAAGTATGGTGCTGATGTAGATACCGTGTTGGCTGAGGCCGCTGCCGTGCGCAAGGCAGTGAAATAGGTCCAAAACAGAGTTGACCGTCATGCAAGCAACATCGCATCTCGAAAATGAAATCAGCGCGCCTGAGCGCCGAGCAGACCCTGCGCCTATTCGGTGGATAGGCAAGACCGTGGACTACGCAGTCATGGGCCTCGGAGGTGCCCTGGCGGTGCTGATCTTCATCAACGTGGTGATGCATGCTGCGGGCAAAGACCTGGCCTGGTTGACCGAGCTTGGTGAACTGATGATGGTGTGGGTCACCTTTCTGGGGGGTGCCGCCGCCGCCCAGCGCGGTGCCCACATGTCGATCAACGAGTTTCTGGACAAGCTCGCGCCCTTACGGCGCAAGTGGGCTGACGCTGGTGTGCAGATATTCACATTGGGCGTGGTGTCGGTGGTGTTGTTCTTTGGCGTGCGCATTGTGCAGGCCAGCTGGGGCAATGTGCTCACCACACTGGAGTGGCCTATGGCCTGGCAGTACATGCCACTCCCCCTGGGCATGGGTCTGATGGGTGTATTTGTGGCCTGGGATCTAATTCAAATTCTGCGCGGAGTTCCCCGCGACCAACGCTACCCCGCCAACTGAGCGCAGGAGTCCGAGATGCTTTCTCTGGTGATTTTTGGTTCGTTTTTTGCCCTTGCGCTGATGGGTATTCCTCTGATGGTGGCACTGTTGGCCACAACCGCGGGTATCGTGTCCGTTTACGGCATGCAGTATCCGCTGGAGAGTGTCTTTCTCTCCTTTATCGGAGGGGTGGAGCCCTTCATTCTGATTGCGGTGCCGTTGTTTGTGTTCACCGGTGAACTGCTGGCACAAGGCGGGGTGGGCAAGCGTATTGTGGAGTTTGCCAATGTGCTGTTTGGCTGGCTGCCCGGTGGCTTGGGTGTGGTCACCGTTATTTCTTGTCTGCTGTTTGGAGGGGTGTCGGGTTCTGCCATTGCGGACACTGCGGCCATTGGCTCGCTGGTGATTCCAGCGATGCTGGCAAAAGGCTACTCCCGTGGCTTTGCGGCCGCATTGGTGGCCGTAGCAGGAACCTTGGCTTTGTTGATGCCGCTGTCGATCCCCTTCTTGGTCTACGCGTTCGTCTCGGGTGTGTCGATGCGCACCCTGTCGATGGCGGGCCTGGTGCCAGCGCTTCTGTCGGGCGCAGCGCTGATAGGCGTGTGCATGTGGCACGGCAAAAAGACCGGCGTAGACCCGGGCGGAAAACCTGCGTCGTTGGGCGCAATCGCCAAAGCCGGTTACAGCGCCGGCCCTGCCTTGCTGATGCCAGTGTTCATTGTGGGTGGTATCTGGTCGGGCTACTTCACACCGACCGAAGCCGCTGCCGTGGCTGTGGCCTACGGCCTGGCAGTGTCGATGTTTCTGTACAAGGATATGTCCTTCAAGGACATCCCGCATCTGTTGCTCAAGGCCTTTATGACCAGCGCGACCGTGATGCTTGTTATTGGTGCCACCGGTGCACTTGCATGGTTGATCACCGCCGAGGGAGTAGCCCAACAACTGGCTGATTGGGTGGGCTCGGTGGCGCACGTCAAATGGGTCTTTTTGATCATGCTCAATGTGGCCTTGGTGCTGCTGGGCATCTTTATCGAGCCGCTGCCAGCCTTGCTGATGGCCGCACCGCTGTTCTTGCCGCTGGCCATGGCCTTCAAGATGGATCTGGTGCATATGGGCGTCATCATGACTGCCAACCTGGCCATTGCGTTGTACACACCGCCGGTGGGCGGCACATTGTTTGTGGCGGCCAAGTTGGCTAACGCCACGATTGGTGAAATCACGCGCCACCTGTGGGTGATGATGGCGGCGACGTTTAGTATCGTCATGCTGATTACCTATGTGCCGGAGTTGACCAGCTGGTTGCCACGCTTGCTGGCATCGATGGGGTAATGCCATGTACATCGTTACCGTGTTGTTCACGATTCATGCTGCGCACTGGGACGCCTTCTCAGAGGCCATGCAACACAATGCGCAGACCTCACTCGCAATTGAGCCGGGCTGCCGCCAGTTCGATGTCTGCGTAGGCGAGCCTGGGCAATGCAACGTCTTCTTGTACGAGGTGTACGACAGCCAGACTGACTTCGCGGCGCATCTGGCTGCCCCACACTTTTTGCAGTTCAACACCCAGACAACGCCCTGGGTGGCGGACAAGCAGGTTCGCACCTTCACACGGGCGACGCAAACCCAATCCCTTAACCAGACCGAGCCATGACCAGCGACAAAACCGCCAGTGATGTATCACCTATTAAACTGGGCTGCATCGCCGATGACTTCACCGGTGCAACCGATCTGGCCAACAATCTAGTGCGAGCTGGCATGCGCGTGGTACAAACCATTGGCGTGCCGACACAGCCGCTGGACGTCGCGTGCGATGCGGTGGTGGTGGCGCTCAAGTCACGCACCATTGCCCCAGAAGAAGCCGTGGCGCATTCGCTGGCGGCGTTGGGCTGGTTGCAGGCACAGGGTGCACAGCAAATCTATTTCAAATACTGTTCCACGTTTGACAGTACCTATACAGGTGATGCACGCGGCAACATTGGTCCCGTGACCGAAGCACTGATGGATGCGCTGGGCACTGACTTTACCGTGGCAACACCGGCTTTTCCGGACAACCAGCGTACGGTGTTCAAGGGCTACCTGTTTGTTGGCGACGCGCTGTTGAGTGAATCGGGCATGCGCAATCACCCACTCACCCCCATGCTGGACTCTAACCTGGTGCGCATTTTGCAGGCGCAATGCCAGCGATTGGTTGGCCTGTTGGACTACACGGTGGTGGCGCAAGGTGAAATTGCCATCGCCCAGCGGATTGAGCAGTTGCGTACACAGGGTGTTGGCATCGCTATTGTGGATGCCCTGTCGAATGCCGATTTGCTGGTGCTCGGGCGCGCACTGGGCAACTTGCCTCTGCTGACCGCTGGTTCAGGGCTGGCCATCGGCTTGCCAGCCAATTATTCGATCTCACCGAGCGGGAATTCCAGCGTGTTGCCCGCTGCGACAGGTTGCGCGGCAGTGGTGTCTGGTAGTTGCTCGGTCGCGACCAATGAGCAGGTTCGGGCGTTTGCTGCCGCGGGTCTGCCTGCTTTTGTGGTTAATCCTTTGCAACTGTCTGGTGGTGTGGACGTTGTTCAGCAGGCGCTCGATTGGGCGGCCACACGATTGGGTAAAGCGCCGGTGCTGATTTATTCGACGGCTGATGCTGCGCTTGTCAGCGCCACTCAAGATCAGCTGGGCGTGCAGACTGCCGGAGAAATGATTGAACAGGCTCTGGCGCGCATCGCGATAGGGCTAGTGGAGCGTGGCGTGCAACAACTCATAATTGCCGGTGGCGAGACCTCTGGAGCATGTGTGCAAGCCTTGGGAATCACGCGTATGCAGGTTGGCATGCAGGTAGCACCTGGCGTACCTTGGTGTTACGCTCAAACCGATGTCGAGAACAAGCCCGTGCATATTTTGCTGAAATCTGGCAACTTTGGTGGCCGCGAAATTTTTTCACAAGCTTTTTCCCTGCTGTCATGAGTCAAATTTCTACCGAGATTGCCGCAAGGGAGGAAATCTGCCGGGTGGGTAAAAGCCTGTTTGACCGTGGATATGTTCACGCCACGGCTGGCAACATCAGCTTGCGCCTGGACGACGGATATCTGATCACACCGACGGATGCCTGCCTGGGTTTGTTGGAGCCCGAGCGCTTGGCGCGAGTCAATCTCGATGGTGAACAGACTCACGGCGAACTTGCCAGCAAGACGCTGGTACTGCACCGCAAAATATACGCGGCCGAACCGAATGCGCATTGCATCATCCACACCCACAGCACCCACCTAGTTGCTTTGAGCCTGCAAGGTGCGTGGAGTGCGGACGACTTCGTGCCGGCAATCACCCCCTATTTCGTCATGAAGGTGGGAAATGTTCCGTTGATTGCTTACCACCGGCCCGGCGATCCACGAGTGGCCGATTTGGTGGTGAATCAGATTCGCGAATTTCAAAGCCGGGAACTACCCTTGCGTGCCGTGATGCTCGACCGGCTGGGTCCGAACGTTTGGCATCGAACACCGGCCCAAGCCAGCGCAGTGCTTGAGGAACTGGAAGAAACAGCCAAGTTATGGCTGATGTGCAACAAGAGCCCTTTGCCCCTGGACAACGCATCCATTGCAGAGTTGCGCAAGTGGTCAACCCCACATTGGTAGGTGAACTATGCAGTATCGATCCCTTGGTAAAAGCAATCTTAAAGTCTCCGCCCTGTGCCTGGGATCCATGATGTTTGGTGACCGTACTCCGCGAGACGAAGCCTGCGCTATCGTGGCCGATGCTTACGCCCGGGGCGTGAACTTCATCGACACCGCTGATGTGTACACCAAGGGCGCATCCGAGACCATGGTGGGTCAACTACTCAAAGGATCCCGCAACGACTGGGTTCTGGCGACCAAGCTGGGCAACAAAATGTCGGACCGGGTGAACGAAGGGCACTTTTCATGCAGCTGGATGTTGCGTGAAATTGAAGCAAGCCTGGAGCGACTGCAGACCGATTTTGTAGACATCCTCTACCTGCACCGGGACGAGAGCGGCATGGATCTGGAGGAACCCTTGCGTGCGCTGGACACCATGTTGCGCGCCGGGAAAATCCGCTATTGGGGCTTGTCCAATTTCCGAGGCTGGCGCATTGCCGAAGCGGTGCGCCTGGCGGGCCAGCTTGGCATGCCCAAACCCGTGGTGTGCCAGCCCTACTACAACCTGCTCAACCGCATGCCCGAGGTCGAGGTGCTGCCGGCCTGCAATTATTACGGCATTGGCGTGGCCCCTTACAGCCCCATCGCGCGTGGCGTGCTCACAGGCAAGTACCTGCCAGGGCAAGAGCCCGACCCATCGACGCGTGCGGGCCGCGGCGACAAACGCATGGCGGAGACCGAATTTCGCGAAGAATCACTGGAGATTGCCCAACAGTTAGCCCACCATGCTGAAGCGCGGGGCATCACATTGGCGCAATTTGCAACAGCATGGGTGTTGGCGAATCCTGCGATCAGCTCGGTCATCTGTGGTCCGCGAACGCTCAGCCAATGGACAGACTATGCACCCGCGCTGGACTATTCTGTGACTCTAGAAGATGAGCAATTGGTAGACAGTTTCGTGCGTCCCGGGCATCCGTCTACCCCGGGATACAGTGATCCGGCTTATCCAGTCAATGGTCGGTGGGTCCAATCAGCTTGAACGGTGCTTCACTCAGCAGCTTTAACACCAAACTGAAACGGATACCCGTGCATTTGAGTGAGACTCCGCAGCGACCTGCCGTTCCAGACGGTCTGCAACCAATCCAGTGCAAATCCAAAGTTGTCGGCGGCCAAGTTCTGCAGCGCAGGGTTACGGGGGAGGATTCAATCGCTTCATGGCAGTCCGTAGACCCAAGTGAACCCGGTCGACCTTAAGTTTTCACTTCAGTGACCGGTATCGGGCTTATGTTTCAGTACTTTGATCGTCGGGAATGGGCACGAAGGAGTCCGCGACCAAAGTCGGCTCTCGGACTGGGTAGCTGTGAAATGCCGAAACCAGCCAAAATACTTTCGCAATAAAGTAACACTGAGCTGCGTGAGGGTGCCGCGAAACAGTTCCTCCATCGCAAGCAAGCGGTTTTGTACGTCGAGAAACAGCACGGCAAAGACCTCGTGCGGTTTGGCGGCCAGATGCAGCTGCAGGTAATGCTTGACGGCGTCTGGTGTGGCAAAAATAGTGCGTTCCCGGAGCTGCTGGGCCAGTGCACGGCGGGATAACTCGAGCACCGCCACCAGTTCGGCGCATTTGGCCGGCCCCAGCCCCTTGACGCGCCTGAGATCATCGGTGGTGGCGTGCAGCAGGCCGGCAATGCCATCGAAACCACCGCTGTCTGGGGCGCTGGTCTGGAGTTGCAGCAGTTCCTGGGCCATCTGCAACACGCCCTTGCCCTTGATGCCGGTGCGTAGCAGCAAGGCCAGCAGTTCCGCGTCGCTCAGCGCGCCAGCGCCGCGGGCCAGCAACTTTTCACGCGGTTGGGCGTCAGCAGGAAGGTCTTTTAGGGACATGGATGGGCCTTTTACAATGAGGCCAGTTTATCCGGGACACCTATGACCTCCACGACTGCCTGTGTTCAAGCGGGCTCTTTTCTGACGCTGCATTACCGCATGGCCGGGCCGTTGGGCGATGTAATCAACACGTTCGGTGGCAAGCCGGCCACGCTGACACTGGGCACCGGCGAGCTTTCACCAGCGGTAGAAACCTGTTTGCTGGGGCTGGCTGAGGGCAGCCGGACCACCTTCGATCTGCCCGCGGGAGTCGCCTTTGGTGAGCACAACCCGGACAAGTGTCAATGGCTCGGGCGGACTGTTCTCATTGCCATGGGCGAGGCCGATGCGCAGTACCAGGTGGGCGATGTGGTCCAGTTTCGAACACCGGACGGGCAGGGTCGGTTTGCCGGGTCGGTGCAGCAACTCAGAACCCATGACGAGGGCGGTGCCGTCTTGTTTGACTTCAATCATCCGCTGGCGGGCCAGCCGGTGTCGTTTGAAGTGCATCTGATCGGTGTCCTGTGATGGAGGCGGGCGAAATCCTGCTGGCGCAGCCGCGCGGCTTTTGTGCCGGGGTTGATCGCGCCATCGAGATTGTCGAGCGGGCGCTGGAGAAGTTTGGCGCACCGATTTATGTGCGGCACGAAATCGTACACAACACCTACGTTGTCAACGACCTCAAGGCCAAGGGCGCGATATTTATTGAAGACCTCGGTGAAGTGCCGGCCGGCGCGACGCTGATTTTTTCAGCCCACGGGGTCAGCCGTGCGGTGCAACTGAAGGCTGCGGCCCGAGGTTTGCGGGTTTTTGACGCCACCTGCCCGCTGGTGACCAAAGTGCATGTTGAGGTTGCCAAGCTGCATAAGGAAGGCTATGAATTCATCATGATTGGCCACAAGGGCCACCCCGAGGTGGAAGGCACCATGGGACAGCTTGACGGTGGCATTCATCTGGTGGAGGAAGTGGCCGATGTGGCGCGCGTGCAGCCAGCCCAGACCAGACTGCTGGCGGTCGTGACGCAGACGACGCTCAGCGTGGATGACGCGGCCGATATTGCCGCCGCCATCAAGGCCCGATTTCCGAATGTGCGGGAACCCAAGCAGCAGGACATTTGCTACGCCACGCAGAACCGGCAGGACGCTGTCAAGATCATGAGCTCGCAGGTCGATGTGGTCATCGTGGTGGGAAGTCCGACCAGTTCCAACAGCAACCGCCTGAGCGAGCTGGCGCGCAAGCTCGGTACCAGCAGCCACATGGTGGACGACGCTGACGAATTGCAGGCAAGCTGGTTTGAAGGCTGCCAGCGGGTTGGTTTGACGGCCGGCGCTTCGGCCCCTGAGATTCTGGTGCGCCAGGTGATGGAACGCATCAAGGCGTTGGGCGCGGTGTCGGTGCGCAAGATGGACGGCATCGAAGAAACGGTAAAGTTTCCTCTGCCCAAAGGACTCAAACTCTAAAAATTACAATCACATCATGCTAGACATTAATCTCCTTCGAAAAGATCTCGATTCAGTCATTGCGCGCCTTGAGATGCGCAAAAAGCCGCAGCTATTCCTGAATGTGGAAGCGTTTCGAAGTCTCGAGGCGGAACGCAAGACGATTCAGATGCGCACCGAAGAGTTGCAGGGCCGGCGCAATAGTTTGAGCAAGCAAATTGGCCAGCTCAAGGCGAAAGGCCCGACCGTCCAAAACCAGGTGGATGGTGTCATGGCGGAGGTGGCCGGTCTGAAGACTGAACTGGAAACCTCGGCTACCCGGCTTGATCAGATTCAGCTTGAGTTGCATGCCTTGCTGATGGCCGTGCCGAACCTGCCCCACGAGAGTGTGCCGTTGGGGGCCGATGAGCATGGCAACGTGGTGGTACGCCGCTGGGGTACGCCCCGAACCTTTGAGTTCAAGGTCAAAGACCATGTGGACCTGGGTACGCCGCTGGGGCTCGACTTTGAGATGGGCGTCAAGCTCAGCGGCGCCCGTTTTACGGTGCTGAAAGGCCCGATTGCGCGCCTGCACCGGGCGCTGTCGCAATTCATGCTGGACGTGCAAACCGGGGAGCACGGCTACACCGAGTGTTATGTGCCGTATATTGTCAACGGTGAGAGTCTGCGTGGTACTGGAAACCTGCCCAAGTTCGAGGGTGATCTGTTTGCCGCCAAAAAAGGCGGTCAGGACGGTGAGACGGCGCCCGATAACGCCGCGCTGTATCTGATTCCCACAAGTGAAGTGCCGTTGACCAACTTTGTGCGCGACGCGGTCGTGCCCGAGGTCGATTTGCCGATCAAGCTCACCGCGCATACACCTTGCTTCCGGTCGGAGGCGGGCAGCGCCGGGCGCGACACGCGCGGCCTGATTCGCCAGCATCAGTTTGACAAGGTCGAGATGGTGCAAATTGTCCACCCCGACAGGAGCTATGAAGCGCTGGAACAGATGGCCGGTCATGCCGAAGCCATTTTGCAGAAACTCGGTTTACCGTACCGCGTGATGTCACTGTGCGGTGGCGACATGGGTTTTGGTGCCAGCAAGACTTATGACCTGGAAGTCTGGTTGCCGGCGCAAGACACCTTTCGCGAGATCAGTTCGGTCTCGAACTGCGAGGCTTTTCAGGCGCGCCGCATGCAAGCCCGCTTCAAGAATGCGCAAGGCAGAAATGAGCTCGTGCACACGCTCAATGGTTCGGGACTGGCGGTTGGTCGCACACTGGTGGCCGTGCTGGAAAACTACCAGAACGCCGATGGCTCTGTGACGGTGCCGCCGGTGTTGCGCGGGTACCTCGGTGGCCAGACCGTGCTGGGTGCCGCAACTGACCCGTCCTAGCGCTGGACGCAGCGTCAACCCGCAGAACATTGTCCTGCATCAAGGTTTTGCCACAGCTATTCCAGGTCTGTCGGTGGATAATCGGACCGGTGTGAAGCCCGGCGACCGACCGGACGCACTGAACTCCGTGCCCTCTCGAACCCCAAAAGGAATGCTATGCCTGCCTGGTTGCTGTATACCGTTTTTTCATTGTTTTTCGTCCTGTCTGTCACCGCTCTTTTCTTTTTCACGGTGACGCGGGGCGCCTTGATCATGCGTGGCGTTATGGCTGGCTCGTCGCATGATGCGGCACACGTGTATCCCATTTACTCCAACATGCGGCTGATCCGGATGATCGATTTTCAGCCGATCATCGCTGCCATCCTGCTGTTTCAATACGACCGGCTGGTATCGGCCATTACCAGCGGACTGCACCACATGGACTTGCGTGGCAAGAAGGTACTGATCACCTCCTGTGCCTTTGGCAATGTGATTCCACGGGTTGTGACGGCGGCCATCAAATCGGGCGCGCAACGGGTGTTGATCGCCGACATCATCAAGAACGAACTTGACCATGCCCAGGGCAAGCTGATCGAACACTCCGGAAAGATAGAGTTTCTGCAGGAGAACGCCACCGCCATGCAACAGCCGGATGGTTCCGTTTCTGCCAATGTGATTTTCTTTTTGCTGCATGAACTCCCGCACCATCTAAAAGGTCAGGCCCTGAAGGAGGCCGGGCGGGTGCTGGCGCCGGGCGGCAAGCTCTATCTGGCCGAGTTTCATCGTCCTGACTTGTGGGTATTGCGTGCGTTGAGCTGGACATATTTCAAGGTTTTCGAACCGCTCGGACTGGCGCTCTGGGATACCCATGATCCCCTCAAGCAGCTTGAGGCCATGGGCGGTTTTAGCTGTGAGCGCCGCACCGTTTTCTTTGGCAACTTCCAGATCATCGTGGCCACTAAAGACCCTGCCTGAGCGTGAAAAGCCGGGTATTGAAAACTTGCTATCGGTGAGCAATCGGCCGACAATGGTTTGTCGCCTGATGAAGCGGCTTCATGTTTCTGGCAAGGCGAATGTCAGAGTAGCACTGTCCAGGAAGTCTCGTGTCTGTTCTGATAGGTTCTGCGACTACGCAGTGAGTGATGTCATCATGACTTCCACAACTGACAGTACTGGAGTTTGCCATGTTCAAACATATTCTGATTCCCACTGATGGTTCTGAGCTTTCCAACATTGCCATTGCCAATGGCGTCAAATTTGCCAAGGAAATCAAGGCAAAAATCACCGGCTTGACGGTGACCCCACCGTTTCACATTTTTGCGGTAGAGAGCATGCAGGTCGCTGATACACCAGAACGCTACCTTGCCGATTCGCAAGCACTTGCTGAGCGCAACCTGAACGTGATCATGAAAGCTGCCGGCGAAGCCGGTGTTGAATGCGAGGTGCTGCATTGCAGCAGCGAACATCCGTACCAGGAAATTGTGAAAACTGCGCAAGAGAGGGGCTGCGATGTCATCTTTCAGGCATCCCACGGCAGGCGTGGCGTGGGTGCGCTGATTATGGGAAGCGAAACCCAGAAGGTGTTGACACACAGCAAGATTCCCGTGCTGGTGTACCGTTAATGACACTTACGCGGCTGGTTTATGTAAGTTCCGCCGTTGAAGAGCTGGGCGACGAAGTGCTGGACGAAATCCTTGCTTCGTCTGTCCGGCACAACAGCCCTCAGCAAGTAACTGGCATGCTTCTCTACTCAAAGGGCGGGTTCATGCAGGTGCTGGAGGGCGACGAAGCGGCAATTGACGAAACCTTTTTGCGCATAAAAAGTGACGCTCGGCACCACGCTATTTTCGTGTTGTCCAAAGAACCCGTTGGGGGCCGGGATTTTTCCGGCTGGAGCATGGGATTCCGGCGCTTGACCACGACTGACGTGCAAATGCTTCAGGGTTTTGCACCATTTTTCACAGGTGACTTTGAAGCGGCGCAATTCGGCATCCATCGCGGAGTCGCGCTGGAGTTGTTAAAACAGTTTGGTGAGAATTAATAAAGCGGTTGCCAGTAGCAGCGGTGGGGGTGCGGAGTCAGTCAAGGCACGACCAGACCGATACCGGAAAACTTCCAGTCACAATGCGCTGGAGTCAACCGCCACCCTTGCCCCACGGCAACCGGTCGTCTGAAGGGCCCACAGCCTTGCTCCCGGGCGTGGGCGAGAAACAATCTTGCGCGATCAGCGGAAATAGACCGCCACAAGAATCACGGCCAACAAGCCAACCGCGATCGCCGCCACGATCAAGGCAGCCGGGTCGGTGCCCTTGAAATTCTTGCTGACTTGCTGAAAATCTCCGGATGTATGCAGGGTCGACATAAAACCTCCTTGTGAAGTGTGGGTAGGCCAACCTGATCAGTCATTGACTGCAAATCAGCTCATCCCACTGCTCAAAATATACTTTTTGATACAAATTGCAAGCTGCTATCGCTGCGAGTGTTGCGCTAGATCAAACAAATTGGAGTTTGTTGCGCTAGGAAAGCGCTTTCATCGGACGTGCGACCCATTGTGTACGCAATGAGCGTCGCGAGGCACTGACGCCTTGCGCTGCCCACAATGTTGATTTCCACGCAAACTTGACCCCGGTTTTCCATTCAATACTGACCCCACCTGTTGCAGTTTAAAGCCTTGCAATTGGACTGTGGACAAGTTCAGCGAGTTGTTGTTTCTCCTTCTTGGATTGTTGGCTGTTTGACTTTTGAATTCTGTTTCACCGGGGTTGCAACCCCGGTGGCGTTTTTTGTTTTGGCGCTGGAGTGTTTGAAACGCCAACTCTGGTTGCCCGTCTCCACGATGTGACAGTGATGCGTCAGGCGGTCCAGCAGGGCGGCGGTCATCTTCACGTCGCCAAATACCTGTGCCCACTCGGCAAATCCCAGGTTGGTTGTGATCAGCACGCTGGTGTGCTCATAGAGCTTGGAGAGCAGGTGAAACAGCAGCGCGCCGCCGGCTTGGCTGAACGGCAGGTAGCCCAACTCATCAAGGATCACCAGATCGACACACATCAGCTTCAAGGCAATCTGACCGGCCTTGCCATGCGCCTTCTCAGCCTCCAAAGCGTTGACCAACTCCACCGTGGAGAAGAAGCGCACCCGCTTGGTGTGCTTCTGGATAGCTTCAACGCCAATGGCCGTGGCCAGATGCGTCTTGCCGGTGCCAGGACCACCAATGAATACGGCATTGTGCGCAGCACTGGTGAACTCGGTGCTGTGCAGCCTGCGCACCAAGGTCTCATCCACACTGGCGTGTTCAAACTCGAAGCCGGCCAAATCCCGGTGCACCGGAAACCTGGCAGCACCCATTTGGTAAGCGGTCGAGCGCACCACACGCTGGGCTGACTCAGCGGCCATGAGCTGCTGCATGAACGATTCCGGATTGAACTCGGTGTGCCGCGCCTGGGCTGCCAGTTCTGGGAAACTCGCTGCCATGCCGTGCAAGCTCAGCGCCTTGAGTTGGGCAATGATCTGGGTGCTCATGGGTTCGCCTTGCTGGACTGGCTGTTTGCACCGACTGCGCGCAAGCCGTCATAGCGACCGACGTTGGCAAGAGGTTCTTCGCGCAGTAGCAACGCTGCGTGACTGGCCAGTTGCCCCGCCAGGGCGTCGTGCAAATTGGTCGGTGCTGTGTTGGCCTTGAGTCGAGCCAGCACATTGAGAACATGTTCGCCGCTGGGTTTGCCCGCCTCCAGCGCCAACTCCACCGCCACCAACACCGCTTCGAGGCCGTGAATCGGAACCGCAGCCAATACCTGCGCCATGACGCTGTCGCCGCCAGTTCGTCGCAACAAGATGGCCTGGAGTTGCTTGAGCGGCTCAGGCATGCCAGCAAACGGCGCCCCGTTGCGAAGACCGCCGGGTTTGCGCTCCACCAGGCTGATGTAGTGCTGCCAGTCATAAAAGGTCTGGCTGCGCTCAAAGCTGCGACTGTGCCTGGCCACCCGCTGGCCATCGGCCACCACAGCGATGTGGTCGTGGTACATGCGCACACTGATGGCCGAGTTGGCGTGCTCGGTCGGTACGCTGTAGCGATTGCGCTCCAGGTGGATCAAGCCGGTGCTCGATACACGGGCCAGTAGTTCGACGTAGCCGTCAAACGCTCTGGGCACGGGCATGAGTTGGGTTTGCTCATCTTGGAGCACATCGGCCACCTTCAGTGTTGGGTACTCGGGGTGGTTGAGTTCACTCCAGGCTTGTCTGCTTTGCTCAGCCAGCCAGGCATTGAGTTCATCCCAGCTGGCCCAGCGGCGCTCTTTGGCATGGTGCCAGATGCTGGTACGCCGGTCGCGCACGTTCTTCTCGACGATGCCCTTCTCCCAGCCACTGGCGACGTTGCAGAATTCGGGCTCGAACAGGTAGTGCCCGCTCATGGCTTCAAAGCGACTGTTGACCTTGCGCTTCTTGCCAGACAGGACTTGATCAACGGCGGTCTTCATGTTGTCGTAGATGCCGCGCTGAGGCACGCCGCCAAAGGCTTCAAACGCCCGGGCGTGGGCATCAAACAGCATCTCATGGCCCTGACCGGGGTAGGCCACCAGCCAGAACGCGCGGCTGGCGCACAGTTTGGTGTGTGCCAACTCGACCCGCCGGCGCAGCCCGGCGATGAAGGTGTATTCGGTGCTCCAGTCGAACTGAAAGGCCTCGCCCAGGTGGAACTTCAGCGGGATAAAGGCGCCTTTGGTGGCTGCCAGAGCAACGCTTGCCTTCCAGGCTCGGGCAAAGGCACACAACCGACCATAGCTGCCGGTGTAACCCAGCGCACGCAGTTCCAGCCACATTTGTCCCTTGGTGCGTCGCTCACGCTTGTTTCGAGTGCTATCTGCCTTGAGCCACGTCCGCAAGGTTTCAGCGTAGTTGTCAAGTTTGGTGACGACTCGGCGCACCGGGTATTTGGGCTCCACCATCTCGCTCTCGCGCAACCATGTGCGTACCGTGTTGCGTGACAGGCCCGTTTGTCTGCATATTTCTTTGATCGACTGTTTGTCCCGAAAGTACAAACGCCGTATCTTTGCCAATGTTCCCACTTTGATCACTCCTGTTTCTCCTGTGCATAACCTCGTACGCACAGTGCTTCTAACAGGGGTCAAATTTGGATGAAAAAAACCACCTTCAGGGGGTCAATTCTGGGTGGCATTCAACACGCAGCACTTCAATCAGGCTGTCCTTGAATGCGTCGCGTGGAGATGGGCCGGACTGTTGCACGGACTGCGGAACCTTTGTCGCCAGATGTGCCGTGACTTGCGCCAGCTCACTGCGCTTGAGGCGCAGCGCTGTTTTGGCACGGTGAAACCAGGCTGGATCCAGCGTGCGCTTATCGTTCTGGCGGCGAATATCGGACGTCGCAATCTGGATACGGATCGATGCGATTTCATCCATCAGTTCCACAATGCGCGCCCGGCACCCCTGCGCGGAGTCCGGCAGGCGCACAGCCTCAAGGGTTTGAACGTGCTCCAGCATGGCTGGCCCTTAACCCTGACGCTTCCAGGGCATGCCGTTGGCTGCTGCCGACTGAGGCGGGGCCACTGCAACGGTTTTTGCCACCGGCATCGGCGCACTGGGAGTGGAAAACGATGCTGCATTGGCCGCCGAGTCCGAACGCGGCAGGTAGCGAATAGAGTTGCTCTCACCGTACATGCCCTTGGGCGGGCGCACACGCACGTCTGCAATCAGGGGAATCAAATGAAGTTGTTCCGAATTGCTGACCTGCAGTTTGCCCACCGCACGGCAAATGGACGACAGGGTGCGCTGTGCAATCTGTACCGCATCCGGGTTGGAATTGACGAGGTTGAGGCGGTCAAACAGCTTGCGTCCAGCGTACTTGCCGTCCAGCACATCCACCTCCAGGTACAGGTACTGCCCGTGCCCGTCTTTGGTGGCGCGCATTTCGCTGGCGACAATTTGCGAGAGGTATTTGCCCGGGGGCAGAACGTCATAGCCGTTGCTGGGTTCAACAGAAGACGCGTCAAAGGTGTGTCCAAAAGATGCCATGGTGATTTACTCCTATTTCGATTTCAGGTGGGGGTTGGATTACTGGTGGGGGATTGCTGCGCGAAAAGCATGGGCTGCACGGATTCCGGCATGGCCTTGGCAAAGGTCTGCCAGTCCAGTGACAAGGTCTCCGGCAAGCCATAGCGGTTTTTGGCCAGAAAGGCTGGGCGTTCGGCCGTATGGATCACACGCTCACCCGAGCCCAAGGCACGGTTGACCTTTTTGTTGAAGCCCACGTCGGCCTTGACGGTGCTGATGCGGTAGTTGGCAAACAGCACGATGTCCGAGTGCTCCTGCAACAGGGCCGCAGCCCGGTTGTGCAACTTGATGACGTAGCGGTCGTAAGGGTCGTGCTCCGGGCTGTCGAAGCGCTTGATATCGGTGTGCGCGATCTGCACCACCGTCATGCCACGGTCATCACGCAGCGCGTTCAAACCGTCGATGTACTGGCGCCACAGGCTAAGTGCCGCCACATAGCCTTTGCCGTACCCAGCATCTTCAATCGATGCCCAACCGTTGTCACGGCAGGCCTTGTTCCAGATCAATGGCTCCAGCCAGTCCGCACTGTCCACCACCACGGTCTTGAAATCGTGTGCCTCGGTGTACAGAGAAGCCAAGGCATCCATGACCTCCTCAAGGGTGCGTGCCAGCGGAAAGTGGTTGGCAGCCAGGGTTCCCAGACCATCCTCCGTTTGCACAAAAACTGGCGCATTGGCTTCGGCCGCGAATGTGGTCTTGCCTACGCCTGCCACGCCATGGATCAGGATGCGGGGCGGCTTGGGCTGATTGGCCCGGGTCAGTTGATTGAGTGACATGGCCATCACAGCACCTCACCGAAGTTGGCGTCATTGGCGGCGTCGGGCATTGCACCGGACTTGATCTGCTCCAACTTGTAGGTGGGTTTACCCACCTTGAGCGTGCGGGCGGGCTCGAAAAGCTGACGTACCGCCGGTGGCCAGGCGTTGTATTTGGTCTCCGACACCTTGACTTCGATGCCGACATAGTCGTCCGGGTTTTCGCCCCACTTGCGCAGTGCATCCACTGCACCCTTAAGCTTGGCCTGGTCGTATTCCGGGCGCTTGGGCAAATCTGCAATGACCACAAAGCCATCCACCTCAAAGCGGACCGTGCCTGTGGACTTGCCAGCCTCCTGGCGCAACTGAGTAGCGCGTTCGCAGAAGCGATGATGCATCGCAGCGTGCAGAAGCTGTTTGTAATGGCGCGCCGACTCTTCGGCGGATGCCACGTTTTGAATCAGTTCTTCCAACTCTGCCAAGGGCAGACGCTCGAGCTCGGCCACGTAGATTTGACCGATTTCATAAAGCACATCAGGTTTGGGGATCATGGGGACTCTCTTTCATTGGGAGACAGTGGACGCGGGAGCTGAGGAACTGCATCCGGCCCTATGCAGGCGGGTGCGAATTTCGGGTGGGGTAAGCACGCTGCTGGAACGCACGGCGATGTAGCGGTAGTGGCCCTCTTCAACCTTCAAGCTAAACAGGTGCACGAGGCACAACTCGCAGGCGATCCAGGCGCGCCGGGCTACGGCATGCAGTCGGGCGCGCTCTTTAGTGGGCAATGGGCTGCCAGCCTCTGAGCGGTCAACCAGCAACAGACCTTCGTGATACTGAATGGACTGCCCGACCATCGCACTGGCGATCCAATCGCAGAAGGAGGTTTCGCTCAGCGCAACTGGCGGGACATAGATCGTCTGGAGGGCAGTACGTCCAACATCCACGCCCAGACCGATGTGACTGCGTGAAGTGGCAATTGGGTTGCGATTGGGCATCATGAAAATTCCAAGAAAAAGTTATCCCTGCACCGCCGCCCGGTGCCGGGCGCGGCGTTTGTTTTCGTTGAAGGTTCTTACCGGGAGCGAGGGTGGTTTTTCTCAGCCACCCCTAGGTCGGTCAGTTGGTCGGCCGTATACCGAACATGCGCAGATGCATCTGCAGGTCCGCAACACGCCGGTAAAAAGTAGCGCTGGACATCCCGGAGTCTCTTGCAGCAGTGGGGAGGTCTTGGTGAGTTGCGAGCAGATCGAATAGGCTCTGCTGTTCGTCACTCATGTATGACAAGGCAGCCAGTACGTCATGACGAGCAGTGGAATCGGAGAACAGATCGCTATCGAGGCCCCAGCAATCGCCCACCCCGTCAAGGTCAGTCGACTCAGATGTCATACCGCCATCGTCGTTAGCGGCGGGTTGGTTTGGCGTGAAACCATGAATCGCACGATCGATAGCGACAACTTCCAGCGTGTCGATGTACTCAGGTTCTGAAAAGGACAATTTCTTCCGGTCTGCTTTACGGGCATTGAGAAACTCGGCGGTGCGATGGGCAGACACCAATCCCGTGAAGGTACCGGGCGCACCCCTGGCAGGGTCGTACTGCTCCCTGCGTTCGAGAATGTCGAGCAGTATTTCCTGCTGCAAATCCTCGCGCTCTGCCGGGCTGAGGCCTGCGGTTACGCCAGCCCGATAGGCACGCGTCTTTGCCGCATTGACCGCCGCACTGTAAAACGGATCGTTCGCAGCTTCACGCACATTGGTGAAACGCATTGCGAAGGGTGCGCTGCCCTTGCTGCGGGGATCCGACGTAAGACCTTCACGGTCGCTGTCAATGGGTGACATGTTTTTTCCTTTTTCGTGTTCTTGTACATGCAGCTATTCCACCGGAACCGCTCCCTGAAATCACCGCAATTGCGTTGTGACCTACCGCAATTGCGGCAGCCGGACTGACTGGTCACGGACCGAGACTTCTCTTTCCCTCGGCGAATTTGTCCTCCAGATTTCTCCTTGAGATTCCAGGCTTGCCGTCGTAATGGGCCAGCACGTGATCAATCACGGCAGACTGGCTGCCGAATACAGAGTTGGCTTTTCCTGCAGGACTCTTCCCCAGCATCACCGCAACCAATGCGCCAACGATGTTCATGTATGTCGTGTGAGCCCGTGGACCTGGATGCTGTAGCGCATTGACCTGTTCCGCCAACGCATCGCGTTCAGCGATTACGCTGTCGCGATCGGACCTGAGCTTGCGGTACTCCTCCGCTGCCTTTTCGAGACGGGCCTTCAATGCATCGCGGTCGGCCTGCAAGGCCCGATAGGCATCTGCATTGATTGCCGAATGCGTACTGCGCTCAATGTCGTCAAACAGGAACGATGGCTTGTCCGATGGGAACTGCGCGGCAATCCAGTCTTTCAAATGCTGCCGCGAAATGTGGCGACGCTCATTGGCAACATGCTCTTCGACCACCTTGCCGTTTTCCCGGCTGCATGGGAGCAGCCCCTTTTCAATGGCATCATGAATCGCCCGGCACCGCGGCTCCAAGCAGGGGATGTAAGGGTGTTTGTAGACGCCCCTGGTGGACTCTGTACTGATGGCCAAATTTTCTTCAACTTCTGCAGGTGGAATGCCACACCACAATGCTGCAGCCACCGGTACACGGTAGACCGTGAAATACGCCTGTACTGCTTCGCAACTGTCGTTTTCCCATGGTTTGTTATTCATAGATTCCCTTTGCTCTTAAAGCTGTCTGTAGCTTTGCGCATAGTGTTTTTTAGGCCCAAAGTCTTGGTATGTACGTTGAACGCAGCCGATTCGCTTATTCGCCCTTCGCCTGGAGCATGTCCTTGGCGCCGATATCAATGGCTCGGGTCTGCAGCTGCCTGAAGGTACTGTCCTGTATGCGATCCTTGAGTTCCCACACGATCTTGTGCGGATTGAACAACAGTACGTAGTGATAGAGGCCAGTCGGCCCTTCTTTCGCATCAATGAATCCAAGTTCGACCAAGGAACGCATCCGGTCTTTCCATGTCGTTAGTGCGCGCTCACCTGTGAAGCCAGCTTCGGTTGCCAACGTCAACGGGTTGTCGATGATCAGGATGGCCTGGTCGAAAGTCCGACACCACAACACGAAATAGGTGCTGCCCGCAGGCTTGTTCTTGGTCAGCGTGTCAATGATGTTCATGATCACGGGCATGGTGCGCGGGATGGTGGTGAAGCCGCTGACCTTCTTCCGGTTCCAGAGTTTCGCGTCATCAAGATCAGGCCAGCATGCGTCACGCATCGCTTGTGCCTTCTCCTGTCCCTTGGATATCTTCTTTGCCGCGGATGCTGTTGTCATATCGGTGTCCTCACTAAAGTTGATCGGTATGGGGGGAATTCTGCCCGTGTAAAGTTCAACTGGCAATGTAAAAAGCAAGGAATTTAGACACCAGTGATCCTAGAATTTTGTCAACTCAATACCTGAGTTGTATATATTTGCAGCAATCTCGATTATTCCAAACGGCATATTTCCAGCACATTTTTTTTAAATATCTATTTAAATCAATGGGTTATGTGAATTTTGCTGTGCTCTCAGTGCTTAGTCATCTTGTTGTCAAGTCCTCTTTGTTGTCATGGGGAGCGATGAGGGTCGCAGAAATATCAAAAAATGCAGGCGTTAGTGCATTTACCACGCCCAAGCAGCGCCCAAGAATGCAGGCACCTACCGCTGATTGGCATTACCCCACTGAGAAAGACGGAAGGCCTGCAGGTAAGAACTTGCATGAACTCTGACCAAAAGCAAAGAACCGCAGTGGGGGGCTTCGCCAGCCCCATGGCCACCGTTGGCGCCATCTTGGCCATGGGCGTCATCCGTCTGCTGGAGCGCCAAGAACAACTTGCTATATTGACCGAAGAGAGCGTTCATACCGGTGTTTTGGCAACCCAGGAGAACGCCCTTGAATGATTCCGTAGTTGCACGCGTTGCAGCCCTTAAAACCGCTGACTTTGCTGACCTCAAGCAAATGTGGCGCGAGATGTTCCAGCAGGAGCCCCCACCCTTCAACCGCAGGTTTCTGGAAAGCCGTCTGGCCTACCGGATTCAGGAGTTGGCTCGGGGCGGCCTGAAACGTGAGACGGTCAAACGCTTGGAGCGCCTTGGCGAACAACTGGATGGCGGCAAGCAGGCTGTACGCAGCCGCCGAATTGACGGCAGACCAGTGGCAGGCACCCGCCTGATCCGCAATTGGGAGGGTGCTGACTGTGAGGTGGTCGTCGGCCTGGACTACTTCGAATATGGCGGCAGACGCTACAAGTCGCTGTCCAGCATTGCGCGCGCCATCACCGGCACCAACCGCAACGGCTGGACCTTCTTTGGCTTTTCGTCGAGTCGAGGGCTGGCATGAACGCACCACGCAAAGTCTGCTGCGCGGTGTACACCCGCAAGTCCACCGAAGAAGGCCTAGAGCAGAACTTCAACTCGTTGGATGCCCAACGGGATGCCTGCGACAACTACATCGCCAGCCAAAAGTCTGAGGGCTGGCTGATGCTGGGCGACAGGTATGACGATGGCGGCTTCTCCGGTGGCAATTTGGAACGCCCTGGCCTAAAGCGCCTGCTTGAGGACGTGCGCAGAGGTCTGATTGACACCATCGTGGTCTACAAGATCGACCGCCTGTCCCGCTCGCTGGCTGACTTTGCCAAGCTGGTAGAACTGTTTGACCAGCACAAGGTCACTTTCGTATCTGTGACCCAGGCTTTCAACACCACCACCTCCATGGGGCGGTTGACCTTGAACATACTGCTGTCGTTCGCTCAGTTTGAACGGGAACTGTCCGGAGAACGGGTGCGCGACAAGATTTCGGCATCTCGCCAGCGAGGCATCTGGATGGGCGGCATGCCCCCACTGGGGTACGACGTACTGGAACGGAAATTGATTGCAAATCCTGCAGAGGCCCCGCTCGTCAATGAGATGTTTTCGCGGTTTGCGGCCGTGCCTTCCATGGCGACACTGGTCCGTGACCTGCGTGCCAGGGGCGTGACATCCAAGTCCTGGACCACTTCCAAAGGCATCGAGCGCAAGGGAAAACTGATTGACAAGGGCTTCGTCTACAAGATTTTCAACAACCCGGTGTACATCGGCATTGCCGCCTACAAAGGCAAGCACTACCCTGGCGAGCACGAGGGGATCGTCAGCCAGGAGATATGGGGCCGCGTACAGGAACATCTGCAAAACGGTGACCGCAGGCAAAAAGGCCCGCTTGCGGACCGTGCCAGCAAGGCACCATCATTGCTGCGCGGGCTGCTGTTTTCCGATCAAAACCGTGCCTTCACGCCTGGGTACACCCAGAGGGGAGCCAAGTTTTACCGGTACTACATCAATACCGACGCCATCAAATTAGGCAAGACCGGCTGTGAAATTCAGCGGCTCCCGGCGGGTGAGATCGAAACCGTCGTTGTTGAAAAACTGCGCCATGTACTGCGCTCCCCCGAGGTCTTGGCGCATGCCGTGCGGGAGGTCGCCGACCTGCGGCCCAAGATCAAGGAATCAGAGAGCATCCGGGCACTGCAGTCCATCGATCCGGTTTGGGACGAACTTTTCCCGTCGGAACAGGCGGGGATTGTTCGCACCCTGATAGATCGCATTACCGTGCGCCGAGACGGAATCACCATCCAGTGGAGGGACCAGGGCATGAACAAACTTCTGCGTGAAACGCTGACAGCGCCAGCGGCGGAGACAGCATGAGCCATCCGTCCAAGGACGCGCTGACCACCGACATCACCATGAAGTTTCGGATTCGGGGCGGAAAGACCGTGATGGTTTTGCCTGACGGGTCGAGGGCCATTGAGCGCAAAGATGCCATCGTGGACAGCACCATGGTGAAGATCATTGCGCGGGGGCACCGCTGGCACCGGCTGCTGACTGACGGCGCCTACGCCACGATTGAGGACCTTGCGGCTGCAGAAAAGATCAACGCGTCGTACGTCAGTCGCGTCACACGGCTGGCATTCCTGGCACCTGGAATAATTGAAGCGATACTAGAAGGTAAGCAAGCGGCCCACCTGACTATGAAGGATTTATTGGCACCGTTTCCGGCAGAGTGGTCGCAACAAGAATGCCACTTTGCCAAAATCCATCAACTTGGACAAATGGTCCAACTACCTATAAAAGAATAGATGTCCGTGCAGAACGCTATACCGGTGATTGATCTCTTCGCCGGACCAGGGGGGCTTTGCGAGGGTTTCTCATCGGTATATGACGCTGAAGGGAACCCGCGTTTTGCCGTCAAGGTTTCCATCGAAAAGGACCCTGTCGCCCACCGCACGCTACACCTGCGAGCCCTCTTTCGCAAGTTTCCCAAAGGCAGGGTGCCAGAAATCTATTACCAGTACATCCGCGGCGAAGTAAAGCGCGAAGAGTTCTTGGCGCATCCCGACATCAAGGAGGCAGCCGAAGAGGCCGATCAGGAGGCCCGATGCGCGGAGCTGGGCTTGACGCCCCCCGAGGTGGTCGACGAATGGATCAGCGCGGCGCTGGGTAAGCAGAAAAATTGGGTGTTGATTGGCGGGCCGCCATGCCAAGCGTATTCGCTGGCGGGCCGATCGCGCCTGCGCGGCAAAAGCGCTAAAGAACAGCAAGCCTTTGAAAGCGACAAGCGGCATTTTCTCTACACCGAGTATCTGCGGATCATCCAGCAGTTCGAGCCGTCCGTCTTCGTCATGGAAAACGTCAAGGGAATGCTCAACTCCACCCATGGCGGCAGCAGCATTTTTGAGCGAATCATGGGCGATCTGCGCGAGCCAAAAACGGGACTGAAGTATGAAATCCGGTCGTTGGTGGTCGACGGCGACGAGCTGAAGCCGCGCGACTACGTGATCCAGTCGGAAAACTATGGTATTCCGCAATGCCGACATCGCGTGATCCTGTTTGGCATTCGCTCCGACGTGGTGAAAAATACACCTGAACTCACGGCCAATCCGCGCATGTTCTTGTTGAAAAAAGCGTTCCCGAAGGTCAACGTGGAGACCGCGCTCTCAGGGATGCCCGCGATTCGCAGCCGCATTTCCA
The DNA here is from genome assembly GCA_963750815.1 of uncultured beta proteobacterium. Classification (GTDB taxonomy): domain Bacteria; phylum Pseudomonadota; class Gammaproteobacteria; order Burkholderiales; family Burkholderiaceae_C; genus Rhodoferax. Next base: position 1,921,042 of record CAVVRS010000002.1, read on the forward strand.
AAGAAGAGGATTCACACAAAAAATGGTTGGCGGCCTTGCGCAAGACCACGGCCAACTTTGTTCGCTGGCATGTGCCGATCCGAAAGACGATCATACCGATCGTCAAAGCGTCTATCGAAACGGCCAAAAGCCACGAGTCCGCTGGCTCGAAGTTCATGCCCATGAAAGTCATCGTCGCACCCAACATGCCGAAGGAGCTCAAAAATTGGCTGCTGGACGATCGCGTTTGCGGTGTGGTGCAGCATGAGAGCAGAAGCCATATGTTGTCAGACTTGCACCGCTACATGTTTGCGTCGAGTTATGCCCAAGTGGTCAAGTATGCCCCGACGCTGAGGGATTTTCCGCCGTTGCTGTTGCCCGACCACGTCAACGTCGATGCAGATTCCATTCCGTTTCTTGATCGATTCCGTGTGCAGGTTAGTGGCGATCCGGCCTCTACAGTAGTTGCCCATATCCAGAAGGACGGGCACTATTACATCCACCACGATCCGGCCCAATGCCGAAGCCTGACAGTGAGAGAGGCGGCCCGGTTGCAGACCTTCCCAGACAATTACTTCTTTGAAGGCAATCGAACGCAGCAATATGGGCAAGTGGGCAATGCAGTCCCTCCATTGCTTGCGCGAAAAATCGCAAAGGTAATTTTCAAATTTCTGAGCACTTCATCTTATCGGTGAACGGCGCGTGTCGGTGAACGGCGCGTAGACCCAAGACCTGAATGCAGGCATGGTGCACGCAGCCATGATGGTCAGGGGCAACTCTGCACATTAACTCCACTGATCTCGCCACTGCGCTCCTTACTAATCATCCAACTCGAAATATTGGACATCAGATCATCTATCGCGCCAGAACCACGAGTGGCGCATTCCCAAATGCATAAAACTCGCCAGCCGATGGCATTCAGTTTTTCGACAGTCGCCTTGTCGCGAGCGACATTGGCGCCGAGTTTTTTCGTCCAGAATTCGGAGCGAGTTGCAGGTACCTTCGCAAAGTTGCATCCGGGATGACTATGCCAAAAGCACCCATGAACAAAAATCGCGATTTTGAATTTCGGTAAAACAATATCCGGTGTGCCAGGTAGGTCTTTACGATGCAGGCGGAAGCGAAAACCCTCTGAATGGAGCAAGCACCTGACTAGCATCTCTGGCCGCGAGTTTTTGGCCTTGATACCCGACATCATCCGGCTGCGCGTGGCGGGCGAGACGATGTCCGTCATTTTTTGAACCGAATACGCTACTTCAACTCGGGAATATTGGTCGCTGCGGCGGAGTAGTTTGCGCGCATGACTGCATCCCTGCATTCGGGACGTTTGGCCCACTCAGACACCATCTTTCCACCAGCCGATGCGTGGAGAACATCGTTGACCTGCTTGGCCCACACGGCTACTTGAGTCAACAGCTCGGGAGATGCAGCTTGCTTGGTCCATACCCGGTCGAGGTCGATTCGATGACCCAGCTTTTCGGACAGTAAAGACACCGTATAGGCGGAAACGTTGGCTTGGAACGCTTGAAACATTGGGCGGATGAGCTTTTGCGCATCACGGTAAATCTTGGCTTTGGCAATCATGGCCTTGTAGTCGGCGACTGTGGGTAATGGTACTTCTTGGCCGTCGACGGGGGTAAGCCCCGCCATGAATCGGTCAAAGTTCTTTTGCGACCCAAGACTGACAATGTCAGGCTTCTTGTCCCATGCGGTGATGTACCTCGCAAGGTCGGTCTTGGTAATGCGTCGGGAGGTGGGAATGGCCTCTTTCAACGCGTTGAGCCTTGCGGGCGTGGTTCCCTCACGCGCGAGCAACGTGTTGTAGCTGCCAGCGGCCCGCTCGTAGAACCATTGGCCGACGCCGTCGGGACAAAATACCGATCGCGAGAGTTTCTCAATCTCGACGTGGAAGGGCTTGTTGGCCGAGAGGTCCGATTGCCGCACGGCGTTTTGACTGTTGGCAAACCGGGATATGTCAGATACCAACGCCTCTTCTTTGGCAGGGTCCTGAGCATGCATGACGATGATTTTCGCGGGCACGCGAACGCGATCGAGATCGGTATCGGGATACTTTCGCTTGGTAAAGTAAATTGATGCCGTAGTTTGGCCGCCATTGACGATTTGCAGGCCTTTGATCCAAGAGATGCCCACTGAGCCATCGGCCGTGCGCCCGAAGTGAAGCTCGTCGGCGACGATCACAATCCCATTGTTGTACGCCATGAAACGACCTGGTTCATTTCGTAACGTTTGCTGAATACCGGCATTGACGCCTTTGCCCTTAACGTTTAGAAAAGAACGCACGTTGGCTTCCAAAAGTCGCGCGCCAAATTTCTCGTAAAGCAATTGAAGGGCATTGGCGGGAATCGCAGCGAGCGCATATCCGTAGTCTTCATCTCCACCAGGCACAAAAATACATGGCAGAGGTGAGCCTGAGACTTCATTGAAATCGATGATCAATTCGTCCCGTGGCTTGCCTTCGGAAAGATGGCGGTGAAGCCGCTCAATGTCCATGACCTCCAAACGCACAGCCTTGCCACTGATTTGCCGGGTCTGGAAGCTCTTGGAACGAGCAACCTTGTCAGTGAGCACGAAGACACGAATCTGTTCTAGGCCGTTATAGATGGCTTGCAGAGTGCCGGCGAGGGAGGCCACGTCACTCGATGGGTCCAACCGTTGGGCCATGTTGCCATCGGCACACAAGCTTAAAAATCGGAGACACTGTTCAACCGCCGTTTTAGTATCGGCATCGGGGACAGGGGTCAGCTCATCGACACCGTCGTACAGGCTGACGAATAAATCAAGCTGGTCTTGGTCGTCGGAGAGGGCGTAACCGCTGAGTCGCAATATGGCATTGCGGTATTGACCACGGTGATGGCAGACCACCGGCTCAAAGGTCATCCCGATTTCAGCCATGTGCTGCATGACTATGTCGGAAAAAATCATCTCAGCATAAGGGGATCCCTCATTCATTTGAGACCTGACCTCAGCCTGTGTTTCACGCAGAAAATCCAGCAATTCCATGTTCAAAGTGCTCCCAATTGTTTCAATGCTTCGCGCAAATCAATGTTGATGCCAGGTGCTCGATCTATGTCGAGGTCATAAGTGGCCTTGAAGATTCCAACGGGCACACGCCCCGGTGTCAAACGTGGAAAGGCATCTTTGACTTCGATGATCCGAAGTCCGGCAATTTCAAAGCGCCGCGTGTACTGGTCCCTATGCCCTTCGTAGTATCTTGCCCGCAATATGCGCTCGGCAAAATGACGAGCGGAATCAGGCGTACCTGCCACGGTTACGCGTAAATCATCAATGAGCTCGGGCAACGTGCGCCCAGTGGCAAGCTGACGAAGGCGTACGCCTGCCAGAAAGAGCGGCTGCCGGGTGGCGTCATCCAATTGTTGGAGCGATCCGACGTGAGCGGGGAAACCCACGGGTGAGAGCGTCGTCTTCACTTCGATCGCACCGGTTCCGATTTCGAAGTCTTGGACCCCATCAAGAGGGCCAACCCACGATGCCACCCCTGTTTCAAGGGACACGCCAAGGTCGATAACCTGGGACAGGCACAGAAGTTCACCAAAGAGTCCGATTTCGGCCTCTGGACTCAAAGTCTCCACGCCTTTACGCATGAACTCTTGCCAAGCACGCACACGCCCAAGGAAGATGCGAAGCAAATGGGCATCGTCGGCCTGATGTTCATGATCCAGAAGGCCGGCAACATCACACACCATGGCCAAGAATAACTCGGGGCTACCGTTCTCTTTGCGGGTGAGGGCGAGCCATGAGCGTGTATCACCCGGAAGCGTTACGCGCTCAACGCTGAATCCTTGACCTTCAGGCAAGCGCTCGGTGGCAGGCAGAGTCAAAGTTTTGAACCCCACCAGCATGGCCTGTGCATTGCCTGGGAACCTGCGCCCTGCACTCAGAGCACAACGACCCGCAGGGGTAATGGCGATCGTGCGCCAACCGGTGTCACCAGAATCCCCAGAGAGGGAACTCCATGCGACTGAAAATTCGTTACTCTGCCGGGCCATATTCTTGTTCCCACAAAAGGTGATCAACACGGTATTCAACTTTGAGCCCGGAGTCGCTTGACGGAAAGCTCACACCAAAGGCCATGACCGGATCAGTTTGATCCAGCAAGGACGCAACCTTGGAAAGCTTCGGGTCCAGGGGATAGAGCAGAAGCAGTCCGCGCTCAGGGGCTGGGGCGATGCCGTCGGCACCAAAGCCTCGGATACGGCGCACGGCGGGGCCATTGGGGGATTCGGGCTCCTTACGTTTGTCGCCATCGCTCTGTCGTGCCGGATCGGACTTCCATGCCTTGATGGTCGATGCCAGTGCAGCCTGCCAGGCCTGATCGTCCAAGTCGATGGACTCATCTTTCGGTGAAAGCAGTCGGCCGATCGAATAGCGGTCTTGAATGTTCTCGTCGCCTGAGCGCTCCAAAAGGGCATCAATGGTGAGGCCCCTTGCGAAAGTGTGTGAGTTGGATGAACCGCCGCTGGTCATGGCCACCGTCCAAGAAGTCAATTCTTTCTGCTTGGACATCGTCAACACAAACTCGGAGAGCAGTGCACTGTTGACCTTGCGAGCCTTGGGGTGGGTCGCATAGTGGAGGAAGAAGTCCGCAATGAATTCGGCAGGGACGTTCTCCCATAGGTAGCCGCTCCATCGTGATTCACTGCCCGCACGGGTTCTGGAAATAATGGGACCTTCGGCTGGATCCCCCATGGCTTCAATGAGCCGATTAGTGGCGTCCAGATTGCTTTTGACAATGGCAGGCTCCTTGTGAAGCGCAACCGTTTCAAGCAGTTCACCACTGAATGAAAGTTGGAGTGTCCGAGCTGTGCGCATTTTCAGCGGCGAGGTGACAAGCAAGATCGGGTGTGATTCGACCTTAATGCCGTAGACCTCGGGGGTGGCTCCTGCCTCCTCCATGGCGTCGAACTCTTCACGAAGTTCCTCGGCGGCGTCGGCGATGTGGCCAAACCATTCCACAAGATCTTCGGTGGTGTAAAGGCGGCAAAGATCAATGTAGCCTGGGCGATATCCGAACCAGCGGCCCATCTGCATGAGGGTGTCATACATCTTGGTCGTGCGCACAAAGTAGCTTGTGCACAGGCCCTCAAGGGTCAGTCCTCGGGAAAGCTTGTCGCCTCCGATGGCGATCACCTTGATGCCCTTGCCGCCATTGGCCGCATAGTCCAAAGCATCCTTCGCTTTGCCATTGCTGATGCGAACATCAATGTCGGAGAGGACGTCCGGCAGGGCCGCAAGAATCTCATCCCATGTGGGCACGTTCGGTGGTCCGCCTGTCTCCGGCACGAGCAGGGCCACTTCCTTACAGGTGGGCACAAAGTCAGTCTCCCATTGGTCTTTGAGCTGGGTGAGAAACTCAGCATCGCCATTGCCACGTGTAATGCGCTGCTTCATCTTGGTGACGAAGTCGGCCACCTGGAAGTGAACCGCATTCTGAACTTTGACCAAACGGGTGACGTGGATGAGCATCGACGAGTGTTCGTTGCCTTGGGCGCGAATTTCCCGAGCGGCGCACGCAAGGACGAACGAGCGCACAGCAGCCTTCAATGAGGGCGGTAGCGTTTCCTGCCCTGCATAAGTAGGAACGTGTTCCTTGTTGTGCTTCGGGGGCATCCACCCACCGGGAGCATCCTGATTGACGTGGTCGGTGACGTAATGCATCAACGGCAGACCACCGGTGCGCCCCTCGGTGGACCGAAGACCGAACATGCGTGCTGGTCCCATGTAATTCGAAGGGGCGGCCAGGTTGACGATGAAGGACCGTGGGAAGAGGTCGGGGCCTTCATCGGTCGTCTCATTGCGACGGTGAATGAAGATGTTGGCAAAAGGCGTTGCGGTGTACCCGACGTATGCGGACTTGTCGAACGCATGCAAGATCTTGCGAATGAGTCCGTTGATGGCCTTGGGCTCGTGCTCATCGTCCGGGGTACCGTCATCATTGAAGAGCTGCTCACCTGTGTCCACCGAGGCGTTATCAGCCTCATCATCAATCACCAGCAGCGGAAGCCTGGTCACGATACGGCGGCCAGTCCCGTTGTCGGTCGAATCCGCCACGTGGCTTCGGATCCACTTAAGTAACTGTGTAAGAACGGATTTATTTTTCTTGACGACAAAAAGCCATGGGCGCTCTTCGGGGGAAATGGCAAAGTGACGTGCGACGGCTACATTGAAGTCCCCGTTATCGGCACGGGTGGTCGCACAGTGGGGGTGAATGCTCGGATCACTGTCAATTTCGGCCACCCCGATGGGTTTTCCTGGATCCCGTGTGGCAGAGGTCTCGTAACCCAAGAAGCTCTCTTCAAGGCGAATTTGGGTTTGCGAGCGCAGGTTGTTGTGAAGGCCCGCAAGCACGATGATGACTTTGTAGCCAGCATCAGCGGCTTTGCACACTAGGCCGGAATAGTTGCCGGTCTTGCCCGATTGCACGTGTCCCACGACAAGGCCGCGCCGATCCCATGTACCGGGTCGTTTGGGGTCTTCAAGGAGTCCCAAGATACGGTCAGTGGAGCGGTCCAAGGCTTCCACCACTTCAACAGAGAGCTTCTTTTCCAAGTAGCCTTGATAACGTTGCCAGTACCGCCAGTCCTTCTTCCGGGAGGCGTCGAGCCACTTTTCATGGCCACTGTTGTCCTCAAGGCTCGAATCCTTACCAATCCAATGGCTAAACCGGCGCACCAACTCCACGCATGCAGCCTGCTGGTCAACACCTTCGGGGTAGACGCTAGCCAGCGCCAACGCGGCAAGTTTTACCTTTTCGGCAATGACGTCGGGCGTGATGCTTACTCGGCCTTCCTCGGCTTTGAGAAGGGTCTGAGCAATGCTTACGACAGCCGCGAGTGATTTGTCGTTTTCTGCCATGAAGATCTTTCGTCGTTATTGTTAGAACAGATTCAATGCAAGCCTGCGACAAGTGCAGGGAAATTTTGGAAGGGCTCGGTAGACATCAACGTCCGCTTGGCCGCTTCGGAGGAGAGTCCACGTCGCCCGACCATGTCCTGGTAAAGTGTTTTGAGTACACCCACGATGGCCTCTGGCGGCTCACCGGCAAATCCGGTGCGTGGGGTCTCTTTGTTCTCGGCGGTGTCGAGCCATATGCGCTGCACCGGCACCGTTTCCTCGATGACACGGATCATGGCCTTGATCATGGGAAGCTGGCTACCAGCATTTTCAAGAACGGCCATGATGGCGGGATGCTTATCGTCGATTCGATACCGGGACCCATTGGTAGTCATCCATGCTTTCGGTGGGGATGAGGCCCACCTCGGCCAGTTCGGTGATGGGTATCGTCTCGAAGGTCGACCGCATGAAGGTGCGAACTTTTCCAATTTGGACGTCTACACTTTCTGCGAGGTATGTCAGGCTGGGCAATCGACCCGTAGTGCTCTCATAGGATTCGTACGCTTTCATGAGTCGCTGCGCAGTCTCATGCGCGTGCACAGGTATCCGCAACCCTTGACCAAGAGGGTGTGGAGTGCAGTCTCACACCTTCGAATCCCGTCAGCACTAAGTTCAAGTGGTCGGATGATATGTTCAATGACCGTGTCAGCCAGTCGAAAAACTTGGCAGGCAGCGGTCAACGCATCTTGCAAATCGACAACCGCCTGTGAATCAGATCCAGCAGTATTGCGGGCCGATTCAACGGATGCAGCAAGATTTTGTATGTTTGCAAACAAAAGCAGTGCTTCGTCGATGCGCTCCTGCGGGGTCTGGGATTCCGCCTCTACGTCATCGACTTCCTCCGCTTCATCGGCAGTGGATGGCGAGTCAGCAACCGGATCGATCGGGAGCATCAACCCGGTCATGATGTTGCTCAGGCTGGTACGACCTTCTTTCAGTTCAAGTCCAACTTTGAGCAGCTCAGCCACCAAGACGGGATTCGCACTGATTACCTCCATGGTGTCTTTGTAGCCGGTCTCCATGCGCCTGCCTAACGCCGCCTCCTGCTTGCCGTCAATCAGATCAATTCTTTGTGTTTCCCTGAAATACAGGTACAGCAGATCGTTGCGCCGGTTGGAAACAGTGTCGTAAAGATCAAGGGCATCAGAAAGGATGTCCTCTTCCTCAGCTGACTCTGTGGGATCCACATAGACAGTGAAGTCCTCGAGTGTCGTTTGATATTCAAAGCGCTCATCGGTTTGGCCTCCCAGATCACCAATGATGCGGGTGATAAGTGCCTCGGTCGCAGCACTTCGTGCCTCGTCCGGGTCGCGAGTAAGTTCGTCAATGTTCAAGGCTGGGATACTGCCTTCGCGCATGGCGCGTAGGAGAAGCCGTCTAAGCTGGGCTCGGGCTTCCGGATCATCTGCCTTAGCCAGAGGGGTGGACCGTTCGGGAAGGAAAACATCCAAGTCAGACCAATCCGCCGACGAATCAATGGGCTTGAAAGCCGATATCGCTTCATGCGTTTTGCCAAGACCCTCGATGAGCGTTGGGTCTTCGACTGGCCGCTCTGCGTCGATCTCGGAAATCCATTCGATGTTCTCCACCTGGTAAGAGGTAACGTCAACAAATTCCAGTGGAATTTGGGGACTAACGGGAACGGCATCCGCCGGGGCGGCGTTCGGATCTTCTTGGGTCAATACCGCTAACGGGGCTTCCGGTGTGTCGTGGATATAGGGAACAAAGACCTGAACCTCGTCGACCACCACGGGCGTTGCCGGGACAGTCGGGGCATTTACGGAGATGTCCGGGTTAACCAGTGGGGCATCTGAGGCCTTCGCAGTCACGATTTCCACATCGGACCAGCCCAAAACACGTGCTGCATCGATGGCTTTGGCTTCCAATGCGCAGTCCATCGCTATTCTGCCTTTGGGATCGGTCGCTAATGGATTGGCACCAGCATCAATCAACAGCTTGCAAATGTGGGATTTGTTGCGAGCCGCCGCGAGCATGAGAGGGGTTTGCCCATGTTCGTCACGGGCCTCTAGCGAATCTCCACGCTCAATGTGAAGCTTGACGGAACTTTCAACACCTGCCCAAACCGCCATTTTGAACGTCCGGTGCAGAGCAGTAGCAACAACACTATGGCTCATATCATCCCAGCTGCAATCACTCTCGTTGTTGAGCGCAACCAGCTCTCACCACAGTGGTGAGGGAGATGAAATGTAAACGGGGTAGTAAATTGAGTAACTAATCCCACGCGAAAACCATTCCCAGTGGTCATGTCTTTGCTCTTATTGGTATGTCCTCAAATTCTAGCGAAGCACGCCCTGCAACCCCATCTGTAGAAAAAGATATTTTCCGGCAACGGAGAGGAAGTCGAGTAAGTTAACTTGGCTATCTGATTACGAATTTTTCATAGCAGGCATCACTGAACCGAATCACAACTGTTCGATACGGATCAAATCGACCCCCATGCTGCGATAAGCATTGACCTCTGTACCGCACCCATAAAAGTCAGGAGGTTCTGAGACAAAACCGCTTTGAGACGGCTTTTTGGCCCGCTGCGTGAATACCGCAGTCAGGAGCCAGATGCAAAAAACCCCGCGTGGTGCGGGGCTTCAGGCAACTTCCATTTGCATTGAGCCAGTTGGAAGTTGGGGTACTGGCGGAGAGAGTGGGATTCGAACCCACGGTACCTTGCGGTACGCCTGATTTCGAGTCAGGTACATTCGGCCACTCTGCCATCTCTCCGTGCTTCGACTGGCGATTATTGTAACAGTCAGCCAGGCTGTTTCAGTGCCATGAGACGCTGGCAGCGAGCCGCTTTAATCGACCTGCATCATCAGCTCCAGGCATTCACCGATGTCCTGTGCGTCGAGCTCGTTGACCGGTTGCAGCTTGTCGCTCAGACCGGCCAGAGCGGCAGCGCCTTGCGTTTGCAGCAGACCAATCGATTGCCCTGCTTCCCTGGGTGAATCGAAGCCGACACTTTGCAGCAATAGTTGGCCATCGGCCGCCAGCAGCTTGAAGTAGAACTTGCCATCATTCTCCCGGTATTGCTTGAATACCGGCTTGGTCAATCTGGCCGCTTTGACCGTCCTGCCATCCGCTTGCGTGCGCAGGTCGCGCAAGCCCACAGCATGGCGCAAGCGGCCCATGAAAGGCGTGGCGAAGGACCGCGCCTTGTCTGCGCCTGTCTTCAGAATAGCTTCAATGCGGGCCGGTTCGTTCATCAGCGACAGATAGGTTTCCCGCATCGGGCCGATTTCGCGGTCGATGCGTTCAAACAAAAGCTGCTTGGCATCCGCCCAGGAAATGCCGTCGGCGTAAGAGCGGCGAAGCGCCTGGGTTTCATCCGCCGTGGCAAAGGCCTGGTAAATCTGGAACAGGGCGGAGCCTTCGGTCTCTTTGGGTTCGCCAGGGGCGCGCGAGTCGGTCAGGATGCCGGCTATCAATTTTCGCAATTGCGGGCGCGGTGCAAACAGCGGAATATGGTTGTCGTAACTCTTGCTCATCTTGCGGCCATCGAGTCCCGGCAGGGTTGCCACATTTTCTTCAATGGCCGCCTCGGGAAGGACAAAGTGCTCACCATAGAGGTGGTTAAAACGCTGAGCGATGTCACGCGCCATTTCGATGTGCTGAACCTGATCGCGCCCGACCGGTACCTGGTTGGCATTGAACATCACAATATCGGCCGCCATCAGCACCGGGTACATGAAGAGCCCGGCATTGACATCAGCGTCTGGTTCTTGCTGGGCTGTCGTGTTGAGCTCCACGGCAGCCTTGTAGGCATGGGCCCGGTTCAGCAGACCTTTGGACGTCACGCAGGTCAGCAGCCAGGTGAGTTCCGTCGTTTCAGGAATATCAGACTGGCGATAGAAGGTAACCCGTTGCGGGTCCAGCCCGGCCGCCAGCCAGCTGGCCGCAATTTCCAGCGTCGAGCGCTGGATGCGTGCCGGCTCGTCGATCTTGATCAAGGCATGGTAGTCGGCCAGAAAATAGAAGCTTTCGACGTCAGAGCGAAGACTGGCTTGCACCGAGGGTCGAATGGCGCCGACATAGTTGCCCAGATGAGGTGTGCCGGAGGGCGTGATACCGGTCAGATAGCGCTTGAGACTCATGGTTGAAAATAGTGATTTCGTCGGATCGATGGACTAGTGAAGCAGCAGCGCCAGCGGTGCGAGCACCGTTTTCAGGGCCCATAGCGTCAAAGTCATGACCGGCTGCATCCACAAGGCGCTCACCACACCGGCGATGACCAGCCCCATGACGATGAAAAAGCCCCAGGGCTCGACGCGCGAGACCAGTTCAGCCTGGCGATAGGGCAGCAGGCCGACCAGAATGCGTCCGCCGTCCAGCGGAGGCAGCGGAAACAGGTTGAAGGCAAACATCACCACATTGACCAGCACGCCGCCCTGGCACATCTGCAGAAAGAAGATTTCACTGACGTCGGCACCTTCCAGCACGATCAGCAAGGCGCCCCACAGCAAGGCCTGGGCGAGGTTGGCAGCGGGCCCGGCCAGTGCGACCCAGATCATGTCGCGCTTGGGGTTGCGCAGCTTGCCAAAGCGCACGGGCACCGGTTTGGCATAGCCAAACAAAAACGCGCCCGAGGTTGCAAAGTACAGCAGAAGCGGCATCAGGATGGTGCCTACCGGGTCAATGTGCTTGAGCGGGTTGAGCGTGATGCGCCCCATCACGTAGGCTGTGTTGTCGCCAAAATGGCGGGCCGCGTAGCCGTGAGCTGCTTCATGAAGCGTGATGGCGAACAGCACCGGCAGTGCGTAAATGGCAACCGTTTGAATCAGATGTGCAATATCCATCAGGTTATTGTCTCAGAGGAGTGTGTTTAAAGACCGAGTGCCGCCAGTGCGCCACGACCCTGGCGAATCAGCACCGGTTCGCCGCCCGTCAGGTCGACCACTGTGGTGGGCTCCAGCGCACAGGCACCGGCGTCGATGACGCCAGCAATCTGGTTCTTGTAGCGTTCCAGGATTTCCTGCGCGTCGTTGAGCGGTTCAGTTTCACCAGGTGCAATCAGGGTGGTTGCCAGCAGGGGCTCACGGTGCAGCGCCAGCAGCTCCTGCAACACCTTGTGTTCCGGCACCCGCAGACCAATCGTTTTGCGCGATGGGTGGCTCAGCCGGCGAGGCACTTCCTTGCTGGCTTCCAGAATGAAGGTGTAAGGCCCCGGCGTGGCCGATTTGATGCGCCGAAACTGCTGGTTATCAACACGCGCGTAGTTGGCCAGCTCGCTCAGGTCGCGGCACAAAAGGGTGAGGTGGTGTTTGTCGTCCACACCACGGATGCGACGCAGCTTGTCGGCTGCTGCCTTGTCATCCAGATGGCAAACCAGGGCGTAGCTGGAGTCGGTAGGCACCGCCAGGATGTGGCCTTGTTCCAGCAGGGCAACGGCCTGGCGGAGCAGGCGCGCCTGCGGGTTGTCGGGGTGTAGTTCAAAGAGCTGGGCCATGTGCGTATTGTCGGTCAATGGCGCTGCCGGGCGACTTCATGGGCCGACAGCAAAGCGTTGCCGACGCCGCTGGCGGCAATCACCGCAATGCCGAGCCAGGCCAGCGAATCGGGTACATGGTTGAAGACCAGCCAGCCAGCCAGCGTGGCGAAGGCGATCTGGGTATAAAGGTAAGGGGTCAGCACCGGAGCCGATGCCTTGGCGTAGGCCCGAATCAGCATCAGATGGCCAAAAGTTCCCAGAAATCCGACCAGAACAAACCACGGCCAGTGGTCCAGCAGGGCGCGCGTGCGCCAGCTCAGCAGCACGATGGGACTCATCACCAGGGCGCCTACCAGCCCGGTGTAAAAGTGGGTGGTGTAGGGGTTTTCCTCGCCACTCAAACGACTGGTAAGCACCTGAAACCAGGCATAGGCGGTGACCAGCACGACCGGAAACAGCAACGCCCAGCTGAAGACCTGGCCACCCGGACGCACCACCAGCAGGACACCGGCCAGGCCGGCCACCATCAGCAGCCAGCGGCGTGCAGACACATGGCTTTTCAGGGTCCAGGCAGCGAGTGCCGTGGCGACCAGCGGCGACAGCATCACCATGGCCGTGAATTCGCCGACAGGTAAATGTTGCAAGCCAAAAAAGGAGCAGGCACTGGTGACCAGCAGCAACACGCCCCGCAGCGTTTGAAAGCGCGGGTTGGGGGTGCTGAAAAGGCTTCGTTTTTGCACTGGAAACCTCAAGGCAAAAGTCACTACCGCCTGAAATGCGTAGCGAAACCAGAGCAGCATGAGCACCGGCACCAGCGTGGTGGCGTGTTTGGTAGCGGTGTCAAGAAGGGCAAACGCCAGAGTCACAAGCACGATGAGAAAAATGCCACGTCCCTGCGGGCTGCGCCAAAACGACATGGAACGACTAGTGCTGCCTGGAGACACGGGCGCCCGGACTGCTTTCAGGGGAATGCTGCACGCGTTCGGCCAGCAACTCCCAGACCGGGGTCAGGTTGGCCGGTAACAAGGCCAGTGTGCCAAGCTCCGTGCGGCTTTCGTCAGGGCTGTGAAAGTCACTACCCCTGGAGGCGGCCAGGTCAAATTCGCGCGCCGTGTCGGCGTAGCTCAGGAACTCGGCGGCACTGTGGCTGCCGGTCACCACTTCAACACCCTGGCCCCCGTGGCTCTTGAATTCGCTGAACAGTGCATATTCCTCGTTGGCGGTAAATTTATAGCGCGCCGGATGCGCAATGACGGCCACACCGCCAGCGTCCTTGATCCAGCGCACGGCATCTTTCAGCCCGGCCCAGCGGTGCTCAACGTAACCGGGCTTGCCTTCGGTCAGGTACTTGCGAAAAACCTCATTGGTTTCGCGGCAGACGCCAGTTTCGACCAGAAAGCGGGCAAAGTGGGTACGCGAGATCAGGTTGTGGTTGCCGGCGAACTTCAGGGCGCCCTGGTAGGCACCGGCTATGCCGACCCGGGCCAGCGCGTCAGACATGTCCATCGCGCGCTGGGCGCGGCCGCCGCGCGTTTGCGCCAGTCCGCGCTGCAAGGCTTCGTTGTCGGGATCGAAGCCCAGGCCGACGATATGCACGGTCTGGTGAATGAACGTGACCGAGATTTCAACGCCGGTGAGGTAGTTCAGCCCGATCGCCCGGGCCGCCGCTGCCGCGCGCTGCTGGCCACCCAGCTCGTCATGGTCAGTCAGCGACCATAGTGCGACACCATTGACCTGGGCACGGGCGGCAAGCTGTTCAGGTGTCAGGGTGCCGTCGGAGATGACAGAATGGCAATGGAGGTCGGCGTTGAGAGGGTTTGTCACGGCACCATTCTAAAACTTCAGCGGCCAGTCGACACAAACGCCGCTGGAACAACCTCTCCCGGCAACCGGTCAAACCTCGGCTGCTTCCACCAGGAAGCGCACTTTGCGCAGGCCATTCCAGGCGTCTGCGTCGAGCCGAAAGGCAATTTTTACGCGCGCCGGCAGTGGCTCGGTATGACCGAACCAGATACCGTCCACCGGTTGGCCTTGATGTTTGAGTTTGAGCGCCAGGTGCTTTTCACCCACCAGGCGCTGCGACACGACATCCACTTCTTCACTGAAGGTTGGCGGCGCAAATCCCTGGCCCCAGACATCTTTGTGCAACAGGTCGACCAGTTCGACCCGCCGGTACTCGGGTTTGAGCGGGCCGTCGGTGCTGAGGCAGCGCGTCAGCGTGGCAACGTCCAGCCACTGCCGGGCGACCTCGTTCAGGCCCTGCTCGAAGGCATCAAAGTTTTCTTCGGCGATGGTGCAGCCCGCCGCCATGGCATGACCGCCAAACCGCAGCAGTACCCCGGGCTGGCGCTTGGCCACCAGGTCGAGCGCGTCGCGCAGGTGAAAACCCGCAATGGAGCGGCCCGAGCCCTTGAGCTCATGCTCCTTGCCAGGCGCGGCGCTGGCGGCAAAGACAAAGGTCGGGCGGTGCAATTTGTCCTTGATTCGGGACGCCACGATGCCGACCACGCCTTCATGAAAATCAGGGTCGAACACACAAATGGCCGGCGGCGGCTCGTCGCCTTCGTCAAACAGGCTGTCCACAATGTTCATAGCCTGCTCGCGCATGCCGTCTTCGATGACGCGGCGCTCGCGGTTGATGGCATCCAGCGCTTTGGCCAGCGCGTCAGCCTGCGCGCCATCGTCGGTCAGCAGGCATTCAATGCCCAGCGTCATGTCAGACAGGCGTCCGGCGGCGTTGATGCGCGGGCCCAACGCAAAGCCAAAGTCAAAAGTGGTTGCCGTCGCTGCCTGCCGTCCGGCTGCGACGAACAGCGCTGCCAGTCCCACCGGCATGGCCAGAGCGCGCACCCGTTTCAGTCCTTGCGCCACCAGGCGGCGGTTGTTGGCGTCGAGTTTCACAACGTCAGCCACCGTGCCCAGCGCGACCAGCGGCAGCAGGCCGTCGAGGCGGGGCTCCTCGATGCGGGCTGGGCCGCTCAAAGCGCTGGTGAGACCTTCGGCCAAGGCCGGCCGAACGGCAAACACACCACGCCGGCGCAATTCGGCGCGCAGCGCCAGCAGCACGTAGAACATGACGCCCACGCCGGCGATCGACTTGCTCTCAAACGGGCATCCCGGCTGATTCGGATTGACGATGACGTCGGCCTGCGGCAGCGCGATCTGGCCCTGCACGCTGGCCGGCAGGTGGTGATCGGTCACCAGCACCTGCAGGCCCAGGCGGCGTGCCGTGGCCACGCCCTCAAAGCTGGCAATTCCGTTGTCAACGGTGATCAGTACATCGGCGCCGCTGTCCTTGACGCGTTGCGAGATCGGCGACGTCAGGCCATAGCCGTCAACCACCCGGTCCGGCACGATGTAGCTGACCTGCCTGGCACCCAGCAGGCGCAAACCGCGTATGCCGACGGCGCAGGCGGTGGCACCATCACAGTCGTAGTCGGCCACGATGCACAGTTTCTTGTCAAGACCGATGGCATCGGCCAGCAGCGTGGCCGCCGCGCCCAGACCCAGCATCTGGTCCGGCGCAAGCAAGCGCGCCAGACTGTCGTCAAGTTCCTGTGGGCCGACGACGCCGCGCGCTGCGTACAACTGGGCCAGCAGCGGATGAACACCCGCCTGTTCCAGTGCCCAGACAGTGCGTGGCGGAATATCTCTTGCTATTAGTTTCATAGCTGCTCAAGCACGCTGGACAAGGGCTTCGTGCCAAAAACACTCACAAATTTGGTCAAAAAACCGGTTTTGCCGGGCTTCCAGCTTTGGGCACTGCGTTCGCCGCAGAGGGTGAGCTGGCCACCTTCGCCCCGATTCAGCGTTGCCAGCAAGGCGGCGCAATGGGTCGCGTCCAGTGCGGTCCAGGCCTGCGTCCAGGCGGCCCAGTCGTTGTTCAGCGCCGCGTCGCGCAAGCCGGTCGGCAGCAGCGGTTGGGCGGCCAGGGTCGCTTGCTGCGCCGGTTGTGCCAGCGCGCCGCAGCCACTGAGCCAGAACGAGTTGACCGGCAGCAGACCGTCAGCCAGGCGGGCATCATTGACCGGGTGCGAATACAGCAGCATCTGCATTTCGGCTTGCAGCCGCTGCAGCCTGCCGGCACTGCTGCCGCTGGGCAACCAGTCTTTGACGTTGCGCCCCACCACGCGGTCCAGCGAGGCGCTGGCGAGCCCGTCAAACAGCGGGCTGCAGGCCAGCCAGCGGTCAGGCCGCTCATAGTGCAGGGTGATGCCGTCTTCTTCAAAGTAGGGTTGCATCGCCTGCATCAGGGCTTGCGATTGCCCGGCAGTGAAATCCGGCAGCGGCAGCCCGCTCATGACAACCTGTTTGGCAGTGGCGCGCCAGTGGCAGGGCGTGATGAAGGCCCAGCTGCCGCCTTGCTGCAGCGTCTGCCAGGCCTGCAGCGCGGCCCACGCAATCATGCCGTCGGCCAGCGGCAGATGCAGGGCGCGCGCCAGAGCGCGTTCGTGAGGCGGCGACAGGCTGAACCCGTCTGCGCCATCGGGCGTATCGGGGGTCAGGCGCGACAGCAGTTTTTCGAGATGCGGCAGTCGCAGACCGCGTACGGCCGAATGGCAGCCTTCAGAGCTGCAAAATGCGAACGGAATCAGGAGGTGCATGGGGTGATTGTGCGGGATGCCACAATGACGCCTCCTTCCAACGCTGGCGGTCAATGCAACTTCCCTACGAACTTATTCTTGGCTGGCGCTATACGCGGGCCGGTCGCGCGACCCGTCGCAATGGCTTCATCTCGTTCATCTCCGGTGTTTCGATGCTCGGCATTGCGCTGGGCGTGGCGGCGCTCATCATCGTGCTCTCGGTGATGAACGGCTTTCAGAAAGAAGTGCGTGACCGCATGCTGGGTGTGGTGTCACATATCGAAATATTTGCGCCCAACGGTGCCGCCCTGCCTGATCTGGCACGCACACTGGCCGAGGTTCGCGCCAATCCCCAGGTTATTGGCGCTGCGCCTTTCATCGCAACCCAGGCCCTGCTGGCGCGCGGCGAGGACATGAAAGGCACCATCGTGCGTGGCATAGACCCGGTTGCCGAACCCTCAGTGACGGACCTGGCCGTTGCGCTGAAAAACTCGGCTTTGACGCGTTTGCTCCCCGGCGCCTTCGGTGTCGTGCTGGGCGGCGAACTGGCCCGCTCGCTGGGGGTGCGCGAGGGCGACAAGGTGACGCTGGTGGCACCCAGCGGCCAGGTCACGCCGGCCGGTGTTGTGCCGCGTCTCAAGCAGATGACGGTGGTGGGCATCTTTGACTCCGGTCACTTCGAGTATGACTCGGCGCTGGTGCTGATGCACATGGACGATGCAGCGAAGATTTTCCGCCTTGAAGGACCGACCGGCGTGCGCCTCAAGCTCAAGGACCTGCACCAGGCGCGCGATGTTGGCGCGCAACTGGCCCAGACACTCAGCGGGGACTTGCTGGTGCGCGACTGGACCCGCCAGAACCGCACCTGGTTTGCCGCAGTACAGGTAGAAAAACGCATGATGTTCATCATCCTGACGCTGATTGTGG
Source organism: uncultured beta proteobacterium (assembly GCA_963750815.1). Lineage (GTDB taxonomy): Bacteria > Pseudomonadota > Gammaproteobacteria > Burkholderiales > Burkholderiaceae_C > Rhodoferax. The sequence goes on from CAVVRS010000002.1 coordinate 1,938,904, forward strand.
CGGTGGCCGCCTTCAACCTTGTTTCCACGCTGGTGATGACGGTAACCGACAAGCGCGCCGACATTGCGATATTGCGCACGCTCGGGGCCAGCCCGCAAAGCGTGATGGGCATCTTTGTGGTGCAGGGCGCCATGGTAGGGGTGATCGGTACCTTTGCCGGGCTGGCGCTGGGGTTGGGCGTGGCTTTCAATATCGACGTGATCGTGCCGGCGCTGGAGCAACTGTTTCACGCCAGTTTCCTGCCCAAGGACATTTACCTGATCAGTCGCATGCCCAGCGACCCGCAACAAGCCGACATCGTGCCGATTGCCCTGATCTCGCTGGTTCTGGCCTTTCTGGCCACGCTATACCCGAGCTGGCGCGCCTCCCAGGTCAATCCGGCACAGGCGCTGCGCTATGAGTGAAGATAAAGCTCCCACGCTTGCCACTGCGCGGCCCGGCGCCGATGCGCCCGTTGTGCTGAGCGCCCGCGGCCTGACCAAGCGTTTTACCGAAGGCCGGCTCGACGTCACCGTGCTGCAAGGCGTTGACATTGATGTGCGCGCCGGCGAGACGCTGGCCATCGTCGGCGCGTCGGGCTCCGGCAAGAGCACCTTGCTGCACCTGCTGGGCGGACTGGACGCGCCAACCAGCGGCTCGGTCCACCTGCACGGGCTCGACCTTGCGCACCAGAGCGCTACCTCGCAGGGTCGCCTGCGCAACCAGTATCTCGGCTTTGTCTACCAGTTTCACCACCTGCTGCCTGAGTTCAGCGCCCTCGACAATGTGGCCATGCCACTCTGGATTCGGCGTCTCGCGCCCATTCAGTCTGCACAGGCAGCTACTGAAATGCTGGCAAGCGTAGGCCTGCAGGAACGTCTGCACCATCGCCCGGCCGAACTCTCGGGCGGCGAGCGTCAGCGCGTGGCGATTGCCCGCGCGCTGGTCACCAGGCCGGCCTGTGTGCTGGCCGACGAGCCTACCGGCAACCTGGACCGCAGCACCGCTGATGGTGTGTTTGAGTTGATGCTCGAACTCGCCAGAACGCAGGGTACAGCCTTCATTGTGGTCACCCACGATGAAACCCTGGCGGCGCGCTGTGGGCGGCAATTGCGGCTGGTCCAGGGCAAACTGTCATGACGCAAGACCGGTCTCCCACGCCCTGACTCAGCAACACCTTGCTCGATGATGGCTTGTTACCAGGCGCGGTCCAGTCAATGAGTCGCCACGTTGGTACGCGCAATTCTTGCGTCAAGAGCTTGCATTGTCTAGCGCCAGTGCCAGTTGCGCCCGCCAATGCCGGTCTGTCATTCCGACTGAAATCTGCTCACCGAGGTCGATGTTGGCGAGGTCCAGTGCAGCGTCCAGTAACGGGGACAGGCGGTGCAGGGTGGGAACATCAAGTTTCATGAAACTGTGTCCCCCGGACTGAAAGTTCTTAGTTCTTCTGTGTGACAGGCTTCAGGCAAATGGCACTGGCCTGCGCTTTGCGACCCAGGTGCAACTGCAATCCCAGGTTGGTGCTGACTGATGTGGCGTTTAGCACGTAGAGCCAGAATACCGGCGCCAGCGGGGTGACCGCAGTTGCCAGCACCATCTTGGCCGCTGCGCCTGCCAGGTAGCCGCATAAAATGACAAGTGTGAAGGTCAGGCCCTTGCCTTCGGCCCGACCCGTGCGCAGCATACGAATGTTGGCTATTGGCCAGGCCAGCCCGAAACAGGTCAGCATCAGGGCTTCCAGCAGGATCGGTGTAGAGACCATATGGTTTAGAAATGTCAAGCTCACGTTCGCTACTCCAGATCGGGTGGAACAACAGAACTGGGGGACTTGGCTCTGCCGTTAACAGCCCGCAGTGGTCTGTCATGGGGTAGTACGCAATGGCGCTGCAGATCCGGCCAACTATTTTTGCAAATTCTTGAAATTAATCCGATTTCAAGATGTCAGCCCAACTCGGCACTCAGAAATAGGCGGGCTTTATCCCAATTGCGTCTGACGGTTCGCTCCGATATTCCCATGGCGTCCGCAATTTCCGGCTCGGTCAAGCCACCAAAGTAACGCATTTCCACAATCTTTGCCAGGCCTTCATCGGCCTGCGCCAGTACCTGCAAGGCTTCGTGCACCCGCAGCACATCGTCCTCGGGCGCTCCGAGCTTTTCCGACAACGCCGTATCCAATACCAGATGCTCGGCGTCGCCACCTCGTCTTTCAGCCGCTTTCGCACGCGCAAAATCAACGATGACCGTGCGCATGACGCTGGCTGCATAGGCAAAAAAGTGTCTTCTGTCCTCTACCGGAAGTGAGCCCAGGCCAATCAGCTTGAGGTAAGACTCATGCACCAGCGATGTGGTGTTCAAAAGGGTGAAATTTTGATGCGCACGCAAGCGAGAACGCGCTATCCGGTGCAAATCATCGTAGAGCAGACTGAAAGCCTGTCCTGCTGCCTGACTGTCACCGCCGCGGGCTGCCGCCAGCAGAATAGTTAATTCCGTCATCTGGACACCCCCCTAAGGTGCCTGGTTTCTTGCGACTTGTTGAACTTTTCGAGAAGTCCGGGACTTCTCGGGCTTGCCATTATGCGTCCCTTCAACTGGTCACAGGCAATTCGCAAATAATGCCCGGTCACAATTGAATTCAAGGTTTGACCGGGTTCATCGCCCGAACCCGGCTTCCCTCCTTGATCCGGTCATCGGGCTGGACAATTACCAACTGCCCCGCCTCCAGACCACCGAGTACCTGCGTTGCCAGCGCGCCGCGCAGGCCTAACTGCACCGCGCTGCGGCGCGCCGTGTCGGCTTCAACACGGTACACCGCCCAGCCGTCGGCGTGGCGGAACAAGGCGTTGCTGGCCACTTGCAACACGTCTTTTTCCTGGTGCAGGATGAATTCGACCTCGACGCGGTAACCATCGCCCAGCGCGGCCCATTGCTGCTGCGCCGTGCTGAAATCCAGAATCACGCGGGTGCGCTGCTCTTCAACGCCCAATGCCGATATTTTGGTGAAACCGCCCGGCTCCACGCGCGTGACGGCAGCCTCCAGCACGCCTTCGCCACCCCAGCGCAAGACCCGTGCTTTGCCACCGCTCTTCAGGCGCACAGCATCGCTGGACAAAACTTCAACCTCTATTTCAAGTGCCCGCGGGTTCCCAATTTCAAGCAGCACTTGGCCGGCGGGTACCGGCGTGGCGCTTTCCAGCGTGCGTTTGACGACGATGCCGTCGACCGGTGCCGTGACACCCAGCAGCTTGCCACGTCCGGCGCGGCCCTCGTCACCGAGCAGCGCTTGCGCCGCCTGCAGGCGTTGCTGCGCCATCTGCACGTCGGCACGTGCCGTGCTCAAGGCGGCGGCTGCGTTGCCGGCTTGCGCGCGGCTCTGATCCAGCAGCGAGGCGGTGACCATGCCGCTGGCGGCCAGTGAAGTCAGGCGCTGCAACTCCTTTTGTGCCACGGCGCTGCTGGTTTGCGCCGCGCCAATGCGCTGGCGCGCCGCCTGCAAGGCGCTGTCGCTGCCGGCCACTTCGGCCTGTGCCTGGCTGCGCGCACGCGCATCGAGCAGGCTGGCACTGACCGGCTCGATTTCCGCCAGCACCTGACCGGCCCGCACGGCGTCGCCGGGCTGCAGGTGGATGCGTCGCAGCTGTCCGGCCACCGGTGCAGTAACCACATAGCGCTGCTTGAGGCGGGTTTTACCCTCTTCAAGAAAGCTCTGCTCCAGCGCGCCGCGCGCCACCGTCGCGACGCTGACCATCTGCACCGGTTCGCGCAGCGCCGCCCACGTGAGTAGCGCCAGCGCCAGCACAGCGGCACTCCAGAGCAGGAGTTTGCGTGGAATTTTCATGAGGTTCATGGGGGCTCCGTTGACAGAAGGGACGGGTTTATTCACGCGTTTTCAGCACTGCGATCAGGTCCAGCGCATGGATGCGCCGGCGCACCGCCAGCGCTGACAGCAGGGCCGATACGACGGTGATCAGCGCGGCGTGGGCATAGGCGGCGGCCGGAATGTGGACCGGCACCCGGTACAGGTCAGACTGCAAGTTGTAGGCCATGAACCACGACAGGCCGTAGCCTGCCGCAAAGCTCAGCGGAATCGACACCAGCACCAGCAGCGCCTGTTCACCCAGCAGGATGTAGCTGACCTCGCCCTGCGTGAAGCCCAGTACGCGCAGGCTGGCCAGCTCGCGTCCGCGTTCCGCCAGCGCGATGCGCGCCGAGTTGTAAACCACACCAAAGTTGATGACCGAGCCCATCAGCAGCGAGATCCAGGTAAACAGGCCGGTCATCTGCGCAATGCTTTTGTAGAGCGCTGAAATTGACGCCAGCCGCGACTCCGAGCCGACCACGCGCGGACGCCGGTCGAGCTGCTTGAAGACGGCTGCCTCGGCGCCGTCCTCCACCGTGAGAAGGGCGCCGCTGATGACGTCGCCGTCGCCCAGCGCGCGGTTCAGTGCGTCCAGATTCATATAGGCCTGCAACCCCAGCGGCTCGTTCACCAGCTGCGTGACCGGCAGCCGCAGCCTCGCCTGGCGGCCTTCCAGCACTTCGACGCCGAGCCAGTCGCCCACGGCCACGCCGAGCTTGCGCGCCAGATAGTCGTTGATGACCAGACCCTCCGCGGGGAGTTCGATGCGACGCAGTTGGGCATCAACCGGGCGGCGCAGCTGGCCCTCCGGTGCCAACCCCAGAATGGAGGTTTGCACGGCGCGCTGGTCTGCCTTCAGACGCACCGGCACCTGCCGCAGGCCCTCGGCGCGCTGCACGCCGGGCAGGGCGGCCAGCTCATTGGCAGCGCGGCGTGGTTCGGCCTCAATGAAACTGGCGCTCAGGTCGTGCTGTTGCGACAGGCGGTATTGCAGCTCGACCATGTGGTTGATGGAGCCTTCCTGAAAGCGCGCCATCATCAAGATCGCCCCGGCCAGTGCCAGGCCCAGCACTGTTAACAGCGCCTTGACCGGGCGCCGGTCGAGCTGGCGAAAGATGATGCGCGTGGGCTGCGACAGCCAGCGCTGCAGGCCCAGGCGCTCAATCAGGCTGCGCCGGAAATGTTCCGGCGCTTCCGGTCGCATGGCGTCGGCCACTGGCAACCGGGCGGCGGCAAAGACGGCGCGGCCGGTGCCCAGCAGCGCGGCCAGCAGGCTCACACCAACGCCTGCCAGCACCACCGGCACGCTCAGGTGAAAGTCCAGAAACGGAAAGCGGAAGTAGAGCTGGTACATATTGGCCAGCCCGGTGCCCATCCAGCTGCCGGCCGCAACACCCATGACGGCGCCAAGCAGTCCGATCAGTGTGACGACCAAGGCGTAGTGCAGGGCCACATCACCGGTGCTGTAGCCAAACGCCTTCAGGATGGCGACCTGGTCGCGCTGGGTGGCCACCAGCCGGGTGAACACCACGTTCAGCAGGAACGCTGCAACGGCCAGAAAGATGGCCGGAAAGAGGCGCGTCATGGTGCCCAGCTGACGAAACTCCTCGTACAGGAAGCGGTACGAGAGCTGCTCCATGCGGCCGTGCGCGCCGCGCCCGCCGCTTTTGGCCAGCAGGCGGTCAATGGCGTCCAGGGTGTCTTTCTCGTTGGCGTCGGGCGCCAGCTTGACGGTCAACTGGTTGAAGGCGCCGCTCATGTCGAGCGCCGCTTCCAGCGCGCGCCGGCTGGTCCAGACGATGGCGTATCGCTCGTAGTCGGGAAACATGGCGCCGGGCTTGATCTGGTACACGTACTCGGGTGACAACGCCAGACCGACAATGCTGAACCACTGCGTGCGCCCGTACAGCGTGGCACGCAGCCGGTCGCCGGGCTGCAGGTGGTGCGCCTGGGCAAAGGCTTCGCTCACCAGCACCTCGTCGTGCGCCCACGGTGAGAGCGCGCGCCCGGAGCGCAGGTAGAGCCGGTTTTGCCTGGGCTCGCCCTGATTGGGTAGCGACTGCACCACCGCTTCAATGGGTTCCTGGTAGCCAGCCAACTCGATCTTGGCGCCGGTCATGAGGCGCGTTTCAACTTCGGCCACGCCGGGCAGTTCGGCCACCCGCCCGGCCAGCGCTTCAGGCGCCCGCTTGACGCTGGCCCAGACGTCAGAAAAGCGGTAGTCCTGGTACAAGCGGTCGCGGGTTTCCTGCAGCGAAGCCAGCGTTGCCGCCGACATCACCAGCATGGCAATGCCCGCCGCAATCACCGCCGCAATCGCCAGCGCCTGGCCGCGCATGTGCCACAGGTCGCGCAGTGCCTTGCGGTGAATGGCTTTCACCAGTGCAGCTCCCGCGCGGCAATGCGTTGTTCATTGATCTGCTCGCGCACGATGCGGCCGTCGGCCATGTAGAGCACGCGGTGCGCCATGCGGGCAATATCCACGTTGTGCGTGATGATGACGGTGGTGGTGCCCATCTGGCTGTTAACCTGCTCCAGCGCGTCAAGCACGCGGATGCCGGTGCTGGAGTCCAGCGCGCCGGTGGGCTCGTCGCACAGCATCACCACCGGGCGTTTGGCAATGGCGCGGGCAATCGCCACGCGCTGCTGCTCACCGCCCGAGAGCTGCGCCGGAAAGTGCTCCAGCCGCTCGGTCAGGCCAACCAGCGCCAGCGCCTCTTCAGGAGCCATCGGGTGCGGCGCGATCTCGGTGACAATGGCCACGTTTTCGCGCGCGGTCAGGCTCGGAATGAGGTTATAGAACTGAAACACAAATCCCACATGCTCGCGCCGGAAAGCCGTCAGTTCGGCGTCGCTGGCAGCGGTTAAATCTTCGCCGTGGTACCAGACGTGGCCGCTGCTGGGCACGTCCAGCCCGCCCAGAATGTTGAGCAAGGTCGATTTGCCGCTGCCCGAAGGCCCCAGCAGCACCACCAGCTCGCCGGCGTATAGCACCAGGTCAATACCGCGCAGGGCGTGCACCTCGACCTCGCCCATGCGGTAGACCTTGGTCAGCCCCTCGGCCTTGAAAATGGCGTCTCTCGCACTGACAACTGCTTCCATGCCCGCCATGGTAGCGGTGAACCGGCGGGGCCGGGGCGGTATCAGATCAAGTGAAGTTCATATCTTGGAGGGTAGGGGCACGGTGTGGACCCGCAAGGCGTAACCGACGGTCAACACTAGCCGCTGACCGTCGGATTTGGAGCGGCTGGTTTGGGGCGTGAAATCACCATCGACGGAGACGATCTGCCTGTCAATATTTCCGTGTGTCCGACTCCAGAAGACGGTCGACTTTCAAAAACCTTGCTCAATACAGGTGGTTAGACCCGTCAATTTGCCCCTTGACGAAGTTCCTCAACCAGGTCTTGTCCAATGCGCAAAACGTCTTTCAAAAGTCCTTCCGCCTGATCTTGGTTTGTTCGCGCTCCAACAAAGCACGGTCTCAAAGCCAATTTGCCATTTACCTGTGTGGTGCTGGGCAGATTTTGGTTCTCCCGAATCAACCTTCGGCGCAACTGCCTGTTAAAGGAATCGAGATCACTGATGCCAGGCGCGACATACCGAAAGCAGCAAATTGACAGTGTGGGCTCAAGCAACAATTCCAGATTTGGGTGTTCTTTGGCCGTCGTGGCGATGAAGCGTGCCATATCGATGTGGCGCTTCACACGCTGTGTCATTCCCTCGACACCGATCTCACGAATCATGGCCCACACAATGACTCCTCGGCAAGGGGCACTCAATTCCACGCCGTAATCGTAATAGGGCACACCAAAATCATCCATGGAGTGCTCAATTCCTGGTGCCGCTTCAGCTTCCTGCTTGACCGCACCTTCCAGATAATCGGCGGGCTCTTGTGTGAACGCCCGATACAACAGTTGACGATCACGTACAAATGTTGCAGCAACGCCAACTGCCGCTCCCAACCACTTATGTGGATCAACAATGACCGAGTCAGCCAGTTCCAGGCCGTCATACAGGTGACGGATGCGTTCGTCCAGAATTCCTGGAAGACCATAGGCGCCATCCACATGAAACCAGATTCCAAACTCTTTGGCTATCTCGCCAATTTCTTTCAATGGATCAATCGCTCCGGTATTCGTGGTGCCGGCAGAAGCAACAATCGCCATTTGTACGATTCCAGAATTGTTGTCCTTTTCGATAGCGGCCCGTAGCGCATCCACCCGCATCCGGCCCTGGCTGTCACAGGCGATGATTTGTGTGGCCCGGCGGCCAATCCCCAACACTCCGGCGGATCGTTGAATCGTATGGTGCGACTCTGCACTGGCGTAAACATGAACCGGTTTGGGAACACCATAGGCGCCGGCATCATGCCCAAGTTTCTCAAAGGCAAACTGCCTTGCCGCACCTAGGGCAAGCAGGTTGGCCACAGACCCACCACTGCTGTAAACACCCTGCATATGGCCGACGCGGCACATGGATGCCAGCCAGCGAAGTGACAGATCTTCCAGCAGGTTGAATGAGGTCAGGCTGTAACGCTGGGGGGCCGCGATGCTGGCAGCGGTTGAGGCCAATACGGATGCACTTGTTGGCCCCGTCGTAATGAAGGAAGTGAAGCCAGGTTTGGAAATCGCCGATCCGTTCGGGATGACGTGTGTGACCAAGTCATGGATGACCTGATCAATGCCGACTCCCTGGCTGGGCAATGCTACATCAAGGCACTCGCGCCATTGGGTCTCAGATTGCCAGCAGTCCTGATGCTCAAATTTCAGGAACTGATCCAGCCCGGCACCGATTCTGGAAATGAGTTTTTCGATGTTGGCCGTTTCGGCAAGGTCAACTTGCATAGCCGTCCTAGAGATCAAGTGGAACCCCCTGGGCCACGGCCTCTGGCCGCTGCTTCCAGATGTCCGAAGCGTCAATATACAGCTCAATAGTGTTGCCGTCGGGATCTTTGAAATAGAGGGATTTGCTTACCTCGTGATCACGCGCGTAAACCTTGATGCCCGCCGCCTCGATACACAACTTCGCCTCACGGAGTTCATCGATGAGGTTTCCGATCTTGAAGGCGACGTGGAAGAGCCCTGGAGAATTCGCAGGCGCATCCGGCGCATCATCGCCGACCGCTTTAATTGCAAAGTCGTGATGGTTGCCCAACGTAAAGAAGGTCATTGATTGCGAAGGTAATCGGGCTGCGATTGGAATTTCGAGAAGCCCGTTATAGAAGGCTTCGGCGCGCTCCTGGTTGCGCACCTTGATCACTACGTGCCCAAGTGACTGGATTTTCATGTGTCCTCCGTTAGTGTGAAAAGGGAATCGCTATCTCCTCACCGAAGACCTGCAGAGGGGGAATCTGTGAACTATTCGTGATAATGACATCTCGCTTCATTGGTTTCACCATTTCCTTTTTCCAGTTAAGACAATCTACCGGCCTGGCCAACCAGCAGACGAGGGGCACTGAAGCATCTGCCAGTGCAGAAGGTGGTGGACTTCAAAGGTCTTCTCTTCCAGTGGGGTGGGAAAACCAGCAGCGATGCCGTAAGTCACGTGTGCTCTCCTTTTAGATTGAGGGGCCAGCAAATCGCGGGTCTGCGGCCGATGGATGCCTATACGCGACACCAGCCACGGCTGACATTCGGCACCTAAATGTGAAAAGGGGATGCCATGAACAAAGTTGGTTGATATGGCAGTAGGGTTGATATTTCGGGGAGTATTGGGAACTTTCCTAACAGCAGCCTTGCGTCATTGACGGCGCATTGCGCACGCTGAGCGCCCAGTTTCGTCAGATATTGGCGCACGCTGGATTTTGTGCGCTCCGCAACTCGCGCCAACTTTTCTACTCGCGAAAGTTTTTTGGCGCGTTTATTTTGGCGCGGTTTTGGTTAACTTCGGATGGCGTTTGAATTTGCGGCGCCGGGACGCTTTGGCCGCGCCAGAAAATAGCGTCAGTGGTAACACAAAGTGCCCCAATGTTTGGAGAAAAAACGGCGGCGCGCGTAGCTTTTATTGGTGGGCGAACCGGTTGCGCGAAGTGGTGGCGGTCACGCGCGAGTCAAGCGGGCTACTGCCGTCAGGCCGCCTGTGGCGATTCAGGCTTCTTGTCGCCGCGCAGCAGCGTCAGCGCCAGCAGGGCCGAGGCCAGCATCAGGAACAAACTCACGGCATTGAGCACGGGCGTGGCGCCTTCGCGCATGCGGCCGTACATCATGACCGTGAGCGGCGCATCCGAGCCAACCAGCATCAGCGTGGTGTTGAAGTTCTCAAACGACATCAAAAATGAAATGGCAGCAGCGCCTACCAGGGCTGGTTGCAGATAGGGCAGTGTCACGGTGCCGAAGACGGCGACGCGCGACGCACCCAGGTTGTAGGCGGCGTCTTCCAGCGTCATGTCAAAGCGCTTGAGGCGCGCTGCGATAGTGAGCGTGGTGATTGACACGATGTAAGAAAATTGCCCCAGAACCACCAGCGCCAGACCGGGGCGCAAAAACTCCAGTTCCAGCCCCCACAGGTCGTCAGCCAGGTTGGCAATGCGGCTGGCAAAAGCCAGGATCGAGATGCCCAGAATCACGCCCGGTATGACCAGCGGCGCCAGCATCAACAAAGAAAGGGCCTGTTTGCCGCGAAATTGCGCGCGCTCAATCAGGAAGGCGTTGGCGGTGCCCACCAATACCGACAACACCGTGACCCAGCACGCCACCACGACGCTGGTCCACAAGCTGCCCAGCAAGGCCTTGTCGGCAAACAGGCCCAACCGGCCGGCCTTGACGCCACCCAGAAACCAGTCGAGCGTGAAACCGCGCCAGGGCGGTGCCGGGTAAGGCGCGTCATTGAAAGCAAAAACTGCCACCACCACCAGCGGCAAAAACAAAAATAAAAAAAACGCCACGCCATACAGCACCGTGCTGACGCGCAACCAGGCGGGGCGGGGGAGGGTTGGGATCATGATCGTCGCATCACTTCGCCAAATTTTTGGCCGCTGAGCTGCAGGCCGACCCAGACGATGGCCGTTGAGAGACCCAGCAGCAGAAAGCCGAATGCCGCCCCTTGCTCCCAATTGAAACGGGTGATGAACTGGGTGTAAATCTGCTCGGTGAACCACTGCGAGTTTTTGCCGCCAAGCAGCGTGGGCGTGAGGTAATTGCCCAGCGTGAGCATGAAAACCACGATGCAGCCGGCCACGATGCCGGGTGCGGCATGCGGAATGACGATCTGGCGCAGGATTGCCCAGCCATTGCCGCCCAGGTCGTAAGCGGCCTCGATCAACGAGTCATCCAGACTCTCCAGCGCGCCAATCAAGGGCACCACCATGAACAGCATGGAGGTGTACACCAGCCCGACCAGAATGGTGGCGTCGTGGTACAGCATTTCCGGGGGCGCCGGGGTCAGACCCAGCCACACCAGCAGTTGCGGCAACACACCCGATTCGCGCAACAGAATCATCCAGCCCAGCGTGCGCACGGTTTCGCTAACCCAGAACGGTATCAGGCACAGCACAAACAGCATTGATTTGGAGCGCCCCCGCACCAGCTTGGCAATGGTCCAGGCGATGGGGAACGCCAGCAGCAGCGTGATCGCGGTGGCCAGAATCGACAGAACGGCGGTACGCACAAAAGTACGCCAGTACAGCGGCTCCTCGATGAATGTGCGAAATTGCGCCACACTGACCTCATAGACACGGGGTGCGACGCGCGCGCGCAGCGACAAAATGCCCAGCTCAACGTGGGGCAGCAGAATTAGCCCGAGCAACCACAGCAGTGCCGGTGCCAGCAGCAGCATGAGCATCAGCCGGGCCGGTTCCCGGGCGTTGCCGGGGTTGTCAGACGGCATGGTGGTTTGGCGCCGGTGCGCTGCCAAAGCACACCGCGCGTTGCGGGTCAAAGCCAAAACTCACGGTCTCGCCCACCGCGAGGTCGGACAGGTGGCCCGTCTGGGGCAGTGCAATGCGGAATTCGGTGCCTGAAAATTCTTCAGTCAGCAGTACCGCCGAGTTGGCGCCGTCAAACAGCAGGCTGTCAATGCGGGCCTGAAAGTGGGGCAACCCGGCATCCGAGAAAACATCGGCGGTGCGTGACAGACTGGCGACTTCGGGGCGGACAAAAGCCTCGCCGCTGTCGCCCACCTGTATCTTTCCCATGACGCGCACCGGCAGCGCCAGGCCACGGGCACTGGTCAGGATCGCGATGTCACCATCCATCCGGGTCACGTGGCCTTTGACGCTATTGTTGGCACCGACAAAACCGGCCACAAAAGGCGTTTGCGGTGCGTAGTACAGCTCTTGCGGCGTGCCCAGTTGTTCAAAACGCCCATGGTTCATGACGCCCACATGGTCAGACAGCACCAGCGCTTCGGACTGATCGTGCGTGATGTAAACAAAGGTGGTGCCAAAGGCCGCCTGCAACTGCTTGAGCTCGATCTTCATGTGCTCGCGCAATTTCAGGTCCAGCGCACCCAGCGGCTCGTCGAGCAACAGCAGCGTTGGCTCCAGCACCAGGCTGCGGGCGATGGCCACGCGCTGCTTCTGGCCGCCCGAGAGCTGCTCGACGCGTTTGTCCTGCGCACCGGGCAGGCTGACGCGCTCCAGCATTTCACCCACACGGCGTTTGATTTCGTCACGGGCAACGCCGCGCCGCGCCAGGCCATAGCCAACGTTTTCGCCGACCGACATCATCGGAAAGAGGGCCAGGTGCTGAAACACCATGTTGACCGGGCGCCGGTTGGGCGGCACGCCCCGCATTGATTTGCCGCCAATATGGATGTCACCCGCATCGGGGCTCAAAAAGCCGGCGATCATGCGTAAGAGCGTGGTCTTGCCGCAGCCCGAGGGGCCCAGGATGGAAAAGAAACTGCCGCGCTCGACGCTGAATGACAGTGCGTCAACCGCGTTGAAGCCGCCGTAGCGTTTGGCAACGCCGACGGCTTGCAGGTCAGGTGAACTCAATTGGCGGCTTTGATGCGATCGAGTACGCGGCCTTCAATGTCTTCAATGCCAGCGGGCACCGCCGGGTACCACTTGACGTTTTTCAGCGCGGCTTCAGGGAAGCTGGCGGCAAACTGGGCTTTCAGCTTGGCATCGGCCAGCTGGTCGGCACCTTTGGAGGCAGTGAAGTTGCCCGCTGAAGCGCCCACCTTGGCGGCGATCTCGGGGCGCATATTGAAGTTGATCCAGGCGTAGGCGGCGGCGTCATTCTTGCCTTTGGCGGGGATGGCGAAGGTGTCAATCCAGCCCAGGGCGCCGGCCTTGGGGGCAATGAATTGAATCTCGGCCTTTTCGTTGTTGAGCTTCCAGCCACCGGTGTCCCACATCATGGCGCCAACAATTTCACCTGTGCGCATGCCGTTGAGCAACTGGTCCTTGTTGTCCCAGAAAAACTTCAGGTTGCCCTTGCAGGCAATTACGGTTTTGCCGACTTCATCCATCAGCGCGCCATAGGCCTTGGCGTCGTTGTAGAGCGCAAACGGGTCTTTGCCAGACGCGAAGGCAAAAGCCAGCAGGGTCGGGCGCTTCAGGCGCACGGCCGTCTTGCCTTTGACGTCAGCCCGGCACAGGTCCGGGTAGTCGCCCATCTTGGTCAGTTTGGTGTTGACCACCAGGCCATCGGTACCCCAGATGTGCGGCAGGCCGTAGACCTTGCCCGCGAGCGTGGTGTTTTTCTTGGTGGCTTCGAGCATGCTCGGGATGAACAACTCGGCCTTGAGTTTGCTCAGATCCATCGGCTTGTAAATGCCGAATTCCTGTTGCGGGCCGGTAATACGGTCTTGCGACGGTTGTGCCAGGTCAAAACCGGCGCCGCCGGTGGCGCGCAGCTTGGAGATCATCTCCTCGTTGTTGGACAAGGTCAGCTCAACCTTGTAGCCACTTTCCTTTTCAAACTGCGCGACGATATCGGCCGGCGCGTAGTCGGCCCAGGTCAGCAGGCGAAAAGTCTTTTCCTGAGCCGTTGCAGTGCCGGCTGCGCCAAGCGCGAGAATGCTTGCTGCAATGAGGGAACGGTTAACTTTCATGGAGGTTTCCTTGAGTAGGTGTGACAAAGGTGAGCTGCGAAGACTAGCGCAGGGAAATGACATTTTGATGTCAATTCGATGACCGGGTTATGGTATTTTCCCTGTATGACGTACTGGATTGATACCCACTGCCACCTTGACTCAGTAGAGTTTGAGCCTGAAACCAAGGCTGCACGTGCACGGGCAGCTATTAAAATGGTAGCGCATTGCGTTATTCCGGCTGTTGGCGTGGCTGGCTTTGATGCGGTGCGGCAGCTGGCGCATGCCGGCAACGACAGCTACTGCCTGGGCATACACCCACTTTACGTGGCGCAGGCCAGCGATACCGATCTGACCATTCTGGATGCCCATCTTGAGTTGCACCGGACTGACCCGCGACTGGTCGCGGTAGGAGAAATCGGGCTGGATTTCTTTCTGCCGGAGCTGTCTGTCAGCCCACTGCGGGAGCGCCAGCAGTACTTTTACCGGGAGCAACTCAAGCTCGCCCGCAAGTACGATTTGCCAGTGGTCCTGCACGTACGCCGCTCTGTTGATCAAGTGCAAAAAGGACTGCGTGACATCGGTGGCAGCGGGATCGCCCACGCTTTCAATGGCAGCGAGCAACAGGCGCGTACCTTTATGGCGCTGGGCTTCAAGCTGGGCTTTGGCGGTGCATTGACCTTTGAGCCAGCGACGCAGTTGCGCCGGCTGGCAACTACCCTGCCGCTGGAGTCGATGGTGCTGGAGACTGATGCACCCGATATGCCGCCGCGCTGGCTTTGCAAGACAGCGCAGCAGCGCGCTGCCGGCGCGCTACAGGGGCGCAATGAGCCCGCCGAGTTGCCACGCATTGGGGCTGAACTGGCAGCCTTGCGCGGCATGCACCCTGACGATCTGGCTGTGGCCACTTCACACAATGCGATGGTGGCGTTGCCGCGCCTGCGTCCCCTGCTAGTGGCCTGAGCTTGAAAAAAAACCGTCTCCTACAATGCGGGCTCCTGTTTTTCTGACCCTCCAAATAACTTGAGCGATACCACCCCCCCGTTAGTCGACCTGTTCCGCACCATGGTGCGTATCCGCGCCTTTGAGAACTCCGCAGAGGCAGCCAGCCAGGGTGGCGTCAGCGCCTATGGCATGTCGGCTGATGGCAGCGCCAAGGTGCGCGGGCCGCTGCATCTTTCAACCGGACAGGAAGCAGTGCCGGCAGGGGTTTGCGCCCATCTGCGGCGCGACGATTACATTACCTCGACGCACCGCGGCCATGGCCACACGCTGGCCAAGGGGGCTGATTTGCAGCGCATGATGAGTGAATTGTTTGGCAAAGCCGGTGGCACCAACGGTGGCAAGGGCGGCTCCATGCACATCGCGGATTTTTCGGTTGGCATGCTGGGCGCCAATGGCGTGGTGGCGGCTGGTTTGCCCATTGCAGTGGGTGCCGCCCACGCGCAAAAGCTGCAACAACGGGATGCCATGACGGTGTGCTTCTTTGGCGATGGTGCGATCAATCGGGGGCCGTTTCTCGAGTCGCTCAACTGGGCCTGTGTCTACAAGTTGCCAGTACTGTTTGTCTGCGAGGACAACCGCTGGAGTGCCACCACGGCCAGCGGACCCATGACAGCCGGTGAAGGTGCATCGGCGCGCGCCTTGAGTCTGGGCATTGCCAGTGTGCAAGTCGATGGCAATGATGTGGTGGCGGTATATGAGGCGGCCGCAATGCTCGTTCATGCGGTACGTAGCGGTGACGGCCCGCGCCTCTTGCACGCCATCACCTACCGCGTCAAGGGTCATGTGTCGGTCGATCCGGCGGCCTACCGTAACCCGGAAGAATTGCAGGCAGCCCTGCAGACCGACCCGATTGCCCGCGCCCGCAGGCAGTTGCTGGCCTGGCCTGGCGTGCAGAGTGCGCAGCTTGACGCCATTGAAGCCGCAGCCCTGGAGGAGGTCAGCACTGCATTGAGGGTGGCCGACGGCGCCCCCTGGCCGCCAGCCGATGCGGCCTTCACGGATGTTCAGACGACGGGAGCGGGCCAATGGCGCTGATGACTTATGCGCAAGCTGCCGTGCTGGCGCTGCAGCGCGAGATGGCCGCTGATGCCGATGTAGTTGTCATTGGCGAAGACGTCGGGCGCGGTGGCATTTTTGGCCAGTACCAGGGATTGCAAAAGACATTTGGTGATCAACGTGTCATTGACACACCGATCAGCGAGGCGGCCATCGTCGGCGCGGGCGTTGGCATGGCGCTGGCCGGGTTGCGCCCCGTGGTGGAAATGCGGGTGGTTGACTTTGCGCTGTGCGGCATGGACGAAATCGTGAACCAGGCTGCCAAGAACCGCTTCATGTTCGGCGGCCAGGGCCGGGTGCCGATGGTGCTGCGCATGCCCATTGGCATTTGGGACGCATCGGCGGCGCAGCATACGCAGTCGTTTGAAAGCTGGTTTGCCCACTTGCCGGGTGTGGTGGTGGTTTGTCCGGCGACGCCGCAGGACAACTATTCGATGCTGCGCGCCGCCCTGGCTAGTGGCGACCCGGTGGTTTACATGGAGCATAAAGCCCTGTGGGGGTTGAGCGGCGAGGTGGATGAATCGCACCCGGTCGGGCTGGGTCGCGCCAATCTCGTGCGAACCGGCACGCAGCTGACGCTGGTGAGCTGGAGCAAGCAGCTGCACGCCTGTTCCGGCGCCTGCGATCAGCTCGCCCGGGAGGGTATTGATGTCGAGCTGATTGACTTGCGCACCATCTGGCCCTGGGATCGCGATACGGTACTGCGCTCATGTACCCAAACAGGGAAGCTTCTGGTGGTGCACGAAGCGGTACAGGCGGCCGGCTTTGGTGCCGAGATCGCGGCCAGCGCTGCGGAAGCCACCGGTTGCCGGGTCAGGCGCCTGGGTGCGCCGCGCATTCCGGTGGGTTACGCGGCTGTGCTCGAAGCGCAGTCGCGCATCAGCGCCGATGACGTGGTGGCGGCGGTGCGTGCCATGCTTGACCCCTGAACCTGTGGGTATCCCCCAATGTTCCTGGCGCTGAATTGCCCCTAAACTATTTATTGATTCCCATGCACCTTCCCCACGAACCCACACACCTCCCCATCGAAGTGCCGGACCCGGCGGCGCAGGATGAGGTCACTGTCATTCCCCTCAAGATCGAAGACTGGTTGACAGTCATCGTCATGGGTTTGCTCGCGCTCATCACTTTCGTCAATGTGCTGGTGCGCTACTTCACCAGCCAGTCGTTCGCCTGGACCGAAGAGTTCTCGGTGTTTCTGATGATTGTGCTGGCGCTGGTGGCCGGATCGGCGTCAGTGGCGCGCAACCGGCAGATCCGGATCGAATATTTCGCCGACAGTGGCACCGAAGCGCGCCAGCGTGCGCTGGCGCGCTTCGGTGCCCTCATGGTTTTCCTGTTATTTGCCTTGATTGCCGTGCTGAGCATGCGCGTTGTGTGGGATGACATTCGCTTCGGTGAGACTTCACCGGGCATCGGTGTGCCGCAGTGGTGGTACACCATCTGGCTGCCGGTCATGTCGGTTGCCATTTCCGGACGCGCCCTGGGTCTGTTCATTCGTCGCGGGCGGCGCGCATGATACCGACCCTGCTGTTTGTTGCGTTCATCGTCATGATGCTGCTGGGTGTGCCCATCGGTGCCGCGCTCGGCCTGGCCGGCGCCGCCTGCATCGCGCTGGCCAACGCGGATGCGCAATGGTTCGGGTTATTGGCGGTACCGCAGAATTTTTATGCTGGTCTGGGCAAGTACCCGTTGCTGGCGATTCCGATGTTTGTGCTGGTGGGTTCGATTTTCGACCGCTCCGGTGTCGCCTTGCGGCTGGTCAACTTTGCGGTCGCCATCGTCGGGCGGGGCCCGGGCATGCTGCCGCTGGTGGCCATTGTGGTGGCCATGTTCCTGGGCGGCATTTCGGGTTCCGGGCCGGCCAATGCGGCGGCGGTCGGTGCGGTCATGATCGCCGCCATGTCGCGTGCCGGCTACCCGGCGGCGTTCTCGGCCAGCGTGGTCGGCGCGGCAGCGGCCACCGATATTTTGATTCCGCCATCGGTGGCCTTCATTGTGTACTCGGTTCTGGTGCCGGGCGCCTCGGTACCGGCGCTGTTTGCCGCTGGCATGATTCCCGGCATCCTGGCCGGCCTGGCACTGATCGTGCCCACTGTGCTGCTCGCACGCAAGCACAAGATGGGCGCCCTGGAGGCGAGCATGCCACGCCCACCGTTCTGGCGCAGCTTCAAGGAAGCGACCTGGGGCCTGGCGGCACCGGTGCTGATTCTGGGTGGCATGCGCGCGGGCTGGTTCACGCCAACCGAAGCGGCGGTGGTGGCTGTTTTTTATGGACTGTTTGTTGGCATGGCGATTCACCGGACGATCAAGATTCCTGACCTGTTCGTCATTCTTCGTGAATCCGGCGAACTGTCGGCCATCATCCTGCTGGTGGTATCGCTGGCCGGAATTTTTGCTTTTTCACTGTCTACACTCGGTGTCATTGACCCGGTGACGCGGGCCATCGTCAACTCGGGGCTGGGCGAGTATGGCGTGCTGTCACTGTTGATATTGATGCTGATTACCGTGGGTATGTTTCTTGACGGTGTTTCGATTTTCCTGATCTTCGTGCCGCTGTTGTGGCCCATCGTGCAGTTCTACAAATGGGATCCGGTCTGGTTTGGCGTCATTCTCACGCTCAAGGTTGCGCTCGGTCAGTTCACCCCGCCGCTGGCCGTGAACCTGATGGTTTCCTGCCGCATTGCCGGTGTACGCATGGAAGAGACGGTACGCTGGGTCGGCTGGATGTTGTTTTCGATGTTCCTGGTCATGGTGGCGGTCATCATCTGGCCCGAGCTTGCACTGTGGTTGCCGCGCTATCTGGGCTATTGAACCGGTTTACTTTTTACTTTTTTCAAAGGAGATTAGTCATATGAAATTCCGCAGAACCCTTCTCGGCCTGGTCGCCGTGGCAGCGGCACTGGGCACTTTTTCGGGGGCCACTTCCGCGCAAACCTACAAGTCCGAATACCGGATGTCGCTGGTGCTCGGGCCGCCGACGCCGTGGGGTCAGGCCGGCAAAGTCTGGGCCGACCTCGTCAAGGAACGCACACAGGGCCGCATCAACATCAAGCTTTACCCAGGCGTCTCACTGATCCAGGGTGACCAGACGCGCGAATTCAGCGCGCTGCGGCAGGGCGTGATCGACATGGCCGTAGGCTCCACCATCAACTGGTCACCGCAGGTCAAGGAACTCAACCTGTTTTCGCTACCTTTTCTGATGCCCGACTATGCCGCCATTGATGCGCTGACCCAGGGCACGGTTGGCAAGCAGATCTTCCAGACGCTGGAGAAATCCGGCGTGGTGCCGCTGGCCTGGGGCGAGAATGGCTACCGTGAAGTGACCAACTCCAAGCGTGTGATCAAGTCGCCCGAGGACCTCAAGGGCATGAAGATACGCGTAGTTGGTTCACCCATTTTCTCCGATATGTTCAGCGCCATGGGCGCCAACCCGACGCAAATGAGCTGGGCTGATGCGCAACCGGCGTTGTCCAGCGGCGCGGTCGATGGCCAGGAAAATCCGCTGTTCCTGTTCACGATCCTGAAGATGCATACGGTGGGTCAGAAATTCGTCACCACCTGGGGCTACATGGCCAACCCGCTGGTGTTTGTGGTCAATAAAGATATCTGGAACTCCTGGACACCGGCTGATCAGGCCGTTGTGCGGCAAGCGGCCATCGACTCGGGCAAGCAGGAAATCGCTGTAGCCCGCAAAGGCCTGGTTGAGGCTGACAAGCCGCTGCTCAAAGACATCGCCGCCATGGGCGTGACAGTGACACAACTGACCGCCGCCGAGCGCGACGCTTTTGTCAAGGTGACGCGTCCCGTGTACGAAAAATGGAAGCCGACCATTGGCGTCGAGCTGGTCAACGCCGCCGAGCGGTCCGTCGCTGCGCGCAAGAAGTAATTTATTCGCGCAGATCCGAAAGGCTTCCCGCTGCGGGAGGCCTTTTTTTTGAACCAGCGCAAGTGGCGGCAGCAACTTTGTTGGCGCGCTGGCGATTGGAGATAATGGACGCATCTTGAAACAGCGCAGCCGCACTTTCCCTGAAGTCAATTTTTCTGATGAGGGACAACTTCGCCACCTTCATCTGGGCACCGAATGGATTCAGGGTTCCATGCGGATGGACGCGCCAACAGCACTTTTTCACGAATACATACAGCGCATGATGGCCTGGTTGCTGTTTGTCGAGCCAGACTCCGTGGCGCAGCGCCAGGCCATGCAGCTTGGACTGGGCGCCGGCTCGCTTACCAAGTTTTGCCACAAAGAGCTGCGCATGAAAACGACGGCCATCGAACTCAACCCGCAGGTTTTGACAGCTTGCCGCGGCTGGTTCAAGTTGCCCTCGGATGGCAGCCGGCTGCAGGTCGTGCTGGCGGACGCCGCGCTTGAAATCCAGGATGTCCGCTGGTGGGGCAAGGTTGACGCCTTGCAAGTTGATTTGTATGACCAGGAGGCGGCCGCGCCGGTGCTTGACAGTTTTCCTTTTTACACCCACTGCAAGCGGCTGTTGACGGCGGAGGGTTGCATGACGGTCAATCTGTTTGGCAGAGCGTCGAGCTTTGCGCGCACGGTGGAAAAAATTTCGGCTGCGTTCGGTGCAGACGCGGTGTGGGCCTTCAAGCCCACGCGTGAAGGCAACACCGTGGTGCTGGCCCAGCGCACGCCGACGCGGCCCCGGCGCGAGCTGCTTCATTCCCGTGCCGAGATCATTCAAACGGCGTGGGGTCTGCCAGCGACCAAGTGGGTGCGGGTTTTCAAACCTATGCTTGTATGAAAAGTCCACTGCCATCCAAAACCCCTGGGCGAAGTGCATTTAGCGGGGCGCTTGACTGGCGCGTACTGGTTGAGTGGTTGCACGTGGACGGCGTGATCAGTGCGGAGGAGGTCCGACGCATCACGGCCCGCTGCTCACAGGCAGAGAGTGTGCAGCACCCACTGGTGCGCCTGGCCAGTGTGTCGGTGCATCGCGCGACCGATGGCAAGCCGCTTGACATTGAATTGCTGACACAGTGGCTGGCGACGCGGGCGGCACTGGACTATCTTCGCATTGATCCGCTCAAGGTTGATGTTGCCAAAGTGGCCGACACGATGAGCGCAGCCTATGCCGAGCGGCACAAAATTTTGCCGGTGCAGGTCAGTTCTGGCGAGGTTGTGGTGGCGACGACGGAGCCTTTCATCACCGACTGGGTTGCCGAGGTCGAGCGGCAGTCGCGCCGCAGCGTGCGCCGGGTGCTCGCCAGCCCGCAGGAAATCCAGCGCTACACGGCCGAGTTTTTTGCTTTGGCCAAATCAGTGAAGGCGGCCAACAAGGCGGGCGGCAATAGTGGCGGCGCCAGCTTTGAGCAGCTGGTCGAGCTGGGCAAGACCAACAAGCAGCTCGACGCCAATGACCAGAGTGTGGTGCAGGTCGTCGATTGGCTATGGCAGTACGCATTTGACCAGCGCGCCAGCGACATTCACCTCGAGCCCAGGCGCGAACAAGGTGTTATCCGTTTTCGAATTGATGGTGTGTTGCACCCGGTTTATCTGATGCCCATGGGCGTACTCAACGCCATGACAGCGCGTATCAAGCTGTTGGGCCGCATGGATGTGGTGGAAAAGCGCCGACCGCAAGATGGCCGCATCAAGACCAGAAACCCGCGTGGCGATGAGATTGAGATGCGTATCTCGACCTTGCCAACCGCATTTGGCGAGAAGATGGTCATGCGCATCTTTGATCCGGATACTGCCGTTAAGGATCTTGATGCACTGGGTTTTTCGGTGCACGATGCGAAACGCTGGGAAGAACTGGTGAAGCGCCCTTACGGCATCATTCTGGTGACGGGGCCCACGGGGTCGGGTAAAACCACGACGCTGTACTCCACCCTGAAGCGCGTGGCAACGGAAGAAGTCAACGTGAATACGATTGAAGACCCGATTGAAATGATCGAGCCGTCGTTCAACCAGACGCAAGTGCAGCCGCAGCTTGAATTCGGTTTTCCGGAAGGTTTGCGGGCCTTGATGCGGCAGGACCCGGACATCATCATGGTGGGCGAAATCCGGGATCAGCAAACGGCCGAGATGGCAGTGCAGGCGGCCTTGACCGGACACCTGGTGTTCTCTACCTTGCATACCAACGACGCGCCGTCGGCCGTCACGCGGCTGATGGAGTTGGGGGTGCCGTCTTATTTGATCAATGCCACCCTGCTTGGTGTGCTGGCGCAGCGGCTGGTTCGCACCTTGTGCAAACAGTGCAAAGTGCCAGACCCGACGGCCAAGCGGGAAGCACTGGCTGAGGTGGTCAAGCCGTGGCAGATCAATGGGGGCTATCAGGCCTTCAAACCGGTCGGCTGCGTTGACTGCCGCATGACCGGATACATGGGCCGCATGGGTCTGTATGAGTTGCTGGTGGTGTCCGAGGCGTTCAAGGACAAGGTCAACCGTGAGCCCAACACCAATGCGCTCGCACATCAAGCGGTGAGCGACGGCATGCTGCCCCTGCGTCTGGCCGGCGCTTTGCGGGTGGCTGAGGGCTTGACCGTGCTGGAGGAGGTTTTGAGCTCGACACCGCCGTTAACGTGACTGCTGGAAGTCGCTGATGTGACATAGGTAAAAGCCACGTGCCTGCGGCCCGGGTTTAGCGGGCACAATGACTTGTCTGAATTTTTCGAGGAGCTTGTCAATGAATATCAAGAGTCAAAAAGACTTTTTCTCCGGCCTCATGTTCCTGGGTGTTGGCATCGCCTTTGCTTGGGGTGCCACCACCTACACGGTGGGCACTGGCGCGCGCATGGGCCCAGGCTATTTTCCTCTGGTGCTGGGTATTCTGCTGGCCATTTTGGGCGCCATCATCACCTTCAAGGCCTTGGTGGTAGAGACCGAAGATGGTGAAAAAATAGGTGCCTGGGCCTGGCGACCGCTGATCTTCATCATTAGCGCCAATCTGGTGTTTGGTCTGGCGCTGGGAGGACTTCCCAGCATCAAGATTCCAGCCATGGGAATGATTGCCGGCATTTATGCCCTGACCTTCATTGCCAGCCTGGCCGGTGAAGAGTTCAAACTCAAGGAAGTGGTGGTTTTGGCCACCGTGCTGTCAATCATGAGTTATCTGGCGTTTGTCGTGCTGCTCAAACTGCAGTTCCCGGTCTGGCCCACTTTCATCACCGGTTGAGGAATCACCATGGACTTAATCGCAAACCTGTCGCTTGGCTTTGGCGTGGCCTTCACGCCCATCAACCTGATGTACGCTTTTGTCGGCTGCCTGCTCGGAACCCTGATTGGCGTTTTACCCGGCATTGGCCCGCTGGCCACCATCGCCATGCTGCTGCCCGCCACCTACGCCTTGCCGCCGGTGTCGGCCCTGATCATGCTGGCGGGCATCTACTACGGTGCCCAGTACGGTGGCTCCACTACAGCCATTCTGGTCAACCTGCCTGGCGAAGCGTCTTCGGTGGTGACCGTCATCGATGGCCACCAGATGGCCCGCCAGGGGCGCGCTGGCCCGGCGCTGGCCGCAGCTGGCCTGGGCTCCTTCTTTGCCGGTTGCGTCGGCACCCTGGTGCTGGCCGCCTTTGCCGTCCCGCTGACTGAAGTGGCCTTCAAGTTCGGCCCGGCCGAATACTTCTCCCTGATGATTCTGGGTTTGATCGGCGCCGTGGTGCTGGCGTCAGGTTCCCTGCTCAAAGCCGTTGGCATGATTTTGTTGGGGTTGTTACTCGGTTTGGTCGGCACCGACGTCAATTCCGGCGTCGCCCGCTTCAGCTTTGACATTCCGGAACTGACTGACGGCATTGGCTTCATCGTCATTGCGATGGGCGTCTTCGGCTACGGCGAGATCATCAGTAACCTGGGTAAACACGAAAGTGAGCGCGAAGTATTTACTGCCAACGTCAAAGGGCTGTTGCCGACCAAACAGGATTTCAAGCGCATGGTGCCGGCTGTGCTGCGTGGCACATCGCTGGGAGCCATCCTGGGTATCCTGCCCGGTGGTGGCGCCGTGATGGCGGCGTTTGCTGCCTACACGCTGGAGAAGAAGACCAAGCTGCAACCCGGTGAAGTACCGTTCGGCAAGGGCAATATCCGGGGTGTGGCGGCACCTGAGTCTGCCAACAACGCGGCCTCGCAAACCTCTTTCATTCCGCTGTTGACCCTTGGCATTCCGCCCAATGCGGTGATGGCCTTGATGGTGGGCGCCATGACCATCCACAACATCCAGCCTGGTCCGCAGGTCATGACCAGCAACCCGGAGCTGTTCTGGGGACTGATTGCCTCGATGTGGATTGGCAATGCCATGCTGATTGTGCTCAACCTGCCACTGATTGGCATCTGGATCAAATTGCTCAGCGTGCCGTACCGCTGGCTGTTCCCGGCGATTGTGCTGTTTTGCGCCATTGGCGTGTATTCGACCAACAACAACACTTTTGACATCTGGATGGTGGCGATCTTCGGCATCATTGGCTATCTGTTCATCAAGCTGGGGGCTGAGCCAGCGCCGTTGTTGCTCGGCTTTATCCTGGGGCCGATGATGGAAGAGAACCTGCGCCGCGCCTTGTTGCTGTCGCGTGGCGACTGGAGCGTGTTTGTGACGCGGGGCCTGTCGGCCAGCTTGCTGGCAGTCGCAGCCTTTCTGCTGGTCATTGTGCTGCTGCCCTCCATCAAGAAGAAGCGCGAAGAAGCATTTGTGGAGGATTGATCCCTGCGGCACCCTGAAAACGGCACCTGCGGGTGCCGTTTTTTTGATCTGCGGCACAATTCCTGCAAGGAACACCTATGCAACTCAACCACCACCTGCAGCAGCACCCGCTACGTGCCGCCCTGCACAATGAAGTTCATGCCCGTCCACCGCAGACCCTGACTGCACCTCTGGCGATTTCGCACGTGGTGATGGTCTGCGATGCGGCCCAGCGTGACGCCAGCCGGGAACACATCGCGGCCTTGCTGCGTGACCATCATCTGCCGCTGCCCGATCCGCAGTCCAGCCACTTTCGCATGGACCTTGGCCAGTTCCACATTCGTTGGGAGTTGCACACCGAGTTTGTCACCTGGACCTTCATGTGCGCTTTGGCCACCGAGCGTTTTGGCGAGATCGAGCCACAACGGGCGCTTGACGCGGTGCCACAAGTCTGGTTCACCGGACTGCCAGGGCAATGTCTGTCGAGCCTGCACCTGTGGGTCTTGTCATCACATGCCTATGGCGCTTCGGCGCTGGTCAAGCAACTGCTGCGGGAAGATACTTTGGTGGCGTCCCGTGTGGCCGGCGGTGGCGGTGAGATCTATACCGACTTTGCCATGCATTCCGACGGCTTTTCACGCATGCTGCTGCTGGCCGACAACCTGTCTCCACGCCGCCTGGGTCGACTGGTTCAGCGCTTGCTCGAGATTGAAACTTACCGCATGGCGGCGTTGCTGGGGTTGCCGGCCGCGCGCGAGGCTACCGCCATTTTGTCGAGCGCGGAACGGGAACTTGCCGAGCTGGCCAGCGCCATTCGCAGCGCGACTGCAGAGGATGAGCCGCTGCTGCTCGACCGGTTGACTAAACTGGCGGGTCAGGTCGAGAGTCAACACGCAACAACGCACTCCCGGTTTTCCGCCAGCGTTGCCTATTTTGAACTGGTCGACAAGCGCATCAGTGACATCAATGAGGCAGCCTTGCCGGGCATGCAAACCATTGGCGAATTCATGGAGCGGCGCCTGAGCCCGGCGCGCAGCACCTGTGAGTGGGCCACGCGACGCCAGGACGCGCTGTCACAACGCGTTTCCCGCATCAGCAATCTGCTGCGCACACGGGTCGAGATTGAGCAGCAGCAAAGCAGTCAGGCGTTGCTGGCAACCATGAACAGTCGCCAGGACTTGCAGCTCAAGATGCAGTCCACGGTGGAGGGACTTTCCGTCGCCGCCATCACTTATTACATCGTGGGTCTGGTCAGCTATCTGGCCAAGGGGGCGCACGCGATCGGCTGGCCGTGGAGCCCGGAGAGCACGGCGGCGTGCACCATTCCGGTGGTGGCGCTGGGAGTATGGTGGTCTTTGCGCAAGCTGCACCACAGGGTATTCAAGGACTGAGTCAGATACTGGTCACCAGCATGAACAACACTGCCACCGCCATCACGGCCGTCGCAGCCCAGCCGAAGAAACGATGGCGCAGCGTAATGGTGTAGTCACCCATCAGCCTTTTTGACTGCCCAATCCACATCAGCGCCGCCATGATCGGAACCGAGATCACCCCATTGACGATGGCGCTCCAGACCAGCGCCTTGATCGGGTCGACGGCCATTTCACCCATGACGGTGCCAATGCCGGTGGCAGCGACGATGATGACGTAAAAACCCCTGGCTTCATGAAAGCCGCGCGACAGGCCGGCTTTCCAGCCATACAGCTCGCTGACGGCATAAGCCGCTGAACCGGCCAGTACCGGCACCGCCAGCAAGCCGGTGCCAATAATCCCCAGCGCGAAAATGGAGAAGGCAAACTCGCCGGCCACCGGGCGCAAGGCCTCGGCCGCTTGAGCCGAAGTCTGGATGTTGGTAATGCCGTGCTCGTTGAGGGTGACTGCGGTCGCAATGACGATGCACAGGGCAATGATGTTGGAGAACGTCATGCCAACGAACGTGTCCTGCTTGATGCGTGACAAATGCTCGGCGGCGTATTCCGGGTGCGAGCGCAAGTCATGCGATTGCGGTCGGCGCCGCTTGTCTTCCACCTCCTGCGCCGCTTGCCAGAAGAACAGATAGGGGCTGATGGTGGTTCCCAGCACCGCCACCACCATGGCGGCGTAATCTTTCAGCGAGACCGCTTTGGGCACAAAAGACCACGGTTGCAGCGACTCTGAAATGGCCTGGCGCCAGGGTACCGCAACGGCCAGAATGACGGCCACGTAGGCGAACAGCGCCAGTGTCAGCCACTTCAGGATTCGCACCGTGCGCTCGTAGGAAAAAAATATCTGGGTGCCAATCGACAAGGCGCCAAAGCCCAGCACATACAGGGACAAGCGACCGCCCAGCAATAACCGGGCTGCCTCACCCATGGCGCCGATGTCGGCCGCAATGTTGATGGTGTTGGCCACAACCAGCAGGCCGACCAGGCCGGTCGTCAACCAGCGCGGGAACATCTTGTTGATGTTTGACGCCAGCCCTTCGCCGGTGACCCAGCCGATGCGGGCCGAGAGCATCTGGATGCCAATCATCAGCGGCGTCGTCAGCAGCAACGTCCAGACCAGACCAAAACGGAATTGGGCGCCGGCTTGTGAATAGGTGGCGATGCCGCTGGGGTCGTCATCGGCAGCGCCTGTGATGAGTCCGGGGCCAAGCTTTTGTACGAATGTTTTTGCGCTTTGGGTCACCATGCGGAGATTGTAGGATGGGCCGACAAGTTGATAATCAAGTCATGGACTTCAATTTCACCAACCCCTACAGCTCAACCCGTTTCCCTTTGTTGGCCCGCAATGTGGTTGCCACCTCGCACCCGCTGGCGGCGCAGGCCGGCCTGCAAATGCTGTACCGGGGTGGCAACGCGGTGGACGCCGCTGTTGCCGCCGCCGCCGCAATGACGGTGTGCGAACCCGTCAGCAACGGCCTGGGCAGCGATGCGTTTTGTATTTTGTGGGACGGCACGGCGCTGCACGGTTTGAACGCCTCGGGGCGGGCGCCGCAATCCTGGACGCCAGACTACTTTGCCAGCCGCTACGGTGCCAGTGTGACACCGCCCCAACGTGGCATCGATTCAGTCACGGTGCCGGGTGCGGTGAGCGCCTGGATGGCCTTGAGTGGGCGCTTTGGCAAGTTGGCGTTTGCCGATCTGATGGCGCCCGCGATTGAACTGGCTGAACGTGGTTATCTGGTGCCGCCCGTGGTGCAGAAAAAATGGGCGGCAGCGCAGCATGAGCTGGCGGCCTTGCCTGGTTTTGCCCCGACCTTCCTGCCGCGCGGACGCGCACCGGCAGTCGGTGAGCTGTTTCAATTTCCGTCTGCGGCGCGCGCTTTGCGCGCCATCGCTGCGACCAGAGGCGAAGCCTTCTACACCGGTGAAATTGCCCAAGCCCTGGTTAAATTCTCGGCGGAACTGGGCGGCGCGCTGAGCCTGCATGATCTTGCCAGCCACCGTGCGGACTGGGTCCGGCCGATCGCCCAAAACTACCGGGGCTACACCCTGCATGAAATCCCGCCCAATGGTCAGGGCATTGCGGCTTTAATGGCGCTGGGTATTCTGGATCAGTTTGATATGGCTGCCATGGCGGTGGATGGCGTTGATTTCCAGCATCTGCAAATCGAGGCCATGAAGCTGGCGTTTGCCGATGTCTACCGCTTTGTGGCCGAGCCGTCCAGCATGAGGGTCACCGTTGAACAGATGCTGGAGCCGGCGTATCTGGCGTCGCGCGCCAAACTGATTGACATGCAGCGGGCGCAGGACTTCCAGGCCGGCAGCCCCAATGACCCCCACAGAACGGGTGGCACCATTTACCTGACGGCCGCCGACGAGTCCGGCATGATGGTCAGCTTCATCCAGAGCAACTACATGGGTTTTGGTTCCGGGTGCGTTGAACCAGCCTTCGGCATCAGCCTGCAAAACCGCGGCCATGGCTTTAGCCTCAACCCGCTCAGCCCGAACCTGGTGGCGCCGGGCAAGCGGCCATTTCACACCATCATTCCGGCCTTTCTCACCAGGCAGGGCCAGCCGGTCATGAGCTTTGGTGTGATGGGCGCCAACATGCAGCCGCAAGGGCATCTGCAAACGCTGGTGCGCATGCTGGACTATGGCCAGAATCCGCAGACCGCGTGTGACGCGCCGCGCTGGCGCTTTAACGCCGGGCTTGAGATCAATGTCGAGGCCGGCATGGCGGCGGCCACCGTGCAAGCCCTGGCCCGGCGCGGTCACCAAACGGCGGCCATCAATGACTCTTATCAGGACTTTGGCGCCGGGCAGTTCATCTGGCGCGCCGGTGACCCCAAAGTCGAGGGCTATGTGGCGGCCAGCGATGCGCGCCGTGACGGGCAGGCGGTGGGGTTTTAGCAGTACGTGGATTAAATGAACGCACAATACGGGTTTGCTCCGAAATATCGTTATGCCGGCCACCACCAGAGTTCGTATTTATGTTCGCACCTCGCCACAGGTTAAGACCACCATTGAGCGCGCGGCGATCATGAAGGGTGTAACCGTCTCAGGCTTCGTGTTGCAAGCCGCCTGTAAGGCCGCGCGCCGCGTGGTGGCGGACGATGATTCCCTCATGTTGTCACAGCAGGCTTTTCAGTCGTTTGTGGCAACTTGTGAAAATCCCTCACCACCTACTGCTGCACTTCGCAATCTGATGAGTGTTCGTTAAGTGGATAAACATCTGTTGCTGAGTCTGTCGTTCCCAATCGGCTCTTTTAGGCCAACACGCCTCACGCCATGAGTCAACTCCTCATCAACGATTACCTCAAGCAGCTCGACATCATCAAAAAGGTCAGCGGCAGCCAGCGGGAAACCATCGTGCGCGAGGCGTTCAAGGATTTGCTCAAGAACCGGGGCAAGCAGCACAACCTGATCTTCCTGGCCGAATAGCCACTAGCTGGCCGGGCCGCTGTCATGCCGGACTCGATCCGGTAACCATGGATTGCGGGTCTAACCCGCATTGACAATTTCGAAAGGGAGAGGAAAAAATGTCAAGACGCAACAAGCAGAGTACCGCAGAAGACCTCATGGACCTCACGGCCATGGCGCCGTGGTGGGTCGGTGTGGCGCTGGCGCTGGTCAGTTATCTGGTGCTACATGCCTTTGTGCAGCGGCCGTTGCCATTGGTGCAGCCGGGATTGGCGACTGATCTTATGTTTGCCGTCATCTGGCAAGGGCTGGCCACCGGCGGGCAGTATTTGTTGCCCCTCATTTTCCTTACCGGAGCGGCGGTTTCGGCTTTCAGGCGCCACCGCGCGGGGCAACTTCACGCTTCTGCCGCCAGCCGGGCCGATGGGGTGGCTCAAATGACATGGCGCGAGTTCGAGACGCTGGTGGGCGAGTATTTCCGCCGCCGGGGTTTTACGGTGGTGGACAACGGCGGCGGTGGGCCGGACGGTGGCGTGGATGTGCTGCTGCAAAAGGGCTCCGACCGCTACTTGGTGCAGTGCAAGCATTGGCGCGCGTTGCGTGTCGGTGTGGAACCAGTGCGCGAGCTCTATGGCGTGATGGCGGCGCAGCGTGTGGCAGGTGGTTTTGTGGTGACCTCTGGCAGTTTCACGGACGAAGCACGCCGCTTTGCCGAGGGGCGCGAGATTGAGCTGATTGAAGGCAAGGCCTTGCAGCGCGGAGTTCGCGCTCAGGTCGCACAGCCAGCGGCGTCACGCGCCACGAGCCAGCGTGTGATGCCGACCCCGCCTGCGGAGCCGGTGCCTGTACCCGCACCTTTGGTTGGGTCTGTACCCAACTGCCCGCTGTGCAGCGCTACTATGGTCCAGCGCCAGGCACGCAGCGGCGCCAATGCCGGAAACCGCTTCTGGGGCTGCAGCCGCTATGCTGAGACCAAATGCCGGGGTACGAGGTTGATGGGGTGAGGTTGCACAACCAAAGTTCGATAATTTGAAGTCACAAACTCTGATGTCAAATTGGGGCGGGCGCCGCCTGCCACGCTTTGATTGGCCCATTTTTTGTATAAAACAAGCCTCTAGACCTTATGCAGCATGCGCAACCAGCTCCTAAAAATATAGCAACTGGTTTGCTGCTGGCAACCGGGGGGGCGATTGCTTTCAGTGGCAAGGCGATCATCGTCAAGCTGGCTTATCGCCATGGCGTTGATGCGGTCACGCTGATCATGTACCGCATGCTGTTTGCGCTGCCCATTTTTGCGCTGATGGCCTGGTGGGCCAGCCGTGGCAAGCCGGCCCTGACGCGTCGCGACTGGCGCGGCATTGCGGGCCTGGGCGTGACCGGCTATTACCTGGCGAGCTTTCTTGACTTTGCCGGTCTGTCCTACATCAGTGCCTCGCTGGAGCGGCTTATTTTGTACCTTAACCCGACACTGGTGATGCTGCTTGGCTGGCTGTTCTACCAGCGCAAGATCCAGCGCCAACAGGTGTTGGGCATGCTCATCAGTTATGCCGGGATCGTGCTGGTGTTTGGCCATGAAATCAGGCTCGAAGGGGGCCAGGCGGCGTTGGGTGCGCTGCTGGTTTTTCTGAGCGCGGTGAGCTATGCGCTTTACCTCAGCTTCAGTGGCGAGCTGGTGCAGCGCCTGGGCTCCCTGCGCCTGGTCGGTTTGGCCACGACCGTGGCCTGCCTGCTGTGCATTGCGCAGTTTTTGGTGCTGCGCCCCTGGAGTGCGGCGGCGGTGGCGCCGGCGGTACTTTGGCTCTCGGTGCTCAACGCAACGCTTTGCACGGCGGTACCGGTGGTGCTGGTGATGATGGCCATCGAACGCATTGGCGCCGGCATGGCGTCGCAGGCCGGCATGGTGGGGCCGATGTCCACCATTCTGATGGGTGTGCTAATTCTCGGTGAGCCCGTCACTGTCTGGCTGGCTTTTGGCACGCTGCTGGTGATTGCCGGAATCTTTGTTTTTACCCGTAGTGGACGGTCAGCGGCCCGCTAAAATTTAGCTTTAACGTTTCCGAGCTCGTGATGACCCACTCTGGCAGATTTGAGGCAACCTGAATGACACCGTCGGCCGATTTTGATTTGCCCGCCGATGCGCCTGAAAAAAAGACGTCGGCGACACGGGCGGTATTGTTCGCGGACATTGCGGGCAGCACCCGGCTGTACGATTCCCTGGGCGACACGCAGGCCAAAAAACTGGTGGATGAGTGCATTGGGTTGATGCGCGTCATCGTCCGCAAATATGGCGGGCGCGTGATCAAGACCATAGGCGACGAAGTCATGTGTGTGTTGCCCGACGCTGACTGCGCCTGCCTGGCTGCCACCGACATGCAGCACCAGATATCGGGCTTGGCGCCTGTTTCGGGCGTCAAGCGCGCCATTCGCGCCGGCTTTCATGTCGGCGTCGTGCTGGAGGAAAACAACGACGTGTTTGGCGACACTGTCAATCTGGCGGCGCGCATGGTCGGTCTAGCCAAAGCCATGCAAATCATCACAACCCGGGCCACGGTGGAGCAACTCTCGCCCTTGTTGAAGTACTCAACCCGCAATATCGCGGCGCTGTCGATCCGCGGCAAAGGGCAGGATGTGGAAGTGTGTGAGGTGCTCTGGCAGGGCAGCGAAGAGCTGACCATGACCACCGCATCCATCATGAAGCCCAAGGCACCGCGCAAAACCTGGCTACACTTGCGCTGCGGCAACGCCGAGCTGGTGCTGGAGCAGGCCAACAGCACTCTGGTGCTGGGGCGCGACGCGAGTTGCGAGGTGGTGGTGGCGGACCGCAAGGCGTCACGCCAGCACGCCCGCATTGAGCGTCGCCAGGACAAATTCTTCCTGATTGATCAAAGCACCAATGGCACCTTCGTTGTCTTGCCCGCTGAGGCCGAGATCACGCTGCGGCACGAGGAATTGATGTTGCGCGGTCAGGGCGTCATTGCGTTCGGCCGCAGCGTGAGCGAATCGATCGAGGATACCGTCAGCTTTGCAGTCAAAGGCGGCAGCGCCGCCGCCTAGGCAATGGTTTTGACCGGGCTGCCCTTGAGCAGGGGTTTGCCGCGTGAGGCCGGGGCGTTCAGGAGTCCGGCGGGTGGCATGGATTCGAGCTTGCCGCGCACGGCCATTTCGCTGCAAGCGCTGGCAAAGCTCATGTTCACCTCGTTCTCGCTCGACCCGGTCAGCGCAAAGCAATTCTGTCCCAGTTTGGCATTGAGCGGACGGATGATGGCCTCCTGAACCACATCGGCGGCATTGCGCTCGGGCAGCTGCAGTTGAAAACGCCCCGTTTCATTGACCAGTTGCGCGTCCAGTACCTGCCGCACGCCGCGCAACTCACGCAGCAGCATCTGCGCCGTCTGTGCATCGGGCAACCCGGTGACGTTCAGACTGGTCTGGTGCACCCCGAAATTGAAATGCTGCAGAAAAAACCCCTTGGAAAATTCCTCACCCATCAACTTGCCAATTTCACCAAGTGCCATGTCTTCGGTGGCCCAGCTTTGACCCTGGGGCACGATAGTGTTGAGATAAATCTCCTCGCCACTGGCCTTGTCAACGGCTTTCACGGTCCATGAGGTCAACACCGTTTTGGTGATGGTCAAACCCGAGGCCGGCAATTTGGCTGAAAGCTGCTTGAGCTTGGCTTCGCCCTGAATCAGGAAATCAGCGACCTTCGCATTGGGACCGGTTTTGGTTTCACCGTCGTTCGACCAGACCCGAAAACCAAATGATTTGATGCGTTCCTTGAGTACGTTTTCAGCCAGCTGCGAGCGAACGGCGGGCAGCGCCTGTGCCGTCTCGGCGTTGGCAACGGTCATCTGGATAGCGACTTTGGGGTCGCCGTTGTTGCGAATGAAATCGATTCGTTCGTCCCTCGACAACTGGTTGAGTGATTTTTGTACATCGCGTGATTTGATGACAGCACGTGTCTCGGTTTCGAGCAAACCGTCTTTGCCGGTCGCAGGGGCGCCTTCGCGCAGCACGGTCTTGATAAAACTGCCCGATTGCGACAACAGTTTCTGCTCGATGACGGCGTAGTTGTCATTGAGCGAATTGCCATCGACGTAAAGGGCAAGCACTTTCTCAACCAGTTGCCGCCTGGCATCGTCCCGCGCGGCTTCCTGGGCCGCCGCCGCGTCGCCCTTGAAACGCGGGTCTTTGGGATCCACCAGGCCCAGCGCACTGATGATGACATTGCCTGCTTCCTGTGCCGGATCGCCGGCCACCAGCGGTTTTGCCGGGGCGGGTGACGCTGTTGCCGGACTGTTGCCTTGCGCCACCGATGCGCCCGTGTCCTGACCCCGAACCAGGTACAGGTAGGCACCAGCCACCAGCACCAGCGTGACGCCGGCAAGCACGCCAAACAGTGTCTTGTTGGCTCGCGTTGCCATGGCCGGTTTTACCGCCGTGGCAGAAGGCGCAATGACAGCGGCGACAGCAACCGGCTTGACTCCCGTGGAGGCGCTGGCGACGCCGTCGCCGGCCAGGTTGACCTGCGTTGAGTCCCAGGCCTGGCCGGCCAGTGCCGACTGAATTGCCGCAGCAAACTCGGCCGCCGTCTGAAAGCGCTGCTCCGGGCTTTTTGCCATGGCTTTTTTGACCACGGCGTCCAGCGCGGCGGGCAAGGCCACATTCAACATGGAAGGCGCCAGCGGTTCCTCGCGCAATACCTTGAACATGATGGTGGTGTTGTTGCCGGTAAAGGGCTTTTCTCCGGTCAGGAACTGATACAGGATGACACCACAGGAGAACAGGTCGCTGCGATTGTCTACGGTCTGGCCCATGAACTGTTCAGGCGACATGTAGGAGGGTGTTCCCATCACGGTTCCGGTCTGGGTCAGTTCGGATTTTTCGACACGGGCGATGCCAAAATCGGCGATTTTGACGCGCCCGTCGTCCAGCACAATCAGGTTGGCTGGCTTCATGTCGCGATGCACCACCCCATTGGCGTGGGCGTGGCTCAGGGCACCCAGGATTTCTCCCATGATGCGTCCTACTTCAGGCAAAGCAAAGCGCTCGTTGGCTTCAAA
This sequence comes from uncultured beta proteobacterium, assembly GCA_963750815.1. Classification (GTDB taxonomy): domain Bacteria; phylum Pseudomonadota; class Gammaproteobacteria; order Burkholderiales; family Burkholderiaceae_C; genus Rhodoferax. Next base: position 1,973,321 of record CAVVRS010000002.1, read on the forward strand.
GTAGTCACGCAATTCGCGGCCTTTGACGAACTCCATGGCAATGAAGGCGATTTTTGTGCTGGCGTCGGTTGCGTTGCCGGTGGCAGCGATCATCGTCTGCTCGTCTTCAGCGACTACTTCGCCATAGTCATAGACGGCCACAATGCCCGGATGATTCAGGCGTCCAGCCGCTTGCGCCTCGCGTTTGAAACGGGCCAGCACATCGGCGGCATCGGCGCTATTGAGTTGATGCGGCAGTATGGTTTTGATGGCCACCGTGCGTTCGATGACCGGATCAAAGCCTTCGTAGACGACGCCCATCGCGCCTTTGCCAAGTTCGCGCTTGATGATGTATTTGCCGATTTTTGTGATGCTGGACATATCGTGTTCCTGAAGGCAAAGGAGACAGGGTTAAGCTGCCGGATTATTTGTATTTGGCGTCAATATCCCAGACCGCTGTCTGTATCAAACGCTGCACCATGGTGTCCAGGCCGACGCCACCCCGGGCGCCTTCAGAGGCGCCCAGAACGCTGCTCTGGGTTGACCCCACTTCCATCTTGAGTTCCTTGTAACCCTGGGCCATCTGTTCGGTTGTGTTGGCATCCATGATTTTGTAGCGCATGCCAATCAGCCAGACACCGGTGGCATCCTGGGTTTGTACGGATCCGGCGACAACGTTGGCGCCAGCGCCTGCCTTGCCGCCCAACAGCGACAACAAGCTGCCGACGGCACGGCCGTCAAACCCTTTTTTGTTTTCCGCGATTTGTTCGGCCTTGAGGATGTCGAACTTGACAATCCATTTGGTGGTCTTGAGTTTGCCCATCTGCATGGTCTTGCGTGCGGCAGCAACATCGCCCAGGTTGTAGGCGAGTGAAATTTCCCGGGTCAGGCTGCCCAGATTGCTGCGCTCAAGCACGGCGAAGTTGGCATTCGACAACTCCAGTTCGCCGAAATCCGCAATGTTGTTGGGGCCGAATTTTTGCGTAAACGTCGCGTTATTGCTCTTGATGTCACCCGGTATGACGATCAGCGCCGGGCCTCTCTTCGCCCGGTTGCTGTACTCCACCTCCTGATAGGCCGCTGAATCGGCCGCCGCATTGGCTTTGTCGGAGGTTGTCGTGCCTGCGGTTGGCGACGGGTTGCCGAAAGTTGGCTGGGCAAGCACGGGGACGGCCAGAGAAAGCAGGAGCAGGGTGGTGAAGGCAGCTCCCTTGCCGCTATTGATATTTCTGGCCATCAAGATTTCCAGTCGTGAAATTTAAAATTTCGGTCGGTCAACAGGTGTTCAATTCACGCCGGATTTCCTGCAATAGTCGCTGTACAGGGTGGCGACCACTTCATCCGCCCGCTCGTTGATCAATGTCAGCGCCAAGCCGGAGGTATCCTGTCCGGCGTAACTGGCGTTTTCGGCGCTGGTCTGGGAAATCATTCTGCCATTGGCGCCGGTCAAGGTGAAATTCATGCTGATGTTCACCTGGTTGACATTGATTGCAAGATTGCGGCTGGCGCTGGTCGAAATCAGTCCGCGCAGGATGTATTGCGCGGCCAGCCGCTTGGCGGCACTGATGGCAGCATCCGGATCGTTCTTGAAATACGCGTCAATCTCAGCCTGCGCCACCTGTTGATGGATTTGTGATTGCGTGTAGGTCTTCAGGCCCAGGGCCTTCAGGCGGGAGTTGATGGCCTCAAAGTGCGTGCTGTAGGCACTCTGGCTGGCCCGGACGGAACCGTTTCGGCTTTCGCCGATCAGGACCATGATTTTCTGGTTCTTGATTTTGTTGCGACAGGGGGTTGCCAGCATTGCCTGCACGCGGGCCTGCTGCTCGGCCTCTGCTGCCTTGTCGGACTGGTCTTCGTCGGAGAACTTGAAACCTTGCGCATGTACCGCACCGGCCAGCGCGGCACAGGTCAACAAGGAGCTTACAAGGGTGCGCAGCATGATAGGGAACCGGTCAGGTGGAACATGGGATGAATCCTGTGTTGAGTGAGGCCGTGCGACAGTATGCGAATCGGAATTATAGGGAGCCTTCCGCGAAGGGTTTGCATTTCGCAACTATCATCGCGGGAGATTGACTTGAATTAGTTGAGGTGATTGTTATGGATTTTGGCATTGCAGGCAAATGGGCTCTGGTTTGTGGCGCCAGCAAAGGCCTGGGCTTTGGCTGCGCCCAGGCTTTGTTGCACGAAGGTGTTAACGTCTTGCTGGTTGCCCGCCGGGCCGACGTGCTGCAGGCTTCCGCTGCAAAATTGACCGCCGATGGCGCCCGTCCACCGGCCGCCACTGTGCAATTTGTTGCCGCTGACATTACAACCGGGGAGGGGCGCCAGGCGGTGTTTGCGGTACGGCGTGATTTTGATATTGTGGTGACCAATGCCGGTGGCCCGCCGCCGGGTGATTTTCGCGACTGGGATCGCGACGCCTGGATAATGGCGGTAGACGCCAACATGCTGACCCCCATTGAATTGCTCAAAGCCACAGTTGACGGCATGGCGGCACGCGGGTTTGGCCGCATCATCAACATTACCTCCAGCGCCGTGAAGGCCCCGATCGACATTCTTGGACTCTCCAACGGCGCACGCAGCGGCCTCACCGGCTTTGTGGCTGGTGTCTCGCGCAGCAAGCTCGCCGCCCAGGGGGTCACGATCAACAACTTGCTGCCCGGTGCGTTTGACACCGACCGGCTCAAGGGCGTCATGCAGGGCGCGGCGCAAAAAAGCGGCCAGCCGGTAGAAGCGGTGATGGAGGCGCGCAAGAAGTCCATTCCGGCACAGCGTTTTGGCACGCCGGCTGAATTCGGTGCCATCTGCGCCTTTTTGTGCAGCCAGCAGGCCGGCTACATCAACGGCCAGAACGTGCTGGCCGATGGCGGTGCTTACCCCGGTGCGTTTTGAGTTTTTTTATTGTTGCTTTTGTCAGAATGGAGTATCAAATGGTCAGATCAACGCTACAACGCATGATTCATGCGCTGCGTACCAGCCTCGGCCTGGGCGTGTTATTGATGGCCGGCCTGGCGCCGGCGCAGACCGGCACCATCAAGCTAATGGTGGGGTTTCCGCCGGGTGGTGGGACCGATGCCATTGCGCGTACCCTGGCCGACAAGCTCAAGGACCAGTTGGGTGTGCCAGTGATTGTCGAGAATCGCGCCGGCGCCGGTGGCCAGATTGCGGCACAAGCCCTCAAGGCGGCACCGGCGGACGGCACCACTTATTTTCTGTCGCATGACCACACCGTTTCCATCCTGCCGCTGGTGGTGAAAAACCCGGGCTTTGATCCGGCGCAGGATTTTGTCGCGGTGGCCGGTTTTGCGACTTTTGTCAACGCGCTGGCGGTGTCGGGCGGCACACCAGCCAAGTCAATGAATGAGTACGTCACCTGGGTGCGTGCTCTGGGCGCCGGAAGAGGCACCGTGGGCGTTCCGGCACCAGCGTCCGTGCCCGAGTTTCTGGTCAAGGTGATTGGTCAGAAATATTCGCTCGACCTGCAGGCCGCACCCTACCGGGGCAGTGCGCCCATGATGGCGGACATGCTGGGCAACCAGATCAATGCCGGTGTGGCGTCGATTCCCGATTTCATCGAAAACCACAAGGCCGGCAAGGTCCGCATTGTGGCGGTGCTGGGTGGCGCGCGGCAGGCAGCGCTGCCCGATGTGCCGACTTTTGCCGAACTCGGTCTGGCTGGTTTTGAGGACGTTCCCTATTACGGCATCTTTGCCCCGGCGGGGACGCCCAGGGCCACCATCGACCGCTTTTCAGAAGCGGTGGCCAAAGTCATTGCCTTGCCAGAAGTGCGTGACCGGCTGACGGCGATGGGCTTGACGGTGGGCTATATGACGCCGGCGCAACTGGCCAGCCGGGAGCATGCCTATGCGCAAACCTGGGCCCACATCATCAAGGCCAGTGGCTTTCAGGCTCAGTGAGGTGACCCTGCGACAGGCGTCCTTGTGATTTCGTGGCACGATACTGAAAATTTCAATTTTTAAGGATTCTCAACATGACCTCTCTTGTATCCCGTGCCGTTCGCATTGACCAGCATGGCGGACCGGAGCAACTCAAGCTTGTCAATGTGACGGTGGGCGAGCCCGGTGCCGGAGAAATCCGCATCCGGCATCACGCGGTCGGCCTGAACTTTATCGATGTGTACCAGCGCAGTGGCCTCTATCAGCTACCCATGCCGCTGCAGCTGGGGATGGAAGCCGCCGGTGTGGTGGAGGCGGTGGGTGACGCTGTCACGCACCTTAAAGTGGGTGACCGGGCGGCTTATGCCAGCCAGCCGCCGGGCAGCTACTGCGAACTGCGGGTCATGCCCGCCAGGAGTGTGTGCAAATTGCCCGATGCCATTTCATTTGAGACCGGTGCCGCCATGATGCTCAAAGGGCTGACCGCGCAGTATCTGCTCAAGCGCACCCTGCCGCAGGGTGGTTTGCAGGCCGGTGACTTTGTCCTGTTTCATGCCGCCGCCGGCGGCGTTGGACTGATTGCCTGTCAGTGGGCTCGCGCCATGGGATTGCAGCTGATTGGCACCGCCGGGTCGGATGCCAAATGCGCCTTGGCCAAAGAGCTTGGTGCGGCGTTTGTCGTCAATTATTCCAGCGAAGATTTTCTGGCCCGGGTCAAGGAGATTACCGGTGGCAAGGGCGTCAAGGTGGTTTACGACTCGGTGGGCAAAGACACCTGGGACAAGTCGCTGGATTGTCTGGCGCCGTTGGGCCTGATGGCCAGTTTTGGCAACGCCTCAGGGCCGGTGGCGCCGTTTGCGCCTGGCATCCTGGGTCCAAAGGGCTCGATATACGTGACCCGCCAAACTCTTTTCACCCATATTGCAACGCGTGAAACCACGCAAGCCATGGCCGATGACCTGTTTGAAGCGGTGACCAGCGGCAAGGTCACAATTCGCATCGACCAGCGCTACCGGCTTGAAGACGTGCAGCAGGCGCACCGTGATCTGGAAGCACGCAAGACTACTGGCTGTACTGTGCTCACTTTGTGAGCGCACCCGAGCTGGATCCGCGCTGGCTGGCGGCTTTGTTCGCCAGTGCCGATCAGATGCCCCGGCGGCCCCGGCTGCCGCTGCTCTGGCAGCACCATGTGATCGGTTCGGCCGAAGCCGATTATTTCGATCAAATTGACCTGAAACGTCCGTCCAGCAAGCGTCACCTGCTACAAAAAGAAGAGTGTTCTGACGGCCTGCTGTGGCGTTTGAGTGGTGGCGACGCGACGCAGACTTTGCGGGAGCTTGCCCAGGCCTTGCTGGCGGCGCGTGTGGGCCATGTGGCACAGCACTGGCGCAACGAGCAATTGGCGGTCTGCAATTCCCTTGGCCAGCAGGTTGCAACGGTGGAGCGCGGTGTGGTGCGGCCACTGGGCATTGCCACGCGGGCGGTGCATCTGGTCGGCAGTGCGCCGGATGGCCGCTTTTGGGTGCAGCAGCGTGCCCTCAACAAGGCCAATGATCCGGGTCTGTGGGATACGCTGATGGGGGGCATGGTGTCAGCCAGCGATACGGTGCCGACGGCGCTGGCGCGTGAGACATGGGAAGAAGCCGGCTTGCACACCGCCGCGCTGCCTGGCCTGCAATGGGGCGGGCGCATCGGCATGCGCAAACCCAACCCGGACCCGGACGATGCCGGTTATGTGGTGGAGCAGATCGACTGGTATCGCTGTACTGTGCCCACTGGCGTGCAGCCGGTCAATCAGGACGGTGAAGTGGCGCAGTTCGAGCTGCTCGACCAAAGCGCGCTGGTGGCACGCCTTCAGTGCAATCAATTTACGACGGAGGCTGCCTTGATTCTGGTGGCAGCGCAGCGTTTTCCTTGATCTTGCGCGGGGCTTGCGGCACCGGATCGCGCAAGCGGTTGGGCGCCAAAGCGCCGGCCGAATCAAGAATCGGATAGGCGATCGAGCAGATATGGGAATTGATGCGCTTGAGGTCGCTGATCAAGTCAATGTGCAGGGAACTGGTTTCCATGCTGTGCAGCGTGTTGACGGCCAGCCGTTCCAGATGCGTTGCTGCATATTCACGCTCAAGGTCCCGGAAGCGGGTTTTCTCTTCCAGCAGTTTTCGCGCGTCGCGCACATTGCCGTCCAGAAACACGCTCATGCCCAGGCGCAGGTTGTCGACCAGGCGGGCGTGCAGGTCGGTAATCTCGGCCATACCGGCTTCTGAGAACTCCCGGCCCGGCTTGATTTTCTTGTTTTCGATGTCTTCCAGCACACGTTCAATGATGTCACCGATCTGCTCCATGTTGATGGTAAAGCTGATGATGTCGGTCCAGCGCCGCCCTTCGCTTTCGCTCAATGCCTCGCGTGAAATCTTGGTCAGGTAGTACTTGATGTCAGAGTACAGCTCGTCTACCGTGTCGTCCATTTTTTGCAGGGTCTGGGCTAGGGCCATGTCGTTGTTTTTAATGACCCCCAGCACCCCCAGCAGCATGGTTTCCACCACATCGGCCTGGTGCATCGATTCCCGCACCGCACACGAGATGGCGAGCGAGGGTGTTTCCAGCGCCGATGCGTCCAGATGACGCTGGCGACCGGCCACAGTGCTCTTGTCGCGTTTGGGCAGCCACTGCTCAACCATGCGCGCAATGATTTGCGTCAGGCCGATAAAGACCAGTCCCACCACCACATTGAACGTCAGGTGGAACAGCACAACCAGCGTTGCCGGTTCGTGCACCCAGGGACGAATCTGGTGCAGCCACAGCCCGACAAAGGGTGCGGCAATCGCCATGCCGATTATTTTGAAAACCAGATTACCCATTGGTACCTGGCGCGTCTCGATGTTGGCGTTCAGGGTCGTCAGCACGGCCAGCAAGCCGCTGCCCAGGTTGGCACCCAGCACCAGGCCCAGCGCCACGTCAATCGGGACCACGCCGGTGCTGGCCAGTGTCGCGGTGAGCAACACCAGCGCCAGACTTGAATAACTCAGGACCGACAGGATGCAACCGACCGTGATTTCCAGCAGCAAGTCGCTGCTGAGGGAGCCGAGCAAGGCTTTCACGGCCGGTGCCTGCGTCAGCACACTGGCCGATTCAGTGACCAGCCGCAAGGCCAGCAGCATCAGCCCCAGACCAATCAGAATTCGCCCGATGCGTCCCACCGTGGTGGCCTGGCGCGCGATGAAAAGCACCACGCCGACAAAAATGAACAAGGGGGACAGCCACGACAGATCGCGCGAGAAGACGACCGCCATCAGGCTGGTGCCAATGTCGGCACCGAGCATGACCGCCAGCGCCGAGGGCAGCGACATCATGCCCTGACCGACAAACGAAGACACGATCAGCGCGGTCGCCGTGCTGGACTGCACCAGCGCCGTGACGCCAATGCCCGACATGGTGGCGGTCAGACGGTTGCTGACGCTCTTGGACAGAATGTTGCGCAGGTTGGCACCAAAGACCCGCAGAATGCCGGTGCGCACCAGTTGTGTCCCCCAGACCAGAAGGGCAATAGCCGCCAGCAGATTCAACAAATGTGTCAATGAAGCTCCTTGAGGCTGGCCTCAGCGGGTGCGCCGTACGCGCCGCAACTCGTCAAGTATCAGGCAGGCGGCACCGATGCTGATGGCGCTGTCGGCGATATTGAAGGCCGGGAAATGACCGCCCGGAAACAGCGGGCTCAGCCAGCGCCAGTGAAAGTCAAGAAAGTCCACTACATAGCCGTACAGAATGCGATCAATCACATTGCCAACAGCGCCGCCGAGAATGCAGGCGAGTGAAAAAGCAAACAGTTTTTGTCCGGCGTGCGACTTCAGCAGCCACACAATCACGGCTGCTGCCAGCACGCCAATGGCGGTAAAGAACCAGCGTTGCCAGCCGGCGGCGGCGGCCAGAAACGAGAACGCCGCGCCCGGGTTGTGCACCCGCACCAGATTGAAAAAACCGGTGACCGGTGTGCCTTCACCGAGCTGGTAGGCGCCCAGGATCAGCACCTTGGTGAACTGGTCGGCCAGCAGGATGAGCATGGCCAGAACCAGCCACCGCAGGATGCCGCCCCAGGCACCGGGCGCCGTCGATGATTTGCGGCCCATCAGGCAAACTTCCGGACTTCACCGGCGCCAGACAGGTTGCTGGTGCAGCGGCCGCAAAGAGTCGGGTGGGCCGGGTCGACACCGATGTCATCCCGATAGTGCCAGCAGCGTTCGCATTTTGTGTCATTGGAGGTGCTGACGCTTACAGACATTGCGTGACCAGCTATCAACTCAATAGCAGATGTAATGAAAACAAATTTCAGATCGTCGCCCAGACTGGCCAGCAGTGCATGATCTTGCGCAGCCACCGTGAGGGCGATCATGGCTTGCAGGGAGGAACCTACTTTGCCGTCGGCACGCAGGACTTCGATGTCTTTGTTTACCGCGTCGCGCAACTCGCGGATCCGGCTCCACTTGGCGACCAGAGCGGTGTCCACCATGCCCATCGGGGTATAGCGATCCATGAAGATGGACTCCTGGGTGTCAGCGGGCGTTTTGTCTGCCGCACCCAATACCGCCCAGGCTTCTTCGGCCGTGAAGCTCAGAAACGGTGCCATCCAGCGCAGCATGGCTTGTGTGATTTGCCACAGCGCGGTCTGTGCGCTACGCCGCGCCAGTGACTTTGGCGCCGTGGTGTAAAGCCGGTCTTTCAGGATGTCGAGATAGAACGAGCCCAGGTCTTCCGAGCAGTAGATCTGCAGCTTGGCCACCACCGGGTGAAACTCATAGACCTCGTAATGCGCCAGGATGTCGGCTTGCAACTGGGCCGCGCGGCTCAGGGCGTAGCGGTCAATCTCCAGCATCTGGTCTGGCGGCACCGTGTCCACGGCCGGGTCAAAGTCGCTGACGTTGGCCATCAGGAATTTGAGTGTGTTGCGGATGCGCCGGTACGTGTCCACCACGCGCGCCAGGATTTTGTCGTCACCGGCAATGTCACCCGAGTAGTCGCTGGCCGCCACCCACAGGCGGATGATCTCGGCGCCGAGTTTTTTGGAGGTTTCCTGTGGATCGACGCCGTTACCGGCGCTCTTGCTCATCTTGTGGCCTTTGCTGTCCACCGTGAAGCCGTGCGTCAGAATGCCTTTGTAGGGCGCCCGGCCGTACATGGCGCAAGCCGTCAAGAGGCTGGAGTGGAACCAGCCGCGATGCTGGTCGTGGCCCTCGAGGTACAGGTCCGCCTCGGGACCGCTGTCGTGGCCGCTGCCGGGGTGCGAGCCCTTGAGCACCGTGGTGTGCGTGGTACCCGAATCAAACCATACTTCCAGAATGTCGCTGCTCTTGGTGTAAAGCCCGGCGTCCTGTGCGCCCAGAATGGATTCGGGCGTGGCCTTGCTCCACGCCTCGATGCCACCTTGTTCGACCATGTCGGCGGCAATGTCCAGAATCTCCAGGGTGCGCGGGTGCAGCTCGCCGCTGTCCCTGTGCAGGAAGAACGGCAGGGGCACGCCCCAGCTGCGCTGGCGGCTGATGCACCAGTCGGGACGGCCGGCGATCATGTCGCGCAGGCGGGCCTTGCCGTTTTCCGGGTAAAACCTGGTTTGCTCGATCGCGTCGAGAGCCAGCTGGCGCAGGGATTTTGGCGCTTTATCCCTGGTGAAAACCCCTTCGCCGTCATCCATGCGGATGAACCACTGGGCGGCCGCGCGGTAGATCACCGGTGTCTTGTGGCGCCAGCAATGCGGATAGCTGTGCACGATGTCGGAAGTGGCGAACAAACGGCCTGCGTCACGCAAGGTGTTGATGATGATCGGGCAGGCTTTCCAGATGTGCTGGCCGCCAAAAAGCGGGAAGTCGCTGGCGTAGGCACCATTGCCCTGCACCGGATTGAGGATGTCGTCGTAGGCCATGCCGTGCGCCACGCAGCTGTTGAAATCCTCGACGCCATAGGCCGGTGAAGAGTGAACGATACCGGTACCGTCGTCTGCCGTGGCGTAGTCGGCCAGATAGACCGGGCTCAAACGATCAAATCCGCCGTCAACATGGGCCAGCGGATGCTTGAAGTTGATGCCATCAAGATTCTTACCGGCCGTGGTCGCCATCACCTTGCCGGTGAGCTGGTAGCGCTCCATGCACTTGTCCACCAGGCTTTCCGACAGCAACAGCAGGCCGCGTTCGGTCTCCACCAGAGCATAGTTCAGTTCCGGGTTCAGGTTGAGAGCCTGGTTGGCCGGAATGGTCCAGGCGGTGGTGGTCCAGATCACGGCGAAGGCGGGTTTGTCGATTTGGGACAGACCAAAGGCACTTGCCAGTTTCTCGGGCTCAGCACACAAAAAGCCGACATCCAGCGTCTGCGATTTCTTGTCGGCGTATTCAATCTCGAACTCGGCCAGGCTGGAGCCGCAGTCAAAACACCAGTACACGGGTTTAAGGCCACGGTAGACAAAGCCGCGTTCGATCACCCGCTTGAAAGCACGGATTTCGTCGGCCTCGTTGCTGAAATCCATCGTGCGGTAGGGGTGGTCCCAGTCGCCCAGTACGCCCAGGCGCTTGAAGTCTTCGCGTTGCAGACTGATCTGCTCGGTGGCGTAGGCGCGGCTTTTGGCCTGCATGTCATCGCGCGGCAGATTGCGGCCAAACTTTTTTTCGATGGCGTTTTCAATCGGCAGGCCGTGGCAATCCCAACCGGGAATGTAGGCGGCGTCCAGCCCCTTGAGCTGGCGCGCCTTGACGATCATGTCTTTCAGAATCTTGTTGACCGCGTGGCCCATATGAATCTGGCCGTTGGCATAGGGCGGGCCGTCGTGCAGCACAAACCTGGGCGCACCGGCACGCGAAGCCCGCAGTTTTTCGTAGATGCCCTTGTCGTCCCACTCTTTCACCCAGTGTGGCTCGCGTCTGGGCAAGTCGCCACGCATCGGAAACGGTGTGTCGGGCAGATTGAGGGTACTGCGGTAATCGGTTTTATTGGTCATGGTGGCGCTGGCGGGTGAAGTAGGCACGCGCATGCAGGCAATCCTGGGTGATGCCCGCAGAGAGGGCGTCCAGGGAGTCGTACTTCAGCTCGTCGTGCAGTTTGTGGAGAAGTTCTACACGGATGATTTTACCGTAGGCACCCTCGTCGCCCAGCATCCCGGGCCAGTCAAGGCAATGTGTTTCCAGCAGCACCCGTCCGCCGTTCACGTCGGCCGGGTCCAGCGACGGGCGAATGCCCAGATTGGCGACACCGGGCAATGGCTGGTCGGACAATCCATGGATGCGCACCACAAAGATGCCACTGGCGGCGGGTTTCCAGTGGGCAAAGCGCAGGTTCAGGGTTCGAAAGCCCAGCTCGCGTCCAAGCTTGCGACCATGCACCACGTGGCCGGAGATACGGTAGGGGTGTCCCAGCAGCCGTGTTGCATCGTCCATCCGGCCTTGGTTGAGCGCGTCGCGCACCGCCGAACTGGAAACTCTCAGGCCGTGAACTTCATAGCTGTTCATGCGGGCGACATCAAAGCCCTGCACCATACCGGCAGCGTCAAGCAATCCGTAGTCGCCCGCGCGCCTGGCACCAAACCGGAAATCATCACCCACCAGAATATAGCGGGCCCCCAGCCCTTTGACCAATACCTGATCGATGAATGTCTGGGGCGATTGCGATGCCAGACGCGCATCAAAGGGCAGAACCACCGTCTGGTCAACGCCGCAGTGGGCCAGATCACTGAGCTTGTCGCGCAACGTGGCAATGCGTGCCGGCGCAAGATCGGGCTTGTGAGTGACGGCGGCAAAGTGATCACGCGGATGCGGCTCGAAAGTCAGGACGCAGCTATGCACCCCGCGCTGCTCGGCCTCACTGCGCACCAGTGCCAGCATCGCCTGGTGGCCTCTGTGCAGACCATCAAAATTACCAATCGTCAACGCGCAGGCCTGGTAGATGCCGGGGTGCTTGAAACCTCGAAAAATCTTCATTGGTTGTTATATTTTTGATAGCAAGCCAGGCTTTTGGCGCTGGCGCCGGAAGTCAAATTGTCATGAAAACAGGGTATATTGTGTCCTAGCAGCGACAGCGTTGCAGCCAGTGTCCCATGTTCCAGAGTTTTGGGAGGTGTGTGTTGAAGGTCTTGAAGCTGTCAGCCCAAGGGCTGCCCCAGTCGTGGATTTCACTTGAGCAGGCGGTCATTCATTACGCCGCTGAAGAAGTGCGCTGGGAGATGGGTTGCGAGGTTGCCGTGTTTCATGGCGGATACAACGCGATCAGCGGCGAGCAGTCGATTATTGCCGTCAACAGCATTATCGGCACCAAAGGTGTGCCGGGCATCAATCCCTTCATGCTCAAGCCAGGACTGAGCAACAGCAAGTTGTTCGCGCGGGATCGCAACGTTTGCGCTTATTGCGGCGACATCTTTCATGAAGCGGACCTGACACGCGAACACATCATTCCGTTTGCCCAGAACGGCGTTGACCACTGGATGAACGTTGTTACTTCGTGCCGACCCTGCAACCATCGCAAGAGTCATCGCACGCCCGAGCAGGCCAGGATGCCGCTACTCTACGCACCTTATGTTCCCAGCCTGTGGGAAGACTTCATTCTGTGCAACCGCCGGATCCTGGCGGACCAGATGGAGTTTCTGATGGCGCATGTACCCAAGTCGTCCCGACTGACCGCTTGAGCACGCCCGACGGGCGTGTTTTTCACCCATCGCTGCTGATAAGGTATCCTAGCCGCAGGAACAGGGGCGCGTCGCTTGACAAATGCCCCGGATTTGTCGTTGAAACCGAATCATTGAGAGAGAAAAGGCAGCGCAGCGATGCCCATTCCTTCGCCTTCATTACCTGGTATCGCTGATCATGAACTGCGTGCTCGGGCGCGTCGCCAGGTTCACCATCTGATGGGCGAAACCCTGGCCTATTTTGCCGCGCATGGAGACACCAATCTACAGCTGATCCGTGAGCATTTGCTGACGCTGGTGGACGCCAGGCCGCCCGCGGTGATGGCGCAAAACCTGCGATCCGCACATAACCTGTTGCAGCGCCAGGCTGCCGTCTTCCAGCAGGCGTATCAGGCCGCACTTCAGATCGCGATGGATGAAGAGTTGAGCGTTGCCTTACCCGAGCGGACCTCACTGGAGGTCAGAAAGTACACACCGGCTGACCCGCTTGATGGCATGTCATTGACCCTGATTGACGTCAGCGAGGTTGAGCGTATTCTGTTGCTTGACCGGGTCGCCCAGCGCTTCGCCTCGCACTACGAGTCCAGTGTCGGCATTTTGACCCAGCGCATTGGCGCGTTGCTGGGGCCGGACCTGGTGAGTCAATCCTGCAATCCGTTTCGTCCGGCGGTGTTTGTCCGGGCCTTTCTGGTGGCCTGGGAAAAGTGCGGGCTTGACGCCGAGGCCTCGCAGGATCTGATACTGGCCCTTCATCCGCAGCACTGTATTGATTTGAACCCATTGTATCGCGATTTGAATGCTGCTCTGGAGCAGGCCGGTATCGAAGCCCGGCCGTTGCACAGGATCAGGCGGGCGCAGGCGGGTACTTCCTCTTCAATGCCGCTGACAGGAGATCCGGCAGCGCCGGCGCCGGCTGTTGCGCAGAGCTCACCCATGAGCACAGGGGGCGACGGCCTTGAGTCGGGTCAGACCCGTTCGGCGTGGGGCAACCTGGCCCCAACGGGTCGGCCGATTGCGGCCCATGCACGCCAGTTTTTACAGAGGTTGGGCTTCGCAAGTCCGGCCAATGTGGCGGGCAACAGTGTCCGTGACCATGACCCCGAAGGGGAGGCTGGGCAACGCGCGTTTGTCGCGGCCGATCCCGAGTTCATGGGTTACCTCGAAGATTTGCAGGCCGGTGCCGGGGCACAGTTTTCGTTCCCGATTCTTGAAGGCGAGGAACTTGCGGGTCACCGCATCCTGCGTCACATGCGCGAGCGCGACGAAGTCCGCCGGGCACCTGAGCTTGATCGCGGCACGGTGGACGCGTTGGCTGAAGTGTTTGATTTTGTCTTCGCCGACCCGGCCATCCCGCTGCAATTGAAATTTGTGATTGGCCGGTTGCAGATTCCCGTGCTCAAGGCGGCCATGATTGACCGCGATTTTTTTCTTTCTGCCAGCCACCCGGCACGCCGGCTGGTTGATGCACTGGCCCAGGCGTCCGTCGCCTGGACACCCGGCAAGGGTGAAAACGACCCCTTGTACGTCAGTATCGAGCGCACTGTCAAACGGGTGCTGACTGAATTCGAAGACGATCTCGCCCTGTTTGACGAGTTGCTGCTGGAATTCACCGAATTTCTGTTGGAAGCCGAACAGCAGGCCCAGCGGCACATTGAACCGGCGGCCAGCCAGGAACAGGTCGGTGAGTCCTGGGAACAGGCGCTGGCGCACGCCGACGAAGTGGTGCACGCCTGTGTCCAGGCGCTGCCAGCCGAATTGCCGCTGGCTCCCTTCCTGGCACCGTTTTTGGCGACGCAGTGGCGCGAGGTCATGGCGCGCGCGTGGCTGGAGGCACCTTCCGGGACGGCGCCCTGGGAGCGCAATCTGAAGGTGATGGATCAGCTTGTCTGGTCGACGCAGCCAAAGACCGGCGCGCAAGAGCGTCGGCAACTGGTGGCGGCGTTGCCTGATCTGGTGCGCGATCTGAATGCCGGTCTGGATGCCATCGACTGGACCGGTGAAGCACGCGCAACGTTTACCCGGCGCCTTATTGCAACCCATATGCTGGCGATCCGGATGACACAACCGGCCACTGCAGACCCAGTGTCAAGCGCCGCGGAGGAGCGCGTTGGCAAAGAGGCCATGCAGGCGCTGGATCAGCGTCGGGCCAGTCAAGTGGCCGGGCAATTGGACGATTTTGACGCCATGGCGCATGCTTTTGTCCGTGGTACGTGGTTTGATTTCGCACTGGACAAGACGACGCAGCACCGCTGCCGCCTGAGCTGGGTCAGTCCCCTGCGAACCCGGTTGTTGTTTACCAATCGTGAAGGGTATGACGCTTTTGTGCGCTCCGAGCGCGAAGTGGCTGCCCTGCTGCGGCAGGGCCAGTTGAGCGTCATTGAGCAGGCTCCCATCGTGGCGCGCGCCCTGGACCGCATCATGGCCGATACAGACAGTCAAGCCGGCAGCCTGACCATTTGCTAAAAGCCGCTGGCAGGCCCGGGTTGTCAGGCGAAAACGCCGGCGGTATCCAGCATCCGGTTCGATACCTGACCGAGCTGATACAGGCTGTCGCCAAACGTCATTTCCAGCTGGGTCAGCTTTTTGAAGTAATGGCTGCCGATGTATTCGTCAGTGACGCCAATGCCGCCGTGCAACTGCACCGACTGCTGGCCGACAAAGCGCATCGAAGTTCCCAACTGGTATTTGGCTCTGGCCATGGCCGCACGCCGCTCGGGCGCCGGCGCATTGAGTTTCAGAGCGGCGTAGTAACTCATGGAGCGTGCCAGTTCCAGCTGCATCTTCATGTCGGCAGCGCGGTGGCGTAGCGCCTGGAAGCTTGAAATAGCGACACCAAACTGCTTGCGCGTGTTCATGTACTCGGCGGTGATGGCCATCGTCTTGTCCATCACACCCACGGCTTCGGCGCAGGTGGCGGCAATGCCGATATCCACTGCGTGCTCCAGCGCTGTCAACCCGTCTGCCGTGACAAGACTGGCCGCAGCGTTGTTGAGCGTGAGTTCCGCGGCCCGGGCGCCGTCCTGGGTGCCGTAACCCCGGGTGCTGACACCACTGGCGGCGCGCTCCACCAGAAACAGGGCCAACCGGCCGTCAATCGTCGCCGGCACGATGAAGGCGTCCGCCATGTCACCCGCAGGTACTACGCTTTTTGTAGCTGTTAGCGCCCATCCAGCGGGGGCTGCAGCCGCTTTCGCTTTACAAATATCGAGCTGGTAACGGGCTGCACGCTCCTGGTAAGCGAGTACCACCAGCGCTTCACCGCGGGCCACTTTGGGCAGCCACGCCGACTTGACGGCCTCCGGCGCGTAACCACCCAGTACCGCCCCGGCGATCAGGCACTGGGCAAACGGCTCCAGCACCATGCCGCGACCGAGCTCCTCCATCACCACCATGCCTTCGACCGGCCCCATGCCCATGCCGTCGTGCGACTCGCCGACGTACAGCCCGCACAGGCCGAGCTCGGCCATCTCGCAGAACGCCTCGCGTGAAAAACCACCGGCTGCGGTAATGCCGCGGCGGCGCTCGAAGCTATAGCCCTTGTCGACCCATTTGCGCACCGCGTCGCGCAGTTGTTCCTGATCGTCTGAAAAATTGAAATCCATGATCCTGATCCTCTCAACCGTTCGCCCTGAGCCTGTCGAAGGGCTGGTGTGATACGTGCAACCGGGCTTCGACAGACTCAGCCCGAACGGATATTTATCTACCAGGCTCAGCCCAGAACGGTCTGCGCCACGATGTTGCGTTGTACTTCGTTGCTGCCACCGTAAATGGTCGTCTTGCGCATATTGAAGTAGGTCGAGGCAAGCGGTGCACACCAGTTGCCAGCGCCGGGGAAATCACCTTGCCAGCCGGCTTCCATCGCCTCCTGGATCAGCGGCAGCGCATACGGGCCGGCGGCCAGCATCATCAGTTCGCTGTAGCGCTGCTGAATCTCGCTGCCGCGAATCTTCAGCAGGCCGGCGATGTCAAGTGACTGCTTGCCCGATTTTTCGGCGGCCAGTACCCGCAGCACCAGCATTTCGAGCGCCACCACATCCACTTCCAGCCTGGCAATCTCGTCACGGAAGCGCTGGTCTTCATAGACCCCCTCGGCTTTGGCGATGCGTTTGAGCCGCTCGAGTTCGCGCTTGGTACGATTCACGTCGGCAATGTTGGTGCGCTCATGGCTGAGCAGGTGCTTGGCGTAGGTCCAGCCTTTGTTTTCCTCACCAATCAGGTTTTCGGCAGGCACTTTGACATCGTCAAAAAAGACCTCATTGACTTCCGCCTCGCCATCCAGCAAGACGGTCGGGCGCACCGTCACGCCGGGTGATTTCATGTCGATCAGTAGAAAGCTGATGCCGGTCTGGGGTTTGCCCTCGTTGCTGGTGCGCACCAGACAGAAAATCCACTCACCATACTGGCCCAGCGTGGTCCAGGCTTTCTGGCCATTGACGATGTAATGGTTGCCGTGGCGCTCCGCTTTGGTTTTCACCGACGCCAGATCCGAGCCGGAGCCAGGCTCGCTGTAACCCTGACTCCACCAGACGTCGCCGCTGGCAATGCCGGGCAGGAAACGCTGTTGCTGCTCGGGCGTGCCAAAGGCCATGATGACCGGTGCCACCATGATCGGTCCGAACGGGATGACCCGTGGTGCGCCGGCCAGCGCGCATTCTTCTTCAAACAAATGTTTCTGAATCGAATTCCAGCCAGGGCCGCCAAAAGCCTTGGGCCAGGCGTGACCGAGCCAGCCTTTTTTGCCCAGAATCCTGCCCCAGCGCTGCATGTCGTCGCGGCTCAGGCGCAGGGCGTTGTGCACCTTGTGCGAGATATCGGCGGGCAGGTTCTCATGCACCCAGGCCCGGATGTCTGCGCGAAACTGCTGCTCTTCAGGGGTAAATGCCAAATCCATAAGGGTCTCCAAGTTTTCCGGATTTTTAGCTGCGACATAACTTGCGTACAAGTCAGTCTTCACTGAAACCGCGTTTTAGCACGGTCGTTCGATTATGTCTGTCCAGGTGGTGACACGCCCAATTCAGAACACAGTTTCTGCACTGTTTGCGTCAAGCGGGCCACTTCCGCCTCAAGCCGGGCCAGGCGCTCGGCGTTGTTGCCGGTGGCGCTGCCTGCGGGTTCGCCAGTCTGTGTCAGGTCGACCGGGCCGCACAGCAGGTGCGCCCAGCGCTGCTCGCGCATGCCGGGTGAACGGGCCAGCTTGACCACCAGCGGGCCGCCTTTGTCGGCGGCGCGATCCTGCAGTTCTTCCAGAAAACCTTCGACCGATGAAATGTCGGCAAACCGGTACCAGCGTTCGGTGTTCAGGCGCAGCTCGCCAGCGGTTTGCGGACCGCGCAGCATCAGTAACCCCAGCAGTACCGCCGACTGCTCGAAGACGCCGATAGCGCGCTGGAAGTTATGCTCATAACGGGTCACGCGTGCGCCGCTGTTCTCACGCACCAGACCGGTGGACTTCAGATGGTGCAGCGCACTGGCCAGCTGCGCTTCATCGAGTTCCATCAGCGGCTCGCGACTGCTTTTCTGGTTGCAGCCCAGCAACAGCGAGTTGAGCGTGAGCGGGTAGCTGTCGGGCACGGTGCGGGCTTTCTCCATCAAGGTGCCGAGCACGCGGGCTTCGGCGGCGCTCAGTGTTGGCGTTGTTGACGCCGGGGTAGTGGGGGGCAGGGTCATAATTCGGTCAGGTATGAAAAACATCGTTATTTTGATCTCTGGCGGCGGCTCCAACATGGCGGCCATCGTAAAAACCTCACGGCGCGAGGGCTGGCCGGAAAAATATGGCGCGCGCGTGGCGGCCGTCATCAGCAACAAGGCGCAGGCGGCGGGTCTGGATTTTGCGCGCGATCAAGGTCTGGCGACCGAGGTGCTGGAGCACAAGGCGTTTGGCTCGCGTGATGCGTTTGACGCCGCGCTGCTTGAAGTTATTGATCGTTTTGAAGAACCCGGACAACCCGCGCTGGTCGTGCTGGCCGGCTTCATGCGCATTTTGACGCCCGGTTTTGTCAGTCACTACAAAGGCCGCCTGCTCAACATCCATCCCTCGCTGCTGCCGGCGTTTGCGGGTTTGCACACGCAGCAGCGTGCGCTTGATGCCGGCTGCAAATTTGTCGGCGCCACGGTGCACCAGGTCACCGCTGAACTCGATCACGGACCGATCCTGGCACAAGCCGTGGTGCCGGTGTTGGCCGGCGACACGGCCGACACGCTGGCAGCCCGCGTACTGACGCAGGAACACCTGATCTACCCAAGGGCGATTGCTGAATTGCTACAAAATATATAGCTGCTTGCGCATATTCAACGGGGCCTACAGCCTGTTTTTATATGAATTTCAGGTGTTTGGGTCAGTTTTTTGCCGCGCCAGCGACGCCAGAAGAGTGATCCATGCCGGCGATGCGGCCTTGGCCACCAGCTGCGGCAGCAGGCCGGCGACCAGTGCAGGGGTGACGATCCAGCGCCACGGACGGCTCCAGCCCAGCACGCCACCGACCAGGAAGGCAGCCGCCACCAACCCCAGCGGATGACGTTGTGCCACTGGCTGCAGGATCGTTTTTGTTGCGTCGGCCAGGTCCTGGCAGGTGCGGCGAAAAGGATGCTGTGACCACCAGCTGCGTGCCGCTTCTGTGACAACGCTGGCGCCGGGGATGGATTTCAGACGGTCAAGCCAGTGGCTGGCCGACGCATCCGTGTTTTGGGCATTTCCAGCAACGGCTGGGCCCCGGGCGGTGTTCAAAGCCTGGCGCAAACGCTCACGCGATTGCGCCAGGCGCTCGGCCGCCGGCAACCCGGGGGCAGGAAGTTCTGTACCGGTACTCATGATCGGGCGGCTTCCCGCAGCACCAGCAGATCGGCACGCAGTTGCTGGCGCACGCGCTCCAGCGCACCGCCCTGGGTACTCTTTTGTGCCTGCATCAGACACCCCAGGGCAACCGCAATCGGCAGCAATGGTGCGACGATCAACGCCCATGGCGCATGAATGCTGCCCACCGGTGTGACGGCCCACAGCATCAGTGCCACGCCGACCAGCACACCCGCCACGCCAAGGCAGCAGACGGCCAGCGCGTTCAACCAGGCCTGGCGCTTCCAGAACGCTGACGCACTGGCCATTTCCGCCGACACCAGTTCGGCGTAGGCCTGTGCGTGTTCGCTCAGCAATTGTGGCTGGTTGGCCATCAGTCGAAGGAATGTGTACAGCATACGGTGGCCTGTTGGCAGACGGGTGTCAATTACGGGTGATGATCGCGGGCACGGCTCACCAGGCTGATCAGCGCCATCAATGCAGCACCCGTGGCGGCGGCGATCAGCAGCGCCTTGACTGGTTCGTCCTTGATGTAGCTGACCGTGCTGTCAGAGGCGTTTTGCGCCTTTCTGTACAACTGCCGTGAGGTGTCACGCACGCTGTCCAGGCTGTTCTGGGCCAGCGTGCTCACCTGTTCCGTGGTGCGCTCCAGCAGCGGTGCCGCCTGGCGGCGCATGTCCTGCACGGTTTCGGACAGGCTGTCGAGGGCATCGTTGGCAACGCGCTGGGTTGACTTGATGGCGTGGTCAGCCGACTGCGCTGCCTGGTCGGCAAGGCTGCTGGAGGGTGCGGGAAATTTACTGTCAAACATTGAAGTTCCTTTGATGTGGGTTGAGAGGGGGTGAGCGTTGCGGTCTTTTTCAGCCTTTCCTGAACAGACCCAGTACAAAGCTGGCGATGGCCAGGATTGCAAAAATGGCGAAAAGAATTTTTCCGATTTCCACGGCACCGGCGGCAATACCGCCAAAGCCGAACAGGGCGGCGATCAAGGCGATAACAAAGAACACAACGGCGTAATGCAACATGATGGGGCTCCTGCTTGGATGAGAGTGGTACACGGACCCGGTGAATCCGGATGCCTGCAGCTTACGGCCACTGATGTGGCGTGTTTGTTCGCTCGCGCACATAGCGGACGAACAATGGCAGAAG
The DNA here is from genome assembly GCA_963750815.1 of uncultured beta proteobacterium. GTDB lineage: Bacteria > Pseudomonadota > Gammaproteobacteria > Burkholderiales > Burkholderiaceae_C > Rhodoferax. The sequence continues at coordinate 1,993,791 of CAVVRS010000002.1, forward strand.
ATTGTCCTGGCACGACCCCGGAACGCTCCCGCCCGGCGCGGTCATGTCCGGTTAGTCATGGGACAATCGCACCCATGCACCCCAAAGCCCTGCTTGACGTCTGTTCGGAACTGGTCCGGCTCTCACTCAAATTCGACCATCCGACCGATGCCATTGTTTCGCGCTTTTTTCGCGATAACCGGGGCCTTGGGCCGCGTGAGCGTGCCACCTTGTCCGGCACCGTTTACAGCGTGCTTCGCAAGAAGCTGCTGTTTGACCACTACGCGCCATCGGGCAGCGGCCCGAAAGAGCGGCGCCTGGCCATTCTCGGGTTTTACGGCCCCGGTGATTTTCTGCGCAGTGCCTTGAGCGAACAGGAAATTAACTGGCTCGATCAGTGCGAAAAAATCAAGGTGGCCGACTTGATGGAGCGCCACCGTCATAACCTGCCCGAGTGGCTGGTCCAGCCGCTCAAAGATCAGTTGGGAGCGGAATTCTGGCAACTGGCCGAAAGCCTCAATCAGGGCGCGGGTCTTGATTTGCGGGTCAATGCGCAAAGCGCCAAGCGGGCCGACGTGCAGAAAGAACTGGCCCTGGCCGGCATCAAGGCGCTGCCAACGCCTTATTCGCCCTGGGGTTTGCGCATTGCCGGCAAGCCCACCCTGAACAAGCTCGATGCCTTCGTCCGGGGTGCTTTTGAAGTGCAGGACGAGGGTTCGCAATTGCTGGCGCTGCTGCTCGATGCCAAACGCGGCGAGATGGTGGTGGACTTTTGCGCCGGTGCCGGCGGCAAAACGCTGGCCATTGGGGCTGGCATGCGCAACACCGGGCGGCTCTACGCGTTTGACACGTCGCCGCATCGGCTCGATGCACTCAAGCCGCGGCTGGCACGCAGCGGCTTGTCCAATGTGCATCCGGCAGCCATTGCGCATGAGCGCGACGAGCGCGTCAAGCGCCTGTCCGGCAAGATTGACCGGGTGCTGGTGGATGCGCCCTGTTCCGGGCTGGGAACTTTGCGGCGCAATCCTGATCTCAAATGGCGCCAGACACTGGCAATGGTCGAGCAAATGGCTGTCACACAGGCGGCCATTCTTCAGAGTGCGGCACGGCTTCTGAAGCCTGGCGGTCGCCTGGTTTATGCCACCTGCAGCATGATGGTTCAGGAAAATGAGGCTGTTGCAGCGGCGTTTACCGAGGCCAACCCGGCGTTTGCGCCACTGGATGTGGCGGAAATCCTGACCAGTCTGAAAATTGACGGCGCGCCCCGACTGTGCAGCGGCGGTGACGCGGGGCTGCGTTATCTGCGTCTGTGGCCGCACCGTCACCAAACCGATGGTTTTTTTGCTGCTGTCTGGCAAAAATCCTGATTTTTATTGTTCTCCAACCAGGAAATTGGTAAAGATATGTTGTTACTTGACTGGACTTCCCTGCAGGCGGCACTGGACTGGCTGACCCATGGCTGGCTGCACTGGGCAGCCTGGCAAATGGTGTTGTTCACGCTTGTCATGACCCATGTGACCATGATCAGCGTGACCGTTTTTTTGCACCGGCATCAGGCCCACCGGGCGCTCGACCTGCACCCTGTGGCCTCGCATTTTTTCCGTTTCTGGCTTTGGCTGACGACCGGCCAGGTGACCCGCGAGTGGACTGCAATCCATCGCAAGCACCATGCTCGATGCGAACAGCCGGAAGACCCGCACAGCCCGCACGTCCACGGCATCAAGACCGTTTTGCTGCGGGGCTATGAGTTGTACCGGGCCGAGGCCAAAAACCACGAGACAATGATTCGTTTTGGTCATGGCACACCCAGTGACTGGCTGGAACGCAACGTGTATGCACGGTTTTCCTGGCTTGGCCTGGGGTTGATGCTGATCATTGATCTGGCCCTGTTTGGTGCCGCCGGACTGGCGGTTTGGGCGGTGCAAATGGTCTGGACGCCGGTCATGGCGGCTGGCATCGTCAATGGTGCCGGGCATTATTGGGGCTATCGCAATTTTGAGGTGCCCGACGCCAGCACCAATATTTCCCCCTGGGGTGTTGTCATTGCTGGCGAAGAACTGCACAACAATCACCACACCTACCCGACTTCGGCCAAGTTGTCGGTCAAACCCTACGAGTTTGATATTGGCTGGATGTACATCCGCTTGCTGCAAAGAGCCGGCTTGGCCAGCGTCAAAAAGACCCCACCCAAACTGGCCTTTGGAGAAGTGCGTGCGGTGGCCGACGAGAAGACGCTGGAAGCACTGATTTCAAATCGCTATGAAATCATGGCGGCTTACGCCAAAGACATGCGGCGTGCGTTCAGGGATGAGCTTGACGCCATGAAAACGCGCAGCGCCGATGCGAGTGTCATCAAGGCCGCCAGGCGCTGGCTGCACCGTGATGCAGAAAAAGTACCGGAGGCTGCCGTTTCCAAACTGGCCCTGGCGCGCGCCGCATCGCCAGTGCTGGACAAAATGGTATTGATGCGTGAAGAACTGCGCCAGCTCTGGCTGAACCGCTCGCACACGCGCGAACAACTGGCGATCGACCTGCAGGCCTGGTGCCATAGCGCAGAGGCCAGCGGCATTGCGGCCCTGCAGGAGTTTTCACTGAGGCTGCGGGCAGCCAGGGCCTGACCCACCAGCAGGGTTTTACTGCGCTGTTGCCTCAAACTCAACCATGGTTTAGGCCCTGATCGTGGTGGCAGAGCTTGGGGTATGTGCCCTCGCCTCATACTGTCAAATGCCCAGAAATCGGCGCGGGCCCATACCCCAAGCTCTTGCGCCCAACATTTTTGGTTCACGTAGCCAGTTTGATTCGTGCGAAAGACAAATCTGCAGCGTTAAGAGACGCCCACCACAGGCGGCTTTAGGGTAGCCAAGTTCGAGTCAAGTCAGCCACCGTTCCTTGCATTCGACTGTTGGTGTAAGGCGAAGCGATACACCGCTTAAGATCTGGTATTGAGTAGGCAGGCACAAGCCGCAAAGAACATCGCTATTTGAACCACGTCGTAAGCTCGTGGATTCGTAAGAAGCCACTCCGGTGTCTCCAGCTTGCAGCCAAGGGCCGCGATGGTAACCAACTCGTCAACCTTAGAGTCAAATCAAAAGTAGCCCAAGGAAATTCCGATAAAGAGGATATCGCTCATCAGGCGCGCTTCCATTCAGGGTAGGCAATTGGCTCTTAGAAAGAAGCCAGTATTTTGGAAGTAAGGAGTAACCCGACTGCTAGAAGAAAAAACAGCCACATAAATCGGCGCGCGGAGATCGAGAGCCTTGTGCCCCCGCAATCTTGGGCCGAAAACCCGCCGATATCGGCAAGTGCTAGCAGACCAGATATTGCGAGTAGCGCCCAAGACGAAGTCTCGACTACTTTGAGCGTCAGAGCGCCGGCCTTCATCGGAAATTGAATCGCGAACGAAAGCATGGCAAAAACTAGCCCGACGAAAAAAAATCGGAACTTGGAGGCAGCCTCTACGCTGACCCTGTGTTCAGTCTTTGCTCGCTCAATTCCCAGGCCACCGTCGATTGATTGGTTTTCAGCCATGCTTTCGTCCTTTGCCTTCAAATACTAAACCGATCCACCGCGCTCATCGGCAAGTTTTCGCAATGCCCTATTGACAACATTCAATGCCTGCTGATCGGCATGTATTCGTCTTGCGAGTGCCATGATTTCCTCAGTTGGCTTGTCGCGCGTCAATAACCACAAGATGCTACAAATGATGGCTATCACAATCCATTCGACGACGATAGTGGGGAAATAAATTACCGACGTTGTGTCGCTCAACAGGATGAAGTTGAAGCCCATGCCACGGATCTCACCACTTTTCAAATAGATCGCAAAGGGTGGGAAAAGTATCGTCGCAACTATTGATGCTAATGCGCCCTTCAGGATTCTTCGTTGTGCCGTATTCATTCCAATGCTTCTCCAATGTCGTCTTGCTTGGCGTTCGGGCAAATCATCGAACTCGTTTTGAACTCGCTGTGGGTATAGACAAAGCACTTTGTGCTAAAAAATCCTGTCGAATCCGGGATGACAACAAGTTTGATCGTCTCTCCCGGTGCGATGACCTTTTCTTTTGCAACATAGGCCCAGTCCTTGAATCGCTGCGATGACTCGGTCCCCTGCTTGGCCATCTTTTTCTTATTCTCTGCGGGTTCCACTACCCACGAGTTATACGCCCAATAGCCAAGAGCTCCAATAACGATGATGGCGCCAATTGTCTCCAAAAAGCGATCGGAACCAGTTTTCATTTTGCGATTTCCATAGTTGTTCATGCTGGCCATTTTCCGTCGAGCGACCAATCGGCACTGTTTCTCGGGTGAACTGGCTGCGGCAATTGTTCTGTCAGCGATGGGATCACAGTCCGTGGTGGATTATCCGAACATACAAAGCTCCCGGCAATCAGCATCTAACTTGAGCCGCGAGAGGAATTCTCCTACGTCCAATTTGATCGCAGAGTTCGAATTCACTAGGATCGGCAGATAGCGAAAGAAGAAGCTGCCGACGTATTCAGCGACTTGACCACTCGGTATGGTTATAGCTTGGGCCGCATCACCGGCTGGTGGCTTCTTCGCGAACTGGAGAATTGAGTTCGGCGTGCTCATTCCGCCATGCCGTTGTTGGCAGCCACGAACATCCACGAATGGTACGGCCCGATATATCCAATTTCGATGCAACGTGCCAGGATGGTACTGATGAAGGCCCTGATTGATGAGGTTGAAGACGTATTGGCAACAAAGAAAATCAGCGGCGCTATGAAACTTCACTTGCTGTTCTGGTCTGAGCACAGACCCCATGGTCCGACCACACAGCATAAAGAATGGCCCCGCCTTTGGAAATTGGGCAGGCTGATGAGACTGATGAAACACTGAAAGGTCTTCCAGATACAACTTTGCGAAATATTCGCGAGGACTCATGGATGCCTTACGATGGATTGGCAAGTTCAAGCAACCAACCACGTTCTTCTGACAATAATTTTGCGAAATAATTCCGATTAACGTATCAAACTTTGATCTATAACAAATCATTGGGGGTTAGGATGCAATCGCTATGGCCTGAACTCTCAGCCTATGCTTCATTAGGTAGGTGATTTGAGCGGCGCTTCGGCTGGCACATCGATTCATTTCAAGGGCTGCTATCAAGGATGCAGATCGAAAAGTTGAACGTCGTCTGAGTGTCTTAACCGGCAATTGACACCGCTGTACCCTCGGCCAGCCAGATCGGATCAAGCCGCAACGCAAGGCGGGAGTGGGGCGCCCGCTCCCGCCGACTCCGCGCCATTGAAAGCCCCCCGCATAAAGCAAAAAGCCCGCATGAAGCGGGCCTGGAAGCAGGAAAAAACCGAATTACTTCAGCTTCATTTCCTTGTAGTCCACATGCTTGCGAGCTTTGGGATCAAATTTCTTGATCAACATTTTCTCGGGCATGGTTTTCTTGTTCTTGCTGGTGGTGTAGAAGTGACCGGTGCCAGCTGTTGACTCGAGCTTGATTTTTTCGCGTCCGCCTTTGGTTGCCATAATGTTCTTTCTGGTTGGGGACAGAGCTAAAGATCTGTCCCCAAGTTAAATGTTAAGCCTGACCACGTGCGCGCAAGTCTGCGAGCACGACATCGATGCCGTTTTTGTCGATCAAACGCAAACCGGCGTTTGAAATCCGCAGACGAATCCAGCGGTTTTCAGTCTCGACCCAGAAACGGCGGTATTGCAGGTTCGGCAGGAACCGGCGCTTGGTTTTGTTGTTGGCGTGGGAAACCTTGTTCCCGACCATGGGGCCTTTGCCCGTGACTTCACATACGCGTGCCATGTGGACACTCCGATACTGACTAAACGGCTGTTACTGACGATCAAAACTGTCTGTTGGCACAGACACTTCCAATCTCGCTCCAGCCTCACCTCGCCAAGAAAATGGGTGGCGGTAACCCGATTGCCGCGGCAAAGTCTGGTAGACCCGCTTTAGCAAAGCCTGACATTATAACGGGCTTGCAATAGCGGCGCAGGCGTTGGCCAGTTTCGTGCTAATCCTGCTCAAGAAAACGCTGTGCGTCCAGCGCTGCCATGCAGCCGGTGCCGGCACTGGTGATAGCCTGGCGGTACACGTGGTCCTGCACGTCGCCGGCGGCAAATATGCCTGGCACGCTGGTTTGCGTGGCAAAACCCTTGAGCCCGCCCTGGGTAATCAGGTAGCCGCCCGCCATGTCGAGTTGTCCCTGAAAAATTTCGGTATTGGGCGAATGGCCAATGGCAATAAAGCAGCCTTTGAGCGTCAGGTCTTCGGTGCCGCCGGTCGTGACGTTCTTCAGCCGCACACCGGTGACACCGCTCTGGTCACCCAGTACTTCATCAAGAGTGCAGAATGTCTTGAGCTCGATCTTGCCAGCAGCCACCTTCTCCATCAGCTTGTCGATCAGGATCGGTTCGGCCTTGAACCGGTCGCGCCGGTGCACCAGGTAGACCTTGGTGGCAATGTTGGACAGATACAGCGCTTCTTCCACGGCCGTGTTGCCGCCACCGATGACGCAGCAAACCTCGTCGCGGTAAAAAAAGCCGTCACAGGTGGCGCAACCGGAAACACCGCGCCCCATGAAGGCCGTCTCGGACGGCAACCCCAGGTACTTGGCGGACGCGCCAGTGGCAAGAATGAGTGAGTCGCAGCTGTACTCGGCGTTGTCGCCTTTGAGGGTGAACGGACGCTTGCTGAAATCAACCGCACTGATGTGGTCGAAGACAATTTCGGTCTTGAAACGCTCGGCGTGCGCCAGAAAGCGTTGCATCAGTTCGGGCCCCTGCACGCCATCCACATCGGCCGGCCAGTTGTCCACGTCGGTGGTGGTCATCAATTGACCCCCCTGGGCCATGCCGGTAATCAGCAACGGCTGGAGGTTGGCGCGGGCGGCGTAAATGGCAGCCGTGTAGCCGGCCGGCCCGGAGCCCAGAATCAAGACCCTGGCATGTTTTTTAGTTACCATTTTCAGAAGCTTTCTGTATCAAAAATCGGTGTCAGTGTCAGTCTGACGTGTATATTGGGCCAACCTGCGCCGGCTGCAACGGCTCATGAATTCCATTTAGACAGGATTATGCGATGTCCATAGTGTCCGACCTGGAACTGATTCGCCGAGTGCCATTATTTGCGACCATGACGGCCGATCAGGCGGCCATATTGTCAGAGGCCTTGTCCAAGCGCCGCTTCAAGCGCGGTGAGCATATCGTTCAGCAGGGCGAAAAATCCGACGCACTCTACATTATTCTGGCCGGCCGCGCCCGCGTCGTCATGGCGGACAACAAGGGACGTGAGGTTATCCTGGCCACTGTTCGGCCCGGCGACTATATCGGGGAGTTGAGCCTGATTGACGAAGAACCGCACTCCGCCAGCGTCGAGGCCGAAGTTCAAACCGACGTCTTCGTGCTGCGGCGCAGCGAGTTCAACCGGTGCCTCGAAAGCAACGGTTCGATGGGACACTCCATCATGCAATGCCTGTCGCGGCGCCTGCGGGAGGCAACGCGCAAGATTGGCTCGCTGGCCTTGATGGGCGTGTACGGGCGGGTTGCCGACGTTTTGCTGGGTGGCGCGGTCGCCGTTGAAGGCAGTGCGATGATGATCTGCGAAAAAATTTCCCGCCAGGATATTGCAAAAATGGTCGGCGCCTCGCGCGAGATGGTGAGCCGGGTCATGCGCGAGTTCGAAGAGGAAGGATTTATTCAGACCCGTGAAGATGGCTCCATTCTGGTCAGCGAACGACACGCCTTGCCACGCTGGTGAACGCAGCAGTGGGGCGCGGCCGGGTTAAGCTCGGGGCATTGCCATGACATATTCGCTCAATACCCTGAATTCTTCCCGCGCTGCGACATCGCCTGAGGCGTCCGGCTGGCGCCGCTTTGCCCACGAACTGGGCTTGCTGGCGGGTCTTGCGCTGCTGCTGCTGTGGCTGGTTTCCCTGTTGACCTACACCACGCAGGACCCGGCCTGGTCGACCTCGGGCACCGGGGCGCCGGTGCAAAACAGGCTGAGCCACCCGGGTGCGGTGCTTGCTGACGGCAGTTATTTTTTATTCGGATTTTCGGTCTGGTGGTGTGTTGCAGCGGGTGTCCGGGTCTGGCTGTCAAGCCTGTCGCGCTGGATGCGCGGACGGGAACTGCTGGCGCCGCAAGCCGAATTGGCGCGGCCAGCGTCGCGCCGAGCCAGATTTGTTGCGGGCCGCGCCGGATTCTGGTGCGGGCTGATTGCGCTGGTGTGTGCCAGTGCGGTGCTGGAATGGACCCGTTTTTACAGCCTCGAAGTCCGCTTGCCGGGGCACAGTGGCGGCGTTCTGGGCTATTTGCTGGGGCCGGCCAGTGTCCAGTGGCTGGGGTTTTCCGGCTCGGGCTTGCTGGCCATCGCGCTGGCGCTGTCGGGTACAGCTCTGGTGTTCCGTTTTTCCTGGGCCCGTGTTGCCGAGCGGCTGGGCGCCTGGCTCTATTTTCAGGTTGAATCGCGGCGCGAAAAACGCGAGGTGGCGCAAGACATTGCACTGGGCCAGCAAGCGGCCCGCGACCGCGAGGAAGGGATGCTCGAAGAGCGTCAGGGCAGCGCAGCGCATCACCCGCTGCCGGTCATGATTGAGCCGGTGCTGGTGGATGTGCCCAAGAGCGTTCGCGTGGCCAAGGAGCGGCAAAAACCCCTCTTCAAGGAACTGCCGGACAGTCGCCTGCCGCTGGTTGACCTGCTGGACGATGCGCTGGCACGCCAGGAGTCGGTGGCACCCGAGACGCTGGAGATGACCAGCCGCATGATCGAGAAAAAGCTCAAGGACTTTGGCGTTGACGTGCGCGTTGTGCTGGCGCAACCCGGACCGGTGATCACGCGCTACGAGATCGAACCGGCTACCGGCGTCAAGGGTTCCCAAATTGTCGGGCTGGCCAAAGACCTGGCGCGCTCCCTGAGCCTGGTGTCGATCCGGGTGGTGGAGACGATTCCGGGCAAAAACCATATGGCGCTGGAGCTGCCCAATGCCAAACGCCAGTCGATCCGGTTGTCCGAGATATTGGGCTCCAACATTTACAACGAGGCCAAATCGCTGCTGACTGTCGGTCTGGGCAAAGACATTGTCGGCAACCCGATGGTGGCCGATCTCGCCAAGATGCCGCACGTGCTGGTGGCCGGCACCACCGGTTCGGGCAAGTCGGTCGGTATCAACGCCATGATTTTGAGCCTGCTCTACAAGGCTGAAGCGCGCGATGTGCGCCTGCTGATGATAGACCCCAAAATGCTCGAAATGTCGGTCTACGAAGGCATTCCGCACTTGCTCGCACCGGTCGTGACAGATATGCGCCAGGCGGCGCAAGGCCTGACCTGGTGCGTGGCGGAAATGGAGCGCCGCTACAAGCTCCTGAGCAAGATGGGCGTGCGCAATCTGGCCGGCTACAACGTCAAGATCGAAGAGGCCAGGGCGCGCGGCGAGCCCATCGGCAACCCGTTCAGCCTGACACCCGAGGCGCCGGAGCCACTGGACCGGCTGCCGCACATTGTGGTGGTGATTGACGAACTGGCCGACCTGATGATGGTGGTGGGCAAAAAGATTGAAGAACTGATTGCCCGCCTGGCGCAAAAAGCGCGCGCCGCCGGCATTCACCTGATTCTGGCCACGCAGCGCCCCAGCGTGGACGTGATTACCGGCCTGATCAAGGCCAACATCCCGACCCGCATTGCGTTTCAGGTGAGCAGCAAGATCGACAGCCGCACCATCCTCGACCAGATGGGTGCCGAGGCGCTGCTGGGCATGGGCGACATGCTCTACATGCCCAGCGGTACCGGCCTGCCGATCCGGGTGCACGGTGCATTTGTCAGCGACGAAGAGGTGCACCGGGTTGTGAGCTACCTCAAATCGCAGGGCGAGCCGAACTACATCGAGGGCTTGCTCGAAGGCGGCACCGATGACAGCGGCGGCGATTTGCCGGGCGAGGGCGGCAACGGCGGCGCTGAAAAAGACCCGATGTACGACCAGGCGGTCGAGGTGGTCCTGAAAAACCGCAGAGCCAGTATTTCGCTGGTGCAGCGCCACCTCAAGATTGGCTACAACCGCGCTGCGCGGCTGGTTGAAGACATGGAAAAAGCTGGCCTGGTGAGCGCCATGAGCACCAGTGGCCAGCGTGAAATTTTGGTGCCGACACGCGCGGAGTGAAGTTGTTGATGAAAAAAATTGCTATTATTTTGCTAGCTGCCTACGCAATGTCAACGGGGGCTACAGGCTTAAATAACCTTGAAATCTTCATAAAGACGGTAAAAACCGGGCGCGCCGACTTCACCCAGGTGGTGACGGCACCGGCCAGGCAGGGGCAGGCGCCGCGCGTCAAGACCTCCAGCGGGACCTTCGAGTTTTCGCGGCCCAACCGTTTCAAATTCCTGTATAAGAAACCGTTTGAGCAAGCCATCGTGGCCGATGGCCAGACCCTGTGGCTGTACGACGTCGATCTGAATCAGGTCACCGCCCGCCAACAGGCGCAGGTGCTGGGCTCGACACCGGCCGCGCTGATTGCTGCCGCCCCCGACCTGCATGCCTTGCAGGCCGACTTCACCCTGACTGCGGCACCGGATCGGGGCGCTCTGGAATGGGTGCTGGCCACGCCCAGGGCCAAAGACAACCCGCTGCAAAGCATCAGCGTCGGACTGCGCGGCGGTGAACTGGCGGTGCTGGAAATTCTGGACAGCTTCGGCCAGCGATCAGTGCTGACCTTCAGCAACTTCCAGGTGAACCCCATGCTGCAGGGAACAACCTTTGAGTTCAAGGCGCCAGCCGGGGTGGATGTGATCAGGCAGTGAGGGCCGGGTTGGTGGACATCGGTCATACTGCAATTACATCTGGTCTATGCAATTCAAAAGCCGCCTCCCATGACCTTCAACCCTATGTCTGCGCCAGCAACGAGGCTTTGCACCGAAGCCTGGCTTCTGCACGGCGTCAGCAGTATTCCGGATGAGCTCTCGTTTTTGGCTGGGCAACTCTCTTTCACAGCCCACAATACCGGCTCTGCCTGGCCCTGGCCCTGGCAAATGCGAAAGCTGGAGCGTGAATTTTCCTCACCTGGAATGGCAGACGCCATCGATGCTGGCAAGCCTGCGCTGGTGTTTCGCTGGTCAGCGCAAGATATCCATGCAGGGTGCCCCTGGTACTATTTTGGCGCAGGCATGCGCAGCCGCGGGAAGCTTTGGCAGGTCGCGCTGCAGCTGACGTCAGTGGCGAACCAGGGCGATGCCTGACCGCCGTGACGTGGACTCCAAAATGACGCTGGCACCCCCAACTTTATCCAGCACGTTCAATCAATTTTTCGAGTCCGAAAAATCGGGTGGAATTCTGCTGGTTATTTGCTCCGTCATTTCCCTTTTGGTCACAAATTCGGCAATCGGTGCAGATTATTCAAGTTTCTGGCAATGGCATATCGGGAGTCTCAGCCTTGAGCACTGGATCAACGACGGGTTGATGGCGATTTTCTTTCTGCTCATCGGCCTGGAACTCGAACGCGAGCTTTACAGCGGGGAGCTGTCAAAATTCAGGAACGCCCTGCTTCCTGTTTTTGCAGCCATCGGCGGAATGCTGACTCCTGCGCTGATTCATTTTTTCCTCAACACAGGCACGCCTGCTCAAGCCGGAATCGGGATTCCGATGGCCACTGACATTGCGTTTGCTCTGGGCGTTCTGGCGATTCTCGGGAACCGTATCCCGGCATCACTGAAAGTTTTCGTTGTGGCGTTTGCCGTCATAGACGATTTGGGGGCGATCGTCATCATTGCTGTTTTCTACACCAGGCAGCTGTCGATGGGTTATCTTGCTGGCGCCCTGGCAGTTTTGGCCCTGCTTGTGGCGTTAAACCGCCTTCGCGTCATGTCCCTCGTTCCCTATTTGCTGGGCGGCGCGTTGCTGTGGTTTCTCATGCTCGAGTCAGGTGTTCACGCAACGATTGCGGGCGTGATGCTTGCATTTGCGATTCCGTTCTCCGCGAAAGACGATGACAAAGCGTCACCGTCGCACCAGCTCGAACATCTCCTGCACAAACCAGTTGCGTTCATTATTTTGCCGATTTTTGCACTTGCCAATACTGGAATTCTGCTGGAAACGCAGTGGCTGCAGAACCTGACCAGCACCAACAGTCTGGGCATCATTGCGGGTTTGATTGTGGGTAAACCGTTGGGCGTGACGCTGCTTTGTTTCGTTGCCGTTACCAGCGGCATCTGCCGCTTGCCGCCCGATCTGGATTGGCGCCATGTCTTTGGCGCCGGGATTCTGGGCGGTATCGGATTTACCATGTCAATTTTCATTGCCAATCTGGCGTTTGCCGGAAATGCCGGAACCATCAACGCGTCAAAAATCGCGATTCTTTCAGCGTCGCTGCTGGCGGGAGCCGTTGGCTTTGTGTGGCTTCAAAGATTTGGCAAGCCGGCGGCGCAACGCATCCGCACATGAATCCGCGCGTCCCCGCCCGGCGTTCCAGTTGTCTCCCGCACCTAGCCGCGCAAACGCTTCGCCGCGAGTAAACTTGTTCCAGTGTCGAGCGCAGAATGGTTATGTCTGGTTTGCTTGCCGAGTTGTCGGAGCAAGCGCGGCGAGGCAGTTCTTTCCCTCGCAACCAACTTTGCCGACCGATGAATTTCGACGTGTGTGCATGATTTAACGAAGGAGTGCAAATATGCTTATCATTTGGCATGGCTTCGGGTTCATGGTTCCGGTTGTAGCGGTTGCCATCTGGTTCATCGGCCGCCATTACAACGGCGCCGCGCCACACCAATCATGACAGACGCATCAGCATCGAATTCTCATGACATTGCAGCCAGCGTAGTGCGAGCCCTGGTGTTGTACGCGCTGGCCGAGTTCCAGTCCGGGCACTGCAGAACGATTCGGGTCGAGGCAAGTGACGATTCATTCCGCATTGAAGACGATGGTCGTGGGCACGCGATCGGGAGGACCGTTGCCGGTTTGCCGTACCTGAGGTTTGTCTATACATCTCGACTATCCGTTCGAGCCTGGTCAAGACGCGCCGATGCAACTGCATGGCATGGGCTTGTCGCTCATCAATGTCTTGTGCAGCCAGCTGACAGTCACGGCCCGCAAGCAGGACGCAACGCTGCGCATGTTGTTCCGGGACGGAAACCTGTGCGAACAAGAACTGATCGAAGGGCGGTCCGAGGTTACCGGCAACACGATCTCGGGGACCGTAGACCGCCAGTTTCGCAAGCGTGGCCTGGATCAGCAAGCGCTTCGGCGATGGCTGCTGGATATTCTGGCCGCCAGCCAGTCCTTGCGCTTGTTCTTCCATGGCGAGGAGATGGGCCCCCAAGCCCTGGGTCATGCGCCACAATGACACTCCATGAACGCCGCCACCCACAACCACCAACCCTTGGCCGAACGGCTGCGCCCGAAAACGCTGGGTGAGGTGGTGGGCCAGCAGCAGTTGCTGGGCGAAGGCATGGCGCTGCGCATGGCGTTTGAGTCAGGTCAGCCGCACAGCTGCATTCTGTGGGGGCCACCGGGCACCGGCAAGACGACCATTGCGCGCCTGATGGCCAGCGCCTTTGACGCGCAGTTCATCACCATCAGCGCGGTGCTGGGCGGCGTCAAGGACATTCGCGAGGCGGTGGAACAGGCGCAGACGGCGCGCGACGGCCTTGAGCAGCGCCGCACCATTGTTTTTGTCGATGAGGTGCACCGCTTCAACAAAAGCCAGCAGGACGCCTTTTTGCCGCATGTCGAGAGCGGCCTCTTCACCTTCATTGGCGCCACCACCGAGAACCCGTCGTTTGAAGTCAACTCGGCCTTGCTGTCGCGGGCCACGGTTTATGTGCTGCAACCCTTGGCCGCCCCGGATTTGCAGCAAATAATAGACAGAGCGCTTGTTGTACAAGCGTTGCCAGCTATTGAAAACATAGCATCCGAGCGGCTCATCGCTTATGCCGACGGTGATGCGCGGCGCTTGTTGAACACCCTGGAGATGCTGTCGGTGGCCGCTACCCAGGAAAAGCTGCAAAACATCACCGACGCCTGGCTGCTCAAGGTGCTGGGTGAACGCATGCGCCGATATGACAAAGGCGGCGAACAGTTTTACGACACCATTTCTGCCTTGCACAAATCAGTGCGGGGTTCCGACCCCGATGCCGCCCTGTACTGGCTGGTGCGCATGCTCGATGGTGGTGCAGACCCGCGCTATCTGGCGCGCCGCCTGATCCGCATGGCCAGCGAAGACATCGGGCTGGCTGACCCGCGTGCCCTGCGCCTGGCACTCGATGCCGCCGAGGTCTACGAGCGCCTGGGCAGCCCAGAAGGGGAGCTGGCGCTGGCCGAATGCGTGGTCTATCTGGCCGTTGCCGCCAAATCGAACGCCGTTTACAAAGCCTTCGCAGCGGCCAGGTCCTTCGTCAAGGAAGACGGCACCCAGCCGGTGCCGATGCATCTGCGCAATGCGCCCACCAAGCTCATGAAAGCGCTGGACTATGGCAAGGGTTATCGCTACGCGCATGACGAGGAGGGCGGCTTTGCCGCCGGTGAGCGTTACCTGCCCGACGGCATGGCGGCACCCGGCTTTTACCGCCCGGTGGAGCGCGGGCTAGAAGTCAAAATTGCAGAGCGCTTGCGCCAGCTCGGAAAACTCAACAATCAAGCTGGCTGATGCCCGGTAACTCTTGCTGATGCAGCGTGGGCGTGAGGGTAAACCCGGTCCGTTGGCGGGTACTCAGGCGGTGAGCCTTCGCTACAATCGCGTCCGTCAATCTGCCAGTATCGTGACCCTGGGTTCAACCCTGGCAGGTTTTTTGCTATAGAGAACGGGTAATGCCCACAAGGCTGCACTGCGGGTCAGTCGATAGCTGATGCGTGCGCTGGCCAAAAATCGGAGAAGTTTATGGATACCTTCATACAGCAGATCATCAACGGTCTGGTGTTGGGCAGCATGTACGCCCTTGTGGCGCTGGGCTACACGATGGTCTACGGCATTATTGGCCTGATCAATTTTGCCCACGGTGAGGTTCTGATGGTGGGCGCCCTGACCAGCTGGACCATCATTGGTCTGATGAAAGAGGCGATGCCCACAACGCCGGGCTGGCTTATTTTGCTGATCTCCGTGGTGATTGCCTGCGTGGTGGCTGCGGTACTCAATTTTGTCATTGAAAAAGTCGCGTACCGGCCGTTGCGCAACAGCCCCAAGCTGGCCCCGCTGATCACCGCCATTGGCATGTCGCTGTTGCTGCAAACACTGGCCATGATCATCTGGAAGCCCAACTACAAACCGTATCCGACGCTGCTTCCGAGCACCCCGTTTGATATTGGTGGCGCCGTGATCACGCCGACCCAGGTACTGATTCTGGGAATGACCGCGGTTGCCCTGGCCGTGCTGATGTGGCTGGTCAACTACACCAAACTGGGGCGCGCCATGCGGGCCACGGCCGAGAATCCGCGGGTGGCGGCGCTGATGGGGGTCAAGCCCGACGTGGTGATTTCCGCCACCTTTCTGATCGGTGCTGTGCTGGCGGCCATTGCCGGCGTGATGTGGGCGGCCAATTACGGCACGGTGCAACACACCATGGGCTTTTTGCCGGGCCTGAAGGCGTTTACGGCCGCCGTGTTTGGCGGCATTGGCAACCTGGCCGGTGCGGTGGTCGGCGGTATCCTGCTGGGCTTGATTGAATCGCTGGGTGCCGGTTACATTGGCGCCCTCACTGGCGGCGTGCTGGGTAGCCACTACTCCGACATCTTTGCTTTCATTGTGTTGATCATCGTGCTGACGCTGCGACCTTCGGGGCTGCTGGGTGAGCGGGTGGCGGATCGGGCCTGAGGAGATTTTCATGAAGCAACAACAAAAGATCATTCTCTTCGTGCTGGCTGGCGCGGCCCTGCTGATTTTGCCGCTGCTGTTGCAGGGTTTTGGCAATGCCTGGGTGCGCATTGCCGATATGGCCCTGCTCTACGTCCTGCTGGCACTGGGGCTCAACATCGTGGTGGGTTACGCCGGCTTGCTGGACCTGGGCTACGTCGCGTTCTTTGCCATTGGCGCCTATATGTACGGTCTGCTGGCGTCGCCGCACCTGACCGAGACATTCCCCGTGTTTGCCGCCATGTTTCCCAGCGGCATGCATACGCCGTTGTGGATTGTGGTGCCGGCGGCGGCCGGGCTGGCCGGCTTTTTTGGCGTGCTGCTGGGCGCGCCCACGCTGCGTTTGCGCGGCGACTACCTGGCCATTGTGACGCTGGGCTTTGGTGAAATCATCCGCGTTTTCATGAACAACCTGGACCACCCGGTCAATATCACCAACGGACCCAAAGGCCTGGGCCAGATTGACGCCTTGAGTTTCTTTGGCCTGAACCTGGGTCGCAACGTCACGGTAGCGGGCTTCGAGCTGGCGTCGGTGTCACTTTATTACTACTGGTTTCTGGCCCTGGTGGTGTTCAGCGTGGTGATCTCGCACCGGCTTGAAATGTCACGGGTGGGTCGCGCCTGGATGGCGATCCGGGAAGATGAAATCGCCGCCAAGGCGATGGGCATCAATACCCGCAATCTCAAGCTGCTGGCGTTTGGCATGGGCGCCACTTTTGGCGGCGTCTCGGGCGCCATGTTTGCTTCATTTCAGGGGTTTATTTCGCCCGAGTCCTTCAGCCTGATGGAGTCCATCATGATTGTGGCGATGGTGGTGCTGGGCGGCATTGGACATTTGCCCGGCATCATTCTTGGCGCCGTACTGCTGTCGGCCTTGCCCGAGGTGTTGCGCTACGTGGCCGGACCGTTGCAGGCAATGACCGACGGGCGCCTGGATTCGTCGATTTTGCGTCAGTTGCTGATTGCTTTGGCCATGATCAGCATCATGCTGTCGCGACCCCGCGGTTTGTGGCCCTCGCCCGATCACGGCAAGTCGCTGCAGAACACCAAATGAGATCTTGCGGGACAGACCGCTGTGAGGCCAAGCCAACAGGCACTGTCCCCAACTGATTAAGGAATAACATGACAGACACTGTACTCAACGTTGCCAGCGTTTCCAAACGCTTTGGCGGCCTGCAGGCCTTGAGCGATGTGGGCATTACCATCAAGCGAGGCCAGGTCTATGGCCTGATTGGTCCTAACGGCGCTGGCAAAACCACGTTTTTCAACGTCTTGACGGGTCTCTACACGCCCGACAGCGGCAGTTTCGAGCTGGCCGGCAAAACCTACCAGCCCACAGCCGTGCACGAGGTGGCCAAAGCCGGCATCGCGCGCACTTTTCAGAACATTCGCCTGTTTGCCGAAATGACAGCGCTGGAAAACGTCATGGTCGGGCGCCACATTCGCACCCATTCGGGTCTGCTCGGGGCGATCTTCCGGACACCGGGCTTCAAGGCGGAAGAAGCGGCCATTGCCGCGCGCGCCCAGGAATTGCTGGACTACGTGGGCATTGGCCGGTTTGCCGACTACAAGGCGCGTACCCTGAGTTACGGTGACCAGCGCCGCCTGGAGATCGCCCGCGCGCTGGCGACCGATCCGCAGCTCATTGCGCTGGATGAACCGGCCGCTGGCATGAACGCCACCGAGAAGGTCATGCTGCGCGAACTGATCGACAAAATCCGCAACGACAACCGCACCATTTTGCTGATCGAGCACGATGTCAAGCTGGTGATGGGCTTGTGCGACCGGGTCACGGTGCTTGACTATGGCAAGCAGATTGCCGAGGGGACACCGGCAGACGTGCAGAAAAATGAAAAAGTCATTGAAGCCTATCTTGGCACCAGCGGGCACTGAGAAACAACATGGCAAAAACTCTTCTGAAAGTAACCGGGCTCAAAGTGGCTTATGGTGGCATCCAGGCTGTCAAGGGCGTTGACTTTGAAGTGCATGAAGGCGAACTGGTGTCCCTGATCGGCTCCAACGGCGCCGGCAAAACCACCACCATGAAAGCCATCACCGGCTCGCTGCCGATCAACGATGGTGATATCGAGTACCTGGGCAAAAGCATCCGGGGGCAGGGCCCTTGGGACCTAGTGAAGCAGGGCCTGGCCATGGTGCCCGAAGGGCGCGGCGTTTTTGCCCGCATGACGATTGTCGAGAACCTGCAGATGGGCGCCTACATCCGCAATGACAAGGCCGACATCCTGGCCGATATCGACAAGGTCTTCACCATCTTTCCGCGCCTCAAGGAGCGGCGTGACCAGCTGGCCGGCACCTTGTCGGGCGGTGAGCAGCAAATGCTGGCCATGGGTCGCGGGCTGATGAGCCGCCCCAAGGTACTGCTGCTGGACGAACCCTCGATGGGCTTGTCACCGATCATGGTGGACAAGATTTTTGAAGTGGTGCGCGATGTCTATGCGCAAGGCGTCACCGTGCTGCTGGTCGAGCAGAACGCCAGCCGCGCGCTGGCCATTGCCGACCGCGGCTACGTCATGGAATCCGGTCTGGTGACCATGTCGGGGGACGCCAAGGTGATGCTCAACGATCCCAAGGTGCGCGCCGCCTATCTTGGTGAATGAACCCGAAATTTATAGTGTTTTAGGGTTACAGGCCGCGTGCAGCATGCGCAGGCAGCTATATAATTTATAGCGTCTAGAGTGCTTGCTGCGCCAGTTGCAGGGCCAGCCGGTTGTGCCGCTCGATCAGCGGCGGCAATTCCAGGGTGGCCAGCTGCGCCTCGCGCACCACGACGCGACCATTGACCACCGTGTAAGCGGCCGGCGCGCTGGCGCACAGCAGCAGGGCGCCCAGCGGGTCATGCACGGCGCCGCCGGCAAACGCCAGCGTGCCAAGATCAAACAGCGCCAGGTCGGCGCACATGCCGACGGCCAGGTGGCCGATGTCGGCGCGTCCCAGTACTTCGGCACCGCCGCGGGTCGCCAGGCTGAGCGCGTCACGCGCTGTCATCTCGCTGGGGCCAAGGTCACAACCAAAGAAGGTCTGATGGCCACCGCCCGGCATGCTGCGCGTCTCTGGCGCCTGCAAGGCGCGTCCGACCCGGGCCAGCAACAGCGCCTGGCGCGCCTCATTCACCATGTGGGCGGCGTCGTTGCTGGCGCTGCCATCGACACCCAGGCCGACGGGTACGCCGGCGTTGCGCATTTTGCGGATCGGCGCGATGCCCGAGGCCAGCCGCATGTTGCTGCACGGGCAGTGCGCCACGCCAGTGCGGCTGGCCGCAAACAGATTGATACCCGCGTCATCGAGCTTCACGCAGTGGGCGTGCCAGACGTCGGAACCGAGCCAGCCCAGCTCCTGCGCATATTGCGTCGGCGTGCAGTTGAACTTCTCCAGCGTGTAGGCCAGGTCGTGGTCGTTCTCGGCCAGGTGCGTGTGCAGGCGCACGCCATAGCTGCGTGCCAGCGCCGCCGATTCGCGCATCAGCGCGCGGCTGACTGAAAACGGTGAGCATGGTGCCAGCGCCACGTTGATCATGGCACCGTGCGCGGCGCTGTGCCAGGTCTCGATCAGGCGCCGGCTGTCGCTGAGGATAAAGTCTTCGCGCTCCACCACGCGGTCGGGCGGCAGACCGCCTTGTGACTGGCCCACACTCATGCTGCCGCGCGTGGCGACAAAACGCATGCCGATGGCGGTTGCCGCTTCGATACTGTCATCGAGCCGCACGCCGTTGGGGTAGATGTAGAGGTGGTCGCTGCTGGTGGTGCAGCCGCTGAGCAACAGTTCGGCCATGGCAACCCGGGTCGACACCTGGACCATCTCGGGCGTCAAACCGGCCCAGACCGGATACAGGCCGCGCAGCCAGCCAAACAGCTCGGCGTTTTGCACGGCTGGAATGGCCCGCGTCAGGCTTTGCACCATGTGGTGGTGGGTGTTGACCAGACCGGGTATTACCAGATGGTTGCGGGCGTCAATCACTTCATCGGCCTCGTGTGGCAGCGCGGCGGTGGCGCCGATGGCTTCAATACGGTGACCACGGATGAACAGCGAGGCGTCGCGCAGCTCGCGCGCGCGGGTTGGGTCGGTATGATCAAAGGTGGCAATGCAACGGGCATTGCGGATCAGCAGGGTAGTCATGGGTGACAGCTTAACCCGGTTGCGCAAACCGAAAAGGCAGTACGAAATAATTTTCAAAAACCTGTAAAAACCTGCAAAATTGTCTTCATTCAAGCACTGCTGTCGCAACAGAAACGGGGGCGACCGGGCAGCTCGCAATTGCCGCGTACCATGGCGACACCATTGACAGGAGACAAACATGAAGAAATTACTGACTACCCTGGGGCTGGTTCTGCTTGCCCAGGTCGCGGCGGCACAAGGCACCGCAGCCGGTGCCGCAGTGGCCTGCCCGGAAAAAAGCCTGCTTTACTGGCAGGCTTTTCCACCGGGCGGTGAGTCTGACCTGTCGGCCCGGCACCAGCAAATCGTGTTGAAGAAAAAGTGCGCGGCCATTGACACCATCATCCAGTACAAGGCCGGCGCCGGCGGTGGCCTGATGTGGGGCCAGATGAACCAGTTGCCCGGTGATGGCCTGAATATTGTGGGCATCAATCTGCCGCACATTGTGTTCCAGCCGCTGGAGGGGCAGGTGCAGTACAAGACGCAGGACATTACGCCGGTGTTCTGGTTTCATTTCACGCCCGACATTCTGGTGGTGCCCGAGCAAAGTGCCATCCGGACTTTTGCCGATTTCCTCAAGGCGGCCAAGGCCTCACCCGGCAAACTCAATCTCGGTGGCTCGGGCCTGAACTCGGCCAATCACGCGGCGCATGAACGCATGAACGCGGCTTTTGGCGTTGCCACCAACTACATACCGTACAAGGGAACCGGCGACATGGCGACCGCCGTGCTGGGCGCACAGATCGAGGGCGCCATGACTTATTCCGCGTTCGCCATCAACAACAAGACCCGGGTCCGGGGGCTGGCCATTGCGATGGACAAACGCCACCCGCTGCTGCCCGATGTACCGACCTTCAAGGAGCTTGGAGTCGATTGGGTGGACGGTGCTTACCGCGGCATCGGCGTGCCCAGGAGCACGTCTCCCGAAGCGCGCAAGCGCCTGTCGGACCTGTGGGCGGCCTTGAACAATGATCCGGAGATGAAAGAGCTGGCGGCCAAGAGCGGCTTTGAACTGGTCAATGTCGGCATCGACCAGATGGACCCGTTCATGAAGGACAAGGTACGCCTTTATACCGAGGGCGCGCAGCGGCTCGGGCTGGGTAAAAAATAGGCAGAAAAGGCATAGACCGATATGAATGACGACACGATTGCCGACCCGTCCCTGCAGGCGTTTGCGTTTTTGCAGCATTTGTACCGGGTTGCCGTCAGGCGCGCGTTGCCACTGCATAACACCGCTGCGTTTTTACCCGCGCCGCCCAAAGGCAGAACCCTGGTGCTCGGTGCTGGCAAAGCGGCTGGTGCAATGGCGCAGGCCGTTGAGGCGCTATGGCCGGCCGATGCGCCGCTGTCGGGTCTGGTGGTGACACGCTACCAGCACATCCCGCCGCGCCCGCCCGGCCTGGCGCAGCGCATTGAAGTGGTCGAGGCGGCCCACCCGGTACCCGATGCCAGCGGGCTGGCGGCGGCCCAGCGCATCATGGCACTGACTCAGGGTTTGACCCGGGACGACCTGGTGCTGTGCCTGATATCGGGTGGCGGTTCAGCGTTGCTGACCCTGCCGGCGCCGGGTATCACGCTGGAGGACAAGCAGCGCATCAACCAGGCGCTGCTCGATTGCGGTGCCAGCATTGCCGAGATCAACTGTGTGCGCAAGCACCTGTCGGGGATCAAGGGGGGGCGGCTGGCGCTGGCCTGCGCGCCGGCGCCGGTAGTGACACTGGCCATCAGTGATGTGCCGGGCGATGACCCGTCCCTTATTGCCAGCGGGCCAACCGTGGCGGACGCCACGACCTGCGCTGACGCGCTGTCAGTTTTGCAGCGCTACCGGATTTCTGTGCCGTCCTCTGTGACTGAGTTGCTCAAAAGCGGCGCTCTTGAAACCGCCAAACCGGGGGCGCCGGCATTCTCTGGCACGCAGGTCCACCTGATTGCCACGCCGCAGCAGTCGCTCGAGGCGGCCGCCGAGGCGGCTCGGGCAACCGGCGTGGCGGCGTATATTTTGAGCGACGAGATGGAAGGCGAGTCGCGCGAAGTGGGCAAGGTTCATGCAGCGCTGGCGCGTGCCGTGACCCACCACGGACAGCCTTTTCAACGACCTTGCGTCATGCTCAGCGGGGGTGAAACCACCGTCACCGTGCGGCCGCCAGTGGCAGGCGAAAGCCGTGGCCGCGGTGGCCGGGCCGGTGAATTCTGTCTTGGACTGGCGCAGGCACTGCAGGGGCAGGCCGGTGTCTATGCGCTGGCCGCTGATACCGACGGCATTGATGGCGTCGAGAACAATGCCGGCGCCTGGGTCGAGCCCGGCACCCTGAGTCGGGCGGTGGCCATGGGCATGAAAATCGACACTTTTCTCGGACGCAACGACGCTTACGGGTATTTTGCCGCCCTCGGTGACCTGGTAATAACCGGCCCGACCTTTACAAATGTCAATGATTTTCGGGCTGTACTGGTTTTGTAAGCCATTTAGTTCGGATTGTTTGATTTCCCTCAAGGTCAGTAGGGTCTAAGCGGGGCAAAGTGCGGGCATGTTCCCCGCTCAAACCATGGATGCCTTAGCCGAACGACAAGTTGCTGCTCGCGGTGAGCTGCTGCTCAAGCGTGCCGACTTGGCGCCGTGGGTCAGTTACGTGGAGTCGGGCCGGGTTGCGCTGGGGGTAATTGAGAGCGGTGTCATGGAGCACCAGCTGGGGGTGCTTGAAGGTCCCTGCTGGCTGGAGGCCAGCACGGCGGTACTGAACCTGGCGCAGGCCGTTGACGCGGTAGCCGAGACCGAAGTCCATTTACGCCGCGTGTCGCTGGCCGATTTTCACCATTCGCTGGCGGCCATGCCGGCACCAGCGCAGGCTGTGCTGCACGATGTGGCCATGGCGCACCGGCAGCAAACCGAGTTTGCCGTCAGCCGGCTGGCCAAAGACGCCGAGGCGCGCTGCGCCGAGTGGCTGTTGCGCCATGCCGAGACCGGTGACCGTGGTGTGATGGCGGTGCAGCTGCAGCAACGCAAACGCTCCATTGCCGCGCAATTGGGCATTGCGCCCGAAACGCTGTCGCGCGTGCTGCGTCACTTGCGTGAGCGCAGCCTGATCAGCGGCTCGGGGCGGCTCCTGAATCTGGTTGATCCGGGTGGCCTGCGCTCGCTCGCCGGCGTCTGAGTCAAGCGTCAACGCCGGGTCAGATATGCAACGCGTGGCCCAGCGCCCGTAGCGCCGCTTCCTGTACCGCCTCGCCCAGCGTCGGGTGCGCATGGATGGTGCCAGCCACGTCTTCCAGGCAGGCGCCCATCTCGATCGAATGTGAAAACGCGGTGCACAGCTCCGACACGCCGACCCCCACTCCTTGCCACCCAACAATCAGGTGGTTGTCGCGTCGGGCGACAACCCGCACAAAGCCATCGCCGGCTTCGAGGGTCATGGCGCGCCCATTGGCGGCAAACGGAAAACTGGCGTGGATACAGTCCACTCCTGCCAGCGCTGCCTCCTGCGGCGATTGACCGACAACGACCAGTTCCGGGTCGGTGAAACAGACCGCGGCGATGGCCCTGGGGGCAAAGCGGCGCCGCCTGCCGGCAATGATTTCGGCCACCATCTCGCCTTGCGCCATGGCGCGGTGCGCCAGCATCGGCTCACCGGTCAGGTCGCCAATGGCCCAGACATTGCGCATGGAAGTGCGGCACTGGTCGTCGACGCTGACGGCACGGCCCTTCATGTCCAGCAGCAGGCTCTCCAGACCCCAGCCCTGGGTGCGCGGTGCGCGACCAATGGCTACCAGCACCTGATCGGCCGGCAATTCGGTCTGCTGGCCCTGGGCATCCTGCAGACTCACTGCATCGCCCGCAGCGCTCAAACCCTGCACCTTGCAGCCCAGGTGCAACTGCACACCCAGCTTGCGCAGTGACGCCGCCACCGGCCTGGCCAGCTCTTCGTCGTAGACCGGCAGGATGCGTTCCAGCGCCTCCACCACCGCCACCTCGGCGCCCAGCTTGCGGTAGGCAATGCCCAGTTCCAGGCCGATGTAACCGGCACCTACCACCACCAGTCGATCCGGCACGCAAGCGGGCGACAAGGCTTGTGTGGACGAGATGACGCGCCCGCCCAAAGGCATGCCGGGCAGCGCAACTTCCTGCGAGCCGGTGGCCAGCAGCAAGTGTTCGCAGGCGATGCGCACAGGGGTGGCATCCGCACCCGCTTCCCCGCGCAGCACCTCCACCGTCTTGCCATCAATGACACGAGCCCAGCCGTCGATGACCTTGACGCCATTCTTTCTGAGCAGCGCGGCGACACCTGTGGTCAGTCGCTTCACGATGCCGTCTTTCCAGCGCACCGTCTGCGCCAGGTCGATGCGCGGCGCGTCCACGTGAATGC
This sequence comes from uncultured beta proteobacterium, assembly GCA_963750815.1. Lineage (GTDB taxonomy): Bacteria > Pseudomonadota > Gammaproteobacteria > Burkholderiales > Burkholderiaceae_C > Rhodoferax. The sequence continues at coordinate 2,018,110 of CAVVRS010000002.1, forward strand.
CCAGCGGCGAGTCGCCGGCGAAGTGGCAGGTCTTGTGAAACGCCTCGCTGGCATGAATCAAGGCCTTGGACGGAATGCAGCCGATGTTCAGGCAGGTACCGCCCAGCCGTTCACCTTCCACCAGCGTGGTGTCTATACCAAGCTGACCGGCACGAATGGCGGCAATGTAGCCACCCGGACCACCGCCGATGATGAGCAGCTTTGTCTGCTGTGTTTCCATGGCCTACTCCACAAACAGCGTGGCTGGAGACTCCAGGTAGCTGCGCAGCAATTGAATGAATTCAGCGGCGTGCATGCCGTCCACCACGCGATGGTCAAACGATGATGACAGGTTCATCATCTGCCGCGCCACCACGGCACCGCCCCGGATCATGGGTCGCTCGACAATGCGGTTAATGCCGACAATGGCCACCTCCGGATGGTTGATGACCGGCGTGCTGACGATGCCGCCCAGCGCCCCCAGACTGGTGATCGTGATGGTCGAGCCGCTCAGCTCTTCGCGAGTCGCCTTGCCGCTGCGCGCCGCTTCGGCCAGGCGCGTGACCTGAGCCGCAGTGGCCCACACATCGTGGCTTTCGGCATGTCGCAGCACCGGCACCATCAACCCCGCTTCGGTTTGCGTGGCGACGCCCAGATGCACAGCTTCATAGCGTGTCACCACGGCCGCCTCATCGTCATAGCGGGCGTTGATCTGTGGAAACTCGCGCAGCGCCAGCACCATGGCGCGCATCAGGAACGGCAGCACCGTCAGGCGGCCGCGCTCCTTGCCAAATTTGAGGTTCAATTTAACCCGCAATGCTTCCATTTCGGTGACGTCGACTTCCTCGACGTAAGTGAAGTGCGGGATGCGGCGTTTGGACTCCTGCATCTTCTGCGCAATCTTGCGCCGCAGACCAATCACAGGCACCACTTCTTCAGCGTGCCGCGGGGCATAACGCTGGTCAACCTGAGCGGCACCATGCTGTTGCCCAACCGTCGCGGCATAGGCATCGAGGTCAGCCTGCACGATGCGCCCGGCAGGGCCACTGCCAGGCACAAACTGCAGTTCAATGCCCAGGTCCCAGGCGCGGCGCCGAACCGCCGGCGAGGCGATCGGCTTGTCACCAGGCTGGCGAGCGTGCGGCGTAATCGACACCGGCGCTGCGTCAGGTCGCGCAGACGGGGGCGCATGGGCAACCGGTGCTGCCATGGTTGCCGGCGCTGGCGCCGACACCGCAGTCACGACGGGCGCAGCCGGGCTTGCGGGCGTGTTGGCGCTTGGTGCCATCGTGGCGGGCTCGCTCTTGAGGTTGCCCGCTCCTTGCACTTCGATCCTGATCACTTCGGAGCCGACCGCCATCACCTGGCCGACGGCACCGCCCAGCGCCAGCACGGTGCCCGAGACCGAGGACGGAATCTCGACGGTCGCCTTGTCAGTCATCACATCGGCCAGAATCTGGTCTTCCGCCACCACGTCACCGACCTTCACGTGCCAGGCCACCAGCTCGACCTCGGCAATGCCTTCGCCGATGTCCGGCATCTTGATAATGTGTAAGCCCATCATGCCTCCATCGTGCGTTTGAACGCCGCTGCGACCCGTGCCGGGCCGGGAAAATACGCCCATTCCTGGGCATGCGGATAGGGTGTGTCCCAGCCTGCCACCCGTTCAATCGGTGCTTCCAGGTGATAAAAGCAATGCTCCTGGATGAGTGACACCAGTTCGGCACCAAAGCCGCTGGTGCGCGTGGCCTCGTGCACGATGACGCAGCGCCCGGTTTTTTTGACCGACGCGACAATGGTCTCCAGATCCAGTGGCCAGATGGAGCGCAGGTCGATGATTTCGGCGTCAATGCCGCTCTCGGCAGCGGCAGCTTCGGCCACGTACACCATGGTGCCGTAGGTGATCACGGTCAACGCGGCACCGGGCCGAAACACCGCCGCCGAATCTAGTGGCACGGTGTAATAGCCCTCTGGCACTTCACCCATGGCGTGTTTCGACCAGGGCACCACCGGCTTGTCGTGGTGGCCATCAAACGGGCCGTTGTAGAGGCGTTTGGGTTCCAGAAAAATCACCGGGTCGTCGTTCTCGATCGAGGCAATCAGCAAGCCCTTGGCGTCGTACGGGTTGGACGGCATCACCGTGCGCAGGCCGCAGACCTGGGTAAACAGCGCTTCCGGACTCTGGCTGTGCGTTTGCCCGCCGTAGATGCCGCCGCCGCAAGGCATGCGGATGGTGATGGGGCAGGTAAAGTCGCCGGCCGAGCGGTAGCGCAGCCGCGCCGCCTCTGACACGATCTGGTCGCTGGCTGGATAGAAGTAGTCGGCAAACTGGATTTCCACCACCGGACGAAGTCCGTAGGCACCCATGCCGACGGCCGTGCCAACGATGCCGCCCTCGGAGATTGGCGCGTCGAAAACACGCGATTTACCGTACTTTTTTTGCAACCCTTCGGTACAGCGAAAGACGCCGCCGAAGTAGCCCACATCCTGGCCGTAAACGACCACGTTGTTGTCGCGCTCCAGCATCACGTCCATCGCTGAGCGCAGCGCCTGGATCATGGTCATCGGGCTGGACTTGCTGATCGAGTTGTTGTCTTGTTTCTTCATGATCAGATCCCCAACTCCTGGCGCTGGCGGCGCAGGTGCGCCGGCATGTCTTTGTAAACATCTTCAAACATGGCCGCCGGGCTCTGCATGTGGCCATCGGCCAGCGTGCCATAGCGCTCGGCTTCTTTTTGGGCCGCCGCGACCTCGGCTTCGACTTCTTTTTGCACCGCATCATGCTCGGCGTCGGACCAGCCGCCCAGTGCAATCAAATGCTGTTTCAGGCGCGCAATCGGGTCGCCCAGGGGGAAGCGTGCCGAGTCGTTGGCCGGACGGTATTTACTGGGGTCGTCCGACGTCGAGTGCGGACCCGCGCGGAAGGTTACCCACTCAATCAGGGTCGGGCCGAGGTTGCCGCGCGCGCGCTCCAGCGCCCATTTTGATGCGGCGTAGACCGCCAGAAAATCGTTGCCATCGACGCGCAGCGAGGCAATGCCGCAGCCCACGCCACGCGCCGCAAACGTTGTACCTTCGCCGCCGGCAATGGCCTGGAAGGTGGAAATGGCCCACTGGTTATTGACCACGTTGAGAATCACCGGTGCCCGGTAAACGTGGGCAAATGTCAGGCCGGTGTGAAAGTCGGCCTCGGCCGTGGCACCGTCGCCAATCCAGCTGGAGGCGACCTTGCTGTCGCCCTTGATCGCCGAGGCCATGGCCCAGCCCACCGCCTGAATCACCTGGGTTGCCAGGTTGCCCGAGATCGAGAAAAAGCCCTGTTTTTTGCTCGAGTACATGACCGGCAGCTGCCGGCCCTTGAGCGGGTCGTGCTCGTTGGAGAAAAGCTGGCAGATCATGTCTACCATGGAGACATCTTCGCGCGCCAGCAACAAACCCTGCTGGCGGTAGGTCGGAAAGCACATGTCGCCCTCACTCAAGGCCAGGGCATGGGCCGTGGCAATGGCCTCCTCACCCAGGCATTGCATGTAGAACGACATTTTCTTTTGCCGCTGGGCAATCAGCATGCGTGCGTCAAAAGCCCGTGTTTTCATCATGGCGCGCAGACCGCGCTGCCACAAATCGATGTTCGCCGGCGGTGCCCAGGGGCCGACCGCCTGCCCGCTGTCATCGAGCACCCGAATCAGCGTAAACGCCAGGTCGCTGGTCTGGGCCGGCAGGGCGTCGACCGGCGGGCGCCGCACGGCACCGGCGGCGGAGATGGGGAGATAGGAAAAGTCGGTGTCATGACCCGGTCGCCCGGTGGGCTCGGGGACATGCAGACGAAGTGCTGGCAGCTGTGGCATCGGTTGCGCTCCTTGCAGGGTCGTGGCCTGCATCAGATTCTGGGGGCTCGGTACATTGCGTGGCGGGTAAGCCCGCTTTGACCGGACAATGCGGCAATGGTAGCGGGATCGCCGCCTGCATTGCTTGCGCCGTGGAGCATAACGGATTTTGCGGCGCTTGCGCCCCCGTTTTGCTTAAAAATATAGTAAAAACAACCTCAATAGCCCGTCTGTCATGCGTAGACAGCTACGTTTTTTATAGCAAAATCTATTCTTCGATTGACCCTGCCGGGCGGTGCGCCGGTTGCCGTCTGTGGCGCGACCCGGGCGGTTGCCGGCCGGCGCCCAGCCAGATTGCCGTTAGCATAGAGCCTCATGACAACTCCGCGACTTCACCTTGAAGGCATCACCAAGCGCTACCCCGGTGTCGTCGCCAACAGCGATGTGTGCCTGACGGTCATGCCGGGCCAGACGCACGCCGTGCTGGGCGAAAACGGCGCTGGCAAATCGACCCTGATGAAAATCATCTATGGCGCCGTCAAGCCCGACGCCGGTCAGTTGCGGCTCAACGGCCAGTTGATGCAGATCCGCAGTCCCAAGGAGGCCCGCGCCAATGGCATCAGCATGGTGTTCCAGCACTTCAACCTGTTTGACACCATGACCGTGGCAGAGAACGTCTGGCTCGGGCTGACGCGCAACTCCCTGGAACAGGTTTCGGCCAGCATTCTCGCCAAGGCTGGCGAGTACGGGCTTGACATCGATCCGGCGCGTCCGGTGCACACCTTGAGTGTGGGTGAAATGCAGCGGGTGGAAATCATTCGTGCCTTGCTGACGCGCCCGGAATTGCTGATTCTCGACGAGCCCACCTCGGTGCTGACTCCGCAAGCGGTGGAGAAGCTTTTTGTGGTGCTGAAAAAGCTGGCCGCCGAGGGTTGCAGCATTCTGTATATCAGCCACAAGCTGCATGAGATCCGGGAACTGTGCACCGCCTGTACCGTGTTGCGCGGTGGCAAGGTGACCGGCGTCTGCGACCCGTCGCAGGAATCCAATGCGTCGCTGTCGCGCATGATGATTGGTGCCGAGCCGCCGGCGCTGACACGGCGCGACTTCAAGGCCGGTGCGCCGGTGCTGCAGGTACGCAATTTGTCGCTGGCGCGGGCCAACCAGTTTGGCGTTGACCTGGCTGGCGTTTCACTGACGGTGAGTGCCGGCGAGGTGGTTGGCATTGCCGGTGTTTCGGGCAACGGCCAGAAGGAATTGCTGTACGCGTTGTCGGGCGAAGATGTTCGCGCCCCGGCCGGCTCGATTCACATGGGTGACACCGACGTGTCGCACCTGCACCCCGGCGGGCGACGCAAACTGGGGCTGCATTTTGTGCCCGAGGAAAGGCTGGGCCGCGGTGCCGTTCCGACGCTGGGCCTGGCCCACAACCTGCTGCTGACCCGCAATGAAGCCATTTCACATCCCGCGCTGGCGGGCGGCTGGATCCGCGTCGGCCAGTTGCAGGCCCAGGCCGGCGGCATACTGCGGCGCTTCAATGTGAAGGCGGCCGGACCACGCGCCGTGGCGCGTTCCCTGTCGGGCGGCAATCTGCAGAAATTCATTGTCGGGCGCGAAATCGATGCCAACCCCCGGCTGTTTATCGTGTCGCAGCCGACCTGGGGTGTGGATGTGGGCGCGGCAGCGCAGATTCGGGGCGAAATTCTTGAATTGCGCGATGCCGGCTGCGCCGTGCTGCTGGTCAGCGAAGAACTGGAAGAGTTGTTTGAGCTCAGTGACCGCTTGCATGTGATCGCGCGCGGCCGCCTGTCGCCGGCGGTTCCGGTTGCCGCGGCAACGGTAGAAAAAATCGGCGAATGGATGAGCGGCCTGTGGGAACCGGCGGAGGCGGCGCATGCTTAAGCTCGAAGCCCGCCCGCAACCTTCGGTGCTATGGGGTTATGCCTCGCCGCTGCTGGCCCTGCTGATTACCGTCATGATTGGTGTGGCGCTGTTTGTGGCGCTGGGAAAAGACCCGCTGAGTGGCTTGCGCGTGTTTTTCTGGGAGCCGATCCGCAGCCCGTATGCCCTGGGTGAACTGACCGTCAAGGCAACGCCCCTGTTGCTGATCGCGCTAGGCCTGGCAGTGTGTTTTCGCTCCAACGTCTGGAATATCGGCGCCGAGGGCCAGTACGTGCTTGGCGCCATCGCGGCCAGTGGCGTGGCGCTGCTGGCGGAGCCGACGACGGGGCGCTGGATTGTGGTTGCGCTGCTGCTGGCCGGTGTTCTGGGCGGCATGTTCTGGGCCGCCATCACGGCCTGGTTGCGTGACCGATTCAATGCCAATGAAATACTGGTCAGTCTGATGCTGGTGTATGTGGCCGTGCAATGGCTGGGCTACCTGGTGGCCGGACCCTGGAAAGACCCGCAGGGGTACAACTTTCCGCAGACGCGGACCTTTGAGCTGGTAACCCGCATTCCCCGCCTGTTTGATGGCTCGCGTGTGAGCATTGGCGTGTTTCTGGCGCTGCTGGGCGTCGCCGCCGCCTGGATATTCCTGTTTCGCACCCGTGCCGGCTTCGCCCAGCAGGTCGGTGGCCTGGCACCGGCCGCCGCCCGCTATGCCGGGTTTTCATCACGCCGCGCCTTGTGGGTCGCCTTGCTGGTGTCGGGTGGCATGGCGGGCCTGGCCGGGGCGCTCGAAGTGGCCGGACCGATCGGCCAGCTGACGCCCTACGTGCCAGCCGGTTATGGTTTTGCTGCCATCATCGTCGCCTATGTCGGACGCCTGCACCCGGTGGGCATGGTGTTTTCAGCCATCTTGATGAGCATGTTTTATATCGGCGGTGAACTGGCGCAGTCGCGTCTGGGCCTGCCCAAGTCCCTGACCGGCGTCTTTCAGGGCTTGCTGCTGTTTACCCTGCTGGCTTGCGATACGCTGGTGAATTACCGGTTGAAATGGGGTCGATGATGGAATCCTATGCATTGCTGATGGCCGCCACGCTGAACGCTGGGACCGTGCTGGCGCTGGCGTCGCTGGGCATGCTGATCAATGAAAAAGCCGGCATCGTCAATCTGGGTGCCGAAGGCATGATGCTGTGCGCTGCCATTGCCGGCTTTGCGGCGGTGGTCCATACTGGCAGTGACGTGATGGGCTTTGCCGCCGGCGTGGGTGCCGGCGCCGTGCTGGCCCTGGTGTTTGGTCTGCTGGTGATCTGGCTCAACACCAACCAGTACGCCACCGGCCTGGCGGTGAGTTTGTTTGGCGCCGGGTTTTCGGCCTTCGCCGGTATAGCCTATGTGCAGGAACGGATTCCCGAGCGCCCCAGCTTTGCACTGCCGTTTCTGTCGGATATTCCGTTGCTCGGTTCGGCCCTGTTCAGGCACCATCCGCTGGTCTACCTGACGGTGCTGCTGGCACTCGGACTGATCTGGTTTTTGTACCGCACGCGCGCCGGCCTGGTGTTGCGCAGCGTTGGCGAAAATCCGGAGGCCGCGCACGGGCTGGGTTACCCGGTGCGCCGCATCCGCCTTGCGGCGGTGGTCGCCGGAGGCGCCCTGTGCGGCCTGGCCGGAGCCTATATCTCGGTTGTCTACACGCCGCTGTGGGTCGAGGGCATGGTGGCCGGCAAGGGCTGGATTGCCCTGGCACTGACCACGTTTGCCACCTGGCGCCCGGCACGGGTATTGCTTGGGGCTTATCTGTTCGGGGGTGTGACCATGCTGCAATTTCATCTGCAAGGCGCCGGCGTGGAAGTGCCCAGCCAGTTCCTGACCATGCTGCCGTATATTTCCACCATTGTGGTGCTGGCGCTTATTTCCCGCAACCCGTTGTGGATTCGTATCAACATGCCAACCTCCATTGGCAAGCCTTTCTATCCCGGTGCCTGAATACCCGTTCATAATTGAACTTTTCTCAACCCTGTCGCCAACCGTCCCAAGAAGGAAATGACATGACCGATCTGCAAAAACGTTCGCTGCTGAAAATCGCAGCACTCACCGCCGTGGCCAGCGCCGCGCTGATAGGCTGCGGCAAGAAAGAGGCGCCGCCGGCGCCCGCCGCTGCGGTGCCTGCTTCGGCCGCTGCGCCCAAGCCGGAGCCGCTCAAAATTGCTTTTGCCTATGTAGGCCCGGTGGGCGACGGTGGCTGGACTTTTGCCCACGACAATGGCCGCAAGGCGCTGGAAAAAGAGTTTGGCGACAAGATCAAGACCTCGTTTGTCGAGAACGTGCCCGAGTCGGCTGACGCCGAACGCGTTATTCGCGACCTGGCCGGCCAGGGCAACAAGCTGATTTTTGGCACCACCTTTGGCTACATGGAGCCTATGCTCAAGATTGCCGCCGACACCAAAGACGTCAAGTTTGAACATGCCACCGGTTACAAACAAGCCGAGAACATGCGCACCTACGACAGCCGTACCTATGAAGGCGCCTACATGGCCGGCGTGATTGCCGGCAAGATGACCAAGTCCAATACGCTGGGTGTGGTGGCCTCGGTGCCGATTCCGGAAGTCATCCGCAACATCAACAGCTTCACCATGGGCGCGCAGTCCAGCAACCCCAAGGTCAAGACCCGGGTGGTGTGGGTTGGCGAATGGTTCAACCCACCCAAGGAAACCGAAGCCGCTACCTCGCTGATCAATGGTGGCGCCGACGTGCTGTTCCAGAACACCGATTCTCCGGCGGTGCTGAAGACTGCCGAGGCCAAGGGCAAGCGCGCTTTTGGCTGGGATTCCGACATGACCGCCTACGGCCCCAAAGCCCATCTGGCCTCCAGCGTGATCAACTGGGGTCCGTACTACATCAAGGCCACCAAAGAGGCGCTCGACGGCTCCTGGAAGGGCGGCAGCGCAGCCTGGTGGGGCGTCAAGGAAGGTGCCATTGACATCGTGTCCATTGCCGAGGACGTGCCGGCCGAAACCAAAGCCCGCGTGGCCGAGGTGAAGAAGGGCCTGGCAGACGGCAGCTTTGTCATCTGGAAAGGCCCGATCACCGACAACACCGGCAAGGTGCAGATTGCCAAGGACGCAGCCGCCGACGACAAGTTTCTGGGCGGCCTGAACTTCTACGTCAAGGGCGTCGAAGGCAAGGTGCCGGGCGCCAAGTAATCCTGCGCGCCGGGTTAACAAGCCGCCTTCGGGCGGCTTTTTTGTGGGCGGCTTCAGACGCAGTAACTTTGCCGAACTGGGCGTGCGTGTTGGGTGGCGCTGCGGGAGGCTGTAGCAGACACATAAGAGCCGGTCACGACAGGCAGCTTACCGGTGCTCCAGTTCAACGCCGTAAAGAAGCAGTTCGTGGCGACCCGCAAAGTGCCCCAAGCCGAATTTCGGCTTATCGAAATGCCAGCCCGATACCGGCCATTGAACTCACCGAGTGATGCTCGCCGGATTGCCGCAGGAGTTCCATAATGCTGCCCTTCAACTCACCTCGACGCAATCACTTTTTCGAATGTGGCGGTGGAGAAGTCTGGGACAAGTGTGTGTTGCTTTATACATAGAAATACCCATTGGATCAAAGACTGTGCCAAGCCAATAAGGAGGTCATATTGACGGGAACCTGTTCCACCGTGGGAGGCGTTGCCGACAAAAAACGCTTGCCCTGCCGCTATCGTTGAGGTCGATCTGCGACACTACGACGCCATGATGACGCGACACGCCACAGACCTCGTCAACGACCACGCCCCGAGGTTCACGGGTGTACGCGAGGTACTGGCCGGGTGCAGCGGCGCGTTGGCTGCGCTGCCGCCGACCCTCACCATCGGCTTGCTGGCCTTCTCACCGCTGGGCGCGGCGGCCCCTCAGCTAGCGGTGTTCGCCGCCTTCGTGACGGCGGGTATTGGAGGTCTGGCGCACTCGCTGCTCAGCCGCACGCGCATGCCGGTCGCGGGGCCGAGCTCGCCCACGGCACTGACCCTGGCCACGCTCGTGGCGCAGTTGGTGGCCGATCCGCGGCTGGCCCCCACCAGCGCGTTCGGGCTGCAGGGCTTGGTGGCGCTGTGCGCGTTGGCGGTCCTGCTCAGTGGGGTGCTGCAGATCGTCTTCGCGTTGCTGGGTTGGGCACGCCTGGCGCGCGTTGTGCCGCAGCCGGTGTTGGCCGGGTTCATGAACGGCACCGCGCTGCTGATTGCCCTGACCCAGTTGCCCTTGCTGCTCGGCCTGCCGCTGAACTCGCCGATGAGCCTTGCCAGCCTGCGCGGCGCCCACCTCACGGCGTTGGGTCTGGGCCTTGGCACGGCCGCCGCGATCTGGCTGCTGGCGCGCCACTGGCCGCGGCTGCCAGCGCCACTGCTGGCGCTGCTTGCAGGCACGCTGGCGCACGCCGGGGTGTCGTCACTGCTCGGCGCGGATGCCACCGGCGCGGTCATTGGCAGACTGCCGCTGGCATGGCAGTGGCAGTCTGCGCTGGCGCCGCTGCTACAGCAGGACGTGCTGACCCTGCTGCAGGCGCATTTCACCCAGATCGGACTGACGGCGCTGGCGCTTGCCACGGTGGGTGCGCTGGAGTCCTCTCTTAATGTACGCGCCGTGGATCAATTGCTCAATGCCCGGCACGAATCCGGCGGCGAACTCATCGCTATCGGCTGCGGCAACGTGGTCTGCGGACTGTTTGGCGGCGTGCCGCTGGCGGCCACGCGAACTCGCGCGCTGGCCACGCTGCAGGCCGGTGGCCGCGGGCGTGTGTCGGTGCGGGTCGGGTCGATTGCCATCTGCGTACTCTACCTGCTGGGCGGGCCGTTGCTGGCGGTGTTGCCGCTGCCCGTGCTGGCCGGCCTGATGTTGATGGTGGCGCTGGGGCTGGCCGACCGCTGGACCGGCCGGCTGCTCGCGCGCTGGTGGGCCGGCGACCGTTCGCGCGACTTGACGCCGGGATTGGCGCTGGTAGCGCTGGTCACCGGCACGATGGTGGGATGGGGCATGACCGCAGGCATCGTGATGGGCGTGCTGCTGTCCTTGCTGAGCTTCGCGCAGCGCATGAAAAGCACTTTCTTGCACGATCGCTATAAGGCTTCGACGCGGCCATCGCGGCGTGTTTACCCGCCGGCCGACGAAGCCCGGTTGCGCCCGCTGCGCGAGAGTATCGTGGTCTTCGAACTCGACGGTGCGCTCTTCTTCGGCAGCGGCGACCGCCTGGTCGACGATGCCGACGCGCTGGGAGCCGACTGCCGCTGCCTGGTGCTGGATCTGCGGCGTGTGGGCGCCATCGACGAGTCGGGCGCGATTGCACTGCAGACCGCGGTGCTGCGCGCCGAGCAACGCGGCATTCGCGTCAAGCTCGCCGGTCTGGCCCCGGGCTCGGGGCCGGCGCTGGCACTGCAAAGCTTTGCGCCGACCCTGCCGCACTGGCCTGATGCCGACCGCGCGATTGAGGCTGCAGAGCACCGCCTGCTGGGCGGCACGGACGTGGCAGCGATGGCCGAGGTGCAACTGGCCGAGTCGTCGTTGCTCCGCGGCATGGACGCCGCGCAGGTGGCCGTCGTCACAGCGCATCTGCAGGAGCAGCACCTGGCCGCCGGCGAGGTCCTGTTCACCGAAGGCGAGCCGGCCGACCGGCTCTACGTTGTGAGCGAGGGCTCGGTGAGCGTGCTCAGCCAGCCCGACAAGAACGGCCGCACGCAGCGCTACCTGAGTGTGTCGCCGGGCATGATGTTCGGCGAGACGGCCATGCTCGATGGCGGCGGGCGCACTGCGGGCGCCGTTGCTGACGCGCCTACCGTGGTGCACGCGCTGACGCTTTCCGCCCTGGACGAAATCGGCCGCACGCACCCCGAGGTGTCGATCCGGATACACCGCAATATTGCGCTGCACTTGTCACAACGCCTGCGCGGTGCAGCGCAGGCTTGGCGCGCCAGCGCGCGCTAAAAGGCACGCTAAAAAGCACGCTGAAGGGCACGCTGAAGGGCACGCTGAAGGGCACGCCGCGCCGCCTGGTGCCCGGCTTCATCCAGCGGACCCAGGCCCTCCATTCCGCCTATGCTGCGCCACGATTTCACGAAAGATCGGTTGCGCCTGGATCAGGCGGTCGCGGTCACCCACGCTGGTCAACTGGGTGGCGCGCGCATGAACGTCCGCGAACAGTTGCTCAAGCATCGGCACGGCCCGGGAATCGGCCACGGCATCCAGCACTTGCTGGCAGGGCCAACGCAGGCCGATCGTCTCATGAGCGAGAGGTTCAACCAAGTCGCCGGACAGCCGCGCAAGCAACTGATTTACCTTTGACAGAGCCGAAGAAGACTGCCCGAGGCGGAGCTCGCACAGCGCGCTGGAAGCAGCAGCTTCACACGCTCCAAGGTGATCCTCCAGGGCCTCGAACATGGACTGCGCCTGCGCGAACCACTGCAAGGCGGTTGGGTCATCGCCTTGTTCCTGATGCAACATGCCCAGGCCGTACAGCGACGCCACCTCGGTCCTGCGGTCACCATTGGCGCGAAGGGCCGGCAAGGCCAACTCGTGCAAGCGCAGGGCCGCCACGTGCTCTCCCCGCGCCTGGGCGGCGAGCGCTGCATGCTGATGGGCGTGTGCCATGCGAGGCACGGCACCAATGGTTTGGGCGACGGTAATCATGCGCTCAGCCCGGGCGCTCACCTCATCCCACCGGCCAAGGGTGGCCGCGATATTCACCAAGCCATCCAGCGCACTGAGTTGCAGGCGTGCCTGGCCCTGCGCCTCACCCCGCGATAGCACCGCCAGCAGGCTTTCGCGCGCCTCGTCGAAGCGGCAGAGGTCGGTCGAGACAACCGCCGACACCACCAACAGTTGGGACTCGATCTCGGCCCGCATCACTTCGTCTTCGATCTTGGCCGCCCACTGCAACCCAATCTCCAGGCGCTTGCCGGCGTCCGCGTACTCCCGTCGTGTGTATTGCAGCCAGGCCAGTTGGCCCTGCGACATGGCCGCCGTCCAGGCGGCCCCGCAGCGTTCGGACAACTCGAAGGCCTGCCGGGATAGCCGCTCTGCTGCCGCGACATCGCCTATGCGGTCGGCCAGCAAACCCATGGAAAACCACAGCCTTGCCAGGCGCGAATCGTCGGGATAGCGCTCGAGCAACGCAGCGGCCTGCGCATGCAGTGCCTGCTGGCCGGATCGGTCGCCCACGGTGTCGGCAAGGCCCACCAGTATGTCCAGCAAATCAAGGCGCCGCAGGGGCTCCGACTCGCCCAGCAAGGCCAGGGCGCGACGCAACCAGGAGTTTGCGGCCGTGTTCGCATAGCGCTTGCTGGCCGCTTTGCCCGCCTGCTCGAAGCAGTCCACAGCCAGCGCCGTTTCGCCTGCGCGCTCGGCGTGGTCGCCCGTCATGGCCAGGAACTCGGCGCCACGCCCCTGCGTGCGCTCTCTCAGCCAGTGCGCCACAGCGCCGTGACCCAGGCGGCGCTCGGCCTTGAGCAGCGTGTCGTACGTCACCTGGTGCAACAGGTGATGGTCGAACTGGCGCTCGGGTGTGCCTTCGAAGTCGCTGCTGTCGTGGGCATACACAAAGGCTGCACGTCGCAGCGCTGGCAGGGCCTGTAGCGCCTGGGGGTCCAGGGCCTGCAGCGCATCGTCCCAGAAGACGTGGCCGATGATGCTGGCCTGGCGGGCGGCGTGGCGTTCGCTGGCCGGTAGTGCGTCAAGCCGGGACTGCAGCAGCCCCACCAGCGTGCCCGGCAGGCGAATGGTGTCCAGGCGCTCGGCGTACACCTTCCAGTGCGGCTCATCGACGACGATCACACCGTCGTCGATGAGCTTTCGCACCAGTTCTTCCATGTAGTACGGGTTACCCTCGGCTCGGCCAACGACTAGTTCGGTGAGCTTAGGGGGCACCTCGTCGACCCGCCGCAGCAGCGTCTGAGCCAATTCGTTGCTGTCCACCGCCGACAGCGGGCTGAGCTGAATCACCGTCCCGGGTGTGCCCCAGTCGGGCCGACGCTCCAGCAGCGTGGGTCGGCTTGTCATCACCAGCAGCAGCGGCAGCGCATCAGCATGCGAGCGCAGGTTCTGCAGCAGGTCCAGCGAACCGTCGTCGACCCAATGCAGGTCTTCGACCAGCAGCACGGGCAACGCGCCGCCCTTGGCGGCCAGGGCTTGCAGGTAGGCACGCAGGGCGGCGAAGGCTTGGTCGCGCAGGCTGCGCGGATCCAGACCACGCAGGTGCGGGCTGTCGCCGAAGTCCAGGCCCGAGAGTTGGCCGATGAGTTGGGCTTGCTGCTCGCCACGCTCGTCGAACCATGGACTCAGCCCTTCGACGACCTTGCGCCGCGCCACCTCGGCGCTGTCGGTGTCGGCCAAGCCAAACTGCGTGGCCAGCAGGCTGCGCAACAGGCCCCACAGGCGCAGCATGCCGTCGGGCTGCGCGCGCAGGGCCAGCACGCGGCAGTCAGTCAGCGCGGCCATCAGATCGCGCAACAGCCGGCTCTTGCCCAGGCCCGCGTCGCCAACCAGCGTCAGTTCCTGCATCTGCCGCATATCGCGGGCTTGCGCAACCGCATCCAGCAGGCGCCGTAGCTCGGCATCGCGGCCCACCATCGGCATGGCCATGCCCTGCAGCCCGCGCTCGACGCTGGCCACGCTGCGCTCAAGCGCAGCGCGCACAAGGTAGGTCTGCATCGGCGAGTCGACGCCCTTCACCAGAAGCGGCGCCTGCGCCTCGGCCTCGAAGAGCCCGCGCACCTGGTTCCAGGTGTCGTGGCTGATGCGCAGCCCACCAGGCGGCGCGCTTTGCTCCATGCGTGCGGCGATGTGCACGGCCGCACCCATCGCGGTGTTGTCGGCCTCCACACCGGCGCCAAGTGCCACATCGCCGGTGTGCACGCCGACGCGCACAGCGAAGTCGGTGATGCCGTGCAGGCGCATCGCGGCATCGGCCAGTTCGCGCCCGGCAGCCAGCATGGCCAGCCCCGTGCGGACAGCGCGCTCGGCATCGTCCTCGCGCGCCTCGTTCATGCCGAAGGCGGCCTTCACGCCGTCGCCCGTAAAGCGCAGCACGCGGCCCTGGTGCGCATCGACCAGCGCGGCCATGCGCTGCAGTGCGCCGCTGAGCACATCCAGCGTGTCCTCGGCGTCCAGGCCCTGTGCCATGGCAGTGGAGCCCACCACGTCAGCAAACAGCACCGTCACTTGCCGGTGCTGCAACCCGGCAGGACGCAACAAACCGGCCAGCCGGGCGCGCAGTGGGGCGGTGGCCAGCTCAACCACCGCGTCACCCAGCGTGGCGCGTTGGCCTTCCAGTGCCGCAATGGCAGCGCGGCAAGCTTCAATGTCCTTGACAATCATGCTGTGTGGCCCTCCCCGGCGGCAACCCAAGTATCACAGATCTTGCGTTCTACTTCAATGATGGTTGGTGGCACACCCAACGGCCGGAGGAACTCGAACGAATGAGTGGTTCGTCTCTGGCAAGCTGCCACTCGGGAGCACCCGCTACTGGTCAATTCCGGGCGCCCCCATGGTTGAATTCGCGGCCACGCAACTGACATTTGGGCTGCTGGAACCAATGTCCGGTATCTGGCGGGCAATTTGGATTTCTGTAGACCCGCTCCCGCTGCATCGTTGTCCAATGCGCATATCAAGTGCGCCGTCACGATTGGCGCCTGCGCCGTGGTTTCTGCGGTGCTTTTTTTTCCAAAAATTGGGGTATTTTGTGTTACCAATGACGCTGTTTTCTGGCGTGGCCAAAGCGTCCCAACGGCGCAAATTCAAACGCTATCCGAAGTCAACCAAAACCGCGCCAAAATAAGCGCGCCAAAAACATTTCGAGAGTTGAAAAGTTGGCGCGGGTTGCGCCGAAGGCCGCAGCGGTTTGGTTCAACCGCCCAAGCTCAGCGACCCGGCTCACGCGCGGTTTTGCGAAACAACAATGCCGATCCGGCGAACAGCATGACGAAAAGCGCATTCCCACCAAACCCCCGCAATACCGCCTGTTGACAAAATTGGAAGGCCCTGTGCGCAAAAGGAATGCCATACTTGGCAACGATCTCGCCGGTATTCCTCGTACTTTTTCCTGAAGGTCTGCATCCATGCTCCGCCACTTTTTTCGCACCTTGGCACTTTTGTGTGCATTGACGACTGCCTGGGCCGCGCCCCTGACGTTTGACATCACCACAGTATCCCCGTCGGCAGGCTTCACCATCGAACGCGGCAATGGCCAGGTGCAGTTCACTCTGGTCGAAGCCGGGCAGCGCGGGTTTGTGCGAGTGGCACTGTATGCCGCGCAGCCGTCCGGCGGCGATCCGGCGCAGAGCTTTGTTCAGGAGTGGAACGCCACGGTGGCAACCAATTGGCCCGGAAACCCCGCCCCCGCACCTACAAAGGCACAAACCTCGTCAGGCCACACTTACCTTGAAGCGACTCGCACTGTTCAGACCACTGAAGGCGCCCGTCCTGTCGTCCTGACGATGTTTGCGCTTGGCGACAAAGTGGTCAGCCTGATGACCATCGCGTCTGACCTGGCCGCACTGACCCGCAACCGGCCGCTGCTGGCCGAGATGCTTCAGGGCGCGCAGTTCGCCGGCATCCGAACAGCGCCCTTCGCCACAAACGCTGTTACACCCTCCGCTGCGCCCATCCAGGTCGTCAGAGGCAAGGCACCGGGCCGCGATGCAGCGCCGGTCGGGATTTGGGCAGGAATCCGCAATGCCGCCGGTTTCCAGTACAGCCCGTTGTCACGGCAACTGGAACTGCATGCTGCCAAGATGGACATCGGTTGGCGAACTTTTTTTGCCGACGGAACCTCGTTCGAAGGTCTGCCGGAGCACGGCATGCAGCGCCTCGATCTGGCGGCCGAACGCGCTCATCCCCAGAACGGCGCGTTCTGGGGTCAGTGGAGTCTTGCGGGTGATCGTGTTGCCATGCGCAACTTCGCCGGGCGAACCTTGGACTACACGCTGCGTAACGGGGAGCTGATCGAAGACCCCAAGTCCACCGGAAATGCACGCTACACCCGGCTCACAAGCGTCGATGGACTGCGATTGGACGGAGTCTGGTCCACGTCGCAAAAATGGAACGAGTCGAACGCCGGATCGAACTGGACCAGCGTACCGGTCATCCAGTTCAGCCGCGACGGGCGCTTCGTCGACCGCGGCGCGTTCATGTACACCGGCATTGACCGCTTGACCGCCGAAAACGCGCCTCGTCTGCCTGGCAAGGGCAGTTATGACATCCGCAGCTTCACGCTCACCTTGCGCTATGACGACGGGCGTGAAATTTTGCGGGTACTCGTGCCGCCCATGAAGAAGGACCTGTCATCCGACAGTCAGGTGATCTACATCGGGCAGTTCCCGTACTACAGGCAATGACCTCGCCCGGGCCACGCTGGGCTAACTGCCAGCCTCACCGCGCGACTGGCTGAGTTCGTGCAGCCACTGTGCGCCAACGGAGCGCATCGCATGAACTTGATCAATAGACCCGGAGACTTGTTGCGACGTTGCGATCGGGTCAAGCCTGTCAATTCCCGCACGCATGTTGGCGGGCTTGCCAAAACTGAACCGCAACACCGACTGTTGCCTTTTGACCTTGATGCCACCCCCGAAGTAGTACCAGGGGCACCACGCGTGAATTTCGTGCGTTGGCCAGGAGAAGACCAGGGTTCGCTCACCCTGATCAATGGTTTGCGCAATGCCAGTTGCAGTCACTTCACGCTCCAGCTTGCGCAGTTGCCACGGCCAGGCCGAGCCGGTATTGAGCGCCGTGAATGACAGGGTTTCCGCCGCCAAAGCCAGCTCGCCAGGAATGCTGCTGATGCCGCGCAGCAGCCAGGCCTCGGTGCGAAGCTTGAAGGGTTTCTTTCGGGTTGCGCTTTTGGTCATGGGAAGTGTGAATGCGTTGCCTTGCGTAAAGGCGATCACCAGAATTTCGGGGAGCCCAGTTTATCCGGAAGGAGAATCCGCAATCTCGCGGCACAAACAGAACAAGCCTGATTGCGTCAGGTCACGTGATACACGCTTAAACCTGCATCCTTGATAATTACAAACTCGCTTCATCAAGAAGCTAAAACTGTCCGTGGAAACGGGTCAACTTCAGAAGCAAAACGCGGGGAGGGCAAAGAGGGTTGCCGCGCCCCACTGCGCAGGACGCTATCGTTCCATGCGCCCCGGCGCGCGACGAGACCGGATGAGCTGAACGTTCCGTGCCGAAGCCGCGATCATTGTTCCACGAGGTGAGAATGCCTTCGAATCGCATACGGGGGCTGTTGGTTTGTGGGGGCTAAAGTCTGAATTCACCGGTCTTGCGCGGCTTTATGCGCAAGGTCCGGTGGAATGATGGGTTGGGCCTTCCGTAACAGAAAGTAGACCTCGGAATTTAGTAGTGCACCAAACATCGGGACCGGACTGAACCATTTCTGCCGCAATTGAAAGCGCTCCTTCAACGCGTGCTCCAATGCGCGATAGTCGAAGCCAAGATGATGGAAATGGTAACTAAGTCCCGGATAGATTTCTGCTACCGGCCGGTGTGACGGCGGGTGACCAGTTAGCGCTTTGAAGATGTTCTTGGGAGTGGCGTCGAATTCTCCATAGCGACGCGACGCACGAAACATGCCCTTAAGGAGCGCGGGGAGAAATAGCTCATGGGGGACGCCAATCACGGCAGTACCAGTTGGCCGAAGAAGTCTATGAATCTCGGCAATTGCCGAAGCCATTTCCTTATCAGGCAGATGTTCGAACACCTCCAAAGAGAAGATGTAGTCAAAGCTCTCGGACTCGATGACTCGCAGGTCTTCCGTGAAGCGCACCGATCCGAAATTCGTCAGTTTTTCTCGCGCCTCTGCCATGAGATAGGGAGTGGGTTCATAGACCCATGGTTCCACAGAGGTAGCGCTGACCATCTGGCGGATAAGTTCGCCATCTCCGGCTCCAAAGTCTAGTACGCGCAATTTGGCTGTAGCGTGGAGGTTTGTCACAACAGCCAGCGCATCAGAAAAGCGCCGACGTTGCAACCATCGCTTCAGTGGATTTCTGTCGCGCGTTGTGATGTCAGCGTAAGCCATAGGAGAAAAAGACTAAACGAAATGTCCAAATCAAAACCTGCTCGTGACTCTGGGCGCTGCTCGATAAACTGGCCATCGAATCCTCCTTTAAGTGATTTCTAGCTTGGGTTTCGGTGGTTTCTCAAGAGCCGGATCATTCAGCCTGGCAGCGCAGACAGCCAGGTCTGCAGCGCGGCGTTCACCTGCTGCGGCTGCTCCAGCGCCGACATGTGGCCGCAGTGTTCAACCACTACCAATCGGGCGCCTGGAATCCCGGCCGCCATTTCCTCATGCAGTTCTACTGGTGTCAGCAGGTCTTCGCGCCCGCACAGCACCAGGCTGGGGCAGCTGATGGCAGCGAGGAAAGGGCGGCTGTCGATGCGGCTCATGATGGCTGTTTGCTGGCGCCTGAACACTTCTGGCCCGAGCGTGTGGGCCATGGCTTCAAGGACATCGACGATGGCTTTGTTGGCCAGATGCGCCGGGTGCAGCAAGCGCGGCGTGAGCCCGGTGACAACACCGGCAAAGTCGGTGCGGGCCTGCGCGATCAGACGGGTGCGCATTTCGGTGGCCGGGCCTGAGTCGGCACGGGCGTTGGTATCGAGCAGGGCCAGGCCAATCACGCGCTCGGGCGCCTGGCGCATGATTTCCAGCGCCACGTATCCGCCCATCGAAAGCCCGACCAGAGCGAAGTGCCCGGCCGGTGCGTTGGCCAGTGCGCTGGAGGCGAGGGCGGCAATGTTGTCGTGTCCGGTCAACCTGGCGGTGACGAAGTGGTGTTGTGGCGCGAAGAAAGCGGCTTGCTGTTGCCACAGGCGCTCGTCATCGAGCAGGCCGGGCAGGGCGTAGACGGGGAAGTTGTTCATGCGGGTCCTTTTTCAGTGGCAAGAATTTCACGAACGGCATTGACCAGCGCGTTGGCATCGTCAGGTGTGTTGTAGCCCTGGATGGAGAGTCGAATGAAATGGCCGTTGCGGTGCGAGGTGACAGGGATCTCGATGCGGTAATTGTCGAACAGCGTTTGCTGGAGTCGCTGCGGGTCCATGGCCGGCACCGGTATGGCCACCATCTGGGCGAAATCTTCATCTTGACCGATGGCCGGCAGCCTGGTCAACTCGCCGATGCGTTGCAGGGTTTGCGCCGCCAGCGCGTGGCAGCGCCGGCGCACATGGTCCCAGTCGTGCGCAGCCTGAAAGGCAATGGCGTGCGGCACTGTCAGAAAAGCCGAGATGTCGCGCGTGCCTTGCCATTGCAGGCGGCGTTCCAGCAGCGTGGCGCCGGTGTAGGCGTCAAAGCCGCTGGGCCCGGTGCTGCTGGCGCTGTAGCCCCAGCTCACCACTGCGGCGTGGACCTTCTCGTGGTGCTGTGGCAGCACGTGCAAAAAGGCTGCCCCCTTGGGCGCGCACAGCCATTTGTGGCAGTTCCCGGTGTAGAAGTCGGCACCCAGTGCGTTCAGGTTCAGCGGAATGTGACCCGGCACGTGGGCGCCGTCAATGACGGTCAAAATGCCGGCTTGCCGGGCGCGGTGGCACAGTTCGGCAACGGGAAAAATCAGCGCCGTTGTCGATGTGATGTGGCTCAGGAAGATGACACGGGTGCGGGGTGTGACGCCAGCCCAGAGGCGGCGTGTGAATTCCCTGGCCTCAAACGGCAACGGAATTTCGACCGGAACGTAGCGGGCGCCGCTGCGCTGGCAGATCAGGTTCCAGGCGTTGTTGCAGGCGCCGTATTCGTGATCGGTGGTGACAATTTCATCGCCGCTGTGCAGGTTGAGCGAGTGCGCCACGGTGTTGACGCCGGTCGTGGCATTGGGCAGGTAAACCAGGTTTTCCGGGTTAGCGCCCAGTGTTTTGGCCAGCAGCGCGCGCGAATGTGCCAGCAGACCGGCCGAGCGCCGCCCGAGGAATTCAACCGGGTTGCGCTCCATCTCCAATTGCCAGCGCTGGTAGTGCTGCAGCACTTCGCGTGGACAGGCGCCAAAGGAGCCGTGGTTGAGGAAGGTCAGGCCGGGATCGAGTAAATAAAGGTCTTTCATGAGCGAAGCAAAGTATCGCATCCCGCGTCAAAAAGTTTTGCGTCTCGCGGTGGGCCGGTCTTCAGTCCGCTTGTCATTCAGAATGGCGGCGCCAGGCGTGAAGGTCGGCGTATCATTCTGCGACCTGTAAACATAAAAAAAGCGACTTTCTTGGCACCCGCAATGACCATCGCAAGAGCCGGCAACAAATCAGCCGCCAGGCATGAAGCCGGCGTTCGGCGCGGCGCCATCGCGCTTGCGTTGTTGCTGGGGTTATGGTGCGCCGCGCCGGCGCTAGCCGCAGGATTCGCCATCGGCGGCAGCGGTGCCGGGCTTGGCACCATGCAGATGCTGGCCGCTGAATTCCACGCCCGCAATCCGGATATCGCCGTCACGACGGAGCCCAGCCTGGGCAGTGGCGGCAGCATCAAGGCCGTGCTGGCTGGCGTGATCGGGCTGGCGGTGACGTCGCGTGCCATTAGCGAGAGCGAACGCAAGCTGGGCGCCGTCGAGATCGAATATGCACGCACGCCTTTCGTCTTTGCGGTATCCGTCGAATCCGGGGTTGACGCGATCACAACGCGGGAACTGGCCGACATCTACTCGGGAAAAATGACGGCCTGGGCCGATGGCAGTCCGGTGCGGGTTGTGCTTCGGCCAGCCAGCGATATCGACACCGAATTGATCATGAACATCGCTCCCGAGATCCGGCGCAGTGTCCTGGTTGCGCAAGCGCGCCCCGGGGTGCGACTTTCGGTGAACGATCAGGATGCCGCCACTGATCTTGAAAAAATAACCGGCGCCATCGGGCCCAGCACACTGGCCCTGATCATGTCCGAGAGGCGTGCCTTGCGCGCGCTCAAATTCGACGGCAAGGAACCGACACCGATGAACGCGGCCGCCGGCACTTATCCGTATTACAAGCGCCTGTTCCTGGTGACTGGCAAGAAGCGCCCAGCGCCGGTGGAACGTTTCATTGCCTTCGTGCAGTCGCCTGCAGGACGCGCTATTCTGCTGCGCAACGGACAGTGGATTCCGTGACGCCGAGATCCGTGGCGTTCCAAAGCGACGATCGCGTCACCGCCCTGGTTGGCCGCCTGGCGCTGCTGGTCGCGCTGGCGGTCACGCTCCTGATCCCGCTTGGCTATTTGGGTCTGGAATACGCCGACGAGGCCCAGGATACCGAGCGCCAGGCGCTGATCAAGGCGGGCGTCATCACGACTTTGATCAGCGGCAACCCCAGGCTCTGGGCCTACCAGGTGCAGCGCATGGAAGAGTTGCTCGAGCACTCCCCGGTGCCGATTGGCAAATACCGCGCGATCGTCTACGACGCGCAGGAGACGCGGGTTGCAAGTGTTGGCGACCGGTCCGACTGGCCGGTGCTGGAGCGCTCGTACCCGCTGTACGACTCCGGTCGCATCGTGGGGCGGGTCCAGTTGACCCATTCGCTGCGACCGTTGCTGTACGCAACCGCGCTGACGGCGCTGCTGGCGCTAATGCTGGGGGGTACTGTGTATGGCGTATTGCGCACCGGGCCACTGCGCGCCCTGCGGCAGATGAGAGTTGCGCTTGAAGCCGAGCAGGATGCGCTGCGCTCAAGCGAGGAGCGTTACCGCACGGTGGCCGATTTCACTTACGACTGGGAATACTGGTTGAGTCCGGACGGGAGCCTGCCTTATGTTTCACCGTCATGCCTGCGCATCACCGGTTATCAGGCGAGCGAATTCCAGCACGATCCGGGCCTGCTGTCGCGGATCGTGCACCCCGAGGATCGACAGGAGCTTGAGCTTCACCTTCGCGCCATTGAGATCCCGCAGAACAAGACCGATCACTACGAACTGGACTTCCGCATCCTCACGCGCGAGGGCGAAGAGCGCTGGATCGCCCATATCTGTCAGCCAATCTCGGATGGCGACGGTAAATACCTGGGGCGGCGCGCCTGCAACCGTGACATCACCGGGCGCCGGCGGCTCGAAGCGCAGCTGCGCGAGTCGCAGAAAATGGAGGCACTGGGCACGCTCACCGGGGGCATCGCGCACGACTTCAACAATATCGTTGCCGCGATCATGGGCAATCTGGAGCTGGCACGGCTGGACGTGGGCCAGCAGCACGCGGCGATCGAGTCGCTTAATGAAATCGGCAAAGCGAGCCGGCGCGCGCGGGATCTGGTGCGGCAGATCCTGGCTTTTGGCCGGCGTCAGGAACATCTGCCCAAGGTGATATCGCTGGCGCCGGTGGTGGAAGAAACTGCGCGTCTGCTGCACAGCACGCTACTGGGGGGAGTCAAGCTCGATATCGAGTGCGGCATTGATACGCCGATGGTGCTGGCGGACCCGACGCAGATTCAGCAGGTGCTGCTTAACTTGTGCACCAACGCCTGGCAGGCGATGCGGGGGCGGGCGCAGCCCGGCACGATCGAAGTGCGGCTGCACGCGCACCAGGTCGATGAGGTACCGGCCAGCGGCCAGGAGCGCCGATCAGCGGACCAGCGCATCCTGCTGAGTCCGGGCCGCTACGCCTGCCTGATGGTGAGCGACAACGGGCCGGGCATGGACGAAGCGACGCGATCACGCATGTTCGAGCCATTTTTTACCACCAAGCCCGTGGGCGAAGGCACCGGGCTGGGGCTGGCGGTTGTGTACGGCATCGCGCAGGCGCACAAGGCGAGCATCGTGGTGCAGAGCGAGCCCGGCCAGGGCGCAACCTTCCGCATTTATTTCCCGGCGGCCGGGGCGGAAATGCCAACCGCGGCCGTACCGCCAGGGCGGCAGCGGGGCGACAGCAACGCCGCTGCGCTGGTGTTGCCCGGCGCCGACAAACATATCCTTTATATCGATGACGATGAGGCCATCGTCTACCTGATGACGCGCCTGTTGCAAAAACAGGGCTTTCGCGTGAGCGGCTACACGGATGCGCTTGAAGCGCTGGCGGCAGCGCGCGACTGTCCGAGCGGGTTCGATCTGGTCGTGACCGACTACAACATGCCTGGCATGTCGGGGCTGGAAGTGGCGCAGGCACTGCGCGAGATCCGCGCCGATTTGCCGGTCGCCGTGGCGTCGGGTTATATCACCGAGGAGTTGCGCGCCAGAGCGCCGGCGGTGGGACTGCGCGAACTGCTCTTCAAACCCAATACGGTGGAAGAGTTGTGCGCTGCGGTGACGCGCCTGGCCCATGAGGCCGCCGGAAAGTCGAAGTCGCTGTGACTGCATTCATCGCCGCTGCATGGTCGCTCTCTATACTGCGGCCATGCAATTGCAAGACATTCTTTACACACAGGGCTTTGGCACGCGGCGTGTCTGTGCCGGCCTGATTCAGCAGGGTTTTGTCGATATTTATGAGTCAAATCAGGCTGTAGAGCCCGTCAGATGTGCGCAGGCAGCTACTGAATTTATAGCGGATGGCTTGCGCTTTCGGGTCCGCGGCGTGGACTGGCCGTACCATGAAAAAGCCTATGTGATGCTGCACAAGCCGGCTGCCACCGAATGTTCACAAAAGCCCTCAACCTATCCCAGCATCTACACGCTGTTGCCGTCGCCGCTGCGCCTGCGTCCGCAAAAAGGGGCAGTGCAGGGTGTGCAGGCGGTGGGACGGCTGGACCAGGACACCACCGGGCTGCTGCTGCTCACCGACGACGGCAAGTTCATCCACCGCATGAGTTCGCCGCGCCACCACGTACCCAAAGTCTATGAGGTGACGGTCAAACATCCACTCGACGCGGCCCAGGTCAACAAGCTGCGGGCCGGCGTGGTGCTGGACGACGACCCCAGTCCGGTGCGCGCAGCGGCTTGTGAAGCGCTGGTCAGTCACCATCTGCGCCTGACCCTGACGGAGGGCAAATACCATCAGGTCAAGCGCATGCTGGCGGCGGTCGGCAACCGCGTGGAGGCGTTGCACCGCTCGCAAATCGGCGGCCTGCGTCTGCCCGATGACCTGGCGCCGGGCCAGTGGTGCTGGTTGAGCCAGTCCGATCTGGCACGAATTGCCGGCTGACGCCGGGCCTGGGGCGCGGCCCTGCGGTTATGCTTGTTGCATGAACCTGCTTCTTGATTCCTGCTGGCGGGCGGTTGCCTACTGCCTGCGTGCGCGCGTGATTGCGCTGTCTTTTTTGCCGCTGGTGCTGATGGTGACGCTGGCGCTGGGCCTGGGCTATTTCTTTTGGGAAGATGCGCTGGACTGGGTTCGCGGCGTGCTGGAGGCGTCCCTGATCATCAACAACGCCTGGGCCTGGCTGCAAAGCGTTGGCGCGGGCAGCCTCAAGGTCGTGCTGGCACCGCTGATTGTGGTGTTTGCCGTGACCCCGATCATCGTCGTGCTGTCGCTGCTGATGGTGGCGGTTTTGATGACGCCGGCCCTGACCGCGCTGGTTGCCGAGCGGCGCTTTCCCCTGCTTGAGCGCAAGCACGGCGGCTCGGTGCTGCTCAGCATGCTGTGGTCACTGGGCTCGACGCTGCTGGCCCTGATCGCCATCATCATTTCAATCCCGTTGTGGCTGGTGCCGCCGCTGATTCTGATTTTGCCGCCGCTGATCTGGGGATGGCTGACCTACCGGGTGATGGCGTTTGATGCGCTGGCCGAACACGCCAGCGACCAGGAACGGCGCGAGATTTTTCGCAGGCACAGAGGCTGGCTGCTGGGCATCGGCGTTTTTTGTGGTTACCTGGGGGCGGCGCCGAGCCTGATCTGGGCCTCGGGCGCGCTGTTTGCGGCGGCGTTTGTCATTCTGGTGCCATTGGCGATCTGGATTTACACGCTGGTATTTGCGTTTTCTTCCCTGTGGTTTGCCCACTACTGTCTGGCGGCGCTGCAGGCGCTGCGGGCCGAGGCGGCGGCGCTCGCCAGCGTGACCCCGCCGGCACCGCCACCGGTCGATGTGCAGGCGGTAACATTGGCCAATGACCCCACCATTGACACCCCAACATTGCGCTGACGCGGTTCCGTGTTTCGGCCTGATCATCATTGGCGATGAAATCCTGTCGGGCAAGCGCGCCGACAAGCACCTGCCCAAGGTCATTGAGCTGCTCAAGGCGCGCGGGCTGCAATTGGCCTATGCCGACTACGTGGGCGATTCCCCCGAGCGGATCACGGCCGCCCTGCGGCGGGCCTTTGCCAGTGGCGATGTGGTGTTTTCTACTGGTGGCATTGGCGCCACGCCGGATGACCACACCCGGCAGTGCGCGGCGCGGGCGCTGGCGCTCGAGCTGGTGCTGCAGCCCCAGGCCGCCGCCTTGATCAGGCAGCGCATGCAGGACCTGGCCAAAGAGCAGGGAACACCTTACCAACCGGATCACCCTGACAATATTCACCGGTTGAACATGGGCATGTTTCCGGCCGGAGCGCAGATTATTCCCAATCCATTCAACAAGATTCCCGGCTTCTTTTGTGCCGGGGAGCGTGGGGGTCAATTTTTCGCCGGGCCGCCCCAAGAAAAATTAGCCCCCTCGGGGGGCAGCGACCCCCATGTAATGGGGGAGCGTGGGGGCGTCTACTTCGTTCCCGGCTTTCCGGTGATGGCCTGGCCGATGATTGAATGGGTGCTTGACACCCATTACCGGCATTTGCATCACGGTGCCGCCTGGGTCGAGAAATCGGTCATTGTCTTTGGCGCGATGGAGGCCACGCTGACGCCATTGATGCTGGATATTGAGCGTAGCTATGCTGGCGTCAAGGTGTTCAGCCTGCCCAGCGTCGATCACCCGCAATACGGTCGCCACATCGAGCTGGGGGTGAAGGGCGACCCGGCGCAGGTGAGTCAAGCCTACCCGGCGCTGCTGGCCGGACTGCGGAAGTTTGACGCCAAACTTGGCCCTGAATTGGTGCAAAAATAGAAGCACCAGCATGGTGCAAAATTTATAAGTCCCTTTTTGGTGCGCTGGTTTTCAGTAGAACGGTGCGATGTTCGGTACCCAGGTTGCCAGACGGACTCAAACTCAGGGCAAAATGCAGGGCTGGGCAGATTTGCCGGATTGCCGGAATTGGCACAAAAACTGCATTCCCTTTCATGTCAATTTTTAACAACGTTTCAACCAGGAGTATTTGATGGCCAAGACCGTCGCAGACGTCATGAAGATGGTGAAGGAAAACGAAGTCAAGTTTGTTGACTTCCGGTTCACTGATACGCGTGGCAAAGAACAGCATGTCACCGTGCCAGTTTCCCATTTTGATGAAGAAAAATTCAGTTCCGGTCATGCGTTTGACGGGTCCTCCATTGCCGGCTGGAAAGGTATTGAAGCATCCGACATGCAACTCATGCCTGACCCCAATACAGCCAACATTGACCCGTTTTACGAAGAAACGACCATGTTTCTAAGCTGCGACGTGGTTGAACCCAGCGACGGCAAGGCTTATGACCGCGATCCGCGCTCCATTGCCAAGCGCGCCGAAGCCTACCTCAAGGCCTCGGGCATGGGTGATACCGCATTCTTCGGTCCCGAGCCAGAGTTTTTCATCTTTGATGACGTGCGCTGGAACACCGATATGTCGGGCACTTTTTTCAAGATTGACGAGTACGAAGCACCGTGGAATTCGGGCAAGAAGATTGAAGGCGGCAATCGCGGCCACCGGCCCACCGTCAAAGGCGGCTACTTTCCGGTGCCACCGGTCGACAGCACGCAGGACATGCGCGCTGAAATGTCGCTGATTCTTGAATCGTTAGGGGTTCCGGTCGAGGTCTTCCACCACGAGGTGGCGGGCGCCGGCCAGAATGAAATCGGTACCCGTTTCAGCACCCTGGTGCAGCGCGCCGACTGGACGCAAATTCTCAAGTACGTGGTGCAGAACGTGGCCAATGCCTATGGCAAAACGGCGACCTTCATGCCCAAGCCTATCGTGGGTGACAACGGAAGCGGTATGCACGTGCACCAGTCGATCTGGAAAGACGGCAAGAACCTGTTTGCCGGCGACGGTTATGCCGGCCTGTCGGATTTCGCCCTGTACTATGTCGGCGGCATCATCAAGCACGCCCGCTCCCTGAACGCCATCACCAACCCCGGTACCAACAGCTACAAGCGCCTGGTGCCCGGTTATGAGGCGCCGGTGAAGCTGGCGTACTCGGCCAAGAACCGCTCGGCCTCGATTCGTATTCCGTATGTGGCCAACCCCAAGGCGCGCCGCATTGAAGCGCGTTTCCCGGATCCGCTGATGAACCCCTATCTCGGCTTTGCCGCCTTGATGATGGCCGGTCTGGATGGTGTGGAGAACAAGATTCACCCCGGTGAAGCCGCGACCAAGGATCTGTACCATCTGCCGCCCGAGGAAAATGCAAAGATTCCAACTGTCTGCCACAGTCTGGACCAGGCGCTCGATTGTCTCGATGCAGACCGCGGTTTCCTGACCAAAGGCGGTGTTTTCACCGACACCATGCTCGACGCCTACATCGAGCTCAAGATGGGCGAAGTGACGCGCTTGCGCATGGCGACCCACCCGATCGAGTTTGACATGTACTACTCGCTGTAAGCGAGTCAGGCACCGGCGGTTTTTGCTGCAACGGGTGGAAAAAGGACGGCTTGGCCGTCCTTTTTTATTCGGGTAGTTTGTTATTGGGGCGGCACTGAACGCAATGGCGCATACTGGCGACCTCGTCCACGCTTCCTTGTTACCGTGCGCAATACGTATGAAATTTGCTTTATTGATTCCGCTCACAGCAACCGTTTTCGCCGCCAACAGTTTTTCCCAGGACCGTATTTACCGTTGCGGCAATGAATACACGAACACGGTGCCAACGCCCCAGATGAAGGGTTGCAAACTGCTCGAAGGCGGCAATGTGACGGTGGTGCAGGGCACCCGGCCAGCCTCGGCGCCGGCCCGGTCGGCGCCCGCGTCAGCGGGCGCCCAGCGCGTTGACGCCGGCGAGCAGAAACTGCGTGATTCGGATGCGCGCCAGATTCTGGAAGCAGAACTGCAGAAGGCGCAGACGCGCCGGCTTGAGTTGCAGGCCGAGTACAACAATGGCCAGCCGGCAGTGCGCCCGGATGAAGCGCGCACTGGCCCGAAATACCTGGACCGTGTTTCCGAACTGAAGGCCAGCCTGGTGCGAATTGAGGCCAACATCGCCGGCATTCGCCGGGAGCTCGGACGTTCGCCGGCCGCCTCCGCAGCCAAATAAACAGCTTGAACCCGCCTGCCGCTCCCGTCACCGCCCGCGCCGCCGCCGCGTCCGCGCGCTTTCAGTCGTTTGACCTGTTGGCCACGCTGGTGGCGGTAGTGCACGCGAATGGCATCGTTCTGTTTGTCAACGCTGCACTGGAAGATGCGCGCGGCCTGTCGCGCCGCTCCATTGTCGGTTCGCACTTCCCCGACAGCTTTGTCGAGCCGATGCAGCTGAGCAACGCCTTGTTGGGAGCCGGTGGCAATGAATTCGCGGCGATGCGGTATGACGGCTGGTTCAAGCGTCTCGGTCATGACCCGCTGCAGGTTCATGTGATTGTCAACCGGACCGAAAACGCCGACGAGATTGTGGTCGAGTTGTTGCCTCTGGAGTTGCAGGCGCGTCAGGATCGAGAGGAGCGGCTGGCCGAGCAGGCGCTTGCCAACAAGGAGCTGATCCGCAATCTGGCGCACGAGATCAAAAACCCTCTGGGGGGCATCCGCGGCGCAGCACAACTGCTGGAGATGGAGATTGACGCGCGTGAACTCAAGGAATACACGCAGGTCATCATTCATGAGGCGGACCGTCTGCAAACGCTGGTGGATCGGCTGCTGGCGCCGCACCGCCGGCCGCATCTGGTAGGCGATGTCAATATTCACGAAGTATGCGAGCATGTGCGCCTGCTGATATCGGCCGAGTTTCCCAGGGGCTTGCGCGTGGTGCGTGACTTTGATACTTCGATACCGGAGTTCCGCGGGGACCGTGAGCAGCTCATTCAAACCGTGCTCAATATTGCTCACAACGCCTGTCAGGCCCTGTCGGAACAGATTGCAGCAGGAACAGCGGTGCTGACTTTTTGCACTCGCATTGCACGCCAGACGACATTTGGCAAGCAACGCTACCGGTTGGCACTGGAATTGCATGTCATTGACAACGGGCCCGGCGTACCCGACTCGATCAAGGACCGCATCTTTTATCCGCTGGTGTCTGGCCGGGAGGGAGGGTCCGGCCTGGGGCTGACATTGGCGCAAACCTTTGTCCAGCAGCATCATGGCTTGATCGAATGTGACAGCGTGCCGGGTCATACGGATTTCAGGATATTGATTCCACTACCCTGAAATGATATTTTTTTACTGAGGCCCTGAATACCTATGAAACCGATCTGGATCGTGGATGATGATCAATCCATCCGTTTCGTGCTGGAAAAGGCGCTGCTCCGCGAAAGTCTGCCCACGCGCAGTTTCACCAACCCGCGCGATGTGCTCAGCGCGCTGGGCGCCGCCGGTGATGATGATGGCCCGCAGGTGCTGGTCAGTGATATCCGCATGCCAGGCGGCTCGGGTCTGGATATCCTGGAGAAGGCTAAGGAAAAATATCCGGGTCTGCCAGTCATCATCATGACCGCCTACTCCGATCTCGATAGTGCCGTGTCGGCCTTTCAGGGTGGTGCGTTTGAGTACCTGCCCAAGCCGTTTGACCTGCCCAAGGCGGTCGAACTGATTCGCCGCGCGGTCGAAGAAAGCCAGCGTGAAGAGGTCAATGAAGAGCGCCAGGCGCAGGCACCGGAGATGCTCGGCCAGGCACCGGCCATGCAGGATGTGTTTCGCGCCATTGGCCGCCTGAGCCAAAGCAACGTGACGGTCATGATTACCGGCGAGTCCGGCTCCGGCAAGGAACTGGTAGCGCGCGCGCTGCACAAGCATTCGCCGCGCGCCCATGGGCCATTTGTTGCCATCAATACGGCAGCGATTCCGAAGGATCTGCTGGAGTCGGAGTTGTTCGGGCACGAGCGTGGCGCATTCACCGGTGCTCAGACCATGCGTCGTGGCCGTTTCGAACAGGCTGACGGCGGCACACTGTTTCTCGACGAAATTGGCGACATGCCTTACGACTTGCAGACCCGGTTGCTGCGGGTACTGTCGGACGGCCACTTTTATCGCGTTGGGGGCCATAGTGCGGTCAAGACCAATGTCCGCGTGATTGCGGCCACCCATCAGAATGTGGAGCAACGTGTTACCGAAGGCGCATTCCGGGAGGACCTGTTTCACCGGCTCAACGTAATCCGGTTGCGCCTGCCAGCACTGCGCGAACGCCGGGAAGACGTGCCGATGCTGACCCGGCACTTTTTGCAGCAAAGTGCCGTGCAGCTCGGGGTTGAGCCGAAACGGATATCTGATGCAGCGCTGGTCTGGCTCGGCAATTTTGCTTTCCCGGGCAATGTCCGGCAACTGGAAAATATCTGTCACTGGCTGACCGTCATGGCGCCCGCCCAGGTGATCGAACCGAAAGATTTGCCGCATGAAGTCGGGGTGACAGCGCCCGGTTCTGCGGCGGACCCGGCACCCGGGGTGGCAAGCGCAACTTCAGTGACGGACGCCAGCCCGGTGCAGACACCGGCCCCGGCCGCCGCGGGGCCTGCGGTGCCGCCCGTCAGTGACGAAGGCTGGGAGCTTGGGCTGGAGGCCCATGCCAACGCCTTGCTGGCTGCCGGTCGGACCGACGTCTGGGATGAGTTGACGCGCCGCTTCGAGTCCAGGCTGATTCTCGCGGCGCTCGTAGCAACCCGGGGCCGGCGCATTGAGGCGGCACAAAAGCTGGGTATTGGCCGCAACACCATCACGCGCAAGATTCAGGAGCTTGGTTTAGAGTGAAATAGGCTGCAACGACCGTCAATATTGCGTAGACAGCTATAAAAATAATAGCGTTCTCAGGGCACGTCGGTTAACTCGACTAGCACTGGCGCGTGATCGCTGGGCCGCTCATTGTGGCGCGGCGCCTTGTCGATGACGCAGGCGCGCACCTGCGGCTTGAGGGCGCTGCTGACCAGAATGTGGTCAATGCGCAAGCCGTGGTTGCGGCGAAAACCAAAGTCGCGGTAGTCCCACCATGAATAGCTTTTTTCCGGCTGCGCAAACATGCGCAACGCGTCGTGCAGGCCCAGCGAGATCAGTGCGCGCAAGTGGTAGCGCTCTTCTTCGGTGCAATGAATCGTGTCTTTCAGACCCACCGGATCCCACACGTCGGCGTCGTCAAAGGTGATGTTGTAGTCGCCCATCAGCACCAGTCGGGGCGATTTTGCCAACTCATCGCGCAGCCAGTGGCGCAAACCTTTGAGCCAGCTCATCTTGTATTCAAATTTGTCGCTGCCGGGTTCCTGGCCATTGGGGAAGTAAGCACCAATCACACGCAACCCGGACACGTCGGCGCTGATGACGCGCGCCATGTCGTCATCAAAACCGGGGATATTCCTGACCACGTTGCTGGCGGCGACGCGCGATAGCAGTGCCACGCCGTTGTAGGTCTTCTGGCCAAAGCACTGGGCGGCGTAACCGGCCTGCCGGAAGGCTTCAAACGGAAACTTGTCGTCCGTCATTTTCAGTTCCTGGAGCACCAGCACGTCAACCGGATTGGCGCTCAGCCAGGCCAGCACCTGCGGCAGTCGCACGGTCAGCGAGTTGACGTTCCAGGTGGCAAGTTTCATAGTCAAATAGGCGTCCAGGTACCGTCCAGTATGCGCAGCCAGCTATCAAATATGCAGCGCCGCCAGGACGCCAACAACCAGTCCGACGGCGCCAGCGGCAAACATGGCGTACTCCAGCCATTTCTTTTTGGTGAGCAGGGCGATCGCCGCCAATGCGATGGCGACCTGCAGTACGGTAGTCGACTGGGCCCAACGGTGGTGCTGGTGCATCTGATCGTCGCTTTGCCTGTCCCACTGCGTGGCCTCGGCTTCCATCTTGTCGGCGACTGCCTTGATGTCGTTCTTTTCTTTTTCGTAGCGGTCTATCTTGCCCTGGTAAGTGGCTTTTTTGTCCTCCGGTGCCAGGTCACGCGCCAGCTCGGCCAGCGACTGCTTGGTGCTCTTGGACTGGAAATAATTCCACTGGTTGGAGGCCTCGGTTTTCTTGATGGCCGCGTTGTTCTTGAAGAGTCCCGCATTGGCCTGGGTGGCGCCGCCCATGTAGCCAAAGAGTGCGCCGATGGTGGCAATGATGGCGGTGAACAGCGCAATCTGGTTGATCATGCCGCCGTGTTCACCATGGTTGCCCCCATGACTGCCTTGCTGGGCGTGCTCAATCTCGTGGTCGTGCGGGCCGTGTACGTGAAAACCATGTCCTGACATTTCAAACTCCTGCTTTCCTGCGATAGGTGACAAAACTGAACTTCAAACCGCCGGCGCCGACCTGGGGGTCGCGTGCCGTCTCGGTCCACTCTGGCCCGAATTGTGGGGCATGAGCGTCGCCCTCGAAATCAGCGTCAATTTCCGTCACCACGGCCATGCTGGCCAGTGGCAGCGCCTGGGCATAAATGTCGGCACCCCCGATGACCCAGGCGACACTGTCGCTCGGGCACAGGCGACAGGCCTCGGTCAGCGAGTCGGCGCGCAGGGCGCCTGGCGCCTGCCAATCCGCCTGGCGCGATACCACCACGTTCAGGCGTCCGGGCAAGGGACGGAACTTCGGTGGCAGTGAATCCCAGGTCTTGCGCCCCATGATGACCGGACAGCCCAGCGTGCTGCGTTTGAAGTGCGCCATGTCCTGCGGCAAATGCCAGGGCAGATGGCCGTTGACGCCGATGACACCATTGGCGGCTTTGGCAAAGATCAGATGCAATTTCATTTAAACCGCAACCGGTGCTTTGATGGCGGCGTGGGACTCATAGCCGACAAGCTCAAAGTCTTCATACGCATAATCAAAAATCGACGCCGGTTTGCGCTTGATATTGAGCGTGGGATAGGCCAGTGGCGCACGGCTGAGTTGCAAGGCGACTTGTTCAGCATGGTTGCTGTAGATGTGGCAATCGCCGCCGGTCCAGATGAAGTCGCCCACATCCAGATCACACTGCTGCGCCACCATGTGGGTCAGCAGCGCATAGCTGGCGATATTGAAAGGCACACCGAGAAAGATGTCGGCGCTGCGCTGGTAAAGCTGGCAACTCAGTCTGCCTTTTTCGCCGGGTGCGGCGGCCGGTGCGACATAAAACTGGAAAAACGCATGGCACGGCATCAAGGCCATCTTGTCGAGCTCGGCGACGTTCCAGGCGCTGACAATGATGCGCCGCGAATCGGGGTTGCTTTTAAGCGTCTTGATGACCCCGGCAATCTGGTCGATATGGCCACCGTCCGGCGTTGGCCAGCTGCGCCATTGCACGCCGTAGACCGGCCCGAGGTCGCCGGTTTTGGGGTCGGCCCATTCGTCCCAGATGGAGACGCCGCGCTCTTTAAGCCAATTGTTGTTCGAAGAACCTGTGAGAAACCACAACAGTTCCTGGATGATGGAGCGCAGGTGCACCTTCTTGGTGGTGACCAGCGGAAAGCCCTCGTTCAGGGCAAAACGCATCTGGTAGCCAAACACGCTTTGGGTGCCGGTGCCGGTGCGGTCAGCCTTGAACACGCCATGTTGGTTCACGTGGCGCAGGAAGTCTTCGTATTGGGAGCGGATAGGGTGGCGGGTCATGGTGCGGGCGGGTTTTGCGCTGCCGCCAGAGCGGCGTCGATTTGCCTGGCTTTGGCCACCGCCGGGCGGGCGTTGACACGATCCATGTAGGCGCGCGTGACCGGTGTTTGCGGCGCCAGACCGAACATCGTCGTCCAGGTCAGCGCCGTGCCCCACAGCACATCGACGGCAAGGAATTTTTCGCCCAGCAGATAGGTTCCCCTGGCCAATTGATCGGTCAAAACCTTGAACATGCTGTCAAAGTCGCCATAGGGGGATGTGGACGGCGCGGCCGGGTCGCGCTTCATCGAGCGATCAATGACCGCCGGTTCATAACAGGAGCCGTAAAACGCCATCCACCGCAGGTACGGGCCACGCAGCGGGTCGCCAATGGCCGGCGCCAGCCCGGCGCCGGGGAAGAGATCGGCCAAGTATAAAAATACCGCAACCTGTTCGGCAATCAGTGCGCCCTTGTGCACAACGGCGGGCACCTTGCCCATCGGATTGATGGCCAGATAGGCCGCCTGGCGCTGCTCGCCCGCTTTCATGTTGAGGACGCTGAGCTGATAGTCGGCGCCGAGTTCTTCCAGCAGTATCAGGGCACCGCTGGAGCGCGTATTGGGAGAGTGAAAGAGCGTAAGCTCGCTGGCGAGGGTCATGCTGGGTTTCCTTGCTGCTGGGAGTTGACCGGGGTGTCACCGGAAATTATGCCGCTGGTGGACGAAATCCGTATGACCCGCCCCGGATTCATCAGGTTGTGCGGGTCCAGCGCCTGTTTGATGCTGCGCATCATGTCGAGTGCCACGGCAGACTTGTAGTGTTCGAGCTTTTCCACCTTCAGGCTGCCAATGCCATGCTCGGCCGAGATGGAGCCGCCAAACCGGGCGACCGAGTCAAACACCAGGGTGTTGACCCGGGCCTCGTATTGCTGCAGGAAGTCGGCCGCATTCATGTTCAGCGGTGCCTGTACGTTGTAGTGCAGATTGCCGTCACCCAGATGGCCAAAGTTGACCATCCGCACACCGGGGATGGCTTGCTGCAGCAGGGCATCGGTGGTGTGGACAAAATCGGCAATGGCGGAAATCGGAATGGAAATATCGTGTTTGATGTTTAGGCCTTCTTCCACCTGCGCCAGCGGAATGGTTTCGCGAATGTGCCACAAGCGCCGGGACTGCGACAGGTTTTCAGCCAGTACCGCGTCGGTCATACAACCGTGCTCCAGAGCAGCCTCCAGCAGGCGTTCAAACTGCACTTTGGCATGGGCTTGCGACTCGTGTCCGGCTGTTTCCAGCAACACGCAAAATGGCGCGTCTTCATGCAGCGGGACGCGCAGCTGCGGAAAATGTCGGGCCACCAGACTCAGGGCAAATTGCCCCATGGCCTCAAAGCCGGTCAGTCCTGACCCCAGATGCCGGCGCGCCAGCCCCAACAAGCTGACCGCCTGCTCCAGGGAGGGTACTGCGGCCCACGCCGTCAATTGCGCGGCGGGCAGCGGGTAGAGCTTGAGGGTGGCCGCCGTGATGATGCCCAGCGTACCTTCCGACCCGATAAACAGGTCGCGCAAGGCGTAACCGGTATTGTCCTTGCGCAGGCCCGACAGACCGTGCCAGATCTCTCCTTGCGCCGTCACCACTTCGAGCCCAAGGCACAGTTCACGGGCGTTGCCATAGCGCAGCACCTGGGTGCCGCCGGCGTTGCTGCCCAGGTTGCCGCCAATGGTGCAAGTGCCTTGCGACGCCATGCTCAGCGGAAAGAGCAGATTGGCGGCTTCTGCGCATTCCTGCAGGTGCTGCAAAATGCAGCCGGCCTCGACCGTCATGGTCAGGTTGTCCACGTCGAGGTTGCGCACCGCGTTCATGCGTTGCAGACTCAACACAATCTGATGGCCTGACCCATCGGGCGTGGCACCGACCGCCAGACCGGTGTTGCCGCCCTGTGGCACGATGCTGACCCTGCTGCCCGGGTGGCTGCCGCGAAAGGCAGCGCAGGCCTTGACCACCCGGGCCACCTCGGCGGTGGCCGCCGGGCGCACGATGGCCAGCGCTTTGCCGCGGGAACGCTTGCGCCAGTCTTGCTCCCAGGCCGTCAGGTCGCCATCGGTGTAGACGTGGGCGGCACCCACAATATGGCGAAGTTCATTGAGCAGGGATTGCATGATTCAAACTTTCCCGGTGGCGGGTCGCAACCGTAAACGAACATGCAGGGCGCAAGCGGTAAACAGTGTCAGGCACAGCAGCACTTCTAGCAGGGCGAGATAGCTGCCCGGCGCGCGGTCGCTGTAAGCGCGTACCGCGCCTTCAATGAAGTAAACCCAGACCATCAAGCTGACCCAGCGGTAGGTGTACATGCGGTTTTTCAGCAGACCGGCCAGGGGGATGCACAACGGCAATACCTTGAGCGCCAGCCACGAGCCATTCGGGCGCAGCGGCGCCAAAAACAGCTCCCAGGCCAGACCCAGCACAATCAGCCCCAGCACGCTGCCGACCGCCAGTTGACGGGTCAGCTTGACCAGGGTCGGTGATGTTTTTAGTTCGGTCGTCATTGCAGTGGCATCATAGCGGCCATGAGTTTGCCATCCAATCCCGGGCGCCCACCCCGGAAAACTGCTTTCCAGGGTTTTGACGACCTGTTTCAAGCCCTGTCGCATTTTCCGTGGCGCAGCACGGCACTGACGCTGCGCGAGAGGTTCCGCGAGGACCGCCTAGGCCTGACCGCCAGCAGCCTGACCTTCACCACCATCATTGCCCTGGTACCTCTCATTACCGTGGCGCTGGCGGTGTTTACCGCCTTTCCGATGTTTGCCAGGTTTCAGGTCGTGCTGCAGCAGTGGCTGATGGAAAGCCTGATTCCTGACAACATTGCGCGTCAGGTGCTGGGTTACCTGACGCAATTTGCCGGCCAGGCCAGCAAGCTCGGCGTTGCCGGTGTGGCGCTTCTGTTGACTACCGCGCTGGCGCTTATCCTGACAATTGACCGTACCCTCAACAGCATCTGGCGCGTGCGCACACCGCGGTCCCTGGGGCAACGCGTGCTGGTTTACTGGGCCGGCATTACGCTGGGGCCGCTGTTGCTGGGCGTCAGCCTGAGCATCACGTCTTACGCCCTTTCGGCCTCCCGTGGCCTGGTCGGCGTGATGCCGGGTGGCGTCCAGTTACTGCTCGACGTGTTGCAGTTTTTCCTGATGGCGTGGGCGATGGCAGCGATGTACCACTATGTGCCCAACACGCAGGTCAAATGGGCACACGCCTGGAGCGGCGGCCTTTTTGTTTCGGCCGGTTTTGAGGTGGCCAAAAAAGTGCTGACCGTGTACTTGAGCAAGGTGCCAACTTACTCGGTGATGTACGGGGCTTTTGCCACCGTTCCGATCCTTCTCATCTGGATCTACGTGGCCTGGGTCATAGTGTTGCTGGGGGCGGTCATTGCCGCCTACCTGCCCAGCCTGCTGACCGGGCTGGAACGTCGTGCCCGTTCGCACGGTCTGCAGTTTCAGCTCGCGCTGGAGGCCTTGCAACAGCTCGATCGGGTGCGCGCCAGAGTTGACCGTGGCCTGACGATTGACCAGCTGTCGGCCTTGCTGCGGGTTGACACGCTGCAACTCGAGCCGATTCTGGAAACCCTGCTGGCGCTGGACTGGATTGGTTTGCTGCAGGAGGCGCCTGCGGAAGTCGCCGCACGCTACGTGCCGCTGGCCGAACCGGACACCACGCCACTGGCGCCGCTGCTCAGCGCGTTGTTGCTGCGAGCCGAGGCAACGACGCAAAAATTATGGCAAAACAGCCTCTGGACCAAGCTGATGTTGCGTGACGCGCTATAAATTACGTAGCAATTCCGATCTTCTCCGGGGGCTTGAGAAAGTCCGTCAGTGCCGCCAGCATGGGCTCGGGTGTTTCGTTCATCTGGTGGTGGCCACCGGGCAGATAGACAACCCGGGCATTTTTTGCTTTTTGCACCAGACCTTGCGCCGCCTTGGGCGGTGTCATCTGGTCCATGCTGCCCAGCACAAACAACACCGGACAGGCCACCTGCGTTATCGCGGTGTCACCGTTGGCATAGCTGTCGCAGGCCTTGAAGCCGGTGTAAAAGACGTTGACGCGGCTGTTGCTGGCCAGTACCCGCCGCCCCAGCGCCATGGATGCGCCATAAACCCAGGTACCCGGCCCGAGGGCCGAGGGGGGCGGCGCCAGTGTTGAGCGCGAGAAGATATTCACCATCGCCAGCGCCTTCATGGGCTCCTTGACGGAGGCCTCCAGCAGCAGGGGCGAGACCTTCATCGGGAAAGCGGTGCCCACTAGCACCAGCTGGCTGACGCGCTGCGGCGCCCGGGCGGCGGCTTCCAGTGCAATCAGCGAGCCGAAACTGTGGCCAACCAGGGCGGCTTTTTCAAGCCCGGCCGCCGCCATCAAGGCGATGACAAAATCGGCCGCCGCTTCAACGCTGGCCGGCGGCTCGCCGGCACTGCGGCAATGACCGGGCAGATCGAGAGCCAGCACGTTCCAGCCATGATTGGCCAGATAACGCGTCTGCAAAATCCAGACGCTGTGGTCATGCAACACGCCGTGAATGAAAATCGCGGTCGGTTTGGCCGCGTCGAAGGCTTTGCCGCCCGTGTAGCAATAGGTGCTGTGGCCATTGACGGTGAGTTTCATGGTTTCTCCGCAATTTTGAGCGCGCGCTTCAGGTCGTCAATCAGGTCATCCGCGTCTTCCAGCCCGATCGACAGGCGAATGGTTCCCTGCGTGATACCACCGGCTGCCAGCGCCTCGTCGCTCATGCGAAAGTGCGTGGTGCTGGCCGGGTGGATCACCAGGCTGCGGCAGTCGCCCACATTGGCCAGGTGGCTGAAGACCTTGAGGCTTTCGACAAATTTTTTGCCTTGTTCGCGGCTGCCCTTGAGGTCAAAGCTGAAGACCGAGCCAGCACCGCGCGGCAGCAGCTTTTGCGCCAGTGCGTGGCTGGGGTGGGTTTCCAGCAGCGGATGGCCGACGCGCGAAACGAAGGGCTGGCTGGCCAGGAACGCCACCACCTTCTGGGTGTTGCTCATGTGGCGTTCCATGCGCAGCGACAAGGTCTCGATGCCTTGCAAAATAAGCCACGCCGAATGCGGGCTCAGGCAGGCACCAAAGTCGCGCAGACCCTCGCGCCGGGCCCGCAGCAGGAAGGCGCCCACTGTCGACTCTTCGCTGAACACCATGTTGTGAAAGCCGGCATAAGGCTCGGTCAACTCGGGGAATTTGCCTGACTTTTCCCAGTCAAATGTGCCACCGTCCACCACGATGCCGCCAATCACCGTGCCGTGGCCGCTCAGGAATTTGGTGGCCGAGTGGTAGACCAGATCGGCGCCATGGTCAAACGGTTTGATGAGCCAGGGCGAGGTCAGCGTCGAGTCCACCAGCAATGGCACGCCGGCTTCGTGCGCGATGCTTGAGACGGTGGCAATGTCGAGCACATCCAGCCCCGGATTACCCACGGTTTCACCAAAAAACAGTTTCGTGTTGGGTTGCACGGCAGCGCGCCAGCCGTCGATATCACCTGGCTTCACGAAAGTGGTCTCAATGCCAAAGCGGCGCAGCGTGTAGTGCAGCAGGTTTTGCGAGCCACCATACAGCGCGGTGCTGGCCACGATGTGTGAGCCCGCGCCCATCAAGGTGGCGATGCTCAGGTGCAGCGCCGCCTGGCCGCTGGCCGTGCTGATGGCGCCAATGCCGCCCTCCAGCGCGGCAACGCGCTGCTCCAGTACCGCATTGGTCGGGTTGCTGATGCGCGAGTACACATGGCCTGCGCGCTCCAGGTTGAAGAGCGCAGCGGCATGGTCGCTGGACTCGAAGACGAAGGAGGTGGTGAGATGGATCGGCACGGCCCGCGCACCGGTCGCGGGGTCGGGCGCAGCACCAGCGTGCAGGGCCAGGGTGTCAAAGCCGGGGTCAGCGTAGCCGGGCATGTGGTTCTCCAAACGCAGTCAATGCGAAAGAGTGTAACTGTGGGCCATACCGGCATGGCACCCAACGCCGTTCGTGTCCCCCGGCCTGCGGCCTCCTCCTTTACCTCACTGCGCTGAGCGCCTTGCCGACCTGAGTCGGGTTGACAAGTGCCTAAACGCTGAACGCGTAAGTGACCGCTGCCATCACCGCGAGCAACCTCAATTGCAACATCGCGGCGTCCTACCCAACGAATGTCCGGTTAGCTTCAGCGGAGTTATCCTATCAAACTGGAAGCCAATGGCGCAAGACTGCAATCGCTGCAACGCGGAAAATCGTACCTACTCCCCGCAGTCCCCTTCACGAATTTCTTGAATGCGACGCGGCAACGCGGGCGATGAATGCTACAGAAGTTGTAGCTGTACACGCGCGTTTCGCGGCGGGTACAGGCTGATTTTGCATATTTTCCCCCCGACCCCATTTCCCCTGCTGGATTCGTGAGCGCTGGGGTGGATGGTGCAGCGAAATAAAGGGGGAGCCCGCAGGGCGGAGGACATTCGCGTAACCATCGGCCACAGCGCCCTCGGCCCAGGCGAGGCGCTTACTGTGTGATCGCTTCTACTTGAACTAATCGTCGGGCGATAATCGCCGCCATGAGCGGCAACACCTTTGGAAACTTATTCGCAGTCACCAATTTTGGTGAATCCCACGGTCCGGCCATTGGCTGTGTGATTGACGGCTGTCCGCCGGGCATGCTCCTGAGCACGGCCGACATCCAGCCTGATCTGGACCGGCGGCGTCCCGGCACCTCCAAGTTCGTGACGCAGCGCAATGAGCCCGATGCGGTCGAAATTCTGAGCGGCATTTACGAAGGCAAGACCACCGGCACGCCGATTTGCCTGCTGATCAAAAACACCGACCAGCGCAGCAAGGACTACGCCAATATTTTGCAGACTTTCCGGCCCGGGCACGCCGACTACAGCTATTTCCAGAAATACGGTATCCGCGATCCGCGTGGCGGTGGCCGCTCGTCGGCACGCCTGACGGCGCCCATGGTGGCGGCCGGTGCGGTCGCCAAGAAATGGTTGTTTGAGAAATACGGCACGTTGTTTCGCGCCTGCATGACACAGATGGGCGAGTTGCCTATCGCCTTTGAGTCGTGGGAGTTTGTCCCCAATAATCCATTTTTTGCACCGGTGGCCGATGTGTCGGCGCTGGAAGATTACCTGGAGGCGCTGCGCAAGGCGGGTGACTCTTGCGGCGCCCGCATTCGGGTTTGCGCGTCCAACGTGCCGGTTGGACTGGGTGAGCCGCTGTTTGACAAGATGGACGCCGACATCGCCTACGCCATGATGGGCATCAACGCCGTCAAAGGTGTCGAAATTGGTGCCGGTTTTGCCAGTGTGGCGCAGCGCGGCAGTACGCACGGCGACGCGCTCTCGCCGCAGGGTTTCAGGACCAACAATGCCGGCGGCGTGCTGGGCGGCATCAGCAGTGGGCAGGATCTGGAGTTGTCGATTGCCGTCAAGCCGACCAGTTCCATCCTCACGCCACGCGAATCGATTGACGTCAACGGTGCAAGCACCGAGGTCAGCACCAAAGGGCGACATGACCCGTGTGTCGGCATTCGTGCGACACCGATTGCCGAAGCCATGCTGGCGCTGGTGGTGATGGAGCACGCGCTGCGGCAACGGGCCCAGTGCGGTGACGTGACAGTGGGGCTGAAACCGATCAAGGCGTCGGTCTGATTTTCAGAAACACACGGCGCTGACAAAGCGCATCGGCTGCGCGCTTGCCGGATGATTGAGTTCAATGGCGCTGGCATGCAACAGCAGGCGCCCTGCCAGCGCCTGAATGCGTGGCCCGCCGTACAGTGCGTCGCCAACAATGGCGTGCCCAAGCGCCTGCAGGTGCACGCGCAACTGGTGTGAGCGTCCGGTGACCGGTTCGAGTTCGACCCGCGTCGTGTTGTCAACCGCGTTGCACGACAGCACACGCCAGCGCGTTACGCTGGGTTTGCCCAGCAACTCGTCAATGATGCGCCGGGGCCGGTTCGGCCAGTCCAGCGCAATGGGCAGGTTGACGACACCCCAGTGCTGGGGCTGCGCCTTGAGCTGGCCGTCCACCACGGCGACATAGCGTTTGTTGACGGCGCGGGTGGCAAAAGCATGGTTCAGGGCGCGCTGTGCCGCGCTGCCACGCGCCATCAGCATCAAACCCGAGGTTGCCATGTCAAGCCGGTGCACCACCAGCGCATCGGGGTAAAGGCGTTGCGCCCGCGCGCTCAGGCAGTCCTGTTTTTCGGCGCCGCGACCCGGCACCGACAGCAGACCGGCCGGCTTGTCGAGTACCAGCAGCGCATCGTCTGCATAAAGTACCGCGAGTGCGTTGGCATCGCGGCAACCGGGCTCCTCAAACTCGATGGTTAGCTCTTGCCAGGCGCATTCTTCAGCTTGCCGCGCACCGGCACCACGGTGGTGACGGTGGGGCGCACCGCATCGGGCGACACCGGTTTGGGTGGCGCGGTGTCCTTCTTGGGTTTTTTGACCATCT
Organism: uncultured beta proteobacterium; assembly: GCA_963750815.1. GTDB lineage: Bacteria > Pseudomonadota > Gammaproteobacteria > Burkholderiales > Burkholderiaceae_C > Rhodoferax. Next base: position 2,060,823 of record CAVVRS010000002.1, read on the forward strand.
TGTTGCTTTGCTGACCTTTTGCCATTTTTCTGCTCCTGAGGTTGAAAAGTCCGCCCCGCCGAATCAGGGCTGACGCGTTGATTATCGTTGGCAGGCCCGAAATATTTCGGATGTGTTGGCAATACCCGACACCACGGTCAATTCGGCGATGATAACTTTGCGCCCTGTTCCCAACTACCAATCCAACGCCATGCCTAAAACCCTGATTGAACCGTTTCGTATCAAGAGCATCGAACCCATCCGCATGACCACCCGGTCCGAGCGCGAGCAATTGCTGGAGGCCGCCAAACTCAATGTCTTCAAGCTGCGCGCCGAAGACGTGCTGATTGACTGGCTGACCGACTCCGGCACCGGCGCCATGTCGTCGCGCCAATGGGGCGCCATCATGGAGGGCGACGAGAGCTACGCCGGTGCGCGCAGCTTTTACCGACTGGAGGCAGTGATCCAGAACATTACCGGCATGAAATATTTTGTGCCCACGCACCAGGGCCGAGCGGCCGAGAAAGTGCTGTTTACGGCGGTTTGCAAAAAAGGCGACCTGGTCCCCAACAACTGCCACTTTGACACCACGCGCGCCAACCTGGAGTACCTCGGGGTCGAGGCTGTTGATCTGGTGATTGCCGAAGGGCTGCAACCGTCAACCATTCACCCGTTCAAGGGCAATATTGATCTGGAGCGCGCCGAAAGCCTGCTCAAAGCGCAGAGCCCGCGCATTCCGTTTGGCATGATTACCGTGACCAACAACACCGGCGGCGGCCAGCCCGTGTCGATGGCCAATATCCGCGCCTACGCCGCCTTGCTCAAGAAATACGGCAAGCCTTTTATCATGGACGTCTGCCGTTTTTCGGAGAACGCCATGTTCATCAAGATGCGCGAGAGTGGCTATGAAAACACGCCGATCAAGCAGATCGTGCAGGAGATGTTCAGCTACGCCGACGGCGCCACCATGAGCGCCAAGAAAGACGGCATGGTCAACATTGGCGGCTTTATCGTGCTGCGCGCCGAGGAGTGGATGGACGCGGTGCGCAATGGCCTGATCATGATGGAGGGCTTTCCAACCTACGGTGGCCTGGCCGGGCGCGACCTGGAAGCGCTGGCCGTCGGGCTGGAGGAGGGCATGCAGGAAGATTACCTGCGCTACCGCCTGCGCACCGCCGAGTACCTGGGCGAGCGGCTCGAAGCAGCGGGCATGGGTTTTGTCAAACCCACCGGTGGCCACGCTGTCTACATCGACGCAAAAACCGTGTTGCCCAACATGCCCATCGAACACTACCCGGCCTGGGCCTTATGCAACGCGCTGTATCTGGAGGGTGGCATTCGCGGTGTGGAAATTGGCTCGGTGATGTTTGGCAAGCGCCTGGCCAGCGGCGTCGAGACTTACCATAGTATGGAGCTGGTGCGGCTGGCCTTTCCGCGGCGCATGTACACGCAAAGCCACTTTGACTACGCCGCCGAGGTGATTGCTGAGGTGAAAGAAAAGTCGAGCAGCATCCGCGGCGTGAAGATCACCAAGCAGCCGCAGTTTTTGCGCCACTTCACCTGCGAATGTGCCTGGGTTGCGTAATTTACAAGACATTTTGGCTTCAAACGCCCGTGCAATAAGCGTGGGCAGCTATTGATTTTGTAGCATATATGAGTGACGGGGTGCGGATTGGGGTGGCGGCCTCATGCTGTCAAACGCCCAGAAATCGCCCGCCACCCCAATCCGCACCCTGCTGGCCAACGGTGAGTGACTTCGAATAGAGATTGCGGGGCTCGGGGTTACCTGCGCGTTACCAAATCGACTGCTATGCTCTGCCCTCTTCAATTCTTCCGGGATGCAGATGTTTAATCATTACGCGGTCAAACTGGCCTGGGGTTTGATATTTTGGGTGGGGTGCGCGGTGGCGCAAGCCGCGCTCAACCTTAAGGACACGGTGCCTGTTGGTCCCCAGGTTCAGGTGGGCCGCCTGGACAATGGCCTGACCTACTACATCCAGAAGAACAACCGCCCGGAAAAACGCCTGGAGTTGCGGCTGGTGGTCAAGGCCGGCTCGGTACTGGAGGACGATGACCAGCGCGGCCTGGCCCACTTTGTGGAGCACATGGCCTTCAATGGCTCCACGCATTTCAAAAAGCATGAGCTGATCTCATACCTGCAGTCCGTCGGACTGAAGTTTGGCGCCGACCTGAATGCCTACACCAGCTTCAACGAGACCGTCTACATCTTGCCCCTGCCCACCGACAGGCGCGAGGCCGTGGAAAAAGGCTTTCTTGTGCTTGCCGACTGGGCTGGCGGCGTGAGTTTTCAGGACCCCGATATCGATTCAGAACGCTCCATCGTGCTGGAGGAGTTGCGTCTGGGCAAAGGCGCCCAGGACCGCATGAACAAGATTTTGTTTCCCAGGATATTCAGCGGATCGAAGTACGCCGAGCGCCTGCCCATTGGCACCGAGGACAACCTCAAGGGCTTCAAGTTCGAGGCCGTGAAGCGTTTTTACAAAGACTGGTACCGCCCCAACCTGATGGCCGTGGTGGTGGTCGGTGATATTGAGCCTGCCGACGCGCGGGCCTTGATTGAAGCCAACTTCTCACAGCTGCAAAACCCGGTGCCCGAGCGCGCCAGAACTTATCCCGAGATTCCGGTGCGCACGGTTTCCGAAGCCGTTGTGGCCACCGACAAGGAAGCTACCAATAATGTGATTCAGATGCTGTCCCCGGTGATGGTGGACAAGCCGGTGTTCACACTGGGCGACGTCCGGCAAAAGACGTTGGAGCAGTTGTTTGGCATGATGCTGGGCCAGCGCATGCAGGAATTGACCCAGCAGGCCAACCCGCCGTTTGTGGGCGGTGGCAGCGGCCTGTCGGCTGCGATGCCGGGCTACCGCTGGTTTGGTGCCTCCGCATTGCTGGGGCGTCTTGGTTCCGAGCCAGCCATTGCGGCGCTGGTGCAGGAAAACGAGCGTGCGCGCCAGTTTGGCTTTAACCCGGATGAACTGGAGCGCAGCAAAAAAATAGCACTGCGATTTTTGGAACAGGCGGTTGCAGAACTGGGCAAGACCAACTCGGACACTTACGCTGGCGAGTACATCCGCAACTTCCTGCTGAAAGAGTCAATTCCTGGCGTCACCAATGAGCTGGCCTATGCCCAGGAGATGCTGCCCACCATCGGCCTAGCCGAAGTCAATGCGTTTGCCCGCAGTGTAATTCCGGACAAGGCGGCCAAGCTGGTGGTTTATGCCGGCACCGACAGCCCCGACTCCAAACCACCCAAGGACGCGCAACTTCTGAACGCGGTGAAACAGGCCGAGCAGACGGTGGTAGTGGCCAATGTCGAGAAGGCACTTGCCACCAGTTTCATGAGCCAGCTGCCCAAGCCGGGCCGCATCGTGGCGGAACGCCGCAATGAAGCCATGGACTTCACCGAGCTTGAGCTCTCCAACGGTGTGAAGGTCATCCTGAAAACGACCGACTTCAAGAACGACGAGATTTTGTTGGGCGCAGGCCGGTTTGGCGGGCAGTCGCTGTATCCGGTGGCGGACAAATACAACGCCGGCTACGCCAGCTTGGTTGTGGGCGCGATGGGCCTGGCCAAGTTTACGCCGCTAGAGCTGCAAAAAATGCTGGCGGGCAAAGTGCTGAGCCTGTCTGCCAATCTGGACGCCGACAAGGAGTGGGTTGGCGGCAATAGCAGCAATGCTGATCTGGAGTTGCTGCTACAACTGGTTCACTTGAAGTTTGGCAGTACGCGCCGGGATGCCGATCTGTTCCAGTCCCTTGTGACCCGCTTGCGCGATGCCACCAGGAACGCCATGGTGAGCCCGCAAGCCATCTACAACGACGCTATGCTGACCACGCTGTACAACAGCCATCCCCGGGTATTGCTGACCCCGCGGGCAGAGATCTTTGAGGGACTGCAGCTCGATCACATCCAGGCCATTTACGAGCAGCGCTTTGCCAGCGCCAGGGGTTTTACCTTTATTTTGGTGGGCAGCTTCAAGCCCGAGGTGGTCAAGCCCTTGCTGGCCACTTACCTGGCCAGCCTGCCGGTAGGTGACCTGCCGATCAAGTACGTGGACCTGGGCATCCGCCCGGTGACCGGTGTGGTGAAGAAAGAAGTGCGCGCCGGAACCGAGCCCAAGGCTATGGTGTCCATCACCTTCGCAGGCCCCGCCACCGACTCGCCCGAAGAGCGCATGCGCGTGAGTGCGATGGTGGATGTACTCAACATCAAAATCGTCGATGTGTTGCGCGAAAGGCTGACGCTGATTTATGGTGGCGGCATAGGCGGTGGCCTCAACGATGTGCCGTACCCGAACTACCATTTGTCGATGTCATTGCCTTGCGGACCTGACAACGTGGACAAGGTCATAGCCGCAGCAATGGGTGAAATCCAGAAGCTGCAAGTCGCTGGCCCCGACGCTGCTGATCTCGACAAGGTCAAGCAAAACTGGCTGATTGGGCACCGCAAGGCGCTGCGTGAAAACGGCTACTGGCTGGACAAGTTGCACGGCTCGGTGCTGTACGGCAGAGACCTCGCCAGGGTGCTGAGTTACGAGCAGGACGTGGCTGGCTTGAGTCAGGCCGATGTGCAAGCAGCTGCCAGGCGCTACCTGCGCCAGGACAACTATGTGCAGGTCGTTTTGCTGCCCCAGCAGTAGGTGATCAAGCCGCGGCACCGTCACGTCCGCCGCGATGGCGCAGGAAATCGACTTTGTGGGCGAGTTGACGGGTGGCGGCATTGGCATCGTGGTCAAAATGAGGCGAAGCCTGCTTTGACACAAAGATGGGTTGAGCACCAAATTTTGTACGGCTGACGGACACCTGACAGTGCCGCCGCCGCTAAGGGTAAGCCACCATGACCGCATTAACTTGCCGCTTGAGAATCGATCAACACAATCCGGAGTTCCGTATGCACGCCCGTTCCAGCCGCCGCTTCACACTGTCCGCCCTTGCCGCCGCTGGCCTCTTTTGGGGCGCCGTGGTAGCTTGGCTGCCTGCCAGCGCCCAGGCCCAAACCGGCGCGCCGCTCAAAATCGGCGTCATCGGGCCCTTCACAGGGCCGTCATCTGATTTTGGTTTGCTGATGTTGCAGGGCGTGCAGCTGGCCACCGAGCAGATCAACGCCGGTGGCGGCTTTCTGGGCCGGCCGCTGGCGCTGGTGGTGAAAGACGATCAGGGCATCCCGGACGTGGGGCTCAAAGGTTCCCGTGAACTGGCGACCGAGGGCGTGACCGCCACCATCGGCTTTTGCAACACCGGCGTTGCCGCCAAATCGCTGGAGGTGTTTCAGAACGCGCTGATGCCCTTGCTGATCCCCTGTGCCACTGGCACGCCGCTCACCGCCAGGTACCCGGGGCCCGGCAGCTACATCTTTCGCACCTCGGCGCGCGATGGCATTCAGGCCCCGTTTGTAGTGGATCATATTTTGGCCAAGGGCTGGAAAAAGGTTGCCGTCTTTGCCGACACCACCGGCTACGGTGAAGCCGGGCTGAAAGACGTGGAGGCCGCCCTGGCGGCCAAAGGCATCAAGGCCGTGCACATCGCCCGCTTCGACCTGGGTGTGAAAGATCTGCAGGAAGAGCTGAGCGCGGCCAAAGCCGCCGGAGCCAATGTCATCTTCAGCTACACCGTGGGCACCGAGAACGCCGTGATTGCCCTGGGCCGCAAAGACCTGAAATGGGCTGTACCGCAAGTGGGCGCATGGCCGCTATCCTTCCCGTTCTTCATCAATGGCGGTAAAGACGCTGCCGAGGGAGCGCTGATGGCGCAAACCTTCATTGCAGAGCCCAGTAATGAGCGCCGGGCATCGTTCCTCACCGCCTACAAGCGCAAGTTCAACCAGGTCATGGCGGTGCCGATGGCCGCAGCCCAGGCCTACGACACCACCTATTTGCTGATGTATGCCCTGTTTGACGTGCGCGGCGGGAGCCAAAGCGCCCTCAACGGACCGGCCATCAAGGCCGCACTGGAGAACATCAAACGCGTCTACTACGGCGTGGTGGGCACTTACGACAAACCGTTCTCCATCGACGACAAGGACGCCATCAGCGCCAATATGCTGGTGATGGGCAAGGTCAGCAACGGGCTGGTCACTTTCGCCAACCCGGCGGACGCCAGGCGCAACCTGTTTGTGCAGCGCAAGAAGTAAACGCGGCGCGCCACTGGGTGTGTCAGAATGGCGGCGGGCAACGGCGGCATCAATAGCAATCAGGATGGGGGATATCGCGATGAGTACGAATGCTTTTGGCGGTCATGGACTACGGCGAATTCTCGCTCTGACTCTTGTTTCCGCGGTTGGCAGTTTGGGCCTGCCGCAAAGCGCGCGCGCCGACCCACCCTACGTTGGAGAAGTGGTCTGTGGCGGCTGGAATTTTTGTCCTGCAGGCTGGGCCGAATGCAATGGCGCGATCATCTCCATCGCCGACAATTCGACGCTGTTTGCACTCATCGGAACAACCTACGGTGGCGACGGACAGAACACTTTTGCCTTGCCCAATATTGCTGGAAGAACCATGGTTCACACGGGAACCGGCCCCGGTCTGTCGCTCCGGTCGCTGGGCGAATCGGGCGGGGTAGAAGCGGTGCCGCTGGCAAGCTCGCAAATGCCCTCGCACAACCACCAGGTGCAGGTTCATACTGGCGTGGAACAATCTGCCTCGCCGACCAACAAGATCGTCGGCCCGGTCAGCGCGCCGCTCTACAGCACGGCTGCAGCCAACACGACATTGGGTGCCGCTGCTGTTGGTTCGGCCGGGGGGTCGCAACCGCATAACAATCTGCAACCTTATCTCGCGGCCAAGTGCTGCATCTCCCTTTTTGGGATTTTCCCCAGCCAGTAATTTAAGTGAGGAGCGCGACCATGAAAAACAGGCACCCGATGCGGCTCAGATGGGTAGCGCTCTTGCTGCTATTGATCGGCGCGCTCGCGCCGCAGTTCGTCCAGGCACAGGCGTTCCTGGGCGAGGTCCGCTGGGTTGCATTCAATTTCGCGCCGCGCGGTTGGGCATCGTGCAACGGCCAGTTGCTGCCGATCCTTCAAAACCAGGCCTTGTTTTCTCTGATGGGCACAACCTTTGGTGGCGACGGGAGAGTCAACTTTGCACTGCCCGATCTGCGCAGCCGCGCGCCAATCCACGTCGGCTCCGGCCACGTTCTTGGCGAGCGGGCCGGAGCCGAGAGCCACGTGTTGACGCTGGCCGAGCTGCCCAGCCACAGCCATGCCCTGATGGCCGATCCACGCGAAGCCACCGAGACCAGCCCGGCGGGCAAGGTTCCGGCCAAGACCAGTGACGGTAGCAGCGCCTATGGCAGCCTGGCATCAACAACGATGATGGCCGGCTCGGTCAGTTCTGCCGGAGGCGGGCAAGCGCATGAGAACATGAAGCCCTTCATCGCTCTGAACTGCGTCATCGCACTTCAGGGCATATTTCCCAGTCCCAATTGACGGCATCAGGGGTAGCAACATGAACCGAAAATTATGCAAATACCTGGTTGCCGCGAGCCTGTTGCTTGACCTTGGATTGCAGGCCACTTTGGTGCGGGCCGAAGCCGTTGACCAGTACATTGGCCAGATGATGTGGGTGCCGTATAACTTCGCGCCCCGGGGTTGGGCGTTCTGCAACGGCCAGCTGCTTTCACTCGCCCAGAATACCGCACTGTTTTCACTCCTTGGCACGACCTACGGCGGCAATGGCCAGACCAATTTCGCGCTGCCCGACATGCAGGGGCGACTCATGGTCAATGCCGGACAAGGCCCAGGGCTGTCCAACTATGGTCAGGGGCAGAGCGGCGGCGAGGAAACGCACGCCCTGAACGTGAGCGAGATTCCGGCCCACAGCCATATGATTGCGGCCGTGGATACCAGCGCAGACGCTACCAGTGCCGCAAGCAATCTGCATGGGCCATCGGCCCCGGGCAAGGCCTATGGCAGCAGTGCCTCTGCCGCCATGTCGGTTGCCGCGCTCTCCAGTAGCGGTGGCGGGCAAGGCCACAACAACATGATGCCTTATGTCACCCTGAACTGCATCATTGCGCTGCAGGGCGTTTTTCCGCCGCGCCAGTGATCAACAAGGACAGGAATATGCGCTACAAACTTGTTAGAGCCCTGCTGGCGGTAACGGCCGCATTCTGTTTTTCGGGTGCCGCCGATGCAGCGATTGTCGTCAGCGGCAACCTGCAGGCCAGCTATCCCACCTGGAACCGCATCAGCGATAACCCCGACGGCGCCGGGAGTTACCTCGATTCGCTCAACGATGGGCTGCCCTATGAAGTGCTCGAAATAAGAACACCCGCTATTGGCGATACGCTCACGGTCAGCGTCAATGGAACGACGCAGTTTGATTCCTTTCTCGCGCTTTATTCGTCGTTCAACCCGGCGGCACCGCTGACCAATATCCTGGCTGCAGACGACGACAGCGCAGGCTATCCGCACGCACGGATCATCAAGACCGGGCTGGCCGCAAACACGAGTTACTTTCTTGTGGTCACCAGCTATTCGGGGACGGGCGGCTCGGTGTTCCCACGGTACGGCAATTACGCACTTACCCTTGGCGGTAGTTTTTCAGTCGTGCCGCAGGGCACTTCGACCGGGATTGGCGTGTCGCTGAATCCGTCAACGTTCGGCCAGGCGATCACGCTGAGTGCGACGGTGACGCAAGCTTCGGGCATTGCCACGCCAACCGGAACGGTCACGTTCATGGATGGCCTGGTGACACTGGGGTCCGGGACACTGGACGCCAGTGCGCAGGCATTGCTGACAACCACATCGCTGTCGGTTGGCACGCACTCAATTTCCGCAATTTACGGCGGCGAAGCAAGATACTCGACGTCAACGTCCACGCCGCTGAGCCTGACGGTGCTTGGACCACCGGGTGCGGTTACCGCGGCGGCCTCGGGGATAAGCGCCACCGGCGCTACGCTCAACGGCAGTGTCAATGACAACGGCTCCATGACCTCGGCAAGTTTTGATTTCGGCACAACCGCCGCCTATGGCACCAATATTGCTGCCACTACAGGCGGCACAGTCGGTGCCGGATCCGGCGCGACCCCGGTCGCCGTGAACATTGGCGGGTTGAGCTGCAATATCCTTTACCACTTCCGGGTCAAGGCCGTCAACGTCGGTGGCATTGCCACGGGCAACGACGCCACTTTCAGGTCTGGCCCCTGTGTGCCGGATGCGCCGACCGCGCCAAGCGCCATTGCCGGCAACGCCCAGGCCAGCGTCACATTTACTGCCCCGGCCTCCGACGGTGGCGCGCCGATCAGTACTTATACTGCCACCGCCAATCCGGGAGGGGCATCGGGGACTTGCGCCGGCCCGGCGGCTTGCACGATCACGGTGAGCAGTCTGACCAATGGCGCGTCCTATACATTCACGGTCACTGCGACCAATGCAGCAAGTTTGACCAGCGCGGCCTCTGTGGCATCGAACAGCGTCACACCCAAGGGCACCCAGACCATCGGCACCATCAGCTTCACGCCACCGACGGTAACCGTGGGCACCGTCACCACGGCCAGTGCCACTGCAACTTCGCTCCTGGCTGTTGCGTTTACCAGCAGCACGCCCTTGATCTGTACTGCCACGGGCAGCAATGGCAGCACCATCACTGGTGTTGGCGTGGGCACTTGCAGCATCACAGCCGACCAGGCTGGCAATGCGAGCTACCTGGCTGCGCCGCCGGCAACGCAAACCATCGCGGTTGGCCAAGCTACCCAAACCATAGGCACGATCAGCTTCCTGCCCGCTACGCTAGTGGTCGGCGGCACCACTACAGCCAGTGCCACTGCAACTTCGCTCCTGTCTGTTGCGTTTACCAGCAGCACGCCATTGATCTGCACCGCCACGGGCAGCAATGGCAGCACCCTCACTGGCGTAGCCGCGGGTACTTGCAGCATCACGGCGAATCAGGTTGGCAATGCAAACTATTTGGCCGCAGCGCCGGCAACGCAAACCATCGCGGTTGGCCAAGCTACCCAAACCATAGGCATGATCAGCTTCCTGCCCGCTACGCTAGTGGTCGGCGGCACCACTACAGCCAGTGCCACTGCAACTTCGCTCCTGGCTGTTGCGTTTACCAGCAGCACGCCCCTGATCTGCACTGCCACGGGCAGCAATGGCAGCACCCTCACTGGCGTTGGCGTAGGCACTTGCAACATCACGGCGAATCAGGTTGGCAATGCAAACTATTTGGCCGCAGCGCCGGTAACCCAGACCATCGCGGTTGGTCAGGCTACGCAGACCATCGGCACCATCAGCTTCACGCCAGCGACGGTCGCCGTGGGCAGCACCACCACGGCCAGTGCCACTGCAACTTCGCTCCTGGCTGTTACGTTTACCAGCAGCACGCCCTTGATCTGCACTGCCACGGGCAGCAATGGCAGCACCCTCACTGGCGTTGGCGTAGGCACTTGCAGCATCACAGCGAATCAGGTTGGCAATGCAAACTATTTGGCCGCAGCGCCGGTAACCCAGACCATCGCGGTTGGCCAGGGCACCCAGACCATTGGCACGATCAGCTTGTTGCCCACCACTCTAGTGGTCGGCGGCACCACCACAGCCAGTGCTACCGCCACCTCAGGCCTTGCGGTGAGCTTTACCAGCAGCACGCCCCTGATCTGTACTGCCACGGGCAGCAATGGCAGCACCCTCACTGGTGTTGGCGTGGGCGCTTGCAGCATCACTGCCGACCAGGCTGGCAATGCGAGCTACCTGGCTGCACCGCCAATAACGCAGACCATCACGGTTGACCCAGCTCGCTCAACCCTCTCCAACATCTCCGCCCGTGGCCAGGTGCGAACCGGAGCCAACGTCATGATTGGCGGCTTCATCGTCTCGGGCGCAACTCCCAAGACTGTACTGATCCGTGCCCGTGGCCCTTCGCTTGCCGCTTTTGGCGTGCCCGGTGTACTGGCCAACCCGACGGTTGCCTTGTACTCAGGTTCGACAAACATCGCAAGCAACGACAACTGGGGCAGTGCAGCCAACGCGGCGGCCATCAGCGCCACCGGCTTTGCACCCACTGATTCGTTAGAGTCGGCGATCCTGACGACCCTGAGTCCAGGTCCTTATACCGCCATAGTCACTGGCGTTGGCGGCACCTCCGGGGTGGGCATCGTCGAGGTGCTTGAAATCGACAACCCCGCCTCTCCACTGAGCAACATCTCCACACGGGGGTGGGTACAAACCGGGGCCAATGTCATGATTGGCGGCTTCATCATCTCAGGGACCATACCCAAGAGCGTATTGATCAGAGCGCGCGGCCCCTCGCTTGCAGCCTTTGGTGTACCCGGCGTATTGGCCAACCCGAGCATAGGCCTGTACTCAGGCTCAACAGTGATTGCCAGCAACGACAACTGGGGCAGTGCAGCCAATGCCGCAGCCATCAGTGCGACCGGTCAGGCACCCACCGATTCAATGGAATCCGCGATTCTGATGACCCTGAGCCCCGGGCCTTACACCGTGATTGTTCAGGGCGTCGGTGGCACCTCCGGGGTTGCCATTTTGGAGGTGCTGGCGCAGTAGCATTTAGGACGCAAAGGCTTGTGCAGCTTGCGTAAGAAGCTACAAAATATATAGCAGTTATTTGACGGTATTGAGCCGCTTCACGCCCGCCACAAACCGTGCCAGAGTGGTCGACAGTACGCCCGCGGGGATGGTAATGTCGATCAGCTGAAAGCGTCCTCGGGTGGCCATGGCCTTGTCCAGCGCGGCTTTGAGTTCACCCCGCGTGTTGACGCGCACGCCGTCGCCGCCCATGCCGGCGGCCATTTCGGCAAAACCCCAGTGGCCCAGGTCGTTGAACTTTGATTCGGGCTGAAAAGTGCGCAGCATTTCCCAGCTGGCGTTGTTGAACAGCAGCACGATGGGGTCCCAGCCATAGCGTTTGCAGTTGCCCAGTTCCCAGCCGGTCATCTGGAAGGCGCCGTCGCCCACCAGAATCAGCGGGCGCTGGCCGGTGGCGGCTTGCAGGCCGAGCCCGGCGGGCACACCAAAGCCCATGGTGGCATAGTAGCCCGGCGCTACCAGCGCGGTGTGCCCGATCTCCATGGCGGTAAACAGGCAGTCGCCCATGTCGGAGGCGATGGGCATTTTGCCGTGCTGTGCCATCAGGTCGTTCACCGCGGTGGCGATGTCAGTGGGCGTGATGGGCGCCGCATCGGCCGGCAAGCCGTGCGCAAAGACCTGACGCTGCACTGAAAAAACCTTCTCGCCAGCGCTGGCGCGTTCCAGCATTCGATCCACCAGTGCGGCCAGCGGCAATTGCGCGTAGGTGTGGTAGCCGATGTTGACCCGGCCATTGAGCGCCTGGATCGTCTTGCGCATGTCGATCTTGGTTTCCGACACGGCAAAATTGGTGTCGCAAATAATCTCACCCAGCAAAAACAGGCCGTCTGAGTTTTCGACCAGATGCGTAACCTCCGGAAAACCTGCCACGCCCATGTAGGTACCCACCAGCGGCGCGTTGTGGTCGGCCAACAGGCCGCGCCCCATGAAGCTGGTCACCACCGGTACGCCCAGGCGGCGCGACAGTTCGGCCACCTTGGTCTCCAGGCCGTAACGGCGCACTTCAACGCCGGCCATCAGTACCGGTGAAGCGGCCCGGGTCAGACGCTCCAGAATTTCATCCACGCAGGCGTCGAGTGCGTCCTGGTCGGGCGCCAGCGCCGCTTCAGGTATCACCGGTGCGCAGGGCAGGGCCACCATGTCGCGCGGAATCTCGATATACACCGGCTCCGAGCGGCGCAGGCAGCTGGCCAGCACGCGGGCGATATCGGCCGGCGCCCGCGCGGCATCGTCCAGGCGCACCTGATCGCAGGTGATTTCCTTGAAGATCTGAAACTGCGAATCCAGTGTCTTGGCCTGATGGTGCAGCAGCAAGCCCGAGCGCGACTCGCCCTTGCCCGGCCCGCCTGACAACACCACCAGTGGTGACTTTTCGGCAAAGGCCGCAGCCACCGAGTTGATCATGTTCAGCGCACCGGCACCGTAGGTGACGGCGGCGACGCCCAGGCCGGCGTTGATGCGCGCCGAGGCATCGGCAGCAAAGCCGACGCCGGGTTCGTGCGACAGCGTGTAGAGCGGCAAAATCTGCGACTCTTCAATGATGCGAAAGTAGGGTAGCGCAAAGTCGCCGGGAATGCCAAAGATCTGGCGTGCGCCATGGTCTTTGAGTGCATGCAGCAGGGATTCGGTCAGATTCATGAGTGGCGCGCTCCGGTTTTGGGGGATGGATAAATTATGGCGCCAGGGCGGCGCAGGAAACCGTCGTCATGCAGCCGGTCTTGCTGCGGTCAAGCAGGTTTCCTGCACGGCGCCGAATTGCGGCGACAATCCAGTTCCAATTTTTTTACCGGCAGCGGCTCGCCCCGCGCTTTTTTCTCATGTCCAGTATGTCCAGCCACGAGGTGCGGCCCGCAACGCCGCGCGATGCCCCGGCCATTGCCCAACTCCAGGCCCGCGTCAGTGTGGCCTGGTGGCGCGAAGCCATTGAGTTCTGCGAGCCCCAGGTGATGGTGGCGCTGGACGCAGGGAGGGTGATTGGCTTTGTCGGCTTTGACCGGTCGCGCGACAAGGGCACCCCCCCGGCCACCGGCGAAATCTGGGCTATTTATGTTGCGCCGACCCATTGGGGTCGGGGGGTTGGCCTGGCGCTATGGGACGCCGCCCGTGAGGGTTTGCAGGAAGAAGGCTGCACCAAGGTGACGGTGTGGCTGCCACTGGCCAGCGAGCGCGCCCTGCGCTTTCATGAACTGGCCGGATTCAAGCGCGAGATGTCGAGCATCAGGGTCGTCACCCTGGGCACCGCCAGGGTTGAAGAAATCCGGCTGAAACGCGACCTGATCTGAAGGCGCTCGGGTCAGGTGCGGCGCACGATCACACTGCCAATCGAATAGCCGGCACCAAACGAGCAGATGACACCGGTTTCACCCAGCTTGATGTCGTCATGGTGGCGGTGAAAGGCGATGATCGAACCGGCTGAGGCCGTATTGGCAAATTCGCCCAGAATCATCGGTGCCTCCTCTGGCGTCGCATCGCGACCCAGCAGTTTTCGGCTGATCAACTGGTTCATTGCCAGATTGGCCTGATGCAGCCAGTAGCGCCGGACATTGGCCGGTGTCAGTGCGTGTTCAGCCAGGTGCCGGGTCATGTGTTCGGCCGCCATCGGGCACACTTCCTTGAAGACTTTGCGCCCTTCCTGATAGAAAAGCTGGTCGCGGTCGTCCGGATCGCGGTCTTCGCTGCGCGACATATAGCCGGCGTTGTTGCGGATGTTGTTGGAAAACGTGGTGAGCAAACGGGTGCCAATCACCTCAAAAGCGCCGGCCGGCGCATTTTCAAGCCGTTCCAGCAGAATGGCGGTGCAGACGTCCCCAAAGATGAAATGGCAGTCGCGGTCTTTCCAGGCCAGATGCGGCGAGGTAATTTCCGGGTCAACCACCAGAATGGCGCGAGCCGACCCGGTCTTGATGGCGTTGAAAGCCAGCTCGATGGCAAAGGTGGCCGATGAACAGGCCACATTCATATCGAAACCAAAACCCTTGATGCCCAGAGCGGTCTGGATTTCAACCGCCATGGCCGGGTAGGCGCGTTGCATATTGGCGGCAGCGCAAATGACACCGTCAATATCTTCGGGTCGTTTGCCGGCACGTTGCAGTGAATCGCGTGCCGCCGCCACCGCAATTTCGGCCATCAGCGAGATTTCCGTGTCGGGCCGTGTGGGCAGGCGCGGGCGCATGCGCTGCGGGTCGAGCACCCCGGATTTCTCCATCACATAACGGCTTTTGATGCCGGAGGCTTTTTCGATGAACTCAACGCTGGAGGGCGCGATGGGCGGGCGCGTTCCGGCCTCGATTTCGGTGGCGTACCTTGCATTCTCAAGCTCCGCAAAACGGTTGAAAGCAACAACCAGCTCTTCGTTGCTGATGACGTCAGGCGGTATGTAGAGTCCTGTGCTACTGATGGCGACACGGTGCATTGCGGTGGTCCTGGATAAGTTCTGGGCGACGGAGGTGGGGCAGGCAGCAGATTATCGGCGCAGTTGGTCAGTCGCCGATCCAGACCACTTGTTGACCCTGACTGCACCAGCCCTCGTACTGCCCGGCGAAGGCTTCCTCAATGCGGTTGCGCTTGACTTTCAGGGTTGGCGTCACAAAGCCGTTTTCGGGCGTCCACGGTGTTGTGACGACCACCAGGCAGCCGAGCTTTTCGTGCGGCTCAAGACGCGCGTTGATGGCCACCAGGTGGGCTTGCAGCGACGCGGTCAGCGCCTGTCTGGCAGGGTCTGACTGGCATCTTGCAACGGCTTCCTGCGACAGCATGACCAGACCGAGTGGTTGTGTCAGCGCGGCTCCGGTGACGACACAGGCCTCAATGTCGGGGTGCATGACCAGCATGTCCTCAAGCGGCGCCGGCGCGACATATTTGCCCTTGCTGGTCTTGAAGATGTCCTTGACGCGCCCGGTGATGCTCAGGTAGCCCTCGGGGTCAATGCGGCCTTTGTCACCGGTACGCAACCAGCCGTCCGCGGTCAGGGCGGCGGCGGTTTGTTCGGGCTCCTTGAAATAGCCTAGCATCAAGGCCGGGCAGCGCATCTGGATTTCACCCGATTGCGGGTCAATGCGCTGCTCCACGCCGTCGTACGGCAGGCCAACGGTTCCGGTTCGGGGCGAACCCGGCAGCGTGGCATGGGAGATGGCGCAGTTCTCGGTCATGCCATAGACTTCGATCAGATCCAGGCCCAGCTTTCGATACCACTGCAACACATCGGCCGGCATGGGGGAGGCACCCCCGGCGGCCACACGGCACTGGTCAAGCCCCAGGCCTTTGAGTATTTTGCGGCGCACCAGCCATCCGATGACCGGCAGGCCCAGCAGGTTGTTGAGTTTTCTGGCGGGCATTTTGGCATGCACCCCCTGCTGAAACTTGACCCACAGGCGCGGCACCGAGAAAAAGATGGTGGGTCGGGCGCGCTGCAGGTCTTGAATGAAGGTGTCCAGTGTTTCGGCAAAGAAGACGTGGGCTCCGTAACGCAGCGAGCCTTGCTCGACCAGCATACGCTCGGCCACATGGGCCAGCGGCAGATAGGAAATAAAGCGGTCTTCGCTATTCATGCGCACGCGCTGCGTGGCGCTGCCGATGCCCCAGGCGATGGCGTTGAAAGTATGCACCACCCCCTTGGGTTTGCCCGTGGTGCCGGAGGTGTAGATGATGGTGCAAACCGCATTGGCATCGGGCGCCGGGCAGCCCGTGAGCGGCACCGTTTTGGCGATCAGTTCGCTCCATGACAGGGCTTTGATGGCAGGGGCCAGCGGCAGGGCAATGAGTGGCAGGTCCGGCGCAATGCCGCCCTGCAGATTCGAGATGTCGTCCATCTTGCCGACAAAACAGGCGCGCGCCTCGCTGTGCGCCAGAATGTAGGCCAATGCCTCGGCGTTGAAAGTCGGATAGAGCGGAACCGAGACATGGCCCGCCATCCAGATCGCCAGATCCGCCAGAATCCAGTGCGCGCTGTTTTTCCCGATGATGGCCACCCGGCTGCCGGCTGGCCAGCCTTGCCCCTGTAGCCTGCCTGCCATGCGGCGGACCTGATCAGCGGCGTCACGCCAGCTGATGTCCTGCACGGCACCGCCGCCGGTGGGTTGCGTCAGGTAAATCCGGCTGGCGCGCTCGCGCTCCCAGTGGTAGAGACACTGCAATGGCAGGTCGCTGAGGGAGACGGCAGTGGGAGGGGGAGTAGACATCGGTCGCGCCATTCAAATGAGGTCCTCATTCTGATGGAACCGCGCTTGTCGGCAATAGTGTTGACCCTAGGTCAGCCGGGGCTCAAGCCTCGCCACCAAAGCGTTTGGTCAGATTGGCGATGTATTGCTCGACCATTTTCTCGAATTCCGCTTCCACCACCGGAGCGACCACCATTTTCATCAGTCCCGGCAGGGGAATGGTGAGATCGCCGTTGATCTGCAGCACGATCTGGGTCGATTTTTTCTTTTGCGTAATTTTCCAGTTGCCCGATACCAGGGCGTTGCCCTCGCCCTTGATGGGCGTCCAGACTACCGTGCCTTTGGCTTTGCTGGAGACGTATTTGGAGGCATAGATGGTTTGCAGATTGATCTGCGCGATGCCAATTTTTGCCATTTCCCAGCGGTAGGCACCGTCACCAAGATCGACCAGTTTGTCGACTTTTGGAAAGTGGCTGGCTGACGTGGGTACATCCCCCAGAACGTCAAAAACGTCGGATGCGCTGGCTTTGACTTCAAACTCGTAGCCAAGATCGATATTCACATTGATGGTCATGAGAAACTCCGGGATTGATGGAACGGGCAGTTGCGGTTGACGCCTGCGGATTCTATGCCGGGCCTTGCTGGCCATCCTGTGTCACCTTTTCGATTTCTGAAATGAACATTTATCTGGCCCCGATGGAGGGCGTGCTGGACTTTGTGCTGCGCGACATCCTGACCCGTGTCGGTGGCGTGGATCGCTGCGTCTCCGAGTTCATTCGCATCACCAACACCTTGCTGCCGGAGCGGGTTTTCGTTCGTGTTGTTCCGGAGTTGCTCAATGGCGGGCGCACGCTGGCGGGGGTGCCGGTGCGTGTCCAGTTGCTCGGTTCGGACCCGGTTTGTCTGGCCGAAAACGCGGCACGCCTGGCCACCTTGAGCCCCGATGGCATTGACCTCAATTTTGGTTGTCCGGCCAAGGTGGTAAACCGCCATGGCGGTGGTGCCGCCCTGCTCGATGATCCTGAACTGCTCATGACCATTGTGGCGGCAGTTCGCCGCGCGGTGCCACGGCAGGTGTGCGTTTCTGCCAAGATGCGCCTCGGGTTCAATGACGACACGCTGGCCGTGCAGTGCGCGCAAGCCATCGAAGCGGGCGGCGCCAGCGAGTTGGTGGTGCATGCGCGTACGCGGGCCAACGCCTACCGCCCGCCGGCGTACTGGGAACGCATCGCCGATATTCGCGCGGCGGTGCAGATACCGTTGGTCGCCAATGGCGAAATCTGGACCGTGCCCGATGCGTTGCGGTGCCGCGCAGAGTCGGGCTGCGACCAGTTGATGCTGGGGCGCGGCATGCTGACCGACCCCGGACTGGCGCTGGCTATCAAGGCCGCCGCCACGCCGCAGCAACCCAATATGGCCGTGACCTGGCCGATGCTGTTACCGCATATTGCCGATTTCTGGCAGCTGGTGTGCAGCCGGCTGGAGCGTCGCCAGCAAGCCGGGCGCCTCAAGCAGTGGCTCAATTTTTTGCGCCGGCGTTACCCGCAGGCCGAACTGGCATATGGTGCGCTTCGCACCGTCAATGACGCCAGCGCGGTTGACCGCTGGCTGGCAGGCCAGCCCGCAGGCTAAACTTGGCGCCTAATTTTTGAGGAAAATTTTCATGGCATCCGGAAAAATTCTCGTCGCTCAGGGCGGTGGTCCAACCGCAGTAATCAATCAGTCGCTGGTCGGCGTCGCCATGGAGGCGCGCCGCTTTGGCGCCATTGAGCGCATCTACGGGGCGCGCCACGGCGTGCGTGGCATCGTCAATGAAGACTTTGTCGATCTGACACAGGAGACGCACCATAACCTCGAACTGGTGGCCAGCACGCCGTCTTCGGCCCTCGGGTCGACCCGCGACAAGCCCGATCTGGCCTATTGCCAGGAGATCTTCAAGGTCTTGCAGGCGCACCAGATTGAACACTTCTTCTATATCGGCGGCAACGACTCCAGCGACACGGTGCGCATCGTCAGTCAGGAGGCGCAAAAAGCCGGTTACCCGCTGCGCAGTATTCACATCCCCAAGACCATTGACAACGATCTGGTGGGCAACGATCACACGCCGGGTTTCCCGTCGGCGGCGCGCTTTGTGGCGCAAGCCTTTGCCGGGGCCAATCTGGACAATGCCGCGCTGCCTGGTGTTTATGTGGGTGTCGTGATGGGTCGCCATGCCGGTTTTTTGACGGCCGCCGCAGCGCTTGGCAAGAAGTTTCCAGACGACGGACCGCACCTGATTTACCTGCCAGAGCGCACTTTTGTGCTGGACAAGTTTCTCGCGGAGGTGAAGGATGTTTACCAGCGCTACGGGCGCTGCGTGATTGCCGTCTCGGAGGGGATTCACGATGCCTCGGGGGCACCGATTGCGGCCCTGCTGGCGAAAGACATGGAGCATGACGCGCATGGCAATGTGCAGCTTTCCGGCAATGGCGCCCTGGCTGACCTGTTGTGCGAAGAAATCAAGTCGAAGCTGAAAATAAAGCGCGTTCGCGGCGACACCTTCGGCTATTTGCAACGCTCGTTCATTGGTTGCGTGTCAGACGTTGACCAGCGCGAGGCGCGCGAGGTCGGCGAGAAAGCGGTGCAGTTTGCCATGTGGGGCGCGCGCGATGGCTCGGTTGCCATCAAGCGCACCGGTTTCTACTCGGTCGACTATGAGTTGCTGGCACTCGACGCCGTAGCCGGCAAGACGCGCGTCATGGAAGACGAATTCATCACCGCCAGCGGTACCGACGTGACCGATGCGTTCCGGCTCTACCTGCGTCCACTGCTGGGCTCGGGCATGCCGGACGCCTTCCGGTTGCGGCACCACCCGGTGGCCAAAATTTTAAACAACAGGAAATGACCATGACGATTGATTTCAAAGGCCGCGTGGCCATCGTGACCGGTGCCGGTGGCGGCCTGGGGCGGGCTCATGCGCTGGCGCTCGCAGCGCGTGGCGCCAAAGTGCTGGTCAATGACCTGGGTGGCGCCCGCGATGGCTCGGGCGGCTCCGTCAGTGCCGCTGAAGCCGTGGTGGCCGAGATCAGGGCGGCTGGCGGCGAAGCGCTGGCCAACGGCGCGTCGGTGACCGATTTTGCGGCGGTCCAGCGCATGGTGCAGCAAGCGGTCGACGCCTGGGGGCGTGTGGATGTGCTGGTGAACAACGCCGGCATTTTGCGTGACAAGACGTTTGGCAAGATGGAACTGGCCGACTTTGAACTGGTGGTCAACGTGCACCTGATGGGCGCCGTGAACTGCACCAAGGCGGTTTGGCCGATCATGAATGCGCAGAAATATGGCCGCATTGTCATGACCACCTCGTCCTCCGGTTTGTATGGCAACTTTGGCCAGTCGAATTACGGTGCTGCCAAGTTGGCGCTGGTGGGCTTGATGCAGACGCTGGCGCTCGAAGGCGCCAAGAACGACATCCGCGTCAACTGCCTGGCCCCGACCGCCGCCACCCGCATGACTGAGGGCTTGTTGCCACAAGCCGTGCTCGATGCCCTGCAACCGCAGGCCGTGGTCCCCGCCATGCTGGTTCTGGTCGCGCAGGACGCACCGACCCGCACCATTCTGTGTGCCGGGGCCGGCACTTTTGAGGCGGCGCACATCACCATGACGCAAGGTGTCTGGCTGGGTACCGACGCGCAGACCCCCGAGCGGCTGGCCCAGCGGCTGGCCGAGGTGACCGACCGAACCGGTGAAACCGTGCCGCCCAACGGTTCGGCCCAGGGGAGCAACGAGGTTGCCCGCGCAATGGCAAACGCCGCTGCATAAACGGAGTGCTATCAAATAAATAGCTGCTTACGCCCGTTCAACGGGGGTTACAGCCTTATTTTGTACTCAAAAGGGGTGAAAAATGGCCTTCAGGTGGGTTTTTTTTGGCGGCTTGTGAATGCCAAAACTGGAGCGGGTGAAGGGAATCGAACCCTCGTATGAAGCTTGGGAAGCTGCCGTTCTACCATTGAACTACACCCGCATCGAGATGCGCTGCGGCCCGTGCCGCAGGGTTGCCTAGTTTACTTGATCAGGGGCCGATTCAGTTGGCCAGCGGCGAACTGATCTGGTCAATACGGGCCATCACCCCGGCGTTCAGTTTGGGCAGCACCGTGACGGCGTCAAGATTGTGCTGCAACTGCGAAATGCTGGACGCTCCAGTAATGACCGTGCTGACCCTTGGGTTGCTGGCGGCCCAGGCAATGGCCAGTTGACTCAGGCTGCAAGCCAGTTCATTGGCAATGGTTTCTAGCTCGGTCACGGCCGCATTCCTGGCAGTGTCGGTCAGCCCTTTGAGCAAAAAGCCCATGCCCTCAAGCGCGCCGCGACTGCCTGCCGGAACACCGTTGCGGTATTTTCCGGTCAACAAGCCGCTGGCCAGTGGGCTCCAGGTGGTCAGGCCCAGCCCGATGTCCTCATAGAGCCGTTTGTATTCCTGCTCAACCCGTTTGCGGTGAAACAGGTTGTATTGGGGTTGCTCCATCACCGGCTTGTGCAAGTGGTGCCGCTCGGCAATGTCCCAGGCGGCGCGTATCTCGTCGGCCGACCACTCGCTGGTACCCCAGTACAGCGCTTTGCCGCGGCTGATCATGTCGCTCATGGCCCAGACCGTTTCCTCCAGCGGCGTGTGAGGGTCAGGCCGGTGGCAATACACCAGATCAATGAAATCCAGACCCATGCGCCTGAGCGAACCGTCGATAGCCTGCATCAGGTATTTTCGATTCAGCGTGTCCTTGCGATTGACCGACGGGCCGTCGCGATCCAGACCCCAATAAAACTTGGTTGACACGATGTAGTTCAGGCGCGGCCATTTCAGCGCCTTGATCGCGTCACCCATCACCTGCTCGCTTTTCCCGACGGCATAGGCCTCGGCGTTGTCAAAGAAGTTGACGCCGCCGTCCATCGCCACCGCCAGCATTTCACAGGCCGCCGCCACGTCGACCTGATTGTGATAGGTAACCCAGGAGCCCAGCGAAAGCTCGCTGACGCGCAAACCGCTGCGGCCAAGACGTCTGTATTGCATAAATAATTGCCTTGTGTGAACCCAATGAATCAGCGCAACTCTAGCAGACCGGCGCCGCCGGTGCCGGGCCAGGGCTCACCGGTCAAACACGTTGCCCGCCATCGATGGCGATTTCGGCTCCGGTGATGTACGACGACTTCTCGCTGCACAGAAACTCGATCAGGTCAACGACTTCACTGACCTGGCCCAGACGCCGCATGGGAATGTTGTTTTCAACAATGTGACTGGTACCCGGCGACAGGATGGAGGTGTTGATTTCACCCGGTGCGATGGCATTGACGCGTACTCCCATGGGCGCCATGTCAGCCGCCATTTCGCGGGTGAGTGCCGCCAGCGCGGCCTTTGATGTGGCGTAGGCGGCGCCGGCAAAAGGGTGCACCCGATAGCCTGCGATGGAGCACAGGTTGACGACCGAGCCCCTTGCGTTGGAAAGTTCTGCGGCAAAGCCGCGCGTCAGGATCAGGGGTGCGTAAAAATTGGTGTTGTACATCTCCTGCCAGACCTTCAGGTCGGTTGTCAGGGAGTTGACCCGCTCACCACCCGGGCCTTTCGGTGAGATGCCGGCATTGTTCACCAGAGCGTGCAGTTTGGAGCCCCCCAGCAAGGGGCGTAGCGCATCCACGGTTCGCGTGATCTCGTCGAGGTCTGACAAATCGAGCTCAACATGGGTATTGCGTTCCGCGTTCCATGGGCATTCGGCCGGCAGCGACTGGCGCGATACAGTGATGACACGCCAGCCCAAATTGCGAAAGCGTTGTGCAACGCCGTGGCCAATACCCCGGCTGGCGCCGGTGATGATCGCAGTTTTTTGTTCCGGCATGGCCACTCAGGTGGGCCGCACGGTGTTGCGTGTCCGGCGCTGCAGCATCTGCATCAGCATGAATAAAGTCGTTGAAAAAACAATCATGATGGTCGCCACCGCCGTCAGGGCCGGTGTCATGCTGTCACGCAGCCCGGAGAACATCTCGCGCGGCAGCGTGCGTTGATCCGGTCCGGCAATCAGCAGGGCGATCACGACATCGTCAAATGATGCCGCGAACGCAAACAGGGCGCCTGACGCCATGGCGGGCAGGATGCCGGGCAGGGTAATGCGCAAAAAAGTGACACGGGGCGTGGCGCCGCAAGCAGCCCCGGCGCGCGCCAGATTGGGGTCCAGCAGCTCCAGCGCGGTCAGCACCGGTACCACCACAAAAGGCACTGCGATGACGGTGTGCGCGATGATCAGTCCGCTATAGGTGCTGGTCAGCGACAGGGGCGCCAGGAAAAAGTAGGAGGCCACCGAGATCAGAATAACCGGAACGATCATGGGCGAGAGCACCACGAGCTTGAGCATCTCGCTCCACCACGCCTTGTGGCGCATCAGGCCGAGCGACGCCAGCGTCCCCAGCACCACGGAAATAACGGTTGCAAAGGCCCCGACGTAGAGCGAATTGCCCAGCGCATTGAGCCATTTGCCACCGCCTAACACTTCGTGGTACCAGCGCAGCGACAGACCGGGCAAGGGGTAGGTCAGAAAAGAGCCACTGGAAAATGACAGCGGAATGATGGCGGCAATGGGCGCCAGCAGAAACACCAGCACGCCGGCACAAAGCAGCCAGTAAAGCGGCTTCCAGGGAAATTTGAAGGAGGTTGTCATGTTGGCGAGGGGGTCGTCATTCAACCCATCGACAGCGCCCGGCCGCCTGAAAGTTTGTGCGCCAGGGCATACAAAAGCATGGTTGTCAGCAGCATCATCAAGCCGAGTGCCGACGCCAGGCCCCAGTTGCCGGTGTCGGTGGTGTAGGTAGCAACAAAATAGGACAGCATCTGGTCAGACCCGCCGCCCACCAGTGCCGGTGTGATGTAGTAGCCCATGGCCAGGATGAACACCATCAGCGAGCCGGCCACGATGGCTGGCGCGGCCATTGGCAGGTAGACCCGGAAAAATGCAGTGACCGGGCGGGCGCCCAGGCTCGCAGCAGCGCGCATGTAGTGCGGCGGAATGCCCTTGAGCACGCTGTACAGCGGCAGGATCATGAAGGGCAGCAGTACATGCGTCATGGCAATCAGGACGCCGGTGCGGTTGTAAATGAGGGTCAAAGGCTCGGCAATCAGGCCCAGCCGCATGAGCAGGGTGTTGACCATGCCCTCGCGTTGCAGCACCACGACCCAGGCCGCTGTGCGAACCAGCAGTGAAGTCCAGAACGGCAGCAACACCAGAATCATCAGCCAGTCGGCCGTTTTTTGCGTGACCTGGGTCAGCAGCATGGCCACCGGAAACCCCAGCAGCAGACACAACAGCGTCACGCTGGCGCTGATGCCCAACGTGCGCATCAGCACATCAATATAAATGCGGTTGGATTCAGAAGCGCGTTCAATTTCACCTTTGGCATTGCGCGCCAGATCAAAGGCCGCCAGCAGGTAGTAACCCGAAACCGGCCCGTGGGCGCGTTTTACCGCCGCAAAAAAATCGGGGCTGACCAGCGCCGGATCAATGGCGGTAAAAAACTCCGGACCAAATACTGTTTCAGCCGGTGCCGAAGAAATTTCGCGGGCCGCGCGCATCAGGGTGCTGCGTACGCCGTTGACTTCGTAGTTGAGTCGCCGCGCGGCATCGGCCAGCGTACTGGCGGCGCGCGCCTCGCTCAAGTCCTGTGCCAGGCTGGCAAACACCGTGCCGGGCACGGCCTGCCCGGGTTGCCAGGTATTCAACACCGATAGCGTGCGCGGCAGCGCGCGCGGCACTTCGGCCTCACGCACTGCCAGCGACAGAAGCCAGACCAGTGGCGCTACAAAAAACACCAGCAAAAACCCGGTCAGGGGCAGCAGCAGGGCACTTCGTTGGCGCGTCAGCATGGCTCTGTCACTCCGTCGAACTTACTTGGTGCCAGCCCACTTGGTCCAGCGCTCGGCCAGCTTGTCGCCGTTGTCGATCCAGAACTTGACGTCTTCGGCAAACGCCTGCTTGTGGATATCCGGGTTGGTGGGCAGTTCTCCCATCAAGGACTTGTCGATCAGCGGTGTCGCCGCGACTGCGGTCACGCCGTAGCGCACAAACTTCGGCAACTTGGCCTGGTTCTCCGGGCGGCCCATGAATTCAACCAGTTTCTCGGCATTGGCTTTTTGTGGCGTGCCTTTCATGATGACCCAGCTGTCCATAGTGTAGGGCGTGTCTTTCCAGACCATCTTGAAGTTTTTCTTGTCTTTTTCGTTGGCAGCGGTAATGCGCCCGTTGTAAGCGGTGGTCATGGCCACGTCACCAGCGGCGAGCATTTGCGGGGGTTGGGCACCACTCTTCCAGAACACCAGATCGCCCTTGATGGTGTCGAGCTTCTTGAAGGCGCGCTCGACACCTTCGGGTGTGCGCAAGACCTTGTAGACCTCTTTGGAGGAAACACCATCGGCAATCAGCGCGACTTCAAGATTCCATTTGGCGCCGTTGCGGATCGAGCGCTTGCCAGGAATTTTCTTGGTGTCAAAGAAGTCCGGCCAGCCGTTGGGCGCGGATTTGATTTTGTCGCCGTCATAGGCCAGAACCAGGTTGTAGATGATGGCGCCAACACCGCAGGCATGCACGGTGCCGGGCAGGTAACGGGCCGCCCCGCCAATTTTGTTGACGTCGAGTTTTTCGTAAAGGCCTTCGTCGCAGCCGACTTCGAGTTCATCGGCTTCAACCTGCACCACGTCCCAGGTGCTGTTGCCACCCTTGATCTTGGTGCGCAGCACGCCCAGACCGCCGTCCCAGGCTTCGTCGGTCAGCTTGGTGCCCGCTGCATTGAACGGTTTGAAGAAAACTTCCTTCTGGCCGTCCTGGTAGGCGCCCCCCCATGACACGACATTGAGGTCACGCGACTGTGCCTGCGCCTGACCGGCCAGACAGGCCAGGGCGACAGCGCCGACGATTGTTGCCAATACATGTTTTTTCATATCTGCTCTCCGTTGTAAAAATAAGATAACCATCCACCAGTCAAAACACCCATGCATCTTCGGGTCGAAACCCCAGACACAGGTTCTGCCCCACCACCAGTCCGGCGGGCAATGCCCCCGGACTGATTTTTGCAAACCATTGCGGTGCGTCGCCAGCACCGCCAAGACCGTCGAGCCGGGCGACCAGGCGCCAGTGATCACCCTGGTGGATGAGGTCCAGCAAGGTGCCTTTGATGCAGTTCGGCGTTGCCAGTGACGCGGCGTCGGCCGAGACCTGCAAAAACTCGGGCCGCACGCTGAGCTTGACCGCCGAATTCCCGGCCAGGCTTCGCGTTGTGCAAAGTCGTGCCTGCATCATTTGCCCGCTGGCGGTCTTGACATGCGCCGTTGCGGCTTGGGTGTCTGGCTCGGCACTGCCCTCCAGTGTGGCGCTCAGCATATTGTTGTCGCCCAGGAAACTGGCAACGAAAGGATTGGCCGGCGCGTCATACAGGGTTTGCGGCGAGGCGAGCTGCTCGATGCGCCCATGGTTGAACACCGCAACACGGTCCGACAGGGTCATGGCTTCGGACTGATCGTGGGTCACAAACACCATGGTGACGCCCAGTTCCCGGTGCAGGCGACGGATCTCCAGCTGCATTTCTTCGCGCAATTTCTTGTCAAGTGCCGACAGCGGCTCATCCATCAGCACCAGGCGTGGCTCGAACACCAGCGCGCGCGCCAGCGCGACGCGCTGTTGCTGGCCACCCGAGAGTTGATTGGGTTTGCGATGGGTGAAATTTTCCAGATGCACTTTGGCCAGGGCGGCGGTGACTTTCTCCGCAATTTTCGGGGCCGCCACCTTGCGTACCGATAACGGAAAAGCGACATTTTCCGCCACGGTCATGTGGGGGAACAGCGAGTAACTTTGAAATACCACCCCCATGTTGCGAAGATGCGGTGGCAGTGATTCTATGGACGCGCCATCGAGCCGTATCGTTCCGGCGCTGGGGGCTTCGAAACCGGCCAGCAGCATCAGGGTGGAGGTTTTACCCGACCCCGACGGACCCAGCAAGGTCAGAAATTCGCCCGCTTCAATGTGCAGGTTCAAATCATCAACCGCCGCGCTGGTGCTGCCAGGATAGCGCTTGAAAACATGTTCAAACTCGATCAGTGCCATTGTGTTTAAACCTCAGCAAAGTTCGTGCCTATGCGCGCCATGTCGCCACCCACGCCAGTGTGTCCGCCAGCGCCAGGCCGGTGCGTTCCAGCAAGGTGTCGATTTCGGATTCCGAAATGATCAGCGGCGGCGAAAACGCAATGACATCACCCATCAGCGCCCGGACAATCAGGCCGTGATGCTGGGCGCGGTTGACAAAGTAGGCGCCGACGCCGCGCTTGGGGTCAAACGCCTGTCGCCGGGCCGGATCGGCGGCCAGTTCAATGGCAGCAATCAGGCCGAGCCCACGCACATCGCCAACGATCGGGTGACCCTTGAACTGCTGCAGGCCTTGCTGGAGTCGCGGGCCAACTAGTCGCACGTTGCCAATCACGTTGTCGGACTCATAGATGCGCAGGGTTTCCAGCGCCACCGCACAGGCCAGCGGGTGGCCGCTATAGGTGTAACCGTGGCCAAAGACACCGACTGCCGCGCTGGCATCCGCAATGGTCTGGTAGATCTCGTCGGTGAGGTACAGGGCCAACATGGGGACATACGCCGACGTCAACATTTTGGCGACGGTAATCATGTCGGGCTTGAGGTCGAACACCTGCGTGCCAAAAGCCTGGCCCAGGCGGCCAAACCCGGTGATGACCTCGTCAACCAGAAACAGGATGTCGTACTTTTTCAAAATCGCCTGAACTTTGGCAAAGTAACCCGGCGGCGGGATCAGCACACCCCCGGCACCTTGCACCGGTTCGGCAATGAAGGCCGCTACCGTGTCAGGCCCTTCGCGCAGGATGGTGTCTTCGAGTTCTTGGGCCAGCCGATCAACAAACTGTGCTTCGGTTTCACCGGGCAAACCGAACTGGTACAGATGCGGGCAACTGACGCGCACGATGCCCGGCAGCGGCAAATCAAAATGCTGGTGCATGGTGGCCAGCCCGGACATTGATGCCGCAGCGGCGGTCACCCCGTGGTAGCCCTTGTTGCGCGCGATGATTTTCTTCTTCAGCGGCCGGCCTTTGGCGTTGTTGTAGTAGCGCACCAGTTTGAACGCGGTGTCGTTCGACTCGGAGCCCGAATTGGCAAACAGCACGCGCGCCATCGGCACCGGCGCCCACTTGATCATGGCTTCAACCAGAGCGGTTACCGGTCCCGGAACCTTGCCGGAGAACGAGTGGTAGTAGGGCAGTGTTGTCATCTGCCGGTAAGCGGCCTCGGCCAGGCGTTTTTCCGAAAAACCCAGCGAGGCGCACCACAGCCCGGCCATGCCTTCAATATAGGCTTTGCCGTGTTCATCAAATACCTGGACGCCGTCCCCGCGCACGATAACCAGCGGTCCGTCCTGCTCGAGTTCACGCAATTGGGTGTAGGGATGCAGGTGATACCTGACGTCGCTTTGGCCGGCCAGGGATATTTCTGCTTTGGGTCCGTTCATGGCGCTCCTGGTTGTCTCAACGGGGTGAACTGGGGAACCGGTTGGGGTCGCGGCCACGCTGCATGGCCGGGTACAAGATTAGCACGATTCGTGACAAAAAAACGGTCGCCGGACGGATCGCCTTGGACCAAATTTGTGAACCGATTCAGACAGCTTGAATTGTGGTCAGCGAGGCGTCCATGATGGCCAGGCCTTCATCGACGATGGCGTCGCTGGCCGTCAGGGGTACCAGGATGCGCACGACATTGCCATAGGTACCGCAAGTGAGCAGAATCAGTCCGCGGCGCGTGGCCTCGGTCGCCAGACGCCTGGCCATGTCGGCATCAGGCTGTTTCAGGTCACCGTCCCGGCACAGCTCGATGGCGACCATCGCCCCAAGCCCGCGCACGTCGGCAATGCAGCGGTTTTTGGTGGCCATGGCCTTCAGGCTGGCGGTCAGACGCAGGCCCAGCTGGCGACTGCGTTCGAGCAGGTTTTCCTGCTCGAAGACGTCCAGTACGGCCAGCGCGGCCGCGCACGCCAGCGGGCTGCCGGCATAGGTGCCGCCGAGTCCTCCAGGCGCCGGTGCGTCCATCACCTCGGCGCGGCCCACCACCGCTGAAATCGGGAAGCCACCGGCCATTGATTTGGCCATGGTGATCAGGTCCGGCGCGACGCCACTTTGCTCGACGGCAAACCAGGTCCCGGTGCGGCCCGCGCCGGTCTGGATTTCGTCGGCAATCAGCAATATGCCATGCTGGTCGCACAGTGCGCGCAGGCGCTGCAGGAATTCGGGCGGTGCCACATTGAAGCCGCCTTCGCCTTGCACCGGCTCCACGATGATGGCCGCCACGCGGCTCGCTTCCACATCGTTCTTGAAGATCGATTCGACCGACGCGATCGATTCGTCGACGCTGACGCCGTGCAGTACGTCGGGAAAGCGGGCATGAAAAATCTCGGCCGGAAACGGGCCAAAACCGGTCTTGTAAGGGGCTACCTTGCCCGTCAGGCCCAGAGTCAGCAAAGTGCGGCCGTGGTAGCCACTGGTAAAGGCAATGACGGCGGCCCGTTTGGTATAGGCGCGGGCAATCTTGACGGCGTTCTCTACCGCTTCGGAGCCGGTGCTGAGAAACAGCGTTTTCTTGGCAAAGTTGCCGGGCGCCAGGGCGTTGATGCGCTCGGCCAGCGCCACATAGGGCTCATACGCCAGCACCTGAAAGCAGGTGTGGGTGTAGAGGTCGAGCTGCGCCTTCACCGCTTCAATGACCGCCGGGTGCCGGTGTCCGGTGTTGAGCACGGCAATGCCGCCGGCAAAGTCGATGTAGCGCTTGCCTTCGACGTCCCAGATTTCAGCGTTTTCACCGCGGGCGATGAAAACTTCGTGGCTCTGGCCAACGCCGCGCGCAATGGCGGCCTGACGCCGCGCCATCAAGGCGGCATTTTTCAAGTGGGGTTCGCGTTGCATGGCGCTCCGTAAGTCGTGGCGTGGTTTGTAAACTGGCGCAACTGTAGTGGCGGGCGGCGGGCGCTACCATATACAGATTGCATTATTTTTTGGGTGTACTGTGCAGTAGGCTGAACCTGTACACAAATACCCTTGGGCCGCCCCTTGTTTTCACTCAACCTTCAAAGTTCGACACCTTTGGTCCTGCAGATCGTGGAGGGCTTTCGCCGGGTCATTGAGGACGGCTCCATGCGCCCGGGCTCGAAGGCGCCGTCGATCCGGCAATTTGCCCATGCCCACGCGGTGAGTGTGTTTACCGTGGTTGATGCCTATGACCGGCTGGTGGCGCAGGGTTACTTTGCGTCGCGTCCCCACTCCGGTTTTTTTGTCAAGCAGCGGCCGGTGTCTGATCACGAGGCGCCGGGGCACGGCCCCAATTTCAGTTTTGACTCGATGTGGTATTTGCGTCGCATTTTTGAGAACCGGGCGCTTCGCATGAAGCCGGGCTGTGGCTGGCTGCCGGGCGACTGGCTGTTTCAGGAGGGCGTGCGACGCAGCCTGCGCACGCTGGCCAACGACAACGTGGACCTGGGGGGTTACGGCGAACCCAAGGGCTATCCGCCACTGCGCCAGATGGTCCGCGAATTGCTGGCTGAGCAGGAGGTGGCCGTCACGACCGAGCAGGTGCTGCTGACGCAGGGTTCCAGCCAGGCCATGGACCTGGTGGCGCGCCGGCTGGTGCGCCCCGGCGACGCTGTTCTGGTGGATGACCCCGGCTACCCCAACCTGCTGTTTTCACTGCGGTTTCTGGGTGCGCGCCTGTTTGGCGTGCCGCGCACGCCAGTGGGATATGACTTGCTGGCGCTGGAGCGGCTGGTTATTGAGCATCAGCCGAAAGTATTCTTTACCCAGCCCCGGCTGCAAAGCCCAACCGGCTCGGTGGCGCAACTGGCGCATCTGCATCGCGTCATGCAGTTGGCCGACAAACATGATTTTCTGGTGGTCGAGAACGATATCTACGTCGATCTTGATCCGGAACCCAGGCCGTCACTGGCCAGCCTGGACCAGTTGAGCCGGGTCATCTACATCGGCAGCTTCTCAAAAACCATTTCCCCCAATATCCGCGTCGGCTATCTGGCCGCCCAGCCCGACCTGCTGGAGGACTTGGCGCAACTCAAGATGATCTCCGGCCTGACGTCCTCCGAGTTCAGTGAGCGGCTGGCCCATGGCGCCTTGATTGATGGCCGCTGGCGCAAGCACATCAAGGGGTTGCGCGAGCGGCTGGCAAAAGCCCACGAAGGGGCGGCGGCACGTTTGCTCAAAATTGGCTTCGATATATTTTCGGAACCCAAAGCCGGCATATTTCTGTGGGCCAGACACCCCGACATGCCCAACGCCACCGAGCTGGCCTACAAGGCCGCCGAGCAGGACATTCTGCTCGGGCCCGGCCACTTGTTCAGCCCCGATCTGCAGTCCAGCGCCTGGCTTCGCTTCAACGTGGCTTTTTGCGGGGAGTCAGCAGTCTTTGATTTTCTGGAGAGCCAGCGCCCGGTACCTTGAGCGTGGCTGTGGCGCTGCCGCCAGCGGCGCGCTAGGGCATTGCCGCTGCCGCCTGCAGCAGCCAGCCGGTGAAGGCGGTCAGCGCGGGCCGCTCGTCAGCGCGCTCCGGTGTCACCAGGTAGTAGGCTTGGTCGCTCTGGCGCGGCAGGGCGCAGGCCACCACCAGCTCACCGCGCAACAGTTCGGCCTCCACCAGCAGTCGGGGCACCAGCGCCAGCCCCAGGCCATGCGTAGCCGCGGCTGCGGTCATGGAGAACAACTCGTAGCGCGGCCCTGACAGGGCCAGGGGTGCCACGACCCCCGCCAGCTCAAACCACTGGCGCCAGGCGGTCGGGCGGGTACTTTGCTGCAGCAGTGGCAGCTGCGCCAGGGCGGCCGGTGTCAGCGTGGCTTGTGCGCCCAGAAATTCCGGACTGCAGACCGGCACCATGTCCTCGGCCAGCAGTCGCAGCGCCAGGGTGCCCGGCCAGTTGCTGACCTGGGCCGCGCTGCCGGCGTACAGTGCCGCGTCAAACGGCGCCTCGGCAAACAGGAAGGGCCGGGTACGGGTTTCGATATGAACCGTGATTTCCGGATGCCGCACGGCCAGCTCGGGTAGCCGCGGGATCAGCCAGCGCGTGGCGAAGGTGGGCACGGCCGCCAGCCGGACGGTGGCGGCCCGGCCTTGCGTTGACATGGCGTCCAGCGTGTCCTGTTCCAGCCCCTGCAGGCGCGGCGTGATCTGTGCTGCGTAGTCGGTGCCGCGCCCGGTCAATACAACGCCATGACGGGTGCGGCGAAACAGCGGAAAGCCCAGAAATTCTTCCAACGCGCTGATTTGCCGCGACACCGCACCTTGCGTCAGCGCCAGCTCCTGTGCTGCGCGGGTGTAACTCTCGTGCCGGGCGGCAGCTTCAAAACAGGCCAGCGCTTGCAGGGATGGGATTTTTCTGCGCATGATGTGCTGAATATACACAATATGCGACTTACCAGTGTCAGAATTGCTATCTAAAAAGTAGCTGTTTACGCTTATCCAGTATGCATAAATGCCATAAACAAGCAATAATTTGAAGGTAAAACGAACAACAATTTCCCCCCCAATATATTAAAAAAACTCATGACAACGTGAGATCAAGTCGTTTGCTTTTGCCATGCATCGTCCGCTACCATGCGTCATCCGCTGCTGAGGCGGTCGGTATCTGTTTTCAATTGATCCCCTGGAGACCCACATGGCCCACACCGCATTCAACTGGCAAGACCCTTTTTTGCTCGACAGCCAACTTAGCGACGAAGAGCGCATGGTGCGCAACGCCTCGGCCGCTTATTGCCAGGGCAAATTGCAACCGCGCGTCATCGAAGCATTTCGCAAGGAGCAGACCGACGCCTCCATTTTTCGCGAGATGGGTGAACTCGGCCTGCTGGGGCCAACGATTCCGGATGCTTACGGTGGCCCCGGTTTGAACTACGTGGCTTACGGGCTGATTGCGCGGGAAGTCGAGCGTGTCGATTCCGGCTACCGCTCGATGATGAGTGTGCAAAGTTCATTGGTGATGGTGCCGATCTTCGAATTCGGCACCGAAGCGCAAAGGCAAAAATACCTGCCCAAACTGGCCACCGGTGAATGGATTGGCTGCTTTGGCCTGACCGAGCCAGACCACGGTTCCGACCCCGGCTCCATGGCCAGCCGCGCGCACAAGGTGGCAGGTGGCTACAAGCTCAGCGGCAGCAAGATGTGGATCTCCAACAGCCCCATTGCCGACGTCTTTGTGGTCTGGGCCAAGGAGGTGAGCGAGAGTGGCCAGGTCGGCCCGATTCGCGGTTTTGTGCTGGACAAAGGTGCCAAGGGCCTGAGCGCCCCGGCCATCCACGGCAAGGTTGGCTTGCGCGCCAGCATCACCGGTGAAATCGTCATGGACGGTGTGTTCTGCCCGGAAGAAAATGCCTTCCCCGAAGTGCAAGGCCTGAAGGGTCCGTTCACCTGCCTCAACTCGGCCCGCTATGGCATTGCCTGGGGCGCGCTGGGTGCCGCTGAAGATTGCTGGCACCGGGCTCGCCAGTACGTGCTGGACCGCAAGCAGTTTGGCCGCCCGCTGGCCGCCAATCAATTGATCCAGAAAAAACTGGCCAACATGCAGACCGAAATCGCGCTGGGTTTGCAAGGTTGCCTGCGACTGGGCCGCATGAAGGACGAGGGCACCGACTCGGTTGAAATTACCTCCATCCTCAAGCGCAATTCCTGTGGCAAGGCGCTCGACATTGCCCGCTTGGCGCGCGACATGATGGGTGGCAACGGCATCAGCGACGAATTCGGCGTGGCGCGCCATCTGGTGAACCTGGAAGTGGTCAACACCTACGAAGGCACCCACGACATCCACGCCCTGATTCTGGGCCGGGCGCAGACGGGGATTGCGGCGTTTGCGAATTAACCGTTTTTTGGTTAAGTTGTTCGCCGGCAGTATTGGTAGCAGTGTTTGGGTCATTGGCCCCCGCCTCATACTGCCAAACGCGCAGAAATCGGCGGAAACCAATACCCCAAACCCTGCGGGTGGCGTTATTGGGTAGACCGGCAAACTTTTAGGTGTCGTGAAAGTCGGAGAAGAAGGGTGTTGCAGCAGTACGGCATTGCCGTATTATTGCTTCAATGACACGAGGTAGAAAATGGGTAAAACAATCGACAAGGAAATGGAGCAATTCCAACAAGACCTTCTGCATTCAGTCCGGCAAATGAAGACCGGCAAAGCGGCGCGCACAACGGTTGTTGCATTGACACCTGCCGCCAATGCCAGGGCGAAAGTGGGTGTGTCGCAATCGGAATTTGCCACATTGTTGGGCGTGTCTGTTCGTACATTGCAAGACTGGGAGCAAGGCAGGCGCGAGCCCTCAGGCGCGGCCAAGACGCTGCTTCGCATTGCAGCGCGCTCGCCAGAGGCAGTCAGGCTGGCTGTCTGATGGTATTGGTGGCAGGGTTTGAGGCATTGGCCCCCGCCTCATACTGCCAAACGCGCAGAAATCGGCGGAAACCAATGCCCTAAACCCTGCGGGTGGTGGTCTTGGGTTGGCTGGCAAACGCCTGACTCACCCATTTGGGGGATATTCAAGACTTGCCAATGCATTGACAATCGCTCAGCAGATGAATTTGCTGTTTCTTGCAAGTTGCAGAGTTTGGCGCTACTTTTAATTGAGCAAACTATTCAGATGGAACAATCAGAAAGCCCTGTTTTTTTGGGCATGCTTGCCACGTTATTTCGCAGTGCGTTGCGGTGTAAATTGCTTAAGAGATCATGATCCGCAAAATCACGATATTTGTCGCGTATGAGCCAACCGCAATTTAGCAAGTTGTCCCTCACGGCGCTTGCAATTGTGCTTTCACTTGCAGGTAGTTTAGTGTTTGCTGCTGGCATTGGCTGCCCGAAAGAAACTCGTCTCAATGGCGAATCTACGCCGGACGTAAGCGAGGCGTGGTGCGAGGTAGCTCACGACCGGGTGAAGGTGCTGCATGGGCCGTATCGTGCATGGTGGCCAAACGGGAAACTTGGCAACGCCGGCCAATACCACTTTGGCAGGGCTGTTGGTAAGTGGACTGCGTGGCATCCGAATGGGAAACTTCAGGGAGAAGAATGGTTTGCAGACGGTGTCATTGTAAAAGCTCGCTTTTTCAATGAGGCAGGAAAAGAGGTCCCGCAACCTGCGAAATCTAACTCTTCGTCGAATCCGACGCCTACCGGCGCGGCTGGCCTCCCACGCTAAATTGCACACAATGCATGACATGCGTCGTTCATCGCTACCTTTTCAGAGAAAGACGGTATTGACTTCTCTTGCAACCGCCGGTCAAACATCCCGCACATCTCGTCATGAAGCCTTGGGTCGGGGGCCGATTTCTGCGCGTTTGGCAGTATGAGGACACCGGCCCAAGGCTTCATGACGGGCGCATCCATGAATGAACTTGCACCAGGCTCGAGGCCACCGTCTCATGGGGCGGCAGTCTCCATTTTTATGCTCATCCTTTTGGCGCTTGCACTTACCGGTTTCTACTTTGTTCACGAGGATTTGCCCCGCTTCATCCGGGCACCCACCTCACTGCTTTTGGCACCTGTGGCCGCAACGGATGGCGTTTGTTACTGGCTGGGGATTCCGGGCATTTATGGCCGGGTTATTCCAATTTTTCTGGTGAACTTGGTTTGCTGCCTGGCTGCGTTTGCTGTTTTGCGCAGGTTTGGACGTGGCAGGCGCACCAACAGCGATTAACAAGCGAACAACAAAAAAAGCACAACGAGAGAATTTTCATGACCGAGAAAACCGCCGCCTTGTCGCACCTCAAAGTGCTCGATTTATCCAGAGTGCTGGCTGGCCCGTGGTGCACGCAGATGCTGGCCAACCTGGGGGCTGATGTGGTCAAGGTCGAGCGCCCCGGTGCGGGTGACGACACACGCCACTGGGGGCCGCCGTTCCTGAAGGACGGCGCTGGCCATGACACCGATCAGGCCAGTTATTTCACCGCCTGTAACCGCAACAAGCGCTCCGTCACCATCGATATGGCCAAGGCCGAGGGGCAGGCGCTGATCCGCCAGATGGCATTGCAGAGCGACATTCTGGTGGAGAACTTCAAGGTCGGCGGCCTGCAGCAATACGGGCTGGACTACGCTTCCTTGAAGGCGCTCAATCCGCGCCTGATTTACTGCTCGGTGACCGGCTTTGGCCAGGACGGGCCGTATGCGGAGCGCGCCGGCTATGACTTGATGATCCAGGCCATGAGCGGCATGATGAGCATCACCGGGCGCGCTGACAGCGTTGCCGGTGGCGGACCGCAGCGCGTCGGTGTGGCGCTGGTCGATCTGTTCACCGGCGTCTATGCGTGCAGCGCGATTCTTGCCGCCATCGAGGTGCGGCATCGCAGCGGTGAGGGCCAGCATATCGACATGGCGCTGCTGGACGTTGGCATGGCGATTCTGGCCAATCAGGCGGCCGGGTTTCTCAACAGCGGTTCGGTGCCACAGCGGCTGGGCAACAGCCACCCCAGTCTGGCGCCGTACCAGGACTTCCAGACGCTCGACGGTGCCATGCTGCTGGCCATTGGCAACGACGGCCAGTTTGCGCGCTTTTGTGAAGCCGTCGGGCACTCCGAGTGGGCCGCTGACCCGCGCTTTGCCAGCAACACGCTGCGGGTAAAAAACCGCGAGGCGCTGATTCCGGCCATGCAGGCGGTGACGCAAACCCGCAGCACGGCGCAATGGGTGGCGCTGCTGGAAGACAAGGCGGTACCGTGCGGCCCCATCAACGATATTGGCCAGGCCTTTGCTGACGCCCAGGTCAAAGCCCGAAATTTAGTAACAAATCAGGCTCTAACCCCCGTCGCACATGCGCAGACAGCTATAAAATCAATAGCAACTGTGGCCAGTCCGCTGCGCTTGGTGAATAACCCGCCGGTGTTGCGCCGGGCGCCGCCACTGCTGGGCGAGCACACCGCCGAAGTACTGGCCGAACTGGGGCTGGACGCCGCTGCGATTGCCGCCCTGCGTGCTGGCAAGGTGGTTTAGCCGGCGGCGAACCTCACTTCAAAATGTCGCCGATGCACAGGTATTTGATTTCGACATAGTCATCGATGCCATGGTGTGAACCCTCGCGGCCCAGGCCCGACTGCTTGACGCCGCCAAACGGCACGTGTTCGGTGGCCAGAATGCCCACGTTGATGCCGACCATGCCGTACTCCAGCGCCTCGCTGACACGAAAGATACGGCCCACATCGCGGCTGTAGAAATAGCTGGCCAGACCAAACTCGGTGTTGTTGGCGGCGTCCACCGCTTCCTGCTCGGTGCGGAACTTGAAGACTGGCGCGAACGGGCCAAAGGTTTCTTCCCTGGCGCACAACATGTCGGCGGTGGCATCGGCCACCACGGTGGGCTCGAAAAACTGACCGGGCAGGCGCTTGCCACCGACCAGCACGCGTGCGCCCCGGGCCACGGCGTCGGCCACATGGCGCTCGACCTTTTGCAGCGCCGCCTCCTCAATCAGCGGGCCCTGGTTGACGCCTTCATCAAAGCCGTTGCCGACCCTGGCGGTCTTGACCTTTGCGGCAAACTTGGTGACGAATTCGTCATACACCGCTTCCTGCACATAGAGCCGGTTCGAGCAGACACAGGTCTGCCCGGCGTTGCGGTATTTGCTGGCAAACGCGCCTTCCACGGCGCTGTCAATATCGGCGTCCTCAAACACGATAAACGGCGCATTGCCACCGAGCTCGAGCGACATTTTTTTGACGGTCGGGGCTGACTGTGCCATCAGGATGCGGCCGACTTCGGTGGAGCCGGTGAAGCTGATGTGGCGCACCACGTCGCTGGCGCACAGCACTTTGCCCACAGCAATCGAGTTGTCGGCGTCAGCGCTGATCATGTTGAGCACACCGGCCGGAATGCCGGCGCGGATGGCCAGTTCGGCCGTCGCCAGTGCCGTCAAAGGGGTCAGTTCGGCCGGTTTGATGATCACCGTGCAGCCCGCCGCCAGCGCCGGCGCCACCTTGCGCGTGATCATGGCCAGCGGAAAGTTCCACGGCGTAATGGCGGCGCAAACACCAATGGGCTGGCGCAGCACCAGCAGGCGGCGGTTGTTGTCAAACTGGGGCAAGGTTTCGCCGTTGACGCGTTTGGCTTCCTCGGCAAACCATTCGACAAAACTCGCGCCGTAGGCCACTTCGCCCTTGGCTTCCGGGAACGGTTTGCCCTGTTCGGCGGTCATGATGCGCCCCAGGTCGTCCTGGTTGGCCATCAGCAAGTCATACCACTTGCGCAGCAGGGTGCTGCGTTCCTTGGCGGTTTTGGCACGCCAGGCCGGCCAGGCGGCGTTGGCCGCTGCAATGGCCAGTTCGGCCTCGGCCGGGCCCAGGTTGGCCACGTCGGCGAGCTTCTGGCCGGTGGCCGGGTCGAAGACGTCAAACCGCTGGCTGCCAGCGATCCACTGACCATTGATCAGGGCGTTGGTCTTGAGCAGGCTGGGGTCTTTGAGCAGAGAGAGCGGTGAGGTCGTGGCGTTCATGGCAGTGGCCTGGAAAAACAATGAAGCCGTGATTATGCGTGCTGTCGGCAACTCAGTGCGTCACGTAGCCCATGGTTTGCGGCAGCCACAGGACGATTTGCGGAAACACCGTCATCGCCACCAGCAACAGCAGCAGCATGACCAGGAACGGCCAGCCCTCTTTCATCATTTCACCAATCGGGATGCCGGTGAGCGCCTTGGTCACAAACAGCAGCATGCCAAACGGCGGGTGAATCAGGCCGATCATCATGTTGAGCACCACCAGTACACCAAAATGCACCAGGTCCACGCCCAGCAGTTTGGCGGCCGGCAGCAGCATGGGCACAAAAACAAGCAATAGCACCGAGACATCCAGAAAGCAGCCCAGCACCAGAAACATGACGTTGACCAGCAGCAAAAACTTGAGCTGCGACAGGTGCATGCTGTCGACCCACAAAGCCATCGCCTGCGGCACCCCTTCGGCGGTGAAGGCGTAGTTGAGCATGAAAGAGCCGGCCAGAATCAGCGTGATGACGGCGCTGCCGCGCGTGGATTCCATCACCACGCCCCAGAAGCTGCGCCAGCTCAGGGCGCGAAACACCACCGCGGCCAGGATCAGCGAATGCAACGCCGCCACGGCGGCGGCTTCGGTGGGGGTGAATACGCCGGAGTAAATACCACCCAGCAGCACGATCGGCATGGACAGCGGAAGCGCACCGCGAAACACCAGGCCTGGCCATTCAGAGCGCGCAATCGGGTCGTCACGCGGCATGTCGCGCCGCACTGCTATGACGTGCACCACCAGCATCATCAGCAGCGCCATCAAGAAACCCGGCACCACACCGCCGAGAAACAGGGCGCCGACCGAGGCGCCCGACACCAGCGCGTAAATCACCATCGGAATCGACGGTGGAATGATCGGGCCCAACGTGGCGCTGGCCACCACCACGGCGCCGGCAAAGCCGCGTGAGTATTCCGGCTTTTTGAGCATCTGGCGTATCGTCACCAGCCCGGGGCCGGCGGCGTCGGCAATGGCGCTGCCACTCATGCCCGAGAAGATGACGCTGACCAGAATGTCGACCTGCGCCAGACCGCCGCGCATGCGCCCGACCAGGATGCGGCAAAAATCAAAAATGCGCTCGCTCACGGTGCCGGCGTTCATGATGTTGGCGGCAAATACAAACAGCGGCACCGCCAGCAGCACGTAGCTGTTGTACAGGCCGTTGCAAACCTGTTCAGCCACCAGTCCGAGGTCTTGCCGCTTGACCAGCAGGTAGCCAATGCCGGCGGCCAGCATCGAGAAGCCAATGGGCATGCGCAGCAGCATGCCGCAGACCAGCACGCAGACCAGAATGATGATGCCCAGCGTCATAAGCGCAGCTCCGCTTCCAGGCCAACGCCGCGCACGGCCTGCCAGATGGCCCAGACGCTGCGCACTGCCAGCGCGGCCAGCAGCAGCACAAAAGGCAGGTAGACCCACATGAATGAAATATTGAGCACCGGCGAGCCCTCGCGCGCCATGAAATGCACATAGTCCCAGCTGGCGGGCAGGCCGACCAGCGCCAAGCCGCCAATCAGCAGGTTGCCAGCGATCTTCATCAGCTGGCGGGCGCGTCGCCCGACACTGTTCCAGAGCAGGTCAAAAACCACATGCTCGCGCTCCGGCACCACCACGGCGGCGGCCCAGAGAATGGCCCAGACGTAGAGAATCACGGCCGCTTCATCGGTCCAGGGCAGGGGCTTGTTAAAGCCAAAACGCGCCGTAATCTGGATGATGAAAACAACGAACAGCGTCAGAAACAAGCCGCCGCCAATTGCGTTGGCGGCGCCTTTCAGCCAGCGGGCCATGCCGGGTCAGCCGCTTACTTGGTGGCGTTGATGCGCTCCAGCAAGCCCTTGGGCCAGACCTTGGCGTAGTCCGAGTTCTGGTAGGTGGCTTGCACTGATTTGCGGAACGCTTCAACATCGGGCGTGGTGACTTGCAGGCCTTCTTTCTTGAAGAATTCGACCAGCTGCGACTCTTCCTTGACGCGGTTCTCGTTGTTGTAGGCGGCCGCCGCCTGTGCCGCTGCGGTGACCTTCTGCTTCTGCGCTGCGCTCAGGGCGTTGAAGCTCTTGTTCGAGATGGCAATAAAGATGCCGTCCACCAGATGGCTGGTCAGCACGATCTGCTTGGTGACTTCATAGAACTTGGCCGCCCGCACCGAAGGCAGCGGATTGTCCTGACCGTCGATGGTGCCGGTTTTCAGCCCCAGATAAACCTCGCCAAACGCCAGCGGTGTGGCGGTGGCGCCCAGCGCCTCACCCAGAAACAGCCATTCCTTGGAGCCTGGCATGCGCAGCTTGACGCCTTTCAGGTCGGCCGGCGTTTTGACGTTGCGTACATCGCGCAGGTTGACCTGGCGCGTGCCCAGGTACACCGTGGCCAGCGGAGTGACGTCCATTTTTTCCGACACGGTTTTAAACAGCTCGGCGCCAATCGGGCCATTGAAAACATTTTGCTGCTGCACCGGATCGCGGATCACGTAACCGGCCGTGAAGACGGAAAACTCGGGAATCAGTTTGGCAATGTCAAAGGCCGAAATGGACGACAGCTCCAGGTTGCCACGCGCCATAGCGGCCGGCTCGGTGCCCTGCTTGAAGAGGGAAGCATTCAGGTTGATCTGGACGTCGAATTCGCCGGGTGCGCTCTTTTCAAGTGAGTCCTTGAACACGGTCCACATCTTGGCGTGCCAGTCGTCCGGCACGGCCGGCGTCGAGATGCGCAGCAGCGTCTTGGTTTGTGCCAGGCCCGGCAGGGCCAGCGCGCCGAGTGAAGCGGCGCCGGCGCCCAGCAGGGTACGGCGGCGAAAAGTGGTTGGGTTGATCATGGTTTTGTCTCCTTGGTGATTTGAATGTTAAATGGTTTCCAGCAGCGCACCAATGGCACGGTAGCCCTGGCGCACTGCCTGCGCTTCGCCGGGCTCCAGCGGGCTGAGCGGCGCGCGCATGTTGAGCCAGCCATCGTCGCCGGTTTGCTCGGCCAGCATGACCTTGTAGGCGCCGACAAAAGGCATGTCGGGGCGCACGCCCAGCAAGGCCAGCAAGGCGTTCATCAATTGCTGGTCCTGGGCCGAAACGCTGGCCGGTGCGCTGACGATGCGGCGCATCAGGCCGGGTGCAATATTGCCCAGCCCGTTGATCGAACCGGAGCCGCCGGCCAGCAGCACCGGTGCCGCGTGCGGTTCAGCACCGACCAGAATCGCCAGTGCCGGGAACGCTTTTGCCAGCGCCAGCGTGTGCGCCAGGTCGCCGCTGCTGTCTTTCACGCCGCTGACTTGCCCCGGATGACGGCGCACCAACTCGGCAATGGCGGCGTGCGAGAAGCCGAAGGTGCTCATGAGCGGGAAGTGGTACAGCACCAGCTTGAGGCCGGCGTCGCCAATGCCTTGCACCACCCGTGAGACAGCGGCCACGATGCCGGCATCGCGCGGCTGGTTGAAATAAAACGGCGGCATCAGCATCTGGCGCTGGACACCGCACTGCACGCCATGGCGCCCCAGTTCGACCGCATCACCGAGCGCCAGCGCCGTAATGGTGAGGATGATCTGGTCGGCCCGGATGCCGCTGCCCAGCATGGCTTCGAGCAGCGCTTTACGCTCGGCCATGGTGAACGCCGGGCCTTCGCCAGTGGTGCCAAACAGCGTGACGCCATCGCTGCCGGCGCCCAGCATGCGTTGCGCGTGGGCAATGGCGCGCGCCGTGTCGAGTGCGCCACTGGCGCTGACGGGGACCAGCAGCGCCGGCCACAGGCCGTGGATATCAGGATTCAATCGTTTCTCCTTGGGGCTTGGGTGCCAGGGGGTGGATGTTAGCAATACTATCAGTGCTTTCTTGTCGTAAGCTCGAAACCCAGGCAGTCAGAACCGTTCTACCCATGAAAATTGACACCCATCAGCACTACTGGCAGTACCGGCCCGCAGCTTTGCCCTGGATCAGTGCCGGCATGCTGGCCCTGGCCCGCGATTTCATGCCGACGGATTGCAGCGTTGCCATGCAGGCTTG
Source organism: uncultured beta proteobacterium (assembly GCA_963750815.1). Taxonomy (GTDB): domain Bacteria; phylum Pseudomonadota; class Gammaproteobacteria; order Burkholderiales; family Burkholderiaceae_C; genus Rhodoferax. Next base: position 2,103,061 of record CAVVRS010000002.1, read on the forward strand.
CGGCGTTGACGCGGTAGTGGCCGTACAGGCCCGCAGCACCCCGGACGAGACGGACTTTCTGCTGGGTCTGGCGGCGCAGCAGCCGCGCATTGTTGGGGTGGTTGGCTGGGTCGACCTGATGCGCCCGGCGCTGGAGGCGCAACTGGCTCGATGGTCCGGTCAGCCCGCCTTGCGCGGGTTTCGCCACATCCTGCAGGATGAAGCCGATATCCCGGCACTGATCGGCAGTCCGGCTTTTGACAGGGGCATGGCCTTGCTGCAACAGCGCCAGCTGGTCTATGAGGTGCTGGTGTTTGATCACCAGTTTCCTTCGGTGCTGGATTTTTGCGCACGCCACGATGGCCATTGGCTGGTGCTCGACCATGTGGGCAAACCGGCGGTGCGCGGCGGCTTTGCCGCCACCGGTCCGTCGGGCCGCTGGGCGGCCTGCCTGCGCGAACTGGCCCGCATGCCGCACGTCATGTGCAAGTTGTCCGGCCTGGTGACGGAGGCCGACTGGCGGCAGACGGGCGCTGTATCACCGGCAGATGAACGCGTGATCGACTCCTGTTTCGACCAGGCGCTTGAAGTCTTTGGGCCGCAGCGCCTGCTGTTTGGCTCGGACTGGCCGGTTTGCCAGCTGGCCGCAGACTACGAATCGGTTCATGCCATGGCCAAGAAATGGGCCACTGCGCGACTCACGCCATCGGAGCAACAAGCGTTTTGGGGTGGCAACGCCCAGCGCTGCTATGGCTTGACCGGACCGGCGCTTGCCCAATGAATTAAAGGAAACCCGATGGACTTGCATCTGAAAGACAAAGTGGTAGTGGTCACCGGCGGCGCCAGCGGCATTGGCGCGGCCATTTCACTGACGCTGGCGCAAGAGGGGGCGATTCCGGTGGTGTATGGAAAAAGCCCTATGTCAGCAGAGTTTGAGACGCAACTCCAAGCGCTGCAGCCACGCTACCAGTTCATTCAGCTCGACCTGACCGATGACGCCGCCTGTGCTGCGGCAGTGGCCGGTACGCATGCGCGATGGGGTCGCATTGACGGCCTGGTCAACAACGCCGGCATCAACGACAACGTCGGGCTCGACGCCGGTCGCGACGCCTTTGTCGCTTCGCTCGAAAAAAACCTGATTCACTACTACGTCATGGCGCATTACTGCGTGCCGCACCTCAAGGCGTCACGCGGCTCGATTGTCAACATCTCCTCCAAGACGGCGCTGACCGGGCAGGGCAATACCAGCGGCTATTGCGCCTCCAAGGGGGCGCAGCTTTCACTCACACGGGAGTGGGCGGCGGCCTTGCTGGACGCCGGTGTACGCGTCAATGCGGTGATACCGGCCGAGGTGATGACGCCGTTGTATGCGCGCTGGATTGCCAGCTTTGACCGGCCGCAGGACAAGCTGGCGGGCATCGTGCAAAAAATTCCGCTGGGCAAGCGCATGACCAGCGCCGAAGAAATTGCCCGCATGAGCGTGTTCCTGCTGTCAGAGGTGTCGGCCCACACCACCGGCCAGTGGGTGTATGTGGACGGGGGCTATACCCATCTGGACCGCGCCCTGTCCTGACCGGCGCGGCGTGCGCGCGATAATCAACAGTCCAGCCCGCGCCATGAACAACCAGCGGGCCCCGATAGTATTGTTTTACCCCTGTTCATAGAAAACCTTGCCATGACCACGTCCGCAATGAGTGTCGCCGACATTCGAACTACCTTTCTTGACTTTTTTGCCTCCAAGGGGCACTCCGTGGTGGCCAGCAGCCCGCTGGTGCCGGGCAACGACCCGACGCTGATGTTCACCAACTCGGGCATGGTGCAGTTCAAGGACGTATTCCTGGGCACCGACAAACGCTCCTATGTGCGCGCTGCCTCGGTGCAGGCCTGCCTGCGCGCCGGCGGCAAGCACAACGATCTGGAAAATGTCGGTTACACGGCGCGCCATCACACATTTTTCGAAATGCTGGGCAACTGGAGTTTTGGCGACTACTTCAAGCGCGACTCGCTCAAGTGGGGCTGGGAACTGCTGACGAAAGTCTATAAACTGCCGGCCGACAAGCTGTGGGCCACCGTCTATATCGACGACGATGAGGCTTACAACATCTGGACCCAGGAAATCGGTTTGCCCCCGGAGCGCGTGATCCGCATTGGCGACAACAAGGGCGCCAAATACGCCTCCGACAACTTCTGGATGATGGCCGACACCGGCCCTTGCGGCCCGTGCAGCGAGATTTTTTATGACCACGGCCCCGGCATTCCCGGCGGCCCGCCCGGTAGCCCGGAGCAGGACGGTGACCGCTACATCGAAATCTGGAACCACGTGTTCATGCAGTTCGACATGCAGCCCGACGGCTCGGTCAAACCACTACCGGCACCGTGCGTCGACACCGGCATGGGCCTGGAGCGACTGGCCGCCATCCTGCAACACGTGCACAGCAACTACGAAATTGATATCTTCGAGGCGCTGATCCAGGCCGCCGCGCGTGAGACTGGCTGCGCTGACCTGGGCAACAAGAGCCTGCGCGTGATTGCCGACCACATCCGCGCCACCGCGTTCCTGGTCAGCGACGGCGTCAACCCGTCCAATGAAGGTCGCGGCTATGTGCAGCGGCGCATCATCCGCCGCGCCATCCGCCACGGCTACAAGCTGGGGCAAAAGAAGCCGTTCTTCCACAAACTGGTGAGTGAACTTGTGGCACGAATGGGCGAGGCCTACCCCAAGCTGCGCAGCGACGAGCAACGCATCACCGAGGTACTCAAAGCGGAGGAAGAACGCTTCTTTGAGACGCTGGAACACGGCATGGTGATACTGGATGCAGCACTCGGCGCGGAAGGGCATGAGGGGCTCACCAGCAGTGGCGTGACAGTGCTGCCCGGTGATGTCGCCTTCAAGCTGCACGACACCTTTGGTTTTCCGCTGGATTTGTTGGCCGATGTCTGCCGCGAGCGGGGCGTGGAAGTCGACGAGGCCGGTTTCCATGCCGCCATGGAAAAGCAAAAAGCCCAGGGTCGCGCGGCGGGCAAGTTCCGGATGGACCGGGCGCTTGATTATCACGGTGATGGCAATGATTTTGTTGGCTATGAGCAGCTCACAACTGCTACTAAAGTGGTAGCGATCTACGCAGAGGGCATGGGTGTTGGCGAGCTAAAGTCTGGTCAGGCCGGCGTGGTGGTGCTGGACAGCACGCCGTTTTACAGCGAGAGCGGCGGCCAGGTCGGTGACGCCGGGGTGGTGCTTTGCGACACCGCATATTTTGAAGTGGCTGACACTCAGAAGATCAAGGCCGATGTGTTCGGCCACCACGGTGTTCTCAAGACCGGCGCGCTCAGACTGGGTGATAGCGTCATCGCGCACGTCAATGCCACATTGCGCGGCGCCACCCAGCGCAACCACAGCGTGACTCACCTGATGCACAAGGCGCTGCGTGAAGTGCTGGGGGCACACGTGCAGCAAAAGGGTTCACTGGTCAATGCCGAGCGCACGCGCTTTGACTTTGCCCACAACGCGCCGCTGACTGACGCGCAGGTTCGCGAAATCGAGGTTCGCGTCAATACCGAGATTCTGGCCAACGGTGCGACCCAGGCGCGGGTGATGGACATCGAAGCGGCCCAGGCCACCGGCGCCATGATGCTGTTTGGCGAGAAGTACGGCGAGTCGGTGCGGGTGCTCGACATTGGAACCAGCCGCGAGCTGTGCGGTGGCACGCATGTGCTGCGCACCGGGGACATTGGTCTGTTCAAGGTGGTGGCCGAGAGTGGCGTGGCGTCAGGTGTGCGCCGTATCGAGGCCGTTACCGGGCACAACGCGTTGGCCTATTTGCAGGGCCTGGAAGATACGATCACGCAGGCCGCGGCGACGCTGAAGGCGCCGGTGGTGGAGCTCAATGACCGGGTCGCCCACGTGCTCGATCACGTGAAAGCGCTGGAGAAGGAAATCGCCGCGCTCAAGGGCAAGCTGGCCTCCAGCCAGGGCGATGAACTGCTGAGCCAGGCGGTCGAGGTGAACGGGGTAAATGTGCTCTCGGCCCGGCTGGAAGGCGCCGACGCGCGGACCCTGCGCGAGGCCATGGACAAACTCAAGGACAAGCTCAAAACCGCCGTCATCGTGCTCGGCGTGGTGGATGGGGACAAGGTGCAGATTGCCGTCGGTGTGACGCCCGACACCACGGCACGAGTCAAGGCTGGCGAGCTGGTCAACTTTGTGGCCGGGCAGGTCGGCGGCAAAGGCGGCGGCAAGCCTGACCTGGCGATGGCCGGGGGCACGCAGCCGGCCCAATTGGGGGCAGCCCTGGACAGCGTGTTGGGCTGGGTCACAGCGAAGCTTTGATTTACTATAAAAATGCTAGCTGTCTACGCATTCTGCATAAGGGTTAGAGCCTGTTTTGATACATAAATTGAGAGAATTCGGGGGCATTCTGGGGCTGGCGTGCGCCACGCTGGCGAGTACACCGGCGGCCGCTCAGGGCTATGAAGTGGTGCCGTGGAGCGCCCACAAAGCCATTCCGCCACTGACTGGCGCGGACCTCGACGGCAAGGTCTGGCGCCTGGCGGATTTGCATGGCAAAGCCGTGTTAATCAACTTCTGGGCCAGCTGGTGCGAACCGTGCCGCGCCGAAATGCCGGCACTGCAGGCGCTGGCACAGCGCCACGACCCGGACCGGCTGCAGGTGCTGACCGTCAATTTCAGGGAATCGCCCACCGTGGCCAGACGCTACGTCGAAAGGGCCGGCCTGCAGCTGCCGGTGCTGCTGGATCCGCAAGGCCTGATCGCGCGCCAGTGGGGGGTTACGGTGTTTCCGTCCACGGTGCTGGTGACGCCGGATGGCCGGGTACATGGCGTGCTGCGCGGCGAACTCGACTGGTCTGGCGCGGCGGCGACCCGATTACTGGCGGCGCTGCTGGCTGCGCCCCGGCGATAATCGGCGAAGTCAATTTCGGGGCACCTTGACCTGCCCCGATTGGCCGGTTTTTTATATTTTCCGGAGTTCTTTTAATGACCACCGTCCACCTCTTGACGCGTCCAGTCGCACGCCGCGCATTTCTCAAATCTACCGCTGTCGCCGGCGTCGCAGCGGCGCTGCCCGCGATCAATTTTGCACAGTCCGGCGCGCCGGCCGAGCGCCAGTTCAACCCGCAGCCGGGCCACTGGCGCACTTTTGAGGTGACGACCCGCGTTGACATCGCCAGCCCGCAGGGCGCCACCCGCGTCTGGTTGCCGCTTCCGTCGGTCAACAGTGACTGGCAAAAATCGCTGGAAAGCAGTTACGCCAGCAATGGCAAGACGGTCTTGACCGCCGACCAGCATGACGGCGCGCGCATGCTGTATGTGGAGTTTGCCGCCAGCGAGGCCCGACCTTTTGTCGAGCTCACCAGCCGGGTCCAGACGCAGAACCGCGCCGTCAACTGGTCGCAACAGCGAACTGTCGCGCAAGACGCCGCCACACTCGCGTACTGGACCCGGCCGACTGGCCTGTTGCCCACTGGCGGCATCGTGCGCAAGACAGCGCTGGCGGCGACACGGGGCGCCCGCACTGACGCTGAAAAAGTTCAAAAACTGTATGACTGGATCGTGACCAACACGTTTCGCGAACCAAAGGTGCGCGGCTGCGGCGAAGGCGATATCAAGACCATGCTGGAAACCGGTAACCTGGGCGGCAAGTGCGCCGACCTGAACGCCTTGTTTGTCGGCCTCTGCCGCTCAGTGGGCTTGCCCGCGCGCGACGTCTACGGCTTGCGGCTGGCGCCCAGCGCCTTTGGCTACAAAGAGCTCGGTGGCAACCCGGCCAGCCTGAAGGGTGCGCAGCACTGCCGCGCGGAAGTATTTTTGCACGGCCAGGGCTGGGTCGGCATGGACCCGGCCGACGTCGCCAAGGTGATGCGCCAGGAAACCCCGGAGTGGATCAAGTCGCCACAAAATGCCATTGTGGCACCGGTCAACAAGGCACTGTTTGGTGGCTGGGAAGGCAACTGGATGGCCTTCAATTCGGCGCATGACCTAAGCTTGCCGCACAGCCAGGGCGCCAGGCTCGGCTTCTTCATGTACCCGACCGCCGAGAACGCCTCGGGCCGGCTGGACTCTTACGCGCCGGACGATTTCAAGTACCAGATCAGTGCCCGGGAAATCAAGGCCTGATTGACGCGTGGCGGGCCAGACCCGGCCTCATGACAGCAGCAGGAGCAGCAACCCGACGGCGGCTGGCACGGCCTGGATAAAGAGGATTCGGCGGCTGGCGGTGGCGGCCCCGTAAAGGCCGGCCAGCAAAACACAGCTCAGAAAGAACACTTTCACGCTGGTGCCGGTGGCGCCCAGGCTCAGACCTCAGATCAAACCGGCAGCCAGGAAGCCGTTGTACAGCCCCTGATTGGCCGCCAGCACCTTGCTGGCGCTGGCGGCCGCCTGGCTTTGGCCAAAGGCCCGTAGCCCGGCAGGTTTGTCCCACAGGAACATTTCGAGGACCAGAATGTAAACGTGCACGAGCGCAATGAGACCGATGACGATGTTGGCGGCGATGGACACAGCCTCTCCTGTTGTTGGGCGAACGCTGACGATAACCCTTTTTTTTTAAATCTGCCGGCCGGTACAAGGCCCGCTACCATTGAGGCATGATGCTTGAGAATAAATGGCGCCAACTCATGCCGGTGCTGGCGTTCTGCGCTGCGGCAGGCGTGGCCCGGGCGGGCGCGCCGCAGCCGGCCAGTTTTGGCAGTCTGGACGGTACCACGCTCAAGGCCTGGGTTTTCCAGCCGCCGGCCGCACCCCGTGGCACCGTGGTGGCCCTGCATGGCTGTGCGGGCTTGTATGCCACCTCGGGCGAGCGCAAGGGGCAATTGAACGAGCGCCATCAAGCGATGGCCGACATGCTGCTGGCGCAGGGCTATGCCGTGGTTTTTCCCGACAGTTTTGCGCCGCGTGGCGCAGGCCCGTTGTGCAAACAAAAATTGGCGGACCGAAAAATCAGGCAGACTGAACGCCGCCGCGATGCGTTGGCCACGTTGAACTGGGTCGCCGCTCAGCCGTGGGCCAACACGTCAAAGATTGCGCTGCTGGGCTGGTCGCATGGCGGCAGTGCCGTGCTGGCAGCAACCGACAGGCATCAGCGGGAAGTGGCGGCGCAAAGCGTCAGGGCCAGCGTCGCCATTGCTTTTTACCCCGGCTGCAGCGCGGCGCGCAAGGCCGGCTACCAGCCCAATACGCGGCTGCTGTTGCTGCTGGGTCAACTCGACGACTGGACGCCGCCCGGCCCGTGTATCGCGCTGGGCCAGACGGTCGGCGCGCAAGTGCAGGTTTATGCCGGCAGCCACCACGATTTCGACAAACCGACGGGCAGCGTCAAACTGCACAGCGACATACCCAATGGGGCCAACCCCGGCCACGGTGTGCACAGTGGCGCGAACCCGGCAGCCCGCGAAAAAGCCTATGCCCGGGTGCGCGAGGCGCTGCGTGTGGCTTTTAACTGAACTGAAGTTTTTGCAGCGCTTGGCGTGACGACGCTGGCCGGCACGACACTGACCGAGCGGCTGTGGCCCGGATGCGGGGCTGGCAGGAGGCGCGTGACGTCGGCCAGTGTCACTTGGTCCAGCGCCGTCATAAAGCGTTCGAGGGCCGCGACAAAAACCTGCTGCAACTGACAATTTCGCGTCAGCGTGCAGGTGTTGTGGCCGGTGTCAAAGCACTCCACCAACCGGAAATCGGTTTCGGTGTGACGCACCAGCGCGCCAATAGTGATGTCGGCAGCGGGTTTAAGCAGCCGCAAGCCACCGCCACGCCCGCGCGTGGTCTGCAACCAGCCCTGGCGCGCCAGATCGTTGACAATTTTCATCAAGTGGTTTTTCGACACGGCGTGGCTGTCGGCCAGCTCGGCAATGGTGACCGAACGCCCGGGGTTGAGCGCGCAGAACATCATGACGCGCAAGCTGTAGTCGGTGTAGTCGGTGAGTCTCATGGCATCGGGCCGGGTTAAACGGAAGACAATTTTAGGGCGAACGCAATATAACATGCATGTAAAATACATTTATTAAATTCCCTTGAACCGCTTGCCCGTCCGCCACCATGAAACCAGTTTCCCTGCCCCTCTTCAGCGCCGCCCAGGCGGCCGCGCCGGTGCCTCGTGGCTGGCCTTTGCTGCGACTGGGTTTCAGGCCTTTTTATCTCGCTGGCGCGTTGCTGGCGGCGCTGCTGGTGCCGCTCTGGGTGGCGCTGTTTCTCGGGTACACGCCGGTGCTGCCGAATGCAGCGCCGCTGTTGTGGCACGCGCATGAAATGCTGTTTGGCTTTGCCGTGGCCATCATTGTGGGCTTCCTGTTGACGGCGGCCAAAAACTGGACCGGCCTGGCGACGCCGCGTGGCCCTTGGCTGGCGGCGCTGGCGCTGTTGTGGCTGGCCGCGCGCATCGCCTCGGTGGCGGCACCTGACGCCGTGTATGCGGTGCTGGACATGGCACTGCTGCCGCTGGTGGCCGCGATTCTTGTGCGCCTGCTGCTGCGTGCGCGCAATCACCGCAACCTGCCGCTGGTCCTGCTACTGGCGCTGCTGGCGTGTGCCAACGCGGTGTTTCATCTGGCCGTGCTGGAGTTGCTTGCCCTGCCGGCGCTGGCGGCGTTGCATGCGGCGTTGGCGCTGATCGTGATGATGGAGTGTGTGATGGCCGGGCGCATTGTGCCGGCTTTTACGATGGCGGTAACGCCGGGTTTGAAGTTGACCGCCAGCGCCTGGACCGAGTGGCTGACGCTCGGGGCTACCGGCCTGGGTCTGGCGCTGTGGCTGTTTGCCTTACCCGGCCCGCTGACGCTGGTGGTGCTCGGGCTGGCCAGCCTTCTGCACCTCAAGCGTTTGCTGGGCTGGCGCTCCAGCGTTACCGCCCGGCGGCCGATTCTATGGGTTTTGCACGCCGCTTACGGCTGGATTCCGGTCGGTCTGGCGTTGCTGGCACTGGCCCAGGCAGGCTGGGTCAGCGCCTCGGCGGGGGTGCATGCGCTGGGCGTGGGCAGCACTGGCGGCCTCATCCTGGGCATGATCACCCGTACCGCACGGGGCCATAGCGGGCGCCCGGTGCAGGCAAGCCGGGCCGAGGTGCTGGCCTACGCACTGGTCATGTGCGCGGCAGCGCTGCGCGTGCTTTTGCCTGTGCTGGCGCCGTCGCTGTATGTGGCCAGTCTGGTGGCCGCCGCTGTGGCCTGGAGCGTCGCGTTTTTGATTTACCTCTGGATCTTCACGCCCTGGTTGATGCAGACGCGGCTTGACGGCCGGGACGGTTGAGGCACGCCATGGATGACATTGTTGCGCAATATCTTTTTGTCAAAAATCTGCACGTCACGTGTGTCGTGCTGAGCATCAGTCTGTTTGCGTTGCGCGGTGTACTGCAGCTGCGCGGCGTTGCCTGGCGCCAATGGCCGCTGCTGCGCTGGTTGCCGCATCTGGTGGACACGCTGCTGCTGAGTGCGGCCATCTGGCTGAGCTGGCGCATTGCGCAGTATCCGTTGCTGCATGGCTGGGTCACGGCCAAGGTGCTGGCGTTGCTGCTCTACATTGTGCTGGGTCACTTCGCCCTGGGCAAAAACACAGCGCAAGCGCAACGGCTGCCGTTTTTTGTGGCAGCGCTGCTCAGTGTCGCGTATATCGTTGGTGTGGCACTGACCAAGTCGCCCTGGTGGGGTTTATTCCAGCCGTAGAGCCTGCCAGCCTAGGGTTGGGCCCGGGGCCGCAGGAATCTGTTTTCCTGCATTTGCGAACGCCCTGACAGCGCCGCACCGGCACGGGGAGCCAGTGTGGCTGCCTGGCGCACCGCAACGGCAGCCGGACACGTCCCGCTGGCGCGATATTGCAAGGCGCCGGCAAGACGTGCTTCCGTGCTGTCGCCCAATGGCTTGCTGAAGTCGTCGGCCACCACACAGCCCGGCAGGTGATTGGCCGGGCTGCCAGTGCCGCCGGGCCGGAAACCGTCGGCATAGTCGCCAAAAGCGGCGTTATTGACGCCCTTGAACTGGACCGTGAAGTAGGTGACACCGCAGTTGTCCTGCGGATAGAAGCCGTACGGCTTGCCACAGCTGGTGTCACCTACCAGGATGACGTCGATGCCGGCGCCACGCAAGCCGTTGATGACGGATTCACTGGCCGAGCAGGTGGCGCTGCCGGTGATGACAAATACCCGGGGCAGGCCCAATTGCGGCAGCGCCAGCCCGGGCGTCGTGGAAAACCCCTGCGTGACTTGATGGAAGGGGGTGATCATGTCGGCCTGACTCAGGCCAAATGGATTCTTGTCGTTGAAGCTGAGCTTTTCAAACGCCTTGCCGGTGGTGGCGCCAGAGCCGGCAATCATGTACGCCAGTTCACTCGCAATATCCAGAAGACCACCGCCGTTGTAGCGCAGATCAAGCACCAGATCACTGATGCCGGCGCCGCCGTTGGACGCCTTGAGTTGATTGACCGCCGCAATCAATTGACTTTCAGCGGTGGCCATGTGGTCGTTGAATTGCATGTAGCCGACACTGTTGTTCGGCGCCGGCAGCGTTCGTACGTTCTGGACCGGCGTTGAAATCACGCTGCCTGCCGTCATCGTGATGGCGCGCGGTGCACTGCTGCCCAGATCGAGCACCTGAAATGTGTAGGCTTTGCCGGGCACGGGCGAGAATAGGCCTTCATTGAGCGTTTCCGGGTTGCCGGTGGCAACATCAACCCCATTGACACTGATAAAGCGGGCGCCACGATTGAGGTTGTTTGCCGCAGCCTGCGATCCCGGCTCGGAATAAGCCACCAGCACGCTGCGCGGTGGCGAACTGGCGATCAGCGCCACCTGGAATCCAAACCCGACACTGCTGCCGGCCAGCGCCAGCGCAACCCAGTCGGTGGTCAGGTAAGTGAAGTGAAACTGGTCTTTCGGCCGCCCCGAATCGGTCAGCAGCAAGGAGCGCAGACTGTTGAAATAGGTATCGACTACGTCAAAGTTGGTTTCGAGCCTGACCATTGACTGGCTGTTATTGGCAGGATTGACGCGGGGTACGGTGGCGCCCAGCGTGAACAGGGCCGGGTCGAGCGGCACAACATCGCGGTACCAGAGGTAGGTCTCATTGACCAGGCCACGCAGCCACAACTTCTCGCTGGTGAGCGAGCCTTGAATGTCGCCATAGGCTTGCTGGCGAAACGGATCCAGCGCCCCGGCCGGGCGCGGCGTCATGCATTGTTGCGCCACCGTGGAGGCCGGCACCGGCGTTGGCTCGGTATAAGGGGCAGTGCCGGACACTGGCGTGCGGGGATGGCAATACTCGTAGCTGCCGGAACAGGTTCCGGCATTGCCACCGCCACCGCCACAAGCCGACAGCAGGGCCACAACAAACACGACCGCCGCAATATTTTTCATTCGCTGCCTCCTTTGTCTTGATTCTACGGGTGGCGCCGGCGGGGCCAGGGTTCTGTGTTCAGAAACTGAGCCGGCGCGCACTTTCAAACTGACGGATCAAGCCGCTCACCGGGTCGACAAACTCGATCTGCCTGGCCAGCAGCTGCAGCGGCTTGCTGTAGTCTGCGGGTCCCTCGGGCGTCAGTGTCGGGTAGAGGCCGTCGCCAACGATGGGAAGGCCCAGCGCCGCCATGTGCACGCGCAACTGGTGGCGCTTACCGGTCACCGGCCGCAGGGCATAGCGGGCCAGCGCGCCGCGCACTTCCAGCAGGTCGATCTGCGTGATGGCGTTGGCAGCGCCACCCGTCTCGTGCTGCAGCATGAAGTGAGCCGCTTCCACAATGCGGCTGGTGCGCGTCAGCGGCAACGCCAGATCGCTGCGCCACGGGGCAATCGCCTCGTAAGTCTTTTTGACGCGGTGCTGGCTGAACAGCGCGTGGTAGGCGGCACGGCTGCCCGGCTGCACTGAAAACAGCACCAGCCCGGCCGTGCCGCGGTCAATGCGGTGGATTGGCACCAGCGTATTGATGCCCAGTTTTTGCTTGAGCCGCACCAGCACGGTCTCACTCAGGTAGTGGCCGGACGGCACCACCGGTAAAAAATGCGGCTTGTCCACCACCACCAGGTGCCCGTCCTGGAACAACACCACTTCTTCAAAGGGAACTGGCGCCTCGTGAGGCACCGCACGGTAGTAGTAAACGCGCATCTGGCCCCGGTAGGTGCGCCCGGGCGTTACCGGCACGCCGTACTCATCGACGACATCGCCATCCACCATGCGTTGCTGCCAGACGTCGCGCGTGATGGCCGGGAAGCGCTCGGCAAAGAAATCAAGCAGGGTCAACCAGTTGCCGGCTGGCAAGCCAACGCAGCTCGGGCCGACGCCGTTGCGCGGCGCGGGCAGGAAGCGGCTAGACTCGCTCAAACACCACGTCCCACACGCCATGGCCCAGCTTGATGCCCCGGTTTTCAAACTTGGTCAGTGGCCGGTAATGCGGTTTGGGTGCGTAGCCGGCGCCGTCCGGCTGGTCAGGCGGCGCCGTGTTTTTGAGGCGGGGCTCGGTCGTGAGCACTGCCAGAATTTGCTCGGCATAGGGCTGCCAGTCGGTGGCGCAGTGCAGGTAGCCACCGACCTTCAGCCGCGTCGCCAGTTTGGCAATCAGGGCGCTCTGGATCAGGCGGCGTTTGTTGTGTTTTTTTTTGTGCCAGGGGTCGGGAAAGAAAATGTGCACACCGTCCAGGCAGTGCAGTGGCAACATGTGGTCAATGACCTCGACGGCGTCGTGCGCCACGATGCGGATGTTGCGCAGACCGAGCTGGTCGATGCGCTTGAGCAATGCGCCAACGCCGGGCTGATGCACTTCGCAACACAAAAAATTCTTCTCCGGCATCAGCGCTGCGATGTGCGCCGTGGCTTCACCCATGCCAAAGCCAATTTCCAGGATCAGCGGCCTGATTTTTACATCATTCAGGCCTGCAGGCTCCGCAGGGTCTGCGTAGGCAGCTACAAAATCAATAGCTGAATTCTGATAGGGCAGCAAAAACCGGGGGCCAACAGTTGCCAGCGCCCTGGCCTGGCCAGTGGTGGTGCGACCGGCACGCCGCACAAAACTCCGGATTTCCTTCGGAAAGGCCACGCCCTCGGGCGTACGACCGGGCTCTGGTGTTGGAAGGGTGTCGTTCACGAAGCAGGATTGTAGAGAGGTGCACGGTGAGCGGTGCCTGGGCTTAAACTGAAGGTCCGATTTTTATACTCGCCCAACCCATGAAACGGTGGCTCGGTTTTCCTGCGGTCCAGATCGCCCTGGGTGTGGCGTGCTACGGGCTGGTGGGTTATCGATACGGGGTTTTCACCTTTTTGTTCCTGGCGCCTCTCTTTGCGGTCCTCATGAAGTGGCCTTTGTTCGCCCTGGTGGCGAACTTCAGACGCCGGATGCTTGAGCAGGTCTGGCTTCCGGTTCACGGCCAGCACTATATGTTCCGGGACGTCACGATTCATGTGCTGGAGGACGCCGACCATCGCCGCTGGGTCAGTCTGGCTGACGTGCAGAAGGTGCTTGGTGCGCTGGCGGGTGAGCGGACATTGGCGACGGCCTATCCGGGCTGCCTGAAAATCATCGGGGAGCCAGCCCGACCGCATATCCGGGACGACGCGCTGGTCACCTTGCTGGGCAAGGTGAACCAGCCCAAAGCCCTCCGGTTCAGGACCTGGGTTGAGCGAAATATTGCGTTTCCAGGACGCACCGTACGCGCCCGGCTGGCTACCGACAGGCCTGCGCCCAGGCCTTGACCCAGGCTTGGAGCGCGCCGGCCACGCTGTCGTCGCTGGCATGCAGGCCCAGTACGGTGGCGGCGCGGTTGAGTGCTGCCAGCGGATTCAAAGTGTCAATCGCCTGTGCCCCATTCTGTTTGGAGAGTTTTTCGCGGTTTACGCCAAGAACCAGTGGCGTGTGCAGGTAGCGCGGTGTGGGCAGACCGAGGGCTCGCTGGAGCAGGATTTGGCGTGCCGTGTTGTCCAGCAGATCGCCGCCGCGCAGCACGTCAGTGACGCCTTGTGCGGCGTCGTCGACCACCACCGCCAACTGGTAGCTATAGCACCCGTCGGCGCGCTTGAGTACAAAGTCACCGACCTCGGCTGCCACGTCCTGCTGCTGGGCTCCAAGGCGCCGGTCGATCCAGGGGAGGACATGGTCTGCTATTGAGTTTATAGCTGTCTGCGCTCTATCGACGGTATCTTCAGGCCTGTTGGCCCATGAAATATCAGTGCGCAAGCGCCACGCACGGGCAACCGCGGGTGGCGTCTGGCCAACGTGCGGCGGGCTTGCCGGGCTGGCGCGACAGGTGCCCGGGTAGCGCAACTCTGCGCGGCGCGCGCGGGCAAGGCCGAGGTCACGCAGTGCGGCTTCAATGGCCTTGCGCGAACAGCTGCAGGGGTAGGCCAGGCCTTGCGCCAGCAGCTGCGCCAGTGCCTGCTGGTAAAGTCCGCTGCGCTGCGATTGCCAGACCGGTGGCGCGTCGGCGTGCAGGCCGCACTGGCTGAGTTGCTGCAGGATGCGGCGGTCCATGCCGGGCAGGCAGCGTGTGGTGTCCACGTCTTCAATGCGCACCAGCCACTGGCCGCCATGGGCGCGCGCGTCAAGCCAGCTGGCCAGCGCGGCGACCAGTGAGCCATCATGCAGTGGCCCGGTTGGGGACGGCGCAAACCTCCCGATGTAGCCGGTGGTGGCGGTTGCCCCCACGTGGGTCGCGCCGTCAGGCGACGGTCAGCGCCAGTTCCAGACCGGAGATGAAGGCGTCCTCCACCCGTTGGCCCAGGCACCAGTCGCCACAGACGCCGATGCCGGTCTGGACATCCCACAGGTGGGACTTTCCGAGCGGCTGGGTCGTCTGCGCATAGCGCCAGCGCCGGCTGTCGACATGAGCAGGCTCGGCGTGGATGCCGGTGACTTCCGAAAAGGCCTTGAGGAGTTTGGCCTGGACCCGCTGGGCATCGTCTTCCAGGTGCGCCTGCGACCAGGCCGCGCTGGCCTGCACGGTCCAGCGTTCTACCGCGCCGCGCCCCGGCTTGCTTGATTCGCGGGCCAGCCAGGCAATCCGGTGGTGCGTGCTGCGGGCGGCGTTCCACTGCGGACCGAGCGTGGAAAGGCCAGGTTGCATGGCTTGCGGAAAAGCCAGCATCAGCGTCCAGCACGGTGCCACTTTGACCATGTCGAGTTGTTGTGCCAGTCCATCGGTCAGTTGTGAGGTATTGAGCAGCAAACGCGCCTGCTCGGCCGGAATGGCCAGCAGCACCGCGTCAAAACCGGAATAAACATGTTGCGCGCCGCCAGCCCCGCGGCTGTGCAACTGCCATTGGTGCGGGTGCAGGGCGTCGCGGTCCAGCCGGGTGACGCGTGTTTCGAGCTCGGCCCGGCGTTGCCCGGTCAGGGGTTCGGCCCAGCGTCGGGCCAGTGCGTTCATGCCGGGCGTGGGTACCCAATGGGCTTCCTGCGCCGGCAGACCGGCAGCGGTAATCTGGCCATGCTCGTCAAGCACCTGCACGGTGTTGGCACTCCAGGGCTTGCAGACCCCGGGCACGGTTTGCAGCGCCCGCACAAAGCGCGGGTCACGCACGGTGAAGTACTGGGCGCCGTGGTCAAACGTGCCGAAAGCGCTGCTGCGCGTGGCCATGCGCCCGCCAATTCCCGCGCTTTTTTCGAACAGCGTGACCTGGTGCCCCGCCTGAAGCAGGGTGCGGGCACAGGCGACGCCTGCCATGCCGGCACCGATAACAGCGATATTCTTGGATTTGGATGAGCTCATGAACAGTGTCTCCAGGGTTGTTGCATGTCTTGCACTTTACACGCCCCGGTGCCGCTCCAGTAAAGCGGCCCGGGTTGCCGGGCTTTCAAGCTGGGCCAGCCACCACTTCAAAGCCCGGCCCTGTCCGGATCGGTGGCTGCTGCGCCAGGCATAGTTGACCCTGACCAGGCGCTCCGGGCGGTCCATTTTTTTCACCACCAGGCGACCAGTTTCAATGTAGACGCGGGCCATGCATTCGGGTACAAAGCCGCTGCCCAGGCCGCGTAGCTGGGCGTCGAGCTTGTCTTTCATGGTGGCAACGGTAAAGACGTCCTGACCGCCGAGCAAGCCGAAGGTCATGCCGCCGCCCCGGGTAATGGTGTCGGCCACTGCCACCGCCCGGTGCTGGCGCACCAGCTCGTCTTTCAGGGGTTCGGGCGCGCTGGCCAGCGGGTGATGCGGTGCCACCGCATAGACAAAACTCACTTCACCCAGCGCTTTGCCATGAATGCCGGCGATGGTGCTGGAGTCGGCGACACCGAGCGCCAGATCGGCCTGACCGGAAGTCAGTGCTTCGAGTGTGCCGGACAGGGTTTCGTCGCGCAGCTTGATGCGGGTCGGGGGCTGTAGTGCGAGGAAGCTCTCGCACAATTCCAGCACGGTGGCTTTGGCGATGATGCTGTCGACAGCGATGGTCAGCTGCGGCTCCCAGCCGGTGGCGACGCGTTTGACCCGGTTGGCGACTGCGTCAATTTCTTCCAGCAAGCGATTGCTTTCACGCAGCAGCTCGGCACCGGCTTCGGTCAGACGGGCCTGGCGTGAACTTCGGTCGAACAGCAAAACGTCCAGTGCGTCTTCAATCTGGCGCACCCGGTAGGTCAGGGCGCTGGGCACCAGACTCAGGGCGCGGGCGGCCGCCGCAAAGCTGCCTCGGGCGGCGATGGTCTGCAACATGGCAAGTGCGTCGGGTGTTAAAACTTGGCGGGCAGTTTGCATTGAACAGCCTATTTAATTTAAATAATTTGAATGATGCCATCAAACGCCATGGATTGCCACAAGCCACTACGGCCTTAAAGTTCTCCCTGTCAGTGAGCGACCGGGCTGACTGTCTGCCCGGCACAATTTTCAGGATGGGATTCTTTCATGATGATGGTTCGCAAGTCCAGGGACCGCGGTTATGCCGATCACGGCTGGCTTAAATCCTTTCACAGTTTTTCATTTGCCGCCTATTACGATCCGCAGCACATGGGCTGGGGCAATCTGCGCGTCATCAACGAAGACTTGATCGCGCCGGGCAAGGGTTTTGGTACCCATGGCCACCGCGATATGGAGATCGTCACCTATGTGCTGAGCGGCGCGCTGGCGCACAAAGACAGCATGGGCAACGTCAAGGTCATTCCGCCGGGCGATGTCCAGCGCATGAGCGCCGGCACCGGCGTGCAACACAGCGAGTTCAATCACGCGCCCAACGACACCACCCATTTGCTGCAGATATGGATTGAACCCAATGTCATGAATGTGCAGCCGGGGTACGAGCAAAAAACTTTTCCGCCCGCCGACAAGCTCGGCCAGCTGCGGCTGGTTGCCTCCAGCGACGGTGCCAATGATTCGGTCACGATCCATGCGGATGCACGTTTGTACGCCGGCTTGCTGGACGGCCAGCAGAGTGCCGAACTGGCGCTGGAGCCCCGACGCAAATGCTATGTGCATCTGGCGCGCGGCGGAATTGCCGTCAACGGTGTCACGCTGGAGGCCGGCGACGCCGCGCTGCTGGATGACGAGAGTCTGGTTCGTCTGAACCAGGCAAAGCAGGCCGAAGTGCTGGTGTTCGATCTGCAGCCCTGATTTCATTGTTGTTTTTTCCTTTCTTTTTTCCTGGAGTACCCATGTTGAGCCAACTACAAAGTCCTTTTGCTCTTGCCGCCCGCCTGCTGATGGCGCTGCTGTTCCTGCCGGCAGGCATCATGAAGATTGGCGGTTTTGCCGGCACCGCCGGCTATATTGCTTCCGTCGGTCTGCCGTTTCCGGAGCTCGGTGCGGCGCTCGCCATCGCCGTTGAAGCCGGCGGCTCACTGGCCCTGATTGCCGGCTTTCAGACCCGCTGGGCCGCCCTCATCATGGCGATCTTCACGGTTGCCGCGGGCTTTTTCTTTCACAAGTTTTGGGTGGCGGCACCGGATCAGGCAATGATTCAGCAGATCATGTTCTACAAGAACCTGGCGATTGCCGGCGGCTTGTTGATGATGAGTGCGTTCGGCGCCGGCGCCTGGAGCGTCGATGGCAAACGTGCCGGCTGATGGTCAGCAGCTGTTCAATTTTTTCTCAACTCAAGGAGTTTTCAAATGGCAAAAGTAGCTGTGGTTTTTCATTCGGGTTACGGACACACCCTGCGTATGGCACAAGCCGTCGCTGACGGTGCCGGCGCCACCCTGGTGGCGATTGACGCGGAAGGTAACCTGACCGACGCCGGCTGGGAGACGCTGGGCGCGGCCGACGCCATCATCATGGGTTCGCCGACTTACATGGGTAGCGTCAGCTGGCAGTTCAAGAAGTTTGCCGATGCATCGAGCAAACCCTGGTTCAGTCAGGCCTGGAAGGACAAGGTGTTTGCCGGGTTCACCAACAGCGCCACCATGAATGGCGACAAGCTGTCCACCTTGCACTACCTGTTTACGCTGGCCATGCAGCACGGTGGTGTCTGGGTTGGCACGGCGCTGATGCCCAGCAACAGCAAGGCAGCGCAACGCAATGACATCAACTATGTCGGTTCTTTCTCGGGCGCCATGGCGCAATCGCCGTCGGACTCGTCTCCGGCCGAAATGCTGCAGGGCGACCTTGACACCGCAAAGCTGTTTGGCAAGCGTGTGGCGGAAGTGGCAGTCAAGTTCCGCAGCTGATTTGGGGGTACCCGTGAGATGGCGGCCCGGCTCCGTTTGGAGCCGGATTGCCAACAAGGCAGAATCGGGGGCATGAACAATAAAAAATTGTTGGAGCCGTCATGAACCGATTGGTCTGGCTTGCCGCCATGCTTGGCTGGATCTGCGCGGCGCAAGCCCAGGCGCCGGCCCCGGTGTCCGAGAAGGACTTTCTGGGCGACATGCCCATGGTGCTGTCGGTTTCGCGACTGCCGCAGCGGCTCGACGACACGCCCGGTGCCGTCACCATCATTGACCGCGACATGATCCGTCTGTCAGGCGCGCGCGATGTGGCTGACCTGATGCGCTGGGTACCTGGTTTCCAGACCAGCAACGCGTTCGAGCTGGTGGCGCCACAGGCAAGTTACCACGGTGCATTTGGCGCCTATTCAAATCATATTCAGGTGCTGGTCGACGGTCGATCAGCCTACTCGGCTTATTTCATTGGCAGTGTTGAAGCCGGCTTGCAGACGGTGGCGCTGCAGGACATTGAGCGAATCGAGGTGCTGCGCGGTTCCAATTCGGCCGCCTATGGTGCCCGCGCATTTCTTGGCGTGATCAATATTGTGACGCGCCATCCGGCTGAGACACAGGGCGTTCAGGCCGGACTGGCATCGGGTGAAAACGGTGTTCGCGATGCCCGCGCGAGCTTCGGCTGGAGCACTGAAAACGCGATGTTTCGAATTGGTGCCGATCGCCGCGCAGACGACGGGCTGACCGGCTCCAATGGCCAAAACCAGGTTGAACGACTCAACTTTCGCGCGGATTGGCAGCTCGGTGCCGGTGACCAGGCACAGTTGCGCATGGGCGGCCTGAAGGTTGGCGCCGGCAAGGGCTTTGCCGGCATTGTTGACGAACCGTTGCGCGACAGCTCGCTTGCCTCCGGCTACCTCCAGTTCGATTGGCAACACAGTCTCGGGGAAGATGCCGACCTGGCCTTGAGTGTTTCCCACATGCAGGAGATTTACCGGGACCGCTATCCCTATTCCCTGATCCCTTTCGGCATTGACGCCAGCATCAATGTCGACGCCGGCGGACGGGCCAGCAATGACACGCTGTCGTTGCAGCATACTTTTCGTCAGGGACCCAATTTGCGTGTCGTGTGGGGCAGTGAATTGCGGCGTGAGCAAGTGCTATCCAGACCCCTCTACAACACCGATGCTGCCCTGGTGACTGATTTTGCCCGGCTGTTTTTCAACACGGAATGGCATGTCGTTCCTGACTGGGTTCTCAATACCGGGCTGATGAGTGAACACAGCAGCGTGACTGGCAACCGCGTTGCGCCACGGCTGGCACTGAACTGGCACTTTGCAGAGGGTCAAACATTGCGCGGCGGCGTCTCGCGTGCCTTCCGGCCACCCAGTGCATTTGAAAAATACGGTGACGTCCGCTACTTCTGGAACAGTCAGTTGCTAAAAGTCAGTCTGCTGGCCAGCGGCAAGGTTGAACCGGAAACCGTGCGGGCCGGTGAGTTGGGCTACCTGGCGGATTTTCCCAAACTGGGACTCAATCTGGATGTTCGCGCCTTTCATGAACAGGTCAGCGGCTTTATCACGCAACTCAACACCACGAGGCCGAAGGATTATGCCAATACAGAAAATTTTTCCATTCATGGACTTGAGTACCAGTTGAAGTGGCGGCCGTGGCGTGGCGCGCAGCTTGTGTTCAATCAGGCTTACATGAACCTGAGTCTGATTGATCACGGGATCGAAAAAGGGGTTCGTGTGGATTACGGCAATGCGCTGCCGGCGCCAGTGCTGGCCAGCACACTGAGCTATTTTCAAAAATTGCCGGGGGGACTGGACTTGAGCCTGATGCACCAGGACAGCGGCACGATGACGCCGCAGGGGACCGGGCCTGACCACAAGAAGGCAATGACCCGCACTGATCTGCGGTTGGGCGCGCCTGTCAGGTTGGGCGGCAATCGGGGCGAGATTGCGCTGGTAGTGCAAAACCTGGGCGCGCCGTACCCTGATTTTTTACCTGCGTTTCAGTTCCAGCGCCGCGCCTTCGTGACGCTGCGCGTTGAAAACTGATTCAGTGCCATGCTGGCGAGCTTGCGCTTTCTGTTGTTGAGCCTGTGGCTGGGCACCCTGGCGGGCGCTGGCGCGCACGCGGCTGCAACGGTTGTTGTTGTCATCAGCGACGCCAGCGCGGCCTACTTGGAGGCGACTGGTGCATTGACAGGTGAGCTTGTGCATGCGGGTGTGCCCCGGGCCGACATACTTCAACTCACGGTTGCGGAGCTGGCTGCTGCCAAAGCCCTCGGACCGAAGTTGTATATTGCCCTGGGCGCCGATGCCGCCAACGCCCTGGCAAAGACCGAATCCAGAGTGCCCGTGCTTTGCACACTGCTGCCGCGCAGCAGTTTTGAGCGGGTGCTGGAGTTGAATGGCCGCAAGGCGTCAAGCATGTTTTCCGCTCTTTATCTGGACCAGCCTATAAGTCGGCAACTGGCGCTGATCCGTTCCGCCTTGCCGACGGCGCTCCGAATGGCGGTGTTGTGGGGACCAGAGTCGCAGGCCGATGCGGCTGCATTGCGCTCACTGGCGCAGCTGCATGGGCTGGAATTGACCGAGGCCAGAATTGACCGGCCCGACATGCTGTTTTCGGCGCTTAAGGGGGTCATGGAGGAAGCCGACCTGCTGCTGGCGATGCCTGACTCCTCGGTTTACAACAGCAACACCATCCAGAATATTCTGCTGGCATCCTTGCGGGCCAAGGTGCCAGTGGTGGCTTTTTCACCGGCCTATGTGCGTGCCGGCGCGCTGTTTGCCCTGCATGCGACGCCAACCCAGATTGGACTGCAGGCGGCCGGTCTGGCGCACGCCGTACTGCAGGGCAAAGCGTTGCCGGCAAAGGCCTTGTATTCGTATGATTTCGAGGTTAGCGTGAACCAGCATGTGGCCCGCTCGCTGGGCTTCACGCTTGATGCTGATCGCCTGCGCAACCAGCTGCGGCTGCAGGAGAGCGCACCGTGAAAGTTGGCGATATTCGCAGCCGCATCTGGCTGGCAGCCCTGGTGCCGGTGACGGTCATTGTGCTGATGCTGGTGGGCGTATTTCTGGCGGCCCGGATTGCCGACAATGAGCAGGTGCACAACCAGCGATCCAGGTTGCTGGCCCGGCAACTGGCACTGGCCAGCGAGTATGGTTTGTTCTCCGGCAATATCGGCCATCTGCAAACCATTGCCAGTAGCGCCCTGCGTGATCCGGACATACGCTCGATTGCCATACTGAACCCGCAGGGTGAGGTGCTTGTGCGCGCCGGTGTTCGGGGCTATCGCACTGTTCCTGTGGAGCTAGGGCAGGAAACGCAGGCCGCTGTGCCGGACCAGGACACGGAGTTGTTGTCGCAACCGGTCACGGCCAGTCAGGTCAAGCTTGATGATCTTTTTGCGGCCAATGCCGCGCCGGCCGGGGCAGCGCCCGCCGTGCTGGGAAATTTGCTGATTGAATTCTCACACCAGAGGATGCGACAGCGCGAGCGCGAGTTGCTGCTGCTGGGCCTGGAACTCGGTCTGATTGGAATGTTGCTGGGCGGCTGGCTGGCGGTACGACTGGCGCGCGGTGTCATTCGGCCGGTGCTGCGTGTTTCGAGCATGATTGAGCGCATTGGGCAAGGCGAACTGGGGGTACGCGCCACGGTGCTGACCGACGACCCCCTGCGGGAAATGCAGATTGGACTCAACCGGATGGCCGAGCGCCTTGAATTCGGGCGTGACGAACTGGAGCGGCGAATTGATTCGGCGACACTGGCGCTGCGCGAAAAAAAGGAAGAGGCCGAGAGTGCGACACTGGCAAAATCGCGCTTTCTGGCCGCCGCCAGCCATGACCTGCGTCAACCGACCCATGCGCTAGGCATGTTCGTCGCGCGGCTGGGACAGCTCAAGCACAACGCCGAAACAACGCATCTGATTGAAAATCTGGAAGTGGCGGTGCAGGCTACGCAGGATTTGCTCAATGGCCTGCTCGACATATCAAGGCTGGACGCGATGGCGGTTCAGGTGCAGGTACATGCCTTCGCGCTGTCCGATATTTTTGACCGGTTGCACGACGGCCTGGCGTTGACTGCCACCGAGAAAGGTCTTCGCCTGCGTATTCGAGCAGCCAATGTGGGTTTGATGAGTGATCCGACGCTGCTCTACAGTATTTTGTTGAATCTGGTTGGCAATGCCTTGCGTTACACGCACCAGGGCGGTGTCCTGCTGGCCTGCCGCGTGAGCGCTGACCGCAAGCATGCACGCATCGAGGTATGGGACACCGGCATCGGCATTGCACCCGAGCATCACCAGGCGATTTTCAAGGAGTTTTATCAAGTCGGCAACACGGAGCGCAACCGGGCCAGAGGCCTGGGCCTGGGACTCAACATTGTTGAGCGTACCGCCCAGTTGCTGGGACACCGGTTGCAAATGTGTTCACGCCCCGGCGTTGGCACCCGTTTCAGCATTGAAGTGCCACTGAGTCCGCCGGGAACCTCGCTGGCCAGGGCCAGTGCGTTTGGTGCGCGCGCAACAGAAGATATTGCCGGCCTGGTGGTATTGGTGGTGGAGGACGACCCTCTGGCGCGTGAGGGGTTGGTCAGTTTGCTGGCGTCCTGGGGCGCGGTGGTACTCGCGGCCGACGGGTTGGCTGCCGCTTTAAACCTGCTCAATGAGGGTGAGACACCCGATGTCATCATCAGTGACTACCGCCTGGCGGAAGGCGAAACCGGTATCGAAACAATACATTTGCTGCGCGTTGCCGCCGGGCAGTGGGTGCCGGCGTGCCTGATGAGCGGTGATACCGATCCGGGCCTGATCCAGGCCGCCAGGGACGCCGGGCTGACCTTGCTGCACAAACCTGTGCGCCCGGCCAAATTACGCAGTCTGATTCGACGTTTGAGTCGGCGCGGTCACGCCGATGGTGTCGCCTTGGTGTAACCGTGGCGGCTGGCGGCGAGAACCGCCTGGATGCGTGTCTGGACACCAAAGGCGCGCAAAATTCCGGTGACATGGTTCTTGGTGGTTTCGTCCGAGAGGCCTAGCAAGTCACTGATTTCCCGGTTCGAGCGGCCGTCGAGCAACAGTTGCAACACTTCTTCCTGACGCGATGTGAGTGGCGGCGTGGTGCGGCGCGTGGCCGGGTTCAGGCGCTGCGCCAGGCCGGTGGCGGCCATCAGTGTGGCCGGCACGTAAACCTCACCGGCCAGCACCTGGCTCAGGATCGACAGCAGTTCGCTGCTCAGACTGGCCTTGGTGATAAAGCCGGCAGCACCGCCAGCCATCACCTGGCGCGCGATCTGCGCGTCGACTGATCCTGACAGGATGACGACGGGGAGTTCCGGATGCCGGTTGCTGAAGACTGCCAGTGCCTCCAGCCCATTCATGCCCGGCAGGTGGTAGTCCAGCAAGACAAGGTCAATGTCGGGGTGCAGCGTGGCCAGCTCAAAAGCGAGCTCGCAGTGCCCGGCCTCCAGCACTTCGACCTCTTCATCGAGTCCCTTGAGAACCTGGCGCAATCCTTCACGCACCAGCGCGTGGTCATCGACAACGAGTATTTTCAAGACTTCAAACCTGGCCCTTTCTTGTTGTGGGTTTCGAACCGGGCAGACGCACAACATGTCGCTTCGGATCGTCCCGCAATTTACAATGTTTCATGTTTATCCACTTGCGCCTGCATACCGAATTTTCTGTCGTTGACGGCACCAACCGCATTGATGATATCGCGAGTTGCGCTGCGGCCGACCGGCAACCGGCTTTGGCCATTACCGATCTCAGCAATCTTTTTGGCGCAATCAAGTTTTACAAGGCGGCCCGCAAGCAGGGTGTCAAACCCCTGATTGGCGCCGAAATCTGGCTTGAGGGCCTGGGCCAGGACGAGGCGGCGCTGTCGCGCCTGGTGTTGTTGGTTCAGAACCGGCAGGGCTACCTGAACCTGTCGGAATTGCTGGCGCGCGCCTGGACCCGCAATCCGGGCAAAGCGCAGGCAGCGGTAAAACTTGCCTGGCTGATGGAACTCAATGCCGGGTTGATCGCCTTGTCGGGCGCACAGGCCGGACCGGTCGGACAGGCACTGGTGCAAGGCGATGAAACCCGTGCGCTGGAGCTGGCTGTGCAACTGGGCAGCATCTTTACTCATCGTTTTTACCTTGAGTTGCAGCGCGCCGGACGCGCCGATGACGAGGCCCATGTCAGTGCCGCCGTGCAACTGGCGGCACGCACCGGACTGCCGGTGGTAGCCACGCACCCGGTGCAATTCACACGGCCCGACGATTTTGAAGCGCACGAGGCCCGCGTCTGCATTGCCGAAGGCGAAATTCTCGGCAATCAGCGCCGGGTGCGGCGTTTCACGCGTGAGCAGTATTTCAAATCCACGGCGCAGATGCAGGCCTTGTTTGCCGACTTGCCGTCCGCGCTGGCCAATACGCTGGAGATTGCGCGGCGCTGCAACCTGACACTGGTGCTTGGTAAAGCGCAACTACCGGATTTTCCGACGCCCGAGGTCAATGGTCAGCGCATGAGCGCCGAAGCGTACTTTCGGCATACCTCCCATGCCGGGCTTGAGGCGCGGTTGCTGCATCTCTACCCGGAGGAAGGCCGGCGTGACGCAGAGCGGCCACGCTACGCGCAACGCCTTGAATTCGAAATTGCCACGATCGTGAAAATGGGTTTTCCGGGCTACTTTCTGATTGTGGGCGACTTTATCAACTGGGCCAAAAACAACGGCTGCCCGGTCGGACCCGGGCGCGGCTCCGGAGCCGGTTCGCTGGTCGCCTATTCGCTGAAAATTACCGATCTTGACCCGCTGCGCTACAACTTGCTGTTCGAGCGATTTTTGAACCCCGAGCGGGTTTCCATGCCTGACTTTGACATTGATTTCTGCCAGACCAATCGTGACCGTGTCATTGACTATGTGAAGGAAAAATACGGCCGCAATGCGGTCAGCCAGATTGTCACCTTTGGCACCATGGCGGCCCGCGCGGCGGTGCGCGACGTCGGTCGGGTGCTGGACATGAGTTACACCTTTTGCGACGGTATCAGCAAGCTCATACCCAACAAACCGGGGGTTAGCGTCAGCTTGCAGCTACCGCCAGCGGATCGAAAAAAAGACGACAAGACGGTTTATGCCGTTGAGGCCGAGCCGCTACTGGCGGAGCGTGAAAGCAAAGAGGACGACGTCCGCACGCTGCTCGAGCTGGCCCGCAAACTTGAGGGCATGACACGCAATGTCGGCATGCACGCCGGCGGTGTTCTCATTGCACCGGGCAAGCTGACGGATTTTTGCCCGCTCTACCAGCAGCCCGGCAGTGAATCGGCAGTGAGTCAGTTTGACAAGTACGACGTCGAGGCGATTGGCCTGGTGAAATTCGACTTTTTGGGGCTGGCAACGCTGACCATTCTGGAGATCGCCAAGGACATGATTGTTGCGCGGCATCCGGCTTGCGGGAATTTTGCGTATGAAGACCTGGCGCTCGATGACCCGGCGGTCTACAAGCTGTTTGCCAATGGTCAGACCGAGGCCGTGTTCCAGTTTGAAAGTCGCGGCATGCAGGGCATGTTGCGCGACGCCCAGCCGACCCGGCTGGAAGACCTGATTGCCATGAACGCGCTTTATCGGCCCGGCCCGATGGATTTGATTCCGACCTACATTGCCCGCAAGCTCGGTCGCGAACCGGTGCAATTCCCCGACCCGCGCGTTGAAGGCATTCTGGGTGAAACCTATGGCGTCATGGTGTACCAGGAGCAGGTCATGCAGATGGCCCAGATTCTGGGGGGGTATTCGCTCGGCGGGGCCGACGTGCTGCGCAAGGTGATGGGTAAAAAAGATGCTGACGAAATGGCCAGACACCGGCAGATATTTCGTGACGGTGCCCAGCGCAACGACCTGAGTCAAGCCAAGGCCGATGAAATATTTGACCACATGGAGAAGTTTGCCGGCTACGGATTCAACAAGTCGCATTCGGCCGCCTACGCGCTGCTGGCGTACCACACGGCCTGGCTCAAAGTGCATTTCACGGCGGAGTTTTTCTGCGCCAATATGACTGTTGAGATGGACGACACCGACAAGCTCAAGGCCTTGTTCGACGACGCTTTGAAAATGGGAATGCGTTTCGAGTCGCCTGACGTGAACCGCGGTGGCAGCCGCTTTGAACCTGTTTCGGACAAGATGATTCGTTACGCGCTGAGCGCCATCAAAGGCTCCGGCCAGCAAGCCGTGGAGGCGATTGTGGCGGCGCGCGAGGGACGCGGTGCCGGTCCTGCCGGAGCCGATGCGGGCGCATTCAAGAGCCTTTTTGATTTTTGCGTACGGGTCGACCGCAGCCGGATCAACCGGCGTACCGTGGAGGCACTGATCAAGGCCGGTGCCTTTGACTCGATTGAACTCAACCGGGCCAGCCTGCTGGCCTCGCTGGAGGTGGCCTTTGAGTTTGGCGCGGCCGCGCTGGCCAATGCCAACCAGGGCGGCCTGTTCGACATGGGCGGAGACGACGATCATGGCTCCAGCACGCAGGAACCTGACCTGGTGGCGGCGCTGCCCTGGGGGATCAAGGAGCGGTTGATGTTCGAGAAGACCGCCGTCGGCTTCTATTTGTCGGGCCACCTGTTTGATGAAGTGGCCTGGGAGGTGCGCCGTTTCGTCAAACGCCAGATGGCTGACCTGATCGATACCCGCGAGCCGCAGCTGCTGGCCGGCATCGTGACGGATTTCAGGGTGATCAATGGCCAGCGCGGCAAACTGGCGCTGTTCAAGCTGGATGACAAATCGGCGCAGATTGAGGCCCGCGCGGACGAGGCACTGATCAACCGCCATCGCCAATTGCTCAAGGACGACGAATTGCTGATCGTCATGGGCAAGCTTCAGCCCGACCGTTTTTCGGGCGGCATGCAATTGACCGTGACCCAGATCTGGGACCTGGAACAGGCGCGTTGCCGCTTCGGCAAATATCTGCGTGTCATGGTGAATGGCAAGGCGCCTGATGTTGGCCGGATGCTGAAGGACTATCCGGCCCAACGCGAGGTAACACCCCACGGAGAAGTGGTGCACGGCCTGGGCGTGCGTCTGTGCCTGTCGTGCCAGGGTCAGGCCGGCGCCGCGTCGGCGGAACTTCAATTGGGCGAACACGCTGCATTTTTCCCGACCAATGCCGCGCTAGCGGGTTGGCGGGTTCAGGCCGAAAACGGCAAAGCAGACATCATTTATGAATGAAATAGGGCTTAATGCACCGTCTGGTATGCGTAGGCAGCTATCAAGTTTATAGCGCTCGGCATATTTCTGCAGGCCCCCGATGGGCCTGGGCCGCTAGTCTTTGGGGCGGAAACTGATCTCCAGCACCGGTGGCACCCGGCCATCCACATCGCGTGGCAATTCGGCGGTTTTGTCAATGGCTTTCAGCACCGCTTCGTCCCACGATTTGACGCCACTGGGTTTGATCAGGCGGCGCCCGATGATGCTGCCGTTCGGCGCGGTACGCACTTCAACCTCGGCCTTCGGATTGCCCGTCAGGTCGTCGGCGAACACGATGTTGGGCTTGATGCGGGCACTGACGCGACCCGCATAGCCGGCTGACGGGCCGGACGACTGCAGCGCGCTGCCAGTGGCACCGGCGGCGCCCGTGGCACCAGCCAGCCCGGTCATGCGCTTGAGGTTGTCGGCACGCTGTGCCTCAAGCCGGGCCGCCTCCTGTTCGGTTTTCTTTTTTTCTTCAGCGGTCTTTTTGTCCAGAGCGAGCCGGTCCTGTTTCAATTTTTCGAGTCGCTGGCGTTCACGTTCCTGCAACTGCGCCAAAGCATTTTGAGCACTCTGCTGGCGCAGCAACTTCTCGCGTTCAAGTGCAATGGCCGGGTCGGGTTGAACTGTTGGCTCTGCCGCGGCGACCGGCTCCACTGGCGCCGGCGGCGTCGCCTCGACCGGTTTGGGAGCTGCTTGTTGCGCGGCCGCCGACCACAACTCGGCTTCGACGCTGACGGTCACTGCCTGCTGCCTCCATTGCACGCCCCAGGTCAGGGCGGCCAGTAAAAAAGCGTGTGCCAGCAAGGCCAGGGCGAGCGCGCGCACCAGGCCTGGCGTTGGCGGTGGTGCGAATTCAAGGCGATCAGCCAGCGCGTGCATGGCAGGGCTCTAGTTGGCCAGTTGCACCGACAAGCCGACCCGCTGCACACCGGCGCGTTGCAGGCTGTCCATCACCTTGACGACGGCTTCGTATTTGATGTTCTTGTCGGCGCTGATGACCACCGCCGAATTGGGCACGCCGCTCTGGGCTCTTTTGACCTCGCTGGCGAGGTCTTTCAGCGCCGGGGCAGTGGACTTGTCTTTGACCTTCATCTCTATCGTTTCATTTTTATCAATAACAATCTGAATCAGCTGGTCGGGTTGTCGGGCCGCCTTGCCGACGCTGGGCAAATCAATCACGCTGGGCGTGATGAGCGGGGCGGTGACCATGAAGATAATCAGCAGCACCAGCATCACGTCGATGAAAGGCACCATGTTGATCTCGTTGATGGTACGCCGGCCGCGCCCCCGGCTAACCAGACTTGGCATGTTCTAACTCCTTTTACTGGCCCGAGGCCGACTGCGCACCAACGCTGCGCTGCAGGATGTTGGAGAACTCTTCGATGAATGTTTCCAGCCGGATGGCAATGCGGTCAATATCACGGGCAAACCGGTTGTAGGCAACCACCGCCGGAATGGCAGCGAACAGGCCAATGGCGGTGGACACCAGGGCCTCGGCAATGCCCGGTGCAACGGTGGCCAGGGTGACCTGCTGCAATGAAGCCAGTCCGGTGAAGGAATGCATGATGCCCCAGACCGTGCCAAACAAGCCGACATAGGGCGAGACCGAGCCGACCGAGGCGAGAAACGACAGGTTGGTTTCCACCACATCCATTTCGCGCTGGAAACTGGCCCGCATGGCGCGGCGCGCGCCGTCCATCAGGGTGCTGGCGTCGACGATGCGGCGTTCACGCAGTTTCTGGTATTCGCGCATGCCGCTGGCAAAAATGCGTTCCATCGGCCCGGAGCCGCGGGCGTTCTTGGTGGCGCCGGCAAACAGGTCATTCAGGCTGGTACCCGACCAGAATTCACGCTCAAACGCGTCGTTCAGCGCTTTCACACGCTTGAGCGAGAACAGCTTGCGAAATATGGCGGCCCAGCTCGACACCGAGATGAACACCAGCAACAGCATGACGGATTGCACCACCAGACTGGCATTGAGGACCAGATGGAGGATTGACAGGTCTTGGCTCATTCGGTTTTTTCCAGTAAGGTTTTCAAACGCTCGATGGCCCATCGCAGCTGCGACATTGAACTGGCTGTTGAAAAGCGGATGAAATTATGGGTTCCGGCGACACCAAAGTCGCGCCCCGGGGTCAGTGCGACGTGAGCACTGTTCATGATCTCGAAGGCCAGGTCCCAACTGTCCTTGAGCCCCAGCCGGCTGCACAGCGCCGAGCAATCGGCCCAGGCGTAGAAGGCGCCATCCGGCACGACCGGCACCGTCAGACCGAGGGCATTGAGTTCGGGTATGAAGTAGTCGCGCCGGGCCTTGAATTCGGTGCGCCGGCGTTCGTATTCGGTCAGACTGCTTGTCTCAAAGCAGGCTAGTGCAGCGTACTGGGAGATGGTGCTGGGACAGATATACAGGTTTTGCGCCAGTCGTTCGATGACCGGTACCAGGCGTTGCGGCACCACCATCCAGCCCAGTCGCCAGCCAGTCATGCTGAAATACTTGCTGAAACTGTTGATGCTGATCACGTCCTCGTCGAGTGCCAGCGCGCTCTGGCCATATTGCGCCTCATAGCTCAGGCCGAGGTAGATTTCGTCGACCAGCGTGATGCCGCCGCGCTGGCTCACCACCTGGTGGATGCGGCGCAGCTCATCCGGGTGAATGGAGGTGCCGGTCGGGTTCGACGGCGAGGCCAGCAGCACGCCACGGGTCCGGCTGTTCCAGGCCGCCTGGACTTTGTCCGCACTCAATTGAAAGCGTTCGACGGCGCTGGTGGGGAGCAGGACGGCGCGACCTTCGGCGGCACTGACAAAATGACGGTTGCAGGGATAGCTGGGATCGGGCATCAGAATCTCGTCGCCGGATTCGATCAGCGCCAGACAGGCCAGTTGCAGGGCGGCCGAGGCACCGGCGGTAATCACGATGCGGCTGGACGGCACTTTGAGTCCGAAGCGCTGCCCATACCAGTCGCTGATGCGCTCGCGCAGCAGCAACATGCCGGTAGCCTGTGTGTAGTGCGTCAACCCATCGTGTATCGCCTTGCTGGCGGCTTCCTGTACCAGCGCCGGGGCGGTAAAGTCAGGCTCGCCAATGTTGAGGAAGATCATCGGCGAATCGGTCTTTGCCACGCTGGCTGCCAGGGCCGACGCCGCCTTGGCCACTTCCATCACATAAAACGGTTCAATCCGCTGCGCGCGAGCAGAGATCTTCATGAGCGGGGCTGACCCCGGTCGGCGGCTACTTCGGCACCACGCACAAGGGGTGCCAGTTTGTTCAGCACGGCGTTGACGTATTTGTGACCGTCGGTACCGCCAAACTCCTTGGCCAGTTCAATGCATTCGTTGAGCACCACACGCCACGGCACATCAAGGCAGTGCTTGAGTTCAAAAGCGCCGATCCACATGACTGCATGTTCAATGGGCGAGATTTCCTCGAGCCTGCGGTCCAGCAGCGGCACGATCTGGCCGTCCAGCAACGCCGCTTCATCGGTGCAGCCGTGCAGCAGCGTGTCAAAGTGAAGCGCGTCTGCTTTGGAGAAACCGGCCAGATCACGGGTGAAGGCCGCAACGTCGGCTACCGCATTTTTGCCAACCAGTCTCTGGTACAGCGCCTGTAGCGCAAATTCACGGGCACGACTGCGCTCTGATTTGCTGCCGGCCTTGCGTGCGCCGGTGCTGGTCAGGCCGGTGCGGGTCTGGCGCGGCGGGCGCACGGTTGGCGGCCTGGGCTTGCGGTCATCAGTCATCAAATCTCTTCCAGCAGGTTGGCCATTTCAACGGCAACGCGGGCGGCATCACGGCCCTTATCGGTTTGTCTGGCAACCGCCTGCGCCATATTTTCGGTGGTAAGTATGGCGTTGGCGATAGGCAATTGGTAATCAAGTGCAACCCGGCTGACCCCCGCGCCGGACTCGTTGGCGACCAGCTCAAAGTGATAGGTTTCACCGCGAATAATGCAGCCCAGTGCCACCAGAGCGTCATATTTCAATTTTTCGGCCATCGCCAGCAAGGCCACGGGTACCTCCAGCGCACCGGGCACCTGCACCAGATCAATGTTTTTTTCCGCCACACCCAGCAGCAGCAATTCAGCCTTGCAGGCCTGCGCCAGGGCGTTGGTAATGGGCTCGTTGAAACGGGCTTGTACCAGCCCGATTACCAATTTTTTGCCGTTCAGGCGGCTGTCAGTGGAAGCGGGCGTTCCTTTGTCGGCACCAAACATGGTTTATTTCCCTTTAATGATTATTTGGTGAGGTAACCCATGATTTCCAGCCCGTAGCCGGTCATGCTGGGCATGCGTCGGGGGTTGCCCAGCAGATTCATTTTGTGAACTCCACATTCGCGCAGAATCTGGGCGCCGATGCCGTAGCTGCGCAAGTCCATGCGACCGCGTTCGGGACCGTGGCTGGCACGCGCCGTTCCGTCAAACTGCGCCAGCAATTGCTCGGCGCTCTCACCGCAGTTGAGCAGCACCACCACGCCGCGGCCTTCGGTGGCGATTCGCGCCAGGCTGGCATCCAGACTCCAGGAGTGCATGGCGCGGCCCACTTCCAGAGCGTCGAGCACCGACATCGGTTCGTGAACGCGCGCCGCCACCGTGTCGCCCGGGCTCCACTGGCCCTTGACCAGCGCCAGATGCACGCCATGCGTGGTCTTGTCCTTGAAGGCGTGAACGCGGAATTCGCCAAACGCCGTGTTAAGGGTGCGCGAGCCCATTTTCTCAACCAGGGATTCGACCCGGCTGCGGTGCTCAATCAAATCGGCAATGGTGCCAATTTTGAGACCATGGGTGGCCGCAAAAAGCTGTAAATCAGGCAGCCGCGCCATGGTGCCGTCGTCCTTCATGACTTCGCAGATGACGGCGGCCGGGCTGCAGTCCGCCATGGCCGCCAGGTCGCAGCCTGCCTCGGTATGGCCGGCGCGCATCAGCACCCCGCCTTCAACCGCCTGCAACGGGAAGATATGTCCGGGTTGCACCAGATCGTCAGGCAGCGCGTCTCTGGCCACCGCCGCCTGCACCGTGCGGGCCCGGTCAGCGGCCGAGATGCCGGTCGTGACGCCTTCAGCGGCTTCAATCGACACAGTGAAGGCGGTGCCTTTCTTGTCGCCGTTGCGCGCCGTCATGGGCGGCAGTTCCAGCCGTTCGCAACGCTCGCGGGTCAGCGTCAGGCAAATCAGGCCGCGCCCGAAGCGCGCCATGAAATTGATGGCCTCGGCCGTCACGTGGTCGGCGGCCAGCACCAGATCGCCTTCGTTTTCGCGGTCTTCTTCGTCAACCAGAATCACCATGCGCCCAAGGCGCATGTCGGCCACGATGTCGGCTACCGGAGAAATGGCCAGGGGGGAGGGGAGGCTCATGCATTGACTTTCAGGGTTTCGGTGTTGTTGCCGGCTATCCGGCGCTACAGCGCCGCAACCGTGCGTTGCTGCGGATCGGCATGGAGCATGCGCTCCACGTAGCGCGCGATCAAATCAATTTCCAGATTCACGGGCGTGCCCACGCCAAGGGTTCGCAGGGCGGTATTTTCGACGGTATGGGGAATCAGGTTGATGCGCAGCTCACAGCCGGCCGCCAGGTCCTGAATGCGGTTCACGGTCAGGCTGACGCCATTGACCGTGATGGAGCCTTTGTAGGCCAGATACCTGGCCAGCGCAGGGGGCGCCATCACCCGCAATTCCCGGCTTTCGCCGACATTGGCAAAATGCGTCACGTGACCGATGCCGTCGACATGACCCGACACCATGTGGCCGCCCAGGCGGTCGTGCGCGCGCAGGGCTTTTTCCAGGTTGATGTCACCCGGGGAGGCGAGGCCGGCCGTCTTGTCCAGCGACTCTGCGGAGATGTCAACGCTGAACTGGTGGGCGGCGACATCAAGGGCGGTGACAGTCATGCAGGCGCCATTGAGCGCAATGCTGTCGCCCGGACTGACGTCGTCCAGGTAGCCGGGCGGACACTTGACGGCGAGCCTCTTGCCGTGGGTTGAAGAGCTGCCCAAAGCGTGAACAGCGACGATGCGCCCCACGCCGGTGATGATTCCGGTAAACATGGCGCTATTTTCGCAGGGAACGGCCTGCCTTGAGCCGTTCAGTTGATTTTGGCACGGTAAATTGGCGGAATCTGCGCCAAAACCGCTGATTTATAAGTCGCATCAGCCGCCTGCACGGCGGCCCGGTAGGCCTGCAGCGCCCGGCGCTCGTCTTTGGCTTCGGGTGCGTCGTAGATTTCACCCAGCTTGATCCAGCCGTCAACCGCCTGATTTGGCCAGGTCTTGATGCGCACTTCGAGCGCCAGAATGGCCAGTTCAGCATCGCGATTGCGCATACCCAGGTAATAGGCGGTGCGCACCAGGTCGGAGTCAAAAGTGCCCGCTTTAAGTAGTTCTTTGGCGCGTGCCGCCGCCTCCAGGTTTTTTCCGGTCCGGCTCCACAGCATGACCTCCAGAAAGGCCACTGTTGGTGAGTCCGGCTGCAAATGTTTGGCCCGGTCGAACGATTCCGCGGCTTTCGCCATGTTGTTGGCCTGCATGTGGCCGCGGGTCACGTTGGCCAGCATGGCGACAACGTTCGGGCGGGAAGCAATGACCGATTCCCAGATCCATGTGGCATTTTTCCAGTCGCCCCAGCTTGCCAGTGAGTCCGCCACGATGGGAGTCAGCTTGCGGTAGTGCGGGTTGATTGCAATACCCTCCCGGATCAGTTGCAGCATTTCGGTTTTGGCCGGAGTCCAGCCCGGGTCGGTCGGTTTGCCGGAATTGTTGATCGTCATGGCAATCTTGACGGCTCGCACAATTCTGCTTTCACACAAGGTGGCCTGCTGGGCGATGTACAACGCCAGCCCGGTCGCAATCGCCGTCAGCGCCAGGGCGAGCAATGAATAGCGCTGCTTCCACGGCGTGCTGTGCAGCCAAAAGGATTTGTCATTGGCAAGCCGTGCATCGGAGGCGGCAAGAATCGACAGGCACACGGCGAACAGCGCACCGGTGCTTGCCATGCGCCACGGAAAACCAGCGTTGCTGACCAGCAGAAAGACCAGCAGACTGGCCAGCGTGAGTGAGCGCAACGGCGCTTCCTGGCGTCCCTGTTCGCTCCGGTTGGTCCAGGTTCGGTACGCCGCCGACAGGAGATAAGACACCAGGCAGAGCAAAAAAAGCCAGCCAGCCAGGCCGTACTCGGCCACCAGTTGCAGGATCTCGTTGTGAGCGTAGTAGTCGGTCTCCAGCTGGCTGCCGGCTACCTGATACAGCGGAGACTGCACTTCCCAGGCACCGGCGCCAACGCCCGTCACCGGGTGCGCCAGAATCATCCGGCCGGTGGCCTTCCACATGGCTGCGCGAATCGAGAACGAGCCTTCGCTGTATTCGCTGGCTTTCGCCATCGACAGGGTGCGACTGAAGGCACGATCGAGGGCGTCACCGGGGCCGGACTCGGCCATCAGCTGGGGGTTGGCGGTGTTGATGGCACCCAGCGCCAGCACCGTGCCGATCAGCAGCGCCGGCAGCGCCAGGCCATGGCCGACGCGCCAGCCCGACGAAGCAAACTGTTTGCGGTACCGCAACATAATGCCAGGCACCAGCAGCGCCAGCAGCATCAGTCCGACCAGCGCTGAGCGGGTTCCCGTCATCATCAGGGCCGTGATGGTAAAGCCAAGGGAAAACGTCAGCAGGAAGACGGAGGTCTTGTCTTTTACCCGCATCAACAAAAGCGCCGAAAACGGAAAGGTGCAAACAATGAATTCGCCAAAAAAGTTGCGGTTGACAAAGGTCGAAGCCGGGTTGGGACCCTGCGGAAAAACGGAAAAATCAAACCAGAATTGCAGCGCCGCCCACAACGCTGCCAGCACCGCGCCCAGGTGAATGCCCCAGACCAACTGGGTGACGCGGGGCGGCGTCAGGGTATTCATGCCCAGAAACAGGATCAGGCTGAAGATGAACCAGCGAATGGCTTCCACGCCACCCAGGTAAGCGTGTGACCAGGCCATGCTGGCCAGAGCGTACGTCATCAGGGCCAGTGGCAGCCCGAGCAGGACATGCAGCTTGACTGGCCCGGTTGGCGCGCGCCAGCGCCAGAAGAAGGTGAATGAGGCGGCCAGGGCAAAAGACGCTACTGCAATGGACTTCAAGGTGTCTTGCAGCATCTCCTCGGTGGGCGCGCCCATGGCAGGCACCATGACCATCATCAGCGACAGCAGCAGGACCGTCCAGTCGGGTTTGCGATCAGTCATCTAGAACGCGCTATGGCCGCTACACCGGGCCAGGATGCGCAGGTCTGGCCCGAGGCGGTCGGTGGATAAAAACTCCAGTGGCACGGCCTGCGCCAGATCGTCCAGTGGTCCAAATTGGGCCATGCCCTGGCCCTGGCCCAGCAGTTTGGGCGCCAGGTACAACACAAACTCGTCCACCAGTCCTTCGCGAATCAGCGAGCCATTGAGCTTTTGACCGGCTTCGACATGCAGTTCGTTGACCTCACGCGCGGCCAGGTCGGCCAGCACGGCCGCCAGGTCCACTTTGCCATGACTCCCTGGCAGATAGATTACCTGGGCGCCACACTGCTCCAGCAGCTGTTTTTTTGCATCATTTCGGGCTGCAGCATAGATGCACATTGCACGAGCAGCTATAAAAATGTGAGCATCAGGCGGTGTCTCCAGGTGGCTGTCGATCAGTACCAGGGCGGGCTGGCGCCCGGTTGTCGGCAAACGCACATCGAGCCGCGGGTTGTCTTGCCGCACCGTGCCAATACCGGTCAGCACGGCGCAGGAACGGGCGCGCCAGGCGTGGCCATCGGCGCGCGCGGCGCTGGCGGTGATCCACTGGCTGGTGCCATTGTCAAGCGCCGTCCTGCCATCCAGCGAAGCGGCGATCTTCATGCGCACCCAGGGTCTTTTGCGGATCATGCGGCTGAAAAAGCCAATATTGAGCTCGCGCGATTCGGCCGCGCCGGGGCCGGTTTCAACTTCAACGCCGGCCGCGCGCAGGCGCTCGAAGCCCTGGCCAGCCACCAGCGGATTCGGGTCGGCCAGGGACGCCACCACTTTTTTGATGCCGGCTGCCACCAGTGCGTCGCAGCAGGGGCCGGTGCGGCCGTGGTGCGAACAGGGTTCCAGCGTGACATAGGCGCAGGCACCGCGCACACTGTGCCCTTGCGCCTGGGCGTCACGCAAGGCCATGATTTCGGCGTGGGCTTCACCCGCGCGCTGGGTCGAGCCCCGGCCCAGCAACTGGCCCTCGGGGCTGGCAATGACGCAACCCACATGTGGGTTGGGCGACGAGAGGGTGAGACTTTGGGCGGCCAGAGCGAGGGCTTGCGCCATCCAGCGGTCAACGCCTACTTCCAGCATTTGTCCCGCAGGGCGGTACTGCCGACGGTGCTGCCGACGAGCACGCCGCGCACGCCAACTGAGGTCAGGGTAAACGAGCCGCACTCGTCACTGGCCATCTTGCCGGTGCTGACAGGGTTCATCCGGATCTCAAAACTTGTTGCTGTTAACGTTGCCGTTGGAATGGTCAGGTCATACAGTGCAGTTGTGTCTGCCGGGGAGTGAAGCAGGTTGGCCGGAACAAGACTGAACACCGCAGTGCCGGCGCGATCCTGATCGTACCTGTCATTGGCCGAATAAAAGCGCTGCATGAACTGCGCCACCTGCAACAACTGGGTTCGGGCGTCGGCCCGGTTGGCCCGGGCAATATAGCTGCTGTAGGACGGCAGGGCCACGGCAGCCAGAATACCGATGATGGCCAGCGTGATCATGAGTTCGATCAGGGTGAAGCCGGCCGCCTTCCTGGGGGTTCGGGTTGGAAATGAACGCATGGGCCAGACTCCTGTTGAAACGAGGAAGATATTAACGCAGGAAGAGCTGGCGCCAGGTGCGCTTGACACCGTTCAGGCAGGTGTTGGTCAAAGTGCATGAAATCCCGAAGCCCGGTAATTGTTCGGTGCTCAAAGGCGTGTAATACGTCGACTTGGAGGACGACCGGGCTTCATTTTTGATGTAGCGCGTTCGACCGTCTGCCATGTTCTCGTAGCCACTCACCAGGCCATCATCCGTGGTGATGCTGCCACTGGCGTTGGTGTCAAAGATGGCGGCGGCGGGTGCACCGCCGGTCACCATGTCAAGGACGTAGTTCCAGGCCTTGCCCATGCCGGACTTGGTGCACAGGTCGGCCTGCACGGCGTTGGAGGGCGACATGGTGTCGACGGCGGCAAATTTGCCAACCAGCGCTTCCGGCGGGTAAATGACCCGCTGCCCGGTAAACGGAAAGTCAATGTACCAGCCGTTTTTAGTCGCCCAGTCAATGGTGTTGCGTGACATCGCATAGTAATTGAGCGCCATCGAAGTGGTTGACAGATCGGCATTGGTGCGGACGTAGAAGCCGGCGGTGGCGGTGGACGAGATGGTTTGCAGTACCAGATTGGTCCGGTCAACCTGCGTCACCACGGTGGGGGATGCTGCGCCAAAAGCAACCTTGTCCCAAACACCGTACAGTGACTGCTTGGTGGTGTCAGAAAGGTCGGTTGGCTCAAAAAATTTGCCGGTCCCGAAGGTCACGATGCTGCCGCCGCTGGGATGTGCGATCAGCGTGGGTGCGGCCGTAATGGGTTTGACGACAGTTGCCGGAACCGCACTGGCGGCATTGGTTTTAAACAGTGGAATGGGTGCACCGGAAGGCCCGGCAACGACCCAGCTGCCGGTGGTAGCGCCGGACAGGTCAAACTTCCACATGTTTCCCTTCAGGTCACCGGCGTAGGCGCCAATGATGCGCTGGTTGGCGTCACGCACCAGCCGCACGCCGCCCAACCCGTTGGGGACCGTGCTGACAAGAGAGGAGGTACCCGTGCCGGCCGGGATATTGGCGGGAACCACAAGTTCCTTGATCAAAGTCCCGGTGTCCAGATCAACCACATAAAGGCTGGCAGGATTTTTGGTGAGGTCAGTTAGGGTGGTGCTAACCAAGTTGCCGCCAAAATAGCCATTGCCGAACACCGCCACCCATTGGCCACTGCTGCTCAGGCCGGTCTGCACATCGGTCAGGATGTGGCCCAGCCTTTCATAACCGGTTACGGTGGGGGTAATCTCCCATTTCACACTGGCGGCGGTCATGCTGGTTGGCGTGGTTACGTCGATAGCAAAGACCGACTTGCCGCCGGCACCGGTGGTGCCCAGCAACAGGTTCTTCCAGGTGCAGACGCTGCTGGTGCCAAAACAGGCGTCGGCTTCCACTGTGGGACCATCGACATAATACAGGTGGTCATAGCTGCGCGTGGCCAGTTTGCTGAGATTGGGTAGCACAGCGCGCGGCACAAAGGCAAACACTTCCTGGCCACCGCGACCGTTGCCGCTGGTGACGCCGTCCACACCATCCCGAAAACCATGCAGCATGCCGTCGTTGGCACCGGCAAACAGCACTCCCTCGCGGCTGGTTTTGGTGGTGACAAAGGTTTTATAGTCTGCCTGGCCCCAAGTGCCAGCGGGCAGCTTGTCGTACTTCATGTCCAGCGCACCCTTGATCAGGGTTGGCGTTGAGTTGACAATGTCACCCAGGATTGACTGGCGCGAGCGGTATTTGCCGGCGGCGGTGGAACTGTCTTCGTTGGTGGTGTCGCCGCGCAGGTAATTGATCAGGTCAGTGTCATTGCCAACGATGCTTTTTACATAGGCATTGCTGGCGTTGAAGTTACCCATAACAAAGGTTCCGGTGGTTGGCTGGGTCCAGGCGTAAATCGGGCGCGTTGTGTAGGAGTCAATACCGGAGTAAGTGGTGGTGACGGCGGTGGTGGAGGGCGACACGGCGCACGGCGGTGGCGGGCTGGCGGAATCCAGGGTGACTTCACCGATCACTTGCCAGAGGGTGCAGGTTTCAGCGCCGCTGAGCGGATCGAGTTTGGTTTTTGTCACGTTGCCAACCCACAAACCGGTGGTGTACTGCGGTGTGTATTTGTCAGTCGTGGTCGTGAGGCTCAGGGTGGAAGCGGCGACCCCGGACTGCGAGGAGGTAACCTTGTTGATGTCGGCCAGCAAACTCTCCACGCCGTCGCTCAGTTCGTCGGCATTTTTTGCGCTCAGCATGCGCCCTCTGGCGTTGATGGTGGCGTGCCAGATATCGTCGATGGTAGTGGCATTATTGCCGCTGGCTGGGGGCACCGGCCAATCCAGATGGGTTGCATTGGTTGTTGTCAGCAAGTCCTGTGTGGCTTTGTCTTGCGTCAAGGTTCCGGGGATACCCAGACTGACACCATAAAACCCCATGTTCTGCCAGAAAGATTCATTGCCTTTGCTGGTGATCACGCCGTCTACCAGCGTATCCGCGACTTGTCGCACGTTGTTGGTCAAGTCGGTGCGCAGGTCGGTGATCCAGTATTTCATGGCAACGTCGGCCATGGTGTTACTGGCAGTACTCTGCGCGTAGGGGCGTTCTGTGCCTTTGTAGACAAAAGTCAGTGTTGCGCCGGCCGGTGTACTACCCGTTAGGGTTTTGGCGGTTGCGTCAACCTCGCCCACATTCACGCTTTCGGCCTGGTCGTTGTAGTAGCCGTCGGTGATCATCATGGCGTAAGAACGGCGGCAGGAGGCGTGCAATTTGCGGCTGGCTGTGGTATCGGTTGCTGTGGTGGCCAGCGTGGCGATACCTTTTGAAAGTGGGTCAGGTGTATTCGCCCAAGGGCCTTTTTCGTCGGCGCGCCGGTAGTAGTCACCGACGGTCACCAGTGCACCGCGGCTGGGGGTGCTTTGATCAGAAATGTTGGCATACAGCCAGTTGTAAAAGGCATCTTTGCGGGTTTGATTGAACAGGCTGACCCCTTGACCATAGGTGGAACCCAGGCTGGTTGGGGCCGTTCCGCCATGGCCTTCGCTCTCGCCGGTATAACCCAATTCGCTGAACACGCCCCAGCCCAGACGCAGCGTGGCGCCGATGTCCTTGAAGGCGTAGCCGAGGCCGGACTTGGCCAGATCAAGCCGGTTGCTGTAGTACTTCATCCAGTTGGCGTAATTCTGCTGTTCCTCCTTCACTTTGCAGTCGCCCCCGGCTACGCCAGCATTGCAATCGATACGGTTCAAAAACTTGGGGTAAGGGCCACCACCGTTAATAATCGTTTGCGGATAGGACAAACCGGGGGTGGCGCCGGTGGCCAATACGCTGGCTGGCGGCGTGTAGGAGGTCAGGTAACTGGTCAGGAGGGTGGGATCATTGCCGGTGCCTGGCCACACCATGGGGGCGGTGCCGGCTGAATCCTTGTAAAAATACACGTTGAAAGCGCCCATGCCGACTATCGAACCGGCCACCTGCTCAACGCCCGCGCTGTTGACCCGCGGCCGGTAGCGAATTCTGGGGTCGTAGTACAGGCGGTTGACGCTGGGTGAGCGTTCGTAATAGGCGGTTGCTGCGGCACTGGTGTCGTAGGTACAGGTTGCAGTTATTGACGGTGTCGAGGGGCAGTTTGCCTGTTTGCCGCCGCTCCCCGGACCAGGCATACCCATGCCGCCGCCGGTACCACCGTACTGGTACAAATACTGTGCCTTCATGGAGCCGGAGTTGTCAAATAACAGCATCAGGTTGGGTTCGGCTGAGCCGGTCTGGGTCAGCAGTGGCACTTGCGACATGGCCGCGTGGGCGCTCTGCCACGAGACCATGGCCAGCGCCGCCAGGGCGACCGTGCAGCCACCGGTGCGGGCCTGGCGCGTGAGCCATTTTGAAAAGAATTTAACCATGGTAAACCTCCGGCTTGCGCCTGCTTCAGTTGATTTCAAGACTTGATTGCAACCACACTTCGCTGCCGACGGGGCGGGCACGGGCTGAAGTGGCTGCAGCGACTTCGGGGCCAAAACCCCGGGCCGTGATGCTGAAATTGTTGGTGTACGACGTTGCCGTTGAGGGCGAGAGCCGCTCTATCATGCACTCGGGCGCCCGACTGAATGTCGTGGTGATGCCGGTGCGGTTCACAGACGCCAGGGGTAACACCAGAATCTTGTTGGTAGCCGTGCTGCTGTCCCAATTGCTGGCAGTTGCCGACGTTGGGGTGCCGCTAACATAGTCCTTGATGTAGGTGGCGTCAAACGCCACGGTGGTGGTGCCGGGGGGCGACGTGACGCTGTAAGTGGCGGTGGTAGAACCAGTCACAACATTGATCAGCGCATTTTCACAATAGCGCAGCGCAGTTTCTGCTGCAGCATTGGCCAATTGGGTTTGGCGCACGTTCGAATTGACGGCTTCGCTGGATGTGGCGTTGCGCACACTCATGGCTGCCAGCAGAGAAATAATCACCAGCATGATCAGCGCCATGATGAGCACAATGCCCTCCTGCGCATGGTTGCGCCGCAGCGGAATTGGTGAGCGCAACGGAAAAAGACTTGTCAACATGGCGGGCTTATTGATTGCGTAAAACAACGGTAGTGGTGTAGGCGCGGCGCAGGCGCCGGTCGGTGGAAGTGGCGAGGTTGCCATCGCAATCGAGGTATTTGGCCGGCCCGGTTGCGTCAAGCACCGGGTTTTCACTGCGCACCACAACGCAAATGCGTACCGTTTTCACTGCATTCCAGCGCGCCGCGCTACCGGCGGCCCCGCTCAGCGTGGTCGCATCGTTGTCTACTTCATACGCCTTGAGGTAACCCAGTACCAGGGTCGTGGTGAAAGTGGGCGTGAGTGATACATACACGGGTGTTGTGGCACTTCCAGGGTTCGTGGTGCCATAAAGGAATTGCAGGTTTTCTATGTTTTCTATCAGGGGTTGACCGTTGGTGGAAGCATTGCCCTTGCAATAAAGGGTTGGGTTGACGACGTTGGTAGATGTCCCAACGTAGAAGCGGTTGTCTGCCTCATAGACCATTGTGGTTGTGTTAGTTCCATTTGAGGATGCAACCGTTGTCGTAAAACCGGTGATGCCGCTACCCATGCAGTCGGTCGGCACGCCCGCAGTAGTGGCAATGGTGTTGTAGCGGTCGGCCTCATAGGCAATGGCGATTGAATCCGGTCCGGCGCTTGAAGCTGCATGGCCGCAAGTCAGGTTGGCGGTGGAAGTGGCCGTCGTGACGTCGGAAAATTTAAGATCACAGCCGCGGATGGCAAAGGCGTTGGTCAATGTGTTATGCAAGGGTACCGAGTTGCCACGCACGTTGTTTCCCAGCGAAACGCTGGAGCGATCAGATTGCGACGGATTGACGCCCGCCATGCGCAGCTGCTGACTCAGGATGGTCAGGGCCATTTGGCCATCTTCATTCATCCGGCCAATGGCTTCAGCGGTACGGCCAGCGCCGGAGGCGCCCAGATAAGCGCTGACCACGGCCAGCATGATGATCAGGCCAATGGTCAGCGAGACCATCAGTTCGATCAGGGAAAATCCCTTCTGCCGCAGGCTGGGGGTATGGTTGCGATTCATAGCTTGAAAGGCACGTAGACGCAGCGCGGTGCCGGGCTGATGCCTGCCACCGAAGACGGGCAATTGTCACTGCCCCCAGTGCTGAAACTGCCATAGGCTGAGGGCTCCTGCCACATGACCCACAGATTGCCCTCGGTATTTTCTGTGTTGGTGATGGCGATTTTGAAACCGGCCGGTGCCAATTGCTGGTTTAACTGTTGTTGAATCACGGCAATGTCCATGGTCGCCATGGTCGCCTGTGTACAGTTCGGGAAGCTGCATGTGCTGCCACTGGGCAAAG
Source organism: uncultured beta proteobacterium (assembly GCA_963750815.1). Taxonomy (GTDB): domain Bacteria; phylum Pseudomonadota; class Gammaproteobacteria; order Burkholderiales; family Burkholderiaceae_C; genus Rhodoferax. The sequence goes on from CAVVRS010000002.1 coordinate 2,146,472, forward strand.
AAGTCGAGGTCGGCAAGGTGACCGAAAACGTGTCGGTGCGGTAAGCGGTAATAGAGAATGTCGGACTGGCAGTAGACTGATTGGCCCGCATGCGTTCAATCATGTTGGTGGCGGTGCTCATGGCAATTGAACGATTGCCGGAAAATTTGGGCATCAGGGTGGCGTAAGACATCATGGCGCCCATGGCCAGCAGGCCTATCGAGAGAATCAATACCGTGACGAGTATCTCGATCAGGGTAGCACCAGACTGGTGTGTTGAGAGCTTTGAAGGTTTCATTGGTCTGTATTGCATGCTGCGTTACCGGTAGCTTTGCCTTCACTGTCAAGCGCAATCCGGGCGCGACCACCCACGTTTATACATACGACACGTTGGACATCGGTAGCATAGACCGGCGGGCTGCCAAAAGTGAGGTGTGTTGCGGCGGCGAGGCTCAATCGCCCGGTGGCGGTAAATTTGAAAATCGTGGCGGATACCGCTTCAATTGTGTTCACTGAACTGATAGGCCCCTGGACGCGCAACAGTGGTTCGTTGGAAGTCCGGGTATTGCCGTTGTTCAAATTATGAAAAACGATCCAACCACCCTCCCACCCACTACTGCCACTGCAACTGGCGGTGGTGGTTTCCGAATTGGTACTAGGGCACATCACCACGCCACCACCAAGCCGCACAGACTCACTACGCGCAAATCGCATGTCTGACAGAAAAGTGTTCACTACGCCAGACATCGTATTGGACTGAATCAAGTGTTTCAACGACGGCGCGGCCAACGTAGCCAGAATGGCGATGATCGACATCACTACCAGCAGCTCTATCAGGGTAAATCCGCGAGACTTTTGCATGGTGCCGATTTTGAAGGCCCGGCGGAACTCTGGCGAGTCGCAGTGGACAGGCGGCGTTTTCGGGTTGACCAGCGGCGCCGACCGCTATCTGCGCACTTCATCGACCAGTGTTTTGAAGTCGTCGATGTCTTCAAAACTACGGTAGACACTGGCAAATCGTACGTAGGCAACTTTGTCGAGCTTTTTTAGCTCCCGCATGACCAACTCGCCGATGCGGGCTGAAGGCAGCTCGCGCACCCCCATGGTGAGCATCTTTTCTTCCATGCGTTCAATGGCGCTGTCCACCTGTTCGGTGCTGACCGGACGCTTGCGCAAGGCAAGGTTCATGGAAGCCAGCACTTTGCCGCGTTCGTATTCAATCCGGCGGCCATCTTTTTTCACGATGGCCGGAAAGTTGACGTCTGCGCGCTCGTAAGTAGTAAATCGCTTCTCGCAGGATGCGCATTGGCGGCGCCGGCGGATGGAATCTCCATCTTCTGAAATCCGGGTTTCCACCACCTGGGTGTCGGAATGACTGCAGAACGGGCACTTCATCGGAATTGATTTACCGGTAGACCGGAAAACGTGTCGTCAAAGCGTTGACTTTGATCCGGACGGCGTCAAGGTTGGCCGCGTCGCGTGGGTTGTCCAGCACGTCCGCGATCAGATTGGCCGTCAGGCGCGCTTCTTCTGCGCCGAAACCACGGGTGGTCATGGCGGGCGTTCCGATACGCACGCCGCTGGTGACCATGGGTTTCTCGGGGTCATTAGGAATGGCGTTTTTATTGATGGTCATGTGGGCAGTACCCAGCACGGCCTCGGCTTCCTTGCCGGTGATGCCCTTGGCACGCAAATCTACCAGCATTAGATGGCTCTCGGTCCGCCCGCTGACGATGCGCAGGCCGCGTGATACGAGCGTTTCAGCCATGATGCGGGCATTGGTCAGTACTTGCTGCTGATAAATCTTGAACTCAGGTGCCAACGCTTCTTTAAAGGCTACCGCCTTGGCGGCAATGACATGCATCAGCGGGCCGCCTTGCAGGCCGGGGAAGATGGCGCTGTTGATGGCTTTCTCGTGCTGGGCCTTCATCAAGATGATGCCGCCACGCGGGCCACGCAGGCTTTTGTGGGTGGTGGAGGTCACCACGTCCGCATGCGGCACCGGGTTGGGGTAGACACCGGCGGCAATCAGACCGGCGTAGTGGGCCATGTCAACCATGAAGATGGCACCCACCGCTTTGGCCACTTTGGCAAAACGTTCAAAGTCGATGCGCAGGCTGTAGGCCGAGGCACCTGCAATGATGAGTTTGGGTTTGGACTCATGGGCTTTGCGCTCCATCGCGTCGTAGTCGATTTCCTCACTGTCGTTCAGGCCGTAGCTCACCACGTTGAACCATTTGCCGCTGATGTTCAACGGCATGCCGTGGGTCAGATGACCGCCTTCTGCCAGGCTCATGCCCATGATGGTTTCGCCAGGTTTCAAAAAGGCCAAAAACACCGCTTCGTTGGCAGACGCACCGCAATGCGGCTGCACATTGGCGCAATCGGCGCCGAAAATTTTCTTGACGCGGTCAATGGCCAGCTGCTCGGCGATGTCGACAAACTCGCAGCCGCCGTAGTAGCGTTTGCCTGGGTAGCCTTCGGCGTATTTGTTGGTGAGCTGCGTACCCTGTGCTGCCATGACCGCTGGGGAGGCGTAGTTTTCACTGGCGATCAGCTCTATATGTTGTTCCTGTCGGGCGTTCTCAGCACGGATGGCGGCAAAAATTTCCGGGTCGGTTTGTTCAATAAGTATGTTTTTGTTGTACATGGTGTTTGGGGATCGCGTTCGACCCGCAGGACGATGAAGTTGTCAGGACTGGATGAGGATGGCAACTTTATCAGGACCGTTGTCCGTCTTGAGCGGGGTTGCAAGTACAGGAATGGTTTGTGGCGGCGATAGTGGTACGGCGCGGCCTTTGGCAACCAGTTGCAGACGGGCATGTTCAGCCAGGACTTTGCCGGCGTAGCCGCCGTCGTCGTCAATATTGGTGGCACCGACGTACGACTTCAGACCACCCTCCAAGGAGCCAGCTCTGGCGATGCACTCCTGTAGTACCTTGACGCCGACCCGAAGGTTCGTCAGTGGATCAAAGGCTGCCAGGGTGCCACCAAAACTTTGGTATTTGTCACTGTGAACCTGAGTCATTACCTGCATCAGCCCTTGAGCACCGACCGGGCTCTGGGCAAATGGATTGAAACCTGATTCGATAGCCATAACGGCCAGAATCAGGGTTGGGTCGAGTTTCGTGCGGATACCCAACTCATAGGCCTCAGAGACCAAAGCGCTGAGTGGCTCCGGGGCAACCCGGTATTTTTTGCTGAGCCAATAGGCAACCGATGCCTGTGGGCTTGGCAAATCATGCGGGTTACTCGCCGTAGCGCGATCGACGGCTTCGATTTCGCTTGACAGTCCGGTCAAGGCGAGCTGCCGGTTTTGCAACCAACTGATAAGCTTGACCTCGCCGACTTGACGCAGTTCCGGGCGTGCCGTCAACATGATGACGGCAAATATCACGGCCAGCCCGATGAGGGCAAAACCGTTATGTGTGATCTCAAAGAAACCCTGGGCGATATCCGATGCGAAAATTCGCAGGCCCCTGGTAAATTTATTTGACGCTGTCATAGCTCTTCCTTCGTTCGCGCGGGCTAAGGTATTGGATTGCAGGCAATTCAACACTTGCGGCACCTCGTTTGGGTTGGTACGCTATCAATATCTTGCCACTGAATCCTTGGGTCAGGCAAAGATTTGAATATGCCGGGTTCGGCAGCGGTTCGGGTAATCCCTTGGTTTTGGCAAAGGTGGCTGGATTCTAGGTTGACTTTATATATCAAGTCAACAATATCAAATAGATTTGTTATTCAAAATTCAATTGCGAGGCAGCAGTAAATTCAATTTGAATTTACTGCTGCGTTTGCCTAGAATGAAGTCACCTGTCGTAAGACGGGTGGCAAGTCGGCAGTAGCCAGTCCCTACCCCAGGGTAGCAGTGATGAAGCGGCCCCGACGATTTGTGGAGGCAATCTGTTACCTCCCAGCACCTCGGGACTTTACTCTCCCGTTGTGCGAATCCTGACGGCATGGACCTTGTGTCAGCTGTCAAGCCCGGCGTTTTGGCTTTTAGCCATTGGTCGGGCTTTCTTTATTTTTTTCAAAATGGTCAAATTGCAGCGAAAATGGCGCTTCAACCCAGCCTGAAATCCGGGCCGGCTCATCTTTCTTGTTCGCGCGACTCATGTTTCCTTTTCCTGCCCACCAAAAAACAGCCCAAACCCCTGAAATGAAGCCAGTTTCAGCCAAAACACTTGATCCCCATCCACTGGACGCACTGACAGGAGGGGCATTTTCTGCCCACACATCGAGCGACCGGACCGCGAGAATTCGCGATTGGCTGGCCGGTGCACCAAGCTCTGAGCAAATGCAGGCCGTATTTAAGGAACTGAGTGGCAAGGATAAAGGGGCCGCCAAATTGCTTCGTGAGAGACTCGACGAGATCAAGCGCAGCAAGGGACAGGAGTCGATTGCCCGGGAATGGTCTGACAAGGGCCAGACGCTGCTGGCATTGACCAAACTTAACATCGCCGATGCGATGGCTTGGCAGCGCGACGCTGCGAAGGCGGGTGCGCCATTGAGCAGGGAGCCGCTGGCAAGCCTCAAGAGCGAACTTGGTGAGCGGGTAAAAGTCATTGAAGATTTGCAGCATCGTGTTCAAGTGCAACGGGAAGCTGCTGTGTTGCTGGCACAGCGCATTGAAGTGCTGTCCACCAAGTCATGGCGGGATGCACATACAGTTGTCGAAGCCTTGCAGCTTGATGTAGACCATTGGCAAGCACAGGCGACGTCGCTCTTGAATGACGCCAACTGGCCCAGCGTTGATGTCAAGTTTCCCCCGCTGCTGGATGCCTCCCGCGCCCAATTGCTGGTTGTGTGGGACGCCTTCAAGGCGGCTCTGGCGCAAGCGTTTTTGGCCGCCAGCGACCCTGGTGCAGTTCTTCCCACGGTGCCTGTTTGGGCTGATGAGCTCCGTCTGGCGCGCGGCGTGCCGGTAGAGCTTGCGACGAAGCCGAAGCGCCCTGCAGTTGATCCGGAGATTAAAGCCAGAGCATTCTCCGTCGTTCGCGAGGCACTATCAAAATTGGAGATTGAGGTGGGCGAGGGGCATGGTAAAGCCAGCGCTGGAGCCGCTACCGCCTTGCGCAATGCGCTCAAGGAGTTTGGCAAGATCATCGACGACAAATTGGAAAACCAGGCTCATGCGGCGCTGGCGGCAGCGGGTGAACTGGAGGGCTGGCAACGTTGGCGTGCCGACCAACTGCGCGAGGAATTGGTGACCAAAGCAGAAAGTCTGCTCAAACGTCCTGAAGGTCAGGAAATGGGCGGCCGCAAGATGCAGGAAAACTTGCGTTCGTTGCGTGACCAGTGGAAGCAGACGGATCAGGGCGGAGTACCAAACCATGGTTTGTGGAAGCGTTTTGACGATGCATGCAATGAGGCACATAAAGTCGTGGAAGCATGGCTTGACAAGGTCAAGGCGGAATCAGCGGAGCACCGCGCGCAGCGCTTGGCGTTGATTGAAGAAGTCAATGCCTGGGCCGCTGCCAACCCGATGGCACTGGACGATGACTGGAAGGGGTTCAACCGGTTGCTTCATCAGTTCGGGGATCGCTGGCGCGATGGCGGGCATGTCGGGGAAAAAGTTTTTGCCGAGTTGCAACCTTTGTGGAAAGCCGCCATTGGTGCCGCGGCTGCACCGCTGGAGGCGTTGCAAAAACACAGTCTGACGGTCCGCCAGGCCATGATTGAAGAAGCCAAAGTACTGGGTGCGCAGGCGGAGTTGCGTATTGATGCAGTCAAGGAGTTGCAGCAGCGATGGCAAGCCGAGACCCATGTGGTACCACTGGAACGCCGCCACGAGCAAAAGCTGTGGGACGCGTTTCGCAAGCCGATTGACGAAGCCTTCAATCGAAAGACAGCTGAACGCGAAAAAGCTGATGCTGCGTTGGGTGAGCGTGACCGCATCGTGCTCGACGCTGCTAAAGCCTTGGAAGCGGCGAACGCTTCGGGGGATGCGCAAAACATTCGAAGTGCCATGAACGCACTCGACGCCGCACTACGCGGTCAGGCTCAGGCGCAAGCTGCGGTTCAGGTGGCGGTTTTTCAAGTAAATACCGCTGTTGAAGCCGTGGAATCAGCACAGACAGCTACATTATTAATAGCAGATCAAGAGCCTGGAGAGTTGTTGGAGGAGAACATCACGAAAGCGTCAACGACCTCGGGTGAGTCGCTGGCACCACCAAAGCCGGTGTCCAGGCCGGTGGTGGCGGTTCGCGGCGATGATCGTCCCGGCATGAAAAAAACTGAACCTGCGCTGATCGGTCGCGGTAAATTTTCTGACCGAAAAGAGGGTAGCCGGGACCCTCGACGAGATGGCTCCAGAGAAGTCAGCCGCAGCCCGCGAGATGCCGGTTTTGCTGGCCGTACAGACGGAGTCCCACGCCGCGATGGCGCACCTGCTGCGTGGAGCGACTCCCCCCGTTTGGGCGATACCGCATTTCGTGCCCAGCGCGACGCCCTGGAACACGCTCAGGCGGCGTTGCGCAAACTCGCTGTGCAGGCGCACGGCGAGGCTTTAACCCAATTGTTGGGGGCGTGGGAGCATCGTGATGCAAACCGGTTGCCCTCGGCCCAGGATTTGGGCAACCGCGTTACCGCAGCTACTCGCAGTGCCTGGACCAAAGCACTGGCTGGATCGCCGTCTGCCGACACCCACGTTGCCTTGTTGCGACTGGAAATGGCGTCGGAGCTGCCGACACCGGCTGAACACCTTAACGCGCGTCGCGCGCTACAGTTGCAGTTGTTGACGCGCCGCAATGATCCACCGCCGAGTCAAACCTGGGGACACGATGTGGCCAGTGTGCTGGCCGGCTCCCATGATGCGGCGTATGCGCGCAGACTGCAAAACGCGCTGAAGGTTTTGCTTAAACAGTAATTGAGAGGGCGCGCGGATGGATTCTGTTGACGAGTTGCTCAGGCGTCTTGAGCAGCTGAATGACATCGGTGTCCTGCTTTCAAGAGAGCGCGATATCACGCATCTGCTTGAGGGTATTTTGCTGGTAACTAAAACCATTACCAACGCAGATGGTGGCACTTTATACCGGATGCTGGAGGATGGGCAAACCCTCAGGTTCGAAATGTTGCGTACTGATTCGCTGAATATCACAATGGGTGGTACGTCGGGCAGTCAAATGAGTTTCCCCGATCTGCCTCTGCGCGACAAAACCGGGGCCGCGAACGATTCTCTGGTGGCGGCCTACGCGGCAATTCACCATCAAACGGTCAACATCACGGACGCCTATACCGAGCCGAATTTCGATTTTTCCGGTACTCGTGCTTTTGATCAACAAACAGGTTATCGCTCCCGGTCATTTTTGGCCGTGCCAATGAAGAATCACGAAGGCAAGGTCATTGGTGTGCTGCAACTCATCAACGCGCGGGCCGCAGGTACCGAAACAGTGGTTTCATTTTCATCAGCTGATCAGCGTCTGGCGGAATCACTGGCCTCGCAGGCGGCCATTGCATTGAGTAACCGACTATTGGTGAAACAACTCGAGGAATTGTTTGAATCGTTCATTAACATGATCAACCTGGCGATTGACGAAAAGTCGCATTACACAGGGAGTCATTGCCAGCGGGTGCCGGCACTCACCATGATGCTGGCCGAAGCGGTTGCCGAAACAAAGGTAGGTCCGATGGCGTCATTCACGTTGAACGACGCAGATCGCTATGAACTCAAGATTGCGAGTTTGCTGCATGATTGTGGCAAGATCACGACACCGGTTCATGTGGTGGATAAAGCGACCAAACTGCAAACCCTGTTTGACAGGGTTCACCTGATTGACACACGTTTTGAGGTGCTCAAACGTGACGTTGAAATCGACGCCTTGCGTCAGAAACTGGCTTTGCGACCCTGTGTTAATCCGCTCGCCGAAGCCAATATCCGGGCATCGCGCCAAACTGAAATTGAGTCGCTCGATGCTGACAGGGACTTTCTTCGTGCCATGAATATTGGCAGCGAGTCGACGCAGGAATCTGCCCTGCAGCGTGTGCGCGCCATTGGGAGTCAGCGGCGGTGGCGCGATGTAAGTGGCGTTGAAACCGAATTTCTTACGGCCGACGAGCTGGAGAACCTCACTGTGCGGGCTGGTACATTGACCGTTGCCGAACGTAACACTGTCAACCATCACATCGTCTCCACCATCAAGATGCTGGAGCAGTTACCCTGGCCCAAGCATTTGCTCAACGTACCTGAGTTCGCGGGCGGGCACCACGAGAGGATGGATGGTAAAGGATATCCACGTGGACTGACCCGGGAGCAAATGTCGGTGCAAGCCCGGGTAATGGGTATTGCCGATATTTTTGAAGCGCTGACGGCATCGGATCGACCCTACAAACCAGGCATGAAGTTATCTCAGGCGATGGGCATCATGAATAAATTCAAGGCCAATGGCCATATCGATCCTGACCTGTTCGATATTTTTTTCCAAAAAGAGGTTTACAAGCGTTATGCAGAGCAGTTTCTAGATCCTACGCAAATCGACCAGGTGAGGCTTTAGGGCAGTGGCATTGCCAGACGTTGAATGGTTATGCTATTGGCGTCATGGGGTGCGCGCCAACTTAAACGTAGTATCTGGGCGCGCGCCGGTTGCGCCGTGACATCCCAATCACTCAGGACGATGCTTCGCAGACCATTTTCAAGATCATGATCGGCCGGTTTGTGGGTGTGTCCATGAATCAGCGTGTTGGCCCTTGCGGCGTTCAACCAGTCAAGGCTTGTCTGCCGATCAACGTCCATGTACCCGTCACGACTTCGCTTGCGTTTTTCGCTTTCCGTGCGCAGCGCGCGCGCTGCCGCCTGTCGCTGGGCCAGAGGCTGACCCAGAAAATCTGACTGCCACTTGGCGCTTCGCACCTCGGAGCGAAATTGCATGTACTCAGTATCGTCCACACACAAAGCGTCGCCGTGGGTCAGCAGCCAGCGATGCCCGGCAAATTCAAGCACGCAGGGATCATTCAGCAGAGTCATGCCGCAGGTTTTGACAAATGCTGGACCGACCAAAAAATCGCGGTTGCCGTGCATAAAAAACAGGTTGAGCCGGTTGGACGCGGATTTCATTACCTGTGCGCAACCCGCTTCAAACCCAGTCGCCGGGTTGGCTGCGATGACCAGGGTATCAATTACGTCATCACCGATCCAGACTTCAAACAGATCTCCGAGGATGAATACAGCATCGGACTGCGTCGTCTGCATGAATAGCTGCCAGGACTGGTAAGTGAATGGATCTGCGAACTGCAGATGCAGATCGGAGATGAAATCAATGGTGCGCCAGTCTGGCTTCGCTTGCAGTACCGGCCACGGCGTCACCAAGGATGCCATATCAGAGTGTTACGGCTTTTTCGATCACTACATCTTCCAGCGGTACATCATCATGGTGACCTTTGCGACCGGTCTTGACGGACTTGATTTTATCGACCACGTCCATCCCCGCAATGACATTGCCAAATACGGCATAGCCCCAACCCTGGCTTGAAATGGCAGTGTGGTTGAGAAAGCCATTGACAGCGACATTGATGAAAAATTGGGCGGTGGCGGAGTGGGGGTCGCTGGTGCGCGCCATAGCTACCGTGTAATTGAGGTTCTTCAGGCCGTTGTTGGCTTCGTTGTCAATCGCCTTGTCGCCCCGCTTTTCTTTCATGCCCGGCTCCATTCCGCCGCCTTGCACCATAAATCCTGGAATGACGCGGTGAAAAATTGTATTGTTGTAATGACCTTTGTTGACATAGTTCAGAAAATTGGCGACTGTTTTTGGTGCTTTGTTGTCGTCTAGTTCAATGGTGACAATGCCGTAGTTGGCAATGTGAAGTTGGACTTGGGGTTTGCTCATTTGTTATTTCACCAGGGTTGCAGAGTTAATCAGGATGGGATTTTTGGGAACATCAGAGGGAAAAGGGCCGCCAGCACTGGTTGGCGTGCTCTTGATTTTTTCAATAACATCAAAGCCAGTTGCGACCTTGCCAAAAACCGTGTAGCCAAAGGCTTGTGCATTGGGATCAAGGAACGCATTGTCTTTTACGTTAATGAAGAATTGCGCAGTGGCAGATTGGGGGTCGCTGGTGCGGGCCATGGCCAGCGTTCCGACAGTGTTCTTTGGGCCACCTTTGGCCAATGCTTCGCGACCCTCGTGTACCACTGGCGGGCGGGTTGGTTTTTGTGCAAACTTGGCGTCAAATCCGCCGCCTTGAATCATAAAGTTGTCAATCACACGATGAAAAATAGTGCCGTCGTAGTGCTTGTCTTTTACGTATTGCAAAAAATTTTCAACGGTCTTGGGCGCTTTGTCAGGGTAGAGCTCAACCACAAATTCGCCGGCTGTGGTTGCGAATTTGACCCTCGGTGCCTCCTGCGCCAGAGTGATGGAAGTAGCGGAAAAGATTGCCGTCGCAATGAATGTTGAGATCAGCGTTGAGAAACGACTTAATTTCATAAATGACTCCTTATTAAATAACTCGCGGGTTTTCCTGCTGGTTGTACCCGATGACTGCCATGACTATTTCAGTTGTCCGGGGATTCGCTGACAATTTGCCATTTGTCACCGGACTTCGCCATTTCAAGTGTTTTATAACTGGATGCCGTCATGGAGTCGGAGCGATAGTCGAGACGGAATTTGGCCACCGCGTTGTTGCGCTTGACGGTTACGTTCAAGTTCTTGACTTTGACACCAATGTTGAACTTGCTGGCGAAACTCTTGCGAACACCGTCTTCCCAAGCAGTGCGTGTTTGATTGGCGGCTGGAGCAAATTCTTTGCTGTAGACGCTCAGATAGGCAGTCACGTCCTTGACCGACCACGCATTGGCCCATGCGTTCACGACATTTTCCACTTCAATACTGTCTTTGACCGGGTTTTCGCTAGCAGCAGATTTAACAGGCGCAATTGTCACGGTCGCCTCGTTTTGAGGTGCGCCAGAAGGGTTCTTGTTGTCGGGTTTGAATAAATCACGAATGAGTGCCAATCGCGGTGGCAGCTCGGCATTTGCGCTGTCAAGCTGTAGTGCCTTTGCGTAAGCTAGGCCAGCCAGTTTTGCGTGGACATCACCCAGGTTTTCGTAGGCTGTTGCGTAGCCGGGGTTGAGGCGGATTGCCATTTCCAGCGCAGTACGTGCTCTTTCAAACTGATTTTGCCTTGCGTAGAGAACGGCAAGATTGTTATAGGGTTCTGGCAACTCCGGGTAGTCTTCAGTCAATTTGGTGAACGTTGTAATCGCTTCAAGCTGTTTGCCGGCGTTGCGTTGAATGACGCCTTTGAGAAATCGCATCTGCGGATCGCTGGGTTTGGTGCTGAGGTAAACATCCACGTTGGTCATGGCTTCGCTCAGCTTGCCGGCGCGCATCAACTGGGTGACGTCGCTATAGTCGTCTGCCAGAGTGGCTGTCGCTATGCAGGTGGCGGCTAACGCAACAAGACGAAGAATCGTAAATAGGGTAGCGCTGACATGCTTCATCGGGCTTGGGTTTCCTGCGGGGTGAATGCCTGCAGCGCAAGGCGGACTGGCAGGGCTATATACTGGACCAATTGTAACTTAGGGGCGCTATTGGGCGTCCGCGAAATTTTTTGTCCTTTACAAGTCTTCGCCGCTTCCACCTAGCGTTAAATTTCAGACGAAGCAATCCATTGAAACCGAAATGAGTATCCGTATTTACAGCACGCTGTCGCGTGCATTGGAACCTCTGTCACCGCTGCAACCTGGCCATGTGCGCATGTACGTTTGCGGTATGACAATCTACGACCTTTGCCATATTGGGCATGCCCGCATGGCGATGACTTTTGATGTTGTCCAGCGCTGGTTGAAGAACAGCGGTTTGCGCGTAACCTACGTTCGCAATATCACCGACATCGACGACAAGATCATAAAGAGGGCGGTCGAGCGCGGCATCACTATTCGTGCTTTGACAGACGAGATGATCGAGGTGATGCACGTAGATATCGCAAAATTGGGCATTGAGCCACCTACCGTGGAGCCGCGGGCAACCGAATATGTGCCGCAGATGTTGGGCCTGATCAGTCGGCTTGAGGCCAAAGGACTGGCTTATCGGTCGATTTCCGGCGACGTCAACTATGCGGTAAGAAAGTTCCCTGGTTATGGCAAGCTGTCGGGCAAGTCGCTTGATGATTTGCGGGTCGGTGAGCGGGTGGCCGTACTGGACGGAAAGGATGACCCGCTGGATTTTGTACTCTGGAAATCGGCCAAGAAAACGGAACCGGACGACGCCAAATGGGACAGCACCACTTTGGGGTATGACTATGGAAGTGGTCGGCCTGGTTGGCATATTGAATGCTCTGCGATGAGTTGTCAGACACTGGGCGACAGTTTTGATATTCATGGCGGGGGTGTCGACCTGCAATTTCCACACCACGAAAATGAAATCGCCCAAAGCGAAGGCGCTACGGGTAAACCGCTGGCCAAGCTATGGATGCACAACGCCATGGTTCAGTTGGACGACGAAAAGATGTCCAAAAGTCTGGGTAATTTTTTTACCATTCGCGAGGTGTTGGCCAAGTATGACGCGGAGACGGTTAGGTTTTTCCTGGTTCGTACCCACTATAGAACAAGTTTGAACTACAGCGATGTCCATCTTGACGATGCGCGTAACTCGCTCAAACGCATTTACACGGCGCTCGATTTGGTGGCGCCAGCAGCGGCAGCCATTGATTGGAAGCAGCCATCTGCCACGCGCTTCAAGGCAGCGATGGATGAAGACTTTGGCACTCCGGAGGCCGTGGCGGTGTTGTTTGAGCTGGCGACCGAGGTCAATAAAACAAAGTCAGCGGAACTGTCAGGCTTGTTGAAAGCGCTGGGTGGATGTTTAGGCCTCCTGCAACAAGACCCACGAGCCTGGCTTCAGGGACGACGGCCAGTTGAACTTTCGTACCAGGCGCATGCAGAAGCCAGTGGTTCGGCTGCGTTGGATGATCGACTCCCAGACGCGAAAATTGAACAATTGATCGCCAACCGATCAAAGGCTAAAGTAGCCAAAGATTTTGCTGAAGCAGATCGTATTCGCCGGGAATTGCTGAACCGGGGCATCGTTCTCAAAGACTCGCCGACAGGTACCACATGGGAGGTTGCGCAATGACTGCTTTGTGGGACTTCTTAATGTGCTATGTCCGAGGGTAGAGCGATGGCAGCTACTAAAACAATAGCGGACTTGTGCTTGATACCGCCATATTGGGATGACGCCTGCAAGCATTTGATGAAAAAAGACCGGGTGATGAAACGCCTCATTCCCCAGTTTGGAGACGCTTGCCTGCAGACCCGGGGTGATGCATTTGTAACGCTGGCGCGCAGTATTGTGGGTCAGCAGATTTCGGTCAAGGCGGCCCAGACCGTGTGGGACCGATTCGCCCTTTTGCCTAAAAAAATGACTGCTGGAAATGTATTGAAACTCAAGGTAGACGACATGCGTGCGGCGGGCTTGAGTGCGCGTAAGGTAGAGTATCTGGTGGACTTGTCCCTGAACTTCGACACCGGTGCGGTACACGTCAAGTCATGGGAACAGATGGACGATGAGGCTATCATCGCTGAGTTGATTGCCATCCGCGGTATTGGACGCTGGACCGCCGAGATGTTCCTTATATTTCATTTGATGCGACCCAACGTTCTGCCTTTGGACGATGTCGGTTTGCTAAATGGCATCAGCAAGAGTTATTTTTCAGGTGACGTGGTGAGTCGAAGTGATGCGCGCGAAGTTGCCGCCGCCTGGTCACCCTATTGCAGTGTGGCAACTTGGTATATTTGGCGGTCACTGGATCCATTGCCAGTGGCGTATTGAATCAATTAGGAGTTGTTTGTGGCTAAAAAAACATTCCTTGATTTCGAAACTCCGATCGCCGAGCTCGAAAACAAGATCGAGGAGTTACGCTATGTGCAGGCCGAGTCGGCGGTTGACATTTCCGCCGAGATTGATCAACTGGCCAGGAAGAGCCAACAGCTCACCAAAGACATTTACAGCGATCTGACGCCATGGCAAATTACCAGGATTGCTCGTCATGCCGAGCGGCCTTACACGCTGGATTATGTTAACGAAATCTTCACCAATTTTGTAGAATTGCATGGCGACCGTCATTTTGCAGATGACTTGAGCGTTGTCGGTGGGCTGGCACGTTTCAATGGCAGCCCGTGCATGGTTTTGGGGCAGCAAAAAGGGCGTGACACGAAAGAACGCGGTCTGCGCAACTTTGGCATGAGCAAGCCAGAGGGCTACCGCAAGGCGTTGCGACTCATGAAAACGGCTGAAAAGTTCAGATTGCCGCTGTTTACCTTTGTTGATACACCGGGGGCTTATCCCGGTATTGATGCTGAGGAGCGTGGCCAGTCAGAGGCCATCGGTAGAAACATCTTTGAGATGGCGCAGCTCGAAGTGCCTATCATTACCTCCATCATTGGCGAGGGTGGCTCGGGCGGGGCACTGGCAATCTCCATTGGTGACCAAGTGCTGATGCTCCAGTATTCCATTTATTCGGTGATCAGCCCGGAGGGCTGCGCCTCAATCTTGTGGAAAACCTCGGATAAGGCGCAGGAAGCCGCCGACGCACTTGGTATCACCGCACATCGTCTCAAAGCGCTGGGCGTGATTGACAAGATTGTTAACGAACCCGTGGGCGGCGCACACCGCGACCACAAACAGATGGCAGCTTTTCTTAAACGCGCGTTGAACGATGCCTTTCGCCAGGTCAGCGACCTCCCGGTCAATGAGCTTTTGGCGCGTCGTTATGATCGACTACAGAGCTATGGCCGCTTCAATGACACCAAGGCTTCGTCCAAATAAGGTGCTTGAATTTGGCATGGTAACGGTCCGGACGTGAGTGCGACGCTGGCCGGTGCGATGGCCAATTTTGCACCCGCTCTGCCGCTGGCAGTGGCATACAGTGGTGGCGCCGACTCTACCGCTTTGTTGTTGGCGTGCGCCGAAAAGTGGCCTGGTCAGGTGCAGGCCATCCATATCAACCATGGGCTTCAGACCGCAGGCGACCATTTCGAATGGCATTGTCGCGATTTTTGTGTCCAACTCAAGCTTCCTTTGATAGTCAGGCGTGTGAATGCTTGCCACTTGTCCGGTCAAAGCCCGGAAGACGCAGCACGCCGCGCTCGTTATCACGCTTTTGAGGCTATAGCACGAGATGTCGATACGAAGAACGCCCTTAAAACCATAGCGATTGCGCACCATGCAGACGACCAGATCGAGACACTCCTTTTGGCTCTGAGCCGGGGCAGTGGCTTGCCAGGTCTGAGTGCCATGGCCGCCACTTGGACGCGCCAAGGTTTGAATTACCATCGCCCGCTGTTGTTGGTACGAGCCGCCGATATTCGCCTCTGGCTGGTGAAGCGGGGTGTTGCATGGATCGAAGATCCGTCCAACGAGAACCTGCATTTCACCCGCAACCGCATACGTGCCCAATTGCTGCCCGCATTGGACGCAACTTTCCCGCAATTTCGAGACACTTTTGCCCGCAGCGCGGCGCATGCCGCGCAGGCGCAGGCGGTGTTACTGGAGGTGGCAGGGCAAGACTTTGCGCTCATTGGGTCGCCGCCGATGATTGCGAATATCCAGCGGTTGAGTCGTCCACGTCAGGCCAACGTGCTGCGGTACTGGCTGCGTACCATGTTTGACACGGTTCCTAGCACTGCGCAACTCACAGAACTGCTGGACCAGATTGCCGCCTGTGTGAGTCGCGGCCACGGTATTGAACTCAAGGTTGGAACAGGGTTTGTGCAGCGCAGGGGTGTAGCGCTGCATTGGTACAATCCCCAGGTTCTAATTTAAAAAAATTTCGCGATGGCTTTGATTGTTCATAAATACGGTGGCACATCCATGGGCTCAACCGAGCGCATTCGTAACGTGGCCAAACGCGTTGCCAAATGGGCGCGTGCCGGTCACCAGATGGTGATCGTTCCGTCTGCCATGAGTGGTGAAACCAACCGTTTGCTGGCCTTGGCGAAAGAACTGGCGCCCGTCAAAACAACAGATGCGTTCAACCGGGAGCTTGACATGCTGGCCGCCACCGGTGAGCAGGCCTCCAGTGCGCTACTGGCCATTGCCCTGCAGGCCGAAGGGCTGGAGTCGGTCAGCTATGCCGGCTGGCAGGTGCCCATTCGCACAAACAGTGCCTACACCAAAGCCCGTATCGAGTCAATTGACGATGCCCGGGTGCGTTTGGACTTGCAGGCTAACCGGGTCGTCATTGTCACTGGTTTTCAGGGGCTCGACGAATTGGGCAATATCACGACTTTGGGGCGTGGCGGGTCAGACACTTCGGCGGTTGCGGTAGCCGCTGCCATGAAAGCCGACGAGTGTCTGATTTATACCGATGTGGACGGTGTCTATACCACCGACCCGCGTGTCGTGCCGGAAGCGCGTCGCCTGACCACTGTCAGCTTTGAAGAGATGCTGGAGATGGCCTCCATGGGCTCCAAAGTGTTGCAGATCCGGTCAGTCGAATTTGCTGGAAAGTACAAGGTGAAACTGCGCGTTTTGAGCAGCTTCACCCCTTGGGACATTGACATCAACAAGGAAGCCGCATCCGGCACCCTGATTACTTTTGAGGAAGACGAGAATATGGAGCAAGCCATTGTTTCCGGCATTGCGTTCAATCGTGATGAAGCCAAAGTTTCTGTGTTGGGTGTACCTGACCGGCCTGGTATTGCTTACCAGATTCTCGGTGCGGTAGCCAGCGCCAATATCGAGGTCGATGTCATCATTCAGAACATCAGTAAAGACGGCAAGACAGATTTCAGCTTTACCGTCAATCGGGGCGATTATGTCAAAACGGTGGATTTGCTGAACGAGAAAGTTCTCCCGGGACTTGGTGCGCAGGAGGTTGTCGGCGACACCAAAATTTGCAAAGTATCGATTGTGGGAATCGGGATGCGCAGCCACGTCGGGGTCGCCAGTAAGATGTTTCGCGTGTTGAGCGAGGAAGGTATTAATATCCAAATGATTTCGACCAGCGAGATCAAGACCTCTGTGGTGATCGACGAGAAATACATGGAACTGGCGGTGCGTGCTTTGCACAGGGCTTTTGATCTTGACCAACCTCCGATGGTCTAGCTTTAGCGCAGACTCATGAGATAATCCCGGATGATTTCAGGAAACGTGACCGAGTGGCCGAAGGTGCTCCCCTGCTAAGGGAGTATGGGGTGTAGAGCCTCATCGAGGGTTCGAATCCCTCCGTTTCCGCCAGTGCAGCCTCCGAAAGAGTCCCTAAAAGCCCGTGTCTCCAGTGAGAACGGGCTTTTTTCTTGTCTGGACATTCCGAGCCTTTCCGCCTCAAACCGCCGTCTTCGGGGGTCCTGGCGGAGGTGCCGGGAGAACTTGGGGGTACTATCCGCTCTTCAGTGGTGACTTTTACTGGGAATCCAAACAATAAATTGGAGGTGCTTTGGCAACAAATCTGCTCACCGATAAGGCATTGCGTGTCAACAGCGGGAGCATATTCAGGGGTATAAATCAGGATATTCTGGTCCACCGGAAAAACACCCAATAATGCCACTAACCGATGCTGAATGCCGACGGGCTGCGTGCCCGCTTGGCCGTGCTTGGATCCGCCTGACAGATGGCAAGGGTATGTACTTGGAAATCACCAAGGCTGGTGGCAAATACTGGCGTTTCAAGTATCGCCACGGTGGTAAAGAAAAAGTGCTGGCCTTGGGGGTGTACGGAAAATCTCTACCCGAAGTCACCTTGGCACAAGCCCGCAAGGCCCGTGATCGGGCACGTGAAGCCTTGGCACGCGGTGAAGATCCTGCCCGACTCAAACGCGAAGCCATCGGGGTGCTCAAACAAATGCTCGCCAGGCCCAACCAGCGTTGCGACGTCGAAGAACTTGTCCGTATACGCACAGCCGAACTCTCGAATGCCCTTGACAACGCCGAAGCGGACAGCCACGAAAAAAGTGTATTGCTTGCCACCGTGAGCCATGAACTTCGGACTTTGATGCACAGCATAGTTGGCATGACAACGCTCGCGCTGCGCAGTGCGACTGATCTTCAGCAGATATGTTGGCTTAACAATGGCATGCAAGCTGCTCGCCGTTTTATTAATATTCTCAATGGAATTTTGGATTTATCCAGTATCGAGGCTGGCCTGCCGGCTCTCGTAGAGGAGGAGTTTTCATTGGCCAGGGAAATGGACGAAACGCTTAATCTACAGCGCGAGGCAGCTCAGCAAAAGGGACTGGTCATTTCGAGCGTCATCGCATCAGCGCTGCTACCTATGCAACTTTATGGCGACCCATTGCGGTTGCGGCAGATTCTCCACAACTACGTCAGCAATGCTATCAAGTTCTCGGCCTATGGGGAGATTGAGGTGCAGGCCACACTCTTGGAGGAGGCCAGTGATAGTGTGGTACTTCGGCTGGCAGTGACTGACCAAGGAGTTGGCGTCAGTATGGAGCAGCAAGATCGTCTGTTCCGGTCCCGTATTCAGGTAGAAGACACTAACTCCGGTAAATTCACTGGTGCCGGGTTCGGGCTGGCCATCGTCGGTCGACTGGCAAAGCTTATGGGAGGTGATGCGGGTGTCGTTAGCGAAGTAGGCGTCGGAAGTACCTTTTGGGTCACCGTTTGTGTCAAAAAGGTTGCGCCGAAAAAAGGTGATGTGAGCCAGCATGGCGCTCTCGCGTTAACAAGGCAAACGGCACTTGAAATCATCCTGCAACAGTTTGCAGGCGCCCGGGTTTTGGTGGCCGAAGATGATCCGGTAAATCAAGAAATTTTCGGTATTTTGTTGTCAAAAGCAGGACTTGTGTCGGAAATGGCGAGTGACGGCCAGCAGACACTTCGTCATGCCCGAGACGGCGGCTTTTCGCTGATCATGATGGATATGAATATGCCCGTGATGGACGGATTGGAGGCAACCCGGGCTATCCGCCAACTACCCGGCGGGACTGCAATTCCAATTTTGGCGACTACAGCCAGCGCATTAGACGAGGATCGCCAGCGTTGTCTGGAAGCCGGCATGAGTGGATATATCAGCAATCCGGTAGACCCAGACGTTCTGTACCCGGTGCTACTGCACTGGTTGTTGATCTCCTCTCCCGTGTCGATCTTCTGATCGTTATTTATCAATCCCGCCGAGCCAAGAAATTGAGCAGTCGATTCGATGAGCAGGGAATTTGCGGATTGCAGATGTATGAAGTGCTCGGCTTTGTAGGACAAATTCTTACGTCGAGATTCGCCTGATAAGCAGTCCAAATACGGACGAATTCCCATTCAGGTATTGAATTCCCGTAACAAAATGTAGTCGTACTTCGGGTCGAAGGTACCGCAAACAGAAACCCACTTGGAAGAAATGATGAATACATCCGACATGCAAGCAGAAATTAAGGAATTGAACCTAACCTACCTCATGCTTGCGCAGCACATGATCCACCAGGATAAGGCCGCGGCAGTATATCGATTGGGAATCAGCATGCAATCGGCCGATATTCTGGCCGACCTGACGTCCAGCCAAGTACTTCGCATGGCAAGTGCCAACGTTTTGCTGTGTCGAATGCGTTGCGATAGCCGCCTGATTCTGGAAAGGCTGGCGAATCATGGTAAAGAAGGCACGATGCCGCATTCACATGCAGCCATCCTTCTTGCCGCGTTGCCAGCTGAAGAAATGACCTGACACACCGCTGGAGGAAACTATGCGTAACAAAAGTGTGGCGGCCGAAGGTGCCGAAATCCAGCTTGCAATTGAGCTAATCATTCTTGGTGCGCGGCTCCAGGTATTGGAATCAGAGACAGGCTTGAGTCGTGAAAGGTTGCTCAAACTGTACAAAGAAATTAAGGGTGAGTCTCCCGCAAAGGGAATGCTGCCATTTTCAGCTGACTGGTTCGTAAGTTGGCAACCCAATGTCCACTCTTCTCTATATGTCAGTATCTACAACTACCTGATTGCGCATACTGAACTGCGTGGCGTGCACGCTCTCATCAAGAGCTACAGGTTGTATCTGGAGCACGTGCATACCAATGGCCTCCAACCGATTCTGACCTTGACAAGAGCTTGGACACTAGGACGTTTCCTCGGTTGTTTGCTGGAGACTGTAACGTGCACTCGATGCGGTGGAAATTTCATTACCCATCGTTTCGATTTCGATCGGAATTACGTCTGCGGCCTGTGTCGTCCGCCATCGCGCGCAGGGAAAACCAAAAATAGTGCACTTGCAAGGAAAGGCGATGCCGTTGTATAGCGGTCAAATCGATAGGTGAATCGGTCTCTGTTTCACGATTTGCATCGTTACTTTGAATGGTAACTTCCAACGAATCGCTATTGAAATCCGGCAACGGGTTGGATGTCAGTTCGGAAGCAAGCTGTAGCTTGAGGAGAATCTTGTGCTGGTTATTATTGGATACGTAGTTATCATGGCGGCCGTGTTCGGCGGTTTTGCCATGGCCGGAGGTCATCTGGGGTCCTTGGTTCAACCGGTCGAATTGCTGATGATTTTTGGTGCTGCTGGCGGGGCATTCCTTGTCGCAAACCCGAACAAGGTAATCAAGTCGACACTCAAGGCCTTGCCGAGCCTGTTTCGCGGATCGCGTTACAACAAGGCGTTGTATCTGGAGACGCTTTCCTTACTCTTTGAGATTCTCGCCAAGGTGCGCAAGGAGGGACTGATGTCAATTGAGGGGGATGTCGACGCACCAGACCAGAGCCCGGTCTTCGGAAAATATCCTATGGTTACCGCCGATCACCACGTAGTGGAGTTCCTGACTGACTATTTGCGTCTTATGGTTGGAGGCAATCTCAATGCGTTTGAACTTGAGAACCTGATGGACAACGAGCTGGAGACTCATCACGAAGAGGCCGAGGTTCCCATCCATGCGATTGAAAAAATGGGTGACGCTTTACCAGCTTTTGGTATTGTGGCCGCCGTCATGGGTGTCGTTCATACGATGGAATCGGTTGGGATACCGCCAGCGGAACTGGGCAAGCTGATCGCCGCCGCCCTGGTCGGCACTTTTCTTGGAATTTTGCTTGCATATGGATTTGTCGGACCGCTAGCTACCTTGCTTCAGCACAAGCTTGTTGAATCGACCAAGATGCTGCAATGCGTGAAGGTCACTCTGCTGGCAAACTTGAACGGGTATGCACCGCAGGTCGCTGTGGAGTTCGGTCGCAAGGTCTTGTTCTCATCGGAGCGCCCGACGTTTATGGAATTGGAAGAAGAAATGAAGCAACGTAAGTCGCGCTGAAATAATTACACAATCAATACCGGCACCATGAGCGACGAAAGTCAAAAACCGATAATCATAAAGCGAGTAAAAAAGCACGCCGGTGGCCATCATGGCGGCGCGTGGAAAATTGCCTACGCGGATTTTGTTACCGCAATGATGGCATTTTTTCTATTGATGTGGCTCTTGGGATCGACCAGTGCTGGAGATCGAAAGGGGATCGCCGAATATTTTCAGACGCCACTTAAGGTTGCGCTGGCCGGTGGCACCGGCTCCGGCGACAGCTCAAGCGTAATTAAAGGTGGTGGTCAGGACTTGACCCGCACTGAAGGTCAGGTGAAGAAAGGCGAGCTACCGGAAGAGAAGAAAACTATCAACCTGAAAGCGGCGGAGGCAGAGCTGGCACGCCAAGAAGTACTCAAACTCCAGGAACTGAAAGGACGCATCGAACGAGTCATAGAGAACAACGCTGCACTCAAACCGTTTCGCAATCAGATTCTGCTCGATATCACTACGGAGGGCTTGCGCATCCAGATCGCTGACGAATACAGTCGACCGATGTTCGCAAGCGGTAGTGCGCAATTGCAATCTTATAGCCGGGACATTTTGCGGCAGATTGGCGCAGCATTGAACGACGTACCCAATCGTATTGGTATCTCTGGACACACCGATGCACAACCCTACTCGGGAGGGTCAACTGGTTACAGCAATTGGGAATTGTCGGCCAACCGCGCAAACGCGGCGCGGCGGGAACTGACGGTCGGTGGTTTGGATGAAACCCGTGTGTTGCGGATCGTTGGTCTGTCCTCTGCGGTGCTGTTCGATCCCGCCAATCCCGCCAATCCAGTGAATCGTCGCATCAGCGTTGTTGTCATGAACAAAAAAACAGAGGGAGCAGCGAGCAAAGAGGGCGGCGCTATCGAGATGGAACCTGACACTTCGACCGAGGTCGCCCATGGTGTCGTTACCAAACCCTGAGTCCGTGAGACAGGTTGCAACTGAGTTTGCCTGCGCTTGGTCTGCACGAGTACCAATCCGGCAAGCGGCACTTGCTCAAATCGGGGCGATCCTGATGGTACTAACGTTGGTGGTTCTCGCTCCGGCCACCCCGATGGCAGGCCATTATGTTATGACGTTAGCCCTGTTGCAAGGGGTCATCGCAGCAGGATTGGGGCGGCGTATGGGCATGGATTCCTGGTGGTTCCCAATCAATTTACTGTTCGTTCCTGGGTTGCTTTGGACCTTGACATTGAACATACCGTCTGTCTATCCATTTGGTGTTTTCTGTATCCTTGCTTCACTATATTGGGGGGTATCAGGAACTCGAGTACCTTTGTTTCTTTCAAGCCGAGCTGTTACCCTCGCGGTTGCGGAACTTTTGCCGCGTGAGCGCAGTTTCACATTTCTAGATATGGGTTGTGGGTTTGGAGGGGTACTTGAACAACTTGCCAGAGAGCGACCGGCGGGTTGCTACCATGGTATCGAATCGGCTCCATTGCCATTTTTACTTAGCAGGTTTCGTGCGGCATTCGGAGCGCGGTCCTGCAGCATCAGTTGGGGAGATTTCCGTGATCTGGATCTGAGTCGGTACGACGTGGTGTACGCCTACCTGTCGCCTGCGGCAATGAACGATGTGTGGCGAAAGGCCAGCCATGAGATGCGCCCGGGCAGCTTGCTGATCAGTAATTGCTTCACCATTCCCGGAGTGCCTCCGACAGTGATGATTGCCACGAAAACGCATGGCGATCCAAATCTGCTACTGTGGCGCATGTGACGGAGCAGTGTGATGAAAGTTGAGCTCAACCATGGCGCACTGATTTAGCTTCTCCGGTCATTCGAGCAGTGTTACAAAAATACTGGAATTTGTCGGACGCTTTTTGCGAATCCTGACCAATCGGCGCGAAGACCAACAGCAGGGTGTGAGAACGGTCGGGATTACCGGAAAGGCATACCTTTTCGAGGGTCTTAAATGACAGCTTGAGCAGCTATCGAGAGGGTGTGGAATTGAAAGATAGTTAGTTCCCTGTCCGATACCGACGGCGCCGAATTGCATGGCAAATCAAGACCTGTTCGACTGATCGCTGGCCTTGCCATCATTTGATAATCCTGTTCAAGCAGTCAAGGACAGGAGATGGCAGAAGAAACCGAATTGGAACGTACAGAACCTGCATCCGTGCGACGGCGCGAACAGGCGCGGGAGGAAGGGCAAGTTGCGCGTTCGCGCGAACTGTCGACGCTCTCACTGTTGCTCGCCGCAGCGGGTGGGCTGTGGGCCATGGGCGCTAGTCTCACTGAAAAGTTGTCGGGACTGGTTCGTCACGGTATGCAGCTCGAACGCACGCTCGCGTATGACACAGACCTGATGTTGTTGCGACTAAAAGGCTTTTCGATTGATGTCTTGCTGGCGTTTTCTCCGTTTCTAATGATGTTGGTACTGGCAGGTATTGCCTCTGCGCTGGTTCTCAACGGATGGCTTTTCAGCTTCAAGCCACTGGTGCCAGATTGGGGACGAATTGACCCGTTGAAAGGTTTGGGGCGCATCCTGTCAAAGCATGGCGCCATCGAGATGCTTAAAGCGATCGCAAAAACCGGGGTTGTTGGAGGTGTTGCGGCCTGGGTCATCTGGAACAACATTGGCGCAGTGCTCTCTCTCGCCGCCGAGCCGCTTGACGCCGGAATGACGCATCTTGTAAGGTTACTGGGTACCAGTTTCTTTATTATGGCTGCAAGCATTGCCTTGGTTGTGGCGGTAGATATCCCGTTCCAGATATGGGATCACGAGCGTCAACTGCGAATGACACGCCAGGAAGTGCGCCAGGAGAACAAAGAATCCGAAGGTGATCCGCAAGTCAAAGCGCACATCCGTAGTCAACAGCGCGAGATGGCACGCCGCCGCATGATGGCGGAAATACCCAAGGCTGACGTGGTGGTAACAAACCCGACACATTTTGCCGTGGCACTGCGTTACCAGGACGGCGCAGGGGGCGCCCCACGGGTCGTGGCGAAAGGCGCGCATTTGATTGCCGCACGCATCCGCGCGCTAGCCGAGGAGCATCAAGTTCCGATACTTGACGCACCGCCATTGGCGCGTGCCCTTTACCGCCATACCGAACTTGGCGATGAAATCCCGAGTGCGCTCTATTCTGTTGTGGCTGAAATCCTGGCCTACGTGTACCAACTACGGCGATATCGGGATGTTGGTGGAGTAGTCCCGCTGAAACCGGAGCTACCGCCACTGCCAGATGGCCTTGATCCAGGAGCACTGGAAGAGTGAACTACGTTTTCAACATGAAACATTTGTTTGCAGGCAACGGTTTGCGCACGGCGGCAGTGCCGATGTTGATTATCATGATTTTGACAATGATGATCCTGCCGGTCCCGCCTTTTCTGCTGGATCTTCTCTTCACATTCAATATTGCCATCGCAATCATCGTGTTGCTTGTAAGTTTATACACGTTAAAGCCCTTGGACTTTGCCGTATTTCCGACCGTGCTTCTGTTGACCACCCTGCTTCGCTTGTCGCTCAATGTAGCTTCAACGCGTGTGGTTCTTCTCCATGGGCACGCCGGACCGGACGCTGCAGGCAAGGTGATCGAGGCATTCGGACAATTTTTGGTTGGAGGCAATTACGCAGTTGGCCTGGTAGTGTTCTTTATTTTGGTCGTCATCAATTTCGTGGTTATCACAAAGGGTGCTGGGCGCATAGCGGAGGTTAGTGCACGGTTCACTCTGGATGCCATGCCAGGCAAACAGATGGCAATTGATGCAGATCTCAATGCAGGACTGATTGGTGAAGATGAAGCGCGCCGCCGCCGCAGAGAGACCGCCCAGGAGGCCGAGTTCTACGGTGCCATGGATGGTGCAAGCAAGTTCGTGCGCGGAGATGCAGTTGCCGGGATCATCATTCTTCTCGTTAACATTGTGGGAGGTCTTGTGGTCGGTATGGCTCAGCACGATCTGGACTTCGCTACGGCTGCGAAGTTTTATACCCTGCTCACTATCGGCGACGGTCTTGTAGCACAGATTCCAGCCCTGGTGATTTCGACCGCGGCAGGTATTGTTGTTAGTCGCGTTGGCAGCGACCAGGACATCGGAGAACAGTTGGCAGGCCAACTATTTAGCAAGTCGCAGGTGTTGACGATCACTGCGTCTATTCTCGCCATAATGGGGCTCATTCCCGGCATGCCCAACTTCGCATTTCTATTGCTGGCCACGCTGCTAGGCACCGGTAGTTATGTGCTGGGAATTCGTCGGACGGTGTCACAGTCGCCGATACCGGAGCAAGCCGCAGAGAACCTTGCGGCCGAGGCATCTTGGAATGATGTTGTTCCGGTCGATACGCTTGGGCTGGAAGTCGGGTACCGGCTGATTCCCCTAGTCGACAAAGGGCAAGACGGTGAACTTCTCAAGCGGATCAAGGGATTGCGAAAAAAATTTGCGCTTGATCTGGGATTTCTCGCTCCGGCAGTACATATCCGTGACAACCTGGAACTGCGTCCAAATGCCTATGTAATTTTGCTGAAGGGCGTTGAGATAGGTCGTGGTGAGGCTTACATCGGCATGTATCTCGCTATAAACCCTGGACACGTCAATTCCACGTTACCCGGCGCCGTGACACGCGATCCGGCGTTCGGCTTGCCGGCCGTTTGGGTCGAGGCCGGGATGCGCGAGCAGGCGCAGACTTTTGGCTACACCGTGGCTGATGCTGGCACGGTGATCGCTACCCACCTCAATCATGTTATGCAAACGCATGCACCGGAACTTCTGGGCCGACAAGAAACTCAGCAATTGCTCGACCATGTGGGTCGCGAATCGCCAAAGTTGATAGAAGATCTGGTCCCTAAACTTTTGCCGCTAGGCACGGTGCAAAAAGTTTTACAACGCCTGCTCGAAGAAGGTGTGCATATCCGTGACATGCGTACGATCATTGAAGTACTCTCCGAAAACGGAGCAAAAATGCAAGACGCGACTGATCTGACAGCATTAGTCCGGGTAGCATTGGGGCGAGCTATCGTAAAGCAACTCTTTCCAGCCAACAACGAACTTCAAGTTATGGCGCTGGAGCCCGCGCTCGAACGAGTCCTGCTTCAGGCTGTACATTCGAAGTCTGGCGACGCAGCCGGCATTGAACCGGGTCTGGTAGATACATTGTTGCAAGAGGCCGGTGTAGCCACTTTGCAACAGGAGCGGCTCGGTCTTCCTTCCGTGCTTCTCGTACCGACTGAGTTGCGTGTTTTACTGTCAAGGTTCCTGCGCCGCGCCGTGTCCCAAATCAAGGTTCTTGCACACAATGAAGTTCCGGATACCTATACCATCAAAGTCACTTCCTTACTTGGGAGCAAAGCATGATTGTCAAGAGATTTTTCGCCAACTCGTCCCGTCAAGCCTTACAGATGGTTAGACAGGGGTTGGGACCAGACGCAGTGATTCTATCCAATCGCTCGGTCGATAACGGAATGGAAATTCTCGCAGTAGCACAAGCCGATTTTTCTCTGCAAGACCGATCGAATCACGTAGCGTCGCACGACCGGACGGGCAATTCACGGGACGGTGCCAACACTTCATTTACCGATGCGGCGGTGCCATCTGTCGCTACCCCAGACCCGATCTCGCAAAGTCTGGTGGGTGAGATCAGGTTGATGCGTGGATTGATCGAGCAACAACATATATACCAGAATTGGGACACAGCCCAGCAGCGCGCACCCGGCAAAGCCCGTGTTTTAAGAGACATGCTGCACGCCGGTTTCAGCGCGGCGTTGGTGCGGCAGTTTCTTGAGAAGATGCCGCCAGGTCTGCCCGAAGAGCAGAATTTGCGTTGGGTGAGAGCAGTGTTGGAACGTAATTTACGGACAGTATCGCCGGTGGACGAAATTGTGGAGCGTGGCGGTGTCTACGCGCTGGTGGGGCCGACAGGCGTAGGCAAGACAACCACCGTAGCAAAGATCGCGGCACGTTGCGTCGTCCGCTATGGCGCGGAGAAACTTGCTCTGCTTAGTACCGACAGTTATCGCATAGGCGCTTACGAGCAACTTCGCATCTATGGCAAGCTTCTGGGAGTAAGGGTTATCGCTGTCAAAGATGGGCCGGATTTGCAAGTCGCACTAGATGATCTGCGCGCCAAGCATTTGGTCCTGATCGACACGGTGGGTATGGGTCAACGCGACCAGATGATGGGGGAGCATCTGGCTTTGCTCTCGGCATCGGGGTCTCACATCAAGCGCTTGCTCCTGCTCAACGCTACCGGTAATGCTGAGACGCTGGATCAGGTAGTGAACGCGTATCGGGGTGTTGGCGTGCAAGGTTGCATCGTTACCAAGACGGACGAGGCGGTTGGAATTGCCACCGTGCTCGACGTCACCATTCGTCAGAATTTGCCGATTCACTACGTCACCGATGGGCAGCGCGTTCCTGAAGATCTGCATTTGCCGGACCGGGACGAACTACTTCAATCTGCGTTAAGTCGAGTCACTGCGCCTTCAGTGCATCAGCTCGACGAGGCCGAATGTCAGTTGATGCTGGCTACCACGCCCTCGGTCGGCACGTCTGAGGGGGCGAGACTTGGGTAAATCACAGAATGATCAAGCCGATGGCCTTCGCCGATTGTTGGCCCACAATGGATTGCGCGTCGTGTCAGTCAGCGTTGGTGGTATTGGCGACACCGGTGCCATTGTCAATCTCGCTGGGGCACTGGCTGAACTCGGTGGCAGTGTTTTGATAGCCGACGAGCGGTCGGGTGGGGCTGGCGTAGCTGACGCACTGGGGTTGAACACGCGGGCCACCCCCGAATTCCCGTGGTGTGGTGACCAGGAATTCGACGAAATGATAGTGCGCGGCCCTGCAGGAATTCGCATCCTCCCGTTAGTGCGTTGTGCGCGCGTTGTTTCCCAACTTCCAGAGTGTGAACAGCAACGTTTCTTGGAGCGCTTTTGTCACTTGGACAATCGGATAGACACATTGTTGGTAAATGCGGCGCCCGGTCGCGCCAGTTCCCTTCTTTTTCCAGGGGCTGCCTCTCAGGAGGTTATTGTTCTGGCCGGAGACAGCGCGCCAGAAATTACTGCAGCCTATGCACTCATAAAGCGCCTATGCAATGAATTTGCGAGGCGCGAATTCCATGTTCTGGTTAACAATGTTGCCAGCGAAACCAAGGCCCGAACAATCGTTGCCAACATGGCCGGGGTGGCAAGACGCTACTTACGGGTTTCGCTTGATTTTATGGGGCACGTCCCTCCGGACGAAAAGCTATTGCATGCAGCGCGATTGCACCTTCCCGTGGTAGCGGCATTCCCGGGTGCAATTGCGGCCAACAGCTTTCGAAAATTAGCAAAAGCCATCGCTGGCTGGCCCTGTGCAGAAGACGATGGCTGCGATTTTGACGATGTCATGAGTCGCATCATCGACTCAAACAACCTGCGGGCGGTCGGGGCCTGAATATAAAGACCGGGACTGGCATGTATACCGCTAAAGGTGATTACGACAAGAACCATTACTTGACGCAATATGCGCCCTTGGTCAAGCGCATTGCGCATCATATGATGGCGAGGCTGCCAGCCAGCGTGGAAGTAGACGATCTCATCCAGACTGGTATGTTGGGTTTGCTCGATGCGGTAAACCTCTACGACGAATCGCACGGGGCAAAATTTGAGACCTATGCAGCGCTGCGCATTCGTGGAGCCATCCTCGACGGTCTGCGTGAGGCAGACTGGTTGCCGCGCAATTTCAGGCGCGACTTTCGCCGCATCGAGAGCGCAATAGCGACGCTGGAGCAGCGCCTCGGACGGGCGCCCTCGGAGCAGGAGGTGGCTGGTCAGCTGGACATGGGGTTGGTCGACTATCAGAGGATGCTTCAGGATGCGCGCGGTTATCAATTGGTCTCGTTTGAGGATTTCAATCATGGCGACGGAGACAACTATCTTGATCGGCATTGTGAAGACCCGGGCGCAGACCCTCTGGATAAACTGCTTGATCGAAATCTCCGCGAGCGACTGGTGAAAGGAATAGGCACGCTACCGGAACGTGAAAAGACAGTGATGGGCCTGTACTACGAACAGGACCTAAATTTTCGCGAAATTGGTGAAACGCTCGGTGTCACGGAGTCGCGTATTTGTCAGCTTCATAGTCAAGCGATCGCTCGCTTGCGCAGCCAGATACGGAACTATTGAATTATGGACGCCAGTAGCCTCATTGGTATTTCGGTGGCCTTGATGGGCATTGTGGGCGGGCAGCTTCTGGAAGGTGGTTACGTCGGCTCCCTGTTGCAAAGCGCTGCATTTTTAATCGTCCTTTGCGGGACAGTCGGCGCGGTATTGGTTCAAAGTCCGGGTGGCGTATTCGCCCGCGGCGTACGAATGGCGAGATGGATTGTGATACCACCTGACTTTTCACCCGAAAGGATGATCGCCGATGTCAGACGTTGGAGTATTTCGGCGCGCAAAGAAGGGCTTCTTTCTCTTGAGCAACAAGCAGAGATTACTGGTGACCCGATCGCGCGAAAAGGGCTGCAGATGCTGATTGACGGTATTGATCCGGAAAAACTGCGTGCCGCAATGGATGTTGAAATCAGTACCTTTGAAGACTATCACCGTCAAGCAGCTCAAGTTTGGGAGGCTGCCGGGGGGTATGCCCCCACCATCGGCATTCTTGGAGCGGTTCTGGGGCTGATTCATGTGATGGAAAATCTATCGGACCCTGCGCGACTTGGTGGCGGAATCGCGGTCGCGTTCGTATCCACCATTTACGGCGTTGGCCTTGCAAATCTGTTATTTTTGCCAATTGCGAATAAGCTCAATACGTTGATCACGCGGCAGGTGCTTTTGCGCGAGATCATCGTTGAAGGATTGATATCGATATCAATGGGTGAGAGTACTCGCATGATCGACAATCGTCTGTTGGGTTATGTTACCCGCCAGAGACCGGACGGCGGCGGCCTCTGATCAGGAGTCCTCTATGGAAAGAAATTCCCGTAGCATTTTGCGCAAACGTAGTCCACTTGATCACCGGCAGTCCGGAGGCCAGGATCGTTGGCTGGTTTCATATGCCGATTTCATCACACTGATGTTTGCCCTGTTTGTCGTGTTGTACGCTTTGTCATCGGTAAGTGAGGGGAAATTTCGTGTACTCGGCGATTCCCTATTCAACGCCTTTGGCAGCGACGTGGTGGAGCGACTTCCGCCTGCGACCCACCCACCTGCGCCTGACCTGCCGCCACGCAAACTTGTCAGGCAGTCCGAATCGCAGGTCAAGCAGCGCGAGCAGATGCGCGGCATTGCCCAGGACATTGTCAAGGTACTGGATGTGCTTGTGCGCGGTGGCCAGGTTAAGGTGACGCAGACCAATAGGGGTATTTCGGTGGAGATAAATGCAAGTGTTCTTTTCGCATCCGGGCAAGCTCAGGTGCGTCCTGAGACCGAGCGAGCGCTGCAGGAGGTTGCACGGGTTTTGGCCAAAACGGAGCAGGGGATTCAAGTGGAGGGTTACACCGACAACGCACCGATTAGCACCAGCCAGTTCCCGTCCAACTGGGAACTGTCTGCTGCACGCGCAAGCAGTGTTGTGCGGCTATTTATTGACAACGGCGTTGCCGAACCCAGGATGAGTGTCATCGGTTACGGTCCAAACCGTCCGTTGACGCCAAATGACACGCCAGATAACCGGGCGCGAAACCGAAGGGTAACGGTCATGATATTGGCCGAAACCCCTGGGAAAGTGATGAACATTCCGCTCGAAAGTGGGGTTCCAGACTTACCGGTCATACCCGCGCGAACAGGAAGTTCAGTTCCGTGATGCGGTTGTGGAACGATTATCCAGATACCATGTGCCATTCGCACACCGTTGTCCATTGAGTGATTGTTATTCAAAGTGAACTGGACAAACTTTCACCGTTGTTAGCTTACAAGAATTTGACAGTGTCAGTCGAACGGTAAGCTGTGAGCGACTGTGTAGGGCGGCCATGCAGGCATCGACCGACGTAGTAAATGAATGCGATAGCATGGGACGCAGGCGACTATTAAATAAGGAAACAAAGTGTCAAATACAGTTCTGACGAACTCGCCCTGGAGGCAATAGTCGGACTATGAAACGGCTTGTATGTCTGCGCAGATAGTTCCGGTCGTTGCGGGCCCGGTGAGCCACGTCTGCAATGCGGTGAATATGGAACGCGGCAAAAATGACGGTCAAATTCGGGTCCAGAGTGACAGCGACCGGTTTGACGTTACAGAAACGTGCTGTGGGGTAGCTACAACCACTGTGTTGCGTGGTCCTGATCAGCCGGCTTTCCGGAGGGTGGTCGGCAATTGGATCGGCCTGAAGCTTTCAATGTTCCTTGGTGTCATCCAAAATCGCTGGGAAATGATCAGTGCGCGAGTCCGAAATTCCAATGGAACAGCTTGTCGCCTATCATGTTCCCGCACTCGGGCATCCAACCTTTCCCAAGAATGCGGAGCAGCTGCAACATGATAGACCGCATGGCTGAACATAACATTCCTGTGACTGGGGGGCAGACAGTTTTGTGTGTCGACAATAATCGACAACGTTTGTCTTCACTGCAACTTGCGTTTCGTGGCAAGGGCTTTGAGGTGCTTACTGCCGAAAGTAGTGAGTGTGGTTTGAACCTGATGGAGCATGGGGGCGTTGATCTGGTAATTTCGGACATAGATACGCCCGAAATGAACGGTTTCAGGTTTTTGGAAGTTGTTCGTGCGCGGTGGCCTGATGTAATTCGCGTGCTGTTGACGGGGCGCACAGATTCTCACTCGGTCATAGACGCTGTTAATCACGGTCAGATCCAACATTTCATTTCCAAGACCTGGGACGAAAATGATGTCGTACTGATCGTACGAAATGCACTCGCTCGCAAAGGGATTGAAGAGGAAAAAATTCGAACTGAACTGCTGACTATTCAGCAGAACGAAATGCTAAAGACTCTAAATATCGACCTAGAGGCGAAGGTGAATGCCTGCAGCACCGAAATCTCTGAAGTCAAAGTGTTGCTGCATGACGCAAACGAAAAACTTAAGGTTGGCTTCATGTCCTTGATCAAGGTGTTCTGTAGCCTGATTGATATGCGTGGAGGCAATCTGGGGGGACATTCCCGTCGCGTAGCAGACCTATCACGAAGAATTGCCCTCAAACTACAGATCGAGGGTAATCAGCTTCAGGAAATATTTGTTGCCGGTTTGCTTCACGAAATGGGTAAGGTAAGTTTTTCTGATGAACTGCTCAATTTGCCCGTTGCAATGATGAAATTATCGCAGATTGAGGTATACCGCAGGCATGCCGTTCAGACCCAAGAACTGTTACTTCAATTGTCCGATTTGAGGGGTGCCGCAGAGATTATTGGTGCTCAATTTGAACGCTTCGATGGAACTGGTTTCCCGCGCCAACGCGCTAAGGAAACCATACCAATTGGCGCCCGAATTTTGACCCTGGCGAGCGACTATGACAATATGCAAATTGGCACCTTGGAGCGACGTCATTTGAATGCTGAAGATGCCAGGCGCAGCATTCTTCAGAGCAGCGGAGCATTCTACGACCCCAAGGTTGTAGCCGCGTTTTTCGACGTGATCGGTGCTTTGCCAAAGGAGGAAATTGACCCCGAAAGATTCAGAGATGTACCAGTCAGTCCAAACCAGTTGCAAGCGGGCATGGTTTTATCACGCGATTTGATTTCGAGCAGTGGTCTGCCAATGATTGCAGTTGGCGATATGCTGGACGAGACTAAGATTCGCAAGATACTCAAATTTGAAAGGTTTTGTGAACCTCACATCACCGTTCACATCCGTATTGCGAGACTGGGCTGAAACGTCCCAATGGGAGTTTCCTAAATTTAGAGCGTGAACTGATCTAGTCAGTGGGGAGACTCCCCGACTTTGCCGGGCTGGCAGTAGAAGTTTGACGTATAGGTAAGGTAGGAGCCCATTTCAGAAACTTCCAATCGTGAGCCGCCATGTAAACGAATGGAAAAACTGGACGAACAAGATTGAGAGACTTAATCACTCTACATCAATTGCAAGTACCATGTAGTGTAAATACAGAAATTTCGCAGAAAGATACTGTACGGGGAATTGCGACAGCAACTGGGATATGTGTTTCGCACACTGGCTCAGCATAAGGAGAGTCAGGTCGAGTATGGGTATTTGCAGTCCAAGCATGTGCACTGCAGAGTGCAAGCGTAACCTTGTTGTGCAGTACATCTGGACTTGAAGGTGTTTTGTCTCGACGGCAGGGCGAGACGAAGAAGTGATTCGCAACTACGTAAGACAGCCGGAACATAAGGACGGGAAGTTGGAGAAACGGGGGGGTGTCGAGATAAGCTGCCACCGTAATGGTGGCGCAAAGGTTAATGCCGACCTTAAACGTCCCCGTTCAGCCGCTTTGAGCAACTCAAAATTTTTGTAAGCCCCGGCATTGCCGGGGATGGTTACTTCGGAGTTGGGACCAAAACGTAATTTTCGGCAAGTAGTGCTGCTTGTGGAAATGTCAAAAGTATGAAAACGGATATCTTTCAAAAATTGGTTGTAATGGTTGGCCATCCATCGGCCTTTCCAACCAACGTGCGAGAAATTTTGGCGCTGACTGAGGATGTCAATTGCTCGCCCAAGGAGTTGGCTCGATCAATCGAGTCAAATCAATTGCTCTCAATCAAGCTGTTACATTTTTTGAATTCAAACTATTGCAGTTTGCCAACGCCAATCACCTCTATTGATCATGCGGTGATCTATCTTGGAATTGACACGATCAAGCATTTGGCGTTGAGCTTGGCGTCCAGTGGCATATTGCCAATTAACAATTCTGCTGGAGTTGACTGCAAAAAGTATTTGGTTCATTCATTGTGCACGGCTGGCATTGCAAAGCAACTGGCATTGCGAGTAGGTTTCATTGACCCTATGAATTGCCTGATGGCTGGTTTATTGCACGATTTTGGCAAACTTGTCATTGCACGTTTTCTGCCGAAAGAATTTCGACTCTCAGTTGAAACCAGCGTCTGGAAAGAATGCTCCTTGTATCAGACTTTGATCGATATTGTCGGTACAGATCACGCTGCAGTGGGTGCCATGACGCTCGAAAAATGGGGACTCCCTGCCGAATTGGTTGAAGCCATTCGGAACCAGCACCATCCGGATCCCAGTAGCTCTCCTATGACTGTGTGTGTTTTTGCCGCGAACCAGATTTGCAAAAAGCTCGAATTTGGTTATGCCGGAAACCTCTCGGTTGAGGAACTGACGCCGACCTTCATCGACCTCTTGGGAGGACCATTGACCGAAGTCATTGTCTCTTTGGGAGATTTAAAGCAGTTACTTGCGGAAGCCCAATCATTCGCAGAAATTTGATTCTGCGGTCGATAAGTGGAGTTCACTGTTTTCCGACCGGCTACTATGACACTAGTCAAGTATCATGAGCGGAAATGCTCCGCTTAGCTGGCTTGGCTGAAGGAACTCGCGCCGCGCAATATGCTAATTCCTCCATCGCAGCGATAAACTACATCCGGTGCAGCAGCAGTTTGTAGTACGGCAAATTTCGTTTGGTTTTGTTGCAGATGACTCGCAATCAGGCGGCCATTGCACTGATTAAGTTGCCGGGCTTCTTCTGCTTGGGCAAGGAGTCCCCTCCAAATGTTTCTCGCCACCATCGCAAGTTCAGGATAACGACCTAGCCATTTTTGCATTCCTTCGGAGTTGTCATTCAGACCTTGGGACTTAAGGTGACGGCTGCGACGCTCGTCCAACTGGACAAGTTTGGTGATACCGGTCGCTTTGTCCTGGGCCAGTCTAGCAACACGGTCAGCATCGCCCTGAACAAGGGCATCCTGCTCGGCCTGCAGCAATCCGGTTAAAGTTGCAAGTCCAGTTTGCTCTTCACGTAATCCGGCAACAAAGTCGACGGCACATACCGCGGTGGCTGAATCCTGACGAGTGTTGAACCACATTAGGCGTATCTGACGCGCAACAGTTCGCGCGCTGTCTGAAGCAATTTGTCGGCTACTAAGTCCGGATTTACCTTAAAGCGGCCTTCTGCTAAAGCTTGTCTTATTTCTGCAACACGTGCGCTGTCCACAACGGGGGTATCAGCCATGCCGCTCGCCATTGCATGCAACTGCATCGAGCGTTGACTCAATTCAACGCGCTCGCCTCCAGCCCCGTTGGAACTCGGCGAGCTACTTGCACTTTTTCCGGCTCTGGACGAGCCTCCATGAACTGAAACGCTGTTGCCTGACTTAGTGGAACTATCGATCTTCATGATGGCTACCTCAGCCTACGCCTATACGCCTCTATCTTAGCGGCAACCAATCGACTAACTTTAGGCAAGATCTGGAAAAAATTGATTTTCATGATTTTTTGGTGTCTCTGCCTATTGTTGAACATCTACGATCGCCCCGAGACGGGCGATGCCATTTACTGTGTGGCCCGATGGGGTGAGCACCTGAGCAACCTGTCCCTCGGCCGCGTTATTCACCGCCTTGCCTGCTGCACTTACCCTGAAACCTGTTCCATGAGCGCGCAGAGTTACGGATTGTCCTGACTGAATAACGGGCGGCGCACGAAGAAAATCTCGCCGCAAGGGTTGCCCGACCGCGACGCCCATCGTGGCAAAGCGCCCGAGCGCCAGGCCAGTCTCGGTGATAACCTCAGCTGGCAGCAGGCCGACATCTGCTTCTTGGACCTCCAGGTCGGCAAGTTCGATCAGCCTTCCCGGCGTCAGCGGTCGCGCTGCGACCACCACGCCAACAAGGACTTTGATCGAAACCGGAACATAGATAGTCCACGGGCTGCTGTCGCTGCAGCGAACTCCCACGCTAATGTTTCCCATCGAACGACCACCGGTTGGCAAGAAGGCTTCCAGACTCCGACAGGTCGGCAAATTCTGACGTGCATCAATGGCCCCTAGCGTGAAGCTTACCTTACCTGGAATTCCAGCCATTTGCTGGTGAACCAACCGTTCGACCGACTTTTGAATTTGGGTGAGTTGCGCATGCTCAATGGAAGCATGGGAAATGGGTCCGATGCAGGTCAGCAGCGGAAAAATTTTGCGAAGTAGTGCGGTCATGTAGACTCATTCCAGATTGTCGTCACAACACAATTGCTGTGTGCCTGACTAGACTATATTCACACGCAATCAACTGCAGTTCCCAATTAGCATGGGTTTCACCTGCTTGTTCGCGATCTCGGCGTGATCGCACTCTTTCTCCAGCGACCAAATGCGGGCGTGCGCGGTCAGGGTTGAGAATATATTCCGCGTGAAGCAACTCAATGCGTCGAAGTACGTGGGCTTTGGGCTGCTAATCCGGGCGTTCCTAAAGTTTAAGACGCATACCATGACTGTCAATCCCGGATCTGATCCTTATACTGAACAACGCCACTGCATCCCATGACTGAACCACTTGATAACTTGTTCCAGTTTCATGCGAACGCACTTAATGCGCGAGCCTTTCGCCAGCAATTGCTGGCCTCGAACATCGCCAACGCTGACACGCCCGGCTATAAGGCGCGCGATGTAGATTTCGCTGCAGCGTTACGCAATGCCATGCCTGGCAGAACACCATCCTCAGTCTTGCGTGCGACCAGCGAAAGACATCTGGTTGGCGTCGCACGACATGCGGCTACCGAAGTTCTGCAACGTAACGTGAAGCAACCGAGCATCGACGGCAACACGGTTGACATGGACGTAGAGCGCAATCGCTTCGCAGAGAATGCGGTTCACTATGACGCCAACCTTACTTTTCTCAACGGTCAAATCAAGTTGATGCAAGCCGCGCTTCAGGGGTAACCAGATCATGTCTTTATTCAATGTATTTGAGATCGCCGGTTCAGCCATGACTGCACAGGCACAGCGACTCAATGTCGTTGCCAGCAATCTGGCGAATGCCGACAGCGTTACAAGTTCAAACGGAGGGGCGTATCGCGCGAAACAGGTGCTGTTTGGTGAATTGCCAATCGATGGCGCGACCGGTAGCGGAGTCCAAGTCATCACCGTGATCGAGGACAGTTCGCCGGGAAAGCAGGTGTTTGACCCAAGGCACCCGCTCGCCGATGCCAAGGGCTACGTTTTTATGCCGAACGTCAGTGTTGTCGATGAAATGGTCAACATGATCGCTACTTCAAGATCGTATCAAAACAATGTCGAGATGCTAAACACAGCCAAGACGTTGCTGCTCAAGACGCTCACACTCGGACAGTGACGGCAAAGTCGATAACCGATCAACTCGCTTAAAGGAGTGTGTAATGAGCACTGTTGGTACGACAAGCAATGCGACCATGCCGACCGCAACATCAGGCGCTACGGCGGCAGCCAGCAGTGCTGCTCAGGACCGATTTCTCAAGCTCTTGATAACGCAGCTTAAGAATCAGGATCCACTCAGCCCAATGGACAACGCCCAAATCACTTCGCAGATGGCACAGATCAGCACGGTCAGTGGCATCGATCAGCTCAATACGACGTTGCAGAGCATGGCGGCGAGTCTCGGCGCCGCCCAGTCGTTGCAGGCTACGTCGATGATCGGTCACCAAGTGCTCACGGCAGGAAAAGTAATTCAACTTCAGAATGGCTCCGCAATCGGCGGCGTGGAGTTGAGTCAGGCCGCGGACTCTGTAGTTGTTTCCATCCATGACAGTTCCGGGCAACTAGTGCACAGAATTGATCTCGGAGCACAAGCCGCTGGTGTATTCGCAATCCAGTGGGATGGAGTTACTGACAGCGGCGCAAGCGCTTCCTCTGGAAGTTATGGCTTCACCGTTGAGGCAACACAGGGGGGCAAGAGGGTTGACGCCGCTTCACTCTCAGGAGGGTTGGTCAGCGGCGTGACGGTGGGTAACAGCAAGGTCACGTTGAACCTGAGCGGCGTTGGCCAGGTCACGCTTGCAGACGTGAAACTTGTCATGTGATGTCCAGTATTGATAAATAACAGCTAGGAGAAACGAAATGAGCTTTCAGCAAGGATTGAGCGGCTTAAACGCAGCAGCGAAAAACCTCGATGTTATTGGAAACAATGTTGCCAACTCAAATACGGCTGGCTTCAAGCAAGGGGTGGCGGCATTCGGGGACGTTTATGCCGCGTGGTTCGGCGGTGGGGCAGGGACGCAAGTCGGAATCGGTACGCAATTTACCAGTGTGACACAACAGTTTTCACAAGGTGGCATTTCCACCAGTAACAACCCGCTAGACGTCGCCATCAACGGTCAGGGCTTTTACCGAATGAGCAATAACGGTGCAATCAGCTACACGCGTAATGGCACATTCGGTCTTGACAAGGATGGCTATATTGTCAGCGGAAGTGGTCAAAATCTCACGGGATTCCAGGCTGTCAACGGCGTTATCGTACCAGGCGCGCTTGTGAATCTTCAGCTTTCATCGGCCGACCTATTGCCAAAGGCGACCTCCACCGCAGCGGTCGGGGCGAATCTTGCTTCGACCGCACCGATTATTCCGACTGCCGGTTTTGTTGCAACAAATCCGCAAACCTACAATTTTTCCACGGCGTCGACCTGTTACGACACACTGGGGCAGGCCCACACCATGACCTTCTATTTCAACAAGACCGCTGCCAATACTTGGGATGTCAATGTCTACATCGATGGTGTTGCCGCCAATGGTGCAGGCGTCAGCACCGTGACTTTTAGCGACAGCGGTACCTATGTCGGTGCAACCTTCCCGATAAAAACTGCTGTGCTGACAAACGGTGCCGCACCACTTGCGATCACATTGGACTATGCTGCTACAACTCAGTTTGGATCACGCTTTGGTGTGAATTCACTTTCCCAGGACGGCTACGCAGCGGGACAACTCAGTGGATACAACATCAGCGATGACGGTACTATTCTGGGGCGCTATAGCAACGGGCAATCAAACAAGCTCGGACAGATCGCGCTATCCAATTTCACCAATCCCCAGGGACTGTCACCGATAAGCGACAGCATGTGGGTAGAGACTGCTGATTCCGGAGTTCCGCTCACCGGTGCACCCGGCAGTGCC
The DNA here is from genome assembly GCA_963750815.1 of uncultured beta proteobacterium. Lineage (GTDB taxonomy): Bacteria > Pseudomonadota > Gammaproteobacteria > Burkholderiales > Burkholderiaceae_C > Rhodoferax. The sequence goes on from CAVVRS010000002.1 coordinate 2,185,566, forward strand.
AGTCTGGGTGCTTTGCAGTCATTTGCCAAAGAGGATTCCAACGTAGATCTCACCGCAGAGCTTGTGAACATGATCACGGCGCAGCGCGTTTACCAGGCCAATGCCCAGACGATCAAGACTCAAGATGCATTGATGCAAACTTTGGTCAATCTGAAATAGGTCCGATTCAATATGGATCGCCTTATATATGTCGCTATGAGCGGTGCTAAACACACACTTGAACAGCAGGCTGTCGTTTCGCATAACTTGGCCAATGTATCGACAAATGGGTATCGCGCTGCCGCGAGCGCCTTTCGCGCGGTTCCCATCTCGGGTAACGGCATGCAGACCCGCGCTTTTGTAGTAGCGTCAACGACTGGAGCAAATTTTGCGCCAGGGCCATTGCAAGCTACCGGCCGCGAACTCGATGTCGCGGTTCAGGGGCCGGGCTGGATAGCGGTACAAACAGAAAGCGGTACCGAGGCTTACACCCGAAACGGTAACCTTCAAATCAGCCCGAACGGCATGTTGCAAACTCGAAATGGCCTCAATGTCCTTGGTGACGGTGGGCCGATTTCGGTTCCTCCAGAGTCGTCAATCAATATAGCCAAGGACGGCGCGGTATCAGTTGTGTCGACCACTCCGCCACCCAGTTCGGTCAACGCAATTGGACGCATGAAGCTGGTCAATCCGGACGAGAAATTGTTGGTGCGCGGGGACGACGGCTTGTTTCGCCTGATCAGCGGGGGTGCCGCAGAAGCCGATTCCAGTGTTGTGTTAGCTGCCGGCATGATCGAGGGAAGCAATGTGAATGTTGTCGAGGAAATGATCAGCATGATCAGTTTGGGGCGGCAGTTCGATCTGCAAATGCAGCTGCTCAACAATGCGCAAAAGAACGCAAGTCAAGCAACGCAGATACTGAGCGTCAGGGCCTGAGAAATTGCAAACAACCTGGAGTGAACAATGATTCGATCTCTTTGGATAGCCAAGACCGGCCTTGACGCACAACAAACGCAACTAGACGTCATCGCCAACAACCTCGCAAATGTCAGCACCAATGGTTTCAAGCGCGCGCGTGCCGTATTTGAAGACCTGCTTTACCAGACAATTCGCCAGCCCGGCGCACAGTCTTCGCAACAGACGCAGGTACCGTCAGGATTGCAGATTGGTACTGGCGTGCATCCGGTCGCGACCGTCAAGATTTTCACCCAAGGCAATATGCAACAGACTGGCAACCCGCTTGATGTCGCGATCCAGGGCAGTGGCTTCTTTCAGGTACTGCAACCCGATGGAACTAACGGTTACACCCGCGATGGATCGTTTCAGGTGGACAGTCAGGGTGCGCTAGTCACGTCGAGTGGCTATCACATTCAGCCGCAGATCACCATACCGGCTGGCGCACTGAGTGTCACCATAGGTCAGGATGGGACGGTATCAGCACTGCTGGCTGGCACCGTCAAGCCGACCCAGGTCGGGTCGCTCCAGCTGGCGAACTTCGTCAATCCAACCGGTTTGCAAAGTGCCGGTGAAAACCTGTACCTTGAGACCGCTTCATCCGGCTCGGCAAGTGCCAACACACCCGGCACCAACGGATTGGGCAAGCTCAGCGCGGGTAATGTCGAGACGTCCAACGTTAATGTGGTCGAGGAAATGGTCGCCATGATCCAGACCCAGCGTGCCTATGAAATCAATTCAAAGGCGATCTCCACCTCGGATCAGATGCTGCAGAAATTGGCACAGCTTTAGGCACACCAACCAGCATGATCGAAACTACCATGATCCTGAGTTTTTTTCGCCACTGTGTAATAACAGGACTTTCATTGATGCTCACGTCCTGTTACTTAATGCCGTCATCGAACTTACGCCCGCCGATTACAGCACGACCCGCACCGTCGCCTGCGCTCGTCTCAACGAACGGCGCCATTTTCCAGACGCAAAACTCGGGAACTTCCGGATTTGGTCAACGGCCGTTATTTGAAGACCGGCGAGCGCGCGCTGTTGGCGATATCCTGACCGTCAATATCAACGAAACGACTGCAGCCAGTAAAGCGTCAGGTAGCACCGCTGCGCGCACCAGCGGCAACGACACTTCAGTGACCGCCGTGGCGGGCTTGCCCGGAAAAGGACTGCAAGGAATGAACCTCACAACGGGCTCATCGAATACGTTTGCAGGCAAGGGCGACAGCGCCAGTAACAATGTCTTTACTGGAACCATAACTGTGACGGTCATCGAAGTTTTGAACAACGGCAATCTGTTGGTAAGTGGCGAAAAACAGATCGGCATCAATCAGGGCTCGGAGATCGTGAGTTTTTCCGGTGTGGTCAATCCGACCATGATCTCTGCGGGCAATACCGTGTCATCAACGCAAGTGGCGGATGCACGTGTTGAATACCGTGGCAACGGATACATGGACGAGGCACAAAAAATGGGATGGTTGCATCGAATTTTCATGTCGATCAATCCCTTCTAGAATTCGTCCTGAATGTGAAGTGCGCACTATGACTTATCACAAGAGCTGGCTGATCGCATTGCTGTCGACTTTGGTGATGTGGTCCGAACTGGCACTGGCCGAACGCATAAAGGATTTGGTTTCAATCCAGGGCGTGCGCAGTAATCAGTTGATCGGTTATGGCCTGGTAGTGGGTCTTGATGGCAGCGGCGACCAAACCACACAGACCCCTTTCACTGTGCAAAGCGTGATTAATATGTTGACGCAACTAGGCGTCAGTCTGCCTGCAGGAACCAGTTTGCAGCTGAAAAACGTGGCAGCGGTCGTGGTGACTGCCTCACTGCCAGCTTTTGCGAAACCAGGCCAATCGATTGACATTACAGCGTCTTCCATGGGCAACGCCAAGAGTCTGCGCGGCGGAACGCTGTTGATGACACCTCTAAAGGGGGGCGATGGGCAAGTCTATGCCGTGGCTCAAGGCAATATTCTGGTGGGGGGCGTTGCGGCAACTTCGGCCGGCGGTGCAAGCAGTGTTCAGGTCAATCACCTCAGTGTTGGGCGCATAAGTGCAGGTGCCACGGTGGAGCGCAGTGTACCGACTGAACTGGGTCAGGGCGAGCATATCAATCTTGAACTCAATGCCACTGACTTCAGTACTACGCGGCGCATCGTTGAAGCCATCAATGCCCGCTTCACACCGGGAATTGCCTCTGCGGTGGATGGTCGTTTGATCCGGGTGCGGGCGCCCCTTCCTGCCGACGAACGGGTTAATTTTCTCTCCCAGATCGAAAGTCTTGAAATTACGCCGGCGCAATCCGCCGCCAAAGTGATTATCAACGCCAGAACTGGCTCCATTGTAATGAATCAGGTGGTCATGATAGAGGCGTGTGCAGTGGCGCACGGCAACCTGACAGTGGTCGTCAATAGCGAGCCAGTTATCAGCCAGCCAACCCCTTTTTCAACCCAAGGACAAACCGTTGTTTTGGAGCGTGCTCAGGTTGAAATCCGTGCCGACAAAAGTGGACTCACTATGGTGAAGCCAAGTGTTTCTCTCGGTGATGTGGTCAAGTCGCTGAATGCAATAGGGGCGACGCCGCAGGATCTTTTAGCTATCCTGCAGGCGATGAAAGCGGCTGGTGCATTACGCGCCGAGTTGGAAATTATCTGATTGATGGGTGTTTGATACCATGAATCAAACTGGTGGAATCAATGGCAACATGGCGCTTGATGCGCACAGTCTTGACGCGCTTCGGACACAGGCAAAGCGGAACCCCGAACAAGCGCTCAAAGCCGCGTCAATTCAGTTCGAGGCGGTTTTTCTTCAAACGTTGTTCAAGAGCATGCGCGACGCGACGACACAAGACGGATTGCTCGACAGCGAACAGACGCGTATGTACACCTCTATGCTTGACCAGCAAATGGCGCAAAGCCTATCGGTCAGGGGTATCGGCCTGGCCGATGTGATGCTGCGCCAGCTGCGGCGTGGGAGTGATTTAGAAGCAGCCAGACAACCCACCGTCGCACTGCCTGCAGAGATTGCACCCGTCGTGAGTGCCAAAGCTTCGCATTCTTCCGTCGCGCCAACGCCGATCGCCAAGGTCGGGGACGCAAACGCCATTTCGGTGGACACCAGCAGCAGTTTCGTGTCCCGCATGAAGACGCATGCGGTTGAAGCAAGCAAGATGACTGGTATCCCGGTGGACTTTCTGATCGGCCAAGCTGCGCTCGAGAGCGGCTGGGGCAGCCGCGAGATACGTGCTGTGGACGGAAACCCAAGCTACAACCTGTTTGGCATCAAAGCCGGTCGCCACTGGAAAGGCGCCACGGTGGATATAGTAACGACTGAATATGCAGAGGGGGTGCCGGGCAAAACAGTACAAAAATTTCGCGCCTACCCGTCCTATGCAGAAGCATTTCGGGATTATGCCTCCCTGATCCAGGGCAACCCACGCTATGCTTCAGCCTTGAAGCAAGGCGACAGCGCCGCGTTTGCCCAGGAATTGCAGCGTGCGGGCTACGCCACCGATCCCAGATATGCGGAAAAACTTACACAGGTCCTGAACAGCGCGCGCCTGCGTCAGGCCATGGTGGCGTGACGCCAATGGACATGACTCGAACCGAATTCAACATTTGGGCTGGACGGCCGCTATTACGGTTAAGCAGAATCATTGACTGGACTACTTAAATGGCGATCAGTTTTTTTAGTGTTGGCATGAGCGGTATGAATGCGGCGCGGGCTGGACTCGTCACTAGCGGGCACAATATCAGCAGCGCGTCAACTCCCGGTTATAGCCGCCAGGAGATTATCCAGAGCGCCAATGTTGCACAGTCCAGCGGGAGTGGCTTTTTTGGACAGGGCGTGAGCGTCGACACGGTGCGGCGCATCTACAGTGACACACTGTCCAATCAACTGACACTGGCGCAAACCCAGGGTGGTCAGATCGACACTTACAACGCCCAAATCAAACAACTTAGCAACATGTTCGGTGACACGAGTACAGGGTTGGCGCCCGCGCTCGCATATTTTTTCGACGGAGTCGCCAATGTTGCTTCCCATCCAGAGCTTGCTTCGGCACGTCAGGCATTGCTTACGTCGGCGAATGCCTTGACAGCGGGATTTCGCGACACGGATCAGCAAATGGCACAGATGCGTGCTGATATCAACGCGGGTATAGCCACAAGCATTGATTCGATCAATAGTTATGCCCAGCAAATCTCCGGACTCAACCAAAGCATCCTGCGGGCGGAGAGTGCGACATTGCAACCAGCCAATGACCTTCGCGATCAACGCGACGCGCTTGTCGTCGCACTCAACCAGGAAGCGCGGGCATCCGTGTTAAAGGAGAGTAACGGTAGTTATGCGGTTTTTGTTGGCAATGGTCAGCCACTCGTCGTTGGGGACACTGCATTCCGGCTTTTCGCTACAGCCTCACCTGCAGATAGCCAGCGCACTGCTGTCGGGTACGCGAGCGGTGGCGCGACTGCGACTCTTTCGGATACCGATATCCAGGGCGGGACGCTCGGTGGTCTTCTCAGTTTTCGAAGCGGGTCGCTGGACGGCGCACAGAATGCGTTAGGTCGCCTGGCGATCGGGCTGGCGCAGTCATTCAACGCCCAGCACATCCTTGGGCAGGATCTGAACGGTGCGCTGGGCGTGAACTTTTTTTCGGTCGCTGGTCCGGTTGTGTTGCCCAATCTGCAAAATATGGGTCCGGTTGTTGTCAACGCTGCGTTGCAAGATGCCACAGCGCTAACCACCAGCAACTACCGGTTACAGTACAACGGCAGTGCCGGTGGCAACGAAAACTTTTTGCTGACCCGAATTTCAGATGGCATAACCACATCCGCATCGTTTCCGACTGCAACCGGGTACCCCTATAGCATGAACGTGGACGGCCTGTCACTGACTCTGTTATCGGGCGCTGCGGTCAATGACAGCTGGATCATTGAGCCGACCCGCCTTGGCGCGAGCAATATCAGTGTCGCCCTGAACGATCCAAGTCAGATTGCGGCAGCCTACCCCATTCGTGCCCAGGCATCACTCACCAATGGCAGTAGCGCAACCATTTCGCCTGGCACTGTTTCCAGCACTGGCAACTTGCCGCTGCCGACGCCGGTTATTCTGACCTTCAACGCAACGACAAGCCAGTTTGTCGTCACCGGTGCGGTGCCGGCAGTTGGCCCGTTTGCCTATGCAGCCGGTAACCCGATCAGTTTTAACGGTTTGAGCTTCTCGATTGCCGGGACACCGGCCAATGGCGATGTGTTTACTGTCACACGTAACACTGGTGGAAGCGCTGACAACCGCAATGCACTGGCGTTGGTCGCGCTTCAGGTGACAAACACACTGGGCAGGAACGCCAGCATTGTTGGCAGTCTTCCATCGACGACTTACAACGGAGCGTTCAGCCAAATAGTAAGCCAGATTGGCAATGATGCAAGACAAGCCGATGTCATGGCGACAGCGCAGACCAACGTTATTGCACAGGCAAAGCAGGCGCAGCAGTCGGTCTCGGGGGTGAATCTTGATGAGGAAGCTGCCAATCTGTTGCGTTATCAGCAGGCATATCAGGCCGCGGGAAAGATGATGCAAATCGCAAACACACTTTTCCAGTCGGTTTTGGACCTCGGACAATAGGGGCGCATGATGCGTATCAGCAGTAATACTTTTTACGATGCCGGTGTTAGTGCGATGCAAAAGCAGAGTGCACGGTTGCTGCAGGTGCAGCAACAAATTGCCAGTGGCCGGCGCATCCTCACGCCGGCGGACGACCCGATCGGTGCTGCCCAAGCACTCAATGTATCGCAAGCGCAATCGATCAATACACAGTTCAGTACCAATATTGGAACGGCCAACGACAGCTTGGCTTTGGAGGAAGCAGTCCTTGGCAACATCTCGTCACTGCTTCAAAACGCAAAGACGATTGCCGTCAGTGCCGGTAACGGAACGTTGAACCACAAGGATCGCATAAGTCTGGCGAGCGAGTTGAGCAGCAGGTACCAGGAGTTGCTTGGGTTCGCCAATACGGCTGACAGCAACGGTCAGTATTTGTTTTCCGGCTACCAGGGGGGAATTCGCCCATTTTATGAATTGGCACCAGGTGTCATAGGTTATAACGGAGACCAAGGGCAACGATTGATCCAGAGCAGCGCCTCGCGCCAAATTGCGGTCAACGATGCTGGTAGTGATGTGTTCCAGCGTATTCCGAATGGCAATGGTGTTTTTGTAACGACTGCAGGCCCAAACACCGGTACAGCGGCGATCGATCAAGGCACAGTCATTGAGCAGTCGAAGTGGAATGATCCGACAAACAGCAAGAGTCTTACTCTGAAATTTTCCGTTCAGGGTGGCATCACAACCTACGACATCATCGACAACGTTGCCGGTCTATCATTACTGACTGGTCTTGCACCTGGTGTTACACCCTATCCAAGGGCTTACACGAGTGGCAGCATCATCGACATCAAACAGGCAGGACCACCTGCTTTTGATTTTGGCGCACAGGTGAATATTACAGGTGCTCCTGCGGATGGCGACAGCTTCAGCATCCAGCCAAGTACGCACCAGGATGTTTTCAAGACTATTGACAGTCTGGTCCAGTTGCTGCAGTCGTCATCGACAGGCCCGGCGCTGACCAATCAACTCTCAGCGGTGCAACGCAATTTGGACAATGCTTTGGAAAACATCCTTTTCTTTCGATTCACAACCGGTGCCAGACTCAACGAGCTCGAATCGGTGAAAAGCGCAGGTGACGATAGGGCGCTGCAATACAGTCAGACATTGTCGCGGCTGCAGGATGTTGACTACGCCCAGGCCGCCGCCGAACTTACGCAGCAACAGGTCAATCTGGAAGCGGCGCAGAAATCCTTTGCAAGTGTGGCCGGACTTTCCTTGTTTAACTATCTATGAGGGGTGGTGTCACGCGAAGGGCTCCAGGAAGTCATTTTGGCTGATGTTAAAGTGTGTGCAAATGCACAATGCAGCTGGCGACGCTTTTAGAGCTCGTCGTGGAAATTTGCACTGTACCAACTCTCGACGCAATTTTTTACATCGCTACGGAAGCCGGATATTTTGAAAAGCACGGGCCAGCACGAACAAACTTCAAGTGTGTCCGATGTTGATCTGGCGCAGCGTTTGGCTGCGTGCGCGCGCCAGAGTGAGGCTGCAGCACGTGAACTCCATGCGTTTGGCGCCATACTATCCCATGACCTGCGTGCGCCACTTCGCAATATAGAGGGATTCAGTCGGCTCTTGCTGCAAACCCCCTATGTTGAACAGTTCGATGAAACTGGACTTGACTACCTGCAACGCATCTACCGCGCCAGCCTGCGCCTCGCGCTCATGATGGACGAAACGCTGCAACTTACGCGACTCGGGCAGGGTGGCATCAAGTCAGAACAAGTCGACCTGACGAATATGGCGCTGGATATATTTGCAGCGCTGAAGGCGACTGCACCATCGCGACTGACCGAAATTTTGGTGGAGCCAGATATCGCGGTTAAGGGAGATTCTCTCCTCCTGCGTTTGATGCTGGAGAACCTGATCGGTAACGCCTGGAAGTTTACCCGCAAGAGCGACGTGGCCCGTATCAATTTGAGTCGCACTAATGAGGAAGGAGTACCTGCAATCTGCCTTCGTGACAACGGCATCGGATTTGAGCAGCGCTACACTGACAGGCTTTTTCGTCCCTTTTCCCGTCTGCACAGTGATACAGAATTCGAAGGCATGGGCGTTGGTCTGGCCAAAGTGCAGCGCGTGGTTCACGCGCATGGTGGGCGCGTCTGGGCAAGCGCGCAGTACGGTGTGGGCGCCGTTTTTTATTTCACCTTACCAGGTATGACAACTACTGTAAGAACCGGGATTGATAGTGGCTGCTGCGAATAGCGAGCTGCGAATCCTGCTGGTCGAAGACTCGCCTGATGATGCTGAACTCATAGATCAGGAGTTGCGGCGGGCCGGCATAGGACGGATTACGCTGCGTGTCGATTCCACTGCTGCGATGACTGCGGCGCTTGCGCATTCCACTTGGGACGTTGTGCTTTCGGACTATTTTTTACCCGGATTCAGTGGCATCGAAGCATTGCAGCAGTTGCGCGCGCATTCTGTGGATATTCCCTTTATCCTGGTTTCCGGGCGCATCGGCGAGGAAGAGGCAGTCGCATTGATGAAATCCGGGGCCGATGACTGCGTCATGAAGGATCGCCTGGCGCGGCTCGTGCCCGTTGTAAGGCGCAGTCTGGTCGACGCGCAACACCGACTGGAGTCGCGTAGCAGTCAACTCGCGTTGCGCGAGAGTGAGGCGCGGGTTAAGGCCATAGTCTCCAATATGCCGGGTATGGTGTTTGAGTTGCGGACCTCGTTCAATGGCAATTTTTCATTCGTTTCGGTTAGCCATGGCTGTCATGACTTGTTTCACTTGCCACCGGAAATGATGTTACAAGACCCAAAAGTCTTCGCGGAACACATATTTCCGGATGATCTGCCAACGTTCAAGCAATCTTTAGACGCGGCACGTCGGCATCGTAGCGATTGGAACTGGGAAGGCCGCATTCGCGACGCAAAGAACGGGGAAATAAAGTGGGTAAATTTGAGATCAAGGTTCCAGCGGCGGATGGACTCAGGAATCAGCTGGCACGGCATTATTTTTGACGATACGGAAAAAAGGATCGCCGAACTGGAAGTGAGACGGGTGCACGAGGATCTTGCGCGCTTGTCATCGCACGTCGAAACGGTAAAAGAGCGGGAGCGCAGCCATATCGCACGAGAAATCCATGACGAGCTGGGCGGTACCCTCACCGCGCTAAAAATCATGCTGGTCCGGCTCGAGCAGGAACTGGCAAACGGAACTGTGGTCTCGACACGTGCGCAACAGCGCCTGCGCGATGCTCTGGCACTGATTGAGTCGACGATGGAGATCACCCGCCGCATTGCCACTTCACTGCGACCCGGGATACTTGACTTGGGTATCGTCGCAGCGATCGAGTGGCAGGCTGCCGAATTCGAAAAGCGGATGGATATTGGCTGCCAGATAACCTGTGGGTTCAAGGAAATTGCACTTGACCCCAGGATATCCATCGTATTGTTCAGGACTTTTCAGGAAGCCCTCACCAATATCGCCAAGCACGCCGGTGCCACGCGGGTCGAGGTGGAGATTGAAGCCGACGCCAACAATGTAACGTTGCAGGTACACGACAACGGTCGCGGGATTGCCGGTGAAGATCTGACCAAAGGGCAGGCTTACGGTATCCTTGGTATACGGGAACGGGCACGCAGCCTGGGTGGGGAAGCCAGCGTGCGAAAGACACGCCGCGGGACTGCTGTGATGCTGCGCGTTCCGAGATCAGCGCACTTGCCGCCCACGAGCTTGGAGGAACCATGATTCGGGTCTTGATCGTCGATGATCATGAGATTCTGCGCCGCGGATTGGCTGAAATTATTACCGAAGCTGGTGATATGGAAGTAGTCGGCGAGGCAGGTAATAGTGCGCAAGCCATGAAGTGCGCGCGCGAGCACGCAATGGATGTCGTGTTGCTCGATATTAATATGCCTGATCGCAGCGGCATTGACACATTGAAACTGCTGAAAGAAGAAAAACCGAGGCTTGCGGTGTTAATGCTCAGCATGCACCCGGAGGAAATCTACGCTCTGCGTGCCATCAGGGCAGGCGCGTCGGGGTACCTGAACAAGCAGAGTGCCCCTACACTTCTGGTTACAGCCATACGCCAGGTAGCCGGTGGGCGTCGCTATATCAGCCCGGCCGTTGCTGAGGCATTGGCTGGTGCCTTCGCTGACAACACTGGCGGTGCCGTCCACAGTGCGCTGTCAGACCGCGAATACGAAACAATGCGCTTAATTGCCTCGGGCCGGACACTGACCCAAATTGCGGCGGAGATGCACCTAAGCGTCAAAACGGTGAGCGTTTATCGGTCGCGCTTGCTGGAAAAAATGCAACGCAAGAACAATTCTGAATTAACTCATTACGCATTGAAAAATCTTTTGGTCGATTAATTTCCGATTTTGCTAAAGTTTCTATACGGATTGCCGTTATGGCCTTACGAGTTGCTGTTCATGTGATCTATGTGGCTCGTGATTGGCTATGCGCGAACACACTAACCCGTCCGATAACAACTGGGAATCTTTGCGGCGACTGACATCTCGCTCTAGCGCCCCCGCGCCGGAAAATCGACGACAGTATCTTCGGGAAATTTCTGCTGCTTCCAGTTTTGTCGCCCTGAATGTGGAGTCCGTCAAGAGGTCTGGCGCAACGCCGCTCTTCAACGTCAATTCGAATAACACAGCCAGTTTGAAGTCAAATGGTCAGCCCTTGGCCGACGATCTATGTATTCGGTATGGAAAGATTCCCCTGCAGCCGATTGCTGCGCCGCCGCTTGCACCCGACCCGGGTACCGAGCGCGCGCTTGCGTGCCTGGAAAAGGTTGCGGGCCTGGACGTGGCGCGCGGCTTGAGCGTATTGGGCGGTAGCGCCGTAAAGTACCTGTACCTGCTCGGCTGCTTTGTAGAGAACAGTCTAGATGAGATTCAGCAGATTGTGCCAAATGACCATTCAGGTGCCCACCGCGTGGCTAATAACTTGAAGAGCATGGCGGGTACCCTGGGACTCGATCAACTGGCGGCAAAAGCAGCTAGCCTCGAGCGGAGTCTGCGTATCCAATCGTCAAAGGCTAGCGCTGCGAGCGAGGTGCAACGTTCAATGCAAGCCATTCGTCAGGAATTGGTGATTCTGGCTGCGGCGTTGACGGCGTCCCCTGGTCCGACCCCTACTTCGGAATTGATGGAACTGGTCGATGCGAAGACTCTTATGGCGCTAATGAATGAATTGGAAACCTTGCTGGTTCAAAGTGATACCGCTGCTATTTCATTGGTTGAGAATAATTCCGTAGTTGTACGTGCCCTGTTCGGTCCACCTGCGGAGTTGCTGACGAAGCTGCTCATGCGCTTTCAATTCGGGCCAGCGCTGGCAGTCTTGCGCGATCTGCGGGCCTCCAGCCCAGCCGTGTTGGGGCAACATTGTAGTTTTTTTGCAGATCCTTAGTGCTATGCTTTTAATAGCTGTTGACGCTTGTTCAGTCTACTATAGAGCTTCATTTTGTATAGTTTTGTGAAATTTTGACAGGCAGTGGATCTACTTTCTGCGTTAGGAGTGGGAGAGTTCGCGGTGGATTTATTTGTGACGAGCGCTTCAATGAAGCTGCTGCGTGATTTCTTCATAAGATCAAGAGAGCGGTTTGTCAATCGATCTGCTGCGCTGGCTTGGAGCGTGGGACACTTTGACCAGTGCCGAAGCGGCGCAATTGGGACGGTATTCCCCCTTTGTTTGAAAGGCAACAGCGCGTATAACGGGATTAAGCTCTGGCTCATGGAAATACGCGTCGTCGGCGCGCAAAGGAGTTGGCGTGATGACAACACGGAATAATTCGAACATAGTGCGGCTTTCAACTTCACCAAGGCGAGTCGGCCAAAGTCCGGAGGCCCGGGCTCTTGACGAAATTGCTCAGCCGCAGACACATCCTGGGTACTACGCACGCATGGAGTTATTTGCACAAAAGATCCGGCAGACCAGGGATATCCGCGACATCATCACCACTCTGGAAGAGGCGTTACGCGAAACCCGCGCCTTGCACACTGTTGATGAAGTGGCACTTGCTCACGAACAAGTGGCCCTCGCCGAGGTCCGCATCGAGCGCCTCCGGAACGAACTTGAATTGGTGAGTCGACTGGTACGGGAAGATCAGCTTACCGGGGCATTAAACCGACGCGGTCTGGACGACGCGCTGGAGCGCGAGGCAGCGCGTGCCGAGCGTTGCGTTACGCCTTTGTGCGTCGCCCTGATCGATCTCGATAACTTCAAGGGCGTCAATGACTCGTTGGGGCATCAGGTCGGCGACAGGGTACTGGTGCATCTGGTTTCAATCGTTATGCAAACCATCCGCGCCAATGACATGATTGGTCGTTACGGCGGTGACGAGTTCCTGGTATTGATGCCGGGTTCGCAGATTGACGACGCCAATGAAGTTATCGCTCGCCTGCAACGGCAGCTCACCCTCAAGCCCCTGAGTCTGGACAACCAGGAGCTCTTTGTGACCTTTAGCGCCGGTGTTGCCATGCGCCGCCCAGGCGAAGCAAGTGAGGCGATGGTTCAAAGGGCTGATCGCGCAATGTATGAAGCAAAACTGGCTGGCCGGGACCGGGTCATGGTCACCCAAGAAAGATAGTCCTCAACCTTTTCTTCTGAGCATCCGATAACTAAGGCAACGGTGGTTATGAAGCCTCGCTAGCGAAGCAGACCAGCGTGCCCCGACGGCAACGTCGGGTTTACTGTTCAACTATCGGAGTTTTACCATGCCTCAAGTCATCACGACCAACATAGCGTCACTGAACGCACAGCGCAATCTCAATACATCACAGACAGCACTAGCGACCTCGCTCCAGCGACTCGCTTCCGGCATGCGCATCAACACGGCGAAGGACGATGCCGCCGGCCTGTCCATCAGTGAACGCATGAGCGCCCAGATCATGGGCATGGACACCGCAGTGCGCAACGCCAATGACGGAATTTCCCTGGCGCAAACCGCTGAAGGCGATTTGGCCCAGATCACCACCAACTTGCAGCGTATTCGTGAACTGTCAGTACAGGCCGCCAACGCCACCAACAGTAAGGGCGACCGGGCCACGATTCAGGCTGAAGTTTCGCAACTCAAAGCTGAAATCGACCGAGTGTCACAAGCCTCCAGCTTCAACGGTGTGAAACTGCTCGACGGCTCGTTTACCGACCAGTCGTTTCAGGTCGGCGCTGATAACAATGCTAACAACAGTGTGACCATCAGTCAGGTGGTCAATGCCAGGGCAAGTCAGCTCGGTGTGATGTATTCCGCCACGGGCGCTAACGTCGCTGCAGTTGCCTTGGGTGCAACCGACCTGAAGATCAACGGCACCGCGATCCGGGCCACCACAGCAGCTGATGATATGGTTTCGACTGTCGGTCCCACCCTCAGTGCTCTCGCCAAATCGCATGCAATCAATGACTCAACATCTACGACGGGTGTCAGCGCCACCGCCACCACCACCGTTGCGGGCGGTGTCGTTGGCGTTACTGCAGCGCATACGGGTTCGATTGTCATCAATGGCGTCACATCAACGGCTGTCACGACGACCGCCTCTGCCACGGCCAACGGAGCTGCCATGGCCAGTGTGATTAATCTTATGTCGGGGTCGACTGGCGTTACCGCAGTCTCTGACTCAACAACCGGGGCCTTGACGCTTACCGCTGCAGATGGTCGCAACGTGGCTTTCAGTGTAAGCGGCGCTTCCCTGGTCGTCGCTGACACGGGCCTGGCGGCTACGACATCGTACGGAAAACTCGTTTTGAGTTCGAAGACGCAATTCATCCTGGCTGATGGCGGCAGCGGTATCGGTGCGACAAACTCAGGCCTCACAATGGGCGCCGCCGCCGGCACCGCCAGCGCTGCTGTAAGCACCATTGACGTGACCGATTCAAACGGCGCAAACGCCAAGGCGGCCATCGACATCATCGACAACGCGCTGAACACCATCAACAGTGCTCGCGCTTCACTGGGTGCTATCCAGAACCGGTTTAGTTCGGTGGTGGTGAGCTTGCAGACTTCGTCAGAAAACTTGTCAGCATCGCGCAGTCGGATTCGCGACACGGACTTTGCCGCAGAGGTCGCCGGATTGACGCGCAATCAAATTCTGCAGCAGGCAGGTACGGCGATGTTGGCGCAGGCCAACTCGTTACCGCAAAACGTGTTGTCGCTACTGAAGTAGTCGAAACGGAGTAACCAGGCGACAACGCGGGACAGCAATTTGGCTGTTCCGCGTTGTCTATTTGAGCATGGAGCATGAAAATGGACATTCAACGAGTTTCCTCCGCAGTGAGCGAAGGTGTGTCCAGTACGGTGCGCGACGTACCGGTGCAAGTCAAGGCCCAGGGCATCGCCCAAGCCAGCGCGGCGCCGAAAGCGATCACAACACCGAGCCCGGTGCAAGTACAGCAGGCCATACACGAGATCAGGCGCGCGGTTGAGCCAGTGACAAGCGACCTTATTTTTTCCGTGGACGAAGAAAGCGGCAAGACCGTGATCCGGGTGGTGGACAAGGTGACCCAGGAATTGATCCGTCAAATTCCATCCGAAGAAGCCATGGTGATTGCCCGCGAGATCAACCAGCAGGCGGTATCGCTGGTGAAGACCAAAGCCTGACCCGCAGCGGCAGATTCGAGAACTGACATGGCGACATCTACCACTGGCCTCCTGAGCTCACTCGGAGTCGGTTCCGGCCTCGACGTCAGCACCATCATCTCAAAGCTGATGACGGCGGAGAGTCGGCCCCTGGTCACACTCGGCGCCAAGGAAGCGAGTTACCAGACCAAGCTCTCGGCGTATGGCTCGCTCAAGGGCGCGCTGGCCTCGTTCCAGAGCGCAGTGCAAGCTGTGTCGACACCAGACAAGTTTGTGGTGCAGAAGGCTTCGGTCAGCGATTCGACGGTCTTTACAGCACAGGCAGGCACCGGCGCAGCGGCCGGTAGCTACAACGTTCAAGTCAACCTGTTGGCGCAAGGGCAAAAGCTTTATTCGGCACCGCAAACAACCAGCGCGAGTTACGTTGGTAGCGGCACACTAACCTTTGATTTTGGCAGCTACAGCGGCGACAGCTTCATACTCAATCCTGATAAGGCCACCAAGTCCGTCAACATCGCTGTCGGGCAAAGCAGCCTGGCCGGCATCCGCGACGCCGTCAATGCGGCCAATGTCGGGGTGCAGGCAAATATCGTCAACGATGGCACCGGCTACCGCCTGACCCTGAGTTCGAATGACACCGGCGCCGCGCATGCACTGCGCATATCAGTGAGTGACAACGACGGGAACCACACAGACAGCGCCGGGTTGTCGCTACTCATGTTCGATGGTCGCAGCAGCGGCGTGAAGAACTTGACCCAAAGCGTGCAGGCGCAAAATGCCTCTCTCACCATCGACGGCATCGCCATTAGCAAGGCGTCCAATACGGTCACGGATGCCATCGAAGGTGTGACCTTAAATCTATTGAAGCAGAGTGCGGCAGGAACGACCAGCGCCATGGTGGTGACGCGTGACAGTGCCGGGATTCAAAACTCCATCCAGGGTTTTGTAGCGGCCTACAACAACACTGTCCAGTCACTTAACGAGCTTTCTGCCTACGACTCGCGTACTAAGAAGGCCGCGGCCCTACAAGGCGATGGCGCGGTACTGTCGATTCAATCGTCGCTGCGCAATATGCTGAATTCCGCCTTGACCACCGCTGGCGGTGGTCTCACGACGATGTCTGACATCGGCGTGACAACTCAGCTTGACGGATCACTGGAACTTGACAGCGCCAAGTTCCAGCGAGTGGTGAACGATCCGACCAAGGATATTGCCACGCTGTTTGCCGCCGTCGGCAAGACCAGCGACAGCTTGCTGACATTCGCAAGTTCAACCAGCAGCACCAAGGCGGGCGACTACGCAGTCAACTTGACCCAGCTCGCCACGCAGGGTATGGTCAAAGGTGACCTGGTTGTGGCCGCTAGCACCACCATCCTGGCGGGCGTGAACGATACGTTGACCTTGAATATTGACGGCAATATGGTAACCGTCACGCTGAAAGCTGGCAGCTTTACGCCAACCCAATTGGCGGCAGAAATCCAGTCAAAAATCAATGGCGACAGTGTGCTGTCCAGCGCTGGAAGCCGGGGCAACGTTAGTCTGGTCGGTGGCGCACTATCAATTACTTCGGGTCGCTACGGCACTGCCTCACATATTGGCAGTATTGAGGGCACTGCGCTTGCCAGTACTTTTGGTATGGTTGATTTCACCGCCAGCACGGGTCTTGATGTAGCAGGTTCTGTAGGTGGCGTGTCGGCTACCGGTTCCGGCCAGTTGCTGAGCGGGACCGGTGACGCCGTTGGCCTCAGTCTTACGGTATCAGGCGGTGCTACCGGGGACCGCGGTAGCGTCAAGTTTGCCCAAGGCTATGCCGCGCAACTCGACCAGTTTCTGGGTGGCCTGCTCGCCACCGATGGTGCGCTCGCTGCCCGCACCGACGGTATCAACAGTTCGATCAAGGATATTGGCAGCAGGCGCGCTGCCATGAATCAACGTTTGGCCGCAACACAGGCGCGCTACCAGGCGCAATACGCGGCGCTCGACCTGTTAATGTCAAAAATGAACACCACCAGCAGCTACCTGCAACAGCAGTTGGCCAATCTACCTGGCTCCACTCAATCTACCAAATAACTATTATGAATACCTTCAATAGCCGTGCCATCAAAGCCTACGCTTCCATTGGTGTGGAGACTGGCGTCGTCTCGGCTTCGCCGCACCAACTGATCCTGATGCTATATGAAGGCGCGATCACGGCGGTCTCGACTGCACAAAAGGAAATGCGCCTGAAGAACGTCGAAGCCAGAGGTCACGCGGCGTCCAAGGCGATTTCAATCATTCGTGATGGTTTAAGCGTGGCCCTGCAACCCAATGTGGGAGGCGAACTGGCAAAAAACCTGTCTGACCTGTACCAATACATGGAACACCGTCTGTTTGAGGCCAATCTAAACAATGACCCTGACGCTCTGGAAGAAGTGCGTAAGTTGCTGCTCCAGCTTAAGGGTGCATGGGAAGGCATGACGCCTTCCCAAGGAGAGGCCCCAGTGGTCGAAGTGGCTAACCCCGGTTTTGCGTTGCAGTCTCGCCGCGCCGCCAACTCTTATGGGAGTGTTTAAGCCATGAGCCAACAGGAACAGGTTCTTGATATCTACGGCTCGATCAGTTTGAAGACGGCAGAAATGCTTGACTCGGCCAGACAAGGTGACTGGGATCGACTGGTGGAGCTGGAACAGGACTATGGCGCACTGGTGGAGCGACTTAAACGAACCGACAGCGGCTCGATTGTTAGTGCCGGATTTACACAGCGCAAGATTGCGTTGATCCGCAAGGTGCTCGCCGACGATGCTGAAATTCGCCGCTACACTGAACCCTGGATGAACCAACTCGACGTGTACCTTGGCAGCGCGCGCCAGGAGCACCGCCTGCAAAGCGCCTACCAGTCCGATCACAGCAACTAGCTTTTAGCTTACTTTAGCGTGCCGGCGGTTGAGAACAGCTGCCGCGGGCGGCGAGCTTTTTCGGGTTGGGGTGCTTGCCGGTTTCACCAAGGTATTATTGACAAACCATGATCCCTGCTATTTTGCTAAAAGGTGTCGAACCGGTGACGGCGGTGCGGGCGGTCGGAAGTGGCCGGGACGGAGCATCAGGATTTTTGTCGAATTTTCAACCTGGCGATGTTTTCCGCGCGCAAGTTGAGGCCAGACTTCCCAATGGAAATTACAAAGTCCTGGCTGCTGGTCAGACGATCAGTTTGGCATTGCCGTCGTACCTTGGCCCGGGTGACTGGCTGGAACTGGTTTCGATTTCCAGTGAACCAAACCGCACGTTTTCGTTGAAAAGCGTTACATCATTGGCGCCGGGGTTGTCACTGTCAATGGCGGGTCGGCTGCTTGCTGCAACGATGCTTCAGCCAGGTGTCCTGCCAACACCAGTTTCGGCGTCAACAGCCGGCCCGCTGCTAGCTTTGCGGAACGCGAATGGAGCCCAGTTGTCGGACGAATTGGCGCAAACATTCGCCGGAAGCGGACTGTTTTATGAATCGCATCAGGCCGAATGGCTTGCCGGGACACGTAATTTGGCGCAAATCCTCCAAGAGCCGCAGGCTCGCCTGACCAATCCAATACAGCGCGATGAACAGACGATTCAGCCGCAGGCGGTACCGATCGTTCAGCAGCAACTCGCGGCGCTGGATTCCTCAACAGTTTTGATGCAACTGGAGATTTGGCCAAAGCAATGGCTGTATTGGACGGTCGAAGAACGGCAGCCTGGGTCAGGCGGTGAACAGGATTTGCAGCAGGACTGGAATACGCAACTTCGGCTTGCATTGCCCCAACTAGGGCAACTCATTATAACCCTTAGCTTTGGTGCAAGCGGCGTTAGCGTCCGGCTCGATACCAGCAGTGCCGCCAGCGCGGTGTTGTTACAGGGCCATCGACAAACCCTGCTGGAAGCATTTGAGACCGCCGGACTACCGGCAGCCAGTGTTGTCATCACACACCATGACTAAATCAGAATCGCACTTGTCGGCAATTGCGCTTGCATACAGCGGTGATGACGAAGCGCCCCGTGTAGTTGCCAAAGGTCGTGGCCTGATTGCACAAGCCATTATCGAGCGCGCCCACCAGCATGGGGTATTTGTACATGAATCAAAAGAGCTGGTAGCACTGTTGATGCAGGTCGACATGGATCAGCGGATCCCACCGGCTTTATATCGTGCCGTAGCAGAATTGCTGGTTTGGGTTTACCGGCTAGAACAACAAGAATTTTCCGCAGCGGGTGCGCCGACTCACGAAAATTCACGTAGCCTCGCAGGCCATGAACCTAGAATGCTTTAAGACTTTAAACATCGTACCAGCGTGATAACCATGATCGATGGAATTGACAATCGGCAAGATGCAAGCCTTGGCAACGCGGACCAAGAGAAATACATAGTCCATTGGCGCGCGGAGATTGTCTCGATTTTGAGCGATCTATGCAGGACTGGCAACCTGGTTACCGCGTATGTCGACGGCAACGACGAAGACTTCATCCTGACATCCATTGTCGCCGTCATGATCGAGCAGAACACTGTGTTGCTGGACTATGGCGCAAATGCCGTAGCCAACATGCGGGCAATGGCTGCCAGCAGGATTGTGTGTGTTACATCGCTCGATGGTATCCGGATCCAGATGAGTGTCGAGTCCTTTCATCCAGACCGCTTTGCCGGGCGCCGGGTGTTCGCAATGACCATGCCGGACACCTTGCTGCGACTGCAACGCCGTGAGTATTACCGAATTGCGACGCCACGCGGCAACCCATTGGTGTGCATCGTTGAACCCTCTGAGGTTCAAAGAGGTGTGCCGCGTGAAATGATGATTGACGATATAAGCTGCGGCGGAATTGCGATTGTCTTGCCAGACTCATCGGTCGGCATCGAGACCGGTAAACGTTTCAACAACTGTCGCATTCCGCTACCCGACATGGCAGAAGTGACCGGTTTTGGTAATTTGTACAGCACTGGCGGCGGCAGCAGCGGTCGCGTACCGCTGCCTACATCGGCCGAGGTAACTGCTGACATCGTGGTCAAGGGAATTGTCGAAATCAAGTTCCCTAACGGCGTCACGCACCGGCACGCGGGGTGTGAATTCATTGACATACGTGAACGTGATAGGGCCTTGATCCAACGCTATGTGAGTCGACTGGAGCATGATCGCCGGTATCGGGTTCGCACGCGTTGAAGCTTGCCGTCGGTGATAGCCATGTCATTGGTTGGAACCGGTGCAATTGTGGGTGCACTTTGCCTTCGGTAAGCGAGTAATGAGCATACCGTGATGTGGGTCACAGCCAAGGGCAGGGTGGTCAGTAGATGTTCACACCGGGCAGCCAGAGGGGCGACGTCGAGTTGGCAACTTTGCCCTGCCAACGTGTCTGAATCGGCTTGCCTAGACCTGCATGTTCATGACGTCGTGGTAGGCTGCGACCAGACGATTGCGCACCTGGACCACTTGCTGGAATGACAGATTTGCCTTTTGCATCGATATCAAAACATCGTTCAAATTGGTATTGGGAACTCCGAGTTCGAAGTCTTGCGCCAGTTGTGTAGCCTGAATCTGGCTGTTATTCACTCCATCGATCGATTTTCTCAGTAAATTGACGAAATCTTTTTGGACTACCGGTGCGGTCGTGCCGCGCACTTCGTGAGCTGCAGCGGCGGCGCCGGCGCGGAGCTGGCCAAGCATGTTGTCTATGGCACTGGTGTCCATTTTTACTTCTCCTTGCATCAAGTCGTAATTTCCAAACAGTACTTCTTCGGCTTGTAGCCAAACGCGCGATCACTGAGGTCCAATACCAGGAGGACCGGGTGGCCAGCGAGTTCCAGCCCAACGCGCAGCGCTTCTCTGTTGACGAACTGGCGTCGCATCTGTTGGCAAATTCAAGTTCTTGGGTCAGAACCAGCGCTACCGCCGCACCTGCTTTGTTGCATTGATCAGAGGCTAACACTGTACTGTCGGCAAAGACGCGGGATTACGACCTGTAAATGCCTTCTTCTTGCTGATTTGACGCTTGCTGTTTTGCCCACAATCACAGCAGTAGGTCAACCCAAGCGAAAGATCATGGCAATAGACGCCACACAGTTACCGGTATCGCGCATTCAGGTGTTGGGAATGATTCCGCCCCGGCAGAAGGTCGGGCTGATGGTCGCGTTGGCGGCATTGGTCGCGCTGCTGGTGGCCGGGTGGCTTTGGGGTCAGAGTCCTGACTATAGAGTGCTCTATGCCAATCTATCGGACCGCGACGGCGGCGCGATCATCAGTTCGCTGCAGCAAATGAACATTCCATTCAAATTTACCGATGGCGGTGGAGCGCTGCTAGTGCCGGCCAAACAGGTACACGAGGTGCGTCTGCGGCTAGCCGGCCAGGGACTACCCAAGGGCGGGCTGGTCGGGTTTGAGTTGATGGAAACGCAAAAACTGGGCACCTCACAGTTTCAGGAGCAAGTCAACTACCAGCGCGCTCTTGAAGGTGAATTGGCGCGTTCGATCCAGTCGCTTTCGGCGGTCAGTGGTGCGCGCGTGCATCTGGCCTTTTCCAAACCTTCAGTGTTTGTGCGTGAGCAGCAAAAGCCCAGCGCTTCGGTGTTGCTTAGTCTGCATCCGGGGCGAAGTCTGGATCCCGGACAGGTGAGCGCCATTGTTCATCTGTTGTCGAGCAGCATTCCGGATTTATCGGTCAAGAACGTGACTGTGATCGATCAGAGCGGTAGTTTGCTCACCGCACAGGATGGCAACAACGTAGGTCTGGACCCTGGACAACTAAAATATCTGCACGAAGTCGAGCAAAGTTTCGTCAAGCGCGTAGAGGCGATTTTGACGCCAATTACCGGTCCAAACAATGTCCTCGCCCAAGTGACTGCGGACATTGATTTCTCACAAACCGAAAACATTGCTGAAATTTATAATCCAAACCAGTCAGCTGCGGCCGCCGTACGAAGTCAGCAAACGAGCGAATCAAATGGCAGCGGCGGTGCCGTTGCATCCGGGGTTCCCGGGGCGTTTAGCAACCAGCCGTCGGTAAGTGCCAGTGCACCGACCATTGCCGCTTCGGCGCCCGCCACTTTACAAACCGGATCAACGCCGGGTTCGACTCGACGCGATTCAACGATCAACTACGAAGTGGACAAGACCATCAGGCATACGCGCCAGGCGATGGGCTCCATCAAGCGCTTGTCCGTGGCCGTTGTGGTCAACCATCGGAAACTGGTTGATGCGCAAGGCAAGGCCAGCACCAAGGCGCTTGCCCCAGGGGAAATGGAACAGATAAATGCCCTTGTGAGGGAAGTCATCGGCTACAACAAGGAACGTGGTGACTCTGTGAATGTGACCAATAGTGCCTTCACCGCGGGCGAAGTCGAGCAGATCGTGGAATTGCCGCTATGGAAGCAGCCGGAAACCATCGCCACTGCAAAGGAGATGGGTCGATACCTGTTGATCGGCGGCCTGCTGTTGTTTCTCGTATTTGGGGTACTGCGCCCAATGCTCTCGACCTTGACCGAGATGCGACAGACCGAGCTGCCGGCGCCTGGCGTCGACGACGCCGGCGCTCCTCCGCGTCAGGAAAGCCATGCCGACAATCTGCAGGCGGCAAAGCAGTTGGCGCGAAGTGAGCCACAGCTGGTCGCTAGCGTGGTCAAGGACTGGGTGAACAAGGATGGATGACGTAGGTCTGGAGAGAGGAGCCATCCTGCTGTTGTCATTGGGCGAGGAAGGTGCGTCCGAAGTGTTCAAGCATCTGGGCCCGCGCGAAGTGCAAAAGCTTGGTGCCGCCATGTTCAACTTGCAGAATGTCACACAGGAAAAAATTGAGCAAGTTCTGAGCGACTTTCGTACAAGTGCGGAGGAAAAGTCTGCGCTCGGTTTGAATTCGCGCGAGTACCTGCGAACCGTGCTCACCAATGCCCTGGGGGACGACCGGGCGAGCAACCTCATCGACCGCATCCTGGCAGGCGGTGACAGCAGTGGCATCGAAGGCCTGAAGTGGATGGATTCCGGTTCTGTTGCCGAACTTATCGCAAACGAGCATCCGCAAATCATTGCCACCATTCTGGTGCATCTGGAACGCGATCAGGCGAGTGAAATCCTGTGTCTGCTGCCCGAGCTTTTGCGCAACGACGTGGTTTTACGCATTGCAACGCTGGATGGCATTCAGCCTTCGGCGTTGCGCGAACTCAACGATGTACTGACCAAACTTCTGTCAGGCAACAAAAATCTCAAGAGAAGTCCGATGGGGGGTATACGGGCAGCGGCCGAGATAATTAATTTCATGTCTGGCGCCATCGAAGGCAAGGTCATGGAAAGCGTCAGGGAATATGACGCTGAACTCTCTCAAAAGATCCTGGACAAGATGTTTGTGTTCGGCAACATCATGGATATAGATGACCGTGGTATCCAGTTGCTGCTGCGCGAGGTTCAATCAGAGTCACTGATTCTGGCGCTCAAGGGTGCGTCGGACGACTTGTGCGAGAAGATATTCAAGAACATGTCGCAGCGGGCAGCAGAAATGTTGCGTGACGACCTCGACTCGAAAGGGCCTGTCCGCTTGTCAGAAGTCGAAGGTCAGCAGAAGGAGATTATGAAGATCGTACGCCGCCTCGCGGAAGAGGGGCAGATCATACTTGGCGGCAAGGGTGACGACAGCTATGTCTGATGTAGCACTGCCAAAAGAGCAGCAGACCGCGTATCAGCGGTGGGAGCTCAATTCGTTTGATGTTCCGGAAAAAGAGCGAGATGTCGACGCTATGGTTTTGTCCAGAGATTTGCATCTGGAGCGCATTCAGCAGCAGGCGCACGAAGAAGGCTATGCCAACGGATACCGCGAAGGAAGCGATCAGGCGGCGACCGTTGCAACGCAGTTGCAGAGGATTGTGGCAGCACTTTCGGAGGAGGTTCAACAGTTTGATCAGCGGGTGGCCGACGATCTTCTTGGACTGGCGTTGGCGATCAGCAAACAGGTATTGCGACAGACTCTCAAATTACGCCCCGAAGTGATTCTCCAGGTTGTGAAAGAAGTGCTTGGCAAGTTGCCCTTGACGCATCAACGGGCGCGTTTGGTGCTGCATCCGCAGGACGCGGTAATGGTGCGTCAGAGTTTGGGTGAGCGTCTGACGCAATCCAATTGGGAAATCATTGAAAGCTCGGACATGACTCGCGGCGGTTGTCGTTTGGAGGCAGCCGAGTGTGAAATCGATGCCACGCTTGAATGTCGCTGGCAGCGCGTGATTGATGCGCTCGGGAGTGATCATGGTTGGATCGACTGAATTCTCGCTGCGCAATCAGCGCTGGAGCGGTTTCCTGCGCGACTGTAATGAACTGGTATCCCAGACCAGCCCGTTGCTCGTGAGCGGTCGTCTGACCCGAGTCGCTGGGTTGGTGATGGAGGCAACCGGCCTGAAGCTCGCCGTTGGTAGTGGCTGTTCGGTAGAAGTGCCAAACTGTGGCGCGGTCGACGCCGAAGTAGTTGGGTTTTTCGGAGAAAAGCTTTACTTGATGCCGACCAACGATGTCTACGGACTGATTCCCGGGGCAAAGGTTGTTCCGGTCGAAGTTGCGCAAAGCTTGCCCAAGTGCGGAGGTGGCGTGCGCTTGCGGCGACGGGGACCGGATCGCGCCAAACACATTCCAGTAGGTGAAGCGCTGCTCGGGCGTGTGCTCGATGGCGCCGGCCGTCCACTGGACCGCCTTGGGCCACTGCTCGCAGCATACAGCGCTCCGTTACAAAGTCGTCCCTTTAATCCTCTGGAGCGGATGCCGATCACCGATGTACTGGATGTGGGTGTGCGTGCAATTAACGCCTTGCTCACTGTTGGGCGTGGTCAACGCATGGGCCTGTTTGCCGGTAGCGGCGTTGGCAAGAGCGTACTGCTTGGCATGATGGCACGCTACACGAGTGCCGACGTGATTGTTGTCGGACTGATCGGCGAGCGCGGCAGGGAAGTGAAGGAGTTCATAGAGGACATACTTGGTCCAGAGGGGCTGGCGCGTGCCGTGGTGGTAGCCGCTCCTGCGGATACCAATCCTCTGATGCGTCTACAGGGGGCGGCCTATGCTGCGGCAATTGCCGAGAATTTTCGTGACCAGGGCAAACACGTATTGTTGATCATGGACTCGCTCACGCGCTATGCCATGGCTCAGCGCGAGATTGCGCTCGCCATCGGCGAGCCGCCTGTGACCAAAGGCTATCCACCTTCGGTGTTTGCAAAATTGTCGCAATTGGTGGAACGTGCGGGCAACGGAAAGGAAGGCGGTGGCTCAATCACCGCTTTTTACACGGTCCTGGTGGAGGGAGACGACCTGCAGGATCCGGTTGCGGACTGTGCACGGGCGAGCCTGGACGGTCACGTTGTGCTAGCCCGTGTACTGGCCGACCAAGGGCATTACCCTGCCATAGACATTGAAGCGTCGATCAGCCGTGTACTTCCCAACGTGGTTAGTCGGCAACAGTTGGGACTCGTGCATCGCTTCAAGTCCTTGCATGCAAGGTATCAGCGCAGCCGGGATTTGATCAGCGTCGGAGCTTACACCAGTGGTCACGACGCTGAGCTTGACCTGGCGATCCAAATGCAGCCGCAACTGGAGCGATTCCTCCAGCAGGGCATGCGGGAAAGTCAGACCTATTGCGATAGCGTAGACCAACTCGCCACCTTGTTTCCTGGCGAGATATTGCCGTTTACCCGTCAATGAAAAACTCAGATAAGGGGTGCCTGGATGTCGAAGCCTTTTCCCTTGCAAATTCTTCTTGACCTGGCGCAGGAGCGAAGTGATGCAGCCGCGTCGCAACTGGGTATTGTTAACAGTCATGACCGTGCCATGCAGGTGCGCTTGTGTCTGTTGCTTGAGTACCGTGACGAATACACAGCCCGTTTCACCAGCAATGCACAACTAGGCATGGATAGTGTTGGCTGGCACAATTTTCGCTATTTCATCGATGCCCTTGACGCGGCCATCGAGCAGCAGCGGGAGATGGTGGCCGAGGCCCGGTGCAAGGTTGAAACAGGCCGACGTCACTGGCAGACACAGCAGCGTCAGCTCAAGTCGTTCGATACTTTGTCTCAGCGTCATTGCTCCGAGCAGCGATCAACCGAGGCGCGGTTGGAGCAGAAGGAGCAGGATGACTTCGTACTCAAGGGGTATCTTGGCCCACGCATGATGTTGGACTAAGAGCAAGTCAACCAAACAGTCATCTTTGCCATTAGGAGTTATCTTGATCAATTCATCGACGACAACGATTCAACCGGTGCACGCCCCTGCCAAAAATTTGCCAAACCCCACGGTGGACACGACGCAACCGGATCCGAATCCTTTTCAGGCCGCGTTGGCGTTGGTGCTTGGGATTGAATCCAACCAAATAACAGTGTCAGCCTCAGACGCCGCCGGCCCTGCATCAAACGCGTATTTGACGCAACAAGTCGATGCAGAGGTGGAATATGCCATAGACGTCAGCGTGCCGCCTGCTGATCCAGCATTGATCAGCGTTCCTGTGCCGCAGTTGGCGCCAACGCCGACGTTTACGCCAATCAGAGCCGGGAACGTAAAAGCAGAACATGCGATACAGTCCAACACAATTCATCGATTGGCGACGGATCAATTGACCGGCACTCGCACGCTACTGCCAGAGGTGGTTCCTGAGTTTCCGGTCTCCGCGGGGCGGCATTTTTCAGCTATGCCATCTGGAGAGCAGATAGCAACCACCACCCAGGAGTTCGATCTCGCTGAGCCTGGAAAGTTATTGTCTTCCACGGAATTTGGGTTGCAGCGTGAAGTGTTGTTTTCCGATGGCGGTTCATCCCTGAGCAGTGCGGGACCAGCGTCTGCGCCCAGTCTTTCGCTGGCTGCGCCAGCGATCCAAATCCATCGCTCCGTGGCCGATCATATTGCTTCTGCGCAGCCCGACCGTATAGAGGCACGTGTGGGTGAACGCGGCTGGGGGCAGGGGCTGGGTGAGAAGCTGCTATGGATGACCAGTCAAAAACATCAGATGGCAGAGCTTCGGCTGAATCCGCCCGATCTCGGGCCGCTGAAGATAACGATTACGCTGGACCAGAATCAGGCCAGCGCCCAGTTCGTCTCGGCCCATGCTTCAGTACGTGACGCGATTGAGGCGGCGATGCCACGATTGCGTGAAATGTTCGCCGATAGCGGCATTAGTCTGGGCAATACCAGCGTCGGCACCGAGACATTTCGTGAGCAGTCGCAACAACAGTCGGCCGCGCCACCGGTGCAACGGAGTGCCTCATTGCAAGACGCGGGGCGGATCACCAGTGGGGAACGCTTGTTACAACGCTCACGCGGTCTGGTTGATACCTTCGCGTGATCCACCGGAGCGCTAAAGCGTAATTTGAAGGGCGTTCGCAGCTCTGTTTCGGTCAACACTCCTACGCCGCATCTCCAATAATCAACACACATTACAAGGCACGGGAAAAGTATGGCAACCAATCAAGCAAAGACGGCGCCCAAAGCGGCAGTCAAAGGGCATGCCAATGCGGGCGCTGAGGCGGCGACCGATTTGCCGCCAAAAAAAAAGAAAAGCAAGCTGGTGATCATCGTTCTGGCGCTGTTGCTGCTGCTCGGTGCCGGGGGCGGTGCGGCCTGGTACTTTTTTCTTCGCCCGCATGATGTGAGCGACAAGGCAGGGGGTGAAAAAGCCGGAGCCCACTCTACTGCCGCCAAGTCGCCGGTTTTTATTGCTCTTGAGCAATTCACCGTCAATTTGCAACATGAGGACACCTCAGCTCAATACTTGCAGGTTGGTTTGTCACTGAAAACGACCGACAGCAGTCTGGTTGAAGCTGTCAAGCTACACATGCCCGAGATTCGCAGTCGCGTGCTGTTGCTGCTCGCTGGCAAGAAGGCCAGCGAGATATCTACATCCGAAGGCAAGAAGAAACTGGTCGAGGAACTTAAGCATGAGATCACCCAGCCTCTGTCCGGTGCGGGGCACGTGCCAGTACTGGACGAAGTGCTGTTTACCTCTTTTGTCATCCAGTAGGTTTCATGAGTCAGGATTTCCTCACCCAGGAAGAGGTTGATGCCCTGCTCCTGGGCGTGACCGGGGAACCTGACGAGGCCAAGGTCGCAACTGATACTACGGGTGTTCGTCTTTACGATTTGGCGAATCAAGAGCGCATCGTACGCGGGCGCATGCCGGCCCTTGAAATTATTAACGAACGCTTCGCCCGCCAAATGCGCGTCGCATTGGTCAATTTCATGCGACGCAAGACAGAAATCTCTGTTGGACCAATCCGTATTGTGAAATATCAGGAATTCGTCCGTAACCTGGTCGTCCCTGCAAATCTCAACATGGTGCAGGTCAAGCCTTTGCGTGGCACGGCGCTGTTTGTATTGGACCCCAATCTTGTATTCCTTGTGGTGGACAACCTGTTTGGCGGAAGCGGTCGACTTCACAGGCCGGTAGCAGGACGCGACTTCACTCAGACTGAGCAACGCATTATCGGACGTCTGCTCGGGGTGATGATTGAAGAGTACGAAAAGTCGTGGAAGCCGGTGTACGAACTGAACATTGAATATCTGCGCACCGAAACAAACACTCAGTTTGTCACCATCGCCACCCCTAACGAAGTCGTCGTAGTGACGACCTTCAATATCGAGCTTGGACCGACAGCCGGTGAATTCCATATCTGCCTACCTTACGGGATGATCGAGCCGGTGCGCGACCTGTTGTCAAATAGCATGCAGGGCGAGGATCTGGAGGTAGATAAACGATGGTTGCAACTTCTGGTACAGCAGGTGCAGACCGCCGAGGTTGAACTCATCGCCACTCTTGGCAAGGCCGATGTCAACGTCAACCAGATTTTGAATATGAAAGTCGGAGATGTGATTGCGTTCGAAATTTCGAAGGCTATCGCCGCCGCTGTTGACGGGGTTCCGGTGATGGAGTGTCACTACGGGGTATTCAACGGTCGGTACGCGCTCAAGGTTGAGAAAATGCTGACCAACCCAGCCATTGATTGAGAAGGACACCGAAATGGGCGACATTACACAACCCGAACATGCCGGCATGGAACCGTGGGGTGCAGCGACGCAGGAATCAAAACCAATTTCAGTCAGCGCAGGGGCTGCGCCGATTTTTCCGCAATTCACGGCCAATGACGCGAAAGCGGTCCAGCGGACCGATCTGGACATGATTCTTGATATCCCTGTGCAGTTGGAGGTGCAATTGGGGCGCACCAAGATCGCCATCAAGAATCTGTTGCAGTTGGCGCAGGGATCGGTTGTCGAACTCGATGGCATGGCGGGTGAACCGATGGATGTACTGGTCAACGGTTGTCTGATCGCACAAGGCGAGGTAGTGGTCGTAAATGACAAGTTTGGAATTCGATTGACCGATGTAATCTCTCCATCGGAACGAATTCGCAAGTTGAATCGGTAGTAACCATGCAGAAACACGTTGCGGGCCGGTTCGTCCTGTTAGTGCTTTGTGTCCAGAACGCCTTGGCTGAGACGCCATCGGCGGGGGCCCTGCCCGGTCTATCGGGCGGGAGCGTTGCTCAGGCCTTGTTGGGGCTCCTGGCGGTTCTGGCAATGGTGGCAGTTGCCGCATGGGTGTTGAAACGATTTTTGGGGTTGCGGGGAACAGCCAACGGACCAATCCGTGTTGTTGCCGGCACCGCAATTGGCCAGCGTGAACGCATCGTTCTGGTCGAAGTCGGCGACATCTGGCTGGTAGTAGGTGTTGCCCCGGGACAGGTTCGTACCCTGCACACCATGCCCCGTTCACAAATGGCCAGTGCATCGAACGGGCAGAAACCGGAAAGGTCAGGTGCAACATTTTCCACCTGGATGCGCCGCGTGACGGAAAGGCGGGCCGATGATTAGCCACACCTTTCTGTTAAATCGACAGGGGCTGCGAGGACTGGTCGTATTCTTCATTCTCGGTGTTATTGTTGCAATGCCGGGGTTGGCGCAAGACATGGCCCTGCCAGCGTTCGTCAGCAAGCCTGTGCCCGGAGGCGGACAGAGCTATACCCTCAGCATACAAACACTGTTGATGCTTACGGCACTGTCGTTCCTGCCTTCGGTCCTGCTTCTCATGACCAGTTTCACCCGCATCATCATCGTCCTTTCACTGCTTCGGCACGCCTTGGGTGTGCAGTCAACACCGTCGAACCAGGTGCTTATTGGCATGTCATTGTTTCTCACACTGTTTGTGATGTCGCCTGTGCTGGATCGAATTCATACCGATGCCTACCAACCTTTCGCCGAGAATCGAATCGAATTTACCGAGGCACTGACAAAAGGGGCGTTACCCCTGCACACCTTTATGCTGCATCAGACCCGCGAAACTGATCTTGCACTGTTTGCCCGCATTGCCAAACAGCCGCCACTGCAAAAAGCTTCCGATGTATCGATGAGAATATTGATTCCGGCCTTTGTCACGAGCGAGTTGAAGACGGCATTTCAAATCGGCTTCCTGGTCTTCCTGCCATTCATGATTATTGATATGGTGGTGGCGAGCGTGCTTATGTCGATGGGTATGATGATGATGTCGCCGGCGACCATATCGCTACCGTTCAAGATTATGCTGTTCGTTCTGGCCGATGGCTGGAACCTGCTTATCGGCTCGCTGGTCGAGAGTTTTCACTCCTGACCCAAACAGGTGCACTTGATGACCCCGGAAAGCGTCCTCACTCTGGCCCAGCAGGCGCTAATGGTAACGCTATTGATGTCTGCTCCACCTTTGCTTGCGGCACTGATTACGGGCTTGGTTGTGAGTGTGTTTCAGGCGGCAACCCAGATCAATGAAATGACCCTGTCGTTCATTCCCAAGCTACTGGCCATATTCGTGGTGCTCATACTATTTGGTCACTGGATGCTGGGTATTTTGCTGGACTATATACGCGAACTGTTCACCAGCATTCCCGGAATGATCGGTTGATCAATCCATCATGATCAGCGTCACCAGCGTGCAACTGAATGCCTGGCTGGGTGAATTGGTCTGGCCATTGACGCGCATACTGGCACTCATTTCCAGCGCTCCCGTGATCGGCAATCCGAGCGTATCGGTACGCCTGAAAATTGGTCTTGGGGTGTTGATTTCCGTCCTCGTGGTTCCTCTCCTGCCTCCTTCATCTGGAATCAATCCGGCTTCGGCCACCGGCTTGTTGATCCTGGCACAACAGGTTCTGATCGGTCTTGCTATGGGCTTTGCAATGCATGTGGTTTTTCACGCGGCTGAGATGGCTGGCGAACTTATTGGACTACAGATGGGATTGGGTTTCGCCACCCTTTACGATGCCTCGGTGCCCGGATTCATACCAATTCTTGGACAGTATCTGGGTGTCATCGTTGGTTTGGTGTTTCTTTCAGTTGATGGGCATCTGCTGCTGGTTTCAGCGTTGGTCGAGAGTTTTCAGGTGCTGCCTTTCAAACCGTTCTCAACCCCTGCGGGACTGCATGCCGTGGTGGCATGGGGCGGCAACATTTTTTCCTGGAGTCTGATGCTTTCACTGCCGCTGCTGGCCGCCTTGCTCATCACCAACCTGGCGTTGGGGGTACTTACTCGTGCTGCACCGCAACTGAATATTTTCGCCATTGGTTTTCCGCTAACCATCCTCATGGGGATTCTGGTGTTGGCACTTGCCTTGCCATACTTTGCGCCGGTCCTGGAACGCCAGTTCATCGACGGTTACAGCGCGATGTTGCGATTTGCTAATTTACTGCACTAGAAAAATATCAATTCAGCTTGCAAATGAAGTTCGACCAATGCTCACGGGCTACTGCCTGGGGTCGAACTTTGGAGAAAATTTTTCCAGAAATGGTTTCATCTGCAAGTCTTCCTTGATGACATGGCTGATCAGCCAATCGCGCAAAAAATCAATAAAATTCTGACCCGATATCTCCGATAGATCCTGATCCAGCTCTTGTGTAACCTGCTTCAGTTTTGTTATCAGGGCCTCGTGTGAATCATGCATCTGCGGTACTCGCGGATAAGCAACTGCACTGGCCACCGACTCTTCTCGCAAAAAGTGATATTTTGCATAATCTGCCAGGCTTGCCAACACGGTTTTTAGTTGGTTCATATTCCTTGCAGTCAAAGCTTCCTCCGCCTGATTGACAATCCTGACCAGATGTTTGTGATCATCGTCGATCAAGTCATTGCCCACGCTCAATTGTTCACGCCATTGCAGACTCATAAGTTTCTCCTGGGATTTGCTGTGCTAGTGCCCGCTGCCGCAATACGGGCCGCGGCAGGGGGAAGAGGGCGCGAGCTGACATATTTTCCAAACAGTTCAAGTGTCACCCGGCTGCTTTGGGAGCAATTGAGGCGGGATGGGAGTCGAGTGTATGAAATGCCGCGGGTCAAACTTCGGAGAATGCTTTGTCAGGTATGGTTTTAATTGCATATCTTCCTTGATCACATGGTTGATCAGCCAATCGCGCAAAAATTCAGTGAAGTTTTCGCCCCAAGAACTGGTCCATGCCTCACCAATTTCCTGTGTAACTTGGTCCAGTCTTTTTATCAGCTCTTCGTGCGACTCGTGCAACCGGGACGCGTCTGGGTAGTCCACAGCAATTGCAATGGACTCCTCTTTCAAAAAATGGGCTTTTGAATACTGTGAAAGACTGTCAAGCACCGCCGTCAAGCCAACCCGATTCTTCGCCTTCCAGCTATGTTCAGCCTGATTGATGATTGCGATCAGGTACTTGTGATCGTCGTCGATCAGGTCATTGCCAATGCTGAGTTGCTTGCGCCACTGTAGAGTCACGATAGTCTCAAAAAAACGGTTGCATGACCTCGGTAACCCCCATTTGGCCTGCCGACCCGTCTCGCACGAACACCCCGTCTGGTGCGTTGATGTAGGTGATGTTGCCCATACGACTTCTTGATTGTACGATGCCAACCGATCAATCCATTCCTGCCCAACCTCGCATTCCTGCCGGTTTTCGAGTCACAAAAAAACGGCTGCTGGATCAATCCAGAAGGTCGCGCAAAATCTCCATGCCCTGACCGGTGCGCTGGACCACATTGTTCTCGTCCAGATAGACCCAATAGAGCATGTTGTCTATGTCATACCAGCGGTAGGTCATGATGGCATGTGGCCAGGACGCCACCCTGCTGAAATAGGCGGCCGGCCCAAATTCGAGCTCCACATCGCTGCGCGTCCACTTGCCAACCTCAATGCGGGTGAAATCGTTAGCATTGAGTACCTGACGCGCCTGTATGACATGTCCTGAAACGTCCAAGTCAACCATGATGGCCCATTGTCCGGCTGGTTGTCCCGAATACTGAAGACGTGTGCCGGCCGCTATTGGGGTAACCCGGCCTGGAGTTCCGAGTCGTGCGCTAACCTCATTGCGCGTCATTCCCGGTTTAACCGGACTGAGGGCGCAGGCAGACACTGCCATCGCGCCGGCCAGCAACCGGAGCAGGCGCCAGAGGTTCTTCATTCCTGCATTCATGGATTCAGGTAGTGATAAGTGCTATTAACCAAAGCGCGTATTGCTGACAGGGTGCCATTGTTTTAGCACGGTTTGCATCAGTGTGGTGTCTCCTGCCAGTAAGTTGGGAATTGGTGGCACTATCATTGCACAAGATTGTTCAATGATCCAGTTGGGATGGCTTGGTATGAGTTTAATGACAGCAAATGTGCAACGACGGACAACGACAAGGCATTGGGCGACGGGTCTGGTGTCGGTACTGAGCGGCGCAACGATTGCCTTTGCGGCAAACGCCCAATCCGGTCAGCTCTTGAAAATCCGGCCAGAAGTGAAGCTGTGCCCCGAAGGCCTGCCCACCGGCAGCCGGTGTCTGGCCGGACGCGATATTGTGGGTGCCTATTATTGGCTGGCAGTACCGCCGGACTGGAGCGGTACGCTTGTGGTTCACGCGCACGGTGGCCCGGAACTCGGTGCGGTGAAGGCGGAGAGGGCCGAGGCGGACCTGAAGCGTTGGTCCATCTGGATCCGTGCCGGTTACGCCTATGCGGGTTCCGGGTTCCGACAGGGTGGCGTGGCAGTTCGCTCCGCAGCCGAAGACACAGAACGCGTGCGTCAGATATTTGTTGCCGAATTCGGCAAGCCAAAGCGCACGGTTTTGCACGGGCAATCATGGGGCGCCAGCGTGGCGGCAAAGGCGGCTGAATTATTTACACACACTGCCGATGCCCGGATACCGTATGACGCTGTGTTACTGAGCAGCGGCGTGCTGGGCGGTGGTACCCAGTCGTACAATTTTCGACTTGATTTGCGGGTGGTTTACCAGGCCATCTGCGGCAACCACCCCAAGCCGGACGAGCCGCCCTATCCGCTATGGCAGGGGTTGCCGCCCGAAAGCGCATTGACCCGTGCCGAACTTGCCGGGCGTATTGACCAATGCACGGGAGTGCGTCAAAAGGACGAGGCACGTAGCGCCATCCAGAGGCAAAATCTGAAAACCATCACCAGTGTGATCGGCATTCCGGAGAGTGCATTGCTGGGGCACATGAATTGGGCGACCTGGCATTTCCAGGACATTGTGTTTGAGCGTCTGGCTGGTCGCAACCCGTTTGATAACACCAGCGTGCGTTATCGGGGCGGGCCCGATGACGACGACTTGAATGCCAAAGTAGCGCGCTATCGCGCCGATCCAGTTGCGGTCAAGGCTTTTCGAGATGATACTGATCTGCATGGACGCATTGAAGTGCCGACACTGACAATTCATGCGGTCAATGACCCGGTTGCATTTGTTGAACTCGAATCAGCGTTTTACGACACTGTGGCGAGAGCCGGAAATGCCGATCATCTGGTTCAGGTATTTACCAACGACCAGGATCACAGCTATCTGAGCGACGCGCAGTATGTGAGCGCCATGCGCGCACTGATCGAGTGGCTTGAGCACGGCAAAAAACCGTTGGCCCGCCAGCTTGCGCAAAACTGTCAGGCATTGGGTGCCGAGTTTTTGGCCACACAGGGTTGCCGTTTTCTTCCAGAATTCAAGCCGCTCGAGTTGTCCGCACGAGTCCCTGCAAGATGAATCCCGGCTGGCTGGTGCCCAATTGGCCAGTGCCACCGCATGTGCACGCACTCTGTACAACGCGTGCCGGAGGCGTGTCGCTGCCACCTTATGACGCGCTCAATCTGGGCGATCATGTCGGAGACAACCCCGTCGATGTAATGGCCAACCGGGCCGTTTTTAAACAAGCCATTGTGGCAAAACCGGTGTTCCTGCCGCAAGTCCATGGAACGCATTGCGAGCGGGTTTCTGCCACAACAGAAAGCGACGTGGCGGCTGATGGCTGTGTTACAAATCAGGCATTTGTTGCCTGTACCGTCATGGTGGCTGACTGCCTGCCGGTGCTTTTTACCAATTCTCAGGGCACCGTGGTGGCAGCTGCACATGCCGGTTGGCGTGGTCTGGCGGGCCAGAATGGGGTTGGCATTCTGGATACTGTTTATAAGCAGTTTGCGGCTCTAGAGCCCGTTCATAATGCGCAAGCAGCTATTAAAATAGTAGCATGGTTGGGGCCTTGCATTGGTCCTCAAGCATTCGAGGTCGATGACGATGTGCGTGATGTCTTTGTCAGACAGGATAGGGCAACCAGCGCCATGTTCAGACCCAAACACGCCGGCAAATGGCTGGCTGATCTACCGGGACTGGCACGATTGCGCTTGAACGCGCTGGGTGTTAATGCGATTTATGGCAACGACGGCAGCCTACCCTGGTGCACCCTGAGCAATCCGTCACGGTTCTTCTCGCACCGGCGCGACGCCGTCAGCGGTCGCATGGCGGCCTGCATCTGGTTGAGTTGACACCTCACCGCTGGCCAAATTCAACATTTCGCTAGCCTCCCTGGCCCTGCTGGCGCGGCGCCGGGCTGGCGAACCCAGGATGTAAACCACGACCGCCACGGGGATCAGGCCATAGAATACAAAAGTCGTGATTGCTCCCGGTAAAGTTCCATTGACGCTGGTGGCTTCGACGACTGCCATCATGAGTACGACATACAACCAGGCAAGCGGCACAATATACATAGAGACCCATGGACAAGCAGGCGTTTGAAGGAATGTCAGTTTTTCGAATGGGAAGACTGAGATACTCCAACACCCACCCTCGACAAAATTGACAGGACACAGCATGACACAGGATTCTCCAGAATTTTGGGCTCAATCGGCACAACAGTTTCAACAAACCTTGAGCGACGGCTGGAGTAATGCCGTTCAGTCCTTTCAAAAATTGGGTTCGGGCGCCCCGGGTGCCGGCCTGGGCAACACCGCAGCAACTACTCCGCAGATCAATTTTTCGCAGCAAAAATTGCAGGATTTACAGTCACAGTACCTGAAAGACGTCGCCGCGCTCTGGACCCAGGGCGTGCAGGGAACGCCAACCGTCACGGATAAGCGCTTTTCAGCCGGAGCCTGGGCTGCGAATCCGGTTGCTGCCTTTTCTGCGGCGGTCTACCTGCTTCAATCGCGCGCTTTGATGGGCCTGGCCGATGCGGTCGAGACAGACGCAAAGACACGTTCGCGAATTCGTTTTGCAGTTGAACAGATGACCGCCGCGGCCGCACCCAGCAATTTCCTGGCGTTAAACGCCGAGGCGCAAAAAATGGCAATCGACACCCAGGGCGAGAGCATTGCCAGGGGCGTTACCAACCTCATTCATGACATGCGCCAGGGTCACGTCTCCATGACGGACGAAAGTGTTTTTGAAGTAGGCAAAAACGTCGCCACGACCGAGGGCGCAGTGGTGTTTGAGAATGAACTATTCCAGCTTATCGAGTACAAGCCGTTGACCGCCAAGGTATTTGAGAAGCCTTTTTTGCTTGTTCCTCCCTGCATCAACAAGTTCTACATTCTCGATCTGCAGCCGGCAAATTCCCTCATTCGCTATGCCGTTGCACAGGGACACCGTACTTTCGTCGTCAGTTGGCGCAATCCGGACGCCGCGCTGGCACAGAAGACATGGGATGACTATGTAGAAGATGCAGTGATCAAAGCAATCAAGGTAACACAGGAAATCAGCGGCTCCAGAACGGTTAACGCCCTGGGTTTCTGTGTCGGGGGCACGCTTTTGGGTACTGCGCTGGCGGTACTGGCGGCGCGCGGCGAGAAGCCGGTGGCCAGTGTCACCTTCCTGACCTCCTTTCTTGATTTCAGTGACACCGGTGTGCTCGACGTCTTTATAGATGAGTCCTTTGTCAAATACCGTGAACAGGAGATGGGCAAGGGCGGCTTGATGAAGGGACAGGATCTCTCGAGTACCTTCAGCTTTTTGCGACCCAATGACCTGGTCTGGAACTACGTTGTCGGTAACTACCTCAAGGGCGAAAGCCCACCGCCCTTCGACCTGCTGTACTGGAACAGTGATTCGACCAACCTGCCAGGTCCTTTCTATGCCTGGTACCTGCGCAATACCTACCTGGAAAACAGGCTGGTCAAACCCGGCGCAGCCGTCGTATGTGGTAAAAAAATTGATTTGCGTACCCTTGATATGCCGGCATACATCTACGGCTCACGTGAAGATCACATCGTACCCATAGGTGGCGCTTACGCATCGACCCAGGTCTTGCCTGGCAAAAAGCGCTTTGTGATGGGTGCCTCTGGCCATATTGCGGGTGTCATCAATCCCCCGGCCAGCAACAAACGCAGTCATTGGATACGAGGTGACGGCAAGTTTCCAAACAGCCAGGCGCAATGGCTGGCAGGGGCCACCGAGTACCCTGGCAGTTGGTGGACCGACTGGTCTCAGTGGCTCAAAACCCACGCTGGCAAACAAATTCCGGCGCCCAGGAGCTACGGCAAAGGCAAATACAAAGCCATCGAAGCTGCCCCGGGGCGTTACGTGAAAGCCAAGGCTTAGTGATATTGAAACAGCGGTAGAGCAGGGCGGGTTCGCGTTGTGCAACGCCAGACTGTCCGGCAAGGTTCTGTAAAATTTTTTATTACTTTGGAGTTTATAAATGGAAGACATCGTTATCGTTTCAGCCGCCCGCACCGCTGTCGGAAAATTTGGGGGAACGCTTGCCAAAACCCCCGCGACCGAATTGGGAGCCGCAGTTATCAAGTCGCTGCTGGCTCGCACGGGCCTCGGCGCCGATCAGATTGGTGAGGTCATCATGGGCCAGGTTCTGGCCGCCGGCGCCGGTCAAAACCCGGCCCGTCAGGCCCTCATCAAGAGCGGCCTGACCCGGGAAACTCCGGCGCTCACCATCAACGCAGTATGCGGCTCCGGCCTGAAAGCCGTGATGCTGGCAGCGCAAGCGGTGGCTTATGGAGACAGTGACATTGTCATTGCCGGCGGTCAGGAAAACATGAGTGCCTCGCCGCACGTCCTGCTGGGTTCGCGCGATGGTCAGCGCATGGGCGACTGGAAAATGATTGACTCGATGATCGTCGACGGCCTGTGGGATGTGTACAACCAGTACCACATGGGGATTACGGCCGAGAATGTGGCAAAAAAATATGGCATAACACGCGAGATGCAGGATGCGCTGGCGCTGGCCAGCCAGCAAAAAGCCGCGGCGGCCCAGGACGCAGGCCGGTTTACTGATGAAATCGTGCCCTTCAGCATCGCCCAGAAAAAGGGGGATCCCATCATTTTTGCGGCTGACGAATACCTTAATCGCAAGACCAACGCCGAAGCGCTGGCTGGCCTGCGCCCGGCCTTTGACAAAGCCGGCGGCGTGACGGCCGGCAATGCTTCAGGTATCAACGATGGCGCCGCCGCAGTAATGGTCATGAGCGCGAAAAAAGCCTCCGCCCTGGGGCTCAAGCCGCTGGGCCGGATTGCAAGCTTTGCCACCAGCGGGCTGGATCCGGCACTGATGGGAATGGGACCGGTGCCGGCGTCGCAAAAGGCGCTGGAGCGGGCTGGCTGGAAGGCGCAAGACCTGGATCTGCTGGAAATCAACGAAGCTTTCGCAGCGCAGGCCTGCGCCGTGCACCAGCAAATGGGCTGGGATACTTCCAAGGTCAACGTTAACGGCGGTGCTATTGCCATTGGCCACCCGGTAGGCGCGTCGGGCTGCCGTATTCTGGTTACCCTGCTGCACGAAATGCAACGGCGCGATGCCAGGAAAGGTATTGCCTCACTGTGCATTGGCGGCGGCATGGGGGTAGCGCTGACAGTCGAGCGCTAGGTGTGAGCGTGTGGCTTGTCGGCAGGAACGCATGGCTGGCTGTGGTGTTGTCCATGGCCTCGGCTTTGGCGGGTGCCGAAAGCCCGCTGTGCCGGTTGGGGCGCCGGCAGTCACCGATCGACGTCGTCGCCCCGGTTCGGAGCAGGCTGGCACCGCTTGAATTCGAGTATCACAGCGCGCCCTTGAGAATTGCCAATGATGGGCACACCGCGCGAGTGCGGTTTGCCAACACCAGTCAGCTGCGGGTGGGTAAAGAGACCTACGCGTTGCAGCAATTCCACTTCCATACGCCCGGTGGCGATCGCCTCGCCGGGGAGGAATTTCCGATGGCCGCGCATTTGCTGCACAAAGCAAAATCCGGACAATTGCTGGCGCTGGTTGTGTTGTTTCGCGCAGGATCTGCGAACCCGGCGTTGGCCGCCTTGTGGCCCCGAATTCCGGCGCTGGCCGATGGCGATCACCTGATCGCCAATGTCAACGCCGATGCCAGTCAGTTGCTGCCTGCAAACCATGCCTACTTCCGTTATGACGGTTCACTCACGGCGTCACCCTGCACTGAAGGCGTAACGTGGCTGGTGATGAAGCAACCCCTGGAGCTATCGGTCGAGCAACTGGGTTTTTGGCGTCAACGCTTTGCTGACAACATTCGGGCACCGCAGCCGCTGAACGGGCGGCTTGTCCAGGAAAACATGTAATCGGTCTTTGTGTTGCCACGGTAGTTGAGTCAGGTCAATGCCGGAAGCAGCTGTCTGCGTGACAATCTGCCCTGCTCCCCGCCGTTCACCCAACAAGGAAAAATCATGCGTCCAGACATTCCATACTTCCGGCCAACGCGCGCACTCGTCAAGACGATGCTGCTGGCAATTGCCGCTGTTGGCGCTTCAGCGCTGGCGCAGGAAGCGCTCCGACCCGTCACACCCAGGATACCGGGAGTCGAGGTCAAGGTTACCGCCGAGATGACGGGGGCCGGCATTGTCTCCAGTGGCGTGACTTTGCCGCCGGTCCCGCCCATCACCGGCAATCGCAAAAATCCGGTAGCCTCGTGGGGCAAACCGCTGCCCTACCCGGTACTCATTGCTGACAGGCGCAACAACCGCCTGATCGAAATTGCCCCCGACAAAAGCATCATCTGGGAGTTTGTCTCGCCGAGCTTGAAGGTTTATCGCGGCAATGAAGACGTGAACTTTTCACCGGACGGCAAGCTGTTGGCGGTGAGCGAGGAAGATAACTTCGACGTGCATATCGTTGATTACGAACAGAAGGCGCTGACCTGGACGTATGGTACGCCGGACTTTCGGGGCAAGGTGCCGGGTTTCTTGAACTATCCGGATGATGCCCATCTGCTGGCCGACGGCAAGTTTATTACGGCCGATATCCGGAATTGCCGCATCCTCATCATCGATCCGAAAGACAACAGCATCACGACCCAATGGGGTAGCCCTGGCAAATGCCGCCATAACCCGCCGCACGAGCTTGGCCATCCGAACGGTGCGACGCCGCTGGAAAACGGTGACATTCTGGTGACTGAGATTACCGGCTCCTGGATCTCGCGCATCACGCGTGAAGGCAAGGTGTTGTGGAGCGTAGTGGCGCCCAATATCCGCTACCCGTCAGACGCTTTCATGACGGTGGATGGCAAACAGGTGATCGTGGCTGACTTCTGGAAGCCCGGGCGCATCGTAATTTTCGACCCGGCCACGCGCAAAATCAGCTGGGAGTACTTTGTCAAGAACGGCGAGAAGATGCTTGACCACTCCAGCATTGCCCGCGAACTGCCCGACACCGGCGATATCTTTGTGGTGGACGATCTGCGCGACCGCGTCATGGTGATTGACCGCAAGACCAAGGAAATCATCTGGCAATACGGGGTGACTGACACCAAGGGGCACAAACCCGGTTACCTGTTCTACCCTGATGGCTTTGATATCGACGTGTTCCGCGACTGGAAGACGGCGCTGGGCAAGCGCTGAGCAGGTTCCGGTCGGCGGGCAGAGGGCAGCGGTGGCCTCAGTGTTTACCGCAATGCGGCGGGATGAATAAATCGTTATAGTGCTCTGTCGCGTGTTTGTTCGTCAATTCAGGAGAAAAAAATGAGCCAAAAAGTAGCGTATGTCACCGGGGGCATGGGTGGCATCGGAACCGCCATTTGTCAGCGTCTGCACAAGGAGGGCTTCAAGGTCATCGCCGGTTGCGGCCCGACCCGTGACCATGCCAAATGGCTTGCCGAGCAAAAGGCGGCGGGATTCACCTTTTATGCTTCGGTTGGCAATGTGGGTGACTGGGATTCCACCGTTGAAGCCTTTGCCAAGACCAAGGCTGAACATGGCACTATTGATCTGCTGGTCAATAACGCTGGTATTACGCGGGACCGGATGTTCATCAAAATGTCCCGTGAAGACTGGGATGCTGTGATTGAAACCAACCTCAATTCGATGTTCAATGTCACCAAGCAGGTAGTGGCCAACATGGTCGAAAAGGGCTGGGGGCGCATCATCAATATCTCGTCGGTGAATGGTGCCAAAGGGCAGGCCGGCCAGACCAATTATTCCGCCGCCAAGGCCGGCATGCATGGCTTTACGATGGCGTTGGCGCAGGAACTCGCGACCAAGGGGGTCACCGTCAACACCGTCAGCCCGGGCTATATTGGTACCGACATGGTGAAGGCCATCCGTCAGGATGTGCTTGACAAGATCGTGGCCACGGTGCCTGTCAAGCGGCTCGGCGAACCCAGCGAAATCGCCTCCATCATCGCCTGGTTGGCGTCAGACGAAGGCAGTTACTCGACCGGTGCTGATTTCTCCGTCAACGGCGGCTTGCATATGGGCTGACGCCCCGTCAGACTGCCAGCGTTTCCATTTCACCCGACACCGTCAGCCATTGCTCTTCAAGACTTTGAAGTTCGTCGTTGACGGTTTTCAGGCGTTTTCCAAGTTCGGCAATTTCTGCCGGGGCGGGTGCGGCGCAGAGATGGGATTCGAGTGCGGCGCCTTCACCGTTGAGCACTGCCATTCGAGCCTCAATTTCAGCCAGCTTGCGTTTCAACCCGCTAGGGACTGATTTGACTTTGGGGCTCATGGGTGCTGGTGCACTGAGGGTCGCCTTGCGCTCAGCCTTCGCTGCCAAACTGCTGGCATCCCGGATTGCTTCGCGCTGGCGTTTGGCTTCGTCCAGCAGGTAACGCTGGTAATCATCCAGGTCGCCATCGAACGGCGCCACGCCACCGCGCGAAACCATCCAGAACTCGTCGCAAACGGCACGCAGCAGGGCCCGGTCATGACTCACCAGCATGACGGTGCCTTCAAACTCGTTGAGTGCCATGGACAACGCTTCCCGCGTTGCCAGGTCCAGGTGGTTGGTTGGTTCGTCGAGCAGCAGCAGGTTAGGGCGTTGCCAGACGATCATGCACAGCACCAGCCGGGCTTTTTCACCGCCACTCATGCTGCCGACGACTTGTTTGACCATATCGCCGCCGAAATTGAAAGTGCCCAGAAAGCTGCGCAGGTCTTGTTCGCGCGTGGCCTGACCGGCAATTTTCCCGCTGCCTGTCATTTCCTTGACAAGACGGATCATGTGCTCCAGCGGCGTATCGGCCGGGCGCAGCACGTCGAGTTCCTGCTGCGCAAAATATCCTATATTGAGTCCCTTGCCCTCGGTCACCTCGCCACCAATGGCTTGCAGGGCGCGCGCGACCGTCTTGACAAGAGTTGATTTGCCCTGACCATTGGCGCCCAGAATCCCGATACGCTGGCCGGCCAGCACGGAGCGACTGACGTTGTTGACGATCACCGTCGGGGGTGTCCCCACCGGGGCATCGTCTGGCGCCGGGTAGCCAAAACTCACGCCCTGCAGTGACAGCATGGGGTTGGGCAGGTTGGCCGGCTCTTTGAATTCAAAGGTGAAGTCGGCTTCGGCC
Source organism: uncultured beta proteobacterium (assembly GCA_963750815.1). Taxonomy (GTDB): domain Bacteria; phylum Pseudomonadota; class Gammaproteobacteria; order Burkholderiales; family Burkholderiaceae_C; genus Rhodoferax. The sequence goes on from CAVVRS010000002.1 coordinate 2,228,671, forward strand.
AGCAGCGGTGCGATTTTCTCCATGCGGTCCAGCGCCTTGACCCGGCTTTGTGCCTGTTTGGCTTTGCTCGCCTTGGCTTTGAAACGGGCAATGAATTTTTGCAGGTGGGCGATTTTGTCCTGTTGCTTGGAAAATGCGGTTTGCTGCAGAGCCATCTGCTCGGCGCGCAAGTCCTCGAACTTGCTGTAGTTGCCACCATAGCGCGTGAGCCGGGCGTTCTCGATGTGGACCGTGACATCCGTAACAGCATCAAGGAATTCGCGGTCGTGACTGATGACCAGCACGGTGCCCTGGTAGCGTTTGAGCCAGGCCTCCAGCCAGACCAAGGCATCGAGGTCCAGGTGATTGGTCGGTTCGTCCAGCAGCAGCAGGTCAGACGGGCACATCAGGGCGCGGGCGAGTTGCAGGCGCATGCGCCAGCCGCCCGAGAAACTGTTGACCGGATTCTCAAGTTCGGTAGTTTTGAATCCCAGGCCCAGGATCAGCGCCTGGGCGCGCGCCGGTGCGTCGTGGGCGCCAGCGTCCTGCAGTTCCATATAGGCATGCGCCATGCGGTTGTAGTCGTCGGTTTTTTCGGCAGCGCTGACTTCCTGTTGTGCCGCCAGCAGCGCGGTGTCGCCCTCAACAACAAAATCTGTTGCATTTTGTTCCGTCTCCGGCATGTCCTGGGCAACCTGGCCCATGCGCCATTGAGTCGGGATGTAGTACTCGCCTGCGTCTTCGTGCAACGAGCCATTGAGCAGCGCAAATAGCGACGACTTGCCCGCGCCGTTGCGCCCTACCAGGCCAACTTTTTCACCGGGGTTGATGGTCACGTTGGCAGCGTCGAGCAGCACTTTGGGGCCGCGGCGCAGGGTGACATTCTTGAGGGTAATCACGGAAACTTTCCTGAAACTTTGCCGGACTGGGCGTTGACTGAGAGGGCATCGCGGGACAGCAGCAACACCTGGTTTTCACCGGCACTGGTTTCCAGCCAGATGGCTTGCAAGCGAGGGAAGGCCGCTTCAAAATTGTCGCGTTCATTGCCAATTTCAAGAACCAGCACGGCGTGCTCGTTCATATGCTGCATGGCATCGCCGAGCAGTTGACGTACAAAATCCATGCCATCACTGCCACCTTTTGCATTACCGTCCAGTGCCAGGGCGGGCTCGCTACGGTATTCGGCGGGCAGGGTGGCCATGCCCTGGGCGCTGACATAAGGCGGATTGCACAGGATGAGATCGTAGCGGCCGGTCATGTGGGCGAGGCCGTCCGACAAGTGCAGGCTGATGCGGTCCTGAAACTGGTATCGGTCCACGTTGATGCGGGCCACGGCCAGCGCTTCGGGCGAAATATCGCAGGCATCGACCGTCACATCCGGGTAGGCCATGGCCGCCAGCACTGCCAGACTGCCGTTGCCGGTACACAAGTCAAGCACGCGATGGGTGGTTTCCCTCAGCCAATAATCGATGGCACCACCGGTCAGCAACTCGGCGATGAACGAGCGCGGCACGATGGCGCGTTCATCCACGTAAAACGCCACGCCCTGCAGCCAGGCCTCACGGGTCAGGTAGGCAGCGGGTTTGCGAGTTTCAATTCTTGCTATAAAAAGGGTAGCTGTCTGCGCTTGCTGCACGGCGGTTACAGACCTTTTTCCTATGGATTTTTGGCCTTTCAGAGCGCTGTCGAGCGGCAGACCGAGTTGCCACAACACCAGCCATGCAGCCTCATCAAAGGCATTGCTGGTGCCGTGACCAAACGACACGCCAGCCGCCGCGAGCTGCATGGCGCCCGCCTCAATCAATTCAAGAATGGTCATTGGCTCAAACGTGCGCTGAGGTTTTCAAGCACGCGCCGGTAAATATTTTTGAGTGGCTCGATGTCAGTCAGTGCCACGTGCTCGTCGATTTTGTGGATGCTCGCGTTTGGCGGCCCGAGTTCGATGAGTTGGGGGCAGATTTGCGAAATGAAGCGGCCGTCACTGGTGCCACCGGTGGTCGACAGCACGGTGCTGATGCCGGTTTCGGACTCAATGGCCTGCGTCACGGCTTCCACCAGGGTTCCCGCAGGCGTGAGAAACGGCAGTGCGCCGAGGGTCCACACCAGCTCATAGTCCAGCCCATGCTGATCCAGCACCGCCTGCAAACGGCTTTGCAGACTCCCGGGTGTTGACTCGGTACAAAAGCGCAGGTTGAAATCGATGGTCACTTCGCCAGGAATCACGTTGCCGGCACCGGTACCCGCATGGATATTGCTGATCTGCCACGAGGTTGGCGGAAAAAATTCGTTGCCCTGGTCCCATTCAATGCCGGCCAGCTCGGCCAGCGCGGGCGCCACCAGATGTATCGGGTTTCTGGCCAGCTGCGGATAAGCAATATGTCCCTGCACACCCCTGACGACCAGACGACCGCTCAGGCTGCCACGCCGGCCATTCTTGATCATGTCGCCACTGCGCACCAGTGAGGTTGGCTCACCCACGATGCAGTAGTCAAGCTTTTCGCCACGCGCCTGAAGCGCTTCGCAGACTTTGACCGTGCCGTCCAGCGCCGGACCTTCCTCGTCGCTGGTCAGCAGGAAAGCAATCGACAGTGCCGTGCCGGGCTGGCCTGCCAGGAACTCTTCCACTGCAACAACGAATGCTGCCAGGGAGGTTTTCATGTCGGCGGCGCCACGGCCATAAAGATTGCCAGCGCGTTGCGTGGGCGTGAACGGGTCGCTCGTCCATTGCGCCAGCGGGCCGGTCGGGACGACGTCAGTGTGTCCCGCAAACACTATCATTTCCATAGCTGCCTGCGCATGCTGGACGGCTGTTGAAGGTCGTTTTGCCCACAAATTCGTGACCTCGACGCCGGCCGGTCCGCTGCGAATCGTTTCACACGCGAAACCCAGCGGTGCCAGTCGCCGGGCAATCAGGTCCTGACAGCCGGCGTCGTCCGGTGTGAGGGAGCGTCGAGAGATCAACTGCTCGGCAAGATGCAGTGTGCGTGACATCAATGTTTCACGTCCAGTGTTATATCGGTAAACGTCGGCTGGTCGTCCGGGTCCTCCACCAGGTTTTGTGGCTTGGCTCGGGCGCTAAAGTCGTTTTCCAGCCGCCACATCAAGTTGGTCGGTGAATCCGAATTGCTCAGACCTTCCTTGCGCTCCACGATGCCGTCCCCAATCAACCGGGCAATGTCCTGCTCAAAGGTCTGGCTGCCCTCGGCCATAGACTTTTCCATCATTTCCTTGAGCCCCGAAAAATCTCCTTTTTCAATCAGCTCGGAGACCAGTTTTGATTTGAGCAGGATCTCGACTGCCGGCGTGCGTCCCCCGGTTACTGTGCGCAGCAGGCGTTGCGACACAATGGCTTTCATGGCGGCGGCGAGGTCGCCAAGCATGGTCGGGCGGACCTCTGCCGGGTAAAAGTTCAAAATACGATTGAGCGCCTGATAACTGTTGTTGGCGTGCATGGTCGTCAGGCACAAGTGGCCGGACTGGGCGTAGGCAATAGCCGCCGACATGGTTTCGCGATCACGAATTTCCCCAATCAGGATGACGTCCGGGGCCTGACGCAAGGCGTTTTTGAGGGCCAGTTGAATTGAATGTGTATCCATCCCCACTTCACGCTGATTGATCAGTGAACGCTTGTTCTTGAACAGGAATTCCACCGGGTCTTCAATGGTCAGTATGTGACCGGTGCTGTTCTCGTTGCGGTGATCAAGCATGGCCGCCAGCGTCGTGCTTTTGCCAGTGCCAGTGGCGCCCACCATCAGCACCAGGCCGCGTTTTTCCATCACCAGGTCGCTCAGTATCAGCGGTACGGAAAGTGTTGAAAGTGGCGGAATTTCCATGGCGATAAAGCGGATCACCACGGCGATGGAACCGCGCTGGCGCATGGCGCTGATGCGGAATCGGCCAACTCCGGGCAAACCCCAGCCGATGTTGAGCTCATTGGTTTCTTCCAGCTCTTCCATGCGCTCGGGCGGAAGAATTTCGGCCAGCAGGCTGCGCGGCGCCTCGGGCGGCAAAACCTGGGTATTGATCGGAACACATTGCCCGTTGATCCGGATCAGCACCGGCGAGTGCGCGGACAGATAAACGTCAGAGGCTTTCTTTTCGCTCATCAGGCGAAGAATTCGCTCCATCGTGCCTGAAGTGCCGGGTCCACCGTTGCTTGCCATGCTTCTTCCTTTGATTTCCGGGGAACAATATCAATCGCGCAGCAAGTCGTTAAGGCTTGTTTTGGCACGAGTCTGGGCATCCACCCGCTTCACGATGATGGCGGCGTACAGGCTGTATTTTCCGCCACTCTTGGGCAAACTGCCGCTGATCACCACCGAGCCACTGGGAATGCGGCCATAACTGACGGTATCGGTTGCACGCTCGTAGATGGGCGTGCTCTGGCCCAGGTAAACACCCATCGAGATGACCGAGTTTTCTTCCACGATCACGCCTTCCACCACTTCCGAGCGGGCACCAATAAAGCAGTTGTCCTCGATGATGGTAGGGCCCGCCTGCATCGGCTCGAGTACGCCGCCAATGCCAACGCCACCGCTCAAATGCACGTTTTTGCCAATCTGGGCGCACGAGCCAACTGTGGCCCAGGTGTCGACCATGGTGCCCTCGTCCACATAGGCACCAATATTCACATAGGAAGGCATCAAAATCACACCGCGCCCGATGAAGCTGCCGCGTCGCGCTACGGCCGGCGGTACCACCCGCACACCGGTGGCTTTCATGCCTTCTTCATCCATGTGGGCAAATTTGGTGGGCACCTTGTCGTAAAACCCAAGGTCACCGGCTTTCATGATGGCGTTGTCCTTGAGCCGAAAGCTCAACAGCACGGCTTTCTTGATCCACTGGTGGGTCGTCCATTGGCCCACGGACTGCCGGGTGGCCACGCGCAACAGGCCCGAGTTGAGCTGGGCGATGACCTGCTCGACAGCGTCCGACACTTCGCTGGGCGCCGATTTGACCGAGATGTTGGCGCGGTTATCCCACGCGGTGTCGATGATGTTCTGGAGTTGTTGTGTCATGAAATAACTGTTTTCAATGGTGGGTTCAGGTTCTGGAGGTTGCAAATTCGACTATTCGCCTGGCTGCTTCCATGCATTCGGCCGTATCGGCCACCAGCGCCATGCGGATGCGCTGCTGACCCGGGTTGACACCCTGGCTGCAGCGCGACAGGTAAGTCCCGGGCAAAACCGTCACATTGTAAAGAGCGAACAGTTCACGTGCGAAATCCGTGTCATTTCCCTTCACTTTGGCCCACAAATAGAATCCGGCGTCGGGCAGTGCCACCTCCAGCACTCCAGCCAGTAACGGCGTGACCTGGGCAAACTTGGTGCGGTAAAGCGCCCGGTTCTCAATCACGTGCTGCTCGTCGCTCCAGGCAGCCACGCTGGCGGCCTGTACCACCGGGCTCATGGCGCAGCCGTGGTAGGTGCGGTAGAGCAAAAACTGCGTGATCAGGGCGGCGTCACCGGCTACAAAGCCGCTGCGCATGCCAGGCACGTTGCTGCGCTTGGACAGGCTGGTGAGTGAGACCAGGTTTTTGAAATCTGCGCGGCCCAATCTGGCGGCGGCCTGCAGACCACCCAGCGGCGGCTCGTCGCGGAAGTAAATCTCGCTATAGCACTCGTCCGAACCAATCACAAAACCGTGCCGGTCGCTCAGCTCAAAAAGCATTTGCCACTCCGACAGTGGCATCACCGCGCCGGTCGGATTGCCGGGAGTGCAGACAATCAGCAGCTGGGTGCGGGCCCAGACGGCATCGGGCACGCTGGCCCAATCGGGCGCAAAATTGCGCGCCGGGTCAGCGTTGACAAAATAGGGTTCAGCGCCGGCCAGCAGTGCTGCGCCTTCATAGATCTGATAGAACGGGTTGGGGCAGACCACCAGCGGCGCCAACTTGGCCGGGACGGTGGTCAGCGCTGGATTGACAATGGTTTGAGTCAGGGCAAACAGCGCTTCTCGCGAGCCGTTCACCGGCAACATCTGGGTCACCGGGTCCACTTCCAGGCCATAGCGCTTTTCAAGCCAGCGGGCAAATGCTTCGCGTAAGCGCGGTTCGCCCAGTGTGGCCGGGTAAGTTGCAAGCCCGCTGGGTGTGCTCACCACAGCATCGATCATGGCCTGCTGTATGAATGCAGGAGTCGGGTGTTTTGGCTCGCCCATTCCCAGACTGATCGGACGCAGCGCCGGATTGGGGGTGACGCCGGAAAATAGCTGGCGCAGCCGCTCGAAGGGGTAGGGCTGCAAGCGCGAAAGCAGAGGATTCATAGCCGCTGATTATCCCGCCTGCGCGCTGGCACGCTCCGCCGGCCCCCGGTCAGTCGCGCCGGAGCGCTTCACTTTTTGGTTTTTTTGCGTGCCGGCGCGCGTTTGGCCGCTGGACGGGCCGCTGGTTTGACTTCTGCCTCCCTGGGCATGTCCCCGATCAGGGATTTAACCGGGCAAATTTTGAAAATCGGGCATTTTTTGCAACCGACGGCGATTGCAATGGGGCAAATTGTCATGAAATATTCCTTGTAGATGCGCTTTGAAAGCGAGCGGCCAGTATGCGTCTTTCCCGCAAGCAAACTTCGCTTGCGGGAAGTTGTAAGTCTCTAAACTTAATTCGACTTGTTTGAAAAAGCCGGAGCCGTCAAGTGCCGGCCACCGAAATGCCTTTGAATTCGCCGGTCGCAATGCGCTTTTGCCATTCCGCCGGGCCGGTAATGTGGGCACTGGTGCCACCGGCATCAACGGCCACGGTCACCGGCATGTCCACCACGTCAAATTCATAGATGGCTTCCATCCCGAGGTCGGCAAAGCCCACTACTTTGGCGGTCTTTATCGCTTTGGATACCAGATAGGCGGCACCGCCGACCGCCATCAGGTAGGCGCTCTGGTGTTTCTTGATGGCTTCAATCGCCACCGGGCCGCGCTCGGCCTTGCCGACCATGGCGATCAGGCCGGTCTCGGCCAGCATCATCTCGGTAAAGCCGTCCATGCGGGTGGCGGTGGTCGGGCCGGCCGGGCCGACGGCCTCGTCCTTGATCGGATCGACCGGGCCGACGTAGTAAATCACGCGGTTGGTGAAAGCGACCGGCAGCGGTTCGCCCTTGGCCAGCATGTCCTTGATGCGCTTGTGCGCGGCATCGCGGCCGGTCAGCATCCTGCCATTGAGCAGCAGCGTGTCGCCCGGCTTCCAGGCCGCCACCTCGGCTTTGGTCAGCGTGTTGAGATTGACCTTTTTGCTTTTGACGTAGTCGGGCGCCCACTGCACGTCGGGCCAGGTGGACAGCGCGGGCGGCGTCAGATAGACCGGGCCGCTGCCGTCCATCACAAAGTGCGCATGGCGCATGGCGGCGCAGTTCGGAATCATGGCGACCGGCTTGCCGGCAGCATGGGTCGGGTACATCTTGATCTTGACATCCAGCACCGTGGTCAGGCCGCCCAGGCCTTGCGCGCCAATGCCCAAGGCGTTGACTTTTTCCAGAAGTTCGATGCGCAGCGCTTCGGTTTGCGTCAGCGCCTGTCCGGTGGCTGCCTTGGCCTGCAGCTCGTGCATGTCCAGGTGGTCCATCAGGCTTTCCTTGGCCATGACCATGGCTTTTTCTGCGGTGCCGCCAATGCCTATGCCCAGCATGCCGGGTGGGCACCAGCCTGCGCCCATGGTGGGCACGGTCTTGAGCACCCAATCGACCACCGAGTCATTGGGGTTGAGCATCACCATCTTGCTCTTGTTCTCGCTGCCACCACCCTTGGCGGCCACGGTCACCTCCAGTTTGTCACCGGGGACGATGTCAGTAAAGATCACGGCCGGCGTGTTGTCCTTGGTGTTCTTGCGGGCAAACTGCGGGTCTGCCACTACGCTGGCGCGCAAGGGGTTGTCGGGGTTGTTGTAGGCGCGGCGTACGCCTTCGTTCACCGCGTCGTCCAGGCTGCCAGTGAACTCGCCCCAGCGCACGTCCATGCCGACCTTCAAAAACACATTGACGATGCCAGTGTCCTGGCAGATCGGGCGGTGGCCTTCAGCCGACATCTTGCTGTTGGTCAGAATTTGCGCGATGGCGTCCTTGGCAGCCGGGCTTTGCTCGCGCTCGTAGGCGCGCGCCAGGTGGGTGATGAAGTCGGCCGGATGGTAGTAGCTGATGTATTGCAGAGCCGCAGAGACGGACTCAATCAGGTCGGACTGGCGAATGGTAGTCATGATGATGTGAAACCTCAGGTGTTAAAAATCAGTGTGCATCGTTTTGGCTGCGTACCATCAAGCGGTCGGTATACGCGATTGCCATTGCCGAAAGTAAAAAAGTGATGTGAATGGCGGTTTGGGCAATCAGCACTTTTTCGTCGTAGTTTGCCGCGTTGATGAACGTTTTGAGAAGATGAATCGAACTGATACCGATGATGGCAGTGGCCAGTTTGACTTTGAGTACAGACGCATTGACGTGACTCAGCCATTCGGGTTCGTCGGGGTGACCTTCCAGGTTCATGCGACTGACGAAGGTGTCATAACCCCCCATGATCACCATGATCAGAAGGTTGGAAATCATGACCACATCAATCAGCGCCAGAACCACCAGCATGATGATGGTTTCGTTCAGTGCCGTGACTTGCAGATCTGCTTTGTAGCCAATGCTGGTGATCAAGGCCTGCACGGCGGCCTGGCTGCCAAACGCGGCTTCGAGCAGGTGAACCAGTTCAATCCAGAAATGAAACACTTATACACCTTGCGCCGCAATCAGCCCCAGATACAGCGGCAATTGCAGCCAGCGAGTGGCAAAAATGAAATAAGGCAGGGGGCGCAGACGGGGCGCTTTTTCCGGTACCGGTGTTGTCATTGATTGATTAGGGTTTTTACTGGGTTAGCGAATTGTAGGGCGCCAGCCAGACACCGGCTATGTCCAGATGGCGTAAGTTTGATGCCAGTCAGTGGCCTGTAAGTGCCAACCCTGACAGTCGCGGGCAATTCAGATTCGTTTAATAATTTGCAACTCCAACGGTGCCAACCAGGTCATCCGTTCTGTTGCCAACAATTTTAGGAGACCCTTCCATGAGTGAGCCATCGACTGCCATTGAGTCCGTACTGGTTGAAAACCGGGTGTTCCCGCCGAGTGAAGCATTCGTCAAAGCTGCACGGATATCCGGCATGGAAGGCTATAACGCCTTGTGTGCCGAGGCAGCGCATGATTTTGAGGGATTCTGGGCCCGGCTGGCGCGCGAGAACGTGGTCTGGACCAAGCCATTTACCAAAACACTGGACGAATCCAATGTGCCGTTTTACAAGTGGTTTGAAGACGGCGAACTCAACGCCTCGGCCAATTGCCTGGACAAGCACATGGGCACGCCGGTCGAGAACAAGACCGCGGTTATTTTTGAGGCGGACGATGGCACTGTGACCAAGACCAGCTACAGGGAACTGCTGGGGCGCGTCAGCCAGTTTGCCAATGCACTCAAGGCGCATGGCATCCAGAAAGGCGACCGGGTACTGGTCTACATGCCCATGACGCTGGAGGGCGTTATTGCCATGCAGGCGTGTGCCCGCATCGGTGCAACGCACAGTGTTGTGTTTGGAGGTTTCTCGGCCAAGGCACTGCAGGAGCGCATTATTGACGCTGGCGCCGTGGCAGTGGTGACAGCCAACTACCAGATGCGTGGCGGCAAGGAGTTGCCTTTGAAAGCCATTGTGGACGAGGGCCTGGCGCTTGGCGGTTGCGAGTCGATCAAAACCGTTTTTGTCTACCAGCGCACGGCTACCGCCTGCAATATGGTGGCGGGTCGCGATGTCACTTTTACCGAGGCTGTTGCCGGTCAAAGCGCCGTCTGTGCGCCGGTTGCCGTGGGGGCCGAGCATCCGCTGTTTATTCTATTTACTTCAGGTTCGACCGGTAAACCCAAGGGCGTTCAGCATTCCACGGGGGGCTTCATGCTGTGGGCCAAGCTGACCATGGACTGGACCTTTGACCTGCAACCCTCCGACGTGTTCTGGTGTACGGCCGACATCGGCTGGATTACCGGGCATGCTTATGTTGCCTATGGTCCGCTGGCCGCCGGTGCCACCCAGATTATCTTTGAGGGTGTTCCCACCTATCCGGATGCGGGTCGTTTCTGGCAGACGATCGAGCGCCACAAGGTCACTGTTTTCTACACCGCGCCAACCGCCATTCGCTCCCTTATCAAGGCCGCCGAGAGCAATGAAAAAGTTCATCCGGCACGGTACGACTTGAGCAGTCTGCGCATTCTGGGGACGGTGGGCGAGCCCATCAACCCGGAAGCCTGGATGTGGTACTACAGAAACATCGGTGGCGAGCGTTGCCCGATTGTTGACACCTTCTGGCAGACCGAAACCGGTGGCCATATGATCACGCCGCTACCGGGCGCCACGCCGCTGGTTCCTGGCAGCTGTACCTTGCCGTTGCCTGGCATCATGGCGGCCATCGTCGACGAAGCGGGCCACGATGTGCCCAACGGGTCGGGCGGCATGCTGGTCGTCAAGCGGCCCTGGCCTTCCATGATTCGCACCATCTGGAATGACCCCGAGCGTTTCAAGAAAAGTTATTTCCCGGAAGAGATGGGCGGTACCTATTACCTGGCGGGTGACGGCGCAGTGCGCAGCATTGATAGGGGCTACTTCCGCATTACCGGGCGTATTGACGATGTGCTCAACGTCTCGGGTCACCGCATGGGCACCATGGAAATTGAGTCCGCGCTGGTGGCCAAGACCGACCTGGTGGCCGAAGCTGCGGTAGTGGGCCGCCCGGACGACCTCACCGGTGAGGCGATCTGCGCCTTCGTCGTGCTCAAGCGCCCCATGCCTACCGGCGACGAGGCCAAGGCCATTGCCAAGGAACTGCGCGACTGGGTGGCCAAAGAGATTGGCCCGATTGCCAAGCCCAAAGACATCCGCTTTGGCGAGAACCTGCCGAAAACCCGTTCCGGCAAAATCATGCGCCGCCTGCTGCGTTCGCTGGCCAAAGGCGAGTCCATTACCCAGGATACCTCGACACTGGAAAACCCGGCCATTCTGGATCAGCTTGGGCAGACTTATTGATGTTACAAAAATAATAGCTGCTCACGCCCATGAATAAAGGGCTACAAGCAGATTTAACCAATAAAAAAGCCCGCGAAAGCGGGCTTTTTTGAGTTGAAAGAGGCGCTGGATTACTTCAGGCTCAGCACCCAGGCTGCCAATTTCTTTGCTTCGGCCTCATTGACCTGCGTGTTGGCTGGCATCGGCACCGGCCCCCAGACGCCAGCACCTCCGGCGCGGATTTTGGCAGCCAGTTTGTCAGCGGCGTCTTTTTGGCCGGCATATTTTTTGGCCACGTCCTTGTAGGCAGGACCCACTACTTTTTTGTCAACAGTATGACAAGCGAGGCAGTTTTTTGACTTGGCCAGTGCTTCGTCAGCAAACGCCGGTGCGGTGACGGCAAGGGTGACAGCTAGCGCAATAAGAACACGTTTCATCATTTATCCTCAGGGGTTGGGTTACAGTCAACTAACGCTGGTGATCTGAGGCCGGTTGACAGGCCTCGGTAAAGTGGCAATCAATTGTTGACAGGAGGTCGACTATGTATTTGTTGGGACTTGGACTGGTTTTACTGGTCATGAAATACCTTGAGGTGGGAATCGTAGCAAACTGGGATTGGTGGGTTGTATTGTTGCCTTTTGGTCTGGCCGTCCTGTGGTGGGCCTGGGCGGACGGGACGGGCTATACCAAAAAGAAGGCGATGGAGCAGGAGAACGCCCGGCGTCAGGCCCGCATCGACCGAAATCACGAAGCCATCGGAACCCGGCCGAAAAAGAAGCGGCCTTGAAGCGTCGCTGGCCAATAGTCTTGCCGGTGCTGCTCAATAGTTGTCCAGCACCGCGCCTTTGCTGGCGGTGCAGGCGTTGAAGGCAAATTTGGCTTGCACGCCTCGCGTATAGCGGGGCGCCGGGGCTGTCCAGGCGGCGCGGCGCCGGGCAATTTCTTCATCGCTGACGTTGAGTTGCAGCAGCAGCTGGTGCGCGTCGATAGTGATCGAGTCGCCTTCCTGAATAAAGGCAATGGTGCCACCAACGGCCGCTTCAGGCGCCACGTGGCCTACGACCATGCCCCAGGTTCCACCCGAGAAGCGTCCGTCGGTGATAAGCCCTACCGACTCGCCCAGTCCCTGGCCAACCAGCGCACCGGTGGGCGCCAGCATTTCAGGCATGCCGGGGCCGCCCTTGGGGCCAAGATAGCGCAACACCATCACGTCGCCCGCCACAATTTTCCCGGCCAGAATGGCAGCCAGTCCTGATTGTTCGTCGTCGAAGACGCGCGCCGGACCGGTCATGACCGGGTTTTTCAGACCGGTGATCTTGGCCACGCAGCCTTCGGGTGACAGGTTGCCTTTGAGAATCGCCAGATGTCCCTGGTGGTACATTGGGTTGGACAGCGGACGAATCACGTCTTGATCAAGACGCGGAACCGCGGGAACATCGTGCAAAACTTCGGCAATCGTCTGGCCGGTGATGGTGATGCAGTCGCCATGCAGCAGACCGGCCGACAACAAGGTCTTCATGACCTGCGGAATGCCCCCTGCGCGGTGCAGGTCCACCGCCAGATACTGGCCGCTGGGTTTGAGGTCGCACAGCACCGGTGTTTTGATGCGCACACGTTCAAAGTCGTCAATGGTCCAGTCAACGCCTGCCGCGTGCGCAATAGCCAGAAAGTGCAGCACCGCGTTGGTCGAGCCGCCGGTGGCCATGATCACGGCCACCGCGTTCTCGATTGATTTTCGGGTCACGATGTCGCGTGGCTTCAAGTCCTTCCTGATAGCTTCAATCAGCACCCTGGCGGACTCTCTGGCCAACTCAACCTTTTCGTCGTGAGGGTTGGCCATGGTGCTGGAATAGGGCAGCGAAATGCCCAGTGCCTCAAACGCTGACGACATGGTGTTGGCCGTGTACATGCCGCCACACGAGCCGGGGCCGGGTACGGCACGGCGCTCGATCTCCAGCAGGTCTTCGTCGCTCATGCGGCCGGCGGCGTTTTCGCCCACCGCCTCAAACACGCTCACAATGTTCAGGTCTTTGCCCTTGTAGTGGCCGGGCAGAATGGTGCCGCCGTAGACAAAAATGGCCGGTACATTGGCGCGCAGCATGCCCATCAGGCCGCCGGGCATGTTCTTGTCGCAGCCGCCGACGACAACCACGCCATCCATCCACTGGCCTTGCACGCAGGTTTCAATGCAATCAGAAATTACCTCGCGGGATACCAGTGAATACTTCATGCCTTCGGTGCCCATCGACATGCCATCCGAGATGGTGGGCGTGCCAAACACCTGGGCGTTGCCGCCGGCTGCTTCAATGCCGGCAATCGCCGCATCAGCAAGTTTTTGCAGGCCGCTGTTGCAAGGTGTGATGGTGCTGTGGCCGTTGGCGACACCTACCATGGGTTTCTTGAAGTCATCGGCCTCGTAGCCCATGGCGTAGTACATGGAGCGGTTCGGCGCGCGCGACTTGCCCTCGGTGATGTTCTTGCTGCGCGGGTTCAGAATGACGGGTTGGGTGTCCATTGGAAGTCTCTGGTGTCGTGTGGAAAAAACTGGGCGCAGTTTCAGGGCTGCGCAGGCGCCCCGGATATTGGCGCTCCGGGTGATTTTAATTCGGGTCGCCAGCGCCGTCCTGCGCGCCGGGACCGGTATTGCTGTAACCGTACCGTTTTGACCTCTTGAAATCAAATTCTGAAACCCAATTTTAATTTTCAAGCCGGTGGGAACTGGTCTCCTGCCGGTGAGTAGCAACCTATCGGAGGAAACACCATGTATGTATCTTTGTTGAATCAGCCGAACAGCCTGTTCGGCCAGTTGGAGCTCCTGCGCCGGGAATTTGACGAGGCTTTCGGGGTTTCAGGGCTGCCTGGCAGCATCCGCTCGGTCACACCCGGGACGCTTCCTGCCATCAACGTAGGGCGCACGCCTGACAGCGTGGAGGTTTACGCCTTCGCGCCCGGCCTGGACGCGTCCAGGGTCGAGGTAACGCTGGATCGCGGCGTTCTGCGCATTGCTGGCGAGCGCGTTTCCGGCATTCCGGAAAATGACACGCCTGTGCAAATTTATGCACATGAACGAGTCGCCGGCAGCTTTACCCGCACGGTCACACTGCCCGACGATATCGACCCGGCACAGGTGAATGCAAGCTATCGCGACGGCGTTCTGCAAATCAGCATCGCGCGGCACGAATCGGCCCAACCCAAGCGCATCACCGTGCAGTGATACACATCTTACTGAAGGAGAAATACCATGAGCGACAACAAGCAAGTTACCCGCGCCACTGCCGAGCAGGAGCCACAGCGCGCCGTACTCCCCGCCGTTGACGTGTTTGAAGACTCGTCAGGCATCACGCTGCTGGCCGACATGCCAGGCGTACCGAAAGAGCAACTCGAACTCAAGGTTGAAGGCGAAGCTTTGCTGATCGAGGGGGGCGTGCAGCCCCGCACACCCGACGGCATGGAAGCCATTTATGCCGAAGTTCGTGTGCCACGCTACCGGCGCAGCTTTACGCTGAGCCGGGAGCTCGACACAACCCGCATCGAGGCCAACCTGAAAGACGGCGTTCTGAGTCTGCGAATTCCGAAGCAGGCGCATGCGCAGCCGCGCAGGATCGCTGTCACGGTTGGTTGAGTACCGGGAGGGCGTTGTGCGCATTGAACTGCCCAAGTCTGATCAAGCATGCCCAAGGCGCGTCGCGGTGCAAACTGCTTGATGTAAACGCGTCGGACTGATCTGTTGCGCCAGGAAGTTTTTTTTGGCGCTTTTTTTTGGCGCGTTTTAGGTCAACTTCGGATAGCGTTTGAATTTGCGGCGCCGGGACGCTTTGGCCGCGCCAGAAAATAGCGTCAGTGGTAACAAAAAACACCCGATTTACCCCGGTGTCAAGGTGCCGAGTCACGACTCCTGTTCCGGCTGCGATCTCAAGCAGGCATGACGGCTGGCGTATCACGACACGGGAGGCGAGGTCAACGGCATACGGCTCAAAGATCAACGTAACCATGTACTCGTCGTTGAGTGCCCAAGGAGTGCCACAATCGCGCCCATGCGGTGAATTTTCTATTTGTTCGTAATCAGGCAGAGCCGATGCAGTCTGAAGATATTCTGGTGATTGGCGCCGGCCCCGCAGGGCTGGCGGCCTCGGCCTGTTTACGCCGTGACGGGCTGAAACATGTGGTGCTGGAGCGCCAGGGGAATATAGGCTCAGCCTGGCACCGGCATTACGACCGGCTGCATTTGCACACCACCAAGAAGTACTCCGGGCTTCCCATGATGCCGTGGCCGCAGGACACGCCGCGCTACCCGTCACGCGAACAGGTGGTGCAGTACCTGCAGGCGTACGCCGCAGCGCACCACATTGCGCCCCGCCTGGGCGTTGCCGTGCACGCAGTGCAACGCGCAGGGGAGCGCTTCACGGTGGAGACGAGCGCCGGTGTGATGATGCCGCGCTTTGTTGTCATGGCCACGGGTTACAACGGCGTTGCGAAACTGCCTTCGGTTCCCGGGCTGGACAGCTTTCGGGGCACGGCGATTCACGCCGGTGTTTACAAGAACGCGGCGCTCTACCAAGGCAAGCGCACACTGGTGGTGGGTTGCGGCAATTCAGGCGCAGAGATCGCGCTCGATCTGGCCGAGCAGGGAGTGGATGTTGCCATGGTGGTGCGCGGTCCGGTGCACGTAGTACCGCGCGACTTGTTCGGACGCCCCTCGCAGCACACCAATGTACTGCTCTCGCACCTGCCGTTGCGGCTGCGCGATGCCATTGCCATGGCCGTCATGGGCCTGGCGGTGGGCGACCTGTCGCGCTGGGGCATTGTGCGGCCCGCAGCGGGACCCAACCGCATGATTGAAGAATCCGGGCGTGTTCCCATTCTGGACCTGGGCACCATCGCCATGGTCAAGCGAGGGAAAATCCGCGTGCTGCCAGCAGTTCAGGAGATCCTCCCCGACAAGGTGCGTTTTGCAGGCGGTGCCGTGCATCCGTTTGAGGCCATCATTTTTGCAACCGGCTATACACCGGGCCTCGGGAACGTGATTGAAGGCTTCGAGGCCATTGCCGATTCACGCGGCAGGCCGCACCGGTTTGGCGAAGAGACCGGCATTGCCGGCTTGTACTTTGTCGGCTTCAAGAATCCCCCTACAGGCGCACTGCGCGAGATCGCCCTTGAGGCGCCACGGGTGGCACGGTCCATTTTGACAACCGTCCGCAGCAGTAAGGCCGTCGATGCGGTATCTGGCATAGTCGCCGGGTGAGCCGGGCGAAAAACTTGTTGCATCCAAGCGTGTGCCTTGAGGGAGAAAGTTCGAACACTGCTACTTGGAAAATCTGTCTGGGTGAGTCAGCCACTTTTCTCCGAAGCTGACTGTCGGAATTGGAAGTCGGGTATGGAGCGAAACGTAATTCAGTTGTGTGGCTGGAGTTGCCGTTCGTGGGTGCTGTCTACTGGGCCAGTCGACGCTATTTTGCCTATCCAAAGCTGTCCTTGAAGTACGTAATCGTTCATATGAGACACGGACTTACCCAATACCTAAATTCCAACATCCTCAATTTGCGGCTCAAATTGAGGAGTTCGATTGGCGTTGCAATTTGCAGTGCTGTGTTCGTAATTCTTAGCGCGTGTAGTCAAAGCGAAATTCGAGATTTGTCGAGCACAATGCCAATTTCAAAAGCCATCGGAAATGAATATCGCGTAGTGGCTGATGTGTATGCATACGGAATTTATGGTGACTTGGAAAAAAAGGAAATTACAAATATCTTGTTGATCTCTGGTTACAGCATGACCGGACGAGAGATTGCGTTCAAGAAGAAAGTCGAACGAGGTCAAGTTATAAAAATTGTGGGGGTTGAGGAGTGGGTTGGAAGCTTTTCGTCTTCGATTCACTATCGTGTCGAGCTACCGGGTGTGCTATTTCCCGCAAATGTTTCAATTTCGATTCAATTGACGAATGAAAATCTTGGGGTCGGAACAGATCTCAATCCGAAGATATACGAACCTGTTGCGAAGTAGTTGTCGGCGCCGATCGAATATTGACCACCTCGGGGTGCGGCGTAAAATTTGGATTGGTTTATGCCGTAATTCCCAGTCAACAACATGACTCTGACCCAGGAAAGCTACCTCGAATGCTTGGATTTGACGATTGAATTGAATGATGTGGGATAGCGAGATATTGCAACCCATTTCCCCAGCAATTCATAAAGCAAAAATGGCCACCCGCACCCAATGAGCCGCTAAGGCCAGGGATTCCAGGTTGCTTTTGTTCTTGAGCCGGTGCCGGTCTGACCTTCTTCCCCCGCACTGCCTTGCGCAGCCAGTTCCGGCTTGCGTGCACAATGCCGTCCATGCTGATTCATCCTCAAATCAATCCGGTTGCCTTGCAAATTGGCCCTTTGGCCGTTCATTGGTATGGCCTGACCTACCTGGCGGCCTTTGCCTTGTTCCTGTTCCTGGGAATCAGGCGCCTGCGGCATGAGCCGTTTGCGTCAATCAAAGGAGCCGGTGCCTGGTCGCGCCAGGACGTGGAAGATATTTTGTTCATGGGCGTGATGGGCGTGGTGCTGGGGGGGCGCATTGGCTACTGCCTGTTTTACAAGCCACTCTACTACCTGGCGCATCCGCTGGAGATTTTTGCCGTCTGGCAAGGAGGCATGAGCTTTCATGGCGGCATGCTGGGTGTGATTGTGGCCATGGTCTGGTTTGCCCGCTCACGCGCCAAGCCGTGGCTGCAAGTGGCAGACTTTGTGGCGCCTTGCGTACCCACCGGTTTGGCGGCGGGGCGCGTTGGCAACTTCATCAATGGTGAACTATGGGGCCGCTTGAGCAGCCCGGATTTGCCCTGGGGCATGGTGTTTCGTGGTGCCGGGGATTTGCCGCGCCATCCGTCGCAGGTGTACCAGTTTTTGGGCGAAGGCTTGCTCTTGTTCGTGCTACTGTGGCTGTATGCCGGCAAGCAGCGCAAACAAGGCCAGGTGGCGGCGATGTTTTTGCTGGGCTATGGCGTGTTTCGCTTTGCCGCCGAGTTTTTTCGGGAACCCGATGCCCATCTTGGTATTTTGTCGCTGGGCATGAGCATGGGGCAATGGTTGTGCGTGCCCATGATTGTGGGTGGAATAGGTCTTTGGCGCTGGGCACAAACCCGCACGTAGGCCTGGGAATTTTTTTCCAACCATGGGTTTGTACTGATGACCCAAGGGGAATTTCCGGCTCCGGACGGTGTTAAATAGCGCTTCATGCCATTGGCATGATTTGATCCAAAAAAATGACAGGTCAAGAATCGTTTTGACCACTATCTCCGGAGACAAAAAATGACGTTAACCCGACGAAATTTCATTGACGCGGCTGGTGCGGCTGCGGTGAGTGCCATGGCCGGTGGTGCCCTGGCCCAAAGTGGCGCTGGCGCCTTGAAGATATCACACCAATTTCCCGGTGGCACCTTGACCGAGGGTGATTTCAGAGACCGGCTGTGCCGGCGTTTCGCCGTCGAGGTTGAAAAGAGAACGGCGGGCGCGCTGAAGGCCTCGGTCTACCCCGGTTCGTCCCTGATGAAGACCAATGCCCAGTTTTCATCGATGCGCAAAGGTGCGCTCGACATGAGTCTGGTGCCGCTGTCTTATGCCGGTGGTGAAGTAGCTGAGACCAATATTGGCCTGATGCCCGCGCTGGTGCCTAGCTATGAGCAGGGCGCGCTCTGGAAAACTGCCGAGGTTGGCAAGTTGCTGGCCAAAGTGCTTGATGACAAGGGTGTGATTATCGTTAGTTGGGTTTGGCAAGCGGGCGGTGTGGCCAGCCGGGCGCGGCCTCTGGTGACGCCAGACGACGCCAAGGGTCTGAAGGTACGTGGTGGCAGCCGTGAAATGGACATGATGCTGAAAACTGCGGGTGCCTCGGTAATTACCCTGCCGTCCAATGAAATTTACGCGGCCATGCAGACCGGCGCCATGGATGCCGCCATGACGTCAAGCACCAGCTTTATCTCGTTCAAGCTGGAGGAGATTGCCAAGCACCTGACCAGCGGGCGCAACAAGACCTATTGGTTCATGCTGGAGCCTTTGATGATCTCCAAGGAGGTTTTTGGCAAGTTGCCCAAGGCGCAGCAAGACATAGTGATGGCGGTGGGCGCCGAGCTTGAAGTCTTTGGGCAGGACGCCGCCCGCGCTGATGACAAAGCCGCCGCCGAGATTTACGCCAAGGCCGGAGCCAAGGTGTATGACCTGGACGAAGCCACGCTGAAGAAATGGCAGGTGATCGCGCGCGAAACCGCCTGGAAAGACTTTGGTGAAAAGAGCGAGTCCTGCGCTGCCCTGCTCAAGGCGGCCCAAAAACTGACATGACGCACGGTGTTGACATCGGACCTGCGGTGTTGGGTGTGGACCCCGACACGCCCAGGCTGTTGCTGCCGGTGGCCGTGGTGTTGATGTGGGTCAATCGGGCCATGGTGATTGCCGGCATGTTTGCCTTGCTCGTTGCCTCGGCGGTGCTCACTTACAGCGTGGTTTCGCGTTACGTGATGAAGTCATCCACCGACTGGCAGGACGAAGCGGCGGTTTTTTGCCTGGTGGGCGCCACCTTTTTGTGCAGCTCGTTTGTGCAGGCTTTGCGTGGCCATGTCGGCATCGAAGCGATTGCCGGTTTGTTACCCCGGTCGCTGAACCGTCTACGTCTGGCGCTGGTGGATTTGCTGGGCCTGCTGTTTTGCAGCTTCTTTGCCTGGAAGTCATGGACACTGTTTCATGAGGCCTGGGTCGAGCATCAAACCACATCGTCGTCGTGGGCGCCGTCGCTGTCGATTCCCTATGGTCTGATGGCTGCCGGTATGACGCTGCTGGGCCTGCAGCTCGCAATCCAGCTCAGCGCGCGGGTCAACGCGCTGATCAACAAGCCAGCAGAGGTGGCGCCGTGAGCATGCTGAGCCTGGGCCTGCTGTTTGGCGTGGTGACGCTGATTTTCATGTTTTCCGGCGCGCCGATATCGTTTGCGCTGGGCAGCGTGGCGGTACTCTTTATGTACCTTTTCATGCCGGCATCGGCGCTCAATACGGTGACGCAAAACGTTTATGAAGAGATGGCCAGCATCACGCTGTTGTCGATTCCGCTGTTTATTCTGAAGGGGGCGGCCATCGGCCGGTCGCGTGCCGGGCAAGACCTTTACGCTGCCATGCACGTCTGGATGGGCCGGATTCCGGGTGGGCTTGGCATTGCCAATGTCTTTGCCTGCGCGCTGTTTGCGGCCATGGCGGGGTCGAGTCCAGCCACCTGCTCGGCGATTGGCAGCGCTGGCATTCCCGAGATGCGCAAGCGCGGCTACTCGCCAGGTTTTGCGGCCGGTATCATTGCAGCGGGCGGAACGCTGGGCATTTTGCTGCCGCCATCGATCACCATGATTTTGTACGCGGTTGCGGCCGAGCAGTCGCTTGGGCGACTGTTTTTGGCTGGCATATTTCCTGGCGTACTGCTGGTGGGTTTGTTTGCCGTCTACGCGGCCTGGCGCTACCGCAAGGAATACAGCCTGGCGCAGGCCGAATATGAGCGCTCCGGTGCGGCGTCGGCGCTGCTCAACAGGGAAACCTTTACCAACCGGGAAAAATTTGAGATGTTGCCGCGCGTCGTGCCCTTTGTGCTGCTCTTGATCGGCGTGATGGTGGCTTTGTATGGCGGCTTTGCGACGCCGTCCGAGACCGCCGGACTGGGTGCGTTGCTGGCGCTGGCGTTGATCGCAACGATCTATGGTGTCTGGCGGCCCAGGGATGTGGCGCCCATTCTCAGCGCGACGCTGCGCGAATCAACCATGCTGATGATGATTATTGGCATGTCGCTGCTGTTTTCGTATGTGATGAGCTTCCTGCACATCAGCCAGTCTGCGGCCGAGTGGGTGGTGGGCATGCATTTGTCCAAGTGGGTGTTGCTGGCGGCGGTCTTGCTGATGGTGATTTTGCTGGGCTTTTTTCTGCCACCTGTGAGCATTATCCTGATGACGGCGCCGATCATCCTGCCGCCCCTGAAAGCCGCAGGTTTTGACCTGATCTGGTTTGGCGTGCTGATGACTATCGTGATGGAGGCTGGCCTGATTCATCCCCCGGTGGGTCTGAATATTTTTGTCATCAAGAACATCGCCCCCGATATTTCGCTGAGCGAGATCATTTGGGGCGTGTTGCCGTTTGTGCTGCTGATGTTTCTGGCCGTGCTGCTGATTTGTATTTTTCCTGGTATTGCCACCGGTTTGCCGGACGTGGTCATGGGTGTGCCGACCGTCAGATCATGAGCGGCAGTGTGGCATTGGCAATTTCGGCATCGGTGGCCACGGTCACCTTGTCGCATGCTGGCAAGTTCAACGCCATGTCGCGTGGCATGTGGCGTGAGCTGCGCTCTGCTTTTGTGAGTTTGCATGGCAGCACCGACGTCCGCTGTGTAGTGGTGAGTGGCGAAAACGGCAATTTCTGCGCGGGTGGCGATATTTCCGAATACGCAAGCTTCCGGTTTCAGGAAACCAGCTTGCGCGAGTTCCATGAAACAGATGTCTGGGGTGCATTGCAAGCCATGCTGGATTGCAACCTGCCCATCGTGGCACGGATTGAAGGCAATTGCATGGGGGCGGGTATCGAGATTGCCAGTTGCTGTGATATCCGGTTGGCCAGCCATGGCGCCAGGTTCGGCGCACCCATCGCCCGGCTTGGTTTTCCGATGGCACCGCGCGAGGCCGAACTGGTGGCTCGCGAGGTGGGTCTGGTCACGGTTCGGCAAATGCTGCTGGAGGCGGCGATATTCAGCGCGACCGATATGAAGACTGCGGGGTTTGTCAGCCGGGTGCTGGCCGGGGACAAACTGGCCAACGAGGTGCAGGCCACCGCGCAGCGGATTGCGGCACTGGCACCCCAGGCAGCGCGTCTCAATAAAAAGACACTTCGGGCATTCAATGCCTCGCTTGCACTCGTCGACAAGGCGCGAGAGCCTGCTGATGCCATGGCAACTGACAATGACAGGAGTTACGCCTATGCAGACAGCGTTGAACACCGTGAGGGAATTTCGGCTTTTCTGGAAAAGAGACAGCCTGCATTTTGAAAATTCGACACCGATATGAACACACATAGCAGCACTATTTCTGGCAACGGCAATCTCTTTGCCGCACTTCGCGCGGCATTCCCCAAGGCTCTGGACAGCATCGCGGTCGAAACCGACAACGGCCTGTTTTATTCCTGGCGTGATCTGGAGCGCGCCACCGCCATGATGGCCAACCTGCTGGCATCGCTGGATCTGCCAGCCGGTTCACGCATCGCCGTGCAGGTGGAAAAGTCGGTTGAGGCGATGGTGTTGTACCTGGCGACTTTGCGCGCCGGTTTTGTTTTCCTGCCGCTCAATACCGCCTATCAAAGCGCTGAGATGGAGTACTTCATTGGCAATGCCGAACCCGCTGTTGTTGTGTGCACAACCAGCAATTTTGGCTGGGTCAGCAAAATTGCGTTCAGGGTGGGCACGCGCTACGTGTTCACGCTCAATGACGACCGAACCGGTTCACTGCTGGAGCGCTCAGCGCATTGCCCTGACCAGCACGTTATCGCTGTCAAGGATGCCGATGACCTGGCCGCCATCTTGTACACCAGCGGCACTACAGGTCGCTCCAAAGGGGCCATGCTGACGCACGGTAATCTTCTGAGCAATGCGCAGGTACTCAAAGACTATTGGGGCTGGCGCAGTGAAGGCGAGGGTGGTGACGTACTAATTCACGCCTTGCCCATCTTCCACGTACATGGTTTGTTTGTGGCCATTCACGGCGCTCTGCTCAACGGCAGCAAGATGATCTGGCTGGCCAAATTTGATCCCGGACTGGTGATTCAAAAAATGTCGGAGGCAACCGTGTTCATGGGGGTACCCACACTCTATGTGCGTTTGCTGGCCGAACCGGGGCTTGACCAGCAGGCAGCAAGTCATATGCGGCTCTTCATCGCCGGGTCAGCGCCTTTACTGATTGAAACGTTCAACGCGTGGCGGGTTAAAACCGGCCACACCATTCTGGAGCGTTATGGCATGAGCGAGACCGTGATGCTGACCTCCAATCCCTACAACGGCGCGCAAGGCGGGCGGCTTGGCGGTACCGTCGGGTTTCCGTTACCCGGGGTGAGTCTGCGGGTGCAGGATGATGGCGGTCAGCCAGTGGCCGTGGGGGAAATCGGAAACATTCAGGTCAAAGGGCCCAATGTATTCAAGGGTTACTGGCGCATGCCGGAAAAAACGTCCGAGGAATTTACGGCGGACGGCTACTTTAAAACCGGCGATGTCGGAAAAATTGATGCGCTGGGCTATGTGACCATCGTCGGGCGCAGCAAAGACCTGATCATCAGCGGTGGCTACAACGTTTATCCGGCCGAGATTGAGGGTTATATCAACGAGTTGCCCGGCGTGGCAGAAAGTGCCGTGATTGGCGTGCCGCATGCAGATTTTGGTGAAGTGGGCGTGGCGGTTGTGGTTGCCAGGCCGGGTGCCATGCTCGACCCGGCAGAGATCATCGCCACACTGAAGTCAATGCTGGCCAACTTCAAGGTGCCCAAGCAGTGCCACGTGCTTGACGCCCTGCCGCGCAACAGCATGGGCAAAGTGCAAAAAAATGTGCTGCGCGCCCGATTCGGCCCTGGATAGCAGCCGCTACGCTATATATAACATAGCTGTCCGTGCCTGCTGCACGGACGTTTGAAGCATATTTAACGTAAAACCAGAACGGGCACGTGGGAATGTGTCAATACCTGCTGAGTTTCGCTGCCCAGCAGCAGCCGCTTGATACCGCGCCGGCCATGCGAGGCCATCACGATCAGATCGCATTTGTGCTTTTTGGCGGCGCCGATGACAGCGTCGGAGACCAGATCTGATTTCACGGTGATGGCTTTGGTTTTGACGCCTTTGACGAGAGCGGCTTTCTGCACCGCGTCGACGATCGCCTGGCCGTCATCGGCCCATTGTTTCTCAACCCGGCTGACTTCTGCTGCCTGCAGGGCCAGACCGCCTTCAAAGTAGCTTTGCGGGTAACGCGGAATGACTTTCAGGGCGACCAACTCGGCACCCGTCAACGCGGCCAGCGCAATGGCGCTGGTGACTGCCTTTTTCGACAGGGTCGAACCGTCGGTAGCGACAAGAATTCTTTGATACATGAAAGGCTCCTGTTGTGTAAAACCCCCAGCTTACGCGTGTCGTCGGGAGCCGGCTTGATTTTCGTCAGGTAAACTGGTTTCATCGCTGCGCACTGCCGAACCCCATGCCAATTGCCATTCCCGCTGTCACCCCGGCGACGCCTCAAACCCCTGACGATACGCACGCTGGGAACCCAACGGAGGAACCCGTCACCGGCGCAGCCCTGGAGATGCTGCGGTTGCTGGATGATCCACTGGAATGGGCTGCATTTAGTCGTCCCTATGCCCAGGGTACAAATTTCT
Organism: uncultured beta proteobacterium; assembly: GCA_963750815.1. Lineage (GTDB taxonomy): Bacteria > Pseudomonadota > Gammaproteobacteria > Burkholderiales > Burkholderiaceae_C > Rhodoferax. Next base: position 2,253,051 of record CAVVRS010000002.1, read on the forward strand.
GGGAATCCAATCTCTTGATGGAAGGCATGCACTGCGCCGCCTGTGCCCTGACCCTGGAAGATGCACTTCTGAGTGTGCCCGGGGTGAAACAGGCAGCGGTAAGCGCGGGCAGTCACCGGGCGCGAGTGGTTTGGTGTTCAGATGAGGTAAAACCGTCAGACTGGATGCAGGCGGTGCAGCTAGCTGGCTACCGTGCCGTGCCGGCCAACGACACCTATGCCCGTGAACGCCGAAGAGCCGAATCACGCAAAGCACTGTGGCGATTGTCGGTAGCCGGACTGTGCATGATGCAGGTCATGATGTACGCCTATCCCGCTTACGTCGCTGCGCCTGGAGATCTGGCGCCAGAAATGGAGCAACTGCTGCGGTGGGCGTCCTGGGTGCTGACGCTGCCGGTCATTCTGTTCTCTTGCGGTCCGTTTTTCAGCAGCGCGTTGCGGGACGTCCTGCAGCGCCGCATCAGCATGGATTTGCCGGTCGCGCTGGGCATGCTGATTACATTCGTGGTCAGTACGGTGGGTACCTTTGACCCTTTGGGAAACTTTGGCCGTGAGGTCTATTTCGACTCACTCACCATGTTTGTCTTTTTCCTGCTTTCGGGTCGCTGGCTGGAACTGCGTCTGCGGGACAAAACCGCCGGAGCACTTGAGGCACTCATGAACCGTCTGCCCGATAGCGCCGCCCGTCTTGGCGCAAATGGTACCTTTGAACGTGTGCCAGTACGCCGTTTGCGCCCGGCCGACGTTATTCGGGTTTTGCCAGGCGAGACCTTTCCAGTTGACGGCGTTGTGCTGGCTGGCAATACGATGGCCGATGAGGCACTGCTGACCGGCGAGTCACGCCCGGTCAGGCGCGGCACCGGTGGTTTGATTGTTGCTGGCAGTCACAACCTGACTGCGGTGGTTCAGGTTCGGGTCGAGCGGGTCGGCCACGCAACCCGGTTTGCCCAGATCGTGGCGCTGATGGAAAGCGCGTCTACCGGGAAGCCGCCCATTGCCCGGCTGGCGGATCAGATTGCCAGACCCTTCCTGATTGCGGTACTGCTTGCCGCCGGGTTGGCATGTGTTTTTTGGTGGCAACGTGATCCCGGACACGCGCTGATGATCGCGGTAGCCGTGCTGGTTGTCACTTGTCCCTGCGCGCTGTCACTGGCGACGCCGGCCGCGATGCTGGCCGCAGCAGGTACGCTGGCACGCGGCGGTGTGCTGGTGCGTCGCCTTGGGGCACTGGAAGCGCTGGCTGGCATTGACACCGTCGTGTTTGACAAAACGGGTACCTTGACACGCGACGCGATGGTACTGGTGGCGACCCAGGTACGTGAAGGGGTCACAAGCGACCAGGCGCTGGCGATGGCTGGTGCATTGACCCAGTATTCCCTGCACCCGGTATCGAAGGCGCTGGCCAGCGCCGCCGCGAAAATCGAATCACGTCAACAATGGAAAGTTGAAACAGTCAGTGAGATTGCCGGGAGCGGCGTATCGGGGTCAGCCAGCTGTGACGGTGTGCCACTGGGAACAGAGTTACGTCTGGGTTCGGCCAGTTTTTGCGGCGTTGACCTGGCACGGTCAGATTCGGTGCAAGCGTGCCTGAGTGATGAAACCGGCTGGCTGGCCACATTTGAGTTGCAGGAAGAGGTGCGCCGGGATGCAATGGATACGGTGGCCACACTGCAAGGTGCAGGCATTGACGTCCAATTGCTGTCGGGCGACCGCTTGCAGGCGGTCGCCCGGGTCGCGGGGCGGGTTGGTATTGCTACGTTTCAGGGAAATTGCGCGCCACAGGACAAACTGAATTATTTGAAAGACGCGCAACGGCTCGGCAAGAAAGTGGCCGTGGTCGGGGATGGACTCAACGATGGACCGGTATTGGCCGGTGCCCACGTCTCCTTTGCGTTTGGCCAGGCTGTGCCACTGGCGCAGGCGCAGGCAGACTTCGTGGTGCTGGGTGACCAGCTCGGTGCAGTCGCTGACGCCTTCTTCCTGGCGCATCGAACGCTGCGGATTGTGCGCCAAAATCTTTGGTGGGCCGCCCTGTACAACGCTGTATGTGTGCCGCTGGCCGTGCTTGGCTGGCTGCCAGCGTGGTTGGCCGGCCTGGGTATGGCGCTTAGTTCATTGTTGGTTGTACTCAATGCCTTGCGTTTGTCAGTCGACGCCAGGGTGGCGGAAAGTTTTTGATGGATATTTTGTACTTGCTGATTCCTTTGTCCGTTATCCTTGTGTTTTTTATTCTGGCTGGACTTTGGTGGGCGATCTATCACGGCCAGTTCGAAGATATCGAGTCCGAGGGCGAAAGGATTCTTAAGGATTAATATTATTTATTTTGTGGGGTTGATGTAAATCAACCGTTGTACTGATTTGGCATTGGAAACTCAAGCCAAACTAACTGAGAAGAGGTGGATATGGCATTTTCAAATACGACGGCAACAACATACAACGACAAGGTTGTCCGGCAGTTCGCCATCATGACCGTGGTTTGGGGTGTGGTTGGTATGCTGGTAGGGGTAATCATTGCCGCCCAGCTAACCTGGCCCGAGCTCAACCTTGGCATTCCATGGCTCACCTACGGTCGATTGCGTCCGCTGCATACCAACGCAGTTATTTTTGCGTTCGGTGGTTGCGGGTTATTTGCCTCAGCCTACTATGTTGCGCAGCGCACCTGTCACGTCCGTCTGTTTGGTGACAAATTGGCGGCCTTTACTTTTTGGGGTTGGCAACTGGTTATTCTGGCGGCAGCCGTTTCTTTGCCCTTGGGTTACACCAGCGGCAAGGAGTATGCCGAGCTCGAATGGCCGATTGATATCCTGATCACCCTGGTCTGGGTTTCATTTGCCATTGTGTTTTTTGGCACCATAGGCACCCGAAAAGTTCGCCACATTTATGTGGCCAACTGGTTTTTTGGTGCGTTCATCATCGCGGTGGCTTTGTTGCATCTGGTTAACAGTGCCGCAATTCCGGCCGGTTTCATGAAATCCTACTCCGCCTATGCCGGCGTGCAGGATGCCATGGTGCAATGGTGGTATGGGCACAATGCAGTCGGTTTTTTCCTGACGGCGGGCTTCCTGGGCATGATGTACTACTTTGTTCCCAAACAGGCTGAGCGCCCGGTCTACTCCTACCGCCTGTCGATTGTTCACTTCTGGGCACTGATATTCACCTATATGTGGGCGGGTCCGCACCATTTGCATTACACAGCGTTGCCGGACTGGACCCAATCTGTCGGAATGGTGTTCTCCCTGATTCTGCTGGCCCCGAGCTGGGGCGGCATGATCAACGGCATCATGACGCTGTCGGGCGCCTGGCATAAACTGCGCGACGACCCGATCCTGCGCTTTCTGATCGTGTCGTTGTCCTTCTATGGCATGTCGACTTTTGAGGGTCCGATGATGTCAATCAAGACGGTCAATGCCTTGTCGCACTACACCGACTGGACCGTCGGCCACGTGCACTCAGGTGCGTTGGGCTGGGTTGGCCTGGTCACCATGGGCAGTATGTATTACCTGATTCCGCGCCTGTTTGGGCAGAAACAGATGTACAGCATCAAGGCAATCGAGGTGCACTTCTGGACTGCAACGATCGGTATTGTGATTTACATCGCTGCCATGTGGATTGCCGGCGTCATGCAGGGCTTGATGTGGCGCGCCGTCAACACGGACGGCACATTGACCTACACCTTTGTTGAATCAGTCAAAGCCACCTTTCCGTTCTATGCGTTGCGTCTATTGGGTGGGCTTCTCTACCTTGGCGGCATGTTGATCATGCTCTGGAACGTACTCAAGACAGCGACCAATGGCCGCTCCGTCGCGGTGACCATTCCGGCCGCTGTTGCCCACGCTGTCCACGCCTGAGGAGGAAATTACCATGGCAAATAACAACGCAAGCGGCGGACTGTCGCATGAAAAGATAGAGACCAACAATTTCCTGATGATCGTTTTGATCCTCGTGGTGTTGTTGTTCGGAGGATTGGTGGAAATTGTTCCCCTGTTCTTCCAGAAGTCGACCACTGAACCGGTCAAGGGGTTGCTGCCATACACGGCATTGCAGCTGGCGGGGCGCGACATTTATACCCGTGAAGGCTGTTACAACTGCCACTCGCAGATGATCCGGCCATTTCGTGCCGAGACTCTGCGTTATGGTCACTATTCGGTGGCTGGTGAGTTTGTCTACGACCATCCGTTCCAGTGGGGTAGCAAGCGCACAGGCCCTGATCTTCACCGGGTCGGCGCCAAGTACAGTGATCAATGGCATCGCGACCACCTGAACAATCCGCGCGACGTGGTGCCCGAGTCCAATATGCCGGCCTATCCATGGTTGCTTAAAGACAATGTCGACGCAGCTTCCATGCCGGCGCACATGAAAGCGTTGCGCACCGTGGGAGTGCCTTATACCGATGAGCAAATAGCCAAATCGTCCGGAGATCTTAAGGACGTCAAGGAAATTGAAGCGGTCATTGCGTATCTGCAGGTCTTGGGAACCTTTGTCAAGTAAGGGGGGCGCAATTTTTATGGAAATTGATATCAACACCTTGCGCTCGTTGGCCACAGTGGTCGGCCTGATTACGTTTATTGGAATTGTCGTGTGGGCCTACTCACGTGGCAATGCTGCCGATTTCGAGCAGGCGGCCAACCTCCCTTTCGAGCAAGACTGAAGAACCGCAATCTAAGGAAAAAAAATGAGCGACTTTACAAGTAACTTCTGGTCGATTTATGTCGCCGGAATCACCTTGGTCAGCATTCTGGCCTGTCTTTTGCTGCTTTGGTTTAGTGGCAAGGCCAAGGCGATGACCGCCAGTGACAACAGCACTGGTCATGTCTGGGATGGTGATTTGCGTGAGATGAATAACCCGTTGCCACGCTGGTGGGCCTGGCTGTTTGTCATCACCATTGTGTTTTCGTTGGTCTATCTTGCCTTGTATCCAGGTCTTGGTACCTATGCTGGCAGGTTGGCGTGGACCTCGACCGGTCAGCACAAGGCGGAAGTCGACAAGGGCAATGCGGAGACCGCGCCGTTGTACGCCAAGTATTTCGCAATGAAGCCGGAAGACGTGGCGAAAGACGCCCAGGCAATGGCTATTGGGGAACGTTTGTTCATGAACAACTGCGCCCAATGCCATGGTTCTGATGCCCGCGGCAACAAGGGTATTCCCAATTTGACTGATAACGACTGGCTTGGTGGCGGCTCACCAGACATCATCAAGGCAAACATTAGCAAGGGCCGAATTGGCAACATGCCGCCGATTGCAGCCGCTGTCGGTACCGCGGACGATGTTAAAAACGTTGCCCAGTACGTTTTGAGCCTGTCTGGCAGCCCGCATGATTCAGTTCGCGCGTCGCTCGGGAAAGAAAAGTTCGTCGTATGCGCAGCTTGCCATGGACCTGACGGTAAGGGTATGCAAGCGATTGGATCAGCCAATCTGACTGACAATATCTGGCTACACGGCTATGGCGAGGCGGCTATCATTGCCATGATTAACAACGGCAAGGTAAACCAGATGCCAGCCCACGCTGACAAGTTTACTGAGGCCCAGATTCACGTGCTGGCGTCCTATGTCTGGGGACTTTCGAACAAGGCAGGCGCTCCGGCGAAGTGAGTTTCCGACAGTTACTGACACCCGTTATTCAGGCGAAGTCGCCGTAAAAACCGGGTGTCTTGATGTGTTCATGTCTCAACGCTACACCCGTAACGGGTGATGCGGAGGACGCCATCAAACCTGCGAATTGTGGATGTTTCAGTCGGGATTGCAACCGAAGTCAGGTGCTGGCTTTCGGATTGACAATATCCCGCAACGCGTCGGTGTTGAGAATGCGGACGTGACGCTGCTTGACCTCAACAATGCCTTCTTCAACAAATCTTGAAAATGTCCGGCTCACTGTTTCAAGCTTCAAACCGAGAAAGCTGCCAATCTCTTCACGCGTCATTCGAAGTATCAACTCTGATTGGGAAAAGCCCCGGGCGTGCAGTCGTTGTACAAGATTTAGCAGAAAAGTTGCCAGCCGTTCCTCGGCACGCATGCTGCCGAGCAACAGCATGACACCGTGTTCCCGCACGATCTCGCGACTCATGATTTTGTGCACATGGTGCTGCAGGGCGTTTACTTCCCGTGATAATTCTTCCAGGCGCTCAAATGGCATCACGCAGACCTCTGCGTCTTCCAGGGCCACTGCATCGCAGGTGTGATGGTCGTTCACAATGCCATCAAGACCGACAATTTCGCCCGCCATTTGAAACCCTGTTACCTGGTCCCGTCCATCTTCCGACGCTACGCACGTCTTGAAAAATCCGGTTCGAATGGCATACAAGCTGGTGAACTTCTCGCCGTTGCGAAAAAGTGTAGTCCCGCGTTTAATCTTGCGTCTGGCGGCAACGAGGTGATCAATGCGGTCCAGTTCCTCGGCACTCAGGTCTACGGGCATGCACAGTTCCCGCAGATTGCAGTTGGAGCAGGCTACTTTGATGGTTTGGGGGTTCATGGCCCCGATTTTGGCACTAATTTCAAAATCGACCTGACACCGGTCAAATTTTCAAAGAATTCAATCCTAGTGTCTTTTGATGAACATCAAGAAAAATCCTGACTTTTCAGGCATATTAGACAACCTTGCCAAGGAGCTTTCATGAACGCAGCAGTTGCTGAACCCATTTCCGAAGACCTGCTACGTCGCTTTGACGTGTCGGGGCCACGTTACACGTCCTACCCAACGGCGGACCGCTTTGTTGAAGCTTTTTCGGTGGAAGATTACACCCAAGCGCTGACGCTGAGACGTGTTGGTGCGGCAGCAACGAGCTTGCCGTTATCCCTGTATGTTCACATCCCGTTTTGTGAATCATTGTGTTATTACTGTGCTTGTAACAAGATTATTACCAAACACCATGATCGCGCAGCGCCCTATTTACGCTATTTGAGCCGGGAAGTCGATTTGCATACGGCTCAAATTGGTGTCGGGCAAACGGTGACGCAATTGCATCTGGGTGGTGGATCCCCGACATTTCTGACTGATGATGAGTTGCGCGAGTTGATGGGCATGCTGCGGCGTAGTTTCAATCTGGCGCCAGGTGGGGAATACTCAATTGAGGTTGATCCTCGAACCATTGACGCCTCGCGGCTCGACACACTGGCCGAGCTTGGCTTCAATCGTTTAAGCTTTGGTGTCCAGGATTTTGACCCTGAAGTACAAAAATCGGTTCATCGGGTGCAACCTGCAGAGCAGGTATTTGCGCTGGTCGCGGCGGCACGCGAGCGAAATTTTGACTCGATAAACGTCGATCTGATTTATGGACTGCCGCAACAGAACCCCGAGTCGTTTGACCGTACGCTGGCACAGGTTGTTGAGTTGCGTCCAGAGCGGATTGCACTCTATGCCTATGCGCATCTGCCAGAGCGTTTCAAGCCGCAACGCCGAATTTCAACTGTAGAGATTCCCAGTGGTGCGGCCAAAGTTGCCATGTTGGCGCGTTCCATGGCGGCTTTTATGGGCGCCGGGTATGTGTATGTAGGAATGGACCACTTTGCACTGCCGACTGACGCGCTGGCAATTGCCAAGCGACAAGGGCGCCTGCACCGCAATTTTCAGGGTTACAGCACACAACCCGACTGCGATCTGATCGGTTTGGGGGTTTCTTCCATTGGCCGAATTGGTGCGACTTATAGCCAAAACGCAAAAACCATGGAAGAGTATTGCGACTATCTGGATCAGGGTCGCTTTCCGGTAGTGCGCGGTCTGGGCTTGTCACGCGACGATCTGGTTCGCCGGGCCGTCATCATGGCCCTCATGTGCCAGGGGGAAGTTCTGTTCGAATCCATTGAACTTGCTCACCTGGTGGAATTTAAAAGTTACTTCGCGTCAGAAATCGAAGCCTTGTACAAACTCGCCGACCAGGGCTTGGTGACACTGGATGAATCAGGCATTCAAGTTACCACGATGGGCTGGTTCTTTGTGCGTGCAGTGGCGATGGTGTTTGACCGCTATCTGCAGACCGACCGTACGCGCGCACGTTTTTCGAAGATTATCTGATTCAAGGTCCGTGCAGACCACGCTTGCTGTCACGGCCCTGCTGATGGGCCTTGCCGGGGGGCCGCACTGCGTTGTCATGTGTGGTGCGGCCTGCGTCGGTATCGGACAAGCGGCCGGACAGCGCAAAGATTCGGCTCTCTGGAGCTTTCAGCTTGGACGGATGATGGGCTATGCCGGTCTGGGCGGCCTGGCTGCTGCTTCAATGCAGGGCTTGGGCTGGTTGACGGTGCAGTCGGCAGCGTTGCGCCCGGTTTGGACATTTTTCCATTTAAGCACGTTGGTACTCGGGATGCTCCTGTTATGGCGGGCGCAGCAGCCGGTCTGGCTGGAGCATGCCGGTCGAAAAATTTGGTCTGGTGCCCGCGCCCTGGCAGCGGGACGGGGGCGTGGGGCACCACTGGTCATAGGGATGCTCTGGACGTTTTTACCCTGTGGTTTGCTTTACTCGGCACTGTTGGTTGCCGCCTTGACAGGCAATGTTGTTGAGGGGGCGATCGTCATGGCACTGTTTGCGTTGGGTACCAGTGTCTCCATGATGGCAGGACCATGGCTCTGGCTGCGTTTGCGCAGGGAGGACGCCGGTGGTTGGGGTGTGCGTCTGGCCGGACTGGCTTTGGCGGCCAGTTCGGCCTGGGCTTTGTGGATGGGGTTCGTCCACAATGCTGCGCCCTGGTGCGTAACGCCCTGACTGCTGAATCCGGCGTGGCGGGGATAATTGGCATCATGCCGAACCCGAAAGCCATCTCCGCCGAACGCTGGAAGTTATGTGTTGCGCCCATGCTGGACTGGACCGACCGCCATTGCCGGTTTTTTCATCGTTTGCTGTCGCGCCATGCACTTCTTTATACCGAGATGGTGACAACCGGTGCATTAATTCATGGCGACGTGCCTCGACATTTAAGATACAACATTGAAGAGCATCCACTCGGGTTGCAACTCGGCGGCAGCGAACCGGCTGATCTGGCACGATGCGCGACACTCGGTGAACATTGGGGTTATGACGAGATCAACCTGAACTGTGGTTGTCCCAGCGCGCGGGTGCAGCGCGGTACCTTTGGTGCCTGCTTGATGGCGCAGCCGCGTCTGGTGGCAGATTGCGTCAAAGCGATGGTCGATGCGGTGGCGATACCGGTAACCGTCAAACACCGCATTGGCATCGACAAGACCGAGAGTTACGACTTTGTGCGGGATTTTGTCGGCACCGTCGGTGATTCAGGCTGTAACACCTTCATCGTGCACGCGCGCAATGCCTGGCTCGATGGCTTGAGCCCCAAGGCCAATCGCGAAGTGCCACCGCTGCGTTACGAGCTGGCTTACCGGCTCAAAAATGACTTCCCGGCATTCACCATTGTCGTCAACGGTGGCGTTACGACCAATGAGCAGATTACCCGGCATTTATGTTACCTGGACGGCGCCATGCTTGGCCGCCAAGCCTACCACAATCCCTGGTGGCTGGCGTCCTGGGACTCGCTTTTTTATGGAGCCGATGCAACCGGCACGACACGCGAGTCAATTGAGGAGAAAATGTGCGACTACATGGCCCGCGAGGCCGCCGAGAACGGGACACTCTGGCCGGCCATCGCCCGCCACATGCTGGGTTTGCGGCATGGATTGCCGGGAGCGCGCCGCTGGCGTCAAGCCTGGAGCGACCACAAACTGAAAGACCTGTCGCCCCGTGCGGTAATGGAAATAGCGCACATGAGTGGGAACGGCAGAGTGATGCAGATTGATGAGGCATGCACGTTATCATGACGGCACCTCTGGTCCACTGGTAGCCCGAATCCGATAACTCCCGATCAACAACCGAAAGCAATATTGACCCGTGCGTCTTAATTCAATCAAGTTATCAGGTTTCAAGTCTTTTGTTGAACCGACCAATTTCATGTTACCGGGCCAACTGGTGGGAGTGGTCGGGCCCAATGGTTGCGGCAAGTCCAACATCATGGACGCAGTGCGCTGGGTACTCGGAGAGTCCAAAGCATCCGAACTTCGCGGCGAGTCGATGCAGGATGTTATTTTCAATGGCACCACCACCCGCAAGCCTGCCAGTCGCGCCAGCGTTGAATTGGTGTTTGACAATGCCGACCACCGTGCTGGCGGCCAGTGGAGTCAATTCGCCGAGATTGCCGTCAAGCGCGTGCTCACACGGGATGGCACCAGCAGTTATTACATCAACAACCAGCCGGTGCGTCGACGCGACGTGCAGGACGTTTTTCTGGGCACCGGGCTGGGGCCGCGAGCCTACGCCATCATCGGCCAGGGCACCATCAGCCGCATTATTGAAAGCAAACCCGAAGAGCTGCGACTTTTTCTGGAAGAAGCAGCCGGTGTTTCAAAGTATAAAGAACGTCGCCGCGAGACTGAAAACCGCCTGTCTGATACCCGCGAAAACCTGACTCGGGTGGAAGACATCCTGCGTGAGCTCAATGCCAATCTGGAGAAGCTCGAAAAGCAGGCTGAAGTGGCCCAACGCTACAACACCCTGTCGGCCAACGCGCTGCTCAAGCAGCATCAGCTCTGGTTTCTCAAGCGAACCGAGTGTGAGAACGAACAGACCAAAGTCAGAACCGATGCCTTGGGCGCTGCCAACGCACTGGAAAGCCGGATGGCTGATTTGCGCCACATCGAGGCAGAACTGGAAACCGTGCGGCAGGCCCATTACGCGGCGGGTGATCAGGTTAACCAGGCACAGGGTTTGCTATACGAAGCCAGTGCCGAGGTTGGGCGGCTGGAAGCAGAAATCCGTTTTGTGGTGGAGGGTCGTCAGCGGGTAGAGCAGCGTCTGGTTACTTTGCACGAACAAGGTGCCCAATGGACGACACGCAAGGATGAGGCGCGGGTGGAAATTGAGAGTCTGCTTGAATTGGCTTTGGTTGGCGAAGAAAAAGCCGGTCTTCTGGCGGCACAACTGGAAGACCAGGCCCGGCAGTTACCCGATATGGAAGATGCATTGCGTCTGGCGCAAACACAGGCCAACGGGCAGCGTGCCAGTGTCGCCCAGGTCCAGCAGCAAATTCAGGTTCTGGCGGCCGAGCAGCGCGGCATCGAAGAGCAAGCGCGCCAACTCAGTGGCCGGCGCGAACGTTTGAGCCTGGACAGAAACGCGCTCACTGCGCCTGACATGGCCCAGCTCGTCAACCTGCAAACCCGGCTCGAGCAGGCTCAGGATATGGCACGTACGGCAGAAGTGCGCTTGCTTGAACTACAGGTGACAGTTCCGCAGCTGGATGACAACCGGCGTCAGCAGCAACATGCCGTCAACACTGAATCAGCGCGTTTGAACGACTTGTCGGCACGCCGGGAGGCGCTGCAAGCATTGCAGGAAAAGGTAAAGACCGACGGCAAGTTGCAGCCCTGGCTGGCCAAACACGGTTTGGACAATTTAGCTGGATTGTGGACACGTCTTCACATTGAACAGGGCTGGGAAAGCGCGTTGGAAGGTGCGTTGCGCGAGCGCCTCGGCGCCCTGGAAGTGTCGCGCCTGGAGATGGTTTGTGCCTTCGCCGGCGACGCGCCACCGGCCAAGCTGGCGTTTTACAACCTGCCATTGGCAGCAAGACCCCGGGGAAGCGCGTCACTACCCCAACTGTCGGATTTATTGCGGGTTGAAGATGCTGGTCAAAAAGCGGTTCTGGCCGATTGGTTGCATGGCTGTTTCACTGCGGCCAGTCTGGAAGCTGCCCTGGCCAACCGCAGTGGCTTGCAGCCGGGGGAACTTATTTTTGTGAAATCCGGACACGCCGTGGGCCCCCACAGCGTGAGTTTTTATGCGCCTGACTCCGAGCAGGCCGGATTGCTGGCTCGTGCTCAGGAAATTGAAAATCTGGAAAAACAGATCCGGGCGCAGGCTTTGATTAATGATGAAACCCGTACCGTACTGGTTCGCGCGGAGGCAGCGTATGGCGATGCGTCGCAGCGTTTGTTGGTGGCGCGCCGGGACGCAGCCCAAAGCCAGAGCCAAGCTCATGAATTGCAGGTGGAAACACTGCGGTTGACCCAGTTGGTCGAGCAGACACGTGCGCGCTGCGAGCAAATTGACGCCGACCTGGCTGAGGTGGATGACCAGTTAAACGATTTGCAGGAGCGTCGGGTGATGACGCAGGGGCGCTTTGAAGAACTGGACATGCAGTTGGCTGATACTCAGGAGCGCCACGCCCAACTTGATGAGAAGGTCATCGGTGCCGAGAGACAACTCAACGAATGCCGGCAGCAGCAGCGTAGTCTGGAGCGGCAGGCCCAGGAGGCGGTTTTTTCCGTGCGCAGTCTCGATGCGCGCAAGGCCGAGTTGGCGCGGGCCATTGAAACCGCAGCACAGCAGATGGATTCCATCAAGGCGGAGGCACAAAGAGCTCACGAAGAGTTGGCGCGCTTGAACGATGCTGCGGCCCGGGGTGGTTTGCAAAACGCCCTGTCGGTGAAACTTGAGCGGGAGCAGCGTTTGGGCGCTCAGCGTAGTCAGTACGACGACCTGACTGCCAAATTGCGCGCCAGTGATGAGCGTCGCCTGCAGCTCGAACGCGAGCTCGATCCGTTGCGCCAGCGCATTACCGAATTTCAACTCAAGGAACAGGCGGCGCGCCTGGGTTTTGAGCAATATACGCAGTTGCTCAGCGACGCATTGACTGATTTGGCGGCAGTTGCCGCGTCCATTGCAGCGGGCAACGTACGCCTGAACGGCATGCAGGGCGAAATTGACAGTCTCAACCGTGACATCGTGGCCCTGGGTGCAGTCAATCTGGCGGCGCTCGACGAACTTGCTTCGTCTCGTGGACGACAACAATTTCTGGCTGCCCAGTCGGCTGACCTTACCGAGGCCATGACAACTCTGGTCGAGGCGATCAGAAAAATTGACGGTGAGACGCGTGAATTGCTGGCAAGTACTTTTGCTGCAGTCAATCAGCACTTTGGCAAGATGTTCCCCGAACTGTTTGGCGGTGGCAATGCACGACTGGTGATCACGGGCGACGAAATTCTTGACTCAGGTGTGCAGGTCATCGCCCAGCCGCCAGGGAAAAAAAATCAGACGATTCATTTACTGTCGGGTGGCGAGAAAGCACTGACCGCCATTGCGCTTGTGTTTGCCATCTTCCAGCTCAACCCGGCACCTTTTTGCCTGCTCGATGAGGTTGATGCGCCGCTCGACGACGCCAACACCGAGCGCTATTCCAGGCTGGTTTCAAGCATGAGCCGCGAAACCCAGTTTCTGTTCATCAGTCACAACAAGATTGCCATGGAAATGGCGGAACAACTGATCGGCGTGACCATGCAGGAGCAGGGCGTGTCGCGCATTGTGGCAGTTGATATGGACGCCGCCAAATCGCTGGTGGCAGTAGACTCGTTGTCATGAGCAATTTCCAGATAGGTTTGGCGCTGGCGGGTGGTTTGCTTCTGGTGGTCATGCTGATGCATGCGGCCTGGACGGCACGAAGGAACCTGCCCCGTCAGGCCCTGCCAGCTGAATCGCAGGGTCAGCCCATGACGGGTGAGGCCATTGAACCGGAGCTTGATGCGGTTGCTTTTGACCTGGCAAACTTTCCTTTGGCGGTGCTGGAAAAGAAGCCTTTGCTGGATGCCTTGATCGACGTCATTGCGTCCATTTCGCTTGACAGTCCGGTATCGGGCGACGCGGCGCTGGCTGCCATGCCAACGACGCGCCGGGCTGGCAGCAAACCGTTTTCGGTCGAGGGTTTTGATGAATCGGCACAACAATGGGAAATACCCCAGGTCGGTCGGCGCTACGTCACGTTTCAAGCCGGAGTCCAGTTGGCCAACCGATCGGGCGCACTCAACGAAATTGAATATTCTGAATTTGTCATCAAAACCCAGGCCTTTTGCGATCTCGTCAATGGCACACCCGACTTTCCCGAGATGCGGGAGGAGGTTGCGCGGGCCCGCGAACTGGACCTGTTTGCCAGCGAACATGACGCCCAGCTCGAGTTTGTGCTGCGTGCCCGCAATGCCGCCTGGAGTCCGGGCTATGTGCAGCAAAACGCGGCGCGTTTGGGGTTTGTGGCTGGTGCCATTCCGGGGCGCATGGTGCTGCCTGCCAGCAACCCTGGTATGCCAGCGGTACTGGGTCTGAGTTTCGATGCGCAGGCTGCGCTGGCTGATGACCCGGCCCTGTCTGCGATCCGCGAACTGGCTATCAACCTGGACGTCCCCCAGGTGGAGCGATCCGAACGGCCATTTGCCCGCATGTGCGAGGCCGCCCGGTCGCTGGCGGCCAGCATGGACGGCATCGTCACGGATGACAACAGCCTGGCGCTGCCGCCTGAGGCCATGGAAGTGATAGGTTCCGATCTGGACCATTTGTACGATACGCTGGAACAGCACGATCTGGCGGCCGGCTCGGCGCTGGCACGACGCCTGTTTTCCTGAATGCACGACTTATTTCCGTCCCAGGCAGCAGCCGGGCCTGACCCTTCCAGCATTGAACAGCTCAGGCGTATATTGCATGAGCATGCCCATCGGTACTACGTGCTCGATGAACCGAGCATTCCGGACGCCGAGTATGACCGGCTGTTTCGACAGTTGCAGACCCTCGAATCGCAACATCCCGAACTGGTCACCCCCGATTCACCAACACAGCGGGTCGGTGGACGTGCGCTCGAATCGTTTGTCAGCGTACGCCATGCGGTGCCAATGCTGAGTATCCGCACGGAGACCGACACCGACGCCAGCGGTGCCAAGAATTTCGACGCTCGCGTACGCCGAGAACTCGCACTCGATGAGTCGGCCGCTGCAGTGGAGTATGTGGCGGAGCCGAAGTTTGATGGTCTGGCCATGAACCTGCGCTATGAGCATGGTGTGCTGATGCAGGCGGCGACACGTGGTGACGGTGAACTGGGTGAGGATGTAACACAAAACATTCGGACCATCGGACAGATTCCATTGCGCCTGCCTGCTTCCGTGCCCCCCGTTCTGGAGGTGCGCGGTGAGGTCTACATGCGCCGCGATGACTTTGAAGCCCTGAACACCAGGCAGCGTGAGAAGGGACAAAAAACCTTTGTCAATACCCGTAACGCCGCCGCCGGTGCCGTGCGTCAACTGGACCCCGCCATTGCCGCCCAGCGTCCATTGAGTTTCTTTGCCTATGGCGTGGGGGAAGTTTCATGGCCATCGGATGACCCCGGGTTTATCAGCCATTTTGCACTGCTCAATGCCCTTAAAACATGGGGCTTTCCGGTTTCAAGTCACGTCAGCATTGCACAAGGCGCTATTGAATTAGTAGCATATTACGAGTCGATCGGGCGCCAGCGTGACGCTCTTGGCTTTGATATTGATGGCGTGGTTTATAAAGTCAATAGCCTGGCCCTGCAACGCCGCATGGGTTTTGTGACGCGTGAGCCGCGCTGGGCCGTGGCGCACAAATTTCCGGCCCAGGAGCAAATCACCACGGTGCTGGAGATTGACGTGCAAGTCGGTCGTACCGGTAAACTCACACCGGTGGCCAAGCTTGCGCCGGTGTTCGTGGGTGGCGTCACAGTGACCAATGCGACCTTGCACAACGAAGACGAGGCGCGGCGCAAAGACGTTCGCGTCGGCGACACGGTGATCGTGCGTCGCGCCGGAGACGTGATTCCGGAAGTTGTTGGCGTTGTGCTTGCCGCAGATCAGGCTGAACCAGAATCAGCCCAGTCCCGGCGGGGTCCGATGTTCGTCATGCCGCAGCTGTGCCCGGTTTGCGGTAGCGCCGCTGTGCGGGAAGAGGGCGAGGTCGACTACCGCTGCACCGGCGGGCTTTTCTGCAGCGCACAGCGCAAGCAGGCCATCCTGCATTTCGCCCAGCGCCGGGCCGTTGAGGTGGAGGGCCTGGGCGACAGGCTGGTAGATCAATTGGTGGACGGCGGCATTATTCGCACGCTACCAGACCTATACCGGTTGGGTCTGACTTCACTGGCCGGGCTGGAGCGGATGGCCAACAAGTCGGCACTGAACATTCTTGCCGCGCTGGAAAAATCAAAGCAAACGACCCTGCCACGCTTTCTCTTCGGGCTGGGCATTCGCCATGTCGGCGAGGCCACCGCCAAAGCGCTGGCACAACATTTCGGACAACTTGACGCCATCATGAACGCGTCGCTGGAACAGTTGTTGCAGGTCGACGACATTGGACCGGTCGTGGCTTTGAGTTTGCGTACGTTTTTTGATCAGCCGCTAAACCGCGAGGTCGTGGCCCAACTGCGCGCCAGTGGCTTGAAGTGGAAGGAGGGCGCACCGGCATCGCAGGCGCCCAAGCCTCTGACTGGCAAGACCTTTGTCATTACCGGCACCCTGCCCAGCCTGGGCCGGGACGAAGCCAAAGACCTGATTGAGGCCGCTGGCGGCAAAGTAGCGGGTTCCGTCAGCGGCAAAACGACTTACGTCGTGGCCGGTGCCGACGCCGGCAGCAAACTGGCCAAAGCACAGGAACTCGGCATTGCCGTGGTGGATGAGGCGGGATTAAAGGAGATGCTTGATGGCGGTGCGTGACATTCTGAAGATGGGTGACCCGCGTTTGCTGCGCATCGCGCAACCCGTCACGCGGTTCGACACAGATGCCTTGCATCTGCTGGTTACAGACATGCTCGACACCATGCTGGCAGCCAACGGCGCGGGACTCGCCGCGCCACAAATCGGGGTTGACCTGCAACTGGTCATTTTTGGAACCAATGCGCGCAGCTCGCGGTATCCGGATGCACCGCCGGTGCCTAAAACCGTGCTGATCAATCCGGTCATCACGCCGCTGGTCGATTCCGGTGATACCACGACGGTGCTTGAGGTCGATGATTGGGAAGGCTGTCTGTCGGTGCCCGGTCTGCGCGGTGTGGTGCCACGCTTTTCGCGCATACGCTACGCCGGTGTTGACCAGTACGGCGACGCGATTGATCGCACCGTTGAGGGTTTTCATGCCCGCGTGGTGCAGCATGAATGCGACCATCTGATTGGCATGCTGTACCCGATGCGCATGCGCGATTTCAGCCGCTTTGGCTACACCGACATTCTGTTTCCGGGTCTGGACGCGCCAGCAGACGACTGAAACCGTCGGCGGCTCGCCCGGATTGCGGGCCGCAGTCGTCTTCACCAGTCAGGCCTGCCTCTGTACGGCGACGCACAGACCATAGGACCGCCCCCGGTACATCATGTAAACGTATTTATTTTTGACTCACCGCTCTGGAGATACCATGAACCTGCACCTCGGCTTGACGCCGCTGATCTCACTTCTGGCCGGTATTCTCATACTGGTCATGCCCAAGCTTCTTAACTTCATTGTGGCCGCCTACTTGATCATGGTCGGCTTGATCGGCCTGTTTGGCAGCGGTGCCATGCGCCTCAGTTAACCCGGTCAAGCGTTGCCGGAATTGCCGGGTCAGGCGCTGGCTTTTTTGAGAATGACGTATATCTGGTCCTTGATCCGCAGTTTTTCTTTTTTGAGTATTTCAATTTCTGCGTGGGTTGCCACTTCCGCATGCGACTCCATTTTCACGATTTTGCCGTCCAACGCGTGATGTTGCTCCAGAAGTCCATTGAAATGATGATCAGTTTTCTTCAGTTGCGTAATCAGGTCACGGTATTCAGGAAACATGGGAACTCCTTATGATGAAGAGGGGTCTTAGCAGTGGCGTCGTGCCTACCGGGACTACATGTTAGCGCAGCGCCTGGGCATCCCTTCAGGCAAGGAGATTGAATCATGAAAAAGCTGTTTTTTTGTTTCCTGACAGCTTGGCTGCTGGGTAGCCACGCCTATGCGGGCCAAGCCAGAGTCAACTGGCAGGAACCGGACAAATACACCGACATCCGCGAAGGCAACGAGGTGCGCGAAAACTTTCGCCTGCAACTGTTCCGGGATTTCGAATTGATCTTCGATGATTTGGCAAAACAATTGCCTGACGGCTATCTGCTTGAGGTTGCTGTGACTGATGTCGATCTTGCCGGCGAGGTGGACTGGATGCGCCAGGCCTCCAGGCGAGACGTCCGAATCCTGAAACACATCTATTGGCCCAGGATGTCATTCAGCTACACGCTCAAAAATGCAGCCGGTGAGCCCTTGGTATCGGGTAAGGAAGATATCAAGGATATGGCCTATTTAGCCAGTGGCGACCCCGGAAACAACCGCCTGGGCTACGAGCAAAGAATGCTGAAAAGCTGGTTCAAAAAGCAGCAGCGTAACAAATATTTTCCGGTAAATGACAAACCTTCCACGACACCGGTCAATCAGGCAGTGCGATAACTTCGCGCAGTTCTTTCCTGACCATGACAATGACCCCGATAGGGCATTTCGCCACACATTTGGTACAACCGCTGCAACGATCTTCGTCCTGCAACACAGAAATTTTTCTCCATCCCCTTCGCTCAAAGCTGAACAAACCGAGGTGACAGGCCGCAATGCACCGCCCGCAACCGGAACAGCGTGCAGCATCAATGTTTGCAATCAGGGTTGCCATGGTACGGGATAGCCTGGTAGTCGTATGTCGATGATACGCAATGCTGCCAAACTTTGTCACAGGCTGAAGGCTATGGCCTCCAAACCCATGTTGTGGATTTTCTCAACGGCCGAATCCACCTCTGAGCGCGTGTTAAAGGGACCAACCCGCACGCGGGTACGTTTGCCTTTTTTTGTTTTCAAATCCTGCGTTGACGCGTGCAGCCCTGCCATCAACAGTTTGCGGCGCGCGTTGTGTGCGTTTTCGGGGTTCGCAAACAGACCTACATTGATGTAGAAATGCGGTTCTGTCGCCGGCGTTGACGTTGAAGTTGCCGGCCGTGATTCCGTATTCGCATTCCCAATTGATATGCTGGCTTCCGGTACAGGGGGCGATGGCGCTACAACGGGGCCGGATGCAACACTTTCAACCCGCACCGCGGAGGCCACGGCTGACGCAGGTGGGGCGGAAACAGTGGCAGGGTTCGCGGCAGGAACAGGTGTGGCACGGCTTGTCTGAAACATCACGTAGGCAAGCGCTGCCGCGCTCAGCAGTGCCAGATTGGCCAGCACGATCCGGATAAATCGCCTCCGCGAACTGGCTTGCTGGCTCAGCATGATGCAGGCCCCGGACAAGGTCAGACTGGTGGCCAGCGCATTGGCCATCTTCTTGCGGGTGGAGGCAAACAACAAGGCGTTCCCGTATAAACCAGGTACCACAAAGTACAGCATTGCCAATGCCGCTCCGAAAACGATGTCTGGCGTTTCAGAAAATTGAAAAAAATTTCGGTCAACGCCAAACACCACCAGTACGGTGCCTGCCACAACGGCGCAATAAGCCAGGGCCGCCCCCCACAGCCGTCTGTATATCATCCAGTTCAGGGTGTACTGGCAGGCGGCCGAATTCCAGCTCAGACCGGATCCCCGGGTAGCCTCCAGGCGGGTAAAAATCGGCAGGTAGTAATCAAGGTTGACAGTGCCTATAGCAGCGCGATACAACGCTGCATTGGTGCCCTGATCAGAACGATCCAGAGATGTGGCGGTCGGGTTGTCGATTGCAGTGGGGGCGGGCATGTCAAATTTTGGCAAATCCATGGGAGCCTCACTTCGTAGGAAGGCTTGGCGCCTCCAGTGCACGCGGGCCGTCATCCGGAGCGGCAGGCGCCAGCACACGTCTGCTGCACAAGCGCATAAGTATAGTAACCCAACGCAGGGCGGCGCAGGGACCTGTGTCTGACAGAAGAAAATGCCGGGATGCCCTGCAAACGCGCCTGTGTTTCATACAATGGGGTCAAACAGAAGGTGAGATCAAATGACAATACTTGTAGCCTATGTGCCGCGTCCAGAGGGGCAAGCAGCCCTTGACAAAGGTATCGAAATTGCCAAACGCCGCAATGAACGTCTGGTCGTGGTCAACGCCAGCCCCGGCGGGAAGAAAGAAGACCCATCGTTTGCTGATGTTCCAGACTTCGAGCGGGTACAACAGCTTTTGGCAGACACCGGACTCGACGCCGAAATCAAACAGTATGTTCGCGGCAAGAATGCGGTTGAGGAAATTGAAGCATTGGTCGAGTCGTTACAGGTATCCGTGCTCATCATCGGTCTGCGTAAACGGTCTCCGGTGGGAAAACTCATCATGGGCAGCGTTGCCCAGGAACTTCTTCTTTCGGTTTCCTGTCCTGTACTGGCCGTCAAATCGGCGGGGTGACCTGGGTCAGCCAGGTCGAGCCGCTAACCGTCAAACTAACTCCAGGCACGGCTATCAGCCGTGCCGGCATCGCCCTGCATTTCGCCGGACAGGAGCGTCACCACACCAGGGTTTGCGGCCTGGACCGTCCGGACCAGGGCATGCGCCACATCTCTGGCAGGGATGGCGCGGTAATTGGCAGGGAGCAGGGGACGCAGTGAACGCGCCAGCCACAGGCCCACGCCCTCGCTGGCGCGGCCGGGCTGGCGCAAGGCTGCCCTGTCGCCGTCGATCAGAGACGGACGCGCAATTACCAGGCACTTGAACCCCATGCGGGTGAGGGCAAGCTCCATCTCGCCTTTGATGCGGTTGTAGAAGACAGCGGATCCGGTGTTTGCCCCCATGGCGCTGACCACTCCCAATTTTGTAGCACCGCATGCCCGGGCCGCATGAGCCATAGCCACAACAGCATCCAGGTCTATGGCCTGGAAGGCAGCTTGACTACCGGCGACCTTGATGGTGGTGCCGAGTGCAATAAAGCATTCATCCACCATCGGCAGGGCAGGCAGCGCGCCGAAGTCCACCACATGGGCGGTGAGCTTGGCGTGTTTTTCGGCAGGTGGTCGGCGACCCACACAGTGAACCGCCGCAACCGCTTTGTCGGCTAAAAGGTTCAGGAGGATTTCCCGACCCACGAGGCCGGTTGCACCCGCCACCAAAACCACCCGACCGTGATTTGCCGCCTTCGGGCGCCGATTCAGGACTTCACTCATATAGATCACCGTGCGGCAGAGGTTTCTTGGTGGCGTCATTCACGGGGATGCCCCTTGGTTAAAGAAAGAAATCGACCTTGCGGGCCGAACGGGGATCGATCTGAGACGATTGGGTTATCTCGTTGCGCAAAGCCTGCACCTTTAGAAAGGTTGGTGCTTGGGGTTCCAGTGCCTCTTGCAGCAAAGGCAGAGCGTGATTGAGCAGCGCCAGCGCCTCGTCTTTGCGCTGCGTAACGCACAGGGCGCGTGCCTGATGCACAGAAACCAGCAGCGTCAGTGGATGATCCGCCCCCAACAACCGGGCGTATTCAGCACTCGCTTCCTGCATCAGGGATAAAGCTGTGCTGTGCTGGCCGAGTGCTTGTGCGGTCAGCCCCTGATACAGGCGCAGGCGACCAAACATACTTCGGTCGGCGCGGTCTCCCGCTTCAAAGCGCGATTGAACACGCTGCAAAAGCGCCTGGGCTGCTTCGGGCTGACCTGCGTGCAACAGGGACTCGGCCGGCACCAGCAAAGCCCACAACTTGACGTACTGCGGCTGCTTCACCTCAGGCCCGGAATCGCCGAGTGCCGTCATGCGTACCCATAATTCTGGACGCTCATTTTGCTTGCCATTGAGTGCCAGCACACGACACAGCAACAGCAAAGCCTCGGCCTGCCTCAGAGGCGATTCATCGACACCCAGCTGGGTAGACAGGGACGGCAGCAGGCCCAGCGCACGTTCCCGATAGCCCTGCAACAAAAGTACCCTGATCTGCCGGCTTCTTACTGAGGTGCAGGTTTCGCTGTCAGGGTTGAGTTCCATTTCGCATTGCCTGGCGGCAATTTCAAAGTGCTCTGCTGCCAGGCGAAATTGACCAGCGGTATTCTCAAGACCGGCTCGGGTCATCTGAATTGCGATAAGGTCCCACGCTTGCAAACCCTTGATTCGGTCCACGCCCGCCAGCAACTTGTCCAGCCGTTGGATGGCGACCAGCGGTGCACCCGCCTGTGCTTCAATTTCGGCCAGTAATCTGACCGTCGGCACGGTGCGCAGGTCTTCCTCTCCATAGGCCTTGGCGGCATGCGCCAGAGCAGATACTAGTAACAACCGAGCCTTGGGTAGATCGCCGCGGCTTTGGGCAATGGCGCCCTGCACCGATTCATACTGCGCCATGAATTCGGCGTCGCCCGCATATTGAGGGTAGCGCACCACCGCCTGCATCAACAAGTCTTGCGCGCGAGCGTTGTCGCCCATGGTCTGAACTGTATCGGCTTGCTGTGCCAGGGCGATGGCGGCTTCGCGCCTTTGACCCAATAGGGTGAAGCGCTTCACCGCTTCACCCAGGGTTTGATCGGCTTTGGCATAGTCCGCCAGGTTGGCCTGCGCATCGGCCAGACCACGCAACAGTTCGGCTTGCAGGAGCGGCTGCGAGTTCAGGGTGGTGACAATCGTCTTCTGCCCCTGGTCCAACAATTGCCTGGCGGTAATTTCGGCACCATGCGACAGGTCCGGGTCGACTTGACGGAACATATCGATCAGAAAGTCACGTGCCGCCACAGCCCTTGCCGATTCGTCTCGCGCCTGCAGACCAAGGATGACCGCGGTCGTCGTAATGGCCAGGAGCGAGACAATGGCCGCCGTGCCCAGCGTCACTCCCAAGCGATGGCGTCGCACAAATTTTTGCAACCGGTATGCCGTGTTCGCAGCCTTAGCCTGAACCGGTTCGCCTTTCAGGAAACGATCGAAGTCTTCGGCAAAGGCCTGGACGCTGCCGTAACGCTCGGCCGCCGGCTTCTTCAGCGCCTTTTGCAGGAGAGTCTCGATGTCGCCTTTGAGCAAGACCTGCAGGTGGCGCGGATTGTCGCCGCGGGCCTGAGCGTGCTCGGCGCTGATCACGGTCCTGCCGGCGCGGGTCGGCTCGCTATTGAGAACGGCTTCCTCGATCGCTGCATTGGAGCCGCGTTGCAGCCGGTAGGGCAAGCTGCCCGTCAACAGCTCGTGCAACACCACGCCGAGCGAATAGACGTCGCTGGTGGTGCCCAGAGGCTGGCCCAGGATCTGTTCCGGCGAGGCGTACTGCAGGCTCAGCGCCCGCCCGCCGAGCTGCGTCAGCTCGGTCTCCAGCGCCTGGCCATCGGTCATCAGCTTGGCGATGCCAAAGTCCAGCAGCCGAACCTCGCCCGCGGTGGTGACCAGGATGTTGGTAGGCTTGAGGTCGCGATGCAAAACGAGTTGGCGGTGCGCGTATTCGACCGCTGCGAACACCTGCCGAAACAGCTCGATGCGCGCCTTGATGCCGAGCTTGCGTGCATCACACCAAGTGGTCAGCGCTTCGCCCTTGACGTATTCAAGCGCCAGATAGGGTTGGCCTTCTGGCGTCAAACCGGCGTCGTAGAGCCGGGCAATGTTGGGGTGCTCGAGGCTGCCGAGAATGTCGCGTTCCCGGGCGAAGCGTTCGGCCAACTGGCGCTTGCGCAAGGCGCTATGCGGCAGCTTGAGCGCGACCTGGCGTTTGAGCGAGCCATCAATGCGCTCGGCCAACCAGACCTCACCCATGCCGCCACGTCCCAGTTCGCGCATCAGGCGGTAGGGGCCAACCGTATCGTCCGCTTTGAAGTCGGAGAGGGTGGCGGTCGAACCCGGCGCGGTAAATTCCGGTCCTCGCTGGAGGATATCGCTCTTTTGAGCCGACGCCTTTTTTGATAGAAGTTCCCGCAACGCTGGAATCAGGTCGGCGTTGCTGGCACTGATGTTGGAGAACCACGAATCGAGTTGTTCATCATCGAGTTCGAGCGCCTCGTCCATCAACGGTGACAGACGGGCCAAGGTGGGCACGTCGAGTTTCACGAACCGCAACTCCCCAGGCTCATTGGGGCGACGCCACGGCGGCTGCGCCTGCCAGGTACTAGCGATTGCGTGAGTTCTGCCATCAATGACTCCTTGGCGCGGTGTGGCCGGTACCAATGGGGTGGGTATTGTGGCGGTACTG
Source organism: uncultured beta proteobacterium (assembly GCA_963750815.1). GTDB lineage: Bacteria > Pseudomonadota > Gammaproteobacteria > Burkholderiales > Burkholderiaceae_C > Rhodoferax. The sequence continues at coordinate 2,276,890 of CAVVRS010000002.1, forward strand.
GCGCAGTGACAAAAAAGCGCCGAAAAACGCCTGTTTTAAGTGTCAAATCAGGCTCTAGCCCCCGTTGAACTTGCGTAGACAGCTACTATATTAATAGCATACCAATTGTTCTTCAGGGGGTCAATACTACGTTTGCTTCAGCAAGGGTTGGAGTCGTACACAGCGCATGCGGACCCGACAGGTACAACAAGCGAGGCAGCGCAATGTGGCAAGGTGCTAACAAAAGTCGTATCTATCGTTACGCTGGCACCGGTAGCGCTTATGCCCGTCACGGTTTGTGATACGCCAGTATTGTTGGCAACCGATACTTCGCCGCAAACATATTCACCCGTTGTCACGGTGCCGCCTGCAGCGCGGGTCATGGAGCAATGTGTGAAGTCAGAACAATCAGGAGACAACAGCCCGGCCGCGCTGGCATCTGCCATCAGCTTGCTCCCGTTCAAACCACCCAGAGCCAACGCCGAAACCAAAATAACGGATGCCAACGGTTTGCCACCCGCCTTGTTGCGCAACATGTAAACAGCTACGGCAGCCATCAGCAACGCCAGCCCCAGCATGGCCCACTCAGACAGTGTTGGAACCGCGATGCCAGCTGTGGGTGAATAGGCAACAACAATACCTCTTGGATTGGCAACTTGGGCCCATGCTACAGATTGCTGTGTCAAAAGCATCAACGCCAAAGCGGCAACGCCGAATTTCCTGAAAACTGTATTCATATTGTTCTTTCCGAAGTCAAAGGTTAAAAACCACCGTCATAAAAACTTGCTATTTACAAGCAGCATCAATTGGGAGAAATACGCAAAAACCTGTCCAGCGACGTCTCAAATTGAGTTGTGAACCATGCACACCCTCCCGGAACGCCGCAGGCGAATACTAAACACTTTTTGACAAATGTGGTATCCCCCGTTTTGGGGATGACCCACATTCACCGCTCGCGTCCGGTGGATTGGGCGTGGCCGAATGCTTCAATCCCAAACGTCCCCAGAAAGGCAATCGCAGCGCCGGGGATTTGAGGTCAATTCCAAAATTCAGACCCAGCACATTGAATTCCAGTCCTTCTTCCACCCCCACGCTCACGCCAAGCAGGCCCAGCAGCGAGATTTGCAGACCCGAGCCGGAAGGAGACACCCCCACCGGGCTCGTCAACGGCCTGTAGTCCTTGCCGATGGCGTTCGCTGGCAAGTCGAGCTTGAGCGCCGGCACCTGTCGCCCGATGTGCGCCAGGAATGTGTTGCTGTTGGGGCCAGGGTAACTGCGGTATTGGTCGGCATAGGGGTAGCTGAGCACGGCGGCTTCGATGTCATCGACCATGGATTCGGCGTCTTTTCCGCGCTGGTCGACCAGAAGCTCAGGGGTCGCTCCGTACCAGAGCCCGTCAGGCAGGGCGTAGTTGCGCTGCAGCACCTGGGGAGCACGCCAACCGACCACATCGTAACGGGTGTAGGTCGTTTCGCCCCTGCGTTTGTAGATGATCCAGGGATGCACCGCAAAGTAGCCTCGCCACCCATAAGTCGGTGCGGCATAAACCTGAACAACGGCGAGGTCGACCAGCTCCACCGGGTCCGGAGCGATTCCGGCCGAGTGTCTTGGAGCGGTAGCCCAGCTCCTGCTCGGGGCTTCGGAGATCTGAGAACTGTCCTGCGCAAGTCCAGCTTGAGAAACAAGGACAAGGCAGGCCACAAGACCGGTGCGTATCAAGCGGGAAGGAATATTCAAGATTACCTATTATCGGAGGCGGCAGTGATCCTTGCATTGGGCTTGCCATTGCCGTTGGCCGTGTTCTGGATCTGGTTGTCAGTGAACAGGGTCTACTGGATCTACTGGAGCGCGGTCAGGCCAGGGGCAATGAATCGATCTGCGCCAGGGCTCGGCGGATCGCTCCCGCGTCGCCAGTTCGGACCAAGCGCGCGATTTCCCTGCCATTATTGAGAAACACCAATGTAGGCCAAAGCTTCACCATGAATGAACGCCCCAGAGGCCGGCCGCTGCCATCAGCGATTTTGATATGACGCACGCGCGGGTGATCGGCAAAAGCGGCGGCCAGCAGCGGTTGCGCGGCGCGGCAGTATCCGCAAGTCGGGCTGCCAAACTCGAGCACGGCAGGCCCGTCGAGCATATCGATATCCGCTCGCGCTGGTTCAATCACGGCATACACTTCGTTCATGGTCATAAGACTGCAAGTCGCCTACGAATATCGGGTGGCGTTGGGGCGTGGTTTGAACAAGACCGTACTTAGTGCTCCGGCCAATGCGCAGGCGACCCCCAGCCAGGCCATAGGGGTCACCCGCTCACGAAAGAACAGCAGTCCGCTGAGCACAGCCCGAACCGGCATCGTGAAGCCGAGTATTGCAGCGCGCCCCGACGACAACAGTTTCACGCCGAGAATAACGAAGAAATGCCAGACCATCATGTTGCAGCCCACACCATCATTGAACCTGCCCCCAAAGTCTCTGTGCTTGCTCGTGGTCGAATGAAAATTTCAACATCGCGGTTCAACAATGTGATGCAGTGCAGAAGTCGCTCACTGGAAAAACGACTCAACTTGTAATTCTTCAGCTCGGATATGTGGGGTTGGGCTATTCCCAGTCGCTTGGCCGCAACCGCTTGGGTGAGACCTTCAGCTTTTAGCAAATCATTCAAGCGTATTGCCAATTGCACTCGAAGCTGCCGCTCTTCAGGGTCAGGAAGTCCCAAATCGACAAATACGTTGCCGGAGCCGACATCAACAGCATCAACCATCTTAGTAGTAATAGGTTTTGTTTTAGCTTTCATGATGCTCCTTGTAATGTTGCTGCGCCAGTTTGAGGCGCTCATGGATCAAATCAATATCACTTTGGGCAGTGCGGATACCACTGGGTGATTTCTTCTGGAAGCAATGCAATACGTAAACCGCTTTGGCAAAGCGCACGGTGTAGATGGCACGATAGGTGTCACCCATATACTTTTCCACCAACTCCAAAACGCCCGAACCCTCACCCTTCCACGGTTTGGCTTGCGCAGGTGTGGCACCCATTTGCACGGCACCCAAAGCGTAACCAAAGTCATCCACCACATCGGCTGGCAAGGCAATCAAGTCCTTTTTTGATGAGCCGATCCAGTGCAAAGGCTTTTCTTTTGGCGTTGCGAACATGAGGGAATTATACCGTTTTAGGTATTTTCTGGTTTGTCAAAAATTTTTAGAATCTCTGCGAGAGTCGTAGTTGTCGACTCCACCACATCGAGGACCACTTGCTTTGCTGTATCCGCTGCACTGTGCCTGAACAACTCCAGAGGCGGTACCTGGATCAGACTCTCAACTTGTGCAACACTGCCACAGAGCCACAGAGCCAAGTCTGATGGTTCAATCGGAACCACGGCGCCCTGCAGCGCCGATGGGGCTGGCGCATCGCCAGCCTGTTATTGGGGGGGTGTGGACGCTGTGGCATCTGCCGCTCTTCTATAGCGCGGGGACCGTGCAGAGCCACCTGCAGATGGGGCTGTATGCGCTGAGCGCCATCGCCTCGTCGGTGCTATTTGCCTGGCTCTTCAATCGCACCGAGGGCAGCGTGCTGCTGGTGCTGGTGCTGCATACCGCCGTGAACGCCTGGTCTTTGGTGATCCCGGTGATGGTCCTGCCCGACGGCAGCAACCTGCGGCCGTTTAAGCTGGTGGTCGGCATTCTTGTCCTCGCGGCCCTGCTGCTGCTGTTGCGCCGCGACCCCACACCACAAGTCGGTTCTGCCGCGCCTCAGTCCCGGCCTTGATTCTGCGCAATTTGGCTGGCTCCGCCGGGAGCATTCGGTTTGCGCGCCCTGCGGTGTGCCCACTTGATTCCCTCGAACCACAGCACGCTCAGCAAGCCGAGTCCGCAGGCCGCGGCCAGTTCGTGCGCCGGCAGGGGTGCGAATCGCAGCACGCCGACGGCCCAGGGGACGTAGAGCGCCGCCAGTAACAGCGAAAACGCCAGGCCGACGACCACCCACAGCGTCCTGTTCGGTGTGCGTAGCGTCGCCCACAGCGATCGGTTGGCCGAGCGGTTGGAGAGGATCAGGGCCAAGTTGCCTACCACCAGGGTGGCAAAGGCGAATGCACGTGCCTCGGGTTCGGGGATGCGCGGGCTGGCCCAAGCGAACGCGGCCATCACCATGGCAAGAACGCCCAGGCCCTGCAGTAGGGCCAGCCATAGCGTGGCGCCGCCGAACAGCGGCGCGGCGGCGTCACGCGGTGGGCGCTGCATCACATCGCTTTCGGCCGGCTCGTTCTCGAAGGCGATCGAGCAGGCAGGGTCGATGATGAGTTCGAGGAGGGCGATGTGCATCGGGTACAGCAGGGCCGGCCAGCCGAAGAGCACAGGAAGCATTGCCATGCCGGCAATCGGCACGTGAACCGCCAGGATGTATGACATTGCCTTGCGCAGGTTGTCGAAGATCCGGCGCCCCAGGCGCACGGATGCCACGATGGCCGCGAAATTGTCGTCGACGAGCACCAGCGAGGCCGACTCGCGGGCCACGTCGGTGCCGCGCCCGCCCATGGCCACGCCCACGTGCGCCGCGCGCAGAGCTGGCGCGTCATTCACGCCATCGCCCGTCATCGCGACGATGTCGCCGCGGGCCTTGAGCGCCTGCACGATGCGCAGCTTCTGCTCCGGCGCGATGCGGGCGCAGACGCTAACGGTGCCCATACGTTCGCTAAGCGCCTCGTCGCCGAGCGTCGCGATCTCGTCGCCCGACAGCACATCGCCGTCCCGTTCCGTCAGTCCGGCCTGGTGGGCAATGGCCCGCGCCGTGGCCGGGTAGTCACCGGTGATCATCACCACCCGGATGCCGGCTGCAAGGCACTCGGCCACGGCGGCGGGAACCTGTGGGCGCACCGGGTCTGCCAGGCCGAGCAGCCCGATGAACCCGAAATCGAAGTCGTGTTCGTTTGCTGGCCAGTCCTGACCCGTGAACGAACCGCGCGCCACCGCCAACACGCGTAATCCTTCAGCGGCCAATTCGTCGACCACACCAGAGATGCGTACTTTCTGAGCATCGTCCAGGTGGCACAGATCCATCACCGCCTCTGGCGCACCCTTGGCGGCAACCGTCTGGCTTCCATCGCCTGACGCCGCCCAAACATGCGACATCGCCCGCAGCGCCGGGCTAAGCGCATAGGCCTGCACCAAGTGCCAGTCGCGATGCAGATGTTCAGTGTCGGCCAGAAAACGCTCACCGAGTTGATGGAAGGCCTTCTCCATCGGATCGAAGGGGTCGACCACGCTAGCCAGGATCGCCACCTCCACCAATGCGTGGAAGGCCTCGGGCAGGTTTCCAGAAGCCACCGAATCCAGAGCGAGACGATCCTTCAGGTCGATACCGCCGGCGGCCAGGTGCGTGACCGTCATGCGGTTCTCAGTCAAGGTGCCGGTCTTGTCGCTGCACAGCACAGTGGTGGCGCCCAGCGTCTCGATGGCGTTGATGCGTCGGGTGAGTACGCCCTCCTTGGACAGTCGGCGCGCCCCGAGGGCTGGAAACACGGTCAGCACTACTGGGTATTCTTCGGGCAACATGGCCATGGCCAGGGCGATGCCAGCCAGCAGGGCCTGCAGCCAGTCACCCTTGATCAGCCCATGCACAACGACCAACGTCAAGCTGAGCGCCAGCGCCAGCAGGGCCAGGTTACGCACCAACCGGGCCGTTTGCTTTTGCAGCGGCGAACGCTCGTTCTCTACTGTGCCCAGCGCGGTGCCGATGCGGCCGATCTCGCTGCGCGCGCCGGTGGCCGTCACACGCGCCAGCGCGTGCCCCTGCACGATCAGGGTGCCGGCGTAGACCGCCGGCAGTTCATCGCCGCCGGGCGCAACGCGTGCGGTGTCGGCAGGCTTAGCTGCGGCAGCGAGTTCGTCGGGCAGCACCACCCGCTTGCCCACTGGAACGGCCTCGCCCGTCAGCAACGACTCGTCGGCCTGAATGCCGTCGGCAGTTACCAGCATGGCATCGGCTGGAACCCGGTCGCCCTCGCTAAGCTTGAGCAGGTCGCCGCGCACCACGTCGCGACCGGCAATACGTTGGGGTTGGCCGTCACGGATAACCAGGGCGCGTGGGCTGGTGAGGTCTCGCAGGGCTTCGACAGCACGCTCAGTCTTGCCTTCCTGGTACAAGGTGAGTGCTACCGTGACGACCACGAAGCCAAAAAGCGTCAAGCCCTCCTGCACGTCACCGAACACCAAGTACAGGGTTCCCGCCGCGAGCAGCAACAGGAACATTGGCTCGCGCACGGTCTCGACGGCGATCGACAGCAAGGAGCGGCGCTGCCCGCCGGGCAGCGCATTGGGGCCTTCCTCGGCCAGGCGCTGGACAGCCTGGGCTGCCGACAGACCAGATTCTGGGCCGACAAAGCGGTCAGTTGCCTCGCTTTCGGATGTTATGCCGCGCTCGGTAAGATCAGATTGGGTCGTGTGCATGCACTAGGCCAAGTCAGGTCAGCCTCCTCCTTGCGTAGGAGCGTACCGGCGGGTCCGGTGCAAGTCCGTGCGCTAGCCAACACAGACTCGGTCGGATCAGGTCATATGCGCCATAGTGCCGGCGAAGCGGGGCGAGGAATTCATGAAGGCCGGTTTACATGACGTGTTCTTTGTTGCGTGCGTCCTCTACCTGGGCTTGAACCAGCGACACCTGACTCACCAAGGCAGAGGATCGTTCATTATTTCCTGCTGCCAAAATTCTTGGATAAGCCTTGTGGTACCCGGCGAGAGCTCTTCGTTTGCCGCAGCGAAATTATCAAGTGTTTGACCCGTGGTTTTAGCGCCTGGGATCACCGTTGAAATTTCCGACTGCGCCAGAATGTAGCCAAGCGCCGCATGGCTTAAGGACAGATTTGGCGGCAGTAGCGCTCTGAGTTTGTCCACCAGTTCCGTGCGGCGGGCGATCAGCTCTGGCGACCAACGATTGCGAACGCCGACAAAACGCGTGTCAGCCCGGTATTTTCCAGACAGCCAGCCCGAATCGAGTGGTACCTTTGCGATCAAGCCTATGCCACGGTGTTTCGCTGCGGCAAATGCCCGACGTGGTTCCTGATGAAAGACATTGAACAGAATTTCGACCACACCACATTGGGTGGTAGCCGTTACTTTTTCCAGTTCAGCACCGGAGTCGACGGACACGCCGTAACTTCGCAGCACGCCGCCACTCTTCAGACGTTCAAGTTCCTCGTAGAGCGACGTGGAGTTCCCATCCAGAACATCGGCGGGCGGATTGTGGACCAGAAGTACGTCGAGGTAGTCGGTTTGCAGCCTTGTCAGACTCGCGTCGATTGACGGGCGCAGCGCTGCAACGCCAAAATCCGTGACGCCTTCTGGGCTGTGCCCGAACTTGGAACAGAGCAGAATTTTTGAACGTAGCGGTTTCAGCGCACGCCCCAGCAACTCCTCGCTGCGCCCGCTCGCGTAGCCGGGTGCGGTATCGAAGAAGTTGCACCCAGCATCTACTGCCGCCTCTACGATTCGTATAGCCTCGCCCGTGTCGTTCATCTCCCAGGCCGGATTGGCAAGTTGCCATCCACCCAGTCCGATTTCACTTACCAGCATGCCTGTTTTTCCGAGGGGACGGTATTTCATGAAGCCCTTTGCCGTAAAAGTCGTTGATGGCCCCACCGAACCAATGCAGAAACGCCAGGGTTGCAATGGGCTGGATTGGGCAAGAAAAAAGCCCACCACGATTTCTCGTAAGGGCTTCATTCACTGGCGTATTCTGGCTCCTCGACCTGGGCTCGAACCAGGGACCTACGGATTAACAGTCGGTCCTGAACCAAAATCTACCGGCAACTACAACAAATCACAACTGATTTTCGAGGAGTTTATCACTGAGCCGATGTTGCCGTGAGTTGTGATTCGTCGCCAGTATTTGTGACTGAGTGCCCCAAAAGTGCCCCATGGATGAAGGCTTGTTTCGGCAAACCCTGTATCACCGCCGACAGGCGGCGTGTCTTCGCGCCGGGACTGAGGGCGCCCCCTTGGGGGGCAGACGGGCAGACCGGCGCACGGGGGCCAATGCCGCGCAGCGGCGAGGCCCCGGTGGGTGGGCGGGGGCTAACTGGTGGTGACTGGCCGCAGGCCACCGACTGAAACACTTGCGAAGCAACGGACCAATGCCACAGCGCCACAACAGCCACCAGGGCGCTCAGACGGCGACGCGTAGGGCAGGCACTGACCGGGGAGCGCCGACGGCTGCACGCCTGCCCCAGCGCAGGCCACTTTGCATAAGGCCTGCTGCGTCAACCCGCAGGGCGCGCCAGCGGTGGGCGACACCAAGTGGAGCTTTAGCGCAACGACTGGCGCACACTTCATGCAGTGCGGCCTTATGTAAAAGCGCAGCGGGTGGCCGTAGCGGGCGTGTGCCGCAGGTGCCGCAAATAGCAGTTCAGCGCGAGGCGCCAGCGAGCAGACACCCCAGGGCTTGGCATGGCGCACCAGCGCCTTGCCAACTGCCTGATGCCACCGGCCCCTGCAAAACGAAAGCGGTGGTGACGGGCTCCCTGCCATCGGCGCAAAGCGCCTTGCTGTGGGCAGGGTGCCTGGCACGACTGCGCTGCTTGAGCTGGCACGTCCTTTCGAGCGCCGCAGGGTCGTGTGACTGGTCAACTGACTAACGCTTGCGAAGCACTGGCAATGTACCTCCCCTGCGCGTGCGCATAGCGAAGCCGAGCTGTGCGCACTGACTGAGGTCACTGGCCGTCGCAGAACGTGAGCGGTGATGTGGGGCAGGATGCACACTGCGTAGCGCAGCGTGGCAGTGGGCAGCATGCCCGGCATGGCCGCGCTGCTGACCATAAGCACTGCCTGTCGAGCGCCGCAGGGTCGTGTAACTGGTCAACTGACTATCAATTGCGAAGCACTGACTTTCAGGCGTTGCGCCCCACACGACAGAGTACTGACAGCGTCATCCCGTGTTACATCAGCATGGGTGCTTGTGAGTTGGTGTCAACGTGTGTAGGCGCGTCGCTATTTGCTATCTTGAACAAGCGGCACTTCGCACATCGTTTCCGTGCGCGTCCTTGGTCCAGTGGCAAGATTCGCTATTCACGATGGTTCCAAATGTGTCTTTCGTTTCGTACCCAAGTGGTTTCCTGATGGTCAAGGTCGGAGGTTGGGGGCTTCCAGTTGAAGTTTGACTATTCCTAGACCGCTGCAGTCCACCGCCTTGACAGTACTTCGCCACAATTACTAGAGCAGCATCAAGAGCGGACGATGCATTCCGATTTCTCACTTCGTCATATCTTTCCTGCGCATCCTGCGCACGACTCTTGATCAACTCGCATGCAGCAGGACTTGGGCAATAATTGCCCAGATTTTCGAGCGCTTGAAGTGAAGCGTCAGAACTATTTACGTTGCGAACGTAGCGGCCCAGGATTTCAAGCCAGCTCTCTCGTTCCCAAACCTGCTCCCACAGGTAGGCGGTGCGGTGGCCGCCCGCCTGGTTCACAGGATTGCCAGCGGCCCCCTCGTTGCCCAGATTGAAGGGCAGGAACACGGTGCCAGGGCCGACCAGGTGGGTGACCATGGCCACTTCCATGTTGCTGACCGCGAAGTGAATCAAGGCACCGCTAGGAAATGACAGCAGCGGCTCGGTGGCCTGACCTTTGGGTTTGGGATGTCGGTCAAAGCGGTACTGGTCGATGGCATCGCCAATGATCTGTGTGAAATCAGTCTTTAGTTCTACCGTGGCCACGGGCAGGCCGTTGAGGAACAACACCAGGTCGATGCTATTTTCGTTGTGCAGGGAATAGCGCACCTGGCGCACCACGCGCAGACGGTTGGCAGCGTAGCGGGCCAGGATGTCGGGGTTGATCGCCAGCGCCGGTTTGAACTGGGCCAGCGTCAAGGGGGTTTTGAGGCCCAACAGTTCCACGCCGTGGCGCAGCACATCCAAGGTGCCACGCTGGTCCAGTTGGTCGCGCAGGCGCGTCAGCAGGGTTTCTTCGGCCTTGCTGCCGTGGCTCTTGGCGAGGGTCTCCCAGGCTTTTGGTTGGGTAGCTTGGACCCAGGCCAGCACATCGGCGGGGAATAGGGCGCGGACACGGTCGAAGCCTGCGGCATCGCCATCGGCATACAGCCAGCCATGGGAGGCGAGGTGTTGGCAAATCTCCAGCTCGAAGCTGATTTCTTTATGCAGGCTCATTGGCCCTCCCTTCTTGCTTATCTCGACCGGCGTCTCAAATCGCCACTTGACGTTTCACGGCGTCGAGCGTTTGACCATCCTTGGTCTTCCAGTCAACCCACCCGTTACAGGTCCTACCCATCAGTGCCAACGCCGCCATACTGGGGGACCGAAACAAGTGATCTTTCTCGAAGACAACCTTATCGTTTTCCACGCGCATTACGCCGGACTCAATAAGTCTGATCCGGAGTCGCTCACCCGAAGTGCCAACGATGGATGGCACATTTTCCTTGCGACCGATGGACCCATTCAGAACAACAAACCCCTCCGGGGTGTATAGGCCCTGACCGTTTGCACCTGAGGCTTTACAGAAGAATATTTCGCTAACCTGGGTAGCTTCTACGGGTTTGGCTACCGGATCAAAAATGGGAAAGCCTAGGGTCGCGAGTAGGGTATGTCCGGTCTCAAAAATTTCCATGCAGTCGGCTTCCAATGGCCGGGGTGTGTGGGGCTTGCTGCCGCTGTTGCTATTTTCATCCGCGTATCGCCCCGTCGTTCGGGATGCTTGAAGGCAGTGCCATTCCAAGAAAAGCGCGTGAGTTTGGGTCAGGCTGTTGGTGCGGGAGACAAGAACCAACGCACGTTGCCAGAATTCTTTTTCCTTGTTATGTTTGGCTAGTCGGGCGCGGAGATCGCCGGTCTGGCCGATGTAGACCTTTTGCTCCGTGCCGTCTTCAGCCTCACCGAACAAGAAGTAGAGCGCGACTTGGTCGCTTTCAGGCATTTTGATGAAGTCAGCGAGCAGGCTGCGCGGCACTTCAATCACCTGCACGATGCGGGTCGTGATCTCGGCCACGCGGATGCCACGCGGATCGCCACTCGGCAGAAATATCTGAATGGTTTTGGGGGTCGCGTTCATGCGATTTCCTTTGCGGTAAGGGGGCGAACATCAATCTGCCCAGTGACGGAGGCAGAGACCAGCGCAGTGCGGCGCTCTTGCAGCAGGTCGATGGCGCGTTGGGCTTCGGTGGTGAGGGTGTCGAATTTTCCAACTTCAGCTTCCAAAAAAGTAGCGATTTCCACCTGCTCTGCTGGCGGTGGAGACGGCATGAGAAATGACCGAATTTCTTCGACGTTGATCCGCTTGAAAGTGGAGCCGATCATCATGTTCGCTAACTGCAAGACGATGATCGGAGAGCGAATCACATGTTGCATGTAGTCTGAAGAATCGCTTGGGGATAGTTTCCGGAGCAAAACAACGTCTTGCCCCATGGCAAACCGTGGATGGTCTGCGTGAACCTGAGCAACCTCCCCAACGGTGGCATTTCTGGAAAAAGATCAGGTCGCCCGGCAATGGTTGGCGACCACCTTCAATGAGCAGTTCGTAGAAGTGCTCCGTCGTGCATTTCGCTCCTTCAAGTGTGACCCAACGGCTTTGAACCTCTCGAATGCTGGCGAGCGGGATTCCATCGTCAACAAACTCTGCCGTGACGTGCTTGCAATCGGTCACGCTCCAGAATCGCTTGAGTGGGCCAACTTCCCAATGCTCCGGCACAGCCCCCAACCATTCAATGCCGGATGGCGTCAGAGGGGCGTTGGGGTTCAGACCCCGCGTGACGGCGTGGGAGATGACGGCCTGGCGCTTTTCTTTCAGCAACGCCATCAGTCGCCGCTGCTCTGACACCAGTGCATCAATCTTTGCGGTTTCGCGGTCGAGGAAGTCGGCGATTTGGGCTTGTTCGGGTAGGGGTATATCCGGCAGGCGAATTTGCCCGAACTGCTGGTAGCTGATGTTCTTCCCGTCTCGAATTCCATCGGTCATCGTCTGGAGCGCCTCGATGTATCCCTTCGATTTCAGCATGTAGCCGTAATAATTGGCGTCAATCGTCTCAACTGATCGAAGGACGGTGTAGGCTGGACTCACACAACCGGGATATTTGCTGCGTTCGATTCCGCCTTGAAAACTTCGGAGGCTTATTACAAAATCATCAGCCTCTACGTGCTTGAAATTGTCAAGCCCGCTCAAGGCCAAGGTCACCTTTTGGTCTTCCATCTCCATGAAAAGTTTCTGTGGAACAACCCCGTACTTTTGAGTAGCCGACAACTGATCGTCGGTCGGGAAAGCGGGTTCTCTTTCTTGAGTAAATAGCCGACGTCCTTGAGTCACATGCCAATGTCCCGGGACCTCCCCCAACCACTCCACACCACTGTCCTTGTACTCCGGATATCGCGGAAAGCTCATGCCGTAAGCCCGTTGATCATGGTCAGGATGCGGTCAGTCACGCCTTTCAGCTCGGCATCAATCTCCGCCAGCGGGCGCGGTGGCTTGAAGACGTAGAAGTGGCGATTGAACGGTATCTCGTAGCCCACCTTGGTTTTGTCGGTGTCGATCCAGGCATCTGGCGCATGGGGCAGTACTTCGCGTTTGAAGTACGCAGCAATATCGTCACTGAGCGGCACGTTTTCGGTATCGCGCAGACTGCTGTCGGGCACGGGTTTGTCTTTGCCCTTGCCTTTGGTGGCCAGCACGACCTTGCCAGCCGCATCGCGCTCGGGGCGCTCCACGGTGATGGTGTGGTAACCAAAGGCGTCGTTCGCAAAGATGCGGCTGATGGGCACGGGGCTGCCGTCCACTTCGCGGCTGGCTTCTTCAATGTTGCCAAACAGGCGGGTGATGTCGTCGATATGCTCGGCGCTCAGTTCCTTGCGCTTTGACCCGAGGCTCTTGCGCATCTTCTGCCAGAAGCTGCTGGCGTCGATCAGCTGCACCTTGCCCTTACGGGCCTGCGGCTTGCGGTTGCTGACAATCCAGACATAGGTGCAGATGCCGGTGTTGTAGAACATGTCGGTAGGCAGGGCAATGATGGCCTCGACCAGGTCGTTTTCCAGCACGTAGCGGCGTATCTCGCTTTCACCACTGCCTGCGCCGCCAGTGAACAGGGGTGAGCCGTTCAGGACAATGCCAAAGCGGCTGCCGCCATCGACTGCCGGACGCATCTTGGCGATGAGGTGCAGCAGAAACAGCAGTGAGCCGTCGCTGACCCGTGGCAGGCCGGGGCCAAAACGACCGTTGTAGCCTTGCTGCTCGGCTTCCTTGCGAATTTCCTTTTCGATCTTCTTCCATTCCACACCAAACGGCGGGTTTGACAGGCTGTAGTCAAACACTTTGCCAGACAGACCATCGTTGGACAGGGTGTTGCCAAAGATGATGTTGGCAATGTCCTGGCCCTTGATGAGCATGTCGGCCTTGCAGATGGCGTAGGACTCGGGGTTGAGTTCCTGGCCGTACATCACCAGCCGGGCATCGGGATTCAGGCTGGCGAGGTGTTCACCCGCCACGCTGAGCATGCCGCCGGTGCCTGCGGTGGGGTCGTAGAGGCTGCGCACCACGCCGGGCTTGGTCAGGGCCGCATCGTCTTCAATGAACAGCAGGTTGACCATGAGGCGGATAACCTCACGCGGGGTGAAGTGTTCACCAGCGGTCTCGTTGGACAGCTCGGCAAACTTGCGGATCAGCTCTTCAAACACCGCGCCCATTTCGGCATTGCTGACCACGCTGGGGTGCAGGTCGATGGTGGTAAATTTTTCAGTCACCTGATACAGCAGGCCGGACTTGGCCAGCTTGTCGATCTGGGTGTGGAATTCAAAGCTCTCGAAAATGTCGCGCACCGCCGGGCTGAAGGCCTGCATATACGCCCTCAAGTTCTCGCCAATGTGGTCCTGGTCGCCCATGAGCTTCTTGAGGTCCAGGGGCGAGGTGTTGTAGAAGAACTGGCCGGACTTGCGCAGCAAGAAGGGCTCGGGGTTCAGGCCCGCTTTCTCACGGGTGGCTTTCTCGGCCAGTACGGCGGGCTTGGTGGGTTCCAGCACGCAGTCCAGGCGGCGCAGCACGGTGAAGGGCAGGATGACCTTGCCGTATTCGGATTGCTTGTAATCGCCGCGCAGAAGGTCGGCTACGGACCAGATGAAGGAGGAAAGATTGGGGTTGGTGGTGGCCATGGGTTGGGGACGGTGTGACAGGCTGTGCAGGGTACTCCTATGGGGCGATCTTACACAGGGGCAGTACGGGATTAAGTTCCGCTGAAAGTGGCGCCAAAGGCTTGCATAAAGAACGGTAATGACATAACATTTAATAATATGAAAGTACGTCAAAGGCAACTCACGGCACGCCAGAAATTGTTCTGCCAGCACTACGTGGGCGCGGGGCGCCACTGCGCGGCCCTGGCGGCCCGGCTGGCCGGGTATGCGGCTGGATGCTCGCACGTTACTGGGTGCCAGTTGCTCCGGCAGCCCAAGATTGCAGCCACTGTGCAGGCCCTGGAGGCGGTGTTGGCGCGGGATATAGGGGTCAGCCGCCAGCAGGTCATGGCGGAGCTGGTGGAGGCGGCGGCGCTGGCCCGGGATATGAAGGAGCCGGGCGCGATGATTAACGCCTGGCGGCAGGTGGCGCTGATGTCTGGGTATTACCGGCCTGAGGAGGTGAACACGCCGGTGCTGACCCCTGAGCAGGCTGCGGTCAGGGGGAAATATGAGTCCATGAGCGATGCTGAATTGTTGGATTTGATGGCGGGCAACAGACAAGGCTGATCACAGCGGGCATAGGTGGCCGCCAGCGGCGGCGGCCCTGTCTCCTTATAGGGTGTTTTGCGCATCCGCAAGCCATTGATTTCATTGACTTTTGAGCGGCTGCACCAAGATGATTCAGCGCATGTAAGTCATTGATTTAATTGGATTTTCTTGCGCGGTGCACTTTTCAAGCGAACCACCGCATCCGCCGCTGGTTCGGGGAAGCACCTCAGCCAGTCAGCCCCAAGGGGAGTAACGGTCAAGGGTTTTCTGTCGCCCCCTTCAAGATAGCCGCGTTCAATGGCGATTTTGACCACTTCGCGGACTCGTTCCTTCGACATTTTCAGGGTGCGGCGCAGACCGCCGTGCTGGTCTTCAAGGCTGCGTGCTGACATAGGCTTGCGCTCCGCACCCAATACCCGCAATATCGTTTCAATGGATGTGGTGTCCATATTCTGGCGCGCTTGCGTTGCGCTGACGGCGCTCAGGTAACCATCCTGGCCTCGTTCCAGCAATACAGGGGCGGGAATGGCGGAGTAGTTGGTCTTGGTGACCGTTGCAGCCACGTAGCGCCCCAGAGAATCTGTCGGCAAGTTGAACGTCTTGGCCTGTGCGTCGGTCGGGCGATTCAAATTCATTTGCCAGCGAAGACCATCGGTCAATGCCGATGCACCACGTGACGCGCCCTGACTCACTTCGCCCGTCGTGGAACTGTTTTTGTTGGCGTGGTGCGCCAGCATCACGGTAGCGCCGGTCTGCTGGGCCAGCTTCTCCAACGCCTCGACGAAGCGGGTGGCGTCCTCGTTCGAGTTCTCCTCGCCACCGCGAAAACGCGACCCTGGGTCAATAACGATAAGCCGCAAATCAGACACCTGGCGGGCCAGCGCTGTGAGACGGTCCACGGTGACCGTGGCTGATACCTCGCCAGTGTTCCCTTTCTTGGTCAGCAGGGTGTCGGTGCCGATGGTCGAAAAAATGAACAAGCGTTGAGCCAATGACGCCAACGCTGCGCGGTGGCCCACCATCGTCAGGTGGTTCTGGATGCGGTACAGGCGGCGGTGAATTTCATCATTGTCGTCCTCGGCGAACAGTACCAGCACGCCACCGATTTCGCCCACTTCCCAATGGCCGGCGAGGGCGACTCCGGTGGCAACACTGACCGCAAGCTGCAACATCCACTGTGATTTGCTGCTGCCGCCAGGTGCTATGACAGCACCAACTTTGCCCAGTACGACCAGGTCTTTGATCAGCCATCGTCGTGGTGGTGGTGCCGTTTTCAGGTATCTGTCAACGCGACCGCATTGAAGATCAAAAAGCGGCGTAATCGTCGGTTGCGAACCATATCGATCCGGGTGGTTGCGCTGATCAGCGTCACGAATCGAAACGCACGTGCTGTCAATCTTGTCATCGTCAAGAGGCGGGTTGTTACCCTTGTTCCAGCGATGGCAGCGCTCAGTGCACTCATCGAGGTCGAACCCTTGTTGGAGCAGGCTGCCGATGAGCTTGGTCAGGTGGATAGTGCGTTGACCGTCCTCACAGGCAGTCTCCATGAGTTGCTTAAGGGTGGTGTGCGGAGCGGAAGCAGGCCGCGCTTGCGGTGAATTGGCGGCAGGTTCAGGGCCAAGCCCGATTCCGAGTTTCTGCGCAATTTCATCCCACGTCACCGTAGGTCTTGTGCTAATGTTGATGTTCACTCTGTCGCCCCTTAAACCAATGGTTTGAGTAGATGAGTCAAGAACGGCGTCACCGTTTTGACATGCCAAAAGCCGGGCAAGCGCATCACACGCGGCAGATCGCACACGGCAGTGTCACCGCCGAAGCGGCGCGCGAGTGCGTGTTGGCGCGCCTTGAATTCGGTGAGCGGGCAGTCGTCAACGAGCCAGTAACCATGCCCCTTGCCTGGACTCGACTCAACGACGATGTGGGGTGGCAGACGCGCATGCATAACAGGATCCAGCGAGGCGTTGTCGATGTCGACGAAGTTCGCGCGAACGCGGACGACGTTTTCGGTCTTGCGACCTTTCAAGTCCCCCTCATTGACCATGACAAAGATGCCAGTTCCGACATTGTTCAACTGCGTGAACCCTTCGGCCAGCTCCTGCAAATGGCCGTGATACAAGCTTGCCGTTTTTTTGGCGAGCTTAGGTGCTTCACAAATGACCTGAAAGGTAAACTTGGCACCAGGATCAAGGATGTCAAGGAACGTCTGAGCCTCTACGAGGTTTGGGGTTAAAGTTATTTCGACAGCCATGTGACCTCCATGTCAGGAAAACGTTTGTCGGTGTTTACGCATGCCACGTAGGCCTGAAGGACCGCATTTGCGTCAGGCATGTCGGTGCCGGGTTCGCACACAAGCAAAGCGAAGCGCCCATCGGGCCAGCGCACGCTGACTGGCTTGAAGCCTTTGTCTCGGGCGTCTGCAAAATGGAGTTGGAGCTCTTTAGAAAGCTGGTTTTCACACATGATCTCCGGATCGGAGTTGACTATGGCGTTCGCGATGACATCGATCACTCGCGTGTAGGGCTTGTTGAAGTTCATGCTCATTGCTTTTCCCCTTGCTGGTTCGCCCATACGAAGAAGGCTGCCTCGTCGATTAGGACGCGGCGGCCGATGCGGCGGAGTACTTTGTTGAAGCCGTTGGTTTCGGCGAAGAAGATCAGGTGGCGAAGACCGCCGATGGGTGGCCAGGGGTGGTGCTCGTGCCACTTGGTGGCCGGGATGAGTTGGCAGCGAGATTGTTTGTTCATGGCGGTGAACTCCTACAAAATGTTTTGGTGACGGGACCCCGTCTCCTTGCCGTAATTTTGGGGCGAAGCAGCTGCTCAATTCGGATGCCTAAACTCCACGAGAAGTGGCAATTAACCACGTTAAATCAATGGCTTACGGTTTAGGCGGAACGTGCTGCCTAAACTGTTTTAGGCAGGTATTTCTGCCTAAACGCAAAAGGCCCGCGAGAACGGGCCTTTATGTGTCGGAGTGTCGGCATTACTTACGGGCTTTGGGGCTGCGGATCTCACGCATCACGGTGCCATATTTCCGCCCAGAGGTGTCGGCGAGGATAGATGCCAGTTCCTTCTTCTTTGGTAAGCGCCCATTGCTCTTGCGGAATATTTCAGCCTCCTTATCAGCCGCCGCCTGGGTATCAGGGTCGATGCCGCCTGCTCCAGACCTTTTGACAGTTCTTTTAACAGTGGCGTTTGCAGCCTGATCCACTCCATCCAAGATCGTGGACATAGTAACGGCGTCAATACCCAAGAACGGATCATCTAGCCAGTGGCGAAAATTCTCCACGTCACCACGGGCGTTGTATTCCTGGCGATAGAGCTGAAAATCGAGAAAGTCAAAAAGTGCTTTGACATCCTTTTGCCACACAAAGACGCCCGGTGGCAAAGCCGCGACTGCGTCTAGCATTTGGCCGGTGATTGTTGCAGCTTCCACTAGATGCGGAATGGAGTGAAATATGCCTGGGTGGAGCCGTTCGATTCGACCAAAGGCGTCGATGCGGAACGGGTAGGGCGGTCCATCGTATCGGGTCAACGGATGATCCGGGTTATCACACGTTTGCGGATCGAATTCACCCCCTATTGAGTTGGGGTGGGCCAGGAACGCGGCGACGTCGGACGCAGAAAGAAACCCGTGGGAGCAGTACGGAATCGCCCGAATCGGAATCGCATATCTGCCGTCAATCAATACAGTCAGCATGGCAATTGACCCCCAAATATCTTCTCATTCATGGCGGTCACCACGCTGCTGGTGTGGCTGTTAGCCAGGTGGCTGTACCGTTTGACCATTTGCAGCGTCTTGTGGCCCAGCACAGCGGCTATCTCGATGGTGGTGGCACCATTCATTGCCAGATACGATGCAGCGCTGTGGCGCAGGTCGTGGAAACGAAAGTTGGTCACCTTTGCCTTGGCTAAGGCTGTCGTCCAGGGCTTGGTCAAGTCAACTGGCTTGATATCGACTTTTTCACCAGCTTTGCTTTTGGCTTTTGCATTAACTTCACCGTAAAAGACCAGGTCGGTATCAATCCGACGAACCTTGGATAGATTGGCGATCATGGTCAGGGCCAGACCGGCTAGGGGCACAGCGCGTGAAGTGTCATTTTTGGTTTCATGCAGCAAGATGCGACCGCGTGGGACATCGACCTGAGTCCAGCGCAGTGCCATGATCTCGCCCCGGCGCATGCCGGTGGATAGCGCCAGCACCACGACGGTGTGGAGGAATCGACTGGAAGAGGCCGCGCAGGCCTGCAACAAGGCTTTGCGCTCATCATCTGACAGGAATCGTTCCCGGCCACGAGGTTCCCTGGGCTTGGTGATCTTGCGCAGGGGCGAGTCGTCAATCCACTGCCAGTCTTTCATGGCCAGACTGAATGCGTGCGATAAAGATGCCATGTAGCGCACCACGGTGGCATTGGCCATCTTGGTGCCACGCCTGGTAGTGGTGGCCAGCAGGTCGTTGCGGCACTGGACGACCAGGGCGGGCGTCACGTCGGCCAATGCATAGGCGCCCAACTTTGATTGCCACCATAACAGGTGCTGCCGGGAGTTGGATGCGTTCTTGGGCTTGGTTGGCAGAACTTCGGTGACGTAGCGATCAACCAGGTCACCCAGCGTGTGGCGTTTGGCTTCAGTCGTCTTGAAATAGCGGCCCTCTCGGATCGCCGCTTCCGTGCTTTGCGCCCAGCGCTTGGCGTCCGTCAATCGCTTGAACGACCCGCTTGCTGGCGGGTGACCGCTCAGCCTTACTTTTACGCGGTATCTATCGAGTCCATTTGTGTCCTTGCGGCATTCAATGTTTGCCATCGCAGTCTCCATCTATCGTCGGCAGAACCGACATCAGTTGAAAAGAAGCTGGCAAGAAGCGACAAAGCATTCATGCCAGTGGCTGCTATGAAAAACAAAATATTGATGCTCAAGCAGCCAAACGTAATCGTTGTGATTTGTTCGCTGCGAGCTACGCACGTTTTGGGAAGTGCCCCAAAAGTGCCCCATAAGCTGGGGTGAATGGGATCTGGATGCCTCCAAACCCGCATGAATATTGGCTCCTCGACCTGGGCTCGAACCAGGGACCTACGGATTAACAGTCCGGCGCTCTACCAACTGAGCTATCGAGGAATAAGCCTTAAATTATAGCGTTATTTGCTGGTGTCCCGGGACACCAGCAAATATTGACGCGCGGGTTGGTTCAGTCAAACACCGGTGATTCAACGCCCAGCACCTTGTGCAGTTTGGGGCTGGTGGTGGTGTACTGCAAAAAGACTTTTTTCTCCGGCGCGATGATGGGCATGGCGCCAAAAGCGGCCAGCGCACATTCGTGAAAGCCGCTCAAAATCAGTTTCTTTTTGCCGGGGTAAATGTTGATGTCGCCCACCGCAAAAATGCCCGGCTCGCTGGTTGAAAATTTTTCCGTGTCAACCTTGAGTTGCTTGCGTTCAATGTCGAGCCCCCATTCGGCAATGGGACCGAGCTTGGGGGAGAGGCCAAAGAACACCAGCAAAACGTCCAGCGGCACAACGCGGGTAACGCCGTCCGCGCCGGTCACCTTGACGCCGGTCAGCAGACTGTCTTTTTCTTCAAAGCCGGTGACCTGGCCGATGATGAATTGCATCTCCAGCGCATCGCACAACTCTTTCATTTTGGCCACGTTGGCCGGTGCGCCCTTGAAGCCGTCGCGCCGATGGATCAGGATCACGCTGGCCGCTTTGTGCGGGCTGTCCTTGGTGAACTCCAGCGCCCAGTCCAGCGCCGAGTCGCCGCCACCGACGATGACCAGGTTCTTGCCGGCAAAGTCAGCCGGATTGCGTACCCGGTAAAAAAGCTGCGAGTCGTCAAACACTTCCAGCCCGTCAACCTTGAGTGTGCGCGGCTGAAAGGCGCCAACGCCAGCAGCAATGAAGATGGTTTTGGCCAGAAAACGCGTGCCTTTTGACGTTTCAACAAAAAACCGGCCGTCGGTTTGTTTCTCGACGACGGTTACTTCCTGCCCATAGTGAAAGGTGGCACCAAAAGGGGCAATCTGCTTGAGAAGATTTTCTGTGAGTTCTTTGCCGGTGCATACCGGCACCGCCGGAATGTCATATATTGGCTTGTCGGGGTACAGCTCGACGCATTGACCGCCGGGATAAGCCAGCGAGTCAACCACATGGGCCTTGATTTCGAGCAGGCCGAGTTCAAACACTTGAAACAGCCCGACAGGGCCGGCACCAACGATGACGGCGTCGGTTTCCAGGGGGTCTTGATGGTTGCGCACAGGGGAGTCGATTATTGTGGTCAAAGAGGGCAGCGGGTCAGCGAATCAGGAATGGCAGTTTGCCGGTCTTGTCTTTCCAGTCGTCTGCGTCGGGCAGCGGCGCCTTGCGCTTGGTGATGCCTTTCCAGCTCGGCAGCTTGGCCAGATCGGCATTGAGTTTGGTCATGTGTTGCTGGTCGGCCGGTACATCTTCTTCCGCGTAGATGGCGTTAACCGGGCACTCGGGAATGCACACGGCGCAGTCAATACATTCATCCGGGTCAATGGTCAGAAAGTTGGGGCCTTCGCGGAAGCAATCCACGGGGCATACGTCGACGCAATCGGTGTACTTGCATTTGATACAGGCTTCGGTGACGGTATGTGTCATTTTGGGACTTTGGCGACGAATGGGTGAAAACCGAATATTTTAATTGATCAGTACAGCCCCGGCCGTTTTGTGGGTAGCCGTGTCCACCAAAACCAGTGAGCCCAGCGTTCGCGACTGGTGGTAAGGCAGCGTAGCAATGGCTTCTTGCAGTGTCAGCTCAACGTGGCCTATGGCATTGGCGTCGAGCTGAGTGGCGTCTTTTTCGGCCAGCGTGTTGATGTCGAGCTGGTGAACAATGCGCTTGACTTTGGCTTTGATCCAGCGGTGCCCGTGCAGCGCCCAGTAGACACGACCGGCCAGCAGCGGCTCGTCATCCATCCAGGCCACCGTGGCCTTGAGTTCGCGACCCGGGTTAAAGGTGCCGGACGCGGCCGCCAGCAACCAGTCTCCGCGCGACACATCCAGCTCCCGGTCCAGCACAATGCCCGCGCTGTGACCGGACTGCACCGCACCGGGTTGGCGCGTGTATCCCAACACCTGGGCCACTGTTGCCGTCTGGCCGCTGGGTAAAACGGTAACTTGCTGGCCCGGCTGGGCGCTGCCGGTGGCCACGCGGCCCCAGAAAATGCGGCGTCCGCGGGAGGTGTCGCTCGACGCGGAAAACTTTTCAACCCATTGCACCGGAAAGGCAAAAGGCGTGTTGATTTCAGCCGGGGTGGCAGGCAACTGTTCCAGAATTTCAAGCAGACTCGGGCCGTCGTAGCCGCACCAGCCGGTTGCCGGTTCCACCACGTTGTGACCTATCAGCGCCGAGATCGGTACCGTTGCCGTCACCTCGATGCCGGCGGCCTGGGCAAAGACCTGCAGCGCCTGGCTGATGTTGGCAAATGCCAGCGCCGCCTGGCCCAGGGTTTCGGGTTTGCTTGCGTCTTCCAGTGCATCAAGTTTATTCACGGCGAACACAATGGACGGCACCCGCAGCAGGTTCACCAGCAGCGAATGGCGCCGCGTTTGCGGCAGCAGCTCCAGCGCGCTGGTTTGCCACTGGAGTTTGGTGGCGTCCACCAGCACCACGGCGGCATCGGCGCTGCTGGCGGCGGTGACCATGTTGCGGGTGTACTGCTCGTGGCCGGGGGCATCGCCAATGATGAATTTACGCTCGGCGGTGTTGAAGTAGCGGTAGGCCACGTCGATGGTGATGCCTTGCTCCCGCTCGGCCAACAGGCCGTCGGTGAAAAGCGCCAGATCAGCTGCGCCACTCTTGGAAACGTTGGCCAGTTGGTCAAGCAAGACCGAGCGGCTGTCGATCAGCAGGCGGCCAATCAGCGTGCTTTTGCCATCGTCGACGCTGCCGCAGGTGATGAATTTCAACGCTGATTTTGTATCATTCAGGCCTCCAGAGCCCGTCTCACTTGCGTGAGCAGCTATTAAAGTTGTAGCGTTCATCAGAAGTACCCGTCTTTCTTGCGCTTCTCCATTGAAGCCTCGGAGGTTTTGTCGTCCATGCGGGTGGCACCGCGTTCGCTCACATCTGCTGCCAGTGTTTCGAGCACAACGTCGGCCGCCGTGGCCGCCACGCTTGGCACCGGGCAGGTGCAGGTGATGTCGCCCACGGTGCGAAAACGCACGTTGCGGGATTCGACCGTTTCGCCTTCTTTGGCCGGGGTGAGTTCGGTCACCGGCACCAGTAAACCCTTGCGTTCCACCACGTCACGTTTGTGCGTGTAGTAGAGCGAGGGCAGGGCGATCTGCTCGCGGTCGATGTATTGCCAGACGTCGAGCTCGGTCCAGTTGGAAATCGGGAACACGCGGAAATGTTCGCCGGGCTGCAGCCGGGTGTTGAAGAGCGTCCACAGCTCGGGCCGCTGCGCCTTGGGTTGCCATTGGCCAAAGCTGTCGCGGTGCGAGAAGATGCGCTCTTTGGCACGGGCTTTTTCCTCGTCGCGGCGGGCACCGCCAATCAGCGCGTCAAAGCGGAACTCGTCAATGGCTTCCAACAAGGTGACTGACTGGTGCACATTGCGTGACTCGCCCGGATGCGCCAGACGTACGGTGCCACGCGCCATGGAGTCTTCGACGCTGCGCACAATCAGTTCGGCACCCAGCTCTTTGGCGCGAGAATCGCGGAAGTCGGTCACTTCATGGAAGTTGTGGCCGGTGTCAATCATCAGCAGCGGGTAGGGGATGCGACCGGCCCCGAAGGCTTTTTCAGCGCACTTGAGCATGACCAGCGAGTCCTTGCCGCCCGAGAACAGCAAGGTGGGGCGCTCGAACGCAGCGGCAACTTCGCGCAGGATGAAGATGGTTTCTTCTTCCAGGGCGTCCAGATGGGCGTTGCTCAGGTGGTCGTGGTGTTCTGAGCGCAGGAGTGAATGGTGCATGGGTTCAAGTAGTTCAGGGGCGGTACGGGCGTTCATGGCGTTGCTCTCTCAAGGGTGCTTGATGGACTGACATGCAGACCGCACTCTTTTGCGGTTTCGTCTTCCCACCACCAGCGGCCAGCGCGGAAATCTTCGCCCGCAGACACAGCCCGGGTGCAAGGCGCGCAGCCAATGCTGGGAAAAAACTGGTCGTGCAGCGGGTTGTAGTCGATCTTGTTCAGCGCAATGAAGTTCCATACATCACCCCAGCTCCAGTTGGCCAGCGGATTGAACTTGACGCGCGTCGCATCGCTGGTGTCGATCAGCGGCACGTCGGCCCGCGCGCCGGATTGCTCACGGCGCAGGCCGGTGATCCAGGCCTCTTTGCCGGCCAGCGCTCGTGCCAGTGGCTCCATTTTGCGAATGTGGCAGCAACTCTTGCGCAACTCGATGCTCTTGTACATGGCATCCTTGCCTTCACGGGCGACGAATTGCAGCACCGACTCATTGACCGGGGTAAAGACCTCCACCGGGGAGCGCGAGCTGGCTTTCAGGCGGGCCAGCAGGTCAAGCGTTTCAGGGTGCAGCATGCCGGTTTCCAGCACAAAAATACCGATGTCGAGCTGCAAGGAATTGATCAGGTGGCTGAGCACCACATCTTCCGCCCCCAGACTGGAGGCCTGGCTGACGCGGGGTGCGCTGCCAGTGGCCAGTGGCGCATAGTCTCGCGCGGCTTGTTGCAGCAGCGCCGTGGTCTCTGCCAGCTTGGCATCAAAGTCTTTGGAGGCACGGGCGTTGAGTTCAATGGCGCTCATGTTGCCACCTCTGCATTAAAAGGCGGTGCCGCCGTGACGGCGTCGCCCTGGTAGAACGTCGGGTAACGGTCAAACTGGCGTTGCGCAAAGTCTGGTTTCTGATCCTCGCGCAACACGGCAGCGTCAAAACCGCTGCGCTGCATCTGCAGCAGCTGGTCGATCAGCACGTCGCCCGTGGCGCGAATCTCGCCCTTGAAACCGAGGCGACGGCGCAGCAGGAAGGCCTGGCTGAAAGCACGGCCATCGGTGAATTTCGGAAAATTCAGGTCAACGCGATCAACCCCGTCCAGGTTGACGCTGCGGGGGTCCGCATCATTCGCCAGAATAATGACATTTTGGCAAAACCCCACGTCCAGGCCTGTAGAGCCCGTGCAGTGGGCGTGGGCAGCTATTAATTTAAGAGTGGTTTGCATGCTTGGCAGGCTCAGTCGGTCATCGCGTCGGCGGTTTTCAGATGAATGTTGTGCGGTGCTGCGGTGTTGCCGGTCTCAAACCGGACCCGATTGGCAGCATCACGAAACACCGGTAGCCCAAGGCGCCGCACCGCGTTGATGAAGGTCTCGCCCGGCAGCCGTTGCGCCCGGTAGGTATCGAGCAGGGCCTCCACCACGTCGGCGACTTCCGACGCCGCAAACGAGGGCCCGATCACCTTTCCGGCCTGAGGTGTGCCGCTCAAGGTGGAGCCGTCGGACCCGCCCAGTGATACCTGGTACCACTCACGGCCATCTTTATCAACGCCCAGAATGCCGATGTGGCCGCTGTGGTGGTGGCCGCAGGAGTTGATGCAGCCGCTGATGTGCAGGTCGATTTCGCCCAGGTCGTGCAACTCATCCATGTCCTGGTAGCGCTCGGTAATGGCCTCGGCCACCGGAATCGAGCGGGCATTGGCGAGGGCGCAAAAGTCGCCGCCAGGGCAGGCGATCATATCGGTTAGCAGGCGAATATTGGACTTGGCAAAACCAGCCTTGCGGGCCGCTTGCCACAAAGCCGGCAAACGGTCGGCCGGCACCCAGGGCAGCAACAGGTTCTGGTCATGCGTGACGCGGACTTCACCCGCCGAGAACTCGTCAGCCAGTGTGGCGGCTGCGTCGAGCTGGTCAGCCGTGGCGTCGCCCGGGGCGTAGCCGAGCCGCTTGAATGACAGGGTGACCGCGCGCAATTCGGGGTTTTTGTGGCTGGCAACGTTTTGCCTGAGCCAGCGCGCGTAGTCAACCGGATCCCCGGCCGGTACTGAGTCTGCTATTGTTTTTATAGCTGGTTGTGCTTGTGCAGACTGACCTGGAGGCTTGAATGATGCTGAAATCCGGTCAAATTCTGCATCTGAAATGGTGTGCGGTGCGCCGTCGATCTCGACAATCTCGCGGTACTCGGCCTCAACTTCGTCAATGAAGCGCTGTCCTTCAGCCTTGACCAGAATCTTGATACGCGCCTTGTACATGTTGTCGCGCCGGCCCCAGCGGTTGTAGACGCGCACCACGGCTTCGAGGTAGTTCAGAATCTGGTTCCAGGGCAGAAAGGCGCGGATGGTGCTGGCAATCACCGGCGTGCGGCCCATGCCGCCACCTACCAGTACCTTGAAGCCGACCTCGCCGGCCTCATTGCGCTGCACGTGCAGGCCAACGTCATGCCAGTGGGTGGCGGCACGGTCCTCGCGCGCGCCCGAGATGGCAATCTTGAATTTGCGCGGTAAAAATGCAAACTCCGGGTGCAGCGTGCTCCATTGCCGCATGATTTCGGCAAACGGGCGCGGATCAACCAGCTCATCGGCGGCAATGCCGGCGCGCTCGTCGCTGGTGATGTTGCGAATGCAGTTGCCGCTGGTCTGGATGCCGTGCATGTTGACGCTGGCCAGCAGGTCCATCACATCGGCGCTCTTGTCCAGCGCAATCCAGTTGAATTGCACGTTCTGGCGGGTTGTGAAGTGGCCATAGCCGGTCGGCATGCTGTGCGTACCAAAACCGGCCTGGGTGCTTTGAGCCTTTGCGTACACCTCGGCGCTGGGTTGGTCGTAGTCGCGCGCAATTCTGGCCAGCACGCGCAGCTGGCTGCTGGCCAGTTCACCGTAAGGCACGGCAACCCGCAGCATGGGAGCGTAGCGCTGGACGTACCAGCCGTTTTGCAGCCGCAACGGACGAAAATCATCGTCGCTGAGGGTGCCGGCCCTGTTTCGTTCGAGCTGGTCGCGGTATTGCGCGGCGCGGGCAAGCACAAACTGGCGGTCAAAGTCGGTGTATTGGTACATGGTCAATTTAATAAGCTGGGGACAGCACTATTTACACGGTTGAGGACAGAGCTTGTTGGCTTCGCGTAACGCGGTCCGTCCCGCAAATTTAAAGGGCTATCAATTTCACGCCGGCGTAGGCCAGCAACACGGAGAGCAGGGAGCGGATGACGCGCTCGGGAACGCGCGACATCAGGTGCGAGCCAATCCAGATGCCGGGCAGCGAGCCGGCCAGCAGTTTGGCCAGCAGCGGCCAGTCAACCGAACCCAGCGAGGCGTGCCCGAGGCCGGCCACCAGCGTCAGCGGCACGGCATAGGCAATGTCGGCCGCCACAATGCGCGGCAGCGGCAGCAGCGGGTACAGGATCATCAGCACCGTGACGCCAATGGCGCCGGCGCCGACGGAGGTCAGCGTCACCAGCGTGCCGATGACGGCTCCAAAAAGCAGTGGCAGGCTCCAGTGGCGCGGTGTTGCCGCCAGCGCCTCCTGGCCGGCCCGCACCGAAACAGGGACCGCTTTGCCATGCAGCGCCTTGTACAAGGTGGCCGCAGCGGTCAGCAACAAGGCGGCACCCAGGGTGGTCGTCATCAGGCCTTGCACTGCGGCGCTGGCGGCGCCGATCCGGTTCAGCAAATAGAGCGTGATCAGCGCCGCCGGAATACTGCCCGCCGACAGGTGGCTGACAACCCGCCAGTCAACCTGGCGGGCGCGGGCCAGTTTGACCGTGCCCCCCATCTTGGTGAAAGCGGCGAACAGCAGATCGGTGCCTACCGCAAGGTACGGCTTGATACCAAAAAAGAAAATCAGGATGGGCGTCATCAGCGAGCCGCCGCCAACACCGGTGAGACCGACCACCAGTCCCACAAGAAACCCGGCAAAAATAAACGCGACGTCATGCATGGGTGCCGACTGTAGGGTGCAATCTTTATATTGCAAAATATATTATTGTGATTTCCTTATTCTTTAGGGATATATAGAGTGACACAACCTGTCTGTTTCAGCGAGTGAGCCAGTCGGACAGCAGCGTCTCCTCAAACACTGTTTTGCAGGCTTGCGCCTGCACGCCCATGCAGGCCTGAGTCGGAGAATCGACGCTGTGCAGCAGGCGGGTCCGGCCCTGCTCCGGCCCATCGGTGGTGACATCGATGATTCCTTGCTGCAGCGTGAACAGCTCGGGATTCACCAGGTAGACAAAGGCCAGCACGTCGTGCGCGAAACAGCCGTGAATTTCGGCCACATGAGGGTACAGGCCGCTGTAGAAATTTGCATAAAAACTGACCGCGTGGAGCAGGGTATCGGTGGCCGGGTGCCGTTGCCGCCCGGCAATTTTTTTGAACAGGGAGACCGGCAGGATGACGCGGTGGGTGACATCCAGCCCCACCATGGTCAGCTTCCATGCAGCCGCGCAGACCTGTCTGGCGGCGTGTGGATCGTTCCAGATGTTGGCCTCGGCCACCGGCGACACGTTGCCAGGTTCCAGTACGGCACCACCCATGATGATGACTTCGCGCAGCAAGCTCGGCAAATTGGGCTCAATCTGGAGGGCCAGGCTCAGGTTACCGAGCGGGCCAACCGCCACCAGTGTGATTTCGCCCGGCTGGGCGCGTGCTGTATCGACAATAAAGCGGGCCGAAGTGCGGGGATCCAGCGGGCGGGATAGGGCCACCCGTTCCGGAAGATTGCCCAGCCCGTCGGCGCCATGAACATGTGCCGGCGGCGCTTCGCAAGGTTTGACCAGCGGCGCCGACACTCCTTGGGCAACGCTGATATGGCGCCCGGCAAGCGCCGTCAGGTAACGGGCATTGACCGCAGCCTGTTCGACCGTGACGTTGCCAAAAGTTGTTGTGATGCCAACCACGTCAATGGCGGGATGAGCCAGCGCAAAATAGAGCGCCATGGCGTCGTCGACACCGGGGTCGGTGTCGCAAATGACTTTGCGGGGCATGAAGTTCATGGATTCAGGGCGTTTCATGCGTGAAGCCGCAAAATTGCTTGAGGTCTGATTGTTGGGCTTCGGTCGTGACACCCTGGGTCAAGAGGAATGCCGCCACCTCGCTTGCGGCTGGAATGCTGGTCTGCGCGCCGAGCCGTGTGCAGGCTAGCGCACCCGCGGCGCTGGCAAGCCGCAAAGCCTGTGGCAAGTCATCACCGCGACCCAGCGCGGCGACCAGGGTGCCGCAAAAAGTATCGCCGGCACCAGTGCTGTCAACCGCCATCACGGGGAAGGCGGGCTGGCAATAAGTGATGCCGTGCGCGCGCGCGCAGCAACCGTGCTGGCCCAGCGTCACCACCACACAGGGCACGTCAACACGCGCCAGGCCGTCGGCAACGCTGCCTGAGCCGGCAGCGACAAGCGCCAGTTCGCCTTGGTTCACCACCAGTACGTCAACCAGTGACAGCAGCTCGGCGGCCAGGGGTTGCGCCGGCGCTGCGTTAAGTACCACCGTGACGCCTTGCGCCCGCGCCGCCCTGGCGCAGGCTGTCACGGTCTCCAGTGGAATTTCCAGTTGCAGCAACAAATGAGAAATGCCGGCCAGTGGCGGCAGGTCGGTGGCGCGCAGCGCAAAGTTGGCGCCGGGTGCGACCGTAATCGCATTTTGCGCGTCGTCCGAGACACAGATGAAGGCGGTGCCGGTGGCCAGCTCACCAGCCCGGACGATGTGCATCTGCACACCGGCCGCGTGCAGCGACGCCTCCAGCGGCTCGGCATACGTGTCGTCACCCAGCGCCAGCAGCATCTGGGTTGTTGCGCCGCCAGCGCGGGCACATGCCACGGCCTGATTGGCGCCCTTGCCGCCGGCAAAAGTCTTGAACTCGCGGCCCAGCACGGTCTCACCTGGAGCCGGAATGCGGGAGGCGCGGACAACGAAGTCAAGATTGGCAGACCCGGCAACAAGAATCATGGTTGAATTCACTCCTCTACGTTGACGATCAACGCAACCTGACCCGATTATCAGGAATTTTTGGGCCAGCGACCCGACACAACTGCTACAGTGCGAGGCCTTGGAGGTTTTATGAAGCAGCTTGTTGCAGGTTTTTTGACTTTGGTGGCGATGGGCGCAGGGGCACAAAGCGGCCCGATCAAGATTGGTGAAATCAACAGCTACTCCAGTATGCCGCAGTTCACGACGCCCTATCGCCAGGGCTGGCAGCTGGCCGTTGATGAGGTGAACGCCGCTGGCGGCCTGCTCGGGCGCCGGGTGGAAGTTATTGCGCGCGATGATGCCGGCAAGCCCGAAGAAGCGCTGCGCCACGCCGTCGAGCTGACCAGCAACGAAAAAGTCGATGTCCTGGCGGGCGGGTTTTTGTCTAATGTTGGGCTCGCGCTGGCTGACCATGCGGCCCGCAATAAACGGTTGTATGTAGCCAGCGAACCGTTGACCGACGCGATGGTCTGGGACAAGGGCAACCGGTACACTTTCCGCCTGCGCCCCAGCACTTATATGCAGGCGGCCATGCTGGTTGAAGAAGCGGTCAAGCTGCCGGCCAAACGCTGGGCCACCATTGCCCCCAATTACGAATATGGCCAAAGTGCTGTTGCCAGTTTCAGGGAACTGCTCAAGGCCAGGCGGCCCGACGTTGAGTTTGTCGCTGAACAGTGGCCGGCACTGGGCAAACTCGAAGCCGGCACGACTTTGCAGGCCATCATGCAGGCCCGGCCGGAGGCGATTTTTAACGTTACCTTTGGTGCGGATCTGGCCAAGCTGGTGCGTGAAGGCAATCAACGCAATGTATTCCCCAAAACACCGGTCGTTTCGCTGTTGTCGGGGGAGCCCGAATACCTGGACGTGCTGAAGGACGAAACACCGCGCGGCTGGATTGTTACCGGCTACCCATGGGACCAGATTGACAGCCCCGAGCACGCGTCGTTTGTGGCCGGTTATTACAAGAAATTCAATGATCACCCCAAAGTTGGTTCGGTCGTCGGCTATGCCACCATGCAAGCCATTTTCGCTGCGATCAGAAAAGCCAGAAGTACCGACAACGAGAAACTGGTGACGGCCATGCGGGGCCTCAAGTTCAGCACACCTTTTGGTCCGGCAGAATTTCGTGCCATCGACCAGCAATCAACGATGGGCGCTTTTGTCGGAAAACTGGACCAGCGTGGCGGCAAGGGGACCATGGTGCAATGGCGCTATGCCGATGGCAAGGCTTATCTGCCGGGTGATGACTATGTGAAAGCGCGCCGACCGGCTGGCGCTATGAAATAGCCGGCTTGCACCGCATAATTTGCGGGTCGACAATCAATTTGAAAGTTCTTGTTTCATGGGACCGAGCATTTTTATCAAGGTCGTAGGCTTCAGGGATGTTGAACGCCACGCTCTCAACACGCTGTTCAGGCTTTCCATGGGGCGCCCTGTTTCCTATGGCCTGTGGACACCGGAGGCACCGATGGCGCCACATCTGGCCCTGATTGACCTCAATGCCTACGAAGCCAGTCTGGAACTGGCGTCACCCGGACTCAATCCCAATCTGAAGATAATCTGCGTCGGCGAAGGTGCCCCTGCAGGTGCCTGGCGCACTTTTGAGCGGCCGCTGCACTGGCCCGAAGTGGTGAGAGCCATGGACAGCTTGTTTGCCCCTCTGGAAAAGCTCGATGCCGGAATTGATTTTGGTGAAAGCCCGGGGCGTAGCGGCGTGCCGCCGGGGTTCAAGGTGTCGTTGCTGGTGGATCCTTCGCGGGAAGACCGGATGTATTTGAGAGCCCGTCTGGCCCTGGCCGGACATACCGAAGTCGATGATGCGGTCAACGGTGCACAAGCCCTTGAACTGGCAAAAAGCCGCCACTACGACGCGGTCATCGTCGGGCTGGACATTCCGGATATGGATGGATGGCTGCTGATTCGTCAGCTGGTCGCCCTTGAACCCGCCATCGGCAGTTTGATCGTGACGACGACCGACAAGTCATGGCACATGCGTGAGCATGCAGAGGCCTCCGGTTGCCGCGCGCTGCTCGAAAAACCGTATGACCCCCAGCAAGTGGTTCAGGTGCTGCAAGCGATTTAATTGACACGCGGTTGGCCCGCACGCAGAGCCATCAGCGAGCGGGCCAGCCGGCGGTCAATGGGCAATGGCTCTGCGCCCCAGCGGGCCGCCAGCAATTCCGCGCAAAGTACCGAAAAACTCAGGCCGCGCGAACCCATGCCGGCGCAAATCCACAGACCGGCCGGTTGCGCTTCGTTCAGCGGCCCGACCAGTGGCAGGCGGTCTGAACTGACGCACCGCGTGTTTTTCCAGGACTGGATCGCGCCGCTGGCAAACAGAGGGGTCATGGACTGTCGCAGGGCGGGGACCAATGCAAGCATTCGTGCCAGATTTGCCGCGTGCTGGGACTCGTCGGGCAACGCGGGTTCTGCGTCATTCTGGTAACTGGAGCCGGCATACCAGGCGGCACCCTCACCAACGGGGACCCTGGGTACCAGGCTGCCCGCTCCGTTCACCGGAAACAATGGAAAAGCCGGGTCCGGCGAGCCCTGGTGCATGGCCCAGGAGAGTTGACCGCGGAAGGCCTGCATGGCTGGAAGGTGGTCAACCTGAATGCCCAGCAACGGTGTGGTGTTTTGCAGGTTTTGAATCAGTGGCAAGGCGCCATTGGCGTTGGCAAACACCACTTGGCTGGCGCAAGCGAGTACGTCACCCCGAGCGTCCAGCAGTTGCCACTGACCGCCATGGTGGCGAACAGCATGAACGCTGGCCTGGCCCTGAAAAGTGACGCCGGGCTGCGCCAGCCAGGCGCGCACCAATTGCGCCGGCTTGAGCCAGGCTGCCTGGGTGTGCCAGATGTCGGGCAGATTGGGGGCGCCATCAAGCTGGCGCTCCAGCGTGCCGGTGGCATCCCAGTCCTGGCCCTGTTGCAACAAACTGCGAGCTTGTTGCAACATCAATCTGACACCGGCGCGTGACAGGCGTGACAGGGGACAATCGTCGGCCGAAACGTGGGGTACGACCAGTCCAACCGGCAACCCTGATGCGCCGGCGGCCGGCGCATCGCCCTGGTCGACGACCCGCACCAGCCAGCCGCGTCGGGCCAATGCGGCTGCCACACTGGCACCGGCCAGTCCGGCTCCGATAACGGCGCAGGTGGCTGGCGCAGTGGCGTGGCCGCACGCAGCGTAGCGCCGGTTTTTGAGAGTCCAGCGCGGGTTGAAATGGCCGCTCAAACCATCCTTGCCAGAACCGCTCGCGCTGGTCTCAATCTCGAAGCCGCACTGCGCCAAATCAGCTTGCCAGGCCAGCGCATCCGCTGCGCCAGCCAGTCGGGTGCCGCGTCGACAGCACTGCGACAGCGCTTTGACGGTCCAGCGAATCAACGTCGGATCCAGCAGTTGCACAGTGTCCAGATACACCGAATCCGCTGCAAATTCCTGTTGTCGCAACAGGGCTGTCAAATCACCAATGCACAGCGTCAATGACACTTGCCCATTGTCAAGGATCAGGCGGTGAAAACCGGGTATCAGTCCCGACCAGTGGTCTGCCAACTCATCAACCAGCACCCGCCATGGCGGGAACAGCGTTGCCTTGGCCAGCAACGCGTTGAGTGCCAGCGGTTGGCGCAGGATGGAGACAAAGTGCAGCATGCGGGGCCGCAGCGGATCGTCTTGCCAGGCGCGCCAGGTGGCCAGAAAACGCTGTCCGCCGGAGAAGTCCGTCTCCAGAACGCGCCAGGCATTTTGCCCCTGCCAGGCCTGCGGCAGCCGACACGCTTGCAAGACCGCGGCTGTGTCGGGTTCAGCCATGCGCCGAATGCTTCAAGCGCTGGGTGGCACGTAACCCTTTGCGGCATCCGCGCCATCGCCAAAGAAGTGATTTTCCATCTGGCGCGCCAGGTATTGACGCGCCCGCGCGTCGGCCAGGTTGAGCCGGTTTTCATTGACCAGCATGGTTTGATGCTTGAGCCAGGCGGCCCATGCCTCCTTGCTGACGCTCTCCCAGATGCGCTTGCCGAGTTCGCCGGGGTAGGGGGGGAAATCAAGACCTTCAGACTCTTTGCCAAGTTTGATGCAGTTCACAGTGCGCGCCATTTGTAGCCTTTTTCGGATGCCAGTAAAGTGACTGACTTTAGCAAGCTTTTAGTCGCCTTGGCCTGCTGCGGTAAAATGGCGTTTATGGCAAAAGCTGACACCAAAACGAAAATGCTGGCCGACGGCCTGCGTTACAAATCCAAAGTATCGGGTTCCCCGTTCACGGCGGCAACGTCGTTCGGGGCGGCGACCATGTCGTGTTTTTTGTGTGGCAAGCATCGCGCGCGCTCGCAGTTGGTGACACGTAAAATACTTGGAAAATCCCAGGCGGTGTGTTCGCCGTCCTGCAAGGCGGCTGACGAAGCCGCCTCCTGATTTCCTGAATCAGGCCGTTCTCCTGCCTGTGCAGGAACTTTATTCACTGGACCACTACCAACCACTGGCGCGTTGCGTCCGTGTTTTTCTAGTTGAAGGATTCCGATGAGTTTCAAGATGTTGGCGGACTGGCTGGACAAGTCCCCTCGTTCCGCCCTGGCACTGATCAGCCTGCTTTGTGTCGGCATGTTGGCGTTTGGCCAGTACCTGCAGCATGTGGTCGGTCTCGAACCGTGTCCGATGTGCATTGTGCAGCGCTATGCGCTTGTTTTGGTGGCGTTGGTCGCCGGCTTGACGGCCGTCAGCAGGAACAGGGGCGTTCACCTCGGTGGCGCAGTGCTGCTGCTCTCATGTGCCGGTTTTGGCGCCTATGTCGCCGCCCGTCAAAGCTGGCTGCAGTGGTATCCACCGGAAGTTGTCAGCTGCGGGCGCGACTTTTACGGCATGATCGAGACCTTCCCGCTGCAACGTGCCATTCCCATGATCTTCAAAGGCAGCGGGGATTGCAGCAAGATTGACTGGACTTTTCTGGGTGGCTCAATTGCCAACTGGTCTTTTCTGTGGTTCAGCGCGTTTGCCATGCTGGCAGTGCTGCTGATCGTGCAGCAGGTCAATCACATCAGGCGGTAACCAGTTTCTTGACCAGCACCTGACTCTTTCGACTCCAGTTGTATTTGCGTTTGCGTGCTTCGGGCAGCCAGTCGGGGTCAACCAGGGTGAAGCCACGCTTGAGAAACCAGTGGGTGGTGCGGGTGGTCAACACAAAAATGCTGTCGAGCCCGGCCAACCTGGCGCGTTGTTCGACGCGCTTCAACACACGTTCCCCATCTCCTTGACCCTGCACTTGTGGTGATACGGTCAACGCTGCCAGTTCAGCCGTGCGCGCCTCCGGGTAGGGGTAGAGTGCGGCGCACGCAAAGATCACGCCGTCGTGCTCGATCACAGTGTAGTTTCCCAGGTCGCGCTCTATTTCGGTACGGCTTCGCTTGACCAGCGTGCCGTCCTTCTCGAACGGCGCAATCAGCTGCAGTATGCCGCCGACGTCTTCCACCGTTGCTTCACGCAGGCTCTCCAGTTTTTCGTCCACCACCATGGTACCGATGCCGTCGTGCACGTAAACCTCCAGCAGGATGGAGCCATCCACCGCAAAGGGAATGATATGGCTGCGCTCCACGCCATTCTTGCAGGCCTTGACGCAGTGCTGCAAATAGAACGCCGTGTCGGACGGCTGGCTGGCTGCCGGCAATTCAGCCAGCAGCTTTTCCGCCGCTGCCAGCGGCAGTTCGGTGTCAATCGGATTGTCTTCTCCCTCCGGTTGGTCCGGACGGATGCGAATGCCCGGAATTTCTGTCACAAAAATAAGTTTGTCGGCCTGCAAGGTGGTGGCCACCGAAGTGGCGACATCTTCCATGGTCAGATTGAAAGCCTCGCCCGTTGGCGAGAAACCGACCGGTGACAATAGCACCATGGCACCAAAGTCCAGTGTGCGCATGATGCCCGCGGTGTCCACTTTGCGGACCATGCCGGAGTGCTGGAAATCAACGCCATCCACAATACCGACCGGGCGTGCTGTCAGAAAGTTGCCCGAGATCACCCGAACCGTGGAGCCCGCCATCGGCGTGTTGGGCAACCCCTGGCTGAAGGCGGCCTCAATCTCGTAGCGCAACTGGCCAGCCGCTTCCTGCGCACAATCCAGCGATATCTCGTCGGTTATGCGCATGCCGTGCGAATAGCTGGGTGTATGCCCCTTGGCCTTGAGCTGCTCGTTGACCTGCGGCCTGAAACCATGCACCAGCACCACTTTGACACCCATGCTCTGGATCATCGCCAGATCCTGTGCCAGATAGTGCAGCTTGCCCGCCGCAATGGCTTCGCCAGCAATGCCCACGACAAAAGTCTGGTTACGAAACTTGTGGATATAGGGTGCAACCGAGCGGAACCAGGGTACGAAGGTGAAGTTGAAAACTGAGGACATGCGGGCCAGCGTAAATTGATGCGAACAAGGGCGGGGATAATTCCCGATTCTCTACGAAGTTACTGCCTTGACTGTTGTCCCCCTCCAAATCGAGTTTCCGCAATCGCTACCGGTGTCGGGTAAACGCGACGAGATCACGGCCGCGCTCAAGCAGCACCAGGTCATCATCGTCTGCGGCGAAACCGGCTCCGGCAAGACGACGCAGTTGCCCAAGATCGCCCTCGCCATGGGGCGCGGCAAGCTGAACTACCCGCCGGGTCGGGGCAAACTGATTGGCCACACCCAGCCGCGCCGCATTGCCGCCAGCAGCGTGGCCAGGCGTATTGCCGAGGAGCTGAAAACGACGCTGGGCGATGTGGTGGGTTTCAAGGTGCGGTTTCAGGACCGGCTGAGCCGTGATTCTTCCGTCAAGCTGATGACCGACGGCATCCTGCTGGCCGAGACCCAGACCGACCCGCTGCTTAACGCTTACGACACCCTCATCATCGACGAGGCACATGAGCGTTCACTCAACATCGATTTTTTGCTTGGCTACCTGCGCCAGATCCTGCCGCGTCGGCCCGACCTGAAGGTGGTCGTCACCTCGGCCACCATTGACGCCCAGCGTTTTGCCGACCACTTTGCTTCGCGTAACGGACCTGCGCCCGTCATCATGGTGTCGGGGCGCATGTTTCCGGTGGAGCAGCGTTACCGCCCCTTTGAAGAGTCGCGCGAGTACGACCTGAACTCGGCCATTGCCGACGGTGTGGATGAACTCTGGCGCGATGTACACAATGGCGGCGATATTCTGGTGTTCCTGCCGGGCGAGCGCGAAATCCGTGAGGCGGCCGACCATTTGCGCAAGCATCTGAGTCGCCAGCCGGTGTTTCGCAATGCCGAAGTGCTGCCGCTGTTTGCCCGCTTGAGTCAGGCCGAGCAGGACCGTATATTTGACGGTCACACCGGTCGGCGCATTGTGCTGGCGACCAATGTGGCTGAAACCTCGCTCACCGTGCCGGGCATCCGATACGTCATTGATGCAGGCACGGCGCGCATGAAGCGCTACAGTTTGCGTAGCAAGGTAGAGCAGTTGCTGGTCGAGCCCATCAGCCAGTCTTCCGCCAACCAGCGCGCCGGACGATGCGGCCGGGTGGCCAACGGCATCTGCATCCGGCTCTATGACGATAAAGATTTCAATGGACGGCCGCGCTTTACCGATCCTGAAATTTTGCGCAGTTCGCTGGCCGGGGTGATTTTGCGCATGAAGTCACTGCACATGGGTTTGGTCGAAGATTTCCCGTTCATCGAACGCCCTTCGAGCCGTGCCATTGCCGACGGCTACCAGTTGCTGGCCGAATTGGGCGCGGTCGACGATGCCAATGAGCTGACCGCTATCGGTCAGGAGCTGGCGAAGCTGCCGCTGGACCCGCGCGTGGGCCGCATGATTCTGGAAGCGCGCAGCCGCGGCGCGCTGGACGAAGTGTTGGTGATTGCCTCGGCGCTCAGCGTGCAGGACGTGCGTGACCGGCCGATAGACGCGCAGCAGCAGGCGGATCAGGCGCATGTCAAGTTCGATGACGAGAAGAGCGAATTTGCGGGCTACCTGAAGCTGAGGAAATGGCTGGAGACAGCCCGTGGTGGTCATGGCGCGGAACACAAGCTGTCCAACCGCCAGTACGAACAGTTGCTGCGGCAAAACTTTGTCAACATCCGCCGCGTGCGCGAGTGGCGCGACATTCATTCACAGTTGCACACGGTGGTGGCCGAACACAAATGGAGGCTCAACACATTGCCTGCCAGCTACGAGCAGTTGCACCTGTCGATGCTGTCCGGATTGCTCGGCAACCTGGGTTGCAAGATCGAAACCGAAGGCGATAAACCGGGAGGAGGGGGCGAGTACCTGGGCGCGCGCGGCATCAAGTTTTATCCGCATCCGGGCGCGCATCTGGTCAAGAAACCGGGCCGCTGGATCGTGGCCGCCGAACTGGTGGAAACCACGCGCCTGTTTGGTCGCGGCATTGCCGCCATCGAGCCGCAGTGGCTGGAGCAGGTGGCGGGCCATTTGCTGAAAAAACAATTGCTTGATCCGCACTGGGAAAAGAAAGCCGCCGAGGTCACCGCGCTTGAGCGCGCCACGCTCTACGGCATCGTTATCTACAGCGGTCGGCGCGTCAACTTTGGCCGCGTGGACATGGTCGCGGCACGAGAGATTTTCATTCGCCAAGCCCTGGTGGACGGGCAGTGGGAGACCAAACTGCCATTTCTGGAGGCCAACCAGAAACTTATCAAACAGGTGGAAGATCTGGAGCACAAGGCGCGCCGACAAGACGTGCTGGTAGACGAAGAGCTCATTTTTGCTTTCTATGACCAGCAGTTGCCAGCCGATGTGTGTAGCGGCTACAGCTTCGAGAACTGGTATCGCGAGGAGATCAAGAAAAACCCGAAGCTTTTGCTGCTGACGCGCGAGGAGTTGATGCGCCACGAGGCGGCGGGCATCACCACCCAATCCTTCCCGAAAAATATCCGGCTCGGTGGGGTGGACTGTGCCGCTATCTACTTGCATGAACCGGGCGACGCCAAAGACGGTCTAACAGTCACGGTACCGCTGTTTGTGCTGAACCAGGTGAACGAGGAGCGCTGCGAGTGGCTGGTGCCCGGCATGCTCAAAGACAAGATTCAAGCACTCATCAAAACCCTGCATCAGCGTGCGCGCTCGCGCCTGGTGCCGTTGCCTGACAGCGCCAGCAAAATGGCCGAAACGCTGAACGCACCCGAGTTGTTTGGCCATGGTTCACTGCTTGACGCGGTGCTGAAACTGGTGCGTCTGGCGACTTCGATCGACGTGGTGCGCGCCGACATCAAGGCCGATATGTTAAGCCCGCACTATTTCATGAATTTTCGGGTGGTGGACGAACATGGCCGACAACTCGGACACGGGCGCAACCTGGGCGCCTTGAAGGCCGAACTCGGCGCCCAAGCCCGTGGCGCCTTTCAAGCCTTGGCTGGGCTGAAGTTGGCGAGCGTTGCCGCAGCCCCACCAAACCGTAAGGAAAATCAGGCTCTAGGCACCGTCAGTCCTGCGCAAGCAGCTATTAAAAACGTAGCATCTCAAGATACCCCCGCAGGTCAGCGCTACACCGCCTGGACCTTTGGCGAGCTGCCAGAGTTGCTCGAAATCCAGAAAGGTGGGCAGACCCTGATCGGTTACCCCGGACTCATTGATGCCGGTGACGCCGTCACGATTGAAGTATTTGACGAACCCGATGTGGCCACCGCCAAACACCGCGCCGGACTGCGCCGTCTGTTTTCCTTGCAGATCAAGGACGCGCTCAAGTACCTGGAAAAGAATATTCCCGAACTGCAAAAAATGGCCGTCACCTTCATGCAGGTCGGCAAGGGTGCGGACGGAAGCGGCGGCGGTACCCTTGAAGAACTGCGCGAGCAGATCATTGCCGTCGCGCTGGACCGAGCCTTTTTGCTGGAACCTCTGCCAGGCAATGAATTCGACTTCAAACGCCGCGTGGACGAGGGCCGGGGGCGCCTGACCCTGATCGCCAATGAAGTGGCGCGCCTGGCCGCCACCATCCTGGCGGAATACGCGGTGGCCGCGCGCAAAATCAAGGACACCAGGAATGCGCCGGAGGCTACCGCGGATGCAGCGCAGCAATTGGCTCGACTAATGCCCAAACGCTTTCTCGCCACCTCACCGTGGGGGCCGTTGCAGCACTTCGCCCGCTACCAGAAAGCCATCACCGCGCGACTGGACAAATACCGCGCCGACCCGGCCCGCGATTGCGCCCGCCTAGCCGAGTTGCGCCCGCTGGAGCAGCGTTACTGGCGTCTGGTGGCCGAGCGCAAGGGTGTGGTCGATGAGCGAATGCACGAGTTCCGCTGGCTGCTTGAAGAACTGCGAGTGAGCTTCTTCGCACAGGAACTGCGCACGCCGCAGCCGGTCAGTGTCAAAAGGCTGGAGAAAGCCTGGGCGCAGCTTGCATAGCCAACCTTACAGTTTGGCCAATCGGCCCAGGGCAGCATTCAAAGTTTCATCTTTCTTGGCAAAGCAGAAGCGCACCACACGCTGATCAAAGCCACTGCCATAGAAGGCTGACAGCGGAATGGCTGCGACACCGATC
Organism: uncultured beta proteobacterium; assembly: GCA_963750815.1. Lineage (GTDB taxonomy): Bacteria > Pseudomonadota > Gammaproteobacteria > Burkholderiales > Burkholderiaceae_C > Rhodoferax. Next base: position 2,316,948 of record CAVVRS010000002.1, read on the forward strand.
TCGGAAGTCAGCCATTTGCAGAACTCCGTCTCGCCCAGATCGCTCACCGCGGAGATGTCGACGCACTGGAAGTAGGTGCCTTCGCTGGGCAGTAGTTTGAATCGGGTGCGCTTGAGCCCTTCGCGGAACAGGTCGCGCTTGCGCTGGTAGAAAGCAGGGAGTTCCAGATAGGGTTTTGGGTTGCTCATGTAGGACGCCAGGCCGTACTGCACCGGCGTATTGACGGTAAAGACGTTGAACTGGTGCACCTTGCGAAACTCGGTGCTCAGTGCGGCGGGTGCCGCAACATAACCAACTTTCCAGCCTGTTACATGGTAGGTTTTGCCAAAGCTTGACACGATAAAAGCGCGGGCCGCCAAGCCGGGGTAGCGCGCTGCACTCTGGTGTTGCTGAGCGTCAAACACCATGTGCTCATAGACTTCGTCGCTGATCAACAGTACGTTGGTAGGCGCCAGTATCTCCTGCAGGCGCAGCATGTCCTGATCGGTCCACACAGTTGCACTGGGGTTGTGCGGCGAATTGACGATGATGGCGCGCGTCCTGCTGGTGATGGCGGCGGCTATCTTGGCGAAGTCGGGGCGAAAGGTGCCAGGCGTTAAAGGCACCCGCACGGGCACGCCGCCAGCGAGTTCAATGTTGGGTACGTAGCTGTCGTAACAAGGCTCCAGCACGATGACTTCGTCACCCGGATGGACCACGGCCAGGATGGCCGTGATGATCGCCTGGGTGGCGCCCGCGGTAATGGTTATTTCGCTGGCAGCACTGTATTCACGGCCATGAAGCGCTATTATTTTTGCTGCAATCACATCGCGCAAGGTAACCACACCAATCATCGGCGGGTACTGGTTCAACCCTTGCTGCATGGCATGGGTGACGCCATCGACCAGTTTGGGGTCGCAGTTGAAGTCGGGAAAGCCCTGACCGAGATTGACGGCGTTTTTCTCCGCCGCCAGCGTCGACATGACGGTGAAGATGGTGGTGCCAACAGTGGGCAACCTCGATTGAAGCGTCGGAGTAGGCATGGTGTGTCAATCAATTGCGGACAGCGTCAGGTTTCTGTCTGTCCCGCAAAATTTTACAATTCGTAGTCGTCGACATGACCAATCATGGCCTGGGCCACCAGATGGCGATTCAGGCGGTCACTGAGCAGTTCGGCAAATTTGTAGACAAAATTGCGCAAGTAAGCGCCGCGCTTGAAGGCCACGCGTGTCACATTCTGGCCAAACAACTGGCCAGCCGGGCGCACGACCAGATCACTTCGGGAACCTTCGGCTACCACATCGCGCACCGACATTTCGGCGGCGATGCCGACACCCAGGCCCAGGCGGACATAGGTTTTGATCACATCCGAGTCAATCGCTTCGAGCGCGATGCGCGGTTCGAGCTTGCGCGTGGCGAATGCCTGGTCAATCTTGGTGCGGCCGGTGTACGACGGGTGGTAAGTGATCAAGGGCTCGTGGGCGATGTCTTCGAGCGTCAGGTGTTCCTTCTGGCACAACGGGTGGCCGAGCGGGAGCACCAGCACGTGTTGCCATTCGTAGCAGGGCAAGGTGACCAGTTCAGAGTAACCGGACAATGATTCGGTCGCGATGCCGATTTCGGCGACTTCATCGATCAACATGCGGGCCACCTGGTCGGGTGAACCCTGATGCAGACTGACGTTAACCTTGGGGTAGGCTAGGCGCAGTTTGGCAACCGGTTCTGGCAGCACGTAGCGAGCCTGTGTATGGGTGGTCGCAATTGAGAGTGTGCCGCTGTCTTCGGCGCTATATTGTTCGCCAATGCGCTTGAGATTACCCACTTCGCGCATGATGAGTTCAATGCTTTTTAGCACGTGTTGGCCGGGTTCGGTGACACGCTTGAGGCGCTTGCCATGCCGGGCAAAAATCTCGATGCCCAGTTCTTCCTCGAGTTCGATGATGGCTTTGGAGACGCCCGGCTGCGAGGTGTGCAGGGATTTGGCCGCTTCAGTCAGGTTGAGATTGCGCCGGACGGCTTCTTGTACAAAGCGGAATTGATGTAGGTTCATATCAAATTTCAACTAACAATGAAATTTATTATGCCCTACAAAGCTATGCAATTCTCCCTGCTTACGATTGAATGGTTTGAATATTCAGGCCAGGGCAATGCGGGCAATGAGCTCTATCAATTGCGGATTTTCTCCAATCGCGGGTCGCAGATCGAAAGTGACCTGCGGATGACAGGCCTGCAGTTCTGTCAGCCGCGTAGGCAAGTCTTCCCGCGCATGTTTGCCGATGCCCAAAAATAGCGGCAGCACAATGATCGTGGTAACACCTGCGGCAACAAGTTCGGCCGCGCTGGCGGCCAAGTCGGGCCGGGCAAGCTCCAGGTAAGCGCAGCGAACCGGGGCGTCGGGCGTCAGTAGACGCATCCGGTTGGCAATGGCCTCGATTGGTTTTTGCCAAGCCGGGTCGCGCGAGCCGTGAGCCAAAAGGATGGTGCCGCGCCGGGCGCCGGATTTCATCAAATTCATGGTTGCAGTGGCGTTATCGTTTGAGGACCAGCCAGCCAAACGCCGTCAGCGACAACAATGAATAAATCATGCCCGGCAGCGCGGCAGTCAGCCAGGGTTGCCAATTTTGCAGGTTACCGATATAGCCAAAAACATTGTTCAGCAAAAAGAAGCTGATGCCTGCCATGATGCCGCCAAACACATAAGTTGTAATGCCACCGGAGCGGAAGTGCAGGTAGGCAAAAGGTAGCGCCAGTACCACCATCACCAGACAACTCAAGGGGTAGAAAACTTTTTTCCAGAATTCAATCTCGTAACGCTGGGCGCTTTGACCGTTGACATCCAGATGGCGCATGTACTGAAACAGATCAATCGTGCTCATTCGCTCGGGCTTGAGCAGTGCGGCCGATACCATCTCCGAACTGATCTGGTTGGGCCACCGAAAAGTTTCCAGTTTTGCGCGATCTATGTGGGCAGCGTTGGCGCCGCGGGCCGGAAATTCGGTGCGCTCGGCGTTTTTGAGTGTCCAGGCGTCATCCGACCCATAGCTGGCAGATTCTGCCTGTACCATGGACCGCAGGAAGCCCTGGTTATCAAATTCGTAAATACGTATGCTCCGCATGCTGCCATCAGACTCCATGGAGTTGACGTTGACCGCGAACTGTGAATAAGCCTGCTTCTCTTTCAGCCAGGCCCCCGTCTGACCGACGGTTATTCGCCCCTGATAGCGCGCTCTCAGGAGTTGACCGGTGCGGTCCATGACCGGGGAGATGTAGTCGCCAACGGCAAACGTCAACAGCACAAACCCCAAACCTAACAGCAACAAAGTTTTCAGGGCACGCCAGGGCCCGAGGCCGCTGGTTCGCAAAATGGTGTACTCCGAGCTCTGGGCGAAGCGCGCCATGACAAAAATTGTGCCAATCAGTACGGCAATAGGCAACAGTTCATAGAGGTGACTCGGAATCATCAAGGCAACATAGGTCAGGGCGTGGACTACCTTGTAGCCTGTCGCAGCAAAGCGTTCAACGGACTGGATTTCTTCCACAAAGTCAAAGAAGAAAAACAGACAGAGAAAGCACAGGGTGACAAATGCCACCGCGTAAAGAACCTCGCCATAAATCAGACGCCGGATGGTTCTCATGGTGTTCCCTTGCCTGGCAGTATGCGACCCATAGTCGACAAACTGTTCCAGTGCCAGTTGTTGTGTCCTTTTGCCAACCAGAACAGACCCAACACCAAGGCGCCGCCGTGCAGTGCCAGCAAGAACCCGCCAAGGGTGAATTTGCCGGAATTTATCCAATTCTGACCCAAGTTCAGCAGGTTGTAATACAACACAAATGCAAACAGGGAAAAAACCAGATTGGAACTTCGACCGACGCGCGGATTGACGCCGGAGACGGCAATGCCAATGATGACGAAATTGATGGCCGCCAGCATCAGGCCAATGCGCCAGGACAGTTCAGCCTGATTGGGCAATGTCGGATTTTGCAACAAGCCCAGGGTCGTAATGGTGTTGGCCGAGATATAGTCTGGCGCGGCCAGCACGTTGGCACCAACCATGATGCCGTACTCTTCGAATTCACTTATTTTTAAATCCGCCTGGCCGGTAATGTTTTCCAGACGCTGACCATTGCTGAGCAATAAAAACCGATCCGATCCGACAATCCCGACCCGCCCGCTGCGCGCCGAAGTAATGGTTTCCTTGCCGTATTCATTGGTGGCAATGAATACGTTTGAGCCGGACTGCTTGCCAGCTGCATTTTTTTCCAGGAAAAACACCCGTTTTCCACCAGCGGATTCCTGAAACTGGCCGGGTTCAATGCGTTCCACATCGCCGCGCTTTTCATACTGGTCTTTCAGGATTTCAATTTTCTGGTTGGACCAGGGCAATACCAGCATTGCCAGCGCCATGACAACCAGCAAAATTGGCCAGGAAAACCGGAATAGCGGTTTGAGCAAAGTAGCCAGCCCCCTGCCGCAGGTGAACCAGATCACCATTTCGCTGTCTCGGTACATGCGAGACAACGTGGCGATGATTGAAATGAAAAGACTCATGGTCAGAATGATCGGCATGTAGGCCAGCACGGTGTATCCCATGACCAGCATCACATCCGACGGGTTAAAGCTGCCACGTGACGCCTGGCCAATGGTGCGAATCAAAGTCATCGTCATGACAACCGTCGCCAGCACAACCAGCGTGGCGCCGAAACTGCGTGCCAACTCCTGACGAAGGGAAGAATGAAATAACATATCCTCAATCTTTGCGGGACTGGCCGCAACGAAATGCAGCGGGCGAATCCCGTTTTGAACCGAATAAACAGGTGAATTATGAACTTTGATCTCAAAACCTTTGACCTTGCCGGTGCCGCGACCGAAAAGTGCGACGCCCTGATAGTTCTGGTCGGACATCCATTCAAACCGGGCAAAGACGTTTTGTCTGTACTGGTATCGCAAGTCTTGAAAGCGGGTGATCTGGACACGAAAGCGGGGAAAACCCTGCTTGTTTACCGCCCCAGTGGCTTTGCCTGTTCGCGCGTGGTGTTGACCAGTGTTGCCGACGGATCGGCCAAAGAAGTACGTCAGGGGGTGGCCGCTGCGGTAGCCACCATCAAGGCTGCCAATGTCAAGAAACTGGCGCTTTGTTTTGCCTCCTTGCCAAAGGAGGACGCGATACAGGCTGCTGTGCTGGGCGTTGCCGAGAGCAGCTATATTTTTACGACGACCAAGTCAAAGCCCGAGCCGAGGTCCATTCAGCGCGTGGTCATCGGGTTGCCGACGGTAGAGAAGTTCAAAACTGCTTTTGATCAAGCCGTTGCTGCCGTTATCGGTATTGAATTTGCCAAAGAGTGGGCCAATCGACCGGCTAACCACGCGACACCGACGTTGTTGGCGGGTGCCGCGCGCTCGCTGAGCAGGTTTTCGAATATTAAATGCGAGGTGCTCGGGCCTAAAGAAGTGGCCAAGCTGGCCATGGGCTCGTTTATGGCGGTCGCTCAGGGCTCTGCCGAACCCTTGCGCTTTATTGTGTTGCGTTACTCCGGCGCCCTCAAATCGGTCGCGCCGACGGTACTGGTGGGTAAAGGCATCTGCTTTGACAGCGGTGGCATTTCGATCAAACCTGCCGCCGAGATGGACGAGATGAAGTTTGACATGTCGGGTGCCGCCAGCGTGCTGGGTGTTTTCAGGGCCCTGGCAGAACTGAAACCCGTCCTCAACGTCGTCGGATTGATTCCGGCCTGCGAGAACCTGCTGGACGGACGGGCGGTCAAGCCAGGCGACGTGGTTACCAGCATGAGCGGACAAACCATCGAAATTCTCAACACCGATGCGGAAGGGCGTCTTGTGCTGTGCGACGCCTTGACCTATGCCGAACGCTTCAAGCCGCGTGCCGTGATCGATATCGCGACGCTCACCGGCGCTTGCATGATTGCGCTGGGTGGTGTGCGCAGCGGACTTTTCTCCAGCAACGATGGCTTGGCTGCGGCCCTTTTGTCAGCCGGTGAAGTTTCATCAGACCTGTGCTGGCGCCTGCCGCTGGACGATGAATATGCCGAGGGATTGAAAACCAGTTTTGCCGATGTCGCCAATGTTTCCGGGCGCGCCGGAGGAGCCATTACAGCGGCCAAATTTTTGCAGCGTTTCACGGGAAAGTTTCCTTGGGCTCATCTGGACATTGCGGGAACCGCCTGGAAAAGCGGAGTCGCCAAAGGAGCGACCGGACGTCCGGTTGCGCTTTTGCTGCAATATCTGCTGGCCGTCGCGACGCATAAATGATTCTGTCGTGAGCGAGGTCGCCTTTCACTTCAATGTGCCCGATGGGTTGTCTTACGCCTGTCGCTTGTTGCGCAAAGCGATAAGCAGCAATGCCAGGGTCATCGTGACCGGACGGCCCGACACGCTGGCGCAGCTTGACGCTGCCCTGTGGACTTTTTCAGCAGTTGACTTTGTGCCACATTGCCATCTTGACAGCGAGGCAGGAATGCGGGGGGCCTCGCCAGTGATTTTGGCGGCGTCAATACAGTCACTACCCCATCATGAGGTATTGATCAATCTTGGCCCGGGTGTACCTGAAGGTTTCGAGCGCTTCGAGCGTGTGATTGAGGTTGTTGGTCTGGACGACGAGGTGCGACTGTTGGCTCGCGCTCGATGGAAACATTATGCGCAACATGGCCACTCGGTCACGAGTCACGACCTGTCCTCGCAACCTTCGCATTGATGCGACCTTTACCACCAAATTGCAGGCAATTCACATAAATAATTTTCCAATTGTTATTTCGATTGGTGTCTACCCTATGTTTTTGGCTCGAAAATTGCGTTATCGTGTTGGGTGTGGAGCAATTTAATTCACATTTTTCTTAAATTTTGGAGTTGTCTATGCAAATGAAATTGAAAATCACAGTGGCGGCAGCAATTGCCGCAGCAGCGGGTATGGCGATGGCGCAAGACGTGCAAGTCGTCAAGATTGGCCACGTAGCGCCCATGTCGGGTGGTCAAGCCCACTATGGCAAGGACAACGCCAATGGCGCGATCATGGCGGTTGAAGAACTCAATACCCAGAACATCGTGATTGGTGGCAAGAAGATCAAGTTCGAACTGCAACCGGAGGATGACGCAGCCGATCCAAAACAGGGCACGGCGGTCGCTCAAAAACTGTGCGACAGCAAGGTCGCAGGCGTCGTTGGACATCTGAATTCCGGTACCACCATCCCTGCCTCCAAGGTCTATAACGATTGCGGCATTCCGCACATCACTGGTGCTGCCACCAACCCGAACCTGACCAAGCCAGGTTACAAGACGACTTATCGCATCATCGCCAACGACAACGCACTGGGTGCCGGTCTGGCTGCACACGCCTTCAATACCCTGAAGCTCAAGACGGTTGCCATGATTGACGACCGCACTGCTTATGGACAAGGCGTTGCTGAGGTGTTCAAAAAGACCGCGCTTGCCAATGGCATGAAAGTGGTTGATGACCAGTTCACAAATGACAAGGCGACTGATTTCATGTCGATCCTGACTTCCATCAAGGCCAAGAAACCTGATGCCATCTTCTTCGGCGGTATGGACCCGCAGGCTGGCCCGATGCTGCGCCAGATGGAACAACTTGGTCTCACCAATGTCAAATACTACGGCGGTGATGGTATCTGCACTTCAGAGGTCGCCAAACTGGCCGCTGGGGCCAAGACGCTGGAGAACGTGATTTGCGCCGAGGGTGGTGCGTCGCTTGAGAAAATGCCGGGCGGCAAAGCCTGGAAAGCCAAATACGACGCCAAGTTCCCGGGGCAGTTCCAGGTCTACAGCCCGTACACCTATGATGCTACGTTTGTTCTGGTTGACGCCATGAAACGCGCCAATTCGACCGATCCAAAGGTTTACACAGCCAAGTTGATCGAAACCAACTACAAAGGTGTGACGGGTACCATTGCCTTTGAGCCAAATGGCGAATTGAAGAATCCGTCCATGACTTTGTCGGTCTACAAGGACGGCAAGAAGACTGCACTGAACTGATTTTGTTCTGAAGAGAAAAAGCCACCGCAAGGTGGCTTTTTTTATGGTTTGATCGTTCAGTGTGACGGGAACAACCGCTAGGGTCGGCTAAAATAGTCTGTTGCTGGAGCGGTGGATGAGTGGTTTAAGTCACACGCCTGGAAAGCGTGCGAGGGGTAAAACCCTCCGCGGGTTCGAATCCCGCCTGCTCCGCCAGTTTTAAGTCTTTGTCGGTCTCCAACCGTCCAAAGCAAGCCCCCTGAAAGCCCTTGTTCCACATTGGAGCCGGGGCTTTTTTCCTGATTGCCGGCGTCATTTTGCACGTGACACCGCCACGTAGAGCATATAGGCCGCCAGCAGGTACAGGATGCTGGCAAAAACGCGCTTGAGTTTTTTCACCGGCAGCTTGTGCGCAGCTTTGGCACCCAGCGGTGCAGTCAGCACACTGCAACTCGCAATCACAACGAGCGCTGGCAGCCAGATGTAGCCAAATGAATGAGGCGGAAGATTTTCCACATGCTGCCCAGTGATGACGTAGCCGACTACATTGGCCAGCGCAATCGGCAGTCCGAGCGCAGCCGATGTTGCGACCGCATTGTGAATCGCGACATTGCACCAGGTCATGAAGGGGACACTGATAAAACCACCTCCCGCGCCAACCAGTCCCGACAAAAATCCGATCACACCGCCAGCACCAAGCAGGCCAGCGGTACCCGGAACCTGGCGGGTTGGCGCGGGTTTCTTGTCCAAAAACATCTGGGTCGCAGAGAAACTGACAAAAACTGCAAAAAACAGCGCCAGGGACGAGCCTTTAAGAATGGCAAAGACGCCCAGGCTGGCCACGACCCCGCCCAGCACGATACCCGGCGCCAGGCCCATGACCAGATCCCACCTCACCGCGCCGCGCTTGTGGTGGGCGCGGACACTCGAAATCGAGGTGAAGATGATGGTGGCCATGGACGTTGCAATCGCCATCTTGACAGCGAGATCGGGACTCACGGCACGCCCTGCCAGGATGAGGGTGATAAAGGGCACCATCATCATGCCACCCCCTATGCCCAGCAGACCCGCCAGAAAACCGGTGCTCAAGCCCAGCAGCGCAAGTTCGACGATCAGCAGCGGTTCAAGGTTCATGGGGATGGATGGATAAGGTGTCTGCAAGTGCCACCAGACCGGCATCCTGAACCGGGGTTCAGGTGGGCGAGGTCAACTGATCATTGGGTTCATCTGACGCGAGATGATCACGCCTGACCAGCGATGTTCCAAGCCCGGGCTCTAAGAGCATTGGTTCAAGGAAATATAAAGCCCGGCGGCACTGCAGACGCTGACCATTGTAGAGCTTGCCGCACCCTTCGTGCCAAAATTGATCGACTGCTAAAGTAGACGACCGTCTTCGCCCAAGGCACCATCCAGACGCTGCAACAGGGACGACAGCGCCTGATCACTGTCATTCGATGACATTGCACCAGCCCCTGATGCGCGCGCATTGCTTGGAGATAACAGTCCTGGCCCTTGCGGGGTACTCGAACTCTGGTCTGCCAGATCAAACGCGAGGTTCAATGCGGCCAGGACGGCAATGCGGTCACGGGCCCTGATTTTGCCGCCATCACGGATTTTGCACATGGCCGTGTCAACACGCTCGACGGCCTCCAGCAAACGGGAATCGCCGCCGTCCGGGCAACCGAGTAAATAGCTCTGACCCATGATTTGCACTTCGAGCTGCTTCACGCCATGCCTCCACGTTTGCCGATCACCGAAGTTTCGGGCAATCGTTCCAGTAGCGCATCAACGCGGGCGCGCGCCGCACCGAGCCGGGACTTGAGGGAATCCCGTTCCTGAACGAGAGTCTCAACCTGCGTATTGAGCAAGACATTGATTCGACGCAGTTCTTCATAGCGCACAAGCAAACGCTCGACGCGCTCGGCAATCTGGTCGATTTGGGACGGGTTCGACATAGCGCCACATTGTAGGGTTTACGACCGCAAACGGTGTAAAATCCGCCCGTTGGTGCTCGCGGTGTGGTTCGCATACCGCAGTTCAACGGGAAGCAGGAGGGTTGAGGCCATTGAGCGCCAACCTAACCTGCGCTGCCCCCGCAACGGTAAGTGGACGAATCGACCGATTCCGCTTCCATCATCGCCACTGAGCGTTTTGAACACGCGCTTGGGAAGGCTATGGAGGTTGTTCCACCAGCCCGGATACCGGCCAATAAAGTGGTTGCACGCCTGCGTGCAACCTTGCCGCTCAGGCACTGTCGGGGACGACAGTGAGGGCTTTTTTGACGAGTTGTTTTTCAATGATAATTTTTTTCAACCGCGCACGTCTATCCGTGCTGTCTCTGGCGGTGGCCGCTGCGTCGCCTGGCTTTGCCCAGGCCCAGGGCGCTGTCGAATTGTCGGAAACCGTGGTCACGGCGACCCGCAGTCCCCAATTGCTGAGTGCGACCCTGGCCCACACCACTGTCATTAGCCGTGAGGACATCGAACGCTCCCAGGCCACCGATCTGGTGTCGCTGCTGGCGCGCGAAGCAGGGCTCCAGCCGGTCCAGAATGGCGGGATCGGAACCGTCTCCAGTGTCTTCCTGCGCGGTGCTCCCAGCCTGCAGACCTTGGTGTTGATCGACGGCGTTCCACGAAACAGGCAGGATGCATCGGGCGCCGTAAGTCTTGAGCATGTCATGCTGGACAACGTCGAGCGGGTTGAAATTGTTCGTGGCAATGTCTCGGCGATTTATGGGTCAGGGGCGATTGGTGGCGTGATCCAGATATTTACCCGTTCCGCCGGCAAAGCCGGTAAAGCCACCATTTCCCTGGAATTCGGCCCCCGCGCTTCCGGCAAGCTGGCGACCAGCGTCAGCGTTGGCGCTGGTGACACGGCACTCAGCGCCGGAATCAGCCGTGTCGTGACCGAGGGCTTCAGCGCTGTCAACACCACCCAGTTGTCCAGCGCCAATCCGGACCACGACGGCTACCAGAACACGTCAACCCACCTGTCCTTGACCCATACGCTCGTGCCGGGGCACCAGTTGGGTGTCAAGCTGGCCCGGTCGCAGTCCGAAACGGCTTATGACAACTACTTTGGCGCGCCCACCGACCTGCAATCCTCAACCACTACCCTGGAGCAGGCCAGCGTATTCAGCGCCAACCGTTGGGGTCGCTGGAACAGCCGCCTCAGTATCAGCCAGAACTCTGACAAGAGCCAGATTCGCGACAATGGCGTGTACGGCTCCACTGACGGCTTTGCCACGCAGGCGACGACGCTGAGTTGGGTTAACACCCTGGCGCTGAATGAAGACTGGTTGCTGACGGCGGGCCTGGAGCAACAAAGACAGCACGTCGACACCCGCTCCACTTCCACCTACAACACACCTTACGACAGGGATCGCCATGGCAGCGCCCGGTTTGCAGGCGTCGTCGGCCAGTGGGGTGCCGGCACGGTCCAGTTCAACGTGCGTGATGACAAGGTCGGTGATCTGCGGCAAAGCACGGGTTATCTGGGTTTTGGCTATGCAATTACCGGGCAGATCAAGGCCACATTGAGTACATCCACGGCCTTCAACGCGCCGCCGCTGGGCTACCTTTACGCGCCGGACTATGGCAACCCCCTGCTCAAACCCGAGTTGGCAAAGAGCAAGGAGTTGGGGCTGCAATACGCGCAGGGCGGACATTTGCTGCGTGCGACCTATTTCGACACCCGGGTCGAAGACCAGTTGACTTATGACCCGGCGACCTACGCCTTTGCCAACCTCGCCCGTACCCGCAACAACGGGTTGGAACTGTCCTACCGGGGTACCGTCGGCGCGACCGAGTTACGCGCCAGCCTGACCGACCAAAACCCTGTCAATGACATAACGGGCGCGCCGCTGTTGCGCCGGGCGCACGGCATGGCTTCACTGGGGGTTTCACAAACACGGGGCGCATGGCAGGGCGGAGCGAATCTGCGCTTCAGCGGTGAGCGCACTGACGCGTATTCGGATCCGGCAACTTTCAGTACCGTTCAGGTGACATTGGCCAGTTACGCGGTCCTTGACCTGACGGCTTCCTACCGCTGGTCTGACCAGCTGTTGTTGACCGCGCGCCTGCACAACGTTACGGACCAGGCTTACCAGACCGTCCATGGCTACAACCAGCAGCCACGCAGTGTGTATGCGGGTCTGACCTGGACGCCCGCACGCTAATCGGCAGGCACCACCGGTCCATCGTCTGCCTCACCGACGCGCTGAATATGCAAAACAGATTTTTGACCTGGATCCGCTGGTTTGCGCTGCTGACGATGTGCGCACAAGCCGGACTGGCCGAGTCGGTTGAAATTATGGACGACCGGGGTACCAGGGTCAGCATCCCCGGGGTTCCACAGCGCATTGTCAGCCTGCTGCCCTCGTTGACGGAGACGGTATGTGCCCTCGGGCAGTGCCAACGGCTGGTGGCTGTTGATCGCTATTCGAATTTCCCGCCACAAGTGCAGTCATTGCCTCAGGTCGGCGGTGGACTGGACCCCAATATCGAAGCCATCCTGGCACTCAAGCCCGATGTCGTTCTGCTGGCCACCTCGTCACCCGCAGCGACGCGTCTGCAGTCGCTTGGCCTGCGTGTGGTGGCCCTGGAGCCGAAGCGTCACGCCGATGTGCGCCGGGTACTCGAAACCCTGGGGCAACTGCTGGCGGTACCGGATGCGCAACGTGTCTGGCGCGTCATCGACACCGACCTGACATGGGTGGCGCAGTCGTTGCCGCAGCGCATCAAAAACAAACAGGTCTACTTTGAGGTCAACAACGCGCCCTATGCCGCCAGCGAGGCCTCGTTTATCGGCGAAACACTGGCCCGCCTGGGTGTGCGCAATATCGTTCCGGCCGCACTTGGGCCGTTCCCGCATATCAACCCGGAGTTTGTGGTACGCGCCAACCCGGACGTCATCATGGTCGGCGACGCCACTTTTGAGGGCATGGCGCAGCGTCCGGGGTGGTCTGGCCTGAGGGCGATCCAGTCCGGGCGGCTGTGCATTTTCACGCCACAGCAGTCGGACATGATGGTGCGTGCCGGCCCGCGCCTGAACGAAGCGGCGCGTTTGATGGCCCAATGCCTGCTGGAAAAATTGCCATGACCACGGGCCGGCGCCGGATCCATACCGTCGCTGCGGTGTTGCTACTGCTGTCGGCTACCCTGTTGCTGCTCGGGCTGGGTATCGGCAGCACCGGCTTTGAGAGCGTACTCAAGGCGCAGCACGATCCACTGGCACTACAAATCCTGATCGATATTCGCGCCCCGCGTACCAGCGCGGCCTGGCTGGCCGGGGCTTTGCTGGGGTTGTCGGGTGCCATTGCCCAAGGCCTGTTTCGCAACCCGCTGGCCGATCCTTTCCTGTTGGGTAGCGCCTCCGGCGCCTCGCTCGGTGTTGCGGTGGCGCTGGCGTTGCTGGGCACCACTCCGTTTGCCACCGAATGGCTGATCCGGCTGGGGCTCACCGGGGCGGCCTTTGCCGGCTCCGTGAGCGCTGTGCTGCTAACCTTGTTGCTGGCGCGCGGCGTCGGTCATACCTTGCGGCTGCTGCTGGCCGGCGTGGTGGTGGGCGTGGTGCTGGGCGCCCTGGGTCAGCTCGTCATGATGTTGCGGCCCGAGGTAACCCTGTCGATGCAGGCCTTCATGCTGGGCAGCACCAGCTATGTCGGCTGGACCGCCTGCACCTTGATGGCATTGACCTGGCTGCTGTGTTCAGGCGCCGCCTGGGCTTTGAGCCCGGTGCTCGATGGCCTGTCGCTGGGTGAGGCCACCGCCGCCAGCCTGGGACTGCCATTGCCGCAATTGCGCGCCGCCCTGGTTGCTGTGCTGGCGCTGGCCAGCGGTACTGCGGTAGCCCAGACCGGGTTGATCGCCTTTGTCGGTCTGGCCGCCCCGCATCTGGTGCGCTCCGTGGTCATAACGTCCCACCGGCATTTCATCGGACTGTCAAGTTTGATGGGGGCGGTCTTGCTGCTGGCGGCTGATACGCTGGCCCGCGGCTTGATTGCGCCGCAGGAGTTGCCGGTCGGTGTACTCACCGCAGTACTCGGCGGCGGTTACTTGTTGTGGTTGATGCAACGGCGCAGCAGCCCGGCGGGAATAGTGTGAAAGCGCCCCGTTGTGCCATGAATTCAATAGCGCTGGACGCCCGTTGCGTAAGAGCCAGCCTCGGAAACGCTGAGGTATTGCATGGTATTGATCTGGCCTTGCCCGCCGGTCAATGGACCAGCATTGTCGGACCCAATGGTGCCGGCAAATCAACGCTGCTCAAGGTGCTGGCCGGTTTGCTGCCCCACAGCGGACAGGTAACCTTGCTGGGACAGGCACTGACTTCCTTGGCGGGGCGACGTCGCGCGCAGCAACTCGCCTGGCTGGGGCAGAACGAAACCAGTGGCGATGATCTGAGCGTCTGGGACATCGCCATGCTGGGACGCCTGCCGCATCAGGCCTGGCTGGCCGCGCCCAGCGACGCCGACCAGGCAGCCGTCGAGCAGGCCTTGCGTGCCACGCAGGCCTGGGATTGGCGTCACCGCACCCTGGGTCAGCTCTCGGGCGGTGAGCGCCAGCGCGTGCTGCTGGCACGGGCGCTGGCGGTCCAGGCGCAGGTGTTGTTGATGGACGAACCGCTGGCCAACCTGGACCCGCCACACCAGGCCGACTGGCTGGCAGTGGTAGGCGGGTTGCTGGCCCACGGCGGCACGGTGGTGAGCGTGTTGCATGAAATTTCGATGGCACTGCACGCTGACCAGATGGTGGTCATGGCGGCCGGACGGGTTACGCACCAGGGTGCTTGCGCCGACCCTGGCACGCACCGCGCGCTCGAAGCCGTGTTCGAGCATCGCATTGCCATTCATGCGCTGGGATCGCAGTGGGTGGCGCTGCCAAGAGCGGGTTGAAGCAAACTGCAAGTGACCCCATGAAAACAGTCATTTCACCCTATTTTCATAGTGTTTTAGGGCACGGGGCCCCGTCGAACATGCGCAGACAGCTATCTATTTAATAGCGTCTCAAATAGTTCAGGCAGTTTCCACCCGGTTGCGCCCGTTGGCCTTGGCACGGTAAAGGGCGGCATCGGCCCGGGCAAACAGCGAGTCAACCGTGTCGTCGTCACGCTGGTTGGTGGTCACGCCGACACTGACGGTGCATACCGGCGCCTGGCTGTCAGCAGCGCAGGTTTGCCGAATGCGCTCGGCCACCAGAACGGCCTCCGACAGCGAGGTCTCCGGCAACAGCGCAACAAACTCTTCACCGCCAAAACGCGCCAACTGGTCCGGCCCGCGCAATAACGGCTGAACCCTGGCGACAAAGTTGACCAGCACCCGGTCACCGACCTGATGGCCCCATGTGTCGTTAACCGCCTTGAAGTGGTCCATGTCCATCACCAGCAAAGCCAGGCTGCGACCATTGCGCTGGCAGCGTTTGAGTTCCTTGCCACAGGCTTCGTCGAGCCGCCGACGTGTCAGGGCATTGGTGAGCGAATCACGCGTAGCCAGCAGATCGAGCTCAGCATGCAAACGCTCGGTTGCCATCAGCACGGCCCCAATGGAGAGCAGAAAGGTGCAAAACGCAAAGGTGGCGACGTAGAACTCGTGATCGCGCATCGCGTTGAAAACCCCAAGATCAATGGTCGATGCCAGCGACGGCAGCAGTCGGCTGAGCAGGGTCGCCGCCAGCGCCAGCAGCACAACGGCCGTCATGACCCGGCCCAGCGTCAGGGGCGCTTGCTGGAGCACCAGTTTCAGGTAGGCGCTGAGCAGTCCCATTCCCAGAACAACCGCAATGGCCAGCCGCGCATTGAAATTGGGCTGAACCACGGTGAACCAGCTGTGCGACAACGCCAATACGGCGCCAGCGGCCAGCCACCGCCCGATTCGGGGGCTGACACCAAAGAAACGCTGGGTGCCCCGATAGGAAAAGTAGAGCCCGACGCCCATCAATACACGGGACAGCGAGATCGCCACGATGTCAGGCAGCTTGCCGCGGGTCACCGCCAGAGAGGTGGCAAGGCAAACCAGCATCAGCGCAGCGGACCATTCCCCCAGGCCCTTGATCGAAGCCGGGTAATCGCGCTTGAGCACGAGCAGCACCAGCGCCATCAGTCCGCTGACGAAGGCACTGAGCACTATGACCGTGTAGGAGTCAATCGGTTTCATTTCCGGGCCAGGGGGGACAAGCCATGTACGACACAGGCAAGAATTGTGACACCACGGGAATCTACAAAACTCTTGGGTTGCGGGGCAGACGGCCCGGTGCGCTCACCTTGGCGTTGAAGTTGCAGTAGCGGGCTACGCCGCACTGCCAGCACAGAGGTGTGCGCGCCAGGCAGACGTACCGGCCATGCAGGATCAGCCAGTGGTGCGCGTCGACCCGGTAAGCCGGGGGAACGTGCTTGAGCAATTTCATCTCGACCTCGTAAGGCGTTTTGCCGCGCGCCAGGCCGGTGCGATTGCCGACGCGAAAGAGATGGGTGTCGACCGCGACGGTGGGTTCGCCAAAAGCGACGTTCAGCACCACATTGGCTGTCTTGCGACCGACACCGGGCAGCGCCTGCAGTGCGTCGCGGGTCCTGGGCACCTGACCCGCATGCTGCTCCAGCAGGATCTGGCAGGTTTGCTGCAGATGTCTGGCTTTGCTGTGATAGAGGCCAATGGCCTTGATGTGGTGCTCCAGTCCGGCCAGTCCCAGGTCCAGAATTTTTTGCGGCGTGTTGGCCACCGGAAAGAGACGTCGGGTGGCCTTGTTGACCGACACATCCGTCGCCTGGGCCGACAACACCACAGCGACCAGCAACTCAAACACCGAGCTGTAGCGCAGCTCCGATTGCGGCTGCGGGTTGGCCGCCTTGAGGGTGGTAAAAAAAGCCTCGATGTCGACCGGTTTCACGCTCAGCTGACATTCACAAAAGAGTCTGTTGCCGGAAACCGGGTACGCATCCATTGTTCGTCCAGCAGCAAGGCCGCGACAACGTCCTGGGGCAGCGTGTCAAGGACGTCGGGACTGGCATCGGGTGAGTCGGCCAGCAAGCCTGCCAGGTGCACGATGGCCGCGAGGCGGGAGAAGCCATGTTCAGTCACCGGGTCCGAGGACAATTGCAAGGCCTGCACAATTTCCTTTGGAAAGTTCCAGCGACGTGCCAGTTCTGCCGTGACCTGTCCTTCGCTAAAACCTACCAGGCGTTTTTCGCGCTCCCAGCGGCCACCCGGCAGGTTCGGTAGTTTTTCGATTTCACGCAGGGTGTCGGGATCAGCCTGGCCAATCAGCAACTCGCCCAGTCGCAACATCATGCCAGCCAACCAGGCCTGCTGACTATCGGCACCGACGCCACCGGCCAGCCACTGGGCATAGCCAGCGCACGCCATACAGGTTCGCCAGAACTCCGTGCTGTCGAGTCCGGGCAGTTTGGGGAACGATTCACTCAGGCAGGAGCCCAGCGACAAGGTACGTACCATCGACATGCCCACCATGCTGATGGCATCGTCAAGCGAACCGACGCCGCGCGGCAGGCCAAACTGGGCGCTGTTGGCCAGTCGCAAAAGTTTCGCCGTCAGGGCCGGATCTTTGGCGATGATGTTGCGTACCTCCGAGGTTGACGCATTTTCATTATTGAGCGTTTTGATCAGTGCGTGCGCCACCTCGGACATGGTTGGTAATTTGACGGTGGCAAAAAAGGAGTCAAGACTGGACATGCTGTTTCCTGGATGCGGGTTAAAGACAATCGGTGACAATTTACCCTAAATATCGACGGCCAGCGCCTGTCTGGAGGCGGCACGGCACAATTCCCCCATAAATTCGATGTCCAGCGGCGCTCGCCATGACGACTCAATGGTCGCCTGCTTGTTTTTTTGAAAGTCTGATGCCATGCAATTTGCTGACCGTCTGAATAATGTTGAAACTTCGGCCATCCGGGAACTCTTCAAGCTGCTGGGAAAACCCGGCATCATCAGTTTTGCCGGTGGCTTCCCCGACCCGGCGCTGTTTGATGCGCAGGGCATCCAGGATTGTGCCAGTGCCGTCCTTGCCGACAATCCCGGCCCGGTGCTGCAATACGGCGCGACCGAGGGCTTCCAGCCGCTGCGCGATGGCATCAGTAATTTCATGCAAAACAAGGGCGCCGCCGTTGCGCCGGATGGCCTGATCGTCACCACCGGCAGTCAGCAGGCACTGGATTTAATTGGCAAGACCATGATTTCGCCGGGCGACAAGGTCATTGTCGAGGCGCCCACTTTTTTGGCCACCATCCAGTGTTTTCGGCTCTACGGTGCGCATATCATTGGCGCGCCGATCGACGCCGACGGCGTCAACGTGGACCAGCTTGAAAAGCTCATTGTTGAGCACCAACCCAAGCTCGTTTACCTGATTCCAACCTTCGGCAACCCGAGCGGCGCCACGTTAAGCCTGGCACGGCGCCTGCGCATACTGGAAATTGCGGCCCGCACCCGGACGCTGGTGGTGGAAGACGACCCCTACGGCGAGTTGTATTTTGACCAGCCGCCGCCACCCAGTCTGCTGGCCCTGAGTGACCAGGTGAGCGGCAGCCGTGACTGGCTGGCGCATTGCGGCAGTTTCAGCAAAATCCTGTCACCCGGTTTGCGGGTTGGCTGGCTCATTGCACCGTCCGGGTTACTGGCCAAAGCCACCATGTGCAAACAATTCAGCGACGCCCACACGAGTAACCTGACGCAGGCCATCTGCGCCCGCTATCTGACGCTCAATCGCCTCGATGCTGCGCTGGCCGTGGTACGAAAGACCTATGCCCAACGCGCCGGGGTTATGGCAGTATCGTTGCGCCGCGAGCTGGGTCATGCGATTGAATTCAACCAGCCACAGGGTGGCATGTTCTTCTGGGCCCGGCTGACCGGTGCCAACGGCACCAGCCGAAGTGCAGCCGACTTTGCCAGGCGTGCCATTGACCAGGGGGTGGCCTTTGTTCCCGGTGCGCCGTTCTTTGCCACTGACCCCGATCTGGCTACCTTGCGTCTGAGCTTTGCCACCGCCGGTCTGGAACAGATCGAGGAAGGCATAGGACGGCTGGGCAGGGCGCTGCGGTAAGCCAGCAGCGCTGGTCGTTGCCGGCTGGCGCGGGCCAACTAACCCAGCGCCGGCTGGCTGTTTTTGCGATCCAGCCAATGCGCGGCGATGAGCCACAACGTCGGTGCCAGCACCAGCATCACCGAGGCAAGGTGTGCGTAGCCACCCTCTACAAAGACCTCGGTCAGATCGTGCCAGTAAACGTTGTCGATACCGGGTATCAGGCTGACCTCGGTAAATTCGTAAAACCCCTTGAGCGCCAGCATGGCGGCGAACGCCAGCATGAAAACGGCGGTGACATTGAAAAAGCGCGACAGATTGACCCGATTGCCGAAGCGGGTCCAAAGCAGGGCCACTGTGCCCGCAGCGGCCAACCCCAGCAGGCCGCCCGTCAATAGCTGACGCATTTCAGAATTTGACGCCAATGCCGCCAGCATCGCAGCAGCTTCAACCCCCTCACGCCCGACCATGAAAATAGTGAACAAAAATACCGACCACCAGGCCTTGGCGCCGTCAGGTATCAGTGCTTTGCCCATGCCCCGGGAAATCTGCCCCCCCATCTGCTTGCCCATTTTCAGCATATGTGTCACACACCCAATGACAACTGCGGCTGCCAACAGCGCGAGTAGGCCTTCCCAGACGGGGGAAGATGCCCCGATTTTTGCCATGATCACGCCTATCGCGACCGAGCCGGTGACGGCCACGACCAAACCAGTTCGAACTGCCCCAATCAGCGCATCGTTCCCCGTTTTTCGCAAATACAGGGTGGCAATCGCCAGCATCAAAAAGGCTTCGAGGCCTTCGCGAAACGTGATGAGCAAAGTTTGAAACATAAATGTCCCTAAAAGGTTAATGGGAATGTTGTGGTAATGATAACCATTCGCATATACCTTGTCAAACAATGGACTCTTTTTTTCCACCGCGTCGCAACGATTGCCACAATCACGCCGCGTTAAATGGGCACCACCGCAATTCACTGGTTCGCAGGGCCAGGCGCTTTGATGTAACGCATGGTCACATACTGGCAAAAAACAGACAATGGCTCCAGTATGATTTCAGGAAATAGCTGATGAACCCAGGAATGAAATACATCAAGACAGAAAAGGGCAGAAACCAGGTGGCCGAACGTGGCCATTCCCTGAGCGCGCTGCAACGCCGCCTGCTGATCATGATCGACGGCACGAAAACCGTTAACGATCTCGGTTTTTTTGTGCGGGCAGGTGAACTGGACGCTGTGCTTGCATTCCTGCTGGAGCAGGAACTGATTGTTGAAACCGACCAGGTTGCACTCCTGATGGAACCAGTTGCACCGGGCTTTGCCGCCGCCGAAAGCAGCGAACCCGGGCGGCCGGCAACCAGCCTGGAAGAATTCAAAAAAGTACGCCGACACGCCTCAAGCTTCGTCTCCCAGCAATTGGGCGATGCCGGGGCACCTATTTGCGATGCCATTGACCGTTGCTACAGCCCGGCCGAGTTGCGCAAACTGCTGCGCGGTATCGAAATCTTTGTTGGCGAACGCCTTGGGGCTGAAACCACTCAGACCTTTGCGCGCCATTTCGGCTCATTGCTGCTTTAAATTGCGCTCCGCCAGCCCTGCTAAACGCCAGTGACCGGCTTGTCGGCAAACAGGCTGGCGGCTATCTCGTAGGAGCGCAGGCGGGCGGAATGATCGAAGATTTGGCAGGTGATCATCAACTCGTCGGCGCCGGTTCGTTCAACGAACTCACTGATCCGTTCACGAACCGTTCCTGAGGTTCCAATGGCCGAGCATGACATGACGCCGTCGAGGATGGCGCGTCCGGCCGGTCCGACCCGATTCGGAAAATCAACCAGCGGCGGCGGCAAAGTGGCCGGTCTCCCGCTGCGCAGATTCACAAATGCCTGCTGCATGGAAGTCGCGCGAAACGCCGCTTCTTCGTCGCTGTCGGCGGCAAACACATTGAAGCCAAGCATGACGTAAGGTTTGGCAAGTCGGTCGGATGGCCGAAAATTTGCCCGATACAGTGCCAGTGCCTGCATCATCTGCTGTGGCGCAAAGTGGGAGGCAAACGCATACGGCAGGCCCAGAGCGGCCGCCAGTTGGGCGCCAAACAGGCTGGAGCCCAGAATCCAGACCGGAAGGTTCAGACCGCGACCCGGCACCGCGTGGACCGGGTTACTGGACCCGTCGGAAAAATAATCCATCAACTCGACGACGTCGCGCGGAAACTCATCAGGGTCAGAGGTCATGTTGCGCCGCAGTGCACGTGCAGTGACCTGATCTGAGCCAGGCGCGCGCCCCAGACCGAGGTCAATCCGGCCTGGGTAAAGCGACTCCAGCGTACCAAACTGTTCGGCTATCACCAGGGGTGAGTGGTTGGGCAGCATAACGCCACCGGCACCTACCCGGATGCTGCGGGTACCGCCCGCAACATAGCCAATCAAAACCGCCGTTGCCGCGCTGGCAATGCCAGGCAGGCCGTGGTGTTCGGCCAGCCAGTAGCGCCGATAGCCCCAGCGCTCGGCATGCCGAGCCAGATCAAGCGTATTGCGAAACGACTGCGCCGCGTCGCCACCCTGCACGATGGGGGACAAATCAAGGACCGAGAATGGAATCATTTCTGCCATATTGGGCCAATCAGGAAAGCGGCAAGACCTGCGGCACCATTTCCTTGTTGTGCCGAACCACAGCGGCTGTTTTCTGGATAAAACAAATGCACAATCGCCTAGTGTCCCAGTGTCAATGTCAACATTAACCGTTCAGTCATAGCCATGCGGGGCAACCACGTTCAGCCTGGTGTTCCGGCTGCTCGGTACCG
Source organism: uncultured beta proteobacterium (assembly GCA_963750815.1). Lineage (GTDB taxonomy): Bacteria > Pseudomonadota > Gammaproteobacteria > Burkholderiales > Burkholderiaceae_C > Rhodoferax. Next base: position 2,338,730 of record CAVVRS010000002.1, read on the forward strand.
ACCGCTGGATTGGCGAACCGTACACCTGCTTGACGCCGTGCCGGAAGCGGCCCCCGACGGGCCGCCGCCGTCAGCCCAGGAGATTGAGCGGGCGATGCTGGAAATGGGGCGACAGGATTTGCCGGTCGACGGTCAAATTGACCTGCAGGAACAGGCAAAATAGCGCCAGTGAACAAGAAACATGTATTGGTCGTTGGTGGCGGTATTGGGGGTTTGGCGGCGGCGCTGACCTGTTCGCGCCTGGGTGCACAGGTTGACCTGTTGGAGCGCTTCAACCGGTTTTCGGAGATCAGCGCCGGCATTCAGCTTGGCCCCAATGTGGTGAAGATACTGCAGGCCTGGGGTTTGAAGGATGCGCTGGAAAGCTTCGCTGCCTTTCCAGACCGGTTGCAGGTGCGCAGCGCCATGTCAGGCCATGAGCTCGGGGTGCTGCGACTGGGTGCCACGGCGGTCGCGCGCTACGGCACGCCCTACGCCACCATTCACCGGGCCGACTTGCACGCCGTGCTGTTTGCTGCAGTGAAGCTGCAGAGCGGCGTGACGCTGAGTGTCGACAGTGAAGTGACGGGTTTCACGCAGCAGGACGACGGCGTCACACTGAAAATCACCGGTGATCGCGCACTGCGTGGCGACCTGCTGGTGGGCGCCGACGGCTTGTGGAGCCAGATGCGTCTGCAATTGCTGAACGACGGTCCGACCCAAAACACCGGGCATCTGGCGTACCGCGCCCAGGTACCGCAGAGCACTTTGCCGCAACGTTTGCGTTCGCAGCAGGTAACGGCCTGGCTGGGACCGCAAATGCACATCGTGCAATACCCCATAAGGCGCGGCGAATGGCTCAACGTGGTCGCCATCGTGCATGGCCGGATGCCGGGCGACGCCGAATACTGGGACCACACCATCAACGCCGGCAAATTGCGCCGTGCGCTGGCCGCAACCTGCACGCCCGTGAGGGACCTGATCCATTCGATCGACTACTGGCGCTTGTGGGCACTGAACATACGCCCGCCCATGCAGGGCCCGCTGGAGCAGGCGCAGGGGCGGGTGGCGCTGCTGGGCGACGCCGCCCACCCCATGCTGCCCTATCTGGCGCAAGGCGCCGGCATGGCCATTGAAGACGCTGAAGAACTCGGGCGCTCGCTGGCCAACCCTGAACTCGATGTGCCGGCCGCATTGAAGCAGTACGCGGCGCGCCGCTGGCAACGCAATGCGCGGGTCCAGGCGCGCTCCCTGCGCAATGGCCAGATATTTCACGCCACCGGTTTTGTCGGCTGGGGGCGTGACATGGCGATGAAACTGCTGGGCGAACGTTTGCTTGACATGCCCTGGCTGTACCGTGGCCCAAGTAACCGGTAGCCAGGTCTGCGCCACCCGCCACCCGGCGCGGAGCCGGTCTTTGCGTCACAAAATGTGGGGTAGCATCGCGCTGTCTGGCTCATTCAATTCATGTTCAAGGAGAATCCCGTGAAAGCTTTGTTCATCCGGTCTGCCGCCGCCGTCGCCGTTGCGACTGCCTTCGCGCTACCCCTGTCGCTGCTGGCTGCCACGCCCAAAGATACGCTGGTGGTGGCCTGGTCGATTGACGACATCATCACCATGGACCCGGGCGAAACCTTCGAGATCTCGACCGGTGAAATCATGGGCAATGCTTATGACCGGCTGATTCGCTTTGATGTCAACGATCCGTCCAAACTGGTGGCCGACATTGCCCAGTCCTGGTCGGTCTCGACGGACGGCAAGACCTACAGCTTTGAATTGAAGCCCGGACTCAAATTTGCGTCCGGCAATGCGCTCGGCGCCGAAGATGTGGTGTTCTCCCTGCAACGCGCGGTGATTCTGGACAAGTCGCCGGCGTTTATCCTGACCCAGTTTGGCTTCACCAAGGACAATGTCAAGGACAAAATCAAACAGACTGGCGCGCTGACGCTGACGCTGGAGACCGACAAGTCCTATGCTCCGTCCTTTGTCTACAACTGTCTGACCGCCAATGTGGCGGCCATCATCGACAAGAAGCTGGTGTTATCCAAGGAGGTTAACGGCGACCTCGGCTACGCCTGGCTGAAGACCAACTACGCCGGCTCCGGCCCGCTGAAGCTGCGTGAATGGCGCGCCAATGAGATCGTCGCCCTCGAGCGCAACGACAACTACTACGGCGAGAAATCAAAACTGGCACGCGTCATCTACCGGCACGTGAAAGAAGCCGCCACGCAGCGCCTGTTGCTGGAAAAAGGCGATGCCGATATCGCCCGCAACCTGTCGCCACAGGATCTGGCGGCGCTGGGCAGCAACAAGGACATCAAAACCACGTCCACCCCCAAGGGCACCGTTTATTACTTCGGCCTGAACCAGAAAAACCCGAACCTGGCGAAACCCGAAGTGCGCGAGGCGTTCAAATGGCTGGTGGACTACGCCGCCATTGGCGACACCTTGATCAAGAACATCGGGGTCGTGCACCAGAACTTTTTGCCGGTCGGCCTGCTCGGTGCCAGCACCGAGAATCCGTACAAGCTCGATGTCGCCAAAGCCCGGGCGCTGCTGGCCAAAGCCGGTCTGCCCAACGGTTTCAAGGTCACACTTGACATGCGCACGGTGCAGCCGGTGCAGGGCATCTCGGAGGCGTTCCAGCAAACTGCCAAGCGCGCCGGCATTGACATTGAAATCCTGCCCGGTGACGGCAAGCAGACGCTGACCAAGTACCGCGCCCGCACACATGACATCTACGTCGGGCAGTGGGGCGCCGACTATTGGGACCCGCACACCAACGCCGATACCTTTGTACGCAACCCCGACAACTCCGACACTGCCAAGTCCAAGCCGCTGGCCTGGCGCAATGCCTGGGACATTCCGGCATTGACCAGGAAGGCCGACGCAGCGGTGCTTGAACGCGATCCGGCCAAGCGCAAAGCCATGTACCTGGAGATGCAGGCAGAGTTTCGCAAGGACAGTCCATTTGTGATGCTCTACCAGCAGACCGAAGTGGCGGCCATGCGCAGCGACGTGCAGGGCCTGAAACTTGGCCCAACCTCGGACACCACTTACATGTTCAAAGTCTCCAAGTAAGCGCCTGGCGCAGATTCTGGTTTGAACCCGGTCACGCAGACAACGCCAGCGCCAGGGCGTGCGCTTGCATGGCGTCGCTGGCTCCGGGCCCTGACCCGTTTTCTGCTGGCCATCGTGCTGACCTATCTGGGGTTGCTGGCCGTCACGTTTTTTATCGGCCGTGTCATTCCGATTGACCCGGTACTGGCCATTGTGGGCGACCGCGCACCCGAACACGTGATTGCGCGGGTGCGTGAAGAACTTGGCTTGAACAAGCCGCTGTGGCAGCAGTTCTACATTTACCTGGGCAAAGTCCTGCACGGCGATTTTGGCACCTCGGTGCTGACCTCCAACCCGGTCATGCAAGACCTTTTGCGCGCTTTTCCGGCCACCATCGAACTGGCGACGCTAGGCATCCTCATTGGCGCGGGCATCGGTGTCCCGCTCGGTGTCTGGGCCGCCGTGCGCCGTGGTGGCCTGGTCGACCAGCTGGTGCGCGTGATGGGCCTGATCGGCTATTCGGTGCCCATCTTCTGGCTCGGCCTGATGGGGTTGGTGCTGTTTTACGCCAGGCTGGGCTGGATCAGCGGCCCCGGTCGCATCGACGTCAGCTATGAATACACCCTGACCCTGACCAGCGGCTTTCTGCTGCTTGACGCGGCTCGCGCCGGGCAGTGGGACGCGTTTGCCAATGCGCTGTCACACCTGATTCTGCCGGCCTCATTGCTGGGCTATTTTTCACTCGCCTACATCAGCCGCATGACGCGCTCGTTCATGCTCAATGAACTGGCGCAGGAATATGTGGTGGCGGCCCGCGCCAAAGGGCTGTCCGAGGCGCGCATCATCTGGCGCCACGCATTGCGCAACGCGGCAGTGCCACTGGTAACGGTGGTGACGCTGTCATATGCCGGCCTGCTCGAAGGCTCGGTGCTGACCGAAACCGTATTCGCCTGGCCCGGGCTGGGCCTGTACATCACCAACTCGCTGCAAAACGCCGACATGAACGCGGTGCTGGGCGGCACCATCGTGGTCGGCTCGATCTTCATCGGCCTGAACCTGTTGTCCGACCTGCTGTACCAGGTGCTCGACCCGCGCACCCGACTGAGATGAGCCACAGCAGCACCGCACCGCGCCAGCCAAGCCTGCACGACTGGCTGATGTCCGAGCGGCCGCAATCGCGCCGTCAGGCCGCGCTCGGGCGCGCCTATGGCGCCTGGCGCACTTTTGCGCGCAACCGGCTGGCCATGCTCGGGCTGGTGATCGTGCTGGCGCTGGTGTTGATGGCCATTTTTGCCGACCTGCTGGCACCTTACTCGCCCTACATCGGCGACCTGCGCACCACCCGCTTGCTGGCGCCGTCGGCGGCCCACTGGTTCGGCACCGACGACCAGGGCCGCGACATTGCCTCGCGCATTATTTTTGGCTCGCGCATTACCCTGTATGTGGTGTTGCTGGTGGCGGTGCTGGCAGCACCCATCGGGCTGGTGGTGGGCACCGTGGCCGGCTACGCCGGGGGCTGGCTGGACGCCGTTTTGATGCGCATCACCGACATCTTTCTGGCGTTTCCGCGCCTCATTCTGGCACTGGCTTTTGTTGCGGCGCTGGGACCGGGCATCGACAACGCGGTGATTGCCATCGCCATCACGTCCTGGCCACCGTATGCGCGCATAGCCCGGGCCGAGACGCTGACCATCCGCCAGGCCGACTACATTGCCGCCGTGCAATTGATCGGCGCCTCGCCGTGGCGCATCGTGCTGCGCCACATCATGCCGCTGTGCGTGTCGTCGGTCATCGTGCGCGTGACACTGGACATGGCCGGCATCATCCTGACTGCCGCCGGGCTGGGTTTTCTGGGCCTGGGCGCGCAGCCGCCGATGCCCGAGTGGGGTGCCCTGATTGCCAATGGCCGCCTCTACGTGCTGGACCAATGGTGGGTCGCCGCGGCACCGGGCGCGGCGATCTTCCTGGTCAGTCTGGCCTTCAATTTACTCGGCGACGGCCTGCGCGACGCGCTGGACCCGAAGACCACCAAATGACAACGCCCGTGCCAAACGAACCGATGCTGGTGGTCGACGACCTGCGCGTCTCGTTTCCAAACCGCGACGGCGCGCGCACCGAAGCGGTACGGGGCGTGTCATTTGAACTTGGGCGCGAGCGGCTGGGCATTGTGGGCGAATCGGGCTCGGGCAAATCGCAGACCGGGCGCGCCCTGTTGGGCCTGACCGCCCCCGAGGGGCTGGTCACGGCGAAAAAGCTCACCTTCAACGGCATTGACTTGCTGCACTGCCCGCCGGCGCAGCGGCGCGAATTGCGCGGCGGGCGTATCGCCATGGTGTTGCAGGACCCCAAGTTTTCGCTCAACCCGGTCATGACCATTGGCGATCAGATCGTCGAGACATTGCGCGCCCATACCCGCATTTCTGCCAGGGCGGCGCGCCAGAAGGCACTCGCGGCACTCGCAGCGGTGCAGATCGACCAGCCCGAGCGCGTCTACAAACTCTATCCGCACGAGGTCTCGGGCGGCATGGGGCAGCGCGCCATGATTGCCATGATGCTGATCGCCAACCCCGACCTGCTGATTGCCGACGAACCCACATCGGCGCTTGACGTCACGGTGCAACTGCAGGTGCTGGCGATTCTGGACGCGCTGGTGATCCAGCGTGGCATGGGCCTGATCTTCATCTCGCACGACCTGCGGCTGGTGTCCACTTTTTGCGACCGCATTCTGGTCATGTACGCCGGGCGCGTGGTCGAGGAAATCGCCGCCGGCGGTCTGGCCGACGCGAAACACCCGTACACGCGCGGCTTGCTCAATTGCCTGCCGCGCCTGGGCCAGCAGCGCCACCCGTTGCCCACACTGGAGCGGCAAGCGTCATGGGCACTGTGAGCCAGCCGCTCGCCCCTGTGGCCGGACAGCTTGGCCTTGAAGTACAGCAGCTGCGCGTTGTGTACGACGGCTTTGTGGCGGTGGCCGGCACCTCGCTGCGGGTTGAGGCGGGGCAGAGTTTTGGCATCGTGGGTGAATCAGGTTCGGGCAAGTCCACCGTACTGCGCGCCATCTGCGGGCTCGCGCCGCTGCAGTCGGGCAGCGTGCGGCTGCTTGGGCCTGCAACCGTGCCGGCGCCGGGCAGCAAGGCGTTTCGACGCCTGGTGCAAATGGTGTTTCAGGACCCGTATGGTTCGCTGCACCCGCGCCAGACGGTGGACCGGATTCTGGCCGAACCGCTGGCCATCCACCAGCTACCCGATGCCGAGCAGCGCATCGAGCGTGCGCTCGACGAGGTTGGGCTGGGTGACGGCTTTCGCTTTCGCTACCCGCATCAGCTCTCGGGTGGGCAGCGCCAGCGCATCGCGATCGCCCGCGCATTGATTCTGGAGCCGCAGATACTGCTGCTTGATGAACCCAGCTCGGCGCTCGATGCTTCGGTGCAGGCCGAGGTGCTGAACCTGCTCGAAGACCTGCGCCGGCGTCGCGGCCTGACCTTCATCATGGTCAGCCACGACCTGGCGGTGGTAACCCACATGTGCGAGCAGTTGATGGTGATGCAGCGTGGCCAGACCGTCGAGCTGCTCTCCAGCGCCGACCTGGCCGCCAGCCGGGTCACGGACGACTACACCCGCAAGCTGATGCTGGCGTCCACCGGTTTTCGCCGTGACGCGGTTCCGGATTCCCTGACCTGAGATGCGCAAAGGCAGAGCGCAGCTATCAATTTAATAGCTGTCTACGCATACCAGACGGTTCCTACAGCCCTATTTGATGCGAAAAATAGGGCAACAAATGCAATTTCGGCAGGCAAATCGCAAACTTCCGGTGTCTTGATGTGAAAATGCCGGAACACTAACGGAACCACATTCATGATCAACTGGGAAGCCCATGCCTGCCTGCCGCTGCACCCGCAGGCTGACTTTGCGCCGATTGACCAGCTGCACGCGGCGGGTGTCAATTATGTGTCGATAAACATCGGCATGGACATGAACCCGGTCTCGCAGGTGCTGTCGGTGATTGCCGGCTTTCGCGCCACCATCGCGGCACGGCCTGAGCGCTATCTGCTGGCTGGCTCGGTGCAAGACATCGAACGCGCCGCCGCCGAGGGCAAGCTGGCCATCGGCTTTGATCTGGAGGGCGCCATGCCCTTGCTGGAGCAGCCCGACATGGTGGCGCTGTACCGCGATCTGGGTGTGCGGCAAATGCACCTGGCTTACAACCGCAACAATAGCGTGGCCGGTGGCTGCCATGACGTGGAGCAGGGCCTGACGCCGCTGGGGCACAAGGTGGTGGCGGCCATCAACGCCGCCGGTGTCCTGATGGACTGCTCGCACACCGGGCGGCGCTGCAGCCTTGACATCATGGCGGCATCCAGCCAGCCAGTGATCTTCAGCCACGCCAACCCGCTCGCGCTGGTGGAACACGGGCGCAATGTGACCGACGCGCAGATTCTGGCCTGTGCCGCCACCGGCGGTGTCGTGTGTGTCTCGGGCGTCTCGATCTTTCTTGACAGCCGCTCACCGACCGCCGACCAGGTGGCGCAGCACGCCGCCTACGTGGCCAATCTGGCCGGTGTGGCGCATGCCGGTATTGGCCTGGACATCAGCTTTGCCCAGCCTGAACTCAATGACAATCCGCCCGGTGATTACGACCCGGCTTACTGGTGGCCCAAAGCGGCCGGTTACGACCGCGGCATTGCGCGCTCGACCTACCCGCCGGTTGAAAGCTGGAGGACGCTGCCTGAGGCCTTGCAGCGCACCGGCATGACGGCGCAGGATGCCGCGCTGGTGATGGGCGGCAACATGATGCGCGTGGCGCGCCAGGTGTGGCGTTAAAAAGTAGTTGAGTTGTCAAGGAGACTTTCATGCAGATAGCCAGATCCTTCTTTGCGGTTGCGGCGGCGCTGGGCAGCGCGCTGCTGGGCTCACTGGTGGCCGGTTGCGCCTCGGCTCCGGCCGCCAGTGTCGGCTCGGCGGCCATCAGGCGCATCGACAACGTGGTGGTGATCTACGCCGAAAACCACAGTTTTGACAATTTGTACGGCTTGTTTCCCGGTGCCAATGGCATCAACCGGGCCACAGCGGCGCAAAAGACCCAGCTTGACCACGATGGCCTGCCGCTGCCCGAGCTGCTGGTGTTTGGGCGCGACGGCAAACCCGATGCCAGCTATCCGCGCCTGCCCAACGCGCCGTTCCGGATTGACGCCGCACCCGTGAACCGGCCACCCACCGTGATCGTGCCGAGCCCGATTCACGACTATTTCTATCACATGGAGCAGATCAACGGCGGGCAGAACAACATGTTTGCGGCCATGTCCAACGTCGGCGGCTGGACCATGGGCCACTACGACGGGCAACAGTTCAAGCTCTGGCAATGGGCGCGCGACTACACGCTGGCCGACAACTTTTTTCAGGCTGCGTTTGGCGGCTCGTATCTGAATCACCAGTGGCTGATTTGCGCCTGCACGCCGCAGCACATCAATGCGCCCGACAGCATGCGGGTCCACCAGGACGCGCGCGGCAAGCTTGAAAAGCGGCCGGCTTCGCCGTCGGCCAGGGTTGCTGCGGTGCAAATTGTGAGTGACGGTTTGGGCGGGCGCGTCACCGCCGATGGCTGGTCAGTCAACACCTCGCAGCCGGCTTATCAGCCCAGCGGGCTGCCACCCGCCGCCGACGGACCGCGGACCCTGGCCAACCCCCGAGGCATCAAGATTGGCAACCTCGATCTGGGTGAGCCGGTGCCGCCGCAAACCGCCACCACTATTGGCGACACACTGTCGGCCAAAGGTGTTTCCTGGGCCTGGTACGCCGGCGGCTGGAACGCCGCACTGGCTGATGGCATGCAGGAACCGCAGGCCAAGCGCCAGGTCATTTACAGCTCGGCCAAGGATTCACCCAACTTCCAGCCGCACCATCAGCCCTTCAACTATCACGCCCGCTTTGCGCCGGGCACAGCGGACCGCGCGCAGCACCTGAAAGACGGCACCGACCTGATGGCCGACATTGCCGCTGGCACGTTGCCAGCCGTCAGCTTCTACAAACCAGCCGGGCGCGACAGCCAGCATCCGTCCTACACCGACATCATGTCGGGCGATGCGCACATTGCTGGTGTGCTGGAGCAGTTGCGCGCGAGTCCGCAGTGGAAGAACATGCTGGTGATCGTGACCTACGACGAAAACGGTGGTTATTGGGACCATGTGCCACCGCCGCAGGGCCCCGGCTGGGGTGACCGCTGGGGGCCGGGCTCGCGCATTCCGGCGCTGCTGATTGGCCCGCACGTGAAGCGCGGGTTTATTGACTCGACCTCTTACGACACCACTTCCATCCTGAAATTCATCAGCAAGCGCTTTGATCTGGCAGCGCTGCCCGGGGTGCGCGCCAACGCCGGAGACCTGACACCCGCGCTGAACTGATTTTAAAGCGGCCCCAGCAGCAGGAACTCCATCAAGGCCTTCTGCACGTGCAGCCGGTTTTCGGCTTCGTCCCAGACCACCGATTGCGGACCATCAATAATTTCGGCCTGCACTTCTTCGCCGCGGTGGGCCGGCAGGCAGTGCATGAAAAGGGCGTCCGGTCTGGCCGCGCGCATCATCTCGGCGTCTACGCACCAGTCGGCAAATGCCACCTTGCGCGCCTCGTTTTCAGCCTCATAGCCCATGCTGGTCCAGACGTCGGTGGTCACCAGGTCGGCACCGGCACAGGCTTGCATCGGGTCATTGAACACCTGGTAGCTCTCGGCTGAGCGCAGTCCGGCAATCGACTGGTCAACCTCGTAGCCGCCGGGCGTGCTGACGTGCACCTTGAAGCCGAGGATCTCACTGGCTTGCAGCCAGGTGTTGGCCATGTTGTTGCCGTCACCGACCCAGGCCACCGTCTTGCCGGCAATGGAGCCCCGCTGCTCGATGTAGGTAAAGATGTCGGCCAGAATCTGGCATGGGTGAAACTCGTTGGTCAGGCCATTGATCACCGGCACGCGGGAATGCTGCGCAAAACGCTCGATCTTGCTTTGTTCATAGGTGCGAATCATCACCAGGTCCACCATGCGGCTGATGACTTTGGCACTGTCTTCAATCGGTTCAGCGCGGCCGAGTTGGCTGTCACCGGTGGTCAGGTGCACCACGCTGCCGCCCATCTGGTACATGCCGGCCTCAAAACTCACCCGGGTGCGGGTTGATGCCTTCTCAAAAATCATGGCCAGCGTGCGGTCAACCAGTGGCTGGTGTTTCTCGTAGGCCTTGAACTTCTTCTTGATCAGCGCGGCGCGCTCAAACAGGTAGGCGTAGTCGGTGGCGCTCAGGTCGCTGAATTGCAAATAGTGTCTCATTGACGGTAGTCCGGACGGTCAGGGTTGAAATTACACGGCTTCAGAAAGAAGCGCCTTGATGAGCGGAACCAGGATGCTGATTACTTCATCGGCCTCTGCGGCGCTCATGATCAGCGGTGGCACCAGCCGGATGACGTTATCGGCGGTCACGCTGATCAGCAGACCGTGGTCGGCGCATTGCCCCACCAGCGCTGCACAAGGCTTTGCCAGCTCGACGCCCAGCATCAAGCCCATGCCCCGAATTTCTGTGACGGCTTTGCTGGCCAGCTCGGCCGCCAGCGCCCGCGCCAGGCCAGCCGCCAGATGCGCGCCCACCTGGGCGGCGTTGGCCAGCAAACCCTCTTCTTCCATGATGCGGATAGTCTCCACACCGGCCCGCATGGCCAGCGGGTTACCGCCAAAAGTGGTGCCGTGGTTGCCGGGCTGGAAAATTTGGGCGGCTCGCGGGCCAGCCACCACCGCACCGACCGGCACGCCCGAGCCCAGGCCCTTGGCCAGCGGCATGACATCGGGCACGATGCCAGCCCATTGATGGGCAAACCATTTGCCGGTGCGACCCATGCCGCATTGCACCTCGTCGATCATCAGCAGCCAGTCGCGCTCGTCACACATCTGGCGCACCGCCTTGAGGTAGTCCATGTGCATCGGGTTGATGCCGCCTTCACCCTGGATCGCCTCCAAAAACACGGCGACCACGTTGGGGTTGCTGGCGGTGGCAGTCCGCAAGCTCACGATGTTGTTGATCGGCACCCGGACAAAGCCTTCCACCAGCGGCCCAAAACCGGCCTGGATTTTCGGGTTGCCGGTAGCGCTCAGGGTGGCGATGGAGCGGCCGTGAAAAGCTTTTTCATAGACCACGATCTCGGGGCGCTCAATGCCTTTGTCATGGCCAAATTTGCGCGCCAGTTTGATGGCCGCCTCATTCGCCTCCAGCCCGGTGGAGCAGAAGAACACATTGGTCATGCCCGACAGCTCGACCAGCTTCCTGGCCAGCACCTCCTGATTGGGTACGTGGTAGTAGTTGCAGCTGTGGATGATTTTGGCAATCTGGTCCTGCAAGGCCGGCACCAGCTTGGGGTGGTTGTGTCCCAGCGTGTTGACGGCAATACCGCCCAGAGCGTCCAGATAAGACTTGCCATTGACATCCCAGACGCGGCATCCCTGGCCGTGTGACAGGGCAATGGGCAAGCGGCCATAAGTGTTCATCACATGCGGCGAGGCGGCTTCAATCAAGGCGGTGTTCATGGTTTCCATCAATCCGTTGGGAGCAACAAAAAGAATCGGCCCGTTCAATGGCGGGCCGTTGAAGGGGGATTTTATGCGCTTCACAAGACCAGCTCAAAACCCCGGTGTTGACACGTTTTCTGACGGCTTACTCAGTGACTGTTGAAGACAGAGGCCGGTTATGCAGCGCGCGCAAGAGGACCCTCCCAGCCGGGAAATACGAGTACGGCAGGATGGCACCGAAGGGCACGAGCAAAAACCTTCGCGCGCTCGACACCCAAATTGACCCTGCCATTTTCGATGGCTGAGATAGTGGCTTGAGGGATGCCCGTAAGTTCGGCAAGTTGGTTTTGGCTCAACTCCTGGAGTTCGCGCACAATGCGAACGGATTCTCCCACCGAGACTTCAATTCGTTTTTTTTCGGGACGGAATTCTTTCATATCATGACCTCCTGTAATCGTGGGCGGTAACTTGAACAACCTGAATCAACAATACATTGGCAACGACCTGGTAAATCACCCTCCACTGGAACCCTAGCCGTGAAGAACGATGGCCTTTCCATTCGCCGGACAGGGCTTCATCGTGAAACCCTTTGATAAGCCGTAATCCGGGTGGCCCCGATACTCTGGCAATGTCTTTCCACTTTTCGTAACGCTTCAGAACCTCAATAGGGACAGAGCCGGAAAGCTGTTTATCAACGCGACTGTTAGACCTCCTTCCATGTTGCACGAGTAATCTGGAGTTGATCATGCTGAAGTGGCAGCATCGTGGGGCTCGGGAAAGTTCGGGTGTCCGACTGAATACATGAACTGGTTGCCTTGGTAATGAACGCCGGCGCCCGATGCTGCAGCTTTGGATAGGAAGTGCTGCGCTGCCTGCTCCAATTCGAGTTCCGTCAACGGCCGCCCGATGAGCAACTCTCCGTACATGAACATGTGAGTATGCTTCTTGCCGCGACAATCGCTCCCGGTCACAAAGTGGAACGGATAACCGATCTCTTGGAAGAAAAGACTTTCGACAATCACAGCATGGTCCCACCCGTCCGCGCGAAGCGAGAGCAGTGTTTCGGCCCCGACAGTGCTGAACTCGCATGCGATGATTATGGGCTTTCGGGCCGGAACTGCGTCACCTACACGGCCGGCGCGCAGGTACTTGCGAACGCCGTCTCGATCAATCAGCCGAAAAGTCAGCTCGCCCCGTGCATCCACATACACCGAAAACCGGTTGGCTGATTCGTTCTCGCCGATGTCAAGAATGTAGTTGTCTTCGTCGGGGGAACCAGGAAGAATCTCAAGGCACTGAAGGGCAGTCCATCCTTTCCCATTCTGAAAGCTCTCTCGTTTGAGTAGAAGGTCTCTGACCGGGATGAGCGCGTCTCTAGTGACTGCCCCGATTTGTCCCAAAGATTTCAGCACTGCGGTGAGGCCATCGTTGTCCCGATCGGCATGCAATCGCGCAATGCCCTCGTACTCTCCGCCTTTGTCTACCTTGAAGTGGACACCGCCTAAGACAATGGCCGCGTACTTGATGATCTGCCGTACGGTGATTTCTTCACCGTTCGCTACGCCGAGGCGATGGGACAAGAACTGTTGCAGCGAAAGGTCGGCGTAAGGGGTATTCTCATCCGACCACGAAATTGCTGTGTTCATCCAATCAGCCGATTCCAAGCCCTCTACGTGCGTACGGACCCTGAAAACTGGCGAAGCACGCAGTTTGCGATTGACTAGCTGCAATAGTGCGTCGCCATCCAAGAGCAACTGTCGGAGGACCCTAGACGAACGAACTAAATCGTACTCCGTCGCCGACGCGATCAGCACCTGCAACTCGAGAAGCAGCTCTCCAAAAAGGCGCGCGTGGTTCATCGGTCTAACGACTGAAGTTAACCGGACTCGCCTGCGCCGAGGCGCTGAACGAAGCCTGGATAGCGAGATGTAGAGAGAAAACGACAGACATCGCAGGCGGGGCCCGAGTTAAGGGGTTAGCCTTCAGACTGTACCGAGGCGTCCCAAAGGGCGTTGAACGCAGCCTTGAATCGGCCGTAGACCTCAGGAGCTTTATCCTTTGATGCACGGATTCCCGGTCGTTGAGCGGCAGGGCCAAAGGGAACGATAATCTCAATTCGAGCCCATGCCTTCTCGCTCTCAGGTTCAACGATAAGTAGACTATTTCCGATAGGCCCTTTAAACCACCGGACCTCTTTCCCGACACGACGGAGTTCGGTTGTTAGTTCGCGAATGTCGGTTGCCATTTTTGCTGCTGTTGCACCTCCTCCGATTTTTTCGATCGACTTGAGGATCAGATCGTCAGGGTGGGTTAGCACTACGCGCACTTTACGGTCGCTCGTGGTTAGATCTCCATGAGCAAGTTTTACCGAGCCACTGTGCATTGACATCCAAATTTCGCGTGCATCACCTATTTCGTCTTCTAGAGTTTCGGTAGGCCGACTGGGAAGCGCTTTCAATCCAGTTATGTTCGCTCGGATGTAGAGCACGCCGCTGGCGAGAACTACCGCTGCCAAGAGCCCGACAAATGGAAAAAAAAGCACCTGATATTGCTCAGTAACGAAGCGGCCAAGTCCGGCAATAGCGCCAATCGCGGCGAGTGCGGTACCAATTATTTGACCCTTGGTGATACGCATATTTTCCTTTCTGAGGGCTAACGAGGCTGTAAAAAAATCCGATTTCCAGCAACCCCAAGCCTTGCGATAGGTGCTCTGCGATTTTCGGTGGGGGATTTCTTCGTCATTTGCGCAGTGTGCCGGATTTTTGCACTGCTTTGCGCAAGATAGGCTTGCAACGTCACTTTTTTCGACCCTGGCCTTGTACTTCTTCCAACCGGCCTAACCCCGCCTTGGCAAACTTCTCGATGTTGTGCACCATGCAGTACAGGTTCCACTGCGTGTTGACCTTGGTGCGACCTCTGTGGTTCAAGCGAGTCAAACGCTTGTTGTGCCGGATGTTGGCAAACACCGGCTCCACCGTGCCAATGGGTTGGTTGTAGAGTTTTCTACCCTTGGGTGAGCCGATGGCCGCACGCATCAGCAAGCTGGTATCCATCTCATCTTTAGGCTTGCGCTTGGGGCGTGGGTTTCCGTCGACTTCTGCCCCTACCAAAAAACAAAAAAGCCGTCTTGCGACGGCTCTTTTGCTCTTTGCTGACAGCGCACCCGTTACAAACGGCGGATCAATTTTTGTTGGAAATTGATCCGTGCGATTTGCCTGAAATCAGGCGGCTTTGGCGGCCAGGGCTTTCACCTTGGTCGACAGGCGGCTCTTGTCGCGAGCGGCCTTGTTCTTGTGGAAGATGCCTTTGTCGGCCACGGTGTCCACCACGGCCTGCATCTTGCCAAACAATTCGGTTGCTTTGGCCTTGTCGCCAGCCACAACGGCTTTTTCGACATTCTTCACCGCCGTGCGGTATTTGGAGCGCAGCGAGGTGTTGGCGGCGTTGATTTTGACGTCCTGACGGACGCGCTTGCGGCCCGACGCCAGGCGCGGGTTCTTTTTCTTCGGTTTGGTAGATGCCATAGTAATAGTTCCTTGGGTCTGTGGATGTTGCCAGCAAAGCTTTTCATTCTAACAGGGTCGCGCCGCTCTGCCTGAGCGGCTGAAGGCGCCTGGCGGACGCAGCTACACTGCGCGTCGTGAGCCTTCTCAAATCCGCCTCGGTTGTTTCGCTTTGGACGCTGCTGTCACGCGTCACGGGCCTGGTGCGGGACCTGCTCATGGCGTCCACCTTCGGCGTAAGCGCCATGACCGACGCTTTCTGGGTTGCCTTTCGCATCCCCAACATGCTGCGCAGAATGTTTGCCGAAGGCGCCTTCAGCCAGGCGTTTGTGCCGGTGCTGGCCGGAGCCAAGGAAAAAGACGGCACCGCAGCAACCCATGCCCTCATCAGCGCGGTGGCCACGGTGTTGACCCTGGCCCTGCTGGTGACCTGTGTTCTGGGTGTTGTCGGGGCGCCGGTTCTGGTCTACGTCATGGCCAGTGGCCTGAAGCAGCAACCCGCCGGGTTTGATGCGGCGGTGATCATGACGCGCTGGATGTTTCCCTACATTGCCTGCATGTCACTGGTGGCGCTGGGTGCCGGCGTGCTCAATACCTGGAAGAAATTTGCCATTCCGGCGGCAACCCCGGTCCTGCTCAATGTGGCCATGATCTCTGCCGCCTGGCTGGGTGCACCCTGGTTTACGCGTATTGGCATCGAGCCAATTTATGCCATGGCCGGCGGCGTCATGGCCGGCGGCGTGTTGCAGCTCGCTGTCATCGTGCTTGCGCTCAAGCGTCTGGGTTTGACGCCGCGCATCAGGCTGGGCTGGAGTGCGGTTGGTGCCGCCTGGGCGCAGCCCGATACCAAAAAAATTGTCCATCTGATGGCACCCGCCCTGCTGGGCGTCAGCGTGGCGCAAATCTCGCTGCTCATCAACACCCAGATCGCCTCGCACCTGGCCACGGGTTCGGTGACCTGGCTCAACAGTGCCGGCCTGTTGATGGAATTCCCCACCGCCTTGCTGGGCGTGGCCCTGGGTGTGGTATTGATGCCGCAACTTGCCGCCGCCAAGGCGGCCAACGACTCCGAAAAATTTTCCCGCATGATCGACTGGGGCCTGCGGCTGGTGGTGTTACTGGGGATGCCGGCCAGTATTGCGTTGTTGACCTTTGCCCGGCCGCTGGTGGCGGTGCTGTTTCACAACGGTGCCTTCACCGAGCGGGATGTGGCACAAACCAGCGTTGCGCTGATGGGTTACGGCGCCGGGCTTCTCGGACTGGTGGCCATCAAGGTGCTGACACCGGGTTATTTCGCCAGCCAGAACATCAGAACCCCGGCCCTGATCGGCGTCGCCGTGCTGCTCATTACGCAAGGCTTGAATCTGCTGTTCGTGCCGCTGTTCGCGCATGCCGGGCTGGCCCTGGCCATTGGCATCGGTGCCTTGATCAACGCACTGTGGCTGCTGGCCGGCCTGCTCGGTCGGGGTACGTTTGTACCGTTACCCGGCTGGCGTGTCTTCATCGGGCAGGTGATTGCCGCCTGTGCGTTACTGGCCGTGTTGCTGGTGTGGGCTAATGACGCCGTTGCCTGGACCGGGTTGCGCGGCGAGGGTTTCAAGCGAATCGGCCTGCTGGCGCTGGTTCTGCTGGCGGCAGTGACCCTTTATTTTGTGGCGTTGCGGGCCACCGGTTTGAAGCTTCAGCAATTTATCCGGCGTTGAGGCAAGATAGCGGTAAGGATGTCCCGATGAAACTGTCATTGTCTGTTCCCACCGCACTGGAATATTTTGCCAGCCTGGTGCAAAGTGACGCCGGCTTTCCGTTGCTGGAGGCGGCCATCAGCCTGGGCCAGGATGAGTACCCGGGTCTGGATGTCGGGCAGGTGCTGGCTGAGGTTGACCTGTTGGCGCGCCGGCTCCAGCGACGCGCCGGCAGCGATCCGGATCCGATGCAAAAGCTTCGCAGCCTGAATCAATTTCTGTTTCAGGACTTGAGTTTCGGCGCCAACGTCAACCATTTTCACGACCCCGACAACAGCTATCTCAGTGTCGTGTTGCGCACGCGGCGGGCGATTCCGATTTCAATGGCGGTACTGTGGCTGGAGCTGGCCCAGGGTTTGGGTCTGTCGGCGCGTGGCATCGGCTTTCCGGGTCATTTCATGGTGAAGGTCAATTTGCCTCACGGCCAGGTGGTGATTGATCCGCTCAACGGCCGTTCCCTGAGCCGTGAAGAACTGGCCGAGCGGCTTGAGCCCTACCGGCAGGGCAAGGCTTTGGTGAATGATTTTGAAGTGCCGCTGGCGCTTTACCTGCAGATGGCGCCGCCACGCGACATAATTGCCAGAATGTTGCGCAACCTGAAGGAAATCCATAGCAGCAACGAAGACTGGCAGCGCCTGATTGCGGTGCAGGACCGGCTCATCATTCTGTTGCCCCAGGCCTGGGCCGAGTATCGCGACCGGGGCCTGGCCTATGCCGAGGCGGGGCAGGCCAGGCGTGCGCTGCAGGACCTGGATATTTACCTTGCCAACGTGTCACAGGGGATGGAGAGAGGCGCTATTGCCTACCGCGCCGCCGAACTCAGGCGCGCCACCAGTTGATGTTTCAGGGTGTAAGTAATTTTGACCGCGATCCCGGTCGTCGGTTAGATTTGTCACCCAGGGCCGTTTTTGGCTCTGGCGAATCGTGTCACTACCCATGAGAAAATCCATGAATAAATTCAAACGTCTGCTTGCTTGCGGCCTTGTTGTCAGCATGACCGCGGCTGGCTTCCCCGTGGCGGCGCAAGCCGGCATCATTGCCACCGATCAAATCACGGCGCCCGACAGCGCCGCAGCCAGCCGCGACCGGGTCAACGCTTTTCTGGCGCGTGAAGATGTTGGACAGGCGCTGCAGGGTCAGGGCGTCAGCGCACAATCAGCCGCGCAACGGGTGCGCGCCATGTCCGACGCCGAAGTGTCCCAACTGGCGGGACGCATTGATCAGGCCCCGGCTGGTGGTGAAGTGCTGGGGCTGTTGTTTACCGTCTTTATTGTCCTGCTGGTCACCGACATCATGGGCTTGACCAAGGTCTTCCCGTTTACCCGATCGGTTCGATGATCGCTGGCTTTTACAGCCTTCGGACCCCCGCCCTGGCGGGGGTTTTTGCTTTTGCGACGGCGTTGCTCGCTGGCTGCGCCTCACCACAAATGGCAGCGCTGGAGGCGCGTTGGCCGGTCGATCTGGCGGCCCGTGTGGAACTGGTCACTGTGCCCTTTTTTCCGCAGGAAGATTACCAATGCGGGCCGGCGGCGCTGGCCATGGTCGCCGGCGCCGCTGGCGTTACGGTCACGCCTGAGGCACTGGTGGAGCAGGTCTACCTGCCAGCACGCAAAGGCTCGCTGCAAACCGAGATGCTGGCAGCCACCCGGCGTCACGGGCTGGTGGCCTATCCCCTGAAGCCGCAGCTGGAGACCTTGTTGCGTGAAGTGGCAGCGGGGCACCCGGTGCTGGTGTTGCAGAATCTGGCGTTCCCGATTTACCCGGTGTGGCATTACGCGGTGGCGATTGGGTTTGACCGTGATCGCAATGTCTTGGTGCTGCACTCCGGACGAACCGAGCGGATGGAAATATCGCTGTTTGCATTCGAGCGAACCTGGTCCCGCGCGCAACACTGGGCGATGCTGGCGTTGCCGCCCGATCGTCTGCCGGCCAGTGCAGCAGCCGGAACTTACGTCACCGCAGTGGCCGCCCTGGAGCGCCTGAACCCGGGCGCCGCCCGGACAGCGTATGCAACGGCGCTGCACCGGTGGCCCGATGACCGGGCCGCCTTGCTCGGCGCGGGTAACACCGCTTATGCCCAGGGTCAGCTGGAAGATGCCATCAAAGCCTACCGAATGGCCGTTGCGCGGTACGCCGATTTCGCCGAGGGCTGGAACAATCTGGCACAGGTTTTAATGGATGCCGGCCGGCGTCAGGAAGCTGGTGCGGCCATTGCCAGCGCCGTGGCGCTGGGCGGCGCACGCTTGCCGCAGTACCTTGAATTGCAGCTCAAAATTGGCAAGAATTAGGGCTACAGGCCCCGTGGATCATGCGTAGACAGCTATTAATTTAATAGCGTTCCGGGCTTCCTGCCAGCACCGTGCAGCAGCAACAGGCCGAGTACCACAACGCCAAAAACGATGCCGGCGATGAAAGTGAAGGAAGCGCCCCACTGATCCCACAACAAACCAGCCAGTCCACTGGCGAGCAACATGGCCAGACCGCTCACCAGATTGAAAAACCCGTAGGCGGTGCCCCGCAAATCGTCAGGCGCAGTGTCGGCCACCATGGTCGCCAGCAGCCCTTGCGTCATGGCCATGTGCAGCCCCCACAGCGCAATCCCGGCCCAGACCCAGCCGCCCTGATTGCTATAAGCCAGCAACCCATCGGCGGCAATCAGCACGACGACGCCCCAGGCCAACAGGGTGCGGTGCGGCAGGCGGTCGGCCAGCTTGCCAAACGGGTAAGCGCACACCGCGTAAATCAGGTTCATGCCGATCAGCACCAGCGGTGTCCAGGCCAGCCCCAGGCCACCCTGCTGCGCGCGCAACACCAGAAACGCCTCGCTAAAACGGGCCAGCGTAAACACGGCACCCAGGCTGACCACCCACCAGTAGGCGCGGTTCAGGCGCGCCAGGTTGACCCGGCTGATGGGGTTGCTGCGAATGGCGCCGGCGGCGCGCTCGGGCTCCTGCACGCCAAAAATCAGCAATGCGACGCACAGAAAGGCTGGCACCGTGGCGACCCAGAAAACGGCCCGAAAATCATTGGCCCAAAGGAGCATGAGGGCCATGGCCAGCAGCGGGCCCAGGAACGCACCCACAGTGTCGAGTGACTGGCGCAAGCCAAAGGCGGCGCCGCGCAGCTCGGGCGGCGTGATGTCGGCCACCAGCGCATCACGCGGTGCACCGCGTATGCCTTTGCCAACACGGTCTATCAGGCGCGCTGTCAGCACCAGCCCGGAACTGCCAGCCAGCGCAAACAGGGGTTTGGACAAGGCGCCCAGCCCATAACCCATCAGCGCCAGCGGCTTGCGCTTGCCCCAGTAGTCGCTCAACACGCCCGAGAACACCTTGATAATCAGCGCGGTGGACTCGGCCGCACCTTCTATCAACCCCACCACAAAGACGCTGGTGCCCAGCACTGTGACCATGAAAACCGGCAGCAGGCTGTGAATCAGCTCGCTGGAGGTGTCCATTAGCAAACTGACAAAACCCAGCGCCCAGATGCTGCCCGGGATACGACGCCGGGATGGGCGGGTGCGGGAAAGCTCGGGCATCCGCTTCAGTTCACGATGACGGCAGCCGTATCGCCACGAGTGGCGATATTGCCAATTTCATAAACGGTTTCTCCGGCCGCCCGCAGCGTGGCGGCGCAGGCCACGGCGCTGGCCGCATCAACCACGAGGACCATGCCAATGCCGTTGTTGAAGGTGCGGTTCATCTCGATGTCGTCAATGCCGGCGGTAGCCTGCAACCAGGCAAACAACTCGGTTTGGGGCCAGCTGCCTTTCTTCAGGTGTGCGGCCATGCCCTCGGGCAGTACCCGTGGAATGTTTTCGAGCAGGCCGCCACCGGTGATGTGGGCAAGTGCCTTGATGCCCTGGCCTGAGTCCGTTGGGGGATGCAGCGCCAGCGCCGCCAGGACATTGAGTACATAGAGACGGGTCGGCGCCATCAGCGCCTGCCGGAACGGTTTGCCGTCCAGCGTCGCGGGCAGTTTGCCGGCCGCCCGTTCAATACATTTGCGCACCAGGCTGAAGCCGTTGGAATGGACGCCGCTGGAGGCCAGCCCCAGCACGACGTCACCGGGCTTGATGCCAGCGCCGGTCAGGATTTTTGATTTTTCCACCGCGCCGACACAAAAACCGGCCAAGTCGTATTCGCCGGCCGGGTACATGCCCGGCATCTCGGCCGTTTCGCCACCAATCAGGGCGCAACCCGACAACTCGCAGCCGCGGGCGATGCCGCCTACCACCGCAGCGGCGGTGTCAATGTCGAGCATGCCACAGGCAAAATAGTCGAGAAAAAACAGCGGTTCGGCACCTTGCACCAGCACGTCGTTGACGCTCATGGCGACCAGATCAATGCCCACCGTGTCGTGCATGTTCCACTCAAAGGCCAGCTTGAGCTTGGTGCCCACACCGTCAGTGCCACTCACCAGCACCGGCTCGCGGTAGCGCTTGGGCACTTCAAACAGCGCGCCAAAACCACCGATGCCGGCCAGCACCCCTTCGCGCAAGGTCTTTTTTGCCATTGGCTTGATGCGCTCAACCAGCGCGTCACCGGCGTCAATATCGACGCCGGCGTCCTTGTAGGACAGGGGAGAGGAGGGCGGAGCTGTTGTCATGTAAAGTGTGTGGGTGAGTACGGTCGGTCGGTGGCCTGATTCCACCCTATAGAATTCGCCCTGATTTTAGTGGCTTAAGGGTCTCTCTTCTCCTTCTGTATGCAATTTGCTTCTACCCAAAAACGGGCCGCTGCCTGGGCCCTGATCGCGGTCCTGACCGGATTGGTGGTATGGCTGCTCGCGCCCGTCCTGACACCATTTGTCGTGGCGGCCGTGCTGGCGTACGCCTTGACACCCCTGGTCGACTGGCTTGACACCCTTGGGCGGGGACGCCTGCCGCGCGTGCTGGCGGTGCTGCTGGTGGAACTGGTGTTTATCCTCATGGTGCTGGGGATTGCCTTGTTGATTGTGCCGATTCTGGCCAAGGAATTGCCGCAATTGCGCGAACAGGTGCCAGTGCTGCTCGACGACATGAATGCCTGGCTGAAGCCGTTTCTGGCCCAGTTGGGCATCAAGGTTTCGCTCGATGTGGCCAGCATCAAGGGCTTTGTCCTGAAATACCTCAGCAGCAACACCGAAGACACGCTGGCGTCGGTCATGAGCTCGCTCAAGCTGGGCGGCAGTGTCGCCTTTGCGGTCTTCAGCAACGCCATCCTGATCCCGGTGGCCTTGTTTTATTTGTTGATGGACTGGCACCGGTTTGTGGTCCAGGTACTTGATTTTGTGCCACCACGCTGGCGCAGCGCCTATGACAGTTTCAGCAATGAAGCGGATGCCGTGCTGGGCCAGTACCTGCGCGGACAGCTGCTGGTGATGCTGGTACTGGCGGTCTTTTACAGCGCCGGTCTGGCGGCGTTTGGCCTTGATCTGGCTTTGCCCATTGGTATTTTTACCGGACTGGCGGTTTTTGTCCCCTATGTCGGCTTTGGCCTGGGCCTGATTCTGGCCACGCTGGCCGGGCTGCTGGAGTTTGCTGCGACTGCCGGCGCCACCAAAGCACTGATCATGGTGGCTGTGGTGTATGGCCTGGGCCAGCTGATTGAAGGATTTTTCCTGACGCCACGGCTGGTCGGTGAAAGGATCGGCCTGCACCCGCTGGCCGTCATTTTTGCCCTGCTGGCGTTCGGGCAACTGCTCGGCTTTGTCGGTGTCCTGATTGCCTTGCCGGCCAGCGCCGTGCTGCTGGTCGCGATGCGACGGGCACGTGCCCATTACCGTGGCAGCAAGCTGTATCTGGGATGAAGGCGCATGCATGAAGCAGATTGCGCTTGATATTGGTCTGGCCACCGGGCCGACCCTACAAAGTTTTTTTGCCGGACCCAATGAAGCGGCATTGCGCCATCTGGCGGTGTGGGCCGGGGCGGCGAAGTCAGGCGCGGTGGCACGCTCGCCGGTGCCAAGCTACCTGTGGGGCCAGCCAGGCAGTGGCAAGACCCATTTACTCAAGGCCGTTCAGGACACTTTGCGCGAGCAGGGCGCCCTGACCGGCTGGCTTGATGCCAGCATGCTGGAGCCCCCCGAATTCAACGAGGACTGGGCGGCGGTATTGATGGACGACGTGCATTTGTACACTGCGGTGCAGCAACACGCCGCGTTCAACTGGTTCGTCAACGCCCAGACCCACCAGCGCGGGGTGCTCGCCACCGGCGCCCTGCCGCCGGCCGACCTGAAGTTGCGTGAAGATCTGCGGTCGCGGCTCGGCTGGGGTCATGTATTCGAGCTGCAACTTCTGAGCGAAACGCAGCGCCGTGCCGTGTTGCGCCAGGCCGCCGATGCACGTGGCGTTTTTTTAGGTGATGAGGTGATGGATTTCATGCTGACCCGTTTCAGCCGCGATCTGGGCAGCCTGATGGAGTTGCTTGAGCTGATTGACGGTTATGCCCTGCAAACCAAACGTGCCATCACCATTCCCCTGATCAAAGCCATGATGGAAAACTCCTGAACCCATGAAGCTTGCCCTGTTCGATCTTGATCACACCTTGTTGCCCATCGATTCCGACTACGCCTGGGGCGTATTTACGACCACCATCGGCTGGACCGACCCGGTCGATTTCAACCGCCGCAACGACGAATTTTTTGCCCATTACAAGGCCGGAACCCTCGATATTCACGATTACGTCCGCTTTGCCACGCAGGCCATACGACGCCAGGGCGCGGCCAATTCAGCAGCGGCGCACGCGCGTTTCATGAGCTCCGTGGTGCAACCTGCGATAAGACCCCAGGCGCTGGCGCTGGTGCGCCAGCACCAGCAGGCCGGCGAGCTGGTCGTCATTGTCACCGCCACCAATGAATTTGTGACGCGTCCTATCGCTCACGCGTTTGGCGTGCCGGACCTGATTGCGGTTGAACTCGAGCGCGACGGCACGCCCGCTGACAGTGGCTGGATTACCGGTGAAATCAAGGGTATACCCTCGGCGCGCGAAGGCAAAGTGACCCGTGTGGCACAGTGGCTGGCCAGCCGCAAACTGGGCTGGGCTGATGTCGATAGCACGTTCTATACCGATTCGATCAATGATTTGAGTCTTCTGGAAAAGGTGACCCACCCGGTAGCGACCAATCCCGATGCGGCGCTGCGTGCCGTCGCGATGGCGCGCGGATGGCGCATACTTGACCTTTTTTAGGTGTTGAGGACCGCGCTGACGCACTTTGTGCAATCCGCTGAGTCCCGCAAACAGAACGAATGATCAAAAGATTTATTGAAAAACTGCTGGGCAAATCGCCATCCACCGCCCTCGGCAAAAAACTGCAATTCGGGAAGCGCGAAGAAGTTGGTGTGGCCGCCCATGGCATTGACCCGACACTGGTGGACGAGCGGGCGCTCAATGTCGTTCGAACACTGAAAAATGCCGGGTTCGAAGCCTATATCGTGGGCGGCGCGGTGCGCGACCTGATGGTCGGTTTGCGCCCGAAAGACTTTGACGTGGCCACCAACGCTACACCGGAACAGGTCAAATCCCTGTTTCGGCGAGCCTTCATCATCGGGCGACGCTTTCGCATCGTGCACGTGGTGTACGGCCGGGGCCGGGAGAATGACGTGATCGAGGTGTCCACCTTCCGCGCCTACATGGACAACGCGGCGGCCGAGGCGGTGGCCGGCAACGAACGCACCAGCCGGAGCGAACTGGCGGGCATGAAACATGCTGTCGATGCCTCCGGGCGGGTGCTGCGCGACAACGTCTGGGGTCCGCAGGAAGAAGACGCGGTGAGGCGCGATTTCACCATCAACGCCATGTATTACGACCCTGAAAGCCAGATCGTGGTCGATTATCACAATGGCATCAGGGATGCCAAAAAACGCATCATCCGCATGATCGGCGACCCTGCGACACGTTACCGTGAAGACCCGGTGCGCATCATCCGCGCCGTGCGTTTTGCGGCCAAGCTCAGTGGCCTGGGTTTTACGCTGGAGGCCAAGACCGCCGCGCCCCTGATCAAGTCGCAGGAACTGCTGGCCGACGTGCCGCAGAGTCGCCTGTTTGACGAGATGCTCAAGCTGCTGCAAACCGGCCACTCCATTGCGTCCATCGCGCAACTCAGGACGCTGGGCATGACGCGGGGCATTTATCCCCTGCTCGATGTCGTCGTGGAACGCGCCGATACGGTATTTGTCAAAGCCGCTTTGCTGGACACGGATCGCCGTGTTGGTGAAGGCAAGCCGGTGGCGCCGAGTTTTCTGCTGGCCTGCGCCCTGTGGGCCGACGTGCGTGATGGCTGGGCGCAGCGCCTGGCCGAGCGTCAGCACAGCCATCCGGCGCTGCAGGACGCGATTGACGAAGTTTTCAATACGCGCATTGGTGATGTGTCGGGTCGCGGCAAGCTGGCCGGTGACATGCGCGAAATCTGGATGCTGCAGCCGCGCTTTGAGAAGCGCGTCGGCAGCGCACCGTTCGGTTTGGTGGATCAGCCGCGATTTCGTGCCGCCTTTGACTTTATGCGCCTGCGCGCCGACGCCGGCGAGATTGACGAGGTGCTGGCCGACTGGTGGCAGGAGTTCAGCCTGGCCGACGACAACCTGCGTCAGGATATGGTTGACCAGGTTCGCGAAGAGCAGCAACAGCGTCCGCGCGCCGCCCGTGTGCACAAAGCGCCGGTGCTTCAGACGCCAGCACCGCAAGCGGCGCCCGCGAACCCGGCGGACAACGCCGAAGCACCGAAAAAGCGCCGGCGCCGGCGCCGCTCAAATAGCCCCCGGGACGGTGGCGAGCCGATGCCCGACGCTGGCGTCTAGGAGTTAGTTTGCGCAGCAGCGTGACCGCCTGTCTTGCGCTGGGTGCCAATCTGGGGCAACCGCAGGTGGCGCTGCGCCAGGCCATGAGCGACATTGCCGCCATCCCGGGCGTAACACTGCGCCAGTGCTCGTCCCTGTACCGCAGCGCGCCGCTAGCCTCCAGCGGGCCTGACTACATCAACGCCGTCGTTGAAATAGAAACCGTACTGACCGCCCCGGCGCTATGGGCTGCCCTGCAAAATCTCGAACAACTGGCGGGGCGTCAGCGCCCCAGCCACAATGCGCCACGCACACTCGATCTGGATGTTTTGACTTACGGCGACGCCCGCATCGACAGCGCAGCGCTGGTCATTCCGCATCCGCGCATGACGCAGCGCGCTTTTGTGCTGCTGCCGCTGGCCGAGATCGCGCCGCAACGGGTAACAGCGGCCCAGTTGCAGGCGGTTCAAGGGCAGCGCATCGAGCGGATCTAGGCGAGCTCGGCGATCAACTCGATTTCTACGCAGGCGCCCAGCGGAATTTGCGCCACACCAAAAGCGCTGCGGGCGTGCGCACCCGCCGCGCCAAACACGGCACCGATCAATTCACTGGCACCATTGGTCACCAGATGCTGCTCGGTGAAGTCAGCGGTGGAATTGACCAGTGACATCAGCTTGACGATGCGCTTGACGCGGTTGAGGTCACCCACGGCCGCGTGCAAGGTGCCTATCAGGTCGATGGCAATCGACCGCGCCGCCGCCCGGCCGTCGGCCGTATTCATGTTTTTGCCAAGTTGACCGACCCAAGCCTGACCGTCTTTCTTGGCAATGTGGCCACTTAAAAAAACCAGATTGCCGGTTTGAACAAAAGGTACATAGGCCGCAGCCGGAATGGCAACGGGCGGCAAAGTGATTTTGAGTTCGTCCAGTTTGGCATAGGTGCTCATGCTGTTTCCTTCTTGGTTTATAAATGAAATTGGCCTTCAGACACCGTCGAATAAGCGTAGGCAGCTATCTAATTGATAGCACCCTGAGTTTGTGACTGGAACTGGGTCTGGTTTGACCGTGTTGAACCATCGCCAGCGGCCTCTGCCGGCCGATCGCCAGCCGCCGCTTCAACCGTCACACCGACCGTCAGCGTGTGACTGGCGCCACCATGAATCACTCCGCGTATGGGCGACACATCCGAAAAATCGCGTCCAATGGCGAGTGTCACGTAGTCTTCTCCCGGCGCGTTCCAGCCCATGCGGTCGTTGGTCGGGTCCAGGTCGCACCAGCGTTCATCGAGCGGCAAGTCCGGCACATAGACCGCTACCCAGGCGTGGGACGCATCGCTGCCCTTGAGCTTGAGGGTGCCGGCAGGTGCCTCGGTCAGCAGATAGCCGCTGACATAGCGTGCCGCCAGTCCCATGGCGCGCAAGCAGGCGATCATGATATGGGCGAAGTCCTGACAGACACCCTTGCGTTGCGCCAGTGCCTTCAAGGCAGGCGTATTGACCTGGGTGCTGTTGCTCTCGTAAATGAAGTCGCTGTGAATGCGTTGCATCAGGTCCCGGGCCGCCGCCAGTACGCTGGTGCCGGGCGCAAAACTGGGGCGGGCATAGGCGCCGAATTCGGCCTGCCGGGGGCAGAACGACGAGCTGAATACAAATTCCGCTGCCGCGTCAAACTCTCCGCCGGACCGGTACCGCAGCAACTCCCGGGTCTTCTCCCAGCTAATGCTGCTCGCCGGCAGCGGCCGCGCCGTGGTGACAACGACACTTTGTGCCACCACCTTGAGTTCAGTATGCACCACCTGCAAGGAAAAAAAACAACGCATATTGCCAAATACATCAGGTGTCAGCCGGATTTGCGCCGGTGCTGGACTGACATTCAGGCAATGGCTCAGGAGCTGTTGATGGCGACAATTGGCCGGCTTCAGATAAGCGACGTGCTGCGCTGTTTCGACGGCCGGCAGGTAGTCATAGCGCGTTTCATGCGTGACTTGCAGCTTCACGAGGTACCTACGCTGTGTTTGGTCTGGGTTGAGTGGGTGAAATAGGTGGTGCTTATCTCTTCAGAGACCTGATAGGCGGCGTTCACACACTGCAACAACAAATCGTTCAGGGTAAAGAAATAACCATTTGCGCCGCCTGCCTCAAGATCCGGCGCAAGACCATCGCTGACGTGGGCCGGCTGGGTTTGGCACAACTGGTCCAGGCTCCAGCCTGTCGGGTCGGGCAAGCGCAACGACAGGGCGCTGAGTTCGTTCGGGTCACTGCCGGCGAGCTTGGCCAGGCGCCCGCGCATCGTATGACTGACCCATGCCAGCGAGCGCGGATTGTCGCGATCCAGCACCAGCAGGTCGATCAGCGCAGCCAGGTCGCGACTTTGCTGGTATTGCGCATGAAAAGTGATGGTGCTGTCGAACAGTTCAACCATCGCCTCAAAACCGGCGTCGGTGTGCACGGCGCCGGTCTCGAAGCCACGCAGCAGGGAACCCGACAGAAACCCGAGCCGTTCAATGTGACGGCCAATGCTGAGCAGACGCCAGCCATCATCGCGCGTCATGCGGTCGGTCTGGGCGCCCGTGATGGCAGCCATATGGTCACTGGTTCTTTTCAGCAGTTGCAGCGCCTGCAGCGACGAATAGTCACCGCCCCGGGCGTGTTCGGCACTGCGTGCAAACAGCTCATGCTCGGCCCGTACGATGACACGCCAATGTTCCTGCGACAGACGCTCGCGCACCGTTGAGCCGGCCATCTTGAGTGCCCGCAGGTAGTAGCCAACGCTGGTGGCGCCTTCGGTGCTGCCCAGACTTGAGATCAGTGAGCGCTCAAATACCCGGCGCGCCTGTGCCAGGGTTGGCACACCCGGCAGCACTAGCGTGTTGGCGACCGCCATTTTGCTGAGCCAGGCCAGCAGCGGCGCGGAAGATTGCTGTTCCGCGTTGAGACATTCAAGCGTCAGACGCGCCAGCCGGATGGCGTTCTCGGTACGCTCGGTATAACGTCCCAGCCAGTACAGGTTTTCAGCGGCGCGGCTGGTGACCAGCCGTTTACGCTGTGTCAGTGCGGCTGGTGTCAGATGCGGTTGCAGCAGGGTGGTCTGGTCAACCGGACCGCGCGTCATGGCCCAGACATCGGCACTGCTGCTGCCGTTTTGCATCGATGCAACTTCCGCCCCGGCACCGGCAACACGCGCCAGCCCGCCGGGCAACACGCGCCAGCGCTGCGGACCGTCAGACACGGCAAACACGCGCAGCGTGACCGAACGCGCCAGCACCTGGGCGACTGAGCCCGGTGTTGCCTGCCAGACCGGCATTTGAGACAGGGGCAGATAGGCCTGCACGGTATGGTCTTCGCTTTGCCGCACAATGCGACCGGCCCACTCGTCGAGTTCGCGCGCCGGCAGCGAGCGTCCCATGACGGAGGCAAAACCATCGTGCGTGCTGCAGCCAGGGTAGGTCGACTTGATGGCACAGTCACGCAGCCGCGGCAAGGCTTCTTCCATCGCCAGGCGTTCGCCACACCACCAGGTCGGCAACGCCGGCAACTTCAGTTCTTCACCGAGCAGATGGCGCGACAAGGCCGGCAAAAAACCAAGCAGGGCCGGTGACTCCAGAAAGGCCGAACCGGGCGCATTGGCCACCAGTACATTGCCGGCACGAATCGCCTGCAACAGGCCTGGCACACCCAGTGTCGAGTCCGGGCGCAGTTCCAGGGGATCGAGGTATTCATCGTCCACGCGCTTGAGCAAACCATGCACCGGCACCAGGCCTTTGAGGGTTTTCAGGTACAGGCACTCATCGCGTACCATCAAATCACTGCCTTCCACCAGGGTCAATCCAAGATAACGCGCCAGGTAGGCGTGCTCGAAATACGTTTCGTTGTAAGGACCAGGAGTCAGCAGGGCCAGGTGCGAGTCTGATCCGGCCGGACTCATGGTCTTCAGACTGTCCATCAGTGCACGATAGGTGCCTGCCAGGCGCTGCACGCTCAGAGCCTGGAATGCCTGGGGAAACTGGCTGGAAATGGCCAGCCGGTTTTCCAACAGATAGCCCAGCCCGGATGGCGCCTGGCAGCGCTGACCAATCACCCACCAGTGGCCACCCGGCCCGCGTGCCAGATCAAAGGCCGCTATGTGCAAATGAGTGCCACCGACCGGTACCACACCGTGCATGGCGCGCAGGTAACCCGGGTGCCCCTGCACCAAAGCCGGTGGCAGCAAACCCTGATGCAGCAGCTGTTGTGACCCGTAGACATCAGCCATGAGGTGATCAAGCAGGCGCATTCGCTGCAACACGCCCGCTTCGATTTGTTGCCAGCTGTCAGGCTCGATGATCAGTGGAAACAGATCCAGCGACCATGGCCGTTGCGGCCCGTTTTCATCGGCATAGACGTTGTAGGTAACGCCGTTATCGCGAATTTGCCGCTCCAGACTGGCTGCACGCTGGTTCAGGTCGTGGGCGCCTTTGCCCTCAAAACTGGCGAAAAATTGATCCCAAGCCGGCGTCAGCGCTGTGCCCGACGTGCTGTCACCGCGCAGCTCATCAAAATGACCGGGCGCCGCCGCACAGCCAAGGGCAAGCGCCTGTGCGCTGGGTGGCTCAAGGGAATCGGGACCGGCGGAAGAAATGCTCACGTCTTTCACAGGATCAGAGTATGCCAGTGAACCGGTCACCGGCAACCTACAATGACGCCGCGATTGGCTGAAGGACCCACTCCTTTGGTTAGCCAGGACAGAGCCACAAATGGACACGCAAAAACTGACAAAAAATATTCGCTGGTGGTATTTCTGGGCCATCTTGTGTTTCCTCCCCACGCTGTTTTTTTACTACGTTGGTGAGGAAGGTGTCTTCACTCTCAACTCCATGGAAATGTGGCAGCGCCAGGAGTTCATGAGCACGGTGATGTATGGTTTTATTGGTGGCGGGGGCGGGCGCCCCCCACTTTTTAATTGGCTCATGATTCCGGTTGCCAATGCAATCGGCTGGGAAAAAGTGCTGATTGCCGCGCGCATTGTCACATTAGCGGCGACCGTCAGCACGAGTTTCATCACCGCGTGGCTGGCACAGCAGCTTTGGCGGGAACCTTCAATTTCAGGCCTCGCCGGCCTGCTGTATCTGGTGACGGCAGATGTGTTGCTGTACCGTGGCTGGCTGTCTTATGCCGACCCGCTTTTTGGCATGTTCGTGGTCCTGTCGATAGCCCTGACGTGGGTTGCCTGTCTGCGTCGCAGTTATTCGCTGCTTGCGCTGGCCATGCTGGCCGCTTTTGCCGCATTTCTGACCAAGGCCTTGACCGCTTATGTTTTTCTGGCAATCGCAATTCTGGTGCTTCTGCCAGACACGGATACCCGCCGCTTCCTGCTTAAACCACGGGCATGGACAATCTATGCGCTGGCCGTCTTATTGCCGCTTGTGTGGTACAAGTTTGGCACCCATGACACAGCTCAGCACAGCAAAATGCTGGAGGACATTGTCGAAAAGCTGACGCCCCGAGACCCTGTTGAGTACGTGACCCGCCTGCTGGTCTATCCGGTCGACATGTTCGTCCGGTTGATGCCCACCTCCCTGCTTGTTGGCTACTTTTTGCTTCGCAACCGGGACGTTGTGTGGCATCAGCAAGGCGCTGTCCGAACGTCATTGTTGATAGCACTGCTGAATGTTCTGCCGTACTGGATGGCGCCGCATGGCGGTGCGAGTTACGTGTTGCCGGTTTATCCCTTGCTGGTTCTGCCAGCTGCCTGGCTCGTCGTCAAGCAGTCCGGGGTCTTTGCCATCAGGCGATGGATAACCGGCATGCTCATTGCCGGTACCGCGATGAACTTTTTTGCTTTCCCTTACTACCAGAAGGTGGTGCGCGGAGAGAACTATCGACGCATGGCCATCGAGATCCTTGAGCGCTACGGGCAGTATCCGGTTTATGCAACCAATGTTTCCTCCGTAGGGCTCGCTGTCGTCGCCAACATCGACAGCATGCGCTTTGACAAGGCCGCGCTGGTCTGGCCACCGGCTGATTTCAGGGACGGAATCGTCATTGCCCACTCAGCCGACGATGTTCCGGGAAAGTTGCTCGAAAAGCTTCACATTGACAACGACACGGTCCTGCTGATTTGCCGGGGAGCCGCCTGCAATGCTGGAAAATAGCGGCGGCTTTGCTGCTGCGCCGCCGTGCCACCACAAAGCGGCTTATCCGCGGCGCAAATCCAGCGTGAAGGGGAATTCCCGGCTGGCTGCGACGTTGATGGTGGCCGGTGGTACCACCAGCGCTCCCGGCGTATGACCCATGGCGGCAAAACGCGACATGCGCCGACTCTCGGCCTCATACGAGTTGACCGGGAAGGTGTCAGGGTTCAGACCACCAGGATGCGCCACGTAATATTGACAACCGCCCAGCGAACGCTTCATCCAGGTGTCCACAATGTCAAAAGTCAGGGGGGTGTGGATGCCAATACCGGGGTGCAGGGCTGACGGCGGGTTCCACGCCTTGTAGCGTACACCTGCCGCGTATTCGCCGGTGGTACCGGTCGATTGCAGGGGCAGGGCGCGACCATTGCAGGTGACCACGTAGCGGCTTTCATTCAAACCGGTCACATGGACTTCAATGCGCTCCAGCGAGGAGTCGACATAACGCGCCGTGCCACCCGGTGCACCTTCTTCACCCATGACATGCCAGGGTTCCAGCGCATTGCGCAAGGTCAGTTCAATGCTGGCCGCCTGGATCGAGCCAACAATGGGGAAGCGGAACTCGTAATGCGGCGCAAACCAGCTGGCATCAAACGCATAACCCGCACTGCGCATCTCGGCCATGACATCGTCAAAGTCCATTTTGATGAAGGTCGGCAGCAAAAAGCGATCGTGCAGTTCGGTGCCCCAACGCGTCGCCGGTGCCCGGTACGGCGTCGTCCAGAAGCGTGCCACCAGGGCGCGCAGCAGAAGTTGCTGTACTACGCTCATGCGCGGGTGCGGCGGCATCTCAAAGGCGCGCAGTTCCAGCAGCCCGAGGCGACCGGTAGCCGAGTCGGGAGAGTACATCTTGTCGATCGAGAATTCGCTGCGGTGAGTGTTGCCGGTGGCATCGATCAGGATGTTGCGCAGCGTGCGATCGACCAGCCAGGGCGGCATGCTCTGACCGTGCAGTTCACGGTTTTTGTAGATCTGCTCAATGGCGATTTCAAGCTCGTAGAGCTGGTCATTGCGGGCTTCGTCAACGCGTGGTGCCTGGCTGGTCGGACCGACAAACATACCGCTGAACAAATAACTCAACGATGGATGGTTGTGCCAAAACAGCAGCAAACTGGCAAGCAACTCGGGCTTGCGCAAAAACGGGCTATCGGCCGGTGTAGCGCCACCCATCACAAAGTGGTTGCCGCCACCAGTGCCGGTGTGACGTCCGTCTTTCATGAACTTCTCGGCCGACAGGCGCGACTCGAAGGCCACGTTGTAAAGGAACTCGGTGTTCTTGACCAACTCCGCCCAGTTAGTGACCGGATGAATGTTGACTTCAATGACGCCAGGATCGGGAGTGACCTGCAAAAGCTTCAGGCGGGGGTCGCGCGGCGGCGGGTAACCCTCCAGCACAATCTGGACGCCCAGACTCTCGGCGCTCGCCTCCACGGCGGCCAGCAAGTCAAGGTAGTCCTCCAGCTTTTCCAGGGGAGGCATGAAAATGTACAAAACGCCGGACTTTTGACCCACCGCTTCGGCCTTCGGGCCACTGGCGCGGCGCGGATCGCGCACTTCCACACAAAGCGCCGTGCGGGTTACCCAATGGGCCAACTCCTGCGCTTTGGGGACACGGGAAAAGTCGGCAGGTTCGCTCTGTGTTGCTTCCTGTGCATGGCCGGCGGCCGAGCCGCCCGGCTGACTCGCTGAACTCTGGAATTTGCGCGCCGCCCCGGTCGTCGATCCGGTACCGGAAAGATAAGGCGTGGCACCCGGTGTACCCGCTTGTTGCCCCGCAGGTGCGTAACGTGTCGCCATGCTGGCGTGGTGCGGTAGTGCGGGGCGAGTGGCGCTGGGGTCCTGCTCCAGCAGGTAGGGATAGTCACTTTCACTGACCCACGGCAGGGAATCCAGTGGCAGACGCAAACCCATGGGCGAGTCGCCCGGCATCAGGTACATACGCTCGTCACGCAGAAACCAGGAGCCCGTGGTCCATGCC
This sequence comes from uncultured beta proteobacterium, assembly GCA_963750815.1. Taxonomy (GTDB): domain Bacteria; phylum Pseudomonadota; class Gammaproteobacteria; order Burkholderiales; family Burkholderiaceae_C; genus Rhodoferax. The sequence goes on from CAVVRS010000002.1 coordinate 2,372,451, forward strand.
GTGCCGGCCGGTTGTGACGGTTCGGCGACCTTGACCGGCAGCACATAGCCAACCACAGTATCAAGCTTTTGCTCGAAGACCCGGCGCAAGCGGGCGCGTTCCATCTCGTCATCGAGCTTTGAATTGAATGGATCGACATTGACCGGCAGGCGCCGCTCACGCCACAAGTAGTACCAAACGTCTTCGTAGGCGCTTTGCATGAACTTGTCGGTGATACCGAGCTTCAACGCCAGCGTTTGCGTGAAGCGCCGGGCGTCTTCGCTGGTGTAGTGGGTGGGCCGGCGTTCGTCGGTAAACAGCGTCGGGTTGGCCCATACTTTTCCATGGTCTGTCCGCCAGTAAATGTTGAGCGCCCAGCGCGGCAATTGCTCGCCCGGGTACCACTTGCCCTGGCCAAAGTGCAGAAAACCGCCCGCACCATATTCGCAGCGCAGTTTTTGCACCAATTCGGTGGCAAAACCGCGTTTTGTCGGGCCTAGTGCATCGGTGTTCCATTCCGGTGCGTCGCGGTCATCAACGGCCACAAATGTGGGCTCGCCGCCCATGGTCAGGCGCACGTCAGCGGCTTGCAGTTCGTCGTCGACAGCACTCCCCAGCGCCATCACTTGCTGCCACTGTTCCTCGCTGTACGGTTTCGTGACGCGAGGCGACTCGTAAATGCGGGTGACAGCCATGTGATGTGCAAACGTCACCTCGCATTTGTCCATCCCGCCCTCAATCGGTGCAGCGCCAGACGGCTGTGGTGTGCACGCCAGCGGGATGTGGCCTTCGCCGGCCAGCAGGCCGGAGGTGGCATCCAGCCCAATCCAGCCTGCGCCTGGCAGGTAGACCTCGCACCAGGCGTGCAGGTCGGTGAAATCAACTTCGGTGCCGCTCGGGCCGTCCAGTGACTTCACGTCCGGCTTCAACTGAATAAGGTAGCCCGATACAAACCGCGCTGCCAGTCCGCAGTGGCGTAGCAGTTGTACCAGCAGCCAGGCTGAATCGCGGCAGGAGCCGGAACCCAGCTTGAGTGTTTCGTCGGGAGCTTGCACGCCCGGCTCCATACGTATCAGATAGCTGATGTCCTGATGCACCATCTGGTTGACATCAACCAGAAAATCGATCGTGCGCCGTTTTCGGCGATCAATGCGGGCCAGACAGGCTTTGAGACGCTTGGTCAGATGCTCCGCCGCCAGATAAGGTGCCAGTTCCTGTTTGAGCAGGGCTTCGTACTTGAAGGGGAAGTTTTCGGCGTTAGGCTCGAGAAAAAAATCGAACGGGTTGTAGACGGCCATCTCGACCACCAGATCGACCGTGACCTTGAACTCCCGGGTCTTTTTCTCGAAGACCAGCCGTCCCTGATAGTTGGCAAAGGGGTCCTGCTGCCAGTTGATGTAGTGCTCTGCCGGCTCGACCTTCAATGAATAGGAAATGATCTTGCTGCGGCAATGCGGCGCTGGCCGCAAGCGGATGACCTGAGGGCCAAGGTTGACAAGCCTGTCGTATTTATAGTGGGTAACGTGGTTCAGCGCAGCGTGAATGGACATGTTTCGTCTCGTGAAATGGGCAAGGCAAGACCTTGACCTCAGCAACTACAAGCAATGTTGGTGCCAGTGGTTGCAGGGTTATTTCAATTATGCCAATCAAGCAGAAGCCGACAGTGGCAAGTCAATGTCGAACTGGTGCAAATGATCACCACTTTCTGTGACTAATTTCACAGGTCACCGCTATTCTCCATGCGACAATGCAACGTGAATTGTAACTTTTTGTGTTTTTGTTTGTTTGTTGGAGATTGCATAGTGATGTCTGAACCTAACAACCCGGTTTTATGTGATCCATCAACGCCAATAACCCGATTTTTGAAAAAATCCGGTCGCTCCTTCTTGGCGACGCTGTTACTGGTTTTCGCGCTGCTGCCAGGAGCCGCCCTGGCTGACTTCACCAACGGCGGCTTCGAAGCCAACAGTTTTACTGGCTGGACCAAAACCTATCTTCAAAACAACGGTGTTCCGACCTACCTGCTGGCGACCCCCCGGGATCCGGTATCCATTGCCGAATTGAATCTGGCCGCCGGCGCAACCGACCTTTCAATGATCGTTACCGGCGTCACGCCGGAGAGTGTCGACGACGTCCTGATGGCCGGCGGTACGCCCACCCCTTCACTGAAAATACCTAAATACGGCAGCTACAGCGCACGCGTCAACCTTGGGGTCAACGATATCGCACGCACCCAGGTCCTGACAACCAACGGACACACCTACACCTCCCGCACCAGGCATGCCGAGTCGATCAAGCAATCGGTAACAGTGACGGCGGCCGACGTTGACCCGAGTGACGGCAAGGTGCATGTACGCTTCACGGTCGCACCTGTTCTTGACAATCCTGGGCATCCTGCAGATCAACAACCCTATTTTGCGGTCGAACTGCGCAAAACAGCGTCCGGCGGGGTGCCAATTACAGCGCAGAAGCTTTTTTTCATGTTCAATTTTGCGGGACAAACCACCGTATGGAAGGCTACCAACACGACCAGCGGGGGTGCCCGGACCTATTCCTTCACCGATTGGCAGGCGTTTGACATTGCTCCTGGCAATGCGTTCATTCAGGTCGGAGACACAGTCGAACTGGAGGTCATAGCCGCCGGTTGTTCGCTGGGCGGGCACGAGGGGCACATTTACGTCGACGCCGTCGGTTTCGGCCTGCCCACAGGTCTCTGGGTTAGCGCCGCCGGACCGGCCCAGACTTCAGTAGGCCAGGACATCACCTACACCTATACCTACAGCAACAATGGATCGACGTCCGTCAACAACGTCATCGTGGATGCCAACATGCCACGGGACAGCTCAGGGGTGCCTGTCAGTCTTACCTACGTCAGCTTCAATGCCCCCGGCGGAACCTGCACGGTACCTGCAGTAGGCTCAACCGGCACCGTATCGTGCAACTTTGGCACCATGGCGCCGGGTACCTCAGGTACCTTCCAGGTGACGGTGCACGTGCCAGCAGTGGTCACCGGACCCTTGAACAACTCCAACTATCCGATCCGCGGCGACGGCGTCAGCGCGCTGCTCGGCCCGCTGGTTCAAACCGTCATAGTTCCTGCCGCCACCCTGAGCGACATGTCTGTCAACGCCAGCGGATTACCGCTGACGGCGGCTGTCGGCTCCGCTTATGTCGGCAGCTACACGTGCGCCAACTTGGGGGTGGCCGCCGCCACCAGCGCCACCTGCGATGCAGCCAACCTGCCCCCAGGCATCAGTGTCACCGGCTGCACCATCAGTCCGGCGAATGCCGTTTGGACACAACCGGCCGCAGTTCCGGCGGGTCAAACCGTAACCTGTAGCGTTGCCGGTACAGCGTCGAGCGCCGGCACGGTCAGCGTTGTCGTCACCACCGGTGCCGGCAATGACCCCAATACCGCCAACAACACTGCGTCCCGGAGCGTCTTGGTGTCCAACCCCCCCGTGCCCGTGGCTGACGCCAGCAGCAGCGTGGCCGGTAGCGCGGGCAGCTTCAACGTCGCCGCCAATGACACCAAGCCGCTGGGCTCGACCTACTCCCAGACCGCCACCACCTGCACACCAGCGGGCTCCATGAGCAGCGCCGGGCTGGCCAGCTACACCGCGCCGAGCCTCATTGGCGCGACCTGTACCGTCACTTATCAGGTCTGCAACCCGGCCCCCGACAGCGCCACCTGCGCCAGCTCGACGCTCACCGTCACCGCCACCGCGCCGAGCCTGAGCGCGCTGCCCGAGGCCACCAGCACCGCCACCGCCACGCCAGGCAGTTTTGATGTGTCCCTCAATGACACCAAGCCCGCGGGCTCGACCTACTCCCAGACCGCCACCACCTGCACACCAGCGGGCTCCATGAGCAGCGCCGGGCTGGCCAGCTACACCGCACCCAACGTCGCCGGGGCCACCTGTACCGTGAGCTACTCGGTCTGTCTGAGCGCACCCAACGCCAGCACCTGCACCAGCTCGACGCTCACCGTCACCGCCAGTGCCGTGCCCCCCGTGCCCGTGGCTGACGCCAGCAGCAGCGTGGCCGGTAGCGCGGGCAGCTTCAACGTCGCCGCCAATGACACCAAGCCGCTGGGCTCGACCTACTCCCAGACCGCCACCACCTGCACACCAGCGGGCTCCATGAGCAGCGCCGGGCTGGCCAGCTACACCGCGCCGAGCCTCATTGGCGCGACCTGTACCGTCACTTATCAGGTCTGCAACCCGGCCCCCGACAGCGCCACCTGCGCCAGCTCGACGCTCACCGTCACCGCCACCGCGCCGAGCCTGAGCGCGCTGCCCGAGGCCACCAGCACCGCCACCGCCACGCCAGGCAGTTTTGATGTGTCCCTCAATGACACCAAGCCCGCGGGCTCGACCTACTCCCAGACCGCCACCACCTGCACACCAGCGGGCTCCATGAGCAGCGCCGGGCTGGCCAGCTACACCGCACCCAACGTCGCCGGGGCCACCTGTACCGTGAGCTACTCGGTCTGTCTGAGCGCACCCAACGCCAGCACCTGCACCAGCTCGACGCTCACCGTCACCGCCAGTGCCGTGCCCCCCGTGCCCGTGGCTGACGCCAGCAGCAGCGTGGCCGGTAGCGCGGGCAGCTTCAACGTCGCCGCCAATGACACCAAGCCGCTGGGCTCGACCTACTCCCAGACCGCCACCACCTGCACACCAGCGGGCTCCATGAGCAGCGCCGGGCTGGCCAGCTACACCGCGCCGCGGGTTCCCGGCACCTCCTGTACGGTGAGTTACCAGGTGTGCAATCCAGCCCCGGACAGCGCCACCTGCGCCAGTGCCATCCTGACCATCACCGTGCCAGCGGCCATACCCACCCTGTCCGAGTGGGGTCTGATCGTTCTGTCTGTCCTGATGGGGTTGTTCGGTGCGGGTCAGGTTCTTCGCCGGAAAAACGGCCTGTAGCTCCCGGCCTCACGTTTTGCCAACGTCAGCTCCAGGGAAGCGACGTCGCCTCACCGGGCTTGTCGCCATGGGCTTCGCGCTGGTGAGACGGCAACCGGTTTTGTGCCAGCGCCCGGTCACGATCGAAGGCGGTGTAGGATGAAAAGGTTCACTTAAGCAAGAGCCAAAACCACCATGACTGAACCTACGCGACCGGATTTTCGCTTTTTTCACCGCCTGCGGGTGCGCTGGGCCGAAGTTGACATGCAAAAGATTGTCTTCAACGCGCACTACCTGATGTACTTTGATACGGCCCTTGCCGACTACTGGCGCGCGCTGGCACTGCCTTATGAGGCCACCATGCAAACCCTGCAAGGCGACCTGTATGTGAAAAAGGCGACGGTCGAATTTCATGCCTCGGCGCAGCTGGACGACCAACTCGATGTCGCTCTCAAGTGCAGCCGGATCGGCAACTCGTCGTTCATCTTTACCGGTGCAATATTTCGGGGTGAGCAACTGCTGATTGGTGGCGAACTGATTTACGTTTTTGCCGATCCCGTCAGCCAAACCTCCCGGCCCCTGCCTGATGTCTTGCGCAACACGCTGCTTGGCTATGAAGCCTGGGAGCCCATGGTGCGGGTCGAAATTGGCAGTTGGCATGACCTGGGCGTACAGGCTAGCAAGGTTCGCACCGAGGTGTTTGTGGACGAGCAAGGCATTGCCAAGGAAATGGAGTGGGACAGCGCCGACCAGACGGCCGTGCACGCGCTGGCCCGCAACCGGCTTGGTCTGCCAGTGGCCACCGGACGTTTGCTGACCCACACGCCCGGTGTCGGCCGGATCGGCCGCATGGCCGTCAACCGGGTGCTGCGCGGCTCCAACCTCGGGCGCGACGTGCTGCATGCCCTGATGCAGGCCGCAAGCCAGCGCGGTGACCATGAAGTGCTGTTGCACGCACAGCGCACTGCGGTGGGTTTTTATGAGCGTCTGGGCTTTGTGCCGCGTGGTGAGCCCTTTGAGGAGGCCGGCATTGTGCACCTGGAGATGACGCACGGCCTGCCGATTTAGTGGTGGGCAGAAGCAATGATCGGCGCGACAAACCGGGATGTAAGCTAAGATTTTTGCCATTAAACTGCTACCGAATGACACTTTTCCCGCATCGCAGCTAAAACCATGCTTAACTGGCTTAGTGAGATATCCGCCCTGCTGACGTTCGCCGGCATGGGTTTGCTGCTGTGGCATCTATGGGGCCGGGCTGCCCGTCATCTTGGCGTCTCTCGCCTGGTGCTGTTGGGGTCACTCTTTCTTTTCTGGCATTTTTTTTAGCCCCGCATTTGAACCCACTCACCGAGTCTCGCCCGATTGACGCCACGTCGGCCTGATGCGACAAACATCGCGCATGTAGACAGCCAACTGACCGAACGTGAGATATTTCTTGGCACTTCGGCGCGATATTTCGATATTTACAGGGATCGACTGGGACTTTTAGGGACGGGGTTATGAAAATTTGTTTCCTGTGGCGAAACAGATTAAAAAAACGTGCTCAATATTTATTTTGAGCATCTGAATCACAGCGTCTACAAGTCCTTCATCAGGTATTCGTTAAGGGCGCTCAGGATCTCGGACTGCTCTTTGGGGTAGAGGGTGCCATCCTGGTGGATGGGCAGGAACGGGCGGGCGGGGATGGTGACTTTGTGGCCACGCCCGGCTTTGCCGCCGAATTGCTGGATGGCGCCATAGGGGGCTGTGGAGGCAGCGGTGGACACGGTCAGGGTGTTGGCGCTGGCGATATGAAATATTTTTGAGCTCAGGATACCGGTGTCGATCAGCAGCTTTTTGTTGGCAAGATCTCGTTGACCTTTGGCATTGAGGCTGCCGTCTTTTTTGCGCTTGCTCTTGAACCCGGCAAGGCGCTCACCGAAGAGGGCCAGTGTGACATTGCTGGGGTCTTTCCACTTGACACCGTCGGGGCCCGTGCTGGTCTCAAAGCGGCGCTTGGTGCGCTCGATGATGCCTTCGCCAAGCGTCTGCAGCACGGGGCGCATGTTGCCCACGCGCGCCGACAGGGCTTTGAGGCTGGCCTGAACGGCCTGGTCCTGGACGGTTATGGTGAATGAGGTCATGGGGTCCCTATAGCAGACGGGCGAGGATAGCCACCGGAGTGAAGACGGCCAGAATCCTCACACTCAGTGCGAAGCGCTTGACACGGGTTTCGATAGCGGCTTCAGAACGTGCTATCACTTCCTGCCAGGTGGAGAGCAGCACCAGTCGGGTGTGCTCTGGTTTTCCAAGCATGTCGGGATCGTTAAAGTCGCTCAGCGCATAGCCAAGAAGACTGGCTGCTTGCGGGCCGATCAATAGTACCGACAAGCCAAAGCCCAGAGAAAATCCCAGCGCCAGCCACAAGTCAGCGTGGGTTGCTCCAAACAGTCCGGATGCACTGCTGAGCGCCACGGCTGCCAGCCAAAGCTGCGCAACTCGGTACTGTCGCTCGACAATGCTGGCTTCGCGCACGAGTAGCGCGGTGTGAAGGGCGCGTGCATCACTGAGCAGCTCGGCTACCAATGCCTGGTCTGGTGGCTGTGGCATGGTTGCTGGGTTGCCGGTATTGGCATCTATGGCAAAAGTGACGGTGCCGTCGTCTTCGGTGCTAGGTTTGGGGATCATGGTGATTTCCTTTCAGGTTGCGTTTTCATGGATGGTTCCTATAATTCAACTGTTCCGTGCTGTATCGAGTCCAGGGTTTGATCCCTGTTCGTTTCGGACGTTTTGCTCGGGGGTGCGGAACACCTCATTTCGGTGTTTTGATCAACAGTGACAACAGAGCCAGCGCTCTGGATTTCTTGCCGGTGAGTACTTCAAACACTGCGCGGTAGATTTCTTCACCAATCGCCTTGATTGCCACCACAGTGGCGTTTCCATTGCGGCTCAGGTCGCCAAGCCTCAATGTATCGGACTGATTGAGTACTTCGCCAACCAGGTCAAAGTCTGCCGGTACCGGCGCTCGCTGCGTGCCACCGTCGAAGGCATGGCTTGTCTCCACATGCCGAGGTGCATCTGATGGAATGAGCAGGGTGTAGCCTTTGACATCGTGCTCTACCAATGCACTGATCGCCTGCGGACTCTCAACAAAGCCAATCCAAAGTGGCGCGACGTTGGCGCGCTCAGTCAGCATCCGGGCTACAAATTCGCTGGCCTGCTCGGTGGCGTTGATGTAGCGATTCACGTCCCGTGATAGGGCTGTGGCAATGGCGTCCGGGGAGGTAATCAGCTTCTGCTGCACCAGCTGCCGCAAAGGTGTATCCACATTCGCACCGGGCGCATAGCCAAAGCTTTTGTCAATGCCGATCGGCTCACCGGTCTTGGGGTCAATATTGTTCCAGCCTGCAGGCGGTTCGCCCAGGCCCGCCTTGGCGCTGCGCTCGCCTTCGGCTCTGGTGACGCTGGTGATTCTGCAGTGGCACATCCAGCCATTGGGTGGAAAGTGGGTTTGCCAGAAAGGGTCGCTGGCCAATAGGGTCAGGCCGTGCCAGGCCAGGTGTTGCGGACGGGGGTGCTGGATGGCGTCGGCGTGAATGTAGCGCCAGTAGGGGTGCAGCTTCAAGACCTCGGGGTCGGTCATTTGCTGGTAGCGCCCAGCCCAGTAGCTGGTGGACATGTTGGTCTGGTAGATGATGCGGGCGCGCCAGGCTTCGCCTTCTTTCGTGCCCTGGCCAGTCCAGCCGGTCCAGCCGTGCTTGGCGACGATGGCCTTGAAGTCTTTGGCAAAGGCACGCTCGCCGCCGTCGGTGCCTGCGGCTTTGATGACGGCCTGGTGCAGGTCGGCAAGCAGATCGGCCTTGGCCGCGCCGGCAACGATGAAGGCGCGATCGTGAGCGCTGCTCAGGATATCGTCCCAGCGTTCGGTTGGCAGATTGAGCTTTTTCCGCAGGAAATCAATTTGTGCCTGGAACGGTGTGCCGAAACCGAAGGCCTGAGTGGGTGCGCCGGTGCTACGATGCAGCCATGTTTGAATTCTTCGTGCTGTTGCCGTTTTCCAGCGGGCTGGTGCACGATTTGGGCATGGCGCTTTTGCTGCTGTACGCGTTGGGCCTATACGGTGTCTGGCGTATTGCCAAAACCAGGCAACACCCCATGATCGTCTTGCTGATGGCATTCACCGTGGTGATCGGTATTACCGGCTGGGGCTTGCTGGTTGCATTAGCCTGGGCTTGCTACAGCGGGCGTAGCGTGAGTCGAGATTGATGGCCGGGGTGCCGTTGTTCACAATGCACACATGACCAATTTCTTGTTGCTTCTGGCGTTTTGGGCGGGCGCTGTTTATAGCTTCTCGCTGTTTCCCAGCTGGCCCTTGGCAGCGGTTATCCTGGCGCCATTGGCTGCCTTCCCGCTGAAGTGGACAATCAACTTCGCGCAGCGACGCTGGCCTCTGAATTGATGGCGCAGAGCTGGCTTGGTCACGCCCGCCAGGCGGTCTGCGTTCCAGATTTCACCGGTTGCGCACGCCCCAGGGCTTCCAGGGTTTGCAGCAGCGTGGGCAAGCCTTTTTTCCAGGCACCACGACCGTTGAAGCGGGCCTCAATGTCGGGCAGCGTCAAGGCGCCGCTGGCACTGGCAAGCAGTTGAGCAACGACGCGAACCTGCTCGGGCAAGGTCGCGGGCCATGCGGTGGCGGTGGTTGCCAAAATCGGCCTGAAAAGCGCTTTTTTAGATACAAAATCAAGCTCTAAGCCTTGCTGCACTTGCGTAGGCAGCTCCTTATTTAATAGCAATTTCGCAGCATTCTGAAACCCCGGACGCAACCAGCGGACGGTGCCTGTGACTTCTTCGGCGGCGCGCCGGGCGTTCAGCGCGGTCAGCCGCACCAGCAGTTCGTCGCTGCCCGGTTCGCCCAGCTCAGCCCATCCATAGGCCTGCAGCACCGCCGCATCAAGTTCGTCGTGCAGCTCTTTGAGGACACCAACCAGGCCTTGCTGATGAATCAATTTTTCTTTCGCCGTCAGTGCACGGCCGTCGCGCAAAACCTGCATGACGTTATAGAGGGCAGTGAGTGTCAGTTTTGTCTTTGTGGCGCCCCTGTTTGAAGTCAGCAAGCCCAAGACCTGTTTGCGGTGCGTGTCGATTTGTTCGGTCAGCTGGCTGATTTTTTGGCGCAGCTCCGGCGTCAGACCAGTGTCTTCGGCGGGGAAGGGGAAGGTTTCGAAGCAACGCGATTTGACGTAAACCGGGTCATTGCCCACGCCCAGCCAACTGCCCACCGCCAGCGCCCATGCGCCATGCGTTGCGCTGGATAACACGCCGAGGTGAAAGGCGTCGCTCAAGGCGATGGCAATCAGCTTGTTGTCGGGCAGGATGCTGGCGTCCAGAAACTGGAAGGTGCGGTGTTTGGCGGTTTCTACAGTGGCGATATAGCGGGGCAGACCAAGGAGCGCTGGACGCAATTCTTTACGCGGCTCACCAAATAACCACCAGTTGTCACGGTAGGTGGTGCGGTTGTTCTGGTTGCGCTCCGGCTTGACTCTTTCCAACAGCCACTGGTACACGGCGGGATATCGACTGCGCAAATGCTCCGCAGTCAAACCGAAGGCGTCGATCACCATCGCACCGCGTGGCGTGTCGGTCAGGTCGCGACCATTGCGGTAATGGCGAATGACGTGTTCCAACCCTGGTATGGCGCCCAATCCAAGTGCAGCAGCTTCTTCGAACGTGACGATAAAACCTGCGCCATGGAGTTTGACGCCGGGTGACGACACCCCAGTATTGGCTCGTAAAACCACGGCAGATGCGACATTCGCGCCAATACTCAAATCCGCATGAATCAAACCGGTTTTCTCGGCCAGCGTCACAGCCACTTCGCCGTGCTCGCCGGTTTGTTCAGCAGTCACGGTGAGCAGGTGGCCCGCTTCGGAACCCGCGCTGGCCCGTGCGCCGACCGTCATGGCAATGCGCACTGCCGCGCCGTTGGCACTATCGACCCACGGGTGATCGGGTATGGCAAACACCAGCGACACCGCAGCGGAAGTCTGGTTTTCAAGATTGTCGAGTGCTACAGGCTTCACCGAAGTGGGGCGCAGTCTGCCGGGGACCGATTTCTGGGCCTTTGACAGCATGAGGGCACCGGCAGACTGCGCCCCACTGCCACCGGCGCTGTCAACATGCAATACCGACTCTCCATCCAGCGCCGCCTGCACCACCCTACGGTTGAAGGTCTGGCGCAAGCTGTTGGTGGTGATCAAACCAAAGCGCTGCACACGGCCGCACGCCACCAGCGAAGCTGCGTGTGCCCACCAGTACATGACAAAGTCGGCGCTCTCGGGTACCTCTTTCCACACCCCGCGCAACGCCTCTGCATAGCCGTCACCCAAAGCAGCGCGCATGGTGGAGGCGCCAATGAACGGTGGGTTGCCGACGATAAATTCTGCCTCTGGCCACGTCGCCTGCCGCGCCCCAATGTACTTCCATTGCGCCACCTGCGCTGTCTCATCAGGCACCAGCGCGCCGGTGACTGGGTGCGTTTTAAAAGTGCGGCCATCCCAGCGCGTCAGCAACTGGCCGCTGGCACCGCAGGCCGGCTCTTGCGCGTCCCAGGCCAGCACGGCGTCGCGGCATTCGATGTTGCCGTAGTCGTGTACCACCGGCTCGGCCACACCCTTGTTGCCGTGGGTGCGAATGTGCCATTGCAGGTAACCAATCCACAGCACCAGCTCAGCCACGGCGGCGGCACGCTCGTTGAGCTCGATGCCGCGCAGCTGTTGCAGGGTCACGGTTTCACCGCCCTCGGTCAGGGACTCCTGCGTGTCGCCCAGATCGGCCATTTGAACGGCTACTTCGCCCTCAAGGCGCTTCAGATGTTCCAGCGTAACGTAAAGAAAATTGCCACTGCCGCAGGCCGGATCCAGCACACGCACCGTACAAAGCCGGTGATGAAAACTCTTGACCTGCTGGTGCGCTTCTTTCCACTTGGCGCGCACGGCTGCTTCATGGCGCTTGCTGGCTTCCTGATCTTCCTTGAGCTGTTTGCGGCTAAAGCTGGCGGCGTCGGTGCCACCTTTGGCAAGAGGCGGGTTGGCCTCCAGCTCGGCCGCTTCATGCGCCAAAACCAGCGCGGCAGCCTGGGCGTTGGCCCACTCGGCGCGAAGCGGCTCAATGACGGTGGGCAAGACGAGACGCTCGACGTAGGCACGCGGCGTAAAGTGTGCACCCAGCATGTGACGGTCTTTGGTATTGAGCGCACGCTCCAGCAGAGTGCCAAAAATGGCGGGTTCCACTTCACGCCAGTTGGTTTTGGCGGCTGCAATCAGCAGATCAATTTGTTTGGGCGTCAGCAGCAGGCTGTAACCGTCGGCGGTACTGTTTTTGAACAGCTTGCCATTGAACCTGAGTACTTTCTCTGCCAGCGCGATGCTGAAATTGCCAGTGTCCATGTCAGCCCACAAGCTGCGCAGCATGATCTGCAGCGCGGCTGGCTCGTTACGGTGGGTTTGCAGCAACTCTAAAAAACTGCCTTTTGGCAACAGATTTACGTCTTCAGCAAACATCGAAAAGAGGCAGCGTGTGAGATAGGCTGCTACTATTTCAGGAGCTGCCTGCGCATATTCGACGGGGCCTACAGCCTTATTTTGTGGATAAATATCACTTGTTTCAAGATCTTTTGCCAGTTCTGCCAATAACTCTGCCACGGCGCGCGTAACCTTGGCGCTGATGCGCGCCGGGTTCAGTCCGTCAGGCGTTTGCCAGATTTGGCGCAGCCGTTCCCGCACTTCGGGCTGCAACAGGTCAACGAGCTTGATGCGATGGCTACGCGGGTCGGGGAACGGTGTGTAGGTTGCGCCGCTGCGGCTGAATTCGGCATAGACCTCAATGACCGTGCCAACGTCCACCACCAGCACAAAGGGCGGACGCCCCTCCGAAGCGGGCAGGGCGCGGGCGTAGTTCTCTGCCTGGCTGCGCGCCCGCAGCAAGCCGTCATCAAAACCTTTGGTATGGATACCTGATTTTTGCTTTTTTGCTTCGAGACAGAAACTACCACGCCGGTAGCAGTCGATGCGGCCAGCGCTGCTGGAACCATCTCCGTGTTTGAACGTGACAGGGCGCTCAAACATGTAGTCCTGATCGAGCGTCGGGTGCGGCTGCTCGACGCACAGCAGTGCGCACAGGGCAATGACGAAAGGCTGCGCCGTGGAGAGTTCACTGGCTGGAACGTTTTGCCAATGATTTACAAAGGCCTGAGCGAGCGCGTTGTCGTCCGTCGTGTCGGCTATGAGTGGCTCCGCATTATTGGTATGTCCCATGGGGAGATGATAGAGCCACTGCCAGCCACCTGGACTACACAAATCCGTTCAAATATCCGCCAGCAAGGGGTATGGCGGTGGCGCCACCGAAATTGCGGGTCCGTTGGCCGCGCCCAGATGCAGGCTGCCCGATTCAGCGGCCGTCACTTGCAGCGAAACAATGGCATCAAAACCGCCGCTGGGCGTCGCCGCTGCCTGCGCCACCAGGCCGCACGGCTGCGCGTCATCTCCGGGCTGAAATAATTCGTCGCCCGCTTTCATGGGTGCGTCGCTATGCGCCAGGAAGGCACGGCGCTTGAGCGTGCCGCGAAACTGGCTGCGCGCCACCACCTCCTGCCCCGGGTAGCAGCCTTTCTTGAAGTTCACGCCACCGACCGACTCGTAATTGAGCATTTGCGGCACAAAGGCTTCAACAATCGGCGCACTGATCATGGCAATGCCGCTGCGGACCTCGCCCCAACGCCAGGTCGACTCGTGCAACGCAGCTCCGGCTGGCGCAGCGGCGCCAATGGGTGCCAGCCACAAAGCGCGGCGTACGCCATCGGCAGGGTACAGGGAAATCACGTTTGCAGTGTCTATATCGGCTTTAGACCAAGCGCTCTGTGCGCAGCCAGCTATTGATTCAATAGCATCTCCGGCCAGTCCAAAAAGCGCATAGTCGGCGCTGGCGTCGGTCAAACTGACCTTGGCGCGCAAAACAAACTTCGACAAACGCTGCACGGTACCGGCCAGAATATCGCGGTTGCACAGCAACAAAATCCCGTTAGGGCCGCGCTTGAAGCCATAAAAACTGGCGAGCATGCGGCCCTTGGCCGAACAATAAGCCGCGAGCCGGGCTTCTGACAGACCCAGCAAGGAAAAATCCTGCGTCAACTGACCCTGCAGAAAGCTGCCGGCTTCGACGCCCTCGACCCGGATCACGCCCAGATGCGCCAGCGCCGCCACGCCATTGAGTTTGATTTGCATGGTGTGAATTATCATCCGGCATTGATCTCAGGGAAGGCTGTAGGGCTGTGCGTCGATTCGTTACCGTTATTGTTGTAGTTTTGGCGTTGCTTGGCGGCGCTACGGCCTGGTGGCTGAACCAGAGCCTGACATTGAACGCCGATGCTGTTGACCTGTCGGTCGAGCCCGGCACTTCGGTGCGCGGCATCGCCCAGGCGGTGAGCGATGCCGGGGTGCAGGTCAACCCGTCGCTGCTGTACTGGTGGTTTCGCCTGTCAGGTGAAGCACGCCAGATCAAGGCCGGCAGTTATGAACTGGAGAACGGAACCAGCCCGCGCCGTCTGCTGCAAAAACTGGTTCGCGGTGAAGAAACGCTGCGAGCTGTCACCCTGGTGGAAGGCTGGACCTTCAACCAGGTTCGCGCTGCGCTGTCAAAAGCGGAGCAGCTGGCACCCGATTCAAAAGGACTGCCCGACTATTTGCTGATGAAAGTTCTGGGTCAGCCGGGGGTGCACCCTGAGGGTCGGTTTTTCCCGGACACCTATACCTACGCCAAGGGCAGCAGCGACCTTGCCGTGCTCAAGCGTGCAATGCGGGCCATGGACAAGGCACTGGCAGCCGCCTGGGCGCAGCGCGCGCCCGACACGCCTTTGAAAACACCGGAACAAGCGCTGGTACTGGCCAGCATTGTGGAAAAGGAAACCGCTCGCGCTGCTGACCGGTCGATGATTGCCGGTGTTTTTGCCAACCGGCTGGCGCGCGGCATGATGCTGCAAACCGACCCGAGTGTGATTTACGGCCTGGGCGAGGCCTTTGATGGCAATTTGCGACGTCGCGATTTGCAGAATGACACGCCATGGAACACCTATACCCGTGCTGGTTTGCCGCCAACGCCGATTGCCATGCCAGGCAAGCCGGCGCTGCAGGCTGCGGTACATCCGGCGGCTACCCAGGCGCTGTATTTTGTGGCGCGTGGCGACGGCAGCAGCCAGTTCAGTGCCAGCCTGGAAGAGCACAATCGGGCGGTCAATAAATTCCAGCGTGGACAATGAGCGGTTATGACACAGGGCGGACTTTTTATCACCTTTGAAGGCATTGATGGCGCAGGCAAGTCGACTCACATTGACGCCCTGGCGCAGGCTTTTCGTGCGCAGGGCAGGGCGCTGACCCAGACGCGCGAACCGGGTGGCACCCCGCTGGCGGAAAAATTGCGTGTGCTGGTGCTCGGTGACAGCATGGATGCAATGACCGAGGCGTTGTTGGTATTTGCCGCGCGCCGTGACCATTTGCTGCAGGTCATTGAGCCGGCCCTGGCGCAAGGCCATGTCGTGCTGTGCGACCGCTTTACCGATGCTACCTTTGCCTACCAGGGCGGCGGGCGCGGGTTTGATCTGGAAATGCTCTCAACTTTGGAGCGCTGGGTGCAGTCTGTGTCTGCGTTGCCATCGCATACCCTGCGGCAACCCGATCTGACGGTGTGGTTTGATCTGCCGCCTGAAATCGCAGCCCAACGGCTGACGCTGGCCCGGACCCCGGACAAATTCGAAGCCCAGCCAGTGGAGTTCTTCAGGCGTGTGTCTGCCGCCTACCAGCATCGACTGCTGGGCAGTCCGAGCCGGTTTGCCCGGATTGCCGCTGGTAACGCTCGCGAGGCCGTCTGGCGTGATGTCCGGCACGCCGTTCAGAGCCGAGGCTGGCTGGCATGACCGACAAACCGGTGGCACCCTGGATTGCCGCGCAACTGAAGCAGTTACTGACGCAACGCGGCCACGCCTGGCTACTGGCGGGACCGTCCGGGCTGGGTCAATACCCGCTGGCGCTGGCGCTGGTGCGGGCCTGGCTGTGTGAACACCCGTCAACGCAGGGCGCCTGCGGCATTTGCGGCAGTTGCCACGCCATCGAAGTGCGAACCCACGCTGATTTGTGCGTATTGATGCCCGAAGTGGTCATGCTGGCTCTGGGCTGGCCCCTGAGCGAAAAGGCGCAGTCCGAAATTGACGAGAAAAGGCGCAAGGCGAGCAAGGAGATACGGGTTGAAGCCATGCGCGACGCCGTCGAATTTACGCAACGCACCAGCGCCAGAGGCACCGGCAAGGCAGTGCTGGTGTTTCCGGCCGAGCGGATGAACCATGTAACGGCTAACGCCTTGCTCAAAACGCTTGAGGAGCCACCGGGTGACGTGAAATTTGTACTGGCCAGTGAAGCGGCGCATCAGCTCCTGCCCACCATTCGCAGCCGCTGCTTGCAACACATCATGGTCTGGCCGCCTGCGGCAGCGGCACTGGCCTGGACCGGCGAACAGGGTATTGAGCCGGCCGAAGCCGCCGTCCTGCTGCGCGCCGCCGGTGGTCGCCCGGACGATGTGTTGCTGTTTTCCCAGTCCGGTCGTGACGCGCAAAGCTGGACCCAGCTGCCCAGGGCCATGGCGCGCGGCGACAGCAGCGTGCTCAAGGACTGGTCGCCGGCACAAACGGTGGACGCTCTGCACAAGCTGTGCCACGACATCATGGCCGTCAAAGTTGGCGCTGCGCCAAGGTTTTTCACCCTTGATGACCTGCCGGGCGGGGGTAACCTTGCCGCCTTGACGGCGTGGGCCGGGGCATTGGCCATGACTGCGCGCACCGTAGAACACCCCTTTAATCCGGGCTTGATGCTGGAAGCGCTTGTGAGTCAGGCCCAAAAAGCTCTAAACTCAAGCCCTTGACCATGCCTATTAGCAGCTCACCATCGTCCACCTTGCGCCCCAGTGTCATTCAATTGGCGATCCGGGAAAAGGCTTCACTTTACGCGGCCTATATCCCGTTGTTTTCAGAGGGCGGGGTCTTCATACCGACTTCGCGCGAGTACAAACTGGGTGACGATGTTTATGTCTTGCTGTCGCTGCCAGACGACCCGCAGCGCTATCCAATTGCTGGCAAAGTGGCATGGGTAACCCCCGCCAGAGCGGCCAACAACCGGACCCAGGGCGTTGGCATTCTGTTCCCCAAAGATGAAAAATCGCGCCTGATCCGGCTCAAGATCGAAGAGATTCTGGGTGTTCATTTGGCGTCTGACCGACCGACCCAAACCATTTGAGCTGGGCGCAGGACCGGTAAGCCGGTAGCGCAGTCAGTCAGGCGCAACCCCCATGTTTACTGATTCGCACTGTCACTTGACCTTTCCCGAGCTTGTGTCGCAGTTGCCCGCCATACGCCAGGCCATGGCGCAGGCGCGCGTGGGACGGGCTCTTTGCATCTGCACCAGCCTGGAAGAATTTCCTGAGGTGCTGGCGTTGGCCGCCGGCTACGACAACTTTTGGGCAACAGTGGGCGTCCATCCCGACACGCAAGGCGCCAGCGAACCCAGCTTGCAGGATTTGTTGACCCGCGGCCGCCAGCTTCGTGTGGTCGGCATTGGTGAAACCGGACTTGACTACTACCGGCTCGATGGCCGCTCGGTCGCCGACATGACCTGGCAGCGTGACCGGTTTCGTATCCACATCCGCGCTGCACGCCAGCTCGGCTTGCCGTTGGTGGTACATACCCGATCGGCGTCGGACGACACCCTGGCGATTTTGCGCGAAGAGGGTGAGGACGGGTCGACAGCCGCCGCTGGCGGCGTGTTTCACTGCTTCACCGAAACTGCAGACGTCGCGCGGGCGGCGCTGGATATGGGTTTTTATATTTCTTTTTCAGGCATTTTGACCTTCAAGAACGCGCAGGCGCTGCGCGATGTGGCGGCCTTTGTGCCGCTTGATCGCCTGTTGATCGAAACCGACAGTCCTTACCTGGCACCGGTTCCCTACCGGGGTAAAACCAACAATCCTTCGTTCGTGCCCCATGTTGCCAGTGCGTTGGCGGCGCTGCGTAAATGCCCGGTTGAACAAATTGCCGAAGTTACCAGTAGCAATTTTGAAACTTTGTTCAAAGGGGTTCTGGCATGAATCAAGAACGCTTCAAAAACATAAGGTATTACTTTAAAAGTATTTTTTATCTTGTTGTTATTTATAGTTATTCTTTATCAAATGCTGGATCTTTTGATGATTTTTTCAGCGCCGTCAAAAGGGACGATGCGGACACGGTAGTTGCCTTGCTGAAGCGTGGTTTTGACGCCAATACGGTCAATCCGTCTGGTGAACACGGTCTGTTTCTGGCCGTTAGAGAGCCTTCGCTGAAGGTTGTAACTGCGTTGCTCGGCTGGCCCAAAATCAATGTCGAGGTGCGAAACCTGAAAGACGAAAGCCCGCTGATGCTGGCTGCACTCAAAGGTTTGACCGAACTATGCCAACAACTCATCGGCAAAGGCGCTGACGTCAACAAACCCGGCTGGACGCCGCTGCATTACGCGGCGACCAACGGCCATCTGGAAGTCATCAACCTGTTGCTGGAACATCATGCCTATATTGACGCAGCTTCACCGAACGGCAGTACACCGCTGATGATGGCAGCGCTCTATGGCACACCGGCGACGGTCAAACTGCTTTTGGAGGCCGGTGCCGATCCGATGCTGAAAAACGAACAAGGCTTGTCAGCCATTGATTTTGCGCAACGCGGCGAACGCCGTGATTCCAGCGACATGATTGCCACCCATATCCGCAACCGGCAGCCCAAGGGAAGTTGGTAGAAGCACTGCATTTGTACTTTATAAGATGGACTCGCTTGCCTTGCCAGCGGGCAGCGCTTGCGGCAGTTGCATCAATTCAACGCGCAGCCGGGCCGCTTCTGCATAGCTTGAGCGAAAACCGGCGGCTTGCCGAACCAGCAGCGACCACCAGGTGCCATCCTGCGGCGTGATCTGGCGTCCCTCCGGTGTGATCAGTTGATCTCCCTCAAGGCGCCAGCCGGCCCAGACCTCGCCAGGCAGTTCCAAACGTGCCAAGATACGGGCCAGCTTGTACACCGCAAACGGTATGCGGTGCGCTGCGGTTTCCCAGTTATGCCAAGTGCGATCTGTCACCTGAAAATATTTCCCGGCTTGCTCAATCGACCAGCCGAGCTTGAGCCGGGCATAGCGCAGGCGAAAGCCAAGCTGGGCGCGGGTTTCAAGGTCATGCGGGCAGGTTTTTCTGTAATTTGATCTGTGACTGTACT
The DNA here is from genome assembly GCA_963750815.1 of uncultured beta proteobacterium. Taxonomy (GTDB): domain Bacteria; phylum Pseudomonadota; class Gammaproteobacteria; order Burkholderiales; family Burkholderiaceae_C; genus Rhodoferax. The sequence goes on from CAVVRS010000002.1 coordinate 2,391,645, forward strand.
TCATACGATGTATATTATGTTAATAAAATAATTGGGCAACACTGTGTCGAAATTTGAATCAACTCAGCTACCTTCGGTGACAGATGACCTCGGAGCGTATCAGCAGTATCTCGTTGAAGTCGAAGGGTCCGATCTGTTTCTGACGGCGGGCGCTTTGCCAACCGTCAAGGTTGAAGGCAATATGCGCCAGTTGGCAATGCCGCCCTTGCCGCCAAAACGGGTCAAGGAACTGGCATATTCCATGATGACCGAAACACAAATGAAACAGTTTTAGGCCGATCTTGAGTGCGATCTCGCCGTCGGCCTTGAATCGCTGGGGCGATTCAGACTCAATGTTTTTGTCCAGCGTGGCGAAGTCGGCTTGGTCGTGCGTTACGTCAAAAACTCCATACCATCAATTGCCGAACTGAAGATGCCCGCCGTGTTGCAGAAATTGGCGATGTTAAAGCGCGGCCTGGTTCTGGTCGTCGGGGCTGCAGGCTCGGGAAAATCAAGCACCTTGGCCGCCATGCTCGACTTTCGCAATGAAGAGGCGCCCGGCCACATCCTCACTATTGAAGACCCGATTGAATTTCTTCATAAACACAAGAAATGCATAGTCGATCAACGCGAGGTCGGGCTCGACACCCATTCATTTGAAGATGCGCTCAGACATGCCATGCGAGAGGCGCCTGACGTCATCATGATCGGTGAAATCCGCGACCGGACGACCATGCAGCATGCCATGAACTATGCTGAAACTGGGCACCTGTGCCTATCGACACTTCACGCCAACAATGCAAATCAGGCGATTGAACGCATCATCAATTTTTTCCCGGCGGAATCACGAAAACAGACTTTGCTCGACCTTTCCATGAATCTGAAGGGTGTCGTTGCACAACGTTTGATCCAGGGAGCCAGCGATCGCCTGGTTCCGGCTACGGAAATCATGCTGCAATCCCCCTTTATCTCGGACCTTATCCAGAAAGGGCAGATAGATCAGATCAAGGGAGCGATTGCCAAAAGCATCGAAATTGGCATGCATACCTTTGACCAGTCATTGTTTGATCTTTTCTCACGAAACGAGATTAGCCTGGCGCAAGCGATTGATTATGCGGACTCCAAGACTGATCTATCTCTTCACATCAGGCTCAGTGCCGGCAAACCACAACAGGTTACCGGCTTGGCGATTGAGCGCTAGCGGCTGAACCCATGTCCTGGCCCCTGCCCCCCCGGCTCCAATTCGCCACTGGAGCAGGCGCACCGACTACGCTCGGGGTGCAGGTCCATCTGCTCGATGGACAATTGATTCATGGCGTAATGTCATCGTCAGAAACTTTGTCCGAAACTACGCACCTGAAACTGATTTTTATGGGGCAAAACATTGTCCTGGCGGTCGCTGCAATACGAAGCGTGACCTGCATCGACTGGCTGATGCTAAAACGGAACGTGGACCCTGCTGCCACCTATGAGCAACATCCCGATGGCGCCAGTCCTGTCAATTTCCACGTGCTGTTTTCCGATGGAAAAACGCTCGAGGGCCGCACGTTCGGATTCGAAAATCGACGAATCGGCGGTGTTTATCTCTATATTCAACAAAATAACTGCCGGTTCAAGGCTATCTGGATACCCAGAAATGCCCTCCAAAGTATTCGAATCGACGTGCCGGGTCTGCCAGACAAACCAGTACCGGCCCAGCAGACTGCAACCACAGCCTTGCAGGTCGGTTGGCCGCCGGCTGCCAGTATGAATGAATTGTCAATTCTGCTCGATAGGGCCCGGGACATGCCCATGCTCTCGCTTGCCGAAGCGATGTTCCAGCTTGACATGATCGATGAACACACGTTTCACGAATTTCAGGCCCAAAGCCAGGACAAACTGTTTGACTATATTGAATCAAGACTGGCAAACTCAGACGGCTTTGAACTCCAACTTCAGCATGCCAGAGCACGCATGGTCAATTCGCCTGAGGTGGACCTGGAAAAATTTTCTATTGACCCGGCTGCTCTGGCAAAGATTCCATGGGACGTGGCGACGCGACATTCAGTGGTCCCATTAGGAATTATTTTTGGCACTCTTTACGTCGCGTCTACCGGCCCGATGAGTCAGAATTTGCATGACCTTTTAAGAGTTATTGCTGATTGCAATCTGGCCAATGTATGGGCCGCCAAGGTTCAAATCGATAACCGGCTGACACGGGCAAATCATGACAGTCCGTCGCCCCGTCAAAATGCACCGGATGCCGGGTTGCCACCAGGCGAGCCACCTGATGCTGCGGATATGGATCTGGAGTCCTTGCTGATATCAGCCCAGAACGAAATCAAGGTTCGGGGTGCCGAGGTTCACAACGATGCGGTGGATGAGCGCTCCAGCGTCGTATTGCTGGTCAAGCGCATGATCATGGACGCTTACCAGCACAAGGCCTCGGACATTCACATTGAAACCAACGCTGATGAAGAGTTGTCGCGTGTGCGTTTTCGAATCGATGGCGACCTTGAGGAGTATCTGAAATTGCCGCCGGATCTGCGCGCAGCCCTGGTATCGCGTATCAAGGTGATGAGCAAGCTTGACATTTCCGAGCGTCGTCGACCGCAGGACGGGAAAATAAATTTTGCCCACTTCTCCGGCATTAAACTTGAGTTGCGCGTTGCCATTCTGCCAACCAACAACAACCTGGAAGATGTCGTACTGCGCCTGCTTGCAACGTCCAAGCCGATACCGCTGGTTCAACTCGGTTTCTCGGCCCGCGATGAAGCCATTGTCAAACGACTCTCGCTGCGACCGTATGGACTGCTTCTGGCTTGCGGCCCGACCGGTTCGGGGAAGACGACCACCCTGCACTCACTGCTTAGTGAAATTAACACAGACAACCGAAAGATATGGACTGCAGAAGACCCCATTGAAATCACTCAGGCCGGTTTGCGCCAGCTCCAGGTAAACCCGAAGATTGGCCTGACCTTCGCAACTGCGATGCGCGCTTTTTTACGGGCCAACCCGGATGTCATCATGATTGGGGAAGTGCGCGATGAAGAAACCGCAGGTGTCTGTATTGAGGCTTCGCTCACTGGACACCTGGTGTTTTCTACCCTGCACACCAATGGCGCAGCAGAGAGTGTGAGCCGACTGCTCGAACTGGGTATGGATCCAATGAACTTCGGAGACTCGCTGATAGGCATCGTGGCACAACGGCTGGTTCGCAGTTTGTGCCAGCACTGCGCAGTGGCACAGGTATTAAGCAATGCCGAGTTCGAAGCTCTGTCACATGAATACATCGACGGGAGCGCTCTGACGCTGGAAGAAGGTGGTCGTCGATTGCTGGCAGCGGCGCCCCCTTCGCTCGAAAATTCTGGTGTCACGCCCGTATCGGTCCGTCTCGCCGTTGGTTGCGATCGGTGCTCTGGTCGAGGCTATAAAGGACGAATCGGTATCTACGAAGTGCTGGAAAATGTGGGCGATATCAAGCACAAGATCCAGACGAGGTCACCGACTTCCGAAATTTTTGCCGAGGCGTCTGGTGCCGGCATGCGGACACTGCGTCAGGATGCGCTTGAAAAAACAATGGCCGGTTTGATTGATTTGAAACAGGCCAGAACCGTCTACGCCTGAATCAGGAAACCGAAAACCTGACGGTGGGCGCGGTCAGGTCGGCAAACGACGATCCCAGCGCAATTTCCCCTTGCCCATGCAACACGCACTCTTCACGCCTGAGCAGAAGATCCGAACCTGCACCAGCAAAACGCAGCCAGCATCCATAGGAACTCAGGTCAGACAGCATCACATTGCCGTTGCGCCACTCAATGCGCGCATGGGTTCGGGACACGCGGGGATCATTGACGACAAACTGCGCCCCCCGCAAGCGCCCTATGTGAATGGGTAAATCAATGGATTTGAAAGATTTTTTCATATCCAGATGGAACAATTCAATCTCACCGCCAGTGTCGGCGTTCTGAAGGTGTTCGGGCATTTGGGCCAGATCCGCCTGCACGGTCAGGAACCCGGAAGAAACATCTTCCTGCCAGTCAACCTGGTACACAGTGCAGGGCTCGGCACGCCCCCGGATGCTGATCGGACCCAGCACACGAAAGCGCACACCTTCTGCTTCGTCAGTGTTGTCAAGCGCGGCCCCATTGGCCCATATTTGATGCGGGCCGGAAAGATCGCTCAGTCTGGCCGCTACATTGACCGCGTCGCCATAACAGTCACCCGCCACAATTTCAACCTCGCCGCTGGCGACGCCAATGCGGATTGGCAGACGGTTGCTCAGTGCAATCCGGGCCATCCGTTTTTGGTGATGACGCTGAATTTCGACCACGGCCAGCATGGCTGACGCTTCGTCGTCAAACAGCGCCAGCACCCCGTCACCCAGCATTTTGACAACGCGTCCTCCATGGCTTTCAATCACTTTGGCAATCCAGGTCGTTATCTGCGTCACGACCTGGGTCGCCTTGACGTTGCCCAAGGCTTCAAAAACAGTTGTGCTGCCGAAAAGATCGGTAAAGACGACAGTGGTGCGAACGCTCATTCCCGGGAGACCCTATTCATTAACCTGAGCGCAGTTTAGGGCATATCTGTGGCTCGACCCATTGGCCCCCAAAAGAGCAGGGCATCGCGCCCCTGCACCATCAAATCCGTTTTCGCACCCACCGGCAGCAACACCTTGGTCGCCACATGACCATAAGGCAGGTTGGTCAGCACCGGAACTTTGATTTGCTGGCGCAACCAATTCAGCACGCTTTGCAGTTTGAAGCCTTTGTCGTGGGGTACCAGTGTGTACTGGGTAAATTGACCCAGCACGATGGCCTTTTGACGCCGCAGCACACCGGCGTGCAATAGCTGCGTCAGCATACGTTCAATACGATAGGGGTGCTCCGCTACATCCTCCAGAAACAGCAGGCCCCCTTTGATGTCCGGAAAATACGGCGTTCCCAGCAGCGATGTCAGTACCGACAGGTTACCTCCCCACAAAACCGCTTTTTTAATGTCAAATCCGGCTGTAGACACCGTACCATTTGCGTCAGCCGCTACTAAATCAGTAGCAATTTTATTTGCTTCGCGGTTTTGACGCCAGCCCGCGCCCTCTCCCTGTCCAATGACCAGATCGTCAAAGCAGGCTTCCATGATGTCATCGGGCATTGGCGCTTCGCCCTGTCCATGGCCATCCATCACCGCCGGGTCACCACCCACCCCGAACCCTTCGCACAGTGCCGGTCCGGCCCATGTAATGGCGCCGGTACGCGCCAACACTGCGGTTTGAAAAGCCGTGAAATCGCTGATGCCAACAAACATCATGCCTTTCTCGATAGCTTTGGCCACCGCCTTGTAGTGAATGCCGCCCAGAATGCGTGTCAACCCGTAGCCCCCTCTTGAAATCAAGGCGACGTCGGCGCCGCTGGCAGCGGCACGGTGGATGGCGGCGAGTCGGGTTGTGTCGTCACCGGCAAAGCGCTGATGACTGGCCAGTGCCGCTTCGTCAATCTCAACTTCATACCCCAGTTTGCCGAGCCGCGCAACCCCCCGTCGAAACGCCGCCTTGTCACGCACGGCGCCCGAGGGTGAGTAGATGTAAATGTGTTTTTTCATGATTGGAGGCCGGTCAAATCAAATTGCCGTCATTGGCATTGCCGCATGGCATCCCGTTTTTCCCTGAAAAACCGTTGCAACAACGCTGCGCACTCATCAGCCAGCAGCCCACCTGTGACTGTTGTTTGATGATTTAACCGGGGACTGGAAAACAGATTCAGTACTGAGCCTGCAGCACCTGTTTTTGGATCAGTGGCACCGAACACCACACGTTGAAGTCTCGCATGCAGCATGGCGCCGGCACACATGGCACAGGGCTCCAGCGTGACGAATAATTCACAGTCAACCAGACGATAGTTGCCCAGTACCCGTGCCGCCGCGCGCAGCGCAAGAATCTCCGCATGTGCACTTGGGTCGTGCTGACCAATCGGCGCATTGCGACCGACCGCAAGGACCTGCCCGGCCCGCACCACCACCGCGCCAACCGGTACTTCACCGGCTGCCATGGCAACGCGCGCCTGAGCCAGCGCCAGCGTCATGAACTCAGCGTCACCCATCGCTGTCAGAACGCTGACCCGCCATGCCCAGCCGCTCCATCCATGTGGCCAGCGCACGTTCGTTGTCGTTGCCAGATGCATACAGGGTCTGCATACGGGCATGCGATTCGGGTCGATGCTGGTTGATCTTGAGTTTGCACTGCAAATCGGTTACCAGAAGCTCAAAGCCGACGATTCCAGCCAGCATTTTCTGGGTAAATTCATGCGGCAAACTGCGCCACTGTGTGGCGTAAGCAGGCTCATGATCTGCAATCAGTCGCTTGAGCAGGAGATCTTTCTCCATCGGTTCTTCGATCAGCGTGGCCTGCACAGTGCAATGCACGGCCAGGTAATTCCACGTGGGAACGCGCGCCAAATCTGGATACACCGTGGGCGACAAATAGGCCTGCGGCCCCATGAAGGTGACTACCGCCCGGTCCCGCAAACGCAAAATTTTCCAGTGTGGATTGGCTTTGGCACAGTGACCAAGCAGTACCAGACGATCAGCTCTTGGCTCCAGGTGTAGCGGCAGATGGGAAATGTAGGGTAGTCCGGCATCGTCAGTACTGATGAGGCTGGCAAACGGGTGGGCACGCATGATATCCATAGCCGGTTGGTGCTCTTTCGCGGCGAATTGGGCGGGCAAATACATAGGGCGCTCCGAATTTAGTGCACAGGACTCATTCCCACTCAATCGTGGCCGGCGGCTTGCTGCTCACGTCATAGGTAACCCGGTTGATGCCGCGCACCTCGTTGATAATGCGGCCTGACACCTTTTTGAGCAACGCGTAGGGCAACTCGGCCCAGTCGGCGGTCATGAAATCACTGGTCTGCACGGCGCGCAATGCCACGACATAGTCATACGTCCGGCCATCACCCATGACACCCACGCTCCTGACTGGCAAGAACACGGCGAAAGCCTGGCTGGTCAGGTCGTACCAGCTCCTGCCGCTGGCCTCGTCGACGAAGTTGTGCAACTCTTCAATGAAGATGGCATCGGCCAGGCGCAGCAAGTCTGCATACTCCTTTTTCACCTCGCCCAGGATTCGAACGCCCAACCCCGGACCCGGGAAAGGATGCCGGTAAACCATGGCGGCGGGCAAACCCAGCGCTACGCCGAGTTCGCGCACTTCGTCCTTGAACAACTCACGCAACGGTTCCAGCAATTTCAAACCCAGTTTTTCGGGCAACCCACCCACATTGTGGTGACTCTTGATGACCACTGCCTTTTTACTTTTGGCACCGCCCGACTCGATGACGTCCGGATAAATCGTACCCTGAGCCAGCCAGGCGACGTGGCGCGACTGGTCGTTCTTGAGCTTGCCGGCTTCAATCTTGAACACCTCGACAAACTCGCGGCCAATGATCTTGCGCTTGGATTCGGGCTCGCTGACACCCGCGAGTTGCCCAAGAAACCGTTCGGCCGCATCGACCCGCACCACCTTGGCGTGCAGCTTGCCGACAAACATCTCCATCACCAGGTCGCCTTCATTCAGGCGCAGCAAGCCGTGGTCAACGAACACGCAGGTGAGCTGGTCACCAATGGCGCGATGAATCAGCGCCGCCGCAACGGATGAATCGACACCACCCGACAAGCCCAGAATTACTTCCTCATTTCCAACCTGGGCACGGATATTTTCTACTGCCTCACTGATGTAGTCGCCCATGATCCAGTCAGCGCGAGCGCCGCAAATGTCCAGTACAAAGCGCTCCAGGATAGCAGCGCCGCGCTGGGTGTGCGTGACCTCTGGATGAAATTGAACTCCGTAGAAGCGTCGCGTTTCATCGGCCATGCCGGCAATCGGGCAACTGTCGGTGCTGGCCATCAGCCTGAAACCCTGGGGTAGCTCGGTCACCTTGTCGCCGTGACTCATCCATACCTGCAACATGCCATGTCCCATCGGCGTCGCAAAGTCCTGAATCCCTTCAAGCAACCGGGTATGGCCGTGCGCGCGGACATCGGCGTGGCCAAACTCGCGCTTGCTGCTAGGCGCCACCAGGCCACCCAGTTGTACTGCCATTGTGAACATGCCGTAGCAAATACCCAGCACCGGAATACCGAGTTCGAAAACCACGGGTGGCGCGCGCAGGTCATGTTCTTCGTAAGTACTGGCGTGGCTGCCCGAAAGAATGATGCCCTTGAGCTGGCCGTCGCGAGCGTAGGCGCGAACCCAGTCGTCACTGACATCACAGGGATGAACTTCACAAAAAACGTGGGCTTCGCGGACGCGCCGGGCAATGAGCTGGGTGACCTGCGAGCCAAAGTCGAGGATGAGAATCTTTTGATGCATATTCATTCAGTCGGGGATGGCGTCACGTCTTTCGCCAGGCTCAGGCAAGTGGGCCCACCCGACAATTATTCAGATCGGTAGTTTGGTGCTTCTTTGGTGATCTGCACGTCGTGCACATGGCTTTCACGAATACCGGCGGTGGTGATTTCGACGAACTCCGCCTTGGTCTGCATCTCATCAATTGTGGCGCAGCCGCAATAGCCCATGCTGGCGCGCAAGCCACCGGCCATCTGGTAAGTGATACCAACCATAGAGCCTTTGTAAGGGACGCGCCCTTCAATGCCTTCGGGCACCAGCTTGTCCGCATTCGGGTTGCCGGTGGTGGATTCCTGAAAATAGCGGTCGGCGCTGCCCTGCTGCATGGCCCCAATACTGCCCATGCCCCGGTAACTCTTGTAGCTGCGGCCCTGAAAGAGAATGACTTCACCCGGCGCTTCTTCGGTGCCGGCAAACATGCCCCCCATCATGACGCTGCTGGCACCCGCCGCGATGGCTTTGGATATATCGCCACTGAAGCGAACGCCGCCGTCAGCAATCAGGGGAATGCCACTGCCCTTGAGTGCTGTAGCCACGCTGTCGATAGCCATGATCTGCGGCACACCGACACCCGCCACGATGCGCGTCGTGCAGATGGAGCCCGGGCCGATTCCGACCTTGACCGCGTCAGCGCCCGCCTCCGCCAGTGCCAGCGCGGCCGCACCAGTGGCAATGTTGCCGCCAATCACGTCGACCTGCGGGTAGTTTTTTTTGACCCAGCGCACACGCTCAATCACACCCTGGCTGTGCCCGTGCGCGGTATCGACCACAATGGCATCGACGCCTGCGCGCACCAGCGCTTCGACGCGCTCCTCGGTGCCCTCGCCGACGCCGACGGCTGCACCCACACGCAGCTTGCCTTGTGCATCGCGCGCGGCGTTGGGGAAACTGGTTTGCTTGGTAATGTCCTTGACGGTGATCAGGCCCTTGAGTTCAAACGATTCATTGACCACCAGCAAGCGTTCGATTTTGTACTGATTGAGCAACACTTTGGCTTGCTCCAGCGTCGTACCATCGGGTACCGTCACCAGTTTGTCACGCTGGGTCATGATGTGACTGACCGGCAGCTCATACCGGGTCTCAAAGCGCAGGTCGCGGCCAGTCACAATGCCGACCACCTTGCCACCGTCGCAGACCGGAAAGCCGGAAACACCGAGTTGCTCCGACAAGTTCATGACTTGGCGCACTGTATGCTGGGGCGTGATGACGACCGGGTCACGCAACACTCCTGACTCATAGCGCTTGACCTTGGCGACCTGGGTCGCCTGTTCCTGCGCGGAGAGGTTCTTGTGAACGATGCCAATGCCTCCTTCCTGCGCGATGGCAATGGCCAGGCGCGCTTCAGTGACAGTGTCCATGGCCGCGGACACGAGTGGCAGGTTCAACGCAATATTGCGGGAAAAAAGGGTAGCGAGACAAGTGTCCTTGGGCAGGACCCGGGAGTATGCTGGCACCAACAAGACATCGTCGAAGGTGAGCGCTTTACCAATCAGGCGCATGTTCTGGGCTCCAAATGGCGAATTGTACCCGTGCCACTGGCGCCGACCGACGCCGTGAAGGCGATCAACGGCCTGTTTGACCCGCCCAATGGAGCGCACCAATTTGGACATTCGACTGGGGGGCGCTAAACTGCACGCATGAACAAATTCCGACTTTTTATGGCAAGCGTAGCCTGCCTGCTGTCGATGACGGCGTCCGCTCAATGGCTGTGGATTGACAGGGACGGACACAAGGTTTTTAGCGATCTGGCACCACCAGCAGATATTCTTGATAAAAATATTCTGAAACGCCCCGGTGAACGCATCGTCCCCCGCGGTTTTGTCGAAGCATCTGGCAATCTCGCAGTCGATACGACGGCAGCAACGCCACAGGCGCAGGCGTCAGCGGCAAAGACACCTGCCAGCGGACTGAAGATCAGCGGTGTCGACAAGGAACTTGCAGAACGGAAGAAAAAGGCGGACGAAGCTGAAACCGCCAAAATCAAGGCTGACGAAGAGCGGGTCGTGAAAGGAAAAATTGAGAGTTGCGCACGTGCCAAACAAGCCAAGGCCGGCCTCGATTCTGGTCGGCGCATTACTCGTTATACAGAAAAGGGTGAGCCGCAGGTCTTGGACCCCGCCAGCCGGGCCGCCGAGTTGACGCGCATTCAGTCGATTCTGGACTCGGACTGCAATTAAGCACCTCAATAGCCGGCCTTGCCACCGGCACGTTTCTTGAAAAACAACCCAGCCATGCGTGTTCCCTGTTTGGTAAAACGTTCGCGTCGCGCCACCTTGGGGTCAACCCGGAGTGGCCGGTAGACCTCAATCCGGTCGTTGTCGCGCAGCGTTTGGCTCAAACCCGCCTTGCGACCCCACACGCCAGACACCACAAAAGCCGGATCAGGAGATGCAAAGCGTCGCAGGAAACCACTCGCCTGTAGCGCCTGCAACACAGTGCTGGCCACTGGCAATCCGAGTTTGATCTCCTGCACGTCACGTGGTCCCGGCGAGTAGACCACTGTGACCCGAATATGCTTATCACTCACCATAAACCTGGATAGCGCGTTTTACGAACGCGTCAACCATGCTGGCGGCAATCTTGTCAAACACCGGGCCAACCATTTTGCCCAGGGTTACGTTGTCAAATCCGTAGTTGAGTGTCAGCTCCACCCGGCACGCGCGCTGCGAACCGTCCCCAATGGGCACAAAGTTCCAGGCACCGTCGAGTCTTGAAAAGGGGCCATTTACCAGTTTGATGGCAACCTGGCGGTCCACCACGTGTTCGTTACGGGTGGTGAAGGTTTGCCGAATGCCGCTGAAGGAAATACTGATTTCCGCCGTCATCCCGCCCGCGTCGGAACCAACCACGCGGGCCCGGTCGCACCACGGCAAAAATTTTGGATACTGGTCTACGTCAGTCACAAGAACATACATCTCGGACGGGCTGTACCAGATCAGAACGGACTTCGTTACGGTTTTCATAGAATGGGGGTCTGCGCGGGATTGTAGACAAGCCTTGTACGCATCAGTAATAACCTCCAAATAGTTGAGGACAGAGCTTGCGCACCTGGCGTCGCTACGGTCTGTCCCGCAAAGTCTTACCAAGCCCATGGCCAAAAAACCTGAAACCGCTGCCCGCATTGCCGACAACAAGAAGGCGGCTTACAACTATTTCTTTGAGGAGCGTTTTGAAGCCGGTCTGGTGCTCGAAGGCTGGGAGGTCAAATCGCTGCGTGCCGGCAAAGTGCAGCTGACCGATGGTTACGTCGTGATCCGCAATGGCGAGCTGTTTGTGATCGGATTGCAAATTAATCCACTGGGTACCGCATCAAGCCACATCAACCCCGACAAGGTGCGTACCCGCAAGCTCTTGATGCACAAGGCAGAAATCCAGCGCCTGATTGGCAAGGTGGAGCAAAAAGGTTACACCCTGGTGCCGCTGAATCTGCACTGGAAAGCCGGCAAGATCAAATGCGACATCGCGCTGGCCAAAGGCAAGGCCGAACACGACAAGCGCGACACGATCAAGGACCGCGAAGGCAAGCGGGAGGTCGAACGCGCAATGAAAAGCCGTCAGCGATAAGTTTTCTTTGTCGTCACCGGGAATAAAAACGGTGTTGCGCTTGTTTGTGGAAGGGCAAATGCTTGTTTGCAATCATCAACTCAGGAGTTCACCATGAAATTTACCCTTCGTTCTGTAGTCGTCTGGCCCGTTTCGGTTGCCGTGTTATTTGCTTGTGGCGCGCTTCATGCTGCGCCGGCCAGGGTGGCCGACGGTGTACTGGTTGGCCCGACCAACATGACGCTGTATACCTTTGACAAGGACACCAGTGGCAAATCCGTCTGCAACGGCCCTTGTGCCGCCAATTGGCCGCCGCTCATGGCTGGCGATAACGACAAGCCCTCGGACGACTACAGCATCATTACCCGTGACGACGGCTCAAAGCAATGGGCGCTCAAGGGCAAACCCCTGTATTACTGGGCCAAGGACAGCAAACCTGGCGACAGAACGGGCGACGGTTTCAACAAAGTCTGGCAGACCGCCAAACCTTGACACCCGGCCTGCGGCCGGACAGACGGAAAATACGCAAGGCGAACCCACTCTGTCCTTTACCGACTCAATGACGCAGCAACCCATCGTCAATCAGATTCCAGCGTTGCGCCGCTACGCCCGCGCACTGACTGGCGATTCCTGGGCGGCCGATGACTTGGTACAGGATACGCTGGAGCGCGCTTGCACCAAGTGGCGCTTGTGGACCACCGGTTCCGATCTGCGCGCCTGGCTTTTCACCGTGATGCACAACGTATTTGTCAATCAACTAGTGCGGGGCCGCAGACAGGCGTCGGCGGGCACGGTTGATATTGACGAGGTTGCGCACGAGTTGAGGGCGGCCGACACCGATCCGGCGAATTCGCTTGATTTGCAACGCTGCCTGTTGCGTCTGCCACAAGACCAGCGCGCAGTTCTATTGTTGATCAGCATGGAGGGCATGAGCTACGTCGAGGCGGCAAAAATTATCGGCATTCCCATTGGAACCGTGATGTCGCGCCTGTCGCGAGCCCGTGCCCGGCTACAGGAATTGCTCGACGCACCGGCCCGTCCGGCCGGGCAGCAGGCTCCAAGCGGCACGTTGGCCAGTCCTTTGCGGCGTCTGAAATGAGCGACCGGAACAACACCATGAACAGCCCCCCTGCAAAACCTCTGACTGAAACCGAAATCCACGCCTTCGTGGACGATCAGCTTTCTGCGGCAACACGCGCCGACGTGCAGCGACGTCTGGCGCAGAATCCTGACCGGCTGGCTGAGGTGCTCAAGTGGCAACAACAGCGCGACGCCCTGCGCGGCCTGCACCTGCAGGTTCTGGACGAAGCGTGCCCGGCGCCGATGATTTCAGCGGCGCACCAGGCCCTTGCTTCGCAGCAGGACCTGAATCAATGGTGGCGCTGGGGCGGGATGGCAGCGAGCCTGTTGCTGGCCTTTGGCGTCGGCTGGTTTTCCAACGCTGGCTGGCGCGCGCAATGGCAATCGCAGGCGTCTTCGGGGACACTGGTCAGCACTCGATTGGCGCAGGATTTTGCGCGCCAGGCCAGCTATGCGCACGGCGTCTATTCTCCCGAAATACGGCACCCGGTGGAGGTCACCGCTGCAGACCAGGAGCACCTGGTGCAATGGCTGTCCAAGCGCGTTGGCAAACCGCTCAGAGTGCCCAATCTTGCCGCGCTGGGTTATGAGCTGGTGGGTGGACGCCTGCTCCCGGGTGAAATGGGCGCACGCGCGCAGTTCATGTTTCAAAACGCAATGGGTATGCGCATTACGCTTTATCTCGGAGCGGTCAACAAAGTGCCTGACACGGTCGAAGCACAGGAGACCAGCTTTCATTTTTCGACGGACGGCCCCATACCCAGTTTTTACTGGATCGACCAGGGCTTTGGCTACGCTCTGGCAGGGCCGGTGCAACGTGACGCACTGTTGAAGCTGGCAGAAGCGGTTTATCGCCAGCTTTGAGGGCAACAGGTATCAGTTCAGGGCGCGCAGCGGATGGGTAGCGACGGTCCACGGGCTGCTGAAAAACGGTGCCACCATGTCAGGCCGGACATCCTCAATGCGCGCCGGATTCCAGTGGGGTGTGTTGTCCTTGTCGATGGCCAACGCCCGGATGCCTTCAAGCGTTTCACTCTGGCTGGCATCGCGCGCCAGGTGTCGCGGCGCAAAGCAGTGGTGAACCATGTCACGCTCCATGCGCAGATCGTCAGCCAGCGACAGCGTGCGGGCGCGACGAACCTGTTCCAGCACCACATGCAACATCAGTGGCGAGCGCTGGCGCAAGGTGGCAGCGGTGCGCTGCGCCCACTCGGTCTGACCGGTTTGTAGCGCCTGTACCATGTCAGTCACCGAATTCAGTGAAAAATATTGATCAATCAGGCCCTCAGGCGGCATCTGGCAAGCGTTGGCAGCTACTGAATATATAGCAGTCCAGGTATCGATTGCGTCCGGCACTGCAAAATCCATGACCTTCAAGGCCTCCCATGCGCAGGCCAGCTGGTCAATGTCAAAACAGGTGTCAGCCAACCCCAGCGCCAGTGCCGGTGCGGCCCCAATCATTTCGCCCGTCAAAGCCAGCCATTCACCGCTGCGCCCCGGGCAACGACCGAGAAAATAACCACCACCGACATCGGGAAACAGGCCGATGTTGGTCTCCGGCATGGCCATTTTGGTGCGCTCTGTAACGATACGGATCCTGGCGCCCTGGCTGAGGCCCATGCCGCCGCCCATGACGATGCCGTCCATCAAGGCAATATAGGGCTTTGCATAGCTGTGAACGAGGTGGTTGAGTGTGTATTCCTCGGTGAAAAAATCTTCCAGTTCAGGACTGCCAGCCAGCGCAGCCTGGTGGAAAAAACGGATATCTCCACCCGCACAGAAAGCGCCGAAAGGTCCGTTTTTGTTGCTGCCACGAATGGCGACAGCCTTCACACGGTCATCCTCCAGCCAACCCTGCAGGCACTGCGTCAGGGCGCGAATCATGGGCAACGACAACGCATTGAGCGCCTTCGGGCGGTTCAGCGTGATCAGGCCGACCTGCCCGCAGACTTCACTCAATACCTCGGGCGTATCTCCAGTTGGTACTGCCTGCTTTGTAGTCATCCCCGGATTCTCCATCCAATCCATTCGTTGATCGCCAGCGCACCAATCACCAGGGCGCCCCCGGCCAGTACGTTGGGGCCAGGCACTTCATTGGCCCCAACCCAGGCCAGAAGAATGCCAAAAATCACTTCCAGCAGACCCAGCAGGGATACTTCAGGCGCTTTCAGCACCCGTGCACAAAGCACCGAAAGCGTTGACGGAATCGCCAGTTGCACGACCCCCAGTCCACCCAGCAGCAGCAGGTCATGCCCGGAGGCCTGGAACGGAAGCGCCAGCGGCAGCGTCAAGAGACACGAGAAGACTGCACCAATCAACACCGCCGGTATCAAGTCAACGTCGTGGCCGGCGGCATGGGCATGCTGAGTGACGGTCCAGTTGGCCGCGCCAGAGATGGGTACACACAAGGCCACCAGAGTCCCCAACAGGCTGACACCCTGGCTGATCTGGCTGCCGTACATGTAGCCGATGCCGCAACCAGCCACCACAATGGCAAACCAGGTCCGTCTGGCAATGCGGTGCCCAATAAAAATGCGCGACGCCAGTGCCGTCAGCAAGGGACCGATCGACATGGTTACCAATACGTTGGCGACGCTGGTCAACGTGATGGCGACCATAAAAAAGGTGAACATGCCGCACCAGCAGACGCCCGATACCCAGAGCGCCGCCCCACCCTGGCGCATTTTTTGAAAGACGTTGCGCCCCTGAAATAGCGGCAGGATCACCAATAGCGACAGCACCGTAAAGAAGCTGCGCCAGAAGGTTACCTCAAAACTTCGCGCCTGCTCCAGGTGGCGCGTCAC
The DNA here is from genome assembly GCA_963750815.1 of uncultured beta proteobacterium. Classification (GTDB taxonomy): domain Bacteria; phylum Pseudomonadota; class Gammaproteobacteria; order Burkholderiales; family Burkholderiaceae_C; genus Rhodoferax. The sequence goes on from CAVVRS010000002.1 coordinate 2,407,434, forward strand.
CACGCCGGCCGTCGACCACATCAGGGTCACGGCCACCATCAGCAGCACGGCGCGGTTGTGGCTGAGCTTCAAGAGAGCTTAACGGCCAGCGCGCTTGCGTTCACCCTCGCTCAGGTAACGCTTGCGCAGGCGAATCGATTTGGGTGTGATTTCGACCAGTTCGTCGTCCTCGATGAACTCGACACCGTATTCCAGCGTGCATTCGATCGGCGGCGTGATCTTGATCGCGTCTTCCTTGCCCGACACGCGGAAGTTGGTGAGCTGCTTGGTGCGCGTGGCGTTCACCACCAGATCGTTGTCGCGGCTGTGAATGCCGACGATCATGCCTTCGTACACCGGATCATTGGGTTTGACAAACATGCGGCCACGTTCGTCGAGCTTGCCCAGCGCATAGGTGAAAATTTCACCGGCATCCATGGAAATCAGCACGCCATTCTTGCGCCCGCCAATGTCACCCTTGTGCGGTTCGTAGCTATCGAAAATATTGGAGATCAGACCCGTGCCCCGCGTCAGATTCAAAAATTCATTGGTGAAACCGATCAGGCCGCGCGCCGGAATGCGGTACTCCAGGCGCACGCGGCCGCGGCCATCCGACTCCATATTAAACAGGTCGCCCTTACGCTCGCCCAAAGCCTGCATCACACCGCCCTGGTGCTGCTCTTCGATGTCGGCGGTGACCATTTCGATCGGCTCATACTTTTCGCCGTTTACGTCCTTGAAGACGACGCGCGGCTTGCTGACGGCCAGCTCAAAACCTTCGCGGCGCATGTTTTCCAGCAAAATGGTCAGGTGCAGTTCGCCACGACCCATCACCTCGAAGATGCCTTCTTCGCCGGTTTCCCTGACGCGCAGGGCGACGTTGTGCTGCAGCTCTTTTTGCAGGCGATCCCAGATCTGGCGGCTGGTGACGTACTTGCCTTCACGGCCGGCCAGCGGGCTGGTGTTGACGCAGAAGTTCATGGTCAGGGTCGGTTCGTCGACCTTGAGCATGGGCAGCGGCATGGGGTTGACGGGATCGGTGATGGTCACGCCGATACCAATGTCGGTCAGGCCGTTGATCAGAACGATTTCACCGGGGCCGGCGTCGGTGGCCTGCACGCGCTCCAACCCCTGAAAAGTCAGCACCTGGTTGATGCGCCCTTTGACGGCCTTGCCGTCCGTGCCTTCCATCACCACGACGTCCATCATGGGCCTGACCGTGCCCTGACTGATACGCCCGACGCCGATGCGTCCGACAAAGGTCGAGAAGTCAAGTGCTGAAATCTGCAGTTGCAGCGGCGCTGCCGGGTCGCCCTGCTGGTGTGGCACATGCTCCAGAATGGTGTTAAACAGGGCCGACATATCCGGGCCCCACTGTTCACCCTGCCCGCCTTCCACCATGGACGACCAGCCGTTGATGCCCGAGGCGTAAACCACGGGAAAATCGAGTTGGTCATCGGTGGCGCCCAGCTTGTCAAACAAATCAAACGCGGCGTCCACCACCCACTGCGGACGAGAGCCGGGCTTGTCGACCTTGTTGACCACGAGGATGGGCTTCAAGCCCAGAGCCAGCGCCTTCTTGGTGACAAAGCGGGTTTGCGGCATCGGGCCTTCCTGCGCGTCGATCAGCAACACCACGCCGTCGACCATGGACAGCGCGCGTTCCACTTCGCCGCCGAAGTCAGCGTGGCCGGGAGTGTCAACGATGTTGATGTGCGTGCCCTGCCAGGTGACGGCGCAGTTCTTGGCCAGAATCGTGATGCCGCGTTCCTTTTCAATGGCGTTGTTGTCCATCACGGTGTCGACGATTTTCTCGTGCTGGGCAAAGGTGCCCGACTGGCGCAGCAACTGGTCGACCATGGTGGTCTTGCCATGATCGACGTGGGCGATGATGGCGATGTTACGAATTTGTGTATGGCTCATGGTTCACTTTCTAAATTTGTTCAATCTCGAGCGGACTCAACAGCCGCCCCGGTATCAATTCATCGGCCACCACGTGGGCCGTTCCCAATAAGCTGCCGGATGCACTATTTGCACCCACTGCGGGTCCATAAACGGCAATCCGGTCGCTCGCCGGCCAGCTTCCCCGCCGACGCACGCCGCTCAGGAAGCGCCCAGCATTCTCGGCGTCCAGCGTGACAAGCGTGTGATCGCCAAGCAGCGACGCCACCGGTAACAGGCAGTTCAAGCGCTCTTCCTCCGTCATCGCCTCCAGCGCCGCCAGCGTGACACACTGCGCCACCGAAAAGCCACCGGTCTCGACCCGACGCAGCGCGCTCAGGTGCGCACCGCAGCCCAGGGCTTCGCCAATGTCTTCGCCGAGCGTGCGGATGTAGGTTCCCTTGCTGCATTTAACTATCATTTCGATAGCTGGTTGCGCAACGTCCACGGGGGCTAGCACCATATTTAACTCATAAATTGTGACCTCACGGGCGGCCCGCTCCACCTCGATTCCGGCCCGCGCGTATTCATACAGCGCTTTGCCATCCTTCTTCAGGGCGCTGTGCATGGGCGGCATTTGCCGGATCAGCCCGGTGAACCGTAGCGCTACATTTCCGAGATCCTGCTCAGTCACATTCACCGGTCGCACTTCAAGTACCGCCCCCTCCGCATCGCCCGTACTGGTCTTGACTCCGAGTTGCGCAATGGCCTCATAAGTCTTGTCTGCGTCCAGCTGAAGCTGGCTGAACTTGGTCGCCGCACCAAAACACAACGGCAGTACGCCGGTGGCCAGCGGATCGAGCGTGCCGGTGTGGCCTGCCTTTTCAGCCCGTAACAGCCACTTGGCCTTTTGCAAGGCGTCATTGCTGGACCAACCCAATGGCTTGTCCAGCAACAGCACCCCGTGCACGGGGCGCCTGGCAACCCGTGCGCGCGGCGCGTTCATGGGTTCAGTCGTCCTTCGCGCGGGACGCCACCGCGCGCGCAATCAGGGCATTCATATCGGCCGCACGCTCAGTGGTCTGGTCAAACACAAAATGCAATGTCGGCACGGTGTGGATGTGCAATCGCTTGAACAAACCAGCGCGCAAAAAACCTGCGGCCTGATTCAAACCTTCGGTGCAGGCTTTGGTGTCACCCGCCAGCAAGCTGAAGAAGACCTTGGCGTGCGCATAGTCCGGCGTCACTTCGACCGCCTGAATCGTTATCATGCCAACCCTCGGGTCTTTCAGTTCACGCGCAATCAGCTCGGTCAAATCACGCTGGATCTGATCGGCAACCTTGAAAGCACGGTTGGGGGTTTTGGACTTTGTTCGCACGATCTACATTGAATCCATCAAAGCGTTCGGGCCACTTCGCGAATCTCGAAGAACTCCAGCACGTCACCTTCAGCGATATCGTTGTAATTCTTGATATTCAAGCCGCAATCAAAGCCTTCCTTGACTTCCTTGGCATCGTCCTTGAAGCGCTTGAGGGAGTCCAGTTCGCCGGTAAAGATCACGACGTTGTCGCGCAGTAACCGAAGCTTTGAAGTGCGTCGCACCAGACCAGCGGTAACCATACAACCGGCAATCGAACCGATCTTGGATACCTTGAACACCTGACGAATTTCGGCGGTACCAATGACCTCCTCTTTCCGGTCAGGCGTCAACATGCCCGACATGGCAAGCTTGAGCTCATCGACAGCGTCGTAAATGATGTCGTAGTAACGAATGTCAACGCCGTTGTTCTCGGCCAACTTGCGCGCCCCGGCGTCAGCACGGGTGTTGAATCCAATGATGACGGCCTTCGAGGCAATCGCCAGATTCACGTCGGACTCGCTGATTGCACCCACCGCCGTGTAAACCATCTGCACCTTGACCTCGTCGGTCGAAAGCTTTTGCAGCGACTGTGCCAGTGCTTCCTGCGAGCCCTGCACATCGGCCTTGATGATGATGGGTACCATTTTGACAGCACCCGCCGTCATGTCGGTAAACATGTTTTCCAGCTTGGCTGCCTGCTGCTTGGCCAGCTTGGTGTGGCGGAACTTGCCGGCCCGGTAAGTGGCAATTTCACGGGCTCGGCGCTCATCAGCCATCACCATGAATTCGTCACCGGCCTGTGGCACTTCGGTCAAGCCCTGAATTTCGACCGGAATCGAGGGACCGGCCGACTTGATGGACTTGCCATTTTCATCGAGCATGGCACGCACACGGCCATAGGTCGAACCCGCCAGCACAATGTCACCGGTCTTGAGGGTGCCCGATTGCACCAGGATGGTAGCCACCGGGCCGCGTCCCTTGTCCAGTTGTGCCTCGATCACCAGGCCCTTGGCCATGGCATCGATGGGTGCACGCAGTTCCAGCACTTCAGCCTGCAGCAGAACCTGCTCCAGCAAGGCATCAATGCCGACTCCTGTCTTGGCCGAAACCGGCACGAAAGGTGATTCTCCGCCAAATTCCTCGGGTACCACTTCCTCCACCACCAACTCGTTCTTGACACGTTCCGGATTGGCATCGGGTTTGTCAATCTTGTTGATCGCCACCACAATCGGAACACCGGCCGCCCGGGCGTGCTTGATTGCCTCCCGGGTTTGCGGCATCACGCCGTCATCGGCTGCCACCACCAGAATCACGATATCGGTCGCCTTGGCACCGCGTGCGCGCATGGCGGTAAAGGCTTCATGACCGGGCGTGTCAAGGAAGGAAATCATGCCACGTGGCGTTTCAACGTGATAGGCACCAATGTGCTGGGTAATGCCACCGGCTTCGCCCGAGGCTACTTTGGCCCTGCGAATGTAGTCCAGCAACGACGTCTTGCCATGGTCCACGTGGCCCATGACCGTCACCACCGGTGCACGTGGCAATGACTCTGATTGCTGCTGGGAAACCTCGTCATCGGTGAAGGCTTCCGGATCATCCAGCGCTGCAACAATCGCCTTGTGCCCCATCTCCTCCACCACAATCATGGCGGTGTCCTGGTCCAGCGGCTGGTTGATGGTGACCATCTGCCCCAGTTTCATCAGGTGTTTGATGACTTCCGACGCCTTGACCGCCATTTTGTGCGCCAACTCGGCGACGGTAATGGTTTCCGGGACATGAACCTCAATGACACGGACCTCAACCGGTGCGAGCGGCGTGCGTTGCTCATCACGGTCCCGGTCGTTGCTACCACGTTTACCACGCGGCCCGGCACGCCAGTTACCACCGCGCCCGGCTGGCGCACCCGTAGCACCCCGGGTTGGAATGGCTTTTTTCTTGGCCGGATCTCCGGCCCAACTACTGGAAAGTTTGGCCGATTTGACTTCTTTTCCGGCGCCGGCAGGAGTACTGGCACCGGGCGTTCCGGCGGCTGTCGAACGGGCCGGCTTTGCGGGTGCCGTACCGGCCGGCGGTTTGTGCAAAGTGCCTTTGATGCCAGCCTTGGCTGCATCGGCGACCACTGGTTTCTGGGCTGCCTTGGCATCTTCCGGTTTTTTAACCGGAACTGGCTTCTTGGCCGGCGCTGACATCATCAGACGGATGGCGGCGGCCTCCGCCTCCGCCGTGCGTCTGCGTTGTCCCAGATCGGCCGCCCTGGCCACATCTTCAGCCGCCCGTACTTTGGACTCAGCCGCTGCTTTTTCACGTGCCTGGGTCTTCACTTTTGCAACGGCCTCGGCCTTTTCGGCCGCCTCCAGCACCTTCGACGCCGCGCTGTCAATATCGACCTGTGCCTGTGGCTCCGTAGCGGCCGGCTTGTTCAGATCGTCAACCGCCTTGGCAGCGACTTTCTTCGCCGCTTTTTCGGCGGCCCGGGCAAGTGCGTCGCGTGAGCGCGCTTCCTGCTCTTCCCGCAGACGCCGACGTTCCGACAGTTCTTCCTCCTGGCGACGAATCAGCTCGGCCTGTCGACGCGCCTCTTCTTCGCGCCGCGCCAGTTCGGCGTTGTCAATCAGTGACACGGGCTCAGCAACATGTTCCGGCTCAGGAGCTTCAACTGGAACCTCGACCCCATCTTCCCGACGCACGAAAGTGCGCTTCTTGCGTACCTCGACCTGAATGGTGCGCGCCTTGCCTGTCGAGTCAGCCTGCTTGATTTCACTGGTTGACTTCTTGACCAGCGTTATTTTCTTGCGCTCGGGACTCGCAGTGCCATGACTGGCCTGCAAATAGCTGAGCAAGTGCTGCTTGTCAGCCTCGGTCAGCTTGTCAGAAGCAGCAAACTTGGCCACTCCTGCCGACTTCAGCTGCTCAAGCAGCGTGTCAGTTGATTTTTTGAGTTCGCTTGCAAACTCGGCGACGGTCGTACTGGACATTTGTTGTGTAACCTTTAGTTCGGCCTGACAAGCCCTGCGGGCAATTGCCGGCCTTCACTGAAACTGCGTATTCATGACATTTACTTTATTCTTGAGAAACGGCGTCATTGGCAAACCAGTGTTCGCGCGCTTTCATGATCAAGGTCTTGGCTTCGTCGGCAGACTGGCCGGTGATTTCTGTGAGCTCGTCAACAGCCAGATCAGCCAGGTCGTCACGGCTGTGAATGCCGCTGTCGGCAAGCTTTCCGATCAGTTCAGGGGTCAGGCCTTCAAGGTCCCGCAAGTCAAGCGAGACTTCCTGCACATTTTCCTCATGCGCAATCTCCATAGTCAGCAGCGCATCTTTGGCCCGGGTGCGCAATTCGTTAACCGTATCTTCGTCAAAACTCTCGATTTCAAGCATTTCTTCCAGCGGCACATAGGCCACCTGCTCCAGACTGGTAAAGCCTTCGGCAATCAGAAGATCGGCGATTTCCTCGTCCACGTCGAGTTTTTCCATGAACAGCTTGCGACCCGAATCGGTTTCGCTGGCCTGCTTCTGGGCCGACTCGGCGGCATCAAGGATGTTGATTTTCCAACCTGTCAGCTCCGAAGCAAGGCGTACATTCTGGCCGCCCCGGCCAATCGCAATGGCCAGGTTTTCCTCGTCCACCACAACATCCATTGCATGGCGCTCCTCGTCAACCACGATGGACGTCACGTTAGCCGGCGCCAGAGCACCAATAACGAACTGCGCCGGATCTTCACTCCACAGCACAATATCAACGCGCTCGCCGGCCAACTCGTTGGTCACGCCATTGACCCGGGTACCGCGAACACCCACACAGGTGCCAATCGGGTCAACCCGCTTGTCGTGCGACAACACGGCAATCTTGGCGCGCGAACCGACATCACGGGCACACGACTTGATCTCAAGCAGGCCTTGTTCAATTTCTGGCACTTCCTGGCGGAACAATTCGACCATGAATTCGGGCGCTGAGCGTGACAAAAGAATAGGCGCACCGCGCAGCGTGAGGTCAACCTCCATGATCATGGCGCGCACGCGATCACCCATGCGCAGGTTTTCTTTCGGGATCATTTCACCGCGTCGCAGGCGTCCTTCAACCCGGCCGCTCTCGACAATGATGTCGCCCTTGTCCATGCGCTTGACCGTACCGACAAAAATCTTGTCACCACGTGACATGAAGTCATTGAGCAGCATCTCGCGCTCTGCATCGCGGATTTTCTGCAGGATGACCTGCTTGGCCGCCATCGCGCCAATACGGCCAATCGGCACCGATTCCACCGTTTCCTCAATGTATTCATCCACCTCGATATCAGGAATCTGTTCCTTTGCTTCGAACAACAGGATTTCCTGGTCAGGCAATTGCAGGCCCGCCTCGTCAGGCACCACATGCCAGCGCCGAAAGGTCTCATAGGCCCCACTATCGCGATCAACCGCGACGCGAATATCGACATCACCCTGATGCAGCTTTTTGGTCGCCTGGGCCAGCGCAGCCTCGACTGCGCCAAACACCACATCACGCTCCACGTTCTTTTCGCGGGATATGGCCTCTACCAGCATTAACATTTCGCGATTCATGCCAAGACTCTCCTGTTTCAATTCAATCCAGATCCAACCCAGTGCCACCCTTGGCGACACGCCCCTTGAAGCTGACAATAGGTGCCAGCCGGGCCTCTTTCAATTCGTCCAGCGCAAAGCCCAAAACCTGAAGCGGTGCAGGCAACTTCTTCTTGCTCACCTTCTGACCGGGTTTGACCACGGGGGAATCACGCCACACTATCTGCCAGGCAACTACACCGGTCTCGTGCGGGACGCGTTCCAGCGTACCCCGAAACTTCTTGCGAGTGGCACTAACCTGCCCAGCCGCTGCCGCCCCCAAGGGCTGCTTCAGCGTAACGTCAACTTCGTGTCCAGCAAACCGTTCAAAATCCTGCTCATGACGCAACGGTCGATCAATACCCGGCGATGACACTTCCAGCCGTTTGTAATCAACGCCATCGACCTCCAGCGCAAACAACAACTGGCGAGTAACTTTCTCACAATCTTCAACTGTGACAAACTGCTCGCCCGGGACAGCAACGCCCTCAACCCTTGCCAACCACGGCAGGTCGATCGTGATGCGCAGCAAGCCACCCGCTGAACGTTCGATTTCCACCAGGTCATAACCCAGACCGGTTACCGTTTGTTCAACAATTTCCTTCAGTGCCACTTGAGTTCAGATGCCCTAAAAAAACAATCGCCCAAAAAAAACGGGCGGTAGATACCCGCCCGTTTGGTCGTGAGCTTGGATTGTACTGCAAAAATCTTCCCCGGGGCTGTGCTGCTAGGTGAAAACCATAGGCTGAAGGCGCACGGCGGCAGCTTGCTATCGATTACGATAACCCCGATGCTGTACAGATTCACCCGCGCCATGCCGGGCCTGCTCATATTTTTGCTGTTGTCAGTGCTTGGCTCGGTAGCCGCACCGGCCAGTGTCGCGCTTGCTGGCGCAGCCTCAGCCATCACGGCCCCCAGCCCTGGCTGGGTACATGCTTATGCGGCTTTCGGTGCGCCCAAATACCCGCGCGACTTTTCGCATTTTGACTACTGCAACCCGCTAGCGCCTCAGGGTGGTGCGCTGTATTTGCGCAATCCCGACCGGCGCAGCAGTTTCGACAAGTTCAATTACTTCACAACGAAGGGCAATGCGCCCGCAGGCATCCTGTTGTTCATGCTTGAACCACTGGCAACGCTGGCCGGTGATGAAGCCCTCACCATGTACGGGCTGCTGGCGCAGGAGATGCTGATCGCACCGGATAAATCGTCCATCACCTTTCGGCTGCACCCGCAGGCACGCTTTTACAATGGCGACCCGGTCACGGCCGCCGACGTGTTGTACAGCTTTGAGTCGCTCTCGGGCAAATACGCGTCGCCGTCTTACCAGACCGCTTTTGCCGGCGTGGAACACGCCGTGGTGCTCGATGAGCGCACCATCCGCTTTGACTTGAAAGACCGATCCAATGACACTATTTTTTCGCTCGGCACCGTCCTGCGTATTTTTTCTCCCAAGTGGGCGCCCGGTGCCGATGGCAAGCCGAGGCGTTTTGATGAAATCGTGACCGATTACCCGATCACCAGCGGCCCTTACACCATCGCCGTCGCTGATTCGGGTCGACGCCTGGAACTCAAGCGCAATCCCCAGTACTGGGCCAAAAACCTTGGCGTGCGACGCGGCTTCTTTAACTTTGATCGCATCGTGTACCGCTATTACAAGGATCAGGCCGTCGGGCGTGAAGCGTTCAAGGCAGGTGAATTTGACATTTACAAGGAGTACGGCGCGCGCAGCTGGATGCGCCAGCACAAAGGCCCCAAGTGGGATGACGGCCGCATCAAAAAGGATTTGTTTGAAACTGCCGTGGGCCAGGGCCTGCAGTCGTACCAGCTCAACCTGCGCCGGCCTATTTTTCAGGATCACCGCGTGCGCGAAGCGCTGGATTACACCTACGACTTTGATACCCTGAACCGCTACGGACTGTTCAAACGCACCAACAGCGTCTACAACAATTCGGAATTCGCCGCCGACGGCCTGCCCGGTATCGGCGAGCTCACGCTGCTGGAGCCGTATCGCAAGGAGTTACCCGCTGAAGTCTTTGGCCCCGCCTTTCGTGCAGCCAAAACCAATCGTGACCCGAAGCTATTGCGTCGCAACCTGCTGATTGCACGCGGTTTGCTGGAGCAGGCGGGCTGGAAGCTGGCCGCTGACGGACGCCTGCGCAATGGCAAGGGTGAGCCGTTTGAAATTGAATACCTCAATCCGGGTCAACCTGGACGCCTGACAGACTGGCAAGCGAACCTGGAAAAATTGGGTATCACACTGAAAGACCGGGTTGTTGATTTCGCGCTGTACCGCAGGCGGCTGGAAGAATATGACTTCGACATGATCACTATCGTCGAGGGAGATTTCACCCTGCCTGACGCCACTGGTGCGGCGGCGGGCTATGGCAGCAAGTCGGCCGATGAAAAAGGCAACAGCAACTTTCGCGGTGTCAAGAGTGCTGCCGTGGACCATATCGTTACCGCCATGGCAGCGGCGACCACCCTGGAGCAATTGCGCGACGCCAGCCGGGCACTGGATCGGGTCGTGATGTGGAACCACTGGCAGGTCCCCGATCTGTACGCCGCTGACGAAAAAGCCTCCTACTGGGACCGTTTCGGAACACCCGCCAAGCGCCCGCTCTATTTCACGATCGAGAGTCCCAACTCGGAAATGGTGGCCTGGCCAATCAGCACCTGGTGGCTCAAGCCCGGCGCCAAACCCTAGGACCACACCATGTTCAGCTACATTCTCAAACGCATTCTTCTCATGGTGCCTACGTTGCTGGGTGCGCTGACGATCACTTTCGTCGTGATTCAGTTTGTACCGGGTGGGCCGGTCGAACAAATCATGGCTGAGGCCCGTGCCAGTCAGAAAGGCGATGGCAGCGCTTACAAAGCCGGGCGTGACAGCGACGCCAAACAAATTGCCGAGCTGAAAAAACTCTATGGCTTTGACAAACCGGCCCACGTACGTTATGTGGAAATGCTGGGTAATTTTTTGCGTTTTGATCTTGGACGCAGCTTTTTGCACAACAAGGACGTTTGGCAACTGATCCAGGAGAAGCTGCCGGTATCGATCAGTCTGGGCATGTGGACATTTCTGTTTTCGTACCTGATCTCGCTGCCCCTGGGCATTGTCAAGGCGGTGCATGAAGGTTCCCGGTTTGACCTCATCAGTTCACTCATCGTGCTTATTGGCTATGCCATCCCGGGCTTCGTGCTGGGTATTTTTCTGATTGTTTTGTTTTCGGGTGGCACCTTTCTGGAGTGGTTTCCGCTGCGCGGGCTGACCTCCGACAATTGGGCTGATTTAAGCTGGAGTGCCCGCATCACCGATTACTTCTGGCACCTTACCCTGCCGTTGATCTGCATGGTGATTGGCAGCTTTGCCGTCACCACCATGCTGACCAAAAACACGTTTGTCGAGGAAATGCGCAAGCAGTACGTTCTGGTGGCACGTGCCAAAGGCCTGTCGCAACGCCGGGTGTTGTACAAACATATTTTTCGCAATGCATTGATCCCGCTGGTGACCGGTTTTCCGGCAGCTTTTGTGGGCGCTTTTTTTGCCGGATCAGTCTTGATCGAGACCCTCTTCTCGCTCGACGGGCTGGGTCTGCTGTCGTTCGAGTCCGTCGTACGGCGCGATTATCCGGTCGTACTGGGTTCCTTGTATTTGTTCACCCTGATAGGGCTGGTGGTGAAACTGATTTCTGATCTGATGTATGTGGTGGTGGATCCTCGCGTTCAATTCAGCGCGGTGGGTAAATAGGAGCAGCATGGCGCATCAATCCATGTCACCGAATCAGCGGGCCTGGGCCCGCTTCCGGCGCAACCGTATCGGTTATTTCTCCCTCTGGATATTTACTGCACTACTGCTGCTGTCAACTTTTGGCGAACTGATCAGCAACGACCGTCCGCTGGTCGCGCGCTACAACGGCGAGCTGTTTGTTCCCCTGTTCAAGAATCACCCTGAAACCCGTTTTGGCGGGGATTTCGGCACTCCCACAGACTGGCGCGACCCGTTCATTGCTGATCAGTTCGCCAAGCCTGGCAACTGGACTTTTTTTACCCTGAACCCGCATTCGGCACGCTCGTCCAATCCGTTTGAAAAAAACCCCAGCCCGGCGCTTCCCAACGCGCAGAACTGGCTGGGAACCGACAGCGTCGGCCATGACATGCTGGCACGGCTGCTGTTCGGGTTTCGCGTCAGCATCTGGTTTGCCTTGGCGCTCACGATCGTTGGCACCGCGATTGGTATCGCAGCCGGCGCGCTGCAAGGCTATTTTGGCGGGCGCATCGACCTGATCCTGCAGCGTTTTATGGAAATCTGGGGGGCGGTGCCGGAGCTCTACCTGTTGATCATCTTTGCATCCATCTTCGAGCCGTCCCTGCTACTGCTGCTGGTACTGTTGTCGCTGTGGGGCTGGATGGGTCTATCAGATTACGTGCGGGCTGAATTTTTGCGCAACCGCAACCTGGAATTTGTCAAAGCGGCCCGGGCGCTCGGACTGTCAAACGCGCAGATTATCTGGCGTCATGTGCTGCCCAACTCCATGACTCCGGTGATCACATTTTTACCGTTTCGCATGAGCGGCGCCATCGTCGCGCTGACCTCGCTCGATTTTCTCGGTCTGGGCGTGCCGGAGTCGATCCCATCATTGGGCGACTTGCTGCGCCAGGGCAAGGAGAACCTGGACGCCTGGTGGATCATTTTTCCGACCTTTCTGCTGCTGGTCCTGACCATGCTGCTGCTGACCTTCATTGGCGACGCTTTGCGCGACGCATTTGACACCCGCAAGTCATGAACAGCCACAATTTGCTTGAAGTTGAAAACCTCAGCGTAAGGTTCGGCAACTCGACCGTGGTCGATCGGGTTTCCTTTTCAATCGCACCGGGAGAAAAGTTTGCACTGGTCGGCGAGTCGGGCTCAGGCAAGTCGATCACGGCCCTTTCGATTTTGCGCTTGGTCGACAGTGCGACAACCACCGGATCCATCCGGTTTGGCGGCAGCAACCTGTGTGCCCTGCGCGAGCGTGAAATGCGCGCCATCCGGGGCGCGGAGATCGGCATGATTTTCCAGGAACCGATGACGGCGCTGAACCCGCTGTACACCATCGGCAACCAGATTGGCGAGGTACTCGAGCTGCACGAGGCCTTGCGCCCCAACGCGGCGCGGTCCCGGGCGATCGAACTGTTGGCCAAGACCGGTATTCCGGAACCCGAGCGCCGGGTCGACGCCTACCCGCACCAGCTCTCGGGCGGGCAACGTCAGCGTGCGATGATTGCCATGGCACTGGCCTGTCGCCCCAAGCTATTGATCTGCGACGAGCCTACTACCGCACTGGATGTCACCATTCAGGCACAGATCCTGGCGCTGCTCGACGATTTGCAAAATGAACTGGGCATGGCGCTATTGTTCATCACGCACGACCTGAACCTGGTTCGACGCTTCACCCACCGGGTTGGTGTCATGGAACGCGGCATTCTGGTGGAGACAGGCGATACGGCACACGTGTTCGCCAGCCCGCAGCATGCCTACACGCAAAAGCTGTTGGCCAGTCGACCCCAGCGAGTCGTGCGGGAGGTGGCGATTGATGCCCCCGTTTTGTTGACTGCTCGCGAAGTGGGTGTCAGCTTTTCCAGCGCCGAAGGCTGGTTTCGCAAGCGGCATTTCCAGGCTGTTCGCAGTGCCACACTTCAGCTGCGACGCGGTGAAACGCTGGGCATCGTAGGCGAGTCAGGCTCCGGCAAGACCACACTGGGCATGGCCTTGCTGGCGTTGCAGGATATCTCCGGCGGACAGATCGAGATGGACGGTCAGCGTATTGACAATGCCAGTCGTGACACGCTGCGAGCCATGCGCCGGCGCATGCAAGTGGTGTTCCAGGACCCCTTTGCCTCACTCAGTCCGCGCATGACAGTGGGTCAGATCGTTGGTGAGGGACTGGCTTTGCATCGAGCCGAATTGTCGAGCGCCGAACGCGCCAGTCTGGTTCTGCAAATGCTCGATGAAGTGGGGTTGAACGAACAAATGGGCGTCGCCAACGTATTGCAGCGTTATCCGCATGAGTTCTCCGGCGGTCAGCGCCAACGGATTGCCATTGCCCGCGCCGTAGTGCTGCGTCCGGAGGTGCTGGTACTCGATGAACCGACCTCCGCGCTGGATGTATCGGTGCAGCAGCAGGTGCTGGCCCTGCTCGCCGAACTGCAAAGCCGGTATGGCCTGAGCTATGTGTTTATCAGTCACGATCTGGCCGTGGTACGCGCCATGTCGCATCGTGTACTGGTCATGAAAGACGGCGACGTGATTGAGGAAGGCGAGGCTCAAACCTTGTTTGACCAACCACGCCATGCCTATACCCAGGCCTTGCTGGCAGCGGCCCATCTGGCTTGAGGGGAAGGCGGCCGACCGGGCCGAGCGTGCGACAATCTGCGGGCCAAACAAACGGAGTGTAGAAAGAATGGGTTTTCTGGTCGGCAAAAAACTATTGATTACCGGCGTGCTGAGCAAGCGTTCCATTGCCTATGGCATTGCCCAGGCCTGCCGCGAGCAGGGTGCCGAACTTGCTTTCAGTTACGTTGGTGAGCGATTCAAGGAACGCATCACCGAGTTTGCCGCAGATTTTGGATCGTCGCTGGTCTTTGACTGTGATGTCGGTGACGATGCCCAGATTGAAAAACTGTTTACCGATTTGTCAAGGCACTGGCCCAAATTTGACGGCTTCGTTCACAGCATCGGTTACGCGCCGCGCGAAGCCATTGCAGGAAATTTTCTGGACGGACTGAGCCGCGAAAACTTCCGTATCGCCCATGACATCAGCGCCTACAGCTTTCCGGCCATGGCCAAGGCTGCCCTGCCTTACCTTAACGACAAGTCGTCCCTGCTGACGCTGACCTATCTGGGCGGCGTACGCGTGGTGCCCAGCTACAACACCATGGGCCTGGCCAAAGCGTCGCTGGAGTCGTCGGTGCGTTATCTGGCCGACGCCATTGGCCCCCGCGGAATGCGAGTCAACGGCCTGAGCGCTGGGGCAGTCAAGACACTCGCTGCCAGCGGGATCAAGGATTTCGGCCGCCTGTTGTCCATTTCGGCCAGTGCCTCCCCACTCAAACGCAACGTGACAATTGAAGAAGTGGGCAATGTCGCCGCCTTCCTGCTCAGCGACCTGGCCTCTGGCATGACCGGCCAGATCTCCTATGTCGACTGCGGCGTCAGCCAGACTGCGGTAGCGGTCGTTGAAACCCCTGTTTCTTGAGTCAAATAGGGCTGCAAGCGCCGTTTGGCATGCGTAGACAGCTATGA
This sequence comes from uncultured beta proteobacterium, assembly GCA_963750815.1. Lineage (GTDB taxonomy): Bacteria > Pseudomonadota > Gammaproteobacteria > Burkholderiales > Burkholderiaceae_C > Rhodoferax. The sequence goes on from CAVVRS010000002.1 coordinate 2,422,512, forward strand.
AATCAATAGCGTTTCGGGTCAGACCCTGACGCAATCTGCGAAATAACAGGTCTGGCCATCGGCGCCCTGTTCTTCCACCAAACCGTGAATGTCGGTCTCAAAACCCGGACATTGCGCATTGAACTCACGGGAAAATTTCAGATAGTCAACAATCTTCCGGTTAAACACCTCACCCGGAATCAGCAACGGTATGCCAGGTGGATAAGGTGTAACCAGTCCAACGGTGATGCGTCCCTCCAGCCGATCGATTTCAACGCGTTCGGTCTGGCGCAGAGCGATGTGAGCATAGGCGTCGCTGGGTTTCATGGCCGGTGTCAGATCGCTCAGGTACATATCCGTTGTGAGTCGCGCAATGTCGTATTTGGCGTAGAGCTGGTGGATGTGCTGGCACAAGTCGGCGAGACCCATGTTTTCGTATTTCGGATACTTCTGACAAAACTCGGGCAGGATTCGCCACATCGGCTGGTTCTTGGCGTAGTCGTCCTTGAACTGCTGTAAAGCGGTCAGCATGCTGTTCCAGCGACCCTTGGTGATGCCAATGGTGAACATGATGAAAAAGCTGTAAAGCCCGGTTTTTTCAACCACCACTCCATGCTCCGCCAGAAACTTGGTGACGACACTGGCCGGAATACCGGTCCTGGCAAACTTCCCGTTCAAGTCCATGCCAGGCGTCACGATGGTGGATTTAATCGGGTCGAGCATGTTGAAGCCGGCCGCCATCTTGCCAAAACCGTGCCAATTGACACCGACCTTGGCTTTTGCCGATTCGCCCTTGATGATCCAGTCGTCAGCACGGCCAATACCTTCGTCAACCAGCTTGTCCGGTCCCCAGACCTTGAACCACCAGTCATCGCCGTATTCTTCATCGACCTTGCGCATGGCGCGGCGAAAGTCCAGCGCTTCGGCAATGCTTTCTTCCACCAGGGCGGTTCCACCGGGTGGCTCCATCATGGCCGCCGCCACATCGCAACTGGCAATGATGCTGTACTGCGGGCTGGTACTTGTATGCATCAGGTAAGCATCATTGAAGAGATGTTTGTCAAGCTTGACGGTTTGGGAATCCTGCACCAGTACATGGCTGGCCTGGCTGATGCCGGCGAGCAACTTGTGGATTGATTGTGTCGCATAGACCATGGCATGTTTGGGTCGGGCGCGGTTTTTTCCCATGGCGTGGTAGCTGCCGTAGAACGGATGAAACGCGGCGTGTGGCAGCCAGGCCTCATCGAAGTGAATGTTTTCCACATAGCCATCGAGCAGCCCCTTGACGGTCTCCGTGTTGTACAGCACACCGTCATAAGTTGATTGGGTCAGCGTCAATACCCGTGGCCTGATTTTGTTGATGTCGACGCCCTGAAGATGCCTTTGAATCAGCGGGTTGGCCGTGATTTTGGCCTTGATGGCGACCGGTTCAAACTCACTGCGGGGGATCGGCCCGATGATGCCGAAGTGATTGCGTGTTGGCTTCAAAAAAACCGGAATGGCCCCGGTCATGATGATCGCGTGCAAGATCGACACATGGCAATTGCGATCCACCACGACAACGTCGTTCGGCGCCACCGTGTGGTGCCAGACCATCTTGTTGCTGGTACTGGTGCCATTGGTGACAAAAAAGCAGTGATCAGCATTGAAGATGCGCGCCGCGTTGCGTTCGCTTTTGCCGATGGCACCGTCGTGGTCCAGCAATTGACCGAGTTCTTCCACCGCGTTGCAAACGTCGGCCCGCAACATGTTTTCACCATAAAACTGGTGGTACATCTGCCCCACCGGGCTCTTCAGGAAAGCCACTCCCCCCGAGTGCCCCGGGCAGTGCCAGGAGTAGGAGCCATTTTCTGCATAATCCAGCAAGGCCTTGAAGAAGGGCGGTTGCACGCCTTCAAGATAACTTTTGGCTTCCCGGATGATGTGGCGTGCGACGAACTCGGGCGTGTCTTCAAACATGTGGATGAAGCCATGCAACTCACGCAGGATATCGTTGGGCAGGTGGCGTGACGTTTTGGTTTCACCGTAGATATAAATTGGTACATCGATATTCTTGCGCCGTACCTCTTCGATAAAGTGACGCAGGTTCAGCACTGCAGGGTCCAGATCGGGCCCCGGTGTGAACTCTTCGTCATCAATCGACAGGATAAAGGCGCTGGCGCGGCTCTGCTGTTGCGCAAACTGACTGAGATCGCCATAGCTGGTCACACCCAGCACTTCCAGACCTTCGGACTCAATCGCCTGGGCCAGCGCCCGAATACCCAAACCCGAGGTGTTTTCAGAACGAAAATCCTCGTCGATGATGACAATTGGAAAACGGAATTTCATGAAGATCTCCAGCGACACCAGGAAAATTTTTAAACAGGCGCGAAGTGTAAGGACTTATTTCGCCCGCTCAACTTCAAACCTCATGTTTTGCCGCAAAATGTGGCGATACCAACACAATTGAGGCAAATATGGCGCCGTCTTCGATCTGGTGGATTCTTGCAGGAGCGGTTATCGCGGTTGAATTGCTCAGCGGTACATTTTATTTGCTGATGCTGTCTATTGGCCTGGTGGCGGCCGCCATGGCGGCCCAACTCGGCGCAACCACCACGGTGCAACTGGTCGTGGCAGCCGTGGTCGGCGGCGGTTTTGTGGTCGGCTGGCGCGTCTACAAACAAAAACAACCCTCTGCGGTGCACGCCAGCGCCAACCGCGATGTCAATCTCGACGTGGGTGAAACCGTGCAGGTCGACTGCTGGAATGCCGACGGCACCGGCTCGGTCAAGTACCGCGGTGCCAATTGGAGCGTATCGCTCGCAGCTGGCGCCACCGCCGCAGCCGGACCCTGCAGCATCGTGGAAGTGGTTGGCAGCCGCCTGATCGTCAAGCCGTTGTAACCCCTGTTTGCGACACAATTTCTGAAATCCAATGGAGAATCCGATGACAATTGCCATTATCCTGTTCGTGATCGCGGTGATCTTTATCACGCAATCGGTCAAGGTCGTGCCGCAGCAACACGCCTGGGTGGTGGAACGACTGGGCAAATACAACGGTACCCTGACACCCGGATTGAGCTTCCTGATGCCATTTGTGGACAAGGTGGCTTACAAGCATGTGCTCAAGGAAATTCCGCTCGACATCGCCAGTCAGGTCTGCATCACGCGCGACAACACCCAGTTGCAAGTCGACGGGATTCTGTATTTTCAGGTCACCGACGCCATGCGGGCCAGCTACGGATCAAGCAACTACATTACTGCGATTTCCCAGCTGGCGCAGACCTCATTGCGCTCGGTGATCGGTAAACTCGAACTGGACAAGACGTTTGAAGAGCGCGACATCATCAACGCCCAGGTGGTGCAGGCGATTGATGAAGCGGCCCTCAACTGGGGTGTCAAGGTACTACGTTACGAAATCAAGGACCTGACGCCACCGAAAGAAATTTTGCACGCCATGCAGCAGCAAATCACGGCCGAGCGCGAAAAACGTGCACTGATCGCCGCGTCGGAAGGCCGGCGCCAGGAACAGATCAATATCGCGACCGGTGAACGTGAAGCCTTTATTGCCCGCTCTGAAGGTGAAAAACAGGCGGTTATCAACAAGGCCCAGGGCGACGCCCAGTCCATCACAGCCGTGGCGGAAGCAACGGCACAGGCGATCGAACGCATTGCCAGCGCCATTCGCCAGCCCGGTGGCGCCGAAGCCGTGCAATTAAAGGTGGCCGAAAAAGCGGTAGACGCTTACTCCAGAGTCGCCGCAGACGCGACAACAACGCTCATTGTTCCGAGCAACATGACGGAAGTTTCAGCGCTGATTTCATCGGCCATGAAAATGGTGCAGGCGCAACGAGGCTAGACAGGCAGGGCAACCTTCTCGTCAACACTGAACTGGTAGTCCTTGAAGATGTGCTCGGCACTCAGCGTCTGGTAGCTGCCATCAGCGTTGCGCCGGGTCGTGTCCTTGAGCCGGTAGGTGTAGTGCCCGCAGGTCCACAGCTTGAAGTTGCGCATTTGCGTGCAAAGACAGGTTTTGTCCTTGACCGAAATGTTCTTGCCATCCGGATGAAATACCAGCTCGCGGTTGTAAGCCGTGATGTAGGCGCAATTGCCGTTGCCATCAAGCAAGTAGCCATACGACTCGCAACCGGGACGGATGCCGTCACCAATGGCCGGCGAGCCCTTGAGCATGCGCATCGGGTAGCCGGTAGGTGAGATGGTGTTGACCTCAATGTCCGCTTCGCTGGCGCGAAAGTAGTCCTGTTTCACCGCCGTCGGCAATCCGCACTCATTGGCGACAGTGAAACGGGTGGCCACCTGCACCCCGGCCGAACCCATCTCCAGAAACCGCACCGCATCGCTGCCGGTGAAAATCCCGCCAGCCGCAATTACCGGAATATTGAGTTGCTCGTCCCGCACATATTTGATGACCTCGGCCATGATGGTGGCCAGATCATATTGCGCCCAGTCCATGCCAAAACCCAGGTGCCCACCGGCCAGCGGGCCTTCGACGACGACAAAATCCGGCAGACGATCGAGTCGCGCGTTCTTGCGTAAAAACAATTGCAGCGCGCGCACCGAAGACACAATGATGCCCAGCCTGGCATCACGAAAACGGGGGTGCCCGGCCAGCAGCCCAAACGAACCCAAATGCAGGCCGGCGCTCAGGGTTATGCCGTCAATACCGGCATCCAGCGCCGATGCCATGCGCACTTGCAGCGTCTCGCGCGGCGCGTTCATGGTCAGCTTTTCCATGCAGTTGACGAAAATCAGGCCATCCCCCTTTTTGGCCTCCATGGTGGCACCGACGTGGCGGCGCGTCGCGTCAGCCAGCACTCCCAGATCAAACTTGATGCCGGATTTGTCCGCGTTGTCGATGTTGTACTTGTAAAAACGCGTTTTATCCTTGACAAAACTGGTGTCAAAACGCCGGTCGGACACGTCGTTGACCATCGCGTCCGAGATGTGGCCAATACCCCCCAGACGCGCTGCTTCGAGCGCCAGTTCGGCGGTTGAAATATCAACGCCCATGCCTCCCACCATGATCGGTACATACTCATTTTTTCCGAATTTCAGGCGGAAATCATCAACACGTTTCATCAGAATCCTTGGGCGCTGCAGACCGGCCTCGCATGGCTTCAATTCTACCCCGGCGGTATTTCAACCCTATGACCAAAATGCCCATGTGCGACAGTCTGGCCTCCTGCAATGGGGTAAATTCGAGGCATGGTCACTTCACCCAAAATTCTGTTGCCGCTCAAGGGCGTACGCCTGCTCAGCCTGTGCCTTAACCTGCCTGGCCCGGCGGCCCTGATGCGCTGCCGGCAAATGGGGGCCACGTGCGTAAAACTGGAACCACCGGTACCGGCCGGTTCACCGCTGGGCGCCACCAGTGACCCGATGGGCCAGTACCAGCGCTCGGCCTATGACGTACTGCACGCTGGTGTTCGCGTGGCCAGGGCTGACCTCAAATCCGAAAAAGGTCAGCAGACCCTTCACCGGGAACTGGCAAAAGCCGACGTCCTGCTAACCTCGTTTCGCCCGTCCGCCATGCAGAAGCTGGGCTTGCCGTGGAAGCAATTGCACCAGCGTTACCCGGCGCTGGCACAGGTCGCCATTGTGGGTGCCGCCGGGACGCGCGCCGAGGAGCCAGGGCACGATTTGACCTATCTGGCCGAGAACGGCCTGGTCAACGGCCTCGATTTGCCTGCCACACTGTATGCCGACATGGGAGGCTCGTTGATGGCCTCGGAGGCCGTCTTGCAAGCCGTGCTGAGTCAGCGACAAAAGGGAACCGGCAGTTACATTGAAGTTGTCTTGTCCCAGGCGGCTGGTTATCTGGCCTTGCCGCGCCACTGGGGCCTGACAATACCCGGTGCGGCCGTCGGTGGCGGCCACGCGGGCTACCGCGTCTACCCGTGCCAGGATGGTCGCGTTGCCGTGGCGGCGCTGGAGCCGCACTTTGCCCGGGCGCTTTGCGCGCTGGCGCGGGTGCCTTACGCCAACATCATGACCATGTTGTCTCCGGCTACGCACCTGTCAATTGCCAGCTACCTGCTCACCATGCCCCGCCAGACCCTTGAAAAACTGGCAATCACGCACGACATCCCGCTCTGCACGCTATCGAAATAATAGCTGCCTGCGCACGTCACAATTGGTCTGAAGCCTGTTTTTATACTAAATTGTGAAGTAGCACGACAGCCCGTGCCTCCATCGCCTGGCCCAGCCCGACCGGACCCATTTTTTCTGCTGTTTTGGCTTTGACGTTAACTTGTGCCAGCTGGACCGTAAGCGCCAGGGCAATCTGCGCGCGCATCGCGGCAATATACGGGAGGAGTTTGGGCGCTTGCGCGATCACCGTGCAATCGACGTTACCGATTTCATAACCACCGGCACGCACAAGGCGCGCGGTCCCGCTCAGCAACTGCCCGGAGTCGGCACCTTTGAAACGCACGTCGTTGTCGGGGAAATGGCTGCCAATGTCACCCAGTGCCGCCGCCCCCAGCAAGGCATCGGTAATGGCGTGCAGCAGCACGTCGGCATCCGAGTGCCCGAGTAAACCCAGGTGGAACGGCACCTCGACACCGCCCAGAATGAGCTTGCGCCCGGCTACCAGCGCGTGGCTGTCCCAACCCTCGCCTACTCTGAAGTTCATGTTATTCCCCTTGAAATTGTCATTGCGATGACCTCGGGCTACCACCGCCGCCAGCACCCCCGATTCGCGCTTTCAGAACCGCTTCAGCCAGGCAGAAGTCTTCCGGGTAGGTCACCTTGAAGTTCTGCGCACTGCCGGCGACCAGCAGGGGTCGCAAGCCGACGGCTTCGATGGCGCTGGATTCGTCGGTGACGGCATCACCTGCCAACCCCAGCGCGTCGATCAGTGTGCCGATGCGAAACATTTGCGGGGTTTGCGCCAGCCATTTGTCGGCGCGCGGCAAGGTCGCTGCCACCCGGCCCGCCTGTGCGACCTTGAGGGTGTCAGAAAGCGGCAAAGCCAGCAGGCCTCCAACCTCGTCGCCCAGGCAGGCGTCGAGCAACCGCTCAATTTGCGCCGGTTCGATCAGACAGCGCGCCGCATCGTGTACCAGCACCCAGTCCCGGCCGAGGGCACCGTGCCGGAGCAGAAAATCCAGACCATTGAAAACACTCGCTGCCCGGGTTGATCCGCCACAAGGAGCAACCAGCCAGGAGGCCACATGAGAGTCAAAGAAGTCATCTGTGGTGGCGACGACGACGACTGTTTTGGTGATGCGGGCGACGCTGGCAAACGCCGCCAACGTGTGCAGTACCAGCGGTTGACCGGCCAGTGGCTGGTATTGTTTGGGCTGGTCTGTGCCGGCGCGCGAACCGCTGCCGGCACACGGTATCAAAGCCCAACAACGTGCCTGCGGGGAACCAGGGACAGGGGAATTCAGGGTGGAGTCAGTCATGGGCGTGTACCCCATTCTAAAATAAGCGGTTCATGGATTTACCCAAACTTCTCACCGGCAAACGCTACACCCTCCCCCGACCGACTGGCTCCGCCGATGCCCTGCTGCTGGCGCAACTTGGACTACGCGAGAAGGGCAACCGCAAGCTGACCGCCATCGTCACCGCCGATGCTACCGATGCACAACGCCTGATTGATGAAATATCATTCTTTGCGCCCGCCTTGCGATGTGTGCTGTTTCCCGATTGGGAAACGCTGCCCTATGACACATTTTCACCGCATCAGGACCTGATCAGCGAGCGCCTGGCCACCCTCTGGCGCATTTCTCAGCGCAACGCCGATGTCGTGCTGGTACCTGCCACCACAGCGCTTTACCGGCTGGCGCCACCGGGGTTTCTGGCCGCTTACACCTTTCACTTCAAGGTCAAACAAAAGCTCGACGAAACCAAATTCAAGGCCCAATTGACACTGGCTGGCTACAGCCACGTGACGCAAGTTGTCAGCCCGGGAGAATACGCGGTACGCGGCTCGCTGATTGACCTCTTCCCCATGGGCAGCCTGGTGCCCTACCGGGTAGACCTTTTTGACGACGAAATCGACAGCATCCGCACCTTTGACCCTGACAGTCAGCGCAGTCTGTACCCGGTGCCTGAAGTGCGCCTTTTGCCGGGCCGCGAATTTCCCATGGACGACGCAGCGCGAGCGCGCTTTCGCAGCCGCTGGCGTGAAGTGCTCGATGGCGACCCGACCAAAAGCCGCATTTACAAAGACATGGGCAACGGTGTTGCTACAGCCGGCATCGAGTACTACCTGCCGCTTTTCTTTGACGAAACGGCCACTGTGTTTGATTACGTGGGCCAGGATGCGACGGTTGTGCTGCACGGCGACCTGGAGAGCGCCTTCCAGCACTTCTGGCAAGACACCCGGGAACGCTACCGCCTGGTGCAAGGCGACCCGGAACGCCCGTCCCTGCCGCCCGATGCCTTGTTTTTGGGCACCGAACAGTTTTTTGCACGGGTCAACCAGCATGCGCAACTGGCGGTTCGTCCGGGCGTCGAAGATGTTGCCGACAACGCCCAGTTTCAAAAACTCGGGGAACTGTCGGTAGTGCGTGGCGCGCAGGAGCCGCTGGGTCGGCTCAAAGACCACCTGCGCAAATCGGCACACCGGGTGCTGGTGCTGGCCGAAAGCGAAGGTCGCAAAACCAGTCTGCTGGATTTTCTGCATGCCAGTCAGCTAATGCCGCCCTCTTTCGATTCTCTGGCAGAGTTTGAGGGCAGCGAAGAAAAATTCGGTATTGCCTCCTCCAGTCTGAACACCGGCTTTGCCTGGCTGGAAGCTGGCATTGATTTCGTCACGGAAACCGAGCTGTTCGCCGCCGGGCCAACAACAAGGCGACGCAAGAAGCAGGAGCAGGTCAGCGACGTTGAGGCGCTCATCAAGGACCTGAGCGAACTCAATATCGGTGACCCGGTGGTGCATTCAGCCCATGGCATTGGCCGTTACCGGGGTCTCATCAACCTTGAACTGGGCAATTTACAGACCAGCGGCGAACCCGAAGTGCAGGAGTTTTTGCACCTGGAATATGCCGACAGGGCAACGCTCTATGTGCCGGTCAGCCAACTGCAACTGATCAGCCGTTACACCGGCGTCAGCGCCGACGAAGCGCCGCTGCACAAACTGGGTTCCGGTCAGTGGGAAAAAGCCAAACGCAAGGCCGCCGATCAGGTGCGCGACAGTGCCGCCGAATTGCTCAACATCTATGCCCGCCGTGCGGCGCGGGAAGGTTATGCCTTCAGATACTCCGCCGGTGATTACGAAGCCTTTGCCAATGACTTTGGCTTTGAGGAAACGGCTGACCAGAGCGCAGCCATTCACGCCGTCATCCAGGACATGATCAGCCCGCGCCCGATGGACCGACTGATCTGTGGCGATGTTGGTTTTGGCAAGACCGAGGTGGCACTGCGCGCCGCCTTCATCGGCATCACCGGCGGCAAGCAGGTCGCGCTGCTGGCCCCGACCACTTTGCTGGCCGAGCAGCACTACCAGACGCTGGTCGACCGCTTTGCCAAATGGCCGGTGAAAGTCGCGGAGATGAGCCGTTTCCGGTCTGCCAGGGAAATCACGGCAGCCCTCAAAGGTCTGGCCGACGGCACGATTGACATCGTGGTTGGCACCCACAAGCTGCTGAGTCAAAGCACCAAATTTCACGACTTGGGCCTGCTCATCATCGACGAGGAACACCGCTTTGGCGTGCGCCACAAGGAGGCCATGAAGGCGCTGCGCGCGGAGGTTGACGTGCTCACCCTCACGGCCACGCCGATCCCCCGCACTTTAGGCATGGCGCTGGAGGGCCTGCGCGACCTCTCGGTGATTGCCACCGCGCCGCAACGCCGCCTGGCGATCAAGACCTTTGTGCGTACCGAGGGCAATGGCGTCATCCGCGAGGCCGTGCTGCGCGAACTCAAGCGCGGCGGCCAGGTGTACTTTCTGCACAACGAAGTGGAGACCATCGAGAATCGCCGCGCCAAACTGGAAGAACTGCTGCCCGAAGCCCGCATTGCGGTCGCCCATGGCCAGATGCCAGAGCGCCAGCTGGAGAGCGTCATGCGCGACTTTGTGGCGCAGCGCTACAACCTGTTGCTGTGCTCCACCATCATCGAGACCGGTATTGACGTGCCCACCGCCAACACCATCGTCATGAGCCGTGCCGATAAATTCGGCCTGGCCCAGTTGCACCAGTTGCGCGGCCGCGTCGGGCGCAGCCACCACCAGGCCTATGCCTACCTGATGGTGCCCGATCTGGAAGGCCTGACCAAGCAGGCGCAGCAGCGGCTCGACGCCATCCAGCAGATGGAAGAACTGGGTAGCGGTTTTTACCTGGCCATGCACGATCTGGAAATTCGTGGTGCCGGTGAGGTGCTGGGCGAGAACCAGAGCGGCAATATGCTCGAAGTTGGCTTCCAGCTTTACAACGAAATGCTGGCCGAGGCGGTGCGCTGCCTGAAGGCGGGTGTCGAGCCTGACCTGCTGAGTCCGCTCAAGGTAGCGACCGACATCAACCTGCACGCACCCGCCCTGTTGCCCACTGACTACTGTGGGGACGTGCATTTGCGTCTTTCGTTTTATAAAAAACTTGCCACTGCAAAAAACAGCGACCAGATCGACGTACTGCTGGAAGAAATTGTCGACCGCTTCGGCAAACTACCCTCCCAGGCACAAACCCTGATCGACGTCCACCGGCTGCGCGTTATCAGCCAGCCCTATGGCGTATTAAAAGTCGATGCCAGCCCCAGTGTGATCAGCATTACCTTCAAAAAGAACCCGCCGATTGACTCGATGAAGATCATCCAGATGATCCAGAAAAACAAACATATCAAACTCGCCGGAAGCGAGAAACTGCGCATTGAACGTGCCTTGCCAGAGGCCAAAGACCGGGCGCAAATGGTGCGCGATGTGTTGCGAAACCTGGGGCAGCCCGTGGCAACTGCGTAAACTAATGGAAGATAACAGACTACAGAGCGCGTCACACTTGCGTAGACTGCTATCAACTTTATAGTAAATAATTCACCCATGCAGCCCATCGAAATTGCTCCCGGCCTCCTGCTTCGAGGTATTGCGACGCCGTTGCGCCTGAGCGACTTCAAGCTCATTGCGTTTGACATGGACTCGACCCTCATCAACATTGAGTGTGTCGACGAGATTGCCGACGTGGCGGGGCGCAAGGCGCAGGTGGCGGCCATCACGGAAGCGGCCATGCAGGGCGACATTGGTGACTACAAGGAAAGCCTGCGCCAGCGTGTTGCCCTGCTAGAGGGCGTTAGCGTTGCCGAGGTCGACGCCATTTACCGGGAGCGGTTGCGACTCAACCCAGGCGCGGCCGAACTGGTGGCGGCCTGCAAGGATGCGGGGCTCAGGGTGCTGCTGGTGTCGGGCGGATTCACCCACTTTACCGACCGTTTGTGCGACCGCCTTGGCATTGACTACAGCCGCGCCAATGTGCTGGAAGTCAAAGATGGTCGGCTTACCGGGCGCATGGTTGAGCAAGCTTGGGGCGATATTTGCGATGGTGATGAAAAGCGCAGGATGCTGCTGCAAACCTGCGCCTTGCTTGGCATTGCACCGAGCCAGGCAATTGCCGTTGGTGATGGTGCGAACGACCTGCCGATGATGAGCGCGGCCGGTCTGTCAGTAGCTTTTCACGCCAAACCCGCCGTGCGTCAGGCCGCCCATGTCTGCATTAATTCAGGGGGCCTGGACCGGCTGCTGATTGTCCTGCCAGCAGACCGCCCGTCATGAAACGCGCCGACGCCTGCCCCTTGACCTGTGGCTCGAACAGCGATGCGTCGGGCGTTGGATTGCTGGTGTAGCGCTGGATGATGGTCTGGCTCAGGGGTGCACCACCGGCAAAATTATTCATGCGAAACGGCAGTTGCAGGCCATCCACCGGCCTGAAGTCAAAAAATTCCACCGCCAGGCTGGTGGCAGCGCCGCCAAACGAAATCTGTCCGGCAATCCGGGCAATGAGATGGTCCGCCGCATTCACATTGACCCGCAAGGTTGGCCCTTCATCGTCCCAGACCTCCATGACCTCGGTCGCCTTGCCCGCCATTTCTTCACTGCCCAGGTGGCGCAAGTTGTAGCTGCCCTTGAGTAGTCCGTAAGGCAGATCAAGCTGCTTGTACTGGTAAATCGTGGCCAGATGGCTCAGGCCTGTGGTGACCAGCATGGTTTTGGCAGGACTGCTGCGCCAGCTTTTGTCACCTCGCAAAATACGCGTTTCGGAACTATTGGGAAAAGCGGTTTCAACGCGCAGCATGCGGGGCCGCGCCAACCAGCGTTTGTAAGTTCCGCGTTCACCGCGCATCAATGAAGCAATATCGCCTTGCGCATTCAGGCTGGCCATGGCCTCGATGGCCGGCGCACCGCCGTAGGCCTGCACCAGCTTGAGAACCAGGGCTTGGGACGCCGGGTCCTGCTCCAGTGCCGCCACTGTCAAACAGCTCCAGCAAAGCGCCGCAATGGCGAACCGCCGCAAACTTTTCATATGGTCTCAGACGGGTGACGGCACACTGGGCAAGCCGGCCAGGGCCATGGCCAGTTCGCTTTCGTCATAGTGCTCATCGGTCAGCTCACCGGCAAAGTATTTCTGGTAAGCCGTCATGTCGAAGTGGCCATGACCGCACAGGTTGAAGAGAATGGTTTCGGCTCTGCCTTCGCGCTTGCAACGCAATGCCTCTTCGATAGCACCCTTGACGGCGTGGTTTGCCTCCGGTGCCGGCACAATGCCCTCGCTGCGGGCAAACAGTACACCGGCCTCGAAGCATTCCACCTGGTTGTAGGACACCGCTTCGAGTAAACCCAATTCCTTGCAATGCGACACCATGGGCGCCATGCCGTGGTAACGCAAGCCGCCGGCATGAAAACCCGGTGGCGTGAACTGACTGCCCAGCGTGTGCATCTTGGTGAGCGGCGTCATGCCTCCGGTATCGCCAAAGTCGTAGGCATACTTGCCACGCGTCAGTGACGGGCAGGCCGCAGGCTCGACCGCCACAATGCGCGGCTTGGCACCCCCGCGCAAACCATGGCCAATAAAGGGGAAAGCGATACCGGCAAAGTTCGAGCCACCACCGGTGCAGCCGACCACCACGTCGGGCCAGCAGTCAGCCATCTGCATTTGCTCCATGGCCTCCAGCCCGATGACTGTCTGGTGCAGCAGTACATGGTTGAGCACCGAACCCAGCGCGTACTTGGTATCGTCACGTTGCACGGCCAGTTCGACCGCTTCTGAAATGGCAATGCCCAGGCTGCCCGGGTGATTCGGGCTTTTGGCCAGTACCGAGCGACCAAACGCTGTCTCGCTGGACGGCGATGCGACGCACCGCGCGCCATAGGTTTCCATGACGGCACGTCGATACGGCTTCTGGTCGTACGACACCCGCACCTGGAACACTTCCACTTCAAGGCCATAGAGCGAACCGGCAAAGGCCAGCGAGGTGCCCCACTGCCCGGCGCCGGTCTCGGTCACCAGCCGCTTGATGCCCTCCTGCTGGTTGAAGAAAGCCTGTGGCACGGCGGTGTTGGGCTTGTGGCTGCCGGCCGGGCTGCCGCCTTCGTACTTGTAGTAAATTTTGGCGGGAGTGCCCAACGCCTTTTCCAGACGATGCGCGCGAAACAGCGGCGCCGGACGCCACAGCCGGTAGACATCACGCACCGGTTCCGGAATTTCAATCTCGCGTTCAAGGCTGACTTCCTGCATGATCAAGGCCATGGGGAAAAGCGGCGCCAGGTCAGCCGGGCCGACCGGCTGCAGGGTGCCAGGGTGCAACACGGCCGGTAATGGCTTGGGCAGGTCAGCCTGCAGGTTGTACCAGAAGCGGGGCATCTGGTTTTCGTTCAATAAATACTTGGTTTGCTTGCTCATGAAAATGCTCCGGAAGGAAATTGAAATGCCCGCAATGATTGGCAAAACGCTGGCGTAGAGTATGCCCGCGAATACTTTTGAATCCACTGGTCGATCCACGCGGGTTTACCCGCATCGAACCCGCATCTGTCAGGCATATCAATATGAATACTCGGTCTATAAGGACGCGCGCCAGCGGTCTAAGATGCGGACTCCCATTTTGTTCAGGATCACACGCCATGAAAATCGAAACCATCGCCGTCCACGGCGGCTATACGCCAGACCCCAGCACCAAAGCGGTGGCTGTGCCCATCTACCAGACCGTAGCCTACGCCTTTGACAACACCCAGCACGGGGCCGATTTATTTGACCTGAAAGTCGCAGGCAACATTTACAGCCGCATCATGAACCCGACCTGTGGCGTGCTTGAAGCCAGAGTGGCCGCCATGGAAGGTGGCATTGGCGCACTGGCGGTGGCCTCCGGCATGTCGGCCATTGCCTACGCCATCCAGACCATCACCGAGGCTGGCGACAACATTGTGTCGGCCTCGACCTTGTACGGCGGGACCTACAACCTGTTCGCCCATACCTTTCCGCAAATGGGCATTGAAGTGCGGTTTGCCGATTACCGTGACCCCACGTCATTTGCCAAACTGATCGATGGCCGCACCAAGGCGGTGTACTGCGAAACCATTGGCAACCCCTTGGGCAACATCACCGACCTGGCAGCGCTGGCTGAACTGGCCCATGCCCAGGGTGTGCCGCTGATGGTGGACAACACCGTGGCCAGCCCTTATTTGTGCCGCCCGTTTGAGCATGGCGCCGACATCGTGGTGCACTCGCTGACCAAGTACCTGGGCGGTCATGGCACCACCATCGGCGGCATCATTGTCGATTCCGGCAAGTTCCCGTGGGCTGAGCACAAGGCGCGCTTCAAACGTCTCAATGAGCCCGATGTGAGTTACCACGGCGTGGTTTACACCGAGGCACTGGGCGCAGCCGCCTACATTGGCCGCGCCCGCGTCGTGCCACTGCGCAACATGGGCGCCGCGCTGAGTGCGTTGGCCGCCTTCCAGATATTGCAAGGCATAGAAACCCTGGCCCTGCGCATGGACCGCATTTGCGACAACACTATCAAGGTAGCGAGGCACCTGCAATCACACGCCAAGGTCAGCTGGGTCAATTACGCCGGTTTGCCAGATCATGCAGACCATGCCCTGGTACAAAAATACCTGGGTGGCCGCGCCTCCGGCATCATCAGTTTCGGACTCAAGGCGAGCCACAGTCTGGAGGCTGGCGCCAGGTTCCAGGACGCGCTCAAACTGTTCACACGGCTGGTCAATATTGGTGACGCCAAATCGTTGGCCTGCCACCCAGCCTCGACCACACACCGCCAGCTTAACGCCGACGAATTGGCCAGGGCCGGTGTCAAACTCGACATGGTGCGCCTGTCACTGGGCATTGAGCACATTGACGATTTGCTGGAAGACCTGGAGCAGGCGCTGGCCGCGGTCTGACCGTCCGCCTCAGGACCGCTCAACGACAGGCCGCCCGGCCCGCACCGTAAAGCGGGCCAGGGTTTCGATGCGGGTATCCTGGCGGGCCACGTCATCAACCACGCGCAAGGTCGTGCTGAGCTGGCTTGGAGTGAACTCCACCACGCCGTAACCCTTGCGCTGCGCATCGGCAAAGACAAAATGAGGGTTCTCGGCCAACAGTTGTGCCGTTTTGGCGTTGCCGCCGGAGCGCGAGGTGATGCTGGTGCCACAAAACTCGACCCCGACGCTGGCGCTGCGTGCGTCGGCATAGTCGGCCTTGACGTGACCGACCCAGTTTTCGTGCATATCACCACCCAAAACGACCGGGTTGGTCACCGCGTGCCGACGCAATGAATCGGTCAGCCGGGTGCGCGCTGCCGGATAGCCATCCCAGCCATCATTCCAGAGGGTTTGGCCAGCGCCGTAGTTGAAGACGCGTTGACCCAACAAAGTCGGCTGGCCCAGAATATTCCAGTGCGTGTCGCGTGACCTTGCACGTGAAAATTCGTTAGCCAGCCAGCCTTCCTGCTGACCACCCAACAGGCTGCGCCGGGGTTCAAGCCAGTGGGCACAGGTTGCCGGATTCACCCTGCTGGAGCCGGGTCCATCACCTGGATTGCAAACCTGGGGGTCCTTGTACTGGCGGGCATCGAGCAGGTACAAGGATGCCAGCCGACCATATTCCAGCCGCTGGTAGATGCGCATTTCGGCACCCGTCACCAGTCCGGTCAGTCCTTGCGTCAGCACCGAGGGGCGAACCGGCATGTGCTCGTACCATGCCTGCCAGGCAGCGGCCCGGCGAGCCAGAAAATCGGTACGCGAAGAAGGGTCGGCGACACCGCTGTCGCCGGCCTGCGATCCTGCATAATCGTTCTGCACCTCGTGGTCGTCCCAGGTAATTAGCCACGGACAAGTGGCGTGCATCGCCTGCAGGTCGGCATCGCTCTTGTACAAGGCATAACGCTTTCGATAATCATCGAGGGTCAGAAGCCAGCCGCCGGTTGGCTTGCGCAGCTTGCTGCCCGAACCCGGATATTCATAGATGTAGTCTCCCAAAAACATCACTACGTCAAGGTTTTCTTCACGCATGTGACGCCACGCGGTGAAGTAACCGTCCTCCCACTTCTGGCATGAGGCATAGGCCAGGCGCAAGCGCGCCACGCAGGCGTCTGCTGCGGGCAAGGTGCGCGTGCGCCCGACCGGGCTGACAAAATCGGCCACCCTGAAGCGATAAAAATACCAGCGGTCAGAGGCCAGTCCAGGCACTTCTACGTGCACCGAATAAGCCAGTTCAGTGACTGCGTTGACCTGCCCGCTTTGAACCATCTGCGCAAATTGATCATCGTGCGCCAGGTCCCAGCGGACCGCTATCGGGTCGCGTCCCGGGCTGGTGTCGAGTTGACCCGGCACAGACAGGCGCGTCCACAGCAGTACCGAGTCAAACGCTGGCGAGCCACTGGCAACACCGAGCGTGAACGGATTGCCGGTCAGTCTGGACTGGCTCCAGGCATTGCGTGCCAGCCAGGAACCGGCTGCGCTGACGCTCAGCAGCCGCAGCAGATCGCGCCGGCTTGGTGTTTCGGAGGACTTCATGGACTTGTTTGCGATCAGTTTATTTACCGGTCGGATCATTGTGGCAGACGAACACAGCGACGCACACTGCCTGCGAGCGACCTGCGGTACAACGGACACTTAGAGCCGTAAACCCGATGAAGGCACCAGTGATCGATGCGTAACAAATTCGTAACACCGAAAACTGTCTTCTCTCCGGGCGTGAAGGAGCCCTATGATCCGCCATTCGATTTTTCCAATCACTACTTACAGAAACCGGGAGATTGCCCTTATGCCCCGTCTTTTACCTTATCCCATTCGCGCCGCTCTGTCGATGCTGGTACTGTTCGTTGCAACAGGCAGCGCCCTGGCGCAATCGAATCTGGAGAATCTATTCAAGAACCCCAAATTTGGTTCGGCAACACTGTCGCCCAGCGGCAAGTACCTGGCGACCACGGCGAACATCGGCGGTCGGCTCCAGTTGGCGGTGGCTGACATTGAAACCGGTACCGCCAAGAACGTGGCCGGCTACGAAACGCTGGATGTGATTGGCGTTCGCTGGATCAACGATGAGCGCATCGTGTTCAGCATTGTTGAACGTGACGGCGAGCAGTCCTCGTCCGGCTCCGGCCTGTACGCCATCAATCGTGATGGAAGCCAGTCGGCGATCCTGATGGAATCGCCGGAGCATATTCGCGGAAGCATAAATCACGCTGCCTGGGTATCTGAGCCACGCGGCATGAGCATGATTGAATCCAGGCTGAACGATGAACCCAACAGCATCATCGCGCTAGGGTACTTCCCGAATGGCGATGTTGTACCTTACCGGGTCGACAGCCTGACCGGCAAGCGCAGGGAAATTGAGTTTGACGTCAGAGGTCTGGCCAGAAACTTTGTTTTCGACCGGAAGAACCAAATGCGCGTCGTGGTGACCGCCAACGCCACGCAAAGTGACTTGACCGTCTGGTATCGCGAACAAGCCGGTGTTACCTGGAGGAAACTGTCGGAGCATCCGGCGCTGGATCCCAAATTTTCGGTTCTGTTCTTTGATGCAGATGACCGCACCATGATTGTCTCCGCGCCGACCAGCGAAGGACGTCTGGGCCTTTACAAGTACGACTTTGTCAACAACAGACCTGGCGAATTGCTGGCGTCCGACAAGTCTGCAGACGTGGCGGGTGGTCTGGTGGTTGCCCCGGACTCGCGGAAACTTCTTGGCGTGAGAATGCCAACCGAGCCGCCGCGCACCCTGTGGCTGGACAAGAGCCTGGCCAGTTTGCAAGCCGGTGTCGACAAGGCGTTTGCCGACACGGTGAACGTCATTCATCCGGTCAACGCGCAGGCGGCAACGCTGATCCATTCCTTTTCTTCAACCGATCCAGGTCGTTATTCACTCTATTTCCCGGACAAGAAAAAGCTGCAAAACCTGTTTGCCGTGCGCCCCTGGACCGATCCGAAGAAGATGTCGGAGCAGCTGGTGTACGACTACGTTGCGCGCGACGGCCTGCCGATTATTTCGTACCTGACGCTGCCGCAAGGTCGCGAGGCCAGGGGATTGCCAATGGTGGTCGCCGTGCACGGTGGCCCATGGATGCGCGACAACTGGGGCTTCAATCCTGAAGTGCAGTTTCTGGCGGGCATGGGATACGCAGTATTGCAACCGCAATATCGCGGTTCGACCGGCTTTGGCGACGTACACTTCAAAAAAGGTTTTGGCCAGTGGGGTCTGGCCATGCAGGACGACATAACCGACGGCGTCATGAGCCTCGTCAAGCAAGGCGTGGTGGACCCGAAGCGGATCTGCATCATGGGCACCAGCTATGGTGGCTATGCCACCATGATGGGACTGGTGAAAGACCCGGATCTGTACCGCTGCGGGGTCAATTTGCTGGGCGTAACCAACATTCCCTATATCGTATCGTCCTGGAAGAACGACAGGGTCAATGAACACTTTGTTCAGGAGTTGGTGGGCGACTCCGACAAGCTGCACGACCAGTTCAACGCGACATCACCTTCCAAACACGCTGACAGGATCAAGGCGCCAGTGTTTATGGCTTACGGCGAGAAGGATTACCGCGTCCCGAAGATTCATGGCGAAGAAATGCGCGATGGCCTGAAGAAGCATGGCAAGATGGTCGAGTACATGGAGCTTGAAAAAGAAGAGCATGGCATCGCCAGGGAAGAAACACGTTACCGTGTCTATGGTGCCATAGAAACATTTTTAAAGAAGCACAACCCGCCTTAATGAGGCAGCGATCGATGCAGGCAAAAAATCTGACCCTACGCCGCGAGGGTCAAGAAGAATGGGTTCATGGCAAAGCACAAGTCAATCGCGATAGCGATCACGTAAAGCCTGCGTGGCCGAACGAAACGCGCCAAGGTCACTGCCAACACCGACAAACGTTGCGCCCATGGCCAGATAGCGACGCGCGTCGGCTTCGACTGGCGCCAGAATACCGGTTGGTTTGCCGCAGGTTTTTGCGTCGGCAAAAACAGCAGCAATGGCGGTTTGAACATCTGGATGATTGGCGTTTCCCAGATGGCCCAGACCGGCGGCCAGATCCGAGGGGCCGACAAAGATACAGTCAATTCCGTCCAGCGCTGCAATTGCGCGCGCGGCTGCCACACCGGCGCGACTCTCTATCTGCACCATGACGCAAATCTGGTCGTTGATGCCCTTGAAGTAGTCTGGCACGGTGCCATAACGGTTGCTGCGTTGCGACACCGAGACACCGCGAATACCTTGCGGCGGGTAGCGGGTAGCGGCGACGGCGCGCCGTGCTTGATCGGCACTCTCGACAAAAGGAATCAGGAAGTTGTAAAAGCCGGCGTCCAGCAAGCGCTTGATTTCGACTTCGTTGTTGCTGGCTGGTCGAACCACTGGGGCGCTGATGCTGTCTTTAAGTGCCATCAACTGAGGAATGAAAGTGTTCACATCATTGGGGGAATGTTCGCCGTCGAGCAATATCCAGTCGAAACCGGCAACCCCCAGCACTTCCGTCGTAATGGCATTGGACAACGATGACCAGCATCCAATGAGTCGGTTGCCAGCCAGCAGGTCGCGTTTGAAGCTGTTCGGGTAGGCCTGATACGGCACTGCATGTGTCATTGATTTTCCTGTTCAGATTGGGGTGAAACCTCAAACGCCCATCACCCTCGGCAACCATAAAGTCAGAGCTGGCCAATAGGTCACCATCGCCAGCAGCGCCAACAAGACGCCAAAAAACGGGTACATGGCCTTCACCAAAGCTTCAATCTTCAGCTTGCCCACCGCGCTGCCAACAAATAGTACGGAACCCACCGGTGGCGTCAATAGGCCTATCCCCAGGTTGACCATGATGATGATGCCGAAGTGCACTGGATCAACGCCCAATGTTTTGACAACAGGCAGCAATATGGGTGTCAAAATCAGAATCAGCGGCGCCATGTCCATCAAGGTGCCCAGGATCAGCAACATGATGTTGATGTAAAACAAAATCAGGTAGGTGTTGTTGGTCAGCGTGGTGAACATAGTGGTGATCTTGAGCGGAATCTGCATCAAGGTCATCACGTAGCCAAAACTCGCCGCGAAGCCAATCAGAATCATCACCACGGTGACGGTTTTCACCGTTCGATGGAGCAGTTTTGGCAGATCGCGCCACTTGTAATCCCGGTAGATAAACATTGTGACAAAGAATGACCAGACGACGGCGATAGAGGCTGATTCGTTGGCGGTAAAGACACCTGACATGATGCCGCCCAAAATGATCACCATCGTCATCAGGCCCCACATGGCTTCACCGCAGACTTTCAATGCCTGACGCAGCGGAATCAGTTCGCCCTTGGGGAAATTGCGCTTGCGCGCCACATACAGGCAATAGGCTGCCAGCATGGCGCCCAACAACAGCCCGGGCAGCAGGCCGGCCAAAAATAGCGCTGCCACAGAGACTGTGCCACCGGCCGCCATCGAGTAAATCACCATGTTATGGCTGGGCGGTATCAAAATAGCCTGCACCGATCCGCTGACCGTGACAGCCGTCGAAAAATCACGCGGGTAGCCTTTACGTTCCATTTCCGGAATTAACACAGACCCGATCGATGCCGTGTCAGCGACCGCGGAGCCGGAAATTCCACCAAAAAAAGTGGATGCCAGAATATTCACCAGCGACAAGCCACCGCGCACAAAACCAACCAGTACGCTGGCAAAAGCCACCAGGCGGCGCGACATGCCACCTTCTGCCATCAAGGCACCCGCCAAAACAAAAAATGGAATGGCCAGCAGCGAAAACTTGTTCACCCCGCTGGCCACCTGGATCATCACTGCGTCAAGCGGCAAATCAATCCAGAGCGCGCCAAATAGCGACGCCAGCCCCAATGCGTAAGCCACCGGCATGCCAAGCAGCATGAGCACTACAAAACTACCCAGTAATACAAATGCGTCCATGCTCAAGCTCCTGCCGTGTTGGCGTCTGACTCTTCCAGACTGTGGTCAAAGCGAACCACGGCACGTTCATGCTGGGAACCAAAAAGCATTTTTTCAACTACAAAGACAAGCGTCAACAGGGCGCCCAAAGGCAGTGGCGAATAGGTGATGCCTACCGGCAACCATGGCAATTCCGCCAGAGTTTGCCCCATGGTCCCTAGGCACAACTTGCTGCCATAAATCACCCCAAACAAGCAGATAATGGCCATGCACAGATCAACCAAAATCGCGCATTTCTTTTGCAAGCCTGCCGGCAATCGATCTGTCAGCATGCCCACGGCGATATGGGCACCAGCACGGTAGCTGGCGGCAGCGCCCAGAAATGTAAAGACAACCATCAGCATGATCGCGATGGGTTCTGGCCATTGCGCACCAAACCCGAGCACATAGCGGGCAAAAACTCCGACTGGAATGATGATGCTCATAAAGAAAATAGCAATACCGGCCGACCAGATACAAGCCAGATAAACGCCGTCCAGTGAAGCAAGAATTTTTTTGCGCATGACAATCCACAGTTTTGACAATAGGTCCGCCCCTCGCGAAGGTGCGGTGGGCGCACGCGGCAGGTCTTACTTGACCGCTTCAATACGTTTGATCAGGTCGGCGTAGGGGGCGCCGTACTTCGCCCGCACGGGCGCCGTTGCGTCATAGAACAGCTTTTGATCGACCGCAACAAACTCAACGCCGGCGGCTTTCAATTTGGCCGAGTAATCTGCCACGCTCTTGTCCCAAAGCGCGCGCTGCTCCAACTGTGCCTCTTTGGAAAACTTCCTTACCAGGGCCTGCTCGTCGGCCGTGAGCTTGTCCCAGGTAACTCGTGACATGACAAATATTTCAGGAATGATGAGGTGGTTGGTTTGGGCATAGAACTTGGCGCCTGCGTTGTAATGGTTTGATGTAAACATACTCGGTGGGTTGTTTTCAGCGCCGTCCAGTACGCCAGTCTGGAGCGCACTGAACACCTCTCCATAACCCATTGCAATGCCATTTCCACCCATCGCATTCATGGTGTCAACAAAAAGCGGGTTTCCCATCATTCGAACCTTCTGCCCTTTCAGGTCAGCTGGCACCCTGACAATTTTTTTGGTATAGAGACTGCGTGAGCCTCCATCCATCCAGCCCAAAGCAACCATCTTGGCAGGACTGGCGGTGATCTTGTCCAGAATTTCCTGACCAATCGGACCATCAATCACGGCGCGCATGTGGGCTTCGCCGCGAAACACAAAGGGCATGTTGAACACATTCACATCGGGCACTACCGTACCCAGCGGCCCGAGCGAGGTGCGCAAAATATTGATGGCCCCGACCTGGGTTTGCTCGATCATTTCCTTCTCGCCACCCAGCACACCACTGGGAAACATCTGCAACTTGAACTTGCCATTGGTGGCTGCTTCAAGTTTTCTGCCCAGGTTCTCGATGGCGACCACATTGGGATAGCCCGCCGGGTGAACGTCCGCCGCTTTCAGCACGGTTTGCGCCCCGACGGTGAGCGGAAAAAAAAGTGCAACGGCGGCCGCGGCAACAACAACACCGGCGACGATATTTCTACGAAAGGTCATGCTTGTCTCCTTGATTGACCAGGTTAATAATGACTGACAGGAAAACGGGTAAATGTTGGCTCAACCAAACCGCGCACGCCGGCATCCAGAGCAAACACAGCGCCATTCAGGCCGGTCTGCTCAGGCGCAACGGTGGCAGGCAGGATAGACGTAATAAAGAGCAAATCCAGATTCGGTCCGCCAAAGGCGCACATGGAGGGCTTGGCCACCGGAACGGGTATTGACCGCAACAATTCCCCCATGGATGAAAACTGGTGCACCAGACCTGCATCATTGCCACAAATCCAGTAGCAACCATTGACATCCACGGCGGCCCCGTCCGGGCGACCGGGCAATGACATCATGTCCAAAAACTGGCGCCGACAGGACAGTGTCGCGGTATCTGACTCAAAATCAAAAACCCAGATTTTCTGCACAGTTGGGTGCGAGTCGGATAAATAGTAGCTGCGGCCATCCGGGCTGAAAGCCATGCCGTTGGGTGTAATGAGACCAGCCACCTTGGCCGCACTCAACCCCTCTTCGTCCAGGCAGTAAACCGCACCGACCTGAGCTGTCAGCGACATGTCCATGCACATGGTGCTGACCCAAAATCGACCGCTCGCGTCACAACGCCCATCATTGAAACGCATGTTGGCAATCGGATGCGTGACACCCGCCAGCAGCCTCACATTTACTTGCGGTGATGGCAGAAACTTCAATTCGAAAATGCCAGTCTCCATGGCCGCCACCAAGCCCCCTGCGCGGCCCATTTGATCGATCAGGGCAATGCAACCGATGCGTTCTGGCGTGTTCCAGCTTTGCTGTGTCTGACTGACCCAGTCAAAACGGTGAATACGGCGCCCTTCTATGTCCACCCAATAAAGCGCTTGCTCGGCGACCGACCAGACCGGGCATTCACCAACGCTGTCGCGCGAGGTCGACAAAACTCTGTGCTCAAACATGATGACTTGAACGACTGTACTGCATTCAATCGAAAGGGCCGGATTTGACAAAAGACCCACCCTGAAACTGCGCGGCCGGGTCATTCAAGTCGGGCGCCGCCGTGCGTGCAAAAACGGCGTCACGGAACCCGTCCGAGCTGTCTTGCGGTACATAACCGATATGGCGTGCCTGCGAGTTGTCCCACCAAGTGACAGCGTTGTCTGACATACCGAAAATAATGGTGTGACCCAATACCGGCGTCTCCAAACAAGCGGTGATAAGGCGGTGTAAATCATCAAAACTCAACCAGCTTGCCAGCATACGTCGGTCACGAGGCTCCGCAAACGAAGAACCGATACGAACACAGGCAGTCTCTATCCTGTGACGATCAAAGTAAAAACGTGATAAATCCTCGCCAAAGGCCTTGCTTACGCCATACAGGCCGTCAGGGCGTGCGGGCCGATCAGCGGTGATGGTTTCAGACTGGCGGTAATAGCCTGTAACGTGGTTGGAACTGGCAAAGACCACTCTCTTCACACCGTGCCTGCGCGCCGCTTCATACAAGTTGTAGACACCCAGGATGTTGGCCTGCAAAATCGGCTGAAACGGACCTTCAACTGAAATGCCCCCCATATGCACGATTGCGTCCACGCCGCGCACCATCGTACTCACTGCGTCTGCGTCCGACAAATCTGCCACAACCAGTTCTTCCTGAGAGCCAATCTCACCCAAGTCAACCCGATCAGAAAGACGCAAAACTTCGCAATTGGCCTTGAGCCGGTTCCGCAAGACACGTCCCAGCCCACCTGCGGCACCTGTCAAAAGCAACGTTTTGTGTACTTTGGCAGTCATTTTTTAAACTTGTTTCATGTCTTTGGTACGGGTGCTGGACTTTTTCGGTTTGTCCCATTACAGTCGATTCGAGAGGTAACACATCAGTCATATGTTGTCTGATGTGTTGGCATTGTCGATAGTCAAACGTCTGAGGTCAAGAGTATTCAAATGGACTCATGGAAAACCCCTAGCACCTCCGCACAGCTTCCGCGCAGACCGCGAGGGTTGGTACAGGAAATTGTTGTTGCAATGGCGGGCGACATAAGGGATGGCCTGATCAAACCCGGCGACAAACTGCCCACCGAATCGAAAATCATGGCGCGTTTTGAGGTCAGCCGGACCGTCGTACGCGAAGCACTTTCGAAACTGCAGGCATCAAAACTGGTAGAAACCCGCCACGGCGTCGGCACCTTTGCATTAAAGCAGCAAGATACCGGAAACTTCAAAATTGCCGAAGAAGACTTCGCAACAGTGGCCGATGTGATCGCAGTACTCGAACTGCGAATCAGTTTGGAAACTGAGGCAGCCGGACTGGCAGCGCTGCGGCGAACAAACGCTCATCTCTTGGAGATGGGGGCAGCCCTGAGCGCGTTCCAGGACTCCATCAACCATGACTCGGACGCCGTGCCCTCGGACTTCAAGTTCCATATGGAAGTAGCTCGGGCCACCGGCAACCAGCATTTTGCCGACTTGATGACTTACCTGGGTACGATGATCATTCCACGGACCCGCGTCAATACGCCGAGCAGCGCGCCGGAGGGGCGTATGAATTATCTGCAGCGCGTACACGGCGAACATGAAAGCATATTTGCTGCCATTCGAAACCAGGACGCCGCCGCCGCCCGGGCGGCGATGCGCAAACACCTGGCCAATAGCCAGGAGCGCCTGAGGAACAGTCAGATCCATAAGCCTGAAAAATGTTAAAAAACAGACAAAAGTCAGCTATGAAACTAGTAGCAAGCCACAATCTGCGTTATAGTTTCCCGTCGCGCCTGGAAATTGCGGGTATCAGTGGCATACAACAACTGAAACAGTCCACAAATTGAATCAACCGGCACGCGATAAACGCTTTGAGGAGAGCTGTGTAATGAGTTCTAAAGAAAATGCTGCAATCGGTCAATTGCTGGGATTGCTGGAGTCCCGCTATGCCATCCGTGTGCTGTGGGCCTTGAAAGACGGTTACGCCCAAACCTTTCGATTGCTGCAAGATAGCGTCGGTGGCGTCACACCGAACACGCTCAACACCCGAATCAAGGAATTGCGCGAGGCAGGGCTGGTAAATCATGGCAAGGACGGGTATATCGTCACTTCAGCCGGAGCAGATCTGCTCAAGCGACTGGGCGACTTGCCCGCCTTTGCCAGCAAATGGTCTTCCAATCTGGCCAAAAAAGCCGGTTAATCAGGTGTTCCGCCGTGTCCGGTCACTGGCGGCGTAGAAGGATTCGAAAACAATGATACAAACTCCGTCGGGCCTGCAATACGATGACTCGATTGTCGGCACGGGTGCTGAAGCGATCAATGGTAAAAGCGTTACGGTCCATTACACCGGCTGGCTTTTCAGCGAGGGCGTTCAAGGCGTCAAGTTTGACTCCAGCAAGGACCGCAATGATCCGTTCGTTTTTTCCCTTGGGGCCGGCATGGTGATCCGGGGTTGGGACGAGGGAGTAGCTGGCATGCTGGTTGGCGGTGCGCGCACCCTCATCATCCCGGCCATGCTGGGCTATGGCGCACGCGGCGCCGGTGGCGTTATTCCACCCAACGCTACTCTGAAGTTCGACGTCGAGTTGCTCGACGTATCCAACTGAACATTTCCTTTTAAATTGCGTTCGGGTCAAACCCGGAAGGCTACGGGGCTGCCTCGTTGTGGCTCTTGAATTGCTTGCGCGCATCCCCATTTAAGGGCGTAGTTACTTGAATTTTGATCTATAAGCATGTCTGAAACCATTCCAAACTCAATCAATCAACGGCTAACCGGCGAACCTGGCCCCGAGGAACTTGAGGCCATACAGATTGCCAACGAGGCCGATGCGCTATCGCAAGCGCAGGCTGACCTGGCGGC
This sequence comes from uncultured beta proteobacterium, assembly GCA_963750815.1. Taxonomy (GTDB): domain Bacteria; phylum Pseudomonadota; class Gammaproteobacteria; order Burkholderiales; family Burkholderiaceae_C; genus Rhodoferax. The sequence continues at coordinate 2,449,225 of CAVVRS010000002.1, forward strand.
ATTGCAAACCAGGAACTCCGAACTTGCAGACCAATACCTTCGTGCCAAAGCTGAGGCGGACAACGCCCGGCGTCGGGCCGAAGAAGAAATTTCAAAGGCCCGCAAGTTTGCAGTCGAGGGTTTCGCCGAGAGCCTGTTGCCGGTAGCCGACAGCCTGGAAGCTGGGCTGTTGCTCAAGGACGCCTCAGCCGAGCAGATTCGGGAAGGTGCGCAAGCCACACTGCGCCAATTGCTGGCCGCACTTGAGCGCAACAAGGTGATTGCCATCAACCCTCCGGTGGGCAGCAAATTCGACCCGCATCAACATCAGGCAATCAGTGTCGTACCGTCAGAACTTGACGCCAATTCGGTGGTCATGCTGCTGCAAAAGGGCTACTCGATTGCCGATCGCGTATTGCGGCCAGCACTTGTGACCGTTGCGGCGCCAAAATAATCATCATTAACGACTTGAAAAATTTCAGGTTATCCACAAGTTAACAGCAGCAAAAGTCAAAAACCTTGCGGGATTTACGCCAAATGCACAGCAAGCGGTGATTGTCCCCAACAATTTAAGGAAAAATCATGGGAAGAATCATTGGAATAGATCTGGGTACCACCAACAGTTGTGTCGCCATCATGGAGGGCAACACAGCCAAAGTCATTGAAAACTCCGAGGGTGCACGCACAACACCCTCGGTTGTCGCGTACCAGGAAGATGGTGAAGTGCTGGTCGGTGCATCAGCCAAACGCCAGGCGGTGACCAACCCCAAAAACACGCTCTATGCGGTAAAGCGCCTGATTGGCCGCAAATTCACCGAGAAAGAAGTGCAAAAGGACATTGACCTGATGCCTTACAAAATCGCGGCTGCCGACAATGGCGATGCCTGGGTTGAGGTGCGCGGCAAGCAGATTTCAGCCCAGCAGGTCAGTGCAGACATCCTGCGCAAGATGAAAAAGACGGCGGAAGATTATCTCGGCGAATCTGTCACCGAAGCGGTCATCACGGTGCCGGCCTATTTTAACGACGCACAACGCCAGGCAACCAAAGACGCGGGTCGCATTGCCGGGCTGGATGTCAAGCGCATCATCAATGAACCTACCGCAGCCGCGCTCGCATTCGGCCTGGATAAAAACGAAAAAGGGGATCGCAAGATCGCCGTTTATGACTTGGGTGGTGGTACGTTTGACGTGTCAATCATCGAAATCGCCGATGTCGATGGTGAAAAGCAGTTTGAAGTATTGTCCACCAACGGAGACACTTTCCTGGGTGGGGAAGACTTCGATCAGCGCATCATTGACTTCATCATTGCCGAGTTCAAGAAAGACCAGGGCGTCGATCTTGGCAAAGATGTACTGGCCCTTCAGCGCCTGAAAGAAGCCGCTGAAAAGGCCAAGATCGAGCTCTCTAGCAGCGCTCAGACCGACATCAACCTGCCGTATGTGACGGCGGACGCGTCCGGCCCGAAACACCTTAGCATCAAACTCACCCGTGCCAAACTTGAATCCCTGGTGGAAGAACTGATTGAGCGCACCATTGCTCCCTGTCGCACCGCCATCAAGGATGCCGGGGTCAACGTCGCCGACATTCACGATGTGATCCTGGTAGGTGGCATGACACGCATGCCCAAGGTGCAGGAAAAGGTCAAGGAGTTGTTCGGTAAGGAGCCGCGCAAAGACGTTAACCCGGACGAAGCTGTCGCGGTCGGTGCGGCGATTCAGGGCCAGGTGCTGGCTGGTGATCGCAAAGACGTACTTTTGCTTGACGTGACGCCGTTGAGCCTGGGCATCGAGACGTTGGGCGGAGTCATGACCAAGATGATCACGAAGAACACCACCATTCCGACCAAATTTGCACAGACTTTCTCGACAGCGGACGACAACCAGCCGGCCGTGACCATCAAGGTGTTCCAGGGCGAACGCGAAATCGCTACCGGTAACAAGATGTTGGGCGAATTCAATCTTGAGGGAATTCCACCATCGGCCCGCGGTGTACCGCAAATTGAAGTGTCGTTTGACATTGACGCCAACGGTATCCTGCATGTCGGCGCCAAGGATAAAGGCACGGGTAAAGAGAACAAAATCACGATCAAGGCGAATTCAGGTTTGACGGAAGCCGAGATTCAGCAAATGGTGAAAGATGCCGAGCTCAATGCCGCTGACGACAAGAAAAAACTTGAATTGGTGCAAGCCAGGAACCAGGCCGATGCCAATATGCACAGTGTGAAGAAGAGCCTGACCGAATATGGTGACAAGCTCGAAGCCGGTGAAAAGGAAAAAATAGAAGCAGCGATCAAGGAGGTCGAGAGTGCGCTCAAGAGCGATGACAAGGCAGCCATTGACGAAAAAAATACTGCTTTGACAAACGCCAGCCAGAAGCTGGGCGAGAAGATGTACGCCGACATGCAGGCCAAGCAGGCGGCCGAAGCAGCAACCGCTGGTAGTGCCGCTGGCTCCGATCAAGCAGGCGCGCAAGGTACCGCCTCCCCTGCTGCTGATGACAACGTAGTGGACGCCGAAGTTAAAGAGGTCAAAAAAGGCTAACTCGGCAAGCTGTATACGATTCTGAACATTCTTGTCAGGCGCCGCGTTGAACATACAGGCTGTTCAACGCGGCGTTCGCATTGAAACCGGGCATTGAAAGACCATGGCAAAAAGAGACTACTACGACGTGCTGGGTGTTCCCAAGAACGCTTCAGATGAGGAAATAAAGAAAGCATATCGCAAACACGCGATGAAGCATCACCCAGACCGAAATCAGGGTGATTCGTCCAAAGTGGCTGAAGAAAAATTCAAGGAATCGAAAGAAGCCTACGAAATGCTGTCGGACCCGCAAAAGCGCGCCGCTTACGACCAGCACGGCCACGCCGGCGTGGACCCCAATATGCGTGGTCCGGGTGGCGAAGGCTACGGTGGTTTTGCCGAAGCCTTTGGCGACATATTTGGCGACATGTTTGGCCAGCAACGCGGTCGTGCTGGCGGAGGCGGGCGTCAGGTTTTCCGTGGCGGCGACTTGAGCTATGCCATGGAAGTGACGCTGGAGGAAGCAGCCGCCGGCAAGGATGCGCAGATCCGCATCCCCAGTTGGGACGCTTGTGAGGTTTGTCACGGCAGTGGAGCCAAGCCCGGCACACAGGTCAAGACCTGTGGCACCTGCAGTGGTTCGGGTTCAGTGCAGATGCGTCAGGGGTTTTTCAGCGTGCAACAAACCTGTCCTACCTGCCGGGGCGCCGGTAAGGTGATTCCGGATCCCTGCACCGCATGCCACGGTCAGGGCAAAATCAAGAAACAAAAAACGCTTGAGGTAAAAATTCCGGGCGGCATTGATGGCGGCATGCGCATTCGCAGCGCTGGCAATGGCGAACCCGGTACGAACGGTGGCCCGCCAGGCGATCTGTATATCGAAATCCGCCTGAAGAAACATGATATCTTCGAACGCGATGGTGATGACATTCACTGCGCCGTACCCATCAGCCTGATTACTGCCTCGCTTGGCGGTGAAATTGATGTGCCCACACTGGCCGGCAAGGCAGCCATCGACATACCTGAAGGCACACAAACCGGCAAGCAATTCCGGCTTCGCGGCAAAGGTATCAAGGGCGTGCGCTCAAGCTACCCAGGCGATCTGTACTGCCACATTACTGTCGAGACACCCGTCAAGCTCAGCGAACATCAGCGCAAGCTGCTACGCGAACTCGATGAATCCTTCAAAAAAGGCGGCGCCAAGCATTCACCCAGCGGTGATAGCTGGACCAACCGGTTGAAAAATTTTTTCAGTTGATGTAGATCACCTCACATCAATAAAACGGCGTCCTCAAATTCTTCTCGTGCATAGTGGAGCCATCGCAACAAACCACTGGGGGCGACAGCCATGAGTGTCACCATTTCCTTTCTCGGCGGCGCCGGCACCGTCACTGGCTCGAAGTACCTGGTTCGTCATTGCGATGATTCTCTGCTGGTGGACTGCGGCCTGTTCCAGGGCTACAAACCACTACGCCTGCGCAACTGGACGCCGCTGCCCATTGCGCCGGATCAAATCAACGCGGTACTGTTAACGCATGCCCATCTGGACCACAGCGGCTACCTTCCAGTGCTGGTCAAAGAAGGGTTCTCGGGCCTTGTTTACGCAACCAGTGGTACACGCGACCTGTGCCACATCCTGCTACCCGACAGTGGGCACATTCAGGAAGAAGACGCAGCGTTTGCGAATCGCCATGGCTTCACCCGACACGCGCCTGCCCTGCCGCTGTACACGCGTCAAAACGCCCTGGAGTGCCTGCCACTCATCAAGGCGATTGATTTCGGCCGGACGTTTCAGCCCATCCCAGGCTGGCGCGCCACCTTCTCGCCGGCTGGGCACATCCTGGGGGCGGCCAGCGTAATGCTTGAAGTGGCCGGACGACGCATTTTGTTCTCGGGTGATCTGGGTCGACCGGACGATCTGATCATGAATCCCCCGGCAAAGGCTCCAGCAGCCGATACGGTATTGATAGAGTCCACTTACGGAAACCGGGAACATCCCACGGAAGATGTACTGGCGGAGTTGGGGCCGGCTTTGAAAAGACTGGCTTCGCGGGGCGGCGTCGCTGTCATTCCGGTATTCGCCGTTGGTCGGGCGCAGGCTGTTTTGCACGCCATTCATCTGTTGAAATTGAAAGGAGCCATTCCTTCTTCGCTCCCGGTATTTCTGGACAGTCCTATGGCCGTACATACCACGCACTTGTTCGAAAAGCATCAAGGCGAACATCGACTCAGCGTCCGGGACGCCCACGCGCTGACACACTCGGCCACCATGATCAACAGCACGGATGAATCACGTGCGCTGGCCAGTCGACACGGCCCGATGGTGATTCTCTCCGCCAGCGGCATGGCCACTGGCGGACGGGTGTTGCACCACCTCACCCACCATGCCGGCAATCATCGCAACATGATCATCCTGACCGGTTACCAGGCCCCTGGCACGCGTGGCGCCACGTTGGCCAGTGGCGCCAGATCGGTGCGCATTCATGGTCGTGATGTAGAAGTCAATGCCGAAGTCGTACAACTGCAATCAGCCTCTGCGCACGCCGATGCCAGCCAAATTCTGGCGTGGTTGCGCAACTTGTCGCCGGCACCCGACCAGATCTATGTAGTCCATGGCGAAATGGCAGCATCGGATGAACTTCGCAGACGTATTGAACATGAATTGCGCTGGCGTGCCATGGTGCCCGAACACGGATCGACCTGGCCAACCTGAAGACGGCTCATGCAGCAAAATGGAACAACCATGAATGACGAAACAAAAACCTGCCCGGTATGCGGGGAAAGTATCAAGGCAGTGGCCATCAAGTGCCGTTTCTGCAATACCGATCTGTCCGCCTATTCAACGACGAAAGAAGCCGAAATCGAGAAGTCGTTGTTCACAGGCCACCCGACCGTCATCTTTAGCGCATGGCAATGGCTGGCCGTCATTTTCACGCTGGGGATCGGTTACATCTACTACTGGATACGCAGCATTTCCACGTCATATGAGGTCACCACCCAGCGTATCCGGGTGGAACACGGTCTCTTCTCGAAAGTGAAGGAAAACGTGGAGTTGTTTCGCATTGATCACTTCGATCTTCACAAGCCGCTGGGCATGCGGCTGGCCGGGCACTGCGTGCTCCACCTTCGCTCGTCGGACGCCGGCTTTGCGACAGTCATGATTCTTGGCATTCCGGGTCTGGAGTCGCTGGCAGACACGTTGCGCGAATGCTCGCTGCGCGAGCGAACCAGAAGACGGGTCACGACCTTGGTTCAGGCGTAGCTTCTTGCCATCAAGCGGGCACGCGCAGCAGCGTACTCGCGCCTGAGTTGGGTCACATAGTTGGCCGTACTTTGAACCTGGGTTACAGCACCAATACCCTGGCCACAGCCCCAGATGTCTTTCCATGCCTTGGACTTGTCGCCACCAAAGTTCATCTTGCTGGGGTCGCTCTCAGGCAGGTGTTCCGGATCAAGGCCAGCATTGCGAATGCTGGGTGCCAGATAGTTACCATGCACGCCAGTGAAGAGATTGCTGTAAACGATGTCATCTGAGTCACTGTCCACAATCGCCTGCTTGTAGGCCTCAGACGCCCGCGCTTCTTCGGTAGCGATGAAGGCTGACCCAATGTAGGCAAAGTCGGCACCCATGGCCTGTGCCGCAAGCACAGCGTCGCCAGTCGAAATGGCACCGCTCAGAACCAGCGGTCCATCAAACCACTGGCGGATTTCCTGAACCAGCGCAAACGGGCTTTTCACGCCTGCGTGGCCACCCGCACCAGCGGCCACAGCGATCAGCCCGTCGGCCCCTTTCTCAACGGCTTTATGAGCATGTTTATTGTTGATGACATCGTGCAAAACCACACCGCCATACGAGTGGGCAGCAGCGTTGATATCTTCCCGCGCACCCAGACTAGTGATGATGACAGGCACCTTGTACTTGACGCACATTGCCATGTCGTGCTCCAGCCGGTCATTGCTCTTGTGCACGATCTGGTTGATCGCAAAAGGCGCTGCAGGCTGGTCCGGATGGGCCAGGTTGTAGCTTGCCAGTGTCGTCGTGATTTCAATCAGCCACTCTTCAAGCTGTGCCGCCGGGCGCGCATTGAGCGAGGGCATTGAACCCACCACACCGGCTATGCATTGTGCAATCACCAATTTCGGGTTGCTGATGATGAACAGCGGTGAACCGATCACCGGAAAAGGCAGCGTGTTCAGGGGAGCGGGTAATCTGGACATGTTCAGAACGCCTCCAGCGCCAGTGCGGTGACACACTCGGCACCTTCAACGATGGCATCCCGCAGTCCAGGTGCTTTGGTCAACAAGTGATCGGCATAGAAGCGTGCAGTCACGATTTTGGCTTGCATAAAGGGCAGATCGACGCCTTCAGCAATCTGCTCCTGCGCCACCAGCAGGGCTCGGGCCAATTGCCACCCGGCCATCAGATTGCCAGCCAGCATCAAGTACGGTACGCTGCCGGAAAATACAGCATTCGGGCTGGCCCTGGTGTTGCCGGCGACAAAGTTCACCACGTCGACAAAGGCTTCTCGCGCGGCCTTCAAACGTCTGGCCACCGCCAGCGCATCGGCACTGGCGTTCTGGATCAGCAGGTTTTCAGTCGTTTCAATCTCGCTGGCAAGGGCCTTGGCCGACTGGCCGCCATCACGCGCCGTCTTGCGCCCTACCAGATCGTTGGCCTGAATGGCAGTGGTGCCTTCGTAGATGGTGAGTATCTTGGCGTCGCGGTAATACTGGGCACAACCGGTTTCTTCAATGTACCCCATGCCGCCATGCACCTGAACACCCAGCGAGGTGACTTCCAGACTCATCTCGGTGCTGTAACCTTTGATGAGCGGCACCATGAATTCATAAAACGTCTGGTTTTGCTTGCGTGTCTCGGCATCCGGGTGATGATGGGCAGCATCAAAAGCCGCTGCGGCCACGGTTGCCATGGCTCTGCAGCCCTCAACGTAAGCCCGCATGGTCATCAGCATGCGTCTGACATCCGGGTGATAAATAATGGCGGCCCCGGCTGCAACGGTGCCATCTACCGGCCGGCTTTGAACCCTTTCCCTGGCGAAAGTAACCGCTTGTTGGTAGGAGCGTTCGGCGATCGCAATACCTTGAACACCAACACCGTAACGCGCCGCGTTCATCATGATGAACATGTACTCCAGGCCACGGTTTTCCTGGCCTACCAAATACCCGACCGCACCACCATGATCACCGAACTGCAGCACCGCCGTAGGACTGGCCTTGATGCCCATTTTGTGTTCGATACTGACGCAATGCACGTCGTTGCGAGTCCCGAGCGAACCATCCTTGTTCACCCTGAATTTGGGCACGACAAACAGGCTGATGCCTTTGGTTCCTTCGGGCGCGCCGTTGACACGGGCCAGCACCAGATGGACGATGTTGTCGGCCATGTCGTGCTCACCCCAGGTGATGAATATCTTGGTGCCAAAAACCTTGAAGCTGCCATCCGCCTGCGGCTCGGCACGGGTACGCACGGCAGCCAGGTCGCTGCCGGCCTGGGGTTCGGTCAGGTTCATGGTGCCGGTCCACTGGCCACTCACCAGTTTTTCAAGATAGGTGGCTTTCAGTTCGTCGGATCCTGCTGTCAGCAGCGCTTCAATGGCACCGTCTGTCAATAGTGGGCACAAAGCAAAGCTCATATTGGCCGAGTTTTGCATTTCGCCACAGGCTGCGCCAATTGTTTTAGGCAGGCCCTGACCACCGAAATCGACCGGATGCTGCAGGCCCTGCCAGCCGCCTTGCGCAAACTGTCGAAATGCGTCTTTGAACCCCGGTGTTGCCGTCACTTCACCATCGCGCCAGCTGGTGGGGTTCTTGTCGCCCTCCCAGTTCAGTGGACTCAACACACCTTCATTGAACTTGGCGGCTTCTTCCAGCACAGCCTGCGCGGTTTCAAAACCGGCATCCTCAAAACCTGGCAATTGAGAAATTTGGTCAATATTGGCCAGATATTTGATGTTGAAATACATGTCTTTGAGGGGGGCCACATAGCTCATGTCGATTCTCCGGGTAAACAAGAAAAAGAGCGTACGTCCAGCAAATTGAACGCGTTTGCGAAAAAAAAAGCATCGCTTGCGATGCCCTTTTTTAGTTTGACTTACAGTGCAGCCACCAATTCCGGTATCGCCACAAACAGGTCCGCCTCAAGTCCATAGTCGGCCACCGAGAAGATGGGTGCCTCGGGGTCTTTGTTGATCGCCACAATGACCTTGGAATCCTTCATGCCCGCCAGGTGCTGAATGGCGCCGCTGATGCCTGCAGCAATGTAGAGCTGCGGTGCCACAATTTTGCCCGTCTGGCCGACTTGCCAGTCATTGGGAGCGTAGCCGGCGTCCACCGCCGCCCGGCTGGCACCTATGGCGGCACCGAGCTTGTCTGCCAGCGGTGTCAGCAGTTCAGTGAACTTTTCGCTCGAACCCAGGGCCCGGCCACCTGCAACGATGATTTTGGCCGCCGTCAGCTCGGGGCGATCATTCCTGGCAATTTCGCTGCCGACAAATGAAGCTTTGCCACTGTCGGCGACCGCTGCCACACTTTCAACACTGGCCGCACCGCCGCTGGCAGGCGCGGCATCAAAACCGGTGGTACGCACCGTAATGACCTTGATGGCGTCGAGGCTCTGCACAATGGCGATGGCGTTGCCGGCATAGACCGGGCGCTCAAAAGTGTCAGTCGCGTCAACCTTGGTAATGTCGGAAATCTGGCCCACGTCAAGTTTGGCCGCCACCCGCGGGGCGACATTCTTGCCCGAGGCCGTCGCCGGGAACAGGATGTGACTGTAATTGACGGCCAGAGCAACGATCTGCGCGGCCATGTTTTCCGCCAGACCATGGGCAAGGGAGTCCCCATCGGCGTGCAGTACTTTGGCAACACCGGCAATCTGCGCTGCTGCTGCAGCAGCGGCACCGGCATTGGCACCAGCGACCAGCACATGCACGTCACCGCCGCACTGAAGGGCAGCGGTGACGGTATTGAAGGTGGCGCCCTTGATGGACGCGTTGTCATGTTCAGCAATAACTAATGATGTCATTTAGATCACCTTGGCTTCGTTCTTGAGTTTGGCTACGAGTGTGGCAACGTCGGGCACCTTGATGCCGGCGCTGCGCCTGGGCGGTTCGCTAACCTTCAGCGTCTTGATGTGCGGCGTCACGTTGACACCAAGTTCTTCGGGCTTGAAGATGTCAAGCTGTTTTTTCTTGGCCTTCATGATGTTGGGCAGGGTCACATAGCGCGGCTCGTTCAGACGCAAATCGGCGGTGATGACGGCCGGCAGGCTGATGGAGATCGTTTCCAGGCCACCATCGATTTCCCGCGTAACCATCAATTTGCCGTCGGCTGCCTGCACTTTGCTGGCAAAGGTCGCTTGCGGCAAGTCTGCCAGGGCGGCCAGCATCTGCCCGGTCTGGTTGCAGTCATCGTCAATGGCTTGTTTGCCCAGGATCACCAGGCCCGGCTGTTCTCTATCGAACACCGCCTTGAGCAATTTGGCGACCGCCAGCGGTTGCAGTTCTTCGCTGGTTTCGACCAGAATGGCGCGGTCCGCACCAATGGCCATGGCCGTGCGCAGTGTTTCCTGGCATTGGCTGACGCCACAGGAGACGGCGATGATCTCGGTTGCCACGCCTTTTTCTTTCAGGCGAACGGCTTCTTCGATGGCGATCTCGTCAAAAGGATTCATGCTCATTTTGACGTTGGCGATGTCTACACCGGTGTTGTCCGACTTGACGCGGACCTTCACGTTGTAGTCCACCACGCGCTTGACTGCGACCAGGACTTTCATTGCTCTACTCCAGATAGTTACGAATTCGGCGAATTACTCAATGCTTGCATCAACAGCGTTGACGTGCACGTCAACCAGGATTCTATGCGGTGTCGCCCGTCAGCTTAGTCATTCACACGACAATCCGTCAGCAGAAAACAAAATAGTACGACCGTGCTTTTTTATTATAACCGCAGAGTCAAATCACTTGTTCCCGGAGATCATGCGGTACGCGTATGCACAACACGCTGCGGAAAAGGTATCTCGATCTGGTTGTCGCGTAACGTCTTCAGGATGTCGAGATTGATCAGCGATTTGAGATTCAGGCTGCCGTTCTCCGGGTCGGCAATCCAGTACCCCACGGTGAACTCCAGTCCGTCCGCGCCAAATGACGACAGGGCAACTGACGGCTCCGGATCAAGCAACACGCGCTGATGATTGAGGGCCGCCTGCCTGAGCAGACGCATCACCAGACTGACATCGCTGTCATAAGCCACCGACACCGAGGTAAACTGCCAGACATGAGCATCCGCCAGCGAAAGGTTTTCCACGCGGCTGGTGATCAGCATCTCGTTGGGAACAATGGACTCGCGCCCGGCAAGTGACCGGATAACGGTGTAGCGCGCATTGATTTGCGTGATGCGGCCCTCAAAATTATCAACCCGCACATTGTCTCCGATGCGCATGCTGCGTTCAGCCAGAATGACAAAACCGCTGACGTAGTTGGCTGCCAGTTTTTGAAGACCAAACCCCACGCCAACGCCGATCGCGCCGCCCAGCACCGACAGCGCCGACAAATTAAAGCCCACCGCCGACAGGGCCAACAACAGGCCGACAAACATCAACAATGCGCGTGTGGCGTTGCTTATCGCCTTGCGCAGGGACAGCTCGCCCCCGGTGGCAGAACGCAGCAGGCGGGCTTCAATGCCCGACGAAATCCACAAGGTAAAGATCAGTACAGCGCCAGCTGTCAGAGTTCCTTCCAGCAAGGTGCGCACCGATAGCGTGGCGCCGCCTGCCTTCCAGGTAATCTGGTCCAACTCTTCAAGAATCACCGGCAGCAGCCCGCTGACCCACAGCACCATTGCCAGCCATGCCACCCACGAAATAGTTCGCTCCAGCAGGCGAATCAGGGGTGTTTCGCTGAATGCGACCTGCAGTACCTTGACGCCCAGTCGAATGACCAGCAACGCGATCAGAACCGGAATGGCGATCCTGAAAACTGCTACCGGCATCCAGCGCAACACCAGCGCCCGCGCCAGGTAAGCCAGACACAGCAACAACATGGGAAACAACACACCATCCACAACGCGTTTGCCAAACAGGATGGAGGTGCGCTCGCGCTGGCCAACAGAGCGCCCAAGCAGCGCCGCCAGCACCCAGGCCAACGCGGTGCAGATCGCCAGTGCCGCCAGCTCGGTCAGTGCGCTAGGCCGGGCCAGCGCTGCAATCCAGCCATCCAGGTCGGTGAAGCGCGAATCAAACATCTGCCAATACCCTCAGATGCGCCTCCACGCTGCGTGCCAGAGCGCTCAGGTTGTAGCCACCCTCCAGGCAGGACACAATGCGTCCCCTGGCATGGCGCCGGGCAACGTCCTTGATTCGGTGCGTGATCCAGGCGTAATCCTGTTCAACCAGCCCCAACTGGCCCATGTCGTCTTCGCGGTGCGCGTCAAAACCGGCACTGATAAAAATCATCTCGGGCCTGAACGCCTCTAACCGCGGTATCCAGGCGCTTTCAATCAGTTCGCGCACATCCATGCCTTTGGTATAGGCCGGCAGTGGCAGGTTGACCAGATTGCTGGCGCCAGAATGAGGCCAGTCCATGGGATAGAACGGATGCTGGAAAAAGCTCACCATCAGGATGCGTTGGTCACCCGCCACAATATCCTCGGTGCCATTGCCATGGTGCACATCAAAGTCAACAATCGCCACCCGCTTCAAACCGTGACGCTCCAGTGCGTACTTGGCAGCAATCGCCACATTGTTGAAAAAACAGAACCCCATGGCCTTGTCACGGCAGGCGTGGTGGCCCGGCGGTCGAACCGAACAAAAAGCGTTCTCCATCTCGCCGGCAATGACTGCGTCGGTCGCCGCCAGCGCTGCGCCAGCCGAGCGTAGCGCTGCGTCCCAGGTACTGACGTTGATGGAGGTATCCGGGTCAACCTGGGCATGGCTGGGGCCACCGGCTTCAATTTCCTCACGCAAGCCATCGCTCAGGCCGCGCAGCGCCGCCACGTGCATGCGGCCATGAGCCAGCTCGATATCGACCAGCGGTGCCAGCGGCGCCTCACGCCTCTCCAGCGCAACATCCAGACCGCATATCAACAAACGGTCTTCGATGGCATCGAGTCGCTCCGGGCATTCGGGGTGCCCCGGGCCCATTTCGTGTTTCCAGCAATCGCGATGGGTAAAGTATCCGGTCATAGTCACGGTACGCGCCTGTCTCTGAAATTTTTTGGTAAGGTCGTGCCATGGATGCACAACAAAAACTTAAATCACTGGTTGATCAGCTTAACACGGTGATTGTCGGCAAACCGGCACAAACGCAAGATTGTGTGGCTTGCCTGCTGGCGGGCGGTCACTTGCTGATTGAAGACGTTCCCGGCGTCGGCAAGACCACGCTGGCCCATGCGCTGGCCCGAACTTTTGGCCTGCAATTCTCACGGGTACAGTTCACCGCTGACCTGTTGCCCAGCGACCTGTCCGGCGTCGCCATCTACGAGCGCGCCAGGGAGGCCTTTGTGTTTCACCCGGGACCATTGTTCGCACAGGTGTTGCTGGCCGACGAGATCAACCGCGCCAGCCCGAAAACGCAGAGCGCCCTGCTCGAGGCAATGGAAGAAAAGCAGGTCACCGTGGATGGCGAAACGCGCGCCCTGCCCGCGCCGTTCTTTGTCATCGCCACGCAAAACCCGTTCGATCAGGTCGGTACCTATGCCCTGCCCGAGTCGCAACTGGACCGCTTCCTGATGCGCATCTCGCTCGGTTACCCGGATCGCCGCGCCGAGCGCGATCTGCTGACCGGCCTCGATCGGCGTGGCATGGCCGATGCCTTGCCCAGCCTGCTCGACGCCGCCGAGTTACAGGCGTTGCAGCAAAAAGTGCTGGCAGTTCATGCCGCTGCGCCGTTGCTTGATTACCTGCAGGACCTGATTGCCGCCACCCGCAGCGGCCTGTGGTTCCAGATGGGCTTGAGCCCGCGCGCCGGCATCTCGGTACTGCGCGCCGCCAAGGCACAGGCCTTGCTCAGCGGGCGCGACTATGTGGCGCCGGACGACGTACAAGCCATCCTGGCGCAAACCATTGCGCACCGACTTGTTCCGGTCGCTGACGCCGGACGTGGGCCGGTCGAGCAGGTGCGTGCCATGCTGGACGCGGTAGCATTGCCGTGAAGTGGTTTCAAAAGTGGCTGGAGGGCCAACTGCCGCTGCGCGACAGCATCATGCTGACGCAACGCAACGTCTACATTCTGCCAACCGGCGCCGGTTTCATGCTGGCGGGCACCCTGCTGGTATTGCTGGTGGCATCCATCAACTATCAGCTCAACCTGGGCTACCTGTTGACCTTCCTGCTGGCGGGCAGTGCCGTGGTTGGCATGCACGTCAGCCATGCCACCCTGCGTGGCATTTCCATGAATCTGATAGCCCCGGACGCCCAGTTTGCCGGCACCAGTGCCACCGTCTGCATCAATATTCACAGCAATCGAAAGGCCATACGGCACGCTATCGGCATGGCCGTGGCGGGTTCTGATCACTGGCTCTGGACCGATGTGCCGGCCCAGGGCTGCAGCAGCGTGCATATTGCCTTCAAGCCTGGGCGGCGCGGTCTGCACCGGGTGCCCACACTGACCGCAGAAACACGGTTCCCGCTCGGTACGTTCCGCGTCTGGACCGTATGGCGCCCGAACGCCCGGGTGCTGGTCTATCCGGCGCCAGAGCCGCTGCCCCCGCCATTGCCAGCGGGCCAGCCGCGCTCCGAGGGTGCCACCAGCGCGCAGTCGCACGACAGCGGTGACTACGATGGTGTGCGCGCCTATCGGCGCGGCGATCCACGCAAACTCATTGTCTGGAAAAAAGCGGCACAAACCAACAAGCTGGTGAGTCGTGACGCCCAGCAGGCGCAGCACTTTGAGTTGTGGCTGGACCAGCAACTGACTGGCAGTGCGCAGCCCGAGCAGCAACTCTCGCGCCTGTGTGCCTGGGTGCTGCGGGCCGAGAAACAGGGGCTTGACTACGGTTTGCGACTGGGCACGCTCGAGATCGCTCCGGCCAGCGGTGAGGCGCACAAAAAGCGCTGCCTGCAGGCGCTGGCCCTGTATTGACCGGCTTGCCCTGCCCATGTTCACACGCTGGTTCCCGCACCTCAATAAATTGCCGCGCGACAGCCGCGACACGCTGTTCCTGCTGGCGGTGATGGCCTGGGTGCTGCTGCCCCTGACTGGCCATATCCCGCTGTGGTGCAGCGCTCTTGCGGCGAGCATGCTGGCGTGGCGCGCCTGGCTGGCCATTGCGCTGCGGCCGCTGCCATCGCGCTGGTGGCTGCTGGCATTGCTGGTGCTGTGCGTGCTGGCCACGCTGGTTACGCAAAAAACCATTCTGGGGCGCGATGCCGGCGTCACCCTGATCGCCATGCTGCTGGCCTTGAAAACACTGGAACTGCGCGCCAGACGGGACGCCTTTGTGGTGTTTTTTCTGGGCTTCTTCGCCCTGCTGAGCAATTTCTTTTATTCGCAGTCGCTGCTCACCGCTGCGGCCATGCTGGTCGCGCTGCTGGGCCTGCTGACGGCGCTGGTCAATGCCCACATGCCGGTCGGCGACCCGCCCCTGTGGCAAGCCGCCAGAACAGCACTCTGGATGGCACTGCTGGGTGCGCCCATCATGGCCCTGCTGTTCGTGCTGTTTCCCAGAATGGCGCCACTCTGGGGCGTTCCGGGTGACGCCATGAGCGGGCGCAGCGGCCTCTCGGCCACCATGCAGGTCGGCAGTATTGCCAGTCTGGCGCTGGACGACAGCATTGCCATGCGCATCCACTTTGAGGGCACGCCACCGAGACAGTCCAACCTTTATTTTCGGGGGCCAGTACTATCCGTTTTTGATGGCCGCGACTGGCTGCCCCGGCGTCCGGGTACGGTCCGCAACGCCGCCAACCTGCAAGTGCGGGGCCAGCCGGTCAACTACCAGGTAACGCTGGAGCCGCACCAGCGCAACTGGCTGCTGACGCTCGACGCCACGCCCGACAAACCGGTCCTGAGCGGTTTTGAGACCCGCATGACAGCCGATCTGCAATGGCTGACAGACCGTCCGGTGACTGACCTGTTGCGTTACAGCGCGCAAAGCTACTTCGACTTCAGCCACGGCCCGCCGGAGCGGCTAGGCACCTTGCAAAACGAGCTGACGCTGCCAGTGGGCTCAAACCCGCGCACCCAGCTGCTGGCTGACGCGTTGCGGCGCGAGCCGCGCTACGCCGGTGCTGACGGCGCCCAATGGGTCGCCGTTGTGCTGGAGCGCCTGCGCACCGGCGGTTACGGCTATACGCTCGATCCCGGCGTCTTTGGCCAGCACAGCGCCGATGAATTCTGGTTCGACCGCAAAGAGGGTTTCTGCGAACACATTGCCTCCTCGTTCGTCATTTTGTTGCGCGCTCTGGGCGTGCCTGCGCGCATCGTGACCGGCTACCAGGGCGGCGCTGTCAACCCGCTTGACGGCTTTACCGTGGTGCGCCAGAGCGACGCCCATGCCTGGGCCGAAGTCTGGCTGGCGGGGCGCGGCTGGGTTCGCGTTGACCCGACCTCGGCCGTGGCGCCGGGGCGCGTGGGAACCCTGCAACGGCTGCCGGCACCGCGCAGCGCATTCGCCAGCGCGCTGCTGGGCAGCGTCAACCCCGAGCTTGCAGTGAGCCTGCGCGCACTGTGGGACGCTGTCAACAACCGCTGGAACCAGAGCATCCTGAACTACACGCAGGGCAAACAGCTCAAGCTGCTGCAAAACCTCGGTTTTGAGTCGCCCAGCTGGGAAGACCTGCTCTACCTGCTCTGCGCCAGCGTGGTGCTTGCCAGTCTGGCCGGGGTCGCCTGGACGCTGTGGGAACGCAGCCAGCACGACCCCTGGCTGAAGCTTCTCGAGCGCGCCCGGGCCAGGCTACAAAAGGCCGGCGTCGCGCTGGCGCCCAACAGTCCGCCGCGCCGCATGGCCGGGCAGGTGCTGGCGCAACTCGGACCGGAGCACCCGGCCGCGCAGTCACTGGGCGACTGGCTGCTGCGCCTGGAAGCACAACGCTACGCGCCACGCGGCGGCCAACGCCGGGCGCTGGCTACACTGCAAAGCGAATTCAAACAACTGGTCTGGCCGACGTGACGTTCAAGCTCCTCTTAAACGCTATATTTTTTATAGCTGCCTGCGCAATGTCAACGGAGGCTAGCGCCCAAAAAGACTCAAAAAAACGGGTTATTTCGGGCAAAAATGGCAAAACGGCACCGCTGCCAGGTCCGGCCTACGCCCGACGCAGCGACGTCATGCTGGCCGCCAGCGATATCGCCGAGCGGCGCGACCTTGACCGCACCTGGGTTCGCCAAACTCTGGGGCAGGCGCGCTACCTGCCGCAAGTGGCGCAGTTGATCCAGCCGCCGCCCACGGGTAGCGTGAAAAACTGGCGCGTCTACCGCAGCCGATTTATTGACCCGATCCGCATCCAGGCTGGCGTCAGATTCTGGCAGGACAACCGCGAGACGCTGGCGCGCGCGGAAAGAGGGACCGGTGTGCCGGCCTGGCTGATTGTCGGCATCATTGGCGTGGAAACCATTTACGGCCGGCAAATGGGCAACTTCCGGGTCATTGACGCGCTCACCACTCTGGCTTTTGACTTTCCGGCCCGTCACCCCAGGGCAGTTGAGCGCAGCGCATTTTTCAAAGGCGAACTGGAGCAGTTTTTGAGCCTGACCCAACGCAGCGGCATAGACCCCTTGAGCCTGCGCGGCAGCTATGCCGGCGCCATGGGCATGGCGCAGTTCATGCCTTCGAGCTGGGTCAAATACGCCGTTGATTTTGACGGCGACAGCAAGATCGACCTGTTCACCAGCCCGGCCGATGTCATTGGCTCGGTGGCCAGCTATTTCAAGGCATTCAACTGGCAAAGCGGCATGCCTACCCATTACCCGGTGACCTTTGACGCCAGCAAACTCGAACTCGACGCGCTGCTGGCACCCGACATTTTGCCGACCTTCAGTGTCGCCAGTTTCACCGCCAGAGGTGCCGTGCTGGAAGGCGATGCGTTAAATCACGCAGGCCCACTGGCGCTGGTGGAACTGCAAAATGGCGACGCAGCGCCCGGTTACCTGGCCGGCACCGAGAACTTCTACACCATTACCCGCTACAACTGGAGCAGTTACTACGCCATGGCCGTCATCGAGCTGGGGCAGGCGGTGGCGGCCGAGGTGAACCCGTAGCGCGCCAGAATCAAGCCTTCCGACCCGCCCATTCGCCTCAGGACAGAATCCATGCGGCCGAGCCTGATGGATGTACTCAATGCCTGCCGGGCCGAAATCTTCAGGACACTGGCGGCAAGCGCGCGTAGATGCAGGTGTTTCGCAGCGTTCCATCGGGTGCCCTGCGTTCATTTTGAAGAATGCCCTCGAGCCTGAACTGGCAGTGCAGTGCCAGCTTTCGTGACGCCTGGTTTTCTTCGTCCGTGACCAGTTCAACCCGGGCAGCGCGAAGATGTGTGAACGCGTAGCGGCTCAAGGCGTCGACGGCTTCGCTGATAAACCCGTTGCCGTGGCGCGAAGTGCGGCCCCAATAACCGACTTCGGCTTTCGGCGTTGCCCACACCATGCGATGCAAACCGGCAGCACCCACCAGTTGGCCACCGGCTTTCTCGAACAGCAAAAACGGCAGGTCTTTACGGGCAATGAAGTTGGCGTGCCCGGTGCGGCAGAATATTTCGCACGACGCCAGCGTTTGTTCGGCGGCAACCCACGGCAGGGAGGCGAGAAAGCGGCGCAACTCCGGCAGCGATTCGGTTATGGCGGCCAGCAGCGCCGCAGCGTCGCCCGCCCGGGGCGGCCGCAGCAGCAGGCGCGCGGTGGTTATGGCGTCGGGCAGATCAAGAAGAATCGGCTCGGGCATGGCGGTGTCAGGCCGCTGACGGAATCAAAAAGTCGCGGCTGATGTGGGCACCCAGATCATTGACGCGATCCAGAAACTGGGTCAGATAAGCGTGCAGGCCGGTGGCCAGAATCTCGTCGATGCGGCCGTACTTCAGCTCGGCGCACAGTTTGCCCGCGCGCCTGTGGGTTTCGCCTGACTGTTCGTTGGCCACCAGCGCCAGGTTGTTGACCACTTCATTCAGGCTGGCATGCAGCGAGCGCGGCATGTCGGGGCGCAAAATCAGCAACTCAGCGACACGCTCGGGCTTGATCACGTCCCGGTAGACCTTGCGATACACCTCAAAACCCGACACGCTGCGCAGGATGGCGCTCCAGTGATAGAAGTCGTATTCCTGATCTTTTTCATTGGCGGTGCCAAAAAAATCACTCGCCACAGCGTGAAACTTGACATCCACCAGGCGCGCGGTGTTATCGGCACGCTCCAGAAACGTGCCCAGACGCATGAAGTACAGCGCCTCATCCATCAGCATGGTGCCCACGGTCACGCCGCGCGACAGGTGGGAGCGAAACTTGACCCATTCAAAAAACTGTCCCGGGTCGCGCTCAAACTGGCCGCTCCTGATCATGCGCTTGACCTCCAGCCAGGTCGTATTCTGGGTCTCCCAGACTTCGGTCGTCAGGGTGCCGCGCACGGCGCGCGCATTCTCGCGCGCGGCGCTCAGGCAGGACACAATCGAGGACGGATTGCTTTCGTCCTTGACCATGAAGTCCATGACGTCGCGCAAATTGATGTCGCCGTGCGCCTCGGTGTAGGTCGGCAATAGCTCGCTGATGCTCAGCAAACCCTGCCAGCCCACCAGCGCCACCGCCTCGGATTGCGGCAGCAACGAGGTTTGGTAATTGACGTCAAGCATGCGGGCGGTGTTCTCGGCCCGCTCGGTGTAGCGGGACATCCAGAAGAGATGATCGGCGGTACGTGACAGCATTTATTTCTCCAGTATCCAGGTGTCTTTGGTGCCGCCGCCCTGCGACGAATTGACAACCAGCGACCCCTCTTTCAGCGCGACCCGGGTCAGACCGCCGGGCACCATCTGCACGGTTTTTCCGCTCAGTACGTAGGGGCGCAAGTCAATATGGCGCGGCGCGATGCCGCTCTCGACAAAAGTCGGGCAACTCGACAGACTTAGCGTCGGCTGCGCAATATAGCCCGCCGGGTTGGCCTGCACCGCCTTGCGGAAGTCTTCGATCTCGGCGCTACTGGCGGCCGGGCCAACTAGCATGCCGTAGCCGCCGGCACCATGCACTTCTTTCACCACCAGATCCTTCAGGTTGGCCAGTGTGTAGGCAAGATCGTCCTTGTTGCGGCACATATAGGTCGGAACATTCTTGAGAATCGGCTTTTCACCCAGGTAAAACTCGATCATTTTCGGTACATAGGGGTAGATCGACTTGTCGTCTGCCACCCCGGTACCGACCGCGTTGCAAATGCTCACGTGGCCGGCGCAATAGACTTCCATCAAACCGGCACAACCCAGCGTGGAGCTGTGGCGAAACACTTTGGGGTCGAGAAAGTCGTCGTCAACACGGCGGTAAATCACGTCCACCCGCTTCGGGCCACGGGTCGTGCGCATGTAACAGAACCGGTCCCTGACAAAAAGGTCTTGCCCCTCCACCAGTTCCACCCCCATTTGCTGGGCCAGAAACGCATGCTCGAAGTAGGCGCTGTTGTGCATGCCGGGCGTCAGCACCACTACGGTTGGCTCGGCGGTGGTGGCCGGGCTGCTGGCGCGCAGGGTTTCAAGCAACAGGTCAGGATAATGTGCCACCGGTGCGACGCGGTGCGCGTTAAACAGCTCCGGAAAGAGCCGCATCATCATCTTGCGGTCCTCCAGCATGTAACTCACGCCGCTGGGCACGCGCAGGTTGTCTTCCAGCACGTAGTACTCGCCGACCCCCTTGGCATTGGGTGCGCGCACGATGTCAATGCCCGAAATGTGGGAATAAATGTTGTTCGGCACGTCGACACCCAGCATTTCAGGGCGGAACTGGGCGTTGTTTTCAATCTGCTCGCGCGGCACCACGCCAGCCTTGATGATTTCCTGCGCGTGGTAAACATCGTGCACAAAGCGATTCAGCGCGGTCACCCGCTGCACCAGGCCACGCTCCATGCCGGCCCATTCGTCGGCGGGGATGATGCGCGGGATCAAATCGAAGGGAATCAGGCGCTCGCTGCCGGCGCCCTCCTCGTCCTTTTCACCGTAGACAGCAAAAGTAATGCCCACGCGCCGGAAGATCATCTCGGCCTCTTCACGCCGGCTGGCCATCATGTCGCCGGGCTGGCGTGCCAGCCATTCGTCGTAAATTTTGTAATGTTCACGAATCTGCGCCCCGTGAGTGAAAAACTCATAAGGCAGCTGGGTGTACATCTCGTCGAATTTCAGCATAAACAATGTCTCTCCTGCCAATAGCTTAGCAAGCTTTGCGCCAGGCCTTGAAAAACCAGCCAAACGCCTGCCTGGCAGCGCTCGCCAACGAGGAAAACCCTGCTCGCGTCTGGGTTAAACTTCTGGCGGCATACCGGTTTCCCGTGGTGCCGTCGACTCACCTTACCTTATTCAAAAAAGGAACCCAAATGAAATTTTTCTCCGAAGGTTGCGCAACACGCTGGTTGATTGCAGTGCTGGCCGCAGTACCGCTGCTGGCAACTCCCGGCTTCGCAGCCGTTTCAGCCAGCGCCGGGTGGGCACCAAAACTGTCGCAACCGGCTGCAGCGTCGTCATTTTGCGCAAGCTACAGGATTGCCGGGGCTGTTAGTGCTGCCGGCAACACCAACGGCGCATTGGGAACCCTCACCGAGGGGGAAACCTTCACCTTTACGGCCACGGGAGCCGGAACCGGCACCTGGCGTGTGGTCGGGGACGGGGGCGGTGTAACCACTTTGCTGGCAGGAGGAACCTTTCCGGGCACGCTGAGCTACACGTTCCATGCACCCCAAATTGGTCCCGGCGTGGGATTTTTTGTTGACTCCTACACCGGCACCGGCGACACAATAACTGCAAGTTGCAGCGCTGCGCCGGTACCCGTCCCGACACTGGCCGAGTGGTCGCAGATTGCCCTGGTCCTGCTGGTTGGATTGCTTGGCCTGGCCGCTATCAGACAGCGCCGTTCCCGTTAGTCTGTAGAATTTTCCGGGATTGGGAGTAGTGCCAGGGGACGACCAGTAAGGCCGCACCCTCTGATCTACATCAATTCAGTGCAGAAAGCAATGGGCTAGCATCGCCGGGTTTTACCTTCAAAGCTAAAAAGGTTACCCCTTGCCCACTCAGCGCTTCCCTGTCAACCAGTACGACGACACCACGCACTCGCGTGGTGAACGGGTCGCCAGACTGATGTATGCAACGTTGTCAAGCCTGACCCATTCGGTGTTTGAGGAAATCAACAATATCCGCGTGCATGCGATGGATCGCCATCAGACCGATATGGTCAACGTCGCCCTGCTCTACCAGAATGGCTGGTTCATGCACTGGATGGAAGGCCCGCCACGCAGTGTGCGGGCGGTACTCAACCGCGTCTCGACTGACCCGCGGCACCAGAGCCTGCAACTATTGCACGAGAGTACTGGCCCGCGGCGACTGACCGAGCCGTGGTCGATGGCGGTAGTCCATACGCATGAACACCCCAGTGCTTTTGCCGCACGCGTGGCGGTCTTGCACGAGGAGTGCATCAATCAGCGCGCGATGGAGCCGGCCACCATCTGGCGACGTCTGTCCACACCCCTGACCCATCCGCGAGCGGCCGAACAGGCGCAGAGCGATCATTTCCAGCGCGTGATGGTCTGCTCGGCGTTGGGTACAGATTCGTTTCACCTGGTGCACTGGCTGGGCAAGACGCACGACGCCGAGGTCGTGCACCGGCGTTTTGTCGGCTCCCGCCCGGGTTCCCTGGACGTCGGAACCGACTATGTTGATCTGGACAATGGTGAAATCGTGCGACGGGTGATCGCCATGGCCGACCACGGTTTGCAGATTGGCCTGGCACAGGCTTTTCTGGCCGACTACTCACATGTTGTGCTGCTGCTGTCAGGCATCGCCGAGCGCGATTTGTCGCTGATGCACCGGTTGCTTGACGCTTGCGCCCACGTCGGGCACCGCCCGGTCACCGTCGGCCTGGGTTCGTGCGATTGCGACCACACCAGCTTGCAACAACTGGCACGCCAGGGCGGCCTGATCTATCTGGACTGCGACATTGCTGGTGATACCAGCCCGGAGTCGCAGTGGGCCGCCGCCGAGATGATGCTCGACCGCGGCATGGCCATCGGTTCCACCAACCACCCCCACCTGCCTAGGCCGGGCGGTGCTGCCAGTAGCGCAAACTCTCAATTCGCTGGCATTTGACAGCCCCAGGCTGGACCGATTGCCAGCTCGCCGCACCACAATGGGGCGAATCCAGCACCTGAATGTGCCGCTGCGCATAACGCACCAAAACGGGCTCTGCCGGGTGACCAAAACGGTTGCGGTAGCCAGCCTGCACCAGTGCCAGGCGGGGCTGCACGGCCTCCAGAAACGCGTCACTGCTGGAAAATTTGCTGCCGTGGTGCGGCACCAGCAGAAGGTCGGCTGTCAGACCCGCCCCGCCACTCTGCGCCGTCGCCACCAGACGCGCCTCCTGTGCCTGTTCAATATCACCGGTCAGCAGCACTGACGCAACGCCGTTCGAAACGCGCAGCGTACAGCTCATGGCGTTCGACTTGCTGACCACCTGGTAGTCTTCGGCCAGCGGGTGCAGCACTTGAAAATCCACACCATCCCATTGCCAGCGCTGCCCGGCCTCGCAGCGCGTGGCCGGACGCACCTCTTGCAGTTCATGGTCATCTTCAATCGAACTCAGCAACCCGGCCCCGGCCTGCATCTTCAATACCGCCAGCGCGCCGCCGGTGTGATCGCTGTCACGGTGACTCAGCACCAGCAGGTCCAGTTTGGCATCGAGTGCGCGCAGCAGGGGCACGATGACGCGATGGCCAGCATCACTCTCGCGGCTAAAGCGCGGCCCGGCATCAAACAGCAACACATGGCTGGCGGTGCGCAATATAACGGCATTGCCCTGTCCAATATCCGCTGCCAACAGGTCAAACTGCCCCGGCGCCGGGCGCGGCACCTGCCACAACAGCACCGGCAACAGCAAAGGCAGCCCCAGCAGCCGCACCCGCCACGGCATTTGCATGGCCAGCACCACACCACCGACAACGCCCGCAGCGCCGGCCCAAAGCGGTGCTTGTGCCACAGAAATGGTCGCGAACGGCAGCGCCGCAAGCCACTGCAAAAAGGCCACCAGCAGCACAATGGCCAGGCTCGCCAGTTGCCACAACGGTGCCGCCAGCACGCCCAGCAGAGCCAGTGGGGTCACCACCAGCGTCACCCACGGAATCGCCAGCGCATTGGCCACCAGGCCGACCACTGAAACCTGCCCGAACAGCAATAGCGTTAGAGGTGTCAGCGCGACGGTAATAACCCACTGTTCCCGCAGCATGGCCCGGATGCTGGCCACGGCACGTGCCATGCTGCGCCCGGCCGAGGCCGGCGCCGGCGCCCGTGGGGACGCTCCAGAATCGGTCGCGAACAGGACGCCGACGGCGACAAAGCTCAACCAGAACCCGGCCTGCAGCAAGGCCCACGGATCGACCGCCACCACCACCGCGCAGGCCAGTAGCCAGACCAGCGGCCAGGGCCAGCGCCGACCTGACAGACGCAACAAGCCAATCGTCGCCAGCATCCATACCGTGCGTTGCGACGGTACCCCCCAGCCGCTGAAAAACGCATACGCGGTGGCCAGCACTATGCCCCCGAGCAAGGCGGCGCTGGGTGCCGCCAGCCACAGACAAAGGGTAGCAGAGCGTCGCCACAGCCAGCCTGTCAGTAACGCCGCAGCCCAGGCAAACATGGTGATGTGCAAGCCCGAAATCGACATCAGGTGCGCCACACCGGTCGCCCGGAAAATGTCCCAGTCAGCGCGGTCAATGGCATTCTGGTCACCGACCACCAGAGCGGCCACCAGACCGGCTGACTGGCGCTGCGTGAGACGCTCGAATATCTGATCGCGAACTTGCTGGCGCGCGCGTTCCACCGGATAACTGTGAGTTTGAGCCAGACGCCTGGGTGGCGGGTCTTTCGGGCCGGCGCGTACATAGCCGGTCGCCCTTAAGCCCTGTTCCCAGAGCCATAGTTCATAGTCAAAACCGGACGGATTGCTGGCACCATGGGGTGCCTTCAGACGCACCATCATCTGCCAGCGCTCGCCCGCTACGATTGCACCGGGCGGGCGTTGCACGTCACCCGGCTCGCCGGCGCCAGAGCCGCCATAAGTGCCGGCATACCAGCCGAGGTAAATGCGGCGCGGCAGACGAATCAACTGGTTCTGTAGCTGCGCTGACTCAACCTCAAGGCGAAAGCGCAGGCCCGCCTCGTTGTGCTGTGGCATACCGGCGATCACGCCGGTGACCATCAAATCCCTGCCTTCCAGCGCAGGTTCCAGCGCGTCATTCATGAAGACCAGCGCCCGCAAGCCGGTGCCACCCCAGCCGAGCAGGCAAAATGCTAGCGCAAGGATCACTGCCGGTCCGTCGTATGCTATCTTTTTTATAGCTGTCTGCGCACACAGCACGCTGCCTAGTAGCATAAAACACCCGTAAATTTGCCATGAATACAAGCTTTCCTGCTGCAGCTGCAAAGCAGTGCCCGCAACGAACCCCAGGAGCGCCGGAAAAATTGACCGGGCCACTACCGGGACATGGGTTGGGGCGGTGTGCATGCCGTGATGCTACCGCGAGCGCTTGCAGGTCGCGGCCTTATGATTGCAACTCGCTGAACTACCAGCGGGGCTGATCAAAACCTGACGCAGGTTCCGGCCGGATACAGGAAAACCATGAAGACAGCCTACCATTTACGCACCTTTATTTGCAGCCTCGCGGCAACTCTGCTATTGGCTTGCAGCGCCAAAACCGATGTTCCGCCACCGGCTGCAGCGGCCAGTGCAGCGAGCGAAAAGCCGGCCGCGGCGCTGCCCCCGGTAACGGTCAGTACGGTGCTCGCTCAACAACGTGATTTTCCGGTCGCGCTCAAGGCCGCTGGTACGGTCACCCCACTAACCAGTGTCGATGTCAAGGCGCAGGTCACCAGCATGGTGAACAAGGTGCACGTCCGCGAGGGGCAGTTCATCAAGGCCGGTGACCTGCTTTTCACATTGGACGCCCGTACCGATGAAGCCAGCGTGGCGAAAGCCCGGGCCCAGCTCGCCCGTGACAATGCGGCCCTGGCGGACGCCCAGCGGCAGTGGCTGCGGGCGCAGCAGCTGTTGTCGCAGAATTTCATTTCGCAGGGTGCACTCGATAGCAGCCGGGCGCAAGTCGATGCCCAGACGGCGGTTGTTGCTGCTGATCAGGCGGCACTGGATGCCAGCCAGGTGGCCCTGTCCTACGCCCGCGTCACCGCACCCAACAGCGGACGCGCCGGCGCCATCAATGTATTCGCCGGCAGCACCGTGCAAGCCAACGTCACGACGCTGGTAACCATCACGCAACTGGACCCGATCGCCGTGGCATTCAGCCTGCCGCAGCGCAATCTGGGCGACGCACTACTGGCGCTGAAAGAGGGTGGCGGCGCAGTCAGCGCCACGCTGGCCGATGGCGCCGGCAGTTTCACGGGACGGCTTCAGTTTGTCGACAATGCCGTGGACGCCAATTCGGGCTCAGTCAAGGTCAAGGCGGTGTTCGACAACCCGCAGGGCAGGCTCTGGCCGGGTGCCTTCGTGGACGTTGCACAGACGGTCAGCACGCTGAAAAATGTCATCGTGGTGCCGCAGGCGGCCATCATTCAAAGTGCTCGCGGCACCATTGTTTACCTCATGGTGGATGGCAAGGCAGTGTTGAAGCCGGTCCAGATTCTGAACGCCCAGGGCAATGACGCCGCAGTCACTGGAGTCAAAGCCGGCGACGCCATCGTGCTCGATGGCAAGCAAAACCTGCGGCCCGGCTCAGCGCTGGTCGTGCGGGCCAAGCCATGAATCTTTCAGAAATCTTTGTCCGTCGTCCGGTGATGACGGTACTGCTCAACCTGGCCGTGGTGCTGGCCGGCGTCCTTGGTTTTCAAAATATTCCGGTCGCCGCGTTACCCAGTTACGACACCCCGGTGATCAATGTCTCGGCGTCCCTGGCCGGCGCCAATCCGGAAACCATGGCCAGCTCGGTCGCGCTGATGCTGGAAAAACAATTTCAGACCGTACCCGGTCTGAAAACCATCAGTTCCACCAGCACGCTGGGCAGAACCTCGCTGACACTGGAGTTCGAGGAAGGGCGCAATATCGATGCCGCCGCGGTCGATGTGCAGGCGGCGCTGCTGCGGGCACAGCGTTCTCTGCCTGCGGATATGACATCCATGCCGGCCTATCGCAAGGTCAATCCGGCCGACGCGCCCGTGCTGCTGATTGCACTGACCTCGCCTTCGGTCAACCCGTCCGACCTGCAGGACTACGCCGAGCATTTGATTACGCCCACGCTATCGACCATCGACGGCGTCGCCCAGGTCAGCATCTTTGGCGACAAGCGCTATGCGGTGCGGGTTCAGGTGCAACCCCAGGCACTGGCAGCGCGCAATATCGGGCTCGACGAGTTGAGCGCCGCACTGCGCGCAGCCAATGTCAACACACCGGTGGGCACGCTGGAAGGTCAGCGCCAGACACTGACCCTGCAGGCCAATCGACAACTCCGCAATGCCGCCGACTTTGCCGATCTGATTATCAGCACACGCGGCGGCAACCCGGTGCGCCTGCGCGATGTGGCGCACGTGGAGGACAGCCTGGAGACGCTCAAGAGCTGGGCTACCCTGAATGGCGAAAACTCGATCACCATTGCCGTCCAGCGTCAACCTGGGGCCAATACGGTGCGTGTCGTTGACGCCGTGCGCTCGGTTCTGCCCACGCTGAAGAGCCAGATGCCACAGTCGATTGCCATGACGCCTGTCAATGACCGTTCGGTCTCGGTGCGCGAAGCGCTGCGCGACGTTTCCTACACGCTGATAGGCACCATCACGCTGGTGGTATTGGTCATCTTCCTGTTCCTGCGCCGCTTTGTCGCCACCGTGATACCGGCCCTGTCGCTGCCAGTGTCGCTGATCGGTGCTGTCGCTCTGCTGTGGGGCTTCTCCTACAGCCTTGACAATATCTCGCTGCTGGGCCTGACACTGGCGGTCGGACTGGTGGTTGACGATGCCATTGTGGTACTGGAAAACATTATTCGCCACGTTGAAAATGGCGTGCCGCCGTTTCAGGCAGCCTTGCGTGGCGCGCGTGAGGTTGGCTTCACCATCGTTGCAATTTCCACCTCGCTGATCGCTGTATTCATTCCGATTTTCTTTATGCCAGGGGTGATCGGACTGTTGTTCCATGAATTTGCCGTGGTGGTCGGCCTGGCCATTGTGGTCTCGGCCTTTGTTTCACTGACGCTGGTGCCCATGCTGGCCAGCCGTTTCCTGACCGACGAAGCGCACAAGAAACCACCGGGCGCGCTGGTGCGTCTCTTTGAACGCGGCTTTGACGCCCTGCTGGGCGCTTATACATGGCTGCTCGACCTGGCCTTGCGGCACCGCGCCCTGGTACTGACGGTGGCCGCTGCGACCTTTGTTGCCACTGCCTGGCTGATGATCGTGATTCCCAAGGGTTTCTTTCCGGAAGAAGATATTGGCCAGATCCAGGTCTCGACCGAAGCCGCTGAGGACACCTCGTTCCCGGCCATGGTGAAACTGCAGGAACGCGTGGCACAGATCTTCCGCGCCGATGCCAACGTGGCGGCGGTGAGTTCTTTTAACGGCGGCAGCGGTGCGCAAAATACCGGGCGCATGTTCATTTCGCTGAAAGCCCGCAGCGAGCGTCAACCTGTCACCAAGGTGGTCGAAGGGCTGCGCCGCAAGCTGCGTGATGTCGCCGGTATCGCCGTCTTCATGCGTCCGATCCAGAATTTGCAGCTCGGCGGGCGCCAGAGCAAGGCTCAGTACCAGTACATATTGCAAAGCGTGCGGGCCGACGAGCTCAATGGCTGGGCCACCAAGCTGCAGGACCGGTTGCGCGCCGATCCGGTATTTCGCGATGTCACCAGTGATTCGCAGTTGCGCGGCCTGCAGGCGCAACTCAAAATTGACCGCGACCGCGCCAACACGCTGGGGGTCTCGATTGATGCCATTCGCACGGCCCTGTTCAATGCCTTTGGTGAACGCCAGGTTTCAACCATTTATTCACCCACCGACAGCTACCAGGTCATCATGGAGGTGGAACCCGAAGCCAGGCAGGACGAGCAGGCTCTGGGCAACATCTACGTGCGCTCAGGCACGGGCACCCTGGTACCTCTGTCGAGCTTCACTACCGTCGAGCGCAGCGTCGGACCGATGGCAATCAACCATGTCGGCCAGTTGCAGGCCGTGACCCTCTCTTTCAACCTTGCTCCCGGCACGGCGCTGGGTGAGGCGACCGCCAAAATCGACGCCGGGCGCGACGCTATCCAGATGCCGGCATCGGTCATCGCCAGCTATGGCGGCGATGCGGCCGTGTTCAAGAGTTCGCAAGGCAGCCAGGCGATACTGATCGTCGCGGCCCTGCTGGTAATTTATGTCTTGCTGGGCGTGCTGTACGAGAGCTATATCCACCCGATCACCATCCTGGCAGGTCTGCCGTCGGCGGCGGTCGGCGCTTTGCTGACCCTGATGGCGTTCGGTCAGGACCTGACCCTCATTGCCACCATTGGCATCGTTCTGCTGATTGGCATCGTCAAAAAGAACGCCATCATGATGATTGACTTCGCACTGGACGCGCAACGGCACCAGGGCATGGCACCGGCCATGGCCATTCGGGAAGCCTGCATTTTGCGTTTTCGTCCGATCATGATGACCACGCTGGCCGCGCTGATGGGTGCCTTGCCGATCGCCATGGGCATTGGCGCGGGCGCCGAGTTGCGCCAGCCCCTGGGTTTGGCAGTCGTGGGTGGCCTGGTGTTCTCGCAGGCCATTACGCTGTTTATTACGCCCGTTATCTATCTGGCGCTTGACCGGTTCAGCGGGCACGGGCCGATCACGACATCGGCCACGCAAACGGCTTGACGCACCTGACGGCAAGACAGCGCGACACTGACCGGTATTAGGTCAACCCGCTATTGTTGGTATGCGCGTACCAGTCGATCGGGTCCTGTTGCAACACCATGTCGATGTCGAGTTGCAGCACATCGCCGACCTGGCCTGGAAACGTGACGGCGAGCGCACGATCAGACAACCCTGCCTCCTGGGCACGGGCGCGCCACGTTGCCAGATGAATGATCCCCGCCAGCGGTTCATAAACTTCATTCTGGAACGGTGCTGGCTGATGCTCCAGCGCGTCTATCATGGCTTGCGGAAAATGCCATTGACGCGCCAGACCGGCGCCAACGATGGCATAGCAATATCCGAAATATTGTTTTTCGACTTTGGCTCGTCGCAGGTCAAGCGGGGGAGTTTCAGCGTCGAGCGCGGCGACCTCGTCCGGCATACCCATGTGAATGGCCAGTTCACCGACCGCGTGAATCAGGCCACAGGTATAGGCCGCCTGCTGATTTTGCCGCACCACGCCCGCCAGTGAGCGCGACAGTCGGGCCACATTGCGGCTGTAGTTCCAGAACTGCGGCAGATTGATGCCGGGCAAGGCCTTGTAGGAAGTACCGGAAGCGGCCGCCATCGTCATCGTGTGCACGTGCGGCAAGCCCAGAATGGCCAGCGCCTCCGATACGCTGGTGATTTTTCCCGACAGCTTGAAAAACCCGGAATTGGCGATCTGCAACAGACGTACCGTCAATGCCACATCGGTGCTGATCAGTTGGGTAATTTTTTTCAGGTCGGGTTCGCTTTGCTCAAGCTCGCTGAGCACCAGCGCAACAACCTGAGGAATGCTGGGGAAGACGAATTGCAACGCTAACAGAGCCTTCAGTTCCATGAAATCAACACTCCGTATATAAAAACCCGCTGTCGACCAAGCCGACAGCCGCATTATGTATGAAGGCCGCGCTAACGTGCGGCACTCCTGAGCCTGGCGAAGGCTGATGACATGCTGGTGACCTGCTCCTGGCTGTGCTGTACGGGGGTGTCAGCGCGTCTGGCCGGTGCGGCACCCAACTTCAGGGTCAAGGCGATGCGGCGGCGCACGACATCAACCTCCAGCACCTGCACCCGCACCACGGCTCCGGTTTTCACGATCTCGCGTGCATCAGTGACAAACTTGTGGCTTAACTGGCTGACGTGTGCCAGACCGTCCTGGTGCACGCCAAGATCAATAAAGGCACCAAACGCTGCGACGTTGCTCACCGTCCCTTCCAGCACCATGCCGACTTTCAGATCCTTGATGTCATGCACGCCTTCATGCAGGTGCGCCACCTTGAAATCCGGACGCGGATCGCGACCGGGTTTCTCCAGTTCACTCAAAATGTCCTTGACGGTAATCACGCCAAACCGGGCGTCGGCAAACAACTCCGGCCTGAGTGTTTTGAGCAGGTCCGCGCGCCCCATCAACGCGGCCACCGGCTGGCCGGTGTGGCGCATGATCCTTTCAACCACCGGGTAGGTTTCGGGGTGCACACCCGTCATGTCCAACGGGTTGTCGCCGCCCCGAATGCGCAAAAAGCCGGCACTTTGCTCAAAGCTTTTGGCGCCCAGGCCTGTCACCTGCAGCAGCTGCTGACGGTTGGCAAAAGCGCCGTTCGCCTCGCGCCAGCGCACCACCGACTTGGCCACACCGGTGCCCAGTCCGGAAACCCGCGCCAGCAGCGGCACACTGGCGGTGTTCAGGTCAACACCGACCGAGTTCACGCAGTCCTCCACCACGGCTTCGAGGGTTTTGGCCAATTCGCTCTGGTTGACGTCATGCTGGTACTGTCCGACACCAATCGATTTGGGGTCAATCTTGACCAGTTCGGCCAGCGGGTCCTGCAGGCGCCGGGCAATACTGGCAGCACCGCGCAGGCTGACATCCACGCCGGGCATTTCCTGAGATGCAAATTCACTGGCCGAATAGACTGAGGCGCCCGCTTCACTGACCACTATTTTTTCCAGCCTGAGGGTACGCGCCGAGTCTGCTGGAACGCTGGCTTCGACAAGCCCTGCCCGGTTCATCCGCTTGATCAGATCGGCCGCCAGTTTATCGGTTTCGCGGCTTGCCGTGCCATTGCCGATGGCAATCAGAGTGACGCCGTGGCGGGCGCACAGCTGGCC
Source organism: uncultured beta proteobacterium (assembly GCA_963750815.1). Lineage (GTDB taxonomy): Bacteria > Pseudomonadota > Gammaproteobacteria > Burkholderiales > Burkholderiaceae_C > Rhodoferax. The sequence continues at coordinate 2,480,870 of CAVVRS010000002.1, forward strand.
CAGCACATGCAGTGACCCGTCCCAGTCCTTGCGCGGTTCATGCGGGAACACGGTGCTGGTTTCGACCAGCTTGCCGGTAGCGTCGACCACTGCCACCTTGACGCCTGTGCGAATGCCGGGGTCCAGACCCAACACCACGTGCGGCCCGGCCGGCGCGGCCAGCAACAAGTCACGCAGGTTGTCGGCAAATACCTTGATGGCAAACTTCTCCGCCGCGTCACGCAGACGGGCGAAGAGGTCGCGCTCGACGGACAGGCTGAGTTTGACGCGCCAGCACCAGGCAACCCATTTGCGAATCAAGTCATCCGCAGCGCGACCCTGGTGACTCCAGCCCAAGCGCAGTGCAATGCGCGCCTCGGCCACTGACAGCGCCGAAGTTGCTCTTGTTTTGATAGCTGTCTGCGCATGCTGGACGGTATCCACAGGCTGATTTGGCTCAAAAATATGGAGTTTGACGTCAAGAATCTCAAGGCTGCGACCGCGAAACACCGCCAGTGCCCGGTGCGAAGGCACCCTGCTGACAGGCTCCTGGTAATCAAAGTAATCGCGAAATTTCGCTACTTCGGGCTGCGCCGGATCCCTGCCATTCATCAACCTGGCATGCAACAGGCCTTCGGTCCAGAGCCACTGACGCAGGTCCTGCACCAATGCGGGACTTTCGGCCCAGCGCTCGCTCAAAAGATCACGCACCCCATCAAGTACCGCTGCGACGGTCGAAAAATCAGGCTGTTTGTCGTCACCCTGCAACACTGCTTGCAAAGGAATGACGTAGGCCAGCGCTTCATCGTCGGGCCTGAGCGCCGGGTTGGCAAACAGCAAGTCAGCCAGGGGCTCGAGACCGGCTTCACGCGCCAGTTGCCCCTTGGTTCGACGTTTGAGTTTGAACGGCAGGTACAGGTCTTCGAGCTCCTGCTTGGTCGCGCAAGCGGCCAGCGCAACCCGCAGCGAAGGCGTCATCTTGCCCTGCTCTTCAATGGCCTTGATGACGGCCTGCAGACGCTCACGCAGCTCGCGCAGATAGCCTAACCGCCCCTCAAGTTCACGCAACTCGATGTCGTTCAGGCCGTTGGTAGCCTCCTTGCGGTAGCGCGCAATAAACGGCACGCTGGCGCCACCGTCGAGCAGCTCAACTGCGGCCTGCACCTGTTTGTCTTGAACCCCGATTTCCTGCGCGATCTGCGCGATGATTTTCTGCATGGCTTGGGCAAGGCGTCAGCCTGGCATCGATAAAACGTAAAACAAAGGCCGCGAGTGTGCCACAGGCGAACGCCGCAACCCGTGCCACACCACAACTTGTTACCGGTTTAAGTCCCCATTCACCAGTGACACGGGACGGCAGTAAAAGTAAACTTAACGCGCCGTATGGACCAGTTCGGACTGTCCGGTTCGTCCAACCAACCTTTTTGAGAGAAACATCATGCTTAACCAGACCACATCGATCGACTTCATGCCAAGCCCCATCCAGACACTTTCGTCCCGTGGTCGCGCCCGGAGCGTGGCGGCCATGCCGGAAGAGCGACTGCCGTTCACGGTGAAATTAGTGGGCAACGAAGACGATTTGAAGAAGGCAGTGCAAATCCGCCACTCGGCGTATGCGCGTCACATGCCGAGCGTTGCAGAAACCCTTAAAGTACCGGAAAGTATCGACAGGGAAGCCGGGGTCGTTGTGTTGCTTGCGGAATCAAAGCTGGACGGTAGCCCGCTTGGCACCATGCGAATCCAAACCAATCGATACAAACCCCTTGCGCTTGAACAATCAATCGATCTTCCAGATTGGCTCACAAGTTGCTCACTTGCGCACGTGAGTCGTCTTGGCATTGAGCAGGGAAGCATTGGTCGGTTGGTAAAACTGACGTTGTTCAAGGGGCTCTTCAACTACTGGGAGCAAAACGACATTGAATGGGCAGTTGTTGCGGCACGGTCGCCACTGGATCGCATGTATATGCAACTCATGTTCCAGGACGTGTTTCCTGGGCAGGGTTTCATTCCCCTCCCCCACATGAACAATGTGCCTCACCGAGTGATGGCCTTTGAGGTGGGCACAGCACGTGCAAGATGGACCGAAGCCAACCATCCATTGCTAAAGTTCCTTATTCACACAAGTCATCCGGATATTGATGTTCGCTCAGTGGAAGACGATATTTATCTACCCACTTATGCGAAAAAGGGGCGCATCGCTGCACGTCTTTCCCTCTGATCCGCCGGGTCCCGCTGTATTGAAAGTGTTACGGCGAAAGCAACACTTCTCTACTTCGGCAACATTTGTGCCATTGTGCTACGCTTGCGCTTGACTGGAATCAAGCATGAACATCTATTTCCGTGAATTACAGTCGATCCTGTTGGGCGGGGATTAATGCTTCAACGTATTTTCGGATCTGACAACTCGAAGCTAGGCACGCTCCAGATTGCTGTTGAAAAGGCATTGTGGGCGGTATCAATCTACGTCATACCTTTAGCAATTACCCTGGTCTCTTTCATTGCAATAGCTTTTTGGGATGATCTCTATTTGGCGGTTCCGGCCAAGCAGCTTGAACTGCACGTCCTGCAAGAATCCGCTACACCGATAACTCTTGAGGACGCCAAAAGGCAATTGGCAGGCATACCTGGCAAAAGGTTTTTCGAAACCAGGCTTTCCGAGTCCCCCGTTTGGTTTAGCTTCAAAACACAACCAATCGCCGACGCGTCCTCGATCGCTGAATTTCCATCTCGTCACATTATTGATCTGACCTGCTGGGATCAAAATACTCTGGGGAAAATGGGTGACGTTTCAAACGGGGATTCAACAGGAGCCCTGGTAAGAGTGAAAGCCGGCTATGCCCTCAAATTGGATCAGTCCGAACAGGAAATAATTTGCAAGACTACAACGCAAGGACCTGCGAAGCTGTCGATCATTTTGTGGTCGACCGAGCAATTGGATATCTCAACCAAGGATTTCCACAGGAAGTCGGGCATGCTGGACGGCGGCATGATGGTTCTGGCAATATTTGTCCTGCTCACCGCACTGATCAATCGACAAAGCATCTATGTCATGTTTGCGGTCTGGTTGGTCGTAACGTTGAGAATCAGCGCCACAGCGGGTGGTTGGGACACAGAATGGTTTAACCACGAGGTGCCGCACGCCTGGCTGGCACAAGGCCGTTCAGTCACAAGAGCTATATGGGCCTTGTTGACGGTAACACTCTTCAAAGCGTTGTTTAGTGAAGAATTGAAGAAAAGTCGGTTTCCCACGCTACTCAACATTGCCGAGCGGCTTTGCTTGGGATTGCTTGTTGCAGCACTTGTTTTTCCACGCAACATTTTTCTCATGGCGATGTGGACTTTGGGTGTGGCTGCTCTTTTGCTTGCAATGACCAGTCTGGCGAACATAGTCGTTCAGACCCGGTCACGTGTTGCTCTGTGGTATGCGGCATCATTGACGGTAACTTTACTTTCCGGCCTTTCCGAGATTGTGGCGGCGGCCTTTGGAATCAACCAGTTGGCAGGAACATTCAACACGGTGACAGCGGCATATTCATCCAGCCTGCTGGCCTCTCTTGCCATTGCCGAACAGATGCGTCAGGAACATACACAGCGCCTTGCAGTGCAGGCCGAACTCGCGCACACCTTCGACGCCATGCCGATAGGCCTTTTCACGCTCAACCTGCGGGGGCGCTTCATGAGTGGCAACCCGGCGCTGCTGGAAATGTTGGGACCGGATGTACTGACCGAGGGCGGCAATGCCTGGCAGCAGTATTTCGTCGACGGCGCCTGGACGCGGTTGCTTCAATTTGTGCACAGCAAAAAAGAATTCGAGATAGAAATCAAGGGTCGGCCCGTGCTTGGGTTCACTGGGTTGAAGCGCTTTCTCGTCAAGGCCACACTGTCGCGTGACCGGATCGAAGGCTCGCTACAGGACGTCACAGAAAAATCAAAGGCTACCGATGAGCTGACTTTCCTGGCCAGCCATGACCCGCTGACCAAGGTACTTAACCGGCGCGGCATCGAGAAAACACTCAACACTGCCCTCTCCAGACTGGCAGAGGACAAGGTAACCATCGCACTGGCTTACCTGGACCTGGACCGTTTCAAGCTGATCAACGACATGTTCGGCCACGGCGTGGGTGACAAGGTGCTGCAGCAAGTATGCGGACGCGTCTCTGCCCTGCTGCCGCGCGAGCCCCTGTTCGGCCGAGTTGGCGGGGACGAATTCGTTATCGTGCTCCCGGGTACACCGATCGCTCTGGCCACCGTGATATGCCGCAGCATCATCGACAGCATTGGCAACCAGCCCTACCGGGTCGGCGACAACCTGTTTTATGTGCGCGGCTCAATCGGCCTTATCGAAATCGGCGCCTCCATGCAATTCAATGACGCCATGTCAACGGCAGACCGCGCCTGTCGCGAAGCCAAGAGTGACAGCAACGACAGCCTGGTGGTGTATGACAGCCAGTCGGCGGCGTTTCGGCGCCACGAGGCCGAACTCAAGCTGATTGCGCAGCTTGCCACCAGCTCAGCCACCGATGGCCTCTATCTTGAAATGCAACCCATCATGTCGCTGACGGCGCCGCATGAATCGTTGAACTTTGAAGTGCTGCTGCGCATGCGCGACCCCGAGGGCAACGTCGTTCCCACCGACCAGCTGATTGCGGCGGGTGAAAGCAGCGGACGCATGAGCATGATAGACCGCTGGGTCCTGCAAACGACGCTGGCCTGGATCAACACCCACTACCGGGAGCTCAAACACACAAAATTCATCTGCATCAATTTGAGTGGCGCTTCACTTAACGACGACAAGTTTCTGGAGGATGTGTATGCGATGCTGGAAAAAAACCTTCGCATCGTCGGTCACCTGTGCCTCGAGATCACCGAAAGCGTGGCCTTGAACAATGTGGAAAACACCCGCAACTTCGTCAACAAGGTACGCGGCTACGGCGCCAAAGTCGCGCTCGACGACTTTGGCGCCGGTTACACCTCGTTCTCCTATCTGAAGGATTTCACCGCCGACATTCTCAAGATTGATGGCAGCTTTATTGTCGACATGAACCAGCACCCGGCCAACGTTGCCATTGTTGAGGCCATCGTCAACCTGGCCAGGAACCTGGGCATGAAGGTAATTGCCGAGTGGGCCGAGGACATGGCAACGTTGCAGACGCTGATCGAAATTCGGGTCGACTATGTGCAGGGCTACATCGTGGCACGGCCGCAGCACCCCGACAAGCTGCTGTCGGCCACGTCGTCGGCCAGTTTTATTCTGGACGAGACGGTTGCCCAGCAGGTCGCGCTGTTTGGAAAATCAAACCAGCTGTTGATCCCGATCAATCCATTTGCCGAAGCTGGCGCCAACAACGTGCATTGACGCGGGGGTGCTGGCACCGACCCTGTTCAGTCGGCCCTGAGGGCGCGGCGCAATTCGATACCCAGTTCGGGCTTGTGGGCAAACGGATCGCTGGGGTTTCGTGCCAGCATGATGTCTTCGAGACGGGTCTGCACCGTAACAATCGCCTTCGGGTGGCTGTAGATATAGAACTGGTTGACGGCCATTGCATCGAATACTTTTTGCGCAACGTCAGCCGCGCTTACCTTGCCGGACCCAACCGCCTTGTCGCTCATGGCTTGCCCGATCAGCTGGCTTCGGGTTGGTTTTGCCGATGCCACTTGCGCCGGGCGGTTGCGCTGGCTCTGGGTGATCCCGGTTGGCACGAAGAACGGACACAGGACACTGGCGCCGATCTGGCTGGTCACGAGGGACAAATCCTGGTAAAGGGTTTCACTCATGCTCACCACCGCATGTTTGCTGGCACCGTAAATGCCCATGTTGGGCGCGTTGAGCAACCCGGCCATGCTGGCAGTGTTCACAATATGTCCCTGGTAAGCCGGGTCTTTGGCAGCCGCCTGCAGCATCATTGGGGTAAAGACACGGATTCCGTGGGCTAAGCCCATCAGGTTCACACCGATCACCCACTCCCAGTCCTGCACCGTGTTCTCCCAGATCAGGCCACCGGCGCCAACGCCGGCGTTGTTGAAGACAAAGTGCGGCGCACCGAATCGCTGCTGCACGGCCCGGCCCAAAGCTTCTACCTCGGCGGCCCGGGACACGTCCAGCTGGAACGCCAGCACTGCGGCGCCCGCGGCTTGCAGCTCCGCGGTCGCCTTGTCAAGGGCATCCTGTTGCACGTCAGCCAGCACCAGATTCATGCCCAATCGGGCACCAATGCGTGCACATTCGAGCCCGAAACCGGAACCGGCGCCGGTCAGAACAGCGGTCTTGTCTTTGAAATCAGTAATCATTGAGAAACTCCAGGGTTCAGGGTTGACGGGTGCCAGATCATTTCCAGATGATCAATGCCGTCTTCGACATAAGGTTTGCCAACGTCCACGAATCCGTGAGCGCTGTAATACTTTTCAAGGTGCGCCTGGGCACCGATACGGATCGCCTGCGCACCCCACAAAGTGCTGACAGACCGCAGCGCTTGTGCAATGAGCAAATGCCCGAGTCCATGGCCGCGCGCATGCTGGCGCGTGACCACCCGGCCAATGCTGGCTTCGCCGTACCGGGCACCGGCCGGCAGGCAACGGGCGTAGGCCAGCAACTCGCCATCACCCTGGCCCAGCAAGTGCATGGCCTGCATGTCAAGGCCGTCAATGTCCTGGAAAATACATTGCTGCTCCAGCACAAACACCTCGCTTCGAAGTTGCAGCACGTCATGCAATTGCCGGGCTGTGAGTTGCTCCAGTGCAGCCAGTCGCCATGTAACAGCAGTCCCTGCTTTCATGCCGGCGTCGCCGCTCTGAGCACGTAGCCCACGCGCGGAAAGTGCACATGCACCGTGCCGGCACGCGCGTCGATGCGGCGCAGGCAATAGCGGGTACGGGTCGCCGCCACCAGTTCGCCTTCGGTCGGTTCCTGACCAAAATTCTCTGCCGCTACCGTCACGCGATGGCCCAGGGGAATCCCGTGCTCATCCTGAAAAACAGCATCATTCAGGGCTGTAGCCCCCGTTGACAATGCGCAGACAGCTATTGATTCAGTAGCAGAATATTTTGTCATTTGACCATGACCGAGCGCTGCCATGCGGTCCATCCAGGCCAGTACGGAGGGCGTGGCATCCAGAATGTCAGCCATGACCGGTACCCGCACGCGGGAGAACCAGAGCGGGTGATAGGCGGCAAAGTCAGCCACGCAGGGGGCGCTGCCGAGCAGGAAGTCCTGGCCCTCAAGCATGCTGGCGATACGCCGCAAGTAAGACCGGTACGCGACACCGGCATCGGCTGGGCGCAGGCGCGTCATGCCGACACTCATGGCGGCGCGGTCGGCGCCAAAAGCCCTGGCCAATTCCGCCGGTGCGCCCTCAAACATTGCACTGGCGCCACGGGCTTGCAGGCTGTAGGCCATGGCGGCCCAGAACAGGGTGCTGTCGGCCCACTGGGCCAGTACCCGCGCCAGACCCTTGTGTTGTTCCGGATAAAGCGTGGGTGTCGGTTGCAGATGCTCCAGCACATCACAGATCAGCGCGCTGTCGCAGTAAACGTCGGAGCCAATCTGCAGAAACGGCGTCTTGCGGTAACCGCCGGTGAGCGCCAGCACGTCGGGCTTGGGCATGATGGACGGAACGATGACCGACTTCCAGGCCAGTTGTTTGTAACCCAGAACAAGCCGGATTTTTTCTGAAAACGGCGAGGTGGGGTAGTGGTGAAGGATGATGTCGGTCATGGCAGCGGACGACAGTATTCAGATCAGCTTGACCAACTGCTTGCCAAAGTTCTTGCCTTTGAGCAGGCCCAGAAAGGCCTGCGGTGCTGCCTCAAGGCCTTGCGCAATGGACTCCCGGGCCCGCAGCTTTCCGCTGGCCACCAGCGTGCCGAGTTCTTTCAGCGCTTCGGGCCAGAACTCCATGTGTTCGCTCACGATAAAGCCCTGCACCTTGAGACGGTTCATCAGTATCAGAGCCGGATAGGTGAGTGGCAACGGTGCGCCGTTGTAGCCGGCAATCATGCCGCAGACCGCGATGCGGCCAAAGGCGTTCATGCGCGTCAGCACCGCATCGAGCACCATGCCGCCAACGTTTTCAAAATAGCCGTCAACACCGTTCGGACAGGCGTCCTTCAGCGCCCGCGACAGCGACACAGCATCCTGATGCAGCTTGTAATCAATGCAGACGTCAAAGCCCAGCTCTTCCACGGCATATTTGCATTTGTCGGGACCACCGGCGATGCCGACAGTGCGGCAGCCACGCGCTTTGCTCAAGGCGGCAAAGGCGCTGCCAACGGCACCGGTCGCAGCGCTCACCACCATCGTCTGCCCGGCCTTCGGCTCGATTATTTTGACCAGACCGTACCAGGCCGTGACGCCGGGCATGCCGACCGCGCCCAGATAGGCGCTCAAGGGAATGTGGGAGGTATCCACCTTACGCAAGGCGCCGGGCTGGTCAGCGTCGACCACGCTGTATTGCTGCCAGCCGCCCATACCGACGACCTTGTCGCCGACCGCAAATTTGGCATTTTTTGATGCCACCACTTCGCCCACCGTGCCGCCGCCCATGGTTTGCCCAAGGGCCTGTGGCTGGGCGTAGCTCTTGGCGTCATTCATGCGGCCGCGCATATAAGGGTCCAGACTCAGGAAGTGATGTTGCACCAGCACCTGTGCGTCCTTCAGTTCGGGGGTGTCACCGACAACCAGTTTGAAATTGCTGGCGACAGCCTCGCCAGTGGGTCGATTGTCCAGATGAATCTGCTTGTTTTGTGGCATGGGGTGTTCCTGAGTAAATTGTCAGTCGGTTGAAATCACGTCGAGCGCATTGGCACTTTTAGGACCGGTGGGCAGGCGCTTGACGTACTTGAATGTGCCGGTGGAATGGGCACAGGCACGTCCATCTTCGTCGAAAACCGTCCCTTCGGCAAAGGCCATGGTGGCAGTGCGGTGCATCAGGCGGCCTTTGCCAGTGAGCTTGCCGCGCGCTGGCTGCATGAACGTGGTCTTCATCTCGATGGTGACCACGCCCATGTCTTTTTGCACACTGCGTGCGGCCACCGCCATGGTCACGTCAAGCAGCGTCATGAGGGCGCCACCGTGGGTGACGGAAAACGAATTCAGATGCTCGGCTCTGGGCGTATAGGAGATTTCGGAAAAGCCGCCCTCAAACAAGTTCAACGCAAAACCGAGGTGATCGACAAAGGGGATGGCAACGCCAAATCCCATGCCGAAATTCTGATCAACCACCCGTCACCACGCTGACGCCGCCGTCCACCGCCAGCCACTGACCGGTAATGTGTTTGCCGGCAGCCGACGCATACAGTACACACAAGCCCTTGAGATCTTCATCATCGCCCAGGCGTTTCAGCGGTGCACCGGCGGCGAGCTTTTCCTCACCCAGCGCCTTGAGCGTACCCATGGTCATCTTGCTCGGAAAAAAACCCGGGCAGATGGCATTGACAGTGATGTTGTACTTGCCCCATTCAGCGCCCAGAGCCCGGGTAAAGTTGATGACCGCCCCTTTGGAGGTGTTATAGGCAATAGTCGTCATCCCGGGCGGATTGCCGTTCAGACCGGCAATGGAGGCAACGTTGATGATGCGCCCCGAGCGGCGCGCAATCATGCTCTTCTTGGCAATGATCTGGCTCAGGATAAAGTAGCCACGAACATTGAGGTTCATGACCTTGTCCCATGCTTCAAGCGGATGGTCTTCGGCGGGCGCGCCCCAGGCGGCCCCCGCGTTGTTGACCAGAATGTCGATATCGCCCATGCGCTGCAGCGTCTCATCAGCAAGCCGGTGAATCTCGGTTTCAATGGCGCAGTCGGCGGCAATCCAGCGTGCATCAATACCGGCCGCCTGCAGCTCAGCGACGGCCTGCTCCAACTCCCCGGCCTTGCGTGCGCTCAACATGACCCGGGCACCGGCTTCACCAAGTGCGTGCGCCATCTGCAGGCCCAATCCTCGCGAGCCGCCAGTGACCAGCGCCGTCTTGCCCTTGAGGTCGAAAAGTTGTTGAATGGTACGGGTCATGATGTCTCCTTCTAAAAAGCGTCTTCGGGCATTCCGGCACAGGTCATGTCGCAACTCGCCACGACCTTCAGCCAGGCCCCTATTTTTGGCAGTTCATAGTTATAAAAATAGGTTGTAGAGCCCATGCAACCTACGTAAGCAGCTATTGATTTAGTAGCATCATGACGCACGGCGGCAAGCGCTACATCGAGCCAGATCCAGGCCAGTACCGTGTGCCCAAAAGCCTGCATGTAAGGCACCGCATTGGCCAGTGCCTGGCCCGGATTGGCGCACGACCAGGCGGCCCCGGTGGCGTCTGTCACTTGTTGCCAAGCCTGCAACAACGCATCGGCGTGTTTCGAAAGTTCGGGAACTTGTTGCGCGTGCAAAGCGGTGGCCTGCAGGCGCGCACCGAGCAACGCCAGCGCCCGCCCGCCTTCCATCAACACCTTGCGCCCGAGCAAGTCCAGCGCCTGAATGCCGTGTGTGCCTTCGTGAATCATATTCAGACGATTCTCACGCCAGTACTGCTCGACCGGGAAGTCACGGGTATAGCCGTAACCACCGTGAATCTGGATCGCCAGCGAGTTGGCTTCCAGACACCACTCGCTGGGCCAGCTCTTGGCAATGGGGGTCAGCACTTCGAGCAGCAGACGCGCCTCGTCGGCCGCCCCGGCAGTACCGGTGTGTTGTTCGTCAACCAGGCGGGCACAGTAAAGCGCTAGCGCGAGCGCCCCTTCAGCATAGGATTTTTGCGCCAGCAGCATGCGTTTGACGTCGGCGTGCTCAATGATACGCAACTGGGCCTGGGACGCATCTTTGCCGCCCGCCGCCAGGGCCCGCCCCTGTGGCCGGTTTTTGGCATAGTCAAGACTGGCGTAATAACCGGCCATACCCAGCATGGTGGCGGCAATGCCGACACCGATGCGGGCCTCGTTCATCATGTGAAACATGCAGCGCAGACCCGCGCCCGGTTGACCGACCAGATAACCCACGGCCCCGGCCTGTCCGTCGACCAGGTACTTGCCTTCACCAAAATTCAACAAGGTATTGACGGTGCCACGCCAGCCCAGTTTGTGGTTCAGACCAGCCAGAGCCACATCATTGCGCTGACCGGTGAGTTGTCCGTTGGCGTTCACAAGTTTCTTCGGAACAATGAACAGGGAGATACCCCGTGTGCCAGCCATCAGCTTGCCATCGGGCATGGGAATTTTGGCCAGCACGAGGTGGATGATATTCTCGGTCAGCTCGTGTTCGCCAGCCGAGATCCACATTTTGTTGCCGGTCAGACGATAGCGTGGCCCCAGCGGATCGCTGGCAAAGCGCTCGCCATCCGGCACGGCCCGGGTCGCAACATCGCCCAGACTGGAGCCGGCCTGGGGTTCGCTCAGGCACATGGTGCCGGAGAATCTGCCGCCAAATTCGTTCCTGGCGAACACTTCTTTTTGCAACGGTGTGCCATGCACCATCAGCAGGTTGGCATTGCCGGTGGTCAACATACCCGAGCCAATACTGACCGAAGCACAGGCAAAAAAGGAATTGGCCGCAGCTTCAATCGTGTAGGGCAGCTGCATGCCGCCCATCTCGAAATCCTGCGCCGCGCTCAGCATGCCGGACTCGGCATAGGCTTTTTGCGCATCATGGGTGGCCTGCGGCAGAACCACTTTCTCGCCGTCAAAGCGGGGTTCCTGGGTATCCACCAACCGATTGAACGGTGCGTATTTTTCCCGTGCAATGCGCTCACAGGTATCCAGCACCGCATCGAAGGTTTCACGCGAATGGTCGGTGAAGCGTGCCCGCTGATTCAGTGATTCGGCATCGAGCCACTGGTACAGCAGAAAATCGACGGTAGATCGCAAACTCATGAAGACCCCACTGAAACGCCCGGCAAGGCGGCGATTGTGCCTTGTGCGACGGCACAAAGCCTCTCCACACCCCCCTTGACCTCAAACACGTCGCAGCGGCAAACGGCCTGCGATTTGCTGCTGTGCACGGCATGCGCACGCGCTATCAAACGCTCACCCAGCGCTGGACGCAGATAGTTGATCTTGAACTCGGAAGTCACCACCGGCTGGCCCAGCGCGGTGCCGCCAGCGAATGTCAAAGCATTGTCTGCGGCATAGCTGACAACGCCGCCATGCACAAAACCGTGCTGCTGGCGAATCTGATCGGTCACCGGCACGTGCAGTTCGCATTGTCCTGACGAAAGTTGGTGCAGCTCCGCGCCGATCAGTACACTGAACGGCTGGGACGCCAACACCCCCTGGCCAAGGGCAAGGAAGGCGGCGGGCGATACGACGGTGGTTGATTCCATGCTTGATTGGACGGAGCGAAAACCGGGCTGTGACCGGTCCGGCAATGGCTCAAAGCACCTCAAAAATACCGGCTGCCCCCATGCCACCCCCAATGCACATGGTGACACAGACGCGCTTGACACGGCGGCGTTTGCCTTCAATCAGTGCGTGGCCGGTCAAACGCTGCCCGCTGACACCATAGGGGTGTCCGACGGCAATAGCGCCACCGTTGACGTTCAGGCGGTCCCCCGGAATGCCCAGTTTGTCACGGCAGTAAATTACCTGCACTGCGAAGGCTTCATTGAGTTCCCACAAGTCGATGTCGCTGACCTTCAGACCCAGGCGCTTGAGCACCTTGGGAATGGCAAACACCGGGCCAATGCCCATTTCATCGGGTTCGCAGCCGGCCACGGCAAAGCCCAAAAACCGACCCAGTGGCTGCAAGCCCTTTTTGGCGGCAACTGACTCATGCATCACCACGACGGCGCCGCCGCCATCAGAGAACTGGCTGGCATTGCCGGCCGTTATCAAGCCACCCGGTACCGCAGAGCGCAGTCCGCTGATTCCCTCGACGGTGGTGCCGGCGCGAATTCCCTCGTCCAGACTGACCGTCACCTTTTTTGTGCTCAACCCCATCACCTTGTCTGCGACACCCATAGTGACGGTGATCGGCGCAATCTCTGCATCAAAAAGCCCTGCCGCCAGCGCGGCGCTGGCGCGCTGCTGACTGGCCGCACCATATTCGTCCATTGCTTCGCGGCTGATGTTGTAGCGCTTGGCCACGTTCTCTGCGGTTTGCAGCATGTTCCAGTAGATCTCGGGCTTGTTTTTGACCAACCACGGGTCAGCCAGCATATGCTGATTCATTTCCAGTTGCACGCAGGAGATGGCTTCAACTCCGCCGGCCACGTAGATATCTCCCTCGCCGGCCATGACACGCTGCGCGGCCAGCGCAATGGTTTGCAGACCTGACGAACAAAATCGATTCACGGTCATACCCGACGTAGTGACCGGGCAACCGGCGCGCAAGGCGATCTGGCGCGCAATATTGGCGCCTGTGGCGCCCTCGGGAGTGGCACACCCCATGATGACATCTTCCACTTCTGCCGCGTCAATGCCGGCCCGCAAAATGGCGTGTTCGACGGCATGCCCGCCCAGTGTGGCGCCATGCGTCATGTTGAAGGAACCCTTCCAGCTCTTGGCAAGCGGGGTACGGGCGGTAGAAACGATAACGGCTGATGTCATGGCAAACTTCCTTTTAAAAATGTTGAGGACCGGTCTGGTCCCGCCGCACGGGACTGCGTCCTGTCCGGTAAGGTTTTGTCAATTGGATGCTTTCGCCCCGGTGGTTAATAGACGGTGATAGAAGCGTATCAACTCGGCCAGATTGCTTGCTGCAATTCGTTCATTGGTGCCATGAAAGCGTGGCAAATCTTCGGGCTTTGCACGCACCGGTGAGAACTTGAAAATGTGGTCACTGACCTCGCCGAAGTGAATCGAGTCAGTGGCGCCTATCATCAGACCCGGTGCCACCAGCGTCCCGGGAAACACTTCCCGGATGGTGCGCTGAATCAATGCATATTGAGCGGATTGAGTCGGCGCCACTTTGGACGCATCAACAGCGCCCGGCAAAGCGAAAAGCTCGAATTTGTCACTTCCGGTGGCTGCAACAACCTGTGTTTTCACGCGGTCCATGATTTGTTCTTTGGTGTCGCCTGGCAACAGGCGAAAGTTGACGGTGGCCTCGGCAAGTCCGGGCAAGACATTCTCCTTGTTGCCGGCATTGACAATCGTCAGCGCCGTCGTGGTGCGCAACATGGCGTTGGTACTGGGACCAGCTTCAAGCTGTTTTTGCACAATCGGGCCAAACAGCCACAGATTGGACATGGCGACCCGCGAAAATCCGCTCATTTCGGGCGCTACCGTGTCAAACATCTCGGCTGCGACACCCCGAATGCCACCGGGCAACTGATCATCATCAATACGCTTGAGCGCGGCGCTCATCATGGCGATCGCGCTGGTGCCCTTGGGCGGCGGCATGCTGGAATGGCCGGGTCTGGCGGTCATCTTCAGAACCACCGACAAATAGCCTTTTTCGGCAATCCCAATGACCGCCGCAGGCTTGCTCAGGCCGGGCAGGATGCCGTCAGTTATCAGCAGACCTTCGTCGATGATGAAGTCCAGCCGTACCTTGCGCTCCTTGAGCAGCGCGGCAATGCGGGCGCCGCCGCGAAAACCACCCACTTCCTCGTCAGCACCAAAGGCCAGATAGACGGTACGCTCGGGCTTGTAGCCGCTCGCCAGCAGCATTTCTACGGCCTCCAGTTGGGCCATCAGGTTGCCTTTGTCGTCCCATGCCCCACGCCCCCAGACAAAACCATCCTTGACCCGGCCCGAGAAAGGTTCTTCAGCCCAGTCTTTCTCGGTGCCCGGCGCGATCGGCACCACATCCTGATGCGCCATCAGCATCATGGGCTGAGCCTTCGGGTCGCTGCCTTGCCACGTATAGAGAAGACTCAGGTCACCCACCACCTCACGCTTGAGTGTCGCATGCGTCTTTGGAAAACGCTCCTGCAAAAGTGCATGCAACTGGGTGAACTGCTCGACATTGAGCTTGGCGTCATCTCGCGACGAGACCGTACGCAAACGCACTGTCTCGGCCAGTCGTGTTGCTGCGCCAGCTTCGTCAATGGCCAGCGGCGCGATTGCAGACACCTCCACCTGACGCGAACCCTTGCGCCAGGTATTGACGGCCAGCACAGCCGCCAGCAGCAAAACGAGGGCTGACAGGCCGATAAGGATTTTCTTGATCATGGCTTGGCCGGTACTGCGGAAAACGCCTAACTGAAGGTCTTGCCCTCAGCTGCCAGTCTGGCCAGCAAGGGAGCCGGCTGCCAGAATTTGGCGTCATCCAGCGGATTTTGCGCAAAGCGCTTCATGGCCTGGACCACATTGAACAAGCCAACCTGATCAGCGTAGTTCATGGGACCACCCCGATAAATCGGAAAGCCGTAACCCATCAGGTAAACCATGTCGATGTCGCTGGCCCTGGAAGCAATTCCGTCTTCAAGAATGTGCGCTGCTTCATTGACCAGTGAATAGACCAGGCGCTGCACGATCTCTTCATCGGAAATCCTGCGCGGTGTGACGCCCAGGGCCTTGCGGTGCTCCTCAATCATGTTGACAACTTCGGCATTCGGCACCGCCTCCCGCTTGCCAGCCACGTAGTCATACCAGCCGGCACCAGTTTTCTGGCCAAAGCGGCCTTTCTCGCACAATAGATCCGCCGTCTTGCTGTACTTCATGTCAGGCTTCTCAAGGTAGCGCCGTTTGCGAATGGCCCAGCCAATGTCATTGCCGGCAAGATCGCCCATGCGAAATGGACCCATGGCAAAGCCAAACTTCTCAATGGCCTTGTCCACCTGAGCGGGAGTGCATCCCTCATCCAGCAGGAAGCCACCCTGGCGACCATATTGCTCAATCATCCGGTTACCAATGAAGCCATCACAAACGCCGGACACCACCGCCGTCTTTTTAATCTTCTTGGCCACGGTCATCACGGTCGCCATCACTTCCCTGGATGTTTTGGCGCCTCGTACCACTTCGAGCAGCTTCATCACGTTGGCCGGGCTGAAGAAGTGCAGACCGACGACGTCTTCCGGTCGCCCGGTAAACGAGGCGATCCTGTTGACGTCCAGGGTCGATGTGTTGGAGGCCAGAATAGCACCAGGTTTCATGACACGATCAAGCTCCTTGAAGACAGCTTCTTTGACGCCGATTTCCTCAAACACGGCCTCAATTACCATGTCAGCGTCTTTCAGGTCGTCATAACTCAACGTCGTACTCAGCAAACTCATGCGTTGCTCGTATTTATCCTGCTTCAACTTGCCTTTCTTGACCTGCGCTTCGTAGTTTTTGCGAATAGTGGCAACGCCGCGGTCCAGCGCCTCCTGCTTCATTTCCAGCATCCTGACGGCGATGCCAGCGTTCAGGAAATTCATGGAAATCCCGCCGCCCATGGTGCCGGCACCAATCACTGCGACTGATTTGATGACACGCTGGGGTGTATCAGCCGGCACATCCGGAATCTTCGATGCGGCGCGTTCGGCCAAAAAGATGTGACGCAAGGCCTTGCTTTCGGGCGTCCACATCAGGTTGATGAATAACTCGCGTTCGGTCAACAGACCTGCTTCGAATTTCTGTTTGGTGGCGGCCTCAACGGCGTCAACGCATTTGGCTGGCGCCGGAAAATTTTTCGACATGCCCTTGACCATGTTTCGCGCGAACTGGAAGTAGGCGTCACCCTGCGGGTGTTTGCACGGCAGGTTGCGCACCAGAGGCAACGGACGTACCGCCGCCACTTCAACGGCAAAGGCCAGCGCTTCGGCCAGCAGTGATTCGCCCGACGCGGCCATTTTGTCAAACAGCTTTTGACCCGGCAACATGGCCAGCATTTCGCTCTTGATCGGCTCACCACTGACAATCATGTTCAAAGCCGGCTCTACACCCAGCGCGCGGGGTAATCGCTGCGTGCCACCGGCACCGGGCAGCAAACCCAGCTTGACCTCAGGCAGCGCGACGCTGGTGCCGGGCGCCGCAACGCGGTAATGGCAACCCAGAGCCAGCTCCAGCCCGCCCCCCATGCAAACCGTGTGAATCGCAGCCACGACCGGTTTCGATGAATTTTCGACAGCCAGAATCACGCTGAGCAAATTGGGCTCCTGCATTGCCTTGGGACTGCCAAACTCCTTGATATCGGCACCCCCAGAGAACGCCTTGCCGGCTCCGGTGATAACGATCGCCGTCACGGCGCCATCGGCATTGGCGTTGGCCAGCCCATCGGCAATGGCCAGTCGTGTTGACAGACCCAAGCCATTGACCGGTGGATTGTTCAGGGTAATCACGGCCACGCTGTTGTGGACCTGGTATAGAGCCGTCATGCGGTTGCTCCTTGAAGAAAACAGTCAGAAAAAATAGAACAGTCGTTCTTTTTCATTCTAGAAGATTTGACCGATCCGGGTATTCGTGTTTGTCCCGGTCGTGACAAAGGCGGGAGACGTCACCGGGGTCAGTAGCCCAGCGCCAGTCCGGTGTTGCGCCGCGGATCGTTTGCACCATAGAAACGGTTGGTTCCACGCGGTTTGCCACCCAGAGACGGGGCGCCGACCAGAATCACCGCCAGGTGGCTGCCTGGTTGCGGAGGACCCAGCTTGTGGCCCATATCAGTCAGGATTTTTCGGGTGTCGGGACTGACTCCAAAACTGTCCACATTGGTCAAGTCAGGCAGCCATTGCTGATGAAATCGTGGCGCGTCGACGGCTTCCTGCACATTCATGCCATAGTCAATCATGTTCATGATCGTGTGTGTCACCACCGTGATGATGCGACTACCCCCCGGTGTACCCAACACCATGACCGGTTTGCCCGCGTGGCTGATGATGGTCGGACTCATCGAGCTCAAAGGCCGTTTGCCGGGCGCAATGGCATTGGCTTCCCCCTGCACCAGACCGTAGAGATTGGGGACACCGATCTTGACCGTGAAATCGTCCATCTCGTTGTTCAGCAGAACTCCGGTGCCGGCGACCGTCACCTTGGCGCCAAACCAGTCATTCAGGGTGTAGGTAACTGCAACGGCGTTTCCATACTTGTCAACTATTGAATAGTGCGTCGTGTTGCTGCCTTCGTGCGGCGCAACACCTGGCTTCAGGTCCACGGAAACACCGGCTTTGGCCGGGTCGATGGCAGCGCGGATTGCGGCCGCATAGCTTTTGTCAAGCAAACGGTGGAGGGGATTCTTCACGAACTCGGGATCGCCAAGGTAACTATTGCGATCCACATAGGCGTGGCGCATGGCCTCGATCTGGTAGTGCATGGCTTGGGCCGAGCGAAAGCCCAATTCCTTCAGTGGATAGCCTTCAACAATATTCAGAATCTCACAGATCATTACGCCGCCTGAACTGGGAGGTGGTGCCGAGACAATATGAAAGCCCCGGTAGTCACACTCCACCGGCGCCATTTCACGTGCCGTGTATTGATCCAGATCGGCCTGTGAAAGAATACCTTTGCCAGCGTTGCTGGCCTTTACCAGGGCCTTTCCAACGGCCCCTTTATAGAAACCGTCGGCACCATGCTGACTGATCAAACGCAGTGTTTTGGCCAGGTCTTTCTGGATCAGCCTCTGGCCGGGTTGAAAGGCCCCGCCTTTGTTGAGAAAAATGGCGGCGGACGGCGCGTCCTTGCGCAAATCGGCTGTCGCCGTTTCCAGTATGTCGACATCGCCTTGCGTCAGGGCGAAACCGCGTTCGGCCAGTCGAATGGCCGGTGCCATCAGAACGGCGCGCGGCAACGTGCCATATTTGGCGTGCGCCATCTCCATCCCAGCGACTGAACCCGGCACAGCGACGGCCAGGTAACCGCTGGTGCTCAGGTCTTCCACAACATTGCCACGGGCATCCAGGTACATAGTGGCCGTGGCCGCCAGCGGGGCCTTTTCACGAAAATCCAGGAAAGTCCTGCGACCATCCGCAAGATGCAGCGTCATGAAACCGCCACCACCCAAATTTCCCGCCGCCGGGTAAACCACCGCCAGTGCATAGCCAACCGCGACGGCCGCGTCGACGGCGTTGCCACCTTTCTTCAACACGTCCACGCCAACTCGCGTTGCCAGGTGCTGGGCCGTCACGACCATGCCGTGCTCGGCGGCGACCGGAGCCACCGATGCGGCCTGGCCAGGGCGACAACAAAAAACAAAAACGGTAATAACCGCAACGAAACGAATGGCTGACATTAGCATGATTACCCTCGCTGCGTTCTTCCGGCGTCCCGGTTCAGACCTCCAGCCACTCCTTGCGAATATAGCCGTCACCGCGCAACTCGCTTGGCGTTCCAGTGAAAACAATGCTGCCATGTCCCATCACCATGCAGTGGTCTGAGATGTCCATGGCAATGGTCAATTTTTGTTCGATCAACAACACGGCAATGCCACGCTTCTTGAGTTCCTTCAGGTATTGCGCCACCAGTTCAACAACTTTGGGCGCCAACCCTTCCGTCGGCTCATCAATGATGATCAGGTCAGGGTCTCCCATGAGTGTGCGGCACAGGGTCAGCATCTGCTGCTCGCCACCCGACATAACGCCAGCTTGTGTATGCTGGCGCTCTTTAAGTCTCGGAAACATCTGATACATATCGTCGAGTGACCAGCGCCCCGCAGTACGGGCGTTTTTCTGCCCAAGATACAAATTCTGTTCTACTGTCAGAGTTGGAAAAATATCGCGGCTTTCGGGCACGTAACCAATACCCAAATGGGCAATTTCAAAAGTCCTCTTGCCCAAAATTTCCTGCCCCTTCCAGCGCAGGGAACCCTCACAATCAACCAGACCCATGATCGCCTTGGCGGTGGTGGAACGGCCCGAGCCATTACGCCCCAGCAGCGCGGTAATTTCACCGGCTTTCACATCAAAGTGAACACCATGCAACACATGGCTCTTGCCGTAGAAAGCGTGCAGATTTTCAATGTTCAGCATGTTCAGGACTCAATCGTGCTATGCGTGGGAGAACTGGCCAGCCCCGGATTGCAAAACGCAAAGGCAGTGCCGAAAGCCGGGTTCATGCCGCCCCCGCCGCAACCTGCGAGTCAGCCACCGCAGAGCCGAGGTAGGCCTCCTGCACCAGTCGGTTGGTGCGCACTGCTTCAGGCGTGTCATAGGCCAGCAATTCGCCGTACACCACCACGGCAATCTTGTCTGCCAGACCAAAAACAACACCCATGTCGTGTTCCACAGTCAAAAGTGTTTTACCCACCGTGACATCCTTGATCAACTTGATGAAACGGCTGGTCTCGGACTTGCTCATGCCGGCGGTCGGTTCATCCAGCAGAATGACGTTGGCACCACCCGCGATGGTGATGCCGATTTCCAGCGCACGCTGCTCGGCGTACGTCAGATTCATTGCCAGAACATCGTGTTTTTTGTCCAGTTTGACCATCTCCATCAGTTCGTCAGCCCTGTCATTGGCATCCGTCAGGTCCGCCAGAAACTTCAGAAACGTATATTTGTAGCCCAGACTCCATAGCACACCGCAGCGTAAATTCTCGAATACGCTGAGCTTGGGGAAAATATTGGTGATCTGGAAACTCCGGCTCAAACCCAGGCGATTGATCTCAAACGGCTTCTTCCCGTGGATAGCATGGCCATTGAGCAGTACCTCGCCACTGCTGGGCTCAAAGCGGCCACTGATCAAGTTGAACAGCGTCGACTTGCCCGCGCCATTGGGACCAATGATGCCGACGCGTTCTCCCGCCGGGATGGCCACATTGATGCCGCGAATTATCTCGGTCTTGCCAAAACTCTTGCGCAAGTCCTTTAGCTCAAGGGCATAAGTCATAGCGCGGCCCTGCGTTTGATTTCCTTTTCAATTTCTTCCTGAGTCTGACCCCACTCTTTGGCAAACTGCCGGCGGCAAATCTCAAACAGTCCTAACCCGGTCAGCATTACAAAGCCGGAGCCGAACCAGCTGTTGAGCCCTTTGGAATCAAGCACCGCACCCAAAAATCGCACATTCGGACCGAGTGCTGCATTGAGTTGCAAGTGGTAAACCATTTCAATCATGGCGCCAGCGCCAATCAGCACCACCAGTGCCGTCAACGCCAGCCCGACATAACTGACCCACAGCTTGCGCAGATAACCAAACAGGGCCAAGCGCAGGTTCATCATGATCAGCGAGGCGACGCCACCAGGAGCGTACATCACCATGAACAAAAATATCAGGCCCAGATACAGAAGCCACGCCTTGGTGAACTCGGACAGCAGCACAAACGCCAGAACCATCAAAATGGCGCCGATGATGGGACCAAAGAAGAATGTCGCACCGCCCAAAAAGGTAAACAATAAATACGCACCGGAACGATAGCCGCTAACAACCTCGGAAGTGACAATCTCGAAATTCAGCGCCGCCAGACCGCCCGATACACCGGCAAAAAAAGCCGCAACAATAAACGCCATATAGCGCACTTTCTGCGTGTCATAGCCGACAAACTCCACGCGCTCGGGGTTGTCACGAACGGCATTGAGCATGCGCCCCAGCGGCGTACGGGTAAACGCAAACATCAGGGCCGTGCAAACAAAGGTGTACGCGGCAATCAGGTAATAGAGTTGAATTTGCGGTCCATACGTGATGCCAAAGGTTTTGGCTCCGGCCACCCGGTTGCCCGAAACGCCGCCTTCACCGCCAAAAAACTCCGGAAACATCAGGGACATGGCCCACACCAGTTCACCAATGCCCATGGTAATCATGGCAAAAGGGGTTGCCGCCTTTTTGGTGGTGACCCAACCCAGCAGCACGGCAACCGCCATGCTGGCCAGGCCACCAGCGATGGGGATCAAACTGACCGGCAATGGCAGTCCGCCGGTTACCAGATTCAAGGTGTGAATGGCCAGAAATGATCCCATGCCGGAGTAGACAGCGTGACCAAAACTGAGCATCCCGCCCTGCCCCAGCAGGATGTTGTAGCTAAGGCAAACGATGATGGCAATTCCCATTTGGCTGAGCATCGTCTGGCTCAAACTGCTTGTAAATACCACAGGCGCTGTCATCAGCACCAGCGCAAACAGGAACCACACCACTACCCGGCCAACGTTGAACGGCTTGAATTCATAGACCTGGCTGTTCATTGGTTCAACCCTCCCGCGTTCCAAGCAGGCCCTTGGGCCGGAAAATCAGGATCAGCACCAGAAAAAGATAGGGCAGGATCGGCGCCACCTGGCTGAGTTTGAGTTTCAGAAGCGCATAGCCAAAGGTGGAAGGTGTCAACATCACGCCC
Source organism: uncultured beta proteobacterium (assembly GCA_963750815.1). GTDB lineage: Bacteria > Pseudomonadota > Gammaproteobacteria > Burkholderiales > Burkholderiaceae_C > Rhodoferax. The sequence continues at coordinate 2,502,940 of CAVVRS010000002.1, forward strand.
AGCGTCTGCAACGCCGACAGTACGGATGCATCAATGGCCACCGCAAGGGTCTGCAGAACACCAATCAGCAACGAGGCCAGAAATGCGCCTGCCAGTGATCCCATACCACCCACTACCACCACCACAAAGATGACTCCACCGACCGAGAATGCCATGCTCGGTTCCGTAATGAACGCATTGCCACCGATCACGCCGGCCAAACCAGCCAGGGCGCAGCCGCCGCCAAACACCAGCATAAAAACCCGTGGCACGTTATGGCCCAAGGCTTCCACCATCTCCGGATGCGCCAGCGCCGCCTGAATGACGAGTCCGATCCGCGTGCGCGTGAGCAGTAGCCAGATAGCCAGCAGCATCAACAGCGCCACCGCCATCATGAAAGCGCGGTACATCGGAAACTGCGTGCCAAACAAGGTGAACAACGGACCATCCAGCGCCACCGGCACCCGGTAATCAACAGAACTGCGCCCCCAGACCAGTTGCACTACCTCCAGAATAACGTAACTCAGACCAAACGTAATGAGAAGTTCCGGCACATGCCCAAACTTGTGGACTCGCCGCAGAAAATAGCGCTCGAATGCCGCTCCGAGCACGCCAACCAGCAGGGGCGCCAACAGCAGAGCCGGCCAAAAACCGAGCACCGAGGTCACGGTAAACGCAAAATAAGCACCCAGCATATAAAACGAGGCATGCGCAAAATTGAGTACGCCCATCATGCTGAAAATCAGGGTCAACCCTGAGCTCAACATGAAAAGCAGCAGGCCATAGCTGACGCCGTTGAGCAGGGATATGGTGTAGAACTCCATGGAGCACTCTTGATGTGATGAATGACAGTCGAGGGACAGATTCAAACGGCAGAAACACCGGGCGCGCCGACAAGGACCGGCGCGCTATGCCTGTCCGACGCCAGGATCCCCTGGCGTCGATCCTGACCGGGTATCAGCCCGGACGTTTCATCTGGCAACTGGTCGGCGTACTGGCGACATAGGCCTCAATGTATTTGACAGGCGCAAACGTGTACCCGGTTTTTTCCACACTGTAGGGATATTTCTTGTCGACCTTTTGCCATTTGGAAATATACAGCCCCTGCTGCATCTGGTGGTCTGACTTGCGCATTTCAGAATCGCCATTGAAACCCTTGAACTTGAGTCCTTCCATAGCTGCGGCAACCTTCATCGGGTCGGTGGACTTGGCTTTTGCCATGGCATCTGACAGCAGGACGATGCCGTTGTAGATGGAAAAAGTGTAAAAATCTTCGCCGAACTGCTTCTGGAAGTCATTCATGATGGCACCCAATTCACCGGGGTAATTGGAGTGGTTGTAGGCAATCTGGTAAACCTCGATATCGCCACCAGCGGCAAGCGCGGTCGGCGTACCCGACACTCCGGCGTAATAGGAATAGATTGGCAGCTTCATGCCGGCCTCGTTCAATGCCTTCACCAGCAATGTCAAGTCCTGCCCCCAGTTGCCGGTAACGATGGTGTCGGCTCCCGAGGCCTTGATCTTGGCCACATAAGGGGCGAAATCCTTGACTTGTCCAATCGGGTGCAGGTCTTCACCGGCAATGGAAGCGTCAGGTCGCTTGGCGGCCAGCCCTTCCTTGAAGTACTTCGCAACCTGATGGCCGTGCGAGTAGTTCTGGTTGATGAGGTAGACCTTCTTGACCTTGGGCTGGGTCTTCATGAAGGTGGTCAACGCCTCCATCTTCATTGACGTGTCGGCGTCCAGCCGGAAATGCGCATAGGAACATTTCTCATTGGTTAGCGATGGATCAACTGCCGAGTAATTCAGGTAAATGACTTCCTTGCCGGGATTGCGTTCGTTGTGTTTGGCTACCGCGTCGGCAAGCGCCAGCGCAGCGCCTGATCCGTTGCCCTGGACGACGTAGCGGAAGCCCTGGTCAATGGCTGCTTTCAATGTGTTCTGGACCTCTTGCGGCGAGCCCTTGCTGTCCATGCCGACGATCTCGAAATTGACGCCAGCGGCATTTTTCGCGCCATTCATGCGCTGCGCAAGAAATTGCCAGTTTTTAAGCTGGTTCTGCCCGACATTGGCCATTGGCCCCGACAAACCCTCCAGCATGGCAATCCTGACGGTTTCCCCCTTCTGCGCAAAGGCCGCACCAACGCACAAAACAGCGGCTGCCGCTGCCACAAATCTGAATGCAAATTTCATAGTCATCTCCAAGGTTGTATTCGCTTGACACCTACCCAGCGTACAAGCAATTGTGCATTGCACCACGAGGGATTTCCCCTACGCGAATCGCCCATGCGACAGCCCCACAGTCCGGTCTGGCCCACCAGTCTATTTGCGATGCCCGGGCAACCCATCAACAAAAACCGTGTTTACGCGGGTCGTTTCATCTGGCAACTGGTCGGCGTGCTGGACACGTAGGGATCCATCTGCTTGACCGACACCGTGGTGTAGCCCGTGTTTTCAATGCTGTAGGGATATTTCTGGTCGGCCTTTTGCCACTTGGTCACAAACATGGTCTGCTGCAATTGGTGATCGCTCTTGCGCATGGTCACTTCGCCGGCAAAACTCTTGACTGTCAACCCCTCCAGCGCCGCTGCCACCTTGACCGGATCGATCGACCTGGCTTTGGCAATCGCCCCGGCCATCAGGTTGATACCGTTGTAAGTGGCAAGAGTGTAGTAGTCGTCATTGAATTTCTTCTTGAATTCAGTGGCCATTGTGAAGATTTCGCCGGTGTGATTGGCGTGACCATAGGCAATGATGTAAACCTCGCTGTCGCCACCGGCAGCCAGTGCGGTCGGGGTACCAGTGACCTGCGCGTAGTAGGTGTACAAGGGCAGCTTGAGGCCAGCGTCATTTAGCGCCTTGACCAGCAGGGTCAGGTCGGTGCCCCAGTTGCCCGTCACGATGGTGTCTGCGCCGGACTGCTTTATCTTGGCCACGTAAGGGGCAAAATCCTTGACCTGTCCGATCGGGTGCAGGTCTTCACCGGCAATTTGTACGTCCGGGCGCTTGCGGGCCATACCTTCCTTGAAGTACTTGGCAACCTGATGCCCGTGCGAGTAATTCTGGTTGATCAGATAGACCTTCTTGACCTTGGGCTGGTCTTTCATGAAAGTCGTCAAGCCTTCCATCTTCATGGTGGTATCTGCGTCCAGACGGAAATGCCAATAGTCGCACTTTTCATTGGTCAGCGAAGGATCAACGGCAGCGTAATTCAGGAACACAACTTCTTTGCCTGGGTTGCGCTCGTTGTGTTTGGCCACGGCATCCGACAGCGCCAAAGCGGCGCCCGAACCATTGCCCTGCGTGATGTAGCGGAAGCCCTGGTCAATGGCGGCCTTGAGCGTATTCAAACTCTCTTGTGGCGACCCCTTGTTGTCAAAGCCGTTGACAACAAAGTTCACCCCGGCGGAATTTTTGGCGCCACTCAGATACTCGGCGGCAAACTGCCAGCTCTTGAGCTGGTTTTGTCCAACGTTGGCAAACGGGCCCGAAAGCGGATCCATGAAAGCAATTTTGACAGTCTCACCCTTCTGGGCCAACGCAGTGCCAACGCACAAAACGGCAGCTGCGGTGGCGACCAATCTGATTGCAAATTTCATAAGAATTCTCCAAGTTTGTAGTGTGTTGAAACCCGCTCAGCGTACCTGCATTTGTGTATCGCGCCGCAAGGGGTTTCCCCTAGGCCGGTGCACCCTGCGTCGTGCAACGGCCGGTCAAAGCTCAGGCATCCGGCAGCCGGTAATCCGCAAGCATTTCACGCAACTTTATTTTTTGCATCTTGCCAGTGCCTCCGAGTGGAATCGCATCCACAAAGACGACATCGTCCGGAATCTGCCACTTGGCTGTCTTTCCATCGTAAAAATTGAGGAGTTCTTCACGCGACACCTCGGCACCTGGTTTTCGGACCACAGCGATGATGGGGCGTTCATCCCACTTGGGGTGTTTCATGCCAATGCAGGCCGCCATCGCCACGGCAGGATGCGCCATGGCGATATTTTCCACGTCAATGGAACTGATCCATTCGCCACCGGACTTGATCACATCCTTGCTGCGATCCGTGATTTGCATATAGCCCTCGGCATCAATGGTGGCGACGTCGCCGGTGGGAAACCAGCCGTCCACCAGCGGCGAACCGCCCTCGCCCTTGAAATATTTGCTGATAATCCAGGGACCCTTGACCAGCAGGTCGCCATAGGCCTTGCCGTCCCACGGCAGCTCATTGCCGGCGCCATCGACAATCTTCATGTCAACGCCAAAAACACCCCGCCCCTGTTTCAGACGAACCTTCATTTTCTCTTCGGTGGTCAGCCCAAGGTGTTTGTTCTTCAGCGTACAAACGGTGCCCAGTGGCGACATCTCGGTCATGCCCCAGGCATGCAAAACCTCGACTCCGTAGTCATCATTGAAAGCCGTAATCATGGCCGGTGGACAGGCCGAGCCGCCAATCACCGTGCGCTTGAGCGTGGAAAAGCGCAAGCCACCGGCCTGCATGTGACCCAACATCATCTGCCAGACAGTGGGCACGCCGGCGGCAAAAGAAACGCGCTCGCTCTCGATCAGTTCAAAAATCGACTTGCCATCCATCGCCGGCCCGGGAAACACCAGTTTGGCGCCGGTCATGGCGGCCGAATACGGCAAGCCCCAGGCGTTGACGTGGAACATGGGCACCACCGGCAACACCGTGTCACGCGCGCTCATGCTCAGGGCGTCCGGCAAAGCGCCGGCAAAAGCATGCAGCATGGTCGAACGGTGGCTGTATAGCGCCGCCTTCGGATTGCCCGTGGTGCCACTCGTGTAACACATGCTGGAGGCAGAATTTTCGTCGAACGACGGCCACTGGTATTCGCTTGACTGGGAACCGATCCAGGCCTCGTAACTGAGCAGCCCCGGCACTCCGCTGTCAAGTGGCAATTTGTCCGCATCACATAGCGCGACATAGTGCTTGATGGTGCTGCAACGACTGTGGATTGCTTTCACAATGGGCAGGAAGCTCAGGTCAAAGCACAGCACGGAGTCTTCGGCATGGTTGGCGATCCAGACAATTTGATCGGGGTGCAGGCGCGGGTTCAGCGTGTGCAACACACGCCCGGAACCACTGACACCAAAGTACAGTTCCAGATGGCGGTAGCCGTTCCAGGCCAGCGTGGCGACACGATCACTAAAGCCGAGCTTCAGGTCGTTCAGCGCATTGGCCACCCGGCGCGAGCGCACGGCAACATCCTTGTAGGTATAGCGATGAATATCGCCTTCGACCCGGCGTGAGACGATTTGTCCTTCGCCATGGTGGCGTTCGGCAAATTCGATCAGCGACGAAATCAATAACTGTTGGTATTGCATCAACCCGAGCATGGAAAAACTCCTGAAAAATGGTAAATCTGAACTCCACTGACTAGCCGCATGGTACTGCGATTTCCCGGATAACCCTGCGCGCGCCAGGCCGTCGGCGGCGCGAGACAATCAGTGCATGAACACGGCCACAGACCACCCCATCGCGCTTGATTCCGGCTTGACGTGGCGCAACAGTTATGCCCGTCTGGGCGAAGATTTTTATACACTCCTCGCACCGCAGCCCCTGCCATCACCTTATTGGGTTGGCCGCAGCCCGTCGATGGCGCGCACCCTGGGTCTGGACGAATCCTGGCTGGCCTCGCAGAAACTGCTGGAAGCACTCAGCGGCAACGGCACCATGGCCGGCACACAACCACTGGCCAGTGTCTACAGCGGCCACCAATTCGGCGTCTGGGCCGGACAATTGGGTGACGGCCGGGCCATCTTGCTGGGGGAAACCAGCCAGGGGCACGAAATCCAGCTCAAGGGTGCCGGTCTGACGCCCTATTCCCGAATGGGCGACGGGCGCGCGGTTCTGCGCTCCAGCATCCGCGAGTTCCTGTGCAGCGAAGCCATGCACGGCCTGGGCATTGCGACTACGCGGGCGCTGTGCGTCACCGGTTCGGACGCCCCGGTACGTCGCGAGACCCTGGAGACTGCAGCCGTAGTGACGCGGGTCGCCCCCAGCTTTATCCGGTTTGGTCACTTTGAGCATTTTTCGTACAGCGGCCAGCACACACAACTCAAAATCCTGGCCGATTACGTGATTGACAATTTTTACCCGGCCTGTCGCGCCGGTGACAAATTTGCCGGCAACCCTTTCGCCGCCCTGCTCGAAGCCGTCAGCGAAGCCACAGCGAAAACTGTGGCACAGTGGCAGGCCATTGGCTTTTGCCATGGCGTCATGAACACCGACAACATGAGCATACTGGGCCTCACCATCGACTATGGTCCGTTCCAGTTTCTGGACGCTTTTGACCCCGGCCACATTTGCAACCACTCGGACCATCAGGGTCGCTACGCCTTCAACAAACAGCCCAACATCGCCTACTGGAACCTGTTTTGCCTGGGCCAGGCGCTGCTACCCCTGATTGAAGAGCAGGAACTCGCGATGGCCGCGCTGGAGTCTTACAAGACGGTGTTTCCGGCCGAACTTGAACGCCAGATGCGTGCCAAGCTTGGCCTGGTGGACGGTAACCCCAACAGTCTTGCGGCCGACCGGACCCTGATTGAAGATATTCTGAAGTTGCTGGCCCAGGACCGTGTTGACTACACCATCTTCTGGCGTCGCCTGAGCCACGCGAACGCCGGCAGCCCGAGCCAGGCGGTCCGCGATCTGTTTCTTGACAGATCCGCCATCAACTCCTGGATGCTACAATATTCAGAGCGGCTTGCGCATATCCCACGGGCGCTTGTGACCGATTTGATGCTAAAAACCAACCCAAAATTTGTGCTGCGCAATCATTTGGGCGAACAAGCGATTCAAAAAGCGAAACTAAAAGACTTTTCGCAGGTCAATACCTTGCTGAGCCTGCTTGAGTCCCCATTTGCAGAGCACCCGGGCTATGACGACTACGCCGATTTCCCGCCCGCCTGGGCCGGCAGTATCGAAATCAGTTGCAGTTCCTGAGCCCTTCACCCCATCCGGCACACATGACATGAGCTACAAAATAGAAAAAACCGACGCACAGTGGAAAGCCATCCTGGCCGAAAAAGGCGCCGAACCACAGGCCTTCGAGATCACGCGCCAGGCGGCAACCGAGCCCGCCTACAGCGGCAAACTTGAGGGCAACAGGGCGGCCGGTATTTACCGCTGCATCTGCTGTGACAAAGCACTTTTTGACGCGGGCACAAAATTCGAGTCGCACTGCGGCTGGCCCAGTTATTTCCAGCCCATCGACGAGGCGGCCGTTGCCACCCGGGCCGACGGTTCGCTCTGGATGAAACGCACCGAAGTCCATTGCGCCGACTGCGGTGCCCACCTGGGCCATGTTTTTGACGACGGCCCGGCGCCCACCGGGCTGCGCTACTGCATGAACTCGGCCTCGTTAAACTTCAGCCCTGCATGAAAATACTGATCGACTTCTTCCCCATCCTGTTGTTCTTTGGCGCCTACAAGGTTTACGACATCTATATCGGCACCGGCGTACTGATGGGTGCGACCTTGCTTCAGATGGTTTTGATTTATGCCATCGACCGCAAACTCACCCTCATGCACAAGGTCACGCTGGCACTGGTACTGATTTTTGGCACCCTGACCCTGGTACTGCACGACGACCGTTTCATCAAATGGAAGCCAACGGTGCTGTACGCCGCCATGGCCATCGGCCTGGCGCTGGCGCTCTGGGTCTGGAAAAAGAACTTCCTGAAGCTCATGCTGGGCAGTCAGCTTGAGTTGCCCGAGCCGGTATGGCAGCGGCTCAACCGGGTGTGGATCGTCTATTGCGCCTTCATGTCGCTGGTCAATGCTTATGTGGCCGCCTTTTACAGCACCGAAACCTGGGTCAACTTCAAACTTTGGGGCTATTCGTTCCCGCTGCTCTTCATTGTTGCGCAAGGTTTCTATATTGCACGCTACATCAAATCCGACGAACCCCAGACCACCGACCTGCCATGAGCACCGCCACCCCGACACTGACACCCACCGCCGCGCAACTCGAGCAGCGCCTGCGCGAACTCCTGCAACCGAGCGCCCTGGAGGTCATCGACGAGAGCTTTCAGCATCACGGACACGCAGGCGCCAACGGTAGCGGCTTTGGCACCCATTTTCGGGTTCGCATCACTTCACATTTATTTACCGGCAAGTCCGCTGTGATGCGCCATCGCCTTGTGTATGATGCGCTGCACGATTTCATGGCGCAAGGGCTGCACGCCCTGGCCATTGAAGCCCGCTTGCCACCGGCTTGAACCTTGTTTGAATTCTTTTACTCAACACTTGTCACTTAGGAAACCCGCATGAAAATGAAACTTTTATCAGCCATCGCCAGCACCGCCCTGCTGGTGACCCTGAGCCCGCTGGCTTTTGCACAAAATGTCGCCATCGTCAACGGCAAAGCCATTCCCAAGGCGCGCATGGACGAGCTGGCGCAACAAGTCGCCCGCTCCGGCCGCCCGGTGACCCCGGAAATGCAGGGCCAGCTCCGCGACGAAGTCATAGCCCGCGAAATTTTCATTCAGGAAGCGCAAAAACAGGGCCTCGACAAATCCGAAGACTTCAAGGCCCAGCTTGAACTGGCGCGCCAGGCGCTGCTGATCCGTGAGCTGTTCGGCAACTACCAGAAGGCCAATCCGGTGGCAGACGCTGATGTCAAGGCCGAGTACGACCGCTTTGTTGCCGCCAATAGTGGCAAGGAATACCGGGCGCGCCACATCCTGGTGGAAAAGGAAGACCAGGCCAAGGCCATCATTGCGCAATTGAAAAAAGGTGGCAAGTTTGATGAAATCGCCAAGAAATCCTCCAAGGATCCGGGCTCCGGCGCCAAGGGCGGCGATCTTGACTGGGCCAACCCGGGTAACTATGTCGCCGAATTCGCCGACGCCCTGACCAAGCTGGGCAAAGGCAAGATGACCGAGACGCCGGTCAAGACCCAGTTCGGCTACCACATCATTCGTCTGGACGACGTGCGCGATGCCCAGTTGCCGAAATTCGACGACGTCAAACCCCAAGTGGCGCAGCAGTTGCAGCAGCAGAAGATGTCCAAATACCAGGAAGAGCTGCGCGCCAAGGCCAAGATCGAATAAGCGCCGGTCGCCGGCCACGCCGACTAGCGCTGGAGCAGCCAGCCGAACGCCATCAAGGCACCGATCATGACGGGCTGGTGCAGCATGTAATAGCTCAGGCTCCAGCGCCCCAGCGTGGCCAGCGGTTTCAGTGCGCCCGGCACGCTTCGTGTCAAAACGCCGGCGCGGGCCAGCCAGCTTCCGGTGGCGACACCCCACCACATAACGCCCAGCCAGGGCAGCAGGGGCACATAGTCCTCAGTCGCCGGCAAGCGTGTGACCAGCCCCAGCCAATTTAGCGCTGGAGCGTTAAAAATATCAGCAAATTGGGCTGTAGCCACCGTCAGCATTGCGTAAACAGCTATATATTTAATAGCAATTGCAACGCTGCCCGCGAACCACAACCAGCGGCCCCAGGAGGCCGTCAGGCGCGCAATGACCAGCATCAGTGCCATGCCGTGCAGCACACCAAAATAAATGAAACTGTGCGGGTACATCCACCACGACCCGGCCGTGACCAGCAGCGCACAGCCCAGCACCTGCGCCCAGCGCCGCCAGAAGCGCGGCCAGCTCTGCCCCTGGCTCAAGGCAATGGCCTGCCCGAGGCCGGCGCAAAACAGAAACAGGCTGACGATCAGGGTGCGCTGCCAGGTCCAGAGCGGATCGCTGTAAAAGTCCTGTTTCGTATAACCAGACTGGTTCAGGTCAAAAGAGAAATGGAAAGCGGTCATCCACAGCATCGCCAGACCTCGCAGCGCATCCACTGCCTCAAAGCGGGGCGTCAAGGGCAGGACTGTTTTGCGCGGCATGACGCAACGATAACCGATCAGTGCGGGGATAATCCGGCCTATGTCATTGCCAGACCACCACATTGAACTGCTGGCACCCGCGCGCGACGCCAGCATTGGCATCGAAGCCATCAACCATGGCGCCGATGCGGTTTACCTGGGCGGCCCATCGTTTGGCGCACGCTCCAGCGCCGACAACAGCGTCAGCGAAATCGCCCGCCTGGTACGCCATGCGCACCGCTTTAACAGCCACATCTTTGTCACCCTCAACACCATCCTGCGTGATGACGAACTGGAGCGCGCACGGACGCTGACCTGGCAGTTGTATGAGGCCGGCGTTGACGCGCTGATCATTCAGGACATGGGCTTGCTGGAACTCGATCTGCCGCCGATCCAGCTGCACGCCAGCACGCAATGCGATATCCGCACACCCGAGAAAGCCCGTTTTCTGCAGGATGTGGGGCTGTCGCAAATTGTGCTGGCGCGCGAGTTGACGCTGGCGCAAATCAAGGCCATTCGCACGCAGACGCACTGCACTCTGGAGTTTTTCGTGCATGGCGCCCTGTGCGTGGCCTACAGCGGCCAGTGCTACATCAGCCAGGCGCACACCGGGCGCAGCGCCAACCGTGGCGAGTGCAGTCAGGCCTGCCGCCTGCCTTATCAGGTGCTCGACGACCGGGGCCGCTTTGTCGCTCACGACAAGCACGTGTTGTCGATGAAAGACAACAACCAGAGCGCCAACCTGGCCGCGCTGGTCGATGCGGGCGTGCGCAGCTTCAAGATTGAGGGTCGCTACAAGGATCTGGGCTACGTGAAAAACATCACCGCCCACTACCGTCAACTGCTCGATGCGCTGATCGAGGAGCGCCAGCACTCAAACCTGCCACTGGCCCGGGCCTCCAGCGGCAGCACCACCTTTACCTTTACACCCGACCCGGGGCAGAACTTCAATCGTGAATTTACCGACTACTTTGTGCCGGGGCGCCAACAGGATATCGGCGCATTTGACACGCCCAAGAACCCGGGCCAGCCGATTGGCTACGTGACACAGGTTGGCCCCAACTGGGTCGAACTGGAAACCACCGCGCCCGCCGCTGTGCTGCACAACGGCGACGGTCTGTGTTTCCACAATCTGCAACAGGAACTGGTCGGCCTGGCCATCAACCGGGCGCAGCGCTCCGGCAAGCGCTGGCGCGTGTTCCCGAAAGACGCCCTGAGCGGACTGACCGACCTGCGCAAAGGCACTCAAGTGAACCGCAACCGGGATGTCGAGTGGGTGCGCGTGCTGGACCGCAAGTCAGCCGAGCGGCGCATCGGCGTCTGGGCCCAACTGAACGACACGCCCGACGGCCTGACACTGACCCTGACCGATGAAGACGGCCATAGCGGCACGGCCCACGCCGCGCTGGCGGCCAGCGAGCGCCCGTTGGCCAAAGATGCTGGCGCGGCCCGCAGCAGCCTGCGCGAGCACATCAGCAAAATGGGTAACAGCATTTTTATCCTGCACGACTTGCAGGCCGTGTTTTCGCAACCGTGGTTCATCCCGACGTCCCAGCTCAACGCGGTGCGCCGCGCTGCCACAGCAGCGCTGGAAGCGTCGCGCGCCAGGGCCTTCACGCGCTTGCCGCGGGCCGCGGCCGTGCAACCCGCCGTAGCGTACCCGCAGGACAGTCTGAGCTACCTGGCCAATGTACTCAACCAGAAAGCCCATGATTTTTATGCCCGACACGGCGTCAAGATCATCGCACCTGCCTATGAGGCACTGCAGGAAACGGGCGAAGTAAGTCTGATGATCACCAAACACTGCGTGCGCTTCTCCATGAGCCTGTGCCCGAAGCAGGCCAGGGGGATTACCGGCGTACAGGGGACCGTCAGGGCCGACCCCTTGCAGCTCGTCAATGGCAAGGAAAAACTGACACTGCGGTTTGACTGCAAAGCGTGCGAGATGCATGTCATGGGCAAGCTGAAAAATTCAGTGCGGCAACGCGCTGCGCCCCTGCTTTTTTACAAAACACGGCCGCTGGCCGAATCGGGCCATTGACCCAGGGAGAGAAAAATGATCGAGTTTCTTTGGTGGCTGCTGGCGCTAATGGCGCTGTTCTGGGGCGTTGACCGCTTTTACCTGCGCGGGCCTGACCTGCGCGCCTTTGATCAGCCCGCCGGCGAGCGCCCGCCGCCACCTGCAGCGCCCAGCGTTGAACATCAGGCGGTGGTGGCGTCGCTCGGCGGCATTGCGCAAACCCTCAAACACACGCCCAAACGCCAGTACATAGCGGTGCTGCGCGAGTACATGGACAACGTATTCCCGCTGACCGAAACAAGCACCCGGTTTAGTGCCGTCAATGCAGCCGGGGTCAAGGCCGAATGGGTGCTGGCACCGAACGCCGACAGCCAGCGCCGCCTGCTCTATATCCATGGCGGCGCCTATACCATGGGCAGTCCGAAAAGCCACCGGCGCCTGACCGCCAGATTTTCCGAAATTGCCAACGCCGCGGTGCTGTCCATCGACTACCGCCTGATGCCCGAGCATTCGCGCCTGGCCGGCATTGAAGATTGCCGCAGCGCCTACCGCTGGCTGCTTGACAACGGCCCCGACGGCGCGGCACCGGCCAGTGCGATTTTTGTCGCTGGCGATTCGGCCGGCGGCAACCTGACGCTGTCGCTGATCGCCTGGGTGCGCGACCAGGGCTTGCGCGCACCCAACGCGGTGGTGGCCCTGTCACCCGCCACCGACGGCACACTGGGCAGTCCAAGCCTGAGAGGCAATCTGGCCAGCGATCCGATGCTGGGCCCCTTGTTCAAGACCCTCGCCAGGGTTCCCCGACCGGTGCTGCTATGGGGCAGCTGGCTGCAAAACCGTCTGCGCCCCAGCAACCCGGCGATCTCTCCGGTGTTTGGCAACCTGGCCGGCCTGCCGCCTCTGCTGATCCATGCCAGCGAAGCCGAAATGCTGCTCGACGACAGTCGGCGCTACGCCAACAAGGCGATCGCCGCCGGCTCGCCCGTCACCTTGCAGACCTGGCCTCACATGGTCCATGTCTGGCATATCTTCCACCCCGATTTGCCGGAAGGCCGGCAAGCGCTTGCGGAAATCGAAAAATTTCTGCGCGCCAATTCAACCTGACACCGCCAGCAACTCAGCCGACCCAGCGGCGTGCGTTGTGCCACAACTGCAGCCACGGGCTGAAGGCCAACAAGTCGCCCCCGGTCCAGCTCATCTGGATGTTGCGAAACACCCGCTCGGGGTGCGGCATCAGGGCGGTGAAACGGCCATCGGCCGTGGTGACCGCCGTCAAACCGCCCGGGCTGCCGTTCGGGTTGAACGGATAGGCCTCGGTCGCAGCGCCAAAGTTGTCGGTGAAACGCATGGCGGCAATGACTTTGTCCGCGTTGCCGCGCTGCTTGAAGTTGGCGAAGCCTTCGCCATGCGCCACGGCAATCGGCAAACGGCTGCCTGCCATGCCGGTAAAGAACAGCGAGGGCGACTCCAGTACCTCGACCATCGAGAAGCGCGCCTCGAAGCGCTCGCTCTGGTTGGTGGTGAAGCGCGGCCAGTCCTGCGCGCCGGGAATGATGTCCGCCAGCTCGGCAAACATCTGGCAGCCATTGCAGACACCCAGACCGAAGGTATCGCCTCTGGCAAAGAAGGCCTTGAACTGGTCGGCCAGGCCTTGGTTGAAGGTGATGGAGCGCGCCCAGCCGATGCCGGCGCCCAGCGTGTCGCCATAGCTGAAGCCGCCACAGGCCACCACACCCTTGAAGTCAGCCAGCCTGGCGCGGCCACTTTGCAGGTCGGTCATGTGCACATCATGGGCTTCAAAGCCGGCTTCGGTGAAGGCGTAAGCCATCTCGACATGCGAGTTGACGCCCTGCTCACGCAGCACCGCGACCCTGGGGCGCGAAAGCATGAGTCCGGGAGTTGCCTGTTTTGCTACATATTTAGTAGCTGCCTGTGCAGGTTCGACGGGGGCTACAGGTTTATTTAATGCATAAAACAGGTGCAAACCCGGGTCTGACGGGTCACCAGCGGCCGCGTGTTCGGCATCGGCACCGGCCGGGTTGTCGCGCACTTTGCAAATCTGCCAGCTGTTGGCATCCCAGACCTGGTGCAGGTCTTGCAGTTTGGCGCTGAACACGGCTTTGGCATCGCGCCAGACCTGCACTTCGCCGACGCCCACCTGAATGGCAGAGTCAGCCGGGCGGGCTTTGCCGATGACATGGCTGTATTTGCCCAAACCATGCTCGCGCAGAGTCTGCATCACTTCGCCGCGCTGCGCCGTGCGCACCTGCAGCACCACGCCCAGCTCTTCGCTGAACAGGGCTTTGAGCGTGAGCTCGTCGCGCCGGGCGCTGACCTGAGCGGCCCAGTTTTTGCTGTCACCCACGTCAGCGCGGCTGTCGCTGATGCCGTCGCCCTCAAGCACCAGCAAGTCGACATTGAGCGAGACGCCAACGTGACCAGCAAAGGCCATCTCGCAGACGCAGGCAAACAGGCCGCCATCGCTGCGGTCGTGGTAAGCCAGAATCTGGCCCTGCGCGCGCAAGGCGTTGACGGCGTTGACCAGGTTCACCAGGTCTTGCGGATGCTCCAGATCCGGCACCTCGTTGCCCAACTGACCCAGCGTTTGCGCCAGCATGCTGCCCGCCATGCGGTTGCGGCCGCGGCCCAGGTCAATCAGCAGCAGCGTGGTGTCGTCTGTGGCATTGAGTTGCGGCGTCAACGTACCGCGCACGTCAAGCAGGGTGGCAAAGGCCGTGACAATCAGGGATACCGGCGAAGTGACTTTTTTGGCGCCCTCTTCATCCTTCCACTGCGTGCGCATGGAGAGCGAATCTTTGCCCACGGGGATGGAAATACCCAAAGCCGGGCACAGCTCCAGCCCAACGGCCTTCACCGTGGCATAGAGCGCGGCATCTTCGCCAGGCTCGCCACACGCGGCCATCCAGTTGGCCGACAGCTTGACGCGTGACAGCTCAATGGGTGCCGCCAGCAAGTTGGTGATGGCCTCGGCCACCGCCATGCGGCCCGACGCTGGCGCGTTCACGCTGGCCAGCGGCGTGCGCTCGCCCATGCTCATGGCTTCACCGGCAAAACCCTTGAAATCGGCCAGTGTGACGGCGCAGTCGGCCACCGGCACTTGCCAGGGGCCGACCATCTGGTCGCGGTGCGTCAAACCGCCCACGGTGCGGTCGCCAATGGTGATGAGAAAGCGCTTGGACGCCACCGTCGGGCTGGCCAGCACGGCGATGCAGGCTTGTTGCAGGTCGATGCCGGTCAGGTCCACTGGCGCAAACGTGCGTTCCACCGTATTGACATCGCGGTGCATCTTTGGCGGCTTGCCCAGCAACACGTTCATGGGCATATTGACTGGGGATTCGTTCCCCGCATCCTCCAGCACCAGTTGGCGCTCTTCGGTGGCGACGCCGACCACGGCAAATGGGCAGCGCTCGCGCTCGCACAGGGCTTTCAACTGCTCCAGCGACTCCGGCGCGATAGCCAGTACGTAGCGCTCCTGGCTCTCGTTGCACCAGATTTCTTTCGGTGCCATGCCGGATTCTTCGAGTGGCACGGCACGCAAATCAAAACGGGCGCCGCGCGCGGCGTCGTGGGTCAGTTCGGGGAAGGCGTTGGAGAGACCACCAGCACCGACGTCGTGAATCGCCAGAATCGGGTTGCCACTACCGGTTGGGCCTGCGGTAGTGCCCTGAATCCAGCACTGGTTGATAACTTCCTGCGCGCGGCGCTCCATCTCGGGGTTGCCGCGCTGCACCGAGTCAAAATCGAGTTGCGCCGCGTTGGAACCGGTGGCCATGGAGCTGGCCGCGCTGCCGCCCATGCCGATGCGCATGCCAGGGCCGCCCAACTGAATCAGCAAACTGCCTGCGGGAAACGCAATCTTGTGGGTTTGCGTGGCGTCGATCACGCCCAGGCCGCCGGCGATCATGATCGGCTTGTGGTAGCCGCGCTGCTCTTCCATTGCTGATGACACGCCGGCAGCGTCCGTCACCGAGTAACTCAGACTTTGCTCGTACTCGCGGAAATAGCCCAGCAGATTGGGGCGACCAAACTCGTTGTTGAAGGCGGCACCTCCCAGTGGGCCTTCCAGCATGATCTGCAAGGGGCTGGCAATATGCCCGGGCTTGCCGTAGCCCGCTGGCGCTGCGTCAAAGCACAGGCTGGACACGGTAAAACCGGTCAGACCGGCTTTCGGTCTGGAGCCGCGACCGGTGGCGCCCTCGTCACGGATTTCACCCCCGGCACCGGTCGACGCGCCGGGAAACGGCGAGATGGCGGTCGGGTGGTTGTGGGTTTCCACCTTCATCAGAATATGGTTGATGGCGCTCTGTTTTTCATAGCTGCCTACGCTTATTCCACGGGGGCTTGAGGCCGATTTTGCGATAAATCTCTCAACCTCAACGCCTTCCATCACCGAGGCGTTGTCGGAGTACGCCACCAGCATGTGCTGCGGGTTCGTCTGGTGCGTGTGGCGGATCATGCCGAACATGCTCTGGTCTTGCGCGACGCCATCAATCGTGAACCGGGCGTTGAAGATTTTGTGACGGCAATGCTCACTATTGGCCTGCGCAAACATCATCAGCTCAACGTCGGTCGGGTTGCGCTTGAGTTGCGTGAAGGCCTGCACCAGGTAGTCGATTTCATCGGCGGCGAGCGCCAGACCGAACTGCGTGTTGGCGGCGTCCAGCGCCGCTTTGCCGCCCTGCAAAACGTCGACATGGGCTAGCGGGGCGGGTTGCAGCGCGGTGAACAGGCCCAGCGCCAGCGCGCGGTCAAACATCACACTCTCGGTCATGCGGTCGTGCAGCAAGCTGCCGATCTGCGCCCGTTGCGCCTCGGACAATGCGGGCGTGCTGAGCAAACCGGCTTTGAGCGTCACGCGGTATTCCAGAACCCGCTCAACCCGTCTCACGGCCAGGCCGCAGTTGTGGGCAATGTCGGTGGCCTTGGAAGCCCAGGGCGACACCGTGCCAAAACGCGGCGCCACCACAATCAGCGCGCCGTCCGTCGCGCCTGAATACGGTTCACCATAACTGAGCAAGGCCGCCAGTTGGTTCTTGAGTGCGACCGGCGGCTCTGCCTCACTGGCCACCAGATGCACGTAGCGCGCCGCCACGCCGCTGATCTTGTCGTGTACGGCTTGCAGATTCGGCAAAAGTTGCTGGATGCGAAACGGGCTGAGAGCGTTGCCGCCCTCGAATGCGGTGATGTGCAGGGTCACAGTGGGGGCCAGGTAAGGGAACGCTGAATTTTAGCTGCGCCCGTGTTCCACTTCGCACGGGTCGCAATAGGTGTGCCGCCACCGACCGTCACGCCGCTTTCCAGGCGCGCCACAGCTTTCGCAGGTGCGAAGACTCTCGATATTTTCCGCCTGCCGAATTTGCGCCCACAGCGGGTCGGAAAGCGGACCATTGACGTAAAAGCGCAGGCCGCCCATTTTTTCCTTGATTTGGGCAACGCGCGGCCAGGACTCCTTAGCCACATTCTGGCCAATCAGGACATCAATTTCTTTTTCGCAGGCGCTACTTAAACCGTCAATCAGGGCAAACCAGCCATCCCCGCATTCAATGCCATGCACATCAAACGGCGCGGTGTCGTCCATCAAACTCGTTGCAGCATCGGAGGCAAACTCGGGGTCAACCAGGCGCATCCCTGGCTTGCGGAAGAACTTCGGGTAGCGCCGAAGCAACTCGGCCTGCAACTCTGCTTTCATGATTCGTCTCCAGTCTGGTCAAAAAAATCACCCGCCACTGTGATGCAGGTTCTGGCTTCATTATCTGGACTTGTGCGACAAACTGTAACGTACCGAAATGCGGGCCAACCGAAATAAACCTGCGTCACAGTCCGACGCACGGTTGCGGAAAATTTGTCCGTATGCAGAAAAAACACTTTCAGGTCAAACGGCCAGTTGACGGGCACGATTTTGAAAACATGAAAACATTGACATCCAGATTGATGCACCGCGTGCAATCTATGGCAGACCATCCTGACGGTATCGCCGGTCTTCCGTGCGGCTTTGGCGATCTGGACCTCATGACCGCCGGTTTTCAGCCCGGTGAATTGATTGTGCTGGGCGCGCGCCCGGCCATGGGGAAGACAGGGCTGGCCCTCAACATGGCAGAGCATGTTGCCCTGCAGCTAGGGCTGCCCGTCGCACTGTTTTCACTGTCCATGGGCGCGACGCAGCTTGTTGCACACCTGGCGGGCTCCATGGCGCGTATAGAACATACGCATTTTTCTAATGGCCGATTGACGGATGACGAGTGGCCGCACCTGACACAGGCCATCGAAGCGCTGCGCAATGCCCCCTTGCACATAGCCGATAGCGGGCATTGGACCGCTGCAGAGCTGCGCACCAGCGCGCTGCGCTTGGCGCAGCAATGTGGACAACTAGGGCTGGTTGTGGTGGACTACTTGCAACTGCTGCGGGAGGGTGGCGGCCCCGAACTCAAGTCACTGGCGCTTGAACTGAACTGCCCGGTGCTCGCCCTGTCACAGGTCACGCGCAACGTGGAGCAGCGACCCAACAAGCGCCCGCTGCTCTCAGATTTGCCGGGATCAGGTGAGATTGAAAATGCTGCCGACACCATCCTGTTTCTCTACCGCGATGAGTACTACACCAAGGATGCCTGCAAAGAACCCGGCGTGGCGGAGATCATTGTTGCCAGACAGCGCGATGGGCCGATTGGCATGGTCAAATTGAAATTCCTGCGGCGGTTTGGCAATTTTGAAAACCTCGTCATGGGTGGCTAAGCCGCATACCAAACCATGTTTTCAACCCCTGCCTCACGGCATTCAAATAGCAACGATTTACAAGGAGATACCGACATGGCGACGAAATGCAAATACTGTGGGTCCACCAGCTTTGGGCCTACATCCAATCCGGGCCACCCCGACAAATGCCACGAGCACACAGGGGTCGATGCAAAGCACTGCGTCTTTTGCAACTCCACCTCCTATGGACCCACCTCTGATCCAGGCCACCCGGACAAATGCCACAAGCACGGCAGCGATGGCCAGCATTGCATCTATTGCGGGGCCACAAACACGGGAACAACTTCTAGCCCCGGGCATCCGAATAAATGCCATGAGCGGTAGAGAACCCCAAGCATTGGGTACTTGTACAACCATTGTTGGCATCGGTGGTGCAGGTGGTAATTTACTCAACCATATGATCAGATCCGGAGTAGATGGCGCATGCAACCATCTTTACATCAATTGCCACTTGAATGAGAGGGCCGATCCGGTCCTTGCTCGCCACCAGCTCAATATTGCGTACAGATGCGACATGTCGTCTGATGAGATCAGAACAACGTGCCTTAGCCGTAAGGACGAAGTGCTCAGTTACTTTATGGGTGCGAAGGCAGTTGTGCTGCTTACCGGGCTGGGGGGTGGGTTCGGCAGTTCCGTCACCCCCATCATCGCAAGGTTCGCGCGTGAGTTGGGTATTTGCGTCACCGCAGTGGTAACAACACCGTTTGAATGGGAGGGCAGACGAAATGCCGTCGCAAAAATGCCCTGTCTACCCTTGGCGAGAGCGCCCACGTAGTTAGAACCATTTCAAATAGACGGATGACGGCAGTATTGCCACCAGACGCAACTATGTCCGATGCATTTCGGAGCGGAGATGAGGCTGCTAGGACCGAGATACAAGGTCTTGTAGCTGCTGGTTTTTCCAGAGCAGCCACCTAGAATAACAAAATACCAGATTGTTTAACAAAATTCCAAACATGTACTCTTCTACAGCGCTGATGCTGACGGCGGGCACAGGAGTACCGCGCATGAAGCCAGCTATTGACAAAGATGTTCTCGCTGTACGGAGTCTGCTGAGCCTTGGCCGGCTATCAATTCCTTCATATCAGCGTCCCTATAAATGGGGTCAAAGAAATATTAGGGCACTATTTTTTGATATCGAGAGCCACCTTGACAAGTCTGCTTACCGACTGGGTTCTGTTGTACTTCACGATCGCAAGGAGGATCACGATGAAGGGTTCGATATTGTTGATGGTCAGCAGCGGACCGTAACTCTCATGTTGGCAGTCTGGGCCATCATCGAATCTCGCCTAGGTGGGTTGCAGAGGCAGGATTTGAGGGATGCCCTGACAACACTCGGCGCAAGTATCGAGCCATTTATGGGGCGCCAGAGGTTTGCTAGTCGAATTTCTGAAGTCAATCTCCGAAAGAACTATCAGGAGCTGCGTCGCTTGATCGAACGCCCCGAGTTCACCGAAGCGCATATAGATTTTCTGCTCAATCGCTGTGAGGTGGTGACATTTGTTCTTAGCGACGTTTCCGAGGCTTTCCAGTTCTTCGACTCGCAAAATGCCCGAGGTCGTGACCTAGATCCCCATGACCTACTAAAGGCGTATCACCTGCGCGAGTTTCCCGAACACGAAGCGTCGCTCAAGGCCGACACAGTGGCCCACTGGGAGCGACTACAAACCGAAAACTTGGCGACGCTGTTTGCCGCCTACCTATTTCGAGTGCGGCAGTGGGTTGAAGGAAAATCGGGACGAATTTTCGGTAAGAGTGAGACAGACCTATTTAAGGGGGTTAACCTGGATCGGACAAGCCATTTTCCCTATGCTGAATCTCTGCGTATTACCCATCACTTTGTAGATGAGTACAACCGTCAGTACCAGCGCAAGATTGACGGACAGAAAATGGCATTTCCATTTCATCTGGATCAGATGATCATCAATGGTCGACGCTTCTTCGAGATGGCGGAGCACTATCAGCGTCAAGTTTCGGCCATTATCGAGAGTAAGCATGCTGTTAATGGCAATCAACCTGTAATTATTTTCGACGTCGCTCTGGAAGTGCTGGCAAGCCGAATCATTCGAACTCTCAACAGTTACAAGCAGCGTACCCGCACCGGCGATCAGTATGTGCGTTCCATGTTTGATTGCGCCCTTATTTACTATATCGACAAGTTCGGCACCGAAGGGCTCTCAACTGCTATCGAGAGGTGTTTCATCTGGGCCTATCGCTGTCGCATTCGTCAACAAGTGGTCCAGCTTGCCACCATGGACAACTATGTACTTGAAAACAACTTTATCCGAGCCATCCGTGATGCTAGGCAGCCTGCGGATTTGCTTTCCTTCCCGCTGTCCACGCTCATGGTCTCAGAAAACAAAAACAATCTTACCGGTAACGATTCTGGCAATGAACTGGTCAGCCTTTTTAGGGAGATGAAATACTATGAGTAAACCACCTATTCACCAGTTCTCTATTGAACAGCTACTCAAAGACCATTCTCGCTATCTGGTGCCCATGTACCAGCGTAACTATGCTTGGGGCGAGGCAGAGATTTCGCAATTGGTGCAGGACGTACTCGACTGTCAGCAAAAGACAGGGCAGGATGTACCGCCACGCACCTACTATATTGGGACATTAGTAGTCTATGACCGAGGTGACAACTGTTATGAAGTGATTGATGGACAGCAACGCTTTACCACTCTCTCACTGCTTGCCACCTGGTTGAAAAAGCACGCTGGACAAACTCTGGATATGCGCTGGTACACAAAGGTGAACCTCGAGTTCGAGAGTCGCCCTGTGTCAAGCAACACTTTCCAGAGACTCTGGCAAGGAATTGAGCCATACCAACTGCGCGGCGAAGGATTTAATGAAGGACTGGTCAAAGGCTATGAGTTAATCGGCAAGGTGCTGGCAGATCGCAAAATCGGAGGCGAGCAGCTTAAGGGTTTTTGCAACTACCTGTTCAAGCATGTGCAAATTGCCCGCATAGAGGTGCCGCGTGACACTGACCTCAACCATTTCTTCGAAGTTATGAACAACCGAGGTGAGCAGTTGGAAAAGCACGAGGTAGTGAAAGCGCGCCTAATGGCGACGCTAAACACGATAGCCGACAATACAGTGCGTCTGCAGGGCCTCAGTGCGTTGGCACGGGTGTGGAACGCCTGCGCCAACATGGAGCGCTATGTGCAATATGGCTTTAGCACAAAAGAGCGCCATCGCCTGTTTGGTAAAGATGATTGGGGACGGTTTTTACCGACCAATTTCCAAGTTCTCCAGCAGATGCTGGATGACCCGTCGCCACTGCGGGATGGTGGACCGGAAAACGGCGAGCTTTGCGAGGATGGAAGTAACAACGGTCGCACTTTGGCTGAGATTTTGAAAGACTCTACGCCTGCACCCAACCAGCCTGATGAGGAGACAGAAGGGGCCGGCTCAGAACGATTCAATAGCATTATCAATTTTTCCAACTTTCTGCTACACGTACTGCGGGTGGTCAGCCGAGACCCAGGACAGACAGAAGGCGTTCCGCTTGACGATAAGCAGCTTATTGAACAGTTCGAACAGCGGATATTGAAACAGGGCAACCCTATAAAAGCGACTCAGGATTTTGTATATGCACTACTCAAGTGCAAGTACCTCTTTGATCAGTTCGTTATCAAGCGAGAATATTCGCAAGTGAGGGACGGCTGGAGCCTCAAGCGCCTGCATTGGTACACAGCGCAGACCATGAGCTATATCAATACCTTCGGTAATGGCGAAGATGGCTTTGAGGGAATCACCCGGCAGATTCTGATGTTACTGTCGGCCTTCCACGTCTCGACACCGACATTAGTTTACAAGCATTGGCTCAACGGTGCGCTACGCTATTTGTTTGATACCCATCAGCCTAACAAGGCTGTGCAAGCCAAGGAATACCTTGGTTATATGGAGCAACTTGCAAGACGGTTTGTCTTCCTACGTTTCCTATCCCTAGAGGAAGTTCCTCGAACTTATTACGACATGACCTACGGTGACGACAGCATGCTGGCGCTTCCCTCGCTGGACGATGAGTGGCGCAAGAAGGTCAGACCAAAGTTATGCTTTGGTAACATCGAAAATAACTTCGTTTTTAACTTTTTCGACTACCTGCTCTGGTGTCAAGATAAAGATGAAACAACCAAGCGCTTCGAGTTTACGTTCCGCAGTTCGGTTGAACACTTCTCTCCCCAGCATCCAATGGATGGTTACACCCCTATTCCAAAAACTTCACTCGACGCCTTTGGTAATCTTTGTCTAATAAGCCACAGCAAGAACTCACGATTGAGCAATTTCCAGCCCAAACAAAAGCAGGAACACTTTCAGGCGAATCTCAGTAAGAATCAAATAGACAGCTTAAAGCTTCTTGCCATGCTAGACATGATGAAATGCAATGATTGTTGGTCTGAAAATGAGATACATCTTCATGAAGAGAAAATGCTACAACTATTAGCCGACACCCATATCACCGAAGCCGCAACACCAACTTCTCCGCAATGACCAGAATAGGCTGGGTCTGCGAGCGCTAGTTTTTCCACGGGATCCGAGCCTTGACCGATTAGATTTCCAATTTCCAATGAACGCACGTCTCACACCTCTCTATTGCCCATGGGCACTTTGCAGATTTCCGAAACCCCCTCTCCAAACCCCCGCAACCACCACTCCAGCATAGCCGAGTCCACCACCGTGGCAGTGATCTCATAGGCATCGTCCAGTTCCACCACAGTCTGGTCAGCAGAAAGCGGGCACTCCACCACATGCAGGCCCGCGTCTTTTTCTATCCTGAAACTCAGTCGAACCTTGCCACCGTCGCCATAGCCAAAGCGCCCGTCTTCATCAAACCGTGTGAGGTTGAAATCTCTGGGTCGTTCAAAGGTCAAGGTTGATGCTTGTGCCGAGGTAATCCGATGCAGCGCCAGGCTGCGTTCGTTGTAGTGGCCGTCATAGCGGCACACCAGGTACATGCGCGGCTCCGATGGGTGTTGGCAGAATTTCAACAATGCCGCTTTCCACCAAAATATTTTCATAGAGTTCGAGCGTACGTAGGTCAATAAGACGCTGAAAAGCGGCAACATCATCCATAGACCAAAGTCGATGCTCCCCTTGTTGTGGAATCAGCCTGTTCCACGCAACTGCATTTGAAACCCAATCACTTTGATAATTAATTGGGACATAAGCACCTTTGCCCCTACTTCGATTTTCCGAGGCATCAAGCCAACGGAAGTTTCCGAGGGAATTGCCGACAACTCCGCGTCCCCGTCGAAAGCCGTCCAAGTCTGCCAATGGGAATGTGTCGAGATCAAGACGGCTGCCGACACTGCGCCAGTCAAAGCCAAAGATGCTTGCAGGAATGATGTGGTCAAGATCGACGGGGAGATCTTCATCTCGGTCCGAAGTGGGGTCGAAATCAGGAAACTGTTCAGAAATGTAGCGACGCTGCAACCACATCAAAGCACGCCCAATCAATTTGGCGTTGGTGGACAGTACACGCAATGCACCTCCGGGTTTGCTCTCATCCTCGCGGTCACAGGCAATAAAACGCTCTGCCCATGGGCGAAGTCGATGATCTTGCTCGCGTACTTGCTCCACTTCATTGCGCAGGCTGCACAAGTTGTCTGGTCGCGGCAAGACGTTTGAAATTCCTGAGCTCTCAAACTCGGCGACAAGGCTGCAAATAGACCGTTTGGAAAAAATCCATCTGTCATCTTTGGCATGCTGAAACACACACCACGCAGCCTTGGCATCGTCGCCGACGAACAGGAGCCAATACAACACGAACGCTCTCAAAATGGCAGTGTCATCTTTGCTCCACAGTTGACCTGAACCCCGTCTAAGGGCCAGGAGGAGTAGCACATCGACAACTTCACGTGGCAGCCCCGCCAACAAAATTGCTGGAATTCCCTCGGGGTGATTGAACACATCGTACAAAAGCGCCGTCCGGATACCTGCGGTGGCTGGTTCATCTGAACCAAAAAGTAACGCGAAATTCTTCTCCATCGTGCATTGCCCCAACTATAAAATTTTGCGGATTTCACTTACCGCATCCCCAAACCCCCGCAGCCACCAGTCCAACATAGCCGAGTCCACCACCGTGGCAGTGATTTCATAGGTGTCGTCCAGTTCGACCACAGTCTGGTCAGCAGAAAGCGGGCACTCCACCACATGCAGCCCTGCCTCCTTGTCGATGCGGAAACTCAAACGAATCTTCTTGCCATTGCCATCGCCATAGCCAAAGCGACCGTCTTCATCAAACCGTGTGAGGTTGAAATCTCTGGGGCGCTCAAAGGTTAAGGTTGATGCCTGTGCCGAGACAATGCGGTGCAGCGCCAGGCAGCGTTCGTCATCAAAGCCGTCATAGCGGCACACCAGATACATGCGCGGCCCCTGCTGCGCCAGGCCCAGCGGCATGACTTTGGCCGAAGTTTTCTTGCCAGCGGCATTTTTGTAATTCACGTCCAGCCACTGGTTGCCGTACAGTGCATTACTGACCTGTTCAAAAACGTCGGCATCCACCTTGGGCGGTAGCAGCGGCTGGCTGGTGCTGACCACGCGCACCTTGTCCAGCCATTCGCGCTCCAGCTGGCCACTCCCCGCCTCACCCAGTTGCCCACGCGCCTGGCTGAAGAAACCTTCCATGGACTTCATCAGCCGTGCTGGCAACAGTTGGCTGAGTTGTCGCTCGGCCAGCGTCAGCAGCAATGATTCCTGCGGGCTCAAGCTGGGCAGTGACAGCCCCTTGGCACCTTGCTTCCAGCGGTAACGGTAGGGCTTGCTGCTTTCATCGCGCTCAATATTGCAGGTCTCAAAGTCTGGATCAGACAAGGTTTCTAGCAGGCGCTGAATGGTGCGCAGCTCGCGCGTGAAGCGGGTGTCGGCATCTATCAGCTTTTGGCGCAGCTCCGAGGCCGTAACCGAGCGGTCCTTGCGGATGCGCTTCAACAATTCAAGCGTGAGTTGCAACGTTTCCAACGAGTCCGGACGGTTTGACATGGTGTGGGTTGCTTAAAGTTTCAGGTCGGCACGGCCAGCAAAAACCTGCCACAGACGCACCATGGCATAGGTGTCCAGCTTGCAGTAGGTCAGCAGTTGTTGTTCGATCTGGCATTTGCGCTCAAACAGCGTATCCGGGTGAATGGCCTCCAGAAAGGCGTCCATCGCCATGCCGCCATCTTGCACACCATCGAGCGCGTCGTAACGCAGTTCTGGCACCACGGCGGGCAATACCTTTTTGATGCTCCAGCTACCCTGCTGGCTGGGGTGGTAGTAATGCTCGCGGGCAATGGGCAGCAAATCCACCAGGCGGGTGTTGATCGCCAGCAGCGCCGCGCTGAGCAACGGGAAGCGCTCTGCCAACTCGCAGATGCGGGACGCTTCAAATGCGGCGTTGTAGACGTAGACCGGCCCGTCTACGCCACAGACCGTGATCAAGGCCTGGGCAAAAGGTTCGGCCGGGTCAGTGCCAGAGATGTCCAGAAACTCGGTGTGCGCAAGCTGGCCAGTCGCAGACAGCGTGTGCAGGCTGAACTGAAAAACGTTTTGCTGATAGGGCCGTGTGCCTTTCCAGATGGGTACCGCAAACTGGATCGACTCGAAGTCCAGAAAATAGGCGGGCAATGGGTAGCCAACCAATGCCGCCGCAGCGCCCTGCGCATCAAAATAAGCGGTATTGGCCAGTGTGTGCTGCTTGACGCGCAACTGTTTTGCATTGAGCTGATCGTCCGGCAAGTCGCGCAGATCCGTAATCCCCTGCTCTGCCAATGCAAGGGCTTTCTTGCCGATCCGTGGCAGCCAGGTCACCGGGAATTCAGACTGGGCTTGGTCACGACTGCAATGTTCGTAAAAGCCGCAGGCGTATGGTTTTTCGCAATGTGCCCCCGTCCTAATTGCGGGCTCAGATGCCAAGGCTTCCACGCCTTGGGCTTGCACAATCCAGCCCTTGACTTCATCTGTGCGAGAAAAGGCTTCTGCTGTCAGATCGTTTTCTTTCAGCAAACCGCGGTAGTCTTCAGTACCAGGGTAAGTCCATGAACTGTCGATGTGGGCCAATGCCACTGATAGCAGGGGCACACCGGCAGCTTGGGCAATGAAGGCTTGTACCGCCACATCGTCCCGGTGGTAGTCTTTCACGCTGGTAGAGGATTTGACTTCAACCATGCGCCAGGTGTTGCTGCCATTTTCTTGTACGGGCAGCATAACGTCGGCGAAGGCCATGGCACCACCGGCGGACAACCCTGCCTCAAAAACGGGTTGTCCGGCGGAACGAAGCAATTCAGCGCTGCGTTGGAGGGCACCATCAAAGCCCTCACGCTCCACATCGATCAGCGCCCCAACGCCCTCCGGGTCATAAATACGCTGCGCGATATCGCCCACCGCAAACCCCACTTGAAAGCTCTTTTGTGTGGCGACGGAGTCTTCCCGCAATTCAGGGCGATGAATTTCCAGCCACAAACGCTTGGGACACTGGCGCAGTGCCAGTAGCTTGGATTTTGAGAACGTACGCATGCGACCCTTCCTATATTCATTTCAGTCATTGTCGCCGTGCCAGCGTCGTTTTGTGTCGCATGGCTATGGATAATTGGTACATCGTCCAACACCGCCAGAAATCCCTGATTTGCATCAACGTCTTTTCCACCCCCAGGCAAGACTCCTGCCCTGCACTTCGTCCCCGAGCCCGCGCAAGCCTAAGTGGTTCGTGAAGAAATGGCTTTATCGCAAGCGTCTGTGCGTGCAATCGAACCCGCTGCAGTAATGCGAGATCAGCTCGCTTTGGTGCATCACCTTTGTAACTTGGTCGATCTGAACTGAGCGCTCGTACTTCGCAACGCCAAGAACGAGCCGAACCATCCAGCGAGTGCTGTCAAGCTGATAGGATTTCGCATATGAGCAAATTTGTGTATGCAACGTCCCGCCTCTTAGTTGAGCACTTCAAAAATATTCATTCTCTAGATTCAGGCGGACTGGGCTTCCATTCAAGGCTGTTCTCACACGCACTTCACCCAGAGGAAAAATTCATTCTGGAAGGCCAATCTCAGGGCGTAATCGCTGGGGAGCCTTCACGCTTAGAACATCTGGTTCCTTGCATGGTGCTCTTTACCGAGACTACTAGGCTTCTTAAAGAGGGACGACTAACCAGCGATGAGATTGCCCAACTTCTGCAGAAGCATTGGCGTGTAGCGCGCATTACCAAGAAAGAGCAGGAGACGTTGGATAACGAACGTGGGCTCAAATCTTCCATGCCTCCTGGCTGGAACTACGAGACTGGCTCCACACTGGCGAGACTCGAAGCTGCAAAAATTGTACTGAACACATGTGCATGGGACCGCTTTCCGTGCCAGTGAGCATCAGGCAAAATCTCTGGCAATCAATGCCTCTGGCAAAGGCCAAGTCCAGCTAAGTGTGGCACGACACTGGCTTCATGGATGATGTCCAACTTGTCTTTCCACTTCGCCCACACAATGATTTCGAGGCAGCTGCCATAGGTGTGAACATAGGCGCGGACGAGAAGTGGGGGGCATGATATTTGTTTAAAGGAGACTTACAAAATGCCATTGGCCAGTATGGCCACAGTAGTCTGGTTGCCCGAGTTGGCGTGATCGGGGGTAACTCCATAAAGGAAACATGCGTCAGGTGACGCCACAGCTCTGACCTTGCTAACAGCGATTTTTATTGCTTCAAGATTCTTTGCACCCAAAGGCCCTGATATCGCCACCAATACAGCCGATGCACGCCGCAGTCTGCTTGGTCCCAGCAGGGGGTGGTTGATGGCTTGATCGACAACGGTTGCAGCGCCGCTCGCCTCGAATGCGGAGCCATATCCGATGGCGCATTCACCGTTCAGACTGAGGACAAGGTGGCGCAGATCCTCAAAATCTACATTGACCATGCCGGGCCTGCAAACTGGTTCGACAATGTTTCGGCATAGCGCCATGAACATTTGCCTGAGTGGATCTGCTGGCCAGAGACTCTGCTTGGCGCCAGCTTCAATATCCTCGTTTTCAAATTTCAGCAAGGCATCGACATGGGGCCGAAGTTCGCGCATACCGGCTTGCGCAATGTGCTGTCGCTGCGCACCCTCGCGCCCAAAAGGCATGACCGCAAAAGCGATGGTCAGGGTTCCCTGCTTGCGCAGCTCACGCGCAACCACAGGAGCAACGCCAGCGCCGGTTGCCCCCGCCATCCCTACCTGCAAAAAAACCATATCCAGGCCCGCGACCGCGCTGGCAATTTCAGGGATACATGATTCAGCCAAAAGACCTGCGGTATGCGGATTGAGCAGGGTCTTGCTGTCGCCCAGCAGCAGCTTGCAATTAGCGCCCATGAAGTGCAATTCCACGCCAGTGGTGTGTACAGCAACCGTTCGACTGACATACGGGAAAACTTGCGTGCGATCTTGCTGCGTGGGCAAAAGGGGGCCACCGATACCTCCCACCGACACAATGCCTATCTTGGGAATCGCCCACGGGGCGGCGTGGATTGTGGGAACTGAACCGCCGTCAAGGGCTGGTGACGGCAACATTTGCGTGTTGCTCGACGAGCCAAAGTTGCCAAGTGCCGAGGCTGGCAAGGCGTGCAGAAATTGACGACGATCCATGACATGGCCCTGCTTTTCAGTTGCGACAACTGGACTATGGATCATGGGTGCGACGAGCTGTGTCGCAAAGACACTGCGGATTTCAAGGAATGTCACCCAATGGGATAATTGCCCCATGACAATCACCTACAAAGATGCCGAAGGCATTGCAGGCATGCGCGTAGCAGGCCGGCTGGCGGCTGAGCTGCTGGACTACCTTACCCCGTTCGTCAAATCGGGTGTCACCACCAATGAACTCGACAAGCTGGCCAACGATTACACGACCCAGGTGCAAGGCGCCATTTCAGCACCCTTGAACTACGCGCCCTCGGGTCACAACGCCTACCCCAAATCGATTTGCACCTCGATCAACCACCAGGTTTGTCATGGCATCCCGAATGACAAGCCGCTGAAGAAAGGCGACATCGTCAACATCGACGTTACCGTCATCAAGGACGGCTGGCATGGCGATTCCAGCCGCATGTTCATGGTCGGTGAAGTCTCGGTCGCGGCCAGACGGCTTTGTGCGCTGACCCATGAAGCCATGTGGCATGGCATCGTCAAGGTCAGGGCAGGCGCGTTTCTGGGCGACGTGGGCCATGCCATCCAGACTTTTGCCGAAGGCCACGGCCTGAGCGTGGTGCGGGAGTTTTGTGGCCACGGCATTGGCCGCAAGTTCCACGAAGAACCGCAGATCCTGCACTATGGCCGGCCCGGTACACTGGACCAGCTCAAGGCCGGCATGACGATCACCATCGAGCCGATGCTCAACGTCGGTCGCAAGGAAATCAAGGAGTTGGGAGATGGCTGGACCATTGTCACCAAAGACCGTTCGCTGTCGGCGCAATGGGAGCATACGGTGCTGGTGACCGAGACCGGCTATGAAGTGTTGACTTTATCGAAGGGCTGTCCGCCGTTGCCCGGCTTTGTGCCGGCCACCGCGCCGGTTGCCTGACAGGCCATGCCCGATCTGCCCGCACTGCGCAGCCAGTTCCGCGCACAAAAATCTGCCTTGCTGGCCTCGCTGGCGTCCAGTGGCACGTCTTCCACGCGGGGCGTTCGCGCGACGCTGGGCGCACTTTCGAAACTGGCCGATGCAACGCTGAAAACACTGTGGCGCAAAGCCGGGTTCACCAGTCACTTTGTGCTGGTGGCGGTCGGCGGCTTTGGGCGTTCCGAATTGTTCCCCTACTCTGATGTCGATGTGCTGGTGCTGCTGCCGGACGGTCAGGCGCCCGACCAGGACGTGCAGCTCAAGAGCCGGATTGAAGGTTTCATTGGCAGTTGTTGGGATGCCGGGCTGGAGATTGGCTCCAGCGTTCGCACCGTGACACAGTGCCTGGATGAGGCGGCCAACGATGTGACGGTTCAGACCTCCCTGCTCGAGGCGAGACTGATTACCGGCAGTGCAAATCTGTTTGCCACCTTTCAAGAACAATTCTTTTCGGCCCTTGACCCGCACGCTTTTTTTGTGGCGAAAACACTGGAGTTGCACCAGCGTCACAGCAAGTTTGACGACACCCCTTATGCGCTGGAGCCCAACTGCAAGGAGTCGCCCGGTGGACTGCGGGATTTGCATGTCATTCTTTGGGTGGCCAAGGCGGCCGGTTATGGCGACAACTGGGACGCCCTGGCCAGGGGCGGACTGGCCACTGCGTTTGAAGTCAAGCAGATCAAGCACAACGAAGCGTTGCTGCGGCTGATTCGGGCCCGCCTGCATCTGATCGCTCAACGCCGTGAGGACCGGCTGGTGTTTGACCTGCAGACGGCGGTGGCCCATTCATTTGGCTATGTAGCGCCCTCGCCCAGCACCGACAAGCGTGCTTTTGTCCGTCCCAGCGAAGCGCTGATGCGACGCTACTACTGGGCGGCCAAGGCGGTGACCCAGCTGAACCAGATTTTGCTGCTCAACATCGAGGAGCGGCTGAACCCCTCCACTCAGGAACCGCGCCCTATCAATGCGCGCTTTCATGACAAGGCGGGCATGGTTGAGGTCGCCAGCGACGACTTGTATCAGCGCGAGCCACACGCCATTCTGGAAACTTTTCTGGTTTACCAGACCACCGCCGGCGCCAAAGGCTTGTCAACGCGGACCTTGCGTGCCTTGTTCAACGCCCGTGGCCTGATGGATGGCAAGTTTCGCAATGACCCGGTGAACCGCGCAACGTTCCTGAAAATATTGCTTCAGCACGACGGCATCACCCACGCCATGCGGCTGATGAACCAGACCTCGGTGCTGGGACGCTACCTTTGGGTGTTTCGAAAAATTGTCGGCCAGATGCAGCACGATCTTTTTCACGTCTATACCGTAGACCAGCATATTTTGATGGTGCTGCGCAATGTGCGGCGCTTTTTCATCGTGGAACACGCCCACGAGTATCCGTTCTGCTCACAGCTCGCGTCGGGCTGGGACAAGCCCTGGGTCTTGTACGTGGCGGCGCTGTTTCACGATATTGCCAAGGGCCGTGGCGGCGATCACTCCGATCTGGGTGTCATTGAGGTCCGTCGTTTTTGCCGGCAGCATGCCATCCACAAGGATGACAGCAGCCTGATTGAATTCATGGTTCAAGAGCACTTGACGATGAGCCGTATTGCGCAAAAATCAGATCTGAGCGACCCCAACGTCATCCAGGCTTTTGCCCAACGTGTCGGCAACGAGCGCAAATTGACGGCCCTGTACCTGCTCACGGTGGCTGATATTCGCGGTACTTCACCCAAGGTCTGGAACGCCTGGAAGGGCAAACTGCTGGAAGACCTTTACCGCATGACCTTGCGGACTCTGGGAGGGCGCGCGCCCGATCCCGACGCCGAGGTGGAAGCCCGCAAGCGCGAGGCTCTTATTTTGCTGGCACTGTACGCCATGCCTTTTGAGGCCCACAAAGCATTGTGGGAAACCCTGGATGTAGGCTATTTCATGCGCCACGATGCGGCCGACATTGCCTGGCATGCGCGCCAGCTGTCACGCCATGTGGGTGCCGGCAAGTCGATCGTGCGCGCTCGCCAGTCACTGGTTGGCGAGGGCTTGCAGGTGGTGGTGTATACCCCCGACCAGACCGACCTGTTTGCCCGCATCTGCGGCTATTTTGATCAGGGCGGCTTCAGCATTCTCGATGCCCGGGTGCACACTGCCAATAACAACTATGCGCTGGACACTTTTCAGGTCATCACAGCTGCCTTGCCCGAGCACTACCACGAGCTCACCAGCATGGTGGAAAGCGAGTTGAGTCGCGCCATTTCTGAAGCTGGCCCCCTGCCGGCACCGAGTCGCGGTCGGGTGTCACGCCGGGTCCGGAGTTTTCCGATTGCGCCGCGGGTCACGCTGCGACCCGATGAAAAGGCGCAGCGCTGGCTGCTCAATATCTCCGCCAGTGACCGGGTTGGCCTGCTGTACTGCGTTGCTCGCGTGCTGGCCCGCCACAAGATCAATTTGCAGCTGGCCAAAATCGCCACTCTGGGCGAACGCGTCGACGACACTTTTTTGATTCAGGGCGCCGAGCTGCAACACAATCGGGCCCAGATCGCCATTGAAACTGAATTGATGGAAGCGCTGGCCTGATCAGATCAAATCAGAACCACATCGTTGTACAAACAGGCAACATCTGCCGCCTGGCAAAGTCCGGTGCCTTTTGAAAACAGGGCGGCGCTGGCACCGGCAACGCCGTAGCGAAATGCGTCCCGCAGCGTGCACCCCCGTCCCAGCGCCCAAACCATGGCTCCGACAAAACTGTCGCCAGCGCCGATGGCACTGACAACCTTGACCGGCAATGCGGGTGCAAAACACGCACCGTCGCCGGTGAACAGCCATGCGCCTGCGTCACCCAGCGAAAGCACCACAACCTGCGCCCTGCCACGCGCAAGCAATTGCCCGGCGGCTGCGCGCCACTGGGCCTGGGTTTCCAGCGGTTGCCCGACCAGCTCACGCAACTCGCGCAAGCTGGGTTTGACCAGATAAACCCCCTCCTCCAGCGCAGCGGCAAGTGCCGGACCGGAGGCATCGAGAATCAGCTTGACTCCCCTCGGCTTTACCAGACCACTCAGGCGCGCATAAAAATCAACCGGGACACCCGGTGGAAGACTGCCACTTGCCACAAGATAGCGTGGTGGCACAGTGAGCCCGGCAGTGTGATCCAGACAGCTTTGCCATTCCTGCGGGTGCAACGCTGGCCCGGGCAACACAAACCGGAATTCCTGCCCGGTGTTCAATTCGCTGACGGAAAAACTCTGGCGGGTGTCTCCGGCAATGTCAATACACAGGGAGGCAACACCTTCCTCATCAAGCAGAAGCTTGACCAGTTTGCCGTTAACGCCGCCAACCGGGTATAACGCAGCGCATTGGCCACCCAACCGGTGCACCACCCGCGCTACGTTAATGCCTCCACCGCCCGGGTGTTGCTGCGCTGTGCCACAACGCAGTTTGTGGGTCGGCAGTACCTGCTGCGTGGATGTAAAGATATCTAGCGCCGGGTTCAGGGTGACGGTCAGGATGTCGGTCATTGCCATTCGAGAATATCATGACTCCATTGTGATGGTGTGTACAAGCTCAACTGAATGACATTGACATGATTGAATTTTTCTTCGACTGCTCCAGTCCATGGACTTACCTTGCATTTCACAATATCCAGGCGATGGCGGCCGGGTTGGGCGAACCGGTTTGCTGGCGACCGGTACTGGTGGGAGGCATTTTCAACAGCGTCAACCCCAGTGTCTACGCCATGCGCGAAAACCCGGTGCCGGCGAAAATGGCTTACATGCTCAAAGACCTTCAGGACTGGGCGCATGACGCGGGACTGAAGATCGTCATGCCGCCCCGGGTCTTTCCAGTCAACAGCGTCAAGGCCATGCGGGGCTGTCTCTGGCTTGAGCCGCAGGGCAAACTGATTCCTTTTGCCAGCGCAGTGTTTGAGGCGTACTGGGCGCGTGAAGAAGACATTTCGCAGGACGCGGTGTTGCTGAACCTGTGCCGGCAGGTGGGTGTGGACGGCAACGAATTTTTGACTGGCATTGCGCAAAGCGCCATCAAGGAACAGCTCAAGGCCAATACCGAGGAAGTGATCAGGCGCGGCGGCTTTGGCTCACCGACTCTGTTTCTCGGCGACGATATGTATTTTGGCAATGACCGCTTGCCTCTGCTCAAGGCTGCACTACTGCGCAAGCGTCAAAGCTCCTTGTTGTAGCGGACGACGACGACAACGTTTGGATACATGTTGCAGAGGCCATTTGTCAACAGCGCCCCGGCAATGGGCGTTAAAGTTAAAACGATTCCGCTTTGGAACTCGTTTCACTGGAGTGATAAATGAAAACAGCTTCTCTATGGATCGCTGCCGCATCGGTGGCCTTGACAATTGCCGCAATCGTTCCCGCTCACGCCGTCGATGCTGACGCAGCGCAAGCCTTGTTCAAGAAAAGCGAATGCACCAAATGCCATGCCGTCGACAAGACAAAATCCGGTCCATCGCTGAAAAATATTGCCCTCAAGTACAAAGGCAAGGCCGACGGACAGAATAAAGTCATCCTGCAAATGACCACCGGACCCAAAATGAAGCTGGAAGACGGCACCCAGGAAGAACACAAGGTCATAGGAACCAAGGACCCGAAAGAATTGACAAATCTCGCTGACTGGATTCTGTCTCAATAGCCCTCATCGAAAGCCCGCCGTGCAGGGTCAGGTGGTCTGACCCTGATCCGGCGCAACGCAGCAAACTGCCCTGCTTGCGTCACGGCTGTATCAGGCGCCCGGAGAATGACTCGGTTGGCTATCGGCCATAGGTGGCTGTAAACGTGGCCTTGCCCAGGAGGTTGGCACCAATTCCCTTGTTTAAGACAAAGGAGTTCAGTGCCGGTGATCCTGTTTTTGGAATACCTCCGGCTTTCTGCACATCCTCCACGGCAAGCGCATACAAGGTAAAAATGTAGCGGTGCGGCTTGTCGCCGACGGGCGGGCAGGGACCTCCGTAATTGCCATTGCCGCCGGTGGCGCCAGTGTCAAGAAAGTCAGTAGCCCCCCCGAAAGCGGGAGCGGGCAGTGCTGCCGGCGCATTGCCTGCGCCCTGCGCCAAACCGCGCGCCGTTACCGGAAGGTTGTAAACCGCCCAGTGCCAGAATCCGCTGCCGGTAGGAGCATCAGGGTCGTGGATCAGCAAGGACAATGACTTGGTCCCCGGCGGCACGTTACTCCACTCCAGCGCAGGCGACACGTTGCCGCCGGAGCAACCAAATCCATTCAGGACATATTTGTTGTCAAAGCTACCCGTGGCCAGATCAGGACTTGACAGCGTAAAGGGAACTGTCTGCGCGCCGGCGTTAAACAGGCCCAGCCCACCCAGCGCAACAACAGCGACCAGCCTGGATGTATACGGAAACGGCCGACGAGCTTGATTGGTTTTCATGTCGATATCCTCATGGTTGGCATATTGAAAAGGTGAATCCCAATTGATTATTCACCAATTTGGGGATATCTGCAGGGCATGGCACAGGCAACGTTGACGCTATCTCACGACACGGTGGTCCATTGCTGTGGACCCTGTGCTTTTACTGGGAGTCTATGCAACATTTCTCGGTTACCATGGCTCCGGTTGACGTACCAAAAAAGGAGAAGCAATGAAAAAGGTATTCAAGAATTTGGGCTTTGCAGCGACAGCGATTGTGCTGGTGACACAGCAAACTGCGGCCTTTGCCGCGATCGTCATTACCTATGCCCCGGGCACGACGGCATCGGTTCCAACTCTTTCAGAGTGGGGATTCATGGGACTTTCGATCTTGTTGGCCGCTTTGGCTGTCCACACGCTGCGCAACAAGAGCGGTGGCAAACCGCTGGCCGCTGTTTTGCTCGCGAGTGCGTTGGCGTTGGGTGGATTCAGCGGAGACAAATTGGTTGGAGAGGCCAACGCCTTTGTCATCAACCCTGATTGTCCCAGCCAGTACTCGTGCTCCATGAGCAACGCGGCGGGCGGGACCGTGACTACCTCCGGAACGGGTGATCAGACCACAATTGCCAACAATACCGGAGTTGCCCAAACCGTGACGAACATAGCGCTAACCAATGGTTCATTCAACAGTCTTCCTGACATCTTTACGCAGCCCCCTTGCGCCCTAGGGTTGACCCTCCAGCCCGCGGGTCGTTGCTACGTCTTTGACAAACCTACGCCAGCTTGAACATTCAGCAGATTTAGGGGTCAGAAACGGACAGTTCTTGAATTCGCGGCTTCAGTGCGAATTGACCACCGACACCGGCAAGACGCTTATTGCGTTTCAGTTGGTCTGGAAGTAATTTGGGAAATAGCCCCCAGCAAAAAGAAAGAACTTAGAGCATTTCTGCGCTAAGTCCTTGATTCATATGGTCGGTGTGAAAGGATTCGAACCTTCGACCCCTTGCACCCCATGCAAGTGCGCTACCAGGCTGCGCCACACACCGATCTAGCCACCGATTATAGCCGGTAGACCCGGAACCTCAGTGCGCAAGCGAGAGCAAGTTACGTATTTCAAACAGCTCTCGCCGCACATACATCAAGCGGTCTGAAACATGATCGACTTCACCGCCGCCTTGTATGTCGGCAAAATCCATCAACTCGGAATCGCTGATTTCTATTACCTCAACGCCCTCCAGCAAAACCTCGCCGTTGCGCTTTTTATCGCGCTCGGCTTGCAGAATTTCCTGCATTTTGTTGCGGGCGCCACTGATGGTGAAGCCCTGATCGTAGAGTAAATCGCGGATGCGGCGGATCATCAAGACCTCGTGGTGCTGATAGTAGCGGCGATTGCCACGCCGCTTCATTGGCCGCAGTTGCGTGAATTCCTGCTCCCAATACCGTAGCACATGGGGTTTTACACCGCACAAATCACCAACTTCACCGATCGTGAAATAACGTTTGGCCGGTATGGGCGGGAGGGTTTTCTCCATTTAAATCAATGCCGTAGAAGAGAAAGCTTCAAGACTACTCTAAGTTGCTACGGTATGTAAAGCGGCAACGACACCCAGTGCAACAAATTTGGAAAACTGTGCATTAATGCCGTCAGGATACCGGTCCCTCATCCTGGATTTGATCTTTGAGTTTGTGGCTGGCATGAAACGTCACTACACGGCGCGCCTGGATCGGGATCGCTTCTCCAGTCCGGGGATTGCGCCCAGGTCGCGGTGCCTTGGTACGGATCTGAAAATTACCGAACCCCGAAATCTTGACATCATCACCCTCGACCAAACCGTTTGAAACGAGGTCAAAAAAAGCGTCGATCATGTCCTTGGATTCGCGCTTGTTCAGGCCTATTTTTTCGAACAGCAGTTCAGCCAGTTGCGCTTTGGTCAGCGCTGGCGTTTCCAGACTTTCAACCGAGATGTCCATTCATTCCTCGCTTCTTATTGGGTCCGATGTTAACGGTTCAGACACGCTGGCTGGCACCCAATTTACCAACCAGGGAGGCCAGCACCGCTTGCACGGCAGCGTCGATTTGCTCTTCAGTAAGGGTTGCGTCTTCGCCGCTGAGTGCCAGGCGTACCGCCATGCTTTTCTCAGGGTTCGGCAGGGCTGCAGTATCCAGGTCTTTAACCACCTTGGGCCGGTAGATATCAAACAGCGTTGCATCGCGCAGCAGACCGGCCGTAGGCGCGGCCCAGACCGCAGCCATCAAAGCCGCATGACTGACTTTTTCGTCCACCAGCACGGCAATGTCGCGCTCTACCGGTTGATGCCGGGACACGGGCTTGAACACCGCAACATCGCGCTGCAAAACGGCGTCCAGCTCCAGTTCAAACAGCAGAGGGGCTTGCGCCAAATCATAAGACTGGCGCCATTTCGGATGCAGCTCACCGACATAACCGATCGCCACACCGTCGAGCAGGATGTGTGCGCAACGCCCGGGGTGCATGGCGGGATGCTCGGACGGCAAAAAGGTCGGCTTGCGTGGTGCCAGCAAAGCCTCCACATCACCTTTAACGTCAAAAAAATCGACTCCTAGCTCCTTGCGTCCCCACTGTAGCGCATCCGCACTGCCACACGCAATGCCAGCCAAGCGCATGGGCTGATGAAAACCTTCAACGGTGACGTCGGTATTCTTGACGCCCGCATCACGCAGGAATACACGCCCCAGCTCAAACACACGCACGCGCTGGCTTTTGCGGTCCAGATTGAACTTCAGGACCTGCATCAGTGAGCCCAGCAGGGATGAGCGCATTACGCTCATCTGGCTGGCTATGGGGTTCAGCAGTTTGATGGGATTGGGATTGCCGCTGAGCTCGTGCTCCCAGCGCTCTTCAACAAAACTGAAGTTGATGGTCTCCTGATAACCCAGCGTGGCCATCATGCGACGCACCGCGAACGGGCTGCGCTGCGCCTCGGGACGAATTTTGGCGGTGATGGGCGCCAGGGGTGGTGTCTGAGGCAAGTTGTTGTAGCCCACCATGCGAGCCACTTCTTCGATCAGGTCTTCTTCAATCTGTATGTCAAAACGGTACGGGGGGGGCGTCACCGTAATCAGCCCATACCCCTGCACAAGCGGCAGGCGAAGGCGTGTCAATGCGTCAACACATTGCGCCTGAGTGAGTTCCATGCCAATGACTTTGCTGGCGCGTGCGACACGAAGACTCACCCCATTAGCGGCGGGCAAGTTGACCCGCAGATCGTCAATAGAACCACACACCGTATTGGCTGTTCCACAAATATCAATGATCAACCGCGTGATGCGCTCGATGTGTTCCACCGTCTGGCTGGGGTCTACCCCACGCTCAAAGCGGTGACCGGCGTCGGTGGAGAAGTTGAAGCGGCGTGACCGTCCGGCAATGGCTTTGGGCCACCAGAATGCGGCCTCCAGATAGACGTGCTGCGTGTTGTCAGATACAGCGGTGGCGTCGCCGCCCATGATGCCGGCGAGAGACTCTACCTGGTCGGCGTCTGCAATGACGCCGACCTTTTCATCCAGCGTGACGGTGTTGCCATTGAGTAGTTTCAGTTGCTCCCCTGGCTTGCCCCAGCGCACGTCCAGCCCTGTGCGGATTTTGTCGAGGTCAAAAATGTGCGACGGACGACCGAACTCGAACATCACATAGTTGGAGATGTCCACCAGTGCCGTAACACTGCGCTGGCCACAGCGCGCCAACCGGTCCACCATCCACTGCGGCGTACTTGCCCGGGTGTTGACGTGGCGAATAATGCGACCGGAAAACCGCCCACACAAATCGGGAGCACTGATCTTCACTGGCAGCTTGTCCAGGCTGCCAACCTGAACTGCTGGGAATACCGGTTCCTTCAGCGGTGAGCCCGTCAGTGCCGCAACTTCACGCGCGACGCCAAATACGCTCAAACAATGGGCCAGATTGGGTGTGAGCTTGAGGGTGAACAATGTGTCATCCAG
The DNA here is from genome assembly GCA_963750815.1 of uncultured beta proteobacterium. Lineage (GTDB taxonomy): Bacteria > Pseudomonadota > Gammaproteobacteria > Burkholderiales > Burkholderiaceae_C > Rhodoferax. Next base: position 2,542,457 of record CAVVRS010000002.1, read on the forward strand.
GTTCAAGTGTTGGCGGATGTTTTGTCCGACAGGCGCATCACCAACCAGTTCCAGCAGGCCACCGTGGTCGTTCGACAGCTTCAACTCGCGGGCAGAACACAACATGCCCTGGCTCTCGACGCCACGCAGCTTGCCGACCTTGATCAGAATAGGTTGGCCGTCGTCGCCGGGAGGCAATTCGGCACCAACCAATGCGACAGGTACCTTGATACCGACACGGGCATTAGGAGCGCCACATACAATGTCGAGCACCCCTGCTTGGCCAGCATCCACTTTGCACACGCGCAGACGATCTGCATTAGGGTGCTGCACGGCTTCCATGATTTGACCCACAACAACATTGGAAAACGGTGGAGCAACGGTTTTCAGTTCTTCAACTTCGAGTCCCGCCATGGTGAGCGCTTCGGCCAGTTGCTCGGTGGACAGGGGTGGGTTGCAAAATTCGCGCAACCAGGATTCAGGGAATTGCATGGTATTTTATCAATTGAAGAGATTGGCAGCCCTAGGGCACAACGTTCTGCTCGATCAGTTTTCGTCAACGAAATTGCGACAGAAAGCGAATATCGCTTTCAAAAAACAGCCGCAAATCATTCACACCGTAACGCAACATGGCAAATCGATCAGGTCCAATACCAAAGGCGAAACCAATGTATTTCTCGGGATCCAGACCCATGTTGCGAATCACGTTGGGATGAACCTGACCAGCCCCTCCCACCTCTAACCAACTGCCTGCCAGCGGACCACTTTGGAACTCAATGTCGATCTCAGCGCTGGGTTCGGTAAATGGGAAAAAGCTGGGACGAAATCGAAGTACCAAATCGTCCATTTCAAAAATCGTTCTACAAAAGTCCGTCAGAACAAACTTGAGATCCTTGAAGCTGACGTTCTCTCCGACCCACAAGCCTTCACATTGGTGGAACATGGGCGAATGCGTCGCATCGCTGTCGACCCGGTAAGTTCGACCCGGGGCAATGACACGAATCTCGGGCATATTGCCTGAAAACAAGCCCTCAACGGGCTTACCGCCTTCGGCTATTTGTCGATACTTTTTAACATGCTGCACCGCATAACGAATCTGCATCGGGCTGGTATGGGTGCGCAGTAAATTGGGCGCTGTTTCGGTGCCGCCTTCCACGTAAAAGGTATCATGCATGGACCGCGCGGGGTGGTCTTCCGGTGTGTTCAGCGCCGTGAAGTTGAACCAATCGGATTCGATCTCGGGGCCTTGCGCTACCTCGAACCCCATCGAGCCAAATATTGCCTCGATGCGCTCCAATATGATCGAAACCGGGTGCAATCCACCCTGACCGCGCTGGCGACCCGGAAGGGTCACGTCCAGCGCTTCGGCTTGCAGTTGTGTTTGCAGATCGGCATCTGCCAAAGCCTGGCGACGCGCATTCAGGGCCGCCTCAATCGCTTGCTTGGCCAGGTTGATGGCTGCGCCGCGCGACTTTTTTTCATCGACCGGCAACGTCGCCAGGCCTTTCATCAGTTCGGTTACGCGACCGAACTTGCCCAGGTACTGGGCTTTGCTATTTTCAAGATCGGCAGGGGTGTGGGCCAACTCAAACGCAGCACGCGCATCGGCGATCACACTGTTCAAATCATTCATAAGATCTCTTGAAGTTCCTGATCAAGAAAAAGGGCTAGTGCCTTTTCAAGCTCTAGCCCTTATCTGTATTGGGTAAGAAGCTACTGAATCAATAGCTTATCGACTCAACTCAAGCAGCCAGCTTGGCCTTGACCTGCTCCACGATACCTGCAAAAGCAGCCATGTCGTGAATGGCAATATCAGACAAAACCTTGCGATCGATCTCGATATTGGCTTTCTTCAGACCATTGGCGAACTGGCTGTATGTCATACCGCACAAACGCGCAGCGGCATTGATTCGGGCAATCCACAACTGACGGAAGACACGCTTTTTGGTACGGCGGTCGCGGTAGGCATATTGCCCAGCCTTCATTACCGCTTCCTTGGCGACACGGAAGACATTACCGCGGCGACCGCGAAAACCTTTTGCAAGGGCTAATACTTTTTTATGGCGGGCGCGAGCCGTTACACCACGTTTGACGCGAGGCATGTGATTACTCCTTGTTCGTCGTTAATTAAATACCACGGCCGGGCAACATCTGTGCCATGCGACCCATATCGGTCTCATGAACAGCGGTTGCACCACGCAAATGACGTTTATTTTTGGTGGTCTTCTTGGTCAGAATGTGACGTTTGAAGGCTTGACCCCGTTTAACGGTGCCACCTGGACGGACGCGGAAGCGTTTCTTCGCCGCGCTCTTGGTCTTCATTTTGGGCATATTCATGCTCCTTCTTCATTGTGCTCGTGAGGCGTCTGCAAACGATTTGCAGCCTTGTTGGCCCCGAGCCACTTTTAGCTCCGACATAACTTGAGTACAAGTTAGTCTTCACTGAAACTTCGTTTCAAGTGGCGCTTCTTGGTTCGCCACCCTCTTCGCATGACACCGGTTATACAAACCAGCGCCTTACAAAACCCTAGGTTGTCGAAACCGGCGCCGTTTCCGCCACCGGTTTTGCCCCAATCTTCTTCTTGCCAGGCGCGATCATCATGATCATCTGGCGCCCTTCGAGTTTGGGAAACTGCTCAATCAAAATCAGGTCGCCCAGTTCGCTTCGAATTCGGTTTAACAAGGCCATGCCAAGTTCCTGGTGGGTAATCTCGCGACCCCGAAAGCGCAGCGTGATCTTGCATTTGTCGCCTTCCGCCAGGAAGCGCTTGATATTGCGCATCTTGATGTTGTAGTCGCCGTCATCAGTACCCGGTCGAAATTTGATTTCCTTGATCTCGATAACCGTCTGTTTGGCTTTCGCTTCCGCTGCCTTCTTCTGCTCCTGGTACTTGAACTTGCCGTAATCCATCAAGCGACAGACCGGCGGAACCGCCGTGGCAGAAATTTCAACCAGATCAACATCCAGTTCGCCTGCCATGCGCAGCGCCTCCATCAGGCTAACTACTCCAAGCGGCTCATTTTCAATTCCAGAGAGACGAACTTCCGGGGCCATGATTTCCCGGTTCAGGCGGTGTTTGCGTTCTTCGCGGTGACGACGGTCACGAAATTCAGTAGCGATGGCTTAATCCTTCACAATTCTTGCTACGAAAACCGTAGCTAAAACCGCCCTGTACACGCGAACAAACTGCATCTCGCTTGAATTCAGCCTAGACAACAGACTTGTGAGTGATATCGCCTGCAACTTTTTGCACGAATGCATCAAGAGACATCACACCGAGGTCTTGTCCACCCCGGGCGCGCACTGCAACGGTACCTGCGGCCTTCTCTTTGTCACCGACGACAAGGATATACGGCAGCTTCTGCATTGAATGCTCGCGTATTTTATACGTAATTTTCTCGTTGCGCAGATCCGTGACCACCCTAAGCTCTTGATTTGGCAGTGATTTTTTCAATTTCGCGACAATTTCGCGACAATAGTCACCCTGCGCATCGGTAATATTGAGCACCGCAACCTGTACGGGTGCCAGCCAGACAGGCAAGGCGCCGGCGCTTTCCTCGATCAAAATCCCGATAAAACGCTCCAGACTGCCGACGATGGCACGGTGCAACATCACCGGGCGATGCCGGGCACCGTCTTCGCCAACATACTCGGCGTCGAGCCGTTCGGTCATGAAGAAATCCACCTGCATGGTGCCACATTGCCATTGGCGACCAATGGCGTCTTTCAGTGTGTATTCAATCTTGGGTCCATAGAAGGCGCCCTCACCCGGGGTGATCTCAAATTCACAACCTGACTTTCGCAGGCTTTCCATCAATGCATGCTCGGCTTTATCCCAACTTTCGTCGGACCCGATACGTTTTTCCGGACGCGTCGCAATCTTGTAAATGATGTTCTTGAAGCCAAAGTCGGCATAAACCTTTTGCAGCAGGGCGGTGTAATTGACACACTCCTGCAGTATCTGATCCTCGGTGCAAAAAATGTGGCCATCGTCCTGCGTGAAGCCGCGCACCCGCATGATGCCGTGCAAGCCACCGGATGGCTCATTGCGGTGGCATTGGCCGAACTCACCGTAGCGCAGGGGCAGATCGCGGTAGCTTTTGATGCCCTGCTTGAAGATCAGGATGTGACCTGGACAATTCATCGGCTTCAAGGCGTATTCGCGCTTTTCCGACTCGGTCGTGAACATGTTCTCGCGGTACTTGTCCCAGTGGCCGGTTTTCTCCCACAGGGATTTGTCCAGAAGCTGCGGCCCTTTGACCTCCTGATAGCCGTTGTCACGGTAGACTTGGCGCATATATTGTTCCACCTCTTGCCACAGCGTCCAACCTTTGGGGTGCCAGAACACCAGGCCAGGCGCATGGTCGTCAATATGAAACAAATCGAGTTCGCGTCCGAGTTTGCGGTGATCGCGCTTCTCGGCTTCTTCGAGCATTGTCAAGTGTTGCTGCAACTCGTCCTTGGTAGCCCAGGCCGTGCCGTAGATGCGCTGCAGCATTTCGTTCTTGTGGTCACCCCGCCAATAGGCACCTGCCAGTTTCATCAGCTTGAAGTGCTTGAGCTTGCCCGTGGAGGGCACGTGCGGGCCGCGGCACAGGTCTTCAAAGGCGCCTTCGCGGTACAGGCTGACGTCTTCCCCGGCAGGGATGCTCTCGATGATTTCGGCCTTGTAGAACTCGCCCAGGCTCTTGAAGTAATCAACGGCCTCATCGCGCGGCAGCACGCGGCGCAGCACCGGTTCATCCAGTGCGGCCAGCGCCGCCATCTTCTTTTCGATCGCCACCAGGTCCTCGGGCGTGAACGGCCGCTTGTAGGAAAAATCGTAAAAGAAGCCGTGCTCGATGACCGGGCCAATCGTCACCTGCGCGTCGGGAAACAGCGCCTTGACCGCGTAGGCCAGCAGGTGCGCCGTAGAGTGACGAATGACTTCCAGCCCGTCGGCGTCCTTGGCGGTCACGATGGCCAGCGCGGCGTTGCCCTCGATGCGGTAGCTGGTGTCGACAACCTTGCCGTCGACCTTGCCCGCCAGCGCGGCCTTGGCCAGCCCGGCACCAATGTCGGCGGCAATCTCGGCCACGGTGACCGGAGCCGGAAATGCACGTTGGGAACCGTCGGGAAGCGTAATTTGGATCATGGTAGGTATCGAATTGAAGAGATCAGAAAAACAAAAAGCGCGGAATGGTCCGCGCTTTACTATTGTTTTGATAGCTGGCTACGCACAAGGCGCGCGGACTAGCGGCCTATTCGCATATCAAACGGTACGGGATTAGTTCGCGGTGTCATAACCAGATTGCCTTTCTCGCTCTTGTGTGCCGTGGAAGCGCAATTTTAGCCCGAGTTGGCGGCCGGGGTTGCAGGGCTGCCGCCATCAAAAGGCGTCCACCGCAAAGTCGATGAATTGTCGCACCTTGGGTGTCAGGTAGCGCGTGCTGGGAAAGAGCGCATGCACGGCTATGACGGGCGGCTGCCACTCGCGCAGAACCCACACCAACTCCTGCGCATCCACCAGGGACTGCGCCACGATCAGCGGCAGTTGCGCGATCCCCAACGCTGCGGCGGCGGCATCCCGCACGGCAAAACTGTTGTTGACCCGCAGGCGTGGCGCTGACTCCACCTTGAACACATCGGCGCCGTTTTTGAGCAGCCACAGCTGCGTGCGCGCGCTGCCCGAGAACTCCAGCCGGTCATGGTGCGCGAGGTCTTGCGGGTGTTGCGGCACACCGCGGCGCGCCAGATAGTCGGGGCTGGCAAACAAGCCGTAGTGCAGGTCGCCCAACCTGCGCGCGGCGAGACTGGAGTCGGGCAAGGGGCCGACCCGAATCGCCAGATCGAACCCCTCGTGCACCAGATCGACCACCCGACCCGTGAAGTCTGCCCGCACCTGCACCTGCGGAAATTTCTTCAGGTACCCCGCGACCCACCGGCTCACCGCGATCATGCCGAATTCCACCCCGCAGGTGAGCTTGAGCACGCCGCGCGGCTCGGCCTGGGTTTTCTGGGCGGTACGCCAGGCTTCGTCCACCGCACCCAAAATGCCCACCGCACGCTCAAACATTTCACGCCCCACCTCGGTGAGCGAGAGCGAACGGGTGGTGCGCTCGAGCAGGCGCACCCCGAGCTTTTTCTCCAACTGGGTGATGACGCGGGACAAATGCGCCTTTTGCGTGCCCAGGCTTTCCGCCGCGCGCGTGAAGCTGCCGGTTTGCACGACTTTGACGAAAGTGCTGAGTTCTTGCAGTTCCATGGACAGGTTTATTGTTGCTAAATTAGGCAACAGTATGTCTCACTTTTGCGTATTTATCAAAACGAATGCAGGCCGCAAACTTCGGGCTCAGGCTGCAGACCACGCAGCCTTCAACCCCAACGGAGCATTGCATGAGCCTCAAAGACCCCAACGTTGCCAACCCCAAGGCCAAGAAACGCATCGCCATCGTCATCGCCAACCCGGCGGTGTCCAGCACCACCGGCTGGCCCGTGGGCTTTTGGTGGAGTGAGCTAACCCATCCCTACCTGGCTTTTGAAGAGGCGGGCTACGAGACAGAAATCTTCAGCCCCGAGGGCGGCAAGTGCGAGGCCGACGGCATGAGCGACCCCAACGATGCCAGCGGTTACAGCAAGACCGACCTGATCAGCCAGGGCTTCATCCACACCCCGGAACTCAAGGCGCTGGTGGACAATACCCAAAAGGTCGCTGACCTGGACGTAGCCCGCTTTGACGCTGTTGTGGTGGCCGGCGGCCAAGCCCCCATGTTCACGTACGACAAGGCCGGCGCCCTGCTCGACAAGTTTGTCGCGTTTTATGAGGCGGGTAAGGTCGCCTGCGCCCTGTGCCACGGCACCGCGGTGCTGGCCTTTGCCAAGCTGAGCAATGGCGAGTACCTGGTCAAAGGCAAGACCGTCACCGGCTTTGCCAATGTGGAAGAAGACTTTGCCGACAACGCCGTCTGGACTTACGGCATGCTGCCGCGCGACAAGCACGTGATGCCCTGGCGCATTGAAGACCGCGTGAAAGCGCTGGGCGGCAACTTTGTGCAAGCCGGCCTGTGGCGCGGCTTTGCGGTGCGCGACGGCAATCTGATTACCGGGCAGCAGAACTTCTCGGGTGCGGATACGGCCAAGCTTGTCATCGAAACCCTGGGTCGGTAAGCCACGCAAAGAAAGAGGTTGATCATGCGTATTTCCATCATCGGTGCCGGCAATGTCGGCACGGCTTTGGCCCAAGCATTCATCCGCCACGGTGCAGAGGTTTACCTTGGCGTGCCGTCGCCGCAAAAGTACCAGAGCGCAGTCGCCACCCTGGGTCCCCTGGCCAAGCTGGGCACAGTGGCAGAAGCGGTTGCTGCCAGTGAGGTGGTAATTCTGGCCGTGCCCTTCGCAGCCACCAGGGCCATAGTCTCCAGCGTGGCCGACTGGCAAGGCAAGGTCTTGGTGGACGCCACCAACCCGCTGGCGCCGGGTCTTGCCGGCTTGACCGTGGGTACCACCACCTCCGCAGCAGAGCAGATTGCTGCATGGGCGCCCACGGCCAAGGTGGTCAAGGCGTTCAATACCACCGGCGCTGAAAACATGGCCGACGCCGCGTTCCCGCAGGGTCTGCCGTTCATGCCGGTCTGTGGTGACGATGCGCAGGCGCGCACCAAAGTCATTGCCCTGGCCTCTCTCATCGGTTTTGAAGCGGTGGATTTGGGTCCGCTCTCAGCAGCCCGTTATGTGGAGCCGTTTGCGATGACCTGGATACACATGGCGTTCAAGCAAGGCCTTGGGCGAAAATTCGCTTTTGGTCTGTTGCGCAAAGACTGAATCCACCACTGAGCAAAGGCACCCCATGGGCAAAGGACGATTGGAAGCATTCAGCGACGGCGTGATTGCCATCATCATCACCATCATGGTGCTGGAGTTCAAGGTGCCGCATGGCGCACAGCTGGCGGACCTGCTGCCCTTGTGGCCGGTGTTTCTCAGTTACGTGCTGAGCTTTGTGAATGTGGGCATCTACTGGAACAACCACCATCACCTGCTGCACGCCCTCAAGAAGGTCAATGGCGCGGTGTTGTGGGCCAACCTGAATCTGCTGTTCTGGCTCTCGCTGATGCCCTTTGCAACGGCCTGGATGGGTGAAAACCACTTCGCCAGCATGCCCGTGGTGGTGTACTGCCTGGACCTGTGTCTGTGCGCACTGGCCTACACCGTGTTGCAGGCGCAGATCATCAAACTCGAGGGCACCGGGTCGGACCTGCACCAGGCCATCGGGAGCGATCGCAAAGGCAAGATTTCGCTGGCGAGTTATGTGCTGGCGATTGCGCTGGCCCTCTTGGGCCTGCCCTCGGTCGCCGGGCTGCTTGTGGGCGTGGTGTCGTGTATCTGGTTCATCCCGGACAGCCGGATCGAAAAGAAGTTGACGCAAGGGTAGGCGCGCCGGCACCGGCGCCGCCTACCATTTGCTATCAAAACAGTAGCTGCTTGCGCCCGTGCAACGGGCGCTGCAGCCCTGTTTGGCATATACCAGACTAGCTCAGTGGAACTGTGCTTCCTCAGTGGAACCGGTCAGCGCCGTGACACTGGACTTACCACCCTGGATCGCGGTAGTGACTTCGTCAAAGTAACCGGTACCGACTTCCTGCTGGTGGGATACAAAAGTGTAGCCACGCTCGCGCGCTGCGAATTCCGGCTCCTGCAATCTTTCAACATAGGCTGTCATGCCGCGCTGCACATAATCCTGTGCCAGGTCGAACATGTGGAACCACATGGAATGAATGCCAGCGAGCGTGATGAACTGATACTTGTACCCCATGGCACCCAACTCGCGCTGAAACCTGGCGATCGTCGCATCGTCAAGGTTCTTTTTCCAATTGAAGGATGGTGAACAGTTGTAGGCCATCATTTTGCCGGGGTGCACCTTGCGCACAGCCTCGGCGAATTGGCGCGCGAACTCCAGATCAGGTGTGCCCGTTTCGCACCACACCAGGTCGGCATAGTCTGCGTAAGCAACTGCGCGCGAAATAGCCTGACCCAGGCCCTTGCGGGTCTTATAGAAGCCTTCTGCGGTGCGCTCGCCAGTCAGAAACTGCTTGTCGTTATCGTCGTAGTCGCTTGTCAGCAGGTCGGCCGCTTCGGCATCGGTGCGGGCGATGACCAGCGTGGGCACACCGCAAACATCAGCCGCCATGCGCGCCGCTATAAGTTTTTGGCAGGCTTCGGCTGTCGGCACCAGAACCTTGCCACCCATATGGCCGCATTTCTTGACAGAAGCCAACTGGTCTTCCCAGTGGACTCCCGCCGCGCCGGCCTTGATCATGTTCTTCATCAACTCAAATGCGTTTAGCACGCCACCAAAACCGGCTTCAGCGTCGGCCACGATGGGCGCGAAGTTATCGATGTAGCCGGCGTCACCTGCGTCAATGCCTTTGGAATGCTGGATTTCGTCGGCTCGCCGGAAAGTGTTGTTGATGCGTTCAACAACCTTGGGTACTGAGTCCACTGAGTACAGAGATTGGTCAGGGTACATGGAGGCAGATGAGTTGTTGTCGGCAGCAACTTGCCAACCCGACAAATAAATCGCCTTTACACCGGCCTTGACTTGCTGCATGGCCTGGCCACCGGTAAGGGCACCAAGACAATTGACGTAGGGCTCCGTTGTCAACAGATTCCAGAGCTTTTCGGCACCACGTCGAGCCAAAGTGTGTTCGATCGGAAAAGACCCACGCAGACGCACCACATCGGCTGCGCTGTAGCCGCGCTTGATACCTTTCCAACGGGGATTGGTCGCCCAGTCTTTTTCCAGCGCAGCAATTTGTTGTTCGCGGCTCAATTGTTCGGTAATGGTTTGGGGCATGAAATCACTCCTTGGGTTGATTGAAACTGTCAGCACCGTTTGCCTAGCAAGTCCGGCGCCGATGTCAAAATTCTAAGTCTTCTATAAGACTTAATTTCAATCTTATGTCTTATATAAGACATAATTTAAATTCAATTAAATCAACATCTTAGGAATAATAATTCACAATATGAAATCAAATATTTCATATTGAGAAAAAATACGGCGTTGCACAAAATTTAACTATTGCAGAATGAAACGCATTTTCTGCATTGTGAAATTCTAAAATGCATCTGCATAGCGACACAATTCCCAGTTGCTCACCTGTCGGCTGTAATCATCCCATTCCAGCCTCTTGAGTTCGATGAATTCCCTGCAGAATGCCTCTCCCACCGACGCCCTCAGCACACGATCAGCCGCCAGTGCGTCAATGGCGACCCTCAAATCACGCGGTAAACAGGCCGGCATGGGCACACCAGTTGCCTGCATCGCGTACAAATCGGTATCACATGCAACAGGTGGTGTCATGCCTCCATCAATGCCGTTCAAACCGGCCGCCAAGGTTGCCGCTATAGCTGCATATACGTTGCATGAAGGATCAGGTAATCGCCATTCAATGCGACCGGCTACAGTGCGGACCACACAGGTCCGATTGTTGTCGCCATAACTCTTCCATACCGGCGCCCAAGTCGTGCCTGAGGCACTGTGGCTGCTCGCCAACCGTTTATAGCTATTGACTGTTGGTGCGCAGAGGGCACTCAGGGCATCCGCGTGGTGCAGCAATCCCGCAACGAAGTTATAGCCAGACAGGCTTAGCTCCAGTGGATCCGGATGATCTGTGAATATTGCCTTCCCTTGTCCGTCGGTAACACTCAAATGAAAATGCAGGCCGCTGCCCGGCGCCGCGGCAAATGGTTTGGCCATACAACTGAACGTCATACCATGTTTCTGCGCCACTGCATGCGCAGTCATTTTGAAAAGCATGTACCGATCAGCTGCCGCCAATGCTTCATCAAAACGGTAATTGATTTCGTACTGACCGCAGGCATCCTCGTGATCCATCTGCTGCAATTCAAAACCCAACTCAGTGAGCGTCAACCGCATGTCCTCAAGAAACCGACTGTTGCGGTGAATCGACTTCAGGTCATAAGATGGTTTCTGAAGCAAGTCCTTGTCATCCGCGCCAAGCCAGTTCCCTTTCTCGTCTTGCTTCATCAGGAAGAATTCCGGCTCGATGCCCACCCATAAAGTCCACCCCCGGTCCGACAGACGCTGTACCTGGCGCTTGAGCAATTGCCTCGAACAAGTTTCAAGCGGTACACCTCCAGCGTAACCGTCGCATACTGCGTGCGCCACACCAGGCATGAAAGGCAATGGTCGCAACGATTCAAGTTGAACCCTGGCGTAGTACTCGCTGCGCTTGCCAAAACGTCCAAGTCCAGTGCCTGAAATACTGGGGCCGGCAAACCCGGCGCCGGTTTCAACCCATTCCCGCAAGTTGTGCAAAGGAACCAGTTTCCCTTTGGCAACACCATGAATGTCGGAAAATTGGGTAAGAACGCTGTGTATTCCGGTTGCAGCCAGCGCTTCAATTGTCAATTCAATGGACATGCCGGACCTTCACGCGCAGATGACTTCATCAAGAATTAGCAGTGCCTCGTCAAAGACCGAGTCTTCAATCGTCAACGGAAACAAAAACCGCAGTACGTTGCCATAGACACCACAAGTGAGCAAAAGCAGCCCTTTCTGGAGCGCGGCCTGCTGCACCCGTTTGGTTAAATCAGCGTCGGGCGCACCGGTCTGGGGATTGACAAATTCACAGGCTATCATGGCGCCCAAGCCGCGAACATCGGAAATAGTCCTGTTGGCAAACTGCAACTTTTTCAGACGCTCAAGCAGCCGTGCGCCCAGCACGCTGGCGCGGTCCACCAGTTTTTCTTCCTGCATGATGTCCAATACCGCGTGCGCCGCAGCGATGGCCAGCGGATTTCCAGCGTAGGTGCCTCCCAAACCGCCGGGGGCAGGTGCATCCATGATGGAGGTTTTTCCCACTACAGCCGACAAGGTAGTACCGCCGGCCATGCTCTTGGCCATGGTCATCAAATCAGGAGACACTCCAAAGTGCTCCATTGCAAACATCTTGCCAGTGCGGGCAAAACCGGTTTGCACCTCGTCGGCGATAAGCACAATCCCATGCACGTCACACAACTCGCGCAACCAACTGGCTGCCTCTTTTTGAATGACGTTGAAACCACCTTCGCCCTGCACCGGCTCAAATACGATGGCCGCCACACGTGAAGCCTCTATGTCACATTTGAACAACTGCTCCATCGCGTGTTTGGTGTCCTCCAGCGAGGCGTTTACACCTGGGAACGGCAAGTGGTAAATTTCCGGTGGAAACGGGCCAAAACCTGCCTTGTAGGGTTGCACTTTGCCGGTAAGTGAGACGGCAAACAGGCTTCGACCATGGAACGCACCACCAAACGCAATGACGCCGCCCCGTCCGGTCGATGCGCGGGCGATCTTGATAGCGTTCTCAATGGCTTCTGCGCCAGTCGAGAAAAAAGCGGCCTTCTTCGGACCGGCAATCGGCGTGATTTCGACAATCCGTTCCGCCAAGGAAACGTACTCGGTGTATGGAACGACCTGGTAGCAACTGTGCGTGAATCGCTGCAATTGGGCTGCGATGGCGGCCAGGATTTTTGGGTGGCAATGCCCGGTGTTGAGCACCGCAATACCGCCAGCGAAATCAATGAATCGACGACCCTCAATGTCCCAGAACTCAGCATTCCTGGCGTGGTCTATAAAGAAGTCACTCATGACGGCGACACCGCGTGGTGTTGCAGCAAGTCTACGGCTGTGCCACTCGGCATTGGAGGGCAAGGCCACATTTTTCATAACTGCATTCATATAAAGTTCTCCAATCAAATATTCGGACAGATGATTTCAAACCGGACTGTCGATCCGTATCCAGGTCGTCTTGGTTTCAGTGTATTTGTCAAATGCGTGCAATGACTTGTCGCGCCCCACCCCGCTTTGCTTGAAACCACCAAAGGGCACAGTGATATCGTCTTCGTCGTACTGGTTCACATGCACGGTTCCGGCACGTAGGGCACGTGCCACACCGTGCGCCTTGTTGATGTCACGCGTCCAGACGGCGGCCTGCAGTCCGTAAACACTCTGATTGGCCTGATGCACAACCTCGGCGGCATCGGTAAACGAAAGCACGGACAAAACCGGGCCAAAAATCTCCTCCCGCGCAATCATCATGTTGTTGCGTACACCATCAAAAATGGTCGGCTGAACATAGCAGCCACCAGTCTCCATCCGAGCCTGCTCACCGCCCGCCAACAATTTGGCCCCCTCACTCTTGCCACTCTCGATATAGCGCAAGACAGAGTTCATCTGCGTCCGATCCACAATCGCCCCCATCACAGTGGCTTGATCCAGCGGGTCGCCCGGCGCGTAACCGGGCACCAGCGCTAGCGCCTTCTCCAGAAATTTGTCCTTGATGCTGGCTTCCACGAAAAGGCGTGAGGGTGCATTGCAGCTCTCGCCCTGGTTAAAGAAAATGCCGCCTACGGCAGCTTCCACGGCTTTGTCCAGATCCGGACAATCGGCAAAAACAATGTTCGGGGATTTACCGCCCAACTCCGTCCAGGCACGTTTCAGATTGCTCTGGCCAGCCATGATGTGAATTTGTTTGCCAACGCTGGTAGAACCCGTGAACGCAATGCAATCCACATCCATATGCAATGCCAACGGCGATCCGGCTTCCACACCATAGCCGGTCACAACATTGAATACACCGGGTGGAATACCCGCTTCCAGTGCCAAATCTGCCATGCGCAGCGCAGTCAAAGGTGACTTTTCGCTCGGCTTGAGCACGACCGAATTCCCCGTCGCCAGGGCCGGAGCGATCTTCCAGGAAGCCATGATCATCGGATAATTCCAGGGCACGATGACCCCCACCACACCTACAGGCTCACGCGTAATGAGCGCCAGCGCAGTGCTGGCAGTAGGCGCAATTTCGTCGTACACCTTGTCCACCGCTTCACCGTACCAGCGAATGCAGTTGGCTGCACTATTCACGTCAACCGCACGGGCGTATTTGATCGGTTTGCCCATGTCCAGCGTTTCGGTCATAGCAAGCTCATCGCCGTTTGCCTGCAACAAGTCGGCGAAGCGAATCATGATACGTTTGCGTTGCGCCGGGGCCAGACCACGCCAACGTCCATCGTCAAAAGCGGTGCGCGCTGCCGCTACGGCGCTGTCGATATCCGCTGCACCGCAACAAGCCACGGCAGTCAGCGTCCGTCCATCAACGGGGGAAATACAGTCAAAAGTTTTACCGCTGATAGCGGTCACCCGTTCGCCATTGATCAAGGCTCGACCGTCAAATTTAGCAGGGAAAGTGTTGCTCGCATTACTCATGGAGTTTTGTCCAAGTGGATTCACGCCGAAGACCAAAAGTGGCACCTATCGTTGCCACAAATACAAACGGGGCGGCATTTCTGCCAGCCCCGTGAACCGTTGTCCATGGGCCATGCCCATGAAATCTGGTCAGAACGACACGACGACTGAGGTTGCTATCGCGGTGTTATTTTGCTTGTATTCACCGTTGCTGTCGAGGAAGTTGTAACCTGATGACCGATCAAAGCGAAGTTCGGTTTTCCACTGGGTGTTGGCGTTCACGGCGTAGTTGAAACCGGTGGAGAGAGCGTAACGGTTGGCACCTCTGGATGGATCCGTCGCAAAGCCAGTATTGTCCAGCTCTGGGCCATAAACAGTGGTTCCGTTGGCGTCTGCCGGGTTGTAATAGATACCGCCGCCATTGGCCCGGTTATCGATGTAGTCAACCCGCACCAAGGCCTGCAATCGTGGTGTGAGCTTGTAGCCTAACAGTGCTGACGCGCCCCACCATCTGGCATCCGTACCGGAAAGATCCATGGCACCACCAATCATCCGGCCGAAACTCAATTGACCCTGCAAAGTCAAATCGCCACGAGTATGGTAACCATCAATTTCCATCAGATCGGCATTGGCACCCGACGACGGATCATTGGTACGGACATGAACACCGGAGAATCCGATGCCATCATATTCATTCATGGAGTAATCGGCGCGATAGGCGAACCCCGGCGCCTTGCGCGACATCACTCCGTCCACCTGACCCAGCATCCACTTGGCCGTCCAGCCACTGCCAAGGTCATATGACATACCCAAACCAGCATAGTTGGAGGCCGCAGTATTCGCATACAAGAGATTGTTGGTAACCAGCGGATTCAGATTTCCCATGGAATATTCATAGCCTGAGTAGTCAGGCGTCAAACCGGCATTCAGCTTGGCCCCGTGCTCGCCAATCGGGACTGACACCGTTGCCTCGTGCACAATACTGCCCGCCGTCGACAGCGGTATCAATCTGAGTGTCCAGCCGATACCAGCATCCGGTTCTTTGCCAATTTCCAGCATGGCGGCACCATACCCGCCGTTACCCTTGGCCTTGTCAAAACCGGTTGCAGTAGACAACTGGTCATTCGAGTACACAACCTCCATGGCGCCCTTGAATTTCAGACCTTTGAAACCGGCCTTGATTGCATCTTCCTCCGCAAGATCCATTTTTTGCTCAAGCCGGTTAACTTGCTGCGCGCTGGCAACAGTTTCCGATCTAGCGCTAATCTCGTCAATTTTCTTCTGCAACATTTGCAATTGCGCCTTGAGTGCCTCGATCTCAATTTTCAGATCAGCGGGCGATTGGGCATACGCGCTCACCCATGGCAATACGCTGGCAAGTGCGACCACGAGTATTTTTCTTTGAAAGCTCATCTCATTCTCCTGTTTAAAACGATACATAAATATCAACCCAACCAAAACTAGCTCGCCCGATAGGCTGCGGCCATCTCCAGGGCCCGGCGCCGCTCTGCGCGGGATATCAAGACACTGGCAACTAGCACTCCGATACTGACTACCGCGACGGTCAAGGTCGCCACCGTGTTCACGCTGGGGCTCAATCCAAGGCGGGCCCGGCTGAAAATAACGATGGGCATGGTGGTAGAGCCGGGACCTGACAAAAAGGCAGACAGCACAACGTCATCAAGAGACAATGTAAAGGTCAACAGCCACGCCGATCCGATTGCCTGCGAAATGAGCGGCAAAGTGACCAGGAAAAAAACCTGAAGCGGTCGGCAGCCCAAATCCTGTGCGGCCTCCTCAAGCTGCGGACTCATTTCCTGAAGACGCGACTGCACCACGACCGTTGCATAAGCCATTCCCAGCAGCGTATGGCCTAACCAGATAGTGCCCATACCGCGCTCCGGAAATCCAAACAGGCGTTGAATTGACACCAGCATCAGCAACAACGACAGCCCGATGATGACTTCCGGCATGACAAGCGGGGAATTCACCATTCCAGCAAACAGCGTTCGACCCGAAAATCGCTTGAACCGATGAAGTGACAAAGCCGCCAGCGTACCGAGTAACACCGAGGTACAAGCAGTCAGAAAAGCAATTTCAAGCGACAACCTGAAGCCCGAAATTATCTCAACGTCTTTGGTCAAGGCTTCATACCAGCGCAAGGACCACCCGCCCCAACTTGTCACCATCGGACTGGCGTTAAAACTCAGAACAATCAGTGTCAGGATTGGCAGGTACAGAAAAAGGAAAACAGCGCTCATCCAAATTCTGGACGTCATCGCGCCTGCATTTATTTTCATGCTCGCGCCCCCGTACTCTCGGCCTGGTATTTGTTGAACAATGCCAATGGCACGATGATGAGCAACACCATAACCACTGCCACGGTGGCGGCCATCGGCCAATCGTTGTTACTGAAAAATTCATCCCATAGCACGCGCCCAATCATCAGCGTCTGGGGACCCCCCAGCAGTTCAGGAATCACAAACTCCCCGACGCAGGGAATGAAAACCAGCATGGAGCCAGCAATGATGCCGCTCTTTGACAATGGCACCGTGATGCGCCAAAACGCCTGCCAAGGCGTTGCACCCAGATCCAGCGCCGCCTCCAGCAACCGCAGATCCATCTTCACCAGATTGGCGTACAAGGGAAGAATCATGAACGGAACGTAGGTATAAACCATTCCAAGCACCAGTGAAAACGGTGTATTCATCATCTTCACAGGTTCGGAAATTAGGCCCAGCGTCAAAGCAATGTTGTTGAAAACGCCGCTGTCAGCCAACAGCATTTTCCAGGCGTAAACGCGCAACAAAAACGAGGTCCAGAACGGCAGCATTACCAGCATCAGCAATGCCGGCCGCTTGTCTGCCGGGCTGCGCGCCATGAAATAGGCAAATGGGTAAGCAATGAGCAGACAGATGAATGTCGTTATCGCCGCAAACTTGATGGAACTCAGGTAAGTTTGAATATAGAGGGAGTCCTTGGCAAGCCCAAGGTAATTACCCAGCCTGATCTTGAGTGTGATGACATCTTCAGACCAGGTCCAGACATCCTTGAAGAACACCGTGTCCATTTCAGACAGGCTTATCTTGAATACGACCATAAAGGGCAGTAAAAACACGGTCAACAGGAAGAACATGGGAACGCCTATGACAGCGGAGCGCCCCCAGGAACCGGTCAACTTGTCGTAGAGTGACAAGCCCTTGAATGCCGAAAATGTCATATTTGAATTACCCGGTCAAAACCACCACGTCGCTGCCGCACCACCAGACATAGACCGGGTCACCCCAAGTCAGCTGGGTTGCGTCGTGTCGGGCCGCGTTGGTATGGGTTACCTTGACCACGGTCCCACTCTCCAGTTTGACGTGATAAGTCGTCAGGCTGCCCAGATAGGCCAAGTCTTTAATGACGCCTTTCGCGATATTGAATCCGACTTCGGCCAGCGACTCACGCTCCTGGTCCAGCGGAACCGTCTGCTGGATGCTCATCTTTTCGGGCCGGATCGCCACATGTACGGCCATTCCATCAGTACCAGTGATACCATGGCTTACATAGTGTCTGCACTCCGGAGTTCCAATCACCACATGATCCGGCATGTCAACTTCAACCACTCCTTTGAACAAATTGACGCTGCCGATGAAGTCAGCCACGAAGCGGCAATTCGGTGTCTCGTAAATATCACTGGGTCGACCGATCTGGAGAATTTTTCCCTCACTCATGACACCGATGCGGGTCGCCATGGTCATCGCCTCTTCCTGATCATGGGTCACCATCACGCAGGTTACACCGACCTGTTCAATGATATCGACCAACTCAAGTTGGGTTCGCTCCCTGAGCTTGGCATCAAGCGCACCCAATGGCTCATCCAGCAGGAGCAATTTGGGTCGTTTTGCCAGACTACGCGCTAGGGCAACGCGCTGTTGCTGGCCGCCAGACAACTGATGCGGCTTGCGCTTTGCATATGCCTTGAGCTGAACAAGGTCAAGCATCTGTGTCACACGCGTTTCAATCTCCTGCCTCGACATGCCATCTCGTCGTAACCCAAAAGCAATGTTGTCCCAAACCGTGAGATGCGGGAATAAAGCATAGCTTTGAAACATCATGTTGATGGGCCGTTCGTACGGCGCCATTGACACAATGTCCTGCCCCGCCAGCAGTATCTGGCCTGAAGTTGGTGCCTCAAAGCCAGCCAGCATTCGCAGCAAAGTCGACTTGCCGCACCCGGACGAACCCAGTAGGGCGAATATTTCACCTTTCTGAATTTCCAGCGTCACCTCATCCACCGCAAACACATCATCAAATTTTTTGACTATGCGCTTGATTTGCAGGAAAGGAGTTGCGCCGGCTAACGGTGGTTCTGGCTTCGGATTTAAATGGGTTGCCACCAAAGTGTCCTTCCGGGCAAATATTGAAAACCGACCGGTTACAGACCGGTCTTGAATCCGGTGTAGGTACGGGTGACCATGCGCCGGACGTCGTTAGTCAATGCTTTCGGCGCCACCATCACGGCCATTTCAGCACTAGTCGGAAATACTGACGGATTCTGTGACACTTCAGGAATGATGAACTTGCGGGACTCCTTGTTGGGATTTGCGTAAAACACCTTGTTTGACAGCGCAGCGTGCACTTCGGCCCGCATGATGTAGTTGATGAAGGCGTGGGCGTTCTTCGGGTGAGCCGCATCCACCGGAATGGCCATCATGTCAAAAAACAGCAAACCACCATTTTTCGGAACAAAAGCTACGATGTCCTGTCCGGTTTTGCCTTCGATCGCGCGCTTGCGGGCGATATTGATATCACCATTCCAGCCAAGTGACAGACAAATGGAACCTCCAGCGAGGTCGTTGATATAACCGGAGGAACTGAACAGCGTGATATAGGGACGCACCGATTTAAGAAGCACGCCCGCTTGCTGGTAATCCGCAGAATTTTTGCTGAATGGATCTTTGCCCAGATAGTGCAACGCCGCAGGCAACACTTCTGTCGCGCTATCGAGCACCGAGACACCGCAGCTCTTTAGCTTGCTGACATACTTCGGATTGAAAAATAACTCCCACACATTGGCCGGAATGGGTTCGCCACCCAAGGCAGCTTTCACTTTGGCGGTATTGATTCCGATGGTGGTGTAGCCCCATAGCCAATTCACCAAAAACTGGTTGCCCGGGTCAATATTGGCAATTTGCGCCTGAATGTCGGGGTCGAGATTCTTCAGGTTCGGTAGTTGAGACTTGTCCAGTTTGGTCAACAAACCGCCGTCAATCTGCAAGCGGGCAAAAGTCGAAGAGGGAACGACAATGTCGTAGCCGGTTTTGCCTGCCACCAGTTTGGCGTGCAAAATTTCGTTATTGTCATAGGTGTCGTACCGCACCTTGATGCCGGTTTCTTTTTCGAAATTCTGGATCGTGTCCTCCGCAACGTAATCCGACCAGTTGTAAATGTTGAGAACCTTTTCCTCCTGGGCTACTGCCGAGGTCGCCGCCAGGGTCAGTGAACCTGCCAGAAAAAGGCCGGCCAAAAGCTGACCCAACAGTGTTTTTCCAAATGTATTTCCCACTTCATTCTCCTGAAATAATCGATCGAACATGCTAAAAAATTGGATGGTAATCTTCTTTACCCACGACCTCTATCCATGCAATCCCTATGCCAACCAGCCGTTTTTCTTCACTTCCTGGTATGTCAGGTCAAGACAGCGAAGCACCAGCGTCACCATCTCATCAATTTCAGCATGCGTCATGGTGAGCGGCGGAGCGATAATCATGCGGTCACCGACGGCACGCATAATCAAACCGTTTTTAAAGCAGTGACTGCGGCAAATCATGCCAACTGACAGGTTTTCGGCAAAACGTTCCAGACGCTCCTTGTTTTTGACCAACACCATGCCAGCCATGAAACCGCACGTTTCAGCTTGGCCGACCAACGGGTGCTGGCCAATTTCTGTAAACCTCCTTGCCAGGTAGGGGCCGATATCATCCCGCACGCGCTGCGGCAACTGCTCACGCTCCATAATTTCAATATTCGCCAAAGCAACGGCACAGGCCACCGGATGCCCGCTGTATGTGTAGCCATGATTGAATTCACCGCCTTTTTCAATCAGTACTTTGGCCACCCGGTCTCCCACCAACACACCACCCAAAGGTACATAGCCACTGGTAATCGCCTTGGCAAACGTCACCAAATCCGGCTTATAGCCAAACTTTTCAAAACCAAACCAGGTCCCAAGTCGGCCAAATGCACAAATCACCTCATCACTGATCAGCAAAATTCCATACTTGTCAACGATGCGCTGAATCTCGGGCCAGTAACTTGGCGGTGGAATGATGACGCCACCGGCACCCTGAACCGGCTCGGCAATGAACGCGGCCACCTTGTCGGCACCAATTTCTAGAATTTTGGCCTCCAGCCAGCCCGCTGCGCGCAGCCCAAAGTCGCTTGCACTTTCGCCCGGCAGGGCGTTTTCAAAGAAATAGGGTTGCCCAATGTGGGTGATATTGGGAATAGGCAAGTCACCCTGGGCATGCATGCCACTCATCCCGCCCAGCGACGCCCCCGCCATGGTGCTGCCATGATAGGCATTTAACCTGCCAATAATGACCTTGCGTTGTGGCTGACCCAGTAAATCCCAATAGCGGCGCACCATGCGAACGTTGGAGTCGTTGCTTTCACTGCCGCTGGAAGAATAAAAAACGTGCTGGAAGCTGCGGTCGCCCACTGTTGGTGCAATTTCGGCCAGTTTTGTCGCCAGTCGCACGGCCGGTACGTTGGTGGTCTGGAAAAAACTGTTGTAGAACGGCAACGTCATCATCTGCTGGTGTGCTGCGTCGGCCAGCTCTTTACGGCCGTATCCAACGTTGACACACCACAGGCCGCTCATGGCGTCAAGCAGTTTTTCACCCTCAGAGTCCCAAACATAGATGCCCTCGGACCTGGTAATAACACGCGCGCCGCGAGTTGCCAAATCCTTGAAATCGGTGAAAGGATGCAAAAAATGTGCACTGTCCAAGGCCTGGATCAGCGCCGTATCAACAACGGTATTCATCAAATTTCCTTTAGGTACAGATCAGGGTGTTCAGACGTGGAGCAGCAAATGCTCACGCTCCCAGGGCGAAATGACTTTCATGAACTCATCAAACTCAAGCTCCTTGATTTCCGAGTACACCGTAATGAACTCCTTGCCCAGCACTTCATGCAAGTCCGATTCGCGGCGAAGCCAGTCGAGCGCCTCACCCAGGCTGCGTGGCAGCGAATAAGGTGCCAGATAGGCGTCACCTTTCATCTCCGGCTTGGGCTTTATCTTGTTTTTGATTCCCAGGTAGCCGCAGGCCAGCGTCATCGCCATGGCAACATAGGGATTGGCATCTGCGCCAATCACGCGGTTCTCGACGCGGCGCGCCGCCGGTGAAGAAATTGGCGAACGGATACCCACGGTACGGTTGTCATAACCCCACTCAATATTGATCGGCGCGGCCGTGTTGCGCGACAGTCGGCGGTAGCTGTTGACGTAAGGTGCCACCAGCACCATGGCGGCCGGAATGTAGCGTTGCAGGCCACCGATATAGTGCATGAAGATCTCGGAAGGTGTTCCATCCTCATTACTGAAAACATTCTGACCGCTTGCAACATCCAGCAAACTCTGATGTACATGCATTGCGCTACCAGGTTCGCCGGCGATCGGTTTAGCCATGAAGGTTGCGTACATGTCGTGGCGCAAAGCCGCCTCCCGTACCGTGCGCTTGAAGAAGAACACTTCATCGGCCAGACCCAGTGGTTCGGCGTGGAAGAAATTGATTTCCATCTGACCAGCGCCAACTTCGTGAATCAATGTATCAACATTGAGCTCCATCTTGTCGCAGTAGTCGTATATCTCTTCAAACAAGGGATCAAACTCATTAACTGCGTCAATGCTGTAGGCTTGACGTGATGTCTCGGCACGCCCACTGCGCCCCACCGGGGGGCGCAGCAAAGTATTCGGATCGGTATTGCGCGCGGTCAGGTAGAACTCCAGTTCCGGCGCAACAATGGGTTGCAAGCCTTCGGCCGCAAACAGGTCGCAAACGCGGCGCAGCACCGTTCGCGGGGCAAACGGCACCAGGTTGCCCTGATGGTCAAAACAATCATGAATAACCTGGGCGGTCGGGTCAGTAGCCCACGGCACAATTCGCACGGTCGATGGATCGGGGCGCAACTGCATGTCCTTGTCGGTCGGATCGATGACATCGTAATAGGGACCGCTTTCAGGAAACTCCCCGGTAACTCCCATGGCCACAATGGCCTGCGGCAAACGCATGCCACGGTCTTCGGTGAACTTGCCGCGCGGCAGGATCTTGCCACGGGCAACGCCCGTCAAGTCGGGCACCAGACATTCAACCTCGGTCACCCGACGCTCATTGAGCCATTGCTCAAGGTCGTTGAAATTCATCGTTTTTTTATCGTTCATAAGGTACTCCTGGCCGTAGTGTGCCGCACTTCGTGAGCGTCGGGCAGGTCAGCATTTTGTCGTGCGCAACAGGCCCGGCCAAAAGCCTGGAACAGGCGCACAGAAAACGGATTCTGTGCCGCCTGCCATTCCGGGTGCCATTGCACCCCCAGAGTGAATTGGGCCAGCTCCGGCAGGTGAACGGCTTCTATCAACCCGTCCTCGGCATACGCCAGAGGCGCAAGACCCTTGCCTAGAGTTTTGATGCCCTGCCCATGCAATGAGTTGACCGGAAATTCAGCTACCTGCATGAGGTCTGCAAACCAGGTGTTGGGCACCAGCCGCACATTATGGACATTGGCGTACTGTTCAGGCACGGTTGCGGCGTAGTCCTCGCGGTGATCGATGAGTCCTGGGACTTCATACAACTTCTGGTGCATATCGCCACCCAGCGCCACGTTAAGTTCCTGCATGCCGCGGCAAATACCCAGAAACGGCAACCCCAGTTCCAGCGCGCCATGGATGAGTGCCTGATCGAACAAGTCACGACCCGGGTCCAGTTCTTTGTCGGGCGTCAAATTGACCTGCCCATACAGCGCCGGGTCAATATTGGTGCCAGCACCGGTCAGGTAAACCCCATCGGCCATGGACAAATATTGCTGCAGGTTTTCAATGCCGAAGCAGGTCGGCGCAAGTAACGGAACACAGCCCGAGTGCTCTAGCAACGGGCGGATGTACTTGACGGTCATCACCTGGTAATCATGTCCTTTGCGCGCCTGGGCGCCCATGGACATGAGAACGACGGGCCGACGCCCCAAATTTTGAGTATTGCCAGAATTGTTCTGGAACATTTGTCACCTTGAAGCACCGACGTATGTGAAATCTGGCAAAGACACACCGGCTACTTTCCATATTCTTGGAGGGATTGTGCCCGCGCAATTGGTTCACAATGAGAGCCAGTTAACCCAATTAGAAGGTGCCACTTTATGCTCTCCGAGCTATTGCTCACGGAAATCGCACGGTTGAGTCTGCCTGACAAGCTGCCCTTGCACCGGCAACTGTACGAAGCCCTGCGCCGTGCCATTCTGGACGGCAAACTGGCTGCCGGTGACCGCCTGCCGTCCAGCCGCGAGCTGGCGCAGGACCTGAACATGTCCCGCAACACGGTTGTTGCGTCTCTCAGTCAACTGGCTGTCGAAGGTTATCTGGTGAGCCAGGTCGGTAGTGGAACCTTTGTCAATGACAGCGTTCCCAAGGCCGCGCCACGCCGGCCATCAGCGCAACAAAATCAGGGAGCCAGGTTGTCCCGGCGCGGTCAGGCCCTGTCGACAACTTTTTGCGCCAGTCAGCTTGAAATTCAACCGTTTACACCCGGCATTGCCGATTTCAGCGCGTTTCCGGTGGCCCTTTGGCAACGCCTGCAGAACAAGCACTGGCGCATGACTTATCCCGACATGCTCGACTACAACGATTCGGGCGGTTATGCGCCGCTGCGCCGCGCCGTTGCTGACTATCTGCGAGTCTTCCGCAGTGTGCCACTGGAGGTCGACCAGGTGATCGTGACCAGCGGTACCCAGCAGTCCATGGAGTTATGCGCCCAACTCCTGGCCGACCATAGCGATACCGTCTGGCTGGAAGATCCCGCTTACTGGGGCGCTGTCAAAGCCTTTATGGCGACCGGTCTGAACCTCCATCCGGTGGTAGTTGACCAGCATGGCATTGCACCTCAGGCAAGCGATGAAGCAACGGCGCCGCGACTGATCTATGTGACACCCTCGCACCAGTATCCGACGGGCGCCGTCATGTCGCTGGCACGCCGTCACCAGATTCTGTCAATCGCACGGCAGCACAAGGCGTGGGTGCTCGAAGATGACTACGACAGCGAGTTCCGCTTCAGCGGCCCGCCAATTTCGTCGCTGGCAGGACTGGACACCGATGAACGCGTGCTCTACATGGGCTCGTTTTCAAAAGTGCTTTACCCGGGACTGAAGTTGGGCTATCTGGTGGTGCCCAAGGGGTTGGTAGCGTCTTTCAAAAAAGCCCATTACGACCTTAACCGTCCCGGCCAGATGCCGCTCCAGGCAGCACTGGCCGAGTTCATCGAGATGGGACATTTCGCCAGCGCCCTGCGTCGTGCCCGCATGGGTTATGCCGAGCGCCGGCGCTGCCTGCTGGCGGCGCTGCAACCGTGCCTGGGCCAGCAGGCACAAATCACCGGCGCCGAACAAGGCCTGCACCTGTGTTTGAGGCTGCCCGACCATAGCGACGACAAAACCCTGTCGCACCGCATTGGCGCCCTGGGTTTGACGGTTCGCCCCCTGTCTGCCTACTGCCTTGATCGCCACGACGCCAAGGGTCTGGTGATGGGCTACGGCTATGCACCTTTAGCCGAAATTGAACGCTATGGTCCGGTGCTGGCCAAAGCGGTGGCGGCCGAACTCAAACGGCCGGTTCGCTAAACCAGCGCCTGACCTTACAGCAGGTCGCGCAGCCGGTGGTAAAGCATGCCAAGGACCAGGCTCGGCGTTCTGAGCAGTGGGCCGCCAGGAAACGGGTAATGCTGCAGTCTGGAGAAAACGTCGAAGCGCTCGGCCTGCCCGGCCACCGCTTGCGCCACCAGGCGGCCGGCCAGGCCCGTCAGGGCAACGCCATGGCCACTGAATCCCTGCAAGTAATACAGGTTGTCCCCCAAACGCCCGAAATCGGGCGCGCGGTTCATGCTGATGTCAACGAAGCCGCCCCACACAAAATCGATCGGTGCATCGCGCAGCAGCGGAAAGACCTGGCCCATGCGCCGGGACATGATGGCTTGCAGGTTGGCCGGTGTCCGGGTGGAATAACTGACCCGTCCGCCAAACAGCATCCGGTGGTCAGCGCTGAAGCGAAAGTAATCCAGAATGAAGTTGTTATCGCAGGCCGACGCATTGCTTGGAATGAGACGCTGGCACGACTCAGGGTCCAAGGGCGCGGTCCCGATCATGTAGGTTCCCACTGGCATGATGCGGGGCGCAATTTCAGGTGCTACCCGCGGACCATACTCGCCCAGCGTACAGTTGCCG
Source organism: uncultured beta proteobacterium (assembly GCA_963750815.1). Lineage (GTDB taxonomy): Bacteria > Pseudomonadota > Gammaproteobacteria > Burkholderiales > Burkholderiaceae_C > Rhodoferax. The sequence goes on from CAVVRS010000002.1 coordinate 2,568,127, forward strand.
GCCAATATGCCAAATTGAGCCTTGACGCTACCGTGCGCGGTACGCGCCGTCAGACCCTTGCCGCGTTGCAGATCGATCACCGGCGAGCGTTCAAAAATCTGCACACCCAGGCTTCTTGCTGCCCGCGCCAGTCCGAGACCATATTTCAAGGGATGCAGGTGGCCTGACTGTTGCTCGAACGCCGCCGCCCGATAGAGCGGACTCTGGATGTATTTTTGAACATCTGCGCCACTGGCAAACTCAGTCACAAAACCATAGTTGCGTGCCATCGCCTGCATGTCGGCCTCGAGCGCGCGCGCTTTTTTGGCGGAATCAGCTACATACAGGTACCCTTTGACCTGATCGCAATCAATCTGGAACGCGGCAATGCGCTCGTCAATCAAGTCCAGCGCTTCGCGTGTCATGTCCCAGGCCACGCGGGCACCGGCCATACCGAGTTGCTGCTCAAACGGTTCCTGTCCGCTGGAATAACCAACAATGGCCTGACCGCCGTTGCGCCCCGAAGCACCGCTGCAGACCCGGTCCGCCTCCAGCAAAACTACTTTGTAACCCCGCTGGGCCAACTCAATGGCCGACGAAAGCCCGGAAAACCCGGCGCCAACCACCACCACATCAACAGCCAGATCGCCCTGCAATACCGGGTCAGGCGCCTCGCGCCGTACCGTGGCTTCGTAATAGCTCTGCTGATTGAGCTGGGTGTCGGAGTCGAGCAACATGATGCGATCTCTCTAGGCAGTGCGCGCCAGATGTTTGACCAGCTGGCCGCAAAGGTAAGTCCAGACCAGGGTGGCAGCAGCATGGCTGGTAAGTTCAGCATGGTCATAGGCCGGCGCCACCTCGACGCAATCCATGCCAATCGTGTTCAGCGGCGCCAGTTCTTCCAGCAAACTCAACACCTGTGAGGTGCTCAGTCCACCCGGCTCCGGGGTGCCCGTGCCCGGTGCAAACGCGGGATCGAGACAGTCAATATCGAGCGTCAGATAACAAGGCCGGTCGCCGATGCGGTTCAAAATCTGACTGACCACCGGCAGCAATCCAGCGCCATCGAGTCCGCGCAGCTGCCGGGCCGTAAAAATCAAACCACCATGGTCCTGCACATATTCCCTGGCGGCTCGCTCACCACTGGAACGCAATCCGATCTGCACCGTGTGCACCGGACTCACCAGGCCCTCGGCAATCGCCTCACAGGTCCAGGTGCCGTGGCCAGACGGCTCGCCAAAGTGATCCTGCCAGGTATCGCAGTGCGCATCAAAATGCACCAGTGCCAGTTCGCCGTGCTGTGTCCGGGCCGCACGCAACAACGCCAGCGTGACTGAGTGATCACCCCCCAGGAAAACGCAATGATGTTTTGCCATCAACAAGGCCGCCTGCGCCTGAATATGCTGCCGGACCACGCCCAGTGGCGACGCATTGGGCAGGCGCATGTCGCTGGCGTCGCCCAGGTGATTGACCGGCGAGACACCGAACAAGGGATGCAAGCCGTCACACAGCATCAGGCTGGCCCGCCGAATTTCCTGGGGCGCGAAACGGGCGCCGGGGCGATTGGTTACGGCGCCGTCAAAAGGCACTCCCACCAGGGCAAAGGGCTGCGCCGAAAGCGCAGAGGCGGCCAGAAACCGGTTGCTGTTATTGGCGTACGAAAAATCACCCATGCTCATAAGAGACCTCCCGGTTTGATGGAATCCGAAGGTACCGCATTTGTCTGACCCGCAGTGGTGCCAATTTGCCCAGCACGCGCCAAACCACTCGCGCCACAACCTCGCCACCGGGCGTCAGGCATGATGCGGGGCTCAACTTTTGTCAAAACGCCTTGCCCAACCCACCCAACCGTCTGCTGGCGTATCTGCTGCTGGCCTTGAGCATGTCGCTGGTCGGCAGCTATGTGGCGCTGTCGAAGCCGCTGGTGGCTACTTTCCCGGTGTTCCTGCTGGCATGGCTGCGCTTTGGTGTTGGCGGCCTGGCCATGCCACACTGGTTGATCAAGCCTGCCAGCGAAGCGCCAATGACGCTGGCAACCAAAAAACTGATCTTCCTGGAGTCTTTGCTTGGTAATTTTCTGTTCTCCATCTGCATGCTGTATGGCGTCAGCATGACCAGCGCGGTGTCTGCCGGCGTCATCATGGCAGCCATCCCGGGCGTGATTGCACTGCTGAGCTGGTTCTTCCTGCGCGAGCGAATCGGCCGTCGGGTTTGGACCGCCATTGCCTGTGCTGCGTTCGGCATTGGCCTGTTTGCGCTATCAAAATCAGAGCTGTCTGTGCATGCTGGACGGTCGTTAGAGCCTGATTTGATACATAAAAACGGGTTCTGGGGCAATCTGCTGGTGTTTGGCGCGGTGGTCTGCGAAGCAGCTTACGCGGTCATTGGAAAGAAGCTCACCGGCACACTGAGCCCGAAAAGAATCACCGCGCTGATCAACTTGTGGGGCTTCCTGCTGATGACGCCCATGGGCCTCTACTTGGCCCTGAAGTTCGACTTCAGTGGCGTCACAAACGGCACCTGGGCATTGCTGGTGTTCTACGCCCTGGCGGCCAGCGTGTGGACCGTGTGGTTGTGGATGACCGGGCTGAAGACCGTACCGGGCGCCAAGGCGGGTATCTTTACCGTGATGCTGCCGGTCTCCAGTGCTGCGGTCGGCGTGTTTGCGCTGGGTGAAACACTCAGCGGCATGCAATTTCTGGCCTTTGGCATTGCCTTGCTCGGTGTCGTGCTGGCCACGCTGCCGGCGCGCGACGGCGTGCCACCGGCCAGCCTCACCGCAGGCGTCGGGCGCTGAGCACCATGCCATCTTCGTCGGCGTAAAGCCAATCGCCGGGCCGCACCCAGACGCCCCCAATCTGCACCGCAACGTCGCGTTCGCCCTGATTGCGCTTTTCGGTCGGCATCGGCACGCTGGCCAGCGCCCGGATACCGACCGCCAGCGCCGCCAGCTCGCTGACATCGCGCACGCAGCCATCGATCACCACACCGGCCCACCCGTTCCTCGCCGCAGCCGCGCCAAGGTTGCCGCCCAGCAATGCCCGCCGCAAGGAGCCGCCACCGTCGACCACCAATACTTTGCCAACCCGCCCGGAAGTGGTCTCCTCAAAACCTGCCGCTTCAACCGCCGCTTTCACCAGCGAGTTGTCCTCAAAGCATTTCACCGTTACGACCGGGCCGCAAAATTTTTGCACAGCACCAAAGCTATGAAACCCGGGTGGCAACACGCGGAAATCTCCATCGGTATTGTTTTTATGCGAATCACACAGGTCACAGGTAGAAAATTTCCCGGCCATGGTCAGGCTCCTTCGAAATCGAAAATTGTAGAGCGCCCCTGTACGGGCCAACGTCGGAAATAGTGTGCAGCGACGCCGTGTTGATGGCGGCACCTGCGGCATTGCCTTAACAATTTTCCGCCGTTCGAACGACCCGGATTCAGTTTTCAGAGGCAGAAAACGGGAAACCATCGAATAAAAAACAACGTTTCCCAATGAAATAAACGTTTTTTCACTTGGAAACCGACAAATTCTCCAGTAGCATCCGCCTTGCCAGTGAAGAAGCAGTTTTTCGCTGGTGATTAATCAACTTCTAGAAGGACAATAAATCATGGCAACTGCAACCAAAGCTCCCGCAAAAAAAGCTGCCCCGGCGAAAAAGGCAGCACCAGCTAAAAAAGCTGCGCCCGCCAAGAAGGCCGCTCCGGCCAAAAAAGTAGCCGCCAAGGCACCGGCAAAAAAAGCAGCACCGGCTAAAAAAGCTGCGCCCGCCAAGAAGGCCGCTCCGGCCAAGAAAGTAGCTGCAAAGAAAGCGCCCGCCAAAAAGCGCACGCCCAACGCCGCCTTCATGAAAGCCCTGACGCCCAGCGCCGCTCTGGCTGCCGTAGTGGGTGCAAGCCCGCTGCCACGCACCGAAGTGGTCAGCAAGCTGTGGACCTACATCAAGAAGAACAAGCTGCAAGATGCCGTCAACAAGCGCATGATCAACGCCGACGCCAAGCTGAAAGAAATTTTCAGCAAGGCCCAAGTGTCCATGTTCGAGATGGCTGGCCTGATTGGCAAGCACCTTAAATAATCAGCGTTTGCTGATTGCTTCAAAGGCCGACGCAAGTCGGCCTTTTTTGTTCTGGCATGATTTACACTGAGCTCCCAATTCAACGCCCGAACAATGCTTCGTTTCCTGTTAACCCGTTTCAGCCTGATCATTCCAACGTTCATCGGCATGACGCTGGTAGCGTTTTTCCTGATTCGCCTGGTTCCCGGCGACCCGATCGAAACGCTGGCTGGCGAACGCGGCATTGACGCCGCACGACATGCCGTCCTGCTCAAGGAATACGGGCTGGACCGACCGGTGCTGGTGCAATACGGCATTTATATCGGCCGTGTGCTGCAAGGTGATCTTGGTACTTCCATCATTACCCACGAGCCGGTCCTCAACGAGTTCGTGGCGCTGTTCCCGGCCACCATAGAACTGGCCGTGTGCGCGATTTTGTTCGCCCTGCTGCTGGGGATACCGGCGGGCATTCTGGCCGCCGTGAAGCGCAACTCGGTACTCGACCATGGCGTCATGGGCGTGTCGCTGACGGGTTATTCAATGCCCATCTTCTGGTGGGGTCTGCTGTTGATCCTGCTGTTTTCAGTGCAACTCGACCTGACACCTGTGTCCGGACGCATTGCCGTCAAATATTTCATTCAGCCGGTCACGGGATTTTTATTGATCGACTCCTGGCTGGTCGGTGACAGGGGGGCCTTCTGGTCGGCGGCGACGCATCTGATCCTGCCCACCATCGTGCTGGGCACCAATCCACTGGCAGTCATTGCCCGCATGACGCGCTCGGCCATGCTTGAAGTGCTGGGCGAGGACTACATCCGCACGGCGCGCGCCAAGGGCTTGTCAAACCTGCGGGTGGTTGCCCTGCACGCCCTGCGCAACGCGCTGATACCGGTCGTGACGGTGATCGGCTTGCAAGTGGGTGTGCTGTTCACCGGCGCCATCCTGACTGAAACCATCTTTTCCTGGCCAGGCGTTGGTAAATGGATGATTGAGGCCATTGGCCGGCGCGACTATCCGGTGCTGCAGGGTGGCATGCTGCTGCTGGGCGGCATCGTGATGATGGTCAACCTGCTGGTTGACGTCACTTACGGCATCATCAACCCGCGCATAAGGCACTGATGGTGACCACCACACTCAACGGCAACGGCGCCGAGCCACCGCGTCCACTGCGCGAATTCTGGGGCTACTTCAGTGCCAACAAAGGGGCGCTGGCAGGCCTCATTGTGGTGCTGCTGGTGCTTTTGCTGGCCGCTTTTGCTCCGCTTGTCGCACCTTACGCGCCTGACCTGACGAACTCTGCCGTGTTCCTCAAGCCGCCAGCCTGGCAGTCCGGGGGCTCCAGCGCGCACTGGCTGGGCACCGATGCCATCGGTCGCGACATTCTCTCGCGGCTGATTTATGGCGCCCGCCTGTCGCTGGCGATTGGCCTGGCCGTGGTGGCGCTGTCGGTCGTGATGGGCACCGTTCTGGGTCTGACGGCCGGATATTTTCGCGGCATCTTCGAGATCGCAGTGATGCGCCTGATGGACATCATCCTGACCCTGCCCAGCCTGTTGCTGGCCATCGTGATCGTCGCCATTCTGGGGCCGGGTCTGATGAACGCCATGCTGGCGGTGGCCGTTGTGGTTTTGCCGCACTATGTGCGTATCACGAGGGCGGCGGTGATCTCGGAAACATCGAAAGACTACGTCACTGCGGCGCGCATGAACGGCGCCAGCCATCTGCGCCTGATGTTCAACGAAGTATTGCCCAACTGCACGGCGCCACTCATCGTGCAGGCCTCACTGGGCATTTCGACCGCCATTCTGGACGCCGCTGCACTGGGCTTTCTGGGCCTGGGTGCGCAGCCGCCGTCGCCCGAATGGGGCACCATGCTGGCCGACGCGCGTGAATTTGTATTGCGCGCCTGGTGGGTGGTGACCTTCCCCGGTCTGGCCATCCTGATTACCGTACTGGCCTTCAACTTGCTCGGTGATGGCCTGCGCGACGCCTTTGACCCGAAGTTGAAACGCTGAAAGTTCCAACCCATGGCTCTCCTTGAAATTGAAAATCTGTCGGTCGAGTTTCCCTCGAAGAACAGCGTCATGCAGGCGGTCGATGGCGTCAGCCTGTCGCTTGATGTCGGTGACGTGCTGGGCATTGTGGGCGAATCGGGCTCGGGCAAAAGCGTCACCATGATGGCGCTGATGGGCCTGGTCGCCTACCCCGGGCGCGTCAGCGCCGACAAATTGCGCTTTGACGGCCACGACTTGCTGGCACTCTCAAGCAGTCAGCGCAGCAAGTTGACAGGCAAAGACGTGGCCATGATCTTCCAGGATCCCACCACAAGCCTGAATCCCTGCTTCACGGTCGGTTTTCAACTTGCCGAAACACTCAAGCTTCACATGGGCATGGACAATAAGGCCGCCAGGCACCGATCCATCGAGTTGCTGGAACAAGTGGGCATTCCGGCGCCCGAGAGTCGGCTCAAGATCTACCCGCATCAGATGTCAGGCGGTATGAACCAGCGCGTCATGATCGCCATGGCCATCGCCTGCAACCCCAAGCTGCTGATTGCCGACGAGCCCACCACGGCGCTCGATGTCACGATTCAGGCACAGATTCTGGATTTATTGCGCAGTCTGCAAAAAGAACGCGGCATGGCGCTGGTACTGATCACCCACAACATGGGCGTGGTCTCCGAAATGGCACAGCGTGTGGCGGTGATGTACGCCGGACAGATCATGGAAGAGCAGTCTGCCGCCGCCTTGTTTGCCAGACCGCAACACCCCTACACCGAAGCACTGATGGCAGCGCTGCCCGAGCGCAGCGACGGCCTGACGCGCCTGGCCACCATCCCCGGCATGGTGCCGGGCCTGTATGACCGCCCCAGCGGCTGCCTGTTTGCACCGCGCTGCACCTACGCCGTTGACAGTTGCCGGGCCGGACGACCGCCGCTGAAACCTGCACGTGAAGGTCAGGTTCGCTGTCTTTTTCCGTTGGAGGCCCGGCCATGAGCAGCGCGAACGTGCCGGTTGTCGTCGCCAAAGACCTGCACCAGGTCTACCGGATCAGTCACGGCTTTTTCCACCAGGCCGACCAGCTGCAGGCGGTCGCGGGTGTGTCGTTTACCGTCAAGCCGGGCCAGACACTGGCGGTAGTGGGTGAGTCGGGGTGCGGCAAGTCGACACTCGCACGCATGGTTTCCCTGATCGAAACACCGAGCGCCGGCGAGCTGCGCCTCAATGGTGTCGATGTCGTCCATGCACCGCTGGCGGACCGTCTGGCGCTGCGCCGCTGTGTGCAGATGGTGTTCCAGAACCCTTATGGCTCGCTCAATCCGCGCAAGAAAATTGGCGCCATTCTGCAAGCACCGCTGGAAATCAATACCCCGCTGCCGGCCGCTGAATGCGCCGATCAGGCGCGTGCCATGCTGGCATTGGTTGGCCTGCGCCCGGAACACTATGACCGTTACCCGCATATGTTCTCGGGTGGCCAGCGTCAGCGCATTGCCATTGCCCGTGCCCTCATGCTCAAGCCAGCCCTGATCGTGGCCAACGAACCGGTGTCCGCGCTGGACGTTTCCATACAGGCGCAGGTGCTCAACCTGCTGGCCAACCTGCAGCACGAACTCGGTCTGGCCTATCTGTTCATCTCGCATGATCTGGGTGTGGTACGCCACATCGCGCACGATGTACTGGTGATGTACCTGGGCCACGCGGTTGAGCAGGGCGAGAAGAAAACCATCTTCTCGCATCCGCTGCATCCCTACACACGCGCGCTGCTGGCCTCCACGCCGGGCATTGTGGGCAGTGGCTCCAGCCTGCCGCGTACGGTTTTGACAGGTGAATTACCATCGCCCCTGAACCCGCCCAGTGGTTGCGTGTTTTCCACCCGCTGCCCGAGCGCCACCGGGCGTTGTCGCATTGAGCGCCCACTGTTGCGTGAGCTGGCCGGGCGGCAGGTGGCCTGCCACGAGGCCGAACAATTTACCCAAACCGCTGCGTTGCAGCATTAACCCTAGAGGAGTCCATAAGATGATTCAAACCAAAGCAGGCAGTGGTCGAAAACTATCGGCCAAACGGGCCTTGTTGTGCAGCCTTGCGCTGCCGGCCATGCTGGCGCTTTCGCCAGTATCGGCCAAAACGCTGGTGTTTTGCTCGGAAGGCAGCCCCGAAAACTTCTACCCCGGGATCAACACGACCGGCACCTCCTTTGATGCCAACAGCCAGATCTACAGCCGCCTGGTCGACTTTGAGCGTGGCGGCACGGCCGTCGTGCCAGGCCTGGCCGAACGCTGGACGGTATCGCCCGACGGCAAGGAATACACCTTCTTCCTGCGCAAAGGTGTCAAGTGGCACAGCAACAAGAACTTCAAGCCGACACGCGACATGAACGCCGATGACATTATTTTTGCCATCGAACGCCAATGGAAAGAAAGCAACCCCTACTTCAAGGTCACCAGCGCCAACCACTCGTATTTTGGTGACATGGGCATGGACAAACTGCTCAAGTCGGTGGAAAAGGTCAATGACATGACCATCAAGATCACGCTGAACAAGCCCGAGGCACCGTTCCTGTCCGGTTGGGCCATGGAGTATGCCGGGGTGCAGTCCAAGGAATACGCCGACGCCATGCTCAAAGCCGGCACCCCCGAGAAAATTGACCAGGAACCGATTGGCACCGGCCCCTTCATGCTGGTGCAATACCAGAAAGACGCCATCATCCGCTACAAGGCGTTCCCCGACTACTACGCCGGCAAAGCCAAGATCGATGACCTGGTGTTCTCCATCACACCAGACGCCTCGGTGCGCTGGGCCAAGCTGCAAAAAGGCGAGTGCCATGTGATGCCCTACCCGAATCCGGCCGACCTGGATGCCATGCGCAAGGACGCCAAGGTACAGGTGCTCGAGCAAGCGGGCCTGAACGTCGGCTATCTGGCCTACAACACCACCAAAAAACCGTTTGACGATGTGCGCGTGCGCAAGGCCGTCAACATGGCCATCAACAAGCAGGCGATTGTGGACGCGGTCTACCTCAGCACCGGTGTTGCCGCCAAAAACCCGATTCCACCGACGCAGTGGTCTTACAACAACGCCATCAAGGACGATCCGTTTGACCCGGCAGCGGCCAAGAAGCTGCTGGCGGCGGCCGGTCTGCCCGATGGCTTCACGACCGACCTGTGGGCCATGCCGGTACAACGCCCGTACAACCCGAACGCCAAGCGCATTGCCGAACTGATGCAGGCCGACCTGGCCAAGGTCGGCATCAAGGCCGAGATCAAGAGCTTTGAGTGGGGCGAATACCGCAAGCGCATGCAAGCCGGTGAACACCAGATGGGCATGCTGGGCTGGACCGGTGACAACGGCGACCCCGACAACTTCCTGCACACCCTGCTGGGCTGCGATGCCGCCAAGTCCAACGGCAGCAATGTCGCCAAGTTCTGCTACGCGCCATTTGAAGACCTGGTACAAAAAGCCAAGGTCGTCAGCGACCCGGCGGAGCGCGCCAAGCTGTACATGCAGGCCCAGGTGGTCTTCAAGGAGCAGGCCCCCTGGTTCACCATCGCCCACGCGGTGCAACTCAAACCTGTGCGCAAGGAAGTGATTGACTTCAAACTCAGCCCGTTTGGCCGTCACAGCTTTTACGGTGTGGATATCAAAGAGTAAGCGCGAGCTGAACTGAAGAAAAAAAGCCGGCTCCAGCCGGCTTTTTTTCTTACCGGTGAGGGTGCCTGTTGATTTCCACGCAAACTTGACCCCGGTTTTCCATTCAATACTGACCCCACCTGTTGCAGTTTAAAGCCTTGCAATTGGACTGTGGACAAGTTCAGCGAGTTGTTGTTTCTCCTTCTTGGATTGTTGGCTGTTTGACTTTTGAATTCTGTTTCACCGGGGTTGCAACCCCGGTGGCGTTTTTTGTTTTGGCGCTGGAGTGTTTGAAACGCCAACTCTGGTTGCCCGTCTCCACGATGTGACAGTGATGCGTCAGGCGGTCCAGCAGGGCGGCGGTCATCTTCACGTCGCCAAATACCTGTGCCCACTCGGCAAATCCCAGGTTGGTTGTGATCAGCACGCTGGTGTGCTCATAGAGCTTGGAGAGCAGGTGAAACAGCAGCGCGCCGCCGGCTTGGCTGAACGGCAGGTAGCCCAACTCATCAAGGATCACCAGATCGACACACATCAGCTTCAAGGCAATCTGACCGGCCTTGCCATGCGCCTTCTCAGCCTCCAAAGCGTTGACCAACTCCACCGTGGAGAAGAAGCGCACCCGCTTGGTGTGCTTCTGGATAGCTTCAACGCCAATGGCCGTGGCCAGATGCGTCTTGCCGGTGCCAGGACCACCAATGAATACGGCATTGTGCGCAGCACTGGTGAACTCGGTGCTGTGCAGCCTGCGCACCAAGGTCTCATCCACACTGGCGTGTTCAAACTCGAAGCCGGCCAAATCCCGGTGCACCGGAAACCGGGCTGCACCCATTTGGTAAGCGGTCGAGCGCACCACACGCTGGGCTGACTCAGCGGCCATGAGCTGCTGCATGAACGATTCCGGATTGAACTCGGTGTGCCGCGCCTGGGCTGCCAGTTCTGGGAAACTCGCTGCCATGCCGTGCAAGCTCAGCACCTTGAGTTGGGCAATGATCTGGGCGCTCATGGATTGGCCTCACCGGACTGGCTGTTTGCACCGACTGAGCGCAAGCCGTCATAGCGACCGACGTTGGCAAGAGGTTCTTCGCGCAGTAGCAACGCTGCGTGACTGGCCAGTTGCCCCGCCAGGGCGTCGTGCAAATTGGTCGGTGCTGTGTTGGCCTTGAGTCGAGCCAGCACATTGAGAACATGTTCGCCGCTGGGTTTGCCCGCCTCCAGCGCCAACTCCACCGCCACCAACACCGCTTCGAGGCCGTGAATCGGAACCGCAGCCAATACCTGCGCCATGACGCTGTCGCCGCCAGTTCGTCGCAACAAGATGGCCTGGAGTTGCTTGAGCGGCTCAGGCATGCCAGCAAACGGCGCCCCGTTGCGAAGACCGCCGGGTTTGCGCTCCACCAGGCTGATGTAGTGCTGCCAGTCATAAAAGGTCTGGCTGCGCTCAAAGCTGCGACTGTGCCTGGCCACCCGCTGGCCATCGGCCACCACAGCGATGTGGTCGTGGTACATGCGCACACTGATGGCCGAGTTGGCGTGCTCGGTCGGTACGCTGTAGCGATTGCGCTCCAGGTGGATCAAGCCGGTGCTCGATACACGGGCCAGTAGTTCGACGTAGCCGTCAAACGCTCTGGGCACGGGCATGAGTTGGGTTTGCTCATCTTGGAGCACATCGGCCACCTTCAGTGTTGGGTACTCGGGGTGGTTGAGTTCACTCCAGGCTTGTCTGCTTTGCTCAGCCAGCCAGGCATTGAGTTCATCCCAGCTGGCCCAGCGGCGCTCTTTGGCATGGTGCCAGATGCTGGTACGCCGGTCGCGCACGTTCTTCTCGACGATGCCCTTCTCCCAGCCACTGGCGACGTTGCAGAATTCGGGCTCGAACAGGTAGTGCCCGCTCATGGCTTCAAAGCGACTGTTGACCTTGCGCTTCTTGCCAGACAGGACTTGATCAACGGCGGTCTTCATGTTGTCGTAGATGCCGCGCTGAGGCACGCCGCCAAAGGCTTCAAACGCCCGGGCGTGGGCATCAAACAGCATCTCATGGCCCTGACCGGGGTAGGCCACCAGCCAGAACGCGCGGCTGGCGCACAGTTTGGTGTGTGCCAACTCGACCCGCCGGCGCAGCCCGGCGATGAAGGTGTATTCGGTGCTCCAGTCGAACTGAAAGGCCTCGCCCAGGTGGAACTTCAGCGGGATAAAGGCGCCTTTGGTGGCTGCCAGAGCAACGCTTGCCTTCCAGGCTCGGGCAAAGGCACACAACCGACCATAGCTGCCGGTGTAACCCAGCGCACGCAGTTCCAGCCACATTTGTCCCTTGGTGCGTCGCTCACGCTTGTTTCGAGTGCTATCTGCCTTGAGCCACGTCCGCAAGGTTTCAGCGTAGTTGTCAAGTTTGGTGACGACTCGGCGCACCGGGTATTTGGGCTCCACCATCTCGCTCTCGCGCAACCATGTGCGTACCGTGTTGCGTGACAGGCCCGTTTGTCTGCATATTTCTTTGATCGACTGTTTGTCCCGAAAGTACAAACGCCGTATCTTTGCCAATGTTCCCACTTTGATCACTCCTGTTTCTCCTGTGCATAACCTCGTACGCACAGTGCTTCTAACAGGGGTCAAATTTGGATGAAAAAAACCACCTTCAGGGGGTCAATTCTGGGTGGCATTCAACAATCAATCTTCCGCCCGAAGATGGCATCCGCATCCTCACCAGCGTGTGCCCCCATCACGCTGATGACGCATTCAGATGCAGCCAGCGCTTCTTCCAACAACGGCATGCGATCCCCCGAGTGTCACTAACGTTGGCGCTGCCCGGCGCGCAACCCGTGCCGCGAAGCGGCAGCCTTCGGTTGCGTGTCCGAGCCGAGCAACCTGTTATCCGAAGCCGTGCTGGTCAGGGCCAATGCTGACCGAGCGCTTGGGCGCAACTGGCACACGGAATGTGGAAATGAGAACGGCGACATGACCGCATTTTGAACCACTCCCGCTGGCGTGCCAACGATGACTGCAGCGGCGTTGCCTGGTTCACGAACCCGCGAAAGCCCTAGCGCGCAACGTTTCATGCAAAAAGTGCCGCTAGCCCACATGGAACGTGCGCAAGCAGCTCCCTTTTTAATAGCGTAACGCTTGCCCGAAGTCATGCAGGATAACGTTCGAGCTAAGCGGGCGACGACGGCAGGACGCCAGGCCCGGCCGCAGGAAAATGTACACCGTACCCTGCGGCCGGGCCTGGTGGCCTGCCGTTGGTGCTCCGCTTGAGCGAGGGGTTAGACGTCACCGCTCGGGCTCTCGAGGACCAATTCACAACGGCGCAACAGGAACACAGATTCGACATGTGAAGTGGCCGGTCTCTTCGTCGTACGTTGCGTCCGGCGGGTAGAACTCAAAACATGGCCTACCGTCGAGTTGCAGGCCGCTAGAAGGAAGCCACTCGCGCAGTAGCCTGGACCAACCTTGGCCAATCTCACTTGCGGGACCTGAGTAGTCAACGACAGCGTACTTGCCGCCGGGTAGGGTTGCCCGCAACGCATTGCCGCTGAGTAGTGACTTCTCCGGCACTTCGATGCAGGCATCGTACCGGCACTTCGCCGGTGCAGTGATGCTTGGATCATCGTGACTGATGCCGTATCGGGGCGCCCCCAGGAGAGAGTTGGCGACCATCCAAGGGTAGACGGTTTCCTGCCAGAACTGGCCCACTTTGTCACCATAGGCCCCAAGATGGCGGAGGTAGGCAATGTGGACGGGCTTCAAGGTTTCGAGTCGAACTTGCATGGCTTGCTCCAAGGCAGGATGAAAGGAGCCTCCATGGTGCCGCGAGTGGTTGAATTCGGCCTGATTGCGATTGCCTTTCGCCTGACCAGGATTGCTATTTTCGGCTTGCCTGGGCGGGCTTCGTCGCCAAGCAGACGGTGCAGCACCGAAGTGCGCACGGAAGGCCCTGCTGAACGCCTCTGGTGAACCAAACCCAACCGATAGGGCAACTTCGAGGACGCTCAAGGCCGGCTGAGCAGCTAGCCGTGCCGCACCAATCTCCACACGCCGTCGCCGCAGGAATTCCCCGAGCCGCTCTCCCGTCCACGCGGCGAAAAGCCTATGGAAGTGGTATGGAGAGAACGATGCCACCGCGGCGAGCGCATTGAGGTCAAGTTCGTCTGCGATGTTGTTGTCGATGTGCTGAAGGACGCGATGCATTCGCGCGTCATAGATAGATCGACTGGAGCGGTGGGTCATTGTGACGTCTAACGTAATGTCCAGAGCATACCTTGCTCTATAAGATGGGCGTTGCTCCATAAGTTGGCCATGAAATCCTCCTGAAAGTGGCTTGCAGCCCTGTTGTTGGCCATATATACTGGATAAACATCCAGTTATAATTTTTCCATGAAACCCGGCAACCCTCCGCTGCAATCCGTCCGTGTGCTGGATCAGTTGCGTGAGCGCATTCGGTACATGCACTATAGCCTGAGTACCGAGCAAGTTTATGTGTACTGGGTGCGATTTTTCATTCGCTGGTCGGCTCGCAACGGCAGGATGCGCCATCCGCGCGAAATGGGTGCTGCCGATGTGGAAGCATTTCTCACCATGCTGGCCACACAGCGCAAGGTTTCTGCCTCCACCCACAACCAGGCTCTGAGTGCCGTTTTGTTTTTGTACCGCGAGGTGTTGGGTGTGGCGTTGCCCTGGCTTGACAACGTCAACCGGCCCACGCAAAAGCGGCGCATTCCCAGTGTGCTGACCAAAGACGAAGTGGCTGGCCTGCTTGCGCATATGGATGGGCCAGCCGCGCTCATAGCACGCCTGCTGTATGGCACTGGCATGCGGCTGATGGAGGGCATGCGCCTACGCATCAAAGACGTGGATTTTGACCGCCACGTCATCATCGTGCGCGATGCCAAAGGCGGCAAAGATCGCGTTGTGATGCTGCCTCGTTCGCTGGAACCGGCACTGCGCTTGCAGATGCTTGCGGTGCGCACGCAGTGGGAGGCTGATCGACAGGCGCAGCGTGGCGGGGTCGAGACACCGCATGCACTGGATAAAAAGTACCCCAAAGTCGGTTACACGTGGGGATGGTTCTGTATGTTTCCGTCGCCCACGCTGTCGATTGACCCGCGCAGTGGCGTGGAACGGCGTCACCACCTGTACGAAGACAGGGTTCAGCGTGCACTCAAAAAGGCCGTGCCCCTGGCGGGCATTTGCAAACCGGTCTCGGTTCACACCTTGCGCCATTCATTCGCCACGCATTTGCTGCAAGCGGGAACCGACATCCGAACGGTGCAAGAGTTGCTAGGCCACAGCGACGTTTCCACCACCATGATTTACACCCATGTGCTTAAAGTGGCAGATGGAGGCACGGCCAGCCCGCTGGATGCGCTCAGTAGCCTGGTGCAATGAATGTCAGCTTGCGCTGCCAGCGTCTCAATGTGGATTGGCTACCGCCAATTGAACGTCGGCAATCCGGAACCCTGATCCACAGATCACTAGCGCCAGTTTCGCCAGATTTGGGCGCACGCTGGATTTTGTGCGCTCCGCAATCTCGTCAACTTTTCAACTCCCGAAATATGTTTGGCCCTTTAATTTTGGCGCCGTTTTGGCCAACTTCGGATAGCGTTTGAATTTGCGACACACAGACGCTTGAGCCGCGCCAAAAAATGGCGTCAGTGGTAACACAAAACACCCTAATTTTTTAGGACTCGGCCAACCCAATCGGCGTCCGGTCAACCGGTCGGTTGGCCTGCACTGCGGTTGGCAAAAATAGGGCGTTGCTGAAATAGCATAATGATCATTAAAGCAATGCCGGTAGTGCGCGACTGATTACAGGAGAAGACAAGATGGCAGAGATCTCGGGTGGCGAAATCATCGCCCGCATGTTGCAGCAGGAAGGCGTGGAAAAAGTCTTCGGCATCATCGATGGCACTTACTTTGGCTTTTACGAGGCGTTGCACCGGATCGGCATCGAGATCGTCACGCCGCGCCATGAGACATCGGCTGCGCACATGGCCGGCGCCTATGCACGACTCACCGGCAGACTTGGTGTCTGCATGGCCAGCAACGGGCCGGGTGTTGCCAACCTGCTGCCGGGGCTGGTGGTTGAGCAGGCCAACGGCAACCGGGTGCTGGCCATTACCAGCGCGCGCCGGCCCGGCATCATGTACCCGGACCGTGGCGGCAGCTACCAGTGTTTTGACCAGAGCGGCGTTATCGGCAAAATAGCCAAATGGAGTGCAGCCGTGTCGTCATTTGAGCGCGTGCCGGAGCTGCTGCGCAAGGCGCTACGCAAGAGTTTTGACGGGCGCCCCGGCGTGGTGCACCTTGATGTGCCGGAAAACATCATGAACGGCAAACAAAAAGTCGATATGGCTTACTGGACGCCAGGCCAGTACCGCACAACAGACCCGCTGTCACCCTCTGCTGACCAGATCACCCGCGCCGCGCAGCTGCTGATCAGCGCCAGCGCGCCGATGATTCACGCCGGCAGCGGCGTCATTCATGCGCTGGCGTTTGACGCACTGCGCCGCGTGGCGGAGCTGCTGCACGCGCCGGTCACTACCAGCTGGGCGGCGCGCGGTGTGTTGACAGAATCGTCGCCGCTGGCTATTACCATGCCGCACGTCAAGCTCAACCACCAGGTGCGCAACGAGGCCGACGCGGTGCTGATTCTGGGCTCGCGCCTGGGTGAGACCGACTGGTGGGGCAAGCCGCCCTACTGGCGCAAGCCGTCGGAGCAAACAACCATTCAGGTTGATCTGGACGGCGACATGATTGGCCTGAACAAGCCGGTCGACCTGGCCATTGTGGCTGACGCCAAACGCTTTCTGGAGATGCTGGGTGACGAACTGCAGCGGCGCCAGGCCAACATCAAGCTCGATGGCCGGCGCAGCCGCGTCACCGGCTACGCCAAGGCCATGAAGGATGACCGCGCCGGTTGGGACAAAGCGCTCACCGACATGGCCATACCGATGCACCCGGCGCACATTGGCGCGGTCTGCCGCGAGTTGTTTCCACCAGATTCGGTACTGGTCGCCGACGGCGGGAATGCGACCATCTGGGCCATGTTCTACCACCAGGTCACAGTGCCCAACACGGTATTGTCTACCTTCAAGTTCGGCATGCTGGGCGCCGGCATGGCGCAAGCCGTTGGTGCTGCCATCGCTCGGCCCGGCAAGCCGGTGTGTTGCATCATTGGCGACGGTGCCATGGGCTTTCATTCGCAGGAGGTTGAGACGGCGGTGCGCAACCAGGCGCAGGTCATTTACATTGTGCTGTGCGACAAGCAGTGGGGCATGGTGAAGATGAACCAGCAGTTCATGCTGCGTCCGTTCAAGACCATGATCTTCAAGCGCCTGGACCCACACGAGACCATCAAGGCCAACCTGGGCGAGATCGAGTTCGATAAACTGGGCCAGAGCATGGGCGCCTATGGCGAACGCGTCAGTGATCCAGCGCAGCTCAAGCCGGCGCTGGAACGCGCGCTGGCAACTGGCCGCTGCGCCGTGATCCATGTCGATGTGGACCCGGTCAAGCATATGTGGGCCCCCGGCCTGATTCACTTCAAGAAGATGCACGAGGAACCCAAAGGATAGACCGGAGGATCTTCCATGATCGACATTGATCTTGTCCGGCTCAACTTCAGCCCGCAGTCGCTGTTGCTGCTCAATGTAGTTCTGGGTTTCGTCATGTTTGGCGTCTCGCTGGAACTCAAGGCCGGGGACTTCAAGGAGGCTTTGCGCACACCGCGTGCATTGGTCATCGGCCTGCTGGGCCATCACCTGGTGTTTCCCGCATTCACCTATGTGCTGGTGCTGCTGTTGGCGCCGCGCCCCAGCATCGCGCTGGGCATGATCCTCGTGTCGTCCTGCCCGGCCGGCAACATCTCCAATTTTCTGACCCATTTCGCCCGCGGCAACACGGCCTTGTCGGTATCCATCAGCACCTTGTCCACGCTCACCGCCATCGTCATGACGCCGCTCAACATCGCCTTTTGGGGCGGGCTCTACGCACCGGCGCAGCCACTGCTGCGCCAGGTCGCTGTCAATCCGCTGGAGATGTTTCTTCATGTATTGCTGCTGCTGGGCCTGCCGCTGGTGCTAGGCCTGTTTGTCTCGCGCCGCTGGCCACGCTTGACGGCACGGGTACAAAAGCCGATGAAGATTTTTTCTCTGCTGTTCTTTCTGCTTTTTGTGCTGGCGGCGCTGGGCGCCAACTGGCAATATTTCAAGCTCTACGTCGGCATGGTGGTGGGCGTGGTCTTTGTGCACAACGCTTGCGCCCTGCTCACTGGCTACGGTCTGGCTTTTGGCGTCGGGCTGCCCGAGCGTGACCGGCGTGCCGTCGCCATCGAGTGCGGCATCCAGAATTCAGGCCTTGGCCTGATCCTGATCTTCAGCTTTTTTGACGGCCTCGGCGGCATGGCCGTCATTACCGCCTGGTGGGGCATCTGGCACATCGTGGCCGGGCTCACGCTGGCCACCTTCTGGAGTCGGCGGCCACCGATTCAGTGCGCGGCATGAGCGCGCGGTGCGTCCTCGTCACCGGCAGTTCGGGCTATCTCGGCAGCCAGGTGGTGGCGAGTCTGGCACAGCGCCAGGACATCGCCACCGTCGCACTGGACCTGCGCACGCCAGCGCAACGCCTGCCCGGCGTTGCCTATGAAATGGCCGACATTCGCGCGGCTGAAGTGGATGCCATCGTTGAGCGTCACCAACCCAATGTCGTGGTTCACCTGGCCTCCATCGTCACACCGGGGAAAAACAGCAGTCGCGAGTTTGAATACAGCGTGGATGTTGGCGGCACCCGCAATCTGCTCGAAGCCTGCGTGCGTCACAAGGTGCGCCGCGTGATTGTGTCATCCAGTGGCGCCGCTTACGGCTACCACCCGGACAACCGGCCCTGGATCACCGAGAGCGACGCGCTGCGCGGCAACCAGAGCTTCGCCTATTCCTGGCACAAACGGCTGGTTGAGGAAATGCTGGCCGACTTCCGCGTGCAGCAGCCACAACTGGAGCAAATCATCCTGCGCATCGGCACCATTCTGGGCGCTACCGTCAACAACCAGATCACTGATCTGTTCAGCAAGCCGCGCCTGATCGCCATCCGTGGCAGCGACAGCCCTTTCGTCTTTATCCACGATCAGGACGTGGTGGGCGCCATCGTGCACGGCATCGCCTCGCCCGTTACCGGCATTTTCAATGTTTCCGGTGACGGCAAACTCGGCATCCACGAGATTGCCGCCCGACTGGGCAAGCGCTGCGTCGTGCTGCCCGCCGGGGTGCTGCAAGCCGCGCTGTGGCTGCTGAAGAAGCTCCGGTTGACCCAGTACGGCCCGGAGCAGCTTGATTTTCTGCGCTACCGGCCAGTGCTCGACAACCGGCGCCTGAAAGAAGAGTTTGGCTACCTACCCCGGCTCAGTTCGGCCGCCGTGTTCGACCTTTGGCGCACCGCGCGCCAGAAGCAGACAGCATGAGCCGTCGCACCTGGAGTGCTGAATTTTCCGGAATATCTGGCTGGCTTCAACTGGCTGGCGCTTGACGCGCTGTCCGGCGTCCGACGCCCAGCGCCGCCAGCACGCTGAGCGACATCGCCCCGGCCGCACCCATCAAGGTGGCACCGTACCAGCCGCGGTCCTTCAGCACACCAAACAAAACCGGCGCAACGGCCAGGCCGGTGTCTAGTCCGGAGTAAACCATGCCATAAACCCGGCCGGTGGCGGCTTTGGGCGTGGCCTTCTTGATCATCATGTCACGCGACGGGCCCCCAATGCCTACCGCAAAACCGGTGCTGGCCAACACCACCATGGTCAGCGTTCCACCCAGCAAACCGGTGCCGCACAGCGTCAACAAAACGGCAGCAGAACCCATGGCCAGCGCCACCACACGGTCGCTGCTGGCGCTACGGGCTGCAACAAAGCCACCCACCAGCATGCCCAGTGCACCGCACAGCATGTAGGCCGACAGCGTCAGGGTGGCGGCTTCAATGCTGATACCGTGCATGGCTTTCAAAATGGATACCGAAAAGCTTTGCACCACGGCCATCGTCATGGTTGACAGCAAAAAAAACCCGAAACACCACCAGACCACCGGCAATTTCATGAAGGCCATGCTGTGCTCTGCCGGGCCATCCGGATGCGGCGCTGCCACCTGCGTGCTCAATTTGTCACGCTGCACAATCAGCAGCATCAATATGCACAGGTACATCACGGCTGCAGCCAAATAGGCGGTGCGCCAGCTGTACAAGCTGCTGAGGGTGGCAAAAAACAGCGGTGCTGCGGCCCAGCCCAGATTGCCGGACAAACCGTGGGCACTGAAAGCATAGCCAAGTCGCGGGGCCAACACTCGCTGGTTCAAAATAGTGAAATCAACCGGGTGAAAGGTCGCATTGCCCAGTCCCGCCAACGCGGCCACCAGGACCAGCCCGGTGTAGCCCGTTACCATCGATGCAGCACCGCAGACCAGTGCAAATATCACCAGCGCCACAAACAGCAGAGGTCGCGCGCCCAGCCGGTCCACCATAAAACCAGCCCCCGCTTGCCCCAGCCCCGAGATGATAAAAAAAGTGGTCATCAACAAACCCAGCTCCGAGTAGCTCAAACCGAACTCTTTCATGAACACCGGAAACATTAAGGGCAACAGCAAATGGGCAAAGTGCGAGCTGGCATGAGCCAGGCCCACCAGGGCAATAATGCCGGCATCCTGTTTGAGAGGTACCGTTGCGGAGGCGAGAGTTGGCGTGCTGGTCATGGCGCTATGGTAAAGCAGACATCGAACCGAATCACCGGAAAATAGGCCAACCTGAAAATCATGCAAACCCGCACCCCCCTACTCGCCGCGCTGGGCGCCGCTGCCCTGTTCGGGGCCAGCACACCGTTTGCCAAACAGTTTGTCGGCGACATGTCGGCCATGCTGCTGGCCGGCTTGTTGTACCTGGGCAGTGGCGTTGGCTTGACCGCCTTGCGCTTGCTGCGCGACCGCGGCTGGCGCAAGCCAGCATTGGCGCGCAACGAATGGCTCTGGTTGCTGGGCGCCATTGCCTGTGGCGGCATTGCCGGGCCGACGCTACTGATGCTGGGCCTGGCCCGCTTGAGCGCCGCCTCCGCCTCCTTGCTGCTCAATCTTGAGAGCGTATTGACGGCGCTACTGGCCTGGATCGTTTTCAGGGAAAACGCCGACCGGCGCGTGATCGTGGGTATGTTGCTGATCGTGCTGGGTGGCTTGGTGTTGTCCTGGCCCGGCGCACAAACCAGCGCTCTGGATGGCTGGCCGGGCGCAGCCCTGATTGCGCTCGCCAGTCTGTGCTGGGCGCTGGACAACAACCTGACGCGCCACGTTTCCAACTCGGATGCCTTGTTCATTGCCGGCCTGAAAGGCGCGGTCGCGGCAACAGTCAATATCGGGCTGGCGTTGATGCTGGGCCAGGCTCTGCCGCCCTGGCGCCTGGCGGGTCCGGTTCTGTTGATCGGCTTTCTGGGCTACGGCGTCAGTCTGGCGCTGTTCGTTGTGGCGCTGCGTGGCCTGGGCGCGGCACGCACCGGCGCTTACTTCGGTGCCGCGCCGTTCATCGGCGCTGCCATCGCCATCGGCGTGTTCCATGAAACCACCTCCCCCTGGTTCTGGCTTGCCGGTCTGTTGATGGCTGGCGGGCTCTGGCTGCACCTGACGGAGCACCACGTACATGCGCACTGGCACGGCGACCTGCAGCACAGTCATGCGCACTTTCCGGACATGGAGCACAGGCACGGGCACCCGCAAGAACGCTCCGGCAGCAGCTGAATCAACCGGCTGCAAACCGCTTACTTCAAACCCAGGGGATCCGTGGCCTTGCCGTCACCAATCAATTGCCCCATCTTGAAGATGCCGCTGACGCGCAAAGCGGGTTCACCATCAGCTGTGATCAGGCCCTGGCCAAACAGCATGTTGCGCGTGGTGCAAAGCACGTCGGCCTCACCCTGCACCCAGCTGCCCAGAGGCGCTGCGCCCATGTAGTCAATCTGCAGGCTGATGGTGGGCAAAAAGCGCCGTTCCATGTCGTTCTGATACATCGAAGCGCAGGGAATCAGCATGTCGGCAAACGTCGCCAGCATGCCGCCGTGGCACATCTGGAGCGGGTTGGTATGGCGCTCTTCCACGCGAAACCCGAGCAGCAGGCGCTGGCCGGTCCACTTGCCGTACAGCGGGCCATTATGGAAGATAAAAGCACCGCCGACCGTGACCGGCCGGAAACCTGCCGGAATATTGCCAACGGCAACCGCCGAAACATCGTCGAAATTGGTGGAGGGTTGTGTCATAAGCGCTATTGTCGCGGGTCCAGCCCCTCAGGCCCAGAGCGACTTCATCGTCTGCACAAAATCCCGCGCCAGCCCGGGCCAGAGGTTGGCCGCCAAGCGCGGCTGGCCCGCCACAAAAACCTGCTTGAAGCCGGCGTCGGGGCTGGAAAACACAAGCGCATCAATCAGGTTTTCTGACGGCACACCCAGCACGGCCGGCGCCTGATCGTCAAGCACCAGAAAATCGGCCCGGTGACCGACTTCAATGGTGCCCAGCGGTCTGGCCGTGGCGGCATGGCCGCCGGCCAGCGCGGCCTCAAACAACACGGCGGCAGTACTGTCAGTGTGGCCACTTTGCGCTGCCACATTGCGCTGGCCCCGGGTCAGGCGCTGCGAATATTCCAGCAGCCTGAGCTCTTCACTCCAGCGCCGGGTGACATGGCTGTCGGAGCCGATCGACCACCGGCCACCCAGGCTGGCGTAACCGGCGTAGTCAAACACGCCGTCACCCAGGTTGGCTTCGGTGCTGGGACAAATGACGATGGCCGCGCCGCTGTCGCGCACCGCCTGCAGCTCGGCCCCGGTGGTGTGAGTGGCATGCACCAGATTCCACTGTGCCGTGACCGGCATATGCGCCAGCAACCACGCCAGCGGGCGCTGGCCGGTGTGCTGGAGGCAGTCCTGCACCTCCTGTGTTTGTTCCGCAATGTGGATGTGAACCGGCAGCGCGCCGCTGGTCGCAAAAGCGGCCATTTGCAGAATCGCCGCCTCATCGGCGGCGCGCAGTGAATGGACGGCCAGCCCGACGTTGATGTTGTCTGCGCCGCGTGTCTGGTGTTGCAACCCCTGCACCATGCGCATGACACGCTCGGGCGTGCCGGCAAAACGGCGCTGGTCGTCACGCAGGCCGCAGGCGCCAAAGCCCGAGCGCATGTAGAGCGTGGGCAGCAGTGTCAAACCTATGCCCACGCGCTGCGCCGCGCGCACCAGTGCCAGTGACATCTCCAGCGGCTCGGCATACGGTGTGCCGTCCGGCGCGTTGTGCAGATAGTGAAACTCACAGACCTGCGTATAGCCGCCCGCCAGCAGCTCCGCATACAAAAATGCGGCAATGGCTTCGAGTTGAGCGGGCGTAATGCGCGCCGCCGCCGAGTACATGCGGTCGCGCCAGCTCCAGAAATTGTCGCCCGCCGCGGACCGGCTGCCGCGCTCGGTCAAGCCCGCCATGGCGCGCTGAAACGCATGGCTGTGGGCGTTCACCAGGCCGGGCACTACCGGGCCGTGCAGTACCGTGGCAGCGACGCGATCACCCAGCGCTGCATCGGCTTGAACACCTGACCACAGACCTGCGGCATCGACCGTCAGCACCACGTCACGCCGCCAGCCGCCCTGCACCCAGGCCTGCGCGGCATAGAATTTTTTGACACTATTTTTCATGCAGAGTGCGGCACGCCGCCAGAGCGCTTTCGATCAGGGTT
Source organism: uncultured beta proteobacterium (assembly GCA_963750815.1). Lineage (GTDB taxonomy): Bacteria > Pseudomonadota > Gammaproteobacteria > Burkholderiales > Burkholderiaceae_C > Rhodoferax. The sequence continues at coordinate 2,591,508 of CAVVRS010000002.1, forward strand.
TGCAGCAGCGGCCGGATCGCCGCCGCTTTGCTGGCGTCAAAGTCAAACGGCGCGGCTTCCCGCATGTAGAGGTACTGGCACATCTCCATCTGCACCACATGCACCTGCCGGGCCGGTGCGCCGTAGTGGCGCGTGATGTAGCCGCCCTTGAAGCGGCCGTTGATCACATGGCTCACCGTGCCAGATCGACTGCACAGCTGGTCGATTGCCTGCGCAAGTTCCGGGTGTGCGCTGGCGCCGTCGGCAGTGCCTATGTTCAGGCCCGGCAGCGTGCCGTCAAACAGCCACGCAATCTGCGAGCGGATGCTGTGCGCGTCCCACAGCAGCACGTAGCCATGAATGGCCTTGATGCGCTGCAGTTCGCTGGCCAGTGACGTGTGATACGGCTGCCAGTAAACAGCACGACGGCGCTGGCGCTCACGCTCCGGCGGCTCGCACCCGGCCCGGTACAGCGCGTCACCGGTAAAGAAGCGCGTCGGGCACAGTTCGGTGTTGGCGGCACCGGGGTACATTGGCGTGTCGTCAGGCGGCCGGTTGAGGTCGATCACATAGCGCGAATAGCGCGGTGTCAGCACGCTGGCGCCCAGCGCCGGCAAAAAATCATAAAGCTGCGCCAGATGCCAGTCGGTGTCTTCCACCGCCAGCGCGCGTGACACATAGGCCGGCTGCAAATCCGGTGCGATTTCGGTGCCGACGTGCGGCATGCTGACCAGCAGCGGTGAACTGCCGCAGTGCAGGGTAAAACTCATCGGGGTAGGCCCTTGTAAACGGTTTGAAGACAGCTATTGGCACCTAGCGCATACGCCAGTTGCGCTGGCTCACGCACATTCCACAGCACAAAGTCGGCGCGCAGGCCGGCCGCCAAAACACCGCGGTCGTGCAATCCCAGGGCCTGCGCCGCGTGACGGGTCACGCCGGCCAGCGCTTCCTGCGGCGTCAGGCCAAACAGCGTACACGCCATGTTGAGCATCAGCAGCAGCGAGCTGCAAGGGGACGTGCCGGGGTTGCAGTCGGTGGCAATGGCGATGGGCACCTGGTGGCGGCGCAGCAGATCGACTGGCGGCAGTTTGGTTTCGCGCAAAAAGTAGAAAGCACCGGGCAACAACACCGCCACGCTGCCAGAGCCGGCCATGGCCGCTGCACCCTGCTCTGACAACCACTCCAGATGGTCGCAACTCAGCGCCCCGTAACTGGCAGCCATTGGCGCACCGCCGCTGTCGCTGAGCTGCTCGGCATGCAGTTTGACCGGCAGCCCGAGGGCACGCGCGGCGGCAAACACCCGGGCCATCTGGGCCGCACTGAAAGCGATGCGCTCGCAGAACCCGTCGACCGCGTCCACCAGACCCTCGGCATGGAGCGGCTCCAGCATGCGCAGCACTTCATCCACATAGTCATCAGAACGACCGGCAAACTCGGGGGGCAAAGCGTGCGCACCCAAAAAAGTGGTGCGTACGTCAACCGCGTTGGCCAGCGCCAGGCCGCGCGCCACCTGCAGCAACCGGCGCTCATGGGGCAACGCCAGACCGTAGCCGGACTTGATCTCCACCGTGGTCACGCCCTCGGCCAGCAGTTGCTGCAAACGCAGCTGGCTTTGCCGGGTCAGCGCCTCAACACTGGCGCTGCGGCTGGCCTGCACGGTAGCCGCAATACCGCCACCCTGACGCGCAATGTCTTCATAACTGGCGCCGTTCAGGCGCAACTCGAACTCGTGGGCACGGTCACCGGCGTAGACCAGATGGGTGTGGCAATCAATCAGGCCCGGCGTGATCAGGGCGCCGCCGGCGTCATGGCGTTCGGTACAGAGGTCAAGCAGCTCAGGTGGCAAATCACGCCGTGGCCCAACCCAGCGCAGCAACGCGCCCTGCACCACCAAGGCCGCATCCTCAATCAAGCCATAGGGTTCGATGGCCTGCGGTTGCAGGGTGGCCACCCGGCATTGCGTCCAGAGTTTCATGGGGCGACCTCGATCTCCATCCACAAGGCGTCTGCCGCAGCGACCTGCACCGTGGTCCCGGCGCCTAGCGCCTGCCAGCTCAGGCTATGCCCCTCCAGCACCTCATTTTTATGATCAAAACACACTGTAGCCCCCGTTGACTGTGCGTAGACAGCTATTATTTTAGGAGCATTCAAAGTGAACAACTGCGGCCCTGACACTCTTTTCATCTGCGCACTGGCCTGGTCACGCCGCAGCATCAGGTTGAAATCCTGTGTCGCGCCGTTCGTCAGGCGGCAATCAACCGGCTGCCCGGCGTCAAAACACAGCGGCGCGCTGTCGCCGGTCAGGTCATGGCGTCGGGCACCGATCTGCAGCGCAACGCCAGCACCCGACAGCACCGCAAACCAGCGCTGCACACCGTCAAACCTGGAGAACGGTCCGCTGCGTTCAATCTCGGCCACCGACATGCGCCAGACCCAGTCACGGGCCGACGGCCAGGCCACCAGCTCGCGTGTCGTACCGCCGCCGTTGCGCCAGGGACTGGGCACCACATCGAGCAGTTGAACCCGCCGGGCCGTCATAGCTGAAAATTTCCATTGAAACTGTAGCGTCCGCCGGGGTACACCAGGCGCGCCAGGCTGGCCACGTGCCGGCCACTCACCGTGCGGCGCACCATCACCAGGCATGGCTCGCTGCGTTTGATGGCCAGCCACTGGGCCTCGTCAGCGCCGGGCAGGCAGGCTTCAATGGTGTAGCTGGCCTCGGTCAGTGGTGCCACTTCGAGCAGGTAGCGGGTCGGCGTGGTGAGTTCGAAGTCAACCCCCAGATAGTGCGGTGCCGACTGTGCATTGACATGACGGTCTTCCAGCTGGATGGGTACGCCGTCTTCACAGTGCAGCATCACCGAATGAAACACTTTCGCCCCGGTGCGAAGCTTCAGGACGCGGGCCAGCGCGGCCTGTGCCGCCAATGACTCCAGCAGCAGCACCCGGGTCGTGTGACGGTGCCCGCGCTCCAGGATTTCTTCATGAATATCGCGCACGGCCAGCGTGCTCGATATTCGGTGCAGCTGCGCCACCACCGTGCCCGAGCCGCGCACCCGCGTCACCAGGCCTTCGACTGCCAGCTCCTTCACCGCCCGGTTGACGGTCATGCGGCTGACACCAAACTGCTGTTGCAAAGCGGCCTCGCTGGGCACGGCGTCGCCCGGTCGCCATACACCTTGCGTGATCCGCTCCTTGACGAAGGCTTTGACCTGTTCGTAGGCTGGCAAAGCGTTGGGTTTCAAAGTAGGCATGGCAAAAATTTTGGGGATGAATCAGGGTTTTCCCGCTATTATATAAGTTGTATAGACAACTAAACTATCCAGACAAACCCTTAACCTCAACCCGCGCTCCACCATGACCGAACTCTCCAACCCCTCGTTTGGCGCCAGCAAAGCCCGTCCGGTGCGCGCCCCCCGCGGCACCACACTGAGCTGTGCCAACTGGCAGATTGAAGCCGCCTACCGCATGATCCAGAACAACCTCGACCCCGAGGTGGCCGAAAACCCGGATGAGCTGGTGGTGTACGGCGGTATTGGCAAGGCGGCGCGCAACTGGCCGTGTTTTGACGCCATTCTGGACAGCTTGCGCAAGCTCGGGGAAGACGAAACCCTGCTGGTGCAGTCGGGCAAACCGGTCGGCGTCTTTCGCACCCACGCCAACGCGCCGCGCGTGCTGATCGCCAACTCCAATCTGGTGCCGAAGTGGGCCACCTGGGAGCACTTCAATGAACTCGACCGCCAGGGCCTGATGATGTACGGCCAGATGACCGCCGGCAGCTGGATTTACATCGGCTCGCAAGGCATTGTGCAAGGCACTTACGAGACCTTTGTGGAGGCCGGCCGCCAGCATTTCAATGGCCAGCTGGCCGGACGCTGGATCGTTACCGCCGGCCTGGGCGGCATGGGCGGGGCGCAACCGCTGGCAGCAACCTTTGCCGGGGCCTGTTCGCTCACTATCGAATGCCAGCAAAGCTCTATCGACTTCCGTCTGCGCACCCGTTATGTCGACGAGCAAGCCACTGACCTGGACGATGCACTGGCCCGCATCGCCCAATACACCGCCGACAGGAAGGCCGTGTCCATCGCCCTGTGCGCCAATGCCGCCGACGTGCTGCCGGAACTGGTCCGGCGCACCCGGGCCGGCGGCATCCGCCCGGACATCGTGACCGACCAGACCTCGGCGCACGACATCATCAACGGCTACCTGCCCTCGGGCTGGACGGTAGCGCAATGGAAGGCGGCGCAAAAAGACGCCTCCCGGCACGCCGCGCTGACGCAGGCCGCCGGCGAGTCCTGCGCGGTGCATGTGCAGGCCATGCTGGACTTTCACGCCATGGGCATTCCCACAGTGGACTATGGCAACAACCTGCGCCAGGTCGCCCGCGACTATGGTGTGACCAACGCCTTTGACTACCCCGGCTTTGTCCCGGCCTACGTGCGTCCCCTGTTCTGCCGCGGCGTCGGCCCGTTTCGCTGGGTGGCGCTGAGCGGCGACCCGGAAGACATCCGCAAGACCGACGCCCGAATGAAACAGCTGTTTCCGCAGAACGCCGGCTTGCATCGCTGGCTCGACATGGCGCAGCAGCGCATCAGCTTTCAGGGCTTGCCGGCGCGCATTTGCTGGATCGGTCTGGGTGAGCGGCACCTGGCCGGTCTGGCCTTCAATGAGATGGTGAAGAGCGGCGAGCTCAAGGCCCCTATCGTGATTGGGCGCGACCATCTGGATAGCGGCTCGGTTGCCTCGCCGAACCGCGAGACCGAAGCCATGAAAGACGGCAGCGACGCCGTCAGCGACTGGCCGCTGCTCAACGCCCTGCTCAATACCGCCAGCGGCGCCAGCTGGGTCAGTTTGCACCACGGCGGTGGTGTCGGCATGGGTTACTCGCAGCACGCCGGCGTGGTGATCGTGGCCGACGGCACGCCCGAGGCCGCGCAACGGCTGGAGCGGGTGCTGTGGAACGACCCGGCCACGGGTGTCATGCGGCACGCCGACGCGGGCTATGAAATTGCAGAAAACTGTGCCCGCGAACACGCCATGAAAATGCCCATGAAAGGAAAATAAGATGCCAATGCCTCTGATGATTCAACCCGGCCAGCTGACGCTGGACCAGCTTTACTCGATTCACGCCAGCGTGCAGCAGCTCGCCATTCCGGCAGCCAGCCGCGCCCTCATTCGCGCCAGTCAACAAGTGGTGCAAGCCGCTGCCGACGGCGATGCGCCGGTCTATGGCGTCAACACCGGCTTTGGCAAGCTGGCCAACCAGCGCATCAGCAAGGCCCAGCTGGAAACACTGCAACTCAACCTGATCCGTTCGCACAGCGTGGGCGTGGGCGAGCCCTTGGCGCCGCCCGTGGTGCGGCTGATGCTGGCGCTCAAGGCGGCCAGCCTGGCGCGCGGCTATTCGGGCGTGCGCGAGGTAATCATTGACACCTTGCTGGCGGTGCACAACGCCGGTCTGGTGCCTTATGTGCCGTCACAGGGCTCGGTTGGCGCATCGGGCGACCTGGCCCCGCTGGCCCATATGACACTGGCGTTGCTGGGCGAAGGCGACATGCTGGTCAACGGCCAGCGCGTGCCGGCCTTGCTGGCCTTGCAGCAAGCCGGCATTGCGCCATTGACGCTAGGCGCCAAGGAAGGCCTGGCGCTGATCAACGGCACGCAGACATCGACGGCGCTGGCACTGCACGCCCTGCTCAGTTTTGAGCCGGTGCTGGAGGCCGCACTGGTGATTGGTGCACTCACGGTCGACGCCGCGCGCGGCAGCGACGGGCCGTTTGACCCGCGCATCCATGCGCTGCGCGGCCAGCCCGGACAGATTGACGTCGCCCACTACTACCGCTCGCTGTTGCAAGGCAGTGAAATCCGCAGCTCGCACCTTGACGGCGACGACCGCGTGCAAGACCCTTACAGCCTGCGTTGCCAGCCACAGGTGGTGGGCGCCTGCCTGGACCAGTTGCGCCACGGCGCGCAGGTGCTGGTGCGTGAAGCCAATGCCGTCACCGACAACCCGCTGGTGTTTGCCGAAGATAGCACCATGATCTCTGGCGGCAACTTCCACGCCGAGCCAGTGGCACTGGCAGCCGACGGCATGGCGCTGGCCATTGCCGAAGTGGGGGCCATTGCCGAGCGCCGCATCGCCATGCTGATTGACAACAGCGTGTCGCGCCTGCCGCCGTTCCTCACCAGCGATGCGGGCCTGAACAGCGGCTTCATGATCGCCCACGTGACGGCCGCCTCACTGGCGTCCGAAAACAAGTCCTTGGCGCACCCGGCCAGCGTCGACAGCCTGCCCACCAGTGCCAACCAGGAAGACCACGTCTCCATGGCCACGTTTGCCGCGCGCCGCCTGCAAGCCATGATCAGCAACACCGCCAACATTCTGGGCATCGAACTGCTGGCCGCCGCCCAGGGCATTGAATTTCTGCGCCCGCTGCAAAGCTCGCCAGCGCTGGAACAAGCGCACGCGCTGTTGCGCCAGCAGGTACCAGCCATGGCGCAGGACCGGTTTCTGGCACCCGATATCGAACACGCCACGTCACTGGTGCGCAACGGTTCCCTGTCACGCATTTTTCGCACGCTGGCGGGGCTGCCAACGCTTTGGGTAGCCGGTTAGCGAGTCCATCGCAGCGCAACGCGCAGCGCCGGAAAGCCGCCGGCCTTTTGTGAGGTAGAGTTGACGCCCATGAAAGTTGACTTTACAAAACCAGCCGGCAACCGATTCGGTCGGCGCAAGTCCGGCATTACGCTGGCGTTGCATGGCTGATTGGGAACGTTACCTCTGGTTGAGCCTGCTGGCACCCCTGCTGTGGCTGCAGGGGCGCTACGTTCGTCGAGTGACGCCGCGTTTGCCGGAGCCGGTGGGCGCCAGGGACGGAACGCTGGGTCAGGGGCCGGCGCTGCGGATTCTGATTGCCGGTGATTCAGCGGCCGCTGGCGTCGGCGCGGCAACGCAGGAGCAGGCTTTGTGCGGCCAACTGACAAAAATATTGAGCCGGCACTGCACCGTTGAATGGCAGCTCAGCGCCGTCAATGGCCTGGATACGCCCGGTTTGCTGAAGCTGCTGCAAGACCTGCCGGCGAGCCACTTTGACGCGGTGGTGCTGTCCATCGGCGTCAATGACGTGACCCGCTTGCGCTCGCCGCGCCAATGGCTTCAGTGGCAAAACCAGCTGGCCGGCGTCGTTCAGGCGCGCTTTGGGCCGCAGCTTATTGTGCACAGTGCAGTTCCACCGATGCACGGTTTTACCGCGTTGCCGCAGCCACTGCGCTGGTTTATGGGGTGTTGGGCGCGGGAAATGAACCGGCTGCTGGCCGCCGCGTTATCGGGCCAGACCAGGCGTGCGCTGTACGGGCCATTTCAAGGCGATGTTTCGGCACATTTTCTGGCGTCCGACGGATTTCATCCTGGCCCGCCGGGATACGCCAATTGGGCGCATGGCCTGAGCCAGCTCATCACGACCAGCAGGACCCGACGTGATTGACGACAACGCAGACTTCAAGCTGATCAATGAGGCTTTCCCGCATCTGGGGAAGAAACTGCGCTTTTTCTGGGGTTACCCTGAATTTGGCCCTTTGGTTGACACCTTGCTGCTCGATGCCCGCGGTGGCAACCGGGCTGGCTTTCCGGCCAATGTGCTGGCGGCGCTATTCAATCTGTCGGAAGCGCATGACCTGGCGCATCCGACCGCCCGCGCCAAGCCGACAGACATCTGGAGTCGTTAACCGGCGCGGCTCAGGGCGGCACCAGAAACTGACGCGGGAAGAAGGGTGAGCCGCTGATGGGGCTCACCATGTTGTTGAAGAACATGTGGTGAATCAGCCCACTGCCCACGGGAGACGGGTTGTAGACCTTGATCACGGTGCCGTCGGGTTGTCCGTCGCTGTACAAACCACCAAATGCCACCGCGTGGCCGCCATTGATCGCAGTCAGGACGCCGCTGACATAAATTGGCGTTCTGCGCATGATCGAAATCAGTTCCGCCAGGCCGGGCGACTGGTTGAGCTGGCGCCAGCCCAGTTCCCGGGCCAGTTGCGCATCGGCCTGGCTGCCGGTCATTCCGCTGGACAGGTAGTACTGCATGTGTTCAGGCGAGGTGGCAACGCTGACGGGCCGCCCCCTCGCCTCCGAGACCATCGTCGCTGCCGCCTGCCAGCAGTTCCAGTTTGTCCCCTGAAACCGCAAATTGAGACGGTGATCGACCTCGACCGACAAACCCAGTGCCGGCCAGCTCATGGGGCCAACGACACCATCCACTTTAAGCCGCAGCGGGCGCGGCAACGCCTGAAAGGCGCGTACCGCTGCGTCGGTTTCGCGGCCAAATCGCCCGTCCTCGGCAATTCGTTTCAAGCTGGCCGGACTGCGCGCTGCGGCCTTGTTCAAAAGACGTTGCAAGAAATACACGTCAACGCCCTGGCAGAAATTTCGCATGGTACGCATGATGACCTCCGTGACAATCGTGGGTTGCAAGCGCCCATGCTAGCGGCAATGGCGCCGCCGCGCACGCCGGCGATGCAAGTCCCTGGAAGATTGACACTGATGCGCGTAACATGCGGGCTCAACAGTGACCACACAAGGAGTAAGCGCCATGGGATCAACCGTCAGTTTTCAGCGCCCGGACGGGCAAACCGTAACCGGTTATCTGGCCGAGCCGGCTGCACCAACAGGTGCGCCAGCGGTTGTGGTGATCCAGGAGTGGTGGGGTCTGAACGCACAGATTCGCGGCGTGGCTGAGCGCCTCGCGGCGGCCGGTTATCAGGCGCTGGTTCCCGATCTGTACCGGGGCCAGTCGACCGTTGAGGCCGAAGAAGCGCATCACCTGATGTCGGCACTCAATTTCGGCGATGCCGCCTCGCAGGACATTCGCGGCGCCGTGCAATACCTCAAGACACGGGCGCCCAAAGTCGGTGTCACCGGTTTCTGCATGGGCGGCGCGCTGACCCTGCTGGCGTTGACTCAGGCGCCTGAAATCGATGCCGGCGTGGTTTGGTATGGCTGCCCCCCGCTCGAATACATTGATGCCAGCAAAATCCGGGCTCCGCTGCTAGGGCATTGGGCTATCCAGGACGAGTTCTTCAAGATCGAAACCGTTGACGCTCTGGGAAAAAAGCTGCACGATGCCGCCGTCGCCTTTGAGTTTCACCGCTACCTCGCGCATCACGCCTTTGCCAATGAAACGGCGGTCGGACCAGGCCGAATTGCGGCAACGCAGCACGATCCGGTCTGGGCCGCACAGGCATGGGATCGCACCTTGCGCTTCTTTGGCCGCCATCTGGGCTGAGCAGGACCGCTTGGCGCGCCGGCGCCACCCGAAGTTCCGTCTCCCTCCATGCCCCAAGCTGCGCATACCCCGGCTGCCACCGCGCTGCCCAAAGTCCTCTGGCCTTTGCTGTTCGGCAACTTTGTCATCGGCACCGGTGTGATGGTGGTCCCCGGCACACTCAATGACATCAGCCGTTCGCTGGCCATCTCGGTGCCGGTGGCGGGCCAGCTGATTACCGTGGCGGCGCTGGTGATGTGTATCGGTGCGCCGCTGTTTGCGGCGCTGGTGGCCGGCTGGGACCGGCGGCGCCTGCTGGCGCTCTCCATGCTGTGGTACGCCGTGTTTCTGGGCCTGTGTGCGCTGATGCCGGGCTTTGGCCCGCTCATGGTCGTGCGCGCCTTGGCCGTCGTGTCACCGGCCATCTTCACACCACAGGCAGCGGCCTGCGTAGGTCTGCTGGTGGCGCCGCATCAGCGCGGGCGTGCCATTACCTTTATCTTCCTGGGCTGGTCCGTGGCCTCGGTACTGGGCATGCCGCTAGGCGCCTGGATTGGCGGTACGCTGGGCTGGCCCAGCGCCTTCGCGTTTGTCGCGCTGCTCAGCCTGCTCAGCGCCGTCTGGCTGTGGCGCGCGCTGCCCGATGGCATCCGGCCACCGGCACTCTCCAGGGCGGCGTGGCGTGACACACTTCAGTCCAGGGCGTTGATGCTGTGTGTGCTGGTCACGCTGCTGTATTCGGCCGGCCAGTTTGTACTGTTTTCCTATTTTGCGCCCTACTACAAGGCGCAACTGCAGATCACACCGGTGCAATTGAGCCTGCTGTTCGCGTGGTTTGGCGCGTTCGGCCTGATCGGCAATATCGTGATGTCGCGCCACATCGACCGCATCGGTGCGTCTCGCGCCGTCATGTGGGGGGTGGGCAGCATGGCGCTCAGTTTGCTGCTATGGCCCTTGGGCAGCAGCCTGTTGCTGGCGGCGCTGATCACCGTTCCGTGGGGTTTGGGCTGCTTTGCCTCCAACTCCGCCCAGCAGGCACGGCTGGTGGGCATTGCGCCGGCGCTGGCGTCGGGCTCGATTGCACTGAACACATCCGCCATGTATGCCGGCCAGGCGCTGGGCGCGGGCAGCGGCGGCTGGCTGATTGCCCAGGGCGGCATGGCCGAGCTGCACTGGTTCGGTTTTGCCGCTCTGCTGGTGGCCATGGCCCTCAGTGGCTGGGCGACGCGGCAGCGTCCGCCTGTGCCTGTGCTTGCGGCGTAGTCAGAAGCACAATTTTGCTATGTTTTTAGTAGCTGTCTACGCATAGCGCACGGTGCCTTCAGGCCAAAAACATCTAAAAATCAAGGGCCCAGGCGACATGTTCGCGGACCACGGCACTGGGATGATCCGCGCGCAGCGCCAGAGCAGCCAGCAGCTCTGGGTCGGGCGCCAGCCGCAGCGCATTGCCCAGCGCCACCGCGATGTTGCGCAGCCAGCGTTCGTGGCCAATGCGCCGGATCGGGCTGCCTTCGGTGACGCGCAGAAATTCTTCTTCGCTCCAGCGCGCCAGCGTCACCAGCTGGTGGCCCACCAAACCGGCGCGTTCGACAAAGTCGGGCAAGGCGCTGCGCTGCGCGTACTTGTTCCAGGGGCAAACCAGCTGGCAGTCGTCACAGCCATAGATCCGGTTGCCGATCAGGGGCCGCAGTTCAACCGGAATCGACCCGGCATGCTCGATGGTGAGGTAAGAGATGCAGCGCCGGGCGTCGAGCTGATAGGGCGCGACGATGGCCTGCGTCGGGCAGACGGTGATGCAGGCCTGACAACTGCCGCAGTGGCCGGGCAGCGGCGCGGTTTCCGGCAGCGCCAGGTCAACGTAGATTTCGCCCAGAAAAAACATCGACCCGGCTTCACGGCTCAGCACCAGCGTGTGCTTGCCGCGCCAGCCCTGGCCGCTACGCGCGGCAAGTTCGGCCTCCAGCACCGGTGCCGAGTCGGTAAAAACGCGGTGGCCAAAAGGTCCCAGCTCGCTGGCGATGCGTTGGCTCAAGCCTTGCAGGCGGCCGCGCATGACCTTGTGGTAGTCGCGACCCCGGGCGTATACCGACACCACCGCCTCGCCGGGCCGCTGCAAGCGCTCCAGCTCACGGTGTTGCCAGCCTGGCGCCGTGCTGGCGGGCAGGTAGTCCATGCGGGCCGTAATCACGCTGACGGTGCCGGGCACCAGCTCGGCCGGCCGGGCCCGCTTCAGGCCATGCGCGGCCATGTACGCCATGTCGCCCTGAAACCCGCGCGCCAGCCAGGCTGATAATCCGGCTTCAGATGAAGACAAATCAACACCCGACACACCAATTTGGGAGAATCCAAGTTCCCGGGCCCAGGCCTGAATTTTGGCAACCCACTGGCGGGCGTTGACGTGATGGACGAGTTTGCTCACAAGCCGATTGTAAAAAGCCTGCGCTGGTGCAACGAGGCGGCAACGCAGTTGTTTGCCGCCGCGCTGGCTGGCTCACCCGCGCTGGCCAATGCCTTCATCGAATTGCGCGGTGAGCTCGGCGCCGGCAAGACGACGCTGGTGCGCCACCTGCTGCGTGCGCTGGGGGTCACGGGCCGGGTCAAAAGCCCGACCTACGCCGTGGTGGAACCCTACGAGCTGGCAGACTTGAACATCTGGCACTTTGATTTTTTCCGCTTTAACGACCCGCGCGAATGGGACGATGCCGGCTTTCGCGACATCTTTGCCACCACCGGGCTGAAACTGGCCGAGTGGCCGGACAAGGCGCATGGCTTCATACCGCGCGCTGATCTGGTCATTGAGCTGGCGGCGCTGGAAGACGAGTCCAGAGAAGTGAAGCTGATTGCCCAAACCGCTGTCGGTGGCGCTTTGCTTGAGGCCGCCTGCCCGCCCGGGTCTGGCCGTCCTCCCGTGGAGCCGCCATGAAGCGGCGCAGCCTGATGCAGCGCGGTGCGCTGGTGCTGTTGCTGGGCAGCGGGCAACTGGTGCGCGGCGCCACCATTCTGGCAGTGCGGGTGTGGCCGGCGCCCGATTATTCGCGCGTTACCATCGAGTCCGACACGGCCCTGAAAGCGACCCAGACTTTTGTGGCCAGTCCGCCGCGACTGGCGGTTGACATTGAGGGCATCGAGCTCAATGCCGCCCTGAAAGAACTGGTGGCAAAGGTCGCCGCCAACGACCCGACCATTGCTGGCATTCGGGTCGGCCAAAGTGCGCCCGGTGTCGTGCGTCTGGTGCTGGACCTGAAGCAACCGATTGCGCCACAGGTGTTCAGCCTGAGCCCGGTCGCAGCCTACCGGCACCGGCTGGTGTTTGACCTGTACCCGACGCGCCAGATTGACCCGCTGGAGGCCTTGATTGCCGAGCGACTAAAGGAAAACCCGCCACCGCCACCGCCACTCCCACCCGAGCCTGACCCGCTGGGTGAATTGATCACCCGGCAAGCCCGCAAGCCGGCCCTGCCGGCGTTCGGCCGCCGCAGTCAAACCAGCCGCCACCGACCGCCTGATCATCATCGCGCTGGACCCCGGCCACGGCGGCGAAGACCCGGGCGCCATCGGCCCCGGCGGCACCTTTGAGAAAAACGTGGTGTTGCGCCTGGCGCACCGGCTGCGCGAGCGCATCAATGCGACGCAAATCAGGGGCAACCCGATGCGTGCCTACCTGACGCGTGACGCCGATTTTTTTGTGCCCCTGCAGGTGCGCGTGCAAAAAGCCCAGCAGGTGCAGGCCGACCTGTTTATCAGCCTGCACGCCGACGCCTTCTTCACGCCCCGGCCACAGGGCGCCAGCGTCTTTGCACTCAGTCAGGGTGGCGCCTCGAGCAGCGCCGCGCGCTGGATGGCGGACAAGGAAAACAAGGCCGACAAGGTGGGGGGCCTGAATGTGAGAACCAGTGATGTGCAGGTCAAGCACGCGTTGTTTGACATGAGCACCACAGCCCAGATCAACGACAGCCTGAAACTCGGCGGCGCCATGCTGGGTGAAATCGGCCGGGTTGGAAAATTGCACAAGCCGCGTGTCGAGCAAGCCAGTTTTGCCGTGCTGAAAGCGCCTGATATTCCAAGCGTGCTGGTGGAAGCCGCCTTTATCAGCAACCCCGAAGAAGAAGCCAGGCTCAACAGCGACGAATACCAGAACCAGCTGGCCAGCGCCCTGATGCGTGGCATCGAAGCCTATTTTTCCAGAAACCCGCCGCTGGCCCGAAATCGCAGCCTTTGAAACAGCGCTTCAAGGCGCGCGACGGTTTCAAAATTTGGCCGCACGCCGACGCGACTTCCAGGCACCCCACAGGATCACCAGCCCCGGAATCAGGATCATGGCCCAGATGATTTTGTCAAGATGCGCCTTGACAAACGGAAAGTTGCCGAAGAAATAACCGACGGTGATGATGCCCACCACCCACAGCGCGCCACCGGTGATATCAAAAAAAGTAAAGCGCGTGCGGGTCATTCGCGCCACACCAGCGACAAAGGGCGCAAAGGTGCGCAGGAAAGGCATGAAGCGCGCCGCCACCAGGGTTATGCCGCCGTAACGCTCGTAGAAATCGTGCGCCCGGTCAAACGCCGCTTTATTGAACAGCCGCGAGTTTTCCCACTTGAACACGCGCGGACCAAAACGGCGCCCCAGCGCGTAGTTGGACTGGTTACCCAGCACGGCGGCCGTCAGCAGCAGCGCCACCGAAAGCGGGTAGCTCATGAGCCCGACGCCGCACATGGCACCGACCACAAACAGCAGCGAGTCGCCCGGCAAAAACGGCATGACAACAACACCGGTTTCAATAAAAATGACCAGAAACAGCAGGGCGTAGACCCAAAGACCGTAATTTCGGACAAACGTCTCCAGGTAGTTGTCCACATGCAGGACGAAGTCCAGGAGAAATGTCAGGAGTTCCATGGGGCTGGATAATAGCCGCTGTGAACGCCGCTCATCCTGCCCCGCCCCACCGCCCGATACGGGAACTGCCCAGCGAGCTGATCAGCCAGATTGCCGCCGGTGAGGTTGTCGAGCGGCCGGCCTCGGTGGTGCGCGAGCTGGTGGACAACGCGCTCGATGCCGGTGCCCGCCAGATCACCGTGCGCTTGCTGGCCGGCGGCGTACGGCTGATTTCGGTGGAAGACGACGGCAGCGGCATCCTGCGCGAAGAGTTGCCCATGGCGCTCAAACGCCACGCCACCAGCAAGATCGGCAGTCTCTCTGATTTGCAGTCGGTGGCCACCATGGGGTTTCGCGGCGAGGCCCTGGCAGCTATTAATTCAATAGCTGATTGCGCAATCCTGTCAAGGTCCGCAGGCCAGAATCATGCTTTTTTACTGGATGGCCGAAGTGGTGAATTGAAACCGGTGGCGCGCAGCACGGGCACCACCGTCGACGTGAAAGAATTGTTTTTCAGCACGCCGGCGCGGCGCAAATTCCTCAAAACCGATGCCACCGAACTGGCACACTGTGTGGAGGTGGTGCGCCGCCACGCGCTGGTGCGTCCCGACGTCGGTTTTGCCGTCTGGCACGAGGGCAAACTGGTGTCGCAATGGCGGCCTTGCGCCAGCAGCGCCCCGGCGCTGGCGGCACTCGATCAGCGGCTGGCCGATGTGCTGGGCGACGATTTTGTCGATCGCTCGGTGCCAATCCATTATCAAGCCAGTGCCGGCCGCCCGGACAGCACGCCGCTCATCAAAGTGTGGGGTCGCGCCGGTATTCCGGACAGCGCCCGGGCCCGCGCCGACCAGCAGTATTGCTATGTCAATGGCCGCTTCGTACGCGACAAGGTGCTGTCACACGCGGCCCGCAGCGCCTATGAAGATGTGCTGCACGGTCAACGCCAGCCGGTCTATGCGCTTTATCTGGAGATCGACCCGCAGCGGGTCGATGTCAACGTGCATCCGACCAAGATCGAGGTGCGCTTGCGCGACAGTCGTGAAGTGCATCAGGCGGTGCGCCACGCGCTGGAAGACGCCCTGGCGCTACCGCGAGCCGGAACCGTCGCTACTCCCCCATTTTTTGAGGAAAATAGGGCTACAGCCCCCGTCCAGTATGCGCAGACAGCTATCAATCTTGAAGCATTCAATGGCCACCGGGTGAGTGACCTGGGTGCCCTCTGGCAGCCCGGGGAGACGCTTGCCGAGCCGGTTGAAGCGGCCGCCGGGCCGGCCACCGGCCACTGGCCGCTGGGGCGTGCACTGGCCCAGTTGCAGGGCATATATATTCTGGCGGAAAACGCGCAAGGCCTGATCATCGTGGACATGCACGCCGCCCATGAGCGTATTGTTTATGAAACGCTCAAGGCGCAATTCGGTGCTGAGCGCGGGGTTCAAGCCATCGGCCTGCGCAGTCAGTCGCTGCTGATTCCCGCCACCTTTGCCGCCACGCCGCTTGAAGTTGCCACGGCGCAGGCGCAGGCTGACACCTTGCTTGTGCTGGGGCTGGAGATCACGCCTTTTTCAGCCAGAACGCTGGCCGTGCGTGCCGTGCCCGCCAGCCTGGCGCAAGGCGATGCGGTAGAACTGGCCCGCAGCGTGCTGGCGGAGCTGGCCCAGCACGAGGCGGGCACCGTGCTGGAGCGCGCCGGCAATGAATTGCTCTCCACCATGGCTTGTCATGGCGCGGTACGCGCCAACCGCCGGTTGAGCGTTGAAGAAATGAATGCGCTGCTGCGCCAGATGGAGGCAACCGACCGAGCCGACCAGTGCAACCACGGCCGGCCAACCTGGCGACAAATCAGCATCAAGGACCTCGACCGTCTGTTTTTGCGCGGACAGTAAAGGCCGCCTCCGGTGCGCCCCGGCTGGCAGTTACCAGGTGTAGGACACGGTGATCTGCTGGCCGGTCCTGATAAGCGTCAGGTAGTAGACACTGCGCCAGGAAACATAACTGCTCTCGGTTGACAGGCTGATGCCCACATTTTCACCGGCCGTCAACTGGCCGCCACTGAGCAGCCCGGCATCGGTTACCGCGCCAATCACCGTGCCGGCACTCGACACTTCATATTTGGTCAGCGCGAAAGATTCGCTTGAATTATTGGTAATCGAAAAAGTAAATGAATATTGGGTCGGCGATCCTGGCGACACGATGCTGGAGGAACTGGTGGCCGTGCCGAACAGTTGGCTGAGATCGGAGACTGCGGTTATGGCAACCGTCTTGGCCGTGCTGTTGACTTTGCCGTCGTTGACCACCAGTGAGGCGACATAGGTGCCAGAAACGTCTGCCGAAAAAGTTGGCCTGATGCCGGTCGCGCTGTTTAAAACAGCGGCGCTGCCGGGCGGAATGGTCGTGAATATCCAGTTGAAGGTCAACGGGTCGCCGTTGGCGTCGTAGCTGGAACTGCCGTCAAGCGTCACTGTCGTTCCGGTGACGGCCTTCAGGGCCGGTCCGGCACTGGCAACCGGCGCTGCGTTGGCCAGACTGACCGTGATGCTGACGGTAGCGGCACTGCTGCTGACTTTGCCATCATTGACGATCAGGCTGGCGACGTAGGTGCCGCCCATATCGGCGGTGAACTTGGGCGTTGCCGACAGCCCGGAGGACAGGGTTGCCGCGCTGCCGACCGGCCGGGCGACAAGCGTCCAGGCGTAAGTCAGGGGATCGTTGTTGGCGTCCGAACTGGCATTCCCGTTGAGCGTTACCACGCTACCCTGGACAACATTCTGCGCAACGCCCGCGTTGGCCACCGGCGCTGCGTTGGCCACGCTGGCGGTAACGTTGATCGTCGCTGCATTGCTGTTGACGCTGCCATCATTGACCGTCAGCGACGCGGTATAAATGCCTGCCATATCGGCAACAAAAACCGGTGTCGGCGAGCGCCCGGCGGTCAGTGCGGCCACGCTGCCTGCGGGTCTTGCATCGAGCGTCCAGACATAGCTCAGGACGTCCCGATTGGCATCCGAGCTGGCACTGCCGTCGAGGGTGACCACGCTACCGGCAACCACGCTCTGGGCGGCACCTGCGTCGGCAACCGGCGCCGCATTGGCCGTGCTGGCAGTGATGCTGACCGTCGCCACACTGCTGTTGAGCTTGCCGTCATTGACGGTCAGATTGGCCACATAGGTGCCGCCGACGTCGGCGGTGAAGGTTGGCTTGGCGGTGTTCAAGGCCGACAGGCTGGCGGCGCTGTTGGCTGGCCTGGTGGCTAGCGACCAGACGTAAGTCAATAAGTCGCTGTTGGCGTCGGTGCTGGTGCTGCCGTCCAGCGTGACAACGCTGCTGACCAAAACGCTTTGTGCCACCCCGGCGTTGGCAATCGGTGCCACGTTGGTTACGGCGGCCGGCAAGGCGGGCGCTGCGCCAGCGCCAGCGCCAGAGTCACCGCCACCGCCACACCCGGCGATCAATAGTGAGCTTAGAGCCACCACAAGATAATTCATTTGGAAACCCTCATTTCAGGAACTGCAAAAATTGCGATTGAAAAACCTGCCGTCGAATTCAGCGGCCACTTTCCAACCCATCCTTTAGTGCACGCACCGTGACGATATTTGTTTGCACCTGGCTTCACCGTGCTTTAGCGCACATAGCGCAAAACAATACGTGGCCCTGTGGCGGCAAACCCGCACCGCCCGTATCGGTGGACAATCCGCGATTTCCCGGACCGATTTGCTGTGGGTGGCAGGCATCGCCCTGACAGCCTGGGCCTGGGTGCAGTGGCGCCAGATCAGGTAAAGCTGGTGTGCAAGTGGCGTCTGAACGGCACGTCACCGGCACTCGCTTCATCGAGTTCACGGGCGTAACGGTGGCCAGCGTAGACGGCGTGGGCAATCAGGCCCGGTGCCAGCGCATCGCCGGCGCACTTGACACTGCGGATGCCGGCGGCCAGCCATTGCGGCTCCAGCGTCAGCAGTTCCTGGTACAGCGCGTCGTGCGGCAGGCGAGCGGTAATGCTGACCACCGCGGCACAAGCCAGCTCGGAGGTCTGGCCCGACCATACGTGTTGCAGCAAGACCCGGTCGCCCTTGTACTCAGTGATATTGCTGGCAACAATTTGCGCAACGCCCAGCGCGTGCATGCGCGCCTGAATGTGACGGTAGTCCAGCGTGTTGCTGCTCCACGAGGCAATGGCGTCGTCCGGCGTCACGTAATAGACCGCGCGCTTTTCAGCGCACAGTTTGTCGGCAATGGTGCTGGCGTAGTAAAAATAGTCGTCATCAAACAGCACCACCGGACCGTCGGGAATCTGGCCACTCATGATGTCATCGGGGGTAAAGATCGCCGCGTGGTCAAAACCCGGGATGCCCATGCCATTGCTGCGGCCAAAGCCGTCCCGCCGCCAGTGACAGCCGGTTGCCAGCAGCACATGGTCGGCACCAAATTCAAGGACATCGGGCGCACCCATGGGGCTGCCCAGGTAGACATGCACATTGGGCATCGCCCTGATTTGCCCGAGCCGCCAGTCGCGCACCCGGGCCCACTCTGCCAACCCGGGCAACCGGGACTCCCGGCTCACCCGCCCGCCCAGCTCGGCGCTGCCCTCGGCCAGATGCACCTCATACCCGCGCTGACCCAGAGCCCGCGCCGCCTCCAGGCCGGTCGGGCCAGCACCCACAATGAGGACTTTTGCATCCGATTTTTTGGGCGCAATATGTTCCGGGTGCCAGCCCTTGCGCCACTCTTCCCCCATGGTCGGGTTTTGCGTGCAGCGGATCGGTGTGATCGTGTTGTCGCCCGCCACGCAGATATTGCAGCCTATGCATTCGCGGATGTCGTCAAGCCGGCCTTCCTCGATTTTTTTTGGCAGATACGGGTCGGCAATGGACGGACGGGCAGCGCCAATCATGTCCAGCACGCCCCGCCTGATCTGCGAGACCATGGTGTCGGGTGAAGTAAAGCGCCCGACACCGACCACCGGTTTGGTCGTGACTTTTTTGACCCAGTCGATAAATGGCTCCTGCGCGCCTTCGCGGGCAAACCGCGAGGGCACCGAATCGTTGTACCAGGCGGCCAGGTTGACATCCCACAGGTCGGGCAGATCGGCCAGCATGTGCACGATTTCTTTTGACTCAGTCAGGGTAACGCCGCCCTCACCCAGCAATTCTTCAGTGGCAAAGCGCAGCACCACGCCACACCTATCACCCACCGCATCGCGAGTGTCTTCAAGCACTTCGCGCAACAGCCGCACCCGGTTTTCCAGTGAACCGCCGTATTCATCAGTACGCTGGTTGCGGCGCTTTTGCAGAAAGTGCATGGCCAGCGACAAATCGTGCGCGGCGTAAACATAAATCAGGTCAAAACCGGCCGCCTTGGCGCGCAACGCCGCGTTGCGATGCCAGCGCCGATAGTCGGCAATGTCGCGCTTGTCCATGGCGCGGGCCTGCGCCGGGTAACCGTATTTGCTGGGCTGATGCGAGGGCGCCAGCAACACTTCCCGCGAATACAAATTCGATGCGGTGGGGCCGTTGTGGGTCAGCTCAATACCGGCCAGGGCGCCGTGCACATGCACCCGCTCGCACATCAAGCGCAGCGCCGGAATGTCGTGGTCGTCCCACAAGCGCGCCTCAACATATGGTGACACATCGCCTGACGGATGAATCTCGCACTCTTCGGTGCAGATCACGGCCCAGCCGCCCTCGGCCTTGACCTCGCGCATGGCCGCATGGGCTTGGGGCATGGCGTGCCCCATGCCATTGCAGTGCGGCACCTGAAAGAACCGGTTTTTGGCCGTGACCGGGCCGATTTTGACCGGCTCAAACAAGATATCAAAACGGGAATCACGGGCCATAAACTGCTGCGCTTTCAAACACCTGCTCGCCAAAAAAGCGATGGTACTGCACCGGCAAGTCCGGTTGGGTCACTCGATCATCTTCGTCGCTCAGCCAGCGACAACATTGCAAACCGCGGCGTCTGGTTGCCAGACCTGGACTATTTGAGACACTTGCAGCATGACCCATATCGCCGCAGTGGTGGGCAATGATGGCCTGACCCTGCATGGCCTACGCCGCTCATTCAAGAGCCTGACCGGGTTTGCACCATGAAAATATTGAAGCATGGATTCTGGAGCAGGCCGGCATAATGTTCGATGCTAGGGCAGAGCCGGGGAAATTGCGCGTGGTGGCGGGATAACTTGTAAACCAAGGCTTAACAGTTTATGATTCTCACATTCCGGCATAAGGGGCTTGAATCGTTCTACAAGACCGGACGCCTGGCAGGCATACAACCGATTCACGCCAAGCGATTACGTGAGCTGCTGACCGCCTTGAATGTTGCCAGTGGACCGCAAGACTTGAACCGCCCCTCGTGGCGCGTGCATGGCTTGTCTGGCGACCTTGCAGGGTTTCATTCTGTGACGGTGCAGGCGAACTGGCGGCTGACCTTCCGGTTTGTCGGTGCGGATGTTGAGTTACTGGATTACTTGGATTACCACTGAGGTGCGACATGAACATGCATGACCCAGCCCATCCGGGCGAACTACTGACAGGCTGGCTCGATGACCTGGGCGTGAGTGTGACCGCCTTTGCCGCGCACATTGGCATCAGTCGCGTGATGCTGTCGCGCGTGCTGCACTGCCATGCTGCCGTGTCTGCTGATATGGACCTGCGGCTGTCTGAGGCATTGGGCACCACACCAGGCTACTGGCTGGCGCTTCAGACGCAGCGTGACCTATGGAACGCTCGGCAGACCGCTAAAGAGCGCAAGCGCATCAAGCGCATGGCGGAACCGGTAGCGGCGTGAGCGTACATTTTTTACGGAAGGATGGTGTTGTGTGACGCCGGGTTAGTAGCCCGCAAAGGCGGGTTAGCGTCCCGCACTACCCCGCCCGAACAACGCAGCGACTCACCGGCACCCAACACACCAAAGCGGCCCCCGATGGAGCAAATCGTGAAGCTCGAAAAAGACATGAACCAGGTGCACACCCAATTCAAGGATGCAGAACAGCACTACGGCTCAGTCCTTTTGAAATATCAACTCCAGCGCATCCGTCTCAAACTTCTGGAGCACTGCCTCGCGGTCCAGGTGCGCCAGTGCGTAGGCGTAGCCCGCGGCGCCCAGGCGCTGGCGCAGGGCCGGGTCGGCGGCAAGCTGTTGCACGGCTTGGGCAAAAGCTGGCGGGTCTTCGGGCGGCACCACCAGGCCGCAACTGCTGACCACCGTGGCCAACTCGGTGCCGGGGTGGGCGCTGGCCACCACGGGGCGGGCGCTGGCCAGCATGCCGGTGAGCTTGCTGGGCATCACCAAATCGGCCGCATCGCCTCGCTGGGGCAGCAGATGAATGTGGGCCGTGGCCAGCAGGTCTGGCAGGCGCCCGGCAGGCTGCAGGTCTAAAAACCGCACGTTGGGCAAACCATGGCAGCGCGCCAGCAGGTCAGCCCGGCCTGCGCCATTGCCACAAAACACAAACACCACTGCTACAAAATCAGGAGCTGCCTGCGCATGTTCCACAGTGTCTAGAGGCCTGTTTTGCTCTGAAAACTGGCACAGCCTGGCGACCTCGGCCAACACCTCCAGCCCCTGCTTGCCACCCATGTTGCCACTGTAGAGCGCCACCACGGCAGCGTCGGGAATAGCCAGTTCTGCCCGGTAGGCCGCCACACCTGCGCTTGAGGGCTGGGCAAATTGCGCCATATCCACCCAATTGACGGCCAGCGTGGCCCTGGCTGCATCCACCCCCTTGGCCAGCAGGCGCTGGTGCATACGCTGCGAGATGGTGCTCACCACGTCAAAGCGGCGCATCAGCCAGCGCTCGGCAGCGCACACCAGGCGGCGGATCCGCGGGCCTTTGAGCAAGCCCAGGCTAAACGCAGCGTCCACCTCAAAGTCTTGCACATGCAGCCAGGCCCTGGCGCCGCTCAGGCGCGCCACTGCCAGGGCTGCGGGCGCGCAAAACAGCGCGGGCTCTACCACCCACACCAGCTGGGGCCGCCAAAATATCTGGCGCAACATCACCGGCAGTGACGACACCGCAAAGCTGGCCAGATGCAGCAAGCGCTTGGCCCCACCCGGCTGGCGCGGCACCCACAGCGGGCAGCGCACCACGTGCGCGCCCTGCCACGGCTCAGTGCGGTAGCTGCTGCCGCTGTAGCCGGGGCTGACCGCCCAGGCCGGGTAATACGGCGGCGCGGTCACCACCCGCACCTCGTGCCCGCGCGCAACCAGCCACGCGGCCAGCTCGCCGGTGTATTTGCCGATGCCGGTGAGCTCGGGTGCGAAGTTGATGCCGTAGAGCAGGATTTTCATAGTCAAATTGGCCTGCAGATCCCGTGCAGCTTGCGCAAGAAGCTACCAAAACAATAGCGAAAAATTAATTGGAATCTGCCCCCAATTAGCCTTGTTGCCCCAAGCGCTGGCAGGGTTGGCAGGAGGTCGCAGTGCTTTCCCGGTGTTGCGAACCACTATGCATTGCGTCGTACTCGCTATGCTTTTAATAGCTGCCTACGCAATCCAGACGGGCGTTTCAGGCCAATATGGTGTGTAATACTGCTCAATGCAGCGGCGCTGGTGGTGGTGCGCATGTGTGGTTTCTTCCCTTGCGTGTGGGCCCGGCGAATTCTTTTGGAGTGTACTTTAGCCGGGCAACGGGGCCAAATTTAACGCATGGCGGTGGCGGTAAGCCCCTTGCGCTGCGGGTCCCCATGGGTACTTTTTGCCTCATGCTGGAGGTTACACGGTACAAAACCCTGTACCGCGGTCTGTAAAAAGTCTGTAAATTGAAAATGGCGACCAAAACAAAAAAGCCCGCTAGCAATTAAGTAGCAGGCTTTCTATATCTGGCAAGGCTTGGATGGTGGGATGTGCGGGGGTCGAACCCACGACAAACGGATTAAAAGTCCGCTGCTCTACCAACTGAGCTAACATCCCAACAGGCCCTCACCGTGCAATTCTGGTGACATGGCCAAGCCTTAAATTATAGCGTTGTTTATTGCGTTATGAATGCCCGTCAGAAATTCGGTCAAGTATCCAGCCCGCCGCGCATTGGCCGAATGTGGCGGTCACGCTGACCGATGAACCGTAACCATGGCAGTTGAGGTTGCCGTCACCTTCAACGGCACAGGAGGCGTCGGGCGGTTTGACCGGCTCGCGGCTGTAAACGCAGGCAACGCCGATTTTTTTGCCCTCGCGCGGCGCCGCATGTTCTTTGCGCAAGCGGTAGCGCAGCTGGGCCAGCAGCGGATCATGCGTGGTGGCGGCCAGATCATCAATATCAACCCGGTACGCCTGGCGCTTGCCACCGGCCGCGCCGACCGTGATAAAGCAGATTTTTGTGGCCAGCGCCCAAGCCGCCATCGCGGTCTTGGCCTTGACCTGGTCGCAGGCATCAATAACGGCGTTGACGCCCGGCGGCAACAGATCGGGCCAGTTGCCAGGCTCGACAAATTCTTCGACGCAAGTCACTTCACAGGACGGATGAAAAGACGCAATGCGCTCGCGCATGGCCAGCACCTTGGCTTGCCCCAGCGTGGCATCGAGCGCATGAATCTGGCGATTGATATTGGACTCGGCGACGTGGTCCAGATCGATCAGCGTCAGCCGCCCGACCCCGCTGCGCGCCAGACACTCGGCGGCCCATGACCCAACACCGCCAATGCCGACCACCGCAATGTGCGCGGCACGGATGCGCTGTGCCCCGGCCACCCCGTAAAGACGGTCCAGCGCACTGAAGCGCCGATTCATCGCAGGGGAATAAACGACGGTATTGACGCTCACCTGGCTCTATTTGAGACGCGACAGTCTCTCTTTGGCGGTCACCGCCGCCTCCGACTGGGGATAGGCCTTGATCAAGTCTTCGAGTGATTTGCGGGCACCGCGCGTATCCTTGAGCTCGATCTGGCAATTGGCTATGGACAGTACCGACTCCGGCGCACGCAGATGATCCGGGTCGCGGGCAATCAGGGCGCGGAAGTTGATCATGGCTTCTTTGTAGTCGCGCGTCGCATACTGCGCGTTGCCCAGCCAGAACAGCGCTGCCGGCGCATAGCCGCTTTGCGGGTAACGTTTCAGAAATTCAACAAACACGGCTTGCGCCGCAGCGTAGTCGCCTTTTCTGAAAACCGTCATGGCGGTGTCAAAGTCACGCTTTTCTGCCGGCTCGGCCGTGAACTCCCGGCCGTCTGCCGTTACCTTGACCGGTTCAAACTGACGCAGGCGGTCATCAACACCCTGGGCAATGTCTTTCTGCCGGCGCTGCACATCGGCAACGTCACGCGACAGCTGCTCGTTGACACCCCGGAGTGTTGCCACCTCGGCGCGCAGCGTTTCAATCTGATTCTGCAACTCAAGCAGGCTTCGACGCAGCGACGTGTTCTCCTCGCCGGCGCGGCCCAGCCCCTGTTCGGACTGCAAGCGCACGGCGTCAACGCGCTGGCGCAGATCAAGTATCGCCTTGCGCGCTTCCTCGTCGTCAAACAGGCCGGCACCCGCGCTTGCTGCCGTAAGGCCCAAGGCCAGCAAGACAGCGGCCCGGCGCCAGCGATGGGTCATGGCGGGTTTCACGCTGTTCACCGGTAGCTGATTTCTGCCCGGCGATTCTTCGCCATGGCCGCTTCGTCAGAGCCCTGCACTGCCGGCTTTTCCTTGCCAAAACTGACCGCCTCCAGCTGGCCGTCGGCGACACCCAGCAAGCCCAGCGCGCTGCGCACCGCTTCGGAGCGCTTCTGGCCCAGAGCCAGGTTGTACTCACGCCCGCCACGCTCATCGGTGTGCCCCTCAATGGCAACGCGGCGAGTCTTGTCGGTCTTGATATAGCGTGCATGGGCTTCAATGACCGACTGGAATTCCGGCTTGATCACGAAACTGTCGTAGTCAAAATAAACCGTCCGCGGCCCGGCCGGAACCGCCACTGCCGGGTCCGATTTGACAATATCCACTGGCGTGACACCGCTCTTGCCCACCGCACTGCCGCTGCCTTGGGTACCGGACGTGGACACCGTGGTACCGACTTTGTCTTCCACCGGCACGTTGTCAAGCTTCACCGACGAACCGCATCCGGCCAGCAACACCGCCGCAAGACCCACCAAGAAAAATTGCTTCATGAAATTACCTCTGATTGAATTTGCCATTTGTCACGTGTCACTTTTGAAACGGTGCCCAGTCCGGTTCACGAATATTGCCCGTTTGTCCGGTCAAGCGGGCTTTGAGTTTGCCGTCCAGCGTCGTTGTCATGAGTGCCTCGCGTCCCTGCTGCTGGGTCGCGTAAACAATCAAGCGGCTGTTGGGCGCAAAGCTGGGGCTCTCATCGGCCACGGTATCGGTAATTGCATTGACCGTGCCGCTGGCCAGCTCCATGATGTGCAGCTTGAACGCGCCGCTGACCCGGGAAATGTAAGCCAGCCACCGGCCGTCAGGACTGATGGCCGGAGAAATGTTGTAACCGCCGGTAAAAGTTACCCGCTCGGCATTGCCGCCCGAGGCGGGAATCTTGTAGATCTGGGGCGCGCCGCCCCGGTCGCTGACAAAATAAATGCTCTTGCCGTCAGGCGTGTACGCCGGCTCCGTATCGATACTGCCCGACTGCGCCAGGCGGCGCGGCTCACCGCCTTCCGCATCGATGGCGTAGAGCTGCGAGCCGCCGTCACGGCTCAGGGTTACGGCCAGCGTGCGCCCGTCGGGCGACCAGGCCGGCGCGCTGTTGGAGCCCCTGAAATTGGCAATCAGCCGGCGCTTGCCGGTGGCCACATCGTGCGTATAGACCACCGGTTTGCGGGATTCAAAAGAAACATAGGCCAGCTGGCTGCCGTTGGGCGACCAGGCCGGTGAAATAATGGGCTCCGGGCTGGCCAGCGCCGACTGCGCGTTCTCGCCATCCGCATCGGCCACCCACAGCTGGTAACGCTGCGCCACTTTGGTCACGTAGGCAATGCGTGTTGAAAAAACGCCTTTGTCGCCGGTCAACCGCTCATAAATAAAATCGGCGATACGGTGCGACGCCAGCCGCAGGTCGGCCTGGGTTACCGCGTAACTCTGGCCGCCCAGGTCTTGCCCGCGCACCACGTCCCACAGGCGAAAGCGCACGTCGTAGCGGCCATCGGCCAGCCGAACCACGCTGCCGCTGGCCAGCGAATCAGCGCCCCGCTGGCGCCAGACAGTGACGTCAGGGCGGGTAATTTCGTCCAGCGCCACACCGGAAGAATCAACCACCCGGAACTGGCCGCTGCGCTCCAGATCGGCCTGCACGATGGCGGCAATTTTCTGCGGTGCGCCATCTTCACCGCGAAACGGCGTCACGGCAATCGGCAACTGGGTCAGGCCAACGCCCGAAACATCAACCCGGAACTGGGCCTGGGCCGCAACGCTGCCCAGCAGCAGCAAGCCGGCCCCCAGCATACGAAGAAGATCAGGCAGGCGGTGGAAGGGGCGAAGTGTCATTGTTCTGATTCAGGCAATACAAGGCAAAATATTTTCCAAACGCAGCCTGGGCCTGCATGGCACACACGGCAAAACCCATTGCTCCGTCCAGAAAACCAAGACGGAAGAAATAGCTGCGCAGGAATGCTACCACCCCGGCCAGCCCGGCATGTAACATGGAAACTTTCTGGCCGCTGGCAAAACGCTGCTGCGCCCAGGCCTGGCTGTACTGCTCCAGTTTGCGCCAGTAATGAGCCGGTGTTGGATAGCTGTAGTGCAGCAGCGGGCTGCTCAGGCGGCGCGTCACACCGTGGTTGAGCAGCAGGCGCTCGTGCACCAGATCGTCGCTGAAGCGGGCCGAGCCGCGCTTGAACAGGCGCAGCACATGGTCCGGCGTCCAGCCGCAATGGTGTATCCAGCGGCCGCAGAACTGGGTCAGGCGCGCCATCTCGTAGGCCGCGTCAGCGTCTTCCAGCACACGCTGCCTGATCTGTCTGGCCAGCTCGGGCGTCACCCGTTCGTCAGCGTCGAGCGACAACACCCAGGGGTTGTGCGCCAGCGCCAGGGCGCGGTTTTTCTGGGCACCAAAACCAGGCCAGGTAGTGCTCTGATGCACCACCGCGCCGAGGCGGCGCGCCAGCTCCGGCGTGCCATCGGTACTGCCCGAGTCCAGCACCACAAGTTCATCGGCAAACGACACCGACTTCAGGCAGGCCTCGATGTTGGCCGCCTCGTTGAAGGTGATGATGATGACACTCAGTAGGCTCAAGGCGTGTGCCTTTCAGATTTTCATGACAGGCGCAGAGCATAGCCGATTGGTTGGTGCCCGGGCCGGACTGCCGCAACGCCGATAATGCGGCTCACACTACCTGCAACCGTGTCCCCGATTTGCAAAATTCATGCTCCGATCGTTTCCTGGTGTTCGCCTTTCGCTGGTTTGTCTGGTAGCCGTCGCGGTTGCCCTGCCGGTGGCCATCATCGGCATCGCCAAGCTCCTGCTGCTGTTGTGTGCGCTGGTGGTCATTGTGCGCGGCTGGCTGGTACCGGCCGCACCGGTAGCGGCACGGCCCGGCGCCGCAGCGCCGCTGATCCTGCTGGCCATTGCCGTCATGGCCGCCAGCAGCCTGTGGAGCAGCGCCACGCCGCCCGAGGCGCTGCTGGCGCTCAACAAGCATGGCAAACTGCTGCTGATTCCGGTTCTTCTGTACCTGATCCGGTCACGCCGCGAGGCCTTGCTGGCGCTGGGCTTTTTTGTCGGCGGCCAGCTGTTTTTGCTGGCCAGCAGCTGGCTGCTGTTTTTCAGCCTGCCGCTGCCGTGGGCCATATCGAAGGAAGCCGGCATTTGCGACACCTGCTCGTTTGCCGTTTTTTCCAGCTACCTCGACCAGTCCATCATGACCGCCGTGCTGGCGGCCATTGGCTGGCACCTGCGCTCGCTGGCCCCGCTGCGCCAGCGCAATCTGCTGGCAATGGGGGTCTCAAGCCTGGCCCTGATCTGCGTGTTTTATATTTTTCAGGGGCGAACCGGCCACCTGATCGCCATCGCGCTGGTTACCCTGGCGGTCCTCTGGGAGCTTCCACGGCGCTTTCGTTTTGCGGTGGTCGCCATTCCGTTTGTCATGTTCTTTGCGCTGGCGGCAAGCTCCAGCAAGGTCAATGACCGGCTGCTGCAAATTGGCCGCGACGTCACCACGTTCGAGCGCTCCGGCGCCATCTCGACCTCGGCCGGTGACCGCCTTAACCTGTGGCGCCGGGCATTGCAGTCAATTGCCGACAACCCCTGGCGTGGCAGCGGCGCCGGCAGCTGGAACCAGGCTTACCTGCAGCAGGAGGCGCGCCATGCGGCGCAACCGGTATTGCGCGTGACCGGCAATCCGCACCAGGAATATCTGCTGTGGGGTGTTGAACTGGGCGTGCCGGGCATTGCCCTGCTGCTGGCCATCCTGCTGGCCTGTTACCGCGACAGCCGCGCCAGCGGGCCGCAGGCGCGCCGGGCCACACAGTCGGTGCTGCTGGCGCTGGCGCTGGCCTGCCTGTTCAACTCGGCGCTGTATGACGCCCTGATTGGCGATTTTTTCTGTGTTGCGCTGGCGCTCATGCTGAGCCTGGGCCGGCACGCAGCGCCAGCGCATGGGCCACTTGACGCCGCCGCCTGAACAAGTGCTTTAACATTGCGCAACATGTCGACACCCGCACCGCAGACCCGCACAGCACTGCTCCAGAGAATAGCGCGCCTGTGGCCGTACTTTGGCAAACCCTACGCCGTCTGGCTGCTGGCACTGGTGGCGACCGTGGTGCTGTCGATGACCGAGCCGCTCATTCCGGCATTGCTGCAACCGCTGCTGGACAAAGGCTTCCAGCAGGGCAGTTTGAAAATCTGGCAGGTGCCGCTGGCCTTGATCCTGCTGTTTGCCGTGCGAGGCCTGGCCGGATTCATTGCGCAACTGGCGCTCGCCAAAATTACCAACCGGGGCTTGCTGACCCTGCGCAAGACCATGTTTGACAAACTGCTCGACGCCCGGCTGTCGCTGTTCTCACAGCAGTCTTCCAGCGCGCTGGCCAACACACTGGTCTACGAAGTGCAGATGGGGTCTACCCTGCTCGTCAACGCCTTGATGACGCTGACCCGCGACAGCCTGTCCCTGCTGGCGCTGGTGGCTTACCTGATGTACCTGAACTGGAAGCTGACGCTGATCGTCACCGGGCTTTTTCCGGCCGTGGCGATAGTCATGCGCACCCTCTCCAGGCGGCTCTACCGGCTGACCCGCGACAACCAGAATGCCACCGATGCGCTGGCCTATGTGGTGGAAGAAAACGTGCTGGCGCATCGCGACATCCGGCTGCAATCGGCCCAAGCTTCGCAGGCGCTGCGTTTCGGCAACTTGGGCGAGTCGCTGCAGCGCCTGTCGATGAAGTCAACCGCGGCCTCGGCCGCCATGACGCCGCTGACCCAGATGCTGGCGGCCATTGCCTTGTCCACCGTCATCACGGTCGCCCTGGTGCAAAGCGCCGGGCACCCGACATCGGTGGGCAGCTTTGTGGCGTTTGTCACCGCCATGCTGATGCTGGTGGCACCCATCAAGCATTTGTCGGAGCTGGCCAGCCCCATCACGCGCGGCCTGGCGGCGATGGAGCGCGGCCTCGACCTCATCGCCACCACGCCCAGTGAAGCAGGTGGCAGCTTCAGCAAAGCCCGCGCTCAGGGCCGCCTGAGCTTCAGACAGGCCAGCGTCCGCTACCCCGGCAGCAGCAGCGCGGCGCTGGAGCAGTTCAGCCTGGAGGTGCAGCCGGGTGAAATTGTGGCGCTGGCTGGCGCCTCGGGTTCCGGCAAGACAACCCTGGTGAGCCTGTTACCGCGCTTTATTGAACTCAGTGCCGGGCGCATTGAACTCGACGGCCACGCGCTGGAAGACTGGGACCTGAAAGCGCTGCGCGCCCAGTTTGCGCTGGTCAGCCAGCATGTGCTGATGCTCAACGACAGCATTGCCAGCAACGTGGCGCTGGGGCAGCCGCTGGAGCGCGAGCGCGTCACGCAGTGCCTGCAGGCCGCCAACCTGGCCGACCTGATTGCCCAGCTCCCGCAGGGCATCGACACGCAGGTGGGGCATAACGCCATGCAGCTGTCGGGCGGCCAGCGCCAGCGCCTGGCCATTGCCAGAGCGCTCTACAAGGACGCGCCCATCCTGATTCTTGACGAAGCCACCTCAGCGCTGGACGCCGAAAGCGAGCGCGCCATTCAGGACGCCCTGCAGCGCCTGATGCACCAGCGCACCACGCTGGTCATCGCGCACCGGCTGTCTACCATCCAGCATGCCAACCGCATCGTCGTGCTCGACAAAGGCCGCATCGTCGAGTCTGGCAGCCATGCGCAACTGCTGGCGGCACAAGGCGCCTATGCCCAGTTGTACCGCACCGGCTTCTCGGCCTTTGTGGCGGCACAAGCCGGGGCCGTCAGCGCGGATGTTGCGTAGCGGGTGCCAGGCAAAAGCTGGAGATTTGATGGAAGTCGTCTTCGCGTTGGTGGCGAATGGCGCCGCTGATGACGCTGGTGGCGGGAGCGCTCACCGGCGCGTTTGCTACTTCAATTCGATGCGACTGAACACCGGAAAGTGGTCGGATGGATAGCGGCCATCCGTCACGTCGGTGAGCACACGATGCGTCTGCACCGTGAGGCTGGGGCTGACGAACACGTAG
The DNA here is from genome assembly GCA_963750815.1 of uncultured beta proteobacterium. Taxonomy (GTDB): domain Bacteria; phylum Pseudomonadota; class Gammaproteobacteria; order Burkholderiales; family Burkholderiaceae_C; genus Rhodoferax. The sequence goes on from CAVVRS010000002.1 coordinate 2,622,198, forward strand.
TCGATGGTATTGCCTGGCTGCAGGTCTTTGCCAAAGCCGTTGAAAGTCATATCGCCACCCGTGGCCGGCGCTTCTGAAACTCGCCGCGCATCGCGCAATGCGGTGGTCAAGGAGGAGTAGCCGGCAAAACCCGGTTTGCTGTTGAGGTCGCCGGTGAGAATCACGCGCGCATCAGCACCCAGGCCAGCCACCGTGCGGGCGATCAACAGCGCACTTTGCGCCCGGGCGACCTCGCCCTTGTGATCAAAGTGTGTGTTCAGAAAATAGAACTTCTGGCCGGTCTGGCGTGGCTGCAGGGTCAGCACAGCAAGCGTGCGGTTGAGTGCGGCATCCCAGCCGCGTGACACCTGGTCGGGCGTTTCGGACAAGAACAGCGTCTGCTGTGCGTCGATAGCAAGGGTCGCACGGCGCACCAGCACAGCGTTCATCTCGCCGGCCAGCTTGCCATCGTCGCGCCCCACACCCACCCAATCAAAGTCTGGAAGCAAGGTCACCAGGTCACGCACCTGAAAGGCTTCTGCTTCCTGCAAGCCCACAAGTTCGGCCCCGGATTGGCGTATCAAGTCGGCCACCAGGGTCTTGCGCAGGCTCCAGTGGTTGATGTCGGTGGGGGCCTCGCAGGAGCCGCAGCGGATGTTGAAGCTCATCACGTTGACGCTGGTGGTCAGCGCAAACGGCAGCTTGGGTTTGCCACGCGGCAATGGGTCCCCATAGCCACCCTCTTTGTCATACACACGCACATAGTCCACCAGCATCTCCACAGGGAATTTGCTTGTCTTGTCGGGGTTGCCCGGGTAGTCTCCCCCGACAGCCAGGTTCATGATGATGAAAAATGGCTTGTCAAACGGCGCTGGCCACGGGCTTAGATCGGCCGCACTGCCGGGCTGCACGCCCCTGGAACCTGCAACGCGGCTGCTGCTCCACCAGTCGCGTTGCGTGTGGTGCACCACGCCATCGACACTGAAGCGGATCTCACCGGGCTCCCACTCCACCGCGTACACATGAAAGTCGGTGATCGACTGCCCCTGAGGAAACTTGTACGTGCCGCCCGAGTAGGCGTTGGCGTCCCATTGCGAGCCATAGTGCAGGGTGCTATTGGTTTCGAAGGGCTTTTGCCCGCGCGCTTCCAGCACGTCGATTTCGCCCGACGCCGCCCAGCCGCCATAGGAAAAGTCGCGTGGCAGCATCCACAGCGCCGGCCAGATGCCCTGGCCAATGGGCAACCTGGCGCGAAACTCGAAGCGGCCATAGGTCTTGGAAAACAGTTCAGTCCCGTCGCGGTTCGTCGTGGTGATGCGCCCCGACGTGTAGCCCTTGCCCTGGTACGACTCTTTCACCGCCCGCAGGTGCAGCATGCCCCCCTGCACAAATACGTTGGAGGGGGCGTTGGTGTAGTACTGAAGTTCCTTGTTGCCCCAGCCGGAAATCCACTTGTCTTCGTCGTAGCTGTAAAAGCCGTCACCCGTGTCGTAGGACCACTTGCTGCGGTCCAGCGCCGCGCCGTTGAACTCGTCGCTCCACACCAGCTTCCAGCCGGAGCGCTCCTGCGCCTGCGCACCCCATCCCGCGCACAGAAGCAAAAGCCCGGTGCACCAGAAACCCAGTTTCCAGCTTGTCCACATAGTCATGTCTCATCGCCATTCAGTTTTACCCCGCAGACCGGGGCAGGCCGTAGTATCACATCGAACCCGCAACGGCCTCGCCATCGCCAACAGCCAATGTTCGCGCGCCGGGGTGCTGGCTTTGCCCGGGCCAGCTGTGACGATTGTGGCCACGACTACTTCGTCACTTTCTCCTGCAAAGGCCGTAGTGTCTGAGGGTGCGCCGGGCAGTTAAGACGAAGATGGCACCTTTGGAGGTTGGAGCTGGTTCATGGAAGGCACATTCTGCACTGCGCGCCTCCAAAAAATCGAAATATTGACTGTTTCTTTGCATTAAATCAGGCTGCAAGGCCCGTCTGGCAAGTGTGGGAAGCTACTTTTTTTATAGCGAAGTTATTGCCATACCGGATTGAACAGGTCAATCTGTTGGCATCTGCCTTGGCGAGGGTCATAGTCCCGATGTCATTTCTTCAGGCGCCCAGTTTTGACCTCACACACCTGCCCGCCACGTCTTCCACTTACGCCAGGGCCATGGAACTAGCACAAACCATTGAAAGTATCCAACTGATGCCGAAATTAGCCACTCTGCGAAAAATCCCAATGCGCCTGCATTAGACCCATCCATACCAAAATACCGCACCAGATCGCTGACAGATGCAGGAACGAAAAACCCCAACGGAAATCCTGACAGCATCACAACCAGTAATCCTGTCATTCTCCTTTCAGCTAAATGCACTAGTCCAAACGAGTCAACGCATTGAGCTGTATATGTGCACAATCCATCGATAAGCCACCAAGCGCACCAGGCGGTCCAGATGCACAGCAGGATTCGCGTCAATTTAGTTTTCATATCCCACCGTGTAACGTTCAGTGCGGATACTTCGCAGCGCATTCGGCGAGTACGGATTGCGCAAAACTTTGACATTGTTGAGCGCCACGAATTGCACCCCAAAGTCCTCCTGCCCGCACGTCGTACCACGGGAGCGGCCCACCCAACTTTTCTTGGATACAAGATTCGAAGCGTATGTCCGGGCCGCGTATTTTTTCACACTGCTCGGGGCGCACACTTGTCTCTGTCTCGATCTTCCCTGGACTACCAAACATTCCTGATGAACCACCAGTTGGGCCAAGCCCGCTACAGGAAACTTTTCCTTTTGAATCAAGAGTGCATAGGAACTGATGATAGAACGGCCCGAAACTTATGTTGCGCGCCCCTTCCAACGGACGTGTACATGAATATGTATCCAATCCTTTGCGGTCAACGGACGAGATCGGATTGCCTTCAACATAGCTGTATGTGTTTATACCCCCGTCAAGGCCGATAGGGTCCGACTGCCGATACCGCCCCTGCCTAGGGTCATACTCCCGATACCAGTTCTGCAAGAGCCCAGTCTCCGCATCAAACATCTGCCCCGGGAACCTCTGGTTGAACACGAACGTTCCCAAGCTATTCGGATTCTGATTCGCCGCTGTGGCTCCAAATGCCTCTGCCGTATCCCACCTCCACACAATGGCTTCATCGGAGGCACGTGTGATCACCCGAGGTGTCATCAAGTGATCCGAGTACACGTTGTACAGGGCCACTGCAATGTTGCTCGATCCTGCTGAGCCTGTTTGCTTCATCACCCCCACCGGCGTTGCTCCAAGGTAAATGGTTTCAAAGATCGGATTCTGGTTCGCATCGTACTCGCCCAGCAGTTGTCCTTGTTCGTCATACACAAAGTAGGCTGCTCCGGTGGGCACCATGCCGGTCGGCCCCGTCTTGGAGACGCGCTGACTCAATCCGTTGTACAGGTAGTTCACCGTGCCACCGGCATTGGTGACACTGCTCATGCGGCCCCGGTCGCTGTAGCTGAAGGTGTTGATGCCGTCACCGGTCACGTTGCCCGCTGCGTCATGGCTGTAACTGGCCGTGCCTGTTGTGTCTTGTGTTTGGAGCAACTTGTTGCTGCTGGTGTCCACCGTGTTGGCGTAGCTGGTGGCTCCTATGACCTTGGCCGTGCGGTTGCCACTGGCGTCGTAGCTGTACTGGCTGGTGCTGGCGGTGGCGGTGTTGGTGCCCAGCGTGGCGTTAATGAGGCGGTTCAGGTTGTCATAACCAAAGCTCTGGTTCAGACTTGGCACTGCGACCGAGTTGTTGCTGTGGCTGTAGCCGGTAATGCGCCCTGCGGCGTCGCGTATGAGGGTGCGCATGGTGCCCGCTGCAATCCCTGTGCCTGCCGGGTCGCCCAGGCTGTAGGCGGCGATTTGACCAAAGCTGTCGTAACTGATTGAGCGTGCCTTGCCGTCTGCCCAGAGCCAGCCGGTGGGGTTGTTGTCGGCGTTGTAGCTGATGGCGCTGAGCAAGGGGTTGCTGGTGGCGCTGAGGCCGTTTCCGCTGGCATTGACCGGGTTAACGCTGACACCCGAGACATAGCCCTGAAGGTCATAGCTGTAGTTCGCACGGCTACCGCTGGGGTAGGTGATGGCGGTGAGCTTGTCGATGGCGCTGCCGGTATCGCCCCAGCTGTAGCCCACGGTGAAGGTTTTGCCATTGACGATGGTGGTTTTGCTAATCATGCGCCCCAGGCTGTCAAAGCTGTAGCTGGTGGTGCCCGATTCGTCGGTGACCTTTGTGAGCTCGCCAATGGCCGCGGGTGTGGGGCTGGCGCCGCCGTCGTATTCCAGTACCGTGGCCACTCCGGTGGGGTAGCTGATGCGGGTGAGGCGGTCCGTCAATGCGCTTGACGCCCGGCCACGGTACCGACGGGCATGCGGTTGCACCCATGGACGGTGTGAAGCGGTTAAGAAGAAGATGGCACCTTTGGAAGTTGGAGCTGGTTTACGGGTGGCATGTTCTGCATTGTGCACCCCTAAAAGATGAAATATTCACTGCTATTATGTATAAAATCAGGTTGTAAGAACCGTGCGGTATGCGCAGGCAGCTACTGTTTTTATAGCAAATTTATTGAAATGCTGGATTGAACAAGTCAATCTGTTGGTAGTCCAGATCCGCGTAACTCAGCGGGTTTTGTCCCGCCTGTGCAAAGTGTTGATGCCCACACTTAAATCCCATAGTTTTAGCGGCTGGCATTACTCAATGACCTGTTGATAGTAGGTCGTCGTGTATATTGGATGATCAGATCCCATCTCGAACAGTTCGAGCTTCAGGACTCGATCTGCGTCTACTAATATTCGCGCAACGTATGCGTTAGACGCATCTCCACCACGAACAGAGATTTGAGTCTTCGTTGGGTTTAGGTTTTTGATTGAAATGGTAATAGGGTCGTGCAACGACGCCAGTACATGCTGAGGAACAAATATTTTTTTTCCAGCACGCTGAATTTCAAGCTTGACGGAAACCTTACGAATTCTTGGAAGCGTAGATTCACTTTTGTCGGATTCAACTCGAAGGTCATCTTTGACCGAGTCGGCAAGCAATCGAACTTGAATCCCCTTCCCTTGCTCATTGAAGCTTTCTTCAAGCACGGATCTATTGGCCGCATGCGACACACAAACTTGCAGGTGCACGAATCTGAAGGTGTGTCTTGTCGAATACTGAGAGGACTCCAATATGGACCATAAGACCCCATACCAGGATTGTTCAAACCGCGCGGGTCAATCAGGCTCAGCGGATTCCCTGCGACATAGCTGTATGTATTAATTCCCCCTTGGAGCCCGATGGGGTCCGACTGCCGATAGCGTCCTTGCCTCACGTCATAGTCCCGATGCCAGTTCTGCACGAGCCCGGTCTCTGCATCAAACACCTGCTTCAACGCGAGGCGCATCGCATTGCTAGTTTGTTGGTTTCGAATCAGACTGATCCTTGGATTCCAATTTGCATGGGTACTTAACGCGCAGAGCTTGGATGATGGCGACGCCGGCAATCGCAGAATCTGTAACCGGGTCATACTTCAAAACTAGTGGACGCACCTCCTCCAACACTTGCCATGGAGCAATTTTTTGGGGGAAGCAGGCTCTATATTTCAACGGCAGAAAGGGCTTTACTGCTAAATAACTATCCAGCACGCCGTACACATATGACTCGCAATCAAAAAATCTAATTTTGCCACTTCCTGTTTCTCCAACAGACGAACATGCTTCGTATAGAAAATCGATGGTTACGTCTTTGTGCGGATATTTGGTCTCTGTCGGGTTCAGCGCCATGGCGCTCATACACCCGCGCCACTGGCATTGACCGGGTTGACGCTGACACCAGAGACATAGCCCTGAAGGTCATAGCTGTAGTTCACACGGCTACCGCTGGGGTAGGTGATGGCGGTGAGCTTGTCGATGGCGCTGCCGGTATCGCCCCAGCTGTAGCTGAGCGTGAAGTTCTTGCCATTGACGACGGTGGTTTTGCTAATCATGCGCCCCAGGCTGTCAAAGCTGTAGCTGGTGGTGCCCGATTCGTCGGTGATTTTTGTGAGTTCGCCAATGGCTGCTGGTGTGGGGCTGGCGCCGCCGTCGTACTCCAGTACCGTAGCCACTCCGGTGGGGTAGCTGATGCGGGTGAGACGGTCCGTCAATGCGCTCGATGCCCGGCCACGGTACCGACGGGCATTTGGTTTACGCAGTGGACGGCGTGAAGCGCTTAAGACGAAGACGGCACCTTTGGATGTTGGAGCTGGTTCATGGAAGGCACATTCTGCACTGTGAGCCTTTAAAAATCGAAATATTGACTGTTTTTATGCATGAAATCAGGCTGCAACGCCCGTCTGGTATGCGTGGGCAGCTACGGAATTCATAGCGACCTTGTTTCGAATTGGTTCACGGTATTCATTGATCGTCGTTATTGCTTCACCCCAAGTTCTGCCAGTACTGCCGGATTGTCAACAATATAGAAAATCGGCTCCAACTGACGGTGTTCAATTGTTTCGATTACCCCATTTACTGTACTGATTTCATAGATTGGATAGCCTGACGGGTACCTTCCCTGCCTAGGGTCACACTCCCGATTCCAGTTCTGCAAGAGTTCCGACTCGGCAACAAACACCTGAACCGGATTACCCGACGGATACAAAAAAATTCATTTGAGTCATCCTTCATATGGAAGCAGCGATATCTCCGGAACCCCATTCCACTTCATAACTACAACAAGGAAGAACCTTTTACCAGCCGTGGTTTCAAGTAAATAGTCCATTCGTCGAAACGTTGGAACAAAGCCGTCACGTCGCTTGGAATATGGTTGTGCGATGATGTCTTTCATGAGCGCCGTAGTCTTGTACGGCACGCCCAAATCCAATGATTCAGGGTCAGTAACAAACGCCGACGCTACAGAGTCAAATTTCGCAATAGCACACTGCCGTGCGTCTTCACTCAGATATGTCAGTGCCACTGACGTCACTACAAGAACGCCGACGTGCAAGAGGAACAGCCGTCTTTCTCCGTTCTTTTTGTAAGCGTCCAACCCGTATGAAGTGACTATGACTCCAGCGGTAACAAGTGGAATAAGGAACCACCCTCCCAACAACCCATAAGTGACGCTTGGATTGCCGGTCACGAACAAGAAATTGTCCACAAGAATGAGGACAACACTGACCGACCGCCACCCAAAGGTAATTAGCGATTTCGCGCGCATCATTTTTACCTCGACTGCGAACACTGGTTGCGGCACGTAGTAATCACGTCCTCTGCCCACGACCCACAATTTGCACCCACATAGCTATACAAGTCACCTGTTGGTCCCCGTGCAATGAGTCGAGTTTGAACGCATGCTTCAAATGAACCACCAGCGCAACTACTTGGAACCGGTGAACAACTCGCCGCCGATTGATTCAAAGCGTCGTTCTGAATAATCCCCGGGGAAGCCCACGGATTCCCCGACGGGTACTTGCCGCTGCATGTTCCATCAACACAAAGGAATGTATGTGGATGCCAATACTTTGAACAAATTTGTACGCCGGGCTGACTACTCGGTGGCGAGTCTACGGTAGGTGGCACTTGCTGGCACGTCAGTGGATTATTCCCCGCTGCAAAACACGCCGCTTCGGACGGATGGTCTCCACCTTTCAACCCCATGGGGTCTGTCACCATCAACGGTGACCCATTGGCGTACGCAAACGTATTGATACCCCCACGCAACCCAATCGGATCACTCTGCCGATACCTGCCTTGCCTCGGGTCATAGTCCCGATTCCAGTTCTGCAAGAGTCCTGTTTCCCCATCCCACACCTGCCCCGGAAAGCGTTGATTGAATGTGAATGCTCCCAGTGCATTCTGATTCGCCGCTGAATTGCCAAACGCCTCAGCCGTATCCCACCTCCAAACAATCGCGTTGTCGCTCTGGCGGGTGATGACTCTTGGCGTTGCCAGATGATCAGCATGCACGTTGTACAGACTCACGGCAATGTTGCTTGATCCTGCTGAGCCTGTTTGCTTCATCACCGCCACCGGTGTTGCTCCTAGGTACAGGGTCTCGTAAATCGGATTCTGGTTCGCATCGTACTCGCCCAGCAGTTGCCCCTGTTCGTCATACACAAAGTAGGCCGCTCCGGTGGGCACCATGCCAGTCGGGCCCGCTTTGGAGGCGCGTTGGTTCAGGCCGTTGTAGAGGTAGTTCACCGTGCCCCCGGCATTGGTGACACTGCTCATGCGGCCCCGGTCGCTGTAGCTGAAGGTGTTGATGCCGTCGCCAGTGACGTTGCCCTCTGCGTCATGGCTGTAACTGGCTGTGCCTGTTGTGTCCTGCGTCTGCAGCAGTTTGTTGCTGCTGGCGTCCACCGTGTTGCTGTAGCTGGTGGCTCCTATGACCTTGGCCGTGCGGTTGCCACTGGCGTCATAGCTGTACTGGCTGGTGCTGGCTGTGGCGGTGTTGGTGCCCAGCGTGGCGTTAATGAGGCGGTTGAGGTTGTCATAACCAAAGCTCTGGTTCAGTGTGGGCACAGAGAGCGCATTGTTGCTGTGGCTGTAGCCGGTGATGCGAGCGGCTGCGTCGCGTGTGAGGGTGCGCATGGTGCCCGCTGCAATCCCTGTGCCTGCCGGGTCGCCCAGGCTGTAGGCGGCGATTTGACCAAAGCTGTCGTAACTGATTGAGCGTGCCTGGCCGCCCGACCAGAGCCAGCCAGTGATGTTGTTGTCGGCGTTGTAGCTCAGGCTTGTGAGCAGGGGGGTGCTGGTGGCGCTGAGCCCGTTTCCGCTGGCATTGACCGGGTTGACGCTGACACCAGAGACATAGCCCTGAAGGTCATAGCTGTAGTTCACACGGCTACCGCTGGGGTAAGTGATGGCGGTGAGCTTGTCGATGGCGCTGCAGGTATCGCCCCAGCTGTAGCCTACGGTGAAAGTTTTGCCAATGATGACGGTGGTTTTGCTGATGATGCGCCCCAGGCTGTCAAAGCTGTAGCTGGTGGTGCCAGATTCGTAGGTGATTTTTGTGAGCTCGCCAATGGCTGCGGGTGTGGGTGTGGCACCACCGTCGTATTCCAGCACGGTGGCCACTCCGGTGGGGTAGCTGATGCGGGTGGGGGCCGTCAATGCGATTGTTGCCCGGCCACGGTACCGACGGGCATTTGGTTTACGCAGTGGACGGCGTGAAGCGCTTAAGACGAAGACGGCACCTTTGGATGTTGGAGCTGGTTCATGGGTGGCCTAATTCGCATTGTGCGCCCTAAAAAAAGGCATTTTGACTGTTTTTATGTATCAAATCAGACTGAAAGCACCGTGCAGTATGCGTAGACAGCTACTGTTTTTATAGCGATTGCTTTCCAATGTGTGATTGAACGGCATGGCAGAAATGCGGTTGGCGGCGGACTGGGGTTGCGCAGGCGGGCAATACGCCTCAAGCCAGCCAGGCCTTGATTTTGCTGAAGCGCCTTTTGCGCAGAAACTCGGGGCTTTCTTGCGGCTCTTGCAGCAGCAACGCGTCTGCTATTTGGCCGCGGCGCAGGTAGTAGCAGTCAAACAGTGAAGACGTCATGCCCCATTTGCGCATGAACTGCCGGCGGCCATTGTTCTTGACAATGCGCCCGGTGCTCTTGCACATGAAGTGATAGACCAGGCTGTCTCCAACGCCCAGAAAGACCCGGCAACCGGCCTGCCACATCTTCATCGAAAAGTCGTTGTCGCTGCTCATGCCGGGGCTGAACTCCGAGCTGTACCCGCCCACCGCGTGCCACCAGCGCCGGTGCACCAGCGTTGGCGGCCAGGTGGCGCCATACCAGTCGGGCCGGGCCAGCGCGGCATAGCCCTGCAACAGTTCGGCAACCCGGAAGGTGTCGGCATCGCGACCAAAATCTGCCACGCTGACGCACGGGTTGCCGGAATCCACCGGCTCGATCATGGTGCCCGACAACATGAAGGCGTCATGGCCAATCTGCTGCACTTTGGCGAGCAGACGGGTGTCCCATTGCGGACAGCAATACATGTCGTCGTTCAGGTACAGAATTAGCTCGTGCTGTGCCAGCGCGGCGGCCTGGTTGACCGTCAGGCAGATGCCGGTGTTCTCAAGCGAATGGGTATGTGCAAGGCCTTGCGCGCGCACCCAGTCCAGCGTGCCGTCGCTGCCGTCGTTGACGTGGATGATGATCTGGTGGGCAAAAGCGCTGTTGGCGCGCACGCTGTCCACACACAGCTTGAGCAGCGCCAGGTTGTTCCAGCTCGGGATCACGATCGAGAGCAGGTTCAGGGCCGGGACCGCTTGCGCGCTGAGTTTCATGGCCAGAGTTTAATGGGCCGGGTGCCCGGCCTGCGCTGGCGGGCTGGCCACTTCAAGGTACAGGGTTTCCTGCTGCAAGGCCACGCTGGCCCACGAGCGTGGCGCGGCAAAATCAAGAGCCGCGCGCGACAGCGCTGCGGCCAGCGCCGGCTCTTCCAGCACGCGGCGCAATACGCCGGCCAGCGCGGGCGCATCGGTGGGTGATGTCAAGATCATGGCGTCCACGGCATGCCTTAGCAGACCGGCAATGCCGCAGTGGCGGGCGTCGCTGACAACCACCGGCAGCCCATGCGCCATGGCCTCCAGCACCACCATGCCAAAAGTGTCTTCCAGCGTCGGGTGCGCCAGCACGTTGGCCGCCAGGTAGAGCGGCGACACGTCTTTAAGCGGCCCGAGAAAATGCACGCGCTGACCCAGGCCGAGACTGGCGCTGTGTTGCTGAAACCGGGCTATCGCAGACGGGTTTCCGACCACCGCCAGCACCACGTCGGCGGGCAGCAGCGGCAATGCTTCGAGCAGTGTCGCGAGGCCTTTTTTCTGATAGTCGTTGGCAACAAAGGCAATGACGCGCGCTGGCGCAGGCAGGCCCAGCAGGCGCCGTGCCGCGGCCCTGTCGGGGGCCGCCCCAGTTGGCATGTGAACGCCCGGCGCGATGACGGTGAGGCGGCACTCCGGAAAAGTTTGCCGCATGACCTCTTGCATGGCCGGCGCGGTAACCACCACTTGGCGCTGGCCGCGCCGCCCAAAGCGCAGTTGCTCCAGCCCGAGGTAGGCCAGCAGCCGCAGGCTGGTCAGCAGCTTCAGGCAGCGCCAGACGCGGCGCCAGCCGTGACGCCCCAAAAACAGCGTGTATTTGACCGGCATCACATGCACCGTCTGCACCTGCCCGTGCCAGCTGTTCTCATGCGAGTGCACCACATCAAAACCACGCCGTGTGGCCCACCACGTGGCGCTGGCATACCAGAGCTGGTTGACCCAGCGTGGGCGCCGCGGCGGCGCAGAAACCTTGTGATAGCTCACGCCGGGCCACTGGTGATCAATCTGCTGGGCAAACACATGAATGTCGTGGCGCTGCGCCAGCTGTTCGACCAGTGCGATCGAGTAGCGCTCGGCGCCGCCGCCGGTTGGTGCAAACACCCGGTTCAGCACGGCAATGCGCAGGCGTCGCTCAGCGTTGCTCATGGTCGGTTGCGCCGGTCTTCGTAACGCGTTGCCACCTTGAGCCACAACAGTGGCAGCGTGGTGGCCCGCAGCACCGGCACGCGCGGCAATTGCAGGGCGTCGGCACCGCTCTGGCAGCGCCCACGCCGGGTTGTCGTCACGGTGTGATAGCCGGCCTGGCGCGCCAGGGCGACGTGCTCCTGCGTGTACTCGCCATACGGGTAGCAAAAATGCCGCACCGGTCCATCAAGCATGCTTTCGAGCTCCGTCTTGCACAGGGCGATTTCGTCGGCGCTGGTGGGCGCGTCGGCGTGCGTCAGGCGCACGTGGTGGCGGGTGTGCGCGCCAACCTCCTGCCCGCCCGCGCGCCAGCGCCGCAGATGCCCAGCGTTCATGAGCGGGGTCTGGGCGATGCCGGCTTCGCGGTCCCACGCATTGGTCTTGCCAACTTGCTGGCTGACCACGTAGCAGGTGGACGAAAAACCATGGCGCGTCAACACCGGCAGCGCGTGGGTCAAGTTGTTCAGGTACCCGTCATCAAAGGTGATGCCCACCACTTTGCCGGTTTTCTCGCCCGTCAGATACGGCATCAGGGCCAACATCGACAACCCGCGATAACCCAGAAAACTCAGGGCGGCCATCTGGCGGGCAAAGTCGTCGGGCGCCACATACAGGCTGCGAAAGCCGGCTCCCCGGGGCGGCGCCAGCGCAATCTGGTGGTAAGTCAGAATGGCAATGGGTGACGAATTGGCGATGCGGGGGCTCGACATATATCAGCGCAACGGCGCCCTCTACAGAAGCACAATATCGTACTGCTCTTGCCCCATGGCGCCTTCGCTCTGCAGCGACACCGGCTTGCCAATGAACTCGCTCAAGCCGGCCAGATGCTGGCTTTCTTCATCGAGCAACAACTCGATCACCCGCGGCGAGGCCACCACCCGGAACTCGCGTGGATTGAACTGGCGGGCTTCGCGCAGAATCTCGCGAAAAATATCATAGGCCACGGTGCGTGCTGTCTTGGCAATGCCTTTGCCTTCGCATGCCGCGCACGGCTCACACAGCATGTGCGCCAGCGACTCGCGGGTGCGCTTGCGTGTCATCTCGACCAGCCCCAACTGGGAAAACCCGCCTGCCATGGTTTTCACGCGGTCGCGCATCAGCTGCTTTTTGAATTCCGCCAAAACCGCCTCGCGATGGTCCTCGCGCACCATGTCGATGAAGTCAACAATGATGACGCCGCCCAGGTTGCGCAGCCGCAGTTGCCGCGCAATCGCCTGGGCTGCTTCCAGATTGGTCTTGAATATCGTGTCATCAAAATTGCGGGCGCCGACAAAACCACCGGTGTTGACGTCAACCGTGGTCAGCGCCTCGGTCTGGTCGACGATCACATAGCCACCGGACTTCAAATCAACGCGCCGCCCCAGCGCCCGGGCAATTTCCTCATCAATGGCGTAGAGGTCAAAAATCGGCCGCTCACCGGTGTAATGCTGCAACTTGCCGCTGGCGGCGGGCATGAATTCGAGGCCAAAAGCTCTCAGCGCCTCGTATTGTTCGCCGGAATCGACCTTGATGCTCTGTGTGTTTTCACTGGCCAGATCGCGCAGCACGCGCTGCAGCAGATTGAGGTCGCGGTGCAATATGGACAGAGGCGGCAGCCGGGTTGCGGCCTCCTTCATGCGGGACCAGGCTTTTCGCAGATAACGGATGTCGTCCGACAGCTCAAGATCGGTGGCATCTTCGGCGTTGGTGCGCAAAATAAAGCCGCCGCCCTCACTGCCGGTCAGGGCCTGCAAGCGGTCCCGCAGCGCGTCACGCTGATGCTGCGGAATTTTCTGTGAAACACCCACATGATCGTCCTGCGGCAAAAACACCAGCATGCGCCCGGCAATGCTGATCTGCGTCGACAGGCGCGCGCCCTTGGTGCCAATGGGGTCCTTGATCACCTGCACCATCAGCGCCTGACCTTCAAACACCTGCTTTTCGATCGGGATCTGGGGCTGCGTGTTGCGCACCATGCTGGGCGGCTCGCCGTCGGGCTGGCGGTGCCAGACATCGGCCACATGCAGGAACGCAGCACGCTCAAAACCGATATCGATGAAAGCCGACTGCATGCCCGGCAGCACTCTGGCCACCTTGCCGAGGTAAACGTTGCCGACCAGGCCGCACTCCAGCGTGCGCTCCACGTGCAGCTCCTGCAGCGCGCCATTTTCAACAATGGCGACCCGGGTCTCCTGCGGCGACCAGTTGATCAAGATGTCTTCCTGCATGGGTCTAACTCGTTGCGGCCAGTGCCTTGATGCGTTCCGGAGGGTCGCGCAGGGTGGCCTGTTTTCCAAAGGATTGAAGCAATAACGCGGTCTCAAACAGCGGCAGCCCCATGATGCCAGAATAACTGCCGCTGATCGACGCTATATGCGCTGCCGCCCGGCCCTGCACGGCGTAGCCACCGGCCTTGCCCATCGGCTCGCCGCTGGCCACATAAGCGTTGATCTGGCGCGCGCTCATGGCGGCAAAAGTGACGCGTGAAACAGACAGGGCGTGGCGCCGCTTGCGCGGCGTTCCGAGCGCCACTGCCGTCAGAACACGGTGCGTTGCATTGGCCAGTTCGCCCAGCATGCGCCGCGCATCACGCGCGTCAACCGGTTTGCCGTAGAGGGTTCGACCCAACGCCACCGTGGTGTCCGAACACAGAACCGGCGCCAGCGGCCAGCCACGGCGTTGCAGCCGCTGCAAGGCGGCGTCGAGCTTGAGTTGCGTTACGCGCTGCACATAGGCGGCGGGCGCCTCCCCCGGCAGCACGGCTTCAAGGACTTCAACGTCTTCCCCGGCATCGGGCAGCAGCAATTCATGGCGCACCCCGATCTGCTCGAGCAACTGGCGCCGGCGCGGACTTTGCGAGGCCAGGTAAATGAAGGGCATGACAGGCGCGGTGGCCAGGCTATTCACGGTGGTACGGGTGGTTGGCGTTGATCGACCAGGCGCGGTACAGCTGCTCGATCAGCAGCACCCGCGCCATGGCGTGGGGCAGCGTTAAATCCGACAGCCGGATGCGCTCATGCGCGGCCTGCCGGAAAGCCGGCTCCAGTCCGTCGGGGCCGCCAATGACCAGCGCCACATCGTCGCCTTCGAGCTGCCAGTGCTGCAACTTGGCGGCCAGCGCCAGGGTCGTCAGCGCACTGCCGCGCTCGTCGAGCACCACAATGCGGCAGCCCCTGGGCAGCGCCGCTTCAATGCGGGCGCGCTCGGCGGCGTACAAGGTGTCCAGCGATCTGGAGGCGCGCGGCTCGGTCTTGACGGCTTTGAGTTCCACCCTGAGCTCAGGGGGAAAACGTTTGGCGTAGTCGTCCCAGGCGGTTTGCGCCCAGTCGGGCACGCGCTGGCCGACCGCAACAATCAGCAGCCGCACGGCCGGTCCGCGTCAGGCCTTGCGCGCGGGCGATTTCTTGACCGGCGCGTTGACCACCACTTTTTTCAGCGCGACTTTGGTGGCTGTTTTGGCCGGTGCCTTGCGCGCCACCGGTTTTTTGCCGGCCACGGCGGCCGCCAGCGATTTCTTCACTTGCGCTTTGGACGGAAAGGCCTCCTGTACGCCTTTCTTGGCCGCATTGGAACGCTTCAGGCCAGCTTCGGGCTTGGCTGCGGCTTTGCTGGCGCTGGCCACTTTGGCAGACACGGCCAGCACCGGCTTGCTGGCACCGAACTTGAGGCGCACCGGCTTGTCGCCCCACAATTCTTCGAGGTTGTAATACTGGCGAAAATTCGGCTGCATGACATGCACCACCGCCTGGCCACAATCGACGATGATCCATTCACCATTGGTTTCACCTTCAACCCGTGGTTTGGCAAAACCGGCATCGCGCACCGCGTCGCGCACGCTGCCTGCCAGCGCCTTGGTCTGGCGGTTGGAAGTACCGCTGGCAATGATCACCCGCTCAAACAAGGCCGACAGATGCTCGGTGTCAAACACCACAATGTCCTGGGCTTTCACGTCTTCAAGGCCATCGACGATGGCACGCTGGAGTTTCTGGATATCTTTTTTGGCAAGGGTGGTGGTAGTCATCAAGTGGTCTGGTAAAGGTGATGGTCTTCAATATAACGCGCAACCGCTGCAAAAACCAGTGGCTCAACGCTTTGGTGGGCGGCAATCCGGCTGCGAATATCGGTGGCGCTGATGGGCATTTCGGGCATTGACAGCCGCCGAAACCGCGACAAATGCTCTTTTTCAAGAGGAAATTGGGCCCCGGGGCCCGTCGAATGTGCGCGACCAGCTACGCAAATTATAGCAAGCTGGAGTATCTCGGGCACCCCCTGCCAGCTGGCCAGGGCATGGGCCTGGTCGTCACCAAGCAACAGAAACAGCTCGGCGTCAGGCCACAAGGCGTGGTATTCACGCAAGGTCTCCACCGTGTAACTCGGGCCGCTACGCTGCGTCTCGACCGGATCAACAACGACTTTGGGCACGCCGGCAAACGCCAGCCGGGCCATCGCCAGCCGGTGCCGGGCAGCGCTTGGCGCGCGGCTTCTGTGCCAGGCCTGGCCGGTGGGCACCACACGCAGCTCGTCGAGTTGCAGCTCGGCCAGCGCCGCTTGCGCCAGGGCCACATGCGCGGCGTGCGGCGGATCAAACGCCCCGCCAAAGACACCTACGCGCCGCAGTGGCGCCAGTGGCGGCGTCAAACCCATTCTTTGCGCACCAGAAACCGGCTGTAGAGCTCTGCTTCCGGTGACCCCGCCGGGGGCACGTTCTGGTACGACCAGCTCACCAGCGGCGGCATGGACAGCAGGATCGACTCGGTGCGCCCGCCCGACTGCAGGCCAAAGTGCGTACCGCGGTCCCAGACCAGATTGAACTCGACATAGCGGCCCCGCCGGTACAACTGAAACGCCCGTTCGCGCTCGCCATGGGGTGTCTCTTTGCGCCGCTCGACGAGCGGCAGGTAAGCGCCCAAAAACGAATTGCCCACCGCCTGCATCATGGCCAGGCTGTCATCAAAGCCCAGCTCTGAAAAATCGTCAAAAAAGATGCCGCCAACGCCGCGCTGCTCGGCGCGGTGCTTCAGGTAAAAATACTCGTCGCACCAGGTTTTAAAGCGCGGGTATTTGTCCTCGCCAAATGGCGCCAGCGCGGCCTTGCAGCTGGCATGGAAATGCACGGCGTCTTCGTCAAAACCGTAATACGGCGTCAAATCCATGCCGCCGCCAAACCAGCACACCGGCTGGCCGTCGCTGCCACTGGCGGCCAGCATGCGCACATTCATGTGGACTGTGGGCACATAGGGGTTGCGCGGATGAAAAACCAGCGACACCCCCATGGCCTCGAAGGGCGCACCGGCCAGTTCCGGGCGATGCTGGGTGGCCGACGGCGGCAGCTTGGGACCGCGCACATGGGAGAAACCGCAGCCGGCGCGCTCAAAAACCGGCCCGCCTTCCAGGATCTGCGTGATGCCGTCGCCCTGCAGCACCTCGCCCGGTGATTTTTGCCAGACATCGGTCAGGAAAGCGGTACCGTCGAGCGCGGCAATCGCTCCGGTGATGCGCGCCTGCAAACCCTGCAGGTAATGGCGTACCGTGTCGGTACGGGAGGTCGTCAAATTCTGCATGCCTGTTCCGTTCAAAATTGCCAGCTCAAATCTTGGCTGCGCGGTGCCCGATGTCGCGGCGGTACTGCATGCCGTCAAAGCGAATGCCCAGAGCCACCTCGTAGGCGCGCTGCTGCGCCTGGCGCACGTTGTCTGCCAGTACCGTGACGCACAGGACGCGACCACCCGCCGTCACCATGGCGCCGTCCTGCTGCTTTGTGGCGGCATGAAAAACCACGGCATCCTCGGCGTCCCGCGGCAGACCGCTGATCAGGTCGCCCGTGCGCGGCGGCTGCGGGTAACCGTGCGCCGCCAGCACCACGCCCAGCGCGGTGCGCCGGTCCCACTGCAACTCGATCTGGTCGAGATGGCCATGCGGACCCGGCTCGGTTGCCGCCAGCAGAACGTCCACCAGATCGGTCTTCAGACGCAGCAGGATGGGCTGGGTTTCCGGGTCGCCCATGCGGCAATTGAATTCCAGCGTCTTCGGGTGCCCGTCGGCCCCTATCATCAGCCCGGCATACAGAAAACCGGTGTACGGGATGCCGTCTTTTTCCATGCCGCGGATGGTGGGCAGAATAATTTCACGCATGGCGCGGGCGTGGACATCGGGCGTCACCACCGGCGCCGGTGAATAAGCACCCATGCCGCCGGTGTTGGGCCCGAGGTCGCCGTCAAGAAGACGTTTGTGGTCCTGGCTGGTGGCCATTGCCAGGACGTTGCGGCCGTCACACATGACAATGAAACTGGCTTCTTCGCCGGCCAGGAACTCTTCAATCACGACCCGTGCCCCGCCTTCGTTGTGCGTCACGCCGGGCGTGTTGTCGAGCAGCATGAAGTCAACCGCTTCGTGCGCCTCCTGCGTGCTCATGGCCACCACGACGCCCTTGCCAGCGGCCAGGCCGTCGGCCTTGACCACGATAGGCGCGCCGACTTCGTCGATGTAGGCGTGGGCCGCCAGCGGCTCGCTAAAAGTCTCGTAGGCGGCGGTCGGAATGCCGTGGCGCTGCATGAAGGCTTTGGAGAACGCCTTGGAACTCTCCAGTTGCGCGGCCGCCTGCGTCGGCCCAAACACGCGCAAGCCGTGTTTGCGAAACTCGTCGACCACCCCGGCGGCCAGCGGCCCCTCCGGCCCGACCACTGTCAGCGCTATTTTTTTTGAAGCGGCCCAGGCCCGCAGCTCATGCACATCGGTGATATTGACATTTTCAAGACGGGCGTCCAGCGCGGTCCCGCCGTTACCCGGCGCGACATAAATCTTCTGCACACGGGGCGACTGGGCCAGTTTCCAGGCCATTGCATGTTCGCGGCCACCGCCGCCAATAACCAGAATATTCATAGTGCTTCGCTGTCAATCTCGGCGTTGTGGTAAACCTCCTGCACGTCATCGAGCTCTTCCAGCACGTCCAGCAGTTTTTGCATGCGCCGGGCCTCGTCGCCGCTGAGTTCAATCGGGTTTTCTGCACGCATGGTGACCTCGGCCACCTCGACCTTCAGGCCGGCCGCTTCCAGCGCATTTTTCACCGCCTCAAAGCTGGCGTAACTGGTCAGCACCTCAATGGCGCCGTCGTCATCGGTGATCACGTCGTCGGCACCGGCCTCCAGCGCCACCTCCAGCACCTTGTCTTCGCTGGTACCGGGGGCAAAGATCAGCTGCCCGCACTGCCTGAACTGGAACACCACCGAGCCTTCGGTCCCCATATTGCCGCCGTGCTTGCTGAAGGCATGGCGCACTTCGGCCACAGTGCGCACCTTGTTGTCGGTCATGGTGTCCACCAGAATGGCCACGCCGCCAATGCCATAGCCCTCGTAGCGGATTTCTTCGTAAGTGACACCTTCCTGGTTGCCGGTGGCCTTGTCGATGTTGTATTTGACGCGGTCAGCCGGCATGTTGGCGGCCTTGGCCCGGTCCACCGCCAGGCGCAGGCGCGGGTTGGTGCCCAGATCACCGCCACCGGCGCGCGCGGCGACGGTAATCTCCCGGATGATGCGGGTCCAGATCTTGCCCCGCTTTTCATCCTGTCGACCTTTGCGGTGCTGAATATTGGCCCATTTACTGTGTCCTGCCACGGGAAATCCTTCAAAAGTTCGTTACGCTATGGTCTCAATTGTACTTTTTGAGGGTTTCATGGCAGAACCGATTCTTATTGCGCAACATGGTGCGACCCAGGTCTTCCTGCGCCCCGACAAGGCGAACCGCCACGGACTGATCACCGGCGCCACCGGCACCGGCAAAACCATCACCCTGCAAACCATGGCCGAGGGCTTTTCCAGGATTGGCGTGCCGGTTTTCATGGCCGACATCAAAGGCGACCTGACGGGCATCTCGCAGGCCGGAAGTTTAGGTGAAAAACTGGCTAAGGTCCTTGCTGACAGGGCGCTGCCAGCTCCTGAATTTGTAGCGTCTCCGAGTACCTTGTGGGACGTCTTCGGCGAGCAGGGGCATCCGGTGCGCGCCACCGTCAGCGACCTCGGGCCGCTGCTGCTGGCGCGCATGCTCAACCTCAACGAGACGCAGGGCGGCGTGCTGCAACTGGTGTTCAAGATCGCCGACGACCAGGGCCTGCTGTTGCTCGACATGAAAGACCTGCGCGCCATGTGCCAGCAAGTCGGTGACAACGCCTCCGACTTCACCACCGAATACGGCAACATCAGCGCCGCCAGCATCGGTGCCATCCAGCGCGGCCTGATGCAGATTGAAGCCCAGGGCGGCGACCGGTTCTTTGGCGAGCCGATGCTCAACATTGACGACTTCCTGCAGACCGATAGCAACGGCAGAGGCGTGGTCAATGTGCTGGCGGCCGACAAGCTGATGAACTCGCCCCGGCTCTATGCCACTTTTTTGCTCTGGCTGCTCAGCGAGTTGTTTGAAAACCTGCCCGAGGTCGGCGACCTGGACAAGCCCAAGGTGGTGTTTTTCTTTGACGAAGCGCATCTGCTGTTCACCGACGCACCCAAAGTGCTGCTGGAGCGCATCGAACTGGTGGTGCGGCTGGTGCGCTCCAAGGGCGTAGGCGTTTATTTTGTGACGCAAAACCCGCTGGACATTCCGGACTCGGTGCTGGCCCAGCTTGGCAACCGCGTGCAGCACGCCCTGCGCGCCTTCACGCCACGCGACCAGAAAGCGGTCAAGTCAGCGGCCGACACCATGCGCCCGAACCCGGCGCTGGACATTGGCGCCGTCATCACCGAACTGGCGGTCGGCGAAGCGCTGATCAGTTTTCTGGACGACAAAGGCCGCCCCGGTGTGACCGAACGCGTCTATGTGCTGCCACCGGCCAGCCAGATTGGACCGATCAGCGCCGAACAGCGCAAGACACTGCTGGCGGCGTCCATCGTGGCCGGTGTCTATGAAAAAACGCTGGACCGGGAATCTGCTTTTGAAAAAATAAAGGGCCGCACCGAATCGCGCCTGGCACCCAGGGCGGCGCCGTCCGACGCCAGCGCAGGCACCAGCGCCAGGGCCGAGCCGCCCCCGGTGGCGAGCAGCGAAGCGGCGCCGGCCAGCGTGGGGGGTGGCCTGCTGGACAGTATTGGTTCCATTTTTGGCGGCGGCGCGCACCGGACCCGCACCTCGGCTGGCGAGCAGCTCATCCGCAGTGCGGCCAGCTCGGTTGGCCGTGAAGTCGGTCGCCAGATCATCCGCGGCGTGCTGGGCGGCATCTTTGGCGGCAAGCGCTGATCGCAAACCCGGACCAGACGGATTGTTACTTCATCAAGGAAATCACCATGAGCCTCCAGGACCCCCTCGTTCACGTCATCGACCACCCGCTGGTGCAGCACAAGCTGACGCTGATGCGCAGCAAAAACGCCAGCACCAACAGTTTTCGCACCCTGCTCAATGAGCTTGCCATGCTGATGGCCTATGAGGTGACGCGCGACATGCCTACGCAAGACGTTGAAATCGAAACCCCGCTGGAGACCATGACCGCCCGGATGATTGACGGCAAGAAGCTGGTGCTGGTCTCGATCCTGCGCGCCGGCACAGGTATTCTGGACGGCATGCTGACGGTGGTGCCGGGCGCGCGCGTTGGCCACATCGGCCTGTACCGCGACCCCAAAACCCTGCAGGCGGTGGAGTATTACTTCAAGATGCCCAAAGACATGCAGGAGCGCGATGTGGTGGTGGTTGACCCGATGCTGGCCACTGGCAATTCGGCGGTGGCGGCGATTGACCGGGTCAAGGCGTTGCAGCCAAAATCCATCAAATTTGTCTGCCTGCTGACCTGCCCCGAAGGCATTGCGACCTTGCGCAAAGCGCATCCGGATGTACCTATTTACACCGCTGCCATTGACCGCCAGCTCAACAGCCACGGCTACATCCTGCCCGGCCTGGGCGACGCCGGCGACCGCATTTTTGGCACGCAATGACCGTTTTTTATATAAAAACAGGGCTCTAAGCGCCGTCAGATATGCGTAGGCAGCTATCTATTTTATAGCACTTTCGCAGGATTCAAGGCGTAAATTCTGCCTTCAGCAAGGCGTAACCGGCAACGATGTAAAGTCCTTTGTCCGGGCCAGCTGCAATGGCTCTGACGACGTCCAGATTGCCGGGAAGCGCGCCTGCTTCGGTTTGGTTTGGCGTCCCGACATTCCCCACAACAAGCTCCACTTTTCCGCCAAGGGCAGTAACCTCAATGTAGTTGGACAAAGCATAGTGGCGATACCAGCGATCTGGCGCTGACATCGCTACCGACCAGTAGCGCGCGTTTGCCGGATTAAAAAGCGTGTAGAGATAACAGGGAACATGACTTGTCTGGGCTGACCGCAGGTTTAACAGTGTGGTGCTGGTCTCGCTGCAAGTACCATTCCCAGTATTGCCCAGCAACACAAATGCGCTGCCCGTTGCGTCCGCATAGACTGCCACCGCCGATTGCGCGTTGGCTAAGGTGGTCACCGTTGCGTTGGTGGATATTTTTCTGATCTTGCCAGCGTCTGCCACGTAAATGGTGTTGTCAGCGTCTATGGTGATATGGCTCGGGTTTTTGAACCCTGCCCTTTCACCCACGCCGTCGAGCTCACCGGTGGGTGAGCGGTACATCACGCCAGCAAACAAGGTGGTGACGCCGTCAGGCGCAACCTTCCAGATACCGGGAAGCTGTCCCTGCGCAAAGTCGTCATAGCGTGTGACACAAGTAAGGGTGCAAACGTCCGCGTCGGGGGTCTGGTCCAAAACGAAGACATTCCCCATGCTGTCCAGCGCCAGCGCCAGAGGTGCGCCAAAAGAAGTGAGTGTTTTGCCAGGCAGCCCCCAGACCGGTGCCGGCGCGCCAACGGCCAGGGTGCTCACCTGCCCATTGCTTGTCACTTTGCGCAGGCGGGGTAAATCAGTTGCGGCACATCCTTTGTCAATCAGGTAGCTGGTGCCGTCCTTGCCAACTGTAATTGTCGTGATGTTGCCAAAGCGCGCACTGCCGGGCGAACCATCCGCGACACTGCAGGTTGCCCCGGGAGCGACAGCGCCTGCCAACAGCTTGAGCGTGCCAGACGGCGGCGGGTTGGCAATGACGCCAGACCCGCCGCCGCCACAACCGGACATCAGTAACAGACCGAACAGCATGGCTAGCGAGGTGAGGTGTCGTGTAGGTTTGTTCATTTTTCTTGGTTCACTCATTTTTCAAACTCCTCAAATCCTGGCAGGCGCAATCTGTTCAACGTAGTCATACAGCGCGCCGAGAATCTGCTCACCGCGTTCGTCGGCGGTTTCGCTGAGGGCGTCGATTTCGGCAAACAGTGCGTCGACGCTGCGTGCGCCGCCTTCGCCGTCAAACAAACGCGCGCGGCGGTGGGCTTCCCAGCGCTGCGCCTGGGGCGCAGCCAGGCTCTGCGGGAAATTGCGGGCCAGGTAACGGAACACCAGTTCTTCCAGCCGCGCGTCGTCAAACGCCGTGCGTGCCGCAGCCAGTTTGTCAGGTGGCAGCGCACGCAAGGCGTCGAGCCGGCGGCGATCGGCGTTGCCAATAAAACCGCCATACAGGTCCTGATCCACGTCCACCGCCACGCCAGGCGCACGGGCAAACACCTGCGCCCAGATCGCGCTCATATCGGGCAAATCCCGCGCCACCGCGGCATGCTGCAATTGCGTCGTCAGCTGCAAACCCCAGCGTTGCGCCTGCGCGTCCGACAAGGTTTTCAGGTTGCCCACCACCATGGGCGACTTGTTCAGGTGCACCGTCTTGACCGGCAGGCGTGTCACGCCCCCGGGCAATTCTGCCGCTTTGGTAAACAGGCGCAGCCGCAGTTCGTCGACGTTGAGGGTGGCGAGTTCACGCGGGTCGTGCACCAGGTCCCAGGCAAGCAACTCGTTCTTGTTGACGGGGTGCATGGCCAGCGGCCACATCAGCGCCAGGCAGCCGCGCTCGGGCGCAAACATGCCCGACACATGCAAGAACGGTTTGGCCTGCGCCGCCGTTGTGGGCAAGCCCAACTCGGCGGCCACACGCTCCTTCTTGTGCAGACCGAAGCAAAACTCAAACAGTTTGGGCTGCGCCGTTTTGAGCCGCCGCGCCAGGGCAATGGTGGCGCGCACGTCGCTCAGCGCATCGTGCGCGGACTCGTGCGCCAGGCCATTGGCCGCCGTCAGGTCAGTCAGCCTGAAGCTGGGTTTGCCTTCGGCGTTGACCGGCCAGACCAACCCCTCGGGGCGCAAGGCATAGGCGGTACGCACCACGTCGAGCAGGTCCCAGCGGCCACAACCGTTTTGCCACTCCCGGGCGTACGGGTCAATCAGGTTGCGCCAGAACATGAAGCGGGTGATCTCGTCATCAAAGCGGATCGTGTTGTAGCCCACGCCAATGGTGCCGGGCGCGCTCAGCGCCTGCTCGATCTGCGCGGCAAACTGGTACTCGGGAATACCTTTTTCAAGACACAGCTGCGGCGTGATGCCGGTGATCAGGCAGGATTGCGGATCGGGTAAAAAGTCATTGGCCGGCTGGCAATACAGCATGAGTGGCGCGCCAATTTCATTGAGCTGCGCATCGGTGCGAATCGCCGCAAACTGCGCCGGACGGTCACGCCGAACCTGGGCGCCAAAGGTTTCGTAGTCGTGCCAGAGAAAAGAGGCGGTGGCTGTTATGGGTGTCATGATCAAATCACCGCCGCCGCGCCGAGCGCACGCCGTTCAGCTCGGCCACCACGCCCAGCACCTTGCTCAGGCGCCCGGATTCGGCCACCTCGACGGTAAAGGTCATCCAGGCGGTGCCTTTGACTGACTGGGTCTGGACACCGATGACGTTCATTTTTTCCTTGGTAAAAACTTCAGAAATATCGCGCAGCAGGCCTTGCCGGTCAGCCGCTTCAATGGCCACGTCAACCGGGTAGACGGCGCCCTGCGTGGCTTGCGGCTGGCCCCATTGGACCTCGATCACGCGCTCGCCATTTTTGCTCACCATTTCACGCAAATTGGAGCAATCCAGCCGGTGCACGCTGACGCCCTTGCCGCGCGTGACAAAGCCGCAAATGGCATCCGGCGGGGCCGGCTTGCAGCACCTGGCCAGCTGCGTCATGAGCGAATCAACGCCCACCACCAGCACGCCGCCTTTGGCCGGATTGGCGCCGCTGCGTGGCTTTTTCAGCAGCGGCTCGTCGTCCGCCAGCACCGGCTCGGGAGGACGCAGCACAATTTCGATATTGCGCAGCGAAAATTCATCCTTGCCGACCACTTCAAACAAGTCGTCGGCCGAATTGAACCCAAGCTTTTCCGCCAGATCTTCCAGTTTGAGTGCTGTCTTGCCCTCGCGCTGCAGCAGTTTTTCTACCGCCTCGCGGCCTTTGGCGACGGTCTCGTTGACTGCCAGCGCGTTGAACCAGGCGCGCACCTTGGCTTTGGCCCGGTGACTGACCAGATAGGCCAGCTCCGGGTTGAGCCAGTCGCGCGACGGGCCACCCTCCCGGGCGACGCTGACCTCCACCGTCTGGCCGTTTTTCAGCGGCGTGTTCAGCGGCACCATGACGCCGTCAAGCCGCGCGCCACGGCAGCGGTGCCCCAGACTGGTATGCAGACTGTAGGCAAAGTCAACGGCGGTAGCGCCTTGTGGCAGTTCAACAATCGCCGCGTCGGGCGTCAGAACATAAATGCGGTCATCAAAATCACCCTGCGCCTGCGCGCCCGACAGATCGCGCTCCCACGCCAGCAGCTGGCGCAACACGGCAATTTTGGCGTCGTAGGCGCTGCTGGCCGAGACGCCGGCATAACCTTTGACACCGGCCTCCTTGTAGGCCCAATGCGCCGCCACGCCGTGCTCGGCGTGGTCGTGCATGGCCTGGGTCCGGATCTGGACCTCGATCGGCTGCCCGGCAAGATCGCGCACCACGGTATGCAGCGACTGGTAGCCGTTGGCTTTGGGGCGGGCAATGTAGTCGTCAAACTCCTCGGTGACCGGCGCGAACTGGCTATGCACCCAGGCCAGGGCGGCATAACAGTCGGCAACGTCGCCGACCACAATGCGCAGCGCCCGGATGTCGTACACCTGATCAAACCCGAGCGATTTGCCGCGCATCTTTTTGACAATGCTGTAGATGTGCTTGGGCCGCCCCTGCACCGTCGCCGCAATACCCTGTGTCTGTAATTGGGCCGCCAGCAGCGTGCGCAACTGTTCAACATGGGCTTCGCGTCCGGAGCGCTTTTCATCGAGCAGCGTCGCCACTTTGCGGTAAGTCTCGGGCTCCAGAAAACGAAACGACAAGTCCTCCATTTCCCATTTGATTTCCCAAATCCCGAGGCGATTGGCGAGCGGCGCAAACACCTGCAATGCTTCAGCCGCCACGCCGGCCGGCAAGGTCTGCTTGCACGCGGCAAAGTGGCGCAGGGTTTGCAGGCGCGAGGCCAGGCGCAGCATGACGACGCGCAGGTCGCGCGAGAAGGCCAGCAGCATCTTGCGCACGTTTTCGGTTTGCGCTGCGACGCTTTGCGCCATCGGTATGGCGGCGCCGGTCCGGGCGCTGGCGACCTGGGTCTGGCGCGCCTGGCGCTGCACTTTCACCAGCTTGGTGGTTTCCAGCGCCAGCGCTGCAAAATTGTCGCCAAAGGCTTTGGCAATGACCTCCTGCGGCTTGTTCAGGTGATCGCAGGCGTACACCAGATAACTGGCCGCCTGCATGGTATCGGAGCCACCAATGGCCTTGAGAATGGCCGCCACGGCGTCAGCGTGGGTAAACGTGTTCTCACCGGTATCCAGGGTTTCACCGGTCAGCAGCGGCTCGGCAAAGGCACGCGCGCGTGCCAGCGCGTTGCTTTGTTCGGGCAGGTTTTGCGCGGTCGCGGCAATCAGGGGCGCCGACCCGGTGGATTCGACCAAAAGTCTTTTCATTCGGAATTTGTCGTGATTTTCATGCCAGCAAAAAGGACGTCACCACGTCGACCTGGTCAGTCGCCACCAGCGTCGGCGCATGACCCACGCCGTCAAACTGCACCAGTCGCGCCTTCGGCCCGCGGGTCTGCATGGCCTGGGCGGTCGCCAGCGAAAGCAGGTCGGACTGGGCGCCGCGCAGCAGCAAGGTGGCAGCGCTGATGTGGTCGTACAGTTGCCAGAGCATGGCTTCACCCTGCGCCACCGACTCCTGGGTCACAGTGCGAAATGGAAGCGCGATTGCCGGGTCGTAGTGCAGCGTCAGCCCGCCGCCGTCGGCCGCCGCCTTGAGCATGGGGCGCGACAGGGCAAGCCACTGTGCCGGCGTATGCGGGCCAAAACTGGTGGACGTCGCCCACAGGGCGTCAGCGGCCTGCTGGAGCGTCGGGAACTGCACCGTCTCGCCCAGATACTCGCCAATACGCTGCAAGGCCTGCCACTGCATGACGGGGCCAACGTCGTTGAGCACCAGACGCCGTACCTTGACAGCCAGAGCAAGGTCGGCCTGGCCACAAAGCACCATGCCAATCAGGCCGCCCATGCTGGTGCCGACCCAGTCCAGCGTGGCCGGACGCAGTTGCGCCAGCAAAGCCAGCATGTCAGCGGCGTAAGCCGGAATCTGGTAGCCCATCGGGTCTTTCAACCAGTCACTTTGACCCCGCCCGACAACGTCCGGGCACACCACGCACACCCGGTTGCCGGTTTTCTGGCACAGCGCACGCGCCAGCACATCAAAGTCGCGCCCCTGGCGCGACAAGCCGTGAACACAGACCACCACGTGGTTGCCGTGCGGATCACCCCATTGCCAGTAAGCCATGCGATGACCGCCATCGGCATCAGGACACAATACGTAATTCAGCGTAGGTTCAGACATGGTGAAATCCATAACAATCACCACATCCTAATTCAATCGCAGTGCCTCATTTATTCTGACGGAGAAACACCATGCTAAAAGGCAAAACAGCACTCGTCACCGGTTCCACCAGTGGCATCGGCCTTGGCATTGCCAAAGCCCTGGCCAGGCAGGGCGCCAACCTGGTCCTCAACGGCTTCGGTGATGTGGCAGGCCCCACCGCCGAAGTCGCGGCGCTGGGGGTGGAAGTGGCCTATCACGGCGCCGACATGAGTCAACCGGGCGACATTGAAGACATGATGAAATACGCCGCCAGCCGGTTCGGCCGGGTTGACATTCTGGTCAACAACGCCGGTATCCAGCATGTGGCGCGCATCGAGAATTTTCCGGTCGAGCGCTGGGACGCGATCATCGCCATCAACATGAGCAGCGCCTTTCACGCAACCCGGCTCGCCCTGCCCGCCATGAAAGCTGCCAACTGGGGCCGCATCATCAATGTCGCTTCGGTGCATGGTCTGGTCGCCTCCGCAGAAAAGTCAGCCTATGTGACGGCCAAACATGGCGTGGTCGGACTGACCAAGGTTACGGCGCTGGAAAATGCCACCACGGGCGTCACCTGCAACGCCATCTGCCCGGGCTGGGTGCTGACCCCGCTGGTACAAAAACAGGTGGACGCCAAGGCAGCCGCGCTAGGCCTGTCGATACAGGACGCGACCAAACTGCTGCTCGGTGAAAAAGAGCCCTCCCTGCAATTCACGACACCCGAAGAATTGGGCGAGCTGGCGGTTTTCTTCTGCTCGCCGGCCGCCAACAATGTGCGCGGTGTGGCCTGGAATATGGATGGCGGCTGGACCGCCCAGTAAGGCGCCTGCCTGAGCGGTTACTTGAGCTGGACCGAGCCTGATACGGTCACCAGCACAGCGGTCTTGCCGGCTTCAACCGGCACCGGCGCGTCGGCGCTGGCGGCGCGGGCCTCCATTGCCATCATCCGGGGCCGGGGCGCAAAACCCTGGTCGTTGGCATTGACGCTGACTTCGCGCAAGCTGTAGCTGGCAAAACCAAAACTGCGGGCTATCTCGCCAGCGCGCGCCTTGAAACGTTCAATGGCGATACCTTGTGCCTGCGCCTCGACCGTGTTGCGCAGTTCGCGGCTGAGCCCGAAGCTGACGCTGCCCACCGTGAGCGACTGAATCTTGCCGGCCGTGGCACTGATGCGGGCAAAGTCACGCCCTTCCAGAACCAGTTCGGCGGAGCCCTGCCAACTGACAGTTTTGCCGTCACGGCCATAACGTGGATAGAGACTGAAGGTACCGGTGCGCACGTCAAGCTGGCCGGACAAGGCGTTCTTTTTGGCTTCCGCCAGCGCTGCATCCATCGCAGTTTTCAGCTGGCTTTGCACAACCGCGGCATCCGGACCATCGCGCGTGGTGTTCATCGAAATGGACAACACATCCTGTCCGATGTCGACTGCGCCATTGGCCGAAAGCTGCACCACGTTGAGTACCGGTGGGTACAAATTTTGTTGGGGAAAAACGCTTCCAACGCCCGTCAGCAAAGCGCAGACAGCTATTGATTTTATAGCGCTATTCATGCTGGAATGATCCCGGCTTCAGGGTTTGGACAGGTCGCGCTGCTGGCGCAGTTGCTCACGCAGATCGGCCCGCTCCTGGGCCGATAAATGCCGGTTCGCCGGGTCAGCCTTGGTTGCCTGATTCTTGTCGGTCAATTCGGGGCTGGGCGGCGTCTTGAGCGCGGTGCGTAACTCGGCACGGCGCTGCTCGCGTGTCGGTTGCGCCGCAACCGCATCGGGCACGCTGACAACCTGCGCCGACACCGCCACTGAAACGAGTGAAAGCAGCAGAGAAAACTGAATATGCTTCATGGTCCCAACCTCACGTCAAATGCAAGCCACGGCGCACATTGTTCCTTGATGGCCTGGCGCGCACCGACAACATTTGTAACAGTGTGTCACCGTCCTTCAAAAAATTCACAATCCACCACGCCAAGCGTTCAAAATCAGCGCTGTTACATATTTAGCG
This sequence comes from uncultured beta proteobacterium, assembly GCA_963750815.1. Taxonomy (GTDB): domain Bacteria; phylum Pseudomonadota; class Gammaproteobacteria; order Burkholderiales; family Burkholderiaceae_C; genus Rhodoferax. Next base: position 2,651,413 of record CAVVRS010000002.1, read on the forward strand.
ATACCTATCATGAGCCAAGCCCCCACCCGCAATGACAAGATCATGGTCGTCGACGACGACGTTCGTATCCGCGACCTGTTGCGGCGTTACCTGACGCAGGAGGGTTTTGACGTGGTGCAGGCGGAAGACGGCAAGTCCCTGACGCGAATCCTGCTGCGTGAAAGCGTTGACCTGATCGTGCTGGACCTGATGATGCCCGGGGAGGACGGCCTGTCCATCTGCCGGCGGCTGCGCGCCGCCAAGGACCGCACCCCGATCATCATGTTGACCGCCAAAGGTGAAGATGTAGACCGAATTGTCGGCCTGGAGGTTGGCGCCGACGACTATCTGGCCAAGCCCTTCAATCCGCGCGAATTGCTGGCTCGTATTCATGCCGTACTGCGCCGCCGCCCCCTGCAGGAGGCACCTGGCTCGCCGGCCGGAGACAACCAGATCGTCGTCTTCGGGCCATTCACCTTTGACCTGGGCGCGCGCACCTTGCGTCGTGATGGCGACGACCTGCCCCTGACCACTGGCGAGTTCGCCATGCTCAAGGCCCTGGTGCGTCATCCACGCCAGCCGCTGTCGCGCGAAAAATTGGCCCAGCTGGCACGTGGCCGGGAATTTGAACCGTTCGACCGCAGTCTCGACGTCCAGGTTTCGCGCTTGCGCAAATTGGTCGAGGTCGATGCCACGGTGCCGCGGTACATTCAAACCGTCTGGGGTATTGGCTACGTGTTTGTTCCAGACGGCGCCGGTTGACGAGATTGGCTGAAACACACGCCACCCGCCCGATGGTCAGCGGCGTCATGCCGCTGGAGGCAACCGCTGGCGAACGCCGGTCGTGGGCGGGCTTGGGCCTGAGTCTCTTCTGGCGTACTTTTTTTCTGCTGGCCGTTCTGTTGATCGGCAGCATTCTGGCCTGGTTGCAGACCCTGCGCTCGCTGGAATTTGAACCGCGCGCCATCCAGACGGCGCAGCAAATCGCATCGCTGGTGAACTTGAGCCGGGCTGCCCTGATTCATTCGGACGCCATTGCCCGTGTATCGCTGATCAAGACCATGACCGAACAGGAAGGGGTGCGCATCGTGCCACGCGAACCTGGTGACACTTTCGAACCCTTTGACACAGATGCGTTGGGCCAGCGCATCTCTGTGGAACTGGGCAGCCGACTTGGTCCGGGCACGCTGGTCGCCAACAGTGTCAACAAGGAAGACGGGCTCTGGGTCGGTTTTACCATCGACGGCGACAGTTACTGGATGCGCACGGATCGCGCCCGCTTCAACCATACCGCCAACCAGACCTGGATGATCTGGTTGATAACGGCCGCCGCGCTGTCATTGGCCGGCGCGGCACTGATTGCCCGCCTGATCAACCATCCCCTCAAACAGCTGTCGTTTGCCGCCAGCCGCGTGCGTGACGGCGATTTCGACGCCAGTACGCTGGACGAAACAGTAGCTACCAGCGAAGTCCGGGCAGTCAATATCGGCTTTAACCGGATGACCCGCAAACTGGCCAAAATTGAACAGGACCGGGCCATCATGCTGGCAGGCATTTCACATGACCTGCGCACGCCGCTTGCGCGCTTGCGGCTGGAGACAGAACTCAGCGTTACCGACGACGAGGCGCGTGCCAATATGTCATCGGACATTGCCCAGCTGGACGCCATTATTGGCAAATTTCTCGATTACGCGCGCCCCGGTGAAGTCCACCTGAGCACGGTGCCACTGCGCAAGGCTATCGATAGCTGTCTCTACAGCCTGCGAAATCGGGCTGATATGCGCTTCAATCTGGATATGGCCGATGAACTGATGGTTCTTGCTGACGAGGTTGAACTGGGCCGCGTTATCACCAACCTGCTTGAGAATGCCGGACGTTATGGCAAGTCAGTGGACACCGGTATTGCAGTGGTTGATATTGCGGCGAAGGCGCGCGACCGGTGGGTGCTGATCCGGATCCGCGATCACGGCATGGGCGTACTCGACGAGCAACTCAACAACCTGACGAAACCGTTCTACCGTGGCGAAGCGGCGCGCACCGCAGCCAATGGTGCCGGGCTGGGGCTGGCCATTGTGGAGAAGACAGTCTCTAGCATGGGCGGCACTTTTGTCCTGAGCAACACCTCCTCCGGTGGCTTGGCAGCCAACATCAAGCTTCAACGGGCGGCGGCGGCCTGATCGCTGCCCGCAGCGGTCACAGGTCAACGATGCGATTGTTGATTGCATAGGCAACCAGCATCGCGGCATTGCGCAAACCAAGTTTGCGCATCAGGTTGGCTCTATGCTTTTCCACGGTCTTGACGCTCAGGTTCAAGCGGTGGGCAATCTGCTTGTTACCTTCACCCTGCGCCACCAGTTTGAGCACCTCGCTCTCGCGTGCGGTCAGGGACTCCACTGGAATGGTGGCCGAAGCCTCCCTCTGTTGAACGGAAACCATGTTCGAAATCACCCGCTCGGAGACGTCCGGGCTAAGATAAATCTTGCCGGTCAGCACCTTGCGAATCGCGAAGATCAACTCGTCATGGCCCGACTCCTTCAAAATATAACCAGAGGCGCCGCTACGAAGAGCCTCATGAATATATTCGTCAGATTTGTGCATTGTGATGACCAGAATTTTGACCGTCGGCGCGAATTTCCGGATCTCTGAAATCGCATGAAGACCACCGCGTCCGGGCATGTTGAGATCCATCAGCACAACGTCGGGCCTGATCGCACATGCGATTTTCACCGCCTCCTCTCCGGTAGCTACTTCGCCGACAACCACAATGTCGGATTCCCTGGCTAGCAGCGCGCATATCCCGGCCCGCACCAGCGCGTGGTCTTCCACAATCAACACTGAATACTGGGAACTCATGGTCAAACCTTGCTGAAAGGAGAAATGGATAGCGATGTCATTTTGCCGGAGGCGCCACGCCGCTGACCGGGGCACCGGGCACTAGCTGCCTGGGCCGCGACCCACTCGCTGTGACCAGGAATACCCACTGGGAGTAGGATGACTTGCCGGTAAAACCCATATCACCTATGTCAAAGCCGGCTTTCTTCACCGGCTCGTCGGTTGACAGGCTGTGCACGCCAATAATCTGACCATCAGCGAGCCGAATCAGGCCCCACTCGGCCTCACCGGTCATCGGGTCCGGATAAATCCGGCGCAAATGACGCCGCTTTTGCAGGAACCGCTCATCGAGCAGCAGATCTTCCAGACGCAGCGGATAACGCCGTGCATTTCCCACACTGCTGTTGGCGTAACGCTCGATGGCCTGGCGAAACTGGTGCCCGACGTAAAGCAGTTCCTGCTCCTTGTCCCGCTGCACCCGCAAATGCCAGACGCTGGCGGTGCCAGCCAGCCAGACGCCCATGACCGCGACCGCAATCAGCAAAGCAATGTAAGTGAAGCCCCGCTGACGACGGCGATGGTTACCAATCACTGTAATTGCTCCCGTCGCTGGCCTTGCCCGGTGCGCCACTGCGCAGATCAAACACTGCCCCCTGGCGCTCCGGCCGATTGGGCGCAAGCACAGTCCAGGTAGTCGCGCTCTCGGTGATCGGATCGACCGGCAGCGTTCGCAAATACTGGCTTTGCACCAGTTGTTCAAGCGAATCCGGATAGCGTCCGGTATCACCAAAATATTTGTCAAGTGCATCGCGGGTTGCCGACAGGTTGGCACGCAGCACGGTTTCCCTGGACCGGTTGACACTGTTGAAGTAACGCGGAACTGCCACCGACAGCAACAAGGCCACCACCGCCAGTACAACCATCAGCTCAATCAGCGTGAAGCCGGCGACGATTGGTCGCGCCTGTCGCTGATCTGGCACCCGGATCACCATAGCTGGTACCGGATGCCGTTGAGCCCGGTCTCCAGGGACTGAGAATAGACGTCATAAACATCGTCGCCATCGGCGGGCGCATCGGGCGCACTGGCATAGCTGCGCTTGCCCCAGGTCGAAGCAGGATCTGCCGATGTGGCCGAAAAAGGGTCATTGGCGACGCGGCGCAAAAAATAGATGCGTCTATCCTTGATTGGACTGCGGACGTCAACGGCACCGTCGACCAGAACCTGAAGGCTCGGTGGATAACCCGAGGCCGACCGATCAGCGCTGATGCGTCCCTCGTCGACCGCCTGCTTGTAGGCGTCGATCGCGCTGCGTATCTCGCGCAAAGCCTCACGCAAGTCCCGCTCCTTGCTGCGCTTGACAGACAGTTCGGTCAGGGGCACCGCGACCGACGCCAGCAAGCCAACGATGACGACGCTGATCAACAACTCAATCAGCGTAAAGCCACGGGCCGCCGCGCGCGGCTTCATGGTATTGCGGCCGGCACGGGCGTCGGTGGAGCCACCGGGGGCGCCGGATCGGCGACCGGCGCCTCGGTGCTGGCCGGGTTAATGGGTCGGGGTGCCGGCACCGCAACGCTGCTCGGTGACGGCGTGCCTGCGCTGCCTCCGCCGGCTTGACCCACGACGCCACCCGCTGCCGCGGCCTTCACATTTGGCGCACCAAAACGTACATGCGACTCGGTGCCAGACCACAGCTCGACCAGGTCGGCTTCGCCAACCGATACATTGCGAATGATGTGAGGCGTAATAGCCAGCAACAGCTCGGTCTTGTTCCAGCTGTCCTTGGTCGAACCAAACAGTCGTCCCAGCAGGGGTACATCACCGACCCCGGGGATCTTGGTCTGGCTCTGGTCAGTCTGTTGCTGCAGCAACCCTCCGAGAATCTGGGTCTCGCCGTCCTTGAGTTGCAGCAAGGTCGTCACATTGTTGGTATTGATAGGAAAAGCCACCGTACCGGAGGTACCGGTATCAATCTGGGCACCGGCGCTGCTGACCTCCAGATTGAGTTTGATGGCGACATCACCATCGGGATGAATGTGCGGTTCCACCTCGACTTTGATGCCGGTTTCGATATAAGTCACGCTGGTGTTGTAAACGGTAGAGCCGCCGCCCGTGGGCGCCGGGGTTGCCGCGCTGGACACCACCGGGTTGCGCGTTCCGACCAGAATTTTCGCCTTCTCCTTGTTGCGAACACGAATACGTGGCGTTGCCAGGTCGTTCACATCACCATCGGTCTTGGACCCGTTTACCGTCACGGCAAAGCCCGAAACATTGACGTCGGCAATGGTTCGGTTCTTGAAATCCTGCAGCGTCATCTTGTCGCGCAGGGACCAGGTGAAGCTTTTGGTCCAGTCAATGCCCAACGACAGCATGCGTTTGCGATCAACCTGCATGACGTCTATTTCGAGCATGACCTCGGGTTCAGGCTGGTCCATCGCCATCACCAGTCGCTCCGCCAGCCGTACAGCGTCCGGCGTATCCCGGATCACCACCGCGCTGGTCTTCTCGTCGACAAAGATGTCCTTAATCTTGAGTATGGTCTTGAGCATGTTCTGCACCTGCTTCGGATCGGCATTGCCGAGTGCAAAACGCCGGATCTTGAGATCCTGATAGTCCTTCGCCTTGGCCGATGTCGCAGGATAAATCAGTACGGTGTTGTCGCCCAACACGCGCTTTTCAAGCTGATTCTGGATCAACAACAATTCCAGTGTTTCCTCGACCGACGTATCGCGCACGAAGATGGTGACCTTGATATCGTTTTTCACTTCCTTGTCGAGCATGATGTTGACGCCGGTCGCTCGGGCAATAGCCTCAAGCACCATCTTCAGGTTGGCATCGCGAAACTGCAATGTCAACGGCTTGCGGCCCTTGATGTTCAGGCCAGGCCCGGCAAGATTTTCCTTGAGTGCCGGCTCTTCAATCTGGTAGCGGATTTTTGCAGCCCGCGGCTGGGCCGGATTCTCCACCGTTACCACATTCAACAGTGAACGGGCTGCAACGAGGTCACCTTTTCTCAGCGCCGCCTCGGCTTCATCGAGCAGGCGCTCGTGGCGTCTATGGGCATCAAGCTCCGTCAATCCCTGGCGTGCCGCCTCATTGTTGGGATCAAGGCTGAATACCCGGCGATAGAAAATCTCTGCAGCGTCAAGCCGGTTGACCCGGCGCTGCGCCGCCGCATCGGTCAGCATTCGATCGACAATCAGGCCGCGCTGAAACAGATAGTCTTTGCGCAATTGGGCGCTGCCCGGATTCTGGCGCACCGCTTCGGCCAGCATGCCCAAACCCTCTTCGTATTTGGTCTCGGACAGCAAGGACATGCCCTGATTGCGGGCCAGTTCGCCCGGCGCACAGCCCGCCAGCAGCAACATCGTGGCAATGACCGTCAGAGCATGGCCCACGGCAGGCCCCTGTCGGGCAGGATAAGGTGAATCTGCAAGTCTGAAATCACTCATTGTGTAAGCCCTGTCGCTAGTGTTTGTCGGATATCGAGTGGAAGATAGACGAAAGTCAGCAGGCCGGCCTTGAGACTCTCCAACCGGTAGGTCTTGTCAACGTTTTCGCCCACCAGCACCGTAACCACCCGGTCCCCGCGCGCAAGTATGACCTGAACCTGCTGATCCTCAATGATCTGGCCGAGAAAAACAAAGGGCAGCACCGGCGCTTTAGGTACCGGCGGTGGCGGCGCCGGGGCAGGTGGCAAAGGCGGCGCTGGCGGCGGCGGCAGGTACCAGGAAGTGGCCTTGAACAGGTCTGCCGCCGCCGCGCCTGGCAAACGCCGGGCAAGCAACAATTGCTCCTGACGCATAACGCCTGAGGCAACCCGCGACGGCGCTGCCGGTGTGGCACGCGAATTTGGAGCAGACTGCGGCACCGGCTGACTGCGGTTGACGGGAGGGGTGCGCAACTCCGGTATGTCGTCCTGCGGCGCGAACCAGACAAGCAACAGTGTCAGGATTCCGCCCAGTCCGAGCAACCAGTGTCGCTGCCGCGTTGTCATGGCGCGTGCTCCAGGTACAGCAGAAAGACAATGCGGCCATCGACCATGTCCTGGGCTACCTTTTCGCGTCGGACCGACAGGCTCTCGAGTGACAAGGCAGGTTGTTCGAGCAGCGCAGCGGAAATAAATCTACGCAACTGCAAATAGGAACCCTTAACCGGTAGCGTAATGCGGAACTGGTCGAGCCGGGCGCCCTGCTCCCGTGTTATCGCGTACTCACCCAGCTCAAGTGCAAGTTGTTGTTCAGTAGCGATCTGGTAGAGCCGCGCCAGTGCGTCGGGTATCGCCGGTCCACCTGAAAAACCAGCGTAAAACCTGGCCAACTGCTGGGCTGGCGTCAGTACAACAAGCCCCGGACCCCGTGCCTGCTGCGCCGCTAGAGCCACCCGTCGAGCGCGCAGATCTGCCAGTTGAGCAGACGCCGGGAGTACCTCCATTCCAAGAAAAACCAGCGCCGCCAGCAGGCAACCGGCGCCCAGCCACGCCGGCACGCCGCCACGCCTGACCACGTAAGCCGCGCGACCGCGCCAGGCACTGGTGCTCATAGGGCACGCTCCCAGCGCGCTGTAATGCGAAACCGCACCGGCTTGTCGCGGTCCTGGCGATTTACCTGGTGCGTCTGCAAGGCCGCCGAACCCAGCATGGGTTGCTGTTGCAGATAACGATAGTACTCGAGCAAAGCGGCATAATTGCGCGCCTCACCGGTCAGCACCAGATCACGGCGCGAGCCTTCAATCTCCAGTGTCAACAAGGTTACGGGCTGCTCGGCGGCTCCTTCAAGCACGGCGAAAAGTCGCTCCCAGGGGGCTCCCAGTTCTTGCGCTACTTCAGCGGCCCGCACCCAGTCCGATGCCAACTGCTTGTCGCTCAGGCGCGCTGCGGCAGGACCGGTCGGTAACAGTTCACGCTTCATGCGGACAATTTCAGTCTGGGTCGATTGCAGTTGCGGTGCCAGCGTCATAAAACGCCAGTTCAGCAACGCACCCAAGACCAGCAGGCCTATGACCAGCACCAACCAGCCAAAGGCGCTTGCCGGACGTCGGGAGTGAAGAAAATCGAGATGCATGGCGCTGCTCCTCATCCCAACCAGGCTGGCGCAAAAGCGCCATCACGACCCGCCACAAAACCCCGCTCACTGACGGGTTCCAGCAACCGGAACCCGGCACTGCGCAACGTCGCCCAGACGTGCGACCCGGCACCCGGTGCAAAAACATGAACATCGGCTGGCACCAACAGCAGCCCGGCCAGTTGCGCCTCACTCTGAAGAATGCCGGCAAGATGCGCCGGCCAGTCCTCACCGACCCGCAGGTGCCGTACCCAGCACCACGAACCGGCCTGCCGCACCGCGACGCAGATCCGGCCCGGCTCATGCAGCAGCAAGCCGCTGCAACCGTTGCCTGACCGATGCCGCCCCCAGTCGTCTGGCACCACCGCCAGGTACGGCTTCACCGAAAGCAGCCTGGCACCGGCGCCGTCCACCACCGTACCCAGACCGGCCAGCAAGGCGGTCGGAACCGCCGATGCGACCCGTGCTACACCGGGGGACTCATCACTGAGCGCTATTGTCCAGCTTTCAGCCAACGCACCGAAGGCGGCCGAAAACTCCAGTTGCGCCAGGCTCAGGTATTCCGCATCCCCGACCAGATCATCGCGCCAGGAAAGTACCCGGTACTGCACAAAATGATGGGACAGAACGACACGCACGCGGCGACAACTGAAATCTTTCAACGCCTCGGCAAAGACCGCCATTAACGCGCGCCACGGCTCGCCCGGTGCTGCGACCAGCGGATAGCAACGCGTCTGGCCCAGACGACCTCGCCAGCCACTGCGGCTGATGGCCAACGCAGTCGCTTGCCCGAGGAAGACATGCAGGGTCTCAGGCGACGAAAGTAACACGATTGATTTCCGCCAGAGTGGTCTCACCCGCCCGTACCAGGTCCATTGCCGAATCCCTCAAAAAACGCGTACCGTTGGCCACCGCGGCGTCCTTGATACGCCGGATCGGAGCCTTGTCCACAATCAGTTCCCGAATGGCATCGGTCAGGTGCAGGATTTCGGCAATCGATTTGCGCCCCTTGTAACCAGTACCCCGGCAGTGCCCGCAGCCACGACCGATGCGAAAGCGGTAGGCTGACAGATCAAGTCCGGTCAGACCGGAATCTTGCAGCAGCGCCGCGTCAGGAGCGTCCTCCTCGGCACAATGCGGGCAAATCACCCGCACCAGTCGCTGCGCCAGAATACCATTCAAAGCCGCGACAAAGGCATACGGATCAACTCCCATGTGAGCAAAGCGACCCAACACATCGAACACATTGTTGGCATGCACCGTGGTAAAAACCAGGTGGCCGGTCAGGGCCAACTGAATGGCAATCTGGGCGGTCTCGGCGTCACGGATCTCGCCGACCATGATTTTGTCCGGGTCATGGCGAAGTATGGAGCGCAGGCCGCGGGCAAAAGTGAGCCCCTTGCGCTCATTCACCGGAATCTGCAGCACACCTGGCAGCTGGTATTCCACCGGATCCTCAATCGTAATAATCTTGTCATTGCCGTGATTGATTTCTGAAATGGCGGCATAAAGTGTTGTCGTTTTCCCAGAGCCGGTCGGTCCGGTCACCAGAAACATGCCATAGGGCAGGCTGGCCAATCGTCGCAACACCTGGGCCGTGGCGTCGTCGAATCCCAGTCCGGTCAGCTGCAATCCCTTGCCCTGATCACTCAGGGACTTCTTGTCGAGCACCCGCAAAACCGCATCTTCACCGTGAATACTGGGCATGATGGAGACACGCAGATCCACTTCGCGTCCGCCGATACTGACGCGAAAACGCCCATCCTGGGGGATTCGGCGCTCGGCGATGTCAAGCTCGGACATCACCTTGATGCGGGAAATCACCTGCTCGGCCATGGTTACCGACGACACTGATCCCACCGGTGAAAGGACGCCATCGAGTCGGTAGCGAATAGTCATGCCCGCCAGGTTCGACTCCAGGTGAATGTCACTGGCGTCGGTGCGCAAAGCGTCATAAAGCGTGGAATTCACCAACCGCACCACCGGGCTGCTGTCCTCTGCAATGCCGCGAAAACTCAACTCCTCGACGGTGCCACCGCCCTGGCTGGTGGCGTCGGTTTGCGTCAGGGCACCGTCAATGGCACTCAGTCCCTCTTCATGACGCGCCTGCCAGGCATTGATATCGCCACGGTGCGCCAGACAGACGCCGAAACTTTGGGAGATTCTCGCATCGGCCCAGGACAGGATGTCAGCATCAAAGGGGTCATCAATCACCAATTGCAACCGACCCGCGGCGTCCCTGAGCAGCAAACAGTGATGAGTCAGGCTTTCCTTGAACGCCAGCACGTCAAAGGCGGCCTCCATCATGCGGAGCTCGGTCATGTGCAGCACCGGGCGGCCCAACGCCTTACCCAGCGCCGCCATGAACCCGCCGGGCGTACCGCCGTGCAGATCTTCCAGTACCCCAACCAGTGGGCGCCCCTCGGCGCGTGCCTGCTGGCGCGCCTGCGCCAGCAGGAGTTCGGTAATGGACGTTTCCTGCAGGGTACTCAATTCAGGCTCCCGGCCAATTCAAAAATCGGGAAATACATCAGTACCACAATACCGCCGATGGCGACCCCTATGATGAGCATCAACACCGGCTCGAAGAGCCGGATGAACCAGTCAACCCAGCGCGCGATTTCATCATCGTAGAAGCGCGCAATGCGCTCCATCATTTCACCCATCTGACCAGTTCGCTCACCGACCCGCAACATGCGTGAAGAGACCGCCGTGGTCAGCCCGGCACCCTCCATTGCCTGTGAAATCGGGGTCCCTTCACTGATCTTGCGCGTCGCCTGCGCCAGTTGACCGCGCAAGTGCCCCTGCAACAAGCCAGCAGTCATGGTCAGTGACGACATGATGGGAATGCCGCCGCGTAGCAGCATGCCCAGTGTGCGGTAAAACCGTGCCAGTTGGTAGACCCTAACCCGGTCCCCCAGGGCTGGAATATCCATCAGCCGCGAGACCAGTGCCTGGCGCGTCGCAGGCCGCCGAAGCCACAGTACCATTAGCGTTGCAAACAGGCCGAAGCCAGCCAACAGTGCCAGCGTGTGATCGGCCACCAAAGAGCCCCAATTCATCAATAAACGCGACAAATATGGCAGGTCACGCCCCAAGTCTGCAAAGATGCGGGAAAACCGGGGTACCACGTAACCGAGCAGAAAAACGATGACCAGTGTTCCCACTACCACCAGCAAGGCCGGATAGATCGACGCGCTGATCATTTTCTTGCGCACCACGTCGAGCTGGCTCTGATACACCACATAGCGTCCCAGTGATTCGGCCAGGTCACCGGTGCGTTCACTGGCCCTCACGGTCGCCGTGTAAAGCGCCGGGAACACAGCCGGAAAATGCTCCAGTGCCTGCGACAGTGACTCCCCTTGGTACAGGGCGTTAACCAGCTGCCCCAGCAACTCGCGCCGTTCAGGCCGGGTTTCCTTCTCGCGCAGGGTCTCGATCGCCTCGACAATCGACAGCCCGGCCTCCAGCAAGGTCAGTAGTTCCTGGCTGAACTGACCCAGCGCAAACGCCGACCCGGACCGCGCGAACCAGCGCCGCCAGTTCGCACTGGCCTCGGCCCGTACCCGCAAGACGGCGAACCCTTGTTGCCGTGCCTGGGCCGATGCCGCCTCCGCGCTCACAGCGTCCATCATCATGGACACCACCCCGGTGCTCCGGTCAAGAGCTCGGACCTCGAAACGCATCGTCGAATAACCCCTTATTCCCAGTTTCCCAGATCGGCCGCTTCGCCACTGCCACCGGCAACCCCATCCTTGCCGTACGAGAGTAAATCGTACTCGCCATGGTCACCGGGAATCTTGTAGATATAGGGGTTGCCCCAAGGGTCAAACGGAACTGCTTTCTTGAGATAAGGCCCGTCCCATTTGACTTCGTTGGCAGGCTTGACCATCAAGGCTGCCAGTCCCTCTTCGGTACCGGGGTAGTGACCGGTATCGAGTCGGTACTGGTCAAGCGCCTGGCCAAAGGCGTGCATTTGATCCCGCACCACGGTGATCTGCGACTTGCCCACCTGCTTGAAGTAGCGCGGGCCAACGTACCCCACCAACATGCCGATGATGACAATCACCACCAGCAGCTCCAGCAAGGTAAACCCGATATTGCGGTGACGTGTCATGGCGTTTCTCCGGTCATCTCGTGGCGACCCGGTTCGCTCCAGTTGCAGCTTATCAGGGTACCCTGACCCGGCACGCTTTGCAGAGAAAAATCACCGCCGGAAAATTCAACACGATCACGCATTCCAGTCAAACCGAATCCGACACTCACGGCGGCGCCATTCAAGCCCTCCGGATCAATGACGAAACCGCGTCCGTTATCAGTGATTTCCAGCGCGATGCCGTTCGCATCGCACGACATCGCAACCAGAATTTCTGTGGCCCCCGAATGTTTGACAACATTGGTCAACGCTTCCTGAACCACACGAAAAATAGGCGTTCGCAACGTCACCGGAACATCGGATTCGGCAACATTGATCTCGGCCTGCAGATCGAAATTGGCATGAACCCTGCGAAACTCCCGAAAAAACCAGGACATGGTACCCACAATACCAAGATCATCAAGCATCGCCGGGCGCAGATTGCGGGCAATACGCCGCACCTCTTCCAGCGTGTCCCTGACCTGCTGGACCAGCACGGTGAGCCCTTCAGCCGAGGCGACACAGTCGCCGCGCCGACTGGCCTCGAGGGCACTACCAACACCAAAGCTGAGCGCCGTCAACGACTGGCCGATGCTGTCGTGCAAGTCGGAGGCAATACGCCGGCGCTCCATCTCCTGGGACGTCATCAGGTCAGCCGAAACCTGACGCAATTTCATTTCGGTTTCGCCAATTTTGGAACGGGCAAAGTCGAGTTTTGCGCGTTGCAGATGCAACTGCCGCTGCAAACCCCTGATCAGGGTATAAATCTCGGGTGAATCATTGCCCAGCGCCAGTGGTTTGCTCTCGAACGCCTCCAGCGACGCCAATGCCGAGTTGCTCAAATCAGGATACTGGTCCCGCCTGTCAACCATCAATCCAGACTCCCCCGCCATCAGGCCTTGCCCGCCAGCGCCCGATATTCCTTGATGACGTCTTCGGGACTGCGCAATCCATCCAGCCGGATCCACGGCTTGCCGGGCGCCACCCGCAGATAGGTCACCGGTGGATGGTTCATCTTGTCACCCCGATAGGTGTCAAAAGCCTTCTGGATTGCCACACTGGCCTCCAGTGTGCCGGTGTAAAACTGCCATTGCGAGCCGGCACCGTACTTCTTTGCATAAGCGCTCAGGCGCGCCGGCGTATCGTACTCGGGGTCAACCGAAATTGAGAGCATATGCAGCTTGTCGCGATCCTTGCCCAGTTTCTCCTGAATACGGGCAAACATCTGGGTCGTCACCGGGCAGATGGTGGTGCACGAGGTGTACATGAATTGCAGCATCACCGGGCGGCCATCATCGAGTTCTGCCGGGAAACCGACCTTCTTGCCATCCTGGCGCACCAGAGACAACGCCGGAACACTGTAATTGACCTCGCTGCGCTTTGGCGCGGCCGCCATCATGGCGCCGTGATCATGTTGATGCGCAGGAGGCATCGCCTTGGCCGCATCCTGGGCCAGCGCAGCCGACGACGTCAACACACTGACGCCGACCAATACGCCAGGTAACGCCAGCCCGCCCAGCATGACGCCAACCCCGCCCCATTGTGTTCCAGCCCATATCCTCATTGCAAACTCCCAATCAACATCCTGTTTACTCATCGGGCTCAATTGCCGCCCACGTAATTTCCTTTGTTCACCATTTTGTAACGCCTCGTAATGGCCGGGTTGGCCGGCTGACCATTGGCCAGCAGCGGTTCGTTCAGCATGAGATCACGGTACTGCGCCAGGCGCGCCGACAATGCGGTCGGTGAATCCAGCACGGAAACAGGGGCCGTCACGGGCTTGGCGACACTTGGGCCGGAAACGGCGGCTACCGTATCGGTGGGTGCTTGCGCGTTGGAACCGTCGGTGCCAGACACCAGCGTGGACACTGTCCCTGGGTAAACGCGCATTGCGCTGCTGGCGGCCATGCTGTCGCGGCTATCGGTCACCGGGCTCCCGGCCACACCCACTGGCGTGGCTGCGACCGCAGCCTGGGTCTGCTGGTTGGCGGTATCAGATTCGTTGCCGGTATCCAGTGATGCCTGCTGCGCCGACTGAAGCGCCGGTCGCAGCACGCGGGCAGCCGCAGTCGGGGGCGCAGCGGGCAGGCTGGTGACTTCCGGCGCTGCTGGTGCTACCAGCAATTCCCCTTCCTCGTCACCCGTCAGGTTACTCAGTTCGAGCGCGCCCTCAGCGGTTTCACGCTGGTAAATTCCGTTTCCGGCAGCCAGGCAGATACCCGCCAGGCCAACGCCAAGGCTGCATATCAGACCACGCAAAATTCGGGTATTCATGCTCTTCCTTCCTTCAATTGACAAAGTCACTACCCCGAAGGTTCACTCAGGGAACGATCCATTCTGACTCAGACACAATGGTATCCGAGGATTGGTCTGCAAAACGCACAATGTAAGCCCCTTTCGAGGCGAAGCGCTGGCCACTGGCAAGACCCAGTCGCGGAAACACCGTGGTGCTTTGACGCACACCCAATACTTCTTCCTCCGCCGTCAGGTGATGCTCCGCGACGCCGGACGCCGGCACGGCGGCCTGACGCGCCGCGATCAGGGCGCGCGCGGCACGGCGCAGAATCTGACGGTTTTGCGCTTCGCCCTGCGCCTGCGCACCCTCGCGCTGGGAAATCATGTTCTCGGCCCGTTCCAGCAAATAATTGCGGTCCAGATTCTCCAACATTTCGGCCAGCGTATCAGTCAGAAAATTGGCGGCAAAAAATATTTTTGACTGTAACGGCTCATCCACCATAGGCAACTTCTGCAGACGCAACCATTGATGAAAATAGGACAGGCTCAAGGCCCGTTTCTGTGGCAATTCGTAGGGGTAAACGAGCCGCACCTGCTTTTTCCAGCCGGCCGCCACTCCGTGCTCGCCCGCCAGCAACTGGCCCGACAGGTACACGTTCGCCGCCTTGGGCGGCGCCACTTCTTTCAACAAGGGCAGCTCGTCATGGCGCAGCCATATCATGGCCACATCGGTTGTGGTCAAGTCCGCCAGCAAGCGGCTCAGCGCCTGGGTATCGCCAGCGACCCAGGCTCGGCTGTCCAGCGGCAGGCCGGAACCCGCCAGCGCGCGTGTCAGTTGCGCCGCCGCCGCGCGCCCTACCGGGTCGTCGTGATACAGCTGGACCAGCCGTGTGGGCTTTACCCCTTCCGGCGTCAACACATGACTGGCCAGCACATCGGCCTCCAGCAACACCCCTCTGGAAAAATACAGCGAATAAAAATCGTCGGCCTTCTCGGGCGGCAAATCAACCACCGGAAACCAGCAAGGCAGTTGCTGCGACTCGCAAAAAGTGTGAACCGGCTCCCAGTTGCCATTGCCAACACCCGAAAGCACCGCAAACACCGGCGTCCTGTCATAAAAGTCCTGCAACTGTTGAGGCCAGCTGTCGGCTGCGCCTTGCAGTTCCCAGACCTCCAGCGCCCATTTGCGTTCGGTGCCCAGCACCAGTTGCGCCGCTGACACCATGTGGTGGCGCCCGCCAACCTGGCGCCCCAGAACGGTGTTGGCATTTTTTTGCCGCACTGCCATGCGCAGCATGTCGATCACCACCTTGCGCCGCGCCGGTTCGACATCTGGCGTGATGATCGTGGCGAAATGAATCAGCTGATCATCGGCGCCGGGCGACCAGCGCACGGTCAGCTGGCGCAGGTAGGCAATGAGCGCCTTGACCGCGGTGTCGTCCAGCGCGTAACGCGGCATCAGATCGCCCATGCTCTGGCCGCCGACGTTGATGCCGGTACGCAGGGCATGGGCCAGCGTCGCATCGGTGTAGGGCGGGTGTGTCATGTTGAAGCTCTTGCCACGGCGCGGGTCCATGGTGGCCAGCAGCGACTTGTCCGGCGCGTTGAACAGGTAATTGCCGGTAATCGGCGCCGCCAGCAGTTCGCCCTCAACTGCCCCCATGCCGCTGCGGCGGTGGCACAACACGCAGGCCGCCTCACGGCCGTGCACCGGGTCCTTGCCAAAGCGGATGCCAGTCAGCGGCTTGCCGTCAGGCAGCAGCCCCTCCACATAAATGCGCCGCCCCAGCGCCACCAGATCAACCGCTTCAGCCGCCGCAACACTGGAGCCCGCCAGGCATAGCCACAGCAGGACCCAGTGCCACAGCCGCTGCCGGCTATTTGATGCCGACAAGCTCCACCTCGAACAACAGGGTTTCATTGGGACCAATATCGTTGCCCACCCCCCGGTCACCATAAGCCAGTTGCGCCGGAATGACAATCTGCCAGCGTGAACCAACCGGCATCAGTTTGAGTGCTTCTTTCCAGCCGCTGATCAACGCCGCCACCTTCAGCGTGGCGGGTTTGCCGGGCTCGGTGGCATCAAATTCAAAGCCATTGAGCAGCGTGCCACGGTAATGGGCTTCCACCTGGTCAGCATCCTGCGGCTTGCGCCCGTCACCGGCCTTCAGAACCCGATATTGCAGGCCGCTGGGCAGCGCGACGACACCGGCCCTGGTCTTGTTGGCCTCAAGATAGTCGGTGCCACGGCGCCGGTTCTCGTCGCTGGCCAACCGCCGGCTGGCGGTCATCTTCTGCCGCACTTCGGCCTGAAAACCATTCAGCACACGCCGGATTTCCTTGTCGGGCATGGCAATTTTGTCGCCCGCCATGCCATCCCTGATGCCTTGCATCAGCAGCTCAAGATTGACCGTGACCTCCTGCTTTTTAAAGCTGCGCGCCTGCTCCACGCCCATGGCATAGCTGACCTTGTCCATGGGTGTCTCCAGCACGACCGCTGGCTGTGCCGCAGCCGCTGTTGCCAACAACCCAAGGACCAACGCCAGACCCGATACATAGCGATTGTTCATTTCATTTCCTGATGAAAAACCGGTCGGGCCCATGCGGGACCGACCGGATGGACATGATACGCCAGATAACCAGCACCGACCGAATCGGGTCAGTGCTGGCCTGGTTGTCCGATTAAGGCACCATTACGCCGGTGATCGGGCTCTCAGTCCAGGCGGAACTGCCCAACGCATTGTTCGCACGCACCGCGTACTGCCACAACTGGCCCGAAGTCCGTCCTGAATCGAATGCAGATGTCACATCAACCCCGGTGTTGCCCCATGACATATAAGGGCCTTGCGGTGTAGTGATGCGGCGCCGTTGAACAGTGAAACTGGTTTCCCCGGCTACATTGTCCCAACTCACTTTGAAGGTACCTGCATTCCAGGGCAAAACCGTAATGGTCGCAGGTGCCGGCGGCACAGCATAAACAACAGTGATGACCGGTGCCGTTGCTGTTGTGGTAATGCCGCTGGCCACGTTTACGGCGCTGACCCGATAGCTGTAAGTGGTACCGAGGGTCAACACCACGTCAGTGTAAGCAACCGTGCCGCCGCTGCCACCGCGAGCGGGTACCGTTACTGCCGGATCCCAGGTAATGCCATCGGATGAACGTTCCACGGTAAAGTTGGTTTCAACCACCGAGTTATCTCTCCATGCCAAGGTGATCTTGTCCGGCGCAACGGCATAGATCAAACCGCTAGGCGCCAGCAAAGGCAACGTAGTTGCAGAAGCGGTAGCCGGTGTTGAGGTATAGGTTACCCCATTGAAGACCCAGCGCGCTTCCACTTTGTAGCTGTAAGTTGTACCAGGGACCAATGCCAACGCACTATCATTTACGGTCAGAGTCGCACCCTGCCCAACAGATGCGCTAGCGGTTGTGGTGGCCGCCAGTGTCCAGGTGGCGCCACCGTCCGCGGAGCGGTAGAAGTTGTACCCGTTGTCATAGAGGGCGTTGTCCCTCCAGCTCACTGCAACCTGCGTCGCCGTAACAACAGTCGCCATATTGCTTGGCGGGGCTATCGTCATATCGATGGCTACCGGGCCGGCATATGGCGAGTCAGTGGTAACCGTTCCCACCACATTGACGGCCTTGACGCGGTACTTGTACGAGTTGCCGGGCGCCACTGTAACGTCAGAGAAGCTATAGGCAAAGCCGGTAGACGGTTGGCCCACCACGCTGCCGATGGAAGCAAAGTTGACACCGTCCACCGAGCGCTCTACGGTAAATGCCGTTTCATTGGTGGAATTGTCTGTCCAGGTTATCCTGGCATAGGTCGTCCACAACGTAGCTGCAAGATTGATTGGCGGTGCAATGGCAAACGAAGCAGGTATGGATGCACTGGCGGTCGCTGCTGCACCGACATTGGCCGGTCCGTTGACAAAATTCGCGCGGTAGGTGTAAGACGTGCTGGCTGCCACTGTGTTGTCAGTCCAGGTCACTGGCAGAGGCGTTGCACCTGCCTTGTCAGCAACGAAAACCGATGTAAACACCGAGGTTGGAGACGTGCAGTTGAAGTTGGCAGCAGACCAGATGCAACGGTCCAGACGTACCCCGGTGGTATAGCTGCCAACAGCTTCCGGATTCCATCCGACGTTGACTTGCGTCAGTCCGTTCACCGTAGCCGACAGACCCGACAGTGCCGGAGCTGGCGCGAAGGCTGTGGTGATTGTTGTAGATGCCGATACGACACCATTGTTAGGACCGTTGACCGCCTGCACGGTGTAGGTGTAGGCGGTATTCTGGATGACAGCATTGTCGACATAGGTGTTGGGGCCAACCGCGCCAACCGCGTTGCCAGCGACCGTGACCGGGGCAAAGGCTGCTGCGCCACCGGTGCGGGAAATGACAAAACTGGTGCTCGGCGCCGCAACGGGCCAACTCAAGCTCAATTGATTCCAGAGCGGTGTAACCGGTCCGGTGAGCGGACCGGCGGCAGGGGCTGCCGCGTAGTTCGTCAGCACGGTGATCGGCGTCGATGTGGCCGCCCCACCCGCGGTAACAGCCGCCACGCGGTACAAATAAGTTGTGTTCTGTGTCAATCCGGTGTCAGCATAGGTAATGACGTCAGCCGCCACCGAAAGGTTAAGCGCCGTTGCGCCGCCATTTTGTGGCACGGTTCCCAGTCCAGCCGTCGCCAGATCAACCCAGGTGACGCCGCCATTGGCGCTACGCTGCACAAGGAAGCCGGCTTCGTTTATGGGCGCCGAGGAGTTGTCCTGCCAGGTCAGAGTCGCTGTTGTATCCGTCTTGACCGTCAATGCCAGTTTGCTTGGTGCATTGGCTGGCGCCGCCAGCGTTTGAACAACACCCGACAGAGCGGGTGCTGAGTCTCCCGCCGCATTGCGCGCCGTTACCCGGTACACATAGTATGTGCTGGCCGATGCGGTAGCGTCGGAGTATGCCTTGATATTGGCCGCTGTAGTCGTCAGGGTTACAAAAGCTGCACTGCAAACACCCAAACTGGTGGAAACGCAGCGCTCGATCAGGAACCCTGATTCGTTGGCTGAATTGTCATTCCAGGTCAGATTCACCACGGTCGAGGAAATTGCCGTCGCCACCACGGCATCGGGTGCCAGTGTCGCAACATCCCCGGTAGCAGTCATGCTGACGGCCGTTGAAGCCGCAGTGCCCTTGGCATTGACGGCAACAACGCGATACCAGTAACCTTTGCCTGGGGTGACAGTTGTATCCGTAAAGGTGGTCGCGTTAGCCAGCGTGCTGCCTACGGTCACGTAGTCGCCGGCCGCCGGTTCTGCACCCAACACGGCCTGCTCAACACGCTCCACCCGGAAGCTGATTTCGTTTTTCTTGCTGAGCATGGTTGCCGGATCGGCTGCCGGTGTGGCATCGGTCCAGCTCAACACGCCTGCTGTGCTCACGGCCGGCGAGGTGGGAGCGTCCGGCGCCAAGGCACCAAAGCGGAACACCACGGGGCGCATGAAGTCGTTTTCTTCGTGACCCAGGATGTGGCAATGCCAGACGTATTCCCACTCGAAGTTCTCGGAAGTGTTTTTGACGTTGCTGTTGGCACCCACGCCAGCCTGACCAAAGGTAGGACTTCCCGGAACCAGGTCAACCTGTGTAAACCCACCGTTGTTGGTGTTAAATGCCTGCGATGGATCACGCAAGCGGATGCTGTCAGGTACACCAAACGGCACCAGTGGCGTTTTCGGGCTGACGGCCACAATGATGTCCTCCAGCGGGTGCATCCGGATGGTTTCCTTCCAGCCCAGCTCACTGGGCGATGGCGGTTTGATGGTGCCGTCCCAACCAACCCGGTTGATCAATTGCACGTTCATCAAGTGGAAGTGCACCGGATGCGTGTCCACACCATTGTGGGTGATCTTCCATATCTGCGTTTCACCGGCAGCCAGGAACTCGGTAGGCGGATCAATGTAGCCCAGCGGCACCGTGGTAGCAACCAGCGAGGTCGAGAAAGGCATTTCCACGCCGAGTGTGGCGTTCATGCGGCCATAGTTGGGGTCGAACAATTCCTGAATGGCCTTATTCTGAACAGTTTTGCTTTGTGTCATGCTGGTGACAACCGAGGCGGTGGCACCGATACCGCCGCTGGGAGCCGACCTGAAAAACACGCGGGGTGCCGACGTGTAGCCCGTACCAAAACTGGAAAAGTTTATGCCGGTTACACGTCCATCAGCAACCGTCGCGGTAGCGACGGCGGGAGTAAACGCGGCGCCCGGCGGCGTAAGGGGCGCATCACCGCCGACGAATACCACTTCGGGCGGAACCAGATAACCCAAGCCACCATCAGTGACTGTGGCACTCATTATTGTTTGTGCCGTATCGCTAGGCGTCCAGATGTACTGCGGTTGCTGGCCGGTACCGGTCCGAATCTTGGCGTAGTTGTCGGTGTAATTAGTGCCAAAAGCCTTGTTGTAAGCAGACTGCCCAACCACCGGGCGATCAGAGCCTGCGGCATAGGCTGCTGGCAACGCGGCCTGCAGCTTGGCGACGTCAAATGGCGCAATAGCGGCACCATCGGCACGCGTTGCTGCCACCTTGATCTGCATGTAGGTGCGGGTATTGGGCCCGTAACCCGCCTTGGTGCTCTCGGCACCGCCAGCGCCGGTCTGGTCAGCGTTACCGGTGAAATAGTCAGTACGCGGGTCAAACGCCGGAATCGGTGTCGGTGCATCGTTGTACAGAATGAGTGTCTTGCCGGCATAAGCCGAGAAGTCAATGACCGCATCAGCACGCTCTGCGTTGCCCAGGAAGACGCCAAACGTCAACACGTTCATGACGGTGATGCTGCGCCGGTTCAACTCATAAACCGTGGGGCCAGACGGAATAACGTGCGCCTCGGGCAGGAAGCCGCCCTCGTTGCCAATGACGATGATGTCCGGACCGACGGAAGCAGGATCAGGCACGCCCTCGGCGCGACCATCGGTGGGCCAGTTGTCTGGCCAGCACGGCGCGCCCATGCCCAGCGTGGGTGCTGGTGCGCCGGGGGCACAAGCCTGCAGCGGCGACGACGCGATGGGCGCCGTAGCCGGCACCATCTTGACTTCAGTGCCTTTGCGACCATCGGCAGTGGTCACCGCCGGATCAGCAACGTAAAGGCCCAGGTTCAAAAAGCGGTCATTTCCGGCGTTGAGTAGGCGAAAGCGATAGGCCTTGGGATCAACACTGAGCGTTGGATAGGCAGTGCCGTTGACCACGGGCGTGTCGGCAAAGGCTTCAGGGGTGGTGGAGACGTCGCCATAGACCCCGGTGGGCATGGCCAGTGGCGCCGGAAAAACCGGCCAGAACCAGGGGCCGTAGTCCCACCGACCGACCGGATTGGTGCCGTCAAACGAATTCGGGTCCTGATTGGTTTCATAAACGTGTGGAAACCACAGGTCGCCCGGTTGCCCCCAGTGCGCGGTATCCCAACGGGCGTCCTGATCGGCGATATCTTCAGGCACAAAAGTTTTGTCCTGAAGCACCAGCGGAATCATGTCCAGCGGACCACCAGGAAGTGCGCCAGCTGCATACAGAGCCGCCTCTGCGGTATCCAGCAACACATAGCCAGCAGCCTCACCACCATACACATTAAGGCGGGTCAGGCCGGACGCATGGTCGTGGTAGAACATCAGGCGTGCGCTTTGATTGTTTGGAAAGTAATAGGTCACAGCCCCCGGACCCGGATCGGGCATATCGGGGACGTTCTGGGTTGACACACCACGCGCATTAGCCGCCATGACAGAGGGGGTAACCGGGGTGGCGGCAGTCGGGTTCATTTCACCAGCCGGCGCCACCCATTGATGCGGCGTACCGTCACTGATCCAGGGCGTGTCACCGCCATGCAGGTGAATCTCGGCCCGGTTTTGCGAGTAAAGGCCCAGCGGAGCCCCGAGGGAATCGGTTACCGCGCCGGAACCCAGCAACGTAGTATCGACGGGCAGGAACAGGTCGCCATTGCGCTGACCGGTCCCCGCATTAAAGCCACCGACTGGCAACAGGTTGGTGAACTTGAAACGTACCGCCTTGCCTTTGGTAGCCAGCACGACCGGCCCCAGATAGTGCGGGTTGTCAACGGCAAAAATCTGGTTGCCAGCGGCGTCCAGAATGGGGGAGCCACTGGGGTACGTCAACGCGACGTGACGACTGTTCGCGGCATTGGCCGGCGTTTCGATCTGCACATAGCCGCGCAAAGTGGTGGCCTTGGGCAGGTCACTGTGCATCTTCTCGGTGTATTCGACCACAGCGATCTCAAAGTAGTCCGAACCGGGGTAAGACGCTGTATCTGAAACGGCCAGCGGCAGGTACTGACCGAGATTGTTGGCGTTGGCCGGCGTCAGGCCCGGTAGACCGTCGACGAATTTGCGTAGCGCTTTTCCGGTATTGACCTGACCGCCAACAACGGGCACAACACCGGGACTCGGATTGGCGTTGGCGCGCAGACCCGACGGGCTGTTGGCGTAAAAAGTGGGGACCTTGATCGGATTGCCATTGAAGTCGAGGTTGTCACCCCAACCGGCACCGGCATGGGCCACCTGAATGCCGCCCAGAGACGCCACGGTGGCTGCCACGGCGATGGCGATTTGGCTGGCGCGAAAAACTTTGCTGTGTTTCATTGGAGACCCCACGTATGTTGCAATTGAAATAGTCCGGAAAAACAATCAAACCGGCATGAAACCGATTGACACACCTTGACTATTACAAAAGACACATCTTGTTTCAATCACCTATTACCCGACACTTGACGGGTAAAAACCCTACCTTCCTTGGTAGGGTTTAGGATCTTTAGAGGGGGGTGGACTCGAAACGACGGTAGAACGCAAGCACGCGCGGCACGTAAGCCTCGGTTTCGCGGTAGGGAGGAATTTTCCCGCCATGGCGCCACACGGCGTTCTCGCCTGCGTTATAGGCAGCCAGAGCGAGCCGGGTGTCATTGCTGAACAGCCGCAGCAAGTCGGCCAGGTAGCGGGCACCACCGCGAATGTTCTGCCGGGCATCCAGACTGTCCGCCACGCCATAACGCCGCGCCGTGGCCGGCAGCAATTGCATGATGCCCACCGCACCCTTGGGCGACAATGCCGCCGGGTTGTAAGCCGACTCGGCAGCAATCACGGCATGCAGCAGGCGGGCATCAAGCTTGCTCTCGCGCGCCGCTTCATCGACCCAGGGGCCAAAACGGCGCGCCCGTTCCAGCAGCGTACCTGACAAAACAGGCGCAAGTGGGGTGGGCTCGATGAACAGGCGAGTCAAGTCGGCTACGACGGCTTGCTGCGGGTCCGCCAGCAGCACACTGAAGCCGTCGCCTTGGGGCACATTGCTGAGGACCGGGTTTTGCCCGGCCTCGTAGCGGATATAGATGTCGCCGGCCACGGCGATTGCGGGCAGGCAGGCCAGCGCAGCCAGCAAAAAGGGGATGGAAATCCTGAACATCGGAACGCGACGCTACCACAAGCAAGTCGTTTGGCAAAATTCAGCGCTTTCGCGGCGGTAAACCCGTGTGCTGGGTCAGCAGTTTGCCCTGCAGCGTTGCCTTGGCGGCAACTGGCGTTGAATTCTTGCGACGCGCACTGCTGTAATTTCCGTCGGTCAACGGCTGAAAGGTCGGGATCAGGTGATGCTTGCCATTGCCAATCAGGTCGGCCCGACCCATGGTTTTGAGCGCCTCGCGCAACAGCGGCCAATTGTTGGCGTCGTGGTAACGCAAAAAGGCCTTGTGCAGTCGCCGGCGTTTGTCGCCGCGCACGATGTCCACCGTTTCGCTGTCGCGCGTGATTCTGCGCAGCGGGTTTTTGCCGGTGTGGTACATCGCCGTGGCCGTAGCCATCGGGCTGGGGTAAAAGGTTTGCACCTGGTCGGCGCGAAAGCCGTTTTTCTTCAGCCAGACCGCCAGATTCATCATGTCTTCGTCGCTGGTGCCGGGGTGGGCGGCAATGAAGTAGGGAACCAGAAACTGCTTCTTGCCCGCTTCGAGGCTGAATTTTTCGAACAAGGTCTTGAACTTGTCGTAGCTGCCGATACCCGGCTTCATCATCTTGGTCAGCGGCCCTTGCTCGGTGTGCTCCGGCGCGATCTTGAGGTAGCCACCCACATGGTGGGTCACCAGTTCTTTCACGTACTCGGGGCTTTGCACCGCCAGGTCGTAGCGCAGACCGGAGCCGATCAGAATCTTCTTGATGCCCTTGAGTGCCCGGCCGCGCCGGTACATCTTGATCAGCGGGTCGTGGTCGGTGGTCAGGTTCTGGCAGATGCCGGGGTAGACGCAGCTGGGCTTGCGGCAGGCGGCCTCGATGGCGGGGCTGCGACAGCCCAGGCGGTACATATTGGCGGTGGGCCCGCCCAGGTCGGAAATGGTGCCGGTAAAGCCTTTGACCTTGTCGCGGATTTCTTCAATTTCCTTGATCACCGAGTCTTCGGAGCGGCTCTGGATGATGCGGCCCTCGTGCTCGGTGATGGAGCAAAAGGTGCAGCCGCCAAAGCAGCCGCGCATGATGTTGATGGAGAAGCGGATCATCTCCCATGCCGGGATTTTGGTGGCGTGGTCATGGCTGCCGTTCTCGTCCGCATAACTGGGGTGCGGGCTGCGCGCGTAAGGCAGGTCAAACACCAGGTCCATCTCCGCAGTCGTGAGCGGAATCGGCGGCGGCGTGATCCAGACATCGCGTGCCGTAACGCCGGTGCCGTGCGCCTGCACCAGGGCGCGCGCGTTGCCGGGGTTGGTCTCCAGGTGCAGTACCCGGCTGGCGTGGGCATACAGCACGGGGTCGGACTTGACCTGCTCAAAGCTGGGCAGGCGAATCACCGAGCGCTCGCGCGGCGGCACCTTGACGCTGCCCTTGCCATAGAGCGCGGGGTTGGGCATGAAGGTCAGCGGCTTGATCGCCGGATTTACCTCATTTTTTTGGTCTTTTAGTTCTGTAGCGCGCGTTGAATATGCGTAAGCAGCTATTGAATTTGTAGCATTTTGATACTCCGCATCTTCCCTGGCGCATGTGCTGCCCTGCCCCGCCGCCTGCTCCGACGTCGTCATATAGGGGTTGATGTGGTCTTCCACCCGGCCCGGCTCATCCACACTGCTGGAGTCAATCTCAAACCAGCCCTTGCCGGACTCATCATCCGGGCGCCGCACAAAAGCGGTACCGCGCACATCGGTGATGGTTTCCACCGGTTCGCGCGCCGCCAGGCGGTGGGCGATCTCGACAATCGCGCGTTCGGCATTGCCATACAGCAGCAAATCGCACTTGGCATCGACCACGATGGAGCGGCGCACCTTGTCCGACCAGTAATCGTAGTGCGCAATGCGGCGCAGCGAACCCTCGATGCCACCCAGCACAATCGGCACCTCCTTGAAGGCTTCGCGGCAGCGCTGGCTGTAGACGATGGCCGCGCGGTCAGGGCGCTTGCCACCGATATCGCCAGGGGTGTAGGCGTCGTCGCTGCGGATTTTGCGGTCGGCGGTGTAGCGGTTGATCATGGAATCCATGTTGCCTGCGGTCACGCCCCAAAACAGGTTGGGCTTGCCCAGTACCTTGAACGGTTCGGCGCTGTGCCAGTCGGGCTGGGCGATGATGCCGACCCGAAAACCCTGGGCTTCGAGCATGCGGCCAATCACCGCCATGCCAAAACTCGGGTGGTCGACATAGGCGTCGCCGGTCACCAGGATGACGTCGCAGCTGTCCCAGCCCAGCTTGTCCATCCCGGCACGGTTCACCGGCAGAAATCCGGCCGTGCCAAAGCGCGCCGCCCAGTACTTGCGGTAGCTGCTCAGGGGCTTGGCGGCACGCGGGAAAAAGGAGACGTCAACGGGGGCGTTCATGAGTGCGGCGGGGAAACAGTCGGCAAGTGTACGGTTTTGCGCTATCGTTAGCCCATGCCTTTGACGGAATGACCCCACATGCTGAATTTTTTACCCTGGCCCCTGGTGGGCCTGATTGCCGCCACGCTACTACTGCTCAATGTCCTGTTCTGGGTTCCCTTGCTGCTTTTGTTTGCCCTGCTCAAGCTGGCCATCCCGGTCAAAAAAGTGCGGCTGCTGATTGACCCGATTCTGCTGCACATCGCCGAGGCCTGGATCGCCGGCAACAGTGGCTGGATGCGGCTCACGCAACGCACGCTCTGGGATGTGGAAGGTATTGAAGGCCTGAACTACCGCAGCTGGTACCTGGTCAATTGCAATCATCAGTCGTGGGTGGATATTCTGGTGTTGCAGCACCTTTTCAACCGGCGCATTCCGCTGCTGAAATTCTTTTTGAAACAGCAATTGATCTGGGTACCGGTGATGGGGCTGGCCTGGTGGGCGCTGGAGTTCCCCTTCATGCGCCGGCACAGCGAAGAGTTTTTGAAAACGCACCCTGAAATGCGGGGCAAAGACCAGGCCACCACGCGCCAGGCCTGCGAAAAATTTGCCCTGATTCCGACCAGCGTGATGAATTTTCTCGAAGGCACGCGCTTTACACCGGCCAAACACCAGCGGCAAAAATCGCCTTACCGCCATCTGCTCAAACCCAAGGCCGGCGGCCTGGCGCTGGCGCTCAATGCCATGGGCGACAAGTTCCAGGCGATTCTGGATGTGACCATTGTTTACCCGGACGGCGCACCGAAGTTTGCCCAATTCCTGACCGGCAAATTGCGCCGGGTGATCGTGCGGGTGCGTGCCCTGCCGGTTCCGAAAGCGCTGGCGCAAGGCGACTACGCCGCCGACCCGACCGTGCGCGAAGCCTACCAGCAATGGGTACAACAACTTTGGCTGGCCAAGGACGCGCAGATTGACGCCCTGATTTCAGCAGGCAGCGGTAACCGCTGATTTATACAAAGCAAACGCTTTGCTAAAAGCAATATACTGCATTCTTGCGGTTCGCAGGACCAACCTGGCGAACCCATTTTTCACCTGGAGTTCCCATGACTGAAGCATTTGTATATGACGCCGTCCGCACGCCGCGCGGCAAAGGCAAAAAAGACGGCAGCCTGTACGAGGTCAAGCCGGTCACGCTGCTGGCAGGTCTGCTCACGCAATTGCAGCAGCGCAATCAGTTTGACACCGCCCAGGTGGACGATATTGTGATGGGCATTGTCTCCCCGGTGGGCGACCAGGGCGCTGTTTTGCCCAAAGTGGCGGCACTCAAGGCCGGATGGGATTTCACCTGCTCGGGTGTGCAGATCAACCGTTTTTGTGCGTCCGGCCTGGAAGCGGTGAACCTGGCAGCGCAAAAAGTGCGCTCAGGCTGGGAAGAGCTGGTGGTGGCCGGCGGCGTCGAGAGCATGAGCCGCGTGCCCATTGGCTCGGACGGTGGCGCCTGGGCGATGGACCCCGAGACCAATTCGCAAACGGCATTTGTGCCGCAGGGCATTGGTGCCGACCTGATTGCCACGCTGGAAGGTTTTTCGCGCCAGGACGTGGATGCGTTTGCGCTCGAGTCGCAGTTGCGCGCCACCCAAGCCCGTGCCAGCGGATACTTTGGCCGCTCCTTGGTTCCGGTCACCGACTTCCTGGGCCAGGTCATTCTGGCGCAGGATGAGTTCATCAAGCCCAACACCACCCTGGAAGGGCTGGCGGCGCTGAAACCGGCTTTTGAGCAAATGGGCGGCATGGGGTTTGACCAGGTCGCCCTGACCCGCTACCCGCAGGTTGAGCGCATCGCCCATGTGCACCACGCCGGCAATTCGTCGGGCATTGTGGACGGTGCTGCCGCCGTCCTGATTGGCTCCGAGGCGGCTGGCAAAACCCATGGCTTTACGCCGCGCGCGCGCATTGTGGCGGCGGCGCTGAGCGGTGCCGACCCGACCATCATGCTGACCGGCCCGATGCCGGCCGCGCGCAAGGCGCTGCTCAAAGCCGGTCTGACAATTGACCAGATTGACCTGTTTGAAGTCAACGAGGCTTTTGCCGCCGTAGTGATGCGCTTCATGAAAGAAATGAAAGTACCGCATGAAAAGGTCAACGTCAATGGCGGCGCCATTGCCATGGGCCACCCGCTGGGCGCCACCGGCGCCATGATCCTGAGCACCCTGATTGACGAACTGCAGCGGCGCCAGCTGCGCTACGGCCTGGCCACGCTGTGTGTTGGCGGCGGCATGGGCATTGCGACGATTGTGGAAAGAATCTGAAACCTTGCGGGGCAGACCGCAGCTACGCCAAGCGAGCCGGCTCTGTCCTCAACTGATTGAGAGCAACCCATGAAAACCATCCGATACGAACTGCAAGACGGCATTGCCACCATCACTTTCGACGAGCCGGGCTCCCCTGTCAATACCATGTGCCTGCAATGGCAGCACGACATGACGGCACTGGCAGCACAGGTTATGCAGGACCGCGAGGCCATCAAAGGCATCATCCTGGCATCGGCCAAATCGACCTTCTTTGCCGGCGCGGATCTGAAGGGTGCGATGCGCCTGAAAACGACCGACGCCGGTGCCATCTTTACCGAAATAGAGCTGGTCAAAAAGAACTTTCGCACGCTGGAGACGCTGGGCAAGCCGGTGGTCAGCTGCCTCAACGGCACGGCGCTGGGCGGGGGCTGGGAAGTGGCACTGGTGGGCCACTACCGCATCGCGGTGGACGACCGAAAAATCCAGTTTGGTCTGCCCGAAGTGAGCCTGGGTTTACTGCCTGGCGCCAGTGGCGTCACCAAGATGACGCGCCACCTCGGCCTGATGGGCGCGCAGCCCTACCTGGTGGAAGGCAAGACCTTTTCGCCGACGGATGCCAAGGCCCTGGGACTGGTGCATGAACTCGTTGCACCGGGCGATAACGCCGCAGCCGCCCTGCGCACCCAGGCGCTCGCCTGGATCGCTGCCAACCCCAGCGCCCAGCACCCATGGGAAGCCAAAGGCTACAAGGTACCGGGCGGCTTGCCCTCCAGTCCCGCTGTGGCCACCATGCTGGTAGTCGCACCGGCGATGATCAAGAAGCAGACGCGCGGCCTGTACCCGGCACCGGAGGCCATCATGGCCTGCATGGTCGAAGGCTTGCAGGTGGATCTGCCCACCGCGCTGCGCATCGAGAGCCGCTACCTGGCCAAGCTCATGACTGGCCGCAACGCGCGCGCCATGATCAACACCTTCTTTTTCAACCTCAATGCCATCAAAAGCGGTCAATCCCGTCCTGGCGGGGCGGCGCGCTTCAAACCCGCCAAAGTCGGCTTGCTCGGCGCTGGCATGATGGGGGCCGGTATTGCCTTCGCGCAGGCCAGCAAGGGTATCGCCACGGTGCTCAAGGACGTGAGCCAGGAAAAGGCCGATCTGGGCAAGTCGTACAGCGCCAAAATCACCCAGGCGCGCGTCGACAAGGGCCGGATGAGCGCCGATGAACAGCAAAAAGTTCTGGGCCGCATCCAGGCCACCGACCAGGTGACAGATCTGGCCGGTTGCGACCTGATCATCGAAGCGGTGTTTGAAAACCGGGAGCTCAAAGCCAAGGTCACGAAAGAGGCCGAACCGATGCTCGCCGCCGCTGGCTTCTTTGCCTCAAACACCTCGACGCTGCCCATCAGTGGCCTGGCCGCAGCGAGCGCCGCACCCGAAAAATTCATCGGCATCCACTTCTTCAGCCCGGTCGACAAGATGAAACTGGTGGAGATCATTCGCGGCCAACAAACCAGCGACGAAACCGTGGCCCGTGCCTTTGACTACGTGCAGGCGATTGGCAAGATGCCCATTGTGGTGAACGATTCGCGCGGCTTCTTCACCAGCCGTGTCTTTGGTACTTTTGTGATGGAAGGCGTTGCCATGCTGGGCGAAGGCATCCCCGCGGCGGCGATTGAAAATGCCGGCATCCAGTGCGGCATGCCAGTCGGCCCGTTGGCGGTGCTGGATGAAACAGCATTGAGCCTGAGCCTGCACGTCATGGAGCAGACCCGTGCTGACTTTGCGGCTGAAGGCAAAGTCTACACGGCGACAGCGGGTGAGCAGCTGGTGGCCAGCATGGTGAAAGTGCACAAACGACCGGGCCGAGCCGGTGGCGCCGGCTTCTATGAATACCCCACAGAAAAAGGCGCGAAGAAATTTCTCTGGCCGCAGCTCAAACCGCTGTTTGAAAAAGCCGACGCACCTTGGAACATAACCGACCTGAAAGACCGCCTGCTCTACCGCCAGGCGGTGGAAACCGCGCGTGCCTTAAGTGAAAACGTGCTCACCAGCGTGCATGACGCCAACATTGGTTCGATTTTTGGCATCGGCTTCCCGGCCTGGACCGGGGGCGCCATGCAGTTCATCTATGGCATGGGAATCGACGCCTTTGTCAAACGCGCCGATGAACTGGCGGCACGCTTCGGCGCCGGTTTTGCGATGACCGGCGAGGTCAAGGCGGCAGTGCTGCGCTACCAGCCGGTCTATTGAAATCGGGCCACTGCAACGCCACGTGGTCACGCCTGCCGCGCCAATGCCTCGTCCGCGCCCTGCGTCCTTGCACGACCTGTTCTGGTCATTCACCCGACTGGCGCTACAAGGCTTTGGTGGCGTGCTGGCCATCGTGCAACGCGAACTGGTTGAAAACAAGCAGTGGCTGACGCGCGAGGAGTTTGTCGAAGACTGGGCGGTGGCGCAAATTCTGCCAGGCCCGAACGTTGTCAATCTGTCACTGATGATAGGCGACCGCTACTTTGGTCTGCGTGGCGCGCTGGTGGCGCTGGCCGGCATGCTGACTTTCCCGCTGCTGATTGTGCTGGCGCTGGCGGCCATCTTTGCCGGCGTTGCTGATTCACCCGGTGTCCAGGGCGCACTGCGTGGCATGGGCGCGGTTGCTGCCGGCCTGATTACCGCCACCGGACTCAAACTCATTGGCGCATTGAAGCAAAATATCATGGGAAAGACCGTCTGCTGGGCACTGGCAGCTATTACTTTTATAGCGATTGGGTTATTGCGATGGCCGCTGGTGGGGGTTTTGTCCGGCGTTGGTGGAATGGCCTGCTGTTGGGCCTATCGACAACTGGGGCGGCTGCGCGCATCGGGGGTCGACAAGTGAGCCTGGTCATGACCACAGTGGACTGGCTGGCGCTGCTGATTCATTTTCTATCGCTGTCGCTGCTGGCAATTGGCGGTGCCATCACGACGGCGCCCGACATGCACCGCTATCTGGTTGACGAGCGGCACTGGCTGAGCGACAGCCAGTTCACCTCGTCCATTGCGCTGGCGCAGGCAGCCCCCGGCCCCAATGTGTTGTTTATTGCGCTGCTGGGCTGGAACGTGGGCATGAACGCCGGTGGCGGTCTGGGTGCCGGGCCCAGCGCCTGGCCTTGCGCTGCGCTGGGCGTGCTGCTGGCCATGCTGGGCATTCTCCTGCCCAGCACCACCCTGACCTTTGCTGCGGCGCGCTGGGGTCACCAAAACCGTGAACTGCGTTCAGTACGCGCCTTCAAGCAAGGCATGGCGCCGATCGTGATTGCGCTGCTGATCGCGACGGGCTGGATTCTGGCTGCCAGTCATGGCAGTGCGGTGAAAAACTGGCCCTTGTGGCTGCTCACCGCCGTGACGGCACTGCTGGTCTGGCGCACCCGGTTGCACATGCTGTGGCTGCTCGCGGCGGGCGGGCTTTTGGGGTGGTTCGGCTGGGTCTAGTCAAACCCGGCAAGCAGGTCACTGCCCGCTGTTGGCGTCGCTTGCAGCCGCCGGCACACCTTGCGGCGCCAGTGCCACGAAAAGCCAGGCGCGCGCTTTTTCCCAGCGCCGGCGCACGGTGCGCTCGGTAATGTTCAGCAATGCGGCAATCTCCAGTTCCGTGTAGCCACCAAAATAGCGCATCTCCACCAGCTGTGCCAGTTCCGGGTCCACCACTTCAAGTTGTCGCAAGGCCTCATCAACCTGTACCAGTTCATCGCTGATCGCGTCATCTGCTACCGGCACCGCGTCTGCTGCGCCCAGCGTCAGGTGTTCGACGCCGGCACCACGGCAGTCCGCCATCCGTTCGCGCGCGCTATCGATGATCAGGTTACGCATGGTTTTGGCGGCGTAAGCAAAAAAGTGGCGCCGGTCCTGCAAACGCAGTTGCTGGCCACTGACCAGCCGCAGGAAGCTCTCGTGGACCAGGCCGGTGGTCTGCATGGCGTCGCTACGCCCCTGCCGGTATAAAGCGGCGCGGGCGACGCGCTTGAGGTCCGGGTAGAGGGCAGAAAAAACGCTGTCGAGTGCGCCACGATCACCATTGGCCACCCGTTGCAACAACAGCGTGACTGGTGGCAATGGCACCGGCGCTTCGGAGTTCGATTCAGCCCGCATGGCGAAATCGTAACCGAAAATCCGCTTGGAACCGGAACCCGGCTTGCCCGCACCGCCCTATCCTTTCATAATCCCGGCACCCAGACCAAAGCAGCGGCATGAACCCTATCGCAATTGACGAATGGAACGAACTCTCTGACCTGTACGAACAGACGGAGGAGCTTGATGCCGGCGCCCTGGCCTCGCGACTGGCGCAGTTGAAGCTTCAATCGCACCCTCTGCTGGCGCAGCTCGAACGCATGCTGGAAGCGAGAAACCTGTTACGTACCAGCGCATTCATGGCCGCACCGCCGGCTCTGCAAAGTCCGCCCATCCAGGCAACCAGCGCCTGGTCAGCCGGCCAATTGATCGGGCCCTACCAATTGCTGCGCCCGCTCGGTGCCGGCGGCATGGCTGAGGTCTGGCTGGCGGCGCGCAATGACGGCGCGTTCAAACGTGACGTTGCCCTGAAGCTGTTATACCTTCAAGCCAGCGCCATCCAGCGCGAAAGCTTTGTTCAGCGCTTCCAGCGCGAGCGTGACATTCTGGCCTCGCTGAACCATCCGCATATTGCCGGGTTGCTCGATGCCGGCGTCACCCCGTCGGGGCAACCCTGGCTGGCGCTGGAATATGTGCAGGGCGAGGCGCTCACCCGCTGGTGTGACCGGGCTCAACTCGACCTGAGCGCGCGTGTTCGCCTGTTTCTTCAGGTGCTGCTGGCGGTTCAACATGCACACGCCAACCTGGTGATTCATAGAGACTTGAAGCCGGCCAACATTCTTGTCACATCCCAGGGCCAGGTACAACTGCTGGACTTTGGCATCGCCAAATTGCTTGAAACCGGTGGCATGGAAGTGGACGCTACTGAACTCACACGGGCCGCCGGCCAACCGCTGACGCCCCAGTACGCAAGCCCGGAGCAGTTGCGCGGACTGCCGCTAAACACCGCCAGTGACGGCTATTCGCTAGGCGTTGTGCTGTACGAGTTGCTCAGTGGCGAACGGCCTTATGAACTCACAATGGTGACTGCCGCACAGCTCGAACACGCCATTCTGGAGGCCGAGCCGCGGGCGCCCAGCCGGCGCAGCCTGACCGAGGCAGCGGCAGCGGCCAGAGGCACTTCTGTCCACGCCTTGCGCAAGGCGCTGGCCAGCGACCTGGACGCCATCGTGCTCAAGGCGATGGACAAACAACCTGACCGGCGCTACGAATCAGCAGCGGCCTTGCGCACCGATCTGGAACGCTGGCTTAACGGTGAGCCGGTGCAGGCCAAAACCCCCAGTACAGCGTATCGATTGCGCAAATGGGTGGCCCGCCATCGCTGGAGTGTGGCATTCGGATCGGGCGCCGTGCTGTCGCTCATCGCGGTCGCCACCACCGCCGTTGTGCTGGGCTTGCAGGCACGGCAGGAATCTGCGCGCGCCACGGCAGCACGTGATTTTCTGATTGACATGTTCCGCCAGGCCGACCCGGACTTGTCACACGGTGCAGAAATCACGGCCCGGCAGTTGCTCGATCAAGGCCAGAAAACGATCGTCTCGACGCTGAATTTTCAGCCCCGCTTGCAAGCCGAACTGTTGCGTGGCCTGGCTGATGCACAGAGCAACATGTCGGACTATAAAAAGGCCGATCAAACCCTCACCGAAGTGGTGCAGCGCTTCACGCAATTGGGGCAAGCGCGCGATAGCGCACTGGCTCTGGCGCAGCAGGCCGAACTGGCGCAGACGATGGGCGACAACGGGCGCGCCGAAGACCTGTTGACGCAGGCCGTCACGCATTATGACCGGCATCGGGATGATGCCGAATTCACGGCCCAGTATTCCTCGGTACTAGGTTCAATTGCCCGCAGCCGGGGCGACTTGCCCAAGGCACGCGGCTTGCTGGAGTCTGCGTTAGCGTATTCAAATCAGGTTTTTGGCGCCCATGATTTGCGCACGGTCTTCGTCATCAAATCGCTGGCCGAGGTTGAAGCGCAAACTGGTGCCAGCCAGCGGGCCATTGAACGCCTGGACACCTTGCTGGCGGGTGCTGGCAACATCAAGGGTTTGCAGCCGTGGGATTTCGTGACGATTCAAACGACGCGGGCAACACTCGAGAACACGGCGGGCCAATTTCGGCTGGCGGAAGAGCATTTCGAACTGGCCGCAACACAGTGCGAACACGATCTCAATCGAGGTGCAGAATCGTGCACCATGCTGCGCCAGCGTCAAATCAGCGTGCTGCTGCTGCAAGGTTACCGGGATCGGGCGCAGGAACTGCTGCCGTCGCTGTTGGCACAACTGGGGGCTGATCAGTCGCCTCTGCGGCAGGCCGAAGCCCTGCTCAGCTTGTGCCGTGTCCTGGCGCTTAACGGCAGGACCCATGAACATGCTGATCAATGGACCCGGCTGCGGGCGCTCGGAGACTCGGGAGCCGAGGTGAAACTACCCGAATACGTCAAGCTATGGGCCTTGCTGACGCAGGCAGAAGCACTGTTGCACAGTGGTCAGCCGCAGGCCGCGCAAACGGTGTTGCAGCGTGTCCAGAGCCGCTTTGAAACCGGCGATCATGCCGACCGTCGCATTTTTGGCCGGTTGCGCTTGTTCCAGGGTATTTCGGCGCAAGCACTTGGCCAGCACGAAGCGGCACTGACCCTGATGCAGGCGGCAGCCACCGAATACGCGCAGCTCGTGGGTGCAGACCATCCACTGGTATTGTTGCTGTCGGCCCATCAGGCGCGCGCCCTGTGGGTCACGCAGCAAAGAGAACCGGCGCTCAAACTTCTGAATCGCGCCCTGCCAGTGCTGCGAGACGCGCTCGGCGCCGCCGCGCCAACATTCATCGCCTTGCAGAACCTGCGCGACGAGCTGACACGATCAGTCACAATGGATTCCCGCACCGTCCGCAAGGTCGATATTTTTCTATAACCATGGAGACTCTGAATGAAGGATAGAACCCCTAAAACTGTCTTGGCAAGGAGCCGGGGCTGGTCAGCCCTGGGGCTGCTCGGCAGCATGCTGATGGCGCTCAGTCCGGCAGCGCACACGGCAGACGCGCCAGCGCCCCGAAACAGCGCCTCGGCTCCCGCGGCAAACGAAGTGGCACCGGTAAAAAAGGCAACGCCGACCAAAAATCCGAAGGCCGATCAGCACTCAATCATCAATAAAGTTCCACCGGGACCCAATCCACCGGGACCCAAGAATAAAGTCAAGAAACGGGCAACAGGGAAAGCGACCAAGGCTATGAAAAAACCCGTCAAACCGGTCAATGCAGCCCCCCGGAATTAGCCCGCCCTGAAGCAACCTGTCCCGCTGAGGCCACACCTCAAGCGGGTTCCTGTCCGGTTTTTTTCTGCCACCGCGTATTACCTTTTGAGATCGTCGAATGTCTCGACGGTCCAAAACCATAACCGCGCAGGAAAAAACCATGAAAACGCTTCAAATCAATGCTCGCGAAACCCGTGTCGAGGAAAAGCCTTCAACCAAAATCACGGGCCTCTGGCTGACGGTCGTTGCCGCCGTCTGCCTGATCTGGCTCTACCCGCCGGCGTCTTTTTCGTCGAACGTTGACCACACTGCATCGATTACCAGCTCAATCGAGACGATGAGCACAATGGGCGCAGTTGACCTTTCCGGTTTTGCCGTTCAACCGTTACCGGATTCTGCGGCGGTGCAAGAACCGGAAGTACCGGCGATTGACCCTTGAGGCAAGCCTCAGGCAGAAGAATCCAGACCGTAAAAGGTCCGGATCACGTCCCACGCCGCTTGCGGCGTGTCGACGTAGCTGAACAGCGCCAGGTCCTGCTCTGCGATGACGCCTTCTTCAAGCATCACATCCGTGTTGAGCAGTCGCTTCCAGTAGTCGCTGCCAAACAGAACAATAGGCACCGGCCTGGCTTTACCGGTTTGCACCAGCGTGATGACCTCAAACAATTCGTCCAGGGTACCAAAGCCGCCGGGAAAGGCCACCAGCGCTTTGGCCCGCATCATGAAATGCATTTTGCGCAGCGCAAAGTAGTGAAACTTGAAGCTCAGGCTGCGCGTCACATAGCGGTTGGCGCTTTGCTCGTGTGGCAGCGCAATGTTCAGGCCCACGCTCAGCGCGCCCATCTCGTGGGCACCCCGGTTGGCAGCCTCCATGATGCCGGGGCCACCGCCGGTGGCAATGAACAGGCGTTCAGTGCACTCGCG
The DNA here is from genome assembly GCA_963750815.1 of uncultured beta proteobacterium. Classification (GTDB taxonomy): domain Bacteria; phylum Pseudomonadota; class Gammaproteobacteria; order Burkholderiales; family Burkholderiaceae_C; genus Rhodoferax. The sequence goes on from CAVVRS010000002.1 coordinate 2,688,023, forward strand.
CTGCGCGCTGTAACCCGCCACCAGACGGGCAAACAGGCGTGCCTGATCGTAGTAATGGGCGTTGTGCAGTTGCCGCCGGGCCCGCGCCAGCGCACCGGCGTCGCCGCTCGCCTGCGCTTGCAGGCCGGTCTGCGCCTCTTCCGGTGAAGGGAAGCGGGCGCTACCAAAAACGACAACCGTGCTTTCAATGCCTTGCGCCGCCTGGTCCAGATCGGGTTTCAGCATTTCCAGCTGAAAACGGATGCCGCGGGTTTCACGGCGCAGCAAAAATTCGGGGTCAGCAAAGGCCAGCCGATAGGCGTCGGATTGCAGCGGGTTGCCCTGGTCCGCGTAGTTTTGCAACTCGGCCCAGGCATCGGCCAGGCGGCGTTCGCTCAAGTCTTCTGTTTGGTCCATGGTGGCCAGACGCTCAGCGCGGGTTTTCAAAGAAGATGTAGTTGGAGCCAAAGTCGCTGATTTCGAAATACACTTTTTTCTCTCCGGGGTCGGCCACGAGGTTCAGGTTTTCATCCAGCACGCCGTAGCCATAGCGGTAGGAACGTGGCTTGCCGTCCTCAGTGCCCATGGCGGTGCTGAGTTTGTCGATTTTCAGAAAACGGCGCACCAGCTTGTCGCCCGCGTAGAACTCCAGCACGCCGTTGGTGCCGGTCCAGTTCTGGATGTCACGGCTGATCTTGTTTTGTTGCTCCTGCGTGCAGCTGGTGCCCGCCAGTGCTGCACAAACAGCTACTAAAAGTATAGCAATACGATTCATGATGGGTGTTGCTCAGGTTGGGTTTTAAGTGATGGGGGTTTTAGCTGCGCTGACGCACAGCCTCGTAAAGGCAGACGCCGCTGGCCACCGACACGTTCAGGCTTTCGACCGCACCGCGCATCGGGATACTGACCAGTTCGTCGCAGGTTTTGGCGGTGAGCTGGCGCATGCCGTCGCCCTCGGCCCCCAGCACCAGCGCCAGCGGGACTGTCAGGTCAGCCTGGTAAATCGTTTTGGCTGCCACGTCGCTGGTACCGATGATCCAGATGTTGCGTTCCTTCAGCTCATTGAGGCTGCGCGCAAGATTGGTGACCATGAAATACGGCACCGTCTCGGCCGCCCCGCTGGCGACCTTGGCCACCGTGGCGTTGATACCGGCGGCATGGTCCTTGGGCGCAATCACGGCATGCACGCCGGCGCCGTCGGCGACCCGCAGGCAAGCGCCCAGGTTGTGCGGATCGGTGACGCCGTCGAGTACCAGAAGCAACGGCACATCGCGCTCGGCGGGCGGTTTGGCGGCTTGCGACGCTTCGAGTTGCTCCAGCAGTTCGTCGAGTGATTTCACCGGGGCCAACTGCTGCACCCGCGCCGCCACCCCCTGATGACCGTGGCCGCCACAGAGTTTGGCCAGTCGCATGCCGTCCGCCTCGATCAGACGCAAACCGGCCTCATTGGCTTTTTCCAGAAACGCCCGCATGCGCGCATCACGGCGCGTTGGCTCGAAATAAATCTCGACAATCGATTGGGGCGCGGTTTTGAGACGCACGCCGACGGCATGAAAGCCGAATAGGACTTTGGGGGAAGACATGGCGTGATTATCGCGGCTTGTCTTGCGCCTGTTGGCAGGCAGGCGGACCGGGTATCCGTTCTCTGGCCCACGCTCGCGGGCATGATTGCTTTGCTCACGGCCGCTATTGAGTTAACGCCTTTGCTGGCAAGCCCACCCCGTGGCGACCGCGAATGGGGACGACGACCGGACACCCAATCCACCCGCCGAACAAGGTGACGGGTACGCAGAATTCAAATTGGGTGAGTCATGGGTGCGGAAGTCTGCGGTGTGAAAGAAGCGCTTGCAGGTTGAGCCGACATAGGTCTGCCTCAAATGCACGCTCGATACCCGACATCGACCCCAGTAGCCTGATCGTCAGAAAGGTGGCGTCGATTTCGGAGATCACGGCGCCCGCCATCGCTGCATCAGAGCCAGGCCTGGCGCAAAGTTTTATAGCCGATAGGGGCACGCAACGATGGATCACACACGGCCGGCGTGGACTGAACCGATGAAATTCAGGGGTGCCGTACATTTGACCGGCCGAGCCATCGAAACCCCCTATTTCCGCGAAGGTTCTCGATGTGATCAGCGATACTTCGCACTGCGAAATTCACCGACTGAGCAGCGCGTGACCTACAAGGAACCTCATGATTGAACGTGTTGCAGAACTGATCCGACGCACCTCTGCGGAAGCGATCCTTCCGCGATTTCTGGCTCTGCATTCCGACGATATCGAAGAAAAGTCGCCGGGCGAGTTAGTGACCGCAGCAGACCGTGAAGCGGAGGCACTTTTGACCAAGGGATTGATGGAGTTGCACCCGGCCTCCGTTGTGCTCGGGGAAGAAGCGGCCTCAGCGCAGCCCGAGCTCTATCAACGCTTGACTGAAGAAGCCGATCTTTGGCTGGTTGATCCGCTGGACGGCACGTCCAATTTTGTCGAAGGCAAACCTTGTTTTTCAGTCATGGTTGCGCTGTTGCGCGGGGGTGAAGCTGTGGCCAGTTGGATGTTGGACCCACTGACGAACAAAATCGCTGTCGCGGAAAGGGGTAGCGGTGCGTATTTGGGAGGCGCCCGAATCGTCGCACCTCGGGAAACTCCGGCGACTGACGAGTTACGCGGGGCTGTCCTGACGCGCTTTTTGCCGCCTGTGTTGCGCGCAGAAATTGAAAGTCGTGCGCAACGAGTTCGAGCGATTCTGCCGGGCCTACGTTGCGCCGGCCATGAGTACCCTGCGGTCGCCACAGGTGAGCAGAACTTCGCCTTGTTTTGGCGCACGGAACCCTGGGACCATGCCCCGGGAGCGCTCTTCATTACTGAGGCCGGTGGGTGGGTCGCACGACTTGACCGAACTCCCTACACGCCAGTCGATCAGGGTAAAGGCCTGCTTGTCGCACAGAACGTGGAAACTTGGTACGCGGTTGAGTCCTCGCTGCTTTCTTGATCGCTCGATTCGGTCAAGGATGCAGCAACGTGTCAGACCGCAATGGCGCGACGTTTGACTGGTTCCAGTTCCGCGACGCCGCCAACGAATGGCTGGTCCGCCCTACGGTCACAGATCGCAATGGACACCTTACATGCAATATGAATGACCGTTGGCAGGTTACCAAGAATCGAAAATTGAGCCGCCAGATAGCTGCCCGTGGTGAGCAGCCGCAATCGGTCTAAGGCGTCAATCGGCGACTTCACCAGCGATGACGTCAAGCCGATGATTTTGTTTAGCCCACCCGCGAGCGTGGGCCGGAGTCCGCAAGCCACACCTTCCGCCTGGTGCGAGTTATCGCATTTGCTATTATATTGGTAGCTTCTTGCGCATACTGCACGGGCGCTACAGGCAAAAATGGCTTAAAAAACTGCAGTAGAAACTAAAATCCCAACAAGACATCTCCAATGTGATATTCTGGAGTCTGACTCCTTATTTTCATGTTTATGCCTTCTATTTCGCGTACCAAGCATTTGAGCACGCTGCGCCTGCTGCTGGAACAATTTCCGGTGGTTGTCATGATTGGTCCGCGTCAGGCCGGCAAAACCACGCTCGCCCGGCAACTGGCTGAGGGTGAGACTTCGCACTTTTTTGACCTCGAAGACCCGCGTGACGCGGCACGTCTGGCCTCACCCATGCTGGCACTCGACTCGCTCACGGGGCTGGTGGTGCTAGACGAAATACAGACGCTGCCCCAGCTTTTCCCGGCCCTGCGGGTGCTCGCTGATCGTCCAGCGCGGCCCGCCCGGTTTCTCCTGCTCGGAAGCGCCTCGCCAGAACTTGCGCAGCAATCGGCCGAGACACTGGCAGGCAGGGTCGTCTATCACGAGCTAACCGGTTTTGACCTGTCCGAAGTGAGCGTGGAAAACGCGTGCAGACTCTGGGTGCAGGGCGGCTTTCCACGTGCCTACCTTGAAACACAAGCTGCATCGGTGCGCTGGCGTCAAGCATTTACGCGAACCTATCTTGAGCGCGACATACCCGCATTGGGCTTGCGCTTACCCCCCGCCACGCTGCGCCGTTTTTGGGGCATGCTGGCTCACTACCACGGGCAAACCTGGAATGGCGCTGAACTGGCCCGGGCCTTCGGTGTTTCAGAAAAAACCGTGCGCCATTACCTCGATATCCTGGCCGCCACGTTCATGGTGCGCGTGCTTGCGCCCTGGCATGAAAACCTGGGCAAGCGCGAAGTCAAGGCCCCCAAAATTTATTTGTCCGACAGCGGCATGTTGCACACTTTGCTGGGGCTGGAGAGCGAAGCCGCCTTGCTGGGTCATCCCAAGGCGGGTGCCTCATGGGAAGGTTTTGCCATGGGTCAAGTCGTGGCCGCACTAGGTGCAACCACTGAGCAATGCCACTACTGGAAGTTGCACACCGGTGCTGAACTGGATTTACTCATTCAGCAAGATGGCGTGCGCCGGGGGTTCGAGTTCAAGCTCACCGACAACCCGCGCACCAACGCTTCCATGCACAGCGCGCTTAGAGACCTCAAACTCGATACGCTGCACGTGGTGCATGCCGGGTCTCACTCTTATCCGATGGCTGAGCGCATCCATGCGCTGGCCCTGGCCGATGTACTGACCCTGCAACCTTGAGTCAGGTAAAGACGCGGTCTGGACTATGGCAATAAAGCCGCTTCATCTGTCGCAACAAGCACCTGCCCGGCCTCTATCGTGATGCGCCGCTGGCAGCGCGTGGCGATGGCGTTGTCGTGCGTCACCAGCACCAGCGTGGTGCCCTGCTCGCGGTTCAGATCAAACATCAGCTCCATGACCTTTTCACCGGTGGCAAAGTCCAGGCTGCCGGTGGGTTCATCCGCCAGCAGGACGGCGGGTTTGACGACAAAGGCACGTGCCAGGGCCACCCGCTGCTGCTCGCCGCCACTGAGGACCTTGGGGTAATGGCCCAGACGCTCCGACAGGCCAACCCGCGCCAGCATCTCGGTGGCCGCTTTGCGGGCGTCACGCCGCCCCGCCAGCTCAAGCGGCAACATCACGTTTTCGAGCGCCGTCAGATTGCCCAGCAACTGAAAACTCTGGAACACGAAACCGACTTTTTGCGCGCGCAGCGCAGCGCGCTCGTCCTCGTTCATGGCAAACAGGTCCTGCCCGGCCAGCCGCACGGTACCGCGCGTCGGGGTGTCGAGCCCGGCAATGATGGAAAGCAGCGTGCTTTTACCGGAACCGGAAGCACCGACAATGGCCACCGCCTCCCGGGTATCCAGCACAAAGTCAATATCGCGCAAAATGTCAAGTGTGCCGGTGGAATCAATGACCGACTTGAAAACATGCTCAACGGAAACAATTGAATCAGACATGAATCTTTCTTTGTATCGGCGTTACTTTATCGCGACCGGTTTACTGTGCGCCATTGCGGGGTTATCACAAGCGGCAGCGCCAAAGCCGCAGACCCTTCTGGTGCTGGGCGATTCGCTCAGTGCCGAGTATGGCCTGAAACGCGGCACCGGCTGGGTCGCACTGCTGGAGCAACGCCTGAAGGCCGAAAATATTTCGGCCAGCGTCGTCAATGCCAGTATCAGCGGCGACACCACATCGGGCGGCCGCTCACGCCTGGGGTCACTTCTGGCCCAACATCAGCCGACCCATCTGGTCATTGAGCTGGGCGCCAATGACGCCTTGCGTGGCTTGCCGTTGCCGATGACGGAAGACAATCTCAACCAGATGACGCAAGCCGCCCGCAAAGCAGGCGCCCGCGTACTGCTGATTGGCATGCAGATGCCGCCCAACTACGGCCAGGACTACAGCGCGCGCTTTGCCGCGATGTACGCTCGTGTGGCCAAGGCCAACCAGGCGGGTCTGGTGCCGTTCCTGCTCAAGGGCGTTGCCGATGTACCCGACAGTGAAGCACTGTTTCAGGCTGACCGCATTCACCCCAGGGAAGTGGCGCACCCGGTCATGCTGGGGAACGTATGGCCGGAACTGCGCAAGCTGCTGAAATGAGCCTGAACACACTGGCTGCCAGCGAAGTCCTCGGGCGTCTGCACGAGTTTGACACGGTCATTGACGCCCGCAGCGAAGCTGAGTTTGAAGAAGACCACCTGCCCGCTGCCAGCAATTGGCCGACGCTCAACAACGAAGAACGCCGCGCCATCGGCACCCTGTACAAGCAGGTCAACGCGTTCGAGGCCAAAAAACGCGGTGCCGCCATTGCCGCGCGCAATATTGCCGCTCACATCGAGCGCGAGGTAATCACCAAACCGAAAGACTGGAAACCGCTGACCTATTGCTGGCGCGGTGGCCAGCGTAGCGGCGCGCTGTCTTTGATCCTGTCACAAATCGGCTTTCGCGTCACCCTGGTTGAGGGCGGTTACAAGGCTTTTCGGGCGGCTGTGGTGCAGGACATCCCGCGCCTGGTGAGTGCCCTGGACTTGCGCGTGGTCTGCGGCACCACCGGCTCCGGTAAAACCCGGCTGCTGCAAGCCCTGGCAGCACACGGCGCCCAGGTGCTGGACCTGGAAGCCCTGGCGAATCACCGCAGCTCGGTGCTGGGCGCCATTCCGGGGCTGGCACAACCGACGCAAAAGCGCTTTGACACACTGGTCTGGGAAGCGCTAAAGCGGATTGACCCGGCGCGCCCGGTGTTCATTGAAAGCGAAAGCAAGAAGGTAGGTAATGTGAGCGTGCCGCCTTCGCTGATTGAGGCCATGCGCCAAAGCCCCTGTCTGAACCTGGTACTGCCGGATGCTGAACGGGTGGCGCTGCTGCTGGAAGACTACGCTTTCTATGTGCAGGAGATCGAACACTTTTGCGAACGTCTGCAGGTGCTGGCCGAGTTCCGCGGCAAAGTAGTGGTAGCGGGCTGGCAGGCATCGGTTCGGGCTGGCAACATTGCGCCAGTGGTGCAACAACTATTGACGCAACACTACGATCCGGTCTACCTGCAGTCGATGCAGCGCAATTTCTTGCGCTTTGAGCACGCAAAAATCATCAGCCCCAGTGATCATTCCAAGGCAGCCATGAATGCCTTGGCGCAACAAATGCTGCAAAACCCGGTAACCTGAAGGTTCAGGCAGCCAGCCACTCCCGGGCCCATTGCAAGGCCGCTTCCAGATGGGTCATGGCGCTGGCACTGGGCGGTTCGCCCAGCTCGAAGCGCTCACCGCGAATCGCCAGCAGCGTGCACGGCGGCGGCGCCTCACCGTGCAAGTCCCGATAGAACTGCAGCAAGGCTTGTGGCGACAGCGCGTGCGTGGTGAAGCTGGCAGCACCGCTTTCAGGCAATAACGATGTCACTTCAAACGGCGCCCGGCAACTCAGGCTGGCATCAACAAACAGCACACGCTGGCGGCCTGCGAGGTCAAGCGCATGTTCAATTTGCAACTGGTAATCTTCCAGCAATTCCACAGCTGCGCACGGCGCCAGCTCGGCGCGCAGTCGCTCAACGCACAGCGGGCCCAGAGCGTCGTCGCCGCGGCTCGGATTGCCCCAGGCAAACACCAGCAATGGCGCCACTCGCGCAGCTGGCTGCATCACACTGGCCGCCCCCCCGGCAAGCTCAGCGCATGCGTGAATTCGCCCTGCTGTGATCGGGCCACACGGTCAATCAATTCGCCGGCGGGCCCGACCAGCGCTACTTCCAGCGGCATCTGGCCCAAAGCGTGAGTGGCACACGACAGGCACGGGTCATAGGCGCGGATGGCCACCTCAATGTGATTGAGCAAACCTTCAGTCAGCGCACGCCCGTCCAGGTACTGGCGTGCCACCGAACGCACCGCCTCGTTCATGGCCTGGTTGTTGTGGGTGGTGGAGACAATCAGGTTGCACCGGGTCACCAGATCGTCGTCGCCGACCTCGTAGTGATGGATCAAGGTGCCACGCGGGGCCTCAATCACACCGACGCCCCGCCGACGCGCAGCGCCGGCTTGCGGGGACTGCTGGCGTGGCCCGAGCGCCATCAAGTCGCCAGCCAGGATGTCGGGGTCGTCGAGCAATTCCTTGATCACCTCAACGCAATGCAACAGCTCGATCATGCGCGCCCAATGGTAGGCCAGCGTTGCGTGAATGGTCGCGCCCTTGCCCCAGGTGATGAACTCAAGCCGCTGGGCCTCGGCCAACGGGCTGGGGATGAAGTCACAGTTTTGCAGCCGCGCCAGTGGTCCAACCCGGTACCAACCCAGCTCCGCCCCGAGACTCCGGAGGAAGGGGAACTTCATATAAGTCCAGGGTTTGACCTCTTCCTCGATCAGGTCAAGGTAGTCCTGATCGCAAACGCCGTCAAAGATGACGCTGCCCGTCGCATCACGTGCCCGCAGCACACCGTCATACAGGTCAAGCGCCCCGTCGGCGCGCACCAGCGACAGCATGTTGGAGCGCAAGCTGCCAAAGCTGTCGTACAGCGACGGATTTTGCGCATGTAGCTGCCTGGCAATCGTCACGGCATCCTGCGCCCAGGCCAGCATTTGTGCTACGTCGCGCCGCAGCAGCGCGCGGTCGTCAAGGCTCACATGCTTGTTGACTCCCCCCGGCACCGAGCCGGTACCATGCACCCGCTTGCCGGCCGTGGCGCGGATCACCTCCTGGCCAAACTTGCGCAGCATCACACCTTTTCTTGCAATGTCCGGGTGCGCCCGTGCCACGCCGACGATGTTGCGCCGGTTCACTTCCGAGTCAAAACCAAACAGCAGGTCAGGCGACGCCAAATAGAAAAAATGCAAGGCGTGAGACTGCATGACCTGGCCGTAGTGCATCAGTCGACGTATTTTTTCCGCGCTGGGTGTGATGGCCAGCGCGCCCACCACGCGGTCAAACGCCTTGGACGCGGCCAGGTGGTGCGACACCGGACAGATGCCGCACAGCCGCTGCACCATCACCGGCACTTCCCAGTAAGGGCGGCCTTCAATGAATTTCTCGAAGCCACGGAACTCGACGATGTGCAGGCGCACCTGCTGCACATGGTTTTGTGCATCCAGCAGAATCGTCACCTTGCCATGGCCTTCGACGCGCGAGACCGGGTCGATGGCGACTCGGCGCAGACCTTGCGTGACGGCTTCGGGGGTTGCGGTTTCAAGTGAAGATGTCATGCTCAGTCGTAGTGCAGCGAAGCGTGGCCAAGGTGCGGTGTGCGCCCGGCCATCAGGTCGTTCAGGAAGCGCCAGAAAGTGTCGGCCGACGGCGGGCAGCCGGGCAGAAAGTAATCCACGTGCACCACCTCATGAATCGGGCGCACCTTATTCAGCGGCAGCGGCAACTCGGGGTCGTTCGGAATGGCGCTGCCACTGCTCATACCAGGTCGACTGTGGTAGACGTCGGTCAGCAGCGTCGCCAGGTCCAGATGATTGCGCTGCGCCGGCAAACCGCCGTTGATGGCGCAGGCGCCCACCGCCACCAGTGTCTTGCAGTGGGCGCGAAAGTCACGCAGCACCTGCACGTTCTCGGCGTTGCAAAGTCCGCCTTCAATCAAGCCGATGTCGCACTGCCCCAGCGTCTTGATGTCAGTCAGCGGTGAGCGGTCGAACTCAATGTGTTCTATCAGTTCAAAGAAACGCTCGTCAACATCGAGCAACGACATGTGGCAGCCAAAGCAGCCAGCCAGCGAGACCGTGGCAAGCTTGAACTTGCGTGCGGCGTACGGTACGGCGACACCGCTCATGAGGTATCCCCCTGCGCCTGCTCGGCCACCGATTTCCCGTCAAAGCGCCGTTGTCCGATCGGGACCGCAAAACCGCGGCGCTTGGGCAGGATCACACCCACCGGGCAGATGCTGGCGGCGCGGTCGTCAAGTGACATGGCGGAGTCGGCCAGGCAGCCGGACTCGCTATTGACCAGCAGGTGGGTGCCAATGCCATGCCCGCCGATGGCAAACACGTTCTTGCCATCGACATCGCGGCTGGCCCTGACACACAACTCGCACAGAATGCAGCGGTTGAAATCCAGCAGGATGTCGGGGTGGCTGGCGTCGACCGGGCGGTCCGGATAAAACTCCTCAAAGTGGGGGCCTTCCATGCCCATCTGGTAGGCCGTCGCCTGCAGCAGGCAGTTGCCGCTTTTTTCGCAACTTGGGCAAAAGTGATTGCCTTCTATGAACAGCATTTGCAACAGCCGCTTGCGTTGGCCATTGAGTTCGTCGGTATTGCTTTGCACCACCAGCCCCGGCGCAGCGCGCAGCGTGCAGGCAGCACCCGCATGGCCATTGACCTTGACGCTGCACAAACGACAGGAACCATGGGCTGGAAATTCGGGGTGCCAGCACAGGTGCGGAATGTAGTGATGCGCGCGGCTGGCGGCCTGCAAAATGGTTTCATCGGCTTCAAACGCCACCTCTATGCCATCCAGCAAAAAGCTCGATTTAGCTGGAATTGCATCCGTCATGCCAGGTCCTCCAGATGCGCGCCAGCGTCGTCGCGACCTGTCATGCGCCGGGCAATTGACAGTTCGGCGTCAAGATCGAAAGCGGGCTCAAAATGCGGCGACTTCATGTGTTGCTCATAGGCCGGACGGAACTTCAAAATGGTATCGCGCAGCGGATTGCAGGCGCTGGCGCCGAGGCCGCAATGGGTGGCGCTGTGCATCAATTTGTCAAGCTCGAACAACACTTCAATATCCTGGCGTGAGCCGTGACCGGCGGCCAGCTTGTCCATGCGTCTTGCCACCAGTTCGGTGCCGACCCGGCATGGGGTGCAAAAGCCGCAGCTCTCGTGGGCAAAAAAATGGGCAAAACTGCGCGCCACTTCAAACATGTCGCGGCGGCTGTCAAATACCATGAAAGCGCCAGCCGTCGGCACGTCCTCGAACGCGATGCGTCGATCGAACTCATTGGCCGACAGGCACAGCCCGGAAGGGCCACCGACTTGCACCGCCTGAGTGTTGCGTGCACCGCAGTCTTGCAAAATACGGGCGATGGGGGTGCCAAACGGGTACTCGTACAGGCCAGGGCGTTCACAGTCACCACTGACCGAATGAATCTTCGTGCCGGTCGATTGCGGCGTACCGATAGCCGCCCACCAGGCACCGCCGTTGAGCGCAACCGGCACCGTGCAGCAAAAGGTCTCGACATTGTTGACGATGGTCGGGTGGCCCAGGTAGCCCTGGTGCACCGGAAACGGTGGCCGGATGCGCGGCGTGCCACGCTTGCCTTCGAGCGACTCGATCAGTGCCGACTCTTCGCCGCACACATAGGCGCCAGCGCCAACATGGATGGCGATGTCGAAATCAAATGCTTCACGCCCCAGGATGCCTGTGCCAAGCAGATGCGCAGCGCGTCGACGCTGCAGCACGGCCAGCAGTGGCTCCAGCAAATAGTGATACTCACCGCGCAGGTAGAGAAAGCCACGCCGTGCGCCAATGACATGCGCAGCAATCGTCATGCCCTCAAACACGGCATCGGCAAAACGGCTCAGCAGCACGCGGTCCTTGAAGGTGCCGGGCTCGCCTTCGTCGGCGTTGCACACCACAATGTGCTCGGCGCCAGGCGCCTGACGGCACAACTCCCACTTCTGACCGGTCACAAAGCCGGCACCACCGCGACCACGCAAGTTGGAACGCTTGAGCTCAACCAGCATCGCCTCGGGTCCGCGCGCCAGCGCCGCCGCCAGTGCAAGGCCTGGTGCCACGGCCTGGGCAAGCAACACATCGGCACGCTGGATGTTGTCTCGCACTTCGAACCACTGCGTCGGCCAGTGCATCATCGGCACTCGCGCCCGGATCAACCCGGCCAGTTGCGCCACCCGTTCGGCATCGAGCCGGGTTACGGCCCACTGATGGTTGATCAACAAGGCAGGCCCTTGATCGCACAGACCGGTGCAGGAGGTTTTATCGACACTCACCAGACCGTCACCACCCATTTCGCCCGGCAGCACACCCAGACACCTGCACAGCTCAGCCATCAGCGCCTCGCTACCCAGCATGCGGTCCGTCACGTTGTCACTGAACAGCACGCGGTAAACGCCCACCGGCTGGGTGTGCAGAAAGCGGTAGAAGCTTGCAACGCCCTGCACCTGTGCCAGGGTCAGGCCCAAGGCTGCGGCGACTTGACTCAGACTGTCACGCGGTAGCCAGGTCTGCAAGGCCTGCATCTCGCGCAATATCTGCACCAGCTGGTGCGTCTCGGTGCCGCTGCGCGCCAGCACAGTCTGCACAGTCCGGGTTGCAGTGGCGGATGGTAGGTGGTTCGGGTGCATGAGGTTTCAGTGACCCTGTTGGATTCAGTGGTCAGTGTACCAATGCACGGCGATTACAGTTCGATTGAAAATTGGCGATGAGGAGTGGCATTCACTAACATCTGGACGGCTGGGTGTGACTCGGTTTTGCCAAACCGCGCAACCCAATCATCGACAAGCTCGCAGCCTATGTTCAAGTGACGGCACTTACCGGAGATGGGAAAGTTGTCGCCGACCTGCAGGATCCAGCCGGCGCTTACCCGGAGACCACCGCCGTGACGGAAACACCGCAGCGGCTCTATATCCAGAGTCTGCACGCCAAAGGTTTGGGCTGGCTGGCGAAGTAAACTTCAGGCCTGGCCTGCCGTGTCAGGTCCCAGCTCGGTCGGCTGGGTGACAGCGCTGTCGTCAGGCACGCCATCTTCCGCACTGTCACCGACCTTGCGCTCGGCCTTGTGTTTGAGTTTTTCCTCTTTTTTCTTCTTTTTTGCCAGTTCTTTCTGGCGCTTTTCATAGCCGTAGTTGGGTGTTGCCAAAGTGTACTTTCAAGTTATAGATGTGACTTTACCATTTCAGGCGCGCTTGAGGTTCCGACAGCTAAAATTTCCGCTCTCAATAGCGCTTTTTTGCAGGGTCGCCTGCACTATCAACCCAGCGCACCGAGCCGCGATATGCGTGCCAGCTGGCGTGGCCCAACCAGGGGCCAATGACCAAAAGTCCGACCCCCGAGGGAATCATCGCCACAACGACTAGCGCGGTTATCAATGCGCCCCACAGCAGCATCACCGCCGGGTTGCCAAAAACCACCTGCATACTGGTAATGGCAGCGGAAATTGCGTCGGTGTCGCGATCCAGGATCATCGGAATCGACACCACGGATACGGCATAAACCAGACCGGCAAACACCCCACCAACCAGCAGGTAAACAACCAGAAATTCCCAGTTTTCCGGATTGAAGACAGCCTGCATCACGCCCGTTGTGGACGGCATGCCGGTATTGAAAAATACGGCAAATACCACCAGCGAAGCGCGCCCCCACAGCAACTCCAGAACAATGAGCACTAGCAACAACATGCCCATACTACCGACGTGCGTGTCCCAACAGGTCAATGAGGCTCCCAGTTCGACCGGCAGTCCTTGTTCACGGCGCCGACTGACCTCGTACAGCCCCATGGCTAGAAACGGGCCGACCAGCAAACATCCTGACGCAATGGTCATCGCAAACTCAGGCTTATTGCGGAACACTATACCCAGCACCACGGCCATTAGCCAGAAGCAGACACCATAAAAAAAACCGACCCCCCTGGAAGCCATCAAGTCGCGCCAGCCTGACCCGAGCCAGTGAAACGGGTCACCCAGCTTGATCGCAATGATTTCCTTCAGCGGCACGTCATCGGGTGAATTCATTGAGCCAGACTATCGAAAGCACAACGCTGCGGCAATGCAGGTAAACCCCGACTTCATGGCAGCAAGCTTTGCAGCGCCTGTTCCAGATCGGCCTGCAAATCGGCCACCGCCTCAAGCCCCACCGAAAAGCGCACCAGCGTGCCCTGCTTCAAATGTGCCGGCCAGCCGTTGCGCATGGATTTCAGCTCATAGGGCACCACCAGACTCATCGGCCCGCCCCAGCTATAACCGAGCTTGAACAGCTGGAGCGCATCGCAAAATGCGTCGATCTGGTGCTGCCTGTAATGCGGCTGAAATATCACGCTGAACAGTCCGGCTGCGCCACCCAATTCAGTGCTGCACAACGTCCGCCAGTGCCCGTGCCCTGGTGCGTCTGACAGCGCCGGGTGCAGCACCTGGGCAAACTCGGTGCGGTTCTGGCACCAGCGGGCCAGTTGGCGCGCCGCCTCGTCATGGGCGCGGTAACGCAGCGGCATGCTCGGCAATGCCCGCAACACGGCTTCGGCGTCATTGGCACCGACACCCAGACCCAGGCGCATGTGCGTCAGCTTGAGCTTCATGTGCAAAGCGTTATCACGCGTGATGATGCTGCCCATGAGGACATCGCCACCCCCACTGGGATACTTGGTCAAGGCATGCACCGAGATATCGACTCCCAGCGCCGGCTTGACGCCCGGCATCAGGTCAAACGGCGCAAAGGCCAGACCGGCGCCCCAGGTGTTGTCGAGCGCCGTCCAGACGCCACGGGCCTGGCATACACGCACCAGTTCGCACAGGTCAGGAAATTCCAGGGTGACAGAGCCCGCCGCTTCGAGCCAGACCAGGCGGGTCTGGGCGCTGATTTTGGCAGCCAAGTCGTGCGGATTCAAAGGGTCGTAATAGCGGTGCGCAATGCCCCAGGCCTTGAGCTCGCCGTCGGCCAGCACCTTGTTGGGGCCATAGGCGTTGTCCGGAATCAACACCTCGTCACCTTGGCGCAACAACGACAGCGCCACATTGGCGATGGCCGCAAGTCCGCTGGGCGCCAGCAGGCATTGCAAGCCACCCTCGAGCGTGCAAAGTCGCTCTTCCAGTGTGTAGGTGGTGGGCGTGCCATGCAAGCCATAGGTGTAGGCAGTTTTGTCTTTCCATTCAAAATTGCGCATGGCGGCAACGTTGGGAAAGATAACGGTTGACGCCTTGAACACACCCGGTTGAGGTGCGGCAAAGCCCTCGGGCGGGGTATACGGATGATGAATCAGTGCAGTACAGAAATCAGCCATGGTCGCGCGGCGTTCAAACGCTCCACTTTTGAATCAATTGTTCGGGGCGCATGGCGTCATAGCCTTCAAAGGGCTGGTGAATCCAGGGGTTGGAAGGCAAGTATTCGACAGAATAATCCGGCGTGAACGTCGACAGCGCTTTGGTCCAGATAACGGCGCTGCGCATTTCGGAAATGGGCTTGTAGTTGTTCCTGAGCTGTTCAATGACGGCGTTGAGAGTATGGCCGGAATCTGCCAGGTCATCCACCAGCAGCACCTTTCCGGCAATTTCGCCCTTGGGGGTGGTGATGTAATGGGCAATGTCAAGCTTGCCCTGCATGGTACCGGCTTCCGAGCGATAGGAACTGGTGGACATGATGGCCAGTGGCTTGTCAAAGACCCGTGACAGGATGTCGCCGGGGCGCATGCCACCTCTGGCCAGGCACAAAATGGTATCGAACTGCCAACCCGACTGATGGATCTTGATGGCCAGTTTTTCAATCAGGTTGTGGTATTCGTCATAGCTTACGTACAGGTGTTTGCCATCTTCCGTCAACATTATTTGCTCCTGAATTTATAGCTTTCTACGCTTGTAGCACGGGCTCTACAAGCCAATTTCATATAGAAATACCAACGATATTGCGGATTATTCGATCAGATAGGGGTGGCGCATCAGTATGGTCTGCTCACGGTCAGGCCCGGTCGACACCATGTGGATCGGCACCCCGGTCACCTGCTCTATGCGTTGCAGATACAAGCGCGCATTGGTGGGCAAGTTCTCAAACTGGGTGACACCCACCGTGCTGTCGCTCCAGCCAGCCAAGGTTTCATAGACCGGCTTGCAACGCTCAATATCATCGGCGCCCATCGGCAAAATATCCGTGAGCTGCCCGTCCATCTGGTACCCGGTGCACAACTGGAGTTCCTTGAGGCCGTCGAGTACGTCGAGTTTGGTGATACACAACCCGGTCAGTCCATTGACCTGCGCCGAGCGTTTGAGCAACGCGGCATCAAACCAGCCACAACGCCGGCTGCGCCCGGTGGTAACGCCTTTTTCAGCACCGACGGTACTCATGTGATAGCCCGGGGTTCCTGGCACCTCCCATTGCAGCTCGGTCGGAAACGGTCCGCCGCCAACACGCGTGCAATAGGCTTTGGTGATCCCCAGGATGTAATGCAGCAAGCCAGGGCCAACGCCGGAACCCGCAGCCGCGTTGCCGGCCACGCAGTTACTGGACGTGACGTAGGGATAGGTGCCGTGATCGACGTCCAGCAAAGTGCCCTGCGCGCCTTCAAAAAGCAGATTGGCCCCTTTGAGATGCGCCTCATTGAGCTCACGCGAGACGTCGGCCATCATCGGCTTGAGCAGTTCGGCATGGCGCATGGCTTCGTCAAACACGACCTGAAACTGAACCTGCCCGTCTGCCATGTAGGGCGCCAGCGACGGCCCGAAGTCAAACGCCGCGGAACCCAGATACGAAGTCAGTACATGATTGTGCAGACTCAGCAATTCACGCAATTTGCTGGCAAAACGCTCGGGAAACTTGAGGTCCTGGACACGCAAGGCGCGGCGTGCAATCTTGTCTTCATAAGCCGGCCCGATGCCGCGTCCGGTGGTACCAATTTTGGCGTTGCCACCTTTCTCCCGGGCCGCTTCACGGGCCACGTCAAGGGCCGCGTGAAACGGCAAAATAAGCGGGCAAAGTTCACTCACCCGCAAACGCCCGCGCACCTCAACTCCGGCCTTTTCGAGCCCCTGCATTTCCTCGAACAGCTTGGCCACCGACAGTACCACCCCGTTGCCGATGTAACACTTCACGCCCGGACGCATGATGCCGCTCGGAATCAGATGCAACGCGGTCTTGACACCGTTGATCACCAGCGTGTGGCCGGCGTTGTGGCCACCCTGAAAACGCACCACACCTTGTGCGCTCTCGGTCAGCCAATCGACCAGCTTGCCCTTGCCTTCGTCGCCCCATTGGGTGCCAACAACAACAACATTTCTTCCTTTGGTTGCATTCATTTCATTGGTTCTCAAACAGCTTGCACGACCCATTGTCCCGCGACCTGAATCAGCTCGCGATCACAATGGAACTCATCAACTTCACTTTCATGCCCCGGCAAAGCACAAACAACAGTTTCACCCCGGGCGCGCAAGGCCGCTATCGCCAGGCGCAGATCAGCCGCCTCGCGCCACGGTGCCCGAATGGCGGCACGCAACGGGCGCGCGGCCAAAACGCCAACCAGGGCCTTGACGTCCAGGCTGAAGCCTGCCGCCGGGCGGTTCCGGCCAAATACGGCACCGACCTCGTCGTAGCGACCGCCGCGCACCAGTGCATCGCTGGCGCCATTGGCGTAGATTGAAAAACGGGCCCCTGTATAGTAGGCATAACCCCGCAAATCAGCGAGATCAAAACTGACGCTGGAACCCTCAAGATGGCCCGCCAGCCACTTCAAATTTGATAGCGCCTTACGTATATCTACCAAGGGAGGTAGCGCTTTTTCGGCCTCAAAAAGGACTTTTTCATCGCCATACAGGTTGACCAGCGCAAGGAGCCCCTGGCGCGACGCCGGCGGAAAGTTTTTGGTTAGTTGCGCCAACGCGCTACTGTCCTTGGCGGCCAGCGCCGCATGTACTTCAGCCAGCAACTCGCCATCCAGTGCTGCCCCCTCGAGCAAGGCATTGACAATGCGGGCATCGGCCATGTCGACACTCGGCGCAGCCACCCTGGCAACCTTAAGGCAATCGAGCGCCAGCAACAGGATTTCAAGATCGGCCTCGAGCCCGCTATGACCGTAGATCTCGGCGCCAAACTGAAGCGGCTCGCGTGTCGCGTGCGGCCCGCCGGGGCGCGTATGCAACACCGGGCCGCAATAGCACAAACGGGTGACGCCCTGGCGATTGAGCAGATGGGCATCGATGCGTGCCACCTGAGGCGTGCAGTCAGCGCGTAGTCCCATCATGCGCCCGGACAGCTGATCGACCAGCTTGAAAGTCTGCAGATCGAGTGCGCCACCGGCACCGGTCAGCAAGGACTCGAGGTGTTCCAGCAGCGGCGGCATGACCAGCTCGTAGCCATAGCAACGCGCCATGTCCAGCAAGTCCCTGCGCAGTTCTTCGATGTGCCGCGCCTCTGACGGCAGGACATCGGCAATGTGATCCGGCAAGACCCAGGCAGACATGTGAATTTGAGGACTGTTAAAACCGTGATTTTACCGGGCTGCGGGACCGAAAATGGTCACACCAGGTACCAAATCAGCAGCGCACCGGCCAATAGGCTGCACATCCCGAAAAAACGCAGCTGTCCATCGTTTAGCAGAAGAATCTGGGCAAACATGCGGCGCCAGCCCGCAGGCGACAAAAACGGGAAGAGTCCCTCCAGTACCAGAACCAGGGCCAGCGCCAGCCAGAGCGTTTCAGTGTCCAAGTGTTATTTCTTGACCGTGGGTGGAGTTGCCGCGGACACTGAATTGCCACGGAACACTTTGAAAAACTCGGAGGATGACGGGTCAAGCACCATGACATCGCTCTTTTTGCCAAAGCTCGCCTTGTAGGCATCCAGACTGCGATAAAACTGCGCAAATTGCGGATCGCGGCCAAATGCTTCAGCATAAATGCGGGCAGCTTCAGCATCGCCCTCGCCTTTGATTTTCTGTGCATCGCGGTATGCATTGGCGACTGTCACTTCACGCTGACGGTCAGCATCGGCACGGATCTTTTCCCCTTCTGCCGCACCGGTTGAACGCAGTTCATTGGCAACGCGCTTGCGTTCGGCTTCCATGCGCCGATAGACCGACTCGGTGATCGCATCGACATAATCCGCCCGCGTAATGCGCACGTCGACCACGTCCACGCCCCACGGCTTGCTTCCCTTGACTTTGTCCAGCACCTCGGCCTTGACGTCGGCGGTAATGGCTTCGCGTTTCGTTGACAACAGTTCCTTGACCGTGCGCTTGTTAATTTCTTCCTGGAAAGCATTGCGCACCACGCGGTTCAACTGGTTGGCACCTTCGGTCTCTGTCAAACCGACGTTACGGATGTACTGCGAGGGCTCCGAAATGCGCCAGCGCACATACCAGTCAATCACGACACGCTGCTTTTCCGCAGTCAACATCGGCTCGGTGTCGCTGGTCTCCAGGGTCAACAGGCGCTTGTCTATGTAGGAAACGTTCTGGAATGGCGGTGGCAGCTTGAAGTTCAGGCCCGGCTCGGTAATGACTTCCTTGATCTGCCCCAACGCATAAACCACGCCAAACTGGCGCTGATCAACAACAAACAACATTGAGCTGGCCAGCGCCAAAACCACCAGAAGCGAGGAAAAAATAAAACCTATTCTGTTCATTCTGGACTCCTAGCGAGTATCGCGTTCGCGCGAACGAGCGGCCGCATCCCGGGACCGCGTATCCGTACTTGCGGTGGCCGGCGCTGGAGGCGCAACGGCCGTGGCCGCCGAAATGGCTGCCGCATCGACGCCCTGGGCGCTTATTTGCATAATTTTGTCAAGCGGGAGGTAGAGCAGATTGGAGCCCTGCCGGGAATCAACCAGCACTTTGGTGACGTTGCTGTAAATTTGTTGCATGGCATCAAGGTACATGCGGTCACGCGTTACCTGCGGCGCCTTCTGATATTCGGTCAGAACCGATTTGAAACGCTGCGCATCGCCTTGCGCCTGGGCCACGATTCTTGCTTTATAGGCATCTGCTTCTTCTTTCAGTCGCGACGCAGAGCCGACCGCACGCGGTACCACGTCGTTCGCATAGGCCTGTGCCTCATTTTTGGCGCGTTCGCGTTCCTGCCCGGCTTTCAGCACATCATCAAAAGCAGCCTGCACCTGCTCCGGCGGACGCACACCCCCCTGCTGCAAGTTGATACCAACGACTTCGATGCCGACTTTGTAGCGATCCAGAATTTTCTGCATCAAGGCACGAACCCGCGGTGCGATCTGGTCGCGTTCTTCAGACAAGGCACTGTCCATGCGCATCTTGCCCACCACTTCACGCACGGCAGTTTCGGCGGCCTGGACCACCGCTTCACCGGGATTTTTGCTCTCAAAAAGAAATGCCCGTGCGTCGCTGAGCCGATACTGGACCGCAAATTTTATTTCAACGATGTTTTCGTCTTCCGTCAACATGGCAGACTCGCGCAAGCCGGTAGCCTTGATGACTGTGTCGCGACCGACGTCGACCGAGCGTATCTGGGTCACAAAAATCAACTCGTGACGTTGAATCGGATATGGCAGTCGCCAGTTGAAACCGGCACCAACCGACGATTTGTATTTTCCGAACTGCGTGATCACCGCCTGTTGACCTTCCTGAACGATAAAGAAACCGGTCCCAAGCCAGATCAGCACAACAACTCCGGCAATCAACCCAATACCAATGCCGGCACTCTTCATGTCGGGCTGAAAACCACCGCCCGAGCCATTGCCACCACCCATTGGGCCGCCGGTCTTGCCGCCACCGGAATTCTTCAGGCCACCGAACAAGCCACCGAGCTTGCGGTTGAAATCCCGCCAAAGTTCATCAAGGTCCGGCGGACCCTGGTTGGGACCGCGCCGGGGGCCGCGGTCGTTGCTTGCCTTGGGTGGATTCTCTGGCGTATCAGCCTTCGGCGGGGTGGCTTCACCTGTCTCCCCGTTACCGGACTTGTCGTCACTGCGGCCCCAGCGCGGGTCATTCAGGTTAAACATTCCCCTGATCCGCGCCGGAAGCCGTGCCCAGCCAGAAGTGATTAATTGAGGTTTCATCTCTTCATCTCTTGTGTAGCGTTAGTGGATTGTGCTAACCGAGGGCACAAGCTCCAGATTTTCTGCAACATTTTCCCCCTCCCTGACAGGTGAAACCCGCCCACTGGCGATTTCTGCCAACTGTTGTCTCAGTGCCTGCAGTCCCACGCCATTTTTTGCGCTCAAAAACAAACGTGGCGTTGGCACCCCATCGAGCTCAAATATGTCTTCCAGTTGCAGGGGCTGACGTTCATTTTCAAGGGTGTCGAGCTTGTTAAACACCAATATCTGGGGAATACCAGCGGCACCAATCTCGCCCAGAACACGTTGAACTTCGACGATTTGTTCGCGGAAATTTGGGCTGGCTGCATCCACCACATGCAACAGCAGGTCGGCATCCACCGCCTCCTGCAAGGTTGCCTGAAAGGCGGCAATCAAGCCATGCGGGAGATCACGAATGAATCCCACTGTGTCGGACAAGGAAACCGAGCGCCCGGCCTCACCCAGATAAAGCTGGCGTGTCGTGGTATCGAGCGTCGCAAACAACTGATCTGCCACATAAGCTCTGGCTTTCACCAGCGCATTGAAAAGTGTCGTTTTGCCGGCATTGGTGTAGCCAACCAGTGAAATATTGAAAGCGTCCCGCCGCTCGCGTTGCCGCCGCTGCGTCTGACGCTGGCGTTTGACTTTGACCAGTCGCTCCTTGATTTTTTTGATGTTATCGACAATCATCCGGCGATCGAGCTCAATCTGGGTTTCACCGGGACCCCCGCGCATGCCAATGCCCCCGCTCTGACGCTCCAGGTGCGACCAGCGGCGTACCAAACGCGTACTCAGGTACTGCATGCGAGCGAGCTCCACCTGGAGCTTGCCCTCGTGGCTGCGCGCTCTTTGCCCAAAAATTTCCAGAATCAGGAGCGTTCTGTCATTGACTGGCCGGTCCAGATGTCGCTCAAGATTGCGCTGCTGCGCCGGGCTCAGGCTCTGGTCAAAGAGAACCTCAACAGCCCCAAGTTGGGCAACCAGCAATTTGATTTCGTCAGCCTTTCCACTGCCAATAAACAGGGCTGCATCGGGTGCTTTGCGTTTGCACGTCACCCGGCCAACCGGATGTAGACCTGCAGTCTGCGCCAGCAGGCCCAGTTCGGCAAGCTCAGCATCGAAATTGGGGAATCCAAAATCGACCCCGACCAGCAGGGTTGGGGTCGATTGATGATCAGGCGGCTGCAGGTTCGTCACCCTCGCCGCTGGCAAAATTCACGGCGCGCCCCGGTACGATAGTGGAGATGGCGTGTTTGTAAACCATTTGTGTAACGGTATTGCGAAGCAATACCACATACTGGTCAAAAGATTCGATCTGGCCTTGCAGCTTGATCCCGTTGACAAGATAAATGGAGACCGGTACATGTTCCCGACGCAATGCGTTGAGAAAAGGGTCTTGAAGTAACTGACCTTTGTTGCTCACGATATTCTCCGTGTTCAAAAAATTGATAAGGGGGCCACGATACCACAGCAAACGGCTTTCCAAATCCAGTCACCGAAAAATCCACAATAAATTTGATCGTACTTGACACCGGTCCGCCTGCGGCCATCAGTGCCCGGCCTTGTCGGCGTAAGGATTGCTTGAAGTTTTGAACTCGATACGCATTGGCGTACCGACCAGATCAAATTCCTTGCGAAAACGTCCTTCCAGAAAACGCTTGTAAGCATCGGTTACATGTTCAAGTGAATTCCCATGTATCACGATGACAGGGGGATTCATGCCGCCCTGGTGGGCGTAACGCAATTTGGGGCGAAACATGCCGGAGCGCTTGGGACTCTGAAACTGGACTGCCTCAAGGAGCAAGCGCGTCAAAACAGGGGTCGACATCTTGCAATTTGCCGCCTTGTAAGCTTGTGCAATTGAGCTCCAAAGGGGTCCCAGACCCTGACGTTTTGTGGCCGATATCAAATGCATGCTGGCAAACTTGAGAAACGGCAAGCGCGTCTCAATGGAACGCTTGACCAGCTCGCGCTGGTACTCATCAACTGCGTCCCATTTATTGACCGCGAGCACAACGGCGCGGCCGTTTTCAAGAATATAGCCAGCGATATGGGCGTCCTGATCGGTAACGCCCTGGGTCGCATCAATCAGTAGCAATACGACATTGGAGGTTTCAATGGCCTGCAAGGTCTTGACGACCGAGAATTTCTCGATTGCCTCGAAGACCTTCCCCCGTCGCCGCAGGCCCGCCGTATCAACAAGTTCAAATTTTTGGCCGTTGCGCTCAAACGGTACAGAAATCGCATCGCGCGTCGTTCCGGGCAAATCAAATGCAACCAGGCGCTCTTCGCCCAGCCAGGTATTGATCAGCGTCGATTTACCCACATTCGGACGACCGGCGACGGCCAGTTTGATGACGCCAGGGTCTTGCTGATCGAGTTCATCTTCGGGCTCATCCAACCCAAGGGGATCGAGTGCCAACTCAATCAGGGAGTGTATGCCCTGGCCGTGTGCTGCCGAAACTGCATGAACCTCGCCAAGACCCAGCTCAAAAAATTCCACCAGTTGGGCACCGGCGAGCATGCCTTCAGCCTTGTTGGCCGCCAGTATGCAGGGTTTTCCAAGACGGCGAAGATATTTGGCGATGTCGTGATCCTGGGCGGAAATGCCCTCGCGCGCGTCGACGACAAAAATAACCACGTCGGCTTCCGCCACAGCCTGTCTTGTCTGCTTGGCCATTTCCCTGAAAATGCCACTCGCAGCGTCGGGCTCGAAGCCGCCAGTATCGATGACAATAAACTCGTGTTTGCCTTGTTTGCCGTTGCCGTAATGGCGGTCACGGGTCAGCCCGGCGAAATCTGCCACGATCGCATCCCGCGATCTGGTCAACCGATTGAAAAGCGTTGATTTGCCAACATTCGGGCGACCGACCAGGGCCAGTACAGGTTTCATTTCCAGGCGCCTGGCACTTAATCGGGCCTGAACCCGAAAACGCCACCGTTGCGCGTAACAGCTATCAGTGTCCCATCCGCCAGGACCGGCGCCACAACGAGGGCGGACCCGTCGGTAGCCAGACGGGTCAGCGCCGACCCGTCTTCGCGCGACAGCCAGTGAACGAAGCCGGTCTCATCACCCACTGCAAGGGAACGGCCGATCACCAGCGGCGCCGTCAGGTTGCGGTAGCGTAGACGCTCCGATACCCAGGCACGTTCGCCATCGGCACGTCGCCACGCCACAATTTTTCCATCAGCCTCAACGCCAAAGACAAACTTGTCGTCGCCATCCACACCGACTGAACCAGCCGCCGGCCTGGTCCACAACAGACTGCCGCGTACCGCATCCACACAGCCAACGGCGGCCTGAAAAGAACGCACGCAAACAACCGGCCCTTCGCGACTGGAACGGCCCACAAGATCGACCAGTCGCTCAATATCGTTGGTACCTCGAGGCGAGGCGATGGGGGCCTCCCACCTGACGGCACCATTTGCCGGATTGATGCCGACCAGGCGTCCAGCCAAACCCGCCACCAATGTATCGCCAACGGCCAGCAATACGCCAGACTGCCGCAACACCAGTGATTCACCCGGGCGCTGTTGATTCCAGAGCTTGCGCCCGGACTGAGCATCAAATGCCGTTACCGAACGATCAGCCGCCAGCAAAAAAACACGACCGCCGGCAACCAGTGGCGCGGTAAAACCTGGTGCCTGCAACTTCTGCCGCCAGACCTCCCGCCCGCTTTGGACGACTACCAGTTCATTGCCACGGGTTACCAGCGCGACGAAACGACCGTCACTACCGACACCCGCTGCTATGGAGGTGCCCAGACTGGTGCGCCACAACTCGGCGCCAGTGCGCGCATCCAATGAGGCAACCACACCATCCGAGCTGGCCAGCGCCACTGTGCTGCCGCTAACTTTGACGTCAAGCGGGAAATCAACCAATCCGACTTTCGCCGTCCACGCCAGACGCACGCCCAGCAACCCGGCATTGGGTGGCAACTCTGCCGGCTTGGGTTTCTCCGGTCCGCTTGAACAGGCTGCCATTGAACCGACCAGGACAAGGGCCAGCGCTGCATTGGCAGCCACCGTCCAACAACTGTTGATTTTCACTTTTTTCCTTCCATCGCAAGAGCATCCGCAGCCTGAGGATCTACTCCCAATGAGTTCAGTTTGACCTCTAACAGTCGCCGATACTCAGTACGTTCGTCGAAATTTTTGAAAGCTTTTCCATATTCAGCAACAGCTTGCGCCCGTTTCCCCTGCAACAGGAAGACATCCCCTTTTCTGTCGGCCACCAGTGCATCGAAATTAGCCGGGAATGATCCGTCGAGTTGCTTCAGCGCGTCGTCAAACGCCTTGGCGTCAATCAATATTCCGGCCAGCCGCAACTTTGCTATCGCCTGATAGCCGGCATCGGACGACTTGTCGGCCACCCACACCAGCGCGGCCTTGGCGGCTTCAACATTGCCGGCGTTGTAGTACTGCTTGGCCACCAGAAGCCCCGCCTGCTGCGCATACGTGGTTGACGCAAAACGCTCCTTTATATCAACAAAAACGCGGTCAATTTTTGCCGGGTCTGCCCCGTTGACAACGCGCTCCACTTCATCAAACATGGCGGCGGCCTGGGCGGCCTGACTGCGCTGCCAGTATTGATAGAAATTCCAGCTTGCAAAGGCACCCAGCACAGCGATCAACGCCCAGGTAATGAGATTGCCATATTGCTTCCAATAGTGCTTGAGCTGGTCAAGTTGCTCTTGTTCTTCCAGATCGAGTTGATTTGCCATGAAAACTTTCCAATCAGTTGGGAACGCAGTTGACGCACGGTCCTGCAAAAATATAACTTGTTGGACACCGCCTCGCCAGCTTGTCCCACAGACACCTAAGTACGCGATTGTAGGGTGGGGGCCCAATCGGCAATTTCTGACAGCGATCGACTTGCCTGCGTGCCCAATCCATCACGCAGGGACTTGACCGTAACGCTATTGCGGGTCAACTCGTCAGCGCCAAAAATCAGTGCATATCTTGCACCGCTGCCATCGGCCTTCTTGAACTGCGTCTTCATGCTGCCCAACCCTTCTGCTGCTGCGGCGTGCATCTGGACGCTGATACCGGCTGCGCGCAAGACTTGTAAAGTCTGCATGACAACTGGCAGGGCAGCAGCGTCCGGAATGACTGCATAGGCATCGGGTATCGGCGCAACGCCGGCGTACCCCTGCTCCTTGATCAGTTCCAGCACCCGCTCCAGGCCCATACCCCAGCCTACGGCCGGAGTCGGTTTGCCACCTAGTAACTCAAACAATCCGTCGTAACGTCCACCGCCACACAATGCGCCCTGAGCGCCGAGTTCATCCGTCAAGAATTCAAAAACCGTGTGACTGTAGTAGTCCAAACCCCTTACCAGCCGTGGATTGACGGTCCAGTTGACGCCGCATGCCGATAGCAATGACTTGACAGTGTCAAAGTGCCGCAGCGACGCTTCGCCAAGGTAATTCAACAATTGGGGGGCCGCCTGAACCACTTCCTGCATGGCTGGGTTTTTGGTATCCAGAATCCGCAATGGATTGGTCTGCAGACGGCGCTGCGCTTCAACATCGAGCAAGTCGAGGTTTTTTTCGAAATGCCCTATCAAGGCGATTCGATGCGCCTGCCGTTCGGCCGCGACGCCCAGACTGTTGAGTTCGACCCGGACGTTGCGCAACCCAAGACTGGCAAACAGATCGTGCACCAGCAGCATGAGTTCGGCATCGACTTCCGGTCCGGAAAAACCAAGGGCTTCTGCTCCCAATTGATAGAACTGGCGGTAACGTCCACGCTGGGGCCGCTCATGCCGGAACATCGGTCCCATGTAGTACAGGCGTTTGCCGCCCTCGTACGTCAGGTTGTGTTGAATCGCGGCCCGCACCACGCCGGGGGTATTTTCCGGTCGCAAGGTAAGGGGCTCGCCATTGAGCTTGTCTTCAAAAGAGTACATTTCCTTTTCGACAATGTCAGTGGTTTCACCGGTGCCGCGCACAAATAGCGCCGTCGGCTCGACAACCGGCGTACGGATGTTGCGGTAAGCATAAAGTCCCATCAGGGATCGGACCTTTTCTTCCAGCCATTCCCAGCGGGCTGAATCGGGCGGGAGAATATCATTCATGCCTTTGACAGCGGTCAACTTCCCTGCCTTGGTGACAACTGATTTTTCACTCATGAATCAACTCAATTTGCCGCAACACCGGCCGCCGTGCCAAAACGCTTTTCAACATATTTTTCAACAATAATCTGAAACTCTTGCGCGATCGTCTCGCCACGCAAAGTCATCTGTTTTTCGCCATCAATGAAAACCGGGGCGGCGGGAGCCTCTCCGGTACCAGGCAAACTTATGCCAATATCGGCATGCTTGCTTTCACCAGGTCCGTTCACAATGCAACCCATGACGGCAACCCTGAGCTTTTCCACTCCCGGATATTTCCGCCGCCAAACCGGCATTTGCGCCCTCAAAAAATCTTCGATCTGTTTGGTCAATTCCTGGAAAGTCGTACTCGTGGTACGCCCACAACCGGGACAGGCAGTGACACTGGGAACAAATGACCTTAGTTCCAAAGCCTGGAGTATTTCGCAGGCTATCACCACTTCCTGAGTTCTGGTTTCACCGGGCTGTGGCGTCAGCGAAACGCGAATCGTATCGCCAATGCCTTCCTGTAACAGAATGGAAAGTGCCGTGGTCGAGGCTACGGTACCTTTGCTGCCCATACCGGCTTCAGTCAGGCCCAGATGAAGCGGGTAATCGCAGCGCGATGCCAGTTCGCGGTAGACAGAAACCAAATCCTGAACGCCACTGACCTTGCAGGACAAAATGATCTGGCTTTGCTTCATACCCATTTCGACGGCGCGTCCGGCTGACTCGATGGCAGAGGTAATCAAGGCTTCATACATGACCGGCTTGACATCCCAGGGCGTAGCACGACGACTGTTTTCATCCATCAAGCCGGACAACAACTCCTGGTCCAAACTTCCCCAGTTCACTCCAATGCGAACTGGCTTGTCCCAACGCATGGCGGCCTCAATCATCAGACCAAACTGCCGGTCATGCTTATCGCCCTTGCCAACGTTGCCGGGATTGATCCGGTATTTCGACAAGGCTTGCGCACAGGCCGGAAAGTCGGTCAACAAGCGATGACCGTTGTAATGGAAATCACCAATCAGCGGAACACCAATTCCCATCCGGTCAAGTTGTTCGCGAATGTAGGGAACGGCCTGTGCCGCCTCCGGGGTATTGACCGTCAAACGAACCAATTCGGATCCGGCAACCGCCAGTTCCCTGATCTGAATGGCGGTGCCAATGGCGTCTGCGGTATCGGTATTCGTCATGGACTGAATACGAACCGGTGCATCGCCGCCCACGGTCACCATCTGTGTGCCCCAGGCGACCCGAGCCTGGCGGGATCTTCTGGCGCGCGGCGCGGCAGATTGAATCGGCAATCCGGACATCACTATTTCACCTCAAAGCGTGCCACTTGATCTTTCGCAATGCGTGTCAGATCAAAGGATTTTCCATGCACCAGTACTTCGGTCGCATCGGCTCGACCGACCACCACCGAAAGCGGCAACACTCCCGAAGCCCCCACGACATCGCCCTTTGCGATGTTTTGGCGTACCTGCACCACTCCGTTGGCGTCCACAACCTCAATCCAGGAACGACCATTGGCCTTGAACACGACCATGCCGCTGGTCGCACCCGAACCAGGCACCACCCCTGCCCCGGGAATCGGTGCCGAACCCGACATTGACTGCGCGGCGGTCACAGGCTCCACATTGTTTGTCAAAAGACCCGGCAGGTTTGCCCCGCCCGGCGCGGACACAGAAGTGGGTGCCGGTGTCGCCATCTCATCGGACTCTGCCCGGGCTGGAAACGCAGCGGGCGGCGCCGGAACGGCCAGAACTGACTCAGATCTGGTGGCAGTAGCGACCTCTGTCGTTGGCCATAGCGGAAAGAGAAGAAGGACTACGACACCACCCAAGAGTCCAAGTACCACCCCCATGAATGGTTTGGACATTTGCTTCCAGAAAAGCAGGTTAGCCCCCCCTTTGGTTGCGCGAAAGGGAACATTGATACCCGACTCGTCGACTTTCAGACGAACCGCAGTTGAGTGAGGCATTCGTTCCAGAATGGGATCCGGATCAATTTTCAGGTTCCGGCATACGCTGGCGGCGAGAGCCCGGACAAAAACTGTCCCCGGCAATAGATCAAACCGGTCTGCTTCAAGTGCTTCGAGTTTTTTGACCGGCACTTTAAGCGAAACGGCCAGGGCGCCGATGTGGAGTCCCGCCGCTTCACGCGCTCTTCGCAGCAGTTCACCGCCGGTTACAGACTCCTTCAAGTCCTGGATCTGGGCGCCATCGCGGGAAACTGACAAAATATTTTCACTCATCGAAGGCACCCCGCTGGTAGGCGCCGGCCTCACGTGACTGCGGGAAACGCTTCACCAACTGCGCAGCCAGTTGCAGCATCGCATCGCGATTCTCCATGCGCCGTTCAACCTTGACTCCGAGCCAAAGCGACTCCGCATTCGCCAGCTCGCTGTTGTTCAAACGTCGCACGTAGAACTGGGCGCGCACAAAATCGCCGCGTTGAAATAGTAACGTGGCAAGGTTGTACGCCGTGACAGGATTGCCGGCATCAAACTCATACGACTTCAAAAGACTCGCTTCGCCGTCGCGAGGCACTCCGGCCCTGACTTGGCATAAACCCTGCGCTCTGTATGTTTTTGCGCGTTCTCCGTATTGGGGGCTTGCGAGTGCCTGTGAAAATAGCTGTTGTGCCTCTGGAAATTTCGCTTGCTGGCAGTACAACCAGCCAAGGTTGTGGGTAACGTTGGCATCCCTCGGGTTGATTGCCAGCGCTTTTTTAAAGCTCTCCTCGGCAAACCGGAAGTCGTTGAGACGCATGTAAATCAGGCCACGCAAGCTGTAGGCGTCAGCATAAGCGGGGTCGGCAGCAAGTGACTGCTTGAGTTCATCCAGTGCAATCGTCGTCTGCCCCTGTTCAAAATATCCGGCTGCCAGTTCCAGCCGGATACGGGCACGCTTGCGTGAATCGGGCTCGTCCGAATCGGTGACGAGCTCCGTACTGCTTCCCGTAAGGCTGGAAGCATCCGGCCTGGAGGCGCAGCCGGAAACGCCGCTCCATGCCACAACTGCCAGACATGCACAGAACAACCATTGCCTGGCGGTCAGGACCGCTGCCAAATTCATATTCATGCTTCAAGTCTCCTTGGCTGACTCGTTAAACGACGCAACCGGCTTCAGCATTACCGTGCGCTGTCGGGCAATTCTTTCGCCGACACGAGTTCTATCGTTGACATCCCCAGCAAGCTGACCACAGGCTGCGTCGATGTCATCTCCTCGCGTCTTGCGTATTGTCGTGACGATCCCGGCATCCGCCAGAACCCTGGCAAAAGCCTGAATTTGTTCAGTTGTGGAGCAGGTCAAACCGGATTGAGGGAACGGATTGAAGGGAATCAGGTTGAATTTGCACCACGTTCCCCCCTTGGAGTATCGATGAACCAGATTCACCAGCTGATGCGCATGCTCCATCCGGTCATTAACACCGTTCAGCATGCAATACTCAAAAGTGATGAAATCACGAGGTGCATGGTCCAGATACCGAACGCAGGCCTCCATGAGCTCGGCAATCGGGTATTTTCGATTCAGCGGCACCAGGTTGTCCCGCAACGCGTCATTCGGCGCATGCAAAGACACTGCCAGTGCAACCGGGCAATCCTCGGCCAGACAATCCATCTTGGGTACCACGCCGGATGTTGAAACCGTGACGCGTCGCCGCGACAACCCATAACCATGATCGTCCAGCATCACGTGCAATGCGGTCAGCAAACCGGAATAATTCTGGAGTGGCTCACCCATGCCCATCATGACCACATTCGAAATGACCCGTTCGTCCCGGTTCAGATGTTTTCTCAAAAAGTGCTCGGCAAACCAAAGCTGGGCAACGATCTCACCGGTTTTCAGGTTGCGGCTAAAACCCTGATGGCCGGTGGAACAAAAACGACAACCAATCGCACAACCCGCCTGCGACGAAATGCACAGAGTGCCTCTTGCGTCTTCAGGAATAAAAACCGACTCGACGGCATCCCCGGCACCGACATCAAACAGCCATTTGATGGTGCCGTCTGCTGAAATGTGCTGCGAAATGACGTCCAGGGCTTTGACATGCGCTGTGACTTTGAGTTTTTCGCGAAATGTTTTGGCGAGGTCACTCATGTCATCAAAGTTTGACGCGCCTCTTTGGTGTATCCACCGAAACAACTGAATGGCGCGATAGCGTTTTTCACCCAACCGTTCGCAGAAAACAGTCAGTTCGTCAATGTCAAAGTCAAGCAGACTGATCGTCATTGGTCAGACGCGACAGCGGGCCGCTCCGGGCGCGTCACAAACCCATCGCCGGGCGACGAAACGCATTGGAGCAAACCGGTCATGATCTATCGCGAGTAAACATTCATGCCGGGAAAGAAGAAGGCCACTTCCACCGCAGCGGTTTCAGCCGCGTCAGACCCATGTACTGCATTCGCATCAATACTGTCGGCAAAGTCGGCGCGGATGGTACCGGTGGCTGCCTTTTTTGGATCTGTGGCACCCATCAGGTCACGATTTTTCAGGACCGCATTTTCCCCCTCCAGCGCCTGAATCATGACCGGGCCGGAAATCATGAAATCAACCAGATCGGCAAAAAAAGGACGCCCTTTGTGAACTGCGTAAAAAGCCTCCGCCTCGCCCCGGGACAGACGTACCATCCGGGCGGCAACCACTTTCAGACCGGCCGCCTCAAAGCGCGCGTAAATTTGTCCAATGACATTTTTTGCAACGGCATCGGGCTTGATGATGGAGAGTGTACGTTCGATAGTCATGAGTTTTTCCTGAGCATGAGTTGATGATTTTTGCCCAGCGGGCAAAGTGTTGAATTTTATCGTGAAAGTCAGCGGCCCGAGCCGCCTCGGCGCTGCCCACCGCCCGGTCGGCCACCACTGCGGCGCTGTCCCTGATCCTGTCGCTGGCGCGTAAAACTGTCGGCCCCGATATATCCGAAAGCCGTCTTCATCGGGTCGGGCTGCGCCGCATTTCCCGGCCGGTCCCCGGCCTCCGGGCGATTCTTTCGACCCTGACCCGAGCCGCCTGAAAATCCCTGGCGCGTACCGCGATCACCGCCCGGCGACGCGCCGGGCTGGCCATTGCCGGACCCGCGCGGCCCGTCGTCACGCCCGTTACGGCGCCGGCTGCGCGACCGGGGTGCGCGGTCCTGGGCTTCGCCCGGCAACGCGTCCGCCTGATTTCTGCCTGAATCAACGCCGCGCGTGCGCTGACCTCGCGTGCCGACCACCTGCATCAGCGCTTTAATATCGCCCTCATCGAGCTCCAGCCAGGCGCCACGCTTGAGTCCACGCGGCAACACCATGGCGCCGTAACGGATTCTGATCAATCGACTCACCGCATGGCCGACCGCTTCAAACATGCGGCGCACTTCGCGATTGCGGCCCTCCGAAATTGTCACCCGGTACCAGCAATTTGAACCTTCACCGCCACCTTCTTCAATGGCGCCAAACTGGGCCATGCCATCGTCAAGTTTGACGCCCTCGAGCAAGCGTTGTTTTTCGTCCTTGTTCAAGGCCCCCAGAACACGCACGGCATATTCACGCTCCAACCCAAAGCGGGGGTGCATGAGGTTATTTGCCAGTTCCCCGGAACTGGTAAACAGCAACAAGCCCTCGGTATTGAGATCGAGTCGCCCGACCGATTGCCATTTGCCTTGAAACAACTTGGGCAACCGGCGAAAAACGGTTGGACGATTCTGTGGATCGTCATGAGTCACAACCTCTCCGGCCGGCTTGTGGTAGGCAATCACGCGCGCCGGAGGAGCCTCGATTCGAAACCTGATAGGTTTGCCGTTGACCTTGACGTGGTCACCAAACTGGATCCGTTGTCCAATATGCGCTGGCTCATTATTGACAGTAATCCGACCCTCCATGATGAGTTGCTCCATCTCCAGGCGCGATCCCATGCCGGCCTGGGCCAGAACTTTGTGCAGCTTTGGGGTCTCTGCCATCGGCGCCAGCACCCGCTTCACGGGCACCAGATCCGGACTCTCTTCATCGGCGTCAAATTGTCCGGACACCACATCGTCAAAACGATTTTCTGAATTGGCAGGCCGCGAGGTCTTATCGGCCAACACCGCCATCTCAGGCACCGGGTCGGGAACCGACGCTTCACCATCGTGCGATTCAACCGTCAGGGCATCCGGCCCCGCAATCAACAACCCATCCTCAGGGGCAACCGATTCCCTCTGCATTGGAGTGTTCGGGTCGGTAATATTTGCCGTCATGTTCGAGTTCCCGTCAAGAAAATAATTCACCGCAGACACCTGTCTCACCGCTGGCCGGTGCATCTGCCGTCACACTGATGTCACCGTCAGCTGCAAACACTTTTTGCGACGCAGAAGGCTGGTTCTGGCCATCGAACCCGGTTCTACCAAGCCCTTCCAGCACAGTGGCCTGCTGCGCCGGCGTCTCCATCAGGGGTAACTGGTCCAGTGATTCAAGCCCCAGGTCATCCAGAAAGTGTCGGGTCGTTGCAAAAAGCGCGGGCCGACCGATGACATCACGGTGACCAATGACTTCGATCCAACCCCGATCTTCCAGCTGTTTGACAAGCAGGGAATTTACCGTTACGCCCCGTATATTCTCGATATCGCCTCGCGTTACCGGCTGTCGATAGGCAATGATGGCCAGCGTTTCCAGGGTCGCCCGGCTGTAGCGCGGCGGTTTTTCCGGGTGCAGGCGGTCAAGAAATTCTCTCATCTCGGGCCGACTCTGAAAGCGCCAGCCGGTGGCGATGCAGACCAATTCAACACCGCTTTGTCGCCAGTCCTGCTGGAGTTCGTGCAGCAGGGTTTTCAGCGTATCCGGGCCCAGCCTGTCATCAAACAGCATACGCATATCACGTACCTGCAAAGGTTGCTGCGAGCAAATCAAGGCGGTTTCTAGTACGCGCTTGGCATCCGCCGTATTCATGGTGTTGCAATTTCCGGGAAGGGCACCAACAAGGTGCAAAAATCAGTGTGATTCATTGGGGCGCGGCAGGCAGATTGAAAAATCCGCAGCGCCTACCCCCTACAACCTGCAGGGGGTACGGTTTTTAGACCGTCATTTCAAATTATAACTTAGCCCCCACACAGTCAAGGCATGATTTAATTCTTCTGGCAGCGCCGCCTTAAAGTCCATTGTCTGCTGCGTCACCGGATGTGAGAACGCCAGACGACACGCGTGCAGCGCCTGGCGCCCTATTCCCGCGGCGGCACCCCCATAGACTTCGTCTGCCAGCAGCGGGTGCCCTATCGATGCCATGTGCACCCTGATTTGATGGGTCCGGCCGGTGTGAAGCGTGCACAGAACCAGGCACCCTTTATCGCCGTTTTGCAGTAGCTCGACATCGGTTTTGGCCGGTTTTCCCTGGTGATTGACCAAATCAACGACGGCCATTCTCAGCCGGTTGCGCGGATCCCGGCCAATCGGTTTGTCAATTTGACGCGTGCTGGCACCCACCCAGCGACCGTGCGCCAGCGCCACATACTGCCGACTCACTTCTCGCGCGGCAATCGATCGTACCAGCGCATCCATCGCCAGCCGTGTCCGCGCCACCACCATCAAGCCACTCGTGTCTTTGTCCAACCGGTGAACGATGCCAGCGCGCGGCAAATTGACGGTCGCGGGATCATGGGCCAGCAAACCATTGAGCAAGGTTCCACTCCAGTTGCCGGGAGCCGGGTGAACCACCAGCCCGGCCGGCTTGTTGATGACCATCAAGTATTCATCCTGGTGCACAACGTCCAATTTCATGACTTGCGGCCGAAACGCCTGGCTTTGCGGTGTGGGTCGCAGTTCGATCGTCCCGACATCGGCCGCGCTGACGCGAGACGAGGCCTTGCGCACCACGGCGCCATTGACAACTACACCCGCCAGATCAATCAGCTGCTGCAAGTAACTGCGAGAAAACTCCGGCACCAAATCCACCAGCGCGAGGTCAAGGCGCATCCCGTGCTGGGCCTCACCGAAAACCAGGTGTCGCAATTCAAGGTCCATCGCCGCATCGGGGCGATCCTGCGTATCTTCGCTGTCAAGTCCGCCCGATATAATCAAGTTGGATTTTTTCAAGAAAGTTGTCCCCTCATGCTTCTAGCCAAATTATCGGTTGTCTGCGCCTGGTCATTAACCGGCGCGGCATTGTTGCTGGCAGGGTGTTCGTCGACCCCGGAGGACAAGACGGCGGCCTGGAATGCCAACAAGATCTATGCCGAAGCCAAGGATGAAATGAATTCCGGCGGATACGAGAAGGCCATAACGCTTCTTGAAAAACTCGAAGGCCGGGCTGCTGGAACGCCGCTGGCGCAGCAAGCCCAGCTTGACAAGGCTTATGCCCAGCACAAATCGGGCGAGACGGCCCAGGCCATCGCCACGCTGGATCGATTCATGAAGTTGCACCCGGCCAGTCCGGCACTGGATTACGCCCTGTACCTCAAAGGCATCATCAACTTCAACGACGATTTGGGTATGTTCTCCGCCATCACGCGCCAGGATCTGGCGGAGCGCGATCAAAAGGCGGCGAAAGAATCTTTTGAGTCATTCAGCGAACTGGTCACGAGGTTCCCGACATCGCGCTATGCGCCAGATGCCACGCTGCGCATGACGCACATTGTCAATTCACTGGCCCAGTATGAGGTCCATGTGGCGCGTTATTATTTCAGCCGTGGTGCTTATGTTGCGGCCATCAACCGCGCGCAAATCGCCGTCTCCGATTACC
Source organism: uncultured beta proteobacterium (assembly GCA_963750815.1). Lineage (GTDB taxonomy): Bacteria > Pseudomonadota > Gammaproteobacteria > Burkholderiales > Burkholderiaceae_C > Rhodoferax. The sequence goes on from CAVVRS010000002.1 coordinate 2,723,348, forward strand.
AGGATGTGGCCGCCATCGAAGAGGCTTTGTTCATCATCGTCAAGTCGTATGACGCGCTGGGAATGACACAGTTGAGCGACGATGCAAAACGGGTGCTGCAAAAGAACTATCCCAAGTCGGAGTATCTGACCCGCGGGTTTAAAACCAGCACCGATCCGTGGTGGAAGTTCTGGTAAGCGCATCCAGCGCTTGGGCAAACGCCGACTCGGAGCTTATTTTTTGCATCGGTGGCAATGCCAATAGCAGGCGTTTGCCATAACCCATTCGCACCAATCGGGTATCGCAGACCACCAGAATCCCGCGATCAGATTCGCGGCGTATCAGTCGACCGGCTCCCTGTTTGAGCGCAATGGCGGCTTCCGGCATGAAGTAGTCATTGAATACGCTGCGGCCACTGGCCTCAAGGCGCTTCGAGCGAGCCTCGACCAGTGGGTCATCAGGCGGTGGAAACGGCAACTTGTCAATTACAACCAATTGCAGCGCGTCCCCCGGCACATCGACACCTTCCCAAAAAGAAGCGGAGGCGACCAGAATGCAGCCGGCCCGACCGGCCTGATTGCCCTGGCGGAATCGATCCAGCAGTTCGCGCTTGGGTTGTTGCCCCTGCACCAGAACCTCCAGCACCCCGGAACTCATGAAGTGCTTCTGCAACGCCTGACTCACCGCATTCAAGGCACGCAGCGTTGTCGTCAGAACCAGTGTCCGCCCGCCAATCACCCCCGCCGCAGCAGCAACGAAGTCCGCCACCTGAACACTGTGACCGGGTTCACCGGGCTTGGGCAACCGCGCCGGCACATACAGGCTCGCCTGCTGCGCGTAATCAAAGGGACTGCCAACTCGCAGGACTTGCGCATCCTCCAGTCCACAGGGTTCGGTAAACCAGCGCAGCCGATCATCGTCGCCCAGGGTTGCCGAGGTAAATATCCAGGCGCGCCGGGAAGCCTCTCCCGGTGCCTGATGAATCAGCCGGGTCCGCACCGTATCGGCAATATCAAGCGGTGACTCAACCAGCCGCACCTGCGCGCCGACATCGAGCCAGCGCACTGAATCTGCCGGACAGACCTCCGAAAACACGGCAAGGCGGTCGATGAATCCCTGGACCCGCTCGGTCAGCCGCGCCAGCTCCGGTGCCATCTCATCGAGTGTCGCCAAGGCCTCGGCGACGCGCTGGCAGGCGGCTTCCAGAACCCGCAGCGCCTCAACCCAGAGTTCTTCGTTGACCTGTTCGGGTGCTGCCCGCACCCAGCGCAGTTTGGCTGCGCTATTTGAACCCACGACGCGGCGCAGCTCACGCGCGGCGAACTCCGTGTCGGCGGCCAGCGTCGGCCAGTCGAGCAACCCCCTGGCGTGGCGCAAACCACAAAGCAGCAGATCGCGCGCAAAGTCCAGCAGTTGCCCGGTCGCCAGTTGCTGGCCCAGAAACTGAACCCCGGTCTCGTTGAGTTGATGCGCCTCGTCAAAGATGACCGTCTGCACCGTCGGCAACAACTCGGCCATGCCCGATTCACGAACCGCCAGATCGGCAAAAAACAGATGGTGATTGACGACAACCACATCGGCTGCCAGCGCCTCGCGCCGGGCCAGATTGACGTGACAGGCGCGAAACTGGGGACATTGCGAGCCCAGACAATTGTCGCGTGACGAGGTCACCAGCGGCAACACCGGCGAACGTTCATCCAGCCCGGGTAACTCCGCCAGATCGCCACTACGGGTCACTTGTGCCCATTCTTCAATCCGGGCCAGCGTGCGGACCAGCGTCCGGTCCGCCCCATTTGAATCGTGCCGGGCCTCGCCCAGACGGTGCAGACACAAATAGCTGGCGCGGCCCTTCAGCAACGCGCTACGCACCGGCAAACCCAGGGTCTTGATCAAGCCCGGCAGATCGCGCCCAAACAACTGGTCCTGCAAGGTCTTGGTGGCGGTCGACAGAAGTACCCGCGTTCCGCTGAGCAGGGCTGGCACCAGGTACGCAAAAGTCTTGCCAATTCCGGTACCCGCCTCCACCACCAGCACCCCCCCGTCCTCGACGGTGCGGGCGATCGCCTGGGCCATGTCACTTTGCCCGCGCCGGGACGTGAACTCCTGAACCGTGCGCGCCAACAGACCGTCGGCGGCAAACGTCTCGCGAACCTGGGCCTGCAGACTCATGGGTCAGGCAGGCTGATCGGGGTTCAAGGTGCGCTCAACCTGGGCGATTTTGTCGCGCAACAGCAGCCGGCGTTTTTTCAGTCGGCGGATCAGCAGTTCGTCCGGCGGACTGACGCCATCGGCGCGGTCAATCATGGCGTCAAGATCGGCATGCTCCATGCGCAATTCAATCAGCCACCGTTCGGGTGAGTGCAGGTTCGAGTCCACAGAGTCAGTAAGAATAGGTAACCGAAACGATCGGGTCGGGAGTATTCATGGGTTAGCTCGATAATACGTCCTTCAGGCCCGTTTTCGGCGTCTTTACTTACTGGCTGTTGCACATGTCCAAAGGCTACCGACTCACCGCATCAACCGGCATCCACAAGGGTGACCGCGACTACCAGCAGGATCAGGTTATTTTTCTGAGCCACGGGCGCGTCAAGGAATGTGTGCTGGCAGTACTTGCCGACGGCATGGGCGGACGCAGCGGCGGGCGCAAAGCGTCGGATCAGGTCATGATGACCGCACGGCAACTGTTTGAACGCTACGCGCCCGAATCCGATGACGCCGCAGCGGCACTGACCCAATTGATCCAGGAAGCGCACACCGTCATCAAACTGACCGCCCTGTCCTCGGAGGAAGAACCGCACAGCACGGTCGCCGCCTTCCTGATCAATCCCGGAGGCGATTGCTATTGGGCCCACGCCGGCGACTCGCGCATCTACCACTTTCATGGCGACAAACTGGTCAAGCGCACGCTTGATCACTCCTACGTCCAGGCGCTGGTCAATCGGGGCGACATTACCGAGGAGCAGGCGGCCGTTCACCCGCAATCGAATATTCTGATGGGATGTCTGGGCACCGAAGACGAGCCCATTCTCGATATCCATTTCATTCCCAAGCTGCGCCCCGGTGATGTACTGATGGCCTGCAGCGATGGCGTCTGGCATTACTTCAACACGACTGAAATCGGGTCCGTGCTGGCCAACCTTTCAGCGCGCGAAGCAACCGAGTTCCTGATCGAAAAAGCCAGATCGCGCGGCCAGGGCGGCGGCGACAACCTGTCGCTGGTGGTGGTCAAACTCGAGCCGCTCGGGTCTTGAGAGGCAGCGCCGGGCTGGCGTTGATGACCCGCAACGAGGCCAGCAACAGCCAAGAATTTTTCAGGTCAAACCGGTTTCTACCGTGCGCCGCTCCAGCGCAAAATACTCACCCGACTGCATTTCATTCAGGCGGGACACCGTTCTGGGAAATTCGTGCGCCAGCTGGCCTTCTGTATACAGGGCTTCGGGCGCCACGGCCGCCGACAGGATGAGCTTGACACGGCGGTCGTAAAGCACGTCCACCAGCCAGGTAAAACGGCGCGCTTCAGACGCCATATGCACAGGCATCTGCGGCACATCACTCAGCAAGACCGTATGAAAACGGGTTGCCATTTCCAGGTAATCGTTGTGTGAGCGCGGCCCGCCGCAAAGCGTCTTGAAGTCAAACCACACCAGGCCGCCGGCTTTGCGTCGCGCCCTGATGTTGCGGGCTTCGATATGCAGCACCGGGTCTTCATCAGCCGTCTGCGCCAGCCGGTCAAACGCATCCCCCATCGCCTCGTCCGCCGCTGCTCCCAATAGCACATGGTAAGCCTTCAGCGGCTCCTGGGCGCGACTACGGTAATCGGTACCGTTGTCAACATTGACCAGTTGGAGGTGAGTTTTCAGCAACGCAATTGCCGGCAACAGGCGGGCGCGATGCAGTCCATCGGGATAAAGATCATCGGGCTTGAAGTTTGACGTGACAACAAACCCGACGCCATGACTGAACAAGGCCCGCAACAAGCGATGCAAAATCAGGGCGTCGGTGATATCGGCCACATGGAACTCGTCAAAACAGATCAGACGGAATTTTTTGGCAATGCGTCCGGCCAGCACATCGAGCGGGTTGACTGTGCCCTGCAGGCCCGCGAGCTCCCGGTGCACTTCACGCATGAACTCGTGAAAATGCAACCGGGTTTTGCGCTTGAGCGGCACCGCGCCAAAAAAGCAGTCCATCAAAAAACTCTTGCCGCGCCCAACGCCACCGTACAGGTAAACACCGCGCGGAATAGCCGGCCGGTGGATCAGTTTCTTTAGCGTGCTGGAGCGTCTTTCCTTGAAGGCGGCCCAGTCACGGGCGCAAGCCTCCAGAATGTCCACCGCACGCAACTGCGCCGGGTCAGCAACATAGCCACGCGCATTGAGTTCGGTTTGGAAGACTTTTGTGACGCGCACCCAGACCTCTATTCACTATAACATTTATAGCTGTCCACGCATGACAGACGGAGGCTACAGGTCATTTTTGCATCAAAATCAGTAGTTCAGGGTGCGTTTGTCAACGGCCAGAGCCGCTTCCCGTGTCGCCTCACTCAAGGACGGATGCGCATGGCAGATGCGGGCGATGTCTTCACTGCTGGCCCGGAACTCCATGGCCACCACGCACTCGGCAATCAGCTCGCTGGCCATCGGTCCCACAATATGCACACCCAGAATTTCGTCGCTGGTGGCGTTGGCCAGCATCTTCACCATGCCGGTGGTATCGCCCAGCGCGCGAGCGCGGCCATTGGCCAGGAACGGAAAGGTGCCGGCCTTGTAGGCGCGGCCCGCAGCCTTGAGTTGCTGCTCGGTCTGGCCCACCCAGGCAATCTCCGGGCTGGTGTAAATCACCCACGGAATCGTGTTGAAATTGACATGCCCATGCTGGCCCGCCATGCGCTCGGCCACCGCCACGCCCTCCTCCTCGGCCTTGTGCGCCAGCATCGGGCCACGCACCACATCACCGACCGCCCAGACGCCTGGCAGGCTGGTGCGGCATTGCTCATCCACCACAATCGCGCCACGTTCGTCAAGCTGCAATCCCACAGCCTGGGCGTTCAGGCCTGTGGTGTTGGGAACGCGGCCGATCGACACAATCAGCTTGTCCACTTCCAGGGTCTGGGCTTCACCTTTGGCGTTGGTCCAGGCAACGCTGACGCCCTTCTTGCCGGACCTGATTTCACCAACGCTGACGCCCAATTCAATCTTCAGACCTTGTTTGACAAATGCCTTGTGCGCTTCCTTGGCAATTTGTTCATCCACTGCACCCAGGAACGCGGGCAAGGCCTCCAGCACGGTCACTTCAGCACCCAGGCGACGCCAGACTGAACCCATCTCCAGCCCGATCACGCCAGAGCCAATCAAGCCCAGTTTTTCAGGCACGGCACCGATGCGCAACGCTCCATCATTGGAGAGAATCCTGTCCTCGTCAAACGGGGTGCCGGGCAGCGCCCGTGCGCTGGAGCCGGTGGCCACAATGATTTGCCTGCCAGTCAGGGTTTCTTCCGCAGCGCCGACCACCTTGATCTCATAACCACCCTGCCCCGAACTCAGTGCGCTCACAAAGGAGGCCCTGCCATGAAAGAAGCTGACCTTGTTCTTCTTGAACAGGTACAGAATGCCGTCATTGTTCTGCCTGACCACGGCGTCCTTGCGGGCCACCATTCTGGTCACATCCATGCTCAGCCCCTTGACCCCAATGCCGTGCTCGGCAAAGTGATGGCTGGCCTGGTCAAAGTGTTCGGAAGACTGAAGCAACGCCTTGCTCGGGATGCAGCCCACATTGGTGCAGGTGCCGCCCGGCGCCGGTCCGCCGGCCGCGTTTTTCCACTCATCCACACAGGCTACTGTCATGCCCAGCTGTGCGGCGCGAATGGCCGCGATATAGCCACCAGGACCGGCGCCGATGACGATGACATCAAATTGTTTTTTCATATATCAAAGAGCAGTCGTGCCGGATCTTCCAGCGCTTCTTTCATCGCCACCAGGCCCAGCACGGCTTCGCGGCCGTCGATGATGCGGTGGTCGTAGCTCATGGCCAGATAGTTGATCGGGCGCACCACCACCTGACCGTTCTCCACCACGGCGCGGTCTTTGGTGGCGTGCACACCCAGAATGGCGGACTGCGGCGGGTTGATGATGGGCGTCGACAGCATGGAGCCAAAAGTACCCCCGTTGCTGATGGAGAAAGTGCCACCGGTCATCTCTTCAATGCCCAGCTTGCCGTCACGCGCCTTGGCGCCGTACTCGGCAATCTTCTTTTCGATCTCGGCAAAACTCATCTGATCGGCGTTGCGCAGAATTGGCACCACCAGCCCGCGCGGTGAGCCGACGGCAATACCGATGTCGAAGTAGCCGTGGTAAACAATGTCATTGCCATCGACCGACGCATTGAGCATCGGGAATTTTTTCAGCGCATGCACCGCCGCCTTGACGAAGAAGCTCATGAAGCCAATCTTCACGCCGTGTTCTTTCTCGAACCTGTCCTGAAAACGCTTGCGCATTTCCATCACCGGCGCCATGTTGACCTCGTTGAAGGTGGTCAGGATCGCGTTGGTTGACTGTGACTGCAACAAGCGCTCCGCAACCCGGGCCCGCAGGCGGCTCATCGGCACGCGCTGCTCGGGGCGTTCCCCCAGGGCCACTGCGGGGGCTGCAACCTGCGGCAGAAAAGTGCTTGTCGCCCGGGCGGGCATGGCGGCCACTGCGACGGCTTTGGGCGCAGAGCCGGAGGCTACCGCCCCCAGCACATCGCCCTTGGTAACACGACCGTCTTTGCCGGTACCCGCGACCGAGCCGGGCGCGAGCTGGTGATCTGCCATCAATTTGGCAGCGGCCGGCATCTCCACACCGGCCATCGATTTGCCCTCAACGTGAGCCGCTGGTGCAGCTGCGGCAACCGGCGCAGCCACTGCGGCAGCGCTTGCCGCGCCTGCCTTGCCTTCGGTATCAATGCGGGCAATCAACTGCTCGGCCGCGACGGTGGCACCATCCGCCGCCACCAGTTCAAGCAGTACGCCAGCAGCGGGTGCCGGCACTTCGAGCACGACCTTGTCGGTTTCAACCTCGATCAGGATCTCGTCCATGGCAACGGCGTCGCCAACCTTCTTTTTCCACTGCAACAAGGTGGCTTCGGCCACCGATTCCGACAACTGCGGAACTTTGACTTCAATAATTGACATATTCAATCTTTCTTTTATTTGGTCAGGACGGTGCCTTTGAACTTGGCAAATGCGCCTTCGACCAGTGCTTTTTGCTGTTCCTGGTGCAGATGCGAGTAACCCACCGCCGGCGAAGCCGAGGCAGCCCGGCCCGAGTAAGCCAGCTTCTGCCCGTCAGTCATGTTCTCAAGGATGTAATGCTGCACAAAAAACCAGGCACCCTGGTTTTGCGGCTCGTCCTGGCACCAGACCAGCTCCTGCGCATTGGGGTATTTGCGCAGCTCGGCGGCAAAGGTTTTGTGGGGAAACGGATAGAGCTGCTCGACCCGCAGCAGCGCCACCTCATCAGCCCCTTTTTCCTCACGTTTCTTGACCAGGTCGTAATACACCTTGCCCGAGCACGCCACCACCCGCCTGACCTTGTCGGCCTTGCGCAGCACTTCGTCCCGGTTCTCGGGAATGACCGTCTGAAACCCCCCCTTGGTGAACTCCGCCAGTGGCGAGGCAGCGTCTTTGGCCCGCAACAGCGACTTGGGCGTCATGATGATCAGCGGCTTGCGCAGGTTGCGCACCATCTGGCGCCGCAAAATGTGAAAAATCTGGCTCGCCGTGGTCGGTTGCACCACCTGCATATTGGTGTCAGCACCGAGCTGCATGAAGCGCTCCAGCCGGGCCGAACTGTGCTCCGGGCCCTGGCCCTCGTAGCCGTGCGGCAGCATCAGCGTGATGCCGTTGACGCGCCCCCACTTCACCTCGCCAGAGGCAATGAACTGGTCAATCACCACCTGGGCGCCGTTGGCAAAATCACCAAACTGCGCTTCCCAGATCACCAGCGTGTTCGGGTCGTTGGAGGCATAACCGTATTCAAACGCCAGCACCGCTTCTTCCGACAGGATGGAGTCGATCACCACAAACGGTGCCTGTCCGTCGGCCACGTTTTGCAGCGGCGTGTAGATACCCTCGTCAAACTTCTCGCGGTTCTGGTCATGAATGACAGCGTGCCGGTGCGTGAAAGTGCCACGGCCACAGTCTTCACCGCTCAGGCGCACCGGATAACCACTGGCCACCAGCGAGGCAAAAGCCATGTGCTCGCCCATGCCCCAATCGACCGGCATTTCACCCCGTCCCATGGCGGCCCGGTCGGCGTAGACTTTTTTCACCAGCTGGTGCGGCGTGACGCTGTCGGGCAAGGTGGTGAGCCGCGCGGCCAGGCGCTTCCACTCCGCTGCGGCAATGGAGGTATCACCGGCATCGGTCCACTTCTTGCCAACGTAAGGCGTCCAGTCCACCGCGTAGCGGCTCTTGAAGTTGGTCAGAACCGGGTCAAACGTGTTTTTGCCGGCATCCAGCGCCGCGCGCGTGGCGCGAACCATATCGTCACCCAGCGTGGCACCCATGCCTTGCGCGCTGAGTTTGTCGGCGTACAGCTTGCGCGTGCCGGGGTGCTGGGCAATTTTCTTGTACATCAGCGGCTGCGTCAGCGCCGGTGTGTCCTGTTCGTTGTGACCGAGTTTGCGGAAGCACACTATATCCACCACCACATCCTTCTGGAATTCCATGCGGTATTGCAGCGCCAGCTGGGTCGCCAGCACCACCGCCTCGGGGTCGTCAGCGTTCACATGCAGCACTGGCGCCTTGATCATCTTGACGATGTCGGAACAATACAGCGAGGAGCGGCTGTCGCGCGGGTCACTGGTGGTAAAGCCAATCTGGTTGTTGATCACAATGTGCACCGTGCCCCCGGTGCAGTAGCCGCGCGTCTCGGCCAGCGCCAGCGTCTCCATCACCACGCCCTGCCCGGCAAAGGCGGCGTCGCCGTGCACCAGGATCGGCAGCACCTGTTTGCCTTTGGGGTCGGCGCGGCGGTCCATGCGGGCGCGCACCGAGCCCTCCACCACCGGGTTGACAATTTCGAGGTGCGACGGGTTGAAGGCCAGCGTCAGATGCACCGGGCCACCGGCAGTGGCCACATCGGAGCTGAAGCCCTGGTGGTATTTGACGTCGCCACTGGGCAGGTCTTCTGGTGCCGTGTGGTCAAACTCGGCAAACAGGTCGGCCGGCATTTTGCCTAGTGAATTGACCAGCACATTGAGGCGCCCGCGGTGCGCCATGCCAATCACAATTTCCTGCAGGCCAACGGCACCGCCGCCCTGAATCAGTTCGTCCATGGCGGCAATGAAACTCTCGCCGCCTTCCAGCGAAAAGCGCTTTTGCCCGACGTACTTGGTGTGCAGAAAACGCTCCAGCCCCTCGGCCGCCGTCAGGCGGTTCAGAATGTGCTTCTTCTTCTCGGCGCTGAAGTCCGGCCTGGAGCGGATGCTCTCGAGCTTTTGCTGCCACCAGCGCTTCTGGTTCTGGTCGGTGATGTACATGTACTCGGCGCCAATGGTGCCGCAATAGGTCTGGCGCAGCGCGTTCATCAGTTCGCGCAGGCTCATGGTGTCTTTGCCAAAGAACGTGTTGCTGGTGTTGAACACCGCTTCCTGATCGGCATCGGTAAAGCCGTAAAACGCCGGCTCCAGATCGGGAATGTTGTCGCGCCCGGTGCGCTTGAGAGGGTCCAGGTCGGCCCAGCCGGCACCCACATTGCGGTAAGCCGCAATCAGTTGCTGCACCGCTGTTCTTTTGCGGCCCATTTCAGCGTCGGCGCTGGCCACCACCACCTTGGTGCCGCCCTGCTTGGCGCGCTCGGCAAAGGCATTGATGACGGGCAGATGCGGCACATCGCGGCTGTTGCTGCCGTCAAGCGCCGGCACATGCTGCAAGGCGTCAAAATAACTTCGCCACGACTCGGGCACGCTGCCCGGATGGGCCAGATAGTTTTCGTACAGTTCTTCAACGTACGGTGCGTTGCCGCCAAACAGGTAGGTGTTGGCCTGATAGGCCTGATAGACAGACGAAGCCGGCGACGCCGGACTCGCCCCCTGGGAGCTGATTTCACTCATATTGCGCTGACCTTCGTTTCCCTGCGGGAAACATGAGCTGGTTAAAGCTGGTTGTTGATTAACCTTCCGCGTCCCGGCTGAACCGTTTGGCGGATGCGACTTTGGCCCGCAAAGGCCTGGTAACGACGGCGATTGTGCCAGCAAAAGGAAAACCCGGTGGCGCACCGGTTCATTCGGCCAAAAGTCCGTCGGTTGGCCCGGACTATGCTACAAATTTAATAGCTGCCTACGCATACTACATAAGGCTTACAGGCCTAAAACACTCTGAAAAACAGGTGTTTTCCGGTGTTTTGACCGCCCCGCTACTGCGCCAGCACCTCCACAATACCGACCCCGCTGGTACTGCCCACGCCCTGCACAATCACCGTATAAGCCCCCGGAGGCAGGGTTGTCAGAATGGCTGACTCCAGGGCGTTGGTTGGTGCCAGCCCGGTAGCAGTGATGTCTGCTGCATTGACAGCCGTACCCCAGTTGTCATTGCTGGCAAGCACGGTCGAGCCCGAGTACAGACTCATCATCGGGTTGGCCAGCGCACCCACTACCCCAAAAGGCGTCAGCGACGGCCCCCGGGCCCGGATCAGCACCGTTTTGGGTGTGGTGCCCGAGATGATGAAGCCGCCAATGAGCACGCTGGCGCCAGTCTCAACGCGTCCGCGGGTGGAAATGTTGCTCAAAGGAGAAGCCGGGTTGTCAATCTCCAGCACCTCCACAATACCGACCCCACTGGTACTACCCACACCACTGACGATGGCGGTGTAAGGCCCGGGGGGCAAGGTGGTCAGAATGGCCGACTCGAACGAATTGGTGGGGGCCAGACCAGTGGCGGTAATGTCTGCGGCATTGGCGGCAGAACCCCAGTTGTCGTTACTGGCGATATTGGTTGAGCCCGAGTACAGGCCAACGGTTGGATTGGCCAGTGCACCGACCACCCCAAACGGCGTCAGGGACGGACCACGGGCGCGGATCAGCACCGTCTTGGGTGTTGAGCCGGAGATGATGAAGCCGCCAATCATGACGTTGTCAGCGGTGCGCACCTGGCCTCGGGTGGAGATGTTGGAGAGGGTGGGCGGGGCCGCCGGTACAACGGTAACCGTGGCGCTGACCACAGAACCCAGCCCGTTGGCATTGACACCGGCCACATCGTAGGTGGTAGTTACCAGCGGCGCCACCGTGCAGCTTGCCGCTGTGGTGCCGGCGCAGGTACCACCGGTCCAGACATAGGAAGTGGGTGCCAGGGTGCAACTGCTGCTCAAGGTAGCGCTGGCGCCGGCCGCAATCGAGGCGGGCGTTGCCGTCAGCGTGCAGACCGGCGTGTTGGCTGCCACCGGCGTTACCGCCACCGCCGCCGAAGCCGCACCGGTACCCACGCCATTGGTGGCCGTCACGGCGCAGGTGTAGGGCACGCCATTGGTCAGGCCGGTAACGCCCAGCGGTGATGCGGCACCCGTGGTGCTTTGCGTCGTCTGGCCGCTGGCAACACAAGTAACGGTATAGGCGGAGATGACCGAATTGCCATCATTGGCAGGGGCCGTAAAACTGACCAGTGCCTGTGCATCTCCGGCACCGGCTGCGCCCATGGTTGGCGCGTCGGGCAGCGTGCGGATATTGACAAAGTTCTGGAAGACTTTGGTATCGGTGGAACCATCAGCCGAGGTCACCGTCAGGCTCACCGTGTAGCTGCCAACCAGCGGGAAGCTGAAGGTGGGGTTCTGCGCGGTGCTGTCAACCACACCGTCGCTATTGAAGTCCCAGGCCCAGCTTTGAATTGCCGCCGTGGCATCAGACTGGTCTATAAAGGTTACGCTCAATGGATAAGTCGTCTGGTCAATAACACCGCTGGCGTTGACACCGGCTGCACTGAACGCCGCACGGGCATACGACACATTGCGCACTGAATTGCCGCTGCGTATCGGGCTTTCGACCCCCGCCGCATTGGTTGACAACACAATGAATTCATTGGAGCTGTCAAAGTTGCCAGCCCACGGGATGGCCGTGGTAAACGCAGTACCCGCCGTTTGCCCCAGCAACTGGAAGCGGTCGTCGTCGGTCGGTCGGTAATAAATGTTGTAGCCCGTCACGGTGGCATCCACCGGCGCAGTCCAGCTGAGCTGGGTCAGGTCGGTCTGCGGCACCGCTTTGAGGGCTAACGGTGGCTTGACCGGATCGACCAGCACCATCCAGCGCGCCGCAGCGCTGTCTTGCACGATGTCCGCTAGGTAGGGGGTGGCTTTGACCAGGATGCGCACGCTCTCGGTTTGGGTATCGACGCCTGCTTGCAAATAATCAAGAGAAAGCCTCACCGCAGTGTTAGCCAGTGTGCTGTCGTTGCTGATTTGCAAGTGGTAGGTACCATTGATTGGGGATTGCTGAATGACGTGCGCCTGGTAGGGCGAAATACCGACGACGCTATTGACAATTTCTTCGAATATTCCCGTGACCCCCTTCACCGCACCGACACGTTTGCCGTCACTGGCAGTAAGCAGGGCTGCGTACTGGCTGTTGATTGCAATACTTGCCTGCGATACCACGGTTGACACGGTGGCCAGCTTCACTGCCGCTAGCGCCGGTGCCATACAGGATGATTGGACGCTCGGAGCCGCGAGTAACGCCGACATAACTTGGCAGCGCGAATAGGCATTGCCCAGCAAGTCGGTATGTTTTCCAAAATTACCCGCGCTGACAATATTTGGCTGCGTAAATGGGCCTCGCCCTTCCGCCAATAGCACCGTACCATCACCTGTAGCCAAGCCATTGGGCCCAGGGTCTGGTGCACCATACCGGTACGCGCCTACCTTTGCATTGGCGTAACACAATTCCTTGAGAGTGCGTTGTGAATTCGATAACAATATTCGGACTTGAGTCTTTGTTGGTGTCGCAACATTTCCATCAACTGGGGCATAGTAATTTGTGAAATTAAAAGTACCATTCAACGCACCGAGATTGGTATTCAACCCCGGATTGGGTTGCAAAGTACCGGAGTTTCGACAATTCAGTATGTCTGATGCGGTCGACATCAAAATCGGACCACGTGTCCATTTCCGTAAAAAGTCATAAGTTGGCAACAAGTCTTTCCCACCTCTGGCCATAGTATTCAGGAATGTCCCGACCATCTGCGTCGGGTTGTTTCCCCACTTGTAGCGCGAAGGTGTTTCGTCTATTAGTACGAGGTCGTCACCAAACTCTGTTTGATACAACTCATTAGCCGCCGCACTATAAAACTTGATTGTTGCAAACATGGCCGGTATCGAATTGGTTAACTCGTCCAGTTCTTTCGGATCGCCTCCTTCCATCAAGTAATAGGCATTAGTGGCCCCATAGTTAGGCGTCCCGAGCATGATGAGGCGCTCTACGTCTTGCCCACCATTCCATTGCTCAATGTAGCTGCGTGCCACCAACCCTCCCATGCTGTGAGCGACTATATATACCTTGCGTCCAGTAATGGCCTTGCCACTGGCAATTGCTGGTTTCAGATACGTGTCTGCTGCATCCTTGAAAGGCATTCGCCAATCCCACGGGGTTGGCAGGACACAAAATCCCGCGTTTTCAAGGTCATTGATCAGAAGGCTATGCCCCATTGCCGTACCATCACTGAACGCACCGGCGAAGTTGGGAAGTGCTGGATCGTATATTTCCAAATTTCTTGCCGGCGTCGGATACTCCTTCGACAACTGCGGAGCCTTCGTAGACAGACGCACCGAAATATTTCCGGCGGTGTTGATATCTTTGCGAAGGGTGCTGCCCATGATCCCTGGGATCAAAATCACGGCTGTTGAGCCGATCTGGCATCCGTTTCTCATTTCCGGGTTAAAAGTAATATTGCCGTTCACAATTACACGGCAATGCTGTGGCGTCTGGCACACTTGGCTATAACCTGCCTGCGTGGGCGTGGCCAGCACCTGCCACTCACCAACCGGAACATTCGGAAAAACAAATGCACCATTTGCATCAGTAGCAACAGGGCCAAGCAATCCACCACTCCCGGTAGACACCAACTGGACTATGGTGCCGACAATAGTTCTGCCCGTCACCGTAAACGTTTGCGCCACCGCACTGGTCAACAAAAACTGGTTCGACGCCCCACCCACCACACCGGCACCCGCTGGCATGTTGTACTGTGCTGACAATCTGGCCACGCCGCTGCCAAGGTACGAAACACTCGCCACGGCAACGCCACCGGTAAATTTGAGGGTTTTGGGCGTGACCTTGGCACTGTTCAAGCCAAGCACCTGCACTATGTCGTTGAAACCCGTCAATGTGACGCCACTGGGGTCCACCGCCCGGATGCGCACCGGCACCGGCACACCGGCCGCCTGGTCTGCAACCGGGTCAAAGGCAAAGCTGGCCACCACCGGCGCGGCGGCCACGGTCAGCGTGCTGCCCTGCACCTTGACTGGTGCGGCGCTCAGGTTGGCGCTGGCGTCCATCGCCACCACATAAAAATCGTAACCCGTGCCCGCCGCCAGGCCGCTGACGGTAAAGCTGCGCGGCACAGTGGCCGTCATGGCGCCGTAGCCCGAGGCCGCTATCGTGACCCCTGCGTAATTGACCCCGGACTTGACCTGCGCCGCGCTGGGCGCCGTGGCGCCAGCGGCAACGGCCAGCCAAAAGCCGGTGGCGGCTTCGTCGCTGGTGGCGATGAGCGACGCAGCGGTAAGGCCAATACCCGACAGGCTAACGACAGAAAGATTCGGGGCCGCGGTATCTATGACGGTAGTCTGAAACCAGCGCGACGGATTAGTCCCCGTATCGGGCACAAACTCGGTGCCGTTCAAGAAGCTGGTCATGTTCCATTTGTACTGGTGGCTAGGCTGCAGATAGCCCGCCGGCAAGGCCAGTGAGTTGCCTGTCAGTGGCGCGGCAGTAGTACCCGCGACGTTCGGATAGACCAGCGCATTGCTCATGACATCACGAATATACAAGCCGTAGCCGGTAGCTCCGGCCACCGATTGCCAGCCAAAAACCGGGGTCAGCGTGGACAAATCTGGTCCGGGTGCCGTGGTGGCGCCCGGAGCGTTCAATACCGGGGGCAACAGAATAGCCGCCGCACCGCCTTCGCGCACCAAACGCACGGTGTATGCGGCGCTCGCCGCCTGGCTTGAGAGCAGGCTGCCGTCCACGCTGCTAACGGCCCATCCCGGCGTGGATGTCCAGGTGGTGCCCGGCGGCGTGCGAAACACTTCGGGGTGCAGCGCGGGGTCGGTGCAACGCCGGTCGGTGATGCTGTCAAGCTCCTTGACGTTGGGCAAACGCCAGCTACTTTGGCCGTAAGACGTTGCCGCCCTGGCCAGCAACAAGGCGGCCGACCAGGTGTAAGTGGCAGGCGTGCCGGTGCAGTTGCTGCCATCCCACAGCTGGCCCTGCAGGCAACGGTCCCAGACCAACCCTGCGGCGCGGTCATTGGCCGTGCCATCGACATTGACCAGCCAGTTGGCGCGCACAAAATCGCCCGGAATGTCGGTGGTGCAGCGCCCGGCGCTGCTGGCGCTGCGGTAGGCCGCATCGGCATTGCCGTCACGCACCAGACGCGCGTTCATCATCGTCGTCGCCGTCTGGCCTGAAGCCAGCGCGCCATCGCTAAAGTTCACCGCCCAGCCAGGCGTGGCAGACCAGAATGACGCCGCTGGGGTATCGGGGAATTTTTGCCCATTGAGCGCCGGCAACGCACAGCGCGAGTCCACCAGGCTGGCCAGCTCCTTGGCATTGGGCAGACGCCAGTCGGCGCCCGCGCTGCTGGCCGCCGCCAGCGCACTTTGCCAGGTGACGGAAGATGCCGCATTGATACAGCGCCCACCCGACCAGCTCATGCCCACGGCGCAGCGCGCCCAGGTAAGGCCGGTGCTGCTGTCGGTCACGGTGCCGTCCAGATTTTCCAGCAGCGCGCTTGTAGGCCGGTCGCCGGGGATGCTCATGTCGCAATTGGCGTCGGCACCGTGCCCGGCATCATAGTTGCCCATCGCATTGCCACCGCGCACCAGACGCGCGTTCATCGTCGTCGCTGCGGCCTGCCCGGAGGCCAGTGCGCCATCCGTAAAGCTCACTGCCCAGCCCGGCGTGGAAGACCAGAACGACGCCACTGGGGTATCAGGAAATTTTTGCCCGTTGATCGCTGGCAGGGTGCAGCGCTGGTCTGCCAGGCTGCCAAGCTCCTTTGCGCTGGGCAGGCGCCAGTCGGCGCCGGCAATGGCTGCTGCGCCCAGCGCGGCCTGCCAGTTGAGGCTTGAGGCCGGGTTGATGCAGCGCCCACCCGACCAGCTCATGCCCACCGCGCAACGCGCCCAGGTCAGGCCGGTGCTGCTGTCGGTGACGGTGCCATCGGCGTTTTCCAGCAGCGCGCTGGTGGGCCGGTCACCGGGGATGCTCATGTCGCAACTGGCATCAGCACCATGGCCAGCCGCATAGTCGTTTTGGGCATTGCCGCCCCGCACCAGGCGCACGTTCATCAGCGTCGTGGCGGCCTGACCGGAGGCCAGCGAGCCGTCGCTAAAGTTGACCGCCCAGCCTGCTGTGGAAGACCAAAAACTGGTTTTGGGATGGCCGGGAAACGCCACCGGGTTGGCAGCAGGATCGGTGGAGGCCGTGCAGGCAGCGTCCACCATGGAGTGCAGTTCTTTGGCGTTGGGCAAGCGCCAGCCACCAGCCGCTTGCGCATTCGCCAGACCCAGCGCAGTGGCCCAGGTGGCTGTTTGTGCCGTGCCAGTGCAGGCGCTGCCGGACCAGGTTTGCCCTTCGGGGCAGCGCTTCCAGATCAGGCCGGTGCTGGTGTCGGTGGCTTCGTCGATGGTGATCGACCACACCGAGCCAGGGGGCGGCACACTGTACAGGCAAGCTTGGGCAAAGGCCAGCGTATGCGCAACGCCTAGCGCAAACAGACTCAGCAGACGCATCATAGCCAGCATCGCGTGAACGCTTAACGGACAATCATGGTGTAGGCATACATCCAGGACGAACAAACAAACGCCACATTCGCCTGATCTTTGTTCAAAGCATACAGATTCCCGCTCTGCGAAACCAGCCAAGCAGCGCTGCTATTGCCGCGAACGGTCTGGGATGACCAAACAACCCCCTTGTAGCCAGCACATCCAGAAGGCGTATTGCTGGCAAAGTATCCCGCCGGCCGGTTTCCTTGACCCATGTCTGAGATTGACAACAATTCACGCACTGTCGGCAAACGCCACCCCGTCCCGCCGCACTGGCCGCTAGCGTTGGCAGCAGTCGCTGACACGTTTGTTCCGCCTAAAGTGTTGCTTCCGGCAAAACCCCCATTCGTTGCAGAGTTCGGGTCGTACCAGGTCCTACAACTTCCACTACACGATGCCCCGTTTGCTGGCACTGTCAATAGAACATCCCACACCAACCCCGTCACGTTGTCGCGCGTGCAAGCATGTTGCCCAGCGGCACTGCCCATGGCAGCGCTATCGGGCACCACCGCACCGCTGATGTCCAGCTTTGTGAAATCAAAACCCACCGGCCCCGAACCAAGCTTTGTCAAGGCGCCGGTGGCTGCGGCCGCATCGCGCCCGAAGCTGGCATCCTGCCCCGGGTGGGTCGCATCCACCGAACTGCACGCCACTGTAGTCGTGCCGTTGGAGCAACTGGTGACACCGGTATCGTTCAGCGCTCCAACCGCTTGCGCCGCGCTCCAGAAACCGAGCGACGAGAAGATCAAGGCAGCAACACAAAGACCGCGCGCAGTGCGGCGGATGGCAGATTGAATCGTCATAAACATGTCCTGATAGAAATTGATCTTGCGAAGGTTTGGCTTGTCATTGAAACCGGTGCACGCCCAGCCATGGCGGGCATGATGAAGCGTCCAGAATTGAAAACCGCCCCACGCTAAAGAGCGAGGAGCGGTTTGGTGGCCGCCAAAGTACTGCGGTCGGGCAGTCTGTTGCTTGGCTTGGCTTGGCTTGGCTTGGGCACACGATGTCGTTCTCCCTATAACTGGTGCGGTTTTAATTTCTTTGAATCGTAACAGAGCGTTACTCGGTGGCTGCCAGAGGACGCGACTTTTTTCTCAGTGGCGTAACACCAGGGCAGCCCTGTGGCCATGGTGCAACGCACAGGCCGCCCACGGCAGGGCCAGGAATTTGTCGTCTTTGGGGTCAGCGGAGCTGGCGGCCTGAATGAATCACTATCAGCGCCACATTTCGGCTGCAAAAGTCTGTGGCGACATGACCCGATGCCGCATGGCCGGATCTTGCAGCAACAATTTGTCGCCGGTGACGAGTTTCAGGTCGGGCCGGGTGGCGAGCAGATCCCACAGAAATTGATCGCCAGCGTCCGGCGCTACCCGTGACTCAAGCGCAGGGCGGGGGGCCAGCACAATGGCGTGGGCCGCAATTTCAGTCAGGATGACTTCGATTTCTGCCACGGACAAGCCATGGCGCTGGCACAACTTGGGGCGAACCAGCACCGTGTGGTATTCAGCGAGCAGCGCTTCAGACACCACGAACTCAAACGCCGCAGACAGCATGCCATCCATAATGCGGGCCACGGGTGAACCCGCGTGCCGCGTTATCAAGCCAGCAACAACAACGTTGGTATCAACGACGAAGAAATTACTCACACGCCGTGGCGCACCGCAGCCACCTCTTGCTGCGCTAGCGCCACCGCCTGCTCCTCACTCAAGACGCTGCCGGCCCTGGCCCGTCGCACCAGGTCAAGCGCCTGTTCGCGCGTTTTGATACCAAAAAAATCGAGGCTTTCGTCAATTAATTGGCCCATGGTTTTGTCGCGTTGAACAGCAGCATTTTTTAATGCCCGGTAACGCGGCTCCGAGAGGGTGATGGTCAGACGGCTCATGGGTAAGCCCCTATATTGATGTTAATACACCAATATGCTAACACACCAAAAACACGTCAATCGGCAAATCTTGTTGCAGGTCTGCAATGTCTTCTTAAGCCGACATCAAATCCCTGATCTGCTGCAGCGCGGCCGGGTCGTCCATGGTGGTCAGGTCGCCCGGGTCGCGGCCTTCGCAAACCGCCTGAACAGCGCGGCGCAGCAGCTTGCCGCTGCGGGTTTTCGGCAGCACAGTGACAAAGCGCACACGCGCTGGCCGCGCCACGGCGCCCAGGTCGTTGTCGACCAGCTTCATGATTTCTCCCTCCAGCTTGAGGCGCGCGGCGTCATCGGTCAGCAGGCTGGCGTCCTTGACCACGGCAAACGCCATGGCTACCTGGCCCTTGAGCTGATCGGCCACGCCCACCACCGCTACTTCCGCCACATTGGGGTGGGCCGAGATGCTCTCTTCAATCTCGCGCGTGCCCAGGCGGTGCCCGGCCACGTTGATCACGTCGTCGGTGCGTCCCAAAATAAAGAAGTAACCGTCGGCGTCACGGATACCCCAGTCAAACGTGCTGTACACCATGCGTCCGGGCACGGTCTTCCAGTAGGTGTTGACAAAACGCTCGTCGTCACGCCAGACGGTTTGCATGCAGCCCGGCGGCAACGGGCCTTCAATGGCGACCACGCCTTTTTGATTGGGGCCGGTCAACTCGGCGCCGGTCTGGTCGTCAAGCAGTTTTACGTTGTAGCCGTAAACCGCCTTGCCCGGCGAGCCGAACTTGCTGTTCGCCTTCTCGACGCCGTTGCACAGCGACAGGATGGGCCAGCCGGTCTCGGTCTGCCAGTAGTTGTCAATGATGGGTTTGCCCAGGCCCTGGCTGATCCACTGCGCGGTGGGCTCGTCCAGTGGCTCACCGGCCAGAAACAGCGCGCGCAGGCTCGACAGGTCGTATTTTTTTAGCAGCGCCGGGTCCTGTTTTTTCAGTACCCGCACGGCGGTCGGCGCGCTGAACATCACCGTAACCTTGTATTTCTCCACCAGACTCCACCAGATGCCGCCGTCGGGGCGCGTTGGCAGGCCCTCGTACATGATGGTTGCCATGCCGGCAATCAGCGGACCGTAGATGATGTAGCTGTGGCCCACCACCCAGCCAATGTCGCTGGTAGAGAAATAGGTTTCGCCAGGGTTGCCGCAATAAATGTGCTTCATGCTGGCGGCCAGCGCCACCGCGTAACCGCCGGTGTCGCGCTGCACGCCCTTGGGTTTGCCGGTGGTGCCGCTGGTGTACAACGTGTAGCTGATATGGGTGGCGTCCAGCCACTCGCACGGCACCACGGTATTGAGCTGCGCCTGGCGCAAATCAGCCCACAGATGATCGCGCCCGGCCACCAGTTCCATGGCCACCAGGCCGCGATCCACCAGCAGCACCGCGTCAGGCTTGTGGCTCGACAGGCGAATGGCTTCGTCGAGCAAGGGCTTGTAGGCCACCGCCTTGCCGCCGCGCGAGCCGGCGTCGGCGCTGATGACCAGTTTGGGTGACGCATCTTCTATGCGCGAGGCCAGCGAGCCCGAGGCAAAACCGCCAAACACCACCGAATGAATGGCGCCAATGCGGGCACACGCCAGCATGGCAAAAGCCGCCTGCGCAATCATCGGCATGTAAATCAGCACCCGATCGCCTTTTTGCACGCCCAGCGCCTTCAGCACAGCAGCCATGCGCTGCACTTCGGCATGCAGTTCGCGAAAGGAATAAACCTTCTCGACGTTGGTTTCAGTCGAAACAAAAATCAGCGCCGCCTGGTCGGCCCGGTCTTTCAGGTGCCGGTCAATGGCGTTGTGACACAAATTGGTCGTGCCACCGACGAACCATTTGGCAAACGGCGGATTGCTGTAGTCACAAATCTGCTGCGGCTGGGTTTGCCAGTCGATGAGCTTGGCCTGTTCGGCCCAGAAAGCATTGCGATCGGTCAGTGAGCGTTGGTAGAAATCAGCATAGCTTGTCATTGTTTGTCTCCGTCGGGTCATAAACTGAATTTATAATTATGAATACTGAACTTGCTGCAAACTGACTTTTTACACCTTGCGGCACAATCAGGGCATGAAATTTACCCGCAAGCACGCTGTTTGGGCTGGCGCCCTGGGCCTAGGCGCCGTGGCAGTGGTGCTGATCATGGGCCGCGGTCAGCCGGTAGAGGTGGTTGCCGTCAGCCAGGGCCAGATGCTGCAGTCGGTGGTAACCAGCGGGCGCATTGTTGACCTGGCCCGCACCGAAGTGGCCAGCCAGAACACCGCCCGCATTGAAAGCATTGCCGTGCGCGAGGGCGACCGCGTGCAGGCCGGCCAGGTGCTGGTGCGCCTGCGCGACGACGAAGCCCAGGCCAGCCTGAGCCAGGCCAACGCCGCCGTGCTGGAGGCGCGCGCGCGTTTGCGCCAGATTCAATCGGTCCAGGGCCCGGTCAGCGAACAGGTACTGACGCAAGCCAGCGCGGCCAACCGGCAGGCGCAGCAGGAACTCAGCCGCACGCAAGACCTGCTGCGCCAGGGCTTTGTCTCGCAGTCGCGCCTGGATGAAGCCCAGCGTGCCGCCATCAGCAGTCAGGCTGCCATGCTGGGCGCCAGCACGCAGGCCCAGGGCAACCTGGCCGGTGGCGTTGAAATGGCGCTGGCGCAAGCGCGGCTGGAACAGGCGCTGGCCCTGCAGCGCGTGGCCAGTGCCCGGCTTGACCAGCTCAGCCTGCGCGCACCGGCGGCCGCCACCGTCATCAGCCGGGTTGCGGATCCGGGCGACACCGCGCAGGCCGGCAAGGCCATCCTGACGCTGGTGGGTGGCGGAGAAACCCGCATCCTGGCCAGTGTTGACGAGAAAAACCTGAAGTTTTTGCAACTCGGACAAAGCGCCAGTGCCAGCGCCGACGCCTACCCCGAGCGCCACTTTGGCGCGCGCCTGACCTACATCGCGCCCGCCGTGGATGCCCAGCGTGGCACGCTGGAGCTGAGGCTGCGCGTGGACCCGGCCGTGGACTACCTGCGCCCCGACATGACGGTGTCGGTTGAAATTGTCACGGCACAAGTGGCCAATGCGCTGATGCTGCCGACCGACGCCGTGCGGCGTGACGCCAACGGCGCCCTTTTTGTACTGCTCAATCGCGACGGCCACGCCCGCCAGGTGGCCGTGCAGGCTGGTTTGCAAGGCATTGGCAGCACCGAAATTGTCAAAGGCGTGGCGGCCGGTGACCGGGTCATTCTGCCCGGCACACTGGTCAATGACGGTGACAAGGTGCGCGAGCAAAGCAGCCGCAAGCCGCTGGGCAATGTGCCGCCGATGCCCGGCTTTACCAGTTGACGTTCATGCCGATGCGGCTGCCGTTTGCCTGGATGGTGTGCCTGCGCTACCTGCGCGAGGGGCGCATGCAGACGCTGCTGATTCTGGCCGGCGTCACCGGTGGCGTTGCCGTCATCATTTTTCTGACCACGCTGATCAGCCAGCTGCAAGCCTCTATCATTGACAAAACACTGGGCAGCCAGGCGCACATTGTGATGAAGCCGCCACGCGCCGAGAACCACACCAGCCTGCCGCCGGGCAGCACTGCGGCCATCGTGCAGCCGCGCGCGCAGCGGCTGCGCTCGATTGACCAGTGGGAGGCGGTGGCGCGGCTGGCCGGACAAACGCGTGGCGTCGTGGCCGTGTCGGCGGTGTTGTCGGGTGCCGGGTTTGCCGCACGGGCCGACGCCAGCCAGCCGATTGCCTTGCTGGGGGTGGACGCGGCGGCCTACCAGCGCATTGTGCGCATGCCCAACTACCTGACGCTGGGCAAGTTTGATGTCAGCGGCGCCAATACCGTTATTGGTGTCGAACTGGCCAAAGATCTGGGTGTGGCGGTGGGCGACAAAATCCGCGTCATCACGATGGAGGGGCGCAGTGATCTGCTGACCATCGCTGGCATTTTTGACATTGGCAACCGCGACCTGAACCGGCGCTGGGTCTATATCAGCATCAAGCTGGCGCAGTCTCTGCTGGATCTGCCGGGCGGCATCACCGAAATTGACTTGCGCGTGGCCAACCTGTTCGAGGCCGAAGCCGCGGCGCGCGAACTGCAGGCGCAAACCGGGTTGACGGTAGACAGCTGGATGCAGACCAATGCGCAACTGCTCACCGCCCTGAAAAGCCAGAGCACGTCAAACAACCTGATCCGCTTTTTTGTGACGGTTATCGTGGCGGTAGGCATTGCCAGCGTGCTGGTGGTCTCGGTGGTGCAAAAGCAGAAGGAGATCGGCATCCTGCGCGCCATGGGCGCCAGCCCGCGGCGCGTCATGACCATCTTCCTGCTGCAAGGCGGCTTCTACGGACTGGTGGGTTCGGCGCTGGGTTCGGCGCTGTCGCTGGGGCTGCTCAACTTCTTTTCCAGGGTAACGCGCAACGCCGACGGCTCGCTGCTGATCAGCCCGCAGATTGACCCGGTGGTGATTGGCTGGGCCTGCGCGCTGGCGCTTGTGGTGGGCCTGCTGGCAGCCGCCTTGCCGGCGCGCCGGGCCGCGCTGCTGGACCCGGTGCAGGCCATTCGCGTCTAGTGCACACAACACCATGAGCGCCATTGTTGAACTGCACGACATCCACAAAAGTTACGGCCTGGGCACGCCGGTGGCCACCGAAGTGCTGCACGGCATCAACCTGAGCATCGAGGCCGGCGAGTTCGCCGCGCTGACCGGCCCGTCGGGTTCGGGCAAAAGCACCCTGCTCAACATCATTGGTCTGCTCGAAGCTGCCAGCAGCGGACAACTGCGCATTGACGGCCTCGACACGGCCGGCATGGATGACGCCACGCGCACCCGCCTGCGCGGGCGCAGCATTGGTTTCATCTTCCAGTTTCACCATCTGCTGCCGGGCTTTAGCGCGCTGGAAAACGTCATGATGCCGTCCATCATTGATCTGGGCTGGCCAACGGCCAAAGCGCAGGACGCGGCGCTGCGGCTGCTCGAGCAGGTTGGCCTGAAGGACGCGGCGACCAAGCGGCCGTCGCAACTCTCGGGCGGCATGCAGCAGCGCGTGGCCATTGCCAGGGCACTGTCTTTGTCGCCGCGCCTGATTCTGGCCGATGAACCCACCGGCAACCTCGACACGCACAGCGCCAATGATATTTTTGAGCTGCTGCAACAGGTCAACAAAGAGCAGAAATCGGCCTGCCTGATCGTCACGCACGACCCCGGTCTGGCCGCGCGCTGCCAGCGCCAGATCCAAATCGTCGACGGCCAGCTTATTTGATCAAGGCCTGTGCCGCCTTGAATTGCGGATGCTCGGCGGTGCGCAGCCACTCAAACGCCACCATCTCGGTGGTTAACAGCTCAGCACCGGCCCCGGCCAGGCGGTCAAATGCGGCATCGCGATTGCGCTCGGTGCGCGAGCTGCAGGCATCGGTCACGACCCACACTTCAAACTCGTCTTCCAGCAAGTCCAGCGCCGTTTGCAGCAGGCACACGTGGGCCTCGCAACCGGCCAGCACCACACTGTTGCGCTCAGCCGGACCGGCAACCGCTTTCTGCAAATGTTTGGGCAGGCTGCGGGCGTTGCCGGCCACCGGTTTGGCGGGCGGACGCAACCACTCGCCCAGGCCCTCCTCCACCGCGCTGAACTGCATCTTGCTCAGGGTCCGCTCGCACAATGCCTTGAGTTCGGCGGCGTTCTCACCCAGCCGTGAGGGGTTTTGTTCGGTGCCCCAGACCGGCACTTGCAGCAGGCGCGCCAGTTGCGCCAGGCGCAGCGCGTTGGCCAGCACCAGCGGGCCTTCAAAAATGGCGGGCAGCAAGCGCGGCTGGTAATCAACCAGCACAAGTTGCGATTGGGTAGCGTCTAGCAGCATGGCAGTCTTTCTGGCGAGCCTGGTTTAATGGGGGTACCCCGCGTTTGACAGGGCAAGTGAACTCCAAGTATGCTCCCGCCATGCGAATCCCCACCGCCCTTGCGGCCCTTTTGATTGCTGCCAGCGCGCATGCCACCCCGATTGACATCGGCGATGACCTCGACCAGCTGCTGACCGACAAGGGTCTGCTGGCGCGCATTGACCAGGTCCGCCAGTCCGTTGGCGAGAAGGCCTCCGAGCTGGTTTTCACGGCCATGGGCTTTCTGGGCGTGCCTTACCGGCGTGGCGGCAACACGGCCGAGTCGGGTTTTGACTGCAGCGGTTTTGTCAAAGCCATGTACGAGCAAACGGTCGGGCTGATCCTGCCGCGGCGCGCCGAGCAACAGGCTGCCAGCACGCAAAAAATTGACAAGGCCGACCTGCAGCCCGGCGACCTGGTGTTCTTCAACACCATGCGGCGCGCCTTCAGCCATGTCGGCATCTATGTCGGCGAAGGCAAGTTCATCCACTCTCCCAAACCCGGCGCTGAAGTGCGGGTGGACGACATGGCAGGCTCCTACTGGAACCGCCGTTTTGATGGCGCGCGCCGGGTGCCGCGCTCAGCGCCAGAGACACCCGCCGCGCAAGCCGTGCTGGCGACAGAACCGGCGCTACACTGAAGCCCTTTCGAACGCTATATTTTTTATAGCTGCCCACGCATGCTGCGCCTGGCTTGCAGGCCTAAAACACCTTGATTTTTGGCCTTTTCAGCGCCGGCCAGGCATTTTTTTGTAGCCACAGGATTCCCATGAACGAACAAATTTCCCGGATACTGGCCCAGATGGCCGCACTGGAGAACGATCTGCGCAGTGCCGTGCAGGAGCAGGAGAGCAAGATGTTCTTCGAGATCAGGGGCAAGCGGGTCGAGTTTGAGAGCGCGGTCAAGGCCGCGCACGACAAACTCAAAAAGAATTTCTTCCGCTGGCTGGTAACCAACCGTCCGCAAAACCTGATTACCGGCCCCATCATTTACAGCATGGTGGTGCCGCTGATGATGCTGGACTTTTTTGTCAGCTTCTTTCAGTGGAGCTGCTTTCCCATTTACGGCATCACCAAAGTGCGCCGTGGCGACTACATCGTGTTTGACCGCGCCCAGCTCGGCTATCTGAACTTCATTGAAAAATTCCACTGTTTCTACTGTGAATATGGCAACGGCCTGATGGGCTACATGCGCGAGATCCTGGCCCGCACCGAAGAGTATTTCTGCCCGATCAAACACGCCCACAAAATCCTCGGCACGCACGCCCGCTACAACCGCTTTCTGGACTATGGCGACGCCGCCGATTACGAAGCGCGGCTGGAAGAATTTCGCGTGGGCCTGGGCAAGGTCAAATAGCGCCATGGCGCGAATCCACTGCCCCACCAAAGAAGAAATTGCCGCGCTTGAGCCGCTCGAGCGGCTGGCGCTGGGCGACATTGTGGTGGTCTCGACCAGTGCCGCGGCACAGCAGGCGTTCCAGGCGCTTGACGCGTGCAGCGTGCTGGGTTTTGATACCGAGTCAAAGCCCACTTTTGCCAAGCTGGAAGTTTCCGCCGGGCCGCACGTGGTGCAGTTTTCAACGCTGCACAAGGCTTATGTTTTTCAGTTGCATGATGCCCGCTGCCGTGAAATCGTCTCGGCCCTGCTGGTGTGCCAGCGCATTGCCAAGGTTGGCTTTGGCCTGGCTGGCGACCATGAGCAAATCTGGCGCACGCTGGGAGTGCGTCCAGAAAACGTGCTCGACCTGAACCTGATTTTCAGGCAGCGGGGTTACCTCAAGGAGCTGGGCGTGCGCGGCGCGGTGGCGGTGCTGTTCAACCAGCGCTTTGTCAAGTCAAGAAAAGCAACCACCTCCAACTGGTCCAACCGGCAGTTGACCGAGAGCCAGATTGTTTACGCCGCCAACGACGCCTGGGCCGCAATCAAGGTGTGGGACGTGCTGGGCTTGCCAGCCGGTCAGGCCAGCTGACCGGCATCGGCCACCAGGTCACCGACAATGAGGCGGAACTGCTCCAGCGCGGCTTGCCGCTCCAGGTTGCCCCGGTCCACCAGAAACAGCTCGGGCGTGGCGCCGGCAAACTTGATCAGGCGGTAGATGAAGCTGATGCTGGTAAAGGTCTTGCCGCTGCCGGCGGCCATCTGGATCAGGGCGCGGGGCTAAAAGAAGGTTGTAACGATTACTGCACCTGCGCAAGCAGCTACTGAATTAATAGCGGAGTTGGCGCTGAAATCGGAGAAAACGGCTGGTTTTGCAGAGCCGGTAGGCACGGCGGCGCTGGACTCCAAGCAACTGCCAGCGGGTTTTTCGGGCAGGCTTTTCAACCAAACCGCCAGCGTCTCGGGCTGGTGAAACGCAAACACAGCCCGGGCACGCGGCTCGGGGTCCAGCCCCTGGGTGAAATGGGTTTCGATGCCGGCGGACTCATAGCTAAACGGCAAAGGCCTGCGCCAGACCGACAGGGACAAAGGCAGACCCCGCGTGTAGCGGGCCGATTGAATCTCGACGCCGGTGAGGGTGGTGCCCTCTTTCCTGGACTCGATCACGCCAGCGGCTTTGCCGTCGATATACAGCAGGTAGTCGGCAAAGCCGTAGCCGGGGGTTCAGGGGAAATTCACGCAGCGCCACGCCACGCGCGGCATGGATGTGGGCCTGGGCAGGGCTTGCAGTTTGCCCAATTTTGCTTAGCATGGCGGCATAACTTCAGGGCCAACCCGCCATGCAAACCACGCTCCCACTCACGCCGTTTCTCAGCCAGCTGGCTTTTCCGGAGTCGCCACGCTGGCATGACGGTGCCTTGTGGTTCTCTGACTTTTATACCCATCGGGTGCAGCGGGTTGATATGGCGGGCCGTTGTGAAACGGTGGCAACGGTGCCAGGGCAGCCGTCAGGCCTGGGCTGGCTACCGGATGGTCGGTTATTGGTGGTGTCTATGCTTGACCGGCGTCTGCTGCGGCTCGATGGTGCCGTATTGACGCCGGTGGCAGACCTCTCGGCGCTGGCCCATTTTCATTGCAACGACATGGTGGTTGACGCGCAAGGGCGCGCCTACATTGGCAACTTTGGCTTTGACTTTGCTGCCCGGCAACCCCCACGCAGCACCGGCCTGATTCTGGTGCAGCCCGATGGCCGGGCCAGCGTGGTGGCAGATGATTTGCATTTTCCCAATGGCACTGTCATCACGCCTGACCGGCGCACGCTGATCATTGGCGAGAGCTACGCCGCACGGCTGACGGCATTTGACATTGCCGAAGACGGCTCCCTGAGCGGCCGGCGCGTCTGGGCGGCTCTGAACGGCGCCGCGCCCGACGGCATCAGCCTGGATGCCGAGGGTGCCATCTGGCTGGCCTCGCCCACCAGCCGCGAGGTGCTGCGTGTGCGCGAGGGCGGTGCAGTGACGCACCGCGTTGCCACGCCTGGACAGGCGGTGGCCTGCGCGCTGGGCGGGCCGGACGGCTGCACGCTGTTTGTGCTGACGACCCGTGTCATGATGCCGCCCGAGGAGTCCCTGCGGACATTGCCCGGCGCCATTCATACGCTGGCGGTAGAGGTCCCCGGTACTGCCTGAACGTGTGAATGTGTTGCCCGATCAGGGCCTGGGCACCCTGGGCTCCCAGACATAGTCCCACTGGATATGCCCGCCGGTGCATTTGCAGGCGCACTCACACTTGGGCCGGTTGCCCGGCAGGCTTGAGCGGCCGGTCGGGCCGGCGGCGTAAGTGGCCTTGACCCAGCTCAGCGGCGACTCCACGTCGGTCTCGGGATGCGGGCCGTGCTTTTTGTACTGGCGAATCAGTGTTTCGGCCCAGCGCAGTGAAAACACCTGCTCCAGGCCGAGCCGGGCCACCGTGGCGGCGCCGGGAACCTGATTGGCAGGAAACCCGATCTTGCGCAAAAGGGCAGCATCCAGGTCGGCCGAGGGCCGCTGCAGCATGTCGTTGCACAACCGGATCATGATGCCGTAAGTGCCGTAGTTGACGGTGCCGTTGAGCCAGCACTTGCCCGCCATCTGCACCGTGTGGGAGCACGAGTCTTCGGCCTCATGCGCATCGCTTGCGCAATTTGCATCGCCCGGTGCCGGGGTACCGCAATTCTCGCAACCCTTGGGCATCTGGTGCAGCCAGCCCGAGGCATTTTGAAACAGCGGCAATACGTCCCAGCCGTTGATGTCGGCACACATTCGGGCGGCCTCGGACAAATTGCCGGTTTTCAACTTGAGCAGGAACTGGGGCAGGTCTTTGGGCCGCTGAAGCGGAATCATGATGTTCAGGCAACCGTCGAGTTTGTCCTGCGTTGACCAGGTCGAAAAATCCGATTGAATGCGGCGCCAGACGGCTGTTACCTGGCTCGTGACGTCGGGGCCGCAGGTGCCGATGAAGCTGGAATTGCTGGCCGGCTTGGTGTCAAAAACGCGCACCTCCACGGCCCGGTAAAAACCGTCGTTGCTCGACTCCACACTGCCGCTTTCGCTTTCACCCTTGCCCAGATCGACCGGGAACACCACTTTGGTTGAATGGCGCGAAACTGCCGCGCGCACCGCCGCACAGCGTTGCTCGGACAAACGCTGGTTGAAGGCGGCGTCACCGCGGCGGCTGGCAAAGCCGACGACATGAACGTAAGGCGCTGCGGCGGCCTTGACTATCGGCCCGAGGACCTGGTCAATCCAGCGCTGGTGGGCGGGCAGCAGGCGGGCCGCGCCGGTAACGAAATTGCACAGGCGGGCGGCTGCTTTGGCCTCGCCGGGATCGAGTTTTTCCACATCGTCAGACATGATTCACTCCTCTCAGGAAATTCCAGTCACCGGCCAATCAATAGTGCCAGCACTTGGCGCCCACCAGATTGGACGCGTAATAGGCCTTCCAGTGCCCCCACAGATGTCGCTCCTCGCGCAGACTGCCAAGCGTTGCCCGACCATAGTCGCCACTCCTCTCTGCGGCCAGAATATAGGACTCCGGATTGAACATGATGATTTGTGGACTTTGCGGATCGCTGGCGCCGCCATCCCAAAAACCAACCACCAGTTTGAGGTGGCCGGGACTGCGGGTGAAAATGGCCAACGGGCCTGAAGTGCGTATCAGGGTCTTCATCTGGTCGCGCGTGGTGGTGGCATCAATGGCGGTGGACCGGGTGCCCAGCGCGTTGGTGAAAAAATCATTGGCCCATATATCGGGCAAACCACTGGGAACACCGGCGAACCGGGGTTGTGCCGTGCGCGCCACAGCGTCAGCCCGACGGCGGCCCAGCACATCAGCATGTTGGGCTGGTATTCGTAGCCACGACGCACTGCCGGATGAATGAATTCGACCGCCATGGCGCCTCCCTAGTTTGACTTACCGAACAAGTTTACCCGCCTGGCGCCATTCGTCAACGCCTTGCGCGCTCAAGACGAGGGGTGTTAACCGGCCAGGCCGGCAAACACATTCTGCACATCGTCATGTGCATCAATGGCGGCGAGAAAGGTTTCTATTTCTTCAAGCTGCGCAGCGCTCAAACTGGCCGGGTCGATGGGGTTTTTTGCTTTGTAACCCAGCTTGGCGGACAGCACGGTGAAACCCTGCGCCGGCAGTGCGCGGCACACCAGGTCGAGATCGGCGGGATCAGTCAGAAACAGGGTCGCGCCGTCTTCCTCGCCCGGCTCCAGGTCCTGCGCGCCGGCCTCGATGGCCGCCATTTCAGCATCGGCGCCGCTGGCCGCTGGCTCGCCTTCGATCATGCCCACATGGTTGAAATCCCAGGCCACCGAGCCGGAGGTGCCCAACTGCCCCTTGCGGAACAGTACGCGCATTTGAGGTGCCGTACGGTTCACGTTGTCGGTCAGGCATTCGACCATCAAGGGCACGCGATGCGGTGCAAAGCCTTCGTAGATCACGTGTTCAAAATTAACCGCCTCACCGGTCAGGCCCGCCCCCTTCTTGATGGCGCGATCCAGCGTTTCCTTGGGCATGGAGACTTTGCGCGCCTGCTCCACGACCAGCCGCAGACGCGAGTTGGAAGCGGGGTCGGCGCCGCTGCGCGCCGCGATCATGATGTCTTTGGCCAGTCGTCCAAACAGTTTGCCTTTGGCATTGGCTGCCAGTTCCTTGCCTTTTGCTTTCCACTGCGCGCCCATGTCTGCGTTTCCTTGCGGTTGTAGCGCTGCAACGCGCCGGTCGTTATCGGGAGGTCAGGGCATGCGCGCAATTACCATAGTGGCAACGCACGACTGACGGGGCCTAGGTTATACACCCACGGCACGGGCCTAGGCCCAGGCGCCCCGCAGTGCCTGCGACGGAGCGGCAATCGACTGCCAGCGCAGCAGGCGCGCAGCGTTGCGGTTGCGGTAGCTGAGCACAGCCATCGGACCTTGCCGGAGAATGGTCTCGCCGGCCGATTCGCTGATCATTGCTTCGGCGCACGGCTGCTGGCGTGACTCGCCAGCGTCACGAACGCTGTGGCTGGGCAGGTCGTCGATGTCAAGACCAGCCGCCAGTTCCATGCTCCAGCCAGCTTCCATGAAGGCCTGACCGGCCAGCAGCGCCAGCGAGAAGGCTGCACTGCCCCACAGATAGCCCTCATGTTCAGGCGTTGCAAGTTCTTCAAACTTGAAGGCGGTGACCGGGTCGCTTTCCTTGCCATAGGGCTGACGTGCCAGTACGTGCGGCAGGGCAAGACCGATCCACGGCGCTACTGCGCTCTGGCGCAGGGCGGCCCAATAGGCAGCGGCATCGCCAGCCAGCGGCTTCCAGGTTTTCGGGTCGGCCAGTTGCCCGACACTGGCGCTGCCCAGCAGCGACGGGCGTGCCGCGGCCAGCAGCGGCGTGCCAGCGCGCCCGGCCAGAGCGCCCAGCGCAGCAAGCAGTTGCAGTTCACCGATGTCAGCGCCGATGGCGAGATCACTGACCAGCAGCGACCAGCGCTGGCCGTCAGGCGCTTCAGTTTGCGGCCCGCACAACTGGCGATGCAGCGCGGACTGCGCCAGATCGGCGGCGTGGTCGCGAATGTCGTGAGCCAGTTCGTCGCGTGATACATCGAGCAGCAGCAGTTGCAGGGTTTCGTCGAGGTCGAGTTCCTGCACCAGACGCTCAACGCCGCGCCAGTTGGCCTCCAGTGCCTGAAAAGCCGGGTCGTGCAGCAGACGGCGCATCTGGCTGGCGATCGAGGCATCAACCTCTGCCATCAGCTGCTTCTGCTGGCTGGCAATATCGGTCACCACGTGCGGCGCGACGATGCTGTGCAGCCAGCCCTCAATGGTCAGGCCCGGCTCGTTGCCGGTGGCAGCGGTCCGGCTGGCTGGCTTGCGCCCGAGCAGGCGCTCGGTGTCGCTCGCATCCGCCACAGCGGCCGGCCCGGTCGGGGTGGCCGCTGTGGCGGGCGTGGCACCGAGCGCTGCTGCGGCTCGATGAAACTGTGCCGGGTCGGCCAGTTCTGCGCGCAACTTGCGCAGCGCGACAAAGGGCGCAGCGCGTGCAAACAGCCGGTCGGGATGGAAATCGTCCAGTGATTGAAAAGTCAGGCTGAGCGGGGCACCGTCGAGCATGATGTCGAGCTGCGGCGCGAGCCGCTCAAAGACGGTCTCAAAGCTGTCAATGTCAACGCGCAACGGTTTGCGCCGGGCCAGTGGCAGGCTGGCCCGCGCCGGGGCGCTGCTGCCGAGATCGGCCAGCACGACGATGCGAAACGGATCTTCGTCCTCCACCCGGCGCGCAGCCCGGGCCGGGCCGGCGCTGAAACTGAACTGCATGGGAAGTGTGGCCATTGCTGTCTCCTGCTCGGTTACGGTACAAAAGTCAAAGCCGGCTCAGGCATGGGTAGCGGGCGCCGCGAGTCACAGTTTGGGGATGCGGATACGGCTGATCATGAGCGAGCCCGACAGAGCAAAGACGAGAACCAGCGGATGGAACTTGAAGCCGCCCAGAATGATTTGGCCAAACCACAGGTTCTGCTCAACCGCGCCGTACCAGGCGGCCAGTGCCAGCAGACCCACCAGCAGGATGGAGGTCGGTATCGGTGTTCCTTCAAAAAACCTGACCTTGCCGGATTCATCTGCCAATTCCTCGGCAGTGACGTTGTAGCGGGCCAGCCGCGAGACGCCACAGGCCACAAAATAGGCCAGCACAATGCGGTCCCAGGCTCCCTGCATGCCGCAACCATAGGCGATAGCGGCGGGTGCCACGCCGAATGAAATGACGTCGGCTAGCGAGTCAAGCTCGCGCCCGAGGGACGACGCGGTCTGGCGCCAGCGGGCAATACGACCGTCCAGCACGTCAAATATCAAAGCCGCCAGCTCCAGCGCACAGGCAAAGTAGACGTGCAGCACGTCACCGGTCTGCAGATAAGTCATGGTCGAGAACAGGGCGCCGGTGCCGCAGATGGCGTTGCCCAGTGTGAACCAGTCGGCCAGGTGAAACTCGCGAATCATCGCAAACGGTTTGTTGTTTCGGTTGGTTGGCATGAAAGGTTTGCCTCCAGGCAGTGTTGATTGACAGACCGGCGCCAGCTTACAGCTCGTCAGGCAAGTATCGCACCATGGACCGGCCGGCAGTAATTCCGTCACCGGGGGCATGATTAATCACCGCCCGTTAAGATCGGGTTTTTTGGGCATTTTCAATTGGGAGTGATGGCAATGCGTGTTTCGTTCAAATGTTTGGCGCTGGCCCTGTCGATCGGTCTCTGTACCGGCCTGCCTTTGCGCGCTCTGGCGCAGGCGCTGCCAGCGGGCATGAGCAAAGTAACGTCGGTTGAAGGCGTTGATGAATACCGTCTGACCAACGGACTTCAGGTGTTGCTGATTCAGGATGACAGCAAACCCACAACCACGGTCAATGTCACTTACCGGGTTGGCAGCAAACACGAAAACTATGGCGAAACCGGCATGGCGCATTTGCTGGAGCACTTGCTGTTCAAGGGCTCACCGGGTCACAGCAAGGTCTGGGCCGAATTTACCAAACGCGGACTTCGTGCCAACGGCAGTACCTCGGTAGATCGCACCAATTACTTCGCCAGCTTCTCGGCCAATGAAGAGAACTTGCAGTGGTACCTGGGCTGGCAGGCCGACGCCATGGTCAACAGCTTTATCGCCCGCAAGGATCTGGACACCGAGATGACCGTGGTGCGCAACGAGATGGAGCGCAACGAAAACAATGGCGGAAACATCTTGTTTGAACGTGTCATGAGCGCCTCTTACCTGTGGCACAACTATGGCAAATCGGTGATTGGCGCGCGCGCCGATGTCGAAGGCGTGAATATCAAACGGCTGCAGGATTTCTACCGCACTTATTACCGCCCGGCCAACGCCACGGTGATTGTGAGCGGCAAGTTTGACCCGGTCAAAGTTCGCCAGTGGATTGGCACCTATTTCGGTCCGCTGAAAAACCCAAAGACGGCCATGCCTGCGCTCTACACGATTGACCCGGCGCAAGACGGCGAAAAGAGTGTTACGGTGCGACGCGTGGGCGGCTCACCGACCTTGTATGCGCTGTACCATGTGCCGGCCGGTGCGAGCCCGGACTACGCCGCCATTTCGGCACTGAACCTGATTTTGGGTGACACCCCTTCGGGTCGCCTGCACACACGCATTGTGGACAAGCAGCTGGCAGCCGAAGCCTTCAGCTACTCACAGGGCATGCAGGACCCCGGCTTTACCCTGCTGGGTCTGTCCCTGGCACCCGGGCAGGACATGGACAAGGCGCGCCAGGCGATGCTTGAAACCATAGAGTCGCTCGCGACTGAACCCGTGACCCAGGAAGAACTTGACCGCGCCAAGCTCAAGGTCCAGACCAACTGGGAGCTGCGCTTCACCAACCCGGAGCAGGTCGGCGTGGCCCTGTCAGCGTCGATTGCGATGGGCGACTGGCGCATGTTTTTTGTCGGTCGTGACAAGGTGCGCGACCTGACGCTGGCCGACGTGAATCGCGTCGCTGCCAGCTACCTGGTGCGTGACAACCGGACGCTGGGTACTTACATTCCGACTGAAAAGCCGGTGCGCGCGCCGGCACCGGCGATGGTCGAGGTGGCGGCCCTGGTGAAAGACTACAAGGGTGACGTTGCCGCCGCCCAAACCGAGGCGTTTGACGCTGCCCCGGCCAATATCGACAAACGCACAGAAACCAGCCTGCTTGCCAACGGCATGAAGCTCAGCCTGCTGGCCAAAGGGGCGCGTGGCAAAGTGGTCAGCGGCAACATCAACCTTCATTTCGGCGACGAAAAAGCTCTGTTCGATCAGGAAGCGGTGGGCGCTGCCACCGCCGCCATGCTGAACAAGGGCACCAGCAGCTTGAGCCGCCAGCAGATTCAGGACAAGTTCGACCAGCTCAAGGCCCAGGTCAGCTTTGGTGGGGGTGCCAGCGGCGCGGGCGTGAGTATCAAGACCACCCGCGACAACCTGCCCGCCGTGATCGCCGTGGTGGCCGACGTGCTGCGCAACGCAAGTTTTCCGGCAACGGCGCTGGAAGAATACAAGCGCCAGGTGATCAGCTCGATTGAAGAGCAGCGCAAAGACCCGGAAGCCATCGTCGAGAACGAAATGGGCCGCTACGGCAACCCCTACCCGAAAGGCGATTTGCGCTATGCGGCCAGCTTCGACGAGATGGTGGCGAGTACCAACAGCCTGACGGTGGAGCAGTTGCAGGCCTTTCACCGCAAGTTTTACGGTGCCCAGTTTGCTCAGGCCGCGTTTGTCGGTGACCTTGATGCGGCGCAAACCCGGACCGCCCTGGGCAGCGCCTTGGGCGACTGGAACTCGGCGGCGGGTTACACGCGTGTGCCCAACCCGCTGGTGACCGTCAAACCGCAGCGCATGGTGTTCAAGACACCCGACAAGCAAAACGCCTACATGCAGGTTGAACAAGCCATTGCACTGAGCGACAACGATCCGGACTACCCGCTGGTGACGCTGGCCAATTTCATGCTGGGCCAGGGAGGAAGTTCGCGCCTGTGGGTGAGGATCCGTGAAAAAGGCGGTCTGAGCTACGACGTGCGCAGCGGTGTGAGCTGGAACAACTACGAGCAAAACAGCGGCTGGCGGGCTTCGGCCATTTTCGCGCCGCAGAATCGCGCGCCGGTAGAAACAGCGTTCAAGGAAGAATTGGAGCGCATGCTGAAAGAAGGTTTTTCGGAAAAAGAACTGGCCGACGCGAAACAGAGTTTGCTGAATTTTCGCCGCCTGTCGCGCGCGCAGGACGCCAATCTGGCCAGCGGCCTGGCCGGCAATCTGAAGCTGGGGCGCACCTTTGCCGTGTCACAGAAGGTTGACGACGCCATTGCCGCCGCCACGCTGGCCCAGGTCAATGCAGCCATCCGCAAACACCTTCAGCCAGCCTCCTTCGTCTATGGTTTTGGCGGTGATTTCAAGGACTGAGGTGGAAAGTCGCGCGCAAAGCAGGGTTTTGCGGTTGCGAACGGCGCGGCTTGAGAGGATACTTTAGGCGGGGAGCACAAATCGCGTTTGTGGGGGTGTGCCATGTGGTTCCGCCTGCTGGCTTTGAGCATGAGTGTCGGTGCGCTGCTGGGGTGTGCGGCGCCGCCGCCGACAGCATTGATTGACACCCGGATCTGGCAGGATGCGGTCTTTCAATACCAGCCGCAGCGGGTTACCGAAACCGCGCATACGATTTTTGACCTGGACGAGTCAGTGGTGCGCAGTTTGCAAGCCACAGACCGGCAGCGCTACTCGATGGACAAGCGGCTTGATCTGCTGCTGTCACGGTTGTACGGCCCCAATGGCATCCGTATGACGTACACCAGCGGGCACACCACGGGCGCCACACAAACCTGGAACGACAAACGCGGTGACTGCCTGTCGCTGACCATCATGGCTTACGCGGCGGCCCGCTCGCTGGGTTTGACACCGCACATGCAGGATGTCCGGGTTCCCGTGTCAATTGACCGGCGGGGCGGGGTGGATGTCATCAATGGCCACGTCAATGTGTTCATCCACTCCCATTCGGTGATATCGATTAACGGCTGGGAACTGCAGCCCGGCGGTTTTGTTATCGATTTTGATCCGCAAACGGGATCACGCCAAATGGGCCAATGGCTTTCCGAAGATGAAATCCTCGCCCGCTTTTACAACAACCGGGCTACCGAATACCTGCTGGAGCAGGACGATGAAACGGCTTACGCCTATTACCGGGCAGCCATCAGCACCGACCCCCAATTCGGCCCGGCGTTTGCCAATCTGGCCCAGTTGTACCAGCGCCGTGGCCTGCTGGACGGTGCCGAGCAGCTGCTGCGCCAGGCGATTGCATTGCAGGGGCCGACTTACGCCCCGCTGCGAGCCATGCAACAACTGCTGCAATCGCAAGGGCGCGCGGCTGAAGCCGGGCACTACGCCAGCCTGCTGAAGAAACGCCAGGACGAGGACCCGTATTACTGGCTGGGTGTAGGCATGGAGGCACTGCAGGGTGGGCGGTTTGAGCGGGCCATCGACGCGCTGGAGCGCGCCGCGTCATTGACCAGCGGCTTTGAGGAAATTCACCGCAATCTGGCCCTTGCCTACCAGCGCAGCGGGCAATACGACGCGGCCAGCAGGCAACTCTCGGTGTTGACAGGACTCGACAGCAAGGGCCCGGACCTTGCCCGGCCGGGTAAAAAGTCCCGCGACCCGGCACCCGAATCGCGAGCCTATTGACGCCTAGGGGGCCGGATATCGCGCGGCTTGGGCATTGCGCCGCGACTGGCCAGCGTCTTACTTGGCGGCACGCTCCATATTGATGAACGGTGTCGCGCCGCCGGTCACGCCGGGTAGCTTGCCGTCCCATTTGGCAATGGCAGCGCGCTCGTTTTCAATACGCCGCAGGGCCAGCAGCTCAGGCGTAATCTGCAGGCGTTGCAGGGCCAGAGATTCGGCTTCCGCCCTGGCACCGACAACTTTTTGCTGCGCTTCCACCTGCAGGCGCTGCAGGTCACGCTCGGCTTGCTGCTTCTGCTGCTCGGCTTTCACCTTGTTTTCGATCGCGTCGGAAAAGCTCTTGGAAAACGCAAAGTTGATCAGGTTGAATTCATCAAGCACCAGGCCGTGGCGCACCATCTTTTGCTTGAGCAGGGAGGCGATCTGGTCGCGCACGGTGGTGCGCTGGGTGATCAGCTCTTCGGCGGTAAATAACGCTGTCACCGCTTTTACCGATTCATGCGTGGCCGGAATGATGATGCGCTGGGCCAGAATGTCGGTCGATGGCCCGACCCCCTTGAAGGCTTCCACGGCAAACGCCGGGTCGAGGTGGTAGTTGATCGCCACCTTGGTGTGCACGGTCTGCAAATCCTTGGACGCTGCATCGCCCTCGCCTTCGCCGTTTTGAATCTGCACATTCATCAGGTTCATCGACTGGGCAATGGGCCAGCGGAAGTGCAGGCCCGGCTCGTACAGCGCATCACGCGCCGAGCCAAAAGTGGTCATCACGCCACGGTTGCCGGCCGGCACGATGGCGATGGGTGCCAGCATTACCAGCACCACCATCGCACCAATGACCAGTAGCACTTTTTTGAGCCAGCCAGCGCCAACTCCGTCTGAAAATCGACCGCCCATCGCCATGAGAATCCTCCTGGTTAGCCAAAACACACAGTGCAGACCCGGTGTTCAAAGGCCTTGCTTGACTTTGCCATGCAAGTATACGGACACCAGCTTGGGCTGGCCAACGATGCCGCCAATGGCAAAGATGTTCTGCTGCCAAAGCGGACGCTATGATGCCCTCATTCACCATTTCACGCTCTAGACATGTCCAACCTGGTCGAACAAATTCGCGAAGCACTGTCCATGTTTGCGCGCAACAGCACGGAGCCCGCATTGATTGGCGGCTTGGCAGTGGTGGCGCATCAGGTGGTGCGCGCCACGCAGGATGTGGATTTTCTGGTCGAGGCCGAAGCTGCGGACAGGGTACATGTTGCGCTGCTGGATTTAGGCTACCAGTGCCTATACCGCAGTGAAGACGCCGCCAACTATGTGCGCGCTGCGGAAGGTCTGGACTTGCTTTACGCGCACCGTCCCCTTGCGCGCCGCCTGCTGGCGCAGGCCTCGGAGCGCGATACCCCCATGGGCCGCATGCGCATCATCAGCGTCGAAGGGCTTATCGGCTTCAAACTGCAAGGTTTCGTGAACGATGCAACGCGAACGCGCGACCTGGACGATATTCGCTCACTCTTGAAAATACACCGCGCTTCACTCGACATGGATGAGTTGCGTGAATACTTTGCCCTGTTCAACAAACCGGAACTCCTCAATGAACTTCTCGGCTAACACCTCACTCCATGCGCAAACGGGGCCAGCCCGTGCCGATGCAAGTGCAGTGCTGGTGCGCGAAGCCGGTGTGCCGTTTCAGCCGCCGCTGGGCAATGATTCTGGTGTCGACCCCATTGCCGAGTGGTTGAGCCTGATGGAGGTGGTGCAAATGCTGTGCCCGGTGTGGCCCGTGCGTGACCAGCCCATGCGGGGCAAGCATTGGCGACTGTAGGCCTATTTCTTCGCCGGCGGCAAGTCCGTGCAGCTGCCGTGCGCCACTTCCGCCGCCATGCCAATGCTCTCGCCCAGTGTCGGATGCGCATGGATGGTCTTGCCGATGTCTACCGCATCCGCGCCCATTTCAATCGCCAGCGCAATCTCGCCGATCATGTCGCCCGCATGCGTGCCAACCATGCCGCCACCGAGGATTTTTCCGTGACCATGAGCTTCTTCCGAGTCATCAAACAGCAGCTTGGTGACGCCTTCGTCACGGCCATTGGCAATGGCGCGCCCTGACGCGTTCCACGGGAACAAGCCCTTCTTGACCTTGATGCCTTGCGCCTTGGCCTGGTCTTCGGTCAGGCCAACCCAGGCCACTTCGGGGTCGGTGTAGGCCACACTGGGGATGACCCGGGCGTTGAACGCTGCGGCCGCCAGTTCCTTGTTGCCCTGCAGTTCACCGGCAATGACTTCAGCGGCTACATGTGCCTCGTGCACCGCCTTGTGCGCCAGCATCGGCTGGCCGACGATGTCGCCAATGGCGAAGATATGCGGCACGTTGGTGCGCATCTGGATGTCGACGTTGATGAAGCCGCGCTCCGTGACGGCCACGCCGGCCTTGTCGGCGGCGATCTTCTTTCCGTTGGGCGTGCGGCCCACGGCTTGCAGCACCAGGTCGTACACCTGCGGTGCAGGGGCCGCGCCACCTTCCTCGGCCGATGCAAACGTCACCTCAATGCCTTCCGGCAGGGCGCGTGCGCCCACCGTTTTCGTCTTGAGCATGATGTTGTCAAAACGCGGTGCGTTCATCTTTTGCCAAATCTTGACAAGGTCTCGGTCAGCGCCCTGCATCAGGCCGTCGAGCATTTCCACCACATCCAGGCGGGCACCGAGTGTGCTGTAGACCGTGCCCATTTCCAGGCCGATGATGCCGCCGCCCAGGATCAGCATGCGCTTGGGCACTTCCTTGAGCGCCAGCGCGCCAGTGCTGTCGACGACGCGTGGATCTTCAGGCATGAAGGGCAGGCGCACAGCTTGTGAGCCGGCGGCGATGATGGCGCATCTGAAACCAATGACCTTCTTGGTGCCGGTCTTCTCTTGCGCCGTGCCGCTGGTTTCTTCCACTTCAACGTGGTTAGCGCCGACGAAGGCACCGTAGCCACGCACGATAGTGACTTTGCGCATTTTGGCCATGGCGGCCAGGCCGCCGGTGAGCTTGGTGACGACTTTTTCCTTGTGGCCGCGCAGCTTGTCGATGTTGACGACGGGCGCGCCAAAGTCAACGCCGAGCGCCGCCATGTGGCTGACTTCATCCATCACGGCAGCCACATGCAGCAGTGCCTTGGACGGGATGCAACCGACATTCAGGCAGACGCCACCGAGCTGGGCATAGCGCTCGACCAGGATGACTTTGAGGCCCAGGTCGGCCGCGCGGAAGGCCGCCGAGTAGCCCCCCGGGCCGGCACCCAGCACCAGCAGATCGCAGTCCAGATCAGCGGCAGCGGTAAACGCTGGCGTTGCCGTGACCGTTGCAGGCTCAGGTAGTGCTATATTTTGTATAGCTGCCTGCGCAATGCTGACGGGGACTACAGTCTCTTTTTGCTCTGAAAATGAGCTTTTTGACGGGTCGCTGGCGTCTTCCAGCGTCAGCACCAGGGAGCCCTCCTGCACCTTATCGCCAATTTTGACCTTGAGCTCTTTGACCACTCCGCCCTGACTGGAGGGGATTTCCATCGAGGCTTTGTCGCTCTCGACGGTGATCAGGCTCTGGTCGAGTTTGACCGTGTCGCCCGGCTTGACCATGAGCTCGATGACGGTCACATCGGCGAAGTCACCGATATTGGGAACTTTGATGTCTACGATTGCCATAAATACCCCTAATCAGTTGGGGTCAGAGCACGTTTGCTGCGCAAAGTGATCTGACCCGCAAAGTCTTATAACAATACCCTGCGGAAATCACCCAGGATCTGGCCCAGATAGACGTTGAAGCGCGCCGCCGCAGCGCCGTCAATCACGCGGTGGTCCCAGCTCAGGCTCAGGGGCAGCATCAGGCGGGGCTGAAACGCCTTGCCATCCCAGACTGGCTCGATGGTGGATTTGCAAACGCCCAGAATGGCGACTTCGGGTGCGTTGATGATGGGCGTGAAGTAGCGCCCGCCAATGCCGCCCAGGCTTGAGATGGTGAAGCCGGCACCCTGCATCTCGGCCGGACCGAGCTTGCCGTCACGCGCTTTTTTGGCCAGCTCGCTCATCTCCTGCGAGATCTGGAAGATGCCTTTTTTGTCGGCGTCCCGGATCACCGGCACCATCAGGCCGTTGGGCGTATCGGCCGCAAAACCGATGTGGAAGTATTGCTTGAGCACCAGCTGATCACCGTCGATGCTGGCGTTGAATTCGGGGAATTTCTTGAGGGCCGCAACGCAGGCCTTGATCAGGAAGGCCAGCATGGTGACCTTGATGCCAGCCTCAGCGCCTGCCTTGCCGCTCTTCTCGTTTTCCTTGTTGGTCGAGACACGGAAAGCTTCCAGGTCGGTGATGTCGCAATCATCGTGGTTGGTGACATGCGGGATCATGACCCAGTTGCGGTGCAGGTTGGCCGCGCTGATCTTCTTGATGCG
The DNA here is from genome assembly GCA_963750815.1 of uncultured beta proteobacterium. Classification (GTDB taxonomy): domain Bacteria; phylum Pseudomonadota; class Gammaproteobacteria; order Burkholderiales; family Burkholderiaceae_C; genus Rhodoferax. Next base: position 2,765,110 of record CAVVRS010000002.1, read on the forward strand.
GGGGCGGTCTTTGCGCTCGATCGGTCCGAACTTGCTGAAGTCCACGTTCGGCCAGGGCAGCAGGCCCAGCGCGGCGCCGTCATTGCCGGCACTGGCACCAGCGCTCTTGCCCTGCGCCTGCGCCGCAGCAGTCTGAATGGCGCCGCTCATGACCGAACGCGTGAACGATTGCACGTCGGCGTCGGTGATGCGGCCCTTGAGACCGGTTCCCCTCACCTCCGCCAGCGGCACGCCAAGTTCGCGGGCGAACTTGCGCACCGAGGGCGAGGCGTGCGGCAAGCCCAGCAGAACCGCAGCCGGATTGTGGGCCGGTGTTGCAGGCGCTATTGAATTAGTAGCTGCCTGCGCAGGTTCAACGGGGCCTGCAGCCTTATTTTGTTCAAAAACAGGGGCTGCAGCGGGGTTTGCTGCCGGTTTGACAGGCTCCGCCCCAACCGATGGACCGGCCGCGCTTGCAGCCGGTACTTCTCCTTCCAGAATGGCCAGCAAGTCGCCAATATTGACCTTGTCGCCAATCTTGATCTTCAGCTCCTTGAGCACGCCGGCGCTGCTGGACGGAATTTCCATGGCCGCCTTGTCAGACTCGACCGTGATGAGCGATTGTTCGAGCCGGATGGTGTCGCCCGGCTTGACCATGATCTCGATCACGGCCACATCCTTGAAGTCGCCAATGTCGGGGACTTTGATTTCTATGAGTGACATGGTGAGTCCCTTCGTCTTATGCGTAAAGCGGATTGATCTTGTCGGGCTGGATGTCGTACAGATAGATCGCCTCAGCCACTTTATCCACCGGCACTATGCCTTCCTCGCTCAGCGCCTTCAGGGCAGCCACCACGATGTAGTGGCGGTTGATCTCGAAGTGCTCCCGCAATTTGGAGCGGAAGTCACTGCGGCCAAAGCCGTCGGTGCCCAGCACCTTGTAGGTCCGGCCCTTGGGAATGAAGGGACGAATCTGCTCCGCATAAGCCTTCATGTAATCGGTTGACGCGACCACCGGGCCACTGTGCTTTTCGAGCTGGCGGGCAACAAACGAGACGCTTTGCAGGCCGCTGGGGTGGAGCAGGTTGAAGCGCTCGCAATCCTGCCCGTCACGCGCCAGTTCGTTGAAGCTGGGGCAGCTCCAGACGTTGGCGCACACGCCCCAGTCTTTCGCCAGCAACTCCTGCGCCGCGATCGATTCGCGCAGGATGGTGCCCGAGCCCAGCAGTTGCACGCGGGGCGCAGCAGCACCGTTGAGCACCAGACTGGAGCCTTCCCGGCAAAGGTACATGCCCTTGATGATCTGCTCTTCGGTGCCTGCGATCAGACCGGGCATCGGATAGTTTTCATTGAGCAGCGTCAGGTAGTAGTAGACATTGTCCTGACGCTCGACCATGCGTTTGAGACCATGGTGCAGGATGACGCCGACCTCATGGGCAAAGGTCGGGTCGTAGCTTACGCAATTGGGAATGGTGCCGGCCAGAATGTGGCTGTGGCCGTCCTCGTGCTGCAGGCCTTCGCCGTTGAGCGTGGTGCGACCCGAGGTGCCGCCCAGCAGAAAGCCGCGCGCCTGCATGTCACCGGCGGCCCAGGCCAGGTCGCCAATGCGCTGGAAGCCGAACATGGAGTAGTACACATAGAACGGCACCATGATGCGGTTGTTGGTGCTGTAACTGGTGGCCGCTGCAATCCAGCTGGCCATGCCGCCGGCCTCGTTGATGCCCTCCTGCAGAATCTGGCCGGCCTTGTCTTCGCGGTAGTACATCACCTGGTCTTTGTCAACCGGCGTGTATTGCTGGCCGTCGGGGTTGTAAATGCCGATCTGGCGAAACAGGCCTTCCATGCCAAAAGTGCGGGCCTCGTCGACCAGGATGGGAACGACGCGCGGTCCCAGCGCCTGGTCGCGCAGCAAGGTGGTCAGGAAGCGCACATAGGCTTGCGTCGTCGAAATCTCGCGACCTTCCGCGGTGGGCTCCATCACGCTCTTGAAGGTTTCCAGTGACGGCACGGTAAATTGCTCGTCGGCCCGGGTACGGCGGTGCGGCAGATAGCCACCAAGCGCCTTGCGCCGCTCGTGCAGATAGCGCATTTCCGGTGTGTCGTCGGCCGGCTTGTAAAACGGAATATCGGCAATCTGGCTGTCGGGCACCGGGATGTTGAAGCGGTCACGAAAGATCTTGATGTCCTCGTCTGTCAGCTTCTTGGTCTGGTGCACATTGTTCTTGCCTTCACCGCTCTTGCCCATGCCAAAACCCTTGACGGTCTTGATCAGCAGCACGCTCGGCTGGCCGGCGTGATTGACGGCGGCGTGATAGGCGGCATAGACTTTTTGCGGGTCGTGGCCACCGCGGCGCAGGGCCCAGATGTCGTCGTCGCTCATCCTGGCCACCATCTCGGCGGTTTTCGGATCACGGCCAAAGAAGTGCTTGCGCACATAGGCGCCGTCATTGGCCTTGAACGATTGATAGTCGCCGTCCAGCGTATTCATCATCAGCTTGCGCAGCGCATCGTCCTTGTCACGCGCCAGCAAGGGGTCCCATTCACTGCCCCATAGCAGCTTGATGACGTTCCAGCCGGCGCCGCGGAACTCGCCTTCGAGCTCCTGAATGATCTTGCCGTTGCCCCGCACCGGACCATCCAGACGCTGCAGATTGCAGTTGATGACAAAGATCAGGTTGTCGAGCTTTTCGCGTGCGGCCAGCCCAATGGCGCCGCGGCTTTCCACCTCATCCATCTCGCCATCACCACAAAAGACCCAGACCTTGCGGTTCGCGGTATTGGCAATGCCGCGCGCATGCAGGTACTTCAAAAAGCGCGCCTGGTAAATCGCCATCAACGGGCCCAGGCCCATGGAAACGGTGGGGAATTGCCAGAACTCGGGCATCAGTTTCGGGTGGGGATAGCTCGACAGACCCTTGCCGCCGACTTCCTGGCGGAAGTTGAGCAACTGCTCTTCCGTCAAGCGCCCTTCCAGATAGGCACGGGCATAGACGCCGGGCGCCACATGGCCCTGAATATAGAGGCAGTCGCCGCCATGATTCTCGCTCTCGGCGTGCCAGAAATGGTTGAAACCGGCGCCAAACATGTGGGCCAGCGACGCGAAGGAACCAATGTGGCCACCGAGATCGCCGCCGTCCACCGGATGATGGCGATTGGCCTTGACGACCATGGCCATCGCGTTCCAGCGCATGTAGGCGCGCAAACGCTCCTCGATCTCAATGTTGCCGGGGCAGCGCTCTTCATCGTCGACACCAATGGTGTTGACGTAGCCAGTGTTGGCCGAAAACGGCATATCAATGTTGCTTTGGCGCGCATGCTCGAGCAACTGCTCCAGCAGGAAGTGTGCACGCGCCGGGCCTTCGCTCTGAATGACCGCCGACAGGGCATCCATCCACTCGCGGGTTTCCTGGCTGTCCGCGTCGTGCGCGGCCAGACCGCCTGAATTCTCGGGAACTGCTGACATGCTTGTCTCCTTGCTATTGGGTTATTTTGGTGCAGTCTGCAGATTCTGACATATTTATCTCAAAATATCAAATGCTGCTATTGCTTTTCATATTATGAACTTCGTCACGGGAATTTATCTTGCCAATTCACTGCCGGCGGGGCCTGTCACCTACACTTCGGGCCATGCCCCTGCCCCGTTCGACTGCAGTCCCCAGCACGCTCAAGCTGGCCCCTCTGGTGCGCGTGAAAGACTGGTGGCGGCGTTTGACACCGCAGCGCCAGGACCGTTTTTCGGCACTCGCGCCGCTGGCCGCCGTGCTGCTTTTTTTGGCCGCCATCGTCACAGCATTTGCCTATTTGCAACTTGAAGAGAATGACCGTGAGCAGGAAGCGGTCAAGCGCGATGTTGAATATACGCACCAGCGTCTTCGTCTGCGCCTGCTGGAGCGTCAGGAACAGCTGATGCGTGTGGCGCGCGAGGTGTCCAACCGTGAGCTCGACTCTGACGATTTCCAGGATCGCGCCGAGCGCCTGATAAATTTGTATCCCGAAATGCAAAGCCTGAGCTGGATTGATGAGCGTCAGCGCGTCAAGGCCAGCGTGGCCACCGCCAGTTTGCCACTGAGCCAGATCAGGGCCGCAGGCAGCATCCTCAAAGCCGGTGAGACCGAAAGCAATTACCGACTGGCGCGCGATCTGCAGCAGCCTATTTACTCGCAGCGGCTGGCCTTGGCAGACATCCCGGCCACACTGCAATTGCATATTCCGCTGGTTGACCGGGCCCGTTTTTCCGGTGTTCTGCTGGCTGAATATTCAGTTGACGGCTTGTACCGGTACGGCGTGCCGGCCGAGGTCTCGGCGCGCTATGCAGTGTCGCTGCATGACGCCAAAGGAGGTTTGCTGGCCGGCATGAGCATTGCGGCGCGCGACCCGGCACACCGACTGCTACTCTGGGACAGCCCGGTCAACGCCTACGAGGTGCCGGTGTCACCGGTCGGCAACGGACTCATCATCCGCGCCCAGGCCTACCGGACCTCGCTGGGCGTGATTGGCAGCGGACTGTTCTGGCTGGTTACCGCACTGAGCGTCATGACCGCCTGGATGCTGATTGCCAACTGGCGCCACACGCGCCGTCGCATGCACGCACAGCAGGCGCTGGTCTCGGAAACCATCTTTCGCCGGGCCATGGAGAATTCCATGCTGACCGGTATGCGGGCGCTTGACCTGGAAGGTCGTATCACCTACGTCAACGCCGCGTTTTGCCAGATGACAGGCTGGAGCGAGTCCGACCTGGTGGGTCGCACTGCACCTTTTCCGTACTGGCCCGAGGCTGACCGGGATTCTTTGAACGCGCGGCTGGAAGAAGAACTGGCCGGCAAAACGCTGCCCGGTGGCATTCATGTGCGTGTCAAGCGTCAGGACGGTGCGATATTTCACGCGCGGCTGTATGTCTCACCGCTGATTGACGCCCGCGGCACGCAGACCGGCTGGATGACTTCAATGATTGACATTACCGAACCGAACCGGATTCGCGAACAATTGACGGCATCGCATGAACGCTTTACCACCGTGCTCGAAGCGCTGGATGCTTCTGTATCGGTAGCACCACTGGGCAGCGATGAGTTGCTGTTTGCCAACAAGCTGCATCGCCAATGGTTTGGCAGCCATGCCGGAGGGCATCTGCAACTGGTGGCGCAGGCTGGTGTCCCGATGACGCCGCCCAGCGACGAATCGCTGGATGACGTCGACGCGTTTGCCGGACTGCCAACGAACCTGCTGCCCGAGACGGAAGCCGAAAGTGCCGAGATTTATGTTGATTCCCTGGGTAAATGGCTGGAGGTTCGAACCCGTTATCTGAGCTGGGTCGATGGTCGGCTGGCGCAGATGGTCATTGCCACAGACATCACGGCACGCCGTATCGCAGAAGAGCAATCTGCCGCACAGACCGAGCGCGCCCAGAGCTCCAGCCGCCTGATCACCATGGGTGAAATGGCTTCCAGCGTAGCGCATGAACTGAACCAGCCGCTGACTGCGATCAACAATTACTGCCACGGCATGGTGTCGCGCATCAAGGCCCAGCAAATCAGCGAACAGGATTTACTGGGTGCACTTGAAAAAACTGCCAGACAGGCGCAACGTGCCGGCCAGATCATTGCGCGCATCCGCTCGTTCGTCAAACGAAGTGAACCCAAGCGCACGCTGTCGCGAATTCCGGTCATGGTAGACGAGGCTCTGGAACTCGCGGATATTGAAATGCGCCGACGCAATGTGCGGCTGACCCACCATGTTGAGCCACACCTGCCTGCGCTGCTGGTGGACCCGATTCTGATCGAGCAAGTGCTGGTCAATCTGCTCAAAAATGCAGCCGATTCAATTGACTCTGCCCAGCGACCCACGGCGCAGCGCAACGTCAAATTGCGGGTGGCACCAACCATGGTGGACGAAAAGCCGGTGGTGGAATTTACGGTGGTTGACTCGGGCAAGGGAATCGCGCCGGAAGTGATGTCCCGTCTCTATGAAGCGTTTTATTCGACCAAAGCCAACGGCATGGGCATCGGGCTGAGTCTGTGCCGCTCAATCGTAGAATCGCACATGGGCCGGATGAAGGCGGAGAACCTCTACAATGGCGCCGAAGTCACGGGCTGCTGCTTCTCCTTCTGGATTCCCCTGGCGGAATCCACCTTGCCCAAGGCACAGCTCTCGCACAGATAACCAAGGACTCCAGCATAAATCCTGGAAAACGCATGAGTTTGATACCGAAAAAAGGTACGGTTTACGTAGTGGACGACGACGAAGCGGTCCGCGATTCGCTTCAATGGCTGCTCGAGGGCAAAGACTACCGCGTGCGATGCTTTGAGTCAGCCGAGTCATTTTTGAGTCGCTATGACGCCCGTGAAGTGGCATGCCTGATTGTCGACATCCGCATGAACGGCATGACCGGTCTGGAATTGCAAAATCGCCTGCTGGAGAGCCACTCGCCGCTACCCATTGTCTTCATCACCGGCCACGGCGACGTACCGATGGCGGTCGACACCATGAAAAAAGGCGCTATGGATTTCATCCAGAAGCCGTTCAAGGAAGATCAGCTGGTGCTGCTGGTCGAACGCATGCTGGACCAGGCCAAGGACTCTTTTGCTGAACACCAGAGTGCCGCCAGCCGGGGCGCGCTGATGGCGCGCCTGACGCTGCGTGAATCACAGGTACTCGAACGCATCGTGGCCGGGCGGTTGAACAAGCAGATCGCCGATGATCTTGGCATCAGCATCAAGACGGTGGAGGCGCATCGCGCCAACATCATGGAAAAACTCGATGCCAATACCGTGGCTGACCTCCTGAAAATCGCTTTGGGGCAAGCGGCTGCAAAAACGTGACGCGGCGCGTTCACGGCAACCCCCCGGGCCTGCGGGATCAGGGTTTGCGGACATTTTTATTGATGGAACCGGAATCATGACAAGTCAGCCCTACGGCCAGATCATTGATGGCATTGCGCTCTCTGCAAAACTTCGTGCCGACGTCAGCAGGCGGGTGCTGAACCTCAAGACACGCGGCGTGACACCCGGGTTGGCCGTCATACTGGTGGGCGAGGATCCGGCCAGCGCCGTCTATGTACGCAACAAGGTCAAGGGCTGTGCAGATACCGGCGTGCACTCGGTCTTTGAGAAATACGACGCAACGCTGTCCGAAGCGGCTCTGCTCACACGTATTGCCGCCCTCAACGACGACCCCGAAGTTCATGGCATTCTGGTTCAGATGCCATTGCCCAGACACATCAATCCGCACAAGGTAATTGAGGCAATTTCGACCAGCAAGGATGTGGACGGTTACGCGACCCTGAGCGCCGGCGAACTGATGACCGGTGCGCCCGGTTTCCGGCCCTGCACGCCGTATGGCTGCATGAAACTGATCGATAGCACGGGCATCGATTTGCGAGGCAAACACGCCGTTGTCATTGGACGCAGCAACACGGTGGGCAAACCGATGGCCATGATGCTGTTGCAGGCCAACGCAACAGTCACGGTTTGCCACAGTGCCACTGCCGATATCGGTTACCACACCCGTCAGGCCGACGTTATCGTCGCCGCAGCGGGAAAGCGCAATGTCCTGACAGCCGACATGGTCAAACCTGGTGTGATCGTCATTGACGTTGGCATGAACCGCAGCCCGGAAGGCAAATTGTGCGGCGACGTCGACTATGCCGGCGTTAAAGCGCTGGCCAGCTTCATTACCCCGGTGCCGGGCGGGGTCGGCCCCATGACCATTACCATGTTGCTGGTCAACACTCTTGAAGCGGCCGAGCGTGCCACCAGATAACGACTCATGAACAATCCCCTGCTCTCTTTTGACGATCTGCCGCTATTTGACCAGATCACGCCCGGTCATGTAACCCCTGCCATTGACCAATTACTGGATGACGCCAACGCTGCACTGGAAACCGTGACCGCACCCGGCTTTGCGGCAGGCTGGAATGACATTGCGGGTGTGCTCGACGTTGCCACGGAGAAACTGACGCGCGCCTGGGGCGTGGTCAGCCACCTCAACAGTGTTGCCGACACACCCGAACTGCGCGCCGCCTACAACCAGGCCCTGCCCAAAGTGACCGAGTTTTCCACCCGACTGGGAGCCGACGAGCGCCTTTACGCCAAATACAAGGCCATTGACCCGTCGTCCCTGAACACCGAGCAATTGCAGGCACACAAGAACGCGATGCGCAACTTTGTGCTGGGCGGCGCAGAACTGGTGGGTGCTGATCGGGAGCGTTTCGCCGCCATTCAGGAGCGGCAAGCTGAATTGAGTCAGAAATTCAGCGAAAACGCGCTCGATGCGACCGACGCCTTCAGCTATTACGCCAATGAGTCTGAAATGGACGGGGTACCGGGTGATGTGAAGCAGGCCGCTGCCGCCGCTGCCCGAACTGACGGCAAGGAAGGCTTCAAGCTGACGCTCAAAATGCCGAGCTATTTACCGGTGATGCAGTTTGCCCGCAGCAGCGCCCTGCGCCAAAAGCTTTACAGCGCCTATGCCACGCGAGCCTCCGATCAGTCTGATAGCGGGACCCGCAAGTTCGACAATTCTGCACTGATGGCCGAGATGTTGACCTTACGACTGGAAGAAGCCAGGCTGCTGGGGTACCGCAACTTTGGCCAGCTCTCGGTTGTTCCAAAAATGGCCGAGTCGCCGCAGCAGGTCGTTGACTTCCTGCGTGACCTGGCCAGCAAGGCGCGCCCCTACGCCGAGCAGGATCTGGCAGACCTGCGCCAATATGCTGCGGAACAATTGGACCTGCATGACCCGCAAGCTTGGGACTGGCCTTACATCAGCGAAAAACTCAAGGAGGCGCGCTACGCCTTCAGCGACCAGGAAGTTAAACAGTATTTCACCGCGCCCAAGGTGCTTGCCGGTCTGTTCAAGATTGTTGAAACACTGTTTGATGTGGACATCCGGAAGGACCGGGCTCCGGTTTGGCACCCCAGCGTCGAGTTTTACCGGATTGAGCGCGCTGGCCATCTGCTGGGTCAGTTTTACCTTGACCCCTCGGCACGCACCGGCAAGCGCGGCGGTGCGTGGATGGCCGACGTGCGTAACCGCTGGTTGCGCCCTGACACGCGGCAACTGCAGACGCCTATAGCGCAATTGGTGTGCAATTTTGCTGAGGGTGTGGATGGCAAGCCCGCATTACTGACACACGACAATGTGACTACCCTGTTTCATGAATTTGGTCATGGTTTGCAGCACATGCTGACGCAAGTCAATGAGCACGAAGTGTCGGGCATCAATGGCGTCGAGTGGGACGCCGTGGAGTTGCCAAGCCAGTTTATGGAGAACTTCTGCTGGGAATGGGACGTCCTGCGCCGCATGACGGCGCATGTGGATACCGGTGAGCCGTTGCCGCGCCCATTGTTCGACAAATTGCTGGCCGCAAAAAACTTCCAGAGTGGCATGCAAACCCTGCGGCAGATAGAACTTGCCCTGTTTGACATGCTGCTGCACACCACGCACGATCCGGCGCAGGATTTGATGCCTCTGCTGGCGCAGGTTCGCACCGAAGTGGCGGTGATCCAGCCGCCGGACTGGAGTCGCACCGCACACACGTTCAGCCACATTTTTGCCGGTGGCTATGCGGCCGGCTATTACAGTTACAAGTGGGCCGAGGTGCTGAGCGCGGATGCCTACGCGGCGTTTGAGGAAACGATGGGACCGGACAACTTGCCAAATGTCGAAACCGGTAGAAAATACCGGCAAACCATTCTGGAAACTGGTGGTAGCCGCCCGGCAATGCAGTCGTTCATGGCGTTTCGGGGCCGGGCGCCCAATCTCGAGGCTTTGTTGCGGCACCAAGGTATGGTCGGACAAAATTGAAGGGGTTCATTTTGAAAATTGACAGTCATCAGACCAGCGAAAGATTTCTGAGCATTGACCGCTTGGCTCATGCCGCGTTTGGCGCGGTCCTGTTGATCACGGCGGCGTACGCGCAATCGGACACCATCTATCGAGTGATTGATGCCAGTGGCCGGGTCACCTTCTCTGACAAGGCGCCGGCAACATCCGACAACGCCACGGCGATGACGCCCGGTGGCCGCCAGGTCAGCGTTGGTGGTAGCGCATTGCCCGGTGAGTTGCGCGAGGTGGTCAGTAAATTCCCGGTGATCCTGTACACCGCCAGCAGCTGCGCACCATGCAGCTCCGGCAGCAAACTGCTCAGTAGTCGTGGCGTCCCATTCACCGAGAAGACCGTCAATACCAATGAAGACAGCGAAGCGTTGCGACGCATCAGTGGCGAGAACACCCTGCCCTTGTTGACCATTGGTGGACAACAGATTAAGGGTTATTCCGATTCGGAATGGACGCAGTTTCTTGACGCTGCCGGCTACCCGAAGATTTCTGTATTGCCTGCCAACTACCTTGGTCCGCCAGCCACGCCATTGGTCGTTGTACAAAAAGCAGCTCCTGCAGCCAAGCCAGATGAATCTTTTGCCCCACGCGGCCTTCCGGAGGCCAGTCAACCCGCAAACGACAGCGCAGCCAATCCGGCAGGTATCAAATTCTGATCGGGCGGAAGTCAGTCCTGCAAGGATTAGAAGGTCAGGGTTTTGACGCCGCTGGCGGTACCCAAGAGGCAGACCTGGGCCTTCTGAAAGGCAAACACCCCTACCGTGACGACACCGGGCCACTGGCTTACCTGCGACTCGAAAGCCAGCGGATTGCTGATTTGCAAGCCGCTTACGTCTAAAAGTATCTGACCATTGTCAGTCACCAGCGGCCGATCACCCTTGAGACGCACCGTTGCGGTCCCGCCAATTGCGGCAAACTGACGGATCAGCCGCTGTACCGCAATCGGAATTACCTCAACGGGCAAGGGAAACTTGCCCAGGGTCTGAACCAGTTTCGACTCATCGACGATACAGACAAACCTGGTGCACAGAGCGGCGACAATTTTTTCGCGCGTCAATGCGGCGCCACCGCCTTTGATCATGTTGCCGTGATGGTCAATTTCGTCAGCACCGTCGATATAAACCGACAGCTGTTCGACCTCGCTGGCATCAAAGACCCGGATACCGAGCGCCTGCAGGCGCTCGGTGCTGGCGACTGAACTCGATACAGCGCCCTTGATCTGGTCCTTGATGGAGGCCAGCGCATCGATGAATTTATTCACGGTAGAGCCGGTTCCGACGCCAACAACCTCACCGGGCACGACAAAGCGCAGGGCAGCCTGGCCGACCAGTGTTTTAAGTTGATCCTGGGAAAGCATGGCGCTGGTTTGGGAACTGAGGTGTGTCATCGGAGAAAATCGGGAGGGTTAGAAGAATACTTATCAGGAATTATCCAATGTCTCTCGTTCCCTACTCACTGGCCCGCCGATTTTTATTTGGTCTGGACCCGGAAACGGCTCACGAACTGACGCTGCATGTACTGGCAGCAACACAAAACACCGCCTTGCAGATTGCCTACGGCGGCAGGCGCGTTGAAGATCCCGTGACGCTGGCCGGCTTGACGTTCCCGAATCGGGTTGGCCTGGCCGCCGGGCTGGACAAAAACGCACGCTGTATTGATGGACTGGGTGCCATCGGTTTCGGCTTCATTGAAGTCGGTACGGTCACCCCCGTGGCGCAACCAGGTAACCCCAGACCCCGCCTGTTTCGGCTGCCAGAGGCGCAAGCGTTGATCAACCGGCTGGGTTTTAACAACGACGGGCTGGACGCGTTCATCGCCAACGTGAGACACTCAGCCCGCTACCGGCAAAGCAACGCTGGCAGCACGGTGAAACACCGCAATGCAGCGCCCATGCTGTTGGGACTCAATATCGGCAAGAACGCTGCAACGCCTATAACCAATGCCACGGACGACTATCTCGCGGGGCTGAGTGGTGTCTATCCGTATGCTGACTACATCGCGATCAACATTTCAAGCCCCAATACACAAAACCTGCGCTCTCTGCAAAGCGAGGAAGCACTGGACGGCTTGCTGGGCGCAGTTGCGCAACGTCGTGCCGCGCTGGCCCTGCAACATGGCAAACGCAGGCCGTTGTTTGTAAAAATTGCACCCGACCTGGATCTGGCGCAGGTGAACCTGATTGCGGACACCTTGCTGCGCCATGGCATGGACGGCGTGATAGCGACCAACACCACGCTGAGCCGCGACGCCGTCACGGGGCAGGTGCACGCGAATGAAACCGGTGGCCTGTCCGGCGCCCCTTTGCTGGCAATGAGTAACGGCGTCATCACGCAACTGCGTGCCGCCCTGGGTCCGGACTTTCCGATCATTGGCACGGGCGGCATCATGAACGCAGAAGATGCCGTAAGCAAGATCAGGGCCGGTGCTGATCTGGTGCAGATCTATACCGGACTGATCTACCAGGGGCCAGCATTGGTGGCACAGGCTGCGAATCTAATCAAAGAGACGTTTCACATAGTCTCCAATGGCCAACGCGCTGGTCAAACCGGGTGACTCAATTCCAAACAAATTCACCAGTCCTGCAATGCCATGGTCCATCGGGCCCTGAATCATGAAGTCGCAGGCGACGTCCCCGGGGCCGTGAATTTTGGGACGAATGCCGGCATAACCGGCAATCAGGGTACCGTCTCCCAACGTCGGCCAATACTTGCGTACCTCGGCATAAAACGCAGCACCCCGGGCCGGATCAACGACCAGATGGTCGGCCGAATCAACCCATTGCACGTCCGGACCAAATTTGGCCTGGCCACCGAGGTCGAGTGTCAGATGAACACCCAAACCGGCAGCCTGCGGTACCGGATAGATCAGGTGAGAAAACGGTGCCCGTCCGGCCAGCGCAAAGTAGTTGCCTTTGGCAAACCAGGCACGCGGCACGTGGCGCCGGTCCAGTCCCTTGAAGCGCGCGGCTAGCGCCGGAGCCAGCAAGCCGGCCGCGTTCACCACTGTTTTCGCCTTCAGGCAAGTGCCGTCTTTAGCTATTAAATGGATAGCGTCTTGCGCACAGTCAGCATACTCCAGCGGCGAATTCAGCACCACCATGCCGGCAGCATTTTCGATATCGCCCTGTAGCGCCAGCATCAGGGCATGACTATCGACGATGCCTGTGCTGGGTGAATAAAGCGCAGCCGCGCACACCAGCTCGGGTTCCAGCTCACGGGCTTGTGCGGCACTCATCATGACTATATCCTTGACATCGTTGCGTTCCGCCCGTTGCACAATGCCCTGCAGCAATGGCAACTGATCGACAGCGGTTGCCACAATCAGCTTGCCGCAACGCCGGTGCCCGACACCACGCTCCTCACAGTACCGGTACATCTGGCGCTTGCCCTGCACACAAAGGCGCGCCTTGAGGGAGTCCGCTGCATAGTAGATACCCGCATGAATGACTTCGCTGTTGCGCGAGCTGGTTCCGGTGCCAATGGCCGACGCCGCCTCCAGCACCATGACCTCGCGTCCACCCATTGCCAGCGCGCGCGCCACCGCCAACCCGACCACTCCGGCGCCGATGACAACGCATTCAACCTGATCCATTTTTCGACCCCGCAAAAACCCCGTTGAACCTTCGTCCATGTCACTCTTGGCGCAGGCCATTCCAGCAACTCAGCCAGCAATAACCCAAAGCGCTTCTGGTCCGTTGACCACCGTTGCTGCCGCCGGGAAATTACTGGCCCAGCAACTGGATACTCCAAAAAGCGAGAAATCCACCGAAAAGAACCAGAGTCGAGACCGACTTCTCCTCCACTTCGTGAGCTTCCATCAGAAGCTCTTCCGTGACGAGGTAGAGCAGCGCTGCGGCGCTGAAAGCCAGTGTTCCCCCGATCACTGCGTGTGACGCTCCGGATAGCAATACGCTACCAAGCAGCGCAAACACCAGCACGGTAAATCCCAACGCGCCGGAAAGGACAACGATTCTCCAGCCTGCGGTGGCACCAGAAGTCAATGCCAGGCCCAGGAACAGCAGCTCAACAGAGAGTCCCAAGGCCAAAATTGTTCCGGTTTCCCCACCCGTGGCAAAGCCTGCTCCGATGATGAATCCATCGGTTGCCACATCAATAAATGTCGCCAACAACAGGCCCGTGCTGAGTCCTGCGGCTTTTCCCGTGGTTTTTGCACGATGCTCCAATCCCATAGTCCACAACTTCAGGGCATACATAAACAGACTGCCCATCGCGAAACTGGCAATCAAAACCAGGCCCGGCGCATGTTCACGGCCAATCTCGGGCAGCAACTCGACAGCTAGCGCCGCCAGCACCACGCCAGCCGCAAAGTGCTGTATCAGGCTGCGCGTTGCATGACTTGGTGTCCAGACTGCGGCGAGAATTCCACCGCAAAGAGCGACCAGGGCGGGGAAACCCATGATTAGCAAATTATGTGTGGTCATCAAATGTCGTGCCTTTACGATTTCATCGGGTTGCTTCGATATTGTCGATCATCAGAAACCAGCAAGAAAAAAGGACTTGGCATTTCTGCCAAATCCTTGTTTTCACTACCAAATGATGGTGGGCAGTGCAAGTTTCGAACTTGCGACCCCTGCAGTGTGAATGCAGTGCTCTACCCCTGAGCTAACCGCCCTGAAATCGTTTCAGGCCAGCCTTGGATTATGCCTTATTTTTATGCATCAATACGCCACACTGTGCGACCTCCACTGCTTGCGTCGAGTTCCTTCAGTATCTCCTCGTGCGCCGTAATTTCCTGTTCGTTGGCGGACAGCACCGGCAGATTGATGCTGCGCAGGTCAATCATCGCGGCGCGCGAATCCGTCTTTTGCGTCGACCCGGAGTCGATCAGCAAGGCATCCTGTCCGCGAGTCAGGTTGATATAGACATCGGCCAGCAGCTCGGCATCCAGTAAAGCGCCATGCAGGGTGCGTCCGGAGTTGTCAACGCCCAGGCGGGCACACAGCGCATCGAGAGAATTACGTTTGCCGGGGAACATTTCCTTGGCCATCACCAGCGTATCGGTCACAGCAAGAACAAACTCCCTGACCGGGGGGCGCCCCATCAGGGTCAGTTCCAGGTTCAGAAACCCAAGATCGAATGGGGCGTTGTGGATGATCACCTCAGAACCGCGCAGGTATTCGATCAGGTCATCTGCGACCAACGCGAAGCTGGGCTTGTCACGCAGGAACTCACTGCTAAGGCCGTGTACCTTAAGCGCTTCTTCATGGCTGTCACGCCCGGGATTGAGATAGAAATGCCGGTTGTTGCCAGTCAACTTTCGGTTAAACAGCTCGACGCAACCGATTTCAACCATGCGGTCGCCGCCATCAGCCGACAGTCCCGTTGTCTCGGTATCCAGAATAATTTGTCGCATACCCGAATGGTAAGTGGCTTTCCCGCCGGTGGGCAGCGTGGCCGACGCGGGGATTAATGATTTTCTTTGGCGTGATTGATTGAGTACCTGGGTATCTCCACCACCAAGTCTTTTTGCGCCAGATAAGCCTGACAGCTCAATCGCGAATGCGGCTCCAGACCCCAGGCGCGATCCAGCAAGTCTTCCTCGTTTTCGTCAAGTTCATTGAGCGAGGTAAATCCTTCACGCACGATCACGTGGCAAGTAGTGCAGGCACAACTCATGTCGCAGGCGTGCTCAATGCTGATGTGATGGTCCAGCATCGCCTCACAAATCGAAGTGCCTGCGGGTGCCGAGATTTCGGTGCCCTGCGGACAGTATTCAGGATGTGGCAGAATTTTGATGATGGGCATGTGCTTATCCGGTGGATCAGGTCAGACCGTTGCGATATTCTGTCCGGCCAGCGCCTTTTTAATACCCCGATTCATTCGCATGGCGGCGAATGCCTCGGTTCCCTTGGCCAGGTCCTGGGTGGCGGCTTCAACACCTGCGGCAACTTCAAGCGCCCGTGCGTCACGCACCGCAGCCATTAATGAATCAATCTCGGCACGTTCGGGCGCAGACAACAAATCTCCGTCCGTGGCCAGTGCACTTTGTGTCGCCAGCAGCATGCGGTCAGCATCAACCCGGGCCTCAAGAAGCGCTCGTGTTTTCATGTCGGTCTCAGCCGTGGTAAAGCTATCCTGCAGCATCCTGGCAATTTGATCGTCGCTCAGACCGTAGGAAGGCTTGACGTCAATGCGCGCTTCGACGCCACTGACCTGCTCTCTGGCACTGACATTCAGGAGACCGTCGGCATCAACGGTGAAGGTGACCCGGATGCGCGCGGCCCCCGCGACCATCGGCGGAATGCCACGCAACTCGAAACGCGCCAGGCTGCGGCAGTCTGCCACCAGGTCACGGTCACCCTGCACCACGTGCAGCGCCAGCGCGGTCTGACCGTCCTTGTAGGTCGTAAAGTCCTGCGCCTTGGCGGTCGGAATGGTTTCATTGCGCGGCACAATACGCTCAACCAGCCCGCCCATCGTCTCAATACCGAGCGACAACGGGATCACGTCAAGCAACAGCAAGCTGGCACCCGAGTGGTTCCCGGCCAGTTGATTCGCCTGAATCGCGGCACCCAGCGCAACCACTTCATCCGGATTGAGGTTGGTCAGCGGTGCCCGGCCAAAGAAATTGGTGACCGCCTGGCGGATTTGCGGCATGCGGGTGGATCCACCGACCATGACAACGCCCTTGATCTCGTGCTTGTCCAGACGGGCGTCACGCAGGGTCTTGCGCACTGCGTCAATGGTGCGACTGGTAAGTTCGGCGGTCAATTTTTCAAACTGTTCGTTGACCACCTCGAATTTGACGTTTTCACCGCCAATACAGGCATGGCAGGCCGCACAATGTGCGGCTGACAATTCTTCCTTGCAGGCCCGTGCAGCGATGATGGCAATGGCCTTGTCCTGTGGCGTGCGGACCTGAACACCGGCCTGGGCCATGACCCAATCGGCCAGCGCGCGGTCATAGTCATCGCCGCCCAGTGCCGAATCGCCGCCGGTGGCGACCACCTCAAAAACACCCTGGGTCAACCGCAAAATCGAGATGTCAAAAGTGCCGCCACCCAGATCAAAAATGGCGTAAACCCCTTCGCTGGCGTTGTCCAGTCCGTAGGCAATGGCGGCGGCGGTCGGCTCATTGATAAGTCGTAGCACGTGCAAGCCAGCCAGTTGAGCGGCGTCTTTGGTGGCCTGGCGTTGGGCGTCATCAAAATATGCCGGCACGGTAATAACAGCGCCAAACAGATCATCGCCAAAAGTATCTTCAGCACGGTACCGCAGGGTTGCCAGAATATCGGCACTGACTTCAACCGGCGACTTCTCACCCTGCACCGTTTGCAACCCCAGCATGCCGGGATGGTCAACAAAGCGGTAAGGTAATTTGTCGTGCCCGGCGACATCCGATAGACCGCGTCCCATAAAACGCTTGACCGAGGCTATGGTGTTTTCCGGGTCCTGCGCCTGCGATGCCTGCGCCTCAAAGCCGATTTGCCGACCACCGCCACTTTGGTAACGCACGACTGACGGCACAATGACACGCCCTTGCGCGTCCGGCAGGCATTCAGCCACCCCGTGTCGCACCGCGGCGACCAATGAATGGGTCGTCCCGAGATCAATACCCACAGCGACCCGACGCTGGTGCGGGTTGGGAGAGTGTCCGGGTTCGGAAATTTGCAATAGCGCCATGGTGTTCTTTTGAGGTCAGGATGCTATTGTCTGCGGTCTGCTGCGTCCATCCGGTCCTGGCACGCTTCCACATCCCTCGAAAAGCGTTCGATGAACATGAGCGCCCTGACCTGCTGCACCGCTTGACCGTAATCTTCCAGCACATCCAGAAAATACTCACATTTTTGTAGCGTCTCACGCTTTACAGACAAGACTTGTGAAGACAATTCATTCAAATCAGCGGGACTCTGCGCGTCATCCAGCGCTTCCCGCCATGCCATTTGCTGCAACAGAAACTCTTTGGCCATGGCGGTGTTGTTCTCGGCGTTGACCGGCGCTGCGTTCAGTTCACAAAGGTAAGCGGCCCGTTTGAGTGGGTCTTTCAGTCGTTGATAAGCCTCGTTGATGCGCACCGACCACTGCATCGCCACACGCTGGGCGCTAGCACCCTGGGCCGCAAACTTGTCCGGATGGGCCTGACCTTGCAGGTCTTTCCAGCGCGTATCAATAGTAGCCCGGTCCTGCGAAAAACGGGTAGCAAGACCAAACAGTTCAAAATCACTGGACTGAAGATTCACACTCGAAACGACTCACCGCAACCGCAGCGATCACGCTCTCGCGGATTGTTGAACTTGAACCCTTCATTCAGGCCTTCGCGGACAAAATCAAGCTCGGTGCCGTCGAGGTAGGCAAAGCTCTTGGGTTCCACCAGTACCTTGACGCCGTGCCCCTCAAAAACCAGGTCCTCGGGCTCGATCTCGTCTACATACTCCAGTTTGTAGGCCAGTCCCGAACAACCCGTGGTTTTGACACCCAGACGCACGCCAACGCCTTTGCCACGTTTGCCGAGATAACGGGTAACATGCCGGGCGGCGGCTTCAGTCAAGGTAACAGCCATGTCAGTGGGTCAATGTGTTGTGTTTGGTTTTGTAGTCGTTCACCGCCGCCTTGATGGCGTCTTCTGCCAGGATGGAACAGTGAATTTTGACCGGCGGCAAGGCCAGTTCTTCGGCGATCTCGCTGTTCTTGAGCGCCGAGGCCTGGTCCAGTGTCTTGCCTTTGACCCATTCGGTGACCAGGGAGGACGAGGCGATGGCCGAGCCGCAACCGTAAGTCTTGAAGCGCGCGTCTTCAATGACGCCGGTCAGCGGATTAACCTTGATCTGCAGCTTCATCACGTCACCGCAGGCCGGCGCACCGACCATGCCGGTACCAACCGACTCATCACCCTTGTCAAAAGACCCGACGTTACGCGGGTTTTCGTAGTGATCTACCACTTTTTCAGAATATGCCATGCTATTTCTCCTTAATGAGCAGCCCACTGGATGGTGCTGATATCAATACCTTCCTTGTACATGTCCCACAGCGGACTCAAATCGCGAAGTTTGGCGACGTTGAGCTTGATGGTCGCCACCGCGTAATCGATTTCAGCTTCGGTGGTCCAGCGCCCTATCGTCATGCGCAGGCTGCTGTGGGCCAGTTCATCGCTGCGCCCCAAAGCACGCAGTACATAGCTGGGCTCCAGTGACGCCGAGGTACAGGCCGAGCCACTGGATACTGCCAGCCCCTTGATGCCCATGATCAGCGACTCGCCTTCCACATAGTTGAAGCTCATGTTCAGATTGTGCGGCACGCGCTGCTCCAGGTGACCGTTAATGAACACCTGCTCAACGTCTTTCAGGCCGGCCAGCATGCGGTCATGCAGGGCACGAATGCGAATGTTTTCAGCGGCCATTTCAGAACTGGCGATGGCATATGCCTCACCCATGCCGACAATCTGGTGCGTTGGCAAGGTGCCCGAGCGCATGCCACGTTCATGACCACCACCATGCATTTGGGCCTCGATGCGCACCCGCGGCTTGCGCCGCACAAACAATGCCCCGATGCCTTTGGGACCATAGGTCTTGTGGGCCGTCAGGCTCATCAGGTCAACCGGCAACTGGCTCAGGTTAAACGCCACACGCCCGGTCGCCTGAGCTGCGTCAACGTGGAAAACAATACCTTTTTCACGACAGATCGCACCGATGGCAGCAATGTCCTGAATCACGCCAATTTCATTATTGACAAACATGACACTGACCAGGATGGTGTCGGGACGGAGCGCTGCCTTGAACACTTCCAGGTCCAGCAGCCCGTCGGCCTGCACATCCAGATACGTCACCTCAAAACCCTGGCGTTCCAGTTCACGACAAGTGTCAAGCACCGCTTTGTGCTCGGTCTTGACGGTAATGACATGCTTGCCCTTTGTCTTGTAAAAACCGGCAGCACCCTTGAGCGCCAGATTGTTCGACTCGGTGGCACCCGAGGTCCAGACAATTTCACGCGGGTCGGCACCAATCAGGGCCGCCACCTGTTCGCGGGCATTTTCAACCGCTGCTTCGGCCTCCCAGCCCCAGGCATGGCTGCGCGAAGCCGGGTTGCCAAAGTGTTGGCGCAACCACGGAACCATGGCCTCCACCACCCGCTCATCGCAGGGGTTGGTGGCGCTGTAGTCCATGTAAATCGGAAAATGCGGGGTTGTATCCATCACTGCTCGCTGTTACTGTTTAATTCGGGAGAAAACCAGGGCCTATATTTTAGAAAATGCATTTCCGAGCGCAAAAACAGAATTTGGCACGTTCATGCGAACCGTTTTAACCGGCGGCATGCTGGAAATAGCCCGCTTGAGCATGGGTTTGTCCTCAACCTGCAGACCCTTGGCCAATTGCTCGTCCACCAGTTTTTGCAGGGTCACCGACTCAAGAAATTCCACCATACGCACGTTGAGTGCGGCCCACAAGTCGTGCGTCATGCAACGCTCGCCTTCGCCCAGGCAGTTTTCCTTGCCGCTACACTGTGTGGCGTCAATCGGCTCATCGACTGACACAATGATTTCAGCCACTGTAATCTCCGCCGGATTGCGCGCCAGTGTGTAACCCCCGCCCGGACCCCGGGTCGATTCGACCAAGGCGTGGCGACGCAATTTGCCAAATAGCTGCTCCAGATAAGACAGGGAAATCTGCTGACGCTGGCTGATGGCGGCCAGAGTGACGGGGCCGTTGCTCTGACGCAGCCCCAGATCTATCATCGCAGTAACCGCAAAACGGCCTTTGGTGGTGAGTCGCATGACATCTCCTAAACAATCAAGATTGGTTGACTAACGGAGTCAAGTATAGCAAAAAACCCAGCAATTTGCTCGGGTACCCCGATTTGCCGGCCACCAAGCTGGCTTACGCGCCAGTTGGCCCCGACGGGAGAAGTATCACGTTGTCATTACCCGGCGCGCCAAAAGCCTGTTGCTTCAAAATTCCGAGCTGATCGCGCACCCCGGCGGCCTTTTCAAACTCCAGGTTGCGCGCATGCTCCAGCATCAGTTTTTCCAGGCGCTTGATTTCACGCGCTATGTCTTTCTCACTCATATCCTCTACCCGGGCTCGCTGCATGGCGTCGCGTTCCAGCTTTTCAGCCTCCTTGCCGGCCTTCTCGCTGTACACGCCGTCAATCAAATCGCGGACCTGTTTGATGATGGAACGGGGCGTGATGCCATGCGCCAGGTTGTGCGCCACCTGGCGGACACGGCGCCGTTCGGTCTCGCCGATCGCCTTTTTCATCGAATCGGTGATCTTGTCGGCATACAAAATGGCCCGGCCCTCGAGATTACGCGCGGCGCGGCCAATGGTCTGGATCAACGAGCGCTCCGAGCGCAGGAAACCCTCCTTGTCAGCGTCCAGAATCGCAACCAGGGACACTTCGGGAATATCGAGCCCCTCACGCAGCAGGTTGATGCCAACCAGCACGTCAAAGGTGCCCAGCCGCAGGTCGCGCAAGATCTCGACGCGCTCCACTGTGTCGACATCGCTGTGCAAATAGCGCACCTTGACGCCGTTGTCGCTCAGATAGTCCGTCAGCTGTTCGGCCATGCGCTTGGTCAGCGTGGTAATCAGCACGCGCTCATGTTTTTCCACCCGGATGCGAATTTCCTGCAGCACATCATCAACCTGGCTGGTCGCTGGACGCACCTCCACTTCGGGGTCGACCAGACCAGTCGGGCGCACCAATTGCTCGACCACCTGGCCAGCATGGTCTTTTTCCCACTGGGCCGGTGTTGCCGAGACAAAAACCGCCTGACGCATGCGGCTCTCAAATTCCTCAAACTTGAGCGGCCGGTTGTCCAGCGCGCTGGGCAGCCGAAAGCCGTACTCCACCAGCGTCGTCTTGCGCGAGCGGTCGCCGTTGTACATACCACCAAATTGGCCTATCAAAACGTGGGATTCGTCGAGAAACATGATGGCGTCTTTGGGCAGGTAGTCGGTCAGCGTGGCGGGCGGCTCACCAGGAGCCGAACCCGACAGATGGCGCGAGTAATTTTCGATACCCTTGCAGTGCCCCACCTCACTGAGCATTTCCAGATCAAAACGGGTGCGTTGCTCCAGCCGCTGGGCCTCAACAAGCTTGCCCTGGCTGACAAACTCCTTGAGCCGGTCAGCCAGCTCCAGCTTGATGGTTTCCACTGCCGCCAGCACTTGTTCACGCGGCGTCACGTAATGGCTGCTCGGATAAACCGTAAAGCGCGGTATCTTCTGCCGGATGCGTCCGGTGAGCGGATCGAACAGCTGCAGTGACTCAATCTCATCGTCAAACAGTTCAATGCGAATGGCCATCTCGCTGTGCTCTGCCGGAAACACATCAATGGTGTCACCGCGCACGCGAAAGGCGCCGCGCGAAAAGTCCATGTCGTTGCGCTGATATTGCATGCGCACCAGCTGGGTAATGAGGTCGCGCTGGCCCAGCTTGTCGCCAGCCCGCAAAGTCATCACCATCTTGTGATATGCCTCCGGCTGACCAATGCCGTAGATGGCCGAGACGGTGGCCACAATCACCACATCGCGCCGCTCCAGCACGCTCTTGGTGCATGAGAGGCGCATCTGCTCGATATGCTCGTTGATGGCGCTGTCTTTTTCGATAAAGAGGTCGCGTTGCGGCACATAGGCTTCGGGCTGGTAGTAGTCGTAATAGCTGACGAAATACTCCACCGCGTTTTTAGGGAAAAATTCACGGAACTCGCTGTACAGCTGCGCCGCCAGTGTTTTGTTGGGTGCAAACACAATGGCCGGCCGGCCCAACCGGGCTATCACGTTGGCCATGGTGAAGGTCTTGCCCGAGCCGGTCACGCCCAGCAGCGTCTGGAACACCTCGCCGTCATTGATACCGTCTACCAGTTTGTCAATGGCCTCGGGCTGATCGCCAGCCGGCGGGTAGGGTTGGTACAACTCAAACGGCGAATCGGGAAAACGCACAAAGATGCCGGGGCGGACCGGATCGGGTTCATCAGAAATGGCAAGCGCAATCGAAATGGGAGTCATAGTGGGGCTGTTCAAATTGCCAGACAATTTATGAAATGAAGGCGCATGTTATCGGTTTGCACCAGCGACTTGCTGGCCGATCCGGCAACGGTCGTGTACCAAGTATTTCATCTTTCCTTGAACTCCTTGAATCGCATGGCAGGGAGCCCGGTAAAATTCAGGGTAAACCCGCAACGCATTTTTTATCAGACCTTTCTTAACAGGACCTCCCATGTCACTCTTCTCCGCTGTCGAAATGGCCCCTCGCGATCCGATTCTGGGCTTGAATGAGCAGTTTGCCGCTGACACCAACGCCAACAAAGTCAATCTGGGCGTCGGTGTGTATTACGACGACAACGGCAAGCTGCCACTGCTGGCGTGCGTGCAGGCAGCGGAAAAAACCATGATGGACAAACCCACGGCGCGTGGCTATCTGCCCATTGACGGTATTGCCGCCTACGACGCCGCCGTCAAGGCACTGGTGTTTGGCGCAGACAGTGAGCCCGTCACGACCGGCCGCGTGGCAACCATCCAGGCGCTGGGTGGCACCGGCGGCCTCAAAGTGGGGGCCGACTTTCTCAAGAGCCTTAACCCGGATGCCAAAGTTCTGATCAGCGACCCAAGTTGGGAAAACCACCGCGCCCTGTTTACCAATGCCGGTTTTACGGTGCAGTCTTACCGTTACTACGACGCGGCGACGCGCGGCGTTGATTTTGCCGGCATGCTGGCCGATCTAGGCGCTGCTGCCCCCGGCAGCATTGCCGTGCTGCACGCCTGTTGCCACAACCCGACCGGCTACGACATCACGCCCGCCCAGTGGGACCAGGTGGTGGCGGTGGTCAAGAGCAACAAGCTGGTGGCTTTTCTCGACATGGCTTACCAGGGATTTGCCCATGGCCTGAGCGCAGACGGTGCGGCGGTGCAGAAGTTTGTCGCCGCTGGCCTGACCTTTTTTGTTTCGACCAGTTTCAGCAAGAGCTTCAGCCTGTACGGCGAGCGCGTTGGCGCTCTAAGCGTGCTGTGCGACAACAAGGAAGAGGCGAGCCGTGTGCTGAGCCAGCTCAAGATTGTGATCCGTACCAACTACAGCAACCCGCCCACGCATGGCGGCGCCATCGTGGCGGCGGTACTGGGCAACCCCGAACTGCGCGCCCTGTGGGAAAAAGAACTGGGGGAAATGCGTGTGCGCATCAAGGCGATGCGCCAGAAGCTGGTTGACGGCCTGAAAGCCGCGGGCGTCAAACAGGACATGAGCTTCATCACCAGCCAGATTGGCATGTTCAGCTACTCGGGACTGACGAAGGACCAGATGGTGCGCCTGCGCAATGAATTTGGCGTCTACGGCACCGACACCGGCCGCATGTGCGTGGCCGCGCTCAACAGCAAGAACATCGACCACGTCTGTGCCTCGATTGCCCGCGTCATTTCCTAGACATCATTCACCGTGTCATGAACCGCGGGCAGAATGATTTCCAGCAATTCGCAGTCATCTGACCAGCCAAGCACCGAGTGCCGAATGCCGGGTGGCTGAAGCCAGCATGAGCCTTCCTTCATGACATGAACGCCGGTTCCCTCAAACTCGTTTTTGAACCAGCCCTTTAGTACGTAGACCAGTTGAAATTCGACGTTGTGATGGTGTAACTGGCTTTGTTCGTTGGTGAAAGGCGCCGTCATGCGGATCACGTGGGCAGTGGCAAGCCCCTGGGTCGCTGCGGCAATGCCCAGGTCCCGGTAGGCTGAGTAGCTGCGCAAGCCGCCCTTTTTGAAATCCGACTCATCCAGATGACTAACCATGAAGGCCTGGGTGGATCTGCCTGCCGGGTCGTTATTCATGGACGTCTCCCTTTTTCATCACAACTCCGAGGCGTTATTCTCGGCGGCAATTTTGGCCGGGGCATGACGCGGCAAACAATGACCCTGCTGTAATTGTGGAGGCTTGGGTGCCGATTCCTAGGGTTACTACCAGCTTGACACCAGGACCCGGTTTCAGCGAATATGAAAGCGCTTTCATAGAATTCATCCCGACCCTAACCAACTCATCAATTTCACCCCTTCTCGCTGGAGACCCACCATGCATTTCTCACCCGCCACACAATCCACCGGCACTTTGCGGCGCACATTCACTGTCAACCCGGTCGCAGCCGCTTGCGCTTTGCTGATGGTTGCTTCAGGTGCTGCGCAAGCGCAAACGAGCGCAAGTCAGCTCGACTCGGTTGTGGTCACCGGCATCCGCCGCAGCATCGAAGACTCGGTCGCCATCAAGCGCGGTTCCGACTCCATTGTGGAGGTGGTCTCGGCTGAAGAGCTCGGAAAACTGCCGGACGCCAGCATCGCGGAAGCACTATCGCGATTGCCGGGAGTGACTGGGCAGCGTGGGCCGGATGGTCGTGTGAACGTGGTCTCGATTCGCGGACTTTCCCCTGAGTTCTCCGGCTCTCTGCTCAATGGTCGTGAGATCGTCAGTTCCAACGATGCGCGTACCGTTGAGTACGACCAATTCCCATCCGAACTGATTGGCGCGGCGGTAGTCTACAAGACGCCGGACGGCACGCTCATTGGGCAAGGTCTATCGGGCACCGTGGATCTTCGCGCGCGCCGTCCGCTGGATACGCGTGGCCGGGAGGTATCGGTAAACCTGCGTGGCGAGACAAACTCCAATGGCAATCTGGTTCCGGGCGTAGCAAGCCCGACCGGCTCGCGATTCAGTATTTCATACCTCGACCAGTTCGCCAACAACACCATTGGCGTTGCACTGGGGTTTGCGCGGCTGAATGTTTCTACGCAGGTGAAGCAAACGGAATTGGTGGAGTACGGTGACTACACGCCTTATGGTCTTCCTCTGAGTGGAAACGCAAGTTCAAAAGTGGGCAACGGTCAATCGCTGTTGCCCATGTTCTGGACCGCCACTTCTTCAAGCAAACAAAATACCCGCGACGGACTGATGGCAGTCCTGGAGTTCAAGCCCAACGCAGACTTGCACAGCACAGTGGATTTGTATTACTCCAAATTCGACACGCATGAAGTCGGTGGCAAGTTCTTGTCCAGCATGTTTTCAAACTGGGGGGCCGGTGTAGCACCCAACCTGAGCAATGTTGGAACGACCCAGGTGGGTCAAAACACCTTTACGACCAGCGCCACAGCCTCCCCCATGCCAGTAACAACCGGTAACTTTGATACCAAACGCAATGACAGCATTACCGCTTTGGGCTGGAACACCGAGCTCAAGCTGGCTGACAAGTGGAAAGGTATTGCCGATGTAAGCTTCTCCCGTGACGTTCGAAACGAAAACTACAGTGAGGTCTATGCCGGACCGTACGACCACGCCAACAAGCAGTGGTCTTTCGGCGCCTTCAGCTGGAATGTACCCATCGATGGTTCCGCCCAAACCTGGACTCCGGTCCAGAGCAACTTTTTGGCCAACTCGACAAAGATGGCGTTCGGCGATGTTCCTGGTTTTGATTTTGTCCCGGGGAACAAGAGCTGGATTGGCGCTGTTCGTCATCCGGAAATCCAGGATGAAATCAAGTCCCTGCGCCTTTCCGGAAAACGCGAGCTCGACGGTATTTTCAGCAGTTTCACCGGTGGCCTGAATTACACCCAGCGTACCAAGGACGTTGCCAAGAACGAAGACCGTATCCTGATGACCAAGGATGCCAACGGCAATGTCATTCGAACCATACCGTTAGCGGTGGTCGGCACGCCATTTGATATGTCATGGGCCGGCATACCCGGACTCGTCCGGATTGATGTCCCGGAACTTGTAAGGCAGGGCTCGGTCACGCTCGAACCAGGTCAGTTCACAAAGAAGGTGGGCAACGACTCCAATGTCAACGAAAAGGTGTTGACAGTTTTTGGCAAGCTTGATATTGACACTACAGTGGGTAACGTCCCGATTCGCGGCAACCTTGGTCTGCAAGCGGTTCAGACAAAGCAGGCCTCGGAAGGTTGGGAATACCGCGGCAATGACGACATCCCGAACGCCAGCCTGCTGTTCAAACGCTCCGGCGGCGCAAGCTACACCGACTATCTGCCCAGCTTGAACCTGGTCGCCGATTTGAGCAGTGGATGGATCGGACGGTTTGGTCTGGCCAAGACCATGGCACGGCCCAACATCGTTGACATGCGGGCCGGTACCTCCACGCCAACCGTCGTCAGCGACCCGGCCGGGCAGCCCCATGCCGGTGAATGGACTATGGCTTACGCCGGCAATCCTGAACTGGAACCGTGGCGCGCGACGGCCATTGACCTGTCTTTCGAAAAGTACTTTGGCAAGCGCAGTTATGTTTCGCTCGCGGCGTTCCGCAAGAATTTGCAAAATTACGTCTATGACATGGTTTCGGCACGCGACAACTCGAGCTTCCCGACGCTCAATGTACCCGTTGGGGTTACCGTGCAGAAGTTTGGACCCGTCACCATGCCCACTAACGGGCAAGGTGGCTCAATCGATGGGCTCGAACTGTCCGCTGCGCTTGAGGGCGGGCTCGTTGACCCGGCACTCGATGGCTTTGGCATTGTTGGCAGCGCATCCAAGCTGCGCAGCCACATTTTCGACAAAGATAACCAGGAGATTGTCCTCAACGGTTTGTCAGGTAAATCGGCAAGCTTCACTTTCTATTACGAAAAGCAGGGGTTCTCGGGTCGTATCAGTGAGCGCTATCGCGCACCGTTTACTGCAACAACCCGGGACATTTTCCTGAACTCCACAACCCGTCAGCAGGAAGCCGACCGGGTGGTTGACCTGCAATTGGGTTACGCTTTCGAGCAAGGTCCGTACAAAGGGCTGTCGTTCCTGCTGCAAGTCAACAACCTGCTGGATCAGGCCACACAAAACAGCAAGAGCACGACCGGAGAGGCGCCTGACAAGAAAATGCTGGTGCCAAACTACATTTACTCGTTCGGCCAACAAACTTTGGTTGGGATGAACTACAAGTTCTGATGCACCAAAATTGAAGAGATCCGGCTGGCATGGCCTGCGGATCTCTTTTCCGTGGAGAATGCCAAGGCATGATGGCAAAACCATTAAAAGATATTGTGATCGTTGGCGGCGGAACCGCTGGCTGGATGACCGCCTCCGCGCTTTCCAAGGTGTTGGGTCCTGCCTACAGAATTCGACTGGTGGAGTCTGATGAGATCGGAATTATTGGTGTCGGTGAAGCGACGATTCCCCATATCAATGAATTCAATCGGGCCCTGGGCATTGACGAAGACGAATTTTTGCGTACGACCCAGGGCACGTTCAAGCTCGGCATCGAGTTTGTCAACTGGGGCAATGCAGGTGATCGCTACATCCATGGTTTTGGCCGGGTTGGTCAAGCTACCGAGGCGCTCCCCTTTCACCACTTCTGGCTGCGGATGACTAAACTGGGCCTGGCCAGCCCTCTGGAACACTATTCCATCAATACCGCAGCGCCCCGGCTGGGCAAGTTCCTGCGTGTGCGTCCGGACATGGCGGGTTCGCCTCTTGCGGATATTGCGCACGCCTTCCACTTTGACGCGTCGCTATATGCGCGTTATCTGCGCACCTATGCCGAGAAACTCGGAACACTGCGCACAGAAGGCAGGATTGTCCAGGTACAGCGACGCGAGCCGGATGGGTTCATTGAGGCCGTCGTGCTGGACGGAGGTGAACGCATCGCCGGTGACTTTTTTATCGACTGCTCGGGTATGCAGGGCGTATTGATTGAACAGGCATTGAAGACTGGTTATGAGGATTGGTCAAATTGGTTACCGTGTGATCGCGCCATCGCGGTGCCGTGCGAATCAGCGGGTCCGTTGCTGCCCATGACGCGGTCCACCGCGCACAGCGCTGGGTGGCAGTGGCGCATCCCTTTGCAGAACCGCACGGGTAACGGGCATGTTTACAGCAGTGGTTTTATGGAGCAGGACGAGGCCACAACCATCCTCATGCACCAACTCGATGGCGCCGCCATGGCAGAGCCGCGTCACATCAGGTTCCTGACCGGTCGGCGCAAGTATTTCTGGAGCCACAACTGCGTGGCGGTCGGACTCGCCAGCGGGTTTCTGGAGCCTCTGGAGTCAACCAGCATCCACCTGATACAAACCGCCATTTCACGCATCATCAACTTTTTTCCGCATACCGGATTCGATGCAGCAGATATTGCCGAGTACAACGCCCAGACCCGGTTCGAATATGAACACATACGCGATTTCCTGATACTGCACTACAAGGTCACCAGACGCGACGATTCTGCTTTCTGGAATTACTGCCGCAACATGCCGGTTCCGGCAACCCTGCAGCGCAAGATCGATTTGTTTGCCAGCAATGGCCGGATCCATCCATCGAAAGATGAGTTTTTTACGGAGATGAGCTGGCTGCAAGTCATGGTGGGACAAGGCATCAAGCCCAAGGGCTACCACCCGTTTGCCGATTTGCGGCCGGAGCCGGAGGTGGTGGCATATCTGCGTAACGTTGAACAAGTCATCGCCAAGTGTGTAACTGCCATGCCGAGCCAAAGTGAATTCATTGCAAAGCATTGCGCCGCCGCCCGAAGCCTGACTTGACCTGACCCCTATGCATAAAACTTTAGCGCTGTCGCGACGCAGTTTGCTGGCCTGCGCCGTGGCGGCAGCAGCGCCGGTGCGGGCCGCGCCACGAACCGTCCTCACGGTTGCTGCCTTCCCGCTGGTCGACGAGATTGCCAAAGCCGCTATTCCCCTATGGCGGCAACTCCACCCGGACGTGGACGTCAATATTGTGAGTCGCCAGTATATGGACCACCATACGGCGATGACCACGGCGTTGTCGACCTCAGTGCTCTTACCCGACGTTATGGCCCTGGAGGCCAGCTTTGTTGGCCGCTTTGCACAAGGCGGCGGGCTGGAGGACCTGGCGCGCGAGCCCTACTCGGTGGCGCAGTACCGGTCGCGGCTGGTGCCGTACGCTTACGATCAGGCGATAGGCCGTGCCGGCGCGGTAGTGGCCGTGCCCACTGATATTGGCCCTGGCGCTATGCTGTACCGCAGCGATATTCTGGCACGGGCGGACGTCGCGGAGCACGAGCTCACCCAGTCGTGGGAAAGCTATATCGCAGCCGGCGTCCGGATCAAAGGCAGCACGGGGGCCTATTTGATTGCCCATGTCCAGGAGATCAAGGACATTCTCATTCGTACCGGTCTTCAACCGGGTGAAGGCTTGTACTTCGACCGCGACTCGCGGGTATTGGTCAACTCTGATCGGTTCGTTCGCGCCTTTGAAGTTGCGCTGCAGGCGCGTCGCCTCAAGCTCGATGCACGCGTTGCAGCCTGGTCCAATGAATGGTCAGAAGGATTCAAGCGCGGCACTCTGGCCACCGAGTTATCGGGTGCCTGGCTGGTCGGTCAATTGAGCAACTGGGTGGCCCCCAAAACGCACGGCTTGTGGCGCGCGGCACAGTTACCTGAGGGCGCCAACGCGGCCTATGGCGGCGCTTTTTATGCCATCCCCCGGCGTGCCGCACCGGAACGCAAGGCGATGGCCTGGGAATTTATCCGGCTGATGACGCTGGATCGCGAACGACAGCTGTCAGCCTTCAAGAACTTTGATGCCTTTCCGGCATTGCTTGAAACACACACCGATCCATTTTTTGAAGAGCCGGTACCGTTTCTTGGCGGTCAGAAAGCGCGCCTGCTTTGGCGCACTGCAGCGCGCCGAATCACCGCCGCCCCGGTGCACAAGCAAAACACCTTTGCCGATGAAGTCGTTGGCACCGAACTCGACAACGTCCTTGATCGTGGCAAGGGCATCCGCTCTGCGTTGGCCGACGCGCAACGCCTGCTGGAGCGCCGTGCCTTTCGCTAATGCCGCCACAGCATGGAGACTCAAATGAAAGTCCGGTCAACACAAATCACATTGGCGCCCTGGCATGGTATTCCCATGCTGGCCGCTTTGTTACTTGTGGGCTGTGGTCCGGGGGACGCCAACAGCGCACCGGCGACACCACCAACGTCTTCCCCGACACCGGATGCGCTCGTCGTCCCGGCAGACTATGTACTTGTCTGGGCAGATGAGTTTTCAGGCACCGGCTTGCCCGATACCGCCAAGTGGGCCTATGACACCGGCATGAATAAACAAGGCTGGCATAACCACGAGCTTCAGTACTACAGCAGTGCCCGGTCAGAGAATGCAACAATTCGCGACGGCAAGCTGGTCATTACAGCCCGCAAGGAAGCGTTGCCTGCTGCGGCTGACTGGAGTGGCCAGGCCTACACGTCGGCACGGCTGATTTCGCAAGGCCGAGCCGAGTGGACTTATGGATACTTTGAAGTTCGGGCGCGCCTGCCATGCGGCAAGGGAAGCTGGCCTGCCATCTGGATGCTGGGTAGCCGGGGGGGCTGGCCCGCCGGTGGCGAACTTGACATCATGGAACAGGTGGGCAAGGAGCCAACGCGGGTCTTCAGCACGGTACACACCACTTCTGGCAGCGGCGGCAACGGTGTCGGTGCGGCCATTCAGGTCGCTGACGCCTGCACCACGTTTCACAACTATCAGATGCATTGGACCGGGCATCAGATCAGTTTCGGCATCGATGGCAAAAAACACCTGACATACCTCAACCAGGGTTCAGGTCCGAATCAGTGGCCATTCGACGCACCCCAATTCCTCATCCTCAATATCGCCATTGGCGGGGACCTTGGTGGTCCGGTAGATGACTGCATTTTTCCGATCCAGATGGAGATCGATTACGTGCGCGTCTATCAGAAACCCAGGTGAGTGTCCAATCTCCAGGGCTCCCGCCGGTACGCCTTATGCCTTTGCCAGCACATAAGTTGCAATAGCGCGCGCCGGTAGTGTTGTGACGCTGCGGCTGGCCTCAAAGCACAAGCGGAACTGGATTGGCATCTCGGTTCGATTCATCACCACGACAGCAGTACTGCCGTCGGTGTTGATGAAAGCCGTGCATTCGAGATCTTGTTGGGTGGCGGCGCACAGTACCCGTTGTGCGCCGGGCCGGATGAAGCGCGTGAAATGACCAATGTAGTAATAGGAGCTTTGATGTTGCAGCGTGCCGCTCGTTCTGTCCACGATGATGGGTGCACTGCACAAGTTGCCCGCATGGTTGGGACCGCCGGTTTCGTCAAGTAACAGGTTCCAGTCTATCCAGCCGGTGGTCCACCGGTTGAGGTCGTTGATCATGGAGCGGGCATAGCGTTCACCCAGCGCCCAGGAACCCATGTGGGGTCCGCCCTCCTGGCAGCCTTCAGTGAATAGCAATGCCTTGTCGGGCCAGGCGTCATGCACCAGTTGCACGTGATCGAAGTGATCCTCGCCGTACCAGTGGAAGCCACATCCCCAGACATATTGAGCCGCCACCGGATCCGAGTAGACAACACTGGCTCGCTCAACCATGTGGTCGCGGTTATGGTCCCAGATCACGATTTTCACGTGGCCCAATCCGGCCTTGGCCAGTGCGGGTCCCAAGTTGTCCCGCACAAAGTCACGTTCTTCTTCTGCACTATAGATACATGAATCCCAACGCTGCGTCGCAAGCGGTTCGTTCTGCACCGATACGCCCCAGACCGGAACACCTTGCGCCTCGTATTCCCGAATGAAGCGGACATAGCATTGTGCCCACGCATGGGCGTATTGCGGCAACAAGGCGCCACCGTGGTTCATCTGGCCATTGGTCTTCATCCAGGCGGGTGGACTCCATGGGGATACCAGTAGCTTCAGGGGCTGCCGGGCGACACCTTGGGCAGCCTTGATAAACGGCAGCAACGCGTGACGATCACGATCAATGGTGAAATGCGATAGCTCGACATCACCAGCGACCGCTGCATGGGCATAGTTGCCCAGTGCGAAGTCGCAGCTATTCATGTGAACACGGCACAAGGCATAGCCATGCCCAGCTTCCTCATCAAAGTAGTCATGCAACATGGCCGCAGCCTGCGCTGCGGGTAGCCCTTTCCAGGTGACTGCGGCGGCCTCGGTGAACGCCGCACCAAAACCCTCCAGAGTCTGAAAGCGTCGTTGGCGGTTCACAAAGACTTGTGGCAAATCAGGGCTGCTTGCCAATGAAGTGTCAGCCATCAGTGACATCGGTGACTGCTCGTTCAGTTGTTCTTCTGCGCCGCGCCTGCTCACGAAGTGGCGAATCGTGCCAGACATCTTGTTTACCGAAGTCGCCATAAGTCCCCAGCCTCTCAAACTTTCTGCAAAAGCCTGGCATCGCTGTCAAAGCCTAAGCTGTGGCGCGATTTATCAAGCATCAGTCCGACGTCCTGACCCATCTCCAGCTTGCCCTGACCGCTACCAACCTTGGCGACGATGAGTTCAGCAATACCTTCGAGCCGCAGATGAATGATGGATGAGTCACCCAGTTGCTCGGCAAGCTCGACGGTGGCGGCAATGCCCTGCCCGGCCGGCACAAGACCGACATGTTCAGGTCGAATGCCAATCCGCTGGGCTGATCCATCAACCAGTGTCGTGAGTTGTTGCCATAGGTCACGATGCGCAGCAGACGCACCTTGCAGTGCCGGCCGGTCGATGAAGTTGATCCGGGGAGAGCCGATGAAGCCTGCCACAAACTCATTGGCCGGATGGTTGTACAAATCCATCGGACCGCCTATTTGTTCAATCTTGCCCTTGTTGAAAACAGCGATCCTGTCCCCCATCGTCATCGCCTCCACCTGATCGTGGGTGACATAAATCATGGTCGTGCCCAATTCCTTATGCAACCGGGACAACTCAATACGCATGTTCACGCGCAAAGCCGCGTCCAGATTGGACAGCGGTTCGTCAAACAGGAAAACCTTGGGCTTGCGCACTATCGCCCGCCCAATTGCCACACGCTGGCGCTGACCGCCGGACAACTCCCTGGGATATCGGTCGAGCAACTCCGTAATATGCAGAATTTCGGCGGTACGCCTGACCTGCAGTTCTCTCTCGGTGCGGGATTCACCCGCCATCTTCAATGCAAACCCCATATTCTCGGCAACCGTCATGTGGGGATACAAGGCATAGCTTTGAAACACCATGGCGGCCCCACGGTCAGCCGGGCGCAAATCGTTGGCCCGTATCCCGTCGATCAAAATTTCCCCATCGGTAATGCTCTCCAACCCCGCAATCATGCGCAGCGTGGTTGATTTTCCGCAACCCGAGGGACCGACAAAAACCAGAAACTCGCCTTCGAGCACTTCCAGATCGATACCTTTTATGACCTCAGTCTGGTCATAGCGCTTGTGGATACGCCGCAGTGATACCTGTCCCATGTCAATGTCCCCGTTTCGCATTTTGTTGTTGCAGGAAGTCGCGATACCAGCAGGCACTGTCCTTGAGCGTGCGCGCCTGTGTTTCATAGTCGACATGAACAATGCCAAAGCGCTTCTCATAGCCTGAGGCCCACTCAAAGTTGTCCATCAAACTCCATACCATATACCCCCCCATGCGTACCCCCTGGCGCATCGCTTCAGCCACGGCAGCAATGTGACGGCGCAGATAACTGATGCGCTGAACGTCGTGAACCTGCCCCTGATCCAGCGCATCTTTGAAGGCACCACCGTTTTCGGTAACGTAGAGCAGTGGAACCGGATAGTCCCGGTGAAGTCGAATCAGCAATTCCGTCAGACCTTCCGGGTAAACCTCCCAACCCATATCAGTCACTTCGCGCCCTTGCTTGAGCGCATCCCAAGGCTTGTCAGCACTGACCACTGAGCGCGTGTAGTAGTTGACACCCAGGAAATCCATCGTGGTGGCGATGGTCTGCATATCGCCTGTCTCAACTCTTGGTGCGTCGCCAGCAAGGTCTTCGATCACGTCCATCGGATAACGGGCGTTGAATAGCGGGTCCATGTACCAGCGTACAAGCCGCCCATCCTCCAGCCTTGCCTTGGCACGGTCAGCGGGAGCGTCGGTCGCCGCGTGCATGGGTGAGAGATTGAGCACCAGTCCCAACGCGGCGCGACAGCCCTGCGCGCGCAGGGCCTGCAATGCCATGCCATGACTGAGCAACAGATGGTGCGACGCCTGTGCCGCAATACGGCGGCTCTTGATGCCGGGCGCAAAAATTCCTGATTCATGCCCCAGGGTTGCCATCACCCAGGGTTCATTGTGGGTGGCAATGGAGGTCAGGCGATCACCCAGGCGCGCGTTGATACCTTCGGCGTATTCAACGAAACGATGCACAGTGTCCCGATCGGCCCAGCCACCGGCGGCCTGCAATTCGTCCGGCAAATCCCAATGGTTCAGAGTCAGAAATGGCTTGATTCCGCGTGACAGCATTCCGTCTACCAGACGCTCGTAGAATGCCAGACCTTTTTCATTCCAGGCGCCCGAACCACCTGGCCGCACACGTGGCCATGACACTGAAAAACGGTACGCATCAACGCCCAGCGCAGCGATCATGTCGAGGTCTGCTGACCAGCGCTGGTAGTGTTCACAGGCAGTGTCACCATTGCTGCCATCCGCAATCGCGCCGCGCAGACGGCAAAAACTGTCCCAGATGGAGAGGCCTTTGCCGTCCTCGGCCACCGCACCCTCGATCTGAAATGCGCTTGTCGCCACACCCCAGATAAAGTCATCGGGAAAATTTGCGGGCGGGTCAAGCGGTTCAAAGGTGTTCATGAATTCGAAAACTGGAGGTAACTAGGCTGAATGGGAGACTGGAGTCATTTGACGGCGCCTACCGTCAAACCAGAAATCAACTGCCGCGAGGAAAGTACAAACAGGATGATCAGCGGCAAGGTTGCAATGGCAGAGCCTGCCATCAATGCCCCCCACTCGGTATCTACCGGGCTTTGCAGGCTGCGCAAAGCCAGCGGCAAGGTGTACATATCGGGCGAACGCATAACAATCAGCGGGCCGATGAAGTTGTTCCAGGAAGCAATGAAGGTAATCAGGCCCAGCGTACCCAAAGCGGGCTTGAGCAGCGGCAGCACGATGTGCCAGTAAATTCCCAGCTCGCTGCAGCCGTCCATGCGTGCCGCCTCGACCAGTTCGCGCGGAATCGAAGCCGCGACAAACTGGCGCATCAGGAAAATGCCGAAGGCGCTGGCGGCACCCGGGATGTAAAGCGCTCTCGGCTGATCGATCCACCCCAGCATGTCCATAATCATGAATGTGGGAATCATGTTCATGAAGGACGGGAGCAACATCGTTCCCATGACCAAACCAAAAAACAATTTTTTGAAGCGAAACTCAAACATCGCAAACGCATACCCGCCCATCGAGCAGAACAGCAAGGTCAGCAAAGTTGATGCCATTCCGACATAAACGCTCCAGCCCAGGTTGCGCCAAAACGGTATGCGTTTGGTCAGAATAGTCAGGTTGTTCAGAAAGTCGTTGCCAAAGAACATGGGTGGCGGCAAGCTGAAAATTTCGGTCCGTGAATGAGTCGCGAAAACAAACATGAAGTAAAACGGCGCCAGCATGAGCAGCATGCCGATCCCGACAACACAATAGGCGGCCCATGGCGCAAGACGTTCTGATTTCATGAGATATCTGTCGATGGTCATGCGCCACGCTGACGAAATGCAAGGTTCGTGAGCCAGGTGAGCAAGGCCACCACAATGAAAAGCAACCAGGACATGGCGCTGGCGGCACCGAAGTCGTTGAAGTCAAACGCCACCCGGTAAAGGTAGATGGCCGTTGTCATACCGGCCTGATCAGCGCCTCCTCGACCGCCGGTCAGGATGAAGGGTTCCTCGAACAGCTGCAACCCGCCGATCACACTGAGCGTCACACCGAAAAAAATCATGGGCCGCAGGCTCGGCAGCGCGATGTACCAGAACTTTTGCAGTCGACCTGCCCCATCCATCGTGGCCGCCTCGTAGATATCGGGTGAAATGGTTTGTAGCGCAGCAAGATACAGCACGAGGTTGAAACCTACATAGCGCCAAAACACGATCATCGCCACCGCTGGTTTGATGTTGGCCGGGTTATTGAGCCAGTCCACTGCGCTGGCCGGCATCAGCCAGCCAAGTCCAGGCAATTCGCGCAGTGCCTGCAAGCCCACATTGATGAGCCCATAGTCGGTTGAAAACAAAGAGCTAAAAAGGATTGCAATCGCCACTGACGATGTGATGTAAGGCATAAAGTAGGCGCCAACCACACCATCACGCAAGCGCTTGAAAGACGAATGAATGAAATAGGCCAGGGGTATCGCCACCAGGTGCTGTGGAACGCCGGACGCCAATGCGAGCCAGCCGGTATTTCGCAGCGACTTCCAGAACCATTCATCCTGCAACGCGAATGCGAAGTTGTCCGGACCGACAAAGACCATGGCATCCAGTCCACTGGTTGGCTCCCACGACTGGAACGCCAGGTAAAGTGAAAAAATCAACGGGAACATTCCAAAAATCAGAAACAAGGCCACGAACGGTCCCAGCAAGACATAGGGAGTCAAGGCGGGCGACAAACGCAGGGCAAGCGGCATATTCATGTTGAATGACTTTGGGTCCGTTAAGCGCTGCAATCCACATTGCTATGAAAGCGCTTTCAAAATGTAGCATGCTCGCATTTTTGTGTCAATCGAGGGTATTCACTGGTTCCTGCCGCCTGGTGAGGGAAGTACCGACCCGCTTACGCATGCGGAATCGGCGACGACTAGCCCCGCTGCAATGCCAGGGTAGAACTGCGCACAACCAGGCGCGGTTCCGGCAGGGTCGCTGTGGGCGTTTTCCCGGCAAGCAAATCGAGCAGTGAGCTTGCTGCCAGTCGGCCGAGTTCATTGGCCGCCTGATGAATCGTGGTCAGGGGCGGAATGGAATGAGCGGCTCCGGCCAGGTCATCCAGACCGACCAGTGAAACGTCATTGGGAACATGCAGTCCGTGCTTGTGCAATGTCAGGGCAGCGCCAAAAGCCATTTGGTCGTTGGCAGCAAAGATGGCGGTAAATGGCTCGCCGCTTTCGATCAACCGTTCAACGGCCAGCATGCCGCTTTCCTCGTGATACTTGCCGGGCAGGACGAGGGCCGGGTTAAACGATATTCCCGCCGCCTTAAGCGCGGCGCGATAGCCGCGGAATCTTTCGGTAGCATCGGGATGCACGGGGTCACCGGCAATGAACGCAATACGGCGATGTCCAAGCCCGAGCAGGTGATCCGTGGCGAGGCGCGCACCCTCAAAGTTGTTGAAGTCCAGCGAATACAGGCTTGGCGCCATGAGTTCACGACCGGTAACAACCACCGGCATGTTTCTGGACAAATTGCGCAGTGATTCGTCGCTGAGTTGGCCGGTTAAAACAATGATGCCGTCTACACGCCGCGAACGCAGTATGTCAATGCATCGTCCCTCCTGGTCAGCATTCCAGTTGCCGCTGACGAACAACGAGCCATAGCCCGCCCTGCTGAGTTCCTGCTCAATGCCGCTAAGCGCAAGGCCGTAGAACGGACTGGCAATGGCTTGCGTGACAACACCGACGCTCATTGTGCGTCCGCCGGCAAGGCCACGCGCAATCGGGTTTGGAACAAACCCCAAATAGGCAATTGCACGATGAACCGACTCGCGCTTTTCCTGACTCACAACAGCGGTACCGTTCAGGATGCGTGAAACCGTGCTCGGCGATACGCCACAGGCAGCAGCTACCATTCCAAGGGTGATTTTCGAATCGGGTGGATCGCTCCACTTTTCAGCCCGCAGCGGCGCGGTTTTTTTGGTTGTCATCTAAAACTTTTTTTGCGGGATGGCATACCATTTTGCTATAGATTGAAACCTTCGACAAATACCCGCCGAGTTTGCCAAGCTATGGTTCAATCCACTATCAGCCAACAGTTATAAGGAGAAAATCAATGCTCGCTACCAAAGCCTATGGTGCACAAAGCGCCCAATCGCCGATCGCGCCACTGCAAATTGAACGTCGCGATCCTGGCGCGCACGACGTGCTGTTTGACATTCTCTATTGCGGTGTGTGCCACACCGACATCCACATGTCCCGGGGCCAGTTTCCCAGATCCATCTTCCCGATGGTGCCGGGCCACGAGGTGATCGGCAAGATTACCCAGGTTGGCAGCGCGGTGCGACGGCATAAGGTGGGCGACATCGTCGGCGTAGGCTGTCTTGTCGATTCATGCCGCGAATGCGGCGAGTGTCATGTCGGTGAAGAACAATTCTGCGCTGGACGGGTCGGCACCTACAACGCCCTTGAGCGGGATGGCAAGACGCCCACTTACGGCGGCTACTCGACGCGTATGACGGTCGACGAGAGCTATGTCCTGAAAATTTCACCCAGGCTGGAGCCGGCGGCGGCGGCGCCCCTGCTCTGCGCCGGTATCACAACCTATTCACCCTTGCGCCACTGGAAGGTCGGCAAGGGCAGCAAGGTGGGTGTCATTGGACTGGGCGGACTGGGCCATATGGCCGTCAAGATCGCGTCGGCCATGGGTGCCGAAGTGACCGTTCTCAGCACCACAGAAAGCAAGAAGGCCAACGCACTGCGTCTCGGTGCCAGCGATTTTGCCGTCACCAAAGACACAGACACTTTCAAACGCCTGGCGGGCTGTTTTGACCTGATTCTCAACACCGTTTCGGCCAACGTCAATTACGACGCATACCTCAACCTGCTAAAGCGCGACGGCAACCTCGTCATATTGGGAATTCCTGATGGACCATTGTCATTGAATGCCTTTGGACTGATGCTCAAACGCCGGCGTGTTTCTGCATCATTGATTGGTGGCATCCGGGAAACACAGGAAATGCTCGATTTCTGTGCCGCGCACGGCATCGTCTCGGATATCGAAACCATCGCCATTGACAAGATCAACGAAGCCTACGAACGAATTCTCAAGAGTGATGTCCGGTATCGCTTCGTCATTGATATGGCGTCATTGCGCTAAAAACATCGGTTGGTCTGCACCAGGCGACCCGAATTTGCCAGAAAGCCTGGCACGTTGGCAACAGGCCTGTTTTATTGCTAGACTGTGGCCTTGTTGGGGGGGTAGCTCAGCTGGGAGAGCGCTGCGTTCGCAATGCAGAGGTCGTGAGTTCGATCCTCATCCTCTCCACCAACATTCGACCTATCGATAAAACGCTTCCACTTTGCCCTTCAACTTGATCATCAGCGGGTTGCCTTTGCGATCCAGGGTTTTGCCCGCGGGCACCTTGATCCAGCCACCGCTGATGCAGTATTCAGCGACATCAGAGCGGTCTTTGTCATTAAACCGGATACCGACGTCATGTTCGAACACGGCAGCGAGGTGATGGGGGCTTGCTGCGTCGATTGACAAATGGTCTGGCAGGGGTGGTCGTTGGCTTGCATCGGTCATGGCGTTCAACTTTATTCCAAGAGTTCAATTGAAGGCGCAGGAGCCTGGTCCGCCCGGGTGTCCGCACGACCCGCATGGCCCCGGCAATGCTGGCGCCGCAGCGTCCGACACCGCCGTTGTCGCGAACACGGACAGCAGTTTTTCGAGCTCATTGGAGTGGCACGTCGGACACTCCGGCGTGGTACTGGAACGAACCAGCGCTTCAAACTTGTGACCGCAGTCACGACAGGCATACTCATAAATTGGCATCTTGCCTCCAGATCAATGCTGAATTATCCAGCAATCGGACAGCACAAACGCCAAGGGGCAACTACTTGTTCAAGCCACCCATACACAAGTACTTGATCACCAGATAGTCATCCATCCCGTACTTGGAGCCTTCACGCCCCAGTCCGGATTGTTTGACCCCGCCGAACGGTGCTACTTCGTTGGAGATGAGACCCGTATTGATGCCGACCATTCCGCTTTCCAGACCTTCCGCAACGCGCCAGATGCGCCCAATATCACGCGAGTAAAAATAACTGGCCAGTCCAAATTCAGTATCGTTGGCCATGCCGATCACTTCGGCATCGGTCTTGAAACGAAACAGCGGCGCCAACGGGCCAAAGGTTTCTTCCCGCGCCACCAGCATGTCCGGGGTGGTGTCAGCGATCACGGTCGGTTCAAAGAAGCTGTGCCCCAAGACATGGCGTTTGCCGCCGGTGAGCAGGCGCCCGCCCTTGGCAAGCGCGTCGGCCACGTGTTCTTCCACTTTCCTGATGGCTGCGGCGTCGATCAGCGGTCCTTGTGTAACGCCGGCTTCAACGCCGTTGCCAACCTTGAGTTTTTCGACCGCCACGACAAGTTTTTTGGCAAACGCTTCATAGACACCGTCCTGCACGTACAAGCGGTTCGCGCAGACGCAAGTCTGGCCGGCATTGCGATACTTGGACATGATGGCACCGTCAACCGCTTCGTCCAGGTCGGCGTCATCGAACACGATAAATGGCGCGTTGCCGCCGAGCTCCAGGGACAACTTCTTGATCGTCCTGGCGCATTGCTGCATCAGCATGCTGCCGATTTCTGTCGAGCCGGTGAAAGAAAGCTTGCGTACCGTGGGGTTGGAGGTCATCTCGGCGCCAATGGCACTGGCTGATCCGGTCAATACACTGAAGATTCCTGGCGGCACACCCGCGCGCTCGGCCAATACCGCCAGCGCCAGTGCTGAATAAGGCGTGGCAAGCGCCGGTTTCAACACCATGGGACAGCCTGAAGCCAGCGCCGGACCGGCTTTGCGGGTGATCATGGATGACGGAAAATTCCACGGCGTAATGGCTGCGCAGACGCCAATCGGCTGCTTGATGACGACAATGCGTCGATCAGTCCAGGGTGACGCCAGCGTGTCACCGCTGACACGCTTGGCCTCCTCGGCAAACCATTCGATAAAGGATGCGGCGTAGCCAATTTCACCCTTCGCTTCGGCCAGCGGCTTGCCCTGTTCGGTTGTCATGATCAGCGCCAAATCATCCGCATTGGCCAGCATCAGATCGTTCCACTTGCGCAGCACGGCGCTGCGCTCCTTGCCGGTCCTGGCGCGCCAGTCGGGCCACGCAGCGTCGGCGGCGGCGATGGCACGTCGGGTTTCCGCAGCGCCCATCTTCGGCACGGTACCAATGGTCTCACCGGTGGCCGGGTTCGTGACCGGACAGGTTTCGCCGTTGTCGGCGTTGCGCCATTGGCCGTTGATATAGGCCTGCTGACGCAGCAAGGTTGGATCTTTAAGTTGCATCATGAGATTGCTCCAGGTTAAGTTTCGAATATTGAAGGACGTAGACAACGCCCGGTTCAAAAAGCCGCCTGGTACAGCGCCAGTGCGTCTGGGTAAGCGACATCGCGCGGATTGTTCACCAGCAGACGCTGCACCTTCATGGCATCTTCGGCCAGCATTGGCAGTTCATTCTGTTTGACACCGGCTTGGCTTAATGTCTGGGCGTACGGCATGGCCGCGACACGAGCGCGGATCGCGGCGACGAAGGCCGCTGCCGCAGCCACATCTTCGGAGCTTGCGAGTTCGGGCAGGATAGCGCGACCCAGTTCGGCGTATTGGCTTTGCGCCACGCCCAGGTTGAACTCCAGCACCGGCAACAATACCAGCGAATTGGTCAGTCCATGCGGCAGGCCGTAGTGGCCGCCCAGCGGGTAGGCCAGTGCATGCACGGCACCCACCGGCGCGTTGGCAAAAGCCATGCCAGCCAGCAGCGAGCCGAGCAACATGGCCTCGCGCACGGTGGCGTCCTTGCCGTCGTTCACGGCGGGCAGCAGATTGGCGTAGAGCAACTGCAGCGCCTTGATCGCCAGCGCATCAGACAACGGATTCTTCTTCAGGCGGGTGGTGAACGCCTCAATCGCATGGACCATCGCATCGACCCCCGTCATCGCCGTGATGGCCGGTGGCAGGCCCAGCGTCAGGCGGCTGTCGAGCAGCGCCACGTCCGGGTAAAGCAGTGGCGAAACCACACCTTTTTTTTCATGAGCGGGTGTTGTAAGAATGGAAATCGGTGTCACTTCCGACCCGGTTCCAGCCGTGGTGGGAACCTGGATCAGTGGCAGGCGCGGGCCAAGTGCCAGGCCAATACCGTAAATGCCCGGTAACGCCTGCGCGGTGCGCGCCAGCAAGGCGACGAGTTTGGCGGTGTCCATGGAACTGCCACCGCCAAAGCCGACCACACCATCAGCACCTGCGGCTCGCGCCGCATCCACTGCCGCCTGCACACTGAGCTCCGGCGGATCGGCCAGGACGTCGGAAAACACGGTCGCAATAACACCGGCGGCGGCCAGCGACGCCAGCGCACCATCCAGAAGCCTTGCCTTGATCAGGCCCGCGTCGGTGACCACAAAAACACGGCTGATGCCCAGGGCTTTGGATATCTCTCCCAGACGGCTGGCACCCCCTTGTTCGCAGATGATTTTGGGTGCTGTTTCAAATGAAAATGGCGACATAAAAAAACCTTCTCGAAAGTTGCTTTCAGTTGACCAGGGATTTTGGACCGCTGGCCCGGCGCAGCGACAGGATCAAATAACTTTGAACGATGCATTTTTCGACAATCACGGCGGTATCGGGCGTCGGCTCAAACACATGCTTGGACTCTATCCTAATTGCCCGGCGTCGCGCCAGAACGCCTGAGCTGTCTTCCTGAAGTATTCTTCCAGGTCCGATATTGCTATTAAATACATAGCTGTCTACGCATACCAGACGGCGATTGCAGGCCTAAACACCTTAAAATCAGGGGCTGCAGCCGGTGCTTGCCGCTAAAGGAGCCAATCCGCAGGATGAACGCACGGCGCGGGCAACCGCAGTTTGATTTTGAAGCCACCAAAAAAAGCGTCATGGTGGCCCATTGGCTCGATGGTAAATCGGTGTCCCGCTGACTTTGCCCTACATTTAAGCCTCAGACCCATGGCACAGCAGCGGCGGCCCATCCGGCCAGCCAGTGCAAGCGCCAACCTGACGCAACGGAGAATGCAATGCGACGATGGAACGGCTGGGGCGATGATGCCACCTCGATGGCACTGAGCGAGGCCGCGCAGGCCATGATGGCGGCGCGGCTCGGACCCGGCCTGGCAACGCGTGATGCCACGCGTGACTCCCTGCTGGCGCAGGTTCCGGCGTCGCGCCTGGAAGGTGCCCACCGGCTGATTCAAACCGACGCCCCGGTACGCCTGGCGATGGCCTTGGGCGAAAGCTTTGCCGACTGGATTCGAAAGCGCTTTGGCGCCCTGCCTCCGGTACCCGATGGCGTCGCCTTCGCCGAGTCGTCTGAACAGGTGCGCGAGTTACTGGACCTTGCGCAGGCGCAGAACTGGATCGTGATCCCGTTTGCCGGTGGTACCAGCGTTGCCGGTCACCTCGACTGCCCTGTCAGCGAGCGGCCGGTCCTGTCCATCAACCTGAGCCGCCTGTGCCGCCTGCTGCACCTGGACAAGACCAGCCAGTTGGCCACTTTTGGTGCTGGCACACCCGGCCCGCTGGTGGAGGCGCAATTGCGCGCACACGGGTACACACTGGGGCACTTTCCACAGTCGTTTGAATACTCCACGGTGGGGGGCTGGGTGGTGACACGCTCCAGCGGCCAGCAGTCGCTGCGCTATGGCCGTATCGAGCAGTTGTTTGCCGGTGGCCGGCTGGAAACACCGGTGGGCCGGCTCACCATCCCGACCGTACCAGCGGCCAGCGCCGGACCGGACCTGCGCGAACTGGTGATGGGCTCGG
The DNA here is from genome assembly GCA_963750815.1 of uncultured beta proteobacterium. Taxonomy (GTDB): domain Bacteria; phylum Pseudomonadota; class Gammaproteobacteria; order Burkholderiales; family Burkholderiaceae_C; genus Rhodoferax. The sequence continues at coordinate 2,809,311 of CAVVRS010000002.1, forward strand.
AAGGCCGCTTTGGCATTTTGACCGAGGCCACGCTGCGCGTTTCACCACTGCCCGAACACGAAAGTTTTCACGCGCTGTTCTTTCCGGACTGGGACGCCGCCGAGGCGGCGGTACGCCAGCTGGTGCAGCACAAGCTGCCCCTGAGCATGCTGCGCCTGTCCAATGGCATTGAAACCGAAACCAACCTCACCCTGGCCGGCCACGCCCGGCTCATGAGCTGGCTGCAGCGTTATCTGTCATGGCGCGGCTGTGGCGCCGACAAGTGCATGCTGATGCTGGGCGTGACCGCCGACGCGCGCACCGCCCGTCACGCCTTGCGCGAGGCGCGACATCTGCTGGCACGCCACGGTGGCGTCTACATTGGAAGTACCATGGGCGACAAGTGGCTGGCCCACCGGTTCAAGGGACCCTATCTGCGCAACACCTTGTGGGACCTGGGCTACAGCGCCGACACCATCGAGACGGCGGTCGACTGGCCGCAGGTGAAGAACCTGATGGGCGCCATGGAACAGGCGGCGCGCGATGCTTTTTCGCCCTATGGCGAGCGGGTCCACGCCTTTACCCATTTGTCACACATCTACCCGCAGGGCAGCAGTATTTATTCACAATTTGTCTGGGCCACGGCGCCGGGTGGTTTTGCGCCCAACCTGGAACGCTGGCAGCGTCTGAAGGCAGCGGTGGCGGCCACCATAGCCGCCCACGGCGGCACGGTCAGCCACCAGCATGGTGTCGGTCGCGACCACGCCAGCCATCTGGAAGACGAAAAAGGCGCGCTGGGCATGGCCACGCTGGCGCAGCTATGTCGTCACTTCGATCCGCACAGAATCATGAACCCCGGCAAGCTGCTGCAGGATGGCGGACCATGGGCGAGTTGAGCCCGGCCGGCCAGCGGGCGCAAGCCGTTGCACAGCTCGACGCGCAGCTGTGGGACCTGGTGGTGATTGGGGGTGGCATCAGCGGCGCGGGCGTGGCACAACAAGCCGCGCGCCGGGGCTGGACGGTGTTGCTGGTCGAGCAGCGCGATTTTGCCTGGGGTACCTCAAGCAGGTCCTCCAAACTGGTGCACGGCGGCCTGCGTTACCTGAAAGAGGGCGACATCAAAACCACGCTGCATTCGGTACGCGAGCGCGAGCGCCTGATGCGTGAGGCGCCGGCGCTGATCGAGCCGCAGAGCTTCCTGTTTGCCCATTGTGCCGGGCGAAAGCCGGGTCGCTGGCTGTTTCAACTGGGCTTGATGGTCTACGACCGGATGGCAGGGCTGCGCAGCCAGCGCTGGGCTGATCTTGCCACCACGCAGTCGCTGGCACCAGGACTGGCCCCGCCCGGGCTGCGCGGCGCCCTGCTGTTCCAGGATGCCAAGACCGACGATGCGCGGCTGGTCTGGCGTGTCCTGTCAGAAGCACGGCGCGACGGCGCCGTGCTTCTGAACTACCTGTCGGCCGACGCGCTGCAAATTGATGCCGGCCGTGTCTGCGGCCTCACGCTGCGGGACATATTGACCGGTCGAACGGTGCCGGTACGCGCCAGGGCGGTGGTTAACGCCAGCGGTGCCTGGGCCGACCGTTTGCGCAGCGGCGTCGCTGGCAAACCAATGTTGCGCCCGCTGCGCGGCAGTCATCTGCTGGTGCCCTTCTGGCGCCTGCCGGTGGCGCAATCCATCAGCCTGCTGCATCCGCGCGACGGCCGCCCGGTGTTCCTCTACCCGTGGGAAGGCGCCACACTGATTGGCACCACCGATCTCGATCACCAGGAAAACCTGGACACCGAGGCCAGTATCAGCGCCGCCGAAGTGACTTACCTGATCGACGCAGTGAACGACCAGTTCCCGGCGGCGGCACTGACGGCTGGCGATGTCTGTGCCTGCTACGCCGGTGTGCGGCCGGTGCTGGACGACGGCACCCAAGCCGCCTCGAAAGCGGCGCGCGATCACGTGGTCCTCGATGAAGCCGGGCTGATCACCGTGACCGGCGGAAAGCTCACCACTTTTCGACTGATGGCGCAGGACGCGCTCGCGCTGGCGGCACGCTACGCAGGCAAACCGTTTGCGCGCGATGACGCGGTGATGTTCACGCCGGTCGGCGAGTTGCCCCGGCACCTGAGTGCGGCCGTGCAGCACCGGCTGGCCGCGCGCTATGGTTATCTGGCCCGGTTGCTGAGCCGGCACGCCCCGCAAGATCAGTTCCAGACGATTGCCGGCACCAACACTTTGTGGCTCGAACTCGCGGTGGCGGCACAGCATGAAGCCGTGGTGCATCTGGACGATTTGCTGCTGCGCCGCACGCGGCTTGGCCTGCTGTTGCCGCGCGGCGGGCTGGATCACCTGGCGCGCCTGCGTGCCCTGTGCGAGCCGCACCTGAACTGGGGCGACGCTGTCTGGCGTACGGAAATTGAACGCTACGACCGCCTGATTGCCGCGCATTACAGCCTGCCCGGGCTAACCGTGATACCTTGCGAGCTGTCTTCAACCCACGCGGCGCCATGAGCAAACCCTATCTACTGGCCATCGACAACGGCACCCAGAGCGTGCGCGCCCTGATTTTTGACTTGCAAGGCACCTTGATTGATAAGGCGCAAGTCACCTTGACCAGTTACCAGTCACCCGAGCCGGGCTGGATGGAGAACGATCCGGAGGCCTTCTGGCAGGCCTTGTGCCAGGCTTGCCAGCAGTTGTGGGCAACCACCCGCGTCCCCCGGAGTGCCATTGCCGGCGTCGTCGTCACCACCCAGCGCGGCACCACTGTCGCGCTGGACAAACAGGGTCAGCCGCTGCGCCCGGCCATGATCTGGCTTGACCAGCGCCGTGCCGACCAGCTTCCCAGGCTGGCCTGGTGGTGGCAGGCCGCGTTCCGGGCCATCGGCATGCTGGAGACCGTGCACTTCTTCCAGCGCGAGGCCGAAGCCAACTGGATTGCCCAGCATCAGCCTGAACTCTGGGCCCGAACTGACAAGTACCTGCTGCTGTCTGGCTACCTGAACTACCGCTTTACCGGCCGTTTTGTCGACTCGGTGGCATCTCAGGTCGGGTACCTTCCGTTTGACTACAAAAATGGCTGCTGGGCCGCCAGGCACGACTGGAAATGGCAAGCCTTGCCGATTACTGCGGCCATGCTGCCAGAACTGGTACCGGCCGGCACCGTCATCGGCCAGGTCAGCGCCCAGGCTGCACGGGACACCGGGATACCCGCCGGCTTGCCCATGATTGCCGGCGCGGCCGACAAAGCCTGTGAGGTGATTGGTGCGGGTTGCCTGACGCCCGACATTGCCTGCCTGTCTTATGGCACTGCCGCCACCATCAACACCACCACACCCCGCTATCTGGAGGCGACGCCCTTCATCCCGCCCTACCAGGCCGCCATACCGGGCTACTACAACACCGAAATCCAGATCACACGGGGTTTCTGGATGGTGCGCTGGTTCAAGGAACAGTTTGGCCTGCACGAGCAGCAGGCCGCGCTGCAGCACGGTGTGACGCCGGAAAGCCTGTTTGATGAACTGGTCAACAGTGTGCCGCCGGGTGCCCAGGGCCTACTGCTGCAGCCGTTCTGGAACCCCGGTATCAAGGTGCCTGGTCCCGAAGCCAAGGGTGCAGTGATTGGCTTTGGCGATGTGCACACGCGCGCCCACCTGTATCGCGCCATTCTGGAAGGTCTGGCTTACGCCCTGCGCGAGGGCAAGGAGCGCATTGAGCGACGCGGTGGCCAGCGCATCACCCGGGTGCGGGTGTCTGGCGGCGGCTCACAAAGCGATGCCGCCATGCAGATCACTGCCAACATATTCAACCTGCCATGCGAACGACCCCATTTGTACGAGACCAGTGGCCTGGGCGCCGCCGTGCTGGCCGCCGTCGGCCTGAAGTTGTATCCGGACTTTGCCACCGCCACGGCGCAGATGACACGCGTTGGCCAGGTGTTTGCGCCGGAACCCGAACACGCCCGCATCTACCAGCAACTCTACCGCCGCGTCTACTGCCGCATGTACCGGCGGCTGCAACCGCTGTACCGGGATATCCAGGCGATCACCGGCTACCCGCCGACGAATTAGCGCTGGGTCAGGACCGGCCTGCCGTTGCTGCCGGACTTCAGAGCATCAAGTCGGCAACGCCGCTGGAGACGGCAATTTTTCCTTTGGCCAGCTGCGCCCGGTACTTGTCCAGTCGCTTGAGGTCGTACAGGTAATTGACCATCAGGCCGTACGACTGTTTGACGCCTTTGGGCGATACGTCGCCGGCCCAGTTCAAGCGCTCAATACGCGCACCGTTGCCCAGGTGAAACCTGGCCACCGGATCAACCGGTTTGCCGTCGACCCGCTCGCCGCCCAAGTAACTGGCAGCACACTGCATCAGTAGCTGGCGAACCGGCGATTTTGCGTCCAGCGCCTGGGCGTTCTCGGCGGCCGCGAGAAACTGCGTTGCCGTGACCGGCTCGCGCGCCAGCGCCAGGCCCAGTGCGCTGTGCGCCTTGGCGTCAAGCCGGTCCAGCATGACGGCGGCGTTCTTGCCCAGCCAGACCCGAAATCCGGGTATCGGCGAGAGCGTGGCAAATGTCCTGAGGCGGGGGAACTCGGTCTTCAGGGTTTCAACCACGCGCTTGATCAGCGAATCGCCAAAACTCACGCCCCGCAGGCCGGGCTGGCTGTTACTGATGGAGTAGAAGATGGCGGTGGTGGCCCTGTCCAGATCCGCGGCAGCAGCTGATTCATCGAGCAGCGGCGAGATTGCCAGCGGCAATTCGTCCAGCAGGGCGACCTCGATAAAAATCAGCGGCTCATTGGGCAGCTGGGGATGAAAGAAGCCGTAACAGCGGCGGTCCGAGTCAAGCCTGTTCTTGACGTCGTTCCAGCCGCGAATGTCATGCACTGCCTCGTACTGGATAAGCTTCTCGATCAGCGAGGCCGGCGAGTCCCAACTGATGCGGCGCAACTCCAGAAATGCAATGTCGTACCAGGTGGAAAACAGGTTTTCAAGTTCGGCATCGAGTGCCAGCAGACGCTTCTCCGCTTTCAGATGCGCCAGCAGTTCGGTGCGCAAGTCCAGCAAAAATCGCATGCCCTCGGGGAACACGGCAAAACGCTGCAGCAAGCGTGTGCGTGGTGACACCAGGGCGCGACGCAACCGGATCTCGGCGGGTCCCTGGTCGGAAGTATGCTGGGCCGCTTCGTACTGTCCGCGTGCGGCCCCGACTTTTTGCGGATCGGGTGCAAACTGCTCACTCATCAGCAGCCAGCAGTCACGCCGCTGGGCTGGCGTGGCGGCCCCATACCAGAGTGCCAGGTTGCGGGCCCGCCGACCACCCTCTACCTCGCTGACCTGGCTGTCAACAACCGCCTGCAATTCGGCCAGCGTGCGGCGCAGCACCCGCGGTGACAACGCTTCTTCCTTGCGCCGCAAGGTTCCGGCCAACCGCTCCCGAGTGCTCCGCGAGGCCGCCAGCGAAGCTGCTTCCAGATCGTTTGACGCTGCATTTTTAATAGCTTGCTGCGCATGTTCAACGGGGGCTGCAGCCGCTTTTTCTCTTGAAACTGAGGCTGGCAGCAGCTTTGAGACGTTGCGACTGATCCATTGCGGGGTATTCATGGGGTGCTCAACAAAATTCCAGCGGATGGATTGCCGTTTCCGCCAGTTCATAGAGAATAAACTATCGACTCTTCATGACATGATAGGGCTGAGCGGTGCAGAGACAGTTGCAGGTTACGCCCTTTTTATTGCATATTGCGCCATTCCTGTAAAAATTTGCATCCCGTCGTTGCAACCCCGGCACCATGCGCCATCAAAGCCCCACCATCCCCATGTCATTTGTCAGCAATATGCTGATGGGTGCCAGGCGTGTGCTGGCGCCCACGGCCATCGACGAACTGGTTCTCAGGGCGGAAATCGCAACGACTCTGCTTGACCAGCGCGGCGCGCGGGTGACCCGCGAACAGTTTGTCCGGCTCTATGAAGCCATTGCATTGACTATTGGCGACGAGATGCTGGGGCTTTGGTCACGCCCCATCCGGGCGGGTACGCTCAAGTACCTTGGCTTGAGTCTGCTTGACGCGCCATCGGTATTGGTGGCGCTGTACCGATTTACCCGCTTCTGGAATCTGCTGCTCGACGACTACGCGCTTCACCTGTCACGCAAGGACCAGATTGTGACGCTGGCGCTCAAGCCGCTGGATAGTGCCACAACACCAACCGTCTTCGGGCACGAATTGATGATCAAGCTGATCCACGGCGTCGCTTCGTGGCTGGTCGGGCATGAACTGCCGATCAAAAACGTCAGCTTCGGCTTCGCCCGGCCGGCGCACTTTGTCGAGTACGCACCGCTTTTTCCGGGTCCGGTAAGCTTTGATCAGGCTTTTACATCGATCAGCTTTGCCGAGCATTTGCTGCGACAACAATTTCACCGGACAAAATCAGAACTGATCCGGTTCGTCAAGCGAGCGCCTGATGACTGGATCTTCGTCACTTTTGATCATGGTCCGGTCAGCGTGCACGTGCGGCAGCACCTGTCGGGAAAAGTCGGCACCAACGCGTCTTTGGCTGCCACCGCGGCAGCGCTCTGCATGTCGAGCCGCTCACTGTCAAGAAGGCTGGCCACCGAGGGCGCCACATACCAGAAAATCAAGGATGGGATGCGTCGGGACTCGGCCATCGAACGCCTGGTCAAGACCCGCGAATCAATTGACCAGATCGCCGCACAAGCCGGTTTTGACAACACACCGGCGTTCCACCGCGCGTTTCGGAACTGGACCGGCAGCACGCCCGGGGCGTACCGGCGCTAGCCCGGTTGGGCCGGCACCGGAGTTGCCGTCGTTCGCTATGATGAGCCACTGATCTTTCGGGAGAATGTCACATGAAGCGATTGTCTTTGGCTCTGGTCGGGTTGCTGGCCTGGGCTGCCGGTAGCGCTCTGGCCTGGAGCAACCACACCTACGCTGCCTACCGCACATTTGAAAAGATGCCCGAGGTGAGTCGCGCCACGCCAGTCATGGTAGAACCCCTGGAAGCCTTTTTGAAGGCTGAGGAAAAATCCGTTGAAACCCTGCTGGCCAGCCAGGAGTTGTGGGCCAGGTCGCATCTTGAGGTCTATCCGCCGCGGCCCGCCGCACTGGCCTTCGTGGCTAGCCCGACGCGCAGCGACGACGCGCGCCGGCTGGCGTTTTTGATGGCACTGCGGGTGGCACCCAACAGCCGGTTTGCGCTCTACCTGCAACCCGACCCATGGGACGCCGCACCAGACCCGGGCAAGCTGCTCGCCCACAACAGCGTCAACACGCTACCCGAACAGCCCAACTCGACTTACCGCTTCGTCGGCCTCAAGGCTGGCGATACGACTGCGCCGCTGGCTGTGCTGGCCTCGGCGACCGATGAACCAGATTACGGCCTGGACATCAACCTGTGGTCAGACAGCCCGTCCGACTGGGGCAAGGTTTACGGTTTCGAAACGCTGCCGTTTGGCAACCCTGCGCTCTATTTCTCGACCCAGGCCCCGTTTCACATGGGCTTCTATCAGGAAGACCGCATCATTTATCTGGCGGCTCCGTTCATCAAAAAAACTTTTCCCCTGCTGCGCATTCACCAGTACAGCAGCCTGGCTGCGCTGGCGTTTCAGACTGGCCACCCCTACTGGGGCTGGCGTTTTACCGGACTGGCGCTGCACTATGTTCAGGATTTGACACAGCCCTATCACGCCAGCCTGTCACCCGGCAACTCGTCGATCAAGCTCATCAGCATCAATCTGCTGGCCATGGCGGGTTTCCCCCGGCTGAAAGACGAGATGATTGTGTTGCTGTCGAACCGCCATCTGGCGCTGGAAAAATACCAGAATCAACTGCTCTTTAACGCAGCTCGGGCCAGGCACGAAACCGCCATCGAGAAATCGCTGCGCAACAGCGACTTGGACAGCACCTACCCGGCCTGGTCTGAACTGTATGCGCGCGACGTGGTCAGCCAGCAGTCTTACGCGCTAGGCGTGCGCTTGACCGGCATTCTGCTGGACACCTTGCCTAGCACCTATGTCGCCGACCCTTCTTTCGATTTTGGTGTGAAGGAGTCTGGCATCGATCTGCTGGCGGAACTTGGTCAGACGGACTCCGCCAGGCGGACCCGGCTCGATGGCAGCGTGGCCGAGTTGTTGGGCAATTTTGGCGCCCATAGCCGCAATGCCGTGCGGGGGATTCTGAAGGCCGGCGTCAGGCCTTAGTCAAGTCCACAGCACGCTGCGCATCGAGATCGATGCCGCCTGAAAACTGCTGTTAAAGAACTCTGGTTTCTCATTGACATCGACCGCGCCGGCGGTATAAAGCAGGGGCAGGAAATGCTCGTGCGTAGGATGCGCCTGTTGCGCCGCCGGTCCAAGCTCCTGGAAATCCTGCAAGGCAGAAAAATTTCCCTGCTCCAGATAGCCGGCAATGGTTTGGTCGAATTCACGCGCCCAGTCGTAGGCCTGATTTGATGCAGCCCCCATCTGGACAGCGCGCAGGTTGTGCACGAAATTGCCGCTGCCCACGATCAAAACCCCGCGCTCCCGCAAGCCCTTGAGTTGCCGGCCCAGCGCAAAGTGCTCGGCGGCCGGGCGACTGTAATCCATGCTGAGTTGAATGACCGGTATGTCGGCCTGCGCAAACATCGGCTTGAGGACGGCCCAGGCGCCGTGATCAAGACCCCATTCCTGCAAATCCAGTGACAGCGGCCGGGCGCTACCGGGCTGGCGCAGGATTTCACTGATTTCCCGTGCTGCCTGGGCAAAGCCCGGTGCCGGATACTGCTGATCAAACAGTGCCTGGGGAAACCCGCCAAAATCATGAATTGTTTTTGGATGGGCCATGCCGGTCAACCACCAGCCCTGGGTCAGCCAGTGGGCCGAAATGCACAGAATGAGTTGCGGTTTGGGCCACTTGACGCCGAATTGGGCTCCCAGAGTCTGCCAGCTACGACGGTACTCGTTATCCTCGATCGCGTTCATCGGGCTGCCATGCCCCAGAAAAAGCACCGGCATTCTGACCGACTTTTGCAGGGATTCAAGCCCGTCAAAGGCATTGGGGTTTGGCATGGGGTTGTTCCGGGTTTCAATGGCATCACAATATCAGCATTTAACCCGGCATGTTTCAGGGGTTTTGATGACGGTCTTGCAAAAACCTGACAGCGATCTGTGAATATTGGTGTTAGCACTCAAACGCAAAGCCGGTCAGAACTGTTATATTGCACTGCAACATTTCCAGAAAGTGAATTCACCGTGCTCTACCAACTCTACGAAACCCAACGTTCCCTGATGGAGCCCCTGACCGACTTGGCCCAGTCGGCTGCCAAGGTCTATGGCAACCCGTTGTCGCTAGTGGGTCAAAGCCCTTTTGCGCAGCGCATATCGGCCGGCTACGACTTGATACATCGCCTGGGCAAGGACTACATCAAGCCGGAATTCGGGTTGCGCACGGTTGATGTTGATGGTGTCGAGGTTGCCATCCATGAGCGCGTTGAAATCAACAAGCCGTTTTGTGAATTACGCCGTTTCAAACGCTTCACCGACGATTCCGCGACACTGGAAAAACTCAAGAACCAGCCAGCCGTCCTGATCGTGGCACCACTGTCGGGTCATTACGCGACGCTCTTGCGCGATACCGTCAAAACCATGCTGAAAGACCACAAGGTCTACATTACCGACTGGAAAAATGCGCGCCTGATTCCCCTGTCAGAGGGAGAATTCCATCTGGATGACTATGTCAACTATGTTCAGGAGTTCATCCGCCACCTGCAGGGGCGTTACGGCAATTGCCATGTCATGAGCGTATGCCAGCCCACTGTTCCGGTACTGGCGGCGGTTTCGCTGATGGCCAGCCGGGGCGAGGTCACGCCCTTGAGCATGACCATGATGGGTGGCCCGATTGACGCCCGAAAATCACCCACTGCCGTCAACAACCTGGCCATGAGCAAAAGTCACGACTGGTTTGAAAACAACGTGATCTACCGCGTTCCCAGCAATTTCGCCGGTGCCGGGCGCCGTGTTTACCCCGGTTTTCTGCAACATTCAGGGTTTGTTGCAATGAACCCCAGCAACCACGCCAAGAGCCATTACGACTACTTCAAGGACCTGATCAAGGGCGACGACGCGAGCACCGAGGCGCACCGCAAGTTTTACGACGAATACAACGCCGTGCTGGACATGGACGCCGACTATTATCTCGACACGATCCGCGTCGTGTTTCAGGAGTTCAGTCTGGTCAGCGGCACCTGGGATGTCAGGGGTGTCGATGGAAAGATTGAGCGGGTGCGGCCGCAGGATATCCGCAACACGGCATTGTTCTCCGTGGAAGGCGAGCTTGACGACATTTCGGGCTCCGGCCAGACGGAAGCAGTTCACGGCATTTGCAGCGGCGTTGTGGCGTCAGAGCAAAAGCATCTCGAAGTACAGGGCGCCGGTCACTATGGCATTTTCAGCGGGCGACGCTGGCGTGACGTGGTCTACCCGCAGGTCAAGTCATTCATCCTCAGCCACCAGCCCGCGGCGGAACCGGTGGTAACCAAAACTTCCAGTAAAAAACAGGTTGCAGCCACCGCAAAACGTGCGCGGACAGCTACTAAATCAGTAGCAAAGAAAGCTGTCAAAAAATAGTCATGGCAACGCTGGCCGAGCGGGTGCTGGCGCTGTTGCCGCAAACACAGTGCACACGCTGCGGCTATCCCGACTGCGCCGCCTACGCGCAAGCTGTTGCCGCCGGACAGGCGGGTATCAACCAGTGCCCACCTGGCGGTACCCAGGGTATCGAGTGGCTGGCGGCTGTGACTGGTCAACCTCCGGTGGCGTTGAATCCGCACCATGGAGTCGAGGCTCCGCGCCGCGTCGTCTTCATTGACGAGGACTGGTGTATCGGCTGCACCCTTTGCATCAAGGCCTGCCCGACGGATGCGATCATGGGCAGCAACAAACTGATGCATACCGTGATCGAAGCCTATTGCACCGGCTGCGAATTGTGTCTTCCGGTCTGCCCGGTCGATTGCATCAAGCTTGAAAATGTCAGCGGCGTGGCCACCGGCTGGGCGGCATGGTCGCCAGAGCAGGCTGACACAGCCCGCAGTCGCTACGAGTTACATGGTTTGCGGCGCGAACGTGAGGGACACGAGAATGCACGACGGCTGGAACAGAAAGCCCTGCTCAAGCTGGCCAACCTGGCCCATCATTCGCAGCACACAGACCCGGCGGTACTCGACCGCAAGCGTGCCGTGATAGAAGCTGCGCTGGCCCGCGCCCGCGCCAAGCATGACTCAGGAAAAAACTGAATCCTAGCCCAGCGCGTCGTTGACCTGGTCATGAAACTCCGCCAGACTCACGGCAGCACCAATTTCACGCGGCAGCGCGTCACGCACGGAGAAGACTCCCAATATCTTTCCAGCCGCCGAGACAATCGGTAAATGGCGAAAGCCACGCTCTATCATGACCAGCACAGCGTCGGACACCAGCATTTCCGGTGCGACGCAATAGGGACTGCGCGTCATCACATCAGCCACCGTGGTTTTCTCCGGACTGAGCGCTTTGGCCAGCACACGGGTCATCAGGTCACGCTCGGTCAGGATGCCTTGCATAACCCCCGCGCCGTCAATGATCAGAACGCTGCCGCAGTTGGCCTTGGTCATGACACAAGCGGCTTCCCAGATACTGGCCTGCGGACCCACGTTGATGACATGCTTTTGCGACATGGATTGAAAAACGGTACGTTCAGGCATGGTACGACCCCTATTTAAAAAGACAGATAATTGCGTTTTCCGGTACCCGGTCGGCTCAACGCAGCGACGCGTTGAGCTTTTCAAGCACCTTCGAGCCGGGGCAAAGCTGGGCTGCGCCGAGCATGTTCAGTGGCGTGTCCGTAGTATTGAGCGCGGTGTGCAGGTCAGTGGCCAGCGGGTCGATATACAACAGACCGGTGACCACTTCACCGCGCGCCTGATGCGTCTGCATGTAGCTCATGGCAGCATAGCGGTCGGTCGCGTCATAGTCCGCATGCAGCTTGCGCAGCCGCAGCGTCGAGCCGTCATGCTGCTGTACATCCACCACCTCGCCGGGTGCGTAGGCTGTCGTGATCTCACTGCGCGTGGTGATGAAGTCAATCCGGCTGACGGCGTCGTTATGCTGGCGCACGTAGTCGTAACTCTTGGTACTGCCACCGTGGTTGTTGAATGTCACGCACGGGCTGATGACGTCGATGAAGGCAGCGCCACCGTGTGCCATGGCACCCTTGATCAGTGGCACCAGTTGCGCCTTGTCACCGGAGAAGCTGCGCGCCACATATGTCGCCCCCAATTGCAAAGCCAGTGCCACCAGATCGACCGGGCTGTCGCTGTTGATAACACCTTTCTTGCTCTTGGAGCCGCGATCTGCGGTGGCCGAAAACTGTCCTTTGGTCAGTCCGTAAACGCCATTGTTTTCAACGATATAAGCCATGCGTACACCGCGTCGCATGGCATTGGCGAACTGCCCCAGACCAATGGAAGCCGAGTCACCGTCACCGGAGACCCCGAGGTACAGCAAATCGCGATTGGCCAGATTGGCGCCGGTCAACGCTGACGGCATGCGGCCGTGCACGGTGTTGAAACCATGTGAGGCACCCAGAAAGTAATCGGGCGTCTTGGAGCTGCAACCGATACCCGAGAGCTTGGCGACACGGTGCGGCTCGATGTCAAGCTCCCAGCAGGCCTGAATGACCGCTGCCGAAATCGAGTCGTGGCCACAACCGGCACACAGGGTGGAGATGCGGCCTTCGTAATCACGCCGGGTGTAACCAACCCTGTTGGTCGTCAGCGTCGGGTGATGCAGCCGGGGTTTTGCGATGTAGGTCATGCGAGCTCCTTCTGCTTGGGCAATTTTGCGGCTTCTGGTGCCACACTCTGGCGAATGGCACGGGCAATGAAACGTGCCGTAATGGGGGTACCGTCGTAGTGCAAAACCCGTACCAGGCGCGCCGGATCAATATCGAGTTCATTGACCAGCATCGAATGCATCTGGGCATCACGGTTTTGCTCGACAACAAAAACCTTGTCATGCTCGGCAATGAAACGGTTGACCGACTCCGGGAACGGGAATGCCTGCAGGCGCAGGGCGTCCAGATGCAGGCCTTCAACATCAAGCACGTCAAGCGCCTCACGCATGGCGGGTGCCGTTGAGCCAAAGTAGATCACGCCCCATGGTGTCTTTTGCGAAGCGCTGCGCAGCAGCGGCTGCGGTACCAGATCGGCGGCGGTTTTGAACTTGCGCAGCAAACGTTCCATGTTGTAGATGTAGTCAGGACCGCGCTCCGAGTAGCGGGCATACGGATCGCGCGTGGTACCGCGCGTGAAATAGGCCCCTTTGCTGGGATGGGTGCCGGGCAGCGTGCGCCAGGGGATGCCGTCACCGTCAACATCCTTGTAACGGCCAAAGTCCTTGCCGGATTCAAGCTCGGCTGCGGTCATGACCTTGCCGGTGTCAAACTTTTTCGCGTCGTCCCAGGCAAAGGGTTTGCACAGACGCTGGTTCATCCCGATGTCGAGATCGGTCATGACAAAAACGGGCGTCTGCAAGCGGTCCGCCAGATCCAGTGCCGCCGCCGAGTGGGTAAAGCACTCGTGCGGGTCCTGCGGAAACAGCAACACGTGCTTGGTGTCGCCGTGCGAGGCATAGGCGCAGGAGATCAGGTCAGCCTGCTGAGTACGTGTCGGCATGCCGGTGGAAGGTCCGCCGCGCTGCACGTTGACGATGGTCACCGGGATCTCGGCAAAGTACGCCAGCCCGATGAACTCGGTCATGAGCGAAACGCCGGGGCCTGATGTGGCTGTAAACGCTCGCGCGCCGTTCCAGCCGGCACCGACCACCATGCCGATGGACGCGAGCTCGTCCTCGGCCTGCACGATGGCGAAGTTGTGGCGCCCGGTTACCGGATCGATGCGATACTTTTCGCAATACTTCTGGAACGCCTCAGGCACCGAGGTCGACGGGGTAATCGGGTACCAGGCGGCAACCGTCGCACCGCCGTAAATCATGCCCAGCGCGGCGGCGGAGTTGCCGTCTGTGAAGATCTGGTCGCCCACCTTGTCGGAGCGGCGCACGCGGATTCCCAGGGGCGCGTCCAGGTGTTGCTTGACGTAATTACGCCCAAGGTGCAGCGCCTGAATGTTGGAATCGAGCAAGCGCTCCTTGCCTTTGTAGGTCTCGGCAAACAGCTTCTCGAAGACTTCGGCCTCGACATCGAGCAGCACCGACAGCGCGCCGACGTAAATGATGTTCTTGAACAGCTGGCGCTGACGCGGGTCAGAATACGCGGTGTTGCTGATTTCGGTCAGCGGTATGCCGATGACGTGCACGTCCTTGCGGAACTTGGACTCGGGGATGGGCCGGGTGCTGTCGTAAAACAGGTAACCGCCAGGCTCGACCTCGGCCAGGTCAGCGTCCCAGGTCTGCGGGTTCATCGCCACCAGCATGTCCACGCCACCGCGCCGGCCGTGATAGCCTTTTTCGCAGACGCGCGCCTCGTACCAGGTTGGCATGCCCTGGATGTTGCTGGGAAATATGTTGCGCGGGCTGACCGGCACACCCATCCGCATGACGGCCTTGGCAAACAGTTCGTTGGCCGAAGCCGATCCGGAACCATTGACGTTGGCAAACTTGATTACAAAATCATTAATGGCTTCAATACGCTTCATGCGGCCTCCAGAACACGGTTACCGGTTTTTCTGTCACGACACCCAGGCCCGGCCTGAGTTGTGTTCAGCAGGAACTTCTGCATGTCCCAGGCGCCGGTGGGGCAGCGCTCGGCACACAGACCGCAGTGCAGGCAGACATCCTCGTCCTTGACCATCACATGACCGGTCTTGAGTTCGGCCGACACGTAAAGGTCCTGCTCGGCGTGCTTCGCCGGCGCCTTGAGCCGTGTCCGCAGGTCGGCTTCATCGCCGTTGGTGGTGAAGGTAATGCAATCCATCGGGCAGATGTCAACGCAGGCATCGCATTCAATGCAGGTATCGCGGTTGAACACCGTCTGCACATCGCAGTTCAGACAGCGACTGGCCTCCTTGTACGCCGTGGCGGCATCAAAGCCGAGTTCGACTTCAACACGAATACTGGCCAGCGCCTGTTCGGCTTTCGCCCATGGCACCTTGAACCGGGTGTCATCCGACACATCGTTGTGGTAGCTCCACTCGTGAATACCCATTTTCTGGGACATCAGGTTGGTCAGGGGCGACGGCCGCACATCGAGCGCTTCGCCGTGCAGGAAGCGGTCAATGGAAACCGCGGCCTCGTGTCCCTGGGCCACCGCCGTAATGATGTTCTTCGGACCAAACGCTGCGTCGCCCCCGAAGAAGACCTGGGGCACGCTTGACTGAAAGGTGTCCTGACCCAGCACCGGCAGACCCCACTTGTCAAACTCGATGCCGGTGTCGCGCTCGATCCAGAGAAATGAGTTTTCCTGGCCGACCGCAACCAGCACCGCGTCACACTCAAAAAAGACGTCTGGCGCGCCGGTCGGCACCAGACTGCGCCGGCCCTTGGCGTCATAGACAGCACTGACCACCTCAAACTTCATACCCAACAGCTTGCCGTCCTTGTGCTCAAAGCTTTTCGGCACGTGGAAGTTGATGATTGGAATGCCCTCGTGGACGGCATCTTCCTTCTCCCATGGCGAGGCCTTCATTTCCTCAAAGCCGCTGCGCACAATGACTTTGACGTCTGAACCACCCAGACGGCGTGCCGAGCGGCAGCAGTCCATCGCGGTATTGCCACCGCCCAGCACGATGACGCGCGAGGGCACGCTGGTGATGTGACCAAACGAAACCGACGCCAGCCAGTCAATGCCAATGTGAATATGCGCGGCCGCCTCTTTGCGCCCCGGCACCTCAAGATCACGTCCGCGCGGCGCGCCGCAACCGACAAACACCGCGTCATAGCCCTGCGTCAGGAGGGCTTGCATGGACTCAATGCGCTGACCACTTTTGAACTCAACGCCCAGGTTGAGGATGTAGCCGGTTTCTTCGTCAATCACCGACTCCGGCAGGCGAAAACGCGGAATCTGCGAGCGGATAAAGCCGCCGGCCTTGGCCTCGCCGTCAAACACCGTCACCTGGTAACCCAGCGGTGTCAGGTCGCGCGCCACCGTCAGAGAGGCCGGACCGGCACCGACGCACGCAATGCGCTTGCCGTTGGGCGGTGCCACCTTGGGCATGCGCGACGTGACGTCATCCTTGTGATCGGCGGCCACCCGTTTCAGGCGGCAAATCGCCACCGGTTCGGGCTTCTCGCCATTGTTTTCCTCAACCCGGCCGCGGCGGCAGGCCGGCTCGCAAGGGCGGTCGCAAGTGCGGCCAAGAACACCTGGAAACACATTGGACACCCAATTGATCATGTAGGCGTCGCTGTAACGCCCCTGACCTATCAGACGAATGTATTCAGGAACCGGTGTGTGGGCCGGGCAGGCCCATTGGCAGTCAACAACTTTGTGAAAATAAGCCGGGTCTGCCTGATTGGTAGCGTGCAAGTCTGTCTCCTATACCCTGGTTGCGCGGCATGCGCGGCTAGGTGAGCTGGGAGTGTACGCTGGCGAGCGTGTAAAACCGGCTGGCAAAGACCCCGCAGCGGTGCGCCTTTGACAAAATATTGACACAAATCAAACAGCTGACGCTGGGAAAACCGGACCGGTTTTCAGATACAACTTGTCACAAGATTGTCAAACGCTGCAATCACGGCCTTGGGCGCCTGCACCAGCTCAATCAAAACTCCTTCGCCACTGACCGGAAATTCATCATTGGCCTTGGGATGCAGAAAACAGATGTCAAAACCGGCCGCGCCCTTGCGGATACCTCCTGGCGCAAAACGCACCCCGTTGGCCGTCAGCCATTGCACCGCTTGCGGCAGGTCGTCGATCCACAAGCCCACATGATTGAGCGGGGTGGTGTGCACCGCCGGCTTCTTTTGCGGGTCGAGCGGCTGCATCAGATCGACTTCGACCTTGAATGGCCCGCTCCCGATGGCACAGATGTCTTCATCCACGTTCTCGCGCTCGCTGCGAAAAGCGCCGGTAACTTCCAGCCCGAGCATCTCGACCCAGAGCATTTGCAGGCGTCTCTTGTCCGGGCCACCGATGGCTATTTGCTGGATACCCAGTACTTTGAACGGTCTTGACACGATGAATTCCCCTTTCAGAATGACGGCGCCTGCAGCGCGTCAAGCGCCAGCACCGCGCTGCGTTGCACATGGCCTTGCTGATCCTTCAGCAGCAGCCTGAGCTGGCGTTGCACCCAATCGACTTCGACCATGGCGTAATTCAGGCCGTCATACAGCTCACCCAGCCGGTTCGGACCGGCCTCCTTGGCGCCCTGCCAGGAGTGCGTCATGCCGCTGGTGGTCAACTCGGTAAGCGCATACGGCATGCCGAAACTGTCACGGTACAGCGCGCCAATATGCCGGTCACCCGACAGCAGCACGACACCACTGGCGCGGGCAGTGCGCAAGGTGTCTATCAAACGTTGCCGCTCCAGCGGAAAGTTGCCCCAGCGCTCCCAGCCATGACCTTCTGCGAGTATCTGGATGCCGGAGACGACCAGCCGCACATCGGCAGCCAGCGTGAGCTGTTGCGCCAGCCAGCGCCACTGAGCTTCTCCGAGCATGGTCTTGCCCGGGTCCGGGTCAGGAACATAGCGCTCGCGGCCCGGCGCATCACGCTGATCGGTCGCTTTCCAGGGCGAGCGATACCAGCGGGTATCGAGCAAAATAACCTGCACCCGTCGCCCGGGTGGTCCATACAGGGCGGCGTGGTAAAGACCATCACGCTGGCGCCGTGGATCGTCCGCTGCCACGTTCCAGAAGCGCAAAAAAGCCTCTTTTGAAGCCTGCTTGTGTTCAAACGCGGCGCCGCCGTCGTTCAGTCCGTAGTCGTTGTCGTCCCACAGGCTCAGGTGCGGCACGCTGGCGCGCAGTTGGGCAAAGCCGGGTTGCGCTTTTTGCTTGTCATAGGCTGCGTTCAAGCGCTCCAGGCTGAACGGCTGCTCGCTGGCATAGACCGTGTCGCCGGCAAAGACAAACAGATCAGGGTGCCCGGCCAGCACCGCTGGCCAGATGGCTTGCGGCAAGTCCTGGTGAATGCAGGAACCAACACCGATGCGAAATACACCGGCCACGCGATCCATCGGGGCGCAGCCGGCTGCCAGTGCGCCCAACGCCAGCGCCGCGCCCGCGCCAGCCATGGCGTGCAGGCTGGTGCGGCGAGTCACCCGATGCATCGACGGCTCCAGCCCGCTCAGGCAAACTCAACAATGGGCTGATCGACCATCAAGCTCTCGCCGCGGGTCGCCAGCACCTTGCCCACCACGCCATCGGCCACGGCAAACAACACGTTTTCCATTTTCATGGCCTCAATGACCGCCACGCGTTCACCGGCCTGCACCTTCTGCCCCGGCTGCACCGATACCTCCACCAGCAAGCCCGGCATGGGTGACAGCACAAAGCGGCTCATGTCAGGCGGCGCCTTGTAAGGCATCAGGGCGTGCAAGGCAGCCGCCCTTCTCGAAAGTACCAGCGCATCAATCTGGCAGCCATTGTGCGAAACCCGGATCGCCAGCGGATTCTTGCCTGCCAGACCGCCGCGCTCGACCTGCGCGGTAAACGCGACACCATTGCAGGTGCCGCTGATACGCACTTCGCCCAAGCGATAGTTGCTACATATTTTGTAGCTGCTTGCGCCTACCCTGATTGAGCTGGAGCCGGTTTTTCCTTCAAATTCAGTGACCGACACCGGTGTTGGGGTGGTGGCGCCGTGCTGACCCAGCGTGACCACCACAAAGTCCTCGCCAACCGCGACTTCGTGACCCTCCATCTGGCCACTGATGACGCTGGCCCGGTTGCGGTATTTGCGGTTGACAAAAGCCGCCAGCGCCACCAGCAGGCCGGCGTCGTCGTGCGGCACGTCTTCGGCACGAAAGCCTCTGGCGTAGTTCTCGGCGATGAAGCCGGTATTGAAGTCGCCCGCCACAAACTTGGGGTGCGCCAGCAGCGCCGCCTGAAACGGGATGTTGCTCGACACGCCGCGAATCACAAAACCGTTAAGTGCCTCACGCATCTTGGCAATGGCATCGAGCCTGTCCTTGCCGTGCACGATCAGCTTGCAGATCATGGAGTCGTAATACATCGGAATCTCGCCACCGTCCTGCACGCCGGTGTCGACCCGTACCCCCTGCCACTGGCTGACATCCGACGCGAACATGGTCTCTTTTGGTGGCTGGAAGCGCACCAGCCGGCCGGTGGAGGGCAGGAAGTTGCGAAACGGGTCTTCGGCGTTGATGCGGCACTCCATCGCCCAGCCCGTGCGTTTCACGTCGGCCTGCGTCAGCGGTAGCTTCTCGCCCGCCGCCACCCGAATCATCAGTTCCACCAGGTCCAGGCCGGTAATGCATTCAGTGACCGGGTGCTCCACCTGCAACCGCGTGTTCATTTCCAGGAAGTAAAAGCTCTGGTCCTTGCCAACTACAAATTCCACGGTGCCCGCACTCTGGTACTTCACTGCTTTGGCCAGCGCCACCGCCTGCTCGCCCATCGCCTTGCGCGTCGCGTCGCTGATGAAAGGAGACGGCGCTTCTTCAATCACCTTTTGGTGGCGGCGCTGCAGCGAACACTCACGCTCATTAAGGTAGACCATATTGCCGTGACTGTCGCCAATCAGCTGGATTTCAATGTGACGTGGCTCCTCAACGTACTTCTCGACGAACACGCGGTCGTCGCCAAAGCTGTTGCGCGCCTCGTTGCGGCAGCTGGTAAAACCCTCAAACGCTTCCTTGTCATTGAAGGCGACGCGCAAGCCCTTGCCGCCGCCGCCGGCACTGGCCTTGATCATGACGGGGTAGCCAATGCCCTGGGCAATCTCGACCGCCCGCTCGGCAGTTTCAATGGCGCTGTTGACGCCCGGAATGCAGTTGACACCGGCCGAACCGGCCAGCTTTTTGGACTCAATCTTGTCCCCCATGGCGGCCATGGAGTAATGCTTGGGACCGATGAAGACAATGCCCTCCTCCTCAACGCGCTTGGCAAAGGCAGCGTTCTCGCTCAAAAAACCATAGCCCGGGTGCAACGCCTGGGCACCCGTCTGTTTGCAGGCGGCAATGATTTTGTCGGCCAGCAAATAGCTCTCACGGCTCGGCGGCGGACCAATGTTGACAGCCTCGTCGGCCAGCATCACATGGCGTGCATCCTTGTCGGCGTCAGAATAAACCGCCACCGTCTTGATGCCCATTTTTTGCGCCGTCTTGATGACCCGGCAGGCGATTTCGCCACGGTTGGCGATGAGTATTTTTTCAAACATGTTGTTTTCCTAACGTTATTCGGTCAGCGAATGCTGTATTTCTGAACCCGCAGCAGGGTGGAGGCGCCCGCCGCCATTCGTGTCCCCCGGCCTTCGGCCTCCTCCTTGACCTCACTTTGGCGCGCACCCCCGCCCTGTTGCTGCGAAGTGCAGAATTTGACCTTCACGCTCGAATACCAAGTGGCCGGGATCGGGCTGCCTGGGTGTTCTGCGCAGGTCAAGGAGGAGCGCGCAGCGCGGGGGACACGGAGCAGAGCACCCAGGGAGCCTGATCCGGTACGAAGTAGGTTCACAGCTTTCCAGTTCATAGCTATCAAGCCCCTAACTTCGTGGACTTGCGCTGCGGCGTGAAGTGCCACCAGGGTTGTGCGGGGCCACCATTCATGAAGTCTTTGGCGGCCAGAAACGTATCGAGCACACAAGGGTCATGGCGATGGCCCATGGGGGTGCGCAAGGCGTCATACATAGCAATCGGGTCCATGGCAGCCACCTGGGCTGGCGTGATTACACCCAAGCCGCACAGATCGTGTGCGATGGACTTACCTACATTGGGAATATCGGTCAACACTTTGGCTTGCGATGCATGTGTGGCTTTAGGCATGGGCGTTTCTCTATTTCAGTTCGACAAGGGTGCCGAAGGGACGACAGTGCCTTGATGGAACACCATCTGCCAGGTGCCGTTGATCTGGCTCCATACTGAACTGCGCAAGGTACTTGCTGCGCGACGGGAGCGGTAGGTCAAAAGCAAGCTGGCATCTGCCAATTGCGTAACCCGAACATCCGTCATCGCGCCCTCTGACTTGGGCGAGTCCTTCAGCATTGCCGTGATAGCGTCGCGCGACCATACTCTGCCGGATGTGCCGAACTCGTAAAAATCAGGCGACAGCAGATCTTCAAACCCTCTGCCGTCACGGGTCTTTTCTCTGTTGTTCAAGGCTGCTTCAAGCATCACAATTTCTTCGGCCAACGCAGTGGAGGTGATATCCCGCATCACAGCGGAATGTTCCCGTGCTTGCGCCACGGGTTTTCAAGTTTCTTGTCGCGCAGCATCACCAGCGAGCGACAGATGCGTTTGCGCGTCTCGTGCGGCAGGATGACATCGTCAATGAAGCCGCGCGCCCCGGCGACAAACGGGTTGGCAAAACGGGCTTTGTATTCGGCTTCTCTGGCGGCCAGCTTGGCCGGATCGCCCTTGTCCTCGCGGAAGATGATCTCGACCGCGCCTTTGGCACCCATCACGGCAATTTCGGCATTGGGCCAGGCCAGGTTGACGTCGCCGCGCAGGTGCTTGGAGCTCATCACGTCATAGGCGCCGCCATAGGCTTTGCGGGTAATGACGGTGATCTTGGGGACCGTGCACTCGGCAAATGCGTATAGCAGTTTGGCACCGTGCTTGATGATCCCGCCATACTCCTGCGCGGTGCCGGGCATGAACCCCGGTACATCGACAAAAGTGATGACAGGAATATTGAACGCGTCGCAAAAGCGCACAAAGCGCGCGGCCTTGATCGCACTCTTGATATCCAGACAACCGGCCAGCACCAGCGGTTGATTGGCAACGACACCCACCGTCTGGCCCTCCATGCGGCCAAAGCCGATCAGGATGTTCCTGGCGTACTCGGGTTGCAACTCAAAGAAGTCACCGTCATCGACCGTCTTGACGATGAGTTCCTTCATGTCATACGGTTTATTGGCGTTGTCGGGCACCAGCGTGTCCAGGCTCATGTCCATGCGGTCCGCCGGGTCGCCGCTGCGGCGCACCGGTGCTTTTTCACGGTTATTGAGCGGCAGGTAGTTGTACAGGCGGCGCAGCATCAGCAGCGCCTCCACATCATTCTCAAACGCCAGGTCGGCGACACCGCTGCGGGTGGTGTGGCTGATGGCACCGCCCAGTTCCTCAGCTGTCACATCTTCGTGCGTCACCGTCTTCACCACCTCGGGGCCGGTGACAAACATGTAGGAGCTGTCCTTGACCATGAAGATGAAGTCGGTCATGGCCGGCGAATACACCGCGCCACCGGCGCAGGGGCCCATGATCATGCTGATCTGCGGCACCACGCCGCTGGCCATAACGTTGCGCTGGAACACATCGGCGTAACCACCCAGGGACGCCACGCCTTCCTGAATCCGCGCACCGCCCGAGTCGTTCAAACCAATCACCGGCGCGCCGACCTTCATGGCCTGGTCCATCACCTTGCAGATTTTCTCGGCATGGGCTTCGGACAAGGCACCGCCGAACACAGTGAAATCCTGGCTGAAGACAAACACCAAACGGCCGTTGATCATGCCGTAGCCGGTGACCACACCGTCGCCAGGAATCTTCTGATCCTGCATGCCGAAGTCAACGCAGCGGTGCTCGACAAACATGTCCCACTCTTCAAACGTGCCCTCGTCGAGCAGCAGTTCGAGGCGTTCGCGGGCGCTGAGTTTGCCCTTCTTGTGTTGCGCATCAATGCGCTTCTGGCCACCGCCCAGGCGCGCGAGTTGGCGCTTGGCTTCAAGTTGTTCAAGAATGTCGTGCATGGTTTTCTCTCATTACGAAGTTTTTGTCGTTTCGGTCAGTAACTGCTACTATTTTGATAGCTTCCTACGCAATCCCACTATGGGCTAGCAGCAGATTTCGTGCTGCCGTCGAGGCCGCGATCCGGCCCGCCAGCACGTCCTGGGTGAGTTGCGGCAGCAACACCTGGACCGCGCCGTGCTGCGCAAACGCCTGCTTCAGCCCGGCCTCAATGCGCTCCCACATCCAGGCCAGGGACTGCTGCTGCCGACGGGCCAGGAGTTGACCATTGGCCGTTTGCATGGTTTGAAATTCGGTCACGGCCCGCCAGAAGGCATCGACTCCGACGCCCATCAGGGCACTGAGTTGCAGCGCCCTGGGGTGCCAGATTTTTTCATCACGACTGGCAAACAGGCCCAGCAACTGCATCGCCGAGGTGACTTGCAGTTGCGCGCGGTGCGCCGCATTGGCATCGATGTCGGCCTTGTTGATCAGCACCAGGTCGGCCAGTTCCATGACGCCTTTTTTGATGGCCTGCAGATCGTCGCCGGCATTGGGCAACTGCATCAGTACAAACATATCCGTCATGTGGGCCACGGCGGTCTCCGATTGACCCACGCCAACCGTCTCGACAATCACAATGTCATAACCGGCCGCCTCGCACACCAGCATGGCCTCACGCGTTTTTTCGGCCACGCCGCCCAGCGTGCCACTGCTCGGGCTGGGGCGGATGTAGGCGCTGTCATGCACCGACAGTTTTTCCATGCGCGTCTTGTCACCCAGAATCGAACCGCCTGAGACCGTGCTCGACGGATCAACGGTCAGGACCGCAACCCGGTGACCCTGCTCAATCAGATAAAGACCCAACACTTCAATGAAGGTCGATTTGCCAACGCCGGGCACGCCGCTGATGCCCAGGCGCAAAGACTTGCCAGTGTGGGGCAGTAGCGTTGCCAGCAGTTCGTCGGCCAGCGCCCGATGATCAGCGCGGGTCGATTCGAGCAGCGTGATGGCCTTGGCGATGGCGCGGCGCTGGACCGAAGCGCAACCGCGAAGAATCGATTCAATAACACTCATGCTGACACCGCATGTGGTTCACCCCAACGGGAATCCAGATCAAACTCGCCTTCACCGACCTGGACAAACCCGTGACGCAGCGTAAGAAAGCCGCTGGCCAACCGCTCGCGGGCACGAACCGCATCAAAGCGCCCCAGCCGCTCAAGGCTTTCACGCAGCGCCTCGATGCGCAAAGCCACCATCTGGTCGAGGTCGCCGGCTGTAACGGTTGCAAGCGTGAGCATGGTCTATCTCAAGCCTTCAGCGCTTTCTTGATCTGTTCCAGCACGTCCTTGGCGCTGGCTGGAATGGGTGTACCGGGGCCATAAATGCCTTTGACACCGGCATCAAAAAGCATCTCGTAGTCCTGTTTTGGAATGACACCACCCACAAAAACGATGATGTCATCAGCGCCCTGCTTCCTGAGCTCGGCAATGATCGCCGGCACCAGCGTCTTGTGACCGGCGGCAAGGGTGGAGACGCCCACCGCATGAACGTCGTTTTCTATGGCCTGACGGGCGCATTCTTCAGGCGTCTGGAACAGCGGACCCATGTCCACGTCGAAGCCCAGATCGGCAAAAGCCGTGGCCACGACCTTGGCGCCGCGGTCATGGCCGTCCTGACCCAGCTTGGAAATCATGACGCGCGGGCGACGCCCGTACTTTTCGGCAAAGTCATTGATCTCGGTTTTGAGGGCGTCCCAACCTTGGGCATTGTCATAGGCTGCTGCATACACACCGGTCACCTTTTGCGTATCGGCGCGGTGGCGCCCGTAAACTTTTTCCATGGCGTCGCTGACTTCGCCGACCGTGGCCCGCAGCCGGACCGCCTTGATGGCCAGTTCGAGCAAATTCCCGTCACATTGTTCTGCTGCAGAAGTTATAGCTGCCAGCGCTTGCTGCACCTGTTCTGCAGACCGATTTGCCTTGATTTTTTGCAGCCGGGCAATTTGTCCGTCACGCACTGCCACATTGTCAATATCACGCGCGTCAATCGCGTCTTCTGTTTTCAGGCGGTACTTGTTAACCCCCACAATCACGTCTTTGCCGCTGTCAATGCGCGCCTGCTTCTCAGCCGCAGCGGCTTCAATTTTGAGCTTGGCCCAACCGCTGTCGACCGCTTTGGTCATGCCGCCCATGCTCTCGACTTCCTGCATGATTTTCCACGCCGCATCCAGCATATCCTGCGTCAGTTTCTCCATCATGTAGCTGCCGGCCCAGGGGTCAATGACGCTGGTGATGTGGGTTTCTTCCTGGATGATGAGTTGGGTGTTACGGGCGATGCGGGAAGAAAACTCGGTTGGCAACGCCATGGCTTCATCAAAGCTGTTGGTGTGCAGACTCTGCGTCCCGCCAAACACCGCCGCCATGGCTTCGATGGTGGTACGCACCACGTTGTTGTACGGGTCCTGCTCGGTCAAGCTCCAGCCACTGGTCTGGCAATGCGTGCGCAGCATCAGACTCTTGGGGTTTTTGGCGTCGAAGGCTTTCATGACGCGACACCACAGCAGGCGGGCCGCGCGCATCTTGGCCACTTCCAGGTAGAAATTCATGCCAATGGCCCAGAAGAAACTCAGGCGCCCGGCAAATTCATCCACATCCATGCCCTTGGCGATGGCCGTCTTCACATATTCCTTGCCATCGGCCAGCGTGAAGGCCAGTTCCAGCGCCTGATTGGCGCCGGCTTCCTGCATGTGGTAGCCGCTGATCGAGATCGAGTTGAACTTGGGCATGTTCTTTGCCGTGTACTCGATGATGTCGCCAATGATGCGCATGCTGGGTGCCGGCGGGTAGATGTAGGTGTTGCGCACCATGAACTCTTTCAGAATGTCGTTCTGAATCGTGCCCGACAGCTTTTCCTGGCTCACACCCTGCTCCTCGGCTGCCACCACGTAGCCCGCCAATACCGGCAGCACGGCACCGTTCATGGTCATGGAAACGCTGACTTTGTCGAGCGGAATCTGGTCAAACAGGATCTTCATGTCCTCGACCGAATCAATCGCCACACCGGCCTTGCCGACGTCACCCGTGACGCGCGGATGGTCAGAGTCATAGCCACGGTGAGTGGCCAGATCAAACGCGACCGATACGCCCTGCCCACCGCCAGCCAGCGCCTGGCGGTAAAACGCGTTGGACTCCTCGGCGGTCGAAAAGCCGGCGTACTGGCGAATCGTCCAGGGTCGTGCCGCATACATCGTGGCCTGCGGACCGCGCAGGTAAGGCTCGAAACCCGGCAACGTGTTGGCATACGCCAGATTGCGGGTATCCGCCGCGGTGTAGAGCGGCTTGACGGCAATGCCGTCGGGCGTGATCCAGTTCAGCGCCTCCACCTTGCCACCCGGCGCCGACCTGGCAGCTGCCTGCGTCCACGCCTCAAGGCTGGCGATCTGAAATTCCGGGTTATTGGGACTGGTCATGACGGGTGCCGTTCGTGATGAGTTTATGAAATGATCTGGCGCCGGGCAAGGCCTGCCGGTGGCGGCTGGATTGAATTGGTTGTAGTTTACGTTATTTATAATTATTGATTCAAAATATTGTTTCAAGCTTACAATTCTGGCCATGGCCGCACTTTCTCTTTCTCCCCGCGCACTTTATGAAGAAGTTGCCGAATTGTTGCGCCAGCGAATTTTCAAACGTGAACTGGAGCCCGGCAGCTGGATTGACGAGCTGAAAATTGCCGAGGCCTACGGCATCAGCCGCACACCGCTGCGTGAAGCACTCAAGGTGCTGGCCGCAGAAGGTCTGGTCACCATGAAAGTACGGCGCGGCGCCTACGTGACCGAGGTGTCCGAGCGTGACCTGGCAGATGTTTACCACTTGCTGGGCCTGCTGGAGGCCGATGCGGCAGGCGTCGTGGCATCAGGGGCCAGTCCCTCCCAAATTGATGCTCTGCGGGCCTTGCACGACGATCTTGAAGCGTGTGCCAGACCCGGCAAACAGGACCGTGAGCGCTTTTTTGAGGTCAACGAACGCTTTCACATGTGCTTGCTGGAAATTGCCAATAACCGCTGGCGCGACCAGATGGTGGCTGACCTGCGCAAGGTCATGAAACTCAACCGGCACAACTCACTGCTGAAATCCGGGCGCATGGACGAATCACTGAATGAACACCGCGCCTTGATGGCCGCCATTTCAGCCCGAGACGCAGCGCTTGCCATGCAGAGAATGCAGGAGCACTTCAGAAACGGCCTGGAAGCGGCCAACTGACAGGCCGTTACTAGAAAGCGTAAAACGCGCCGGCGGCGAGTGACGGCGTCATGCCTTCCAGGCCGATGAACACGCGACGTCCGTAAAAGAACGGCAAGCCCCAATCAACGGTGCTGGTATCGCCCATCGTGCCCGACAACGTGGGCAGAACGGTGTTGGGCGTGCCGCCAAACAGCGTCCTGGCGTTGCCTACGGAAAATGTAACGCCTACAGCCGCCGTGCTGACCCCCGCCAGACTGGCCAACAAACTGACGGTGGCGTCAGGGCAATAGAAACCGTCATAGCCGGCCCCGACACAACGCGGCATGACAGTGGAATCGAAATAAATGCCGTTCGATCCAGTATCGACAAAGCTGGTGGGCCAGGTTTGCCCGGCCAGCCGTGTCGTGATGTAGCCCGTGGTACTGGTTGGCATCATGCGGGCCGTCGCCAACTGGTTATTGGACTGTGTCCCGATGCCAAAAATCAGCGAGCCGGCCAGCGTGGCCGCAGCCGGCGAATTGACCGCCGGCAAGTCGATCAGCACACCATTGTTGTCGGCGGCAAACAGGGCGACCGGGTTTTTCAGCTGCTGCAGCATGCTTGCCCTGGCGCCGGTCATGGCGCTGCAACCAGCGTCGGTGCAGGTGTAATAAAAACCATTTTGGGTCACGCTGGCGCACCCGGCGCCACAGTCCTGCCTGAACAAGCCAAGCCCGATAATCCCGTTCGCACCCAGGGCGGCCGCCGTTGTCAGGGCGGTGCCACCGGCGGCACAGTCACGGGCCGGATCAGCGAAAGCCGGATCGCCAAAAAGCTGGATTGGCACGCCGGGCGCTGTCTTTCCGCCCAGCACAATGTCGGCCATTGCCACCGGGCCCCAGGCAAATGTATTGTCAACAAACTGCACGCAGTTGATTAGCGGAAAACCGCTGCTGCCGGTCAGCCGGCTCAGGTTCAGGCTCGACTTCAGCGCGCCCGACAGCAAGCGCAAACCGGTAGAACCGGTATCGACCAGCACATGGTCAATGGTCTGGCATTGGCTGCTGCTGCCCGCGTGGCAAACCGTGACATCGGTGTACAGACGATTGACGTTGTAGCCCGACCGGGCGGGGCCGCCATCGACCCGGATCGGCAGCACGTTTTCCAACACCGCCGCTGCCGGCGTTGACGTCGATCCGCCACCACCGCAGGCCGCAACCATGAGCGCCGCCGGTAGCAGCGCTACAACGCTGCGGACGAAATTACTGAAGCACATTTTGAATGCTGACACCGTCGGGTATCAGGTTGGGTGCATAGGCATAGCCCGAAAAATTTCGCATGCGTCCGCCAGACCTGAGAACGAGGTCAGGCTGCTCAATGTTGACCGGTGACCCCCGCCTGCCAAGCAAACGGGCCTGCTCAACATCGATCTTGAACGCATTGAAATAGCTGCCCAGCAAAACACTCAGATCGGGCAGGACCGGCCCGCGCCACGCCACTGCGAAAACAATCCCGGCAGGTGTCGCGTATTCCTGAATTCGGGTTCCGTTTTCGAGCACAGCCTCGTGCCGCAGGTAGCCCGCGGCCGGACTGGCAGCCTTCGCCACCAGCGTTTTTGACGTGGCGGCGGTAATCGCTGCCGGGGCAACCGCCGGCACCGAGGGCTGGCCGCCGAGACTGGCCATGGTTTGACTGCCCGCCAGCAACAGCATCCAGCCCGTCAATGCCGCTCGAACGCCGGCCAGAGAAAACAAGGCTTGCATCTGAACTCTCAAAATTGTCACCCTAAGCCACAGCGGGCCACCGGACCGCAGACGCGGTCGGCTGCCATAAAACCCGAAAAAGTGGTCTGCCCGACAGGGATCGAACCTGCGACCCACAGCTTAGAAGGCTGTTGCTCTATCCAACTGAGCTACGGGCAGCGATCCAGAGGAACAAATGGACCGGACAAGCCAGCCGTTTTCACTCATTTCGTCTGATGCCGAGCGCGGATTGTCGCACGCCTGCGCATCGCCACGGCACTGGCTGGAGCCAACAGAAAAGCGGCTATGTATGCAAGCGCACAGATCAAGCCGGACCGTCTGCCTACCATTTCAGGGCGGATCAGCAGTTGGCTGAGGCGTATGGAAATTCATTCAATTCATTTCAAGGAAAACATCATGAACAAAAATCAGGCACAAGGCCTTGTCAAAAACATTGCTGGCAAAGTCCAGGAGGAAGCCGGCAAACTGGTCGGTAACAAGGAACAGCAGGAAAAAGGACTGCAAAAACAGGTCTCCGGCAAGGCCGAGGAGCGGCTTGGCGACGCCAAGGAAACCGTCAAGCATGCGCGCGAAGCCGTCAAGGATTCGCTCAGCAAGCACTAAACCCTCTTCCCGTTGAGGGAAGTCGCATCGAAAGATTCAACCCAAGGACACCATGCCAAAACTTAAATTCATTCCCTGTGCATTGCTGGTTTTAAGCCATGGTGCCTTTGCCGCGCAACCGCCCAGCGCGGGCAGTCAGATGCAGCAGATTCCACCGACTCCGATGCCGCAGATCGTGGCACCAAAACTCGGGGTCCAGCCGGGCGGTTCGCCGGCCAGCAGCACAACAGACGACGTCACCCTCACGGTCCATGGCTTGCGTGTCACTGGCGCCCAGGTGTATTCCGAATCCCAGTTGCTGACACTGACCGGCTTCAAGCCAGGGAGCGACCTGACCGTTCCCGACTTGCGCGCCATGGCCGCGAAAATCGCCGATCATTACCATCGCAACGGCTACTTTCTGGCGCAAGTCTATTTGCCGGAACAGGACATCAAGGACGGCATCGTCACCATCGCCGTGCTGGAAGGCCGCTATGGCAAGGTGGTACTGAATAACCAGACCAGAGTCGCCACGCCGCTGGCAGGCACTTTGTTGAGCGGCCTCGACAGCGGCGACACGATCCGGTCGGCTCCGCTTGAGAACCGGCTTTTGTTGCTGTCCGACCTTCCGGGTGTCAAGGTCAGTTCGACCCTGGTGCCAGGCGCTGCCACGGGAACCTCCGACCTGATGGTTGACCTCACCCCCGGGCAACGCATCTCCGGCAGCATAGATGCAGACAACGCCGGCAACCGTTACACCGGTGCCAACCGGATCGGAGCAACAGTCAACTTCAACGAGCCCCTGGGCAACGGCGACGTTGCCAGTCTGCGCGTCCTCAGCTCCGGCGCTGGCCTGAACTATGTTCGCGGCGCTTACCAGATGCAATTTGGCAAGGCCAGGGCAGGCGTGTCGTACAGTGCCCTGCGCTATGTTCTGGGCGAAGAATTCGAGAGTCTGGGCGCCCATGGCACGGCCGAGGTTGCCAGTGTCTATGCCAGCTATCCCCTGCTCCGCACGCGCCAGACCAATCTGTATGTCGGCCTTGCCTTTGACGGCAAGATTTTTCATGACCACATTGATTCAACGGACAGCGTCAGCGACAAGAAGGCACAGGTGGCGATGGTCAGTCTGAACGGTGACCATGTCGGCGGCGGCGGCACAAGTGCCTACGCAATGACCTGGTCGAGTGGCACCATTGACCTGCAAACTCCGGCTGTGCGCACGCTGGATGCCATGACGGCGCAAAGCAACGGCCATTTCAACAAGCTCGCTTACAGCGCCACACGCCTGCAGAGCGTGACCGGCCCACTCTCGCTTTCGGCTTCCGTCAACGGACAAATCGCCTCAAAGAATCTCGACGTCTCGGAAAAGATGGAACTTGGCGGCATGTACGGTGTACGCGCCTATCCGGAAGGTGAAGCTTATGGCGATGAAGGCTATGTGCTGAATCTGGAAGCCAGGCTGCTGCTGCCCCGGTTTTCCGAGCGAATGGCGGGCCAGTTGCAGCTGGTCGGCTTTGTCGATACCGGTCGCATCAACGTAAACAGAAATCCCTGGTCCAGCGGGCCCAACCGCAGAACGCTGAGCGGCGCCGGTGTTGGACTGATCTGGTCGGACAGCAACAATTTTCTGCTGCGGGCGTATTACGCCGTCAAGGTGGGGGACGAGACGGCAACCTCCGCACCAGACGCGTCAGGTCGCTTCTGGATACAGGCCGTGAAATATTTTTAGGCCCGGATCGCTGAATGCACCGCTTGCCCCCAAGAATTTTGTAAATACTGGAGTGACCTCATGAACTGTAGCTATCGATCGATCTGGAACATCAGTACCGGCACCTTTGTCGCCGTTTCGGAAAACGCCAAAGGCAACGGCAAGAAGACACGGTCCGGCACCGCTGGCACCAACCCTGCAGCGGGCTTTGCCCTGCGGGCGCTGACTGCTTCCCTGATGCTGGCTTTGGGCACCAATGTGCTGGCGCTGCCAACCGGCGGTGTCGTTGCCGCAGGTGGCGCCAGCATCAGCAACGGCGCCGGCACCACCAGCATCACGCAGTCGACACAGAACGCGGTGATCAACTGGCAAAGCTTCAACATCGCCGCCGGCGAGGGAGTTCGCTTCCTGCAGCCCGACAGCAGTTCCATCACACTCAACCGCGTGCTGGGCTCAGATCCGTCAAGCATCCTGGGGAGTCTCTGGGCCAACGGCAAGGTATTTTTGGTAAATCCGAACGGCATCCTGTTCGGTCGCGGGGCATCGGTCAACGTCGCGTCGCTGGTCGCCTCCAGCCTGAACCTTGCGGACAACGACCTCATGGCTGGCAACTACCAATTTGTCGGCACTGACCGTGGCAGCATCGTCAATCAAGGCACCATCAAGGCCGACGGTGGCTATGTGGCGCTGCTGGGTGCAAAGGTTACCAATGACGGCGTGATTTCGGCCAGACTGGGCAGCGTCGCGTTGGCCGCCGGCACGGCCATCAAGCTCGATATTGCCGGCGACGGTCTGCTCAATTTCACGGTGAACGAAGGCGCGGTAAACGCACTGGTGCAGAACGGCGGCCTGATTCAGGCCGACGGCGGACGCGTCCTGTTGACGGCCCAGGCGGCCGGCAGCCTGCTGCAAAGCGCCGTCAACAATACCGGTGTCATCCAGGCACAAACCCTGCAAAGCCGCAACGGCAGCATCAAGCTGCTGGCTGGCATGCAAAACGGCACAGTGAACGCTGGCGGTACATTGGACGCCAGTGCCCCCCAGGGCGGCAATGGCGGTTTCATCGAAACGTCGGCTGCCCGCGTGAAGATCGCGAGCAGTGCCATCGTCAGCACGGCGGCACCCCAGGGGCGGACGGGCACCTGGCTGATCGACCCGCAGGACTTCACCATTGGCAGTGGCGCCAACGACAACATCAGCGGGGCCACACTGTCTGCCCTGCTGGTCACCAACAGCGTCGTCATCAGCACCTCCAGCGGCCCCAATGCGACGGTCGCCGGAACGCCCCCGGTGACCAGCCTCAATTCCCCGACACCCGGCAACGGCGATATCAACGTCAACCAGGCCGTCAGCTGGACCGCCACGCCGAGTACGACCACACTGACACTGAATGCCGTGCGCGACGTCAACGTCAACGCGGCCATTACCGCCACCAACGGAAATTTTGTGGTCTGTTGTGGACGTGATGCCAACGTCAATGCCGCCATCACAACCGTCAACGGAAGCGTGTTGTTGAGCGCTGGCCACAATTTGAACCTGAACGCGCTTGCCGCTGTGACGGCAACCGACGGCAACATCACCATGTGCGCGGCAAACGACGTGAACGTCGGCGCAAAAATTACCTTGACCCGGGGCAGCAGCATTCCTTCCCAGAGCCTGGGCCTGCCACTTGGTCTGGTGCTCAATGCCGGATACGGGGGCACTGGTCCGGGTGTGGCCGGCGGCACCGTGATATTTGCGCCAACGGCGCCAAACGCCACCGTCACGGGACCGGACGCGTCCGTCACGATCAACTACAACCCGCCGTCCTACAGCACACCCGTTGACTATTTGCCGCACTTCACCCTGACCAATGGTGCCACGCTGACACAGCACATGCTGGTGTTCGCCGCCGGCGGAGACAAGGCTTTTGACGGTACCACCAATGCAACGCTTTCCTCCTTGAAGGGCAGCCCTACCGGCGTCACTCTGGTGGCCGGCCCCGGCAGCAGCGCCGCCTTTGACAGCCCGGATATCGGATCGGGCAAGACAATCACCCTGACCGGCTACAGCCTGGGCGGTGCCGAGGCCAGCAAATATGCGCTGGCGGTTTCCTGTTGTGGGCCGGTTGTCGCGCGAACCACCGGCAACATTACCCTGACGCCTGTTGTCGTGCCACCGCCTGTTGTCGTGCCACCGCCTGTTGTCGTGCCGCCACCTGTTGTGGTGCCGCCACCCGTTGTGGTACCGCCACCCGTTGTGGTACCGCCACCCGTTGTGGTACCGCCACCCGTTGTGGTGCCACCGCCTGTTGTGGTGCCGCCGCCCGTGGTCGTGCTGCCCCCGGGCGACCTGCCGCCCGTCGTTGTGCTGCCGCCGCCGGTGGTGATGCCTCCTGAAATCGTGCCGCCTGTGACCTGGCTGCCTGTGATCGTGCCGGCCAGAACACCCCCCGAACTGCTGGCATTTTTGCCACCCGTGCCGCCAACGCTGGTGATACCGCCGCCGCTGGCACCGATGCCAGTGCCGCCACCGGTGGTCGTGCCCGAAGTGATTCCTGTTGTGTTGCCGGTGCAGCCAGCGCCAACCCGCTACGTGGCACCCATTTACCCACGTAAACAGGACCGCAACTGAGACACCCGGGGTGTGCCGCGTGATGGATCACGAATGCGAACTCGAAACCGGACCGTGAGCGCCGCCGACAGCGCCAAATCCCTGCTCCTTGGCCTGCTGATTGCCGTTGCCGGCAACCCGCTGGCGCGGGCCGCAAGCAGCGCCCTGACCGGTCTGGATCGACGGCTCACGCTGGCTTCCGCGACGGTTAATTTCAAGCGCGAAATCGCGTCGCCCGAGACACGGCGGGTCGCCCACTGGGTGCTGACCAGCGATGACAACCACGGCCTGCCTTTTGTGATCGTCGACAAAAAAAATGCCAGGGTCTTCGCCTTTCATGCCAACGGCCAGTTGCGCGGCGCCGCTGCCGCGCTGCTGGGGTCCGCCATCGGTGACGACTCGGTGGCCGGTATCGGCGAGCGCGAGTTGTCAGGCATCAGTCCTGACGAACGAACAACGCCGGCGGGGCGCTTTGTCGCCTCGCTGGATCGCAATTTGCGGGGCCGGGAAATACTCTGGGTGGACTATGCAGCCGCGATTTCGCTGCATCCGGTCATTGTCGGCAAACCCGGCGAGCGCCGCGCCCAGCGCCTGGCAACGCCAACAGCGCTGGACAACCGGATTTCCTATGGGTGCATTAATGTGCCAGCGGCATTCTTCCGAAACGTGATTCACAAAGCCTTTACCGGCACCAACGGCGTTGTTTACGTACTGCCGGAAACCCGCTCACCGGAAACAGTTTTCGCCCTGCATTGACTCCCCCGCAACCCGTTGTGTGGGCGAGCGAACAGACCTGACGCTGGCTGCCGGCTATTCTGCTCACTCATGCATAAAACATGAAGTTGACCAACACATCGGCAAGTCCGCCACTTGTTGGCACTTTCAACAACCAGGAACCCTCACCATGTCAAATCGGGATACTTACATCGCAAAAATGAAGCTTCAACTCGACGAGTTGAATGCAAAAATGAGCCAGCTCGAAGCGAAGGCAAAAGAAGCCAAAGAAGACGCCCGCGCGGTCTACAAGGAAGAAATGCGCAAGCTCCGTCACCAATCAAAACTGGCGGTCGCCAAACTCGATGAACTCAAGGCAGCCAGCGAGGATACATGGGAAACCATGGTCGCCGAAATGGACAAGGTGCGTGATGCTTTCACACACTCTTTCCATTATTTCAAGTCACAGTTATAGACAGCGCCGGTTCGCTGGCAGAGGCTATTGCAGCGTCTGCTGGCGCGCGTACTCGGCGCGCTTCATCTCAAGGTAAGGCCCGCGCTCGATCTCGTGCAACTGGCGTGGATAGCGCTCCGCAGCGCTAAACCAGCTCTGCAAACGCTTGTCGAGCTGAACTGCCGGCGGCGCATGGGAAAACTCCAGATAGCTGTCAATGGCGAGGTAATAGCGCATGGTGTTGCGCTCCACCACACCCCGCACACCGTCGATATAGCCTGGCTGGCCATCCGCGAGCTGGCCAACAACGGTAAAGCCGACCTTGTCACGCCCCAGCGTCCCCAGATACGTTGTCATGGCCAGTCGCCCGGCAAAGCGCATGGCATACGAATAGGCCAGATGCAAAAACGTTTTCCCATTGGGGAGCGCCACCGCTTCGAGTTCGATGCGGTAGTCGCCGGTGCCCATCGGCCCGTCTTTGGCGCTGAGCTTGATGTCCAGGTATTCCGGGGTCGACAGGGCGACCGCGAAATTGAAGTCGACGCGCGTGGTGGCAGCCAATTCCTCGGGTGTTTTTTTACCGATATTGACGCGCAAGGTGTCGGTTGACCCGTTCGACACCGGATGGCAATACTTGGTGTTGATGTGCAGCAGCAGCATGTCACACCAGTGGTCCGGACTCTTCAAGCCGGCAGCAAAGTCGCCAAACGGGTAGCCAACGACGGCATAGATGTCACCTTGCAGACGCTCCGGCGTCTCGACTGAAAAAAGGACCAGCGGCCGCTCAAACGGGTTGTGTTGCAGTTGCGTCCCAAGCGAAGCGTAACGGGCGCGCAGGGCCGCAACCGGGTCCGGGCTGGCCATTGAAGCACAGCTCAGGCCCGCCGCGGCCAGCGCCAGCAGACACCGGTTCCAGGTCAACAACAGCCGATCCCGGTGATTGTTACTTGGTCACCTCGTGACCAATGACGCCACCCACGGCAGCGCCAGCGGCGGTACCGAGAATGCCACCACCAGCGGAACTGCCGACGACGCCCCCGATAACAGCACCGGTTGCGGTGCCCTTCTCCTGCGCCGTCATTCCGGCACAGGCCGCCAGGCCCAGAGTGGATACCAGCAAGATGGCGGGCATCCAGATGGAAATGCGTTTAGTTAGCTTCATGGTGAATTTCTCCAAAAAAAGAGTAATGACATGGTGGCAGAGCACCATTCGCTCAGCCACCGGGGAACTGTCATTGTTGGACCTTGCAGCACAACCTTCTGTGCGTCCGCCCACATAGCACGCAATTAATTGCACTGGGCGGCGCGGCACCCCTGTGCAACCCAAAAATGAGGGTCATATTGGCCTGTAGCAGCCGTGCGTCTTGCGTAGAGAGCTATCTTTTTTATAGCGTTTTAATGATTTGAAAGCAACGACGGACCGATCTGCTGGAACGGTCCCAGCGGATTGGAGTCAACTTCGGTCTCGCTGACGCTGGGCTGGCCACCCCAGGACCGGTAAACCACCAGGTCGTTGACAAACAGGATCAGGGCGTTGAAGCGCCAGCCGGTGGTCTCGGTCCGGCGCTCAAAATTGCTGAAATCGGCGAAAAAATTCCCGCTTCTGGTTTTTGCAATCCGGGAAGCCGTCAGTTCCATTCCGTGACAGGCATCGCGCGCCTCCAGGCACACCAGAATGCCCGGATCAAGATCTTCGCGTTTGAGCAGTGTGGTCGGCAACAGGCTGCGAACCACGTCAGCATGCGTCAACAATTTGGTATTGGGGTGCGAGGCCGGGTCGAAGCCGTTATTTTTCAGCGTCCGGCGGTCACTTTTCATCGGCACCAGGGACTCAATGGCCGAGCGTGCTTCATCGAAATTCCTGAACGAGGTGGCGTCGGTATGCGCCTGTGGCAACAGCGAAGTGCAGGCACTGGTCATCAGCGCCAATAGCAATGAACAGCCTAGTCGTTTCATGGTGCGCCACGATAGCACCGCACATGCCGCCCGTTCCGTGCGCTATCGCACTGAACTTGCCTTTGTGACTGGCTAATCTATCTGGGTGTGACACACTTAACAGGAGCTATCGATGAACACTTTTTTGAAGAAAACCTTGACCGTGCTGGCCGTCGCCATTGCCACTCACGCCAGCGCTCAGGTGACGATTTATGAAAACAACAACTTTCAGGGCCGCTCGTTCACGACCGAGCGGCCTATCAACAACTTTAG
This sequence comes from uncultured beta proteobacterium, assembly GCA_963750815.1. GTDB lineage: Bacteria > Pseudomonadota > Gammaproteobacteria > Burkholderiales > Burkholderiaceae_C > Rhodoferax. Next base: position 2,846,347 of record CAVVRS010000002.1, read on the forward strand.
CCGCAACGGCTTCAACGACCGGGCCTCCTCCATCATGGTCAGCGGCGGACGCTGGGAAGCCTGCGAAGACATTCGCTTCAGTGGCCGCTGCGTCGTGCTGCGCCCGGGGCGCTACCCGTCGCTCGGAGCCATGGGCCTGAATGACCAGATCTCCTCGGTACGTCCTTTGGCCCGCAATGCGCGCGTTACCGACGACCGCTTCGCGCCGGCACCGGCAACTGCCCAGGTGGTGTTTTACGAGGGCGAAAATTTTGGCGGCCGAACTTTTACCGCCAACCAGCCGGTGACTGACTTTTCCCGTGTGGGTTTCAACGACCGCGCCTCCTCAGTGGTCGTGTTCGGTGATCGCTGGGAGGCTTGCACCGACAGCCGCTTTAGCGGCCAGTGTGTGATCCTGCAGCCGGGTCGCTATCCATCGCTGGCAGCGATGGGCATGAACGACCGGGTTTCCTCGGCGCGCACCGTGAACTGGAACTCGCGCATTGAGGAAAGCCGTTATGCGCCGGCGCCAACGCCGGTGTACGACAACCGCCGGCGCGACGCCGAACCGCTGTTTGAAGCCAGCGTCACGTCCGTTCGGGCCATTGTCGGCACCAGCGGGCAGCGCTGCTGGATGGAGCGTGAACAAGTGGTCAATCGCGGTGAACCGAATGTGGGTGGCGCCATTGCCGGCGCCCTGATCGGCGGCATTCTGGGGCATCAGGTCGGCGGCGGCAGCGGCAAAGACCTGGCCACGGTAGGCGGCGTCGTTGCCGGCGCTGCGGTAGGCGCCAATGCCGGACGCAACAACACGCAAGCCGGCACGCAGAATGTGCAGCGTTGCGCCAACGACCCCGGCCAGGCGCGCGCCGCCTACTGGGACGTAACCTACAACTTCAGGGGCCAGGACCACACGGTGCAGATGACGCAGCCGCCGGGCGCCACCATTACCGTCAACGGGCGGGGTGAACCGCGTACCAATAGTTGAACGGATGATGAAACTGGCCCGCGTAACGCCGCGCGGGAACCGGCAGCTTCTGCATTTGCTACAAAAACAGGAGCTGTCTACGCATATTCAACGGGGGTTACAGGCCAATTTGTTACCCAATAAGCAGCGAAATTGACGGTCCGGCAGCCCACTTCAAGTCGAGGACATTGATGGTTGTTCAAATTTCATTGGCAGACGTCAGTTGCTCCTTCAGCGCCAGTTGCCCCAAGAAATCCGGGTCATTTGGCCAGGAAGAGCGTATAAGCGTACCTTGTGCTCTCTGCACACACGGTTCCGCGTTCCGTTCCATCTTCTCGCGCCGCAACGGAGCCCGTCCATGACCCCATCATCCCCCCCCCCTGTCCCATGCCAGTTCAACGGCTCGCCAGAGTCGGCCTGTCATGAAAAGCAGCAGCAAATTTGCCTCTTGGCTGGCTGCCGCAGCGCTGCTGCTGGGGCTGGCGGTAGCAGTGTCTTTTTGGGCTTTCAACCAGCTTGAGAAATCGGCCAGTCATCAAAAGCAGGGCGTTCTTGAGATCAAGAGCGCCGACAACCTGCTGGCCAAATTGCGGGATGCCGAGACGGGCCAGCGCGGTTACGCCCTGACCGGCGACGACGCCTTTTTGCAACCCTATCTGGCGGTGCGCGACAGCGTCAGCAGCGATTTGACAAAAATGCGCAGTCTGGCCCTCTCGGCTGCCGCCCACAAGCATCTGGATAACCTGGTGCCGCTGGTTGATGCCAAACTGGCCGAAATGGCGCAGGTCATTGAGTTGCGCCGCAACCAGGGCGCGGCGGAGGCCTTGACGCAGGTGGCAAGTGGTGTTGGCAAGCGCCTGATGGACTCCATCCGGGTCGAGGTGAGTGGCTTGATAGCGCTGGAAGAAGCCGCGCTGGCGCAACGCGACGGCGAGCTTGCGAACGGTCTGCAGCATCTGTTTGCGATTCTGGTTGCCGCCAGCGTGCTGGCGCTGCTGTCGGCACCCGCATTTGCCTATTTGCTCTATCAAAAATCACAGCAGCGGATCAAGGACCTGGTTCACCTGGAAACCCGGCATCTTCTGGACACCCAGGAAGAAACCAATCAGCAGCTTGAATTGACGAATATTGCCTTGCAGGAAGGCGAAGAAAAACTGGCGGTGACACTCAACTCCATCGGTGACGCCGTGATCGCCACCGATGCCGCTGCGCGTGTCACGCTGTTGAACCCGATTGCCGAAAAGCTCACCGGCTGGACCCAGGCGCAGGCCCACGGCCACATGATTGAAGAGATTTTTCACATCATCAGCAAGGAAACCCGTGAACCGGTCTCGATTCCCGTGCTGGAAGCACTGGCGCACGGCACCATCCAGGGGTTGGCCAACCATACCGTGCTGATTGCCCGCGATGGCTACGAGTACGACATTGCCGACAGTTGCGCCCCGATCCGGGACCATGACGCCAACGTGGTCGGCGCTGTGCTGGTGTTCCGCAATGTCAGCGACGAATATGCCGCCCAGCAAGCCTTGCGCGACAGCGCGGCGCTGGTCCAGACGATTCTCAACACGGTGGTGGACGGCATCATCACCATCCATGCACGCGGCGGCCTCATCGAGAAAGTGAACCCGACCGCCGAGAAAATGTTTGGCTACAGCGCTGCCGAACTCAGCGGGCGGGACTTCAGTCTGCTGATCCCCGAGCTGAACCAGGACCAGCGCACCGGATCGCTGGAGTATTACAGCGCCAGCGATGAACAGCGTGCCAACGGTCTGAGCCGCGAGGTCATTGGCCGGCGCAAGGATGGCAGCCTGTTCCCGCTGGAAATGGCAGTCAGCGAGATGTGGCTGGGCAGTCAGCGTTACTTCACCGGCTTGCTGCGCGACATTACGGCGCGCCGGCTGGCTGAGGAGTCGCTCCTCAAGTCGGGCGCCCTGCAAAACGCTATTTTCAACAGTGCCAATTTCTCCAGCATTGCCACCGACGCCAGGGGTGTGATCCAGATTTTCAACGTCGGTGCCGAGCGCATGCTGGGGTACACCGCCGCCGAGGTGTTGAACCAGATCACACCCGCCGACATTTCCGATTCGCAGGAAGTCATAGAGCGGGCCAAGGCGTTGAGCCTTGAGCTCGAGACCGAAATCAAGCCCGGCTTTGAAGCACTGGTGTTCAAGGCGTTCCGCGGCATCGAGGACATTTACGAGCTGACCTACATCCGCAAGGATGGCAGCCGCTTCCCGGCCGTCGTGTCGGTGACGGCTCTGCGCGATTCACAGGATGTCATCATCGGCTACCTGCTGATCGGTACCGACAACACAGCACGCAAACGGGTTGAGGCGGAGCGGGTTTTACTCAATCAGGCGCTACAGGACAAAAACGCCGAACTGGAGAGCGCCCGATTTGCGGCCGACAAGGCCAACCTCGCCAAATCGCATTTCCTCTCCAGCATGAGCCACGAACTGCGCACGCCGCTGGGGGCGATCCTGGGCTTTGCGCAACTGATTGAATCCGGTGTACCGACACCGACGCCCGCGCAGAAACGCAGCATCGACCAGATTCTCAAGGCCGGCTGGTACCTGCTCGACCTGATCAATGAAATTCTCGACCTGGCGCTGATCGAGTCCGGCAAGATGACGCTGTCGCTGGAGCCTGTCGCGCTGGACGATGTCATGCTGGAATGCCAGTCCATGGTGGAGCCGCAGGCTCAAAATCGCGACATCCGGGTCACCTTTCCGCGGCTGCCAACACCTTACTTTGTGCAGGCTGACCGGACCCGCGTCAAGCAGGTTCTGATCAACCTGCTGTCAAACGCCATCAAATACAACAAGGTGGGTGGCTCGGTCGTCGTCGACTGCATCCTGAGCCCGCCCGATTCGATCCGGATCCGCGTGCGTGACAGCGGCTTTGGACTGGCACCGGAGCAACTGGCGCAGCTCTTTCAGCCGTTCAATCGTCTGGGCCAAAAGGCCAAAGTCGAAGAAGGCACGGGTATCGGGTTGGTGGTGTGCAAGCGGCTGGTTGAATTGATGCACGGCGAGATCGGTTTCGAAAGTACTGTCGGCGAGGGCAGCCTGTTCTGGTTTGACCTGGGCAAAGCCGACCCGCTGCGGCTGGCTGACAAAGTGGTTGAGGCGGCCGAGGTTGCCCTGATACCGGCGCCAGGTGACGAGCAGTTGAGTACGCTGCTTTACGTTGAAGACAATCCGGCCAATCTGATGCTGGTTGAGGATCTGATCGGGCGGCGGCCCGATATCCGCCTGTTGAGCGCAAGGGATGGCAACAGCGGTATTGCGCTGGCCCGCGCTGCCCTGCCTGATGTCATCCTGATGGACATCAATCTGCCGGGCATCAGCGGCCTGCGAGCCCTCGCCATTCTGTCGGAAGATCCGGCCACGGCGCATATCCCGGTGGTAGCGCTCAGCGCCAATGCCATTCCGCGCGACATCGAGAAGGGGCTGGAAGCAGGATTCTTCCGCTATCTCACCAAACCGATCAAGGTCAACGAGTTCATGGAAACGCTGGACCTGGCCCTGAAATTTGCAAAATCGCAAGCAACGCCCGAAACTCAAAGGGAGTGAACCGCATGATTACCGAATCCGAAATTCTTGCCGCCAGCATCCTGATTGTTGACGATCAGGAGGCCAACATCAGTTTGCTGGAGCAGTTGCTCAGTGACGCAGGCTATACCAGCGTGGCATCCACCCTGAATCCGCAGGAAGTCTGCGCACTGCATCGCAAGAACCGCTACGACCTGATTCTGCTGGACCTGCAAATGCCGGGCATGGACGGGTTCCAGGTGATGGAGGGTCTCAAGACCAACCTGGCCGACAGCTACCTGCCGGTGATCGTCCTTACCGCCCAACCCGGCCACAAGCTGCGCGCGCTGCAAACCGGTGCCAAGGACTTCATCAGCAAGCCATTTGATCTGGTGGAAGTCAAAACCCGCATTCACAACATGCTCGAAGTGCGCCTGCTGTACAAGAAACTGGACAATTACAACAAGATGCTGGAGCTGACCGTGCTGGAGCGCACGGCGGAACTGCGCGAGAGCGAAGCCCGCTTTCGCAGCCTGACCGAACTGGCCTCCGACTGGTACTGGGAACAGGACGAAAACGGTCAATTCACCAAAGTCTCAGGACCGGTGCTGGAGATGCTGGGCATACAGGTTGGCCCTTTAGGCACAAACTCCGGCACGGGCCGGGTGGGTGGCTGGAATGAGTCGGAGCGGGAAGAACTGCGGGCCATCATTGCCGAGCGCCAGCCGTTTCTGGATTTCCTGTTTCACCGCGTCAATGCCGATGCATCGCAGCAGCAGTTCCGGGTCAGTGGCGAGCCCATGTTCAACCAGTCGGGCCGATTCCGCGGCTACCGCGGCATTGGCGTTGAAATCATGGCCCGGAAATAGCACATCTGATCGCGCGCCATGTCTGCACTCCCCAACCCCAATCAAAACCATCTTCTGGCAGCCTTGCCAACGGCAGAATTCGAGCCCCTCGCGGCCCATCTGGAACTGGTCCCAATGGCACTGGGCCAGATGCTGTACGAACCGGGCACACAGTTGCGGCACGCTTACTTTCCGACCAGCGCCATCGTGTCACTGCATTACGTCACAGAGACTGGCGCTTCCGCAGAAACCGCTGGTGTCGGTAATGAGGGCGTCGTCGGTGTTTCACTGTTCATGGGGGGTGACACGACATCGAGCTCGGCGGTGGTGCAAACTGCAGGCCAGGCGTACCGTCTGGAGCGCCGCTTGCTGAAACAGGAATTTGACCGCGCTGGCTTGTTGCAGCGTTTGTTGTTGCGTTACACCCAGGCGCTGATGACCCAGATGGCCCAGACCGCCGCCTGCAACCGGCATCACTCGGTGGAGCAGCAGCTATGCCGCTGGTTGTTGCTGACGCTGGACCGGGTACCGTCACGCGAGCTGATCATGACGCAGGAGCTGGTGGCCAGCATGCTTGGCGTACGCCGCGAAAGCGTGACGGAGGCGGCCGGCAATTTACAGAACGCCGGCTACATACGCTACCGCCGTGGCCATATCGGCGTGCTGGACCGGGCCGGCCTGGAGAAACAGGCCTGCGAATGTTATGGCGTTGTCAAGAAAGAACTGAACCGCCTGCTCAGCGATGTGCGCTACCGCCAGGAGGCCGCAGCAGGGGTTCGTTAGCCCCTGAAAAAATCAATAGCGGTGGGCAACACCGTTGTCAATCTGCACGCGGTCGCCAACCCGGATGTCCGCGTTGCTGGTTTGTGTCACCGTTTGATAGGAACCATCGCGCATGCGGATGGAGAGTCGGTAAGCGTCGGTTTGCTGCTGGTTTCTGGTCGCCAGTTCGTGCCCGGCATAAGCGCCGCCGACCGCGCCGAGAACAGTCGCGGCAGTATTGCCGTCGCCGCCGCCGATTTGATGCCCGACGATACCCCCTATCACTGCCCCGGCAATGGTACCGCCAGCACCATTGTTGGTGGTTCCATCGAGCCGCACCAGATCAATCGACTGGACAACGCCATACTGGGAGTATGCGTAGTTTGAGCTGCTGCCCTGCGGATAGACAGCGCCTGAGCTGTAGCTGTTGTTGGGTCCATTCGTGTCGGCACAGGCGGTCAGCGCCAGTGCGGCCGTCACGACCAAAGCGGATGTGAATTTATTGGTGGTTTCCATCATCATTCTCCAGTTTACTTTTTGATGCTCATTAAATTGATAACACTGACCACGCCCTCGGTGCGGCGGGCCACGTCCATGGCCTGGTCAATCTGGGTCTGACTATTGACAAAGCCGCTGATTTGAACTTCGCCCTGGCGCGTCACCACCGCAATGTCCAGACTCTTGACATTTGAATCGGCCAGCAGCGCCGTCTTGATTCTGGTGGTGACGATGGCGTCATCAACCTTGGCGCCTACGGTGGTGGGACTGCCCTTGAGCGTCACTTTGTTGTCAACGTTTTTGACACCTGCCACGCCCCGTGCGACGGCAACAGCGCGGTCAATTTGTGACTGGCTGTCCACAAAGCCGTTGAGCAGCACTTCTCCTTTGCGGGTTTCAACCTTGAGGTCATAACTTTTGACAGCCGGATCTTCAAGGAACGCTGATTTGATTTTGGTGGTGATGACGCCATCGTCGATCTCGGTGCCGACGCTGACACTGGAAGCCGGCAAGTCTCCGGTCTCTGAAGACTTGCTGCAGCCAGCACCAAAACCGGCCATGACGCCGACCAGCGCGGCACTCAGAACACGCAATTCAAGTTTGCTATTCATGTCGAAATTCTCCTTTCATGGGTAATGAAACAGGTCCCGAGCTTCCTCCTGACAGCGACACTTTTCAGTGTGCCAGCGAACAGTTACCGCATTTATTTTTGAAGTCATTCAAATTGAGCGGCTGTGTTCGCTCCCGCACAGATGGGTCGCGCCGCGTGCCTTAACCTGAAGCCGACCATGAATGCCCTGCTGCTGACACCCGCCACTATCGCCCAGCCAACCCCGCAATTTCTCTGTCTGTCGGGATGCTGGACAGCGCGCAGCATGGGCTCGCTGGAGCAGCAACTCGAAACAGTAGGTGTGGCCGCCAAAGCAGAGGCTGTTGCTTACTGTGCGCAGATCGAAGCACTTGACACGGCGGGCGCGTGGTTGCTGCAAAAGCTGCTGGTACGCTTGCGAGCCGAGGGCATCAGCGTGACCCTGCACGGCTTGCGTCCCGAATTTGCCAAACTGCTGGCGACAATTTCAAAACATGTGGCCGATCAATACCAGGCGCCGCCAACACCGGCCGGCAAGTCACTCTCTTCGCTCGCCAATCTCGGCCAAAGCGCCTGCGCCGCATTCGAGCAAGCGGTGGCGCTCCTGGGTTTCGTTGGTGAAAGTACGCTGGCGCTGGGGCGCTGCCTGGCACGCCCGGCCCGCTTGCGCTGGCGTCCCATCCTTTACAACATCCGCAGCGCTGGCTTCGATGCATTGCCGATCGTCGGCCTCCTATCTTTTTTGCTGGGAATAGTCGTCGCTTACCAGGGCGCCGACCAACTCAGACAGTACGGCGCCAACATTTTCGTCGCTGATCTTGTCGGCCTGTCCATGCTGCGCGAGTTTGCGCCGTTGATCACTGCCATCATCATTGCCGGACGCTCCGGCTCAGCTTATGCCGCCCAGATTGGAACCATGGCGGTGACCGAGGAAATCGACGCCATGCGCACCCTGGGCATCGCCCCGCTGGATTTGCTGGTACTGCCAAAAATAATTGCCCTGATGATCGCCCTGCCGCTGCTCACGGTGTTTGCCGACGTGCTGGGTGTATTTGGCGGCATGATCATGGCGCGCGCCCAGCTTGGCGTTGGCTTTGGAGAATTTCTGGACCGCTTCGTCAAGGCCGTCAGCATCACTTCTTATGCCGTCGGGATCGGCAAGGCACCAGTATTCGCTGCCATCATTGCGGTGGTCGGCTGCTTTCAGGGTTTTCGCACGCGGGGCGGGGCTGACAGCGTGGGGCGCCAGACCACGCGCAGCGTGGTTCAGTCGATTTTTCTGGTGATCGTTGCCGATGCGCTATTTTCAGTCGCCTTCAGTGTACTGGACCTCTAGCATGAATGACGCACTGCAAGCCAGCGAGGCGGTTGTTGAAATCAGCAAATTGTCAACACGCTTTGGCGACCACGTGGTGCATTCCGACATCACGCTTGAGGTACGTCGCGGCGAGATATTTGCCTTGATTGGTGGCAGCGGCTCCGGTAAATCGACCTTGCTGCGTGAAATGATTTTGCTGCAACGCCCCGACGAGGGCGCGTTACGGGTCCTCGGCGTTGACCTGGGACAGCTCGCCGAGGATGACGCCGTTGCTCTGCGCCAGCGCTGGGGCGTCATGTTCCAGCACGGCGGCCTGTTTGAATCGTTGACCGTGCTGGAGAATATTGGATTGCCGATGCGCGAGCACAGCGGGCTCGGTGATGCCCTGATAGACGATATCGCCGCCTGGAAACTGGCCATGACTGGCTTGAAGCCGGAGGTCGGCGCCCAGCACCCCAGCGAACTCAGCGGCGGCATGATGAAGCGTGCGTCACTGGCGAGGGCGCTGGCACTCGACCCTGAGTTGCTGTTCCTCGACGAGCCGACCGCCGGTCTGGATCCGGACAGCGCCTGCGGCGTCGACGAACTGGTGCGCAAGTTGCGTGATCAGTTTGGTCTGACCATCGTCATGATCACGCATGACCTGGATTTGTTGTGGCAGGTCGCCGACCGCATCGCCGTTCTGGCCGACACCACCGTGCAAGGCGTCGGCTCCATGGCCGAGCTGGCCCGGATGGACAAGCCGGCGATACAAAAATTCTTTTCCGGCCCGCGCGCAAGAGCAGCACACGAACAAAGCATTGAGGTAACCGGGGCGCCATCATCGAAACCAAGGTGAACTATTCCATTGTCGGCGGCTTCGTTCTCGTGCTGGGAGCGATACTGATCGCGGTTGTGCTGTGGCTGGCTTCAGGTGCTGCCTGGCAAAAAAAGTATACGCTGTACATGGCCATTGAGGATGAATCTGTTGCCGGATTGAACCTCAACGCCCCGGTAAAGTACAACGGAGTTGATGTTGGCAAAGTGCGAAAAATTGAGCTCGACGCAGTTAACCCGCAGCGGGTGAATCTGCTCTTTGCCATTGAGCAGGGGACTCCCATCAAGGAAGATACCATCGCGGTATTGAAAACCCAGGGACTGACCGGCATCGCCTATGTTGAGCTCAGTGGCGGCGCAACGGCGTCACCGCCCCTGCTGGTCAAAACGGGCAGCGACTACCCGGTGATCCAGACCAAGCCCTCACTAAGCGCCCGGCTGGAGAACGTGCTGACCAATGTGCTGACCAAGCTCGACAGTACATCCAACAATATCAATGCCATTCTCAGTGTCGAAAACCAGACGGCCTTCAGGAATGCGCTGGCCGACGTCGCCGTTGTGGCGCGCACCATCGCCGCCCGCCGGGAAACGATTGATGCGGGCATCCGCAATGCCGGGCGCACCCTGGAAAGCACTTCCCGGGCGACGGACCAAATGAGCGCTGTTGTGGAGCGCATCGGGCGCAGCGCTGACGCTGTTGAAAAAATGGGCACCGAAGTTGCCAGAACCAGCGCCAGCGCGGGCACCACGATCGATGCGGTTGGCGCGGACGTCAAGCGCTTTAGCGTGGAAACGCTGCCGGAACTCGAACGCCTGCTGGTTGAACTGGGCACGCTGAGCACTTCGTTGCGACGTCTGAGCGAGCAAACCATACGCGACCCGCGCGGACTGTTGTTTGGCCACCCGTCGGTGCCGCCCGGTCCAGGAGAAAAAGGAGCCAAGCCGTGAATAATCCGACTGCCAGAGCACTGACCCGGCAACTTGTCACCGGCATATTCCTGCTGGGCCTTTGCGCGTGCGGTACGCTGGGACCGACCGCAACGCCCGCGACAACCTTCTATTCGCTCGACAGTCGACAGCTTGCGCCGTCAGCCGAGTTGGCCACATCAATGCCGCTGTTGTCAACGGATCAGACTTTGATCGTCAATCCGCCGCATGCGGCTGCCGGCTTTGACAGCCCCCGCATGATCTACCTGCGCGAGCCCCACAAACTGGAGTACTTTGCGCACAGCGAATGGGTTGATCCGCCAGCGCGCATGCTGGGGCCGTTGCTGGTCCGTGCAATCGAGCGCACCGGCACCTTTCGTGCCGTTGTGTTGACACCGGGCGCTGCCGCCGGTGACCTGCGACTCGACACTGCAATCATCCGGCTGCAGCATGAGTTTTTCAATCAGCCGAGCCGGGTCCGCTTCACGCTGCGTGCCACGCTGGTTGACGAAAAAACGCGCCGCGTACTGGCGTTGCGTGAGTTCGAAGTGGTCGCAACGGCCAGTGCTGAAAACCCCTATGGTGGCGTGCTGGCAGCCAACGAAGCGGTACAGGCCGCGCTCCTGAACCTTTCCCAATTTTTAACAGAAAGACATCCATGAACATGACAAAAATCATTGGCATCCTCCTGATTGCAGCAGGTGCGTTGGGCCTGGTCTATGGCGGTTTCAGCTATACCAAGGAAACGACCGGCATGAAGCTGGGCCCGATAGAGCTAAAAGTGCAGGAGAAGGAAAGAATCAACGTGCCACTGCTGGTCAGCGCCGGTGGCATCGTGCTGGGCGCCCTTTTGCTGGTACTCGGACGCAAGTAACGCGCTGCGGCGCTAGAGCCAGCGCCTGAATAGCCACGCCAGCCATTCCTTGAACCGGAACTCAAACGGGCGGCGTTGCCAGTTCCCCAGATCAATGCTCTGTGAAGCGGCCAGATCCCGGGCGAAAACGTCCTGCATTTTCTCGCCAAATTCCCGCCCCAGTATGACGGCGTTGACTTCGTCGTTGTCAAGAAAACTTCGCCAGTCCAGATTGGTCGAGCCGACCGTCGACCAAACGCCGTCAATGACGGCCGTCTTGGAATGCAGCAACGCGCCCTTGCGCTCGTGGAGCTTGACGCCCCCTTCAAGCAGTTCGGTGTAATGCGAGCGCCCGGCGTGGAATACCAGCTGGGAGTCTGACTTGCCGGGCAGAATCAGGCGCACATCAACGCCCCGCGCTGCGGCGTCTGTCAGGGATTTGAGCAATTGTGGGTCGGGCACAAAGTACGCATTGGTCAGATAGATCTTTTTTTCGGCATTGCCAATGGCCGATAGCAGCGTCAGGTACATGAGACTGTAGGGATCGTCGTAGCTGCTGCCAATGGCCCGCACCATTTCCGGCCCCTGTGCTTTTAGCTCTGGAAAATACTCCCTCCTGGCCAGCGGTGGTCCCTTCTGCCTGTCCCAGGTACTAATGAAAAGCTTTTGCAATTCAGCAACAACCGGGCCGTCGAGTTGCAGATCGGTGTCGCGCCAGGCGACCGCGTCAGTACTGGCCTGGCCGATTCCTTTGTCAACCCGGTGGATGATGGAGCCGGCCGAGTAGACGTTGCTGATGTTGATTCCGCCGATAAAAGCGGTTCGCCCATCAACAATCAGTATTTTTCGATGGTCACGATTGTTCAGCAACCACGGCGTCTTGGCGTTGAGCGGATTGACCGGGTTGAACTCAAGCACTGAAATGCCGCCGAGCTGCAGCCGTTGGAAGAAGGTCCTGGGCGTATTGATGCCGCCTACACTGTCATAGATAATGTTGACCTGAACACCTCGTTCCTGTTGTGCCAGCAACAAATCACCGAACTGTTGCCCGATGGTGTCATCTTCAATGATGTAAGACTCGAGATTGATGTGATCCCGGGCTTTTGCAATGGCCGAGAACATGGCAGCGTAAGTGGCTGCGCCATCCTGCAGCAAAGTAACTTTGTTACCCAAAATCAGCGGACTGCCGACAATGGCCTGTTCCAGCACCATCTGCTTTTCCAGGATATCAATATCACCGGATTTTCTTTTCAATTCGGCCAGAATAGCGGCACTTCTTTTAACCGACAGCGGGCCGCTGGCGTTCTCAAACCTGGCGGCCTGTCCGGCGTGGTGCTCAAGCAGGGCGTCCGCGTCCGGTAAAGTCGCGCAGGCTGTCGATCCGATCAGACCCAGCACCGTCGTCAAAGCGGACAAATATCTGAACACTGGTTTCATTGGCTGGTCCCGGTGTTCCGCACCAGTTGTCTGCAGTCGCTGTCCTTGCCAGGCCCGGCATCGACTAATGGAATCATGGCCAGCACGGGGTTGACAATGCCCAGCGACAGGGCACCCAGGGCGCGTGTCGCCAGTCGCAGCTTGTCGACGCCAACCTCAGGCTTGGCGAAACTGCCGCGAATGTAAATCGGGCTGCGCAATGCCAAAGGACTGGTGTCCTTTGTTTTTTGATTGAGCCGCAGGTCGAGCCGCTCCTGCCCAAGATCGATGCTGCCAGCGCCGTCAAGTGTTGTCACCTGGGTATCAATGATGAGCGCCTGGGCCTGCATTTTTCCATTTTTTATATCAAAATCTGCTACCGCGCAGCGCAGCTTGACTTGCTGGTCACCGCTGAGTTTCAGTTGCAGTATTTCCCACAGATGCAGACCGGCTTTTTCCATCAACAACTTGCTGACCTCACCACCCACCACGATCAGACTGGCCTTGCCGTTTGCGCTTGCCAGGATGCGAGCCACCGAGTTACCTTGTCCGACGATGTCAAACCCGCCATTGACCTGACCCATGGCGCTATGACCCGGTGTCGCCATCGGAAGCAGTTTGTCAATGTGTATTTTTTTGGCTTGAATTTTGACCTGTGCCTGGATCGGATCACGCCGCCCATCAAGCGAAACAACCGCATCAAGCTGACCACCCGCAAGACCAAATCTGAGCGGATCGAGCTTCAGGACAGCGTCGCGCAAACTCATGTGCACAGTGAGGTCTTCGAGTGGCAACTGCTGGACGTGGCGAATGGTCCGCGCCTGCAACTCAACATCGGCATCGACACTGTCCCAGCGATCAAACTTGAAGGGCAGTTCTGGCAGGACACGAGCGGCGGCTGGCGTGATTGCCGTAGCGTTCAAGGACAGGGGAGTGGCCCGCCTGGCCGCCTGCACACTGCCCGGACGGGCACCAATCAATGGCCCCATGTTGGCCAGATCAAGCTGCCTGGATACCAGTGTGGCTGTCAAGGCCGGGCGTTTACCGCCGCCAACCCATTGCGCGGTACCGGCGATATCACTGTTGCCAACAACACCTGAAAAATTCTCGTAACGCCATGTGACACCACTGTGCAACAAGTGTCCGTCTGTCACATAAGCGCGCGTAGCCGGAGCCGCGATGCCGAGCAAAGGAAACAACTGTTCCATGCTGTCCCCGTGCAGTTTGAGTTGCATATCCATCGCTGAAAATTTCAGCAAACTGGTAATGGTTCCGACGGCCCGGACACCGGTATGGCCAACTGTCGCATCAACCGTCATGGCATAGGGAATTTTTTCGTCGCGTAACGCCAGCACTTGACCCCCCTGGCCCACCGCCTTCAATGGCAGCCCCCTGAATTGCCCTTGCACATTGAACGCAAGACCCTCACTATCAGCGGCACCGGGTTGCGCGCCAACCGTCGAAAACCCGGCACGAATGCTGGTCTTTTCGTATTGGTCGTCGTAACCCAAAGTACCCTGATCAAGAGTCAGGCGATCAATCTGGATGCGCGCGTTCTCGTCTTGCTGATTCAGATCGAGCAGCCAGCTCTTGCGAGCAAGACTACCCTGTTCCAGAAAGATCACCGGGCGGGTCAGTCGCACCTCCGGAAAAACAAGGTTTCCGCTCAACAACTGCGGGAAATTCACCGTGATGTCCACAACATCGGCTGCAATCATCTGACGTTGCTGGGTCCAGGGCGGATTCGCGAAACTGACGGAATCCGCAATGATGTGCGGTCGCGGCCAGCCCAACGCGACCCTGAGGTTCCCTTTGATCGTGAGTGCACGGCCAGTTTTTTCTGCGACCCTGCTTTCGATGGGTCGGCGCAGCCAGTTCCAGCCGAAGATCGCGACGAACACAATTGACAGCAACAGAGGCGTCAGGACAAAGCCTGCAATCCACTTGAAGTTTCGGGATAAGGTCATGGCGATGTCACGACGAGTCGTACAACGTTTCCCGTGAGAAAGGTTGCAATAGTGGACCCGGCGCCGGCGCCCTGCGCGTTTGAATACTTCATCACATTTCCATTGGCTAAGAATGACGAGACCGTTCGTGTCCGGTTCTCACGCGACGCTACTGAACAAATAAAAAAGCCCCGTGCTTCTAAGAGGAAGTACGGGGCCGTAGCTCAAGTTTTTGCAATATGCAGACCCACAAGGTGCCCGGTCCATCAAATCGGATTCGGCACACAGGTCCGAACAAAAGTTCAGGGACGCACAACAATCTCATTGCGGACGGCTTTCACGCCGTTCACCGCACGCGCAATGCTTTCAGCAGTGCTGCGCTCGGCAGCGTTCTTGGCGAAGCCCGACAGCATGACTGTGCCGTTGAGCGTTTCGACCCTGATACTGGCGGCATCGACCTGCTTGTTCTCGACGAAACGCGACTTGATGAGCGTTGTGATGCCGGTGTCATCAACATAGGCACCAACGGTTTCCTGGCCACGACTGACGGCGCAGCCCGCCGTGGTGAGCAGGACAATGGCAGTCATGGCTGCGGCGATGGCGGTGCGAATATACATAGGGAATCTCCAGTTAAAGTAAATGTTGCGTGGTTTATCTTGGATGGTTACCAGCCCTACCATCAAGGGGCCCGGTCCAATGCATTGAAGCATTCGATCGATGGATGTACTGTAGAAACTTTGAAGGGTTATGTCGGTACGCTAGCGCACCCAACCGATACCTGGCTGCAATTACTTGCCGAGAAATTCACCAACCGGCTTGAGGTCGTCGACACGATCGCAAACGGCCTTGATGATGACCAAAATGGGGACTCCTAGCAGCAAGCCCCAGATGCCCCACAACCAGCCCCAGGCAAGCACGCCAACGAAGATGGCAAAAGGGCTCATTTTGTTGGCACGACTGGTCAGCCAGGGTGTCAGCAAAAAGGCTTCCAGGAAGTGGATGACCAGGGAAAGACCACCAACCAATAGCGCCATCTCAAGCGTGCCGAACTGCAGGAAGCCGACCAACGCCGAACCGGATGCAATCAGCACACTGCCGATGTAGGGGACCAGGTCAAGTACGCCGGCGGCGACACCCCATACCGCCGCGTTCTCCAGGCCGACCGACAGAAAACACAACCAGGTGGCCAGTCCCACCAGAATGCTGGTGAAGAGCTGCACCAGCAAATAGCGTTGTATCTGGTCATGTATCTGATTCAGGGCTTGTAATGTAATTCTTTTGCGGCTCAGCGTTGGCCCCGTGAGTTTCACCAGTTTGCGCCTGAAACTGTCGCCCGAGGCCATCAGAAAAAAAGTAATGAGCGCCATCATTCCAAGTTGTCCCAAGACACCAAGCAAGCCAAGTGTGCCGCTCCACAGGTGATCCTTGATGTCAAATTTGGCCTTTTCAATCTGAACTCTCTGCACACCGCGGCCAGCCGGCGACGCCTGTGTCGTTTCCTCGGCCGCCTGTTCAAGTTCGACCGCCGCTTTTTGTACCGTCGCCAGGGTGCTGGCCGGCTGACCCGACTGGGCATGAACCGAGTTGCGCAGCTTTAACGCCGCGGCCGGTAGTAATTCAACCAGTTTGTTGGCGTCATCACTCAACAAATAACCAACCGATCCGACGCCGCTCAAAATGGAAAGTATCAGCATCGCTGCGCTGAGGACGCGAGGAATCCGACGCAATTGCAGCCAGTCGACAACCGGCGACAGTGCATAGCTGAAAAGCAACCCGACCATCACCGGAATGAAAACGGCACTGGCCCAGCGCAACGTGAAAACGCTGGCCAACGTGGCCAGCACCGCCAGCGAAACGCTGCGCACATCCACCGGCATATGGAGCAACACGCGAGGCTTTTCGACGAGCTCCGCGGTGTCTATCACCGGGAGCGTTTCGGCAAACTCCGGAGCCGAAGCAGAATCAACGCGATGTGGTTCGGCCACTGTCATCTGACAGGACAATTTCGACACGCCGGTTTAACTGGCGATTCGCCGCCGTGTCGTTCGCAGCGACTGGATAGGACTCGCCATAACCACGAATTGACAGGCGCTGGACTGCAATGCCCTGGTCCAGCAACGCACTTTTCACTGCGTTGGCGCGACGTTCTGACAACTCCTGGTTGTGTGATGCAGTACCGGTACTGTCGGTAAATCCTTCCACCAGCAGAGTCCGCAACGGATTTAGCTGCAGTATCGATGCCAGCTTTTGTGCGGTGCGCATGCCTTCGGAATTCAAACGCGCCAGGTCGGTGCCAAACAACACATCTCCTAACGTGATAACGATACCGCGTTCCGTCTTTTTCGCAGCCAACTCGGCCAGCTGTGCTTCAAGCTGAACTGCTTTCGCCTGTGCCTCTTGTGTCTTGCGTTGTGCTTCGCCCGCTTCATCCTGCGCTTGTTGCGTCTTGCGCTTGGCATCCATTGTTTCGTCCCGCGCAAGTTGCGCCTTGCGGTTGGCATCAATTGACTCGACCTGGGCGGCCTGTGCTGACAGCAATGCAAGTTCAGCCTTCCGCTTCGCTTGATTGGCTTCATTCGTGCGCTGATCCAGACGCAATTGATCGCGCTGTTTGCCTGCATTGGCGACGTCTGCCTCGGCCATCTTTTGCTTCGCAACCTCTTGGGTCAGTGCAATTTTTTGCTTGGCAAGGTAGGCCAGCTTGTCGATTTTCTCGGCACTTTCATTGTGAACAGCTGCGGCGTTGGCCTGCTCCAGTGATTCACCGGCTTGTTTAAGTTCCAGTGAAGCGTAGCTTGCAACGCCAGGGTTGTTTTGGGCTACCCAGTAGTCGGTGCGCGTCTGATCCAGCAAACGGGTACTGGTAGGTGCCGAACTGCACGCGCCGACAAGGGCGGCAATAGCCAGCAAAATGGGCGTCAAGTGTTGATTTTTCATGGAAATGTCTTTCGATTTATGGGGTGAATACTATTTGCTGGCGCGATCCAGCTCTTCGCGCAGGACACGAATGTCGTCTTGCAGGGCATCCGCTGCTGCCTGCGCTTTGGCCGAGCCAGCCTTACTCTGCGCCAGCTTGGCGTTGGCCTGGGCCTGACTTGCCAAATCCACCGCCAATTTGTAGTCTTTGCCCGCCATGGCCTTGTTGGCCAGCACCAGCTTTTCACGCGCCGCATTCATTTCCACCGGTGCAAACTGAACACCCCCGGCGCTGACGGCATTCTCAACGGCTGCTTTGGAAACGGCGACATCGGCGGTTGCCGGGGTCTTCAGGCTACTACTGCAGCCAACCATCAAAATCAGTGTGGCGCCGCACAGGGACATGCAACACTTGATTAAATTTCTTGTCATAGTTACTCTCCGGTAAAAGTCAATCAGATGTGAAATCACATCCTGACAAGAATGGTTATAGGCTTTGCCGAGGCGGGTGTCTGTGCGCTATCGAACGCAGCGGCAGCGCGCTGACTGCGGCTTATGGGAGTTCGTCACCGAGCAGCGGAATCACGAAGCTGGTACTGCCCGTCAAACCGAGCCAGAGCAGCGGCTGGCCTGGGCGCAGCAGGCTGACACCCGTATTGGCTGTTGCTGAAAGCGCTTCCTTGGCGGTTGCACGCATCAGGATGAAATGCAAAGTGCGGTCATCGCGCACCAACGTCAGTTCTGCTTGGGGCCAATGAGAAGGCAGACAGGGAGTGAACGTCAAATTCCGGGCGGTTTGGTACAGCCCGAAAATTGACTCGATGGCGGCGCGGTGCATCCAGGCGGCGGCACCGGTGTACCAACTCCAACCACCGCGTCCAACATAAGGTGGTTGGGTGTAAACGTCACCAGCCATCACATACGGCTCAACGCCATACGCTGCGCCGAGCGTCGGATGCTTTGCCCGATGGGCAGGACTCAAATAGGTGAAATAGCGGTAAGCCAGGTCTCCACCGTCACCAGCCTCAGTCAGACGGCTCGCCAACTGGGCCGCAGCCATAAGCGCCCAGACTCCGGCGTGCGAATACTGGCCGCCGTTTTCGCGCACGCCTGGCGGATAGGCCTGAATATAACCGGCGCTTGGAATGGCATTTTCCAGTGGCGGGTCGAGCAGCTTGATCAAGCCGGCGTCGTGGTCGACCAGATGTTCCTCCACAGCAGCCATCGCCAATTTCTGCATGGCTGGCGGCGCTGCGTTCGACAGCACGGCCCAGGCCTGCGCAATCAAGTCAATGCGGGCCTCTGGGTTGACGTGGGAGCCGAGCGCTTGCCCATCATCGAAAAAAGCGCGTTTGAACCATTTGCCGTCCCATGCCGTGCCAACCAACGCACTTTTCCAACCGCGCGCCGCTTCTTCCCAACGCTGGCCGCGTTGCGCTTCACCACGAGCACGGGACAACGGCGCAAAATCAGCCACCAACTGGCACAGGAACCAACCTAGCCAGATCGACTCGCCGCGACCTTCGTGCCCGACCCGGTTCATGCCGTCGTTCCAATCACCACCACCCATCAAAGGCAGACCATGCAGGCCAACCTGCAGGCTTCGATCAATCGCGCGTGCAGCATGTTCATAGATCGACGCGTCCAACTGGCTCACCGTCGGCGTGTAGTACGCATCCTCACGCCCTGGAGGGATAGGCGCACCTTCGATGAATGGTACGCGCTGATCCAGCAATGTGACATCGCCCGTGGTACGCAGATAGTGCAGTGTGGCAAATGCCAGCCACAATAAATCGTCGGAGAAATGGGTGCGAACACCGGCGCCTGACGGTGCGTGCCACCAGTGCTGAACATCGCCTTCAATATACTGGCGGGAGGCACATAGAACAATCTGCTGACGCAGCATTTCGGGTGCGGCCCAGGCCAGCGCCGTGGCATCCTGCAACTGATCCCGGAAGCCGGTGGCGCCGCCCGCCTGGTAGAACCCCGCCTTGGCCCATAGTCGGCATGAAACTGTCTGGTAGAGCAACCAGCGGTTCACCATCACGTCGAACAACGGATCGGGCGTCTTTACCGCAGTTGACCCGAGCAATGCATTCCAGGACGAGCGCACCTCGGCCAGACGCCGTTGAAATGGCGTTTCAGAGGCCAGGTCGGCAAGTCGGCACGCGGCGGCGTAATTTTCGCCGTAACCCAACAGGAATACTGTTTGCACCGCTATACCGGGGATCAATTCAATGGTTGTAGACAATGCCGCGCAGGGGTCCAGTCCGTCGCCACTGCGCTGACCGAAATGGTCGGGCATAACCAGATGTCCGCGAGCATCAAAAAACTCGCGCCGGTCACATGTCCAGTCCTCGCTGTCCTCTGGCAAGTCAACTGTCCCGGCGATCGCAAAAAACGCGGTGCCGTCACCGAAACCTGCCGCCTGTTCCCGCTGTGTACACAGCAGCGCAGAAAATGCTTGGTCGGGCAAACGCCTATAAACTGCCGTGCAAGCTGTGCTTCGGTCAGCACGACGGGTCCCCATGAGCCACTCCGCTATACCAATCAAGCGTAAATGCAGTGTCTTGTGGCCATGGTTAACCAGATCAATTGTGACCTGCTTGACGCTGGACTGTGCGTCCACGCACCATGCCGCCGAGATTTCCACATCGCCGCGTCGATGGCTGATGACACTGTAACCTTGCCCGTGGGCTACCCGATACGTCAAACGGCTGTCACCCCAGGGACCCGGCGCCACGCTCCAAACTTCCATCGACTTTCTGTCCTGCAGCAAAAACCATTCGGAAGGTGGGTCGGCAACAGCATCATTTGACCATGCAGTAAGCTGGTTTAAACGGCTGTTGACGGCCCAGGTATAGCCAGCTCCGGCCTCCGAAATTTGGGTGCCGAAAGCTGAATTTGCCAGCACGTTGATCCACGGGCGTCGCGGGCGCAGGCTGGCATTGATCTGGAAGCTGAATTCACCCGATGCGGCATCAAATTCGCCGACCGGGGTGATATCACCGACAGCACGGACGCTGACAGCGGAGACCGCCGTGACTGACCCTTCATGTCGTTGATCGAAATCCTGCTCATGCCTGGCAGTCCATTCCTGCACGTGGTGCGATAGAGGGCGACCATCGGCGTAAAGTCGAACAGGCGCAAGCGTTAGCAGTGTGCTCAGTTCGTCGCTTGAGAGTTCGTCGGCGCGCAGCACATAAAACCCCGTGACACCGGCATTGCCCCCGGAACGGGTGTCGACCTGATGGCGCTCGCCCAACGCAGTGAGTTCACGATGCAGCGCCATTAAGTAGGAAACAGGTTCGGCGTTGACCACTACCAAATCACAGGCTATGCCGCCCCACTCCCACAAGCCCAAGCCCTGGGACAATGATCGCAACATGCTCAAATCCCGAGGCGTGCCGGCAGTCACCAGGATCAAAGGACGTTCGCCCGAGATACCGAAGCGCCACAGCAGCCGGCGGTCACAAATCCCTGCAACGTCTCGTTGGCCACTTCCTGATTGCGCCCGCACTTGCGTCAGAGTTAGCACCAATGCCGTCGTCAACGTCTGAATGGCAAAGAAGTTTTCAGCACTGATGCGCATTGCACGCAGGCGAATTCCGGTCAGCGTGGCCGACATCAATGACGCCCGCTTGACGTGACTGGGTTGCCGGTACTTGTCAATCACAGCATGCAAAGTGTCAGGGTTGTCTGACACGGCCGTAGCGAAAGTCAACCAGATTTTGGCATGCGGTGCAAGACGAATCCGTGCCGCCAGGGCGCAGACCGGATCGAGACCGGTATCCAGCACTTCACTGACACTTTTTGCGGTGAGCGACAAAGCGTCGAAGGCAGCCACCGGGTGGCTTGCTGCCCGATTGCGGCCGCGCCAGCGCTGCCGGTCAGCAGTTGGTTGCAGACTCAAAAGTTGAGTATCGGTATTGGTCAGGAAATGAGCGAGCCGCAAGCCACGTTCATTGGTCAGACGGGGTCTGCGCTCAAAAATGAGCGCCTGATGTTCCGCCTGCCACTCAGCGCGAACAAAAATATTCGTAAACGCAGGGTGCGCTTCATCCGTGCGCGCGTCGGACAATGCAACCTCAAAGGCGGAGATGAGCTCGACGTCAAGCGCACGATCAGTCAGGTTTCGCAACTCAACCTGGCGGAACTCGATGTCATCTTCCGGACTAACCCAGACGGTGGTGCAAGCCTGCACATCAGGCCACACGGCGTCGAAACAAACACGGTCGGCGTGGTAAACGCTTTGATAGTGCGCTGCCGGGTCTGGCGCCGGGCGCTGGGTGATTGAAACCGGGTTTGTTTGCCGCGCCCAACGCAGGTAAAAAAAACTGCCGAATTCGTCGCGCAGTGCGTCGTCGCGCCACCGCGTGATTCCGGTCTGACCCCAACTGCTTGACCCAGCACCATTGGCGCGAAGGGACACGCTGTAACGGCCATTGGACAGTACGTGTGTGGGCTCCACTGCACTACTGCCCGGCAGCACTTCACGCAACAGTCCGGCCGAACGCCGGCGCTGCGCCTGCATTT
Organism: uncultured beta proteobacterium; assembly: GCA_963750815.1. Taxonomy (GTDB): domain Bacteria; phylum Pseudomonadota; class Gammaproteobacteria; order Burkholderiales; family Burkholderiaceae_C; genus Rhodoferax. The sequence goes on from CAVVRS010000002.1 coordinate 2,868,251, forward strand.
GTGGCCCCACGGGTGGGGCATATAGCGTAGAAACTTCACGCGGCACCGGCTCATGCAACAACGCGGACACTGCCTCGACGTGAGCATTGGCCATTCCCCAATCCCTCACTTTACGGTCCAGCAACACATTGGCAAGCGCCAGGATGCTCATGCCCTGATGGTGCGCCATGAAGGTACATACTGGAGTGAAAGCCTCACCGCTGGTGCGCCGCGCTGGGGAGAAATCCAGCGCCTCGATAAAACCGTATCTTCCCCGAGCGCCCAGGTCTTGCAGCCTGGCTAAGTTGATACAAGCGCGATGCGGTGCAATCTGAGCCGCCAATGCGGTCGCATAGGGCGAGATCACCAGCTCGTCCGGCGCTGTGGGTCGCAGCGCAAGTCTTGGCACTCCCTGCGGTGCGTATTGATACGCCAGGGTATGGTCACTTGCCGCATACGCCGATTCCGAAATTCCCCATGGCACACCTTGCTCTCTGGCGTAAGCGATTTGCTCGACCAGGGCTGCGTCGCATGCCTCATGCAAGACACTGCCGTGCGGCTCATCAAGTACCAGTGTGGGCATCAGATATTCGAACATTGAACCGGACCAGGACCGCAATCCGGCGGACGCGCCAACAGGATAGAAAAGCCGACCAAGCGCGCTCCAATGGCGCACAGGTGCGTCGCCCTTGGCGATAGCGAGCAAGCTTGTCAGACGCGATTCCGATGCCAGCAAGTCGTAGAAACCAGCGTCGCGTTGCTGCTCGTGGACCCGAAAGCCAATGTGAAATAGACGTCTTTTTCGGTTGTAAAGAAAGCTGAAATCAGCTTGCCAGGCCAACTTTTCATACGCCTCGGCCAGCGCCTCCAGGCGACTTGTCGCATCCCGCTGGCCACCAGCCGTATCCGAACTGACTTGTGCAGCGGCTAGTTCATCAAGCCGTGCCGAACCAAGAACTGCCCTGTGATCTGCCAACAGCCATTTCAATTCGTCGCGTTGAGCCGGTGCCAGCCCGGACCGCCCCCTCAACAATGGCTGCAATCGCATGTTTGAAGCCGCAATGGCTTTTTGCGACGCGCTCTGATCATAGGGTGTGTGCGCCAATTCGATACAAGCCTGGGCCAGCGCCAGCAAATGTCCGCTCAAGTTGCCGCTATCGACAGTAGATACATAGAGTGGTAACAGGGGCGTGCCCGATTGAGTTTCGTACCAGTTTAAAAAATGGCCGCGATAACGCTGCAAAGTCAGCAGCGTTACCAGGGTCGCCTCCAACCGTGCAAGCAAGTCCTGGGTTCCGATCCAGCCAAACTGCCGCGCGCAGGCCACGCTCAGCAGGTACAACCCGATATTGGTCGGTGACGTCCGGTGCGCCAGCATATCGTGCGGCGCTATCTGGAGGTTATCGGGAGGCAGATGCCTGTCATCAGCGCTTACGCAACGTTCAAAAAATCGCCAGGTATCGCGTGCGACGGACCGCAAATACTCTTGTTCGCTGGTTGACAACCGGGTTTCCTTTTTTGGCGGGCGCGTCCGGCTGACCCACCAGATCCACATTGGAGAGCCCGCCCATAGCAGGCATACCAGTATCGCCAACAGTGGTGTCGGTGTTTCAAGTGCGAGCAGGGCACTTAACAACAAAATGGCAAGCAAAGGCTGCAACCGGTGCTGACGCACCAGCGCCGCAAATCCGCTTTTGGCTTGTGCCTGGGCCACATCCGCAGGAGTCCATTGCAACAAATTGCGGCGACTCACAATCATGCGGTAAAGAGCGCGTCCAATTGCGTCAAGCGCAGTCACGGTCTGCTGCAACAATTGCGAAAAATGCCACAAGCCACCGGCGATTGCACGCGCCAGATCGATCCCCGCTTCTCGGTAGAAGTGGCGTTTTGCGAGATCGTCCCGACTTGGCGAAAATCCGGCTACTGCTCCCATCAGTGGACCAGCCGTTAGTGCTGCCATAACCAAACCCAGCGCTGTCAACGGCGGAATGATCGCACCGGACAGCGCAAGTAGCAGCAAAGCCAGTGACATCGGTGCGACCAGCGAGCGGCGCAGGTTGTCACACATCTTCCATCGGTTGATGGCACGCAGCGGGTAGCGCCCGGGCTGGAGTAGAAACGGTAACAGTTGCCAGTCGCCGCGTGTCCAGCGGTGCACGCGCGCAGCGGCCACATCGGCATGAAACGGAGCATCCTCGATCACCGTGATGTCGGTCACTGCGGCGCAGCGTGCCATTGATCCTTCGAGTAAATCGTGGCTCAATACCCGCCCTTCTGGCAGTCGACCCGAAAGCACCGCATTCATCGCCTGAACATTGAGCAATCCCTTGCCGGTAAAGGTGCCCTCAAAGAACAGGTCCTGATAAACCTCCGATGTTGCAGCGCTGTAGGGATCGATACCGCACTGTCCGGCAAACAGCCAGTGATAGAGGGTACCAACCCTTGGCGCTGGCAGCGGCGTTACTACCCGTGGTTGCAAAATCCCGTAGCCGCTGACAACGATGCGCCCAGTGGCGTCAAGGCGCGGCTGGTTTTGCGGATGGGCGGCAACACCCACCAACTCACGCAGCCGACCTGCTGGCAATTGGGTGTCACTATCAAGCGTGACAATGTACTGAGTGCCAGACGCGATCTGGGATTCATGGCCCAAAGGAAGAAAATCAGCACTTGAACCCTTTGCCAGGGCCGTGACCAGCAACTCAAGCTTGCCACGTTTGCGTTCCCAACCGATCCAGCGCTGTTCGGTTTGGCAAAATTTCCGTTCCCGGTGCAACACAATGAAGCGTGGCGCCGCATCAGACTCGTCGGACATGCTGGGGTGGCGTGCATTTAGTTGGCGAATCTGTTGTGTTACATCGTCAAGCAAAGCAGTGTCGGAATCAACATGCTCCGTGTCGGCATCTAGCCAGTCCGTCAGCAAAGCGAACTGCGCCTCGCATTCCGGATTGGCAAGATAGTGCAGCTGAAGTCGGCGCACCAGCTTGTTATTTGACGCTTTACCGGTGAGCATGGCTGGAATCACTACCAGGACCCGGTGCTGATGCGGTATGCCATCAGCCAGAGCCAAACGCGACAGATGATGAGGTGGTGCCGATTCACTGATCAAGCGGTTGATCACTGCCACCACTGCCTCGGACGTCGGAAAGATGATCAGTGCCGCGCCCAGCAGGTGTAGCCACGTGGCCTCTTCCTGGCCGCTCGTCCCTGCGGTTTGGCGCAGCAACATCCACAACACGAAGGCTAAAGACCCGAGCAAGGAACCCAGGTAAGCCGGCAACGCCAGACGACTCGCGACGAATCGCCAGGCTATCGCCCCATACTCATGCAGGCCGAGCGCACGCACCAGTTCTGATCGACCCTCACCAGATAACCAATGGCTGGCCACCGTCTTTGCGCTGTCCACACCCTTATTGATACGCATCAGGTCAAGGAGGGTCTGAGCCACCAAAACTTCGCTTTGGTCACAACGCTTGGCCAGTCGCTCAATCGCATGCAAGCTCTGGTCGCGCGTAGTGGCGTCCTCTGCTTCAAACACTGGAGAGGTCAACATCAATTGCATCAAGGCACTGGAGCGTGCAATGACATCGGGCCAATCAGTGTCTCCAATGGCACGCAGTGACTTCACCGCGTTGCTCACACTGAGGTTGTCTGCGGCCTGATCGGCTCGATTTTGAGTCTGCGTTGCGGCCGGATCGGGCAAGGCAGTGCGCAACCATATTTGAAAAGACGTCTGCTCGCTACCTGCTCCTGTTACACGACGATCCTGCATGCGTTGCGCCATTTGTGCCAGAAATATGCTTCCGACGCCACGTTGGTTGAGCACACCCACTAACTGGTCGAGATCTTGCAAGGTGTAGGATTCGATCCGGTCAAAACACAAGTTAGCCACCTCGCGCGACGCCTTGTTGGTAGCAATCCGCTCGGCAAGACGACGCAGGTTTTCGATCAGTACTACACGAAGCGTAGTGGGCAATGCCCACATCTCGTTCAAGTTGAGCTCACGGGATTCCTGGTAGGCACTCAGGAACTGGGTCAGCAATCCCTCGTCAAATGCACCATCGGTGTGAGCAACAAAGGCCCACGCCACGCCATATATGCGTGGAAGGCCAGCCAATGGCTGGTCAAGCAACATCGGCAGGGTTCGGAAAAAGCTGCGCGGCAATCCTTCGTGAATTTCCTTGATCTGTGCCTCAATCAAATGAAAATTGTCAAGCAGCCATTCCGCCGCGGGACTGATGTCATAGCCAGTGCTGGCCTGCAACCCAATATAGAGGTGAGCCTCACGCAGGATGCATATATTGTTCGTTATGCGCGGGAAGAAATTTGCGACGCTGGATCTTGCACGGTCCACCTGATGGGTTACGCCCAATGAGCGCCCATGTTGAGCGAATCGCAGTGGTCCAAAGATTTCGGAACGTATCGGTAATTCCACGGAGCCGCGCCTACCATTCAAAATCTGGCCCAGCACCGGCGGTGCGTCCGGCAGGAAGCGAAGCAACTCAGGTTGCGCCATGCACTATAAAACCAGGAAAGCGATGCCGATCAGCAGAGCTACCGCGAACAGCGTGGTGATGAACCGAGGGGCCAGAAAACCATGCATCCTGTCGGCCGCGCAATGGATTGCAAACATCCGCCCGTGCAAGTTCTTGCACAAATTCAGATGCTGTCCCAATGCTGATATTTCCATAGGCGATGTTTCCGCCTTGTTGCCATAAGATGCGGTAGCCCACGAAGGTGTTGCGATAACATGTTGTTTCACGAGAGCCTCCAACCGTACAACCATCTGGCTGTACGAAATAAATTTATCAACGACTTGCGCAACCGGCACGGACAGCCGCGGTCAGCGACATGGCAAGTACTAGCGGGTTCCGGAGACTTCAACCTCAACACGGCGATCAGGTTGCAGGCAAGCAATCAGCGCCCTGCTGGCCTTATCGCCTCGGCAATCTGCCAGCTTTGTCACTGGATCAGAACCGTTTACCCCTTTGGTAACTATTCGGTTAGCAGCTATCCCCGCGCTGCTCACCAGATAGTCCTTGACTGTTTCGGCACGATGCGTTGAGAGCGTCATGTTATAGGCGTGTGTACCCACGCGATCGCTGTGACCTGTTACCGAGATGACATCAAAGGTAATCCTGCTCAAGTCCAGCGCAAACCGGTCGAGATCGCGCTGACCCGCCAGCTTCAGACTTGCCTTGTCGAAGTCAAACAGTGAATCCGCGGAGAAGGTAACTTTTACCGGCACGCGTTGTATTGTTGGCGGTAGTTTTGGTAGCGGTGGTGGTTGAGCAACCATCATTGGTTGCGGTGGCGCAGCAACATAAACCGGCTCTGGCGCTGCCACGCGCGCCATTGGAGTCGGCGCCTTTGCGTTGAAGAGATAAATCAGACCGACCGAGACAAAATTGACGTCGCCTTTGTTACCGACAGCGTCGTTAATACGGAAGCGCTCTACCTCTGTGCGCAGGACCAAGGAATCCGTGAAAGCGTACTGTAGTCCCAAACCAGCCTTGAGGTTGGTTTCCCGTGCATTCGGACTGGAATTCAACACGTGGACCGAACCGGTTCCAGTGAATTTGTCTCGTGCCTCGGTGTAATTGGCCCCGATCCGACCCAATCCCGAAAGCCTCTGCGTGATGGGAAGGGTACCGACCAGATCAAGGTTGACGCCTCTGAGTTTGATAGTGCCGCTCAAGCTTCCGGGCGGCACCGTAGTGGCGGTGAATCCGAACTTGCCGAGGTCAAAATATCCACCTTCAAGCGCCCAGGACTGGTTGAACTGGTAGCCGCCAAAGATTTTGTAGGCGTTGCCGCGATCATCGTCCGTGACCGAAGCGCTGGTGGCGCCGCCGCCCAATAGACCATTGACGATCCGCACATCATCGATTACGGCCTTTGACGGACCAATACTGGTGCCAAGGTACCAGGCGGAGTCGTCCGCCATGGCGAATGTGCTGACGATTGCGGCAAGTGTGACAAGACTCAGCTTGCCCAAATTACCTGGGACTTTTGTTCTTGCTGATTTCATATATTTTCTCCGGGAGAAACCGCCCTCCACAATGGAATCATTGCGGTACGGCGGACGCTTGCTATTGGTGGGCCTTGTCTTGCTTTCAGTACGACTCAGGGGGAGGGCACGTTGATGACCGTATCTACGACTGTGACCGACGCACCCAGCGACAAGACTCGCCCCTCCAGCGTCACAATAGCCACGTTACCGGCAGTGGAGAACGCGGCACCGGCCTGGGAAATGATGGTTCCTACCATCGTGCCACCACCCGCTGCGTTGACAGTGGCAAAGCTGCCGACCTGCCAATAAACATTCTTGGCCTGGGCGCCGCCTGACAGGACGATGCTTTGCGGAAAGGCAGCACCGGGACCGCCCACCGTCAGCGCTTGCGCCATCTGGAAGATCCAAATCGCATTCGCGTTGCCCTGAGCGTCGAGAGTGAGATTGCCACCCTCAATCAGGAATGAACCAGCAGGGGCGGTATAGACGCCAGGTGCCAGCGTCAGGTTGGCCAGATTGGTGCCCGGATTGGCGCCGGGTGGCATCGCCGCCAGAACCAGATAGGCGGTTTGCGCATCCAGCCGCGCCTGCGTGGCGATGGCACATGAGGCCGCGTTGGGACCGGCGGAGGTGGGGCCTGTGATGGAATTCGCGCAGGTGTATATCTTTCCGTTAACCGACCCTTTGTTTGCCGGCGTTTCTGTGTAAATGTCGCCCGCTGTGTCGTGAAATCCGCTGATCGACGAAGTGCCCGTCGCGATCGCCCCGATATTGCCGTTGACGACTGTCAGGGTTCCGGTATTGGTCATACCGGCGCTGCCACCAAAAGTTCCAAATGACGAGACTGATCGAAGGTTGATGGGTGGTAGCGCCCCGGGAACTGTTACGGTTGTAAAAGACCACGCCTTGTCCACCGCCAGTGCATTCCCAGACAGATCCTTGGCCGTGGTGTTTACAGTAGCGGTATAGGTGGTCCCGCTTGCAAGATTGACGGTCGGTGTGAAAGTCGCAATTCGGCTGGCGGCATTGAAACTGATCACACCCGTCGCACCATTGACCTTGAAACTTGCCGAAGTGATCGTTAACGGGTCCATCGCCTTGCTGAACGTAGCGTTTATTGAACTATTGATCGCCACGTTCCTGGCAAGATCGGCAGGATTGACAAGAATCACTGTCGGCGCAGCCGTGTCGACAGTGGTGCCGGTGGTCCAACTCCACACATAGTCACCCACTAAAGCGTTGCCGGCCAGGTCCTTTGCGCCAGTGGTAACGGTGGCGTTATAGCTGGTGTTCGCCGAGAGCAGTTCGGTCGGCGTAAACACGGCGTGCAAGCCGGCATAGCTCAGGCTGCCAGCCACCACCGTTGCTCCCTGTTTGAAGATAAAAGTTCTTGCGGTGATCGTTGTCGGATTCATTGCCTCGCTGAACGTCGCTCCTACCTTGGTGTTGATCGCGACGCCAACCGCACCATTGCCATTTATGGTTGCCACGACACGCGGCGCAGTAGTGTCTGGTGTCACACCGGTTGTAAATGTCCAGACATAATTACTTGACATCGGTCTCCCTGAAGTATCTTTGACGCTTGCAGCCACCGTTGCTTTGCACAAGGTGTTGGGAGCGAGACTGGTCGCCTCAGGGAGCGTCAGCGATACCAGGTTACTTGCGGCCAAATAGCTGACTAAACCAACGATTGGCGTTCCCCCGGGGCACACCAGGGTGAAGCTGGCCGTACTCAGTGTCGAGGTGTCCATGGGCTTGCTGAAGGTGGCTGCCACGGTTTTTGTATTGACCGGGACGCCAACCGTGTCGGCCAGCGGTACTACGGCAGTCACTGTGGGGGCAAGAACGGCGATTCGGTCCGCGCCAAGGATTGGATCCTGGCCTGAACCGCCGCATCCAACCGCCAGAATGCTCAGTAACAACACCATGAACGCTGGCACGGACCTAAAGACAAAACCCTGGTATTTTTTCATTTGCTTTCCTACTCGTATGACCCAAAATCAAGGGCGTAACCAAAAATGGCTTTTGCCGACGACGGTTGCAGTGCAATTCGAACCCGAGTATGGCAACCTGACGCCGAACCCTCTGTGCGCTGTCGAACATAAAGAAAGCACTATTTACGGGAATCAATAACGTGAACTCCGTCGGTCATACCAGTGCACTGGCAAGAACTCCGACTAGACGATCAGTCAAATTTGCAGGCTAAGATCCAGGCATGGCTGCAGATGCCTGGGCAACAGCGCCTGTAGGTGCCGCACATGACGCTGCAGAACCTCAATGCGATTCAGATTGCCAAGTTGCCGGCTTCGCGCCAGCTTTCGATAGTCTTTTTGACCTGGCACCGATCAGCATTACGCGGCAAACCCAACACAGCGCAATAGATCTTGCACTTCATGAAATGTGATTTTCAGGTCATCCAAATTGCGGGTAACCTTGAGTTTGAGCTTGGCAATCGGTCCACCAGTGTGTTTGGCAACGCACTGCATCCTGCACAAACCGCATTCGATTGACGAGAAGGTCGCTAACGCTGTGGAACGTCTCGCGATGTCACGTAAATGTGCCAGACCGCAATAAACATGGCGGCAATGGCGGGGCCCAGAACAAAACCGTTGATGCCAAAAACCGCCATGCCGCCAACCGTCGTAATCATCACCACGTAGTCGGGAATGCGCGCGTCCTTGCCCACCAGGATGGGTCGCAGCAAATTGTCCACCAAGCCGATCACCAGTACGCCAAAAGCAATCAGTGCAGCACCCTGCCAGACGGCTCCTGTCAATATGAAATAAATCGCCACCGGAAACCATACGAGAGCCGCGCCAACAGAGGGTAGCAAGGACAGAAATGCCATCAGTAATGCCCAAAGCAAAGCTCCGCTGACATCGAGAAACCAGAACGCCATGCCGCCCAGCGCACCCTGAATCGCTGCCACCACAAGATTACCCTTGACGGTGGCACGAATCACGGTGGTGAACTTGTTCAATAGTTCCTGCTTATGCGCCGGAGCCAGGGGAATCGCGCGCCGCACAGCATCGACAACGCTGTCGCCATCACGAATCAGGAAAAATGCAAGGTACATGGTAATGAACAGACTGACAACGAATTCAAAAGTGTTCTGTCCGATGCTCAAGGCCTGCGTTGCGATGAACTGTGTGCCTTGCGTCAACAAGCCCGTCACGCGGCGCTGAAGGGCGTCGAAATTGGTCAGTCCAAAGCGGTCCAGCGGTACCCGAACCCACTCCGGCAACGCGTCAAACACCCCATGAAAGTAAAGCCCCGGTTTGACTTCTCCTGACTGTAGTTTTTGGTACAGGGATGCCGCTTCGTTTGCCAGCGACGCAGCGACCAGCGTCAGAGGCAGAATTACAATAAGCACCACGATCAACAGCGTCAGCAGTGCCGCCAGGGTGGCCCGCCGGTTCAGCCAGTGCAGCAAACGCCGGTACATTGGCTCGAACAGCAAGGCAATGATGGCACCCCACATGATTGCCGCATAAAAGGGCACAAGAATACTCACTAACGCAAGCGTGACGGCGACCAGCAAAAGCAGTAATACCCGCTTTTCAACATAAGCTGATGTATCGTCATCAGAGGATTTCATTGGTGCTATCTGCAGTTGGTGGTCATCTTATTGCCGTGTGCAACAGCGCCCGCCACGGTGCCGCTGACGGATGAAAAAGTACATCCCTTTTCGTACGTTGGCAAACTGTAGTATTGCGGGTCTTTCGACCGGTTGCACCTCGTTTCAACGAGGAAAAAATTACTCTATCGTTAAGGTCGTCTAACAGAAAAATCGGGTTTCAGGCACTCACCTGAAACCCGATTTTCCGAGGTAGACTGTTGGTCGGGGCGAAAGGATTCGAACCTTCGACCCTCTGGTCCCAAACCAGATGCGCTACCAGGCTGCGCTACGCCCCGACGTAATACTATTGTAACGGGTCATCGCACCGCTTCATCGACTAAAGTCGAAACATGCCATCTCAATCGCCCCAACTTGTATGGCTTGCGCCGGGCCAGGATTTTCCGCCACCAAGTCAGGCTTGGGGTGAGGACTCGCCGGCACCGGGTCTGCTGGTTGCTGGCGGTGTTCTCAACATTGATACCCTGCGCAGCGCCTATAGCCAGGGAATTTTTCCGTGGTACAGCGCCGGGCAACCCACTCTTTGGTGGAGCCCGGCACCCAGGATGGTCCTTGCCGTCGCAGATTTTCGGCTCCACGCGTCATTGGAAAAAAAACTTCGAAAATTTCGCAGAATCAGGGACTGCGAAATTCGAATTGACACGGCATTCGAAAAAGTTATCACCGCCTGTTCAACAAGTCCGCGTAGCGGCCAGACAGGCACCTGGATCGTACCTGAGATGATTGCGGCGTACACCGACCTGCATCGAGTTGGCCTAGCCCACAGCGTCGAAACCTGGGTCGATAACAGGCTTATCGGCGGTTTGTACTGTGTTGCTATTGGCAAATTCGTGTTTGGTGAATCCATGTTCAGCCGCGCCACGGATGCCTCCAAAATTGCGCTCGCCGCGCTGGTCGCGTTTTGTCTCCGGCATGGCATCAAACAGATTGATTGCCAGCAAAATACCGGTCACTTGACCTCTCTTGGCGCCCGTGAAATTTCACGGAATGATTTCACTGAACAACTGGCACGCGGACTGGCGCTTGCGGCTCCAGCCTGGAAGTTTGACACCCTATACTGGGACGAACTACTGTCTGCAAAGCGACACCAAAGTGACGAATTTGAATGACCCTCCCCTACAGACGCTGCATTTCTATGCAACTGCTCCCTATTCCTGCAGCTATTTGCCCGGGCAACAAGCCCGGTCTCAAGTAGCAACGCCGAGTCATTTGATCAACAACACCGCCTACTCTGGTCTGGTCAGCAAAGGCTTCCGACGCAGCGGCCTCTTCACATACCGGCCGTATTGCGACCAATGTCAGGCCTGCGTACCCTTGCGAGTTCTTGCCAAGCAATTTCTACCCAACAGAAGTCAGCGACGCGCGTGGTCGCGTCATTCCGGTCTTCAAAGCCGCATACTTGACCTATGCTTCCGGGAGGAGCACTACCGTATGTATCTGCGCTACCAGAACGAGAGGCACGCCGGTAGCGGTATGGATCAGGACAGTGTCGATCAATACTCTGAATTCCTGTTGCAAAGTCATGTCAATTCCAGATTGGTTGAATTTCACGAGACGCTGCCCGATGGTTCTCCCGGTCAGTTAAAGATGGTGTCGATACTTGATGTACTCAATGACGGTATTTCGGCTGTTTACACTTTTTGGGAACCCGAACCCAACAGCAGCTATGGAACCTACAGCATCCAGTGGCAAATTGCACAGGCAAACATTTTGGCGCTACCTTATGTTTACCTGGGTTACTGGATTTGCGAGAGTCAAGCAATGAATTACAAAGCCAAATTTATGCCCTTTGAGAAGCTTGTCGCTGGCGTTTGGTCTGGCGAGACTACGAATGCGGATAACTGATTCACACCGTTGCTCATTCCACCAGATAAAATAGCGCACTACAGACAAGAATGCCCATGCGAAAAATTGATTCAAGCATAGCAAGCGCGCCCACAGTTCAAGTCATCGAGCGCATGTTTACGCTGATGGACGTGTTGGCCTCGCGGGAGGAGGCAATTTCGCTGAAGGAAATTAGTGAAAAGGCAGGCCTGCATCTGTCTACAACCCACCGCTTGCTTAACGACTTGGCTACCGGACGATTCGTGGACCGTCCGCAACCTGGCAGCTATCGGCTTGGCATGCGCCTGCTTGAATTGGGGAATCTCGTCAAGAGTCGTCTCAACGTGCGCGATGCGGCGCTGGCGCCGATGCGGGAGTTGCATAAATTGATCCAGCAGCCGGTCAATTTAAGTATGCGCCAAGGAGACGAAATTGTTTATATTGAACGCACTTACAGTGAACGGTCTGGCATGCAGGTAGTTCGTGCAATCGGCGGACGCGCTCCATTGCACCTCACTTCAGTGGGTAAATTGTTTTTGGCTGCTGACGATCCGCAACGAGTCCGCGCCTACGCAAGCCGTACCGGTTTGAGCGGTCACACAAAGAATAGTCTGACACAGTTACCAATGCTGGAACGGGAACTTTCAAAAGTACGCCAGTACGGTAACGCGCGGGACAACGAAGAACTTGAGCTTGGCGTGCGCTGCATGGCAGCCGGCATATACGACGATCAGGGCACGTTGATCGCCGGCTTGTCAATCTCTGCGCCAGCAGGGCGACTGGAAGAAGAGTGGTTGCCAAAACTTCAAGCAACAGCTCATGAAATTTCAGTGACCTTGGGCCATAAGCCAAACTCCGTCCGGTAGTCCGGAGGTGGCTTGCGGGGCAGTGCCCGCCACAGTTTCTTCACCCCTCAAAATACTAACCAATGGGACCGTACCCGACGTCACAGCCGGTGCTGACTCCACCCAGCGCCGCACTCGTTCCGCATCGCCAATTCGACTTAACTTACCGGCCGAATCAAGAAATACCATAATAAGCTTTCGGCCAGCCACTTTGGCCTGCATGACCAGACACTGCCCCGCTTCTGAAATATAACCAGTCTTTTGCAGTCCAATCTCCCAAGCCGGATTTTTGACCAGTCGGTTGGTGTTTCTGTATTGGAGCGTTCGGTTGCCGACAGCCACCTGGTGTTCAGGAGACGTCGACAAGGCACGCAAGGCAGGATCGCCGTAGGCAATATTGACAAGCTTGACCAGATCACGCGCGCTGGACTGATTCTTGCTCGACAATCCTGTCGGTTCCGCATAATTGGTATCGCTCATGCCTATGGATTTGGCCTTGGCGTTCATCAAACCAACAAACGCTGGCAAACCGCCCGGATATGTCCGGCCAAGCGCATGGGCAGCACGGTTTTCACTAGACATCAGCGCCAGATGCAACAATTCACCACGGCTTAGTTCAGTACCGACCTTCAAGCGGGATCTGCTGCCTTTTTCCGTGTCTACATCGGCTTGGGAAATAGTAATCACCTCATCCATCGGCAATTGCGCCTCGCTGACGACCAATCCTGTCATAAGTTTGGTAAGCGACGCTATCGGCAAGACAGCTTTGTCGTTCTTGCTGAATAACACTTCACTCGTGTCCTGGTCGATCACCAGAGCAACACTGGATTTCAAATCCAGCGAGTCATGGGCGCCATGCAAACCAGCTATCTGTCCGAACGACGACCTCGGCGCAACGCTGTCGGAGTCAATAACTGTCCGACGCCTGGTTGCAACCAACATTTTGGCGGCTTTGCGTTTAACAACCGTGGTACCGGCGGATTTGGCAGCCTGGCGCTTTCGCTGTGCAGCTTCGGCGTGGGGCAACGAAACTGCCAAAACAACAATCACCAGACCAAGCAGAAAGAGATTACGGCGCAAAATATTTCCAAACAAAATCTGACAGCAAACGTTTGTGAATCGATCCCCGGAATTATTTATCCACAACGCTAGTTTATACAAAAAAATCGCGCAATATCAAATAGTTGCGCGACTTTCTTAAACAAGAACCTAAAAATAAGCATTTACCCTAGCCCTGGGCGGCCACGCGATCAGCCTTGTTGTGCAATTTGTTCAGTGCACTCAAGTAGGCCTTTGCCGACGCCACAATGATATCGGGGTCAGCGCCAACACCATTAACGACCCGCCCACTATTTTGCAACCGTACCGTGACCTCCCCCTGGCTTTCGGTCGAACCGCTGATGGCATTCACGGAGTAAAGCACCATTTCAGCACCGCTTTTGACATGCGTTTCTATGGCTTTGAGGGATGCGTCAACCGGGCCATCACCATCAGAACAACTTTTCACTTCTTTGCCATCGACAGTAAAAACAATACTCGCCTGTGGACGTTCACCCGTTTCACTATGTTGCGACAGCGAAACAAAGCCGTACTGCTCCTTCTCGTGCGCCACACTCCCATCGCTTACCAGCGCCAAAATGTCTTCGTCAAAAATTTCGCTCTTTCGATCAGCCAGTTCCTTGAATTTTGCAAATGCTGTATTGATATCAGCTTCACTTTCCATCTGAACACCCAACTCTTGAAGACGCTGCTTGAAAGCGTTGCGTCCGCTCAGTTTGCCTAGGATAATTTTATTGGTGGTCCACCCGACATCCTCAGCCCGCATGATTTCATAGGTATCGCGAGCCTTCAAAACGCCATCCTGGTGAATACCGGAAGCGTGAGCAAAAGCGTTGGCACCAACGACCGCCTTATTGGGTTGAACCACAAAACCGGTCGTCTGACTGACCATGCGACTGGCAGCCAGAATGTGCTTGGCATCGATACCCAAATCCAGTCCGAAGTAGTCGCGCCGCGTCTTGACCGCCATGACGATCTCCTCCAGGCTACAGTTGCCGGCCCGTTCGCCCAAACCATTGATCGTGCACTCCACCTGGCGGGCACCGCCAATTTTTACACCTGCCAGTGAGTTGGCAACCGCCATGCCCAGATCATTGTGACAGTGGACAGACCAGATGGCCTTATCCGAATTGGGAATCCGCTCACGCAGGGTCTTGATAAAATTGCCATACAGTTCCGGAATCGCATAGCCAACCGTGTCTGGCACGTTGATGGTGGTCGCTCCTTCACTGATCACAGCTTCCAGAACGCGGCACAGAAAATCTACGTCGCTTCGATATCCATCCTCCGGACTGAACTCAACATCGTCAACCAGATTGCGCGCGAAACGAACTGCCAGCCTGGCCTGTTCAAACACCTGATCTGGTGTCATACGCAGTTTTTTCTCCATATGCAATGGCGACGTCGCAATGAAGGTGTGGATGCGTGCGCTATTGGCTCCCTTGAGCGCTTCCGCAGCCCGTGAAATATCCCGGTCGTTGGCGCGCGACAGTGAACAAATTGTGGAGTCCTTGATCGCGTTGGCAATACACTGAACGGCTTCGAAATCACCATTTGAACTCGCCGCAAAACCGGCCTCGATGACGTCCACCTTGAGTCGCTCCAATTGGCGGGCGATGCGCAGCTTTTCGTCCTTGTTCATGGACGCGCCGGGTGATTGCTCCCCATCACGCAACGTGGTGTCAAAAATAATCAATTTGTCAGCCATCTGTTTTCTCCTGGTTCCTGAAAATCCGCAATAAAAATCAACGTCCAAAGCAAAAAGCCCGCTGCGATTGCATACGGGCTTTTGGTTTTGGTGAGCGCGTGCGCTACCGTCTCCACCCGTCCGGTGTTAGTTGTAGCGCTAGCAGCATCAATTTCATGTGCTCAATGTACCACAAGTTTTTTGCATCGATCTGAAAAAATTAAAGATGATTCGCGGCCACCGGGTATTAGTCACTTGTGTAGTCCTCTTTCATCCGGTTCATCAGTTGATGTGCTGATAACGCTGGTCTGGACACCCTTGGTCTTGCGCCAGCCATACGTGACGTAACCACTGAGACCATACAAGACAAACAGGGCAAACAACACTTTCGGCGGATCGATATTGATGGCGGCAATGACGAGCGCAAGCATGACCAGAACGACAAAGGGCACGCTCTTCTTCGATAGATCTTTGAAACTGTAAAACGGTACATTGGTAACCATGGTCAGACCCGCGTACAAAGCCAGACCAAACATCGGCCAGGCCACGGCCGGCCCCTGGATGTCAAGGTCATTCATGGCATAGATAAAACTGGCCAGCAAGGCTGCAGCGGCAGGCGACGGCAATCCTTGAAAAAACCGCTTGTCCACAACACTGGTATTAACATTGAAGCGGGCCAGCCGCAAGGCGGCGCAGGACACATACACGAAAGCGGCAATCCAGCCCCATCGACCCAAGCCCTTGAGTGCCCACATATAGGAAATGAGTGCCGGCGCTGCACCAAACGACACCATATCGGAGAGCGAATCCATCTGCTCGCCAAAGGCACTCTGGGTATTGGTCATCCGTGCCACGCGACCATCCAGGCTGTCCAGCACCATGGCACAGGCAATACCCCAGGCGGCCAGGTCAAAGCGTCCGTTGATGGCCATCACAATCGCATAGAAACCACCAAATAGCGCAGCCAGCGTGAACAAGTTGGGGAGTACGTACAAACCCTTGCGGCGCTTGGGAAGGGCGGTATTTTCCTCTATCTTGGGGCCGGGCTGTTCGTCGTCGTTCATGGATGGAACTTCTTCAGTGGGAGGCCCTCCAGTGTACGGCAGGCGCATGTGTCGCTGGCAAACAAAATGGGCCACCGAAGTGGCCCGTGAAGCACAGTCAGACGAATCAGTTTTTGGTCTGATCGACCAGTTTGTTCTTCTTGATCCAGGGCATCATGGCACGTAGTTTTTCACCCACCTGTTCAATTTGGTGCTCGGACGTCAAACGACGGCGACTCAACAAAGTCGGCGCGCCCGCCTTGTTTTCCAGAATAAAACTCTTGGCGTACTCGCCCGTCTGGATGTCTTTCAGGCACTGCCGCATAGCGTCTTTGGTGGCACCGGTAACAATGCGAGGGCCTGTCACATACTCACCATATTCGGCATTGTTGGAAATCGAATAATTCATGTTGGCTATGCCGCCCTCATAAATCATGTCGACAATCAATTTGAGTTCATGCAGGCACTCAAAGTACGCCATTTCAGGTGCATAACCCGCTTCCACCAACGTCTCAAACCCGGCTTTGATCAGCTCAACCGTTCCACCACACAAAACAGCTTGTTCACCAAACAAGTCCGTTTCCGTTTCTTCGCGGAAATTGGTTTCAATAATGCCGGCCTTGCCACCCCCGTTGGCCATGGCGTAGCTCAGGGCCAGATCACGTGTACGGCCTGATTTATCCTGATGAATGGCGATCAGGTGAGGCACTCCTCCCCCCTGCACATAGGTGCCACGTACCGTGTGGCCTGGTGCCTTCGGGGCCACCATCCAGACGTCCAGATCCGCCCGCGGACTCACCAACCCGTAGTGAACATTGAAACCATGCGCGAACACCAGGGATGCACCCTGTTTGATATTGGGCTCGACGTCATTGGCATAGACTGCACCGATTTGTTCATCCGGCAACAAGATCATGACCACGTCGGCGTTCTTGACTGCCGCAGCGACTTCAGCGACTTTGAGCCCGGCCTTTTCAACCTTGGACCAGGACGCGCCCCCCTTGCGCAATCCAACGACAACTTTTACACCACTGTCGTTCAGATTCTGCGCATGGGCATGGCCCTGGCTACCGTAGCCAATGATCGCAACCGTCTTGCCCTTGATAAGACTCAGGTCGCAGTCCTTGTCGTAATAAACCTTCATTTTTTCTCTCCGTTGTAAAAAATCAAACTCTCAATATGCGTTCGCCACGACCGATCCCGCTGGAGCCGGTGCGAACGGTTTCCAGAATCGCACCGCGCTCGATAGCCTCCAGAAAAGCGTCATTTTTTGACTGGTCCCCGGTCAACTCGATGGTGTAACTTTTCTCGGTAACGTCAATGATGCGACCCCGAAATATATCGGCCATGCGCTTCATTTCTTCACGCTCCTTGCCCACGGCGCGAACCTTTACCATCATAAGTTCACGCTCGATATACGCGCCCTCCGTCAGGTCAACCACCTTCACAACTTCAATCAGTCGATTCAGGTGTTTCGTAATTTGTTCAATGACATCGTCCGACCCCGTGGTCTGTATTGTCATACGCGACAAACTGGGATCCTCGGTCGGTGCAACCGTGAGAGATTCAATGTTGTAACCGCGCGCAGAAAACAGGCCAACCACCCGGGAAAGTGCACCGGGCTCGTTTTCCAGCAATACTGCAATGATGTGTTTCATGATATTGGATTCCTCTTTTCGTCGCCCTCCCCCGGTGGCGGTAACCACCAGGCTCGGCAAACAATAGATTCGTCAAAAGTTAATTAAAGATCTTCCGAACCGAGCAACATTTCGGTAATGCCGTTGCCGGCCTTTACCATCGGAAATACATTCTCTGTTGGATCTGTCCGGAAATCCATAAAAACGGTACGATCCTTCAGCTTGCGCGCTTCACGCAGCGCCGGCTCGACGTCCTGGGCACGCTCAATCAGCATCCCCACGTGGCCATAGGCTTCAGCCAGTTTTACAAAATTGGGCAGGGCATCCATATAACTGTGGCTATAGCGCCCCTCGTATTCGACTTCCTGCCACTGGCGAACCATGCCGAGATAGCGGTTGTTGAGCGAGACGATCTTGATGGGGGTGTTGTACTGCAAACAGGTCGAGAGTTCCTGGATGCACATCTGCACCGACCCCTCACCGGTGATACAAAACACCTCGCTGTCAGGTTTTGCCAACTTGATGCCCATTGCATAGGGAATACCCACGCCCATCGTCCCGAGTCCGCCCGAATTGATCCATCGACGCGGCTTGTCGAACCGATAGTACTGCGCCGCCCACATCTGGTGCTGCCCCACATCCGACGTAATATAGGCGTCAACGTCCTTGGTCATGTTCCAGAGCGTTTCAACGACGTACTGCGGCTTGATCACGTCATTTTTTCCGTGGTCATACTTGAGGCAGTCACGCTTGCGCCAGCCTTCAATAGTGTCCCACCATGCGCCAAGCGCCACGGCATCCGGCCTGGACGCACTTTCCCTGATCATGGCGATCATTTCGGACAACACGTCCTTGACGTCGCCCACAATCGGTATGTCGACCTTCACCCGCTTGGAGATACTCGACGGATCAATGTCAATGTGAATGATTTTTCGTTCATTCTGGGCGAAGTGTTTCGGATTGCCAATAACCCGGTCATCAAAGCGGGCGCCAACGGCCAGCAACACATCGCAGTTTTGCATCGCATTATTGGCTTCCACAGTGCCGTGCATGCCCAGCATGCCCAAAAACTTGCGGTCACTGGCCGGATAGGCGCCCAGCCCCATCAAGGTATTTGTACAGGGATATCCCAACATATCGACCAGCGTGCGCAATTCGGCGGACGCATTGCTCAGCAGTACACCGCCCCCGGTGTAGATATAAGGACGTTTCGCAGCCAGCAACAACTGCAGTGCCTTGCGAATTTGCCCACCATGGCCTTTGCGAACCGGGTTGTAAGAGCGCATTTCCACAGTTGCCGGATACCCGCTATAAGGCACCTTCTTGAACGAAACATCTTTGGGAATATCCACCACCACCGGACCAGGTCGCCCGCTACGGGCGATGTGAAAAGCCTTCTTCATGGTTTCGGCCAGGTCATGTGCGTCCTTGACCAGAAAATTGTGTTTTACCACTGGCCGCGTGATGCCGACCGCGTCACATTCCTGGAACGCATCCAGCCCAATTGCATGCGTTGGCACCTGTCCGGTCACAATCACCATGGGAATGCTGTCCATATAGGCAGTGGCAATACCGGTTACCGCGTTCGTAACACCCGGTCCCGAGGTCACCAGCGCCACGCCGACATCCCCGGTAGCGCGCGCGTAGCCATCCGCTGCGTGAACGGCTGCCTGCTCATGCCGCACCAAAATGTGTTGAATGGTGTCCTGCTTGTAAAAAGCATCGTAAATGTGCAGCACGGCACCGCCCGGGTAGCCCCAGACGTATTTGACACCTTCGGCCTGCAACGCCTTGACAAGAATCTCGGCGCCTCTGAGTTCCTGCTCCGCTGGTGTTGTCGGGGGGGCCTTGGCCGTAGTCGCTATTGTGGTGGCCGACGCTATTTCGGCTTTTGATATTTTCATGTTCAACCTTTGTGAATTTCTCTGACGAAAAACCTTGGGTACCCCTTCGCAAACACTTGTGGAGTCGCGTCGGAACTTAAAGCCAAAGCCATAGGCGCAGTGATTCTTGCGCCGGACCATGACCCGTTTGCCTTTAGATTTGCAGCGCGCATTATCGCACTGGACAAATTGAAACACCCGTCAGCCGCAAGAATAATGCGTTCCAAATGCCATAATTGACACCCAACAGCGCTGGCTTGGCGTTGCAACGCGCCCCAACCAACCAACTTCATGGCCAATTCCAGGCAAAACCCTCTTGGCAACTGAACAAGAACTCTCCGATTTTTTGAAAAGCGTCGAAAAACGCGCCTTCAAACGATCGGTCTACCACGTACGCAACGTTGATTCCGCACTGGACATCGTGCAGGACAGCATGATGAAACTGGCCGAGCATTACGGCGACAAGCCGGCGGCCGAACTGCCCATGCTGTTCCAGCGAATCCTGTCCAACTGCACGCTGGACTGGTTCCGGCGACAAAAAACCAGAAATGCCCTTTTTTCGAACCTGAGCGACTTCGAATCCCCCGGTGAAGACGGGGAATTCGATTTGCTGGAAACTTTAAATGTAGAAAACAACTCCGAACAATCAGAAAGTCCGGAGAGTTCAACGCAACGGGCACAAACCTTGCGTGCTATTGAAGCTGAAATTCAGGAACTGCCAGCCCGTCAACGGGAAGCCTTCCTCATGCGTTACTGGGAGGAGTTGGACGTGGCAGAGACTGCGGCGGCGATGGGTTGCTCGCAAGGAAGTGTGAAAACGCACTGTTCGCGCGCTGTTCAGGCCCTGAGCAGAGCTTTGCGGGCGAAGGGAATGACACTATGACAAATTCGTACCACTATCAGAATCAAATTGCGCAGGACCGTTTTGGGCTGCAGATCGCGGCGCGTCTGTCTGACGCTTCTGACGACCTGCCTTATGACGTTTCAGAACGGCTGCGCGCCGCACGATCGCAGGCCGTCGGCAAGAGAAAAATCAGTACCCTGCGCGTCGCCAGCAGTGTTGCGGTATCGGGTTCCGCTGCAACGCTGACCTTTGGCGACGAGCACCTCAACTGGTGGGACCGGATTGCGGCCACCCTGCCCCTGCTGGCGCTGATACTTGGGCTGATTGCCATCAACGTCATACAGGACACCAACCGCACTGACGAACTCGCCGAAATTGATGCGGCGTTATTGACGGACGACCTGCCCCCGGCCGCTTATACAGACCCCGGGTTCGCCCAATTTCTCAAGATCAACACTGAACAAAGACCGTAGTCTGGGCATGCCGATGTTTACGCCCGCCGTCGATCAACAAAATCACTCTGCGGTGCCGGGCAAGCTGACCTGCGGACTGATCTTTTCCATTTTGACGGTTTTGAGCACCTCGGCCGTTTGCGCCCTGGCCCAGGGTGTCGCAGCCACGCCGCCGCTGGTGCCGGCACCGGTGAAGTTATCCAACTCGGGTGTGGTGGCAAAAAATACCAGCGCACTTAAAGTTTCTTCCAAACCAGCCTGGCAGGAGCTGACTCCTTCCCAGCAAGCGTCGTTAAAACCCTTGGCGGCGAACTGGAACACACTTTCGGAATTCCGCAAACGTAAATGGATCGCCATAGCGGCAAGTTACCCCAATCTGGCGCCCACCGAGCAAGCCAAGCTGCACAGCCGCATGACGGAGTGGGCATCGCTCAGCCAGCAGCAGCGCAATCAGGCCCGATTGAATTTCGCGCAGACCAAGCAACTCACGCCGACTGAAAAAACGAGCACCTGGCAAGCCTATCAAGCGCTCAGTCCTGAAGAAAAGAAAAAGCTGGCGAGTTCAGCCAGCCACAAACCGGTTGGCGCCACTGCTGCGGCCAAACCGGTCCCGGTGCAAAAGCTGGCGATAGTTCCGGTGACCCGGCAAACACCAAAAAAGGCGTCAAGCACTGCAGCGGCCAACTACGCGGTCAATAGAAACACGCTGCTGCCGCAAACACCTGGTGAGCCCAGCCCCACGCAGAAGCGCTGACTGCCGTGAAAACGCCTGGTCTTGCCCGCCGCATGGCCTGCTGGCTTTATGAAGGTCTCTTGATGTTCGGCGTGGTTTTCATTGCCGGTTACCTTTTTGGCACGCTGAGCCAAACACGCAACGCCATGGACAACCGGCATGCGCTGCAAGCCTTCCTGTTCATCATCTTCGGCATTTATTTCGTCTGGTTGTGGTCCAGAGGGCAAACGCTGGCCATGAAAACCTGGGACATCACCGTGGTCGACCGCTCCGGCCAACCTGTCACCCAGGCCCGCGCTTTGCTGCGCTACCTGTTGAGCTGGCTCTGGTTCCTGCCGGCGCTGGCGGCCGTCGCCCCGTTCAAACTGTCGGCACCGGAGTCAGTTGTCATTGCTGCCGGCTGGGTCCTGATCTGGGCCTTGCTGAGCCGATTTCACCCGCAACAGCAGTTCTGGCACGATGCGCTGGCGGGCACCCGCCTGATCTCAAAACCCCGCCCCGGCAAGGCCTGACGCCGGTCAAACCGCCGACTCGTCCTGTTCGCCGGTACGGATGCGCACGACGCGCTCGACGCTGGTGACAAAAATTTTGCCATCGCCAATCTTGCCCGTGTGAGCGGCTTTCACAATGGCGTCCACACAGCGGTCCACGTCGTCGGTCTTCACCACCACCTCCACCTTCACCTTGGGCAGAAAGTCCACCACATACTCGGCGCCGCGGTAAAGCTCGGTGTGGCCTTTCTGGCGTCCGAAGCCCTTGACCTCTGTGACGGTCAGGCCGGTAACACCGCATTCGGCCAGCGCTTCACGCACCTCTTCGAGTTTGAACGGTTTGACAATGGCGGTGATCTGTTTCATGTTTGGTTTCCTTTGATCAGTTGAGGACAGGGCTGGCTCGCTTTGCGTTGCTGGGCGCTGTCCCGCAAGGTGCCAATTTTAGTGGGGCACGGTTTCAATTCAAGCGCGAAATTTATTGGTTATAGGATAACGCCAATCCTTGCCAAAACTGCGGTGGGTGACACGAATCCCTACCGGCGCCTGGCGGCGCTTGTATTCGTTGATCTTGATGAGCCGCGTCACCTTCTCCACGTTGGCCCGCGCAAAGCCGGCGGCAATAATGTCTTCGATGCTCTGATCGTTCTCCATGTAGCGCTCCAGAATCGCATCGAGCACCTCGTAGGGCGGCAAACTGTCCTGATCGGTCTGGTCTGGGCGCAACTCGGCACTGGGCGGGCGGCTGATGATGCGCCCGGGAATCGGGCCACTGCCGGTGCCATACGGATCATTCGCGTTGCGCCAGCGCGCCAGCCGGAAGACCGTCGTTTTGGCCAGATCCTTGATCACGGCAAAACCACCCGCCATGTCACCATAAAGCGTGCAGTAGCCGGTGGCCATTTCGGATTTGTTGCCGGTGGTCAGCACAATGCTGCCAAACTTGTTGGACAGCGCCATTAGCAGCGTGCCCCGGATGCGGGCCTGAATGTTCTCTTCGGTAGTGTCTTGCGCCAGGCCGTTGAACTCCGGTGCCAGCGATTTTTTGAAGGCCTCAAACTCCGGCACGATTGAAATCTCGTCATAGCGCACCCCCATGCGCGCCGCCATGTCACGTGCGTCAATCCAGCTGATGTCAGCCGTGTAGGGCGACGGCATCATGACGCTGCGCACCCGGTCTTTGCCCAGCGCGTCCACGGCCACCGCCAGCACCAGCGCCGAGTCAATGCCGCCGGACAAGCCCAGCAACACGCTGGGGAATCCATTCTTGCCAATATAGTCGCGCACGCCCAGCACCAGGGCGTCCCACAAGTCAGCCTCGGCAGCGCGCTCCGGCGTCACATCTGCTATCAAATGAATAGCTTTCTGTGCACGATTGGCCTGCACTACAAGCGTATTCTCTATAAATCCGGGGGCACGCCCGGCAACCGAGCCGTCGGCGTTGAGGGCAAAAGACCGCCCTTCAAAAACCACTTCGTCCTGCCCGCCCACCAGATGCGCGTAGACCAGCGGCAAGCCGCACGCCAGCACCCGGGTGCGCATCATCTGCTCGCGCTCATGACCCTTGCCCATGTGAAAAGGCGAGGCGTTGATCACTGCCAGCAGTTCGGCACCGGCTTGCATACACAGGCGGGCCGGCTCCTCGAACCAGGCGTCCTCGCAAATCAGCAGGCCGACCTTGACCTTATGACCCGCGGCACCGGCTTCAAACACACACACGCCCTGGCCCGGCGTGAAATAGCGGCGCTCGTCAAACACCTGGTAGTTGGGCAACTCGCGTTTGGCATAGGTTGCCAATAGCGTACCCTCGCACAGCACGCTGGCGGCGTTGTAGCGGTTTTGCACCGCCACCGAGCGCGTGCGGCTGTCACCGCCGCTGGGGTGGCCTACCACCACCGTCAGGTCTTTTAACCCGGCCAGCTCAGCGGCCACCCATTTCACGGCATCATCGCAGGCAGTGATGAAGGCGGGACGCAAAAAAAGATCTTCGGCCGCGTAGCCGCAAATCGAGAGTTCCGGCGTCAGCAGCAGGCGCACCCCGTCGGCGTAGGCCGCGCGTGCCGTGTTGACGATTTTTTGTGCGTTGCCCGCCATATCGCCAACGACAAAATTGAGCTGGGCGAGGCAGAGTTTGAGTGTCATGGACCGCAGGTGAAAAATGAATGGGGAAACCTTGAAGCAGGAGTCGAACGATTATGTCATCCGGGTGCTGGACTCTCCCGACACGCTGAGCGCGCCGCAATGGAACGCGCTGCTGGCAGGCCAGAGCGAAGCCACGCCGTTCATGCGCCACGAGTACCTGAGCGCGCTGCACCGCAGCGGCAGCGCCAGCCCTGAGACCGGCTGGACGCCGCGCTTCATCGTCCTTGAACACGGCACCACGCTGGTGGGCGCCTGCGCCCTCTACCTCAAGACCCACTCCTATGGCGAGTACGTGTTTGACCACGCGTGGGCCAACGCCTACGCGCAGCACGGCCTGGCCTACTACCCCAAAGCCGTGGTGGCCGTGCCCTTTACGCCGGTGCCCGGAAGCCGCCTGCTGGCCCGCAACGCCGCAGAACGCCTTGTGCTGCTGCGCGCACTGATTCAGTGGTGCCAAGCCGAAGGGCTGTCATCGCTGCACCTGCTGTTTGCCAGCGCAGACGACCTTGCGGCCTGCCAGGAAGCCGGCCTGATGCTGCGCCACAGCGTTCAATTCCACTGGAACAACATCGCCCCGGCGCTTGCCAGCGGGCCGGCAGCGCTGGCCGCCGGTGACACCTTTGGCTACAACGATTTCGGGCAATTTCTGGCCTCGCTATCGCAGGAAAAACGCAAGAAAATTCGCCAGGAGCGGCGCAAGGTCAGCGACGCCGGCGTTACCTTCCGCTGGTCGCTGGGCAGCGCCATCGCGCCTGCGGATTGGGATTTTTTTTACCGCTGCTACGAACGCACTTACCTGGAGCACGGCAATGCGCCGTATTTGAGCCGCGCGTTCTTTCAGGCCATGGCCAACACCATGCCGGAGAACTGGTTGCTGTTTGTGGCGCAGCGTCAGGGTCGGCCAATTGCTACAAGTTTAATAGCTGTCTGCGCACAGTGCACGGGCGCTACAGGCCAAAATGGCTTGAAAAATACGAAATCGGTGGCGTATGGGCGCTACTGGGGCGCGCTGGAGCGGGTTGACTGCCTGCACTTTGAAGCCTGCTACTACCAGCCCCTGCAATGGTGCATTGAACACGGCTACCAGCGCTTTGAAGGCGGCGCCCAGGGCGAGCACAAAATGGCGCGTGCGCTGCTGCCGGTCAAGACCAGCAGCGCGCACTGGCTGGCGCACCCCTCGTTTGCCGACGCCGTTGAGCGCTTTCTGGAACGCGAGGGCCAGGGCATTGACCAGTACCTTGACGACCTGGGCCAGCGCAGCCCGCTGAAAAGCCGGCCGACCTGACACCTGCGCGACAGCCGCGGCGGCCCGTTAAACTGCGACTCACCCAACCCGCCACCCACCTCCCGGCCCCCATACACCGACCTTATGGCACGCAAGCAACCCGTCGAGCAGAACACACCCCACCCCGCCCCCAGCCCGTGGCTGATAGCGATGGAATTTCGCGCCCTCTGGGAACTCGGCTCGGTCATCCCGGCCTGGCCGTATTTGCGCCGCGCGCCGGTCGGCGACGGCCATTCAGTCATCGTCTTTCCGGGCTTGTCGGCCAGTGACGGCTCCACCGTGCCGATGCGCGGCTTTCTGGAGAAGCTCGGACACGACGTGTCCGGCTGGAACCAGGGATTCAACTTTGGCCCGCGTGCCGGTGTGTTGCAGGCGGCGCGGCAACAAGTGCTCGACACCTGGCGCGTCACCGGCAAAAAAGTCAGCCTGATTGGCTGGAGCCTGGGCGGTATTTACGCGCGTGAACTGGCCAAGGAACTGCCCGACTGCGTGCGCAGCGTCATCACCCTGGGCACGCCGTTTGCCGGCTCGCACCACAGCACCAACGCCTGGCGTCTCTACCAGCTCACCAGCGGGCGCGACATCCACGCCGAAGTAGCGCAGTTTGACTTGCCCACGGCACCCCCGATGCCCACCACCTCCATCTATTCCCGCACGGACGGCGTGGTGGCCTGGCCCGCCAGCATTCAGGCGCCAAGCAAAGCCAACCCGCAAACAGAAAACCTGGAAGTCATTGCCAGCCACGTCGGCCTCGGCCTGAATCCCAGCGCATGGTGGGCGGTGGCCGACCGGCTCGCGCAAGCCGAGGGCCAATGGCAGCCGTTCGAGCACAAGCGCGGCCTGCATGGCATGATTTTCCCCGACCCAAATCGCTGATTTTTTTGCTTGACACTCAACGGAGCCCCGCATGCCCTCTGCACGCCAGCTGTTTGACAGCCTCAACACCGACTATTCCGCGGTTCACAAAACCAAGGAAGACCTGTTCTGGGCCACCTACATGGCCACCTCCAGCGACGACGCCGGTTTTGCCCGGGCCGAAGAGGCCTACAAGAACTTCATCTCCGACCCGGCGCGCCTGGCGGCGGTGCGCAGCGCGCTGGCCAGCCTGCCTGACACTGACGCAGATGACGCCGCACGCGCGCTGCGCCACGGCCTCAAGGGCTGGCTGGCGCTGTTTGAGTGCAACATCATCGACAGCGATGCCGCGCGCCAGCTCATGCGCAAGCTGATCGAGCTGGAGGCCGATCTGTTTACCCGGCGGCGCGCTCTGGTGTTGCAGCATGTGGGCGAAGCCGGCGTGCTGGAAGACGCCAGCCTGAGCACGCTGGCTACCAACATGGGCACCAACCGCATTGAGGCGGCACGCCAGAGCTCGCACCAGGCACTGATGTCGCTGGAACGCTGGGTGCTGCAAAACGGCTGGCTGGCTATCGTCAGCAAACGCAATGCCTTTGCCCGCGCCCAGGGGTTCGACAACTATTTTGACTACAAGGTGCAGAAGAACGAGCAGATGTCGGCCACGCAGCTGTTCACCATTCTGGACGACTTCGAGCAGCGCACCCGCGCCGCCAACGAGCGCGCCCTGAGCGAGCTGGTGCAGGCGCGCGGACCCGACGCCGTCAAGCCCTGGAACCTGCGCTTTTACATCAGCGGTGACGTGACGCGCCAGCTCGACCCGTATCTGTCATTTGCCCAGGGTCTGCAACGCTGGATCGAGAGCTTTCGCCGCCTGGGCATCAGCTACCGCGGCGCCACCATGCAGCTTGACCTGCTGGAGCGCAGCGGCAAGTACCAGAATGGCTTTTGCCACGGCCCGATTCCCTCGTATACCGATGCCCGGGGCCAGTGGGTGGCCGGGCAAATCAACTTTACCGCCAATGCCACGCCCGACCAGATTGGCAGCGGTGCGCGCTCCATCAACACCTTGTTCCATGAGGGTGGCCACGCCGCCCACTTTGCCAACGTCACGCAAAACTCACCGTGCTTCTCGCAGGAGTTCGCCCCAACCTCGATGGCCTACGCCGAAACCCAGTCGATGTTTTGCGACAGCCTGCTCGACGACGCCGACTGGCTCAAGCGCTATGCGCGCAACGCCCAGGGCGAGCCGATTCCGGACGCGCTGATTCGTGCCCGCATCGAGACCACGCAACCGTTTGCCGCGTATGCCGAGCGCGGCATTCTGGTGGTGCCCTACTTCGAGCGTGCGCTCTACCAGTTGAGCGACGACCAGCTTGAGCCTGAGCGCGTGCTGGCGCTGGCGCGCGACTGCGAGCAGCGCATCCTGGGCGTCGCCGTCGGGCCACGCCCGCTGCTGTCAATACCGCATCTGCTCAACCAGGAGTCGGCCGCCGCCTACCACGGCTATCTGCTGGCCAACATGGCGGTGTACCAGACGCGCGCTTACTTTGAGCGCGAGTACGGCTTTCTCACCGACAACCCGGCCATCGGCCCGCTGCTGGCCGAGCATTACTGGGCGCGCGGCAACAGCGTCAGCCACAACGACACGCTGCTGAGCCTGACCGGAGAGCCGTTCAACCCCAAATACCTGGCCGACAGCTGCAACCAGACCGTGGCGCAATCCTGGGATGAAGCCCAGCGCCAGATGGCCGCCGCCGCCACGCGCAACTACCCGGCCCCCGCTGCCGCCAGCCTGGACGCCGTCATCCGCATCGTGCATGGTGCCGAGGTGATTGCCGACAACAGCCAGTCAGACCAGGCCATGTGCCAGCAGTTTGAGCGCTGGGTTGGCGCGCACTACCCTGCGGGTGTGCAGTAGCGTCCCTTTAACCGCTATATTTTTTATAGCTGTCTGCGCATGCTGCACGGGGTCTGGCGGCCAATTTGATTGATATTTTGGCGTTGCAAGAGAGCTTGTCGGGCGGTGGCCGGGCGGGCGGCGCGGTTGGCTTGACCTGACGCCAATCGCCAGACTCCCCGGGATAGTTTGTGCGGGTAGCCTATCGTCGAAGTCAAGCCGCGACGCGCTTGCGCGTTGTCGCGTTTGGACGAACAGTTAAATTTCGCTCCACTGCCGTGCGAAGAACTGCATTGATCCGTGACTGATAGCCAGCCCCTTGCGACTTGAAGAACTCCAGAATATCCGCATCCAAACGGACAGAGGTGAGCACCTTCGTTGGAGTAGCTTGAGGGCCACGTCCACGCCTCAGCACTGGCGCACCCAGCATGTCCTCAGTCCATGCTGGATTGTCTGGGTCGTTGACCTTAGCCGAGGTTTTCTTTGGCAACTTGGCGGTAGTAGCGAGCTTCATGTATTTCTGTCTTTCGCAGTGAAATTACGTGAGGCCCTTTCGGGCGCTCGGTGTAAACCATCACAACCACATCTGCCTCAAGAAGACCGAAACAAACCAAGCGCTCTTCAGCGTAGTCTTACCGTTTGTCCTCGCGGGTCACTGTGAAGTGGTCTCAGACTGCATCGCATCCAACAAAATCAAGCCCGTGATTCTTGATGTTCAGCTTGCGCTTTGATTCGTCCCATGTGACCATGCTAAATTGTATCTACAAAATACCAGAGCGCAAAGTGAAATTTAACGTTGGCCGTGAGTGGACCGCAATGGCGCACTCAGACTTGAAAAATGACGACCTAGTTGGCCGCCATGGTGGGTCCAATCGACGAACCTGTTAAGCCTCATTTGCGCCTACTTTGCGAAAACTTCGACTTGAAATGCTGACGGAGTTCTTGTCCGGGTCCTTCGCGTTTGCAAATGAATACCCGTTTGCCTCGTGCACAGTGCCGAATTTCAGACCATTTGCTGCGGCTTCTGCAATGAAGGCCGGCAGGTCTTCGACGTGAAACGAAAGCTTGACTCCGACCTGCCCGAGTTTGATTGATTTAGCGGCCTGATGAATTAGGATGCCTGCGCCGCCATTCGACGCGCTCAGTTCGATGAGCCCCTCCAGAACTTCGCCTGATGTCTTGAAGCCGAAGTGCTTGGCGTAGAAAGTTGCCGTCTTCTGCATATCGCGGGCGTAGATGATGATCGTTCCAAGGGGTGGCTTCATGTTGTGTGACTCATCTGTGGCAATGGCAATGCGAGAGTGCATCTTGTGAGGCTTCCAGCGCTCAATAGTATCAGCAGGCAGCCTCAAAGAGAGCAGCTTGCGAGGATTTGGCGACAGCGGCCGCCCCCCTTTGTTGACACGGGCGTGCGCGAGCGTTTCTTCCGTGAGTTCAGGCAGTTCTTCATACTCGCCTGCCGTCAACACATGGGCGTCGACACGGGCGAGGTCAGATTTCAAAGTGCGATGCGATGCCGGCTTGTTCGCGTTCATTGGCTTTCCTCATGCTGACTACGTGACGATCCGCGCCACGCGGTGTCATTCTTGCGCAGACGAGTAGGGAGAGATTGCCCAGACGGCGCTTAGCCAAAGGATGAGACCAGTTCCGAGAGCACCAACAGCGCTCTCTGGGCCTTCGGGTGCGACGAACGGATAGACGCTGGCAAGAAGGATGAGCGCGGCGCCGGTGAGGTAGTGTGGCCAATACGCGAACAATCGAGCGAGCGGCAAGAAGTGCAGACCGACGATGAGAACAACCGCAGGCAGGATCCACCTCGCTTGCCCGATTTGGGAGAGGATGAGTGCCACGACAACGATGACGCCCCATTGCCCTGCATTGACCAGATTGAAAATGCGGGACTTGCGAAGGCTCTCAGGTGTTGGTGCGATCACCTTGAGTGCAAGCGAGTTGGCCTTGTAAGCTCGGTAGGCGGCGGCAAGAAGCGCGGCTGCAACGGCTGCAATGGCGAGCAGAGTGCCAACAGACTCAGGGTATTCGGAGTGCGCCCACAGCCCTAGCCACATGCCACCAAACACCGCAAAGAACATCGCGCCTATGACGCGACCTGCTTTTGCGGGACTGCCGAGTACCGATGTGGGAGTGTGATTCATGACAGCCTCAATGAATGAAAGGGACTTCCCCGTCCCAAGCGAGCCGCGCGCCCTGAAGGTTGCGGTTTACGGCAACTGAGTGCCAAGATGGCGAGGTCAAACTTTTCATCAACTCACCTGGAAGGAGAAACCATGACTATCGTACCCGGTCCGCCGGCACCACCAGCCGCACAACCCGCGCCCGACGCAATTTAATTTGCTATATAAAAAGGAGCTGTCCACGCGTGCTGCACGGGGACTACAGGTCTAAAACACCGCCATTGCGGTGTTGCAAACATCCTGCGGGACGCTTATGCCGCGACCTCGACGTACTCGACCTGGCTGGCACCCGGAGGCACCGGTAGGCCATCTTCCAGCAGCCCGTCGACGTGGAAGGCAATCGCTTCGCGAATTTGCTCTTCGACTTCAATGAGGGTCGCCCCTGTTGCAACACACCCAGGAAGGTCGGGCACATAGGCGCAAAAGTTTCCTTCGGCCTTTTCAATCACGATTGCGTAACGCATTTCACCTCACTTTAAGCCGGCCTGTTTGAGAATGCTGTTCAAGGTGCCCGGCGCCAGATCGTCGCTGGGTTTTCCCGGCACCGTCACGCGACCAAGCCTGCTCGCGTGCTTGAACTGGCGATGACTTCCTCTGGTAGCTGCCAAATACCATCCATCCATTTGGAGCATGCGGAGAACCTCACTGACTTTCATTAGGAAAGCATAGCAGGTATCCGACAATCGCTCACCAACCAACCGCTTTCAGCCACTTAACTTGCGCACCTCCGACGTACCCAATCCGAATCCCGCATACCTACCACTTCGCAGGGCAGGTGGATTGGGTGTCCGTGCGTCGGCCCCATTCGCGGTTTCCGCAACGCCGGATCAGCAATCACAGGTGTTGAGGCCAGACCGTCAGCACTCCAGCTACCTATGCCCGAGAGCGTGGGCCAGAGAACGGATGCCCGGTCCGCCGGCCCCACCAGCACAACCCGCGCCCGACGCAATTCAATTTGCTATATAAAAAGGAGCTGTCCACGCATGCTGCACGGTGCCTGGAGGCCTATTTTATTGATATTTAGGGGTTGCAGACGGTTTGACCGAAGGGCTGGACGTCATTTCGGCAAAGCAGCTTTTTGCAAACGTGCGGTGTGGACGCTACGACTGCTTCAGCGCAGTCACTTCAATTTCAATCTTCATGCGCGGGTCAGCGAGGCCGGCAGAAATCATCATTGCCGCAGGGCGCACTTCGCCAAAATACTTTCGAAGCACCGGCCAACAGCGCTCAAACTCACCGGCATTTGGCAGAACATAGGTCACGCGCACCACATCGCTCAGGCTTGAGTCTGCCTGTCGCAGTGCCGCCTCAATGTTCTTCAGGCACTGTTCGGTCTGCTCAAGAAGACTCTCGGAGATTGACATGGTGCTGTAGTCGAAGCCGGTTGTGCCGGAGACAAAAACCCAGTCCCCGGCCACTACCGCGCGCGAGTAGCCAATTTGCGCTTCAAACGTGGAGCCTGAACTGATGAGCTGTCGAGTCATGTGATTTCCGTGTTGAAACACGCCAATGCTGGTGCGTGCGGTTGGGATGACGCAGGAGCGCGAGTTTTAAGGTTTGAGTGGGCCCCAGTGCGCTGGCCAGAACCCTAGAACCAGTAGTCAGAAACACAGCGACCATCTCGCGGCAAGTCGTCAAAGGTGTTCAGGCCGTCGAAGTGGTCGACCGGAATCTGCGCGACAGCTTCTGGCTCTGCAAGTCGCAGGTTAACGGCGATTCGGCGGCGTCCTTCCTCGTCTGTCTGCAGCCCGCGCCAGAAAGCCACGCAGCCGCAAGCCGGACAGAAGTGAAACTCCAGCGCCTTGCCGCGGACATACGCCTGTGTTTTGCCCGAGACCTTGATGCCCTCACCTTCGTAGTCGTAGGCCCAGAGCACGCCATAGCGTCGGCATGCCGTGCAGTTGCAGGCGGTTGCGCCGTCAGGTTTTCCTTCAAACTGCCATCGCACTTCGCCACAAATACAGGAACCTTGAATCATTTCAGTCTCGCCTCCTCTTCGCCAAATGTTGTACCGGTTGCTTGCTCAGTTCACTGCGGCCGGATGACCGAAAAAGGCCATCTCTAAGGTTTCATAAACTTCAATACGAATTCGTCCTTGGGTTGCGGTGGTTCGGGGGTGTTCTTGTCACGCGGGTCTGAAGGGTTGCGCAGAAAGTCGCCATGACCCACAAGTCTGAATCCTGCAGATTCGACTTCTCTTTGCAGAAACGCCTCCTCAATCCGATGCAGCGTCCCGGACTCGGAAATTCCAGTACCCGGCCGTCCCGCATGGTCTGCGATGACGTACATGCCGCCCGTCTTCAAACCGGCAAACACCGCTGCATTCATCCGCGAACGGTCAATCCCCATATGCCCAAGATCGTGGTAGTTGAACATCAGCGTTACCAGGTCAAGTTGCCCGGAAAGCTCCGGCGGGACCGGGTCTTCAAACACGCGCACGACGGAAAAAAGATTTGAAAGCGAAGAATTTTTAGCCCGCTCCGCCAACGCTTGTGCAGATGTTCTGCGCGGGGCTTGTGGCGCAGGTTGAGCGGTCGGAAGTTGGGGCGCAGAATTACCTTCTGGGGTCACCGCAGGTCGCGCTGGAGCCTCTGCAGGCCGTGCGGGCTGACTTTGCCCAAAGGCCCGCCCTCCTGGTCCTACCGCTCGCGCCAACAATTCTGTTGTGTAGCCGCCGCCAGTGCTCAAATCCAGTGCACTCCAGCCAGATCGAATTCCAATGAAGGCCAGCATCTGATCAGGTTTGCGACGCAGATCGTTGGTTCGATCTGCCGCGCTTCGGTCCGGGCTGGCAATGATCGCGGCGATTTGTTCTTTTGTAAGAGTGCCTGATACGGGCGCACTCGCCGAGGTCGCGGATGGGGCCACATTGGCACAACCACCCATATTCAGTAGCAACAACACTGCTGCCAGCAGAATCCGTGCGCGGCGCGGGCTCGAAGCAGGGCTGCAGTCGTGTGGAGTGATCATGATTGAACCAGCTTGTCCTGCGTCTTGGTGTCGAAGTCGCCGGCATCATGGCGCTCATGCAATTGGCTGGCCGGTTCACCAAATGTGCGGTTGACCATGCGCCCGCGCTTGACGGCCGGGCGTTGGGCAATCTGGTTGGTCCAGCGCAGCACGTGCGTATACGTGTGAACTTGCAGGAATTCACCGGCTTCGTACAGCTGCCCCTTGGCAAGTGCACCGTACCAAGGCCAGACCGCCATGTCGGCAATGGTGTACTCCTCCCCCGCCAGGTAGGGACTTTGCGCGAGTCGTTGGTCAAGCACGTCAAGCTGGCGCTTGACCTCCATCGCGTACCGATCGATCGGGTATTCGATCTTGGTCGGTGCGTAAGCGTAGAAATGACCGAACCCGCCGCCAAGAAAAGGCGCACTGCCCATCTGCCAGAACAGCCACGACAGGCATTCGGCGCGCCGGGCGGCGTCGGCAGGAAGAAAGGCACCGAACTTCTCGGCCAGATAGACCAGGATCGCACCTGACTCAAACACCCGGATCGGCGTCGCTGCGCTGCGGTCCAGCAACGCCGGTATCTTGGAGTTTGGGTTGACTGCGACGAAGCCGCTGCCGAACTGGTCGCCTTCGTTGATCCGGATCAGCCAGGCGTCGTACTCCGCACCCAGGTGTCCGGCGGCCAGCAACTCTTCCAGCAACACTGTGACCTTGACGCCGTTGGGTGTGCCCAGCGAATAGAGCTGTAGCGGATGACGTCCCACCGGCAGCTCTTTTTCGTGGGTCGCTCCTGCAGTCGGGCGATTGATGCTGGCGAAGCGACCCCCCATTTCCTTGTTGGCAGACCAGATCTTGGGTGGCGTGTAAGAGGATGACTTGTCCATGGAGAATGTAGTTTGTCGTGGTTGAAAGTTGCTTGGCCAGGGTGACAACCGCATGGTACGGCATCACGGCCAATTTGACATTTTGTTCGTCGCGCAGGACCGCACTCTGGACCGAAGTGAATGGGGCCGCAATATGGCGGACTTTCACTGTTAACGGGCAGGTTCGGGAAAAGTGGTTGGCTTCAAGAGACACAAATCGACTGATGCGCAGGCTTGGCCGCTGGCCATCAGCGTGCAGGCGTAGCACCCGGCACGGCCGCAATCTCATCATCCACAGCCTTCTGCACCGCCTGATAGAACGCCTCACGTGATGCGCCGGCGGCAGGATCGCTGGCGCCACCCGCCCAGTTGGCGTTGGAGGCGATGACGAGTTTGCGCTTGGGGTCGATGAAGATGCCTTGGCCGAAGATGCCGCGCGCGGTGAAGCTACCGTCGGCATAGGTCCACCACTGGTAACCGTAGCCGCGGTCTGGCTCGCCGATGCTGGTGCGCGCGGTGGTGGCTTCGTTCAACCAACCTTCGGGAACGATGGTTTGTCCGTTCACTGTGGCACCATTAAGGATGAATTGTCCGAAACGCGCAAAGTCCCGCGACGCAGCCTGAATGCAGCAGCCGCTGATCTCTTGCCCGGTCTTGCTGAGGATCCAGGTGGCCTGCTGTTCCATGCCGGCCGGAATCCAGATCTTTTCTGACAAATAGGCCGATAAGGGCTTTTTTGTCGCCTGGTTAAGGAGGATGCCGACCAGGTTGGTCTCACCCGTGCTGTAGAGCCAGCGCGTGCCGGCGGGCACCTCACGCGGAAGTTTTCGCATGTAGCTCACCAGTGCGTCTACGCCCTCCTCGGGTTTGTGGTTGTTGAACTTCGCCACGTCGGCGTTCGGGTCCGCGTAGTCCTCGTTCCACTTCACACCCGATGTCATGGTCAGCAGCTGGCGGATGCTGACGTCGTCGTAGGCCGAGCCCTTCATCTGCGGGATGTAGTCGCTGACTTTTTCGTCCATGCTTTTGATGTAGCCGTCGCGGATGGCCGCACCCACCAGCGTGGACGTGAGGGACTTGGCCACGGAGAAACTGGTCCAGCGACCGCTGCTGTCAAAGTCCAGGCCGTAGCGCTCTAGTCGCAACTTGCCGTCATGCAGCACCAGGAGCGCTGCGCTGCGTTGACCGGCCATGTAATTGTTGACATCCAGAGGCAGCTTCAGCGGTGGACCAGGCGGCATTGGTGATGGCGTGGTGCCGGCCGGAACAACCCGCCACTTCGCGAGGACAGAAAGCCGGTCTAATGCGCGAAATGCCGCATCGCGCTGCGATTGACTCCAGAACAGCAGATCGCGGTTGGTGGGCAGCGCCGCCAGAAGTCCGCGCGTTTCCTTATCGAGGCTGAACCAGCCGGCAGTACCCGCAACGGCAAGGACGATCAGCACCCCCATTGCAATCTTCTTGAATTTCAAAGTGACACTCCTCAGAAATGGTGGCTTTGGGCTGGATTCGACTCGATGGAACTACCGTCGGTCTGCGGCAAGGACGCCAGCGACGAAAGCGTTTTTCAACAGCATGCTGGCAAGTATCGCCCCGCTTTGCCGCTATCAGCCCACGTAAAAACCCTTGCCTTTTCCACAGCGTTGCGATGCTTGGCAGACCTGGTAGTTGGGTGCGAGTTGTGCGTACCGATCCCTCTGCGGCTCGTCTCGTGGCCAGCCGACGCAGAACGACCCAAATTGCCTGCCGCACAGAGGGCGCTGGGGCGACTATCGGTCAGCGTCTGACGGCCCAGAATTGATTTCAGAGGTGAAGGCGTTAGACTTGCTTCACAAGGAGGACATCCAGTTGAAAAAGAGTTGGTTCATTGCTGGCGGGCTTGGCATTTTGATGCTGTCTTTCAACTTGGTGATGACCCCCGCCAATGCGCAGGCGTTGCCCAAGCCAAAAGGCTCTGTCATTCTTACTGTCAGTGGGCGCATCAGTCAACGAAACGCGGGTGACTTGGCCGAGTTCGACGCCGAGATGCTCAAGGCGATGCCGGCGAGTCAAATCGTGACGAAGACGCCCTGGCGTGCCTCGGCCACCCGATTTTCAGGCCCGGCGCTCAAGACACTTCTCAGCGCCGTTGGCGCGCAAGGCAAGGTGTTGCGGCTGATCGCCCTGGATCGATACGAGGTCAGCATCCCGATTGAAGACGTCGCCCGCTTTGGACCGGTGCTGGCGATGCGAATGGATGACAGGGAATTGAAGATCCGGGATCGCGGCCCGGTGCTGTTGATGTACCCTTTTGACAGCTTCCCTGAACTCAATACCGAAATCTATTTTGGACGTTCTATCTGGCAACTTCAGCGAATCGTCGTTGAGTGATGATGTTTTTGAAATCAGGCCAAGGCAGCACAGCGTCGGCGCCATCGAAAGGTCCGTCCGATCGGCTTCAGTCCTTCAAAGGCCGCTCAAGGTACTTGTTTTTGGGGTTGGCAGGCGCCATCGTACTGATGGTGTCGGGCTTGGGCTGGTTTCAATACCAGCAGATCGATCGCCTGGCGCTGGTTTCCCTGCAGGGGAAGGACAACCTTGTCTGGGATCTTTACAAACTTGAAGTGCAACTGATGAATTTTCAGATGGCCTTGCGCGAGGTTGTGGCACAACCCGCAAAGCATCAATTACTGGCAGAGGTCTACAAAGAGTACAACATCTTCGCCAGCCAGGCGAAGTCGGCCGAGGACGTCAACAGCGGTCAGGTCATGCGTGACTACGCGAGTTTCAAGACTGCAGTTGCCCAATCCAATGCCTACATGGCCAAGGCTGATGTCTACCTGGAGAGCGAACCAGAAACGCTAAGCACCAGTGTCGCGCAAACACTGCTGCAGGACAGTCAACCCCTGCGCACGAGCCTGCACCGAGTGGTGCTGGATGCCTACCAGGTTGAAAACCTGCACGCGACCACCTCACTTGCAGAAATAAAGCGATTCACTTTCCTCTATGGGTTCTCGTCATTGCTCCTGATTGTCCTGACTCTCGGCGCGGCCGCAGTGGCTTTGCGCCGGATGGTCTTGAACGCGCGGCTGCAGTTTGACCGCGCCGAGATGCACCGGGAGAAGAAGGAAGCGGCAGAGGCTGCCAACAAGGCCAAGGCACAGTTCCTGTCGTCCGCCAGTCACGATCTGCGCCAGCCAGCCCATGCCTTGGGCATGTTCATGGATCGTCTTGATCAATTGTCTGTCGACCCGCAAGCCAAAAGCCTTGTGGCCAGCGCAAATACGGCCGTGCGCGAGATGCAGGACATGCTCGACGGCATGTTCGATCTGTCCCGTCTGGATGCCGAATCAACCCAAATCCAAATTCAGGCGTTGCCTGTCAACGGCGTATTTGAAGCGCTACGCAGCGGCTTTGAGAACGAGGCGATGGCCAAAGGGCTGCGACTTCGGATTCGCCCCTCAGCTGCATGGCTGCAAAGCGATTCTGTCTTGCTGCGCCGGATTTTGCACAATCTGGTCAGCAATGCGATACGCTATACCCAGCACGGGAGCATCCTGGTCGCCTGTCGGCCAACCCACTCCGGCACGCACGCGCGAATTGAGGTGTGGGACAGCGGCATCGGCATCGCGCCGGAAAATCACGAGACGGTGTTTCGTGAGTTCTACCAGGTGGCCAATCCGCAACGTGATCGCAGGCTCGGACTGGGCGTTGGCTTGAGCATTGTGGAGCGCTGCTGCCGGCTGTTGGCGCATCCGTTGTCGCTTCATTCGAGTCTGGGCGCTGGTACGCGCGTGATCGTGACGGTGCCACTCACCACAACCAGCGCCGATGGGTTTGAAAAGAACTCGGTTTTGTCTTCAGGCCCCGACGAATTGAAAGCCCGCCATGTGATGGTGATAGAAGACGATGTGATGGGTCGGGATGCCTTGACAGGATTGCTGACATCATGGGGGCATTGCGTGGTCGCGGTCGACGGTGCCACGATGGCCGCCGACCTGTTGCAGAAGTATCAGCCCCCTGATCTCATCATCAGTGACTTGCGCCTGGGCGGTGAGCTTGACGGCATCGAAGCGGTGCGAATGTTGCGCGAGATGGCGGGTCGCAACATCGCGGCCTGCATCATGAGCGGCGACACCGATGCCAAGGCGCGCCAGCAGGCAGAGGAGTCCGGCTTGGTTCTGCTGAAAAAGCCGGTACGACCTGCCAAACTGCGTTCCGTGCTCAGACACTTGATCCAGGTCGAAGCCGAAGAAGCTGGCAAGCGGTGCGCCTGACCTAGGCGTGGGTGGACCGGGTCGCCGGCACGTCGGGTGTCTCAACGCCCTTCTTCAGTCTTGCGGTAAACCAGAACGTGCTGCCAACGCCGGGCGTACTCTCAGCACCGACCGTGCCACCCATGAATTCAGCCAGGCGTTTGGTGAGGGCCAGCCCAAGCCCGGTGCCGCCGAATTGGCGCGACATGGAGTTGTCGCCCTGCTCAAAGGCAGTGAAGAGTCGGTCCATTGCCTCGGGCGCAATTCCAATACCGGTGTCATGCACCTCAAAACGCAGCAGCGCCGAGGTGGCGTCTTCTTCCTGGGTGTTGATCTTCAGCACTACATTGCCGCTGCTGGTGAACTTGACGGCGTTGTTGGCGTAATTGAGCAACGCTTGTTCCAGCCGTGTCGCATCGCCCAGCAGATGGGGTGGCAAGGCGGAGAGTTTGACCAATAGACGCAGACCCTTGGCTTCGACGGTTTCTGAGAGAAGAGCGACCAACTTGCCCAGCAAGACACTGATGTTGACCGGCGCTTGAGCCAATACAAGTTTGCCAGCCTCGATCTTGGAGAGGTCCAGGACATTGTTGATGAGACTCAGCAGCTGCTGGGCCGACGCATCAATCTTGTCCAGCCGGTCTTCCTGTTTGGGCGACACGCCTTCGCGGCGCAGGAGGTTGGCCATACCAATGATGCCATTCATGGGCGTGCGGATTTCGTGGCTCATATTGGTTAAAAAGGTGCTCTTGGCGACGTTGGCGGCTTCGGCGGCAAGTTTCGCCTGGGTCAATTCAAGAGTCCGCTCTGCGACAAGTTGTTCCAGGTGATCCTGGTACTTCTTCAGCTCGGCCTCGGTCCT
The DNA here is from genome assembly GCA_963750815.1 of uncultured beta proteobacterium. GTDB lineage: Bacteria > Pseudomonadota > Gammaproteobacteria > Burkholderiales > Burkholderiaceae_C > Rhodoferax. The sequence goes on from CAVVRS010000002.1 coordinate 2,907,664, forward strand.
TTTTATGTCTTCGATGTCGGTGCAAGTGCCAAACCAGCTGAGGGTCTTGTCCTGCGCATCACGCAAGGACCGGCCGCGGATCAACCACCAGTGGTACACGCCATCGGCGCGGCGCAACCGGCACTCGAGCGAGTAGGTGCCGTCGGTTTGAATCGCGTTCTGCCAGGCGTCCCAGGCACGCTGCCGGTCAACCGGGTGAAAGGGTTTGTTCCAGCCGTCACCCAAACTTTCCTCAAGCGTCATGCCGGTGTAATCCGTCCACTGCTGATTGAAATAAGTGCACTTCCCATCCACGTCGGTCGTCCAGACAATCTGCGGCATGGCCTCGGACAGGGTGCGGAACTGATTCTCGCTGTTGCGCAGGCTTGCTTCTGCCAGCTGGCGCTCGGTGATGTCGCGCACCGAGTTGAACAGCACCAACACCCCATCGAGCTCAATCGGATAGCCGCTGATCTCGGCGTCGTAAGTGCTGCCATCCTTGCGGCGGTGGCGGGTCAGGAACTGCGAGCGTTTCTGATGCGCGAACTGCTGCCGGAAGACGGTCATCATTTCCTCGTGGCTATTGAAGCCCCAATCCCACCGGGACAAATTCATGCCCATCAACTCGTCACGCGAATAGCCGAGCATGGCGCAGAACGAGTCGCTGACTTCAATGACATTGGCGTTGCCATCCATGATGGTGACGCCGTCACTGGCGCTGCGCAGCAGGGCCAGGTTTTTTGTGCTCTCCCTGATCAGGCCTTGTTCGACGCGCTTTCGGTCCGTGATATCAATGCATGAGCCAATATAGCCCGAAAATCGGCCCTGCTCATCCAGGCGCGGCACGCCAGTGTCAACCAGCCAACGGTATTCACCATCAAATCGGCGCAAACGGTATTCCATCTCGAAGGCTTGCCTGGCGTCGAAGGCGGTTTCATACGTCGTCATGCAGCGATCGAGATCCTCCGGGTGCACTCCCTGGGTCCAACCGTTACCCATCTCCTGTTCCAGCGTGCGGCCGGTGAAGTCAAGCCAGACCTTGTTGAACCAGAAGCAAAGTTTGTCCACGCCGGAAATCCAGATCAACACCGGCGCACTGTCGGCCATGGCGCGAAAGCGGCTTTCGCTCTCAGCCAGCTTGTTGGTTCTTTCGATGACCCGGGTCTCGAGTTCCGCCTCTTTCTGGCTGAGTTCGCGAAACAGCAGACTCATGGGGTCGCGCAGCGCCGTCACGATCACGGCCTTGTAGATGAGGTAGAAAGTGCCGATCTTGAACAGGTGCCCCGCCTGGTTGAAGGCATCGCTCATCGAGTCCGAGACGTACAGGGTGAAGCACAGTTCCATGGCGATCATCAGCACCACTGACAACGTGAGCAGGCGATAGACCCTTGGATCGAAATGGCGCCGGCGCCAATACAGCAGCGCCAGGTTGGCCAGCATCAGCGCACAGATGATGTATTCGCTGACAACCTTGAACGGTGTCAATCCTTTTCCGGCAACGAAGCAGACGGGGAAGTCCTTGAAGTAAAGGATGGAACTTGCCAGCCACAACGTGACCAGGAAGAATCCGCCGATCGCCGGCAAGCCATTCACACGCCTTGGGGTCCCCAGGAAGGCGAAACCCACAAGCATGCTGATCGCCTCAAGATAGCGCGCCGCAATCCAGAACTGGGGGGCGTAGTAGTCGTAGTCAGTGAAGATCGGCATTCCCTTGTAGGTCAGCGTGTGCAGAACATCGAGGAAGCCTATAAAGAAATAGGCCAGGCCAATGAACAGGACGTACTGGTTCCGGATGGACGCCCAGCAGTTGACGACGATGATGCCTATGGTCACGGCAATGAAGATGCTGAACAGTTCAGCAACGCTGTGGAACAACAGGTAGTTGTAATTGCTCATGAGATGGACACTCAGCATGAGCAGGAAGAGGCCAACCATTTCTACCAGCGAAATGCCCAGGTAGGGATCGCTCCAGGCAGGCCGAGCGTTGGGTTGCACAAGGGTTACCGGTTCGGTTTTCATGGCTTCACCAACAGCAGGCGCAACCGGTTGGCATTCGGTAATGGAAGCGCATCTCGCTCACGCGCACGGCATCTTCGGTCTTGCGCAAGTCGGTCATGACGGTATTCGTCTGGGTATTCGGTAGTTAAACCGTCTGAACGGTCTGCCATTGTGGACCTGGAACTGAAGGTTGTATACCCATTTTTCGCAGGGCCGGTGGATTGGGTGTCCGGGCGGCGCACTGCCGGAACCCATGCGCGCCGCACCGGAAATCTCTATGGCGGACCGCGCTCTCTGGTGAGCCTCGGTCAATCCATGTTGCAAGCTGAGGGTTTTTACGCGGCCTGATGGCTGATCAAAGGGGCGATACTGGCCTGGAGGTGCTTGAAAGGCCTGGTCCGTCCATGAAAATTTTCTCCTTGTTTCTTCGAAAGGTGGTGAGTGCACTCGGCCTGATGTACTCGATCCTGGCGCCGCTTGCCGGCGCCGCCGACGCATCTGTTGCAACGGCGTTAACTCAGGCAGCGGTCCGCGCCGCGCCGACTTCGGCCGAGTTGATGCGGACTGTTTATCTCGGGCTGGTGCGGGAGAGCATCGCCCCCGCCGATCCACGCGTGGTTGCCTCGGCTGCGCTGGCAAAACTCGCCGCGTTGGCACCGGGGCGTATGCGGCCACTGCCTGCCGAATTTGGCACCGACTCCGGGCGCGATGCAGACTGGCTCGCGCAACGCGTGGCGGACTTGCCGACGCTGTGGCCCGTGCTGGACGCCATGGCGCGGGCAGCGGCCATGGCGCACGTGGGTCTGGCCTCGCCGCAAAGGCGACAGGGAATTGGTGCGCTCATGGCGGGGAAGCCGCGCGCCACTCCAGGGTTCAATCTCTATCCGCTGGCGGATGGCCGGCTCATCGTATTCGACGTCATCGCCGGCGCGTCGGCGGAGCTGAGTGGGCTTCGTGCCGGTGATGTGCTTCGTCGTATCGACGGAGAACCGGCTACCCGGGTGGATGTTTTTCTGCTCAACGCCCTGCCCATTGGCGTCGAGCTGAAACTCGATATTGAACGGGCGGGTCGCTCCGCCACCCTCTTGCTGCGGCTTGTGCAGGCCGACGTTGCGCCTGTTGAGAGCCGCCTGCTCGACGATGGCATTGGCTACGTCTTTGTGCGCTGGTTCGCGAACCCGGACGACGCGACGCGCAACACCGCCGCCCTGGCGCGCCGGGCGTTCATTGCGCTGGCGGCGCCAGAGACGCGTGGACTCATTATTGATCTGCGCTCGGCGCTGGGTGGCTCCGGCGAGGTGGCCATGGCGTCCGCGCTGTGCGATGGCGATGTGATGTACTCCATTCAACAACCGCTCAGCGCGCCCGCCCGGGCCGTGAGGCGGGAGGGCGAACGCATCTGGCCCGACCGACCGATCATCGTTCTCGTGAATGAGCACCTCGTCTCCGCCGGCGAAGCCCTTGCGCTGTCCCTGCGCGAACTCGCTCACGCGAGAATCGTGGGTAGGACGACTGGCGGCGGCTTGACTGAAATGTCGTTCCTGCCGCTGGCCGACGGCTATGCCTTGACGATTCCCTCGGGAGTGGTGCTCGGCCCGATCTCGGGCCAGGATCAGCCAGGCCACGCCATCAAGCCCGACATTGAAGTTCCAAACCCGGGCATCGAAGAACTTTTAAGCGGTCGCGACCGGCAGTTGGATGCGGCCCGGGCGGCGCTGCGCTTGCGCTAGGCACAGACGGCAAAAGCGTTGGCCCCGCCAGCACCCGACACAATTCAATTTGCTATAAAAACAGGAGCTGTCCACGCATGCTACACGGCGGTTATAGCCTAATTTCACACATATTTTGGCTCTTCAGACGGCTTGACCCCATGCCAACCGCCAGACTGCCCGGAGTTGTCTGTGCGGCAAGCCACTTGGCAATGCGCCATCAATGTGTGACTACGCACAGACGGGCAGTTGTCAATTCCCTAATCTCGCAAGACCCATTGGGTGATCCGAAATAACAGGAGTTCAACATGACCACTAACCCATTGTCAGTTCGCAGTCTTACCCTTGCCGCGGTGCTCACTGCATTCTGTTCCACTGCCGCACTGGCAGCGAGTTCCGAAGACCTGGCTGCTGCCAAGGCGCGCTACAGCCAGGACATGGCCGATTGCAACAGCGGACGAACAAGTCAGGATTTGGCGACATGCCGTCTGGAAGCGCGCAATTCACTGGCCGATGTCAATCATGCCAGACCAACCGAGAGTCTGGAGCAATACAAACAAAATGCATTGCAACGCTGTGAGGTACATCTTGGTGACGACCGGGTCGCTTGCGAGGCGCGCATCCTCGATAGTGGCAACGTCAGTGGCAGTGTCGATAGTGGTGGCATCCTTCGCAAAAACGTCAGGGTGGTTCCGGCAAATTAGCTGCTTGGAAGGCAGTCCGCTGGAACGCCATAAAGCGGCTGTTCGCGTGTGCCCGCAACCGCTGCTCAGGCGCATTTCAAATCGCATACCCTCGTGCCGCAGCTGGTGGATTGGGTGTCCGGGCGCAGGTTATGCAGAGAAATGGAACAGTCCCCAGACCAGGACCGCCAATTGAATAAAGTTGACCGCCATGCCAGCCATGTGAATGTGGCGGAAATCTGTTGCGGCAGCCGTGTCGCCGCTCTCGATGCGAATTCGCAAACGGTCCATCTTCGAGAGAACCACTTTGCGCAGCAAGAGTGCCAGCGCCGCTATCGCCACCATGCCCGCTGAAAAGGCAGGATGACCCACCAGCGCGTAACTTACTGTCGGAACTGTAGCCGTACACACCACCCCGATATAGTAGGTATTGAAGAAGCCGCGTACGAAGCGTGAATCCATGGGCGTGTCATGTCTTAGAACCAGCAGGGGTAGCGAGCCCATAAAGAAATAGCCCATGCACATGAGCAATGGAATAGTGGAAAAAAGCGCAGCGTTCATCGCGTGTCAGCTTCGGCCTCACCAGCACCACCTGGCGCCATTCAATCAACCCACCATCGCGGGCGAGCACAGCAACCAGCCAGAGATGCCAGGGCAGGATGTGACGGTGGGACTGTTCATTGTTTCTGCTTGCGCTTGAATGCGGCAAATAGCAGTGCTACCAGCACAAAAAAGAGGGGTAGCGTGAACTCCATTTCGAACGCAAAACTCACTCCCAGGTCCGTCAGCCAATTGGGCTCCAGTCGGGTCAGGCTGACATAGTTGCGGTTGCCGCTGGCGTCAGCAAAAACACAGGTGGCCGACCCGGCGTTGCGGCTGTGGCCGCCATTGGGATAGTCCAGGCTCTGGTAAGTCCAGTGATGTTGCGCACCATAGGTCTGACACAAGGGCGCCGCATGCCGGTACTCAACCCCCAATGCCAGGCCCACGGCCAGGGCCAAAGCCAGGCCCCCGACCACGACCAGGAGTTTGAACCCCGACCACCAGGCGCTCACCTGACCGACCACCTGTGTCGCCCGTCGCCCGGCATCAGCACTCGCCAGGGCCATGGCAAGCTGCTGCATTTGTTCGGGCGATTGCCCTTCGGACTGCGCTTGCGCCAGGCGCGCTTTCAGGTCAGCGACAAACGCGTCGTGGCCTTGCCGCAGCGGACTGTTTTTGTCGGTCGGAGATGGCATTTTGAAGCTCCTGGGGGATGGCGCCGCAACAAACTGGATCCATCATAAGCCGATCGCGGCCTGCGCGTTGCCACACGCAACCATGCCGCCTCAGGCCGCTTCCGAAAGGAGCACCTGCAACTTGGCTGTTGCCAGTCCGGCGCTTTTGGCGTAGCGCTGCAGCAGCGCGAGCTTGTCGGTCTCGGTGGCCGCAACCTGATGCGCCATCGCGGTAAAGCCATCGAGCCGCGAGCGCGCAATCCAGTTTCGCAGGTCCGGGTTTTTTGACCAGCGATACTGGTTCGCCAGGTTCACCACCAGCATGGTCAGCCATTGAATCGGCTGGTCTGGCATAGGAATCACGGCGCAGATCTGATTCTTCTCGCCTTCGTCTTCAACCGTCGCCTCAACATGGGCGATAAACGCGCCGCTAAAGGTGGGTTGAAACGTTCGCACCATTTGCGGCGTGATCCGGTGGCCCTCAAACACCGGCACGATGGGGCGCCGCTCGACCGCGCTGGCCGAGCAGTCCACATACAGCCGGTCGGGATCAGAGGGCAGCGTTCCGTGGGCCAGAACGATGCGATCTTTTTCAATGCGCTGGACCCGGCCCAGCCGAACAATATTCCTGATTTTTCGAAGTTCTTCAAGCTCCGCACGCGAGACCAGCGCGCCGTGGTACATGGCGGGCGGGACGCTGTCATCCAGACGCAGTAGCTGCCCGGTTGACTCCAGCCGGGTGAACAGGTCGGCAACAGACGTGGCCTGCACCACCGCCTCGAGTTGTGTTGCAAACGAGCCATACGAGCGGGCAAAAAAATCTTCTCCCGGTTGTACGTTGGCGCGATCCTGCAACCACGCATCGCGCGGCATGATCCAGCAAATTTGGTCCGGTGCCACGCCGTTGTCGAGCAGCCAGAGGCAGGCGTCAATGCCGGTCTTGCCCGAGCCCACCACGACATAGCCCGATGGCTGCTGCTTCACGCCGGGCAGCGCGTTGAGTGGCACGCATTTGACACCCGGTGCGACTGCGTATTGGGGTGGATGGGTTGCCGGAACTGCCGTGTTGAGGTAGCTGGTGTCAACCGTCTTTTTGCGTACAACCACACGGCGCTGCTCGCCTGACAGCAAGGACTTGAACGTATGTTGATGCTGGCAGTTGCCGCTGTAATTGGACATCGGGAAGTATTTGACGCGGCCCGATGCCAGGAAACGCTGCATGACTTGTTCGTAATAGCAGACCAGCTCCGCGCTGGTGGCGCGCTCGCACATGCCGGCGTTGAGCCGGTCGGTGTCGCGTGAATCGCCGCCCAGCGGGCGCGAGTTGACGCCGTAGTAGGCCGAGGGCTGATGCAGCCGGACAAACGGGTAGGCGTCGTTCCAGTGGCCGCCGGGGCCGTGGTGGCGGTCCACGATCACGATGCTGGCAGCCGTTTCCGTGAAGAGGACATCGGCAAACGCCATGCCCACGGCACCACAGCCCACGATGACGTAATCGGCTTCGATTGAAGGCAGATCCATGCAGTCCATCCGTTTCCTGATGAGGTGCTTGATCACCCAGCGGGATGAGCAGCCTGTGTCGCCCACGAGTGGGGACAACTCATTATTGATGGCGCGTTGTCACCGCCAATGACTCTCCGGCCATTACCCCTAATTCAGTCAGGGTTTTAACGGGGCGCGGAAATGACCGGCTACACGCCTTCCAGGACAAAAATTGTCCGGCGCGCCGACTGCCTGCTGATGGGCAGTATGGCCTGGTACTGGGGCGAATCGTAAAAACCGTTGGCCGACTGCGCGTCCGGAAATTTGATCAACACCATGCGGGTCGGACTCCAGAGATCAGATTCCTTGATGGTCATGCTTCCGCCACGCGCCAGATACTCACCACCAAACGCCTCGGCCAGCGGCCTGGCCTGCAATTTGTACTCTTCGTACAGCGCCGGGTCATCAAGCAGGGTATCAACAACCAGGTAAGCAGCCATCAGGATCTCCGGTGAGTGGTTCTGCGCCGCAGTGTAGCGCCCAGTAATTTTGTTGGCCTTCGCAGTCATCGGCCTGCCGAATCTACGTGGCCAGTAATTCATTTGCTACTAAAAAAGTAGCTGTCTACGCAAGCTGCACGGGGGCTACAGGCCGATTTGGCATCAAAAATGACGAAAGCCGCATATAGCGGCTTTCCATTTGGTGCATCTTTCAGCTTGTTAGCGTTCAGAGCGCATATCCCAATCGATAAGTGCTTGAACTTTAGCACACAAGCGGTTACAAACAAGTCTGTCAAAAAAGGGAGGCAATAAATGGCAACAATGCGCTATCGACTCGCGCTCGACTTGGGTTCTACTTCACTCGGATGGGCAATGATCCGACTCAATGCCGCGAACCCGCCCGCACCTGTTGCCGTCATCAAAGCAGGTGTTCGCATCTTCTCTGATGGTCGAAACCCGAAGGACGGATCGTCGTTGGCGGTCACGCGCCGAGACGCCCGATCCATGCGGCGCCGTCGCGACCGGTTACTCAAACGCAAGGCGCGCATGTTGCGGTCACTCATCGAGCACGGCTTCTTTTCAAATGACGAGGCACAGCGCAAAGCACTGCTTACGCTGAATCCCTATACCTTGCGCGCGAAAGGACTGGACGTCGCCCTGACTCCCGCAGAATTTGGCCGGGCGCTTTTTCATATCAACCAGAGACGTGGTTTCAAAAGCAACCGCAAGACGGACAAGAAGGACAACGACAGCGGTGCCCTGAAAACTGCCATCAGCAAGCTGCGTGAAAGCCTGAAATCGGAAAACTGCCGCACCGTGGGCGAATGGCTGCACAAACGTGACGCCGCCGAACTAACCGTTCGTGCGCGATACCGTCAAAACAAAGTCGTCAAAGAGGATGGCAAGACGCGGATCGACAAAAGTTACGATCTGTACATAGACCGGGACATGATTGCCGATGAGTTCGACGCGCTATGGCGCAAGCAGGCGGAACTCAACCCCAGTCTGTTTACCGAAGCCGCCCGCACCGACTTGAAAGACGTGCTGCTGCATCAGCGTCCGCTGAAGCCAGTCAAGCCGGGGCGTTGCACCTTCATGCCGGAAGAAGAACGCGCACCACTGGCATTGCCCAGCACGCAGCGCTTTCGCATGTACCAGGAAGTTAACAATCTGCGAATTCTGCGAACTGGCTTGAAGGAAGAACCTCTGACTCTGAAGCAACGTGACGACCTGATCGTGGCCCTGGAGGCGCACAGCAAACGAACTTTCACGCAAATCAAGACACTGCTCAAAACGGGCGGGGCCGCTCAGTTTAATTTTGAAGACCCCAAACGCCAGGAGCTCAAAGGCAACGTGACCAGCGCGATCCTGAGTCGGGCAGAACACTTTGGAGCGGCGTGGTTTACGTTTGACGAGACCAGGCAGGATGAAATTGTGATGCAACTCGTCAACGAAGAAAACGAAGCAAAACTCGTTCGCTGGTTGCTGGAGCAAACCGGCATCGACGAAAGGCGGGCTGAGACAATCGCCAACACCGGGCTACCAGAAGGTTATGGCAGCCTTTGCGCCAAAGCGCTTGCCCGCATCCTGCCCGAACTGCGCCGCAGTGTGCTGACCTATGACAAGGCGGTGCTGGCTGCGGGGTTTGACCACCACAGCAACATCAGCGCAGCTGCCACTGGCGAGATATTAATGGCCCTGCCCTACTACGGCATCCCGTTACAGCGCCACGTGGGTTTTGGCTCCGGTAAAGCGGACGACACCGACGAAAAGCGCTACGGGAAAATTGCCAATCCAACGGTTCACATTGGCCTGAACCAGATACGACTGGTAGTGAACACGCTGATCAAACGCTACGGTCACCCGAGCGAAGTCATCGTCGAGGTCGCACGGGAACTCAAACAAAGCAAAGACCAGCGCGATGACGAAAGCAAGCGTCAGGCTGAAAATCAGCGTAGAAATATTCGACTGCGCGCGGACATTGCAGGCACGCTCGGCATCAGTCCTGAGCGCGTCAGGACGGCTGATATCCAAAAGATGATCTTGTGGGAAGAGTTGAGCAGCAATATCGCAGACCGTCGCTGCCCCTACTCTGGTGTGCAAATCAGCGCAGCCATGCTACTAAGTGACCAGGTTGAAGTTGAACACATCCTGCCGTTCTCGGAAACACTCGATGACAGTCTGAATAACAAGACCGTCGCGTTGCGCCAAGCCAACCGCGTCAAGGGCAACCGAACACCGTCGCAAGCGCAGGAAGACTTTGCAAGCCAGGGCTGGGACTACGCTGGCATCCTGTCCCGCGCCGAGCTGATGCCCAAATTCAAACGCTATCGATTTGGTGAAGATGCCATGAAGCAATGGCTCAAAGATGACGCAGGATTTTTGCCCCGCGCTCTCAATGACACACGCCACATGAGCAAGGTGGCACGTGAATACATGAGTTTGGTTTGCCCGCAAAACACCCGTGTCATTCCTGGACGCATGACCGCTATGCTGCGTGCCAAGTTTGGACTCAATGACGTGCTGGGCTTGGACGGCCTCAAAAACCGCAACGACCACCGCCACCACGCCGTGGATGCCTGTGTCATCGCCGTCACTGATCAGGGCTTGCTGCAACGCTTCGCCCGGGCCAGCGCCAGCGCGCGGGAACAGCAGCTCAATCGTCTGGTAGAAAACATGCCCTTGCCTTGGGACAACTATCGGGAACATGTGCAGCGCGCGATTGGCAATATCTGGGTCAGCCATAAGCCTGACCACAGTCACGAAGGGGCGATGCACAACGACACAGCCTACGGCTTACTCGGCGGTGGTCGAGTGAGTGTTCACAAAACTGTGGATGGGCAGCGCCAGCGCTTTGAAGACAACCTCAAGGTCATTGAATTCACCGATGCCAAAGCCGTGGCACGCCATGGTGTTTTGCCCAATGGGGAACCGCGTCCTTACAAGGGCTATAAGGGTGACAGCAACTACTGCATAGATATTGTGCGCAATGAAAAAGGAAAGTGGGAGGGGGAAGTCATTTCTACGTTTGAAGCGTATCAGTTGGTGCGGAAACATGGGGTGAAGCGGCTGCGGCATCCGGTATTGAGTCTGAGCGGGAAGCCGTTGGTGATGCGGTTGATGATTGATGATTTTGTTCGCCTGGAAATCGACGGTGCGATTCATACACTGCGCGTTGCTTCTGTGAACACGGCTGGGCGGTTAAGTTTGGCCGCGCATCAGGAAGCCAATGTGGATGCACGAAACAGGGACAAAGAAGGAGCTTGGCGATACACGTACAAACAATCTGGCTCACTGCAAACCGCGAAGGGGCGAAAAGTTTCCATATCGCCTATTGGTGAAATTAGCGACCCCGGTTTTAAAGAATAACCATCATGATCGGCCGCATTGTTGAAGTGGCCGACGACCGGCGACACCTGTTTGTGTCGCGCGGATTCATGGTCGTGCAAGACACCGAGGGCGAGCGCAAGGAACTGGGCCAGGTGCCGCTGGACGACATTGCGGCTGTCATCGCCAACGCGCACGGCCTGAGCTACACCAACAACCTGCTGGTGGCATTGGCCGAGCGCGGCGCGCCTTTTGTTTTGTGCGCTGCCAACCACAACGCGGTTGGCATGTTGTTGCCGATAGACGGCAACCACCATCAAGGCAGGCGTTTTGACGCGCAACTCGAATCCAGCAAACCCACCACCAAACGGCTGTGGGCCGAGGTCGTGCGTGCCAAACTGGAGCAGCAAGCCGCCGCACTGGAAGCCATGGGTAGCCCCACTGCACCGCTTACGGCACTGATCAGCAAAGTGCGGTCCGGCGACCCTGACAACATGGAAGCCCAAGGCGCCCGGCGCTACTGGGGCCTGTTGTTTGGCGACACGTTTCGGCGTGATCAAGACGCTGGTGGACTCAACGCCATGCTGAACTATGGCTACACCGTGCTGCGCGCCGCAACCGCACGCGCCGTGATTGCAGCCGGACTGCACCCGACGCTCGGCTTGCATCACAGCAACGACAGCAACCCGATGCGCCTGGTTGACGATTTGATGGAGCCGTTTCGCCCCGTCATTGATCTGAAGATTTGGCAGCTTCGCCGCAACAGCGAAGCAGAAATCACGCCGGAAACCAAGCGTGCCATGGTGCGCACGCTCTACGATGACATACAAACCGATTTGGGTGCAACGCCCGTTATGGTGTGCATTCAAAAACTGGCGACATCACTCGCGCAGGTGTACCTCGGAGAACGCGACAAACTGGATTTACCCCTGCCCGGTTTACCGTTGGCGCTGGCCGCAGCGCTCAATGACGAATAGCCAATTGAGTCAATCATGCTGTCAGGATACCGACTGATGTGGGTCGTTGTGATGTTTGATCTGCCCGTGATCGAGAAGGTCGAGCGCAAGGCGGCAACGGCTTTCCGCAATTCACTTCTGGACATGGGTTTTGCCATGTCGCAGTTCTCGGTCTATATGCGTTTTTGCACCAGTCAAACACAGGTTGACACTTATGGAAAACGCGTCGAAGATGCCTTGCCAGAAGGCGGCAAAGTGAATATCCTTCAATTCACCGATAAACAATACGAGCGCATCATTTCGTTTCACGGCAAGGCCAAGCAGCCCGCCAATAAAACACCAGACCAGTTCGATCTTTTCTAGATTTCTTCATGATTTTCAAGTCCCAGAAAGCGAAAAACCCCTTGACGAATCAAGGGGTTACCGCAGACCTAGTCTAGTCGATTGGGATATGCGCTCTGACCGGAACAATACCTACTACTTTACGGCGCGCCAGGGTAGTCTAGTCGATTGGGATATGCGCTCTGACCGGAACATTCGGGCCGATCTGGCGCGCCTGCATGAGAGTCTAGTCGATTGGGATATGCGCTCTGACCGGAACGGAGTTATATCCCGAACCTCTGCCGGTTGAAGTCTAGTCGATTGGGATATGCGCTCTGACCGGAACACGGCACCACACGCACATAATTTCATGGCGAGTCTAGTCGATTGGGATATGCGCTCTGACCGGAACTAAATCAAAGCGGATTCGTACCGGCTTGGCAGTCTAGTCGATTGGGATATGCGCTCTGACCGGAACGTGGGGCGGTTGATGGTGAAGCGCATGGCAGTCTAGTCGATTGGGATATGCGCTCTGACCGGAACTGATGCGACCGGTTGGTTCAATTGGCGAGGAGTCTAGTCGATTGGGATATGCGCTCTGACCGGAACGTCCTCGTTGCGCTTCGACCTTGCTCTTGGAGTCTAGTCGATTGGGATATGCGCTCTGACCGGAACTCAAAGGCGGCGCGGTAGAGCGTGCGGGCGAGTCTAGTCGATTGGGATATGCGCTCTGACCGGAACTGAATCGGTGTCGCTGTCGATCACTGATCGAGTCTAGTCGATTGGGATATGCGCTCTGACCGGAACCCTTTGATTTAGTGGCCGAAGCCACTAAATCAAAGGGCGCGCACAGCGCGATTGTTTACCAACAGGATAACCCCATTTGAATCCCGCGCACCGGTCGCTTTGTCGGGCAGTGGAGAGATAAAACGATCGATCCGCCTGCACAGCCAGCCCGCCACATCACTCCACTTGCTACTAAAAAAGTAGCTGTCTACGCAAGCTGCACGGGGGCTACAAGCCTAAAACATTAAAAATTCAGGGGTGTGCGCGGTTGTAACTGGCGATACCGTCCATGATTTCCGCCCGGGCCGATTCCGGCCCTTCCCAACCCAGAATCTTGACCCACTTGTTGACTTCGAGGTCTTTGTAATGCTCAAAAAAGTGGGCAATGGTTTTCAGGCGCACCGGGCTCAGGTCTTCAGGCTTTTTCCAGCGGGTATAGAGCGACAGAATCTTGTCAATCGGCACGGCCAGCACTTTGCCGTCCTGGCCGGCTTCGTCTTCCATTTTCAAAATGCCAATGGCGCGGCAGGTTACCACCACGCCGGGGATGAGCGGCACCGGCGTGATCACCAGCACGTCCACCGGGTCGCCGTCGCCGGAGAGGGTTTTGGGCACGTAACCATAGTTGGTGGGGTAGTGCATGGCGGTGCTCATGAAGCGGTCAACAAATATCGCGCTGGTTTCCTTGTCCACCTCGTATTTGACGGGGTCGGCGTTCATCGGGATTTCGATGATCACGTTAAACGACTCGGGCGCGTTTTTGCCGGGGGTAACGTTGTCAAGAGACATGGTGCAACCTTTGTGGGTTTGAGCTATATCAGGAAGGTCTAAGGATTAACCCTGATTTTACTGACTCAGGTCTTGCGGACGTCAAAAATGGGGATTTTCACGGTAAAGTCCTGCGGTTGGCCAATCGCGCGCGTCAGTTACCTATTGATATTCAGCGGCGAGGAAGCAACGCAGCGGTGGTGCCGCTTGCGTTGCACCACTACTCAGCGAAACAACGACAGGAGATTACTATGACAGGCAATTCAGCGCTGATTTTGGCGCTTGTTTGCGGGTTCATCGCCGTGGCTTACGGCTTTTGGGCGCGCAGCTGGATTCTTTCCCAGGATGCTGGCAACGCGCGGATGCAGGAAATTGCAGCCGCCATTCAAACCGGTGCGGCCGCCTATCTGGCGCGGCAGTACAAGACCATTGCCATGGTGGGCGTGGTGCTGACCATCCTGATCGCGGTCTTTCTGGACAGCTTGAGCGCCGTCGGCTTTGTCGTCGGTGCCGTGCTGTCCGGTGCTTGCGGTTTTATCGGCATGAACGTGTCAGTGCGCGCCAATGTGCGCACGGCACAGGCCGCCACCAAAGGCATTGGCCCGGCACTTGATGTCGCTTTCCGAGGCGGCGCCACCACCGGCATGCTGGTGGTTGGTTTGGGCTTGCTCGGTGTCACCGGTTTCTTCTGGTTTCTGGTGGGCAATGGCAACCTGACTCCCGATAAAAATATGGTGAGTCTGCTCAACCCGCTCATCGGCTTCGCGTTTGGCTCCTCGCTGATCTCCATTTTTGCCCGTCTCGGCGGTGGTATTTTCACCAAGGGCGCTGACGTCGGTGCCGACCTGGTGGGCAAGGTTGAAGCGGGTATCCCGGAAGATGACCCGCGCAACCCGGCGGTGATTGCCGACAACGTTGGCGACAACGTCGGTGACTGCGCCGGTATGGCGGCCGACTTGTTTGAAACCTACGCCGTGACGCTGATTGCCACCATGGTGCTCGGTGCCCTGCTGGTTACCGGTGCCGGTATGAGCGCCGTGGTTTATCCGCTGGCGCTCGGTGCCGTGTCGATCGTGGCGTCCATCATTGGCTGCTTCTTCGTCAAGGCCTCACCGGGCATGAAAAACGTGATGCCTGCGCTTTACAAGGGCCTGGCTGTGGCCGGTGTCCTGTCGCTGATCGCCTTTTTCTTCGTGACGCAATGGCTGATTCCTGACAATGCGATCAAGGCAGCGGGCAGCCAGATGGCCCTGTTTGGCGCCTGCGCTGTCGGTCTGGTGCTGACCGCCGCCCTGGTAGTGATCACCGAGTACTACACCGGCACGCAGTACGCACCGGTCAAACACATCGCGCAGGCCTCCACCACCGGCCACGGCACCAACATCATTGCCGGCCTGGGTGTTTCCATGCGCTCCACCGCCTGGCCCGTGATTTTTGTCTGCGTTGCCATCTATACCGCCTATGCGCTGGCTGGCCTGTACGGCATTGCCATTGCCGCGACCTCCATGCTCAGCATGGCCGGCATTGTGGTGGCACTGGACGCCTATGGTCCGATCACCGATAACGCCGGCGGCATTGCCGAAATGAGCGAGATGCCCAAGAGCGTTCGCGACATTACCGACCCGCTGGATGCGGTGGGCAACACCACCAAGGCCGTGACCAAAGGCTACGCCATCGGCTCTGCCGGTCTGGCAGCACTGGTGCTGTTTGCCGACTACACCCACAAACTCGAAGCCTATGGCCGGCACATCACGTTTGACCTGAGCAACCCGATGGTCATCATCGGTCTGTTCATCGGGGGTCTGATTCCCTACCTGTTTGGCGCCATGGCGATGGAGGCCGTCGGTCGCGCTGCCGGCGCCGTGGTGGTTGAAGTGCGTCGCCAGTTCCGCGACATCAAGGGCATCATGGAAGGTACCGCCAAGCCCGAGTACGACACCGCGGTGGACATGCTGACCACTGCCGCCATCAAGGAAATGATGATTCCGTCGCTGCTGCCGGTGGTGGTGCCGATTCTGGTCGGTCTGGTGCTCGGTCCGGCGGCTTTGGGTGGCTTGCTGATGGGCACCATCGTGACCGGTTTGTTTGTCGCCATTTCAATGTGTACCGGTGGCGGTGCCTGGGACAATGCCAAAAAATACATCGAAGACGGCAAGTTCGGCGGCAAAGGCTCCGAAGCGCACAAGGCGGCCGTCACCGGGGACACCGTGGGAGACCCCTACAAGGACACCGCCGGCCCGGCCATCAACCCGTTGATCAAGATCATCAACATCGTGGCGCTGCTGATCGTGCCCCTGATGATGAAGTTTCACGGCGGCTAGGCGCACTGCACGGTTTCCGCAAAAAGCCCGCTTTGGCGGGCTTTTTTCATGCTTTCGGGTCGATCCCGATCCACCATGAAACCGGCCCCTGTCAGCCAAACCGTTTTTGATGGAAAATCCGGTTTATGCAATTCAACTACATCGCCAACGACTCGGTGTCTTCTTCGGGCGGGCAAACGCTGGTCATGCTCGACCCCTCGGATGGGCAGCCCTTTGACGAAATCCAGCGCAGCAACGCCACCGACATTGATGCAGCAGTGCAGGCGGCTCGCCAATGTCTGGAAACCCGCTGGAGCAAGCTCGGTGCGGCTGAGCGCGGGCGCCTGTTGCTGCGTCTCTCGCTGAAAATCAGCGAGCATGCTGAAGAGCTGGCTGCGATCGAGCAGCGGGACTGCGGCAAGCCGACCAAACAGGCGCGCGCCGATGCCGTCGCCCTGGCCCGCTATTTCGAGTTTTACGCGGGTGCCTGCGACAAGCTGCATGGCCAGACCATTCCCTATCTGGATGGCTATAGCGTTCTGACCTGGCGCGAACCGCATGGGGTCACGGGTCACATCATCCCGTGGAACTACCCGATGCAGATTTTTGGCCGCAGCGTGGGCGGTGCGCTGGCCGCCGGCAATGTGTGTGTTGTCAAGCCAGCTGAGGACGCCTGCCTGTCACTGATCCGCGTCGCCCAACTCGCCGCTGAAGCGGGTTTTCCGGCCGGCGCCCTCAACATCGTCACCGGTTACGGCCATGAGGTTGGCGACGCTCTGGCGCGCCACCCCGGCATTGACCACATCAGTTTCACCGGCAGCCCGACGGTGGGCACCCTGATCCAGCAGGTGGCAGCGCAACGCCACTGCCCGGTCACGCTGGAGCTGGGCGGGAAGAGCCCGCAGATTGTCTTTGCCGATGCCGATCTTGACGCGGCCATTCCGGCTGTCGTCAACGCCATCGTGCAAAACGCCGGGCAAACCTGTTCTGCCGGCTCACGGTTGCTGGTGGAGCGGGCCATTTACGAGCCTCTGCTGAAGCGGTTGGGTGATGCTTTTCAAAACCTGCGGGTCGGCCCGGCGAGCCTGGACCTCGACCTCGGGCCGTTGATTCGCCAAAGCCAGAAGCTGCGCGTGGCGGAATTTTTAAGAAGCGCCCAGGCGGAAAATATTGCAGTGGTGGCGCAAGGCAAGATCGTCAGTGAAGCGCCACCAACCGGCTTTTACCAGGCACCCACTTTGCTGCGTGACGTGCCACCCCAGCACCGCCTGGCGCAGGAAGAAGTGTTTGGTCCGGTCCTGTGCGCCATGCCGTTTCGGGATGAGGACGACGCCGTCGAACTGGCCAACGCCACCCGCTTCGGTCTGGTGGCGGGCGTCTGGACGGCCCAGGGCTCGCGCCAGTTCCGGATGGCCAGGCGCCTTCGCAGTGGCCAGGTGTTCATCAACAACTATGGCGCCGGTGGCGGTGTCGAGCTGCCTTTTGGTGGCGTCAAGTCAAGCGGCCATGGACGCGAAAAAGGGTTTGAGGCGTTGTATGGATTTACCACGCTCAAAACAGTGGCAATCCGGCACGGCTAGGCCGCCGCGGATCAGAAAACTTCCAAGGTACAACCGTTCAACAAAAGGGGAATAAATGTTTGATTTTCTGAAAAAAAAGGAAACAAAGAACAGTCGGCCGCCGAGTGCTCCACCCACATCGGCGGCATTCAGCAGCACGCAGCACAGCAATGTGCGGCGCGAACTGATACGCGTCGTTCTGAAGGATACCTTGCGGCTGCATGGCATTCCGTTCGACTGGCTGGCCTGTGAAGTCATCATCATTGGGCAGGCCAATGGCGTTGAAAAGCTGCACATCCAGCTGGTAATCATGAAATGGAAGGAGCCGTTGTTACGCTATGCGCCGGCACTGCAACAACAACTGCTGCTCGGCCTTGATCGTTTTGACCCGTCGGTTGACCATTCCGATTACATTGTTTCATGGCGCTTTTCTCCGTCCTGCGGTTGTCCGTTTTCCCATTTGCCGGAGCCGAAATTCTGGCTCAAAAGTGCGGCCCCTCAGGTCTTTGAAGAACCGATCGCAGTGCTTGACCGGCGCCGCACCAAGAGGCCACCCAAGGCGCCTGCCTGGAACCGGTCGCACCCTCATGCACAGGATCAATCGACCGACTTTCCCGCCACCCACGTTGCCCCTCTGTCTTAGAACTGACCATGCGTGTAGCTGACAAATCCATCATCGTGACCGGCGCCGGCGGCGGTATTGGCGAAGGCATTGCCAAACGGCTGGCGGCCGAAGGCGCCAAAGTCATCGTCAATGACATCAATGCAACGCTTGGCGAAAAAGTTGTCGCGGCAATTGTGGCCGCCGGCGGTACAGCGTCGTTCTTTGCCGCCGACGTGACGCGAACAGACCAGGTTCAAGCGCTGGTGGCTGCCGCCGTGACGCGCTACGGCACCCTTGACGTGATGATCAACAACTCTGGCTGGACGCACCGCAATCGGCCGGCGCTGGAAGTCAGCGAGGAAGAATTTGACCGCTGTTACGCTGTCAACGTCAAGAGCATTTACCTGTCAACTGTTCACGCCACACCGGTGTTCCGGGCGCACGGGGGTGGCAGCTTTATCAATATTGCCTCAACGGCAGGGGTGCGCCCGCGCCCGGGCCTGACCTGGTACAACGGCTCCAAGGGGGCCGTCATCATCACTTCCAAATCACTGGCGGCGGAGCTTGGACCCGACAACATCCGCGTCAACTGCATCAACCCTGTTTTCAATCCGGACACCGGGCTGGCCACGGAGTTTGCCGGTGGCCCGTTGACCGAGGAACGCATGGCCAAATTTCGCGCCAGTATTCCGCTGGGACGTTTCTCCACGGCGCTTGATGTGGCCAACGCGGCGCTCTATCTGGCCAGCGATGAAGCGGCTTTCATCAGTGGCGTATGCATTGAAGTTGACGGTGCACGCTGTGTTTGAGGCCGTTGCCACGCCGCTGGCGCGGCCATGACGGAACGACACACACCGCGCGTCGTTCCACTGCTGGATCAACGGGCGGTTGCTTTGCTCACGCCAGCGGCGGCGTTCTCGCCGGGCTCCCGCCTGGCGGCCAACGGTCTGCTGTCTGACACCCGGGGGCGGCCACTGCGCGATCTGCGCATCAGTGTCACGGACCGCTGCAACTTTCGCTGCAACTACTGCATGCCAAAAGAAATATTTGACAACAACTACCGTTATCTGCCGCACGCGGCGCTGTTGTCATTTGAGGAGATAACGCGGATTGCCAGGGTGTTTGTGGCCCACGGTGTACAAAAAATCCGCCTGACCGGCGGCGAGCCCTTGCTGCGCAAAAATATTGAACTGCTCATTGAGCAGCTCGCGGCCCTGCGAACGCTGGACGGCCGGCCACTGGACCTGACGCTCACGACCAACGGTTCGCTGCTGGCACGCAAAGCGCGCGCCCTCAAGGCGGCCGGCCTGCAGCGCGTCACCGTCAGTCTTGATGGACTTGATGACGATGTATTTCGGCGCATGAACGATGTGGACTTTCCGGTTGCCGACGTGCTGGCCGGAATTGAGGCGGCCCGCGCGGCGGGCCTGGGTCCCATCAAGATCAATATGGTGGTCAAGCGCGGTACCAACGAGCATGAGATTTTGCCCATGGCACGGCATTTCAGGGGCAGCGGCATGGTGCTGCGTTTTATTGAATACATGGACGTCGGCGCCACCAACGGCTGGCGCATGAACGAGGTGCTGCCGTCAGCCGACGTCGTCAAACTCGTTCATGCCGGACTGCCGCTGGTGCAGCTGGAGCCCGGCCATGCCGGCGAGACTGCCGAACGCTGGGGTTACGCCGATGCGTCGGGCCGGCACGACGAAGCGGCCGGGGAAATCGGCGTCATCAGCAGTGTCACCCAGGCTTTTTGCGGCGACTGCAACCGCGCCCGCCTGTCAACCGAGGGGCAACTGTATCTGTGCCTGTTCGCGTCGCAGGGCTACGACCTGCGGGCCCTGGTACGCGCCCAGACGAGCGACGCCGACCTCACCTCCGCCATCGGCCATATCTGGCAGGGACGCACTGACCGCTACTCGGAGCTGCGAAGCGCGCTGGCAGCAGATACCGGCCTGGGCCAGCGGCGCGTTGAAATGAGCTATATAGGAGGCTGATTTGATTGACCCAGGTGACATCACCGGACTGATCCTGGCCGGTGGGCGGGGTTCCCGCATGGGCGGAGCCGACAAAGGTCTGCAAACCTTCAACGGCATGCCTCTGGCACTGCACACCCTGACCCGGTTGCAAATGGGTGGCGGAGTGGGTCAGATCCTGATCAACGCCAACCGGAATCTGGCGGCGTACGAATCCTTTGGCGCCGCCGTATGGCCGGATGGACTGGCTGACTATGCCGGACCACTGGCCGGCTTTCTGACTGGTCTTGAACGTTGTGAAACGCCTTTTTTGGTAACGGTGCCGTGCGACACACCGTTGCTGCCGCTTGATCTGGTGCCCCGGCTGGCCGCCGCGCTTGAGGCGCAAGACGCAGACATCGCGATGGCCGCCGCCCCTGAAATTGACAAGGATGGCCAGGTGCAGGTACGCACCCAGCCTGTTTTTTGTCTGCTGCGCGTCACGCTGCTGGAGAGCCTGGTGCAGTTCACTCAGGGAGGTGGCCGCAAGATTGACGCGTGGACCGCTTTGCACAACACGGTACTGGTTGCGTTTGATACGCCCACGGATGACGCGCAGGCTTTCTGCAATGCCAATACGCTGGCCGAGCTGCGTCAGCTGGAAAACACCTGAACATGAAAACCATCGACAGCATCGCCGCAGAATTGACTGGCTATGACCCGCAGGCGTTGAGCGCGAGCACCGTCAGTGCGTTTTTATCGCGCCTGGTGGAACCCGTGACAGAGCATGAAACGGTGGGCATCTTTCAAGCGTTGGGCCGCGTGCTGTCGCATGACGTGATCTCGCCCATCAGCGTGCCGCCGCACGACAACTCGGCCATGGACGGCTATGCCTTTGACGGGACGCAACTCACGCCGCACGCGCCCCTGCAATTGAAGCTCATCGGCACCGCGCTGGCCGGTAAAGCCTGGTCCGGTTCAGTGCAGCCGGGTGAGTGCGTCAGGATCATGACCGGTGCGGTCATGCCGCCGGGGCTGGATACGGTGGTGCCGCAAGAGTTTGTAACGCTGGCGGACGTGAGTGTCACGATTCCAGCGGGCTTGCTGCAATGGGGTGACAACCGCCGCTGCCTGGGGGAAGACCTCAAGCAGGGCCAAGCTGCGCTACAAAAAGGTGAGCTGCTCACGCCTGCTGCACTGGGGCTTCTGGCCAGTCTAGGCATTGAGCGGGTGGCGGTATGGCGCAAGCTCCGGGTGGCTTATTTTTCTACCGGCGATGAGATTCTGAGTCTGGGTGAAGCGCCGCGCGAAGGTGCCGTGTATGACAGCAATCGGTACACCGTGTTTGGTCTGCTCACCCGCCTGGGTTGCGAGGTGATCGATCTGGGGGTGGTGCGCGACGAACCGGCGCTGCTTGAGGCTGCGTTCATTCGCGCCGCGGAGCAGGCCGATGCCATCATCACGAGTGGTGGCGTCAGTGTGGGCGAAGCCGACTACACCAAAGCCATGATGAAAAAACTTGGCGACGATGCGGGCGGCATCGTCTTCTGGAAGATCGCCATGCGCCCCGGCCGCCCGATGGCCGTAGGCCGTATTTTTAAGGGTAAATTAGCCGCTAACCAGCGTGAAACAAGCACAGGCAGCTATAAAACCGATAGCATTCTGACAACTCGGGAAACCGCTGTTCTATTTGGCTTGCCAGGAAACCCGGTAGCCGTCATGGTGACTTTTCTCGCGTTTGTACGCCCTGCCCTCCTGCAGATGATGGGCAGCACGGCAGTGGCACCACCACTGCTCAAGGCGCACAGCGTGGAGGCCATCCGCAAAAAACCCGGACGTACCGAGTACCAGCGTGGCGTCGTCAGCACGGCTCCGGACGGTGCATTGCAGGTCAAAACCACGGGCAATCAGGGCTCGGGTGTGTTGAGCTCAATGGTGCAGGCCAACGGTTTGATCGTGCTGCATCACGATCAGGGCAATGTGGCGCCGGGTGATGAAGTGGAGGTGATGATGTTTGCCGGCACGGTCTGACCAACCCGTACGCCGCTGTCCCCTATACTTACGTCTTTCATTTTCCGGACGCTGACATCCGACAAGTCGGGTTTTCGCCTCCATCTGTCAAAGGAAACCATAGTGCGAAACGACATAACGCGAATGATGGTCCGAGGTGCGTGTGCGCTGGGACTGGTTTTGGCGCTGACACCGGCGCTGGTACAGGCGCAGGCCTCGGCACCGGTGGCAACACAGAGCGCGGCGAGTGCGCCGGCGCCAGCGATAGCGGAGATCAAGGCGGGCGAGGCGGTGCCAGCCGGGGCCAAAAAAGCCGCCGAGAGCAGCGACAACCCGTACGGCATTGAGGCCCTGTGGAAGACCTCCGACGCGGTGGCCAAGACGGTACTCTTGCTGCTGCTCATCATGAGCGTGGGCAGTTGGTACATCATGATCGTCAAAGTTCTGGAGCAAGCCAAGATGGGGCGCCAGGCCAAAGCGGCGGCCAAGGACTTCTGGTCTGCCGGAACGGTGGCGCAGGGTGCGGCCGCACTGGAGGCCAACAGCCCGTTTCGCTTCATGGCCGACGCTGCCAGCAACGCTGTCAAAAAGCACGACGGCCTGATGGGCCATGTGCCCGTCAACGAATGGATCGCCATGGGCATCCAGCGCGCGGTCGAACGCATCCAGAGCAACACCCAGGGCGGCCTGGCGTTTCTGGCCACGGTGGGCTCGACCTCCCCGTTTGTGGGCCTGTTCGGTACTGTCTGGGGCATCTACCACGCGCTGACGGCCATCGGCATCTCGGGCCAGGCCTCCATTGACAAAGTGGCCGGCCCGGTCGGCGAAGCGCTGATCATGACCGCCATTGGTCTGGCCGTGGCGGTACCGGCCGTGCTGGCCTACAACTGGCTGGTGCGGCGCAACAAGGCCGTCATGGACGATGTGCGCGCCTTCAGCAACGACTTGCACGCGGTGGTGCTGAGCACCATCAAAAGGGACTGACCAATTGGCTCCAACAGGCCAAGGCCGCCTCTCCTAGGAATTCACCATGTCCATGAACGTCGGCTCGAGCGAGGACGGTGACGACGCCGTCATGTCGGCCATCAACACCACGCCTCTGGTGGACGTGATGCTGGTGCTGCTGATCATCTTCCTGATCACGATACCGGTGGTCACCACCTCGATTGCGGTGGCGCTGCCCAAAGAGCGCGTTGAAGTGCGCGAAACCAAGCCCGAGAACATCATCATCTCGGTCGATGCGGCCAGCAACATCTACTGGTACGAGGCACGCATCAAGAACGTTGACGCGCTGGTGGAAAAGCTCAAGAAAGTCTCGCACTTGAAACCCCAGCCCGAAGTTCAGGTGCGTGGTGACCTGAGTGCGCGCTATGAGGGCGTGGGCAAAGTGCTGCTGGCCTGCCAGAGAGCCGGTATCGTCAAGGTCTCCTTTATCACCGAGCCGCCCCCGCTGGGCGGTTGACCAGAGAACAAGGAAGAAGGATTGCCCCCATGGCCATGAACGTAGGACACTCCAGCAGCTCGGGTGAGCCCGAGATGATGATGGAGATCAACACCACGCCGCTGATCGACGTGATGCTGGTGCTGCTGGTGATGCTCATCATCACCATTCCGATCCAGCTGCACTCGGTTAACCTGGAGATGCCGGTGGGCACGCCACCGGCCAACCTGGTCAAGCCCGAGAAGGTGCAAATCGATATTGATGACAAAAGCGTCGTTTACTGGCAGGGCCTGCCCGTCAGCGCCGCCGAGCTTGACCAGAAGATGAAAGCCATTGGGCCCCAGGAACCCCAACCCGAGGTGCATATCCGGCCCAACAAGGACTCGCAGTACGCCGTCTTTGCCAACGTGCTCTCGAGCTCCAAGCGCCTGGGCTTGACCAAGATTGCTGTCATCGGTGCGGAGCAGTTTGTGCAATGAATACGCTGGACATGGATTACCGCTTTGAGCCCAAAGACCCGTCCCGGCGGCTCAAGGGGCTGGTCCTTGTGGTGGCCTTGCATGCCTTTTTGGGCTATGCGCTGGTCTCGGGCATGGCCAGGAAGGGGCTTAACTTCATCAAAAAGCCGCTCGAGGCGGTGGTGATTCAGGAAGTCATCATTCCACCCCCGCCGCCGCCGCCTCCTCCGCCCAAGAAGATCGAGACGCCCAAGGAGATGACCAAAACCGAGGCGCCCCCGCCGCCCTATGTGCCCCCAGCGGAGGTGACACCGGCGGTGAGCTCCAACGCGCCGTTCATTCAATCAACCCAGGTGGTGCCCACAGCACCGGTGGTGATTGCACCGCCCCCGCCCCCGGCGCCGCCCCCGGTGGCCGTTGGCCCCAGGCGCACCAGCATCGGGCTGGCCTGTCCGACCCAGGTCGCCCCGGAGATGCCGCGCAAGGCCATTCAGGACGGCGTTGAGGGTGTCGTCAAGGCCCAAATCCTCATCCGCGGTGGTGTCATCCAGGAGGTCACCATCCTGTCCGGGCCGCGCGTGTTTCACGCCGCCGTCAAGGCCGCCATGATGCAGTACAAGTGCGTCTCCGATGGCGCTGAGGTCCTCGCTACTCAGGAATTTAACTTCAAACTGGAGTGAGTTCAAAGAATGCGTCGGGGGCCGTCAGGCCAAATGACGCAATTCGCGCAGTGCCACCGAGATCGGTGCCAGATCGGCGCCCTGGCGGCTGATATCGGCCAGCAGTCGGCCCAGATGTTCAATCGCCGGGCGATTTACATTGCGCCAGACCGTCAGCTCCTGCTGGCGTGAAAGCAGTCCTCTGGTAATCTGGCTGGCGATTGAATAGACGTCGTCCCGTGCGCTGCCGCGGGCCTGGGTTTGCCACAAGGTTTCTGTCGGCAGACGGTTGATCTGGACACGCCATCCCGTCAGGCTCAACTCCGCTTCGATACCAAAATAGGCCCGCGCCGCCTGCTCCAGCCCGGCCTCCCCCTGCTGCGCCAGATCAACCAGATCAAGGGCTGGAAAAATAAACTCCAGCGCTGTCAGACTTTGCGCCAGCGCCGCTTCCACACCCGCCTTGACCAGGGTGTCAGTTGCCTGTTGCCAACGATCATTGGCTGTCTGGGGCAGCCAATCGGTCAGATTGGCCCGCAGCTCGCGTGCCGCAGGCTGATAGCGTCCGATGAGCGTCGGCAGATCGGTACTGTGGGCACGCACACGCAACATCCAGCGCGAGGCGCGCTGTGCAATTGCGGTCAGCCTGGAGAGCAGATCAAGCTGCAGTTTGGCCTCTACCTGGTAATCCAGCACGTCGATCTGGTCCCACAGCGGTTCCAGGTCAAATATTTCACGGGCCAGCGTAAATGCGCGAATCACGTCGGCAGCCGTTGCGCCTGCCTCGGAGGCAATGAAGTTGACGAAGGTCGCACCGGTACGGTTGACGACGGTGTTGGTAATAAACGTCGCGATGATTTCGCGTTTGAGTGGATGGGCGCCAATGGCTTCGCCAAATTTTTCGTTCAGTGGCTTCGGGAAGTACGCCCTGAGTGCGCGGTCGAAGTAGGGATCATCCGGCAAATTGCTGGTTACCAACTCATCAAACACCGACATCTTGGCATAGGCCATTACAACCGCACCTTCAGGCGCAGTAAGGCCGAGCTTGCGCGCTTTGCGGCGCGCGATTTCCTCGTCTGTTGGCAAAAATTCTATGGCTCGATTCAAGTGGCCATTGCCTTCAAGCCATTGCATCAGGCGCTGTTGTCCGTCGAGAACATACAGCGGGCGATGGACGGCAATGTCCAAGGCCTGCGTCTGGTAGTAATTGTCGGTCAGCACCAACAGGCCAACTTCATCCGTCATGGAAGCCAGCAGGTCGTTGCGTTGCTTGAGCGTCAGGTCACCGGCCTCCACGACCCTGTCGAGAAGAATCTTGATGTTCACTTCGTGATCCGAACAGTCGACCCCGGCCGAGTTGTCGATCGCGTCGGTATAGATCAATCCGCCTTTTTGCGCGTATTCGATTCGCCCATATTGCGTGCAACCCAGGTTACCCCCCTCTGCCAGCACCTTGCATCGCAACTCGCTGCCGTTGACACGAAAGGCGTCGCCAGACTTGTCACCAACCTGGGCGTGAGTCTCAAAGCTGGCCTTGACATAAGTGCCTATTCCGCCGTTATAAAGCAGGTCAACGGGGGCTAGCAAAATCGCATGCAGCAATTCCACCGGGCTCAGTTCTTCGGCCTCCGTACCAATCACGGCGCGAGCTTCGGCGCTCAGTTTGATGGACTTGGAACCTCTGGCATAAATACCGCCACCTGGCGAAAGCAGTTCTCTGTTGTAGTCGTCCCAGCTTGAGCGAGGCAGGTCAAACAGGCGCTGGCGCTCGACCAATGAACTTGCCACATCAGGCGTGGGGTCAATAAAAATATGTCGGTGGTCAAACGCGACAACCAGTTTGATGTGACCGGACAGCAACATGCCGTTGCCAAACACATCGCCCGACATATCGCCGATGCCCACTACGGTGAAAGGCGTGGTCTGGGTGTTGACGGACAGGGCGCGAAAATGTCTTTTGACGGACTCCCAGGCACCACGCGCGGTAATGCCCATTTTTTTGTGGTCGTAACCGACCGAACCGCCCGACGCAAATGCGTCCCCCAGCCAAAACCCGTAATCCGCCGACACACTGTTGGCGATATCGGAAAATGTGGCAGTCCCCTTGTCGGCGGCAACCACCAGATACGGATCATCGCCGTCGTGACGCACCACCCTGGCCGGTGTCACAACCGCGCCTTTCACCAGGTTGTCGGTGATATCAAGCAGTCCTGACAGGAATAGCTTGTAGCAGGAAACGCCCTCAGCCATGTAGGCATCCCGATCACTGCTCGCCGGGGCATTCTTGAGGACAAACCCGCCTTTCGAGCCGACCGGTACGATAACCGTGTTTTTGACATGTTGGGCTTTGACCAGGCCGAGGATTTCAGTGCGGAAGTCTTCCCGACGATCCGACCAGCGCAGGCCACCACGCGCCACTTTTCCGTTGCGCAAATGGATTCCTTCAACCCGCGGCGAGTACACCCAGATTTCAAACAAGGGTTTGGGCTCGGGCACACCGGGAACCTGGTGCGGATCGAGTTTGAAACTGAGGTATGACTTGTCTGTGCCAGCCGCTGTCAGTTGCCATGCGTTGGTGCGAAGAGTGGCCCGAACCGTGGCAAAGAACTGGCGCAAAATACGGTCTTCATCCAGACTGGCGACCTTGCCAAGCTGTGCCTCGATCTGCTCCGCCAACTGCTTTTGGGCAAGTTCACGGTCAGCCGCCAAGTCGGGATCAAAGCGGGCGGCAAATAGCGCTGTGATCGTCTGCGCGATGCCGGCGTTGTTGTTCAGTGCGGTTTCAATGTAGCTCTGACTGAACGCAAACCCCAATTGCCTGAAGTAGCGGGTGTAGGCGCGCAACACAACAATGTCACGTGCATCCAGCGTGCTGGTCAATACCAGCTTGTTCAGGTCATCGCTCTCGACTTCACCACGCCAGGCTTTGACAAACATTGCTTCAAAGCGGTGCTTGACTGCTGAGAGATCGGTACTGGCGGAAAGTTGCAGTCCCAAGTCGTGAATCCACAAGGCGGCGCCACCACTGTCAATGTAGTACGGGTGTTCATCGAGCACGCGCGCACCCATGCGTTCCAGTACCGGCAATGAGTCTGACAGTGCTACCTTGGCCGTGTTGTAAATCTTGAAGCGCAACATGCCTGGCTCTGCATCCAGCGTACGGTACAGCTTGACAGCCAACGGAGCTGCTTCTGACAGGCCGGCCAGCATGTCAGCATCTTCTGCCGCCATGGGTGCCGAGAAATCTTCTCGATACGCCATCGGAAACGCTGTGGCAAAACGGTGAGCCAAAGCCAGTCCCTGCCCTTCACCATGGGCACGCAGCAACTCGGTGGTGCAGTCGTCCTCCCAGCGTTGCGCCAATTTTGCGATCCGGGTCTCGAGAGTGAGCAGGTCAACACTTTGCGAATTCCGCATCCTGGTGCGAATCAAATAGTGAATCCGCGCCATCGGGCTGTCGGTGAGCATGGGGGTGAACTCGATTGATTCACCATCCAGCGCCGCCATCAACTCGGAACCAATCTTGATACGCAGTTCGGTGTTGTAACGATCTCGTGGCACAAATACCTGGACCGATGTAAAGCGGCCAAACGGGTCACGGCGCAAAAAGACACGTGTGCGCTGACGCTCCTGCAGTCGCAAAATACCAATGGCATGCTCAGTCAGCGTAGCGGTGTCGATCTGGAACAGTTCGTCCCGCGGATAGGCGTCCAGAATAGCCTGCAGCGCCTTGGCAGCATGGCTATCAGGCACCACACCGGCGCTGGCCATCACTTCCGCCGCGCGACGGCGTACCTGAGGAATCGCTCCCACCAGGGCCGAGTAGGCGGCCGATGTGTAGAGTCCCAGAAAGCGGGCTTCACCCACAACCTGACCTGCATCGTTGAAGCGTTTGACCGCGATATAGTCGAGCCAGGCGGGTCGATGCACCGTAGCACGGGTCATTGCCTTGGTTACCAGCACCAGTTCGTCCGACTCAATTAATGACACCGCTTCAGCAGGCAATCGAGTGTCGGTCGTTCGCACTTCTCCGCGCAGGATACCCAAACCTGACTCGGGTCGTGCCACCAGACTGACTGCGTCGCCATCTCGCTTGAGATCGTAATCACGTGCACCCAAAAAAGTAAAATGGCGATCTTGCAGCCATTGCAGAAAATCAATACCTTCCTGCCGGCTGCCAGCTGACAGTTTCGAGCTTTTGCAGGCTGCGCCAACAACTTGCACCCTTTCGATTATGGCGTGCCAGTCTTGCACAGCGCTGCGAACGTCACCCAGTACTCTGTCCAGCTCTTCGGTCAGTGCTTGTTTTTCCAGTTCGCTAACGATCCGGTCACATTCCACCAGAATGAGCGATTCAACCGGGGCGGTTTGTCCGGCCGCAGTGGCTGCCACCACGCTGCTGACCGAAATAATTTTTCCCTGCGCATCGCGCACCACACTCATCAAGGGGTGAACAATCCAGTGCGCTGTGCGGCCGCTGCGGTTAATGGCCATGGTTACCGAGTCGACCAGGAATGGCATGTTGTCATGCACAATTTGCACCACCGTATGATCACTGGCAAAGCCGTCTTCTGCCAGAGTCGGATTGAATACGCGCACCTTGGCAGTGTGCGTAGCTCGTGGTGCGTCGAGCAAGCGCCAATGGGCGTCGGCAATTGCAAAAAGGGTGGCAGAGCCGCGGGCCGTGATCTCATCGGGGTCGGTATTGGCAAAGTAGACCGATACGAACCCGGTCTGTCGGAGGAAACCGGCCCCCGCATGTTCCTGGGTATAGGCAAGCAGTTCGGCAAACGCGGGATGGGTCATGGTGGCTCCATTTGGTTTTTTGAATGACGCAAATTTTAGGTCGCCGACGCTGACTTGAGGTGACAAAAGATTCAAACTCATGGCTTTATGCAAGAGTCGCATTACGCCAATGCTTGCATCACAGACCGCAAGGCAGGTGCCGCATCAGGAAGTGAAAAACGAATTGCCATGGCGATGTTGGTCGGGGTTTCGGCATAAACGCTCGCCGCCGCCGGTCCATGTCACTGGACGATTCCGGTGACGACCCCTACTGCAACTGCCCCTTGAGGGCTTCAGGTAATGCCAGGGGCATCACGGCAATGCCCTCCTCGATCAAAGATTCCGTCTCGGCGCGTGACGCTTTGCCACGAATTCCGTGCTCCTTGATCTCGCCGTAATGGATCCTGCGGGCCTCTTCGGCAAATCTGTCGCCGACGTCGTCCGTATTGGCCAGGATACGGTGAGTCAACGCCAACCATGCCGCCTGCAGGTCCTGTTGTTGAAAACCGGCCATAGAGACAGGGTGCTGGCCGGAGGCACTCTCCTGACGAGTCGCTGTCAGATTGAGATGGGGAGCGCTCAAGCGCTTGGTGATGGTGACGTCCCCACAAATCGGACACTCGACAAAGCCGCGACTGTGCTGTTCCAAAAAAACCTCTTCAGAAGCGAACCAGCCTTCAAAAACATGCAAGTGTGCACACTGAAGATCGAGTACTTTCATGAGCCAATTATCCAGTGATATGAGGCTCCTGCGGTCCAGGCACGCACTTTCACGCCCTATGCGGGATCAGACCAGCGCCTCTCAAGTACCCAGCATTTGCACAACCGCATCGGCACATAAAGCCATTAAGCCACCCGGCGCAAGGCCGAGCAACAGCACCAGCGCGCCATTGACCGACAAAACGGCACGAACGTCAAATGGTGCCGCAACGGTACCTGCGGCGGGCGATGGCTCATCAAAGTACATGACTTTGACAACACGCAGGTAATAGAAGGCGCCAATCAGCGACATCATCACAGCGAACACTGCCAATCCGAGATGAAAAGTCTGCCCCGACGCAACCAGCGCCTGCAGAACCGAAAGCTTGGCATAAAACCCGACCATAGGTGGAATTCCTGCCAGCGAAAAAAGACATATGGCCATGACCGCCGCATAAAGGGGGCTGCGCTGGTTCAAACCGGCAAAATCAGAGATCTCCTCGCTTTCAAAGCCATCACGTGCAAGCAACAGGATGACTCCAAAACTGGCCAGTGTTGTCAAAACATAAGTAATGACGTAGAACATGGACGAGCTATAGGCGTTGGAGGCGTATGGCACCGAACTGCCGTTGATTACGCCGGACATCAAACCGATCAGGACAAAACCCATTTGGGAAATGGTCGAAAACGCCAGCATTCGCTTCAAATTGGTTTGCGCAATGGCGGCCAGATTACCTATGAGAAGGGAACCAATCGACAGGATCATCAGCATTTGTTGCCAATCAATAGCCAGTGGCAACATGCCCTCCACCAGCAACCGGACGAAGATGGCAAAGGCCGCCAGCTTCGGCGCGCCGCCAATGAGTAGCGTGACGGCTGTGGGGGCACCTTGGTACACGTCGGGTATCCACATGTGAAACGGAACAACGCCGAGCTTGAAAGCAAGGCCTGCCACCACAAACACCAAACCAAAAACCAGTACCCGGTGATCGACATGCCCTGAGGAGATGGCCTTGAACACCGCGTTGATGTCCAACGATCCGGTAGCGCCATACATCATTGACAGGCCATAAAGCAGAAATCCGGAGGCCAAAGCACCCAGAACAAAGTATTTCATCGCTGCTTCGGTTGCCGTTGCATTATCGCGCCGCAAGGCCACCAAGGCATAGCTGGACAGGGTGAGCAACTCAAGTCCCATGTAAATGACAAGGAAATTGTTCCCTGAGATCATGACAAACATGCCCAACAGCGCAAACATGCTCAAACTGAATATTTCACCGCCGCGCAACATGTCGCGGTCTGCGGAGTAAGGGCGACCATAGACCAGTGTGATCATCACGGCGATGGTGGCAAAACACTTTAGCCAGTCGCCCATCTGGTCACTCACCACCATATTGCCAAAGCCGTAGACAGTCACGCCAACGGTGGCATACCTTGCCTGCAAAGCGGCGACAACAGCCAAAGTTAGAAGCGTCAACAAGTAAGTTTCTGTGCGGCGCGTACTTTTTACACCCAGGTCGGCCAGTGCAATGACGCAGCCCATGATGAGCAGAATGATTTCGGGGTAAACCGAGATCCAACTGAGTTTGTCTATCATTTTCTGTTTCTCAATTCAAGGTTGTCAATTCAGACTGATCAGTTCAGCTTGGACTGCGCAACGTGCTTAAGCAACTCAGTTACGGATGTGTCCATGACGTCGGTAAACGGCTTCGGATAGACGCCCATGTACAAAGTGGCGACGGCAAGCAATGTCAGCATGAGGAACTCCCGGCTATTGATGTCCGCCAGAGACTTGACCTTCGCATTGCCGACCGGACCCAAATAGACCCGTTTGAACATCCAAAGGGTGTAGGCTGCGCCAAATATCAGCGCACTGGCAGCAGCAAAACCCAACCAGAAGTTGGCCTTGACGGCGCCCAGAATAACCATCCACTCACCTACGAAACCTGCCGTGCCGGGCAAGCCGCAATTGGCCATGGCAAACATGAGCGCAAAAGCAGTGAACTTCGGCATGGTATTGACGACACCACCATAGCTTGCAATTTCTCGCGAATGAACCCGGTCATACAACACACCGATAGACAAGAACATGGCAGCAGATACGAACCCATGCGCAATCATTTGCACCAGACCGCCGGACACCCCGAGGTTATTGAAAATGAAGAACCCAAGCGTCACAAAGCCCATATGCGCAACTGACGAGTAAGCCACCAACTTCTTCATGTCTTTTTGCACCATTGCCACGAGACCGACGTAGATAACCGCGATCAGCGACAACGTAATCATCAGCCAGGCCCACTCGCGCGCAGCGTCAGGGGCGATAGGCA
Organism: uncultured beta proteobacterium; assembly: GCA_963750815.1. Lineage (GTDB taxonomy): Bacteria > Pseudomonadota > Gammaproteobacteria > Burkholderiales > Burkholderiaceae_C > Rhodoferax. The sequence goes on from CAVVRS010000002.1 coordinate 2,940,187, forward strand.
TCGAAAACCGCAAAAAACCATAGGCGCCAAGCTTGAGCATCACTGCTGCCAGCACCGCTGAACCACCCGTCGGCGCTTCAACGTGCACATCAGGCAACCACGTGTGTACTGGCCACATTGGCACCTTGACCGCAAATGCGGCAAAAAAGGCAAAGAACAACAAGGTTTGAGCAGTACTGCTCAACGGGAGTTTGTGCCACAACGCCAAATCGAAACTACCTCCCGACTTGGTGTAAAGAAAGATCAATGCAACTAGCATCAATAGCGAACCAAGCAAGGTATACAGGAAGAACTTGAACGCCGCATAGATCTTGTTCGGACCTCCCCAGATACCGATAATCAGATACATAGGAATCAAGGTGGCTTCAAAAAAGACGTAAAACAGCATCCCGTCCAAAGCACAAAAGACCCCAATCATCAATCCACTCAGAATGAGAAAAGCACCCATGTACTGATTGACACGACGGGTAATGACTTCCCAACCGGCGATCACAATGACCAAATTGATAAAAGCGGTCAACAGCACAAACCAGAAAGAAATCCCGTCAACACCGAGGTGGTAGTTGACATTGAATCGCTCAATCCACGGTGCCTTCTCGACAAACTGCATCGCCGCCGTACCAATTTTGAACCCGTCATACAACGGCAGGGTAACAAGAAAACTGACAAGGGCTCCGATTAACGCGACCCAACGAACGGCACGCGCCTGATCATCGCGACCCAGCGCCAGCAGCACGACACCAAAGGCAATTGGTGTCCAAATAGCCAAGCTCAACAAACCCATTTTTTTTATTCTCCTACTTGAGCCAGACGAAATACGTCATCAACACAAAAACACCCATGATCATGGCAAACGCGTAGTGGTAAAGGTAACCAGATTGCGCCCGGCGAACTACGCCGGAAACCCAGGCAACGGCTTTCCAGGAGCCATTTACCAATACACCATCAATCACATACTCATCGCCACCCTTCCACAATCCAGTACCCAAGGCTCTGGCGCCACGTGCAAGCACATTTTCATTGAACCAATCAAGGTAATACTTGTTCTCCAGGAGCGTGTAAATGGGCTGGATACGGGCCTTGATGGCAGCAGGCAATGCCGGATTGACCATGTACATGTAGTAGGAAGAGGCAACACCTGCCAGCGCCAGCCAGAACGGCAAGGTACTCAATGAATGCCATGCCATCTGCACCGGGCCATGGAACGCCCTGGTCATTTCTTCCAGTGCTGCATGCTTTTCAGCGTCAATGAAAATCGCGCCCTTGAAAAATTCACCAAACAACATCGGCTGAATTGTCATGAATCCAATCACCACCGAAGGAATCGCAAGTAGAACCAACGGCACCGTTACGACCCAAGGTGATTCGTGTGGTTTGTGATGCTCGCTATCGTGACCGTGTTGATGACCGTGGTGTGCGTCGGGATTCTGGTCAAACCGCTCGTTGCCATGGAACACCAGGAAATACAGGCGGAAGGAATAAAAGGCAGTGATAAACACGCCAGCAAGTACTGCAAAGGAAGCAAAACCGGCGCCTGCCAGATGGCTTTCGTGAACCGCTTCAATGATGCTGTCCTTGGAATAAAAACCAGCAAATAAGGGGGTTCCAATGAGCGCCAATGAACCCAGCAAGGACGTGATCCAAGTGATGGGCATGTACTTGCGCAGGCCGCCCATCCAGCGAATATCCTGATTGTGGTGCACGCCCATAATGACCGAACCGGCGGCAAGAAACAACAAAGCCTTGAAAAAGGCATGAGTCATTAAATGAAACACCGCCACAGAATAGGCGGAAGCACCAAGCGCCACGGTCATGTAGCCAAGTTGCGACAACGTCGAATACGCCACAACGCGCTTGATATCGTTCTGGATGATGCCCAGAAAACCCATGAACAAGGCCGTGATGGCGCCAATAACCAATACAAAATTCAGGGCCGTGTCGCTGAGCTCAAATAGAGGTGACATACGTGCCACCATGAAAATGCCGGCGGTCACCATCGTGGCGGCATGAATCAAGGCCGAGATTGGCGTTGGACCTTCCATCGAATCGGGCAGCCAGACATGTAACGGAAACTGCGCAGATTTACCCATGGCACCGACGAACAAACAAATGCAGATGACGGTGACAAGCATCCAGTCGGTACCGGGAAACGTCAATTTTGCCAGTTCCGGCGCCTTGGTGAACGCTTCAGCGTAATTCAATGTGCCGGCAAACGCCACAATCAGCCCGATGCCAAGTATGAAACCGAAATCGCCCACCCGGTTGACCAGAAAAGCTTTCATGTTGGCAAAAATTGCTGTCGGCTTATTGAACCAGAAGCCGATCAATAAATAAGACACCAGACCAACCGCCTCCCAGCCAAAAAACAGCTGCAGCATGTTGTTACTCATCACCAGCATCAACATGGCGAAAGTAAATAGCGAAATGTAGGCAAAGAAACGGTTGTAGCCTTCATCTTCCTCCATGTAGCCAACCGTGTAGATGTGCACCATCAGCGAGACAAAAGTCACGACGCACATCATCATCGCGGTCAGGCCATCGACAAGGAAACCAATTTCCATCTTGAGACCGCCCACCACCATCCAGGTATAGAGGGTTTCGTTGAAACGAGCACCCTCCAATGCCACGCTCTTGAGCGTCATCGCCGAGAGAATAAAGGCCAGCAACACGCCCGCGATGGTGAGTGAATGCGACATGCGGCGACCAATCCAGTTACCACCAAATTTGGTACCAAGAATACCGGCCAGAACAGCTCCCACCAACGGTGCCATGGGAACCGCGAGAAGTGTAGAAGCGGACAGGGTTTGACTCATCTTTATTAACCCTTGAGCGTATTGAGTTCGTCCACATTGATGCTGGACTTGTTACGAAACAGCAGCACCAAAATGGCCAGGCCGATTGCCGACTCAGCAGCAGCGACAGTCAGAATGAAAAACACGAATATTTGACCGTGCATATCGCCCAGATAGTAGGAGAACGCGACGAAATTTGTGTTGACCGCCAGCAACATCAACTCAATGGCCATCAACAGCACAATCAGATTTTTTCGGTTGAGGAATATTCCGATCACCGACAGGGCGAACAGCATGGCTCCCAGTGAAAGAAAATGCCCAAGGGTCAGAATCATGCTTTGTTCTCCGCAGTTCCGATGGACACTGCTCCGTCAACCGCTACCGTCCGGGTAGCAGCCATCTTGACCACAGTCATCCGATCTTTGGCTTTAACCTGAACCTGATCAGATGGGCTCAAATACTTGCTGTCCTTGCGACGGCGAAGTGTCAGTGCAATGGCGGCGATCATTGCCACCAATAGAATTCCAGCTGCAATTTCCAGTGGATAAAGGTATTGCGTATACAGCACCTTGCCCAGCTCTCGGGTATTTGAGATTTGGGTGACTGACTGTCCGACACCCGTCACTGCTCTAGGCTCTTCGCTGACCCGAAAGCCACCCATCAGTACGGCCGCCATTTCCAATGCGATGAATACACCGACCACCGCTGCTAGCGGGAAATGCTTCCAGAAACCTTTGCGGGCGCTGTCGACATTGATGTCCAGCATCATGACGACAAAGAGAAAAAGCACCATCACGGCTCCGACATACACCAACACCAAAACAATCGCCAGAAATTCCGCCTTAAGGAGTATCCAAATTGCAGCGGCCTGAAAGAATGCGAGCACAAGGTATAGCACGGCGTATACCGGATTGCGCGCAGTGATAACCCGAAAGGCAGCAAATAGCAGCACTATCGCAAAGAAATAAAAGAGACCTGTCTTGACGTCCATGTGTCGTTACTTTTTCTCGGTGGTCTTGGGATTGAAACTTCTCGGGTGGTCACTAGCGGTATTTGGCATCTGCAGCCTTGGTTGCGGATATCTCAGATTCATACCGGTCACCTACAGCGAGTAACATTTCTTTTGTGAAATATAGGTCGCCAGGGGCTTCGCCGTGGTACTCGAAAATGGGGGTTTCCACTATGGAGTCCACGGGACAACTTTCCTCGCAGAACCCGCAAAAAATGCACTTATTCAAATCAATGTCGTAACGTGTCGTGCGCCGGGAGCCATCTGACCGCGCTTCGGACTCAATGGTGATCGCCATCGCCGGGCATACGGCCTCGCACAATTTGCAGGCAATACAGCGCTCTTCACCGTTCTCATAGCGACGCAGTGCATGCAGCCCCCGAAATCTTGGAGAGAGCGGTGTCTTTTCCTCCGGGTATTCGAGTGTGATCTTGCTGCGAAAAGCATATTTCCCGGTGAGAACAAGCCCCTTAAGCAATTCACCGAGCATAAAACTGGACAAAAAGTCCTTCAGTGAGAAAGAACTCGCAGTCGGCGTTTCAACAGCACTTGAGGTTGGGGTAAGCATAGACAACTCGAATTACTTCCAAATATTCCAGGGCGTCTGCATCCATGCCCCGACAACCACCAACCAAAAGAGGGTGACGGGAATGAAGATTTTCCACCCCAGACGCATGATCTGGTCATAGCGAAAACGCGGAAAAGTGACCCGCACCCAGACAAACAGGGTGACTACCGAGAACGATTTGATGCCGAGCCAGATCCAACCGGGAATCCAGTTGAACAGAATGCTGTCGACAGGCGACAACCAGCCACCCAAAAACATGATGGTGGTCAGAATCGACACGAGCCAAATGTTAGCGTACTCAGCCATCTGGAACATAGCCCAGGACATGCCGGAGTACTCAACCATGTGCCCCGCAACGATTTCCGATTCGCCCTCCACCACGTCAAACGGAAGTCGATTGGTTTCCGCCAGACCGGAAACAAAATAGACCACAAAAATTGGGAACAATGGCAACCAGTTCCACGACAGGAAGTTCAAGCCGATCTGCGCGAAGTGGCCCCTTCCCTGTACCGCGACGATATCCGTCAAATTCAGGCTGGCCGAAACCATAAGTACCACCACCAGGCAAAAGCCCATGGCAATCTCATAACTCACCATTTGCGCCGAGGCCCGCAATGCCCCTAAGAACGGGTATTTGGAATTGGACGACCATCCAGAAATGATCACACCGTAAACTTCCATCGAAGTGATCGCCATCAGAAACAACAGGCCTGCATTGATGTTGGCCAATGCAATGTCCGGACCAAACGGTACCACCGCCCAAGCTGCCATGGCGGGCATCACCGTCATCACCGGGCCGAGATAAAACAGGAATTTTTCGGCAGCTGCGGGTCTGAGGACTTCCTTAGTCATCAACTTCATCGCATCCGCGATAGGTTGAAGCAAACCCCAAGGCCCGACACGGTTTGGACCCAATCGAATTTGCACCCAGCCAAGTAACTTGCGTTCATACAGTGTTGTATACGTAACAGCACCCATCACCAACATTAGCACAAGGACTATCTTGATCATTGCCCAAACCAGTGGCCACACGATGGCGACCCACCAAGGTGCGTCAAACAACCCCTGGCCCAGGGCAAAAATAGTATCGATCATTCTGCCCCCCCCCGCGTTGCAACGTGATACGCAGCGTCTGCTGTAAGCTGCAAGCTTTGCGCGCGTCGCACAATACCGTCCATTTGGTAGATACTGGCTACAGAGGGTTCACCCGCTGCGGGTGACAAATCAATGGCGGCTTGTGTCGCATTGCTCAACTTGTCTGCGGACACCTGCGTCACGTCAGTCGCGCTCAACCCGGACACCAATCGCAACACTTCTTGCGAGGCTTCAAAGTCAAAGCCCGGCAATTCCAACAAATTGGCAAGTACCCGCAAAACTTTCCACGCCGGACGCGTCTCGCCCAGCGGCTTAACCACAGCATGAAAACTTTGCACACAACCTTGCGCATTGACGAAGGTGCCTGAGGTCTCCGTGAAAGGAGCAATCGGCAACAGCACATCGCTAAACGCCATATTCGCTTTGAACGGGTTAAGCGTTACCACCATCTCCGCTTGCGCCAGCCCAGTCGTAACCGACGTTCTCATAGCCGAATCAAACTCTGGCTCGTTATTCAGCAGTATCACCGCCTTAAGACCACCGGCCAGCATTTTTCCTGCATTCAAGCCGCCCGGGCCAGGGAATGCTCCTGCCAATTGCGCACCGACGGTATTTGCCGCTTGAGTAAGGTAACCCACAGAGGCCCCTGTTTGCTGACCTATCCAGTTGGCCAGCGCCAGCAAACTTGACGCCTTGCTGTGGTGCGCTGCCGCGTTTCCAAGCAAAATCGCTTTGCGTTCGCCACCGAGCAATGATTTCGCAATGACTATGGCGGCCGCGTTGGCAACCCCTTTGGCTGGCGGTGAAACCCCTTTGTCAGCAGCCACCGCAGCGGCCACATCAGCGAGCGCCTGCACCCAACCCGCTGCGTTGCAAACTATGGCTTTGTCAACTGGCAGCGCCCAGTCTTCTGTTACAGAACAAATCGAATTCACGACGCATCCCTTGCGGGTTGCCTGCCGAATTCTCTGGGCAAAGAGAGGATGATCCTTGCGCAGACTGGAGCCCACCACCAACACCCGCTGTAGTTCCGACAAGGAGGCAATGGAAGTTCCCAGGTAACGAACGCCTTCGGCCACCGGGAACTCGGCATTGCGCAAGCGGTAATCAATATTCTCACTGCCCAATCCGCGTATCAACGAACCGGCAAGAATCAATTCTTCCAAGGTGCAGTGGGGACTGACCAGCGCCCCTATGCTGGCTGCGCCATGGTCAGATTTAATTTGCTTCAAACCATTGGCGACGTACTCCAGAGCGGTCTTCCAGTCGACCGTCTTCCAAACCCCGCCCTGCTTGATCATCGGCGTTGTCAAGCGCTGATCGCCATTCAACGCCTCATAGGAGAAACGGTCCCGGTCAGCAATCCAGCATTCATTGACCGCCTCATTTTCAAGTGGGACCACACGCATAACCTTATTGCCTTTGACCTGCACGATCAGGTTGGCACCAGTCGAGTCGTGTGGACTGATTGACTTGCGACGCGACAGCTCCCAAGTACGGGCGCTATAGCGAAACGGCTTGCTGGTGAGCGCACCAACCGGGCAAATATCAATCATGTTGCCAGAGAGTTCTGAGTCAATGGATTGGCCGATAAAGGTCTCAATCTCAGCGTGTTCTCCACGATGCGTCATGCCAAGTTCCATGACACCAGCGACCTCCTGGCCAAACCGAATACAGCGCGTGCAGTGAATGCAGCGGCTCATCTCTTGCATCGAAATCAAGGGACCGACGTCCTTGACTGCCACCACACGCTTCTCCTCGTCGTAGCGCGAGGAAGAACCACCATAACCGACTGCCAAATCCTGCAACTGGCACTCACCACCCTGATCACAAATAGGGCAATCCAGCGGATGGTTTATCAGTAAGAACTCCATCACCGACTTTTGTGCCTTAATCGCCTTCTCGCTGCGGGTACGAACCACCATACCCGGAGCGACTTGCGTGGCGCATGCGGGCATCGGTTTGGGCATTTTTTCCACATCCACCAGACACATGCGACAACTTGCAGCGATACTGAGTTTCTTGTGATAGCAGAAATGCGGGATGTAGGCTCCCGCCTTGTCAGCCGCATGCATGATCATGCTGCCTTCAACAATATCTACCTTCTTGCCGTCGAGTTCGATTTCAATCATCTTGGCTGCTCGCTCAGACGTAGGCGGGGACCATACAGGTCTTGTGCTCTACGTGATATTCAAATTCATGTCGGAAGTGCTTGATCATGGCCCGCACGGGCATGGCAGCCGCATCTCCCAGGGCACATATGGTCCGACCCTGAATGTTATCGGCCACATTGTCGAGAAGATCCAGATCGCTGACACGACCCAGACCGGTTTCAATGCGATCCACAATGCGCGACATCCATCCCGTTCCCTCCCGGCAAGGAGTGCATTGCCCGCAAGATTCATGCATATAAAAGTAACTCAAACGCTGCAGGCTCTTGACCATACACCGACTGTCATCCATCACTATCACGGCACCGGAACCTAACATGGAGCCCGCCTTGGCCACAGAATCGTAGTCCATCGTACAGCCCATCATCAGGTCGGCAGGGAGAACGGGCGACGACGATCCACCAGGAATGACTGCTTTGAGCTGGCGCCCCTTACGCACACCACCTGCAATTTCAAGCAATTTCGCAAATGGTGTTCCCATCGGAATCTCATAGTTGCCAGGCAACTCAACGTCCCCACTGACCGAATAAATCTTGGTACCGCCGTTATTGGGCTTGCCACATGCCAGATAAGCCTGTCCGCCATGACGAATGATCCATGGCACCGCAGCAAAAGTTTCCGTGTTGTTGATCGTTGTCGGCTTTCCGTAAAGACCGAAACTTGCCGGAAATGGTGGTTTGAAGCGAGGTTGCCCTTTCTTGCCTTCAAGTGACTCCAGCAGCGAGGTTTCTTCGCCGCAGATATAGGCACCAAAGCCATGCGCCGCATGCAATTCAAAATCGAAACCGCTGCCTAGTATGCTTCTTCCCAGTAATCCTGCAGCGCGCGCCTCTTGCAGCGCTTCTTCAAAGCGATCGTAGCTCTTGAAAATTTCACCATGAATGTAGTTGTAACCGACGGAGATACCCATCGCATAGGCTGCAATGATCATGCCTTCAATCACAATATGCGGATTGAATTGCAGTATGTCCCGATCCTTGCAGGTACCCGGTTCGCCCTCATCAGAGTTGCATACCAGATACTTCTGCCCGGAATACTGGCGCGGCATAAAGCTCCACTTCAGCCCGGTCGGAAAACCGGCTCCACCACGCCCCCTCAGAGCGGATTCTTTAACGGTGGCAACGACCTGCTCTTGCGTCAAGCCTGCACCACCGTCTTTGCCGAGCACCTGACGCAAAGCCTGGTAGCCACCGCGTGCTTCATAATCAGACAATCGCCAATTCGAGCCATTCAATCCGGCCAGGATATGAGGACTGATATGCCTGTCGTGGAAGCAGGTCTGTATGCCCGTAGCCTGAAATTGGGCGAGGATTTTTTCAACCGTCATCATTTATCCCCAGCCGCACGCAGGCCATCAACCAACTGGTCAAGCTTTTCATTGGTCATAAAGCTGCACATAGTCCGGTCATTCACCAGCAATACTGGTGAATCGGCACAGGCACCAAGACATTCGCATTGCTGCAGGGTAAAGAGACCGTCTGCGGTTGTTTCGCCCAAACCGACACCCAATTTGTTCTCTAGATGTTCGAGGGCGCGTCCGCCGTCGCGCAATTGGCACGGCAAATTGGTACAGACGTTGAGCTTGTACTTGCCAACGGGATGCTGGTTGTACATGTTGTAGAAAGCCGTGACTTCATGCACGGCGATGGGCGCCATCCCAAGATAATCAGCCACAAAATTTTCGCTCTCTGTGCTGATGTAACCACGTTCCTGCTGGACGATGGCCAGGCAGGCCATGACGGCCGACTGCTTTTGGTCTGTCGGGTATTTCGCGACTTCTTGAGCGAAGCGCACTCTGGATTCTTCGGAAATCATCGATCAACTTCCCCAAACACAATATCCAATGAGCCGATAATGGCCACTGCATCGCCAATCATGTGACCGCGACCCATCTCACCCAAGGCGGCCAGATGAACAAACGCCGGAGGGCGAATTTTCATCCGATAGGGTTTATTTGCGCCGTCGCTGACCATGTAAATACCAAACTCACCTTTGGGATGCTCAATGGTGGCGTAGGCCTCGCCCTCCGGCACCGCAAAACCCTCAGTAAAGAGCTTGAAGTGATGGATCAATTCTTCCATGTTGGATTTCATTGCTTCCCGGCTCGGCGGCGCAATCTTGTGGTTGTCAGTAATGACGGGGCCGGGATTGAGGCGCAGCCAGTCAACACATTGCTTGATGATTCTGTTGGACTGCTTCATTTCCTCCATGCGCACCAGATAGCGATCAAAACTATCCCCGGTCTTGCCCACAGGGATATCAAAATCCAGTTTGTCATAGACCTCATAGGGTTGCTTTTTGCGCAAATCCCAGGCGACACCGGAGCCGCGCAACATGGGACCACTAAAGCCCAGATTCAATGCACGTTCTGGCGTCACAACCCCGATACCAACGGTACGCTGCTTCCATATCCGGTTGTCCGTCAGGAGAGTATGGTATTCACCCAGACAGATTGGAAAGCGCTGGGTAAAGTCATCAATGAAATCAAGCAAGCTGCCACTGCGATTGCCATTGAGTCGCTCAGTGGACTTGGCACTGCGAATCTTGTTGGGCTGATGCCGGGCCATGGTGTCGGGTAAATCGCGATAGACGCCGCCCGGTCGGAAATAAGCCGCATGCATGCGCGCTCCGCTGACGGCCTCGTACATATCGAGCAAATCTTCCCGCTCCCGAAAGGCATACAGCATGACCGTCATCGCACCACAGTCCAGCGCACCCGCGCCGATACACAGCAAATGGTTCAACAAGCGTGTGATCTCGGAAAACATCACCCGGATGTATTGGGCGCGCAGAGGCACCTCCAGGCCAAGCATCTTCTCAAGCGCGAGACAATAAGCACTCTCATTACACATCATCGACATGTAGTCGAGACGATCCATATAAGGAAGTGCCTGAATATATGTTTTGGTTTCTGCCAGCTTCTCGGTTGCCCGATGCAGCAGCCCAATGTGCGGATCAGCACGTTGAATCACTTCACCGTCAAGCTCCAGTACGAGTCGCAACACGCCGTGGGCTGCTGGATGCTGGGGCCCGAAGTTAAGGGTGTAATTTTTTATTTCAGCCATGACGTCAACTGCCTAATGCAAACCTCCGTAGTTTTCTTCACGGATGATGCGAGGGGTAATTTCACGTGGCTCAATCGTTACCGGTTGATAGACGACACGTTTTTGCTCAGCGTCATAACGCATCTCTACATGACCTGAAACCGGAAAATCCTTGCGGAATGGATGACCGATAAATCCATAGTCGGTCAGGATGCGGCGCAAATCCGAGTGCCCTTCGAACACGATACCAAAGAGATCGAAGGCCTCACGTTCAAACCAGTTGGCCGAACTCCACAAATCGCACAGCGACTCGACCACCGGAAAACTGTCATCCGGTGCAAACACCTTGAGGCGAACGCGCTGGTTCAGACTCACCGACAACAAGTGGCACACCACGCAGAAACGCAGCCCGGCTTGAGGCTCCTCCTTGTAGCTCGAATAGTCAACCCCACACAGATCCATCAGTTGCTCAAAACGACAACTTGGGTCATCACGCAGAATTTTTGCCGCCTGCAAATAATGGGCAGCATCCACCTCAATGGTGAGCTCGCCCAGTTTGACGACGCAGCTTGAAAGCAAATTGCCCAGCGCGGCTTCAACACTGGCCTTTATATCTTGAGGATTTACAGCGTAAGTTGTCATCGCCGTCCCTTACTTGCGAGCTATGGTTTGAGTGCGACGAATCTTGTGCTGCAACTGGATGATGCCGTAAAGCAGAGCCTCGGCCGTAGGCGGACATCCCGGTACATACACATCAACCGGAACTATCCGGTCACAACCCCGCACCACCGAGTAGCTGTAGTGGTAATAACCACCACCATTGGCACACGAACCCATTGAAAGCACCCAGCGTGGTTCGCTCATCTGGTCATACACCTTGCGAAACGCGGGCGCCATCTTGTTGCACAAGGTACCGGCCACAATGATCAAATCGGCCTGGCGCGGGCTGGCGCGAAACACCTCGGCACCAAAGCGGCTGATGTCATACCGGGCCGCAGCAGACTGCATCATCTCCACCGCACAGCAAGCCAAGCCAAAAGTCATGGGCCACAGGGAACCTGTTTTTGCCCAGTTCATCACCGAGTCGTAACTGGTGGTGATGAAGCCCTCTTTCAATACGCCTTCGATCATCAGATTATTCCCAGTCAAGGGCCCCTTTTTTCCACTCGTAAACAAAGCCCACAACCAGAATAGCCAGAAACACCATGACCGACCAGAAGCCAAGCGCACCAATGTCCTTAAGAGACACCGCCCAGGGAAACAAAAAAGCAATTTCGAGATCGAACAGGATGAACAGAATCGCCACCAGATAGTAGCGAACGTCAAACTTCATACGGGCATCTTCGAACGCCTCGAAGCCGCATTCATACGGGGAGTTTTTGGCGGGGTTCGGCCGATTTGGTCCCAGGACGTATCCGAGCACCTGTGGAGCAACTCCAACACCCAAACCGACCAGGATGAACAAGAAGATTGGCAAGTACTGTTCAAGATTCATCTGGCGATTCTGATCCAAGTTTTGGCCTGCTGCTTTGATCCACATCAAGCCCGTTGATTTGGTGCCGTCGGCGAGACTCGAACTCGCACAGCTTTCGCCACTACCCCCTCAAGATAGCGTGTCTACCAATTTCACCACGACGGCGGCTTTCAGATGTCTGGATTGCGTGAGGCACCTTGCGGCTTTTGGCTTTCAAGACAGAGCGAAGTTTACCCTGAAATCACGCGTCTTCCGGACGCCATGCTGCGATATCAGCAGCAATTATTTGGACGGAATCTGAGCTGCGCCTGAGGCCGGCACTGACGGCGCAACTGCGACCGGCGCAGGCGCTGTAACGGCCGCACCCTCAAGCACACTTCCAGAGCTTGCGGCCGGGCGGGCCGTTCCAAAATAAGCCAGCAACAGCGTACAAACAAAGAACACTGTGGCCAGTACGGCGGTGGTACGCGACAGAAAATTGGCACTGCCACTGGCACCAAACAGACTTCCCGAGCCGCCGCTGCCAAAAGCAGCACCCATATCGGCGCCTTTGCCGTGTTGAACCAAAATCAGACCGATCATGGTCACTGCGGCGATCATCTGGACTGCGAGAAGAATGTTTAAAAAAAAGTTCATTGAATACTCCTAAATATGGTACCGCCAGGTTCAAAAAGTCAGGTGGCAGAAGCAATAATCGATAAAAAATCAGGCGCCTTGAGCGACGCGCCGCCCACCAGGCCGCCATCGATGTCAGGCTGTGCCAGCAACTGTGCGGCGTTGGCCGCATTCATGCTCCCTCCATAGAGAATATGAATGCGATCCGCCTGCGCCGATGCCGCTTTCAACTGCGCACGCAACACCGCATGCACTTGCTGCGCCTGTTCGGTACTGGCGGTCTTGCCGGTGCCAATCGCCCACACCGGTTCGTACGCCACCACGATTTCACTGATGCAATGTCCATTGGTGTGGATCACTGCGGCTAGCTGGCGCTTGACCACTTCTTCTGTCTTACCCGCTTCACGTTCGGTCAAGGTCTCGCCGACACACACAATGGGCGTGATACCGCTGGCCAAAGCGCGCTGCGCTTTGGCAGCTACCAGGGCATCGGTCTCAAAGTGATATTGACGCCGCTCGGAATGGCCGACCAGCACATAGCGCACGCCAAACTGTTTGAGCATGGGGCCAGAAATTTCACCAGTAAAAGCGCCGCCTTCGTGCTGGGAAACGTCCTGCGCGCCCAGCTCAATGGCACTGCCTGTCAACAGAGTTTGCAGCTGGGCCAAATAGACTGACGGCACACAAAGTGCCATCTGACAGGCTGGCGCTTCCAAGCCGTTCAATAGACCTTTCACCAGTGCTTCATTGGCAGCCAGGCTACCGTTCATTTTCCAGTTGCCTGCGATCAGTTTCATCTTCATGCCACACCCCACGTCAAAACAATTTTTCCAACATGCAAATTGGATTCCATCAAGGCATGCGCCTTGAACGCATCGTGCGCCGCAAAAGTGCTGTGTATGACCGGCTTGATGCTGCCAGACTCAATTAGTGGCCAAACATTTTTCAGACACGCCAGCGCAATGGCCTGCTTGAACGCAATCGAGCGTGGCCGCAAGGTTGACCCGGTCAGCGTCAAGCGTCGACGCAGCAACAGTCCGGCGTTGATTTCACTCTTGACGCCACCCTGCACCGCAATGATGACCAGACGCCCATCTTCACTCAAACATTCAATCTCCCTGGCCACATAAGCGCCGGCCACCATATCGAGAATGACATTCACGCCCCGACCACTGGTGATTCGACCGATCTCGGCCTGAAAATCATGCGTCTTGTAGTTGATCGCATGATCGGCACCCAAGGCCACACACGCCGCACATTTTTCATCGCTGCCGGCCGTCGCAATCACCTGCGCGCCCATGGCTCTAGCCAGTTGAATGGCAGTGACGCCAATACCACTGGAGCCGCCCTGAACCAGCAACGTTTCACCTGATTGCAGCTTTGCCCGATCAAACACATTGCTCCATACGGTGAAAAATGTTTCAGGCAACGAAGCTGCCTGAACATCGCTCAAACCCTTGGGAACCGACAGGCACTGGCCCACCGGTGCGACGCAGAACTCGGCATAGCCACCTCCTGCGACCAAAGCACAGACATGATCCCCTAACCGGAAACCGGATCGCCGCAACTCCAGTTCATCACCCTGTTCGATCACGCCAGCCACTTCCAGACCCGGAATATCCGAGGCGCCTGGCGGCACCGGGTAATTACCGGTGCGTTGCAGGACATCAGGCCGGTTCACACCGCTGGCGGCAACGCGAATGAGCAACTCACCCGCGCCCGGCAATGGGACAGGTCGCTCACCCAGGCGTAAAACCTCGGGCCCGCCAAAAGCACTGATTTCGATGACTTTCATAGTCATTTCAGGCGATAAGCACCGCGATATGTGCGTGACACGCTATTAAATATATAGCGATCAAGCGTGATGATCAGAGCCGTTCTGAACCGGGCGGTCCAGCAATACCTTCATCGACAACTTGATTCGTCCTTTTTCGTCGGTCTCCATCACTTTGACCTTGACGATCTGGCCTTCAGTCAGGTAATCAGAAACCTTCTCCACACGCTCGTGCGCGATCTGGCTGATGTGCAACAGACCATCCTTGCCCGGCAACAGGTTGATCAAAGCGCCAAAGTCCAGAATCTTGGTAACCGGGCCTTCGTAAATCTTGCCAATTTCGACTTCAGCGGTGATTTGTTCAATGCGACGCTTGGCTTCTTCGGCCTTGGCCGGATCAGCCGAGGCAATGGTGATGGTGCCGTCCTCATCAATATTGATCTGGGTGCCGGTTTCTTCAGTCAAGGCACGAATCACCGAGCCGCCCTTTCCGATGACGTCACGGATTTTGTCAGGGTTGATCTTCATGGTGAACAAACGTGGCGCAAAGTTCGAGACTTCGGTCTTGGCCTCAGCCATGGCTTCCTGCATCTTGCCCAGGATATGCATACGTGCTTCCTTGGCCTGGGCCAGCGCGACTTGCATGATTTCCTTGGTAATGCCTTGTATTTTGATGTCCATCTGCAAGGCGGTAATGCCGTTGGTGGTACCGGCGACCTTGAAGTCCATGTCACCCAGGTGGTCTTCGTCACCCAGAATATCTGTCAGAACGGCAAAACGGCTTTCTTCCTTGATCAGTCCCATGGCAATGCCGGCCACGTGCGCCTTGACTGGCACACCAGCGTCCATCAGGGACAGGCAGCCGCCGCAGACCGAGGCCATTGACGAGGAGCCATTGGACTCGGTGATCTCGCTCACCACACGCATGGTGTAGGGAAAATCTTCCTTCGACGGCAGGACAGCGATCAAAGCCCTCTTGGCCAATCGGCCGTGACCAATTTCGCGACGCTTCGGGGTGCCAACACGCCCGGTTTCACCAGTAGCAAAGGGCGGCATGTTGTAGTGCAGCAGGAAGCGGTCTTCATAGTCGCCGGACAGTGCATCAATGCGTTGTGCATCGCGCTCGGTGCCAAGGGTGGTAACTACCAGTGCCTGGGTTTCGCCGCGCGTGAACAGGGCTGAGCCGTGGGTGCGGGGCAGCACGCCATTGCGGATCTCGATGGCACGCACGGTGCGCGTATCGCGCCCGTCAATGCGCGGTTCGCCAGCCAGAATCTGGCTACGAACAATTTTGGCTTCAATGTCAAACAGCATGCCCTCGACAGCAACGCTATCGAACGCTGTGCCTTCCGCTTTCAAGGCAGTCATGACATCTGCATAGGCCGCACGACAAGCCTGCGTGCGGGCCTGCTTGTTGCGAATTTGATAGGCCGCAGCCAGCTTGTCGCCAGCCAGCATCCCGATCTTGGCAATCAGGGGTTCATTTTTCGCCGGGGCTTTCCAGTCCCACAGCGGCTTGCCGGCATCACGCACAAGTTCGTGAATTGCATTGATGGCGATGTTGCCCTGCTCATGGCCAAACACCACGGCACCCAACATGATTTCTTCGCTGAGTTGCTTGGCTTCAGATTCCACCATCAATACCGCCGCTTCGGTACCTGCCACCACCAGATCCAGCACGGAATCCTTGCGCGCCGTCTGACCGGGGTTCAGAACGTATTCGCCGTTGATATAGCCAACTCGGGCGGCGCCAATCGGGCCACTGAACGGAATGCCACTGACGGACAACGCGGCACTGGTTGCGATCAGGGCGGCGATATCGGCGTCAACCTCCGGGTTCAACGACAGAGTGTGCACCACGACATGCACTTCATTGAAAAATCCTTCTGGAAACAAGGGGCGAATGGGACGGTCAATCAGTCGGCTGGTCAGCGTCTCAAACTCGCTGGGACGGCCTTCACGCTTGAAGAAGCTGCCGGGAATCTTGCCAGCGGCATAGCTTTTTTCCAGGTAGTCCACCGTCAACGGAAAAAAGTCCTGGCCGGCTTTGCCTTCGGTCTTGCCAACCACAGTCGCCAACACCACGGTGCCATCCATGTCCAGCAATACGGCGCCATTGGCCTGGCGGGCGATCTCGCCGGTTTCCATGGTGACGGTGTTTTGACCCCACTGGAAGGTCTTGGTAACTTTATTGAATATGCTCATTTTGTTTTCTCCTGGTCAATATGGGAAGTGCAGGCCACCTCACCCGAGCCCGGACCCGGCATTACAGAACACGATGCCATTCCAGAGAAATTCGAACCAAATTACTCTGGAATGACACAGCTTCGCTCCGTTTTTGCCTGCTCCGAAGTAAAAAACGCCTGAGCTAGCAAACTAACTCAGGCGTTCATCATTCAATTGACGATTACTTGCGCAGACCCAACTTGGTGATCAGCGCGGTGTAACGGTCAGCGTCTTTGGATTTCAGATAGTCCAGCAACTTGCGCCGACGGCTCACCATGCGCAACAGACCACGGCGACCATGATGGTCTTTGGCGTGGGTCTTGAAGTGGGGGGTAAGTTCGTTGATGCGGGCGGTCAAAAGTGCCACTTGCACTTCGGGACTGCCGGTGTCACCGGCCTGGCGTGCGTTGTCTTTGACGACAGCGGCTTTAATACTGGATGCGATCATGCTGATTTCCTGTGATTGATGAACTTGCGTCAGACGCTGGAACTGCCTCTGACGTGCGCTTTTGCAATGTGCAAAGCCTGCTGATTATAGCCAATTACGTAAACGCGCCACACCCGCCACCAAGCGCTGCGGGTCTTTCGACGCAAAGCACCAGCGCAGCCAGCCCCGGGCTTGCGGGGCGAAGGCATCGCCTGGCGCCAAACCGAGCCCGGCCTCGACCACCAGCCGTTTTGCCGTGCCGAGCGAATCCTCAAAGCCCGGCAGCTTGAAAAAGGCATACATGCCGCCTTTTGCCGGGGCCACCTGCACTCCGGGAATCGCCTGCAATAACGGAACCAGCGTGTCCCGACAGACCTTCAGGTGAGCCACCACTGCAGGCGTTACCTCATCAGTGCGCTGCAGGGCCACTACGCCGGCGCGCTGCGTGAAAACGCTGGCACACGATGTATTGAACTCAATCAGTTTGCCCATGTGGTGAGTTGTCGCCGGCGGCAACACGAGCCAGCCCAGACGCCAGCCCGTCATGAGAAAACTCTTGGAAAAGCTGTGCACCACCACCAGCCTGTCATCGGGTACGGCCACATCCAGAAAACTCGGCGCGCAGCCGTTAACGCTGGGCTCATAATAGAGCCGCTCATACACCTCGTCAGCCAGTATCCAGGTACCGGTAAGCCGGCAATGATCCAGAATGCGCCGTTGCTCTTCCCGGGTGAGCGTCCAGCCGGTCGGATTATTCGGAGCGTTGATGACAAGTACCCGCGTGGCTGGCGTAACCGCGTGCAGCAAAACGTTCATGTCAAGCGTCCACTGACCGTCGACCGGTGCCAGCGCTACGTGCTTGACGCACGCTCCCATGATGGCCGGTTGCGCCGTCAGATTGGGCCACACTGGAGTCACGGCCACCACTTCATCGCCGGAGTCCACCAGCATTTGCATCGCCAGCATCAGCGCATTGACCCCACCGCTGGTAACCGCTACGCGTTCCATGCCAATGGCGCCATGCCGGGCACTCATATAAACCGAAATTTCCTCACGTAACTCCGGCAAACCCAGGTTGTGGCTGTAAAACGTCTCGCCACGTTGCAGTGACGCGATCGCCGCCTGCCGAATGAAATCAGGCGTGACCTCGTCACTTTCGCCAAACCAGAAGGCCAGCACATCCTGCCGCCCGATGCCGGCGTTGGCCACTTCGCGGATTCTGGATTCTTCGAGATTCTGGATAACTTGACGCATGGTGGACTCGGGTTACTGGTGGATTATCGCAAGGGGCGTTGCATTTTGCAGCTGCTGGGCTGCGCTGCGTTACTGGCCGCAATGGTCTTGACCACCCGAAAACCATATCCGGAACCTTCCACATCAAATTTCACACCGTCACTGCCCTGCCGGTCCATCAAACCCACCACCAGGGGTTGCTGGAACTGGTGGTCGCTCGCTCGCATGACGCCGTTTTGTGCGGCAAAAGTCACATTAGCCCGCTCCAGTTCGACCGCAACAGCCATCAAATCAAGAGTACCCGCAGCTTCAATCGCCTGAACCAATGATTCGACCATCAATTGCATGCGCAGGTGAACGTAATCGTCGGCCGGTTTCGGGAAGCGCTGGCGAAACGACTGGTAGAACGCCTCGCTTTGCGCCGTCTGGACGTTGGGCAGCCAGTCGGCCACCGCCAGCACCTTGCCCACACCGGCAGCACCCATGGCCGCTGGCGCCCCCAGTGCGTTGCCGTAGAAAGTATAAAACTTGCCTTCGTAACCGACTTCCTTCGCCGCCTTGACCAGCAGCGACAAATCGTTACCCCAATTCCCGGTGATGACCGCCTGCGCGCCACTAGCCCTGATTTTGGCAGCGTACGGCAGAAAGTCCTTGACGCGCCCCAGCGGGTGTAGTTCGTCTCCCACCAGTTGCACATCCGGACGCAACAGCCCGAGCTGGCGCCTGGCCTCACGTGCCACGGCCTGTCCAAAGCTGTAGTCCTGTCCTATCAAATAAACGCTTTTTACGGCCTTATCGTCCCGAATCACTTCCATCAAAGCCGCCATGCGCATGTCGGCATGGGCGTCGAAGCGAAAGTGCCAGAAACTGCATTTCTCGTTCGTCAAAATGGGGTCCACTGCCGAATAATTCAGAAACAGCACACGCCCGCGCGGATGACGTTCGTTGTGCTTGTTGATGGCATCGATCAACGCTGCTGCAGTGGCCGAAGAATTGCCTTGCATCACAAACTGTGCACCATCGTCAATCGCTGACTTGAGTGCCGACAGGGCATCCTCGTTCTGCCCTTTGCTGTCATAGCGTTCAAGTACCAGCAGGCGGCCACCACCGTCTGCGCCAGCCGATCCGGCCAGCTTGGTTCCACCACGCGCGTTGACACGCTCCACGGCCCAGAGCAGGTTGCGAAACACGGCTTCACCAGTGTTGGCAAACGAACCGCTCAAGCCTTCGATCAGGGCTATTTTTATGGGTGCTGGCGCAGACTGGGCCAGCACCGTAGCGGGCACAAGTAGCGCCACCGTCAGCAATTTCAAGACCCGACGGAAAACAATAAACATATTGGAAATTCTCTTGAAAACGAGCACTTCACTCGCAGATTCGGAACCAGTGGCAGTTCGTGTTGAACGCCGCGCAGTGTACAAGGAGTCAAACCATGTTTTTTGCTACCAACGTTCCGACCGGTTTTCGCCGTCAAGTCTATTCTCCAGCGGGCTTCGCACTGGACCGCTTCCTGTCCGAAGCACAGCTGCTTGGCCGCCAGAAATCGTGCACCCTCGAGCAGGACGACAAATCCTATACGCTGAAGTTTGATGTGCCTGGCGTCGCCAGGGAGCAGCTCGGCATCAGCATTGAGGGTGCCGTCGTGCGCATCGAGACCAAAGAAGACGCGCCACGCCAGTACAAACAGGCCTGTGAATTGCCTCAGGACATTGACCTCGCCAGCAGTGAAGCAAAGTTGGAGAACGGTGTACTCACCATCAAACTTGGCAAGCAGGTGCCCGTCAGCCGGATTACTGAACTGGCAATCCACTGACCGGATTCCTGACGTGCTACAAATAATATAGCTGTCTACGCAATATCAGCAAGGTCTAAAAGTCAGTTCATACGCAAATCCGCGATAAGGAATCGAGTGACCAGCGGGGTCTGACGTCGAAAGCGTAGACCTTGCTGGCAGTTTGCTGCCCACTTTGCAGCCGCATGGCCGCCGCCATGGCAATCATTGCCCCGTTGTCGGTGCACAGATGAAGCTCGGGGTAGTGGACCCTGATCCTTTGCCTGCCGCATTCGGCATCGAGCTGCTGACGCAGCCTGGCATTGGCACCGACACCACCCGCCACGACCAGTCGCTTCAGTCCGGTATGGTTCAGCGCGCTCAGTGATTTCTTCACCAGCACGTCCACAATCGCCGCTTGCGTGGACGCCGCCAAATCAGCCAGTACCGGCGCTGGCAAGGCTTCAACGGGAACGCCATGCGCTGACGCCATTTTTTTTGATTGCACCAGCACCGCCGTCTTCAATCCGGAAAATGAAAAATCAAGATTGCCGCTGTTGAGCAGGGGACGCGGTAACTTGAATGCGCCGGGATCACCCTGCGCCGCCAGCCTTGCAAGCGCCGGGCCGCCCGGATAACCCAGGCCGAGCAGCTTGGCCGACTTGTCAAACGCCTCGCCAGCGGCGTCGTCAATTGTCTCACCCAACAGTGCATAGCGGCCAACACCGTCAACCCGCATCAACTGCGTGTGGCCGCCGGACACGAGCAGCGCGACAAAGGGAAATTCGGGCGCATCGACACTCAGAAATGGTGACAACAAGTGGCCTTCAAGGTGGTGCACTCCCAGCACCGGCTTGTTCAGCGCGGCCCCCAAGGCGCAAGCCACACCGGCGCCCACCAGCAAAGCCCCTGCCAAACCGGGGCCGCGCGTAAAGGCCACTACATCAATGTCGGCGAGTCGGCGACCGGACGCCACAAGCACCTGGTCTGTCAGGGGCAGCACCCGGCGAATATGGTCGCGACTGGCCAGCTCGGGAACTACCCCGCCATAGGCTTGATGCATCTCGATCTGGCTGTGCAGCGCGTGCGCCAGCAACAACGGCAATTCACTGCCCCGCACCTCGACCACGGCGACACCGGTTTCGTCACAGGAGGATTCATAACCCAACACCATCATCTCGGACTTCATGGGTCCGAAGTTTAGGGGATACTCGCCTGGCAACACGAAGGGTCAAACCGGCCGGACTCGCGCTCACCTGGCGAAGATGGAATAATGCAGGAATCGATCCACAAGGAATTTGAAAATGAGTGATACACAACAACGCATTGACGAGCTGGTTAAAGGCAATGAGGTAGTGCTTTTCATGAAGGGCGATGCCAGTTTCCCGCAGTGCGGATTTTCTGGCCGCGCGGTCCAGATTCTGCAGGCTTGTGGCGTGAAACCGGACCAGCTCAAAACCGTCAATGTGCTGGAGGACGCCGAGGTCCGCGCCGGCATCAAGGAATACAGCAGCTGGCCTACCATTCCTCAACTCTACATCAAGGGCGAGTTCATTGGCGGCTCGGACATCATGATGGAAATGTACGAAAACGGGGAATTGCAGCAGGCGCTGGGTGCCAGGGCCTGAAGAGTCGCGCACCCGCTCGAAGAGTTGAGAACAGAGCTTGTCGCTGCGGGAAACTGCGATCTGTTCCAGAAACTCTCAGGATGCCCAGTATTTTTTGGCGCTGAGTACCGCGTTCGGGTAGGGCGCTTTGCCGCGTGAACCGTTGTAGCGGCCGAGCGCCAGAAACAGATCGCCTTGTTCGCGGTCCAGATAATGCCGCAGAATCACGCAGCCAAAGCGCAGGTTGGTCTGCATGTGAAACAACTTGCCAGCATCGCCATCGCCCAGCAGCCGCGTCCAGAACGGCATGACCTGCATGTAACCACGCGCACCGACACTGCTCACGGCAAATTTGCGGAAATTGCTCTCCACCTGAACCAGGCCCAACACCAGCGCCGGGTCAAGGCCGGCACGTCGGCTTTCGTACCAAATGGTTTGCAGAAACTCCCGGCGAACATTCCAGTCGGGCTTTTGCCGCTTCAACCGTTCACTCACACGGCCCAGCCAGCGCAGATAGCTCAAACGCGACTCGGTATTGGAAAATTCCGGCACCGGCGGCGCGCTGTTGGAAATGGCCGAACTCAAAGCGGTACGCACCGAGTCCACCAGAGGTTCCTCAATCTGGCCGCCCGCGCTGATCTCGCCATGAATTGACAGCAGGCCGAGTCCGGCTGCCATGGCTATGGCAGCCTTTCTCCTTGAAACCATGAGCTTTTGCAGAGTCTGTCTCAGCACAGTACTCTGGATCGGATCAGTTCGAAAATTTCGCCAGTCTTTACCCGACTGGTCGCAGCATCGCGCCGATGCTGGTACTCCACTTCACCGTCTTTCAGGCCCCGCTCACCGATGGTCACGCGATGTGGCACGCCAATCAGTTCCCAGTCGGCAAACATGGCTCCCGGGCGTTCGCCCCGATCATCCAGAATGACATCGACACCGGCCGCCAGCAACTCGCCATAGAGCTTGTCAGCAGCGGCCTTGACGTCAGGAAAGCGTTCCGGCGTAATCGGGCATAACACGACCGTAAAAGGCGCCAGCGCATCGGGCCAGATAATGCCGCGCTCATCATGGTTTTGCTCAATGGCGGCGGCTGGCAAGCGCGTGATGCCAATGCCGTAGCAGCCCATCTCCATAAACTGCGGCTTGCCATTGACGTCAAGGAACGTCGCATTCATGGCCCGGCTGTATTTGGTGCCCAGCACAAAAATATGACCGATTTCTATGCCACGCTCAATCGTCAGCAGACCCTTGCCGTCCGGTGAAAAATCACCCTCGACGACATTGCGCAGGTCGGCCACGAACAGCGGCTCAGGCAGATCGCGACCCCAGTTAACGCCGCTAATGTGGAAATCGACTTCATTGGCGCCGCAAATCCAGTCATGCATGAAAGCCACTTCCCGATCGGCCACGATCTGAACCGGTTTCTTCAACCCAACCGGACCCAGATAACCCGGCAGGCAGCCAAAGTGATCTTCAATTTCAGCGAGGGTGGCAAAACGGAACCCGGCATCAAGCCCGGGCAGCTTGCTGACCTTGACTTCGTTCATGTCATGATCGCCTCGCAGCAGCAGCAGCCAGATTTGGGTGTTGACAATCCCACCTTCCTTGTTCAGCAGGTCGGTGGCCAGCACCAATGATTTGACGGTGTGTTGCAACGGCACGCCCAGCAGTTCGGCGACGTCAGCGCAGGTGCTCCGGCCCGGGGTTGCTACCCTTTTTATAGCTTCCTGTGCAGGTGCACGGGGCGTTGCAGGTGCTAATGCCTCGGCCTTTTCCATATTGGCCGCGTAATCGCTGCCGGGGCAATAGACGATGGCGTCTTCACCGGTGGCGGCAATGACCTGAAACTCCTCGTTCACATCGCCGCCAATGGCGCCGCTGTCGGCAGCCACAGCCCGGTAGCGCAAGCCAAAACGGTCAAAAATGCGGCGATAGGCGGCTGCCATCACCTGATAGCTCGCCTTCGCCGAGTCCAGGTCGCGGTCAAAGCTGTAGGCGTCTTTCATGATGAATTCACGTCCACGCATCAAACCGAAGCGCGGACGCCGCTCATCGCGAAATTTGGTCTGAATCTGGTAGAAGTTTTTTGGCAACTGTTTGTAACTTTTGATTTCCTGGCGGGCGATGTCCGTCACCACTTCTTCACTGGTCGGTTGAATCACAAAATCACGTCCATGACGATCCTTGACACGCAGCAGCTCAGGGCCGTTCGTCTCGAAGCGCCCGGTCTCCTGCCACAGCTCTGCGGGCTGCACGACCGGCATGCTCAATTCGACCGCACCGGCGCGATTCATCTCCTCACGCACGATAGCTTCGACCTTTCGCACGACGCGCAGACCCATCGGCATGAGACTGTAAATACCAGCGCCGAGCTTCTTGATCAAGCCCGCACGCATCATCAGCTGGTGACTGACCACCTCGGCATCGGCCGGTGCCTCTTTGAGGGTTGAGATAAAAAATTGGGATGCTTTCATGGCGATTTTTGACTATTCCAAAGGGCTAATAAGGGCTGCACCCCTTGATGCACAGCGCTTGCTGTGCATAATGGGAGCAGTTTAAAAATTGGGGTTTGATTATGCTTGACCGGGACGGCTTTAGGCCCAACGTCGGCATCGTCCTGCTCAACCAGAAAAATCAGGTGTTCTGGGGCAAGCGAATTCGTACACACTCCTGGCAGTTTCCACAGGGCGGCATTGATCGGGGTGAAACCCCCGAACAAGCCATGGTTCGCGAACTGCACGAGGAAGTGGGGCTCTTTCGGGAGCATATACGCATTGTGGCCCGAACCCGGGACTGGTTGCGCTACGAGGTGCCAGACCGCTACATCCGCCGCGACGCACGCGGCCATTACAAAGGCCAGAAACAGATCTGGTTTCTGTTACAGCTGGTAGGCCACGACTGGGATTTGAACCTGCGGGCCACCGACCATCCGGAGTTTGACGCCTGGCGCTGGCACGATTACTGGGTGCCGCTGGACGCAGTGGTCGAGTTCAAGCGCGGCGTCTATGAACTGGCGCTGACTGAATTGTCACGTTATCTGCCGCGCAACGAACACCGAAACCGGTTTCTGCGTCAGGGCATGCGTCCGCATGAGCATGACCTGGCGTTTGAGCAGGAACCCCTTATGCCGGGTGCCAGTTTTGAAATGCCGCCAGACGCCGAGTTCCACGACCGTGCGCCCGCCGGATATCACACTGAAGACGCCGGGAGGCCTCATGAAAGTTAAGACGCTTCTGCTGCTTGCCGTGCCGTTGCTGGCGTTTGGCAGTGCAGCCCAGATATTCGGCGATCGTCAGTGGCAGGAGTCAGATGTTCCGCCGCCGCCCGCCTTCAACAAGGACCGTTTGATTGCACTGGAAATGCCCAACTACGTCTCACTGAAGTTTGGCGTCGATCCGGCAACCTTGGCCATCACGCCGGATGGCATCGTACGCTATGTAGTGGTCGCCAGCAATGGCAATGGCGCCACCAACGCCCTGTATGAAGGAATCCGCTGCGATACTGGCGAGGTGAAGACCTACGCCCGATACGCCGCCAACGGGCAGTGGACGAACTTGCAAGACCCGCCATGGCGCGCGCTGAACGACAACCAGCCGTCCCGCCATGCGATGGCGCTGGCGCGCCAGGGAGCCTGCCGGAGCCACTCCGCAACAGCCAACTCGGTTGCAGACATTGTCCGGGCACTGAAAACCCGGAATGAGGAACTATTTCGTTGAGGCCGGGCCGGCACTGACGCTGTCCTGACGGGTCAGTACCAGATTGTCCCGGTGCACCATTTCCGGCTCGGCGGCGTAGCCCAGCAACTTTTCAAACTCGCTGGAGGATTTTCGACAAATCAGACGTGCCTCGCCGCTGGCGTAGTTGGCAAGACCGCGCGCCATCTCGACGCCTTGCGCATCACGAATGGCAATCACCTCGCCGCGTGAAAAATCACCCTCTACACCGGTCATGCCAATGGGCAGCAGGCTTTTGCCCTCAGCGCGCAGTTTGGCTACCGCACCAGCATCCACCGTTACCGAGCCGCGCAATTGAAGATGGTCGGCAATCCACTGTTTACGGGCCTGCGTTTTCTGCGTTTGCGCCACCAGCAGTGTGCCAATGGCCTCGCCCTGGCTCAACCGCAACAAGACATCGGACTCCCGGCCCCAGGCGATCACCGTGGATGCACCCGAGCCTGCGGCGCGCCTGGCAGCAAGTATCTTGGTAATCATGCCGCCACGCCCCAAACTTGAACCGACGCCGCCGGCCATCGCCTCAAGTGCCGGGTCGCCCGCTTTGGCCTGGTCAACAAAGCGCGCCAGCGAGTCCTTGCGCGGATCTGCGGTGTAGAGCCCCTTTTGATCAGTCAGGATAACCAGTGCATCGGCCTCCACCAGGTTGGCAACCAGCGCTCCCAGCGTATCGTTGTCGCCAAACTTGATTTCATCATTGACCACGGTGTCGTTTTCGTTGATCACTGGCACCACCCTCAACCTGAGCAGCGTCAACAGGGTCGAGCGGGCGTTCAGATAACGTTCCCGGTCAGCCAGATCGGCATGCGTCAGCAGCACCTGGGCACTTCGCAGTCCGTTTTCCCGCAACTTGGTTTCGTACATCTGCGCCAGGCCCATCTGCCCAACGGCGGCAGCCGCCTGCAATTCGTGGATTTCATGGGGCCGGCTGGACCAGCCCAGACGTTTCATGCCTTCGGCAATGGCGCCACTGGAGACCATGATGACTTCACGCCCGCCATGCACCAGCACCGATAGCTGGCGGCACCACTCGCCAATGGCCGCCTCGTCCAGTCCACGCCCCTCGTCGGTCACCAGGCTGGAGCCAACTTTCACAACAATGCGTTTTGCATCACGCAACACAAGCGAAACGGTTTTATTGTTCATTTTCGTCTGCATATCCCGTCAACAATGCGCAACCAGCTATTAAATAGATAGCAGCTTCGAATCACCCGGAATCCACCGCAAAGCGCGGGTCAACGGCTTCGGGCGTCTGCTCGGCCTTTTGCTGTGCCTTTACATGCTGATAGATGATTTTTATAAGGGATTCACAGCCTTCGCGCGTGAGTGCCGAAATCTCGAACACCGGACCTTTGAACTTGAGGCGCTTGACAAAGTCACTGACCAACGCCGCACGATGCTCAAGCGGGACCATGTCAAGCTTGTTGAGCACCAGCCAGCGCGGTTTGGCATGCAGCGCCGGATCATACTTTTTGAGCTCATTCACAATCGCCTTGGCTTGGGCGACCGTATCCACGGCCTCATCAAAGGGCGCCATGTCGATCACATGCAGCAACAGACGCGTACGCTGCAAGTGACGCAGGAACAAATGACCCAAGCCGGCGCCCTCCGATGCGCCTTCGATCAGGCCAGGCAAGTCGGCCACCACAAAACTCTGCTCGGGCTCTACACGCACGACACCCAAATTGGGATGCAGGGTCGTAAACGGATAATCGGCGATGCGTGGCCGCGCGTTGGAAATAGCCGAGATCAACGTGGATTTACCCGCATTGGGCATACCCAGCAGACCGACATCAGCCAGCACCTTCAACTCCAGTTTCAGGTTGCGCTTTTCACCGGGCCAGCCCGGCGTCTTTTGCCTTGGCGCCCGATTGATTGCGCTTTTGAAGCGCATATTGCCAAAACCACCGTCACCGCCTTTGGCAATGGTGATAACTTCACCCGGCGTCAGCAACTCGAACAACACGGCACCTGTTTCAGCGTCAGTGATGATTGTGCCCACCGGCATTTTCAGCGTGATGTCATCGCCAGCCGCGCCAAACATGTCCGAGCCCATGCCGTGCTCGCCGCGTTTGGCATCATGACGCCTGGAAAAGCGGAAATCGACCAGCGTATTCAGGTTCGCGTCAGCGACGGCAAAAACGTGGCCGCCACGGCCACCGTCGCCGCCGTTGGGACCACCGAATTCCTTGTACTTTTCATGCCGAAACGAGACGCAGCCCGCACCACCGTCACCAGCAGAGACGTCAATATAGGCTTCGTCAACGAATTTCATAACATTAACCAGTTGGGGACAGGGCTGGGCTGGCTAGCGCGTGGCCACAGTCTGTCGCGCAAAGTTTCACAAACGAAAAACCCCGCGCAGCGCGCAGGGTCTCAGTGGAAAGCTCACCGCAGCTCAGGCTGTGGTAACGCTCACCGTCTGCTTGTTCAATGCGCCTTTGGTGGCAAACAGGACGTTGCCATCAACCAGTGCAAACAGTGTGTGATCCTTGCCAATACCGACATTGGTTCCAGGATGGAACTTGGTGCCGCGCTGGCGAACAATGATCGCGCCTGCACTGATCAGTTCACCACCGAATTTCTTCACACCGAGCATTTTGGGCTTTGAATCGCGCCCGTTTCGCGTCGAGCCGCCGCCTTTTTTCTGTGCCATGATTTCTTCCTTGGTTGGTCCCGCAAGTGATCAGGATGCAATCACACCGACCAGCAGTTCAGTGAACTGTTGACGATGTCCTTGACGTTTCTGGTAATGCTTGCGACGGCGCATTTTAAAAATGCTGACCTTGTCGTGCTTGCCGTGTGCCAATACTGTGACACTGACGGTTGCGCCGGACACCAAGGGAGTACCCACCTTCAGATCTGCGCCGTTGCCGACCGCCAGAACCTCGTTGAACACAATCTCTTGGCCTACGTCCGCAGCAATCTGTTCTACTTTAATTTTTTCGCCGGCTGCAACCCGATATTGCTTGCCGCCGGTTTTTATGACCGCGTACATGTTGACCTCTTCAATTTAGCTCCGGGAACGAATTTTCACAGAGCCCGTTACTATAGCACACCGGTGAATCTACAGTAACAGCCTGCGCGGGCGCGAATTCCACCCCGTTCAGGTTTCTATAATCTTGGCACACAACTGCGTATTTGTTTTGCAAGTCAATCCACCCAGCCCGGCCCCGCCCTTATCCATCATTGCGCAAGATATGCGGGAGGTTGATCGGGTCATTGCGCAACGCCTTGACTCCGGCGTCCCCCTGATTGGTCAGGTTTCGCGTTACATCATCGCGGCCGGTGGCAAGCGCCTCAGACCGGCGCTGCTGCTGCTGACCTGCGGTGCGCTGGGCTATCGCGGCGAACAGCGTTTCAATCTGGCCGCCGTGGTGGAGTTCATCCATACCGCGACCCTGCTGCACGACGACGTGGTTGACGACTCCTCCTTGCGCCGCGGCAACGCCACCGCCAACGAGACATTCGGCAACCCGGCCAGCGTGCTGGTAGGCGACTTCCTCTACTCCCGTGCGTTCCAGATGATGGTCGACGCCCGCAGCATGCGTGTCATGCAGGTGTTGGCCGATGCCACCAACGTGATCGCGGAAGGTGAAGTGCTGCAACTGATGAACATGCACAACGCCGCGCTCGATGAAACCGGCTATCTTCAGGTCATCCGTTCCAAGACCGCCAAGCTGTTTGAAGCCAGCGCCAGAGTTGGCGCCATTCTTGCCGACAGCACGGCACAAATGGAAGAAACCTGCGCCAGCTACGGCCAGGCCATTGGCACTGCCTTCCAGGTCATTGATGACGTTCTTGACTACACGGGCGACGCCGCCGTCATGGGCAAAAGCCTGGGCGACGATCTGCGCGAAGGCAAGACCACACTCCCGCTGATTGCCGCCATGCAGCGTGGCACGTCGGTTCAGCGTGATCTCATCAAGACCGCCATTGAGACCGGCGGCATGGCCATGCTCGATGAAGTGGTTGATATCGTCAAAACAACGGGTGCGCTGGAAGTCGCCCGCCTCGCGGCGTCACAGGAAGCACAACGCGCCATCAGTGCTGCCAGACAGCTGCCGCCCGGCCCGCACACCGAGTGTTTGATACAATTGGCGGCTCAGTTGCTTGAGCGTCAAAATTGACGCTGCACACCGGCAACAACAGAGATTTCGGAATGTGGCGCAGCCTGGTAGCGCACTTCGTTCGGGACGAAGGGGTCGGAGGTTCGAATCCTCTCATTCCGACCAATAGGTAAAAAAGCCGCCAGAAAATATTCCTGGCGGCTTTTTTTGTCTGGTCAATTACCGTATCTTGGCGCTTGCCGGTCTCTCAGGCGGCGCCCAGTCGTCGGCATATTTCCAGCGTCGCGCCGCTCTGGTTCATGCTGTAAAAATGCAGTCCCGGGGCACCCCCGGCGCGCAGTTGCTGGCACAAATCAGTCACCACGTCGAGCCCGAAGGATTTGATGGACGCGGTGTCGTCGCCAAAGCTTTGCAGGCGCAAACGAATCCAGCGCGGAATCTCGGCGCCGCAGGCATCCGAAAAACGCAACAGCTGGGTGGAACTGGTAATGGGCATGATGCCAGGCACCACCGGTACATTGAGGCCCAACGCATCCACTTCCTGAACGAAGCGGAAGTAGGCATCGGGATTGTAGAAATACTGCGTAATGGCGGCATCCGCACCGGCGTGCACCTTGGCCGCAAACGCCTGCAGGTCACTCGCTGGCGACCTGGCCTGCGGGTGCACCTCGGGGTAAGCCGCTACTTCAATGCGGAAATCGTCACCCGCCTTGGCCCGGATGAAGGCCACCAGGTCACTGGCGTACTGAAACTCGCCACCGATGCCAAAACCGCTGGGCAGGTCGCCGCGCAAGGTCACCAGGCGCTGCACACCCATGGCCTTGAGGGTCAGCAGCTGCGCCGCCACGGTGGCCCGGGTGGCGCCAATGCACGACAGGTGTGAGGCGGCACTCACGCCCTCGGCCATGATGTCGCGCACCGTGTTGAAAGTGCCTGCCTGGGTAGAGCCACCGGCACCAAAAGTCACCGAACAGAACTCGGGCTTGAGCGCGTACAACTGCTGGCGCACCCGACGCAGTTTTTCCACGCCTTCGGCAGTTTTCGGGGGGAAGAACTCAATACTCAGGGGGATAGGGGAGGTCTGGGTCACGGCGACATCTCTAAAGTGTTGAGGACAGAGCTGGCGAACTTCGTGTCGCTACGGTCTGTCCCGCAAGGTTGCAGATATAAAAAATTCGCGGTTGCCGTCGCCCCCGGCAATGGGCGAGTCAAACCAGGCGTTCACCTGCAGGCCCAGCGCCTGGCAGGCATCGCGCAGGCGCTGCTCGATCAGCGGGTAATAGCTGGCGTCTTTGACGATGCCGCCCTTGCCGACCTGCCCCGGTTGCAGTTCAAACTGCGGTTTGACCAGCGTGAGCAGCGTGCCACCGCCTTTGAGCAAGAGCACGATGGCGGGCAGTACCAGGGTTTGCGAGATAAACGACAAGTCGGCCACGATGAGGTCGAACTCGGGCGCGAACTCAGACCCTTGCGCCTCGCCATTTTCTACATCAAATTGGCCTGTAGCGCCCGTGCTGTCTGCGTAAGCAGCTATTAAATCTGCAGCAACCAGAGAGCGGGCATTGACTTTTTCAACACACAGCACGCGTGGGTCCTGACGCAGACCGGGGTGCAACTGGGCGCTGCCGACGTCGACACCGACGACCGATGCCGCGCCGTGCTGCAACAGGCAGTCGGTAAAACCGCCGGTCGACTGGCCCACATCCAGGCAGGCCAGCCCGGTGACTGACAAGCCGATGTGCTTGAGTGCTGCCTCCAGCTTCAGGCCGCCGCGCGACACATAGCGTGCCTCCGAGTCGTCCAGCAGTTTCAACCCGGCTTCAGGTGGAATCTCGTCACCGTTTTTGGCGACACTTTTCCACTCGGCGCCCTTGAGCCACTGCACGCCATCGGCGATCAGGCGCTGGGCCTGCGAGCGCGTGCTGGCGAGTCCGCGGGCCACCAGAAGTTGATCAGCTCGCATCAGTAGCGGTAGCTATCGGCCTTGTAAGGGCCGGTTTTCTTCACGCCGATGTAGGCGGCCTGTTCGTCGGTCAGTTCCGACAGCATGGCGCCGACTTTCTTCAGGTGCAGACGCGCCACTTTTTCATCGAGGTGCTTGGGCAACACATAGACCTTGCCGACTTTGTATTCCTTGGGCTTGGTGAACAGTTCGATCTGGGCGATGGTCTGGTTGGCAAAGCTTGACGACATGACAAAGCTGGGGTGGCCGGTGCCGCAACCCAGGTTCACCAAACGGCCCTTGGCCAGCAGAATGATGCGCTTGGCCGGTGTCTTGCCCTTGGCCGGGAAGATCACGTGGTCGACCTGCGGCTTGATCTCTTCCCACTTGCATTTGGCCAGCGAGGCGACATCGATCTCATTGTCAAAGTGGCCGATGTTGCAGACGATGGCCTGGTCTTTCATGGCCGCCATGTGCTTGTAGGTGATGACGTTCTTGTTGCCGGTGCAGGAGACAAAAATATCGCACTTGTCGGCGGCGTATTCCATGGTCACGACCTTGTAGCCTTCCATGGCGGCCTGCAGGGCGTTGATGGGGTCAATCTCGGTCACCCAGACTTGTGCCGAGAGCGCACGCAGCGCCTGCGCCGAGCCCTTGCCGACGTCGCCGTAACCGGCCACACAAGCCACTTTGCCGGCGATCATCACATCGGTGGCGCGCTTGATGGCGTCTACCAATGACTCGCGGCAGCCGTACAGATTGTCGAACTTGCTCTTGGTCACCGAGTCGTTGACGTTGATGGCGCGCAGCTTCAAGTCACCCCTGACCGACATCTCGTTCAGGCGGTGCACACCGGTGGTGGTTTCTTCGGTCACGCCAATGATGTTCTTCAAGCGGCGGCTGTACCAGTTCGGGTCGAGCTTGAGCTTGGCCTTGATGGCGGCAAACAGGCAGGTTTCTTCTTCGCTGGCGGGCTTGGCCAGCAGCTTGCTGTCTTTCTCGGCACGCGAGCCCAGGTGCATCAGCAGCGTGGCGTCGCCGCCGTCGTCCAGAATCATGTTCGGACCTTCAGCGGCCGTGCCCTTCTTGCCACCGAATTCAAAAATGCGGTGCGTGTAGTCCCAGTAATCGGCCAGGGTCTCGCCCTTGTAGGCAAACACCGGGGTGCCCGCTTCCACCAGCGCCGCAGCGGCGTGGTCTTGCGTGGAAAAAATATTGCACGAGGCCCAACGCACTTCAGCACCCAGCGCCTGTAGCGTTTCGACCAGCACGCCGGTCTGGATGGTCATGTGCAGCGAGCCGGTGATGCGTGCGCCCTTGAGCGGCTGCGACTTGGCGAACTCTTCACGAATGGCCATCAGGCCGGGCATTTCGGTCTGGGCAATGTTCAGCTCTTTGCGGCCCCAGGCGGCCAGGCTCGGGTCGGCAATGACGTAATCGTTGACAGGGGCGGATTTCAATACGGCGCTCATGGCTCACTCCAAAAATAAATTTGAGAAACCACTGACGGGCGCGGCAGATCCAGGGGGAAGACTCACCGCACAGACCAGTGGGTGAGCGCCGTTGATGCGTTGCCCCGGCACTTGCCAGAGCAACCTGTCCGAGCCTCGTTCACTGCGCGTGAACTGCAACGCTCCTCGGAAGCTGCGCATTATACGGATTGGCGGATAACCTGCTTGCGCACAGGGCAGGCAGGCTGGATTTGCACAGGATGTCTATCGGACAAGCGTTCCGCCGAAGGCCTGGCGTCCGGCCGCCGGTGGTGCGTACTGCACATGCACGCACCCGGGCGCACACGCCAGACATTGCGCGACCGCCAGCGTAACAGCGCGTGCTTCGCCCGTGAGCGCATCCCCTGTGGGCGGATGGCCGTGCAGCACCGTCACAAATACGGGAAGCTGCCCGATTTGCGGGGTCACCTGATTCTCGGCATAGGCGGCGCTGGCGAGAAACCGCAGCCGTACCCAAGTCTGGCCCGGCTCACTGCCAAACACGTGTCCCAGTGCGTCGGCAAGCCCCGATGCGGAAGTGTTTCCGAACTCAACCCCGGACTCACAGACCAGCTCAACGTCAATGATGGGCATAGAACTTCATTTTCAAAAGGTGCCTACAGCCCTATTTGACTCCCAAATACCGCAAAACACCGTGCCCCGCGGCACGGCCGCTGGCAAAGCAGGCGCCGAGCAGGTAGCCGCCAGTGGGGGCTTCCCAGTCCAGCATTTCGCCGGCACAGAAGACGCCGGGCATTTGCGTCAGCATCAGGTGTTGATCCATTGCCTCAAGCCGCACGCCGCCGGCCGTGCTGATGGCCTCGTCCAGCGGACGCGCAGCCGCCAGGGTGATGGGCACGGCCTTGATGGCAGCAGCCAGTTGCGCCGGGTCGGCAAACTGTGCTTTGCCCAGGCGCTCGTGCAGGAGGGCGGCCTTGATGCCATCGAGCTGCAAACGGCTTTTCAGGTGGCTCGACAGCGAGCGTGAACCGCGCGGGTGGCGCACCTCGGCCAGCACTTTTTCCGGCGCCAGGTCGGGCAACAAATCCAGCGCAAAAGTAGCCTGGCCATGGGCCAGGATTTCATCGCGCAACAGGCTGGCAGCGGCGTAAATCAGGCTGCCTTCGACGCCACTGGCGGTGGCGACAAACTCGCCTTTGCGGGCAAACCGCACACCTTGCGAATTGGTGAATGCCAGCGCCACCGATTTGAACGGCTGGCCGGCAAAGCGGCCAGCAAAGTGGGGGGTCCAGCCACCTTGCACATCAAAACCGCAGTTGGCCGGTTGCAGCGGTGCCAACGCCACGCCGCGCGCCTGCAGCCAGGGCACCCAGGCGCCGTCTGAGCCCAGGCGCGCCCAACTGGCGCCACCCAGCGCCAGCAGCACGGCGTCCGCCTGGCGCTGCAACAGGCCGTGCGGCGTCTCAAAATTCAGCTGTCTGGCATCCTCGCTCCAGCCGGTCCAGCGATGGCGCATGTGAAACTGCACCGCGCTGGCGCTCGCGCTGGCCGGATGGCGCAGGCGGTGCAACCAGGCACGCAGCAGCGGCGCCGCCTTCATGTCCAGCGGAAACACCCGCCCCGAGCTGCCGACAAAGGTCTCCACCCCGAGCGCCCGGGCCCAGGCGCGCACGGCGCTGGCATCAAAACCCTGCAGCCAGGCGCCAACTGGCGCGCTGCGTGCGCCGTAGCGCGAGATGAAAATATCAGTCGGCTCCGAGTGCGTCAGGTTCAGGCCGCCCTTGCCAGCGAGCAAAAACTTGCGACCGACCGACGCCATGGCGTCATACACATGCACCGCAACACCGGCCTGTTGCAAGACCTCGGCCGCCATCAAACCGGCCGGGCCACCGCCTACCACCATCACTGTTTTCATTGCACTGTTTTCATTGTTATGCCATTCACGGTTGGCGCTCACGGGTTGACGATTTCGACCAGCGTACCGGCAGCGGTCAAAAACGCTGCCTTGACCACCGCGCTGGCGTAGATGGCCCGCACCGCATCCTGGTAGGCGCGCAGTTGCGCCACCAGTTCGGGCTGATTCTGCGGTGCGATGGCCAACTTGTAATCAAGCACCCACCACTCACCGGCGTGACCGGCGTCGTGGCGCTGCACCAGCCGGTCCAGTCGTCTGGGCTCGCCCTGCACCAGCAGTTCCACTTCGTTGCCCTGCCAGGCGACCACGGCCGGGTCCCAGACCCAGGCGCCGGCGCCCTGCAAAATGCGCCCAGCCATGGTGCTGGCCTGTATCGCCTGCTCTGGCGTCAGCTCAAACTCGCGCGCCACCGCCAGCGTGTTGGGGGAACCCGTGTTGCCCCATTCCAGCAGGCGGTGCATGGCGTTACCGATCCGGGCGGTAACCGAATCTGCTTCACTTTTTATAGCTGTCTGCGCTTGCTGGACAGGGGCTTCAGGCAGTTCTGACAGATAAAACAGGCTGCCGGACGGGTTTTCCGGGGGCACCACTGGCGCGCTGATCGCCGCCGGGACAACCGCTTGCGCCAGGCCAGCCAGCCGTTGCCACCAACTGCGGGTGGCGGCGCGATAAGGCTCAATGCTGGAAATGGCCAGCGTATGGCAGGCCCGCGTCATGGCCACATAAAGGGCATTGAGTTCTTCACGCGCGCGCTCCAGGCGTTCGGCCTCCAGCGCCGCCACGGCGCAGGCCGGCGGCTGGCTCTCGCTGGCCAGAAAGACAAATTTGGCAGGCCAGGCGGCGTCAAACGGCCAGTCCACCAGCACCGTCATGCTGTCGGCGTTGCGCTCGGCGCTGTCGGTGTCGAGCAGCAGGACGGTGTGCGCCTCAAGGCCTTTGGCGCCATGGATGGTGAGCAGGCGCACCGCCCGCGCATTGACCGCCGCCGGTGCCAGCACACCACCGCTTTTGAGCGAGCGCACCAGCGCATACGGTGTCGCATAGCGGCCCCCGCCGAGTTGCAGCGAGAGCGCCAGCAACGCCCGCAAATTGGCCAGCACGGTGGCACGCTGGTTGGCCGGTGCCGCCACACAAAAGCGCGCCAGCACATCACCGTCGCTGTAGATGGCTTGCAGCGCGTCGTGCGGTGGCAATCTGTCAAGCCACCCCTTCCAGCGCATCAAACAGGCCGCTGGGGAGCGTCCATCAAGCGTGAGCAGCTCTGCTTTTTGTAGCAATTCAAACCACGGCGCCGGTGTCTTTGCATGCGCCTGCGCCAGCTGCACCAGCGCCTCATCGGCCAGTCCAAACAGCGGCGACTTGAGCGCCCGCGCCAGCGAGAGGTCGTGCTGGGGCGACACCAGCACATCAAGCAGAGCCACAAGGTCCTGCACTTCGCAGCAGTCAATCAGGCTGGTTTTTTCACCAATCTGGGCGGCAATGTGCAGGCTGCGCAGTTCGTCCTGCAATGGCAACAGGGCCGCACGCTTGCGCGCCAATACCATGACCCCGGCCGCCGGCAAACCGGCGCTGGCCAGATGCCCGGCAATCCAGCCCGCCGCCTGGCGCGCTTCCAGCGTGCGCAGGGTTTCTTCAGGCAGCTCGCGCGGGGTCTCCAGGCTGTCGCGCCAGACTGGTGTGTCGCCGGCTTGCGGCCCGGCCGGCACTCGGGCAATGACAGGCAGTTTGCACACCAGCCCGCTTTGCGCAGAGCTGGTGGTGTGGTCGCGAAAACCCGGGTAGCCGTCGGCCCGCGCGGCCTCACCCATGGCGGTGTTGACGCTGGCGATGACGGCCGTGGCATTGCGCCGTGTATGGTCGCAACTCAGCACGGTACCGCCCAGCGCCTCGCGAATGAAGTCTTTGGCGGCGCGGAACACCTGCGGCTCGGCACGCCGGAAGCGGTAAATGCTTTGCTTCGGGTCGCCCACAATAAAGACGCTGGGTACCGCACCGGCGGCGCCGCTGTAGCCTTCGAGCCAGCACTTGAGCGCCTGCCATTGCAGCGGGTTGGTGTCCTGAAACTCGTCCACCAGCAAGTGCTTGATGCGGGCGTCCAGCCGCTCCTGCACCCAGCCCGAGAGCACCGGGTCGCCCAGCATGACCAGTGCGGCGCGTTCCACGTCATTCATGTCAACCCAGCGCCGCTCTCGCTTGAGCGCCGCGTACTCTTTGAGAAGCAGCCGGGTCAGCCGCGCCAGCCGTTGCTGGTGCAGCCAGGCAGCGTGCTGGGCACGGGCGGCCACAACGCACAGCACCAGTTCCTGGGCCGCACGCACCGCCTCAATGCCTTGAATTTTTTCATTGAACTTGCGCGCCGCGCCTTCTTTGGTCAGCAAGGCCTCGCACACGGCATCAAAGTCAGCGCCGGACAGCGCTGCTTCCAGCTCGACCCCTTTGGCCGAAAACGTTTTGGCGCTGGCCCGGCCCAGCGCCCGGGCGGCGTCCAGCAGGGTTTGCCAGCGCGTTGCGTCAGCCCGCAAAAAATCTTCCGGTGCGCCCAGAGCGGCAAACCCGGGGTACTGGCCGGCAAAAGTCTGCACCGAGGTGTCGACCACGCCATGCGCATCGGCCAGGGCAAATTCAGTGCGTTTGTCGAGCGCGCTTTGCAAGGCTTTTTGCGTTTGCGAGCGACCATGCTCAAGCACCACTGCCTCGAAGTCGGCCTTCAGGCTGGCGCTGCCGGGCCGCTCGGCCACCAGCGCCGCATAAAAACGCCGCCACACCTGCGCTTTGGGTTGCGCGTCGTCTTCCAGCAACTCATAACTGTCGGGCAGTTCCATTTGCTGCAGAACCGCCAGCGGCGCACTGCCCAGCAGGGCGGCAAACCAGCTGTGGAACGTGCGCACCTGCACCTGACGGCCACGCGAGAGCATCTGTTGATACAAATTTGATAGCTGCTCAGGCAAGGTGGACGGGCTTTGCAGCTCGTTTTTTATATCAATTCCGCGATCCTGCAAGGCTTGGACCAGGGTTTCACGGTCAGCGCTGGCAAACTCTGCCAGCCATTGGTAAAGACGCGCGCGCATCTCGCCGGCGGCGCGCCGGGTAAAGGTGATGGCCAGAATTTCATGCGCCTGCACCCCCTCGAGCAAAGCCCGCACGATGCGCGACACCAGCATCCAGGTTTTACCGGCGCCGGCGCAAGCCTCCACCGCCACGCTGCGCCGGGGGTCGCAGGCCACCGCGTAAAAAGCCTGATCGCCGACCGGCTGGCCATTCATCTCGTAGGCGGTTTTCATGTCCAGAAGTCCTTGCGGCACAAGCCGCGCGCCGCGCAGAACTCACAGGCCTTGCCTTCGCCCAGCGCGGCCATCGGCGCGCCGTCGGCAATGCGCGCCAGATCGCCCGCAATGCCTTCGAGCAACTGATCGCGCAAGTCCACAATGTGCTCCTGCGGGTAACTGCGTGTGGCGTCTTTCTCGCCGACGTTGACATAGGTGCCGGCTAGTGTGTCGTCACTCAGCAGCGCTGCGTAGAACGCGAGCTGGGTGTCTTCCAGCGGTTCCCTGAGACGCTGCGCGGTGCTGGCCGGCGCCTCGGTTTTGTAGTCAATCACCAGCGTGCTGCCGTCAGCCAACCGGTCAATGCGGTCGATCTTGCCGACCAGCGTCAGGCGGCCCAGCGGCGCTTCGCGCCAGGCCTCGGCCTCACGGAAAGTGGCGCCGCCGGCTTCGTGGCCGGCCAGCCACTGCAGGTAGCCGGCACTGACCCGCGGCCAGGCTGCGGCAAACGGCAGAAATTCGCCAGCGGACAAGCCCAGCGCAAGCCTGGCTTGCTCTGCCGCCGCATTGAGCAGGGCTTGCCGCTCTGGCTGATCAAGTGCTGGCGCCATCTTCAATTCTTCATGAAAGAGTTTCAGGAGATGGTGCAGCCAGTTGCCAAAATCGCGCTTGTCAAGTTCCGTGTCAAGCTCGTCAGCCTCCTTGAGCCTGAGCTGGCGCAGCGCGAAAAAGCGGTACGGGCAACGACGCAGGTCTTCGTAAGCCGAACTCGACAGGCGGTGAAGCGGCAGTGCCTGGCCGTCCGGTGCCGGCCTGACCCCTGGCAGTGCGGTCAGGGCGCGCCCCACATTGGGGTCGGGTGCCAGCGCCGGTGCCTGCTGCAAGCGCAGTTCCTGCACAAAACCGCTGGCCATCAGGTGTTCGCCGCTTTCACTCACACGCCACAGCACATCCACGTGAGGGAACTGCAGCGCATAACGCCAGCCGGCGCGCTGCGTGGCAGCCAGCTGCTCGCGCGAGGGCAGGCCCAGCAAGGTACGCTGGGCGGCGTTCCACATACCGGCAGGCTCGGGCGCTACCGGCAGGCGGATCTCGTCGCAGCCCGGCAGCACCACCGCCGCCATGGCGCGTCCCAGCAACTGGCTCAGGGGCAGCACAATCACTTGCGCCATGGCCGGATGCGGTGGCAAAAAGCTGGCGCCTTCGAGCGCCTGATTGACCCAGGCGACGAACTCGCTCTGGCTCATGCGCGCCGGAAATCCGGCAAATTCAAGCTCGGCGCCGTCACGTAACCGCAGCGCGTCCAGCAGCGCCTGGCCGGCGGCGTCGTGCAGCAAACCGGCCCACTGACCGTCGCTGTGCAAAGCGCCGCGCAGATCGGCCAGCCAGCGCGCCAGCGGGCGCTCGCCCTGCAGCGACTCGCGCAGCGCTTGCACCTGCTGCACGAGTGCCTCGCCGGTGGGCACCGCATGCCAGTCGCGCACGCCCAGCTGCCGCCAGGCGATCTCCAGCCGGGTTACCCCCGGCGACTCAAAAGCGGGAGCGTTCTTCAGCCAGTCCAGCACGGCGTCGGTGGAGGCATTCCAGGCCAGCGCGCGCAACAAGCCCATCAGCGACGCGGCGGCACGCGTGGTCGACAGCTTCCAGCCGGTCTCGTCGCGCACGGCGACGTCGCGCTGGCCGAGCATGGCGTGGACCCGACGCGTCAACACGCGGTCTTGCGCCACCAGCGCCACCGGCACCCGGCCCGCCGCCAGGTGCCGCAACACGCAGGCGGCGGCACGCTGCGCCTCGTCTTCTGCATCCACCGCAGCGTGCAACACCGGCGTGCCGGTGGCCTGCTCCTGACCCGCATCGAGTGGCAGGCAAAGGACCGGTACCGCCAGCGTCTGTTGCAACGCGCTGGTGAGTGGCTCGTTTTGAAAACCTTCCAGCACCACCAGGTACTCAGGCCTTGCGGAAAACACGGCATCGGTCGGGTAATTCGAGCTGGCGGCCCACGCCAGCGCAATACCGGCGGTCGCCGCCTCCAGCGCCAGCAGCGGTGAATCCATGCCGCTCACCAGCGTGGCGCCGAGTCGTTTGCCCCATTGCGAGCGAGCGGCCGGCGGCACGGCCGCAGCAACCCGGCTCAGGCTCCAGGCAGCCTCCATCAGCCGCCCCGCCAGCAGTTGTTGATAGTCGGCCAGCCCGGCCCGTGCCAGCAGGGACGCCGCCGTCAGCAGGTCGCGCGCAGAGTCCAGACGCAAATCATCGGCACCGGGCTCAAAACCGCCCAGACTGCGCGTCCAGTTCATTGCCGTTTCAAAACGCGGCAGGAACTGCGCTGGCGCGGATGGACAGCCTTGCAGCCAGGCGCTACGCGCTTGCGCCATGAGTTGGGCAAAGGGCAACAGCACGACGGTGCCAGAGGGATGCACCGGTGCCGCAGAAATCGCCGCACGAAGCTGCCCCATGACACGTGCCCAGCCCCGCTCGACGTGATGTATTTTGGCTATGTCACCCATAGGAAACGCAGATTCGGGGGCGGGCTTGCTTTCTGTCACAATTTCCCCACTTTACCTGAGCAGCCCACTTGCGGGCAGACCGCAGTCAAACCCAGCCCATCAGCTCTCCCGTCAACACTTGGAAGGAAATACCATGGCCAGCGAACTTATCAAACATGTGTCGGATGCTTCTTTTGAAACCGACGTACTGCAATCAAGCGTGCCCGTACTGGTGGACTATTGGGCCGAATGGTGTGGCCCGTGCAAAATGATCGGGCCGATTCTGGACGATTTGTCGACCGCCTTTGAAGGCCGGCTGCAAATTGCCAAAATGAACGTCGACGAAAACCGCGACATCCCGGCCAAATTTGGCATTCGCGGCATTCCCACCCTGATGCTGTTTAAAGAGGGTCAACTGGCAGCCACCAAGGTTGGCGCCATGAGCAAGGCCCAGATGACCGCCTTTATTGAGCAGCAGTTGGCCTGAGACAGATCGGCCACGCTTGATGCCAGTTGCCCCGTGCCTGGAGCAACGCCCGGCACACTGACATGTGCAGTAAAGCCCCCTGGCCTTGACAACCGGTCGGGGTGGCTGTTTTTCCTGTCATAATCACACCAGTTCACCAGCTCGCCCCCCGGGCTGGTTCGAGTTTCAGGTTTTAAACCTTGAGGTTGTGGCAAGTAGCCCGCCTCACCCTAACCTCCCCCGGTATCTCGTTCAACTACCCGACAAGGGCTATTCCATGCACTTAAACGAACTCAAGGCACTGCACGTGTCGGAAGTCCTCAAGCAGGCTGAAGAGCTTGAGATTGAAAACACCGGCCGCATGCGCAAGCAGGAGCTGATGTTCGCCATCATCAAGAAGCGCGCCCGCACCGGCGAGCAGATCATTGCCGATGGCGTGCTGGAAATTTTGCCCGACGGTTTTGGCTTCCTGCGCAGCCCCGACACCAGTTACACCGCCAGTACCGACGACATCTACATCAGCCCGAGCCAGGTGCGCCGCTTCAACCTGCACACCGGCGACATGATCGAAGGTGAAGTTCGCACCCCGAAAGACGGCGAGCGTTACTTTGCCCTGAACAAGCTGGACCGGGTCAACGGCGGCGGGCCGGAAGACAACAAGCACAAGGTGATGTTCGAGAACCTGACACCGCTGTTCCCCAAAGTCCAGATGAAGCTGGAACAGGACATCAAAGGCGATGAAAACATCACGGGACGCGTCATTGACATCATCGCTCCCATTGGCAAAGGCCAGCGAGCACTGATCGTGGCCCAGCCCAAAAGCGGCAAGACGGTGATGATGCAGCACATTGCGCACGCCATTTCCGCCAACTACCCCGACAGCTACCTGATGGTGCTGCTGATTGACGAACGCCCGGAAGAAGTGACCGAGATGCAGCGTACCGTCAAGGGCGAGGTCATCGCCTCGACCTTTGACGAGCCAGCCGCCCGTCATGTGCACGTGGCTGAAATGGTGATCGAGCGCGCCAAGCGGCTGGTCGAGCTGAAAAAAGACGTGGTGATATTGCTCGACTCGATCACACGCCTGGCGCGCGCCTACAACAACGTGGTTCCCTCCTCGGGCAAGGTGCTGACCGGCGGTGTCGACTCCAACGCCCTGCAGCGCCCCAAGCGTTTCCTGGGTGCTGCGCGCAATGTGGAAGAAGGCGGCTCGCTGACCATCATCGCCACGGCGCTGGTGGATACCGGCAGCCGCATGGACGAAGTGATCTTTGAAGAGTTCAAGGGCACCGGCAACAGCGAAATTCACCTGGACCGCCGCCTGTACGAGAAACGCGTGTTCCCGTCCATCCAGCTCAACCGCAGCGGCACGCGCCGCGAAGAGTTGCTGCTGCAGCCGGAAATTCTGCAAAAAACCCGCATCCTGCGCCAGTTTCTCTACAACATGGACGAAGTGGAGGCCATGGAGATGGTGCTCAAGCAAATGAAGGCCACCAAAACCAATAGCGAGTTCTTCGACATGATGCGCCGTGGCGGCTAGAGAGATTGCCCCCACGCTCCACCACTGCGTGGGTCGCTGCCCCCCGAGGGGGCTAATTTTCCTAGGGGCGGCCCGTCGGAAAATTAGCCGTTCCCACTTCAGGCAGTCTGCATACTAGCCTGGTCTATAATGCTGGGTTTAGCGACAAGTACGCCAGGCTTTGAATTGGGCAAAGGTTTGCCCGAGGGCTTGACGCGGCTGGCGCAACTGATGGAGAAGATATGAAAGAAGGCATTCACCCCAATTACCGCGACATTTGTTTCATGGACCTGTCCAATGGCTTCAAATTCGTGACCCGCTCTTGCGCCAACGCCAAAGAGATGATCAAGATGGAAGATGGCCGTGACTTGCCGCTGTACAAACTCGATACCTCCAGCGAGTCGCACCCGTTCTACACAGGTACGCAAAAATCCGTCGACAACATGGGGGGTCGTGTCGAACGCTTCCGCAACCGTTTCGGCAAGACAGCAGCAAAATAAACTGACACTCAATTCTTGTTCGAAAAGGCAGCCCGGATTTCCGCGCTGCCTTTTT
This sequence comes from uncultured beta proteobacterium, assembly GCA_963750815.1. Taxonomy (GTDB): domain Bacteria; phylum Pseudomonadota; class Gammaproteobacteria; order Burkholderiales; family Burkholderiaceae_C; genus Rhodoferax. The sequence continues at coordinate 2,983,391 of CAVVRS010000002.1, forward strand.
TCATTGCCAGTAATATCGCCAGTGTGAACCAACCGACTCCCGCCATCGTTGCCCAGGGCGCCGTGCGCCGCTTTCCGCGCGCGGCACTGCTATTGTTCTGCCTTGCCTACGTGCTGCCGGGCTTTATCGGTCGCGAGCCCTGGAAAAGTGCTGACATGACGGCCTTTGGCTACATGGCCGGGTTGGCGCACGGCGGGTCGCCCTGGCTGGCACCCCGGTTACTGGGTTTAGCGCCGGAGGTTGACGCCCTGCTACCTTACTGGCTTGGTGCCTGGGCCATGCAATTGGCACCATCCTGGCTGGCCAGCGACTTCGCGGCGCGCATCCCTTTTGTGCTGCTGTTGACACTTACGCTGTTTGCCGCCTGGTACGCGAGCTACTACCTGGCGCGCAACCCCGAGGCCCAACCGGTGGCATTTGCCTTTGGCGGGGAAGCACTGCCGCCGGACTATGCGCGCGCCATGGCGGACGGCGCCCTGCTGGCATTCATTGCCTGTCTGGGTCTGGCCCAACTGTCCCACGAAACAACACCGGCGCTGGCCCAGCTGTGTTTCGTCGCACTGTCTTTTTATGCGCTGGCTGCGCTGCCCTACCGAACGCTGATCCCAGTCGTGAGCGGCGTCTCGGGGCTGGCCGGACTGGCCTTGTCCGGCGCACCGACCATTGCCGTGCTGCTGGGGATAGGCGGCGCCGTGATCCACGGGCTGGACCCCGAGCAGGGGCGAAAAAGGGTTGAGCATAGAGCACTTTGGGCCGGCGGCATTGCACTTCTTTGCGTACTGGTCGCGCTACTGGCGAGCGGGCTTGATTTATGGCGCTGGCGCATCGAACTGCCCGAGGCAAGCTGGGCCGAATGGCGCAGTCTGGGACGCTTGCTGCTTTGGTTTACCTGGCCCGCCTGGCCACTGGTGCTATGGACTTTGTGGCGTTGGCGCAAACAACTTTTCCGGATGACGGCACCCAGTCGCCATCTCGCCCTGCCACTGTGGTTTGCCGGTGTTTCTGTGGCCGCCACGCTGACCACCGCGTCAGCTGACCGTTCCCTGCTGCTGGCACTACCGGCGCTGGCGGCACTGGCGGCGTTTGCACTGCCCACACTGGAACGCAGCGTTGCCGCCCTGATTGACTGGTTCACACTGCTATTTTTTTCCGGCTGTGCCTTCATCATCTGGGTCATCTGGATTGCCATGCAAACCGGAGTACCGCAACAACCGGCCGCCAACGTAGCCCGATTGGCGCCGGGCTTTCAACACAGTTTTTCAGTAACTCCTTTTTTGATTGCACTTGCGGCAACCCTGGCGTGGCTGTGGCTGGTCAAGTGGCGCATTGGCCGGCATCCTGCCGCAATCTGGAAAAGTCTGGTGCTTCCAGCCGGTGGCGCCGCGCTGTGCTGGCTGTTGTTGATGACACTGTGGCTGCCACTGCTTGATTTCGCAAGAAGCTATGCGCCGCTGGTGCAGCGCACCATGGCTGTGCTGCAGCAGGCGTCTTGCGTTGACGTGCACCGGCTCAGCCGGGGTCAGATCGCCGCCTTTGAGTTCCATGGCGCTCTGGTGCTGAAACCGGCTGACGCCAATGCCAGTTGCCCCTGGCTGATCGCCGACAGGAATGCTTTGTTGACGCTATCTGATACCGTCGATATGACCCGATTGACACCGCGTGGGACGATTCGCCACCCGACTGACCGGGATGAGGATGTGTTGATTTACCAGCGCAAGCCAGAAACATCCGGCACGGCGCCTGCTACGGTGTCAGGCGGGTCCTGACGCGACTGGCCGGCAAGGTTATTTTGAAAACAGAACCTTTGCCCGGCGTGCTGTCAATTTTCAACTCGGCGCCATGGCGCTGTGCCACATGTTTGACGATGGCCAGGCCCAGACCGGTACCCCCCGTGTCACGGGAGCGGCTGTGATCCACCCGGTAAAAGCGCTCGGTCAGCCGGGGGAGGTGTTCAGGTGCAATGCCGGGACCTGTATCTGCTACCGAAAGCTCGGCCCGACCATCACTCAGCAGAATCGCCCGCACCTGAATTGCACCGCCCGCTGGCGTGTAGCGAATGGCGTTGCCCACGAGATTGCTCATGGCACTGAACAGTTCATTGGTGGCGCCTGCAATTTCAACCGTCAGCGAGCAATCAAACTCAATTTGATGCGAACGATCGGTTGAGGGGTTAAGCACGGCCGACAAGGAATTTGCGTCTTGCTCCAGTTGGCGCATCAGCGCTGCCACCGACAACCACTCGGTGCTGCCCGGCGGCGGACTGCCTTCGAGCCGGGAAAGTGTCAACAGGTCACTAACCAAGGTCTGCATGCGAGTGGCCTGCTGCGCCATAAGCGCCAGGTAGCGCGCGCGCTCGTCGTCGTTGAGCTGGCAGCTCTGCAAGGTCTCGACAAATCCGGACAAGACTGTCAATGGTGTGCGAATTTCATGCGATACGTTGGCAATGAAATCCCGTCGCATGGCGTCCGCCAGTTCCAGCGCAGTGACATCCCGGGACAGCAGCAACAACCTGCCCTCGCCATAGCGGTGCAATTGAACTGACAGTCTGACCGGGCGCGCCGGCATGCTGTCTCGCCCCGGCATCACGAGTTCCGTCAGGTAGTCGTGACTTGCAAAATAGCTGGCAAAGCCAGGGTCGCGTACCAGATTGCCAATCTGCTGGAGCAGATCGCGCGTGACGTCCAGACCAAAATGCGTGGCGGCCATCTGGTTGAACCACTCAATTCGTCCTTGTGAATCGAGCAACACAACCCCATTCGGTGAAGCCTGAAACGCCGCCAGAAAATCCTGCAACCGGTTTTCAATTTCACGCGTCGTTTGCTCCCTGACCCGAACCAGACGCCGGACACGATCCGACACCTCGCCCCATAAACCGGTGCTCATTTCCACGTCGGAAAAATTGCCGGCGCGCAACCAGTGCAACAACCGCCCACCACGCGACAAATCAAGCAGAACCCAGACCAGCCCACCCAACGCCACACCGACCACGATGCCTTCAAGCTCGCTCGTTGTCGCTTGCGTTGGAGACGCAGCAACCCAACCTGCAAAACCACCCGCAAGCTGACACGCAAGAAATGAAAAAACACGCCAAAACATGGTCAGGTCCGCATTACTGCGTCGCGGCGAATGGCCGATAGTGAATCACATGCGGGCCTGCAATGGCGTTGCAACTGGCATTGCCGCTTGTGCCGTCAAACGATAACCGGCCCCGCGAACCGTTTCTATCATCTGGCCCGCGTTGGCACCGAGCGCTTCCCGCAATCGCTTGACATGAACATCCACCGTGCGTTCTTCAATAAACACATGATCCCCCCATACCTTGTCCAGCAATTGGGGACGGCTATGGACACGTTCGGCGTGGGTCATCAGATAGTGCAGCAACTTGAACTCGGTCGGTCCGAGTTTCAACATCTGCTCGTTGAACAGCACACGGTAGGTCGACGCATCAAGTGACAACGCACCGATTGACACCACACCGCCGACCTGCTCGGGTGCCCGCCGACGCAACACCGCGCGAACTCTTGCCAGCAATTCCTTGGTGGAAAATGGCTTGACAATATAGTCGTCGGCGCCGGCATCCAACCCGGCCACCCGGTCAGTCTCGTCACCCCGCGCCGTCAACATGATGATGGGTACTGCCTTGGTACGGGGGTGCGAGCGCCACCGCCTGGCCAGCGACAAACCACTCTCGCCGGGCAACATCCAGTCCAGCAAAATCACATCGGGTAGCACGGCATCGAGTTCACGCTGCGCCGACGCGCTGTCCATCGCCCAGCTAGGGCGAAACCCGTTATGGCGCAGGTTAACGGCAATGAGTTCGGCAATAGCCGATTCATCTTCCACAATCAGAACACTGGGCTGATGCCTCATTTCAGCACCGATTCAATCTGCTCCATCGAGGAGTGACGAATGTCTGCGCCCTTGACCACATAGATAATGAACTCGGCAATGTTTTTGGCATGGTCACCAATGCGCTCAATGGCCTTTGCCAGGAACAACAAATCCAGACTTGGCGAAATCATGCGTGGATCTTCCATCATGTAAGTAATCAGCTTGCGAACAAAGCCATTGAACTCCTGATCAATCAGATCATCTTCCTTCAGAATCGACACCGCCGCGGCGGTGTCCAGCCGCGCAAAAGCATCCAGCGCTTTTCGCAGCAATCCTGAGGCCATATCGGCCGCCACCCGCAATTCCAGGGACGGCAACGAACGGGGCGACCCGCTTTGGATGATGGAACGCACCATGCGTGCGATCTTTTCGGCCTCGTCTCCAACACGCTCCAGGTTGGCCGTTGTTTTGGAGATGGCAATCAGCAAGCGCAAATCGCGTGCGGTCGGCTGGCGACGCGCAATGATGCTCGACAGCTCACGGTCAATGTCAACTTCCATGGCGTTGACGCGCGCCTCGGTTTCAGTGACTTTGTTCGCCACTTCGACGCTGAATTGGGACAGCGCATAGACCGCCTGATGAATCTGCGACTCAACCAGTCCGCCGAGTTCCATGACGCGGGTTGAGACTGCGCTGAGTTCGCTGTCGAACTGCGTAGATAGATGCTTTTCAGGCATGGTATGTCCTTATCCAAAACGACCGGTTATGTAATCTTCGGTTTCCTTGCGCGTGGGCTTGAAGAACATCTGCTCGGTCGAGCCAAACTCCATCAGGTCACCCAGGTACATATACGCGGTGTAATCACTGCAACGCGCGGCCTGCTGCATGTTGTGGGTCACAATAACAACGGTGTAGTCGGCCTTGAGTTCGCTGATCAGCTCCTCAATTTTGGCGGTCGAAATCGGGTCCAGCGCCGAACAGGGCTCATCGAGCAGCAAGACTTCCGGCCTGATCGCAATGCCGCGCGCAATGCACAGCCGTTGCTGTTGCCCGCCAGACAGACTGGAGCCGCTCTGGCTGAGCTTGTCTTTGACTTCACCCCACAAGGCTGCCTTGCGCAAGGCCCATTCAACGCGCTCTTCCATGTCGGACGCATTGAGTGATTCGAACAGTTTGACGCCGAACGCAACATTGTCAAAGATCGACATCGGAAACGGCGTCGGTTTCTGGAACACCATGCCAACCTTGGCACGCAACAAGGCGACGTCCTTTTTGCTGGTCAGCAGATTTTCACCATCCAGCACAATTTCGCCTTCCGCGCGTTGCTCGGGATACAACTCGAACATGCGATTGAAAACGCGCAACAAAGTTGATTTGCCGCAACCAGACGGACCAATGAAAGCAGTGACCTTGTTTTCCGGAATTTCCAGATTGATATTTTTCAGCGCGTGGAACTTGCCGTAATAAAAATTCAGGTTTTTGACAGAGATCTTGGAAGTCTCGGTTCTTGCGAAAGCCGTATTCATGTTTAGCCTGCTTTTGTATATTCAGCAGCGCAAGACTCAGCTCTTGTTTCGGGTGAAGACCCGAGCCAGAACGTTGAGACCGAGCACCGCGATTGTGATGATGAACACACCGGCCCATGCCAGCTTTTGCCAGTTTTCATACGGACTCATGGCGAACTTGAAAATAGTCACTGGCAGGCTGGCCATCGGTTCACTCAGGCTCGACGTCCAGAACTGGTTGCTCAGCGCGGTGAACAACAGCGGCGCTGTTTCACCGGCAATACGCGCCACGGCCAGCAATATACCGGTGACCACACCAGAACGCGCAGCCTTCAGTGTGATGCTCACAATCACTTTCCATTTAGGCGCACCCAACGCGTAGGCCGCTTCACGCAACCCGGCCGGCACCAGCTGCAGCATGTTCTCGGTGGTGCGAATCACCACAGGGATAACGATCAGCGCCAGTGCCATGATGCCGGCGTAACCGGAAAACGACTTGAAGCGAGTGACCACGACGGCGTAGACAAACAACCCAATCACGATGCTGGGTGCTGACAGCAGGATGTCGTTGACAAAACGCGTGGTTTGCGCCAGCCAGCCTTTGCTATCGAACTCGGCCAGGTAGATACCAGCCATGACACCGATGGGAGTGCCGACAAAGGTGGCCAGCAACACCATCAAAAAAGAGCCATAGATGGCGTTGGCCAGACCACCGGCGTCATTGGGTGGCGGCGTCATCTGGGTCAGGGTGTCTAGCGTCAAGCCACCGAGTCCCAGCCGGACGGTCTCATACAGGATCCAGAACAACCAGAACAAGCCGAAGCCCATGGCCAACAAGGACAGTAACAAAGCCACCCGGTTGACAAACTTGCGTTGTGCATAGCGGGTCTGGCGCGTTTGCTCCAGAGCCGCCGCCCGCAACAGGAGTTCCCCGGTGCTCATGTTCTGGTGCCCTCATTCTTGCGGAGTTGCGACAGCAACACCTTGGATAGCGTCAACACGACAAAGGTAATGAAAAACAGCACCAGCCCCAGGTACATCAACGATGCCTGGTGCAGACCTTCACCGGCCTCGGCAAACTCGTTGGCCAGCGCCGAGGTGATGCTGTTGGCGGCCTGGAACAGACTGAGGGAATCGAGCTGGTTGAAATTGCCAATAACAAAGGTGACGGCCATGGTCTCGCCGATGGCGCGCCCCAGCCCCAGCATGATGCCACCGATGACTCCCGCCTTGGTATAGGGCAACACCACAGTGGAGACAACTTCCCAGGTCGTGGCGCCCAGCCCGTAAGCAGATTCCTTGAGCAGGGTGGGAGTAACCTCGAATACGTCGCGCATCACTGCCGCAATGAACGGAATAATCATGATCGCCAGAATAATGCCGGCCAACAAAATACCAATACCCACTGGCGGCCCGGAAACAAATGCCCCAAGGTACGGCACGTCAGCAAAAAGCGCTTGCAGCGGCTGCTGCACATAGGTGGCCAGCAGCGGGCCAAACACCAGCAAGCCCCACATGCCATAGACGATGGACGGAATGGCCGCCAGCAACTCAACGGCGGTACCCAAGGGGCGTTTCAACCAGGCCGGTGAAAGCTCGGTCAGAAACAAGGCAATGCCAAAGCTCACTGGCACGGCGATCAGCAAAGCGATCAACGAGGTCATCAAGGTGCCGTAAATCATGACCAGCCCGCCAAACTCTTCCTTCACCGGGTCCCAGGTCGAATTGACAAGGAAACCAAACCCGTATTTGCTGATGGCAGGCCAGGCGCTGATGGTCAGGGACAGCAGAATGGCAATCAGCATGGCCAGCGTCAACAATGCGGCACCTTTGGCGAGCCAGCCAAAGATGCGGTCTGGCAGAGGGCCGGACCGAGGCGCTTTAATGGACGGTGGCGGGGTCATGACGCGGTCAGAAGATCCTGCAGACGGGTTCAATTGCATTTCTGTCGCCGCAAGTGTAGGTGACACTGGCTCACTCCCCTGAATTGACAACGCCTGGCAACCGGCAAACTACTTCAAGGCTACAGGCTTGCCCGCTCCGTCCTTGACCTGACCCCAGGCCTTCTCAATGGCACCGACAACGCTGTCAGGCATCGGAACATAGTCAAGGTCAGTAGCAATCTTGTCGCCCTGTTTGAACGCCCAGGTAAAGAACTTGAAGGTCTCCGTGGCGTTGGCAGGCTTGTCCTGTTTCAGGTGCATCAGGATAAAGGTTGCGGTCGAAATAGGCCACGCATTTTTGCCGGGCTGGTCGGTGATAAGCTGATAAAACGATTGATTCCAGTTGGCTCCCGCCGCCGCCGCTTTGAACGACTCTTCGTTTGGCGCTACAAATACGCCATCCCTGTTCTTGAGTAGCGTATAGCTCATCTTGTTTTGCTTGGCATACGAGTACTCCACATAGCCAATAGAGTTCGGCAGGCGTGACACAAATGCGGAAACTCCTTCATTGCCCTTGCCGCCGGCGCCCAACGGCCAGTTGACGGCCGTGCCCTCGCCCACCTTGGCCTTCCACTCCGGATGAACGCGACTCAAATAGTTGGTGAAATTGAATGTCGTGCCAGAACCATCGGCACGACGCACCGGCGCAATGGCAGCGTCGGGCAGCGCCAGTCCGGGGTTCAGCGCCTTGATGGCAACGTCATTCCACTTGGTAATTTTGCCCAGGTAGATGTCGCCCAGCACCTGGCCATCAAGCTTCATTTGTCCAGGCGCGATGCCCTTGACATTGATCACCGGCACGGTGCCACCAATCACGGTAGGAAACTGGAACTGGCCTTTGGTTTTCAGAACCTCGTCGGTCTGCGGCATGTCCGACGCACCAAAGTCAACCGTTTTGGAGTCGATCTGTTTGATGCCCGCACCGGAGCCGACCGATTGATAGTTGATCTTGACGCCGGTTGCTTTGTGATAGTCGGCAGCCCATTTTGAATAGACCGGCGCCGGAAAGCTGGCACCCGCTCCGGTGATTTCCTGCGCACCGGCCAGCGGGGCAACGGCCAGCGCCATGACAGCGGCCATGCTGCCCAGAGTGAATTTGAAACTGGTTTTCATCGGGATACCTTTTAAGTTGAATGAAGGGTCGGGTTTCGATCTATCCGGCAAATATAAGTACCTTATATGACACTGATGTGACATTTTCCGATTTCTAGTGCGGCCGAGCGACAGCGAACGACGGTTTTTTTAAGCGCATTCACAGTGTCATGCCAAAAGTCATTGAACCGTCACAAAGATGTCACAGACCGGAACTAGGCTTGAGTCTTCATCATTCAGGAGTGACTTCCATGTTCAATCGCCGAGTCCTAAGCCTCGCCCTCATCACCCTCGCCGTCGCCGGCTGCGCCACGGTTGTAGCCCCAGTATCAGTGGCCGACAGCATTGCAAAAGACCCTGCGCTGAGCACGCTCAACGGTTTGCTCAAGCAAACCGGTCTGTCTGCCTCGCTTCAGGGCGCTGGCCAGTTTACGGTCTTCGCACCGAACAATGACGCCTTCAAACGGGTGCCCGCCAAAACCATGGACGAGCTGGCAAAGAATCCTGACAAACTCAAGGATGTTCTGACTTTTCACGTCGTCGCCGAAAAGATGACGGCTGCCCATATCAAGAACAGTTCCGTCAAGACACTCAATGGCGCACCAGTAGCGTTGTCCAGGGCCGGCGACTTTGTCACTATCGAAGACGCTGTAGTCCTGAGCACTGACATTGCAGCCACCAATGGCGTCATTCACGTCATTGACAGCGTCCTGATGCCACCCCACAAGAAATAATGCAAAATTTTGCAAGCGCGCGCCGGCGCAGTTTTCTGCGCGGCGCGCTGGGATTGACCGCCTGTATGGCAACGCCCGGCTGGTCACAGACCGCCAAAGCGTCTGGCAGCGTTGTTGCAGCGCCGGTGCTGGCCCAGATCATTGACAATTCGGCCGGCCAGATTGACGTGTCCCGAGACTTTCTGATCGGGTCTCGCGCTGCCTGGCAGGACATCAATGCCAGGGGTGGTATCAATGGCCGCCTGATCAAACACATGACGCTGGAAGTCGACGGCAGTCCGGCCAGTCTGCGTAGCGCCATTGATTCGATTAAAAATATTCCCAACTGCATTGCCCTGTCTGGCACAGCGAGTGATCGGGCTGCCAGCCAGGTAGTGGCCCTGCTGCAAGCAGACCAGTACGAAATTGCCCATGTTGCCCCGTGGCTGCAAAACTCCGATCTCGATGGAGATAAACGGACATTCCCGATTTTTGCGTCCCGCCAGGACCAACTGGCCCATGCGCTTAAATCGCTGTCCGTCATGGGCATACCGGAGCTTGGCGTGGTTTACGCCACCGGGCAGGATGTTGTGCTGTACCGTGACGATGTGGAACGGGCCAGCGCCGCCCTAAAAATAAAACTGAATTCCTTTAAACCGGCTGAAAATCTTGCAATGCTCGGGAAAAGCCTGACGCCTGATACACCCAGAATTCTGCTTTTTGTCGGCGGTACGCCTGAACTTGTGCAATTTTTGCAAGGCATTGACAAGCAGCTGAGCCAACGCTACGTCGTTGCCATGGCCGACGTTAACCTGCAGACCATGATGCAAATGGGGGCGACGCGGAGCACACCCGTCATGGCCACACAGGTGGTTCCCATGATCAACTCGGGGATGCAAATCGTCCGCTCCTATCGTGAAACACTGGCCCGTCTTTATGATGAACCGCCCACACCGCAAAGTCTTGCCGGCTTCATCGCGGCGCGCTATACCAGTGAAATTCTGCATCGGGCAGAAGGAAACCCGACCCGACAAAGCGTTTTACAAGCGTTTCAGCGCCGCGACGCGATTGATCTGGGCGGGTTTCGCATCAGCTTCAACGCGCAAAGGCGAAGCGGGTCGTATGTCACACAGAGCATGATGACCGCCGACGGCAGACTGATTGGTTAACCGCTGACAATGACTTGGCCCGGGAACACCGGACCGCAATGCTATGCTGAAGGCCCAACCACATGAAACATAGCTGATGCAAGATGGAACACCTTTGGCGGCCGTCGATTTGGGATCGAATAGCTTTCGCCTCGAAATTGGCCGTATTGAACACGGTCAGTTTTTCCGTACCGAGTATTTGAAAGAAACGGTACGCCAGGGCAACGGTCTGGACGAAGAACGCAACTTGACCGCGCCGGCGATGCAGCGTGGCTGGGATTGTCTGGCCCGGTTCGGCGAACGTCTGGCCGGATTCAAAAGCGTCAACGTGCGCGCCGTCGCTACACAAACCCTGCGCGAAGCACGTAACCGGGACGAATTTCTGACCCATGCAAATGCAGTGCTGGGGTTCCCGATTGATGTTATCTCCGGGCGCGAGGAAGCGCGCCTGATCTACCTGGGTGTGGCCCACGCGCTGCCACAAAGCAACGAACGCCGCCTGGTGGTTGACATCGGCGGACGCTCAACCGAACTCATTTTGGGGCAGGGCTTGAAGCCACGGCTGATGGAGTCCTACCGGGTGGGCAGCATTGCCTGGTCGACCCGCTATTTTCCGGACAACCAGTTTTCCAGACACGCGTTTCGGATGGCCGAAATTGCCGCCAAGGCGGTACTGGACGAAGCACTCAATGCCTATCGGCGCGACGACTGGGAGGCAGCATACGGTTCGGCCGGCACAGTAGGCGCCGTTGGTGATGTGCTGGCCGCTGCCGGCTGGCCGGTGGGATCAGTCAGTCGGGACGGTCTGGCCTGGTTGCAAGACAAGTTGATCAGCGCGCAAAGTGCCGATCGAATCCGTCTGGCGGGTCTGAAAGACGACCGGCGCACCATCATCGGCGGCGGTTTGAGCATACTGCGGGCTGTTTTTGACCTCTTGCAGATTGATCAAATGCAGATGGCAACCGGCGGCTTGCGCCACGGCCTGCTGTTTGACCTGATTGGCCACTCATCGGACGAAACCGACGTACGCTCCAAGTCTGTCCAGCGGCTGGCTGCAAGATTCGGGACCGACCCGGTTCACGGCCTGCGTGTAGGAACAGTAGCCAGCCAATTGTTTACGCAGCTTGCGGCCAACCTGGCAACGGTATCCGAAGGTGATGAGCGACCCGGCCAAAAGCTGAAATGGGCAGCCCAGCTCCACGAGATTGGCTGCCAAATATCGCACAGCGACTATCACAAGCACGGTGCTTACATTCTGGACAACTCGGATGCCATGGGCTTCGCATTGTCAGAGCTCCACAAGCTCAGCCAGCTGGTACTGGGACATCGTGGAAAATTGCGCAAGCTGGAAGCCGACTTTGAAGATGAAACATTCGTGCAGCAATTGCTTGCCTTGCGTCTGGCAGTGATTTTGTGCCACGCCAGACGCGACCCGGATTTGAAAGGACTGGCACTGGCACGTGATGTCGAGCGAACCGGCAACTTCGTCATCGCCTGTCGTGCCGGATGGGCGCAAGCGTTCCCCCAGTCGGCTCATTTGCTGCGCGAAGAGGTGCTGGCCTGGCAGAAGACGCCCTGGCAAATCACGCTGACCGGTTGTTGAAGCGCGAAGTTTCGCGCACCAGCAAACCCTTGCCAAAAGTCTTCGCGTCGTGCTTGACTCGCGTGGCCACCAACGTCACCTGTTCTGCGCTGGCGTCCGTTCGCACCTTGGCTTGAGTTTGGCCGTCTTTTATTAAACGATATAAACTGTATACCGTGTTAATATTTTTTGAGGAAAATCAACCATGACTGCCACCGAAACAAAAATCGCCAGGACCGGCACCGGTAAAACCGTTGCCCTCTCAACTACTTCGGCCAAAATCGCCACCAAGCCAGCTGTCCCCAAAACAGTGGCCAAAAAAGTAACGTCGGCGGTCAAAGCCAAACCGGTCGCAAAAAAGACAGCTTCAGCCACTAAATTGCCGGTTAAGCCGGCTGTCAAAGCGGTGATCGAGCCCACCACCAAGCCGGTTGTCAAGCTGGCAGCAGAAAAACCTGCAAAAGTCAAAAAGCCAAAGTTGGTGCGCGACAGCTTCACCATTCCCAAGGCCGAGTACACCGTGCTCGACGAACTCAAGCAGCGCGCCGGCAAACTGGCTACCGCCGCGAAAAAGAGCGAGTTGCTCCGCGCCGGTGTCAAAGCCCTGGCTGCCATGCCGGACGCGGCCTTTCTGGCTGCATTGAAAGCCGTGCCAACGATCAAGACCGGACGCCCGTCAAAGGAATGATGCATCCGGTCGCTGCAACCACTACCACCCCCTTATTTTGAAAGTAATTGTGGCTTTAACGCCCGTCCATCGGGCGTTAGCAGCTATCTAAATCATAGCGTTGGCAGACCACTCAGATAACCAACTGCGGAGCTTTTCTTGTTATTCCAGTTGGCATTGATCAACGGATCTGCACCCGCCCTGATCACCGAATGAAGCGCTGTCCAGTCCCCCGCATGCTGGAAGTTGCTCATGATGTAGGAAAAGCCGTTGAGATTGTCCACCGCCTGCAGTCCGGTGGACTCGCCGCCGGCGGGGATGGACAGGATGCGCGACAGCTTTTTGCTGTCCACGTTATAGGCCCACAAAAAGTTGTTGACGTGCTGACCGGAGTCTTCGCCAATGAACAGGGTGCGCAACTTTTCCGAGAACTTGAGGTTGTCGGGGTTTGACACCTTGTCCACATTGGCTGTGTTGCCTGCCGCATCCGGACTGGCCAGGTCCTCTCCGACCAGCGCCGGGACGGTACTCATAACTGTCGGCACCCAGTCGCTGGCAATGATCGCGCCCGCCTTGTCTTTTTGGCCAGCCGAGAGCTTGAGTTCGTAGGTTGCACCGGCGGTGATCTTGCCAACCTGGATGTCGCCTGCGGTGTTCGCCATGCCTTTTTCAATGCGAGACATGGCGATGTAGGCAACCTTGTCCTTGCGGTTCAGCGCAACGCCCTCCATTTTTGTGAATTCCAGCGTGCCACCCATGACAGCTGCATAGCGATGGGTTTCCAGGAAAGCTGCTGCCTTTTCCTTTCCGGCGGTGAACTTCACCCACTCGGTAGTGCCGTTGAAAGCGATTTTGGTGTAGCTCGCGTCCAGCGGATCCGTCTTCGCGACGGTCACGATGTCAGCGGCCTTGAGCGTATCGGCCAGCGCCTTGACTTCAGCACTGGTGGCGCTGCCGAGCTTGATCCAGCCCAGTGTGGCCGCGCCGCCGGCGGTGGCGGAGGTCTGCGTCCACTTGGCAACGTACAAGCTGCCGCTGCTCAAGTCTCTTTCCGTGTTGGCAATGAACATGAACAAACCGGTGTCGGTGCCGTCATCACCCATCAGCACCGTCTTGTTGTCGGGGCAGACCTCCACCAGTTCGCGGGCAATGCGGCCCATGCCGTAGTGTTTCTTGATGCTGGCCGTGCCGTCCGGGTTGACGGTGACTTCAGGCACGTGACCGTAATGGTACGGGTTGGCCGCCGTGGCGTTGCCAAACAGGTTCTGGCTGAACGCCTGAAACATGGTGTTAGATGCAATAGTGACGGCGTCCGGCTCGTACTCCTCACTCGAAATATGCGTGTTCCAGGGAGACAGACTGCCAGCACAGGTGATCCACAAACCGTTAACACCGCTGGCATCCACCGGGAAATAGCGAACGACTGAAAGTGCGCCGGTAGTCCGGTCCTGGTCCAGCGTGGCCACGGCTATGGGCGAAGGCAGCTTGCCGTACATGTCGGAGGCGGCAGGCGCCGGACGTACACCACCGGAACCATTGTTGGCAGTCAGGTATTCGAACTGCGTCACCAGAAACAGGGTATTGCCCTTGACGCCCGGAACCGTTGGGTTGACCAGCGAAATCAGCGACTGGCCATCCGGGCAGTCGCTGAAGTACTGCATGGGTGTGGCACCAGACGCATCAACGATGGGCGCGCCGGTCTGGTCGAAGTATCCACCCGCGACGACGCCGGCGCTGCCGTTCTTGAGAGTGTCACCGGTCTTGTAGAGAGTGTTGTAGCTCAGTGCCTGTGTTTTCGTGGTGCCGTTCGAGTACATCATCTTGACGCTCGCATTGGTCAAGGCTGTGGCGCGTTGCGCGTCGGTGACGGGCGCCGCCATGCCAATGAACTCGACCCCAGTAATGACTGGATCAGAGCCACCACCGCAAGCGGTTAAACCCAAGCCACCCAAGCTCAGCACCGTGACACCACCGACAGCTCCTTTGAGCAGCTGGCGTCGCTGCATTTGAACCTGCTGGAGGGCTGCTGTGGGCGATTCTGAAACTGTAATCTGGGTGTTGACGACTTGGTTAGACATAAGGACTCCTGTGGGTGAAAAGTATCAACTTTAGGAATCTATCGTGACAAGCGGAGGTCGCTTTCATGACGTTTTCGTGACTCATGACTCTTGACCGCGTTGTTTTGTCAACCCGACACCAAACCTTCGGCAATCGGACGCCTGAACACCAACCAGGCAGGTAACGTAGCCACCACCGCACCAACCAGCAGCAGCGCCGCCACCATCTGCGCTTCTGCGGCTCCCAGCCGCACAGGCATGGCAAACCCGACTTGGGACTGGATCCAGTAAGACAGAACATTTGAACTGAGCCATCCCAACATGAAGCCAATCACAGCACCGCCCATGATCAGCAGCAGTACTTCGATCCAGACGACGCTGAAAACATACAGACGGCTGGCACCGATAGCCCGAAGCACCGCAAACTGGCGCCGCCGTGCCAGAAAGCCCACCAGCAAGGCCATCAACACTGCTGCGACCACAAGGACTTGCGTGGCAATCACCAGCATCGACATCAGGTCTCGAACGTTGCCCAGCGTCAGGTACAAGTCGTTCAGCACTTCGGCCGGGAACAAGGCCAGGCTGCGCGAAGTGCGAAATTGCCCACGCAGCAAGTATGCGGCGGCGACCGATACAGGCTTGATGGCTATCGCCGGTACGCCGGGCGTCTGGTTTGCCGACCAGGGCGGACCGATATGACCGGATGGGGTGTTGGTGGCATCACCGCCCCATAGGCCGTGTACGCTCCAGACATCTTCGACTGGTACCAGAATGGCGGCGTCCCAGATATTGTGGCGCGTCGGCAAGCGACCGACTACCGTGTAGACGATCGCACGATGAGCCGGATCAACGTGTTTCTCCGCATCGTCCGGGGCGAGCTGCAGTCCATGCGCCGGACTGAAGGTGGCGCCGATGGCCAGATCAACGCTGGCGCCCACTACCGCTTGACCCCGCTGTTGAAAAATCCGACCCTGTGTTGGCGCATGAATACCACCCCTGCTGGCAAAGTCAGCGATAGTGCCGACGATGGGGTGCCCTTGCCAGTTGTCGCCAAAGGCGATCGGAGCGGCGTATTTCACACCTTCTGCGTTGCTGGCTTTGACCAAAACGTCGCCTTCCAGCAAAGGGACGGCTTGGGGACGCAGATAAACAGAGGTCAGCACCAACTGCGTACTGCTGCCAGGAGCGCCGACCAGCACATCAAAGTCATCGGCGGCACTGGCGCTACCCTGACGCAGCGCGCGTTCCTGGGAAATCACGGCGATGCCGATAGCGACCGACACCGCCACCAGCATCATGGTGACCCACACCAGCAGGAGGTTACGGCGCAGGTCAGCGCGAACGATAGGAAAGGGATTGAAGCTGCGCATCAAGTCAAAGCCACATCAAGTTGCAGAAGACCGTCTCCCAAACGCAAGTGGCGGTCCATGCGCGCCAATAACTCACGCTCATGTGAGATCACGATCAGGGTTGCGCCCTGTGACTGTACCAACTCGATCAGCAGGTCACCGATCTGGCGACGATGGTCGGGATCGAGACTGGCAGTTGGCTCATCAGCCATCACGATGGCCGGCTTCAGGAGCAGCGCGCGTGCCAATGCGACACGTTGTCGCTCGCCGCGTGACAGCACGGCAGCCAGGCACTCCCGTGGAGCCACACCGACTGTGTCCAGTAGTGCACAAGCACGCTCGCGCAACGCAGGGGCGACCTGCCAGCCGTCGAAAGTCGCCGGTAACAACACGTTGTCCAGCGCGCAAAGTCCATCTATCAAATGAAAGTCCTGAAACACAAGACCCAGATTCTGGTGGCGCCAGTGCCCCAGGGCATCGTCCAACAAAGCGCCAATGTCGGTGCCGTCCCAATAAATTTGTCCACTGCTTGGCTTTGCGATGCCAGCCAGGCAATGAAACAGCGTGGTCTTGCCCGCGCCCGAAATACCACTGATGCCCAGACTGGTGCCAGCCGACAGTTCCAGAGAAGGAATGGTAAACAGAAATTTCTCTTGTCCTTCGAACCGGACTTCGAGATCGCGTACCCGTAGCTGGCCCTTGTTGTTCACAGTTTGCGCACTTCTGCATTCACGATGCGAACCTGACTGACAAAGCCGGTCTCGGGATCGGTCCAGGAGCCTATCTCCAGTCTGCCGGTCACTTCAATGCGCTGCGAGAAATTAATCGGGCCGAGCGTAGCTCCGAGGTAAATCACAACAATGTCAGAAGGCCATTGTGCGTCTGACGAGCAAAACGGGCAGACCGCCACCGGCTCACGGGTCAGTACGAAGAATTTGCTTTCGGGCTTCAGGGGTGGCGCCATGTAGCCGCGCATGCGCACTTCTTTGCCCGTGAGCAATTTGGCCCGTTCGGAATATTGGGTACCCAACACACCGACCGATTTATACAAAGAGTCAAAGCTTAGCAACGTATCCAGAGTCATGTTTTCGGCGGCCATACCACCCAGCGTCCAGAACAGCAACGGACCAAGAAAAAAAGTCCGGCGAAGGCATTCGCCGGACTCAAGACCGATCAAGGACATTACTTCTTTTTTTCCGTTCTGACTGAACGAAGGTGTTGCGGCGCCAGCGCCAATGCTTCTGCCATGATTCTGAAGAGATCGGTGTTTTCCATTTGCCCATGGACCTTGTCGGCGCCTGGGCCGATGGCCGTCAGCACCACATCGTCACCCGAGTGGACACCGCTGTTGGCGCCGCGCGCACCTTTGTTGGGCAAATTGCTAGGACGCAACACTGCGCCCACAATGTCCTTGTATTTTTCGTTGGCCACCATAACGCCCTCGGCATTGCGAAGCGTGGGTACAAATTCACCGTCCATGAAGGGGCGGAAGGTATCGTAATGATCAGGGTAGGCGCCAAACACCAGCCGCAGTCGGCGCGACACGTCGACTTTGTCCGGATAACCTTGAGCGTCAGGCGTGGGGTAGTTGGGAAAACCGGCTTCGGCGTAGGTGCCGACTTTGTCGCGCATCTCGGTGCCGGGCTCGGCATCGTTCACTGTGCCAATCACGCTGACGGCGTGCGAATGATCGGCGGTGACGAGAATCAAGGTGTTGTTGCCGTTGGCCTTGGCCCAGTCCTTGGCCTGCTTGACGGCGTCATCGAGCATGATGGCATCAAAAATGGCACGCTCCGGATCCAGCGAATGAGAGTATTTGTCGATGCGCGCACTCTCCACCATCAACACGAATCCATTCTTGTTGCGTGACAACACTTTCAAAGCGGCTTTCATTTCTTCAGGCACATCAGGTTGGTCCGGGAATTTGGCGACAGAGCCCTTTTTCAGAAACTTCAAATCCAGCGCACCATCGACATTGCCGGTGTTGTAAAGGCCAAGCAACTTGGTGGTCTTGCTGTCATCGGCGGCTGCCATCATTTCAGACTTGGTGATGGCGATTTTGTAGTCAGCCTGTTTGAAACGTTCGATGTAGTCAACGTCGTCACTGCGCTTGGAGCCCGGGGTTGACTTGGGTAGAAAGTTGGGTGAGCCGCCACCCATCATCACGTCAATTTTGCTGTCGTAAAACATCTTCACGATGTCGTTGTAATCAGAACGGCGCCGGGTGTGTGCCACCATGGCAGCGGGGGTCGCATCTTCAATCTCGGAGTTGGTAACAGCGCCAACAGCCATGCCACGGCGTTTTGCAATCGAAGTGATGGTTTCAACTTTAGGATGGTCCAGCGTACTAGCTGCGCGCGAACAATAGACGCCTAACGCGTTGACGCAGGATTTGTGCCCGGTGGTGTAGGCATGTGCGGCGTTGGCAGAGTCGGTGATGATGGAGTCGGTGCCCTGGGTGGAAAGCAGCGCCATGTGAGGCATGTCGTCCATGGCCAGCTTCTGCATGTACTTGCCGCCCTCAATACCTTTGGACAAAATACGTGCAGCAGTGCGGTGGCCGATGGAAAAACCATCCCCGATAAAGAGGATCACGTTCTTGGCAGCAGGTTTGCTGGGTGTGGCGTAAACGCTCCAGTTCACCGACGCACTGGTCTTGCCATCGCCTGCCGTTATGGTGTAGTTGCCGGGCTTGCTGATAGTTGCATCGCGCAACAGCAAACTGGAAACTTCCTTGCCATCTTCCATGGCAACCAGTTCCGCAGATTTACCCAGAATTTTGGTGTAGTCCTGCCCGTTGATGGTGACTTTGATCTGAGCCGCATCGACCACGCCAGCGAACTCAACTTTAAAGTCGAAGCGAGAACCCACCAGGATATCGGCGCGGGTCAGGGGAAAAATGGTCTGTGCAGCACAAGTCGCTGAAAACGCAACGGCGCACAAGGCCACGGTCAAAGAAGTTGGTTTGAAACGCATGGCGGGAGTCCGTAATGAATGCAAACTTGGCAGTCTAAGTGGTTCAGTTGACGAATTTGTGACGACGCGTCAGGTACTGCACTGGCTGAACATTGTGTCCTCACGCTTTCGTCATGAACTTGACATATTGTTTAACAACAATCTGACTTCATTCGTCAAGTTCACAGCGAAGGTCTGTAGGTTCAATGTGGAGATTTAAGGCAAACCTGTTGACCACCAAAATCATGACCGCACCGCTGCTATGCTTTGTTGTTCTGGCGAGTACCGGGGTAAGTGCGACCACGCTTGAGGGGCAGCCGTTTGAGGACACCATCCCGCTGGCCAATCGGAACCTGCGGCTCAATGGACTGGGCTTGCGAAAAATATTCTTCATCAAGGTTTATGTCGCTGGGCTTTACCTCAACGAACAAGCCGCTACGCCACCGGACCTGTTGACCATGCCCGGACCCAAACGCCTGCAGTTGCGTATGCTCCGAAGTGCCGGTTCCGACGACTTCAACAGCGCCTTGGTGTCAGGTATCCGAAAGAATTCAAATGAAGCCGAGCTGATCAGACTCAATGATCGTATCGGCCAGCTGGAGGTCGCGATCAAGACCATAGACTCGACCGTAAAAGGCGACATCATCAACTTTGATTACCTGCCAGAACTCGGCACCAAACTGACGGTAAACGGCGCCACACAGGGAAAGGCGATCCCGGGCGCTGACTTTTATGCGGCCATCCTCAAAATTTTTGTCGGCGACAAGCCGGTCGATGTCGTACTCAAAAAAGGGCTTCTGGGGCAATAGCCTACTTTTAGCCTAACTTTTCCCGGCTCGATAGGATTGCACTTTGGCACCATTCAACAATTTCTCATGTTCATGCGCCCCGTAACTGCACGTCCACAAAGCCGGGGTGAAGAAATCATCAACAGCCTGAGCCACGGTGTCGCGCTGCTGGCCGCCATCAGCGTCATTCCGCTTTTGATCACGGTGGAACAACATCGAACGATCGCCAGCCAGATCGGCGCCACCGTGTTTGCCGTGACGATGGTCTTGTTGTATCTGACTTCGACGCTGTACCACGCCCTGCCGGCTGGCCGTGCCAAACGCATTTTCCTGAAGCTTGATCACAGCGCGATCTATCTTTTTATTGCTGGCAGTTACACACCGTTTGCGCTCGGCGCAATGGCAGGCTCCTGGGGCTGGACGCTGTTTGGGCTGGTCTGGTCGTTTGCCGCTGTTGGCATCACACTCAAGACCTTCGGCCGTCTCTCGCAACCATGGCTTTCAACCGGTCTGTACCTCGTCATGGGCTGGCTGGTATTGATTGTGGCGGTGCCTCTGATGCAGAAGGTTCCCCTGCCGGGGATCGAACTTCTGGTAGCCGGCGGCCTGGCCTACAGCGCCGGGGTTGTGTTCTTCGTACTGGATTCGACGCTGCGGTACGCGCACGCGGTATGGCACGGTTTCGTTGCTGTCGGAACGGCGTGTCACTTCTTTGCGGTGCTTGGGTTCGCGGCTTGACAGTCGTCAAGCACTCATGCTTTTTTTCGGCGTGTTTAGCTTGTTTTATATCAAACGCTGGTGATATTTTGATGCTCGCAAACCCGGCCATTGATCGATACTGCCGCATTCATTGAGGAAAATCAGATGTCAAAACATTTGGGCAACATGAGACGACTCTTCACGAAGCTGCAGGTACGCTACGGCGCAGACGATGAATTGGTCTTGCAAGTAAAGCGGGAGCTTGACTTGTTAGAAAGCACTGAGACCAATCATGCGCGTTGGTCAACAACCTACCGGGAATTCATAAAAGGTGGCGCAAATGCCCCCGCCAGTCCAAGCAGAAGCAATCAATGGGCAGCGAAATGACCTGTCCGTGAAGTCCAATCCTCGAATGCCGCGTTCGCAGGAGATTGAACTCAAACTGGCGTTGCCAACTTCAGATCCGCCCGGCCTGGCGAAGCAACTGGCCCGCATTCCCTTGCTGGCGCGCCGCAAGGCTACGCAGCTGCATCTGCACAACATTTACTTCGACACACCCGAACAGTTCCTGCGTCAACAACGCATCGCCTTGCGTCTGCGGCGTGTCGACAATGACGCCACACCAAGCTGGTTGCAGACTCTCAAAACGGGTGGCCAAAGCAACTCGGCATTAAGCCAGCGAGGCGAATGGGAAATACCTGTTTCCGGTGAAGTGTTGTCGCGCAAAGCGTTGAAAGATACGCCGTGGTCAGGCATCGATCCTGATGGCACCGTGTTTGCCACCCTGGCTCCTGTGTTTGTGACGACTTTTGAGCGAAAGCTCTGGTTGGTTCGCAGGCGCGATGCCAGCGTCATCGAGGTGGCATTGGATATCGGGCAGATCGTCGCCGGCGCCAGCAGCAGCCCCATTTGCGAGTTGGAGCTGGAACTTAAAACGGGTCGTCCAGCGGCGCTATTCGACCTTGCCCAGGAGATCGCACAAAGCATTGCCGTGTTACCGGTCAACGTGAGCAAGGCTGAGCGCGGCTACGCGTTGGCGCAAGGAATTCCGGATGCCCCATTGCACGCCCGACCGGTGCCGCTGGAGTCTGATTTGTCATTGGCGCTGACAGCGCAGCGTGTGCTATCCGAAATGTTCTGCCAGTTCACCATCAACCTGAATGCTCTGCGCAGCTCGGACCACCCGGAGCTGGTGCACCAGGCCCGCGTCGGCTGGCGACGCTTTAATAGTGCCAGACACCTGTTCAAACCGATCCTGGCAATTGATGCGTTGCCACAATGGCTGGCGTTGCAATCACTGCTGGCTTGTTTGGGCAAATTGCGCGACCTCGATGTCGCCCGCACCGAGACACTACCGCCATTCGCTGACGCTTATGCGGCCGGCGACCCGCGACGGCTGGCATCGTGGCAAGCCATGGCGCTGGCGCTGACGCATGCATCAGAGCTCCAGCGCAAAACCGTTCGCTACGCGCTGCAGGAGCCAGCGGTCGGTGCCGACCTGCTGGCCACCACGCTATGGCTCGAAGGCCTGGCCGCATCAAGTGCTGCCAGCGCTGTGCTGCCTGATTCAAAGGTAGCTCTGCGCCGCTGGGTCAGGCGCCGAATCGAGCGCCTGCATGAACAGCTCGAACAAGCTTGCGAGCAAGACGACAACCCCGACGATCAGCACCGTGTTCGCATACTGGCCAAGCGAATGCGCTACGACGTCGAGGCTCTTCGCAGTCTATTGCCCAGGAAACACACGCAACGCTGGTACCAGCAGGCAACCAACCTGCAAACCAGTATCGGGGCCACCCGTGATCTCATGCAGGCGGCAACGCTGGTCGCCGAGCTCGAGGTGGATCACGGACTGGTGGAGTTCCTGCGCGGCGTTGCCATCGGGCAAGCGCGTTAGTCCAGCAAGCCCCATTACCTTGACTCGGGCTCGCCATCAGGTGGCCACGCACGACATCTGCCGGTGTCGTCAAAGTGTCATTTTCTCCAAGTAAATTACGCCCGGTTGGTGCCGGTGCGAGTACATCTCCGGCGAGTAGTGCATCAGTGTGGATTGACGTAATGCTACCAACGCCAAATTCCAGACTCGCCAACTCCATCCGAAGGGAAGCATCGTGCAATTCGACAGGGCTCAAGCGGCACTCGCCAGGGAGCGGTGCGTCCAGTGAATGCGCTCAGCATGGATTACCGCTTCCATCCGAGGGACCCCTCGCGACGGGTCCAGGGCCTGGTAATTGTCATTGCACTGCATGCTTTACTGGCTTATGCCCTGGTGTCAGGCATGGCGCGCAAAGGGCTCAATTTGATCAGAAAACCAATGGAGGCCGTGGTGATTCAGGAGGTCATGCTGCCACCACCACCGCCGCCACCGCCAGCCAAGGAGATCAGACCCCCTGGACCCAAGGCGCCAACCTTCAACGCGACGCCACCACCGCTACAACAAGATCTGCCACCACCGGTGATCAGCACGGTGGAACTGTCGCAACGCGATGCAACGCCGCCGCCCAAACCCACCACTGTGGCCATGGCAGCGCCAACACCGGTAGCTGCGCCCGACAACAAGCAAGCCCAGGCTGCATCGCTGGAAGGCGAATATGCCGGGAAAGTCAGGGCCATGCTCAACTCCACCAAACGCTACCCCACCGGTCGTGCTGCCAGCCAGCAGCGACCGCAGGGAAAGGTCAAGGTGTGGTTCACGCTGGCACGCGGCGGCGCCCTGCTGGACGCGGGAATTCTTGAATCATCGAATTCGAATTTACTCGACGATGCAGCCATTGCCACAGTACGCCGTGGCGTCTACCCACCTTTTCCAGCCAACACTTGGGTCGATCAGGAGTCGCACAAATTCAGCTCAGTGATGGAGTTCAGTCCACCCAGCGCATGACACGACATTTTCTTAAAAGCCGCTTTCAATTTCTTTTTTTTCCAACTCTTCAAAAATCAATTCTTATGAACCAATTCAAACCTACCAAAATCGCCATACTGATCGGTGCCCTGTGCGGTGCAACCTCACTGTGGGCCCAGCAATCTGTACCCACCGACGTCGGTCGCATTGCGGTTGAAGGCCAGGCCGGTGGTGCCAGTACCGGCCTTATTGTTCAGGAAGAAACCCCCAAGGCGCGCAGTTCAGTCAATCGTGCACACATGGAAACACTCAACCCATCGAGCAACCCTTACCAAGCCATTGAATTGCTGCCCGGCGTGAACACTTTCAGCAATGACGCCACCGGGCTCTTCGGCGGTGGCTTGCGGGTTCGCGGCGCCAACAGTGACCAGATGGGCGTCACCATCAACGGCGCGCCAGTCAACGACTCAGGTAGTTTCACCGTATATCCGCAGGAATACAGTGACTCAGAGAATCTGTGTGAAATCTTTGTTACCCAGGGCTCTACCGATACTGAAGCACCGCACGTGGGTGCCTCTGGTGGCAACGTCGGCATGGTGACATGCTCTGCGGCTGAGAAGTTTGGCATCAGGCTTTCACAGTCTTTGGGCATGCTGAATTATTCAAAGACTTTCTTGCGCCTGGACACCGGAAAATTTGCCGCTGACAGAGCCAAGGCTTTCATTTCTTATTCCAAAACAAAAGCCGACAAGTTCAAGGGTCCAGGCAAAGCGGATAAGGAGCACATTGACTTTGGCGCGGAATTCAAGGCCACCGACAGTTTTTCGTTGTCAACCAGCTTGCTCTATAACAACGCGATCAACAACAATATTCGCACCCTGACCTACGCACAAATCGCCGCCTCGGGCAGGCAGCTGGACTTCAGCGTGACGCCACCTACCCATCTGACTCCCGTCAATGGCACTGCCCAGGTAGAGGCAGTTCCGGCGGATGGCTACTATGAGTTCAATATCAATCCATTCAAGAACTACCTCTGGACTGGCAAGGCTGAATACAAGCTCAGCAAAGACACTTCTTTCTCGGCCGAGCCCTACTTCTGGTCCGGCTATGGCACCGGTGGCGGCCAATTGGCGGCGCTGAAGGAAGGAAACGCCAGCACGCTTTTGGGTGGCGGCGTGCGCGACATCAATGGTGATGGCGACACGCTTGACACGGTTCTGGTGTACCGCAGTTCGGTCACCCGCACCTACCGTCCCGGTGTAACTTTCAAAGCCAACACCCGCATTGACAACCACAACATTCTGGCCGGCTATTGGGTTGAGCGCGCTCGGCACATTCAAACCCAGCCAGCGGTCACGATTGACAACAGCGGCAACTCGGCTGATCGCTGGCTGGATAATCCGGCCCTGTACCTGACCCGGCAAAACAGTGGCGTCTATCAGGGACGTGACCAGTTGACGATCAGCACCGGTTCCTCCTTGTTCGTGCAAGACGGCATCAGCCTGATGCAGGACAAACTCAACTTGCAGCTTGGCTTACGCAACTCCAAAATAAGGCGCGAGTTCAACAACTTTGCCAATGAAGGCTTTGGCCAGGGCGCCAACTACAGCGTCGACAAGACCTACAGCAAGGTGCTGCCCAGCCTCGGCGTGCGCTACGCGCTGGATGCGCGGCAACAGGTTTTCCTGAACGTCGCTGGCAATATGAAAGCACCCGGCAATTTCATTTACGGCGGGTTGCTGACCGGTGGCACCATGGTTAACGGCGTCCTGAACGGTGCCACCCTGCGCAATCCGGCCCTGGAAGTAGAAACCTCCACCAACCTCGACCTGGGCTATCGCTACGCCAGTGATGCCTGGACCTTATCCGGATCCTTGTACTTCATTGACTTCAAGAACCGCCAGGCCCGCGCCTATGACCCGGTGGCTGGACTTTCCATCGACATCAACGTGGGCGACGTCAAGACCAAGGGTTTTGAACTGGAATCCGGCTATAAACTCAACGCCAATTGGTCTGTCTATGGATCGCTGTCCTACACCAGCAGCAAAATGCTGAGCGATTTGCGCACCGGTGCGACGACCTATGAAGCTACCACCGGCAAACAAATGCCGGACTCTCCACAATGGCTCAGTGGCCTGAGCCTGAACTACTCAAACGAGGCGTGGTATGGCAATCTGAACGCCAAGTACACTGGGAAAAGCTACTCTACGCTGGTAAACGACGAGATGGTGGACGCCAATACTCTGGTCAACGCTACGGTCGGCTACCGGTTTTCAAACTTGGCCTTTCTGAAGAAACCAAGCATCCAGTTCAACGTGAGCAATCTGTTCGACCAAACCTTCGTCCGGATCAACTCCGGAAGCGGCAGTCTGTTCACGACCCGCGCACTTGGTGCCGGCGGCAGTGCGCCTTTTTACTACGTGGGTGCTCCACGCTTTATATCCGTAACGTTGCGTACCGATTTCTAAGTACAGCCTGTTGATTTGAATCCTGACTAGCAAAATTTTCCATGACGAGATTTGCATCGGCCACTGTCTGCCTTTTGGCGGCATTGTCCAGCTTTCACCATCATGCATCCGCCGTTGATGACTCTGGCCCGGGACTGATAGCACTCTCCCTGATCGCGCTGAATGACTTTCATGGAAATATTCTGCCGCCGCCAGGTAGCGTGCTGGTGCCAGACCCGACAAACGCCGCCGGTACCCGGGTATCGGCCGGGGGCGCCGCCTACCTGTCAACGCTGGTGCGCAAGTTCAAGAACCAGAACCCGGAAAACACACTGGTCATTGCTGCTGGCGACATGATTGGAGCCTCGCAGCTGACCTCTGGCTTATTTCACGACGAACCTACCATCGACATATTGAACCGGATCGGACTCGATATCTCAAGCGTCGGAAATCATGAGTTCGACAAGGGTCGCGAAGAATTATTGCGACTGCAAAATGGTGGCTGTTTCCCCAAATCAGCAGATGGCGGGGCAGGTTGGGTGGGCGTTGATACCTGTATGAATAGTGGCAGGTTCAACGGTGCAACGTTTCAATATCTTGCTGCCAATGTATTTGACCGGGATACCGGGCAAACACTTTTTCCAGCCTACACCATTCGCTCAATGGGTGGTGTGAAAGTCGGCTTTATTGGTCTGACACTGAAAAACACACCCACCGTCGTCACGCCCGCCGGTGTAGCAGGACTGAAGTTCACGGATGAAGCCGAAACCGTCAACGCGCTGGTACCCGTGCTCAAGGGCGAAGGGGTGACGGTGATTGTGGTGCTGATTCATCAGGGAGGCTATACCGCCGCGAAAACCCTGTTGGACAAGTCCTGCCCCGGCTTCAGCGGCGAGATCATCAGTTTGTCGGACAGGATGGACAGCGCCATTGACGTCATAGTGAGCGGTCACACGCATCAGGAATATGTTTGTTTCCGACCGGACGGCAAACTCATCACGCAATCGGGCTCCTACGGACGTCTGCTTACCAAAATCGATCTCACCGTCGATCAGCTAACTAAAAAAGTACTTGCCAAGGACGCCAACAACACGGTAGTGATCAATGACGCTGGCGCTATCGGCTCGTCTGGAAATGCGCGCACCGCGCCGCTCAAGTATGTCGCCTTGGATCGCGATCCGGCGATCGACCAACTTGTGCAGCGCTATGGGGATCTGTCGGCATCGATTTCGGATGTGGTGGTGGGCCAACTTGCCGCGCCACTTGATCGCAAGTTGAGTCCGGCGGGCGAAACTACGCTAGGTGCTGTCATTGCCGACGCATTTTTGGCCGGATCTTCCGACACCAGCTACGGCGACCGACCTGCACTCATTGCATTCACGAATCGTGGCGGCATCCGAAGCGATCTGAACACCAGTTTGACAGTTACTTTTGGTCAGTTGTTCAATGTAATGCCATTCAATAACAACCTGGTAACCATGGATTTGAGTGGTCAACAACTACTACGTTTACTGGAACAACAATGGGAAAGCCCCCAAATACCAGGGGGACGAGTCATGTCGGTATCGAGAGGGTTCAGCTACACATGGAATGCCGAAAAGCCAGAGGGTGCAGCACCGGGAACCGGACAACGCGTCGTGCCAGGTTCCATGAATCTAAATGGAGATCCGATTGAGTTGAACAAGATTTACCGGGTCACAGTGAATAATTTCATGGCCAGCGGTGGCGACAACTTCACAGTATTGCAGCAAGGCGCCAACGTGCAGGTTGGCGAAATTGACTCGGTGGTTGCCAAACTATATTTTCGACTGAAAGGCATTGTGAACGCACCGACCGAGATCCGGATTTCGCGTTTGAATTGACGTTAATTAATATACCTGTCACATGCGCCCTGTCTAATCAAGTTCCCTATTTGGAGCGTTCTCTATGTCAAAAAACAATCGCCGCAATTTTTTGGTTGCAACCACTTCCGCTGCGGCCGCTGCCGCGATCAGCAGCACTTTAGTAGCCTGTGGTGGCTCAAGCGCCAGTCCTTCGGAGTTCAAGTACGGCGTGGCAAGCGGCGACCCGTTGAACGACCGGGTTATTTTGTGGACCCACGCCAAGATTCCAGGCAGTTCCAATACTGTGGGGTTAACGTGGCAAGTCGCAATAGACAGCAGCTTTGCCAGTGTTTTAAGGTCTGGCCGTGCTGATGCAACCGAGGCTACCGCCTTCACAGCCAAGGTGGATGTGACTGGACTGAGCGCTGGGACGACCTATTTTTACCGCTTTCTGGATGATGCCGGGGTGGTGTCCACAATTGGCACAACCCGCACCCTGCCTGCGGCCAACGCCTCTTCCATAAAATTTGCGGTATTCTCGTGTGCCCTTTACTCAGAGGGCATTTTCAATACATATGACCACGCCGCCAAGTCAGATGCCCAATACGCCATTCACCTGGGCGACTATCTGTACGAATACGGCTCTGATCCGGCAAAGTTTGGAAACAAAGATGCGCTTAAGTTGGGCCGCATTACGGTTCCAGCCAACGACATAGTGAGCTTGAATGACTACCGGGCACGCTATGCCCTCTACCGGTCTGACCCCAACCTGCAAGCTCTGCATGCCCGGATGCCCTGGATTGCCGTCTGGGATGACCATGAATTTGCCAATAATGCCTACATGAATGGCGCTGAAAATCACAATCCGCTAACACAAGGCGATTGGACAACACGAAAAAACACGGCCGCCAAGGCATACCACGAGTGGATGCCAATCCGCACTCCTGACAGCACCAATTTACTGAAGATTTATCGCAGCTTCAATTTCGGCAATATATTCTCGCTGCACATGTTGGACACGCGCATAGAAGGCCGGGATCAACAATACGACAACTTTGGTGACGCGGACGGCGGTGTGAATCGTTACGTGACCGGCTTGACCAGCGGTACCGATGTGACACGGCGAATGATCAGCAGCGTACAGCAGACCTGGCTCACCAATAGCTTGTCGGCTTCGGTCGCCACATGGCAGTTTTTGGGCAACCAGGACATCATGGCACGGATGTGGTTCCCTGGAACCGTTTTGCAAGCGTACGCGGGCGCGGCGACCAACCCGGACGGCGTATCTCTTGCCATTAACGACTATTTGACGGCCAAAGCGACGCGGGCGAGCGCACCCAGCGCGCTCACACCAAGCCAGAACGCTCTACTGAGCGCTCCCAAGATGCCTTACAACCTTGACTCGTGGGACGGTTATCCTAGCAACCGAGAATCGATCCTGCAAACGGTAAAGTCGCTGGGCAAGAATTTGGTAACCCTCTCAGGCGACTCGCACAACGCTTGGTTCGCCAACCTGACCACTTTGTCTGGCGAAAAAGTTGGAGTTGAGTTTGCAACAACGTCTGTCACTGCGCCCGGTTTTGAGAGCGTGGGGTTGGGCGCATTGGCCAGTTCGCTGGACGGTACTGCTTTGATCCCGCAACTGGGAAATGCCACCATCGGCGCAGGATTGGGTTTGATCGACGATTTGAACTACTGCGACACCATACGCCGGGGTTACTTGCTGATGACAGTCAGTCAAGAGCTTGTCAAAGGTGAATTTGTGTTTGTAAATACTGTCAAATCTGGAGCCTATACCGCCGGCGTCGGCAAAACCATCACAGTTGCCGCCACAACTGGTGCAGTCACCTATAGCTAGTCATGGGAGCGATGTCGTGACTGCACGAGGGTCTTGGTCGAGGCGATCAGCTAAAGCACTTCGGGCGACTGCACGGTAACGATCACCGTTTGGGAGTGCGCCTCACGCTCGCGATTGCGCAGCCACCAGACCGCACCCTTTTTTACCGAGCATTCGGCAACACTGAAGCCTATTAATTGCGCGATGGTTTGCCCCAGGGTTGGTTGATGGCCAACGACCAGCACCGTTCCTTTGGCGCTGGGCCATTGCGCCAACTCAAGCAATTGGGACATACTGCCGTCCGGCGCAAGATCTGTTCTGATTTTGAACTTGCGGCCCAACGCCAAAACCGTCTGTTCGGATCGGCGTGCCGGGCTTGCAAAAATGCGTGTACCTTCGGGCAACTGGCGGTCCAGCCAGCCAGCCATGCGGGCAGCCTGTTTTTCACCGCGTGAAGTCAGCGATCGCTCCATGTCATCGCAGCCCTCAACCCATTCCTGCGCCTCGGCATGACGCCACAAGACAAGGTCCATGTCAGTCACCCCGGGTGTCGTCATGCCCGGCGTAACGCGCCATCAATGCGGCTTGTGCACCATGTTCCTGGCGACGGCCGTCAGGCTTGACCCGGGCATAAGTGCCGTTGGGCAGCATGTCCCATGCGTCCACACCGTCACGCAAATACGCCACCAGGTCTTCGTCGACAATGCGTTGGCGCAGTGCCGGGTCGGTCACCGGCCAGGCCAGTTCAACCCGGCGCATCATGTTGCGGTTCATCCAGTCGGCACTGGAAAGATACAGTTCTTCCGTTTCATCGCAGCGAAAGTAAAAAACCCGCGAGTGCTCAAGAAAACGGCCAATCACCGACCGAACGCGGATGTTTTCCGTAAGGCCGGGCACCTGCGCCGGCAGCATACATGCACCACGCACAATGAGGTCAATCCTGACACCTTGTTGTCCCGCGAGAATCAGCGCATAGATGAGTGTCTCATCCGTCAGGGCATTCATCTTGACAACGATTCTGGCATTCCGGCCGGAGGCTGCTGAAGTCGCCAGGTCAGCAATTTTTTTGACCAGTTTGGATTGCAAATAAAAAGGCGCCATCAGTACCCGGCTCAATGTGGGCAGCCGGCTGTGACTTGCCAAATGAACAAAGACGTTTTCCAGATCAGTGGTCAGCTCGGCGTCGGCAGTCAGATGACTCCAGTCGGTGTACAGGCGCGCCGTGGTACGGTTGTAGTTGCCAGTGGAAATGTGGGCGTAGCGTCTGAGGTGTTTTCCCTCCCGGCGCGTGATGAGCATCATCTTGGCATGGGTTTTCAATCCCACCACGCCATATAACACCTGAACACCAATTGATAAAAGCATCTCGGCCCAATTGATATTGGCTTCTTCGTCAAACCTGGCCTTCAGCTCCACGACCACCGTCACTTCCTTGCCGCGGCGAACCGCCTCACGCAACAGTTCCATGAGTTCGGAATCACTGCCGGTCCGGTAAATGGTCTGCTTGATGGCCAGAACTTGTGGGTCGTTTACGGCCTCGCGCAAAAACGCCAGCACACCGTCAAAGCTCTCAAATGGCTGATGAATAAACACGTCGCTTTGTTGAAGTCGCTCAAAAAACGATGCGCCGGGTGTCAAATGGGTCGGGTAACAGGCCCGGTAAGTTGGAAAACACAACTTTGGCGCATGCACAAGGTCTATCAATTGGGTCAACCGCACCAAGTTCACCGGCCCTGGAACACGATACAAGGCGCCACGTGGCAAGTCGAATTGGTTAAGCAAAAAATCCGAAAGATGGTCCGAGCACCCCGCAGAAACCTCAAGCCGCACGGCTTCGCCAAAATTGCGGTGTTGCAATCCGTGACGCAAAGCGGTTCGCAGATTCTTGACGTCTTCTTCGTCGACCGCCAGATCAGAGTGGCGCGTCACCCGAAACTGCGAAAACTGCCCGACATCGCGACCGGGAAACAGCTCCGCCAGATTCCCGCGAATCACACTCGACAAAGAGACAAAAAAATTGCTTTGACCAGTGATCTTTTCCGGCAGCCGTATCAAGCGCGGCAGCACCCGCGGAACTTTCACGATGGCAATCTCGTTTTCTCGGCCAAACGCGTCACGTCCGCCCAGGCGAACAATGAAGTTAAGTGATTTGTTGGCTACTTCCGGAAACGGATGGGACGGGTCCAGCCCAACCGGAAGCAACAAGGGCTGAACTTCGCGTTCAAAGTATTGTTTGACCCAGCGCCGTTGCGCCATGTTGCGATCACCGTGGGAAACAATTTTGATGCCCTGATCCTCGAGCGCAGGCATCAACTCATCGTTGTACAGGGCATACTGGTGCGCTACCAGAGTGTGCGCAATGTCGGCCAGCCGCTCAAACGACTCGACTGAATAGAGACCTTTTTCATCCTTGCGCTGACTGGCCGCCAAATGGGGTTCAGCTCGAACCTCAAAGAATTCATCCAGGTTGGACGACACAATGCACAGAAATCGAAGCCGCTCCAGCAGAGGAACGTCCTTGCGGTAAGCCCAATCCAGAACCCGCTCGTTGAATGCGAGAATACTGTGGTCGCGATCAAGAAGCGTTACCCCCTCAGGAATCTGAATCAATTTTGGTTGTCGTGGGTGAGAAGCCATGCGGTCCCGCATCGGGTTATTTCAAATGAATGACCATTGTTCACTTGTTTCATGACATTTGTGTGACAGTTTGAAGTTTGACGCCTTGTTCTCGAGATTGCGGGTTTGACATCCACTGCACCAATTCGAGGCGCCCGTCAAAGTGCTCGACCAGCGCGGTGCGGCTTTCGACCCAGTCACCATCATTGCAATAAAGCGTACCGTTGATATCGCGCATTTCGGCGCGATGAATATGCCCACAAACAACGCCATGATGGCCGCGACGTTTCGCTTCTTGCGCAACAGCCACCTCAAACTCGGCAACGTAGCTCAGCGCCTTTTTGACCTTGTGCTTGAGATACGCCGACAGCGACCAGTAGGGCAAACCCAGGCGGGCTCGCAGGTAATTGAGATGGCGGTTGAGCTTTAACGTAAATTCATACAGATTGTCTCCCAGATATGCCAGCCACTTTGCGCACTGAATGACACCGTCGAAGTAGTCCCCGTGGGTAATCCACAAAGTGCGCCCATCGGCAGTCCTATGCACAACGTCGTCCACTACTTCAATGCCACCAAACTTGTGGCCGATGAAAGCTCGGGCAAATTCATCATGGTTGCCCGGCACATAGAAAACGCGGCAACCTTTGCGCCCGCGCCGCAGCAATTTTTGAACAACGTCATTATGAGCTTGTGGCCAGTACCAACGCCGACGTAACTGCCAGCCGTCGACAATATCTCCCACCAGATACAGAAAGTCACTGCGATGGACTTTCATGAATTCAAGCAGCGCGCCGGCTTGACAACCGGGTGTGCCAAGATGCAGGTCGGAGATGAATACAGCCCGGTACTTTTTCCCGCTCAAATCATCCTCGTGATCATCGGCTTGCGCTGGCAGGTTGCCGCCAACAAACGGTACCGTGAAGTCGAAAGCCAATCGCATCACGAACCCAGAAAATGCTTGCGGTAGCGGGTCGGCAAATCATTGATGCGCATCATCATGGGAAGATCTGCGGTATTGAAATCAGGGTCCCAGGCAGGCGCGCCCAAAACCTTTGCTCCCAGCCGCAGATACCCTTTGATCAGGGCCGGTGGCTCGACGCTCAAAGCGCCGTTGAGCTTTTCGATTGGCAACGGCAGTCGCGGGCGAACATGGTGTTCGATGGGGGCCATGTGGGTTGCCTTGAGCTGTTGCCAGATGCTGGCGGCTACATCACCGCTAACGATTCCGTTGTGCAGCATGGGAATACTGGCACAACCAATCATGGTGTCCAGTTTGTTGCGCACCATGAACTCTGCCAGTGCACCCCACAAAGCCATGATGACACCCCCGTGGCGGTAATCCGGATGCACGCAACTACGCCCTAACTCAACCATGCGCTCACGCAGGCTGCGCAAACGGGTGAGATCAAATTCGAGATCGCTGTAGGTGCTGCCAACGCGTCTGGCTTGCGCTGGCGTCAACAGCCGGTAGGTCCCGACAACTTCTCTGGTCACCTGATCGCGTACCAGCAGATGCTCGCAATAGTTGTCGAACAAATCGATGTCGTGCTCTGGCAAGCTTGTGCTCAGACGGGCGCCCATTTCGCCGGCGAAGACCTTGTACCTCAAACGTTGCGCCTGTCGAACTTCGTCGGCGTGTTTGGCCCATGAAACCGCGAAACTTCCCCGCTCAATCGGCGCCGCCGGTGCTGGATTCGCGCTGCTGAAAAATGAAAGGGATCGATGTAGCAAGCCCTTGTGCAGTGCTACTGGCGTAAAGGCAAGGGTCGGGTTAGGCAGTTCCTTCAAATCTTTCTCCTTGTTGTTTCATGACCAGATGGTGGCGCCCTTTCATGACGCGTTTATGGCAAGTTCATGGCAGTTCAGTGACACGAAAAAGGGCGCCAGAATCGGCGGCCGAAGGACCATCCAGTCAGGCAGAAACTTCATCCACTTGACAACACAGCCAGATCAATCCGACTGCGTGTAATCAGGCTGAAATATTTCCATGCAACTCTTGTGTAAAAAGTCTTAATAACCCGAGAATCAATTGATGGAAAGTCCATATAAAGGAAAAACCGGCATCAGGCGCCTGTTGAATGCTTTCAACTATTCGTGTGCCGGCCTGCAAGAGGCGTATCGAAATGAAGATGCTTTTCGACAGGAGGTTGTACTCGCAATCGCTCTGGTGCCGCTGGCATTTTTGCTCCAGGCTCACATGCTTGGCAGAGCCCTGATGATCGCCTGCGTGCTGTTGCTCCTGATCGTCGAGTTGATCAATTCAGCAGTCGAGGCGACGGTTGATCGCATCTCGCTTGACGACCACAAACTTGCCAAACGTGCGAAGGACATAGGCAGCGCGGCAGTGTTGCTGAGTCTGGTCAATCTGTGTGCTGTCTGGACCCTGGTTTTGCTCAGCTAGGGTGTAAAAGTCCGCTACCCGATCCGCACCGCAACCTTGAACCTGCCATTGCACATGAAACATCTCGACAAATTACGCCGGGAGCAATACGACATCATCCATGTACAAACACCTTTTGTGGCGCACTACTGGGGTACCAAGCTGTCGCGATTGCTGGGCATTCCCTGCGTCGAGACCTATCACACGTTTTTTGAAGAGTATCTGCACCATTACATCCCGCTTCTGCCCAGGTGCTTGATCCGATTCACCGCCAAACGATTTTCACGACATCAGGGAAACAATCTCGACGGCATGGTCATACCTTCACATCCGATGCTTGAAATTCTGCGGAACTATGGCATCACAACGCATGCGGTGTTGATTCCAACTGGTATTGAACCCGAAAGCTTTGTGCCCGGCGATGGTTCTGCATTTCGCAAAAAATTCAATATCCCGCGAGACCGACCGGTATTGCTCTTTGTCGGAAGGGTTGCCTACGAGAAAAATATCGGATTTTTACTTGGAGTCTTGGACCGGGTCAAAACAGATCTTTCCAACGTGCTCTTCGTCATCGCCGGTGAAGGCCCGGCCCGGGCGAGCCTGGAACTTGTGGTGAAGAGGCGGGGGCTGGGTGAAAACGTCAGGTTCATCGGTTACCTCAATCGCCACACTGAATTGAACAACTGCTATCGCGCCGCAGATATTTTTATTTTCTCTTCCCGGACAGAAACGCAGGGTCTGGTTTTACTGGAAGCGATGGCGCAGGGCGTGCCGTTGGTATCTACCGCAGAACTGGGAACACGCGATGTCTTGCGGGACGGTACTGGTGTCTGGATTGCACAGGAAGATCTGACTGATTTTTCTGCCAAAGTCGTCAAAATGATGGGCGATGCAAAATTGCGAAATGACCTTGGAAACATGGGTCGAAACTATGCGCATGAATGGTCGGCCAGCAAACAGGCGGCCCGGATGCTGCGCTTTTACGATTCGGTTATTGAAAAGTCAGGAAAGTCGCTCACGTCGAAAAATAAGGTGAATCTATCTTTCGGCGGGTGAAAATGTACCGCTCCAGCCATTTGTCGCTATCTGCAATTTTGCCGCTCCGAGCGTTGTCAAAGTGAACTTGCCGCCGCCTCCCAGAGTGAATCGCAAGGCCCAATGAGCGGCTGGTCCGACCCGAATTTGCTCCGCAGCAAAGCGGACTTCAAAACCTGAACCGGCCTTGCACAAGACACCCGCAGCTTGTGCCCAAAGACCCTCGCTGGTCTTGATGAACTGCAGCGACAACGAGCCCTCCTGTTCAAGAATTGACACCAGCAAGGGCTTGCCGTCAGTCATCGTGGTCTCTTCCCATTTCAGGGGAAAAGTCTGGTCGCCGAGTATGGCTCTTAAATCCTTGATCGTTGCTGCGCAGTCTGGCGCGTCAAGCGCCACAGCAAGCGCGGGCAGCTGTAGCCAAGAAAGACAAGGATGGCGTATCGACTCATGCAAAGGCGAGGCAAGGGCATTCAATACCAATCTTGCAGTGCTTGGGCGCGCTGCTGCACCCGAGTTTCAGGCTTTGGCAGCCAAAGCGCGTGTCCGCAGGCAGCACGCGACAGAAAGTCCAGCAGCAACTGATGCTGGCGCAACACCCGCTGCTGCCGGTGTTCGATCAGCGGATTAAAAATGCCATGACGCGAGAACAACTGGCGTGGGTTCTTTTTGACCCACAGCCAGGAGCCCATTTCAAGAGTCAGCGGCAAAAATACGCGTTGCGGCCGCGTACAAGACTGCAAATACAAATGATCCCAAAGGTCTCCGTGTGCCAGGTACTGCAGGCTTTGCGGCTCAATGACGTAGCGGTGGTGGCTGTTTGATTGCACAAAAATTTGCGTCAGCGCATGCATCTCGGCCAGGTGAGCAATGGGTGCGCGTTTGTGGGCGTAGGGAAACCAGATGCGGTCGCTGCTGCCAAAGCCCGAATGACAATCAACGCTCAAGCTGAAATCCCGCGTCAGCAACTCCGCATTGACCACCTGGCAAACGGCCAGACTCTCTTTTTCCATGCCATCATTCTTAGGGCCGCGGTACCATGGCAAGCCAGCACTGAAGCGCTGCCCACCAATCAAAAATGGTACTCGATCACGCGCCTCTACCGGGGCGTTGCGCATCAAGTCGACACCGTTGGGGTTGGCGCGTGTGTCGAGTGCCATGCCACCGGGGTTGACGATCGGCATAAAAACCAAACGCACCGATTCAAGCTGCTTATGCAGCGTGCTGTCCCATTGCAGCCGCATCACCAGGCTTTGCAAATAGGCAATGACGACGCCGGAGCCAATGCGCTCCAAGCCATGCACACCGCCGAAATAACCCACTGCAGGTACCTCCCGTGCCGGGTTACCGAGGGTGATCACGTAAACCGGGTAACGACGGCCGTCTGGTAAATTCACCTCACACGCAATACGTGATTGGAGCCGATCTGCGCCCAACTCAATGATGCGCTCCACCGCCACCAGCTCGGGCAACTTAGCCAGGATCACAGTTACCTGAAGGATGTGGGTGCAAGACGGGCAGCATGGTCGCCAAGCATACAGGCGCGGTACCCGCGAGCGCAATATTGAGCGCGATTGCGTCGTAATTTTGCACTGACACGAAGTTGTCACACGGTGCGCGTAGCTTGCGCATGGCACCAACCTTTAATGCTTCAGCCTCACGCCCACCATGTCACACAAAGCTGCCTTCTTTCGCGTCATGGCCATCCCGGCCTGCATGATCTGGGGCATCCTGGAATTCATTGCGCTGCAACGCTGCCGACTGCTGGGGCGCCGCGCTCGCTATTAAAAAATGCGCACCAGCGCTGGTGATCGCTGTCTAACTTTTTCGATCTTCCGATACTTCGGACTCTCGGCGGATACCTGACAGATTTCTGGCCAATCGCTCAAGCGGACCTCCCACCACCAAAATCAACAGAATGGCTGAAACGGCGCACAAGCCAAGCACGTAAAAGCCCGACCCAAAGGTCGCCCCCAGAATTGCGCAAGCCCAAACGCTGGCGGCGGTGGTCAGACCATGTACGGTCTGCGAATGGTCCTGGTGAATGATGACACCTGCACCCGAAAAGCCGATGCCGGTAATCAAACCCTGCAGGACACGGCTATGGGCTTGCGCGTCTGCTCCGGGAAAGCTGCCGATAAGCATCATCACCAGCGCCGCACCCAACGCCACCAGCGAGTGAGTCCGGATTCCGGCAGATTTGTGGTGCATCCAGCGGTTCAATCCAAGAACGATGCCGACCAACAAGGCCAGACCGAGTCTGAGCAATATTTCAGGATAGGAGTTTGCAATAGTGATTGACATGGTGATTTGTCGATGTTGCGGTTGGCGGTGAAGGTTGGAATTTGAAAAGGATGAAGCCGGCACGAGGGGTCACAGTGCTGTCATGTTTATCGTCTATACCCGTTTGATGCTTTACCAACCCCTACGCTCTGCACAACCTGTATCCTTGTCAAATGCCAATGCGTGGCGCTTCCCGATTGTCAAGCTTTTGCGCCTGGCTGCCGAATTCTCCAGGGCAGGGCTGGTTTTGTGGCTGAAGTTCCCACGACTTCACCGTGATGAACGTTTACATGAAATGCAACGCTGGGCCAAGAGGGTATTGCTGATCCTGGACATTGAAGTTCAGCACAGCGGGCCATTGACCATGACGCCAGCCGCGCTGGTGGTGGCCAACCATCTGTCATGGCTTGACGTTCTGGTCTTACAGTCGTTGAAGCCAGGAGTTTTTGTCGCCAAAGCCGAGGTGCAGCACTGGCCGCTGGTCGGTTTGATGGCGCGCGCATGCGCCACTATCTTTGTCCAGCGCGCTTCACCCAGATCGGCGCGTACCATGATTGACGACACAATGAATGCGTTTGATCAGGGCTATTCGGTGATTGCGTTTCCGGAGGGAACCAGCAGCGATGGTTCGGATGTAGGAGTCTTTCATGCCAATATATTTGAAGGCGCAATCAAAGCCCGGGCCGGCATTCAACCGATAAGCCTGAGGTATGTGCATGCCGCCACCGGTTTACCCAACGAAGCGGCACATTTCACGGGCGCTATGATGTTGGTATCTTCACTGCGCAAAGTAATGGCCAGTCGATCCATCAAAACACAGGTGCACATCGGGGCTTGCATCGGCTCGCAGGGTCACACCCGAAAATCGCTGGCCAACCAGGCACATCAACGCATTCGCCAGCAACTGACTGATCAGCGTCACGGCTTGGGCTGAAGCTCACGAGCGTTCAGGGCGCTGCGCAGTTGCGTCAACAGCGCTTGCATGGCGACCCGTCCCGCATCTATTGCCCGGCGTCTTGCGCCAAAATCAGAGCTCGACACCCCAACCAGCGCGGGACGCACCACCACATCCGCTTCTCGCAACTCAAAATTGTTGATGCTTTTGCCCATGATGGAAAAGGTCTGCAACAAGATCTGCAAGGTGTCACTGGCTAGGTTGGCTTCTGGTGCATCGGAAATATCAACCGCAATAATCAGCTCTGCTCCCATCTGCCGGGCATAACGCACCGGCACCGGCGACACGAGACCACCATCAACATACTCACGACCCGATATTTTGACTGGCTGAAACAGCGCTGGCACCGCGCTCGAGGCGCGTACCGCTGTCGCCGTATCGCCACGCTGAAACAGGACACCCTGACCACTGTTCAGGTCGGTTGCCACAACTCCCAATGGCAAGGGCATGTTTTCGATCAGGCGCCCATTGACCTGAACGCTCACGTAGCGCGCCAGGGCTTCACCACGCAACATGCCACGACTGAAAATCGGCAATGTCCAGTCAGCAAACGTGGCTTCCTCCATGGTTTCGGCAACTTGCTGAAGCTGCGCCCCATTTTTGCCACTGGCATAGAAGGCCGCCACTACACTGCCTGCCGAGGTTCCCACCACCAGCCCGGGACGAATTCCCGCCTCTTCCAGCACCTGAATGACACCAATGTGAGCAAAGCCCCGAGCCGCACCGCCGCCCAGGACCAGGCCTATTTTGGGCGCCTTCCTGGGAACCAGTTGAACCGGCAGTGGCGACTCAGGCACGGAAACCAGCACTGGCGATGCACACCCGGCAAGATACAGGGCGACCAGCAGCGTGGACCAGCCCAGCGGCAACGTCATTGAGAACCGCGGCGGCTTCAACTGACCCTAGCCAGCAGTCGCCTCCTGGACTTCGGGCTTGGACTTTCCTTCCTTCTTCGGCAAGGCCTGGATGTCAAGCAAAACCTCAGTCTTGCTTTCATCCTTGTCATCGACATCCACGGTCAACCGACCACCGTCGGTGAGTCGACCAAACAGCAATTCGTCAGCCAGCGCACGGCGAATAGTGTCCTGAATCAGACGCTGCATGGGACGTGCCCCCATCAGCGGATCAAAACCCTTCCTGGCGAGGTGCTTGCGCAGCTTGTCGGTAAAGGTGACGTCAACTTTCTTGTCTGCCAACTGGGCCTCCAGTTGCAGCAGAAACTTGTCAACAACCCGCATAATGACGACCTCGTCAAGTGCCTTGAAGCTGACAACGGCATCCAGACGATTGCGGAACTCAGGTGTAAACAGGCGCTTGATGTCGGCCATTTCGTCGCCAGCTTCACGAACATTGGTGAAACCCATAACGGTCTTGTTCATGGTTTCAGCTCCGGCGTTGGTCGTCATGATAATGATGACATTGCGGAAATCTGCCTTGCGTCCATTGTTGTCAGTCAACGTGCCGTGGTCCATCACCTGCAATAACACATTAAAGATATCGGGATGGGCTTTTTCGATTTCATCAAGCAGCAGCACGCAGTGCGGCTTCTTGGTAATTGCCTCCGTCAATAGCCCGCCCTGATCAAAACCGACGTAACCGGGAGGTGCGCCAATCAAACGGCTGACCGCATGGCGCTCCATGTACTCACTCATGTCAAAGCGAATGAGATCAATGCCCATGATGTAGGCCAGCTGTTTGGCGGCCTCGGTCTTGCCAACACCGGTAGGACCGCTGAACAGGAAAGAACCAATCGGCTTGTCACCCTTGCCCAGGCCCGAACGTGCCATCTTCACCGCAGAGGCCAGCATGTCGATCGCCTTGTCCTGCCCGAACACGACATTCTTGAGGTCGCGGTCCAGCGTCTTGAGCTTGCCGCGGTCGTCATTGGACACGTTGGCCGGGGGAATGCGGGCAATCTTTGCCACAATTTCCTCAACTTCGCTTTTACTGATGATCTTCTTGCGTTTCGATGGAGGGAGAATTCGTTGCGCGGCACCCGCCTCATCGATAACGTCAATGGCCTTGTCCGGCAGATGGCGGTCATTGATGTACTTCGCGCTCAACTCTGCCGCAGCCTGCAATGCAGCCACTGCGTATTTAACGTTGTGATGCTCTTCAAAACGGGATTTGAGCCCCTTGAGAATTTCGACAGTCTGTTCGATGGTCGGCTCAATCACATCCACTTTCTGAAAACGACGTGACAGCGCAGCGTCCTTCTCGAAGATGCCACGGTACTCGGTAAACGTCGTCGCACCAATGCATTTGAGCGCACCGGAACTGAGACCAGGCTTGAGCAGATTGGACGCGTCCAGTGTGCCCCCCGACGCCGCACCGGCACCAATCAGCGTGTGAATTTCGTCGATGAACAAAACTGCATTCGGTTTATCCTTGAGGGACTTCAGTACACCTTTCAGTCGCTGCTCAAAATCGCCACGGTATTTTGTGCCAGCGAGCAAGGCGCCCATGTCAAGTGAATACACCACCGATTCAGCCAGAATCTCTGGTACTTCTTTTTGGGTAATACGCCAGGCCAACCCCTCAGCAATAGCGGTTTTACCTACACCCGCTTCACCGACCAGCAGTGGATTATTCTTGCGCCGCCGGCACAAAATCTGAATCACCCGCTCCACTTCGTACTCACGTCCGATCAAGGGGTCGATCTTGCCGTCTCTGGCGAGCTGATTCAAATTCTGCGTGTACTGCTCCAGTGGAGACTGCTTCTCGTTCTTTTCACCGCCCGACTCTTCGCTTTCAGGTTGCGTGTCGCTGGCCTTGCTGGCTTCAGGCGGATCATTCTTCTTGATACCGTGGGCGATAAAGTTCACTACATCGAGCCGGGTCACCCCCTGCTGATGAAGGTAATAGACAGCGTGTGAATCCTTCTCGCCAAAAATCGCCACCAGCACGTTGGCGCCGGTGACCTCCTTCTTGCCACTGCCAGTCGACTGAACATGCATGATGGCGCGCTGAATCACACGCTGAAACCCCAGTGTAGGCTGGGTGTCCACATCGTCCGTGCCGGCCA
Organism: uncultured beta proteobacterium; assembly: GCA_963750815.1. Taxonomy (GTDB): domain Bacteria; phylum Pseudomonadota; class Gammaproteobacteria; order Burkholderiales; family Burkholderiaceae_C; genus Rhodoferax. The sequence continues at coordinate 3,024,960 of CAVVRS010000002.1, forward strand.
CCTGAGGCGTGTTGTCCTTGATGAAATTCGCCAGAGACTTGCGCAAATCATCAATATTGGCCGAACAGGCCCGCAACACTTCGGCAGCGCTGGGGTTGTCCAGCAAAGCGAGCAGCAAGTGCTCCACCGTGATGAACTCATGACGCTGCTGGCGCGCCTCGACAAACGCCATATGAAGGCTGACTTCCAATTCCTGGGCAATCATGTGGTTTCCTTATTTAGCCTTGCTGTGATCTTTAACTGTAATCTGATTTCAATATCATTTCCGGACAGCAGCCCAATCCGTCCAGGAAAGCGCTTGCCCGTGTTGCGTAGCTGCGGCATTTCCCGCAATTTACTAGATATCCACCGGTTCACTGAGGCATTTCAACGGATGCCCGGCTTTCGCTGCCGCATCAAGAACCTGATCCACTTTGGTGGCTGCCACATCTCTCGAGTAGACCCCGCAAACTCCCTTGCCGTCGAGATGAATCATGAGCATGATTTGCGTTGCCGCCTCCAGATCCTTGCCAAAAAACTCCTGAATCACTACCACTACAAACTCCATGGGCGTGTAATCATCATTGAGCATGACCACCTGGTACATCTGGGGCGGCTTCACCTTTTGCGTGCGCCGCTCCAGCACAACCGAACCACCACCATCCCGGTCCGGTTGAACAGGCTGGGGAACGACGGGAGCTACTGGTGATTTGGTTGCCATGCTTTCATTCTATCGAGCGCACCGGAGCACTGCGACGTCAACTCAAATTGGAGACGGTTTTTCTACATTCAAGCGACAAAAACAAAAACCGCTCAAGGCAGGCAGGCCAGAGCGGTCTTGACGCTGGCGAATCACGGTCTCGCCAGGAGTCGTCGCGGTGCGTCACATATGGTCGATCATTACCTGTCCGAAGCCTGAGCAACTGACCTGGGTTGCACCTTCCATCAAACGGGCAAAGTCGTAAGTGACCTTTTTGCTGTTGATGGATTTTTTCATCGAACTGATGATCAGGTCGGCCGCCTCGGTCCAACCCATGTGGCGCAGCATCATTTCAGCCGACAGAATCTCGGAACCGGGGTTCACATAGTCTTTACCGGCATATTTCGGTGCTGTACCATGAGTCGCTTCAAAACAGGCCACCGAATCCGACAGGTTGGCCCCGGGCGCAATACCAATACCGCCAACCTGGGCTGCCAGTGCGTCAGAGATGTAGTCACCGTTCAGGTTCAGGGTTGCAATGACGCTGTACTCCGCAGGCCGCAGCAGGATTTGCTGCAGGAAAGCGTCCGCAATACTGTCCTTGACAATGATGTCCTTGCCAGTTTTCGGATTTTTGAATTTGCACCACGGTCCACCATCAATCAATTCAGCGCCAAATTCCTTTTGCGCCAAGCCATACGCCCAGTCCCGGAAACCGCCCTCGGTGTATTTCATGATGTTGCCCTTATGGACAATTGTCAGGCTCGGCTTGTCATTGTCGATGGTGTATTGCAGCGCCTTGCGTACCAGCCGCTCAGTGCCTTCGCGGGAAACCGGCTTGATACCAATGCCTGACGTCTTGGGAAAGCGAATCTTTGTAACACCCATTTCATCCTGTAAAAACTTGATGAGTTTCCTGGCCTTGTCCGATTCCGCTTCAAACTCGATGCCTGCATAAATATCTTCGGAATTTTCGCGGAAGATCACCATATTGGTTTTCTGGGGCTCCTTGACCGGGCTGGGTACACCATCAAAGTATTGAATCGGCCGCAGGCAAACATACAGATCGAGTTCCTGGCGCAGTGCCACGTTTAGCGAGCGTATTCCGCCACCTACTGGCGTCGTCAGCGGCCCTTTGACAGAGACCACGTATTCGCGCAGTGCCTGCAGAGTTTCTTCTGGCAGCCAGACATCAGGACCATAAACCTTGGTTGACTTCTCACCGGCATAGACCTCCATCCAGTGAATCTGCTTCTTCCCGCCATAGGCCTTGGCCACCGCTGCATCCACCACTTTGAGCATCACCGGCGTGATGTCCAGGCCAGTACCATCACCTTCGATGAACGGAATGATCGGCTGATCAGGCACGTTCAGGGACATGTCGGAATTGACCGTAATTTTTTGGCCGCTGGTTGGCACCTTGATGTGCTGGTACATGTAGATTCTCCGGTGATTAATACAATTTGCGCAATTTTTGATACCAAAACCGCCCGAAAATCCGAGTTTCAGGCCTGTTTGAAGGTGCTTTTGGATTCTAGTCCCAAAAAATTACGGTTTTCTGTCAACCGGGCCCCAAGCCAGCCCGTTACGGACAAACCTTTCAAAGTATGGAGGGAATTTGTTGAATAACGTTATCTCAAGGAAATTGAAAATGAACAAACTTATCGCCGCTTTGGTTGCTGGTCTTTTCGCTGCCGGCGCCTTCGCCCAAGCTGCCGCTCCTGCTGCTGCACCGGCCAAAGCTGCTGCTCCCGTCGTCAAGACCGCTCCCGCGGTTGTTGACACTGGTGCTGCTCCTGCTGCTGGCAAGGCTTCTGCTCCGTCAAAGGCTGAAAAGGCCGCTGCTCGCAAGGCGGCTGCTGCCGAAAAAGCAGCTGCCCGCAAAGCCGCTGCTGACGCCCGCAAGGCGGCTGCTGCCGAAAAAGCTGCTGCCAAGGCTGCCGCCAAGAAGGCTCCTGCCGTTGAAAAAGCTGTAGCTCCCGCCGCCGCTGCTCCCGCTGCTGCCGCAGCCCCGGTCGCTGCGCCTGCTGTCAAGAAGTAAATCGACTCACGACGATGAAAATGCCCGCTTAAGCGGGCATTTTTTTGCTTCAAACTACCAGGCAGCCGCAGCGGTTGCGTCAAAATCAGGTCATGAAACTGAAACTCATTGCAATTGCACTTTTGGTATTGGGAACCGCTCTGGTCAACCCAAGTCGTTCCCAAAACGCGGCACAGCTGGATTTGCCACGGGTCAAACTAACCGCTGGCGTGCACTTGATCAACGCGCAGATCGCCGCCACATCCGAGCAACGTTCTACCGGACTGATGTTCCGTACAGAAATGCCTCTTTCCGAGGGTATGCTGTTTGTCTTTGAAAAAGCCGCTCAACAGTGCTTCTGGATGAAAAACACCCTGCTCCCATTGACTGCCGCTTTTGTCGCCGACGACGGCACCATTGTCAATCTGGCCGACATGCAACCTCAATCCACCGATTCGCACTGTTCAACGCAGCCGGTTCGTTTCGTGCTGGAAATGAGTCAAGGCTGGTTTGGCAAAAAAGGTATCAAGGCCGGCTACAAGCTGGGGGGAAAGCCGTTTCTGCCCCGATGAATGCGGGCCATCCGGACTCATCAACCTGCGGTCAGGCAAAGTTGGCTTCAGCAAAGCCCCAGTTCACCAGTTTGTCGAGAAAAGTTTCCACATACTTAGGACGCATATTGCGGTAGTCGATGTAATACGCATGCTCCCAAACGTCAACAGTCAGCAGCGCCTTGTCAGCCGTTGTCAGTGGAGTACCGGCTGCACCCATGTTGACAATGTCAACCGATCCATCGGCTTTTTTGACCAGCCATGTCCAGCCGGAACCAAAATTGCCAACCGCAGACTTGATGAACGCCTCCCGGAACGCCGCGTAAGAGCCCCACTTGGTGTTGATGGCTGCCGCCAGCGCCCCGGAAGGTTCGCCACCGCCGTTCGGCTTCAGACAGTTCCAGAAGAACGTGTGATTCCAGATCTGCGCCGAATTGTTGTAGATGCCACCGCTCGACTTCTTGACGATCTCTTCCAGCGCCATGTTCTCGAAGTCTGTTCCCTTTTGCAGGTTGTTGAGATTCACCACATAGGCATTGTGATGCTTGCCATGGTGGTACTCCAGGGTTTCCCGGGAATAGTTGGGCGCTAACGCGTCAATCGGAAATGGCAGGGCGGGCAGAGTGTGTTCCATGATGTCCTTGCGGGTTGTGGTTTGAGAAGGGCGATTGTAGAAACTTTGCTCACTTGGGGTCAGACACGGTCAAATCAACCTCGCCATCCGCAAGGGTGGCCCGTACTTGTTGCCCGACCCGGGCTTGTTGCACGCTGCTGATGGTTTGCCCGTCACAACTGGTCAGCCAGGCATAGCCACGCTGCAGGACCAGACTGGGGTCCAGCAAGTTCAGGCGCAAAGCGGCGCGTTGCAGCCGGTCCTGCCGCTTGCCAAGACCGCGTTGCATGGTATCGGGCAATTGTGTCTGCAGGCGCTGCAAGTCCAGGTGTCTTTGCTTCAAGAAATGGCGCGATGAAAGTGCCAGTTGCTGGGCCGTGGTCACCAGACGCAAGCCCTGCCGTCCAACCAGCGCCGACGGTCGCCCAAGCCGGGAAGCAATCGAATCGACGCGCTGGCCCTGTTGATCAAGGTGTCGCAACATGGCATCGTGCAAACGCTGCGCCACGCTGTCAAGAATGCTCTGCCCAACTTCACGCGGCTGCGCCGCCAGTTCGGCAGCGGCAGTTGGTGTGGTGGCTCGCACGTCGGCTACAAAATCAGCAATCGTAAAGTCCGTCTCATGGCCAACGCCGCAGATGACGGGCACTGGACTCTGCGCCACGGTACGCGCCAGCTGTTCGTCATTGAAAGCCCACAAATCCTCCATCGAGCCACCACCACGAACCAGCAATATGACGTCAATGATGGGGCCGGTTGTAGTTTTCTTTTTCCTGACCTTTTTAACTAAATCAGGCTCTAATCCGCGTCCAGTTTGCGTAAGCAGATATAAATTTGATAGCGCCTTGACGAGTTCAGCGGGTGCACCACTGCCTTGAACCGAGGCTGGCGCGATGACCACTGCAATGTGGGGTGCGCGCCGCCGCAAAGTGCTGATGACATCGTGCAGGGCGGCCGCGTCGAGCGAGGTCACCACGCCAATAGCACGCGGCATCGCCGGCAGCGCGCGTTTGATCGCAGGGTCAAACAGTCCTTGCGCCTCCAGTCTGGCCTTGAGTTTGAGAAATTGCTCGAACAATGCGCCCGGCCCGGCCCGGCTCATGCTTTCTGCAATCAGCTGCAGATCACCGCGCGCCTCGTAAACACCCAGGCGACCCCGCAACTCGACGAGTTCACCGTCTCGCGGCGAGAAGTCCAGCAAACTCGCGGCCCGGCGAAACATGGCACAGCGAATCTGGGCACTGTCGTCCTTGAGGGAAAAGTAGCAATGCCCGCTGGAAGCGCGTGAAAAACCTGAAATCTCGCCAGTCACCCGCACCGGGTTGAATCGCGCGTCGACAGCATCAGCGATCGCCCGGCATAAGGCAGCGACCTGCCAGATGCGGTTTGGCGAGATCGGTGATTGGCTGTCAGTCATGGACAGAAGTGGCAGCGCCAGGACGCGTCAAGGCGTCAGTTTTCCGCGCTGGCGGACACTGAGTCGCGAGCCCGTCCAGACACCGTTGAGCGCCCCATTGCGTGGTGCAAGTATTTGATTTCACAGTGTTTTTTATTGCCTGATTTGTCATCAATCTGTCACAAGGCAGGCCTGCTGCGGTTCGCCGCTGATTCACAGCCCGGTTCTTCACAAAGTTATCCACAAATTTTGTGGGTGGAACGACAATACCGCAAATGCAGCAACCAGGAGTCCCTGAGCCATAATCGCGAGGCCTTTATCTGCGCGGAGATTCCATTTGTTTTCAATCATACAAGCCGCAGGCTGGCCGATCTGGCCACTGATTGCCTGCTCCATTTTGGCCCTGGCCCTGGTCATCGAACGCTTTGTCAGCCTCCAGACCGCGAAAATAGCGCCAGAAAAATTGCTGGACGAAGTGTTGATGATCTCACGCACCCAGTTGCCAAGCCAGGATGTGGTCGGCCAGCTTGAGCGGAGCTCAGCACTGGGAGAACTGTTGGCCAGCGGTTTTCGGGCGCTGGGTGTGAACCCGCGCTGCAGCGAGGAAGACCTTCGCTCAACGATGGAAGGCAGCGGCCGCATGGTCGCGCACCGCCTGGAGCGCTATTTGAGTGCGCTGGCCACCATTGCCTCAGCCGCGCCACTGATGGGCCTGTTTGGCACCGTCGTTGGAATGATTGATATTTTTGGCTCGCAGAACCCGGCCGGCGGTGCCGCGGGCGGCAACCCGGCGCAACTCGCGCACGGCATTTCGGTGGCGTTATACAACACGGCTTTTGGTCTCATCGTGGCCATTCCGTCGCTAATTTTCTGGCGCTACTTCCGGGCCCGGGTTGACGCCTACCTGCTGACTCTGGAACTGGCCTCGGAGCGGCTGCTGCGACACCTCAACACCCTGCGGAAATGAGGATGTCATGAATTTCCGCCCACGTGTCCGGGAAGAACCGGAAATCAACCTGATTCCGTTCATTGACGTGCTGCTGGTCGTGCTGATATTCCTGATGTTATCCACCACCTACAGTAAATTTACCGAATTGCAGCTCAAATTGCCGCTGGCCGATACCGAGGTGCAGCGCGATTACCCCAGAGAGGTGTTGGTTACCGTGACCAGTGACGGGGCCTATGCAGTCAACAAGGTTGCAGTGGCCGGGCGCAGCGTCGACAGCCTGACCGCTGCCCTGCTGGAAGGCGCCAAAGCGGGCAAGGAGTCGGTGGTCGTTATCAGCGCCGATGCCAGTGCCAGGCACCAGGCAGTTATTACAGTGATGGAGTCCGCCCGGCGTTCCGGGCTGACACAAATCACCTTTGCCACCCAGTCTTCGTCGCAAGCCGGGTCCCGGTAGATCCATGAGGGTCGCGCAACAGCCGGTTTTGCAGCGACTTTTGACCGACGCCTGGACGCGACGCGGTTGGCTGGCCCTGATACTCTGGCCGCTGGCGGCACTTTTCGGCACCCTCGCGGCGCTGCGGCGCGGCCTGTATCGCGGCGGGTTACTCAAGACTGAGCGAGTTCGGGTGCCGGTCATCGTCGTCGGCAATGTGATTGCGGGTGGGTCGGGCAAGACGCCACTGGTGATCGCATTGGTACAACACCTGCAGGCGCGTGGCCTGCAGGTGGGCGTCATCTCGCGCGGGTACGGTCGCGCCAGCAGTGACTGCCGGGAGGTGCTTGAGAGCAGTGCTATTTCAACAGTAGGCGACGAGCCGGCACTGATCAGACAGGCCACGGCAGCCCCTGTTTTTGTTGCGGCCCGGCGTGCGCACGCCGCTGCCTGCCTGTTGCAACAGCATCCCGAAACCCAGGTCATTGTCTGCGACGATGGCTTGCAGCACCTGGGTCTTCACCGGGACCTGGAGATTTGTGTCTTTGACGACCGCGGCATCGGCAACGGCTTCTTGCTGCCAGCCGGCCCGCTGCGCGAACCCTGGCCGCGCAACGTGGATCTGGTGCTGCACACAGGAGCGCAGCCGGCATTTGCCGGCTTCACCTCGCAACGTGCCCTGGCCAGCCACGCCCGACGAGCTGATGCCAGCCAGATCGCACTGGACGATCTGTCTCGTCCGGGCGCCAAACCACTTCTGGCCGTTGCCGCCATCGCCAGACCGGAAGCCTTCTTTGCCATGCTGCGCGCTCGGGGTTTGACGCTGGCGGGCGTGATCGCACTCCCGGATCACTATAATTTTGATAGCTGGTCACGCAATGAATATGAGGCTTATACCGTTATTTGTACTGAAAAAGACGCCCTTAAGCTGTGGTCAAGGCAGCCCGATGCGCTGGCCATACCGCTGGTGTTCAAACCGGAGGCCGCTTTTGTCAGCCGATTTGACACTCTTCTCGCGGCGTTACTGACAACGCCGCCCGAGCCAACGCTATCATTGCCCCATGGACACACGACTTCTTGAACTATTGGTTTGCCCGGTAACCAAGGGCCCGCTTGAATACGAGCGTGAAAAGCAGGAATTGACCTCGCGCAGCGCACGCCTGGCCTACCCGGTACGCGACGGCATTCCGATTTTGTTGGAGAGCGAGGCCAGAACCCTGACCGATGAGGAACTCGGGCTTTGACTTTTACCGTTCTGATCCCGGCCCGCCTGGCCTCGACCCGACTGCCCAACAAGCCGCTGGCTGACCTCGGCGGCGCCCCCATGGTGGTACGCGTGGCACAACGAGTCATGTCCGCCGCACCGCGGCCCGGTGCAGCCCGTATCGTGGTGGCCGCCGACAGCGCCGAAATCATCACGGCCTGCCAGGCGCACGGTATTGAAGCCCTACTGACTCGCACCGACCACCTCTCCGGCAGCGACCGGCTGGCCGAGGCCTGCCAGTTGCTCGGACTGGGCGAGGAAGAAATTGTCGTCAACGTGCAGGGCGATGAACCGCTGATTGACCCCGCTTTGGTGGGCGCGGTTGCCCAACTGCTCATTGACCGCCCTGCTGCCAGCATGAGCACGGCAGCCCACTTGATTGACAATTTTGCCGATTTCACCAATCCCAATGTGGTCAAGGTTGTGCTTGATGGTCAGGGCATGGCGCTCTACTTCAGTCGCGCACCGATTCCGCACTGGCGGGATCAACCCGGCGCCCTGCCGAACCCGGCGCCTTTGCGCCACATTGGCATTTACGGATATCGGGTCAGTTTTTTGCGCCAGTTTCCTGGCCTGGCGCAAGCGCCGCTGGAAACCAGCGAGGCGCTCGAGCAGTTGCGCGCCCTGTGGCATGGGCACCGCATTGCCGTCCATTTGACAAAACACGCCCCCGGACCGGGCGTTGACACACCGCAGGATCTGGAACGGGTGCGCCGCCTGTTTCGGGCCTGAGTACCGGTAACTGCAATGCAGCCGCTAACCTTGGCATGCTATTCTCGAGGATAGCCCGACATGGTGGTCTTCCCAGGAAAAACCACTGCGACGCTACCCGTTTTTGATTTTTTCCAAGGACATTCATGAGACTTATCCTGTTAGGTGCACCAGGCGCTGGCAAAGGCACACAAGCCACCTTTATCTGTCAAAAATATGGCATCCCTCAAATCTCGACCGGCGACATGTTGCGTGCTGCGGTGAAGGCCGGCACGGCGCTGGGCGTTGAAGCCAAGAAGATCATGGATTCCGGTGGCCTTGTGAGTGACGACCTGATCATCAATCTGGTGAAAGAACGCATTGCCCAGGGCGACTGTGCGGCGGGTTTTCTTTTTGATGGCTTTCCGCGCACCATACCGCAGGCTGACGCCATGAAGGCCGCTGGCGTCAAACTCGACTACGTACTGGAGATTGATGTTCCGTTTGAAGCCATCATTGAGCGCATGAGCGGGCGGCGCTCGCACGCACCGTCCGGGCGCACGTACCACATCAAGTTCAACCCGCCTAAAGTGGCTGGTGTCGATGACGTCACGGGCGAGGCGTTGATTCAACGCGACGACGACAAGGAAGCAACCGTCAAAAAGCGGTTGGAAGTCTACAGCGCCCAAACACGCCCGCTGGTGAACTACTACGCTGGCTGGGCCAGCGCAGACCCTGCCGCCGCGCCCAAATACCGTGCCATCAGCGGCACCGGCAGTGTCGATGAAATCACGACCCGCGCGTTTGCCGCCCTGGCTGGCTGATCACCTCATTAACGCCAGCATGAGCGCCACCCTCGCCTTCACAGGCGACAACCCGGCCGAGTCGGCAAAGCGGTCGCCGGGCGTTGGCAGAACCCGTCCATTGGTGCAGCGGGTGGCCAGCAGCACCTGGATGCCAGCCGCCTGAGCCCTGAGCAATGCGGCTTCAAAGTCGTGATGCAGGGTGCCATTGCCGGTAGCTGCCACGACCAGCCCCTGCAACGGCGTCCCGGCCTCACTGGCTACCAGTGCATCGACCATCGCACCACTCGCACCGGCGTAGTTCATAACAATCTCGACACGTGGCCAATGCTTGTTGTTTGCTATCTTTTCAATAGCTATCTGCGCATTCTGCACGGGCGCTACAGGCCAATTTCGCACTAAACGGACGCGCTGTTCCTCGATGTAGGCAATCGGACCTGCGTCACCTGAATTGAAAGCATCAAGGCGATAGGGGTGCACCTTTTGCACTTCCAGCGCGCCGTGAACCGTACCCGCACACACGACCAGCACGCCAGAAACGCCGGCCCAGCAAGCCACCGACACGGCATCGAGCAGGTTTTGCGGTCCGTCGGGTGCAGCGCTGGACGCCGGACGCATGGCGCAGGTCAACACCACCGGCTTGCTGGCAAGTTGTGCAACTGGCAACACCGCATGCAAAAAATAGGCAGTTTCTTCCAGCGTATCGGTACCATGCGTGATCACGATGCCCTGCACGTCAGCTTGTGCGAGGTAGTGAGCAACCCGCAGGACCAGTTGTTGCCACACCGCAAAACTCAAATCCTTGCTGTCAATTTGTGCAACCTGCTCAGTCACCAGTGTCCGACCCGCCAACACGCCCGGGAGACCTGGCATCGCAGCCAGCAACTGGTGCACGCCAATCTGGGCAGCGCTGTACCCGATATTGTCCGAGCTAGCCGCAGCCAAGCCGGCAATCGTGCCGCCGGTTCCCAAAACAACAAGTTTTTCCAACAAATTTGAAGACATCGCTTGCAAACTTTCAAAAACTGGTTAAAAATACAGTCACTGGATATCAACACAGTGTGTACAGACTAACAGCAAGACCCATCCCCTCTCCAAGGAGTCACCATGCTTGAAAGCCCCAAACTCACAGCCCGCCAGCAACAAATTCTGGACCTAATCCAAAGCGCCATCGCGCGCACCGGCGCGCCACCGACCCGCGCCGAGATCGCCACCGAATTGGGGTTCAAATCTGCCAACGCGGCTGAAGAGCATCTGCAGGCATTGGCACGCAAAGGCGTGATTGAACTTGTCAGTGGCACCTCGCGTGGTATCCGCCTCAAAAGTGACGCACTGCGCGCCATCAACGAGTCCCGCAACAAACAATACTCCTTCCAGCTGCCCAGCCTGACCCAGCTGATCCTGCCACTGATTGGGCGGGTCGCCGCCGGCTCCCCCATTCTCGCGCAAGAGCATATTGACCAGACCTATTATCTCGAAAGCAGTCTGTTCCAGCGCAAGCCCGACTATCTGCTCAAGGTGCGTGGCATGTCCATGCGCGACGCCGGCATCATGGATGGCGATCTGCTGGCCGTGCAGGCGACCAAGGATGCCAAGAACGGTCAGATTGTGGTGGCCCGCCTGGGCGATGAGGTGACCGTCAAACGCTTTCGGCGCAACAAGAACCTGATCGAACTGCACCCTGAAAATCCGGACTATCAAACCATTGTGATTGAGCCGGGTGAGCCGTTTGAAATAGAAGGTCTTGCCGTCGGCTTGATCCGAAACACAATGTTGATGTAGGCATTGTCCAATGAACGCTGCACAGATGGTCATTCCAGGCATTTTGACGCCACTGCATGGCATGTGGCGCTGGCTGCTTCGCCTGTCGGACCAAAGCAGGCTGGCGCCAGCCAGAGGAGCTCGGCGTGCCCACGACCTGGCGACACCATCAATGGCGACCAATCCTTCCGGCAGTGGGGCTGAACTCCATTGTCGGCCACCAGCCGCTTTGCAACGCCCGTTACGGATTGTTCGCATCCTGGAACTCGATCAAGCCCCTGCCAGCGTCGGGCGCATGGTGATTTCGGGCCGCATGGCCGATGTCTGTGCCGAGCTTGATCGCCTGGCGGCACTTCACTGATCGGGTATTCCCGCGAGCGCTGGTCACCCACAGGTGAAATGCCAAGGCACAATTGCGCCTTATGAATATTGTGATTCTTGATGATTACCAGGACGCGGTTCGAAAGCTTAAATGCTCTGCCAAACTGGAGGCCTACCAGGCCAAGGTTTACACCAACACGGTCAAAGGGCTGGGGCAGTTGTCGGTTCGACTGAAAGACGCTGACGTCATAGTGCTCATTCGTGAACGTACTCACATATCACGCCAGCTAATCGACAAGCTGCCCCGCCTGAAACTGATTGTGCAGACTGGCCGTGTCGGGCCCCATATTGACGTGCAGGCGTGTACCGAACGGGGCATAGCAGTAGCCGATGGTGCTGGCTCACCGGTGGCGCCAGCCGAATTGACCTGGGCGCTCATCATGGCCGCCATGCGCCGCTTGCCACAATACGTCGGTAATCTGAAGCATGGTGCCTGGCAACAATCCGGTTTCAAGGCCGGTTCCATGCCTGCAAACTTTGGCCTGGGCTCGGTCCTCAAGGGCAAGACCCTGGGTATTTGGGGTTACGGAAGAATTGGCCAGTTGCTGGCCGGCTATGGCAAAGCCTTTGGCATGAACGTACTCGTCTGGGGTCGTCCGCCGTCCCGTGAACGTGCCATTCTGGACGGCTTTGATACGGCAAACAACCGCGATCAATTTTTTGAGCAATGCGATGTCCTGTCGCTCAATCTCCGCCTGGTTGACGAAACCCGCGGCATTGTCCAACTCGATGATCTGGCACGCATGAAACCGACTGCGCTGCTGGTCAACACTTCACGCGCTGAATTGATCGAAGCTGACGCCTTGATCGGGGCTCTCAATCGGGGACGCCCGGGCATGGCGGCAGTGGACGTATTTGAAACCGAACCCATATTGCAGGGCCACGCCCTGTTGCGGCTGGAAAACTGCATTTGTACACCGCACATTGGCTATGTTGAACAAGATAGCTATGAAACTTACTTTGGTACGGCGTTTGACAACGTGATCAATTTCATTAAAGGCGCCCCCACCAATATCGTTAACCCGGGCGCCTTGCAAGTCCGTCGTTGAAAAGGTGTTGTCCGATGAAAGCAATTTTCTCAACCGTCGGCATCGTCGGGGCCGGCGCCATGGGTCGCGGCATTGCCCAGATTGCCGCTCAGGCGGGCAGTTCCGTATTGTTGTTTGATGTACAGGAAGACGCAACACGCGCAGCACAAACTGCCGTATTTTCGCAGTGGGACAAACTATGTGAAAAAGGCCGTATCGACAAAGCCCGGACGGCACAGTACAAATCCCGTGTAAATGGTGCGACTTCGCTTGCAGCCCTCGCTGCCTGTGATCTGATCGTGGAAGCGGTGATCGAAAGGCTGGATATCAAGGTCCGCCTTTTCACCGAACTCGAGGATCTGGTCGGCCCGACCACCATATTGGCCAGCAACACGTCGTCCCTCTCGGTGACCGCCATCGCCGCCGAGCTAAAGCGGCCTGAACAATTTGCCGGCTTTCACTTCTTCAACCCGGTGCCCCTGATGAAAGTGGTGGAAGTCATCGCAGGACTCAAAACCAGCGCCAGCGTTTGCGCCAGCCTCGGCGCGTATGCCAGACAATTGGGGCACACACCAGTGCAGGCGCAGGACACGCCTGGCTTTATCGTCAACCACGCCGGTCGCGGCTACGGCACCGAGGCGCTGCGCATTGTCAGCGAAGGCGTCGCTGACTTCGCCACCATTGACCGCATCCTGAAAGACCAGATTGGCTTCAGGCTGGGTCCGTTTGAATTGTTGGACCTGACTGCACTCGACGTATCCCATTCGGTGATGGAATCGATTTACCACCAGTATTTTGAAGAGCCACGTTACCGCCCCAGTGTCATAACTGCCCAGCGTCTGGCGGGTGGCTTACTCGGGAAAAAAGTCGGTGACGGGTTCTATCACTATGAAAACGGCATCGCTCAGGTCAGTCCGGAGCCACCCGCACCTTTGGTGACTGACATGCCGCCGGTTTGGGTCTCAGCCCGTGCCGCCCGGCGCTCCGAACTGCTCATTCTGCTCAGGAGTCTGGGGGCGAAGATCGAAACCGGTGCTTCGCCCTCACCACAGGCGCTTGCATTTGTGGCACCTTTGGGCTTTGACATCACTACGGTCGCCGTCGTGGAAAGACTCGACCCGGCGCGTACCATGGGCATTGAAATGCTGGTAGACGATGCAGCCAGCAAGCGCCGCGTGATCGCCACCAATCCGGCAACACGACCCGACATGCGCCGTGCGGCGCACGCGCTCATGGCGCGTGATGGTAAAGCGGTCAGCGTCATCCGGGACAGTGGCGGTTTTGTGTCGCAGCGGGTTGTGTCGGCCATTGTCAACATTGGCTGTGACATGTGTCAGCAAAGCGTCTGCTCGCCCGCCGATCTTGAAACAGCAGTCACGCTGGGGTTGGGTTACCCGCTGGGGCCACTGGCCTTGGGTAATCTTTACGGCCCCACCAATGTACTGGAAGTCCTGTTCAACATGCAAACCGTTTATGGCGACCCGCGCTACCGCCCGAGCCCCTGGCTGCGGCGACGTGGCGCCATGGGTTTGAGCCTGCTGCACGAAGAAGATTTATAGTGAGCGGAACTGACCGCAACAGTGCGAACAGCACAGGTTTTGTCTCCGGCCGCTAGTCGTATGACACGCAGGCGACAAACATTAATCGCCGAGGTCGTCCCCGGCGCGACAATGGCATAGTTTTCAGTCACCCACAAGACAGGATATGGACGATCCAATTCTTACCATCGAGGAACGCGAAGCGATCAACTCGGGTCGCTGGTTCTCAACTCTCTCACCCTCACTGCGGCACGATATTCTGCGATGCGCCTACGTCAAGCGTTACAAGGATGGCGAACTCATAACAGCCCGCGGCGAGCCACCGGAGGAGTGGATCGCCTGTGCCCGCGGCGCCGTGCGGGTCAGTTCGACTTCGATTTCTGGCAAACAAATCACCTTGACCTATGTGGAGCCAGGTATCTGGTTTGGCGATGTCGCCATCTTCGACGGCGACCGACGCACACACGACGCCTATGCGCATGGCGACAGCACCATCTTGTGCGTGGCCAAAGCCGATTTCAAAAAGATCCTTGCCATTCACGCCGAACTCTACGAAGCCCTGCTGCGCCTGCATGCGCGACGTATCCGCCAGCTCTACGGCTTGGTAGAGGATCTCAACACGCTCCCGTTGCGAGCCCGACTGGCCAAACAGTTGTTGCATCTGGTTCGAAGTTATGGTGTACCGTCGTTGAGCGACGGACGGGAAATGCGCATTGGCTTGCAGTTGGCCCAGGAAGAGCTGGCGCAGTTATTGGGCGCGTCGCGCCAACGTGTCAATCAGGAACTGAAGTCAATGGAGCGCGAAGAAGCCATCCGGATCGAACCGGGTGGCTTGGTCATTCGCAACCGCGAAGCCTTGATGCGCATCATCGAGGCCGACAACTAACACCCTCTGGAAGCACCGTACGATGAGCGACTTCGATCATTTCACCGGTACCCGCCCGGTCTCCGATAAACAGGCTTTTGATATTGGCGCCCTGTCCGCCTGGCTGGAGCAAAACCTGGACGGCTTCTGTGGTCCGGTCACGGTTGAGTCTTTCAAAGGCGGCCAGTCCAATCCTACCTACAAGCTCAATACACCCACGCAAAGTTATGTCATGCGTGCCAAGCCTGGCCCGGTCGCCAAACTGTTGCCATCAGCGCATGCCATAGAGCGGGAATTTGCCGTCATGAGTGGCCTGTACGGCACCGCAGTACCGGTGCCGCGCATGTACTGCCTGTGCGAAGACGAAGCTGTCATTGGTCGTGCTTTCTACGTCATGGAATTCATGCCAGGACGCATTCTCTGGGATCAAACCCTGCCCGGCATGAGCACGCAGGAACGCGGTGAAATTTACAGGGAAATGAACCGCGTCATCGCCGCCCTGCATACGGTCAAGTTTGTGCAGCGCGGGCTGGCCGGTTATGGCAAACCAGGCAATTATTTTGAGCGTCAGATTGGTCGCTGGAGCAAACAGTATGTCGCCTCCATCACCCAGCCGATTGTTGAGATGGACCAACTTATGGCGTGGTTGCCACAGCACATTCCAGCCATGGCTCGCGCAGAGCACATGGTCAGCATTGTGCATGGCGACTACCGGCTCGACAACCTGATGTTTCATCCAACCGAGCCGCGAATTGTGGCGGTGCTCGACTGGGAACTGTCAACGTTGGGCCACCCGCTGGCTGACTTCAGCTACCACTGTATGGCTTGGCACATTCCTCCCGGCTCTTTTCGCGGCATTGGCGGACTCGATGTCGCCAGTCTTGGCATACCTACCGAAGAACAATACATCCAGCTTTATTGTGAACGCACCGGGCTGACGACGCCTGACGCGCTAAAAGCAGACTGGAATTTCTACATGGCCTACAACATGTTCCGGATTGCCGCCATTTTGCAGGGCATCGCCAAACGGGTCGAAGCTGGCACCGCTGCCAGCGCACAGGCCGTGAGCTCCGCCGCTGGCGCCAAACCACTGGCCCAGATGGCCTGGAAATTCGCGCAACAGAGCTAATTCAATTTCAACCAACACCAAACGGAGATCCCATGGACTTTGACTACTCACCCAAGACAAAAGAACTGCAAGGCAAGTTGCAGGAGTTCATGACCGAGTACATTTACCCGGCCGAAGGCTCCTATCACGCCGAGATTGCCGCCAATACGGTGGCCGGCAAACGCTGGACGCCGCTGCAAACCATTGAGAGCCTCAAACCCAAAGCCCAGGCTGCTGGTTTATGGAACCTGTTTTTGCCGGTAGACAGTGCCGCAGCGTCTGGTTACACGGGGGCCGGACTGACCAACCAGGAATACGCGCCACTGGCGGAGATCATGGGCCGCGTGATGTGGTCCAGCGAAGTATTCAACTGCTCGGCCCCGGACACCGGCAACATGGAAACCATCGCCCGTTATGGCTCGGAAGAAAACAAGGCACGCTGGCTCAAACCCCTGCTGGAAGGAAAATTCAGATCGGCTTTTGCCATGACCGAGCCGGAGGTTGCGTCGAGTGACGCCACCAACATACAGACCCGAATTGAACGCCAGGGTGATGATTACGTTATCAACGGCCGCAAGTGGTGGACCTCCGGCGCCGGCGACCCACGCTGCGCCATTTATGTGGTCATGGGAAAAACCAACCCGGATGCACCACGTCACTCGCAGCAGAGCATGGTTCTGGTGCCAGCCAACACCCCCGGCATTACCGTGGTGCGCTCACTCAACGTCATGGGTTATGACGATGCGCCGCACGGACACATGGAAGTGTTGTTTGAAAACGTGCGCGTGCCAGTGAGCAACATCCTGCTGGGCGAAGGCCGTGGTTTTGAGATCGCGCAGGGGCGCCTTGGTCCGGGACGCATTCACCACTGCATGCGCTTGATTGGTCTGGCAGAACGCGCCCTGGAATTGATGTGCAAACGCGCATCTGCCAGGGTTGCCTTCGGCAAAACTGTCGCCTCACAAACCGTGACACAGGAGCGCATCGCGGAATCCCGCTGCAAGATTGATATGGCGCGCCTGTTAACCCTTAAAGCGGCCTGGATGATGGACGTGGCTGGCAACAAATTTGCCAAGAACGAGATTGCCATGATCAAGGTGGTGGCACCCAGCATGGCCTGTCAGGTGATCGACTGGGCGTTGCAAGCGCATGGTGGTGGTGGCATGTGTGACGATTTTCCGCTCGCCTATAGCTATGCCAATGCACGCACCCTGCGCTTTGCCGACGGTCCGGATGAAGTGCATCGCAACTCCATCGCAAAAATGGAATTGGGCAAGTACTTTAGCGCTGCCGCAAGATAACGCCGGCCCGACGCCACCGGAAAGTGGCTTTTGCGGCTTGGGACACCGCTGACGGCGATAATTTCGCCGTCAGCCTGCCGAGGCAGGCCAATTTCAATGCAAGTGCCGCGGCTTGCGAGAGCCGCCGTGCCCCTGACCGCCATGACCCCCCCCTGAGCCACGCGGGGGTTTTCCAAGCTGCAGGGAGTTCGCCAGGTCATCAAAACGCTGACCAAACAACTTGTCAACTTCGGCGACGACCCCACCGAGTTCGGCACCGTCAAAATGACGCTCCATCAGGGCCACAACATCCTGCACCAACAGATCGCGCTGGACCTGCATGATGGCAGCCGGGTCCGGTCCAACAAACAGCATGACAAAGTCGTCACGCGACTCGGCGTCTGAACTTTCCTCGTCCTCATCATCTTCAAACTCAGTGTCATAAAACGTGACTTCGATGGCAGCACCCGTTTGTGCCAATTCATTGAGATTCATGCACATTTCATCAAGTACCTGACGAAAATCGTCGTCACCCTCAACCGTCCAACAAATCTGTAGCAGATGCTCCTGGGCATCAAATTTGATACCGGGTTCATCTTCATACGAACTGTCAGCCGCATCTGCCAGTGAGCGGGCGCCAGCATACTTCCACAACGGCTTGAGGGCGTCCTGCAGCTGTTCAAAACCAACGTCTGGGCGCAGGGCCAGCTGGCCATGCACATGGATCTCGAAGGGGGCGTTATAACGTGACATGGATTGAGAGTGTACTGGTGCCCGAGACCGGAATCGAACCGGTATGCCCGTTATTCACGAAGCGGCGGATTTTAAGTCCGATGTGTCTACCAATTTCACCACTCGGGCACAGGCCGAAATTCTTTGGAGGCGCGACCCGGAGTCGAACCGGGCTAGACGGATTTGCAATCCGTTGCATAACCGATTTGCTATCGCGCCAGCGTATCTGACAAAAAAGGGAAGCCTGAGCTTCCCTTTTCGGAATTTGGAGCGGGAAAAGAGTCTCGAACTCTCGACCTCAACCTTGGCAAGGTTGCGCTCTACCAACTGAGCTATTCCCGCATTTCAAGCCATAAATTATAGCTCACTTTTCTGTTTCAATCGAATCTAGTGTTTAACTGAACCGACCAGTTCCGGCGGCGCAACAGACACCACCGCCGCACTGGTCGCCACCGTCTCATCTTCAGACAGAGGCGTTGGCATTCTCTCCAAGGCGACTTCCAGCACCTTGTCAATCCATTGCACCGGTACGATTTCCAAGCCATTTTTTACGTTGGCAGGAATATCCTGCAAGTCCTTGGCATTTTCTTCCGGAATCAAAACCGTCTTGATGCCGCCACGTAAGGCAGCCAGCAGTTTTTCCTTCAAACCGCCAATGGCCGTCACTTCGCCTCGCAAGGTAATTTCACCGGTCATCGCCACATCGCTACGCACCGGAATACCCGTCATGGCCGAAACAAAGGCTGTTGTCATGGCGGCACCAGCACTCGGACCATCTTTCGGCGTCGCTCCATCAGGCACGTGAATGTGAATATCCTTCTTTTCGAAAAACTCGTCCTTGATGCCCAACCGACGCGAACGGCTTCTCACCACGGTGCGCGCCGCCTCCACTGATTCTTTCATGACATCGCCCAGTGAACCGGTGCGCGTTATGACGCCTTTGCCAGGCATCATGGCGGCTTCGATCGTCAGCAGGTCGCCCCCTACCTCGGTCCAGGCCAGACCGACCACCTGGCCCACCTGGTTTTTTTGCTCGGCCCGACCATAATTGAACTTTCGAACCCCGAGAAAATCATTCAGATTCTCGGCAGTCACCTTGACCTGTGCCACCATCTTCTTGAGTTGCAGGCCCTTGACTACCTTGCGGCAAATCTTGGAAAGCTCACGCTCCAGCGAACGCACTCCGGCCTCCCGTGTGTAGTAGCGAACAATATCGCGTACCGCCTCGTCGTTGATCTGTAGCTCTTCTTCCTTGACACCATTGTTCTTGAGTTGCTTGGGCAGCAAAAACTTGATGGCAATGTTGGTCTTTTCGTCTTCGGTGTAGCCGGACAAGCGAATCACTTCCATGCGATCAAGCAAGGCCGGTGGAATGTTCATGGAGTTGGAAGTTGCCACGAACATGACGTCGCTCAGGTCAAAGTCAACTTCGACGTAGTGATCACCAAACTTGTGGTTTTGCTCGGGGTCCAGCACCTCCAGCAAGGCACTTGACGGGTCACCCCGGAAATCGGTTCCCAGCTTGTCAATCTCGTCAAGCAGGAACAATGGATTGCGGGTGCCGATCTTGGACAGACTTTGCAGCACCTTGCCCGGCATGGCACCGATGTAGGTTCGGCGGTGGCCACGAATCTCGGCTTCGTCGCGCATGCCACCCAACGCCATTCGCACGTACTTGCGTCCCGTCGCTTTGGCAATGGACTGGCCGAGCGAGGTCTTGCCTACACCGGGCGGACCCACCAGACACAGGATCGGAGCCTTCACTTTCTCAACCCGCTGCTGCACTGCCAGGTACTCAAGAATACGGTCTTTCACCTTGTCAAGACCGTAATGGTCTTCGTTAAGTACATTTTCCGCATTGACCAGGTTGTGCTTGATCTTTGTCTTGCCTGCCCACGGAAGTCCGGTCAAGACATCAATGTAATTTCGCACCACCGTGGCTTCGGCCGACATGGGCGACATGAGCTTGAGTTTTTTCAGTTCACCTTCGGCTTTTTTCAGCGCTTCCTTGGGCATCCTAGCGGATTTGATCTTTTTCTCGATCTCGTCGATATCCGCGCCCTCCTCACCCTCGCCCAACTCCTTTTGAATGGCCTTGACCTGTTCATTCAGGTAAAAATCCCGCTGGTTTTTTTCCATCTGCCGTTTGACCCGGCCACGGATTTTTTTATCCACGTTGAGTATGTCAACTTCCCGCTCGATCTGCTCAAAAAGGTTTTCGAGTCGCTCCTTGACCGTCACCAAATCAAGTACCGCCTGCTTGTTCTCAAGTTTGAGCGGCAAATGCGCGGCAATCGTATCCGCCAGCCGTCCAGCGTCATCAATGCTTGAAATGGAAGTCAAAATCTCCGGCGGAATTTTCTTGTTGAGTTTGACGTACTGGTCAAACTGCTGGATCACCGCGCGACGCAAAGCTTCTATTTCGCTGGCTTTGCCGCGCGGCTTGACCTCGGGCTCCGGCAACACCGCAACCGGCGTAACGTTGGCTGAAAAATGCAGTTCGCCTTCTTCGATCCGGTTCACCCGCGCACGCTGCTGTCCTTCGACCAGCACCTTGACCGTGCCATCGGGCAGCTTGAGCATTTGCAGGATGGTTGAGACACAACCTACGTCGAACATATCCGTCACGAGCGGATCGTCCTTGGCGGCCGCCTTTTGCGCCACCAGCATGATACGGCGCTCCGACTCCATCGCCGCTTCAAGTGCCTTGATGCTTTTCGGCCGACCCACAAACAATGGAATCACCATGTGCGGAAAGACAACCACGTCGCGCAAGGGCAGCAGTGGCAAATCAATGGCAGAGGCAGGCAGAGGTATATGACCAGACATGATGGGGTACCTTTCAAAGACGGGTCAAATCAGGCCTTGCGGGCAACTTCGCGATAAACCAGCAAAGGAGGCTTGTTTTCCTGGATAGTGGACTCATCGACCACCACTTTATCAACATTCGTGGCGCAGGGCAGCTCGTACATGGTATCAATCAATGCCTGTTCCAGAATCGAACGCAAGCCACGTGCCCCGGTCTTGCGGGCCAGCGCCTTCTTTGCAATTGCCTTCAGCGCCGTCGGTCGAATTTCGAGATCTACCCCCTCCATGGCCAGCAGTTTGCTGTACTGCTTGACCAACGCATTTTTCGGTTCCGTCAAAATCTGGACCAACGCATCCTCACTGAGTTCAGCCAGGGTTGCCACCACCGGCATACGACCGACCAATTCAGGAATCAAGCCAAACTTGATCAAGTCTTCAGGCTCCACTTCTTTGAAAACCTCGGTCAGACTGCGTTGCTCTTTGCTTTTGACCGTGGCACCAAATCCAATGCCGGAGGATTGTGTGCGGTTGTCAATCACTTTCTCGAGTCCCGAAAATGCGCCGCCGCAAATAAACAGGATGTTGGTCGTATCAATCTGGACAAAATCCTGGTTCGGATGCTTTCGGCCGCCCTGCGGCGGCACACTGGCCATGGTACCTTCGATCAGTTTGAGCAAAGCCTGCTGCACACCCTCTCCGGATACATCCCGCGTAATGGAGGGGTTGTCGGATTTGCGGGAAATTTTGTCAATCTCGTCAATATAGACAATACCCCGCTGCGCCCGTTCGACTTCGTAATTGCAGCTCTGCAACAACTTGAGCACAATGTTCTCCACATCCTCACCCACATAACCGGCTTCGGTCAGTGTTGTGGCATCCGCCATGACGAAAGGAACATCCAGCATGCGCGCGAGAGTTTGCGCCAACAGTGTTTTTCCAGAACCGGTGGGGCCAATGAGCAAAATATTGCTTTTGGCCAGTTCGACATCGTCCTGCCTGGCTTTTTCCTTGTGCCGCAAACGCTTGTAGTGGTTGTAAACGGCAACCGCCAGTGTCCGTTTGGCCGGTTCCTGACCAATCACGTAATTGTCAAGATTGGCCTTGATCTCCGCCGGCGTCGGCAATTCAGTGCCTGCCTTGCCGACCTCGGTGCTGGCCGGCAACTCGTCGCGAATGATCTCATTGCAGAGTTCAATGCACTCATCGCAGACAAAAACCGAAGGGCCCGCAATCAGTTTCTTGACTTCGTGCTGGCTCTTGCCGCAGAACGAGCAATAAAGAGTTTTTTCGCCGGAGGAACCTTTTTTCTCTGCCATTTGCGCTACGCCCTCTTTGAGAGGACCTGGTCGATCAGGCCATATTCCCTGGATTCATCGGCGGACATGTAATAGTCGCGTTCGGTGTCGCGCTCAATCCGCTCCAAGGGTTGCCCGGTACGCTCGGCCAGAATTTTATTCAGCTGCTCGCGCGTCTTCAATATCTCGCGGGCCTGAATTTCGATTTCAGTCGCCTGCCCCTGACTACCGCCGGAGGGCTGGTGGATCATGACCTTGGCGTTGGGCAGACAGAAGCGCTTGCCCCGGGCGCCGGCGGCCAGCAGAAACGCTCCCATGCTTGCAGCCATACCGGTGCAAAGGGTGGAGACATCAGGCTTGATGAAATTCATGGTATCAAAAATAGCCATCCCGGCGCTGACTGACCCCCCCGGTGAATTGATATAGAACGAAACGTCTTTGTCCGGATTGTCACTTTCAAGAAACAGCAGTTGGGCCACCACCAGATTAGCCACGTAATCGTTCACCGGGCCCACCAGAAAAATAACACGTTCCTTGAGCAGTCGGGAGTAAATATCATAAGACCGCTCGCCGCGACCTGACTGCTCAATCACCATGGGCACCATGCCCAGGCCCTGCGTTTCCATTGCACCAAATCGCACGTTCATGTTGTCTCCAAATAGGAAGCTACTGTACCGAAAAAATTATCCGTGCAAAGAAAATGGGGCCTGGATGCAAGACTACAAGCCCGCCACCAGCCCCATCACCGCCGCCGTCTGGCGGCATAGGTGTCAGTTTTGCGCCATCAAATCGTCAAAAGTCATGGTTTTTTCGCTGATGACAGCTCTGGCCATGACAAATTCAGTCACATTGTTTTCAATCACGATCGCTTCCACATCAGCCAGGCGGTTGTTGTCGCTGTAGTACCAGCGCATGACGTCGGCCGGCTTTTCGTAGCTGGCCGCCAGCTCTTCAATGTGCGCCTTGATCTGTTCAGGTTTGGCTTGCAGATTGTTGGCACGAACCAGTTCCGCAACAACCAGCCCCAGACGCACGCGGCGTTCGGCCTGGGCGCGAAACAAGTCATCTGGCAGGGTTGCCTTGTCGGCGTCCTTGACGCCACGCTGCTTCAACTCGGCGCGCGCGCCTTCCATCAGACGGCTGATTTCAGCCTGCACACTGGTCCCTGGCAGATCAAGCTCGGCCTTGGCCACCAGTGCGTCCATCACCGACTGCTTGTTTTTGGCCAACAGGCGGAACTTGACTTCACGCTCCAGGTTTTTCCTGACGTCAGCGCGCAACCCTTCAACCGTGGCATCCGCAATTCCGAGTGACTTGGCCAGTGCATCATTCACTTCGGGCAGATGGGCCGCCTCAAGCTTCTTGAGCGTGACCATGAAATCAGCTGTTTTGCCAGCCACATCCTTGCCATGGTAGTCAGCCGGGAACGCCAGCTGGAAGGTCTTGCTTTCGCCCGCCTTCATGCCACGCGTCGCGTCTTCGAACTCTTTGAGCATCTGGCCATCGCCCAGGATGAACTGGAAGTCTTCTGCCTTGCCACCAGAAAAAACCTCGCCATCAATCTTCCCCTCAAAATCAACCGTCGCACGGTCTCCCGGCTGGGCCGGCACGTCGTGTGCGCGCTGGGCAAAGGTACGGCGCTGCTTGCGCAGAATATCGAGCGTCTTGTCGATCGCGCCATCCGTCACGTCGGCCTTGATCTTTTCCACGGTTGCGCTCGACAGGTCGCCAATCCGGACTTCCGGAAAAACTTCGAAAACCGCATCAAACGCCATTTCGCCTTCCGGTGAAACTTCCTTCTCGGTGATGCGGGGCTGACCGGCCACGCGCAATTTGGCCTCATTGGCGGCACTGGCAAATGCCTCGCCCACCTTGTCATTCATCACTTCATAGTGAACCGAGTAGCCGTAACGCTGGGTTACCACGTTCATGGGCACTTTACCCGGGCGAAAACCATCCATCTTGACGGTACGGGCAAGTTTCTTCAAACGCGACTGAACTTCAGACTGAACCACGCCTACCGGCAAGCTCAGCGTTATCTTTCGTTCCAGTTTTTCCAGGGTTTCAACGGTAACTGTCATTCAGATTCTCCTAAATAGTTGGGGCCAGACTTTGCCGTTGCGCGGCTGCGGACCGTCCCCCAAATCATCACAAGTGGTGCGCGGGGCGGGACTCGAACCCGCACAGTATTGCTACCGTCAGGACCTAAACCTGGTGCGTCTACCAATTTCGCCACCCGCGCAAAAAACAAAAGGGGCGGCCTCCACGACCACCCCTAACAAATCGGTCAACCGGTTATTTTAACCTGCCGCGGGCGCCTCCCGTTTGACCCTGAACCAGGCCGCGTACATGGCTGGCAACGCTAGCAGCGTCAATACCGTGGCCACAATCAGCCCGCCCATGATGGAAACCGCCATTGGCCCCCAAAAGACCGAGCGCGACAGCGGAATCATCGCCAGCACAGCCGCCGCAGCGGTAAGCACAATCGGACGCAAGCGCCGCACCGCCGACTCGACAATCGCGTCCCAGGCGGCAACACCATTGGAGCGGTCCTGTTCGATCTGATCAATCAGGATGACCGAGTTGCGCTGAATCATGCCCATCAGGGCGATCACGCCCAGCAAGGCGACAAAGCCAAATGGTCGCCCCGACACCAGCAGAGCCAGAGCGACGCCGGCAATGCCCAACGGCCCGGTCAGGAAAACCAGCATGGCGCGACTGAAACTGTGCAATTGCAACATCAACAGCGTGAAGGTAATGAACAGCATGACCGGAATGCCCGCGGCGATGGAGTCCGAACCCTTGCTGCTCTCTTCCACCGCGCCGGCCACCTCGATTCGGTAATCAGTCCAGCCCTGGCGCTTCCAGGATGCCTCCAGCGCGCGCAACCTGGGCAGCAGCTCAGCCGTTACCGTGGCACCCTGCAAGCCTTCAATGATGTCGCCCTGGACGGTAATGGCGTAGTCGCGGTTCTCGCGCCACATGACGCCGGGCTCCCAGGCAAAAACCGGCTTGGCAAGCTGCATCAGCGGGATTGACTTGCCGCTGGCGGTTGGCAGGTAGGCGTTGGCAATGTCGGTAATCGCATTGCGCTCTTCATAGGGCTGGCGTAGCACGATGTCGATCAGCTTGTCGCCATCGCGAAACTGGCCCACGCTGCTGCCAGCCAGCATGACCCTGGCAGCTTGCGCAATCGACTGGCTGCTGGCGCCCAGGGTGCGGGCCTTGCTCTGGTCCAGCTCAAGGCGCATGACCTTGATCGACTCATTCCAGTTGTCGTTGACGCCGCGCATCTTGCTGTTTTCGCGCAGCACCGTCTTGACCTCATCGGCCCGCTCTCGCAGTGCCCCGGGGACCCCGCCAACCACCCGGAACTGCACCGGGTAAGCAACCGGCGGACCGTTTGGCAAGATCTTGACGCGGGCCCGGATTTCTGGAAATTCCTGCGCCATCATGGCCGGCAGCTTGATGCGAATCGACTCGCGCAATTTCAAGTCCGCGGGCAGGATGATGAACTGCGACACATTGCTTTGGGGAAAGATGGTATCGAGCGGCAGGTAGAAACGCGGCACGCCCGAGCCAACCCAGGTTGTGACACTTTCCACGCCCGGTTCGCGCATCAGGCGCGCCTCGATCCGCCGGGTCGTCTGTTCATTGGCGCTAAAAGCAGTGCCTTCCGGGTACCAGACGTCCAGTAGTATTTTCGGCCCGGGCCGAATCCGGAAAGAACTGTTGCTGGACCTGGCCCATGCCCACAATACCCAGGGCAAAAGTCAGCAGCGTGACGCCTATCGTGACCCATCGATGCTGCACGCACCAATTCACCGTCCGCCGGAAAACGCTGTAGAACGGCGAATCAAAAAGCTCGTGGGGATGGTCACCCGCGGCATGCGGCTTGACCCGCAGGAACAAGGTTCCAAGGTAGGGCACAAAGTAGACCGACACCAACCAGCTGATAACGAGCGCCAGAACCGTCACGGCAAAGATCGCAAAGGTGTATTCACCCGTCACCGATCTGGCAATGCCGATGGGCAGAAACCCGACCGCGGTTATCAGCGTTCCGGTCAGCATCGGCATGGCGGTGATTTCGTAGGCAAAAGTTGCCGCACGCACCTTGTCGTAGCCTTCTTCCATCTTGCGCACCATCATCTCGACCGCAATAATGGCGTCATCAACCAGCAGGCCCAGCGCAATGATGAGTGAACCCAGCGAAATCTTGTGCAGCCCAATACCCCAGTACTGCATGCCCAGAAAGGTAACTGCCAGCACCAGCGGTATGGTGATCCCGACCACCAGCCCCGGATGCACATCGACGTAGTAACGCCGGTACCAGGCTTGCACACCATCGCGCTTGTGCAGCCCCAGACTGACAAAGCTCACCGCCAGCACGATGACAATGGCCTCAATCAGGGTTTGGACAAACTCATTGACCGACCTGGCAACTGCAGCGGGCTGATCCTGAATCTCCTCCAGATGCAGTCCGGCGGGAAATGTGGCATTGATTTTTTCGCTCGCACTCTTGAGCGCCCGCCCCAACGCAATGATGTCGCCGCCCTTGGCCATGGAGACACCCAATGCCACCACCTGCTTGCCCTGAAACCGCACTTTGACAGTGGCCGGATCGACATACGCACGTTTGATGCTGGCAATGTCACCCAGGCGCAACTGGTTGCCCGAGCTGCCCCGGATCGGCATGGCGCGCAATTCCTCCACGGCTACAAACTGCCCGCCGACCCGCACCTGCACCACGTCCAGCGGCGTCTGCACGGCACCGGCACTTTCCACGGCATTTTGCTGGTTCAACTGGGCCAGCACCTGGTTCAGGTCGAGCCCCAGTTGGGCCAGGCGTTTTTGCGATATTTCGATGTAGATTTTTTCGTCCTGCACGCCGAATTCATCGACCTTGCTGACATCTGGCAAGCGCAACAGCTTCTGGCGCACCGCATCGGCATAGGTCTTTACCTCGGCATCGGAAAACCCGTCAGCCTGCAGGGCGTAGATGGTGCCAAACACATCACCGAATTCGTCGTTGAAAAAAGGACCCTGGACCCCGCCGGGCAAGGTCTGACGCATGTCCCCGACTTTTTTACGAACGTCGTACCAGATGCTGCTGACCTCTGCTGCCCTCGTCGAGTCCTTGACCTGAAACAGGATGGTGGCCTCACCCGGCTTGGAAAAGCTGCGAATCTTGTCGGCGCTGGGCACCTCCTGCAAAGTGCTTTCAATCTTGTTCGGCCACCTGTTCAGCCATCTGCTGGGCGGTCGCCCCCGGCCAAAACGCCCGCACCACCATCAGCCTGAAGGTAAACGGCGGGTCTTCGTCCTGGCCCAGCTGGAAGTAAGCTGCTGTGCCCAGTAGCAGCAGCACAAGCATCAGGTAGCGCGTCAGCGCCACGTGGTCCAGCGCCCATTTGGAGAGGTTGAAAGTCTCTTTGGGTTGTTGTTGATTCATGACCAACTCACCTGGCTGGCGCTGCAACCGGCGCCGAAGCGACCGGATCGGCAACTGAACCATCTTTGTAAATGGTCACCTTCTGCCCCGGTGACAGCACGTGGACCCCGGCCGACACCACCAGCATGCCAGTTTGCAAACCAGCGGCCAGCACCACCTCATTGCCGTCGGCAGTTGCAATTTGCACCGGCTGCAGCCTGATCGTCATGCTGGCTGGGTCCAGCACCCAGACCGCTGCCGACTTTGCACTCTGCAGCAGAGCGCTGGTCGGCAGCTTGATGACAACAACGCCGCTGCGATCAAACACCTTGGGCAGCACCGCCATGGTGCTGCCCAGCGGCAAAACATCCTTGCCGTCGAGCGCCACCTTGACGCTGAAGGTGCGGGTCGCCGGGTCGGCGCTGGCGGCTATTTCACGCACAACGCCCAGCAAAGCCGCACCGCCAGACCACGGCCGAAGCTTCACCGTCGAGCCGGTTTTGAGCTCTGCCACACGGTCTTCCGGCACCGAAAACACGACGTCGCGCGCTCCGTCCTGGGCAATGCGAAGCACCGGTGTGCCGGCCGCCAACACCTGACCGGGCTCGGCCTCGACCGCTGTCACCAGACCCGACACGTTGGCCAGCAAGCGGGTATATGACGCCTGGTTAGCCTGCCCGATCAATTGCGCCTGGGCCTGCTCCCACTGCGCCTGCGCCGCTTTCAGCGTGGCGTCGCGGCGCTCCAGTTCAGCGCCGCTGATAAAGTTCTGCTCTTTAAGTTCTTTGAAGCGCTTGAAATCGGCGGCGGCCAGATCGCGATTGGTGGCGGCTGCGCCGAGCTGCGCCCTGGCAGCATCAGCGGCCAGTTTGTAGTCTTGCGGGTCAAGCTGGGCCAGCAGCTGACCGACCTTGACATGCTGGCCCGGTTCGGCAAAGCGCTGCGTCAGCTTGCCCGCTACCCGAAAACCGAGGCGTGACTCAACTCTGGCGCGCACTTCGCCGGCAAACTCGGAGCTGGACTGCATGCGCTGCGGGCCAACCGTCAACACTTTGACGGCGCGCACCGGCTCTTCGACTGGTGCCGGTTTCGAGCAGGCGCCCAGGCCAAACGCCAGCAGGCACACTGGTGCCATCACGCCAACCCTGCCTGGCCAGGGCCAGGCAATACCGCGCCGCCCTCGCAGCAGTGAATTTATTAAGGGGGTTTGTGCCAATTTGACAGGATTCATGACAGCATTCACTTCCGTGGCGCACATTTTTTACTTAATGACCAATTGGTTAGTAATTTAAGATAGTTTATTCAACTTGTCAAACGCCCTTGCCATTAACCCTGCCAAAAATGGACCACTACGAAAACTTTCCAGTCGCGTCAGTGCTTTGCCCACCCCGCTTGCGACCGGCAATCGCGGCTATTTATGGCTTTGCCCGCACCGCCGACGACATCGCCGATGAAGGCGACGCAGCAGCGCTGGCACGTTTGCAGGACTTGGCTTCGTATCGGGATGAGCTGCAGGCGATTGCCGCTGGCCTGCCCCCGAGCGGGCGCTGGCTGGCTGTCTTTGCGCCATTGCAGCGGGTGCTGCAGACATTCAGCTTGCCTACCTCGCTGCTGGAGCAGCTGCTTGAGGCCTTTGAACAGGACGTACGCTTTACCGCCAGCGCCCGGCGCTACCAGACCGACGCCGAATTGCTCGACTATTGCACGCGTTCTGCCAACCCGGTGGGCCGACTTGTGCTGCACCTGTACGGTATTCATGACCCGCTGTCACTGGCGCAAAGCGACCAGATTTGCAGCGCCTTGCAACTCATCAATTTCTGGCAGGACATCAGCGTCGATCTGGCCAGCGCGCGCTGGTACCCGAGTCTGCAGGCGATGCAACAGCATGGCGTAGCCGAGGCTGAACTGATGACCGACCAACCTTGCGCCAATGCCAGCAAAATGGTCGCTGCTTACGCCGCCAGTGCCCGGGCCACCCTGCTGGCGGGTGCGCCACTGGCGCTGCGGCTGCCGGGGCGCGCTGGCTGGGAGTTGCGCCTGGTGGTGCAAGGCGGCCTGCGCGTACTCGACAAAATCGAGGCTCTGCGGTACCAGACCTGGCGAACTCGGCCCAGGCTGGGTCTGGCCGACTTGCCCTTGCTGCTGTGGCGGGCCTGGCGCATGCGCTGATACCGGCGCGGGCCAGAACAACATGGCCGCCTGATTAAACTAGACCCCGCCAACCCAAGCCCTCATGACACCCCAAGAATACGTCCAGCAAAAAGCTGCCGCCTCCGGCAGCAGCTTTTATTACGCCTTCCTGTTTTTGCCCAAGCCCCGGCGTGCGGCCATTACCGCGTTTTATGCCTTCTGCCGGGAGATCGACGACGTGGTCGACGAGATCGCTGATCCAGGCGTGGCCAGCACCAAGCTGGCCTGGTGGCAGGCTGAAGTGACCAACGCATTTGCCGGCCGGCCAAGCCACCCGGCCTTGCAGTCCCTGATGCCGCTGGTTGCCAGCTTCGGCATTGAACCGCACCATCTGCAATCAGTCATTGAAGGCTGCCGGATGGATTTGACCCAGAACCGTTACCTCGACTATCCGGCGCTGCAGCGTTACTGCCACCTGGTGGCCGGGGTGGTCGGTGAAGTCGCCGCCCGCATCTTCGGTCAGAGCCAGCCACAGACAACCGATTACGCCCACATGCTGGGGCAGGCGCTGCAGCTCACCAACATCATCCGTGACGTCGGTGAAGACGCCAGGCGCGGGCGCATCTACCTGCCGCTGAACGAATTGCAGCTGTTTGATGTCAAGGCGCATGAAATCCTCAAGCGCAATTACTCCGAACGTTTCACAGAACTTATGAAGTTTCAGGCGGCGCGCGCTCATGGCTTGTATGACCAGGCTTTGTCATTGCTGCCAGCCGTTGACCGCCGGACCCAGAAGCCCGGCCTGATGATGGCCAGCATTTACCGTGACTTGCTGCGGGAAATTGAAAACGACAACTTTCAGGTGCTGCACCAGCGCGTCAGCCTGACGCCCCTGCGCAAGCTGTGGCTGGCCTGGAAGGTGCAAGCGCTTGGGCGGATATGACCCCCACGCTTGCCACTGCGTGTGCCGCGCTGCCCCCCGAGGGGGCTTGTTTTCCTTGGGGCGGCCCGGCGGAAATCCACAACCCCCACGCTTGCCACTGCGTGTGCGGCGCTGCCCGTGCCGACCGCAACTTTGTTGTTACTGACGTGTCGCAGCGCCTGAGTCAATGAAGATTGCCATCATCGGTGCCGGCTGGGCCGGGCTGGCTGCGGCGGTTGAGGCAACACAGGCCGGCCACGCGGCCGTTGTTTTTGAAGCCTCCCACACCCTGGGTGGCCGGGCCAGATCAGTCCAGGGCGAAATGCTGGACGGCACACCGGTGACACTGGACAATGGCCAGCACATCCTGATTGGCGCCTACCGCGAAACCTTGCGCCTGCTGCAAGCGGTCGGCGTGGAACCCGAAGCCGCATTGCTGCGCCGACCAATGACCCTGCAGTTCCCCGACGGTGCCGGGCTGCGCTTTCCAGACTGGCCGTCGCCGCTTGATGCGCTGGGGGGCATTCTGGGCGCACGCGGCTGGCAACTGGCCGACAAATGGTCTTTGCTGCGTCTGGCCAGTCACTGGCACCAAAGCGGTTTTTGTTGTGACGCCCAATTGTCCGTGGCACAACTTTGCCAGGCCGCCAGCCGGCGTGCCATGACGGATCTGATTGAACCGCTGTGTGTGTCAGCGCTCAACACACCTGCAGATCGCGCCAGTGCCCAGGTCTTCCTGCGCGTGATGAAAGATGCCTTGTTTGGCGCCGCGGCCAGCTCCCATCTGCTGCTGCCACGCGTCAACCTGGGTGAGCTGTTTCCAGCGGCAGCGGCGCGCTGGCTGAACCAGCACGGGGCCCGGCTGCAGCGCGGTATACGGGTTCAATCGGTGTTGCCAGCGGCGTCACAGTGGCAGGTTGAGGGTCAAGGCTTTGATGCCGTGATTGTCGCCACATCAGCATCGGAATCGGTCAGAATGCTTGATAAAAGTGCGCAAGCAGCTCCTGAATTGATAGCAAACAAAATCCGGTGCTGGACCGGTACCTGCCGCGCTCTGCAGTTTGAGGCGATTGCCACCGTTTACGCCTGCAGCGACAGCGCCGCCCTGTCGGCACCGATGCTGGCGCTGCGCCACAACAGCGAAGCCGATCCACCGGCGCCGGCACAATTTGTCTTCGACCGTGGCCAGCTCGGCGGCCCCCGGGGCCTGCTCGCCTTTGTCGTCAGTGCCAGCACCGGTGACCGCCAGACCCTGCAGACCCAGGTGCTGTGGCAAGCCCGCCAGCAGCTCGGCCAGCAACTGCAAGCGGTTCAAACCATTGTGGAAAAGCGCGCCACTTTTGCCTGCACTCCGGGTTTGCAGCGACCGGCACCGTGCATTGCGCCCGGGCTGCTGGCTTGCGGTGACTATGTTGAGGGCCCCTACCCCGCCACGCTGGAAGGCGCGGTGCGCAGCGGCATGGCGGCCGTTCGTCTAGCCCTTGAGCAGACCACCGAGCATGCCCATCAGATCACCGGCGCTGCCTAAACCGCCGGCCGGCGCCACGCCGTGGGGAGTGAGTTTGTCAATCAAGCCCGGCAGCATCTGGGACAACTGGCCGGCCGCGCGCTCCGGATCAACGCCAAGGCGGCCGGCAATGCCGGCAACGACGTCGCTGCCCAGCACGCTGGAGATCTGCCCGGCAGAAATCGGCAGGTTTTCACCATGACCAATCCAGGAGCCCACCAGATCGCCCATGCCGGCCTGATTGAATTTTTCCACCAGACCGGTCAGACCCCCGACTTCGCCATGGTTCGACAGCAACCCGCCCAGCACGCTGGCCAGACCGCCTTGCTGCTGCATTTGTCCATTCACTGCGCCCATCACCGAATCAAACAAGCCCATCGCCAGCTCCCGAAGTAGGGCCGCATCATACCTTCTGCAACGCCCCGGCGGACGGCTGTGGCGCGGTGTGCTGTTTGACGCCCACTGCAAGGACCAGGCACCAGTCTTCATGGCCGGTGGCTACCAGCCCCAGCACTTGAGTGAAGCCGATGTTGCCGCCAGCACGCACTTCACCTTGACACTGCAACCAGCGCCCTGAGCGCTCCGGATCAAAGCCAGCGGAAATCTGCGCGAGAATGCGGCATGACGTCATTCAATCCCGAACCCCCGTTCAGCCACGGCCAGGCACCGCGCACCGCAGTGCTGTTCTGCAACCTGGGGACGCCCGACACCGCCACCACCGCCGACGTTCGCCGCTTTCTGGGTGAATTTTTGAGCGACCGGCGCGTCGTTGAAATCCCGCGCCTGCTCTGGCTGCTGATCCTGCATGGGGTCATCCTGCGTTTTCGGCCGGCCAAATCGGCCGCCAAATACGCCAGCATCTGGAGCCCGGAGGGCTCACCGCTGAAAGTCTGGACCGAAAAACAGGCAAAACTTCTGCAGGGCTGGCTGGCCCAGCGCGGGCACGACGTACAGGTGCGCTACGCCATGCGTTACGGCAGCACCTCGATCGCCTCGCAACTCGACGCGCTCAAAGCCCAGGGTACGACCCGTGTCCTGATTCTGCCGGCCTACCCGCAATATTCAGCCACCACCACGGCCAGCCTGTTTGATGTCGTCTACGCCTGGGCCAGTAAAGTGCGCAACATCCCGGAGCTGCGCTTTGTCAATCACTACCATGACGACACCCGCTACATCGAGGCACTGGCCGGGACCGTCCGGCGCTACTGGAAAAGTCATGGTCGTCCCGATCAGTTGCTGATGAGTTTTCACGGCGTGCCCGAGCGCACGCTGCTGCTGGGCGACCCCTACCACTGCGAATGTTTCAAGACCGCGCGCCTGCTGGCCGAACAACTCGGCCTGAACCCGCAACAGTTCAAGGTCAGCTTTCAATCGCGCCTGGGCCGCGCCAAATGGTTGCAGCCTTACACCGAACCGACTTTAATCGCGATGGGTCAGGCCGGCGTCGCCCGGGTTGACATAGTGTGCCCGGCCTTCACCAGCGACTGCCTAGAGACGCTGGAAGAAATCAACATCGAAGGACGCGCTGCCTTTCTCGGTGCCGGTGGACGCGAGTTTCATTACATCCCATGCCTGAACGATGACTCGCAGTGGATCACGGCCCTGTGTGAGCTGACGCAACAGCATCTGGCGGGCTGGCCAACGCAGGCTGCGCCCAATGCCCAGGCGCTGACCGAATCACGTGCGGCAGCGCTGGCACTCGGGGCGAAACAATAAGCCGGCAAGACACTAGCGTTGCTACTATTTTAATAGCTGTCTACGCATACTGCATAAGGGTTAAAGGCATATTTCATTGCCATTTTTGTTGAATTATCCGGGTTTTTACCCATCGGCGGGTGTTACCCCCGGGCGTCAAACATAAGGTGCCCGACAGCGGATTGCGGGTGTAAACTAATCTGCGCCGACACCGTTGGCAGGCCACAAGGCCAGACCTGCTTGCAAAATCAATGAGCCCCATTGACAACCTGACCTATCAGCGTTACCTGGTGGCCTTGCTGGCCGGTGAACGCTCGCAGTGCGCCCGCATCGTGCACGAACTGGTGACGCTCGGCGCCGACCTGAAAGACTTGTATATCCATCTGTTCCAGCGTGCGCTGTACCAGGTCGGAATGATGTGGGAGCAGCAACGCATATCGGTCGCGGTTGAGCATCTGGCCACCGCCATCACCGAGCGCATGATGACACTGGTCCAGCCGCAGACCTTCCATGGGCCGACGCGCGACAAAACCATCATCATCGCCTGCGTCGCCGACGAATACCACCAGCTCGGTGGTCGCATGATTGCCGATATTTGCGAGCTGCGCGGCTGGCACGCCTACTATCTTGGCGCCAACACGCCGTTGCCCGATTTGCTGAACCTTGTCCGGCAACGCCAGCCGACCCTGCTCGGGCTGTCTCTGAGTCTGCCGTTGAACCTGCCGGCCCTGCTGCGCGCCGTCGCCGGTATCAGCCAGGAGTTTGCGCAACTGCCGATTCTGGTCGGCGGGCAGGCTTTCCAGTGGGGCGGTCTGTCAAACCTGCTTGCCTTGCCCCGGGTTTCCTATATCGCTTCGCTGTTTGCGCTGGAGCAAACCATGCTGACCTATGAGCAATGAGTCTGACACTGTCGCCGGCGCACCGGATACGGTTCTGCTGACGGGCGGCGCCCGGTTGGTGCTCATTGACGCCGACGCCGATGCATTGCGCACCACGGCAGGCCTGCTGGAGGATGCCGGCTATGAGGTCATCACCGGCGGCACGGCGGCCCAGGCGTTGACGCTGACCCGCCAGCACCGGCCCGCGCTGTTGCTGCTGGACGTGATGCTGCCCGACGGCAATGGCGTCGAGATGGCGCGCCTGATCCGCAGCGATCCGGCGCTACTCCCGGTTTTTATCATTCTGCTGTCCGGCTTCAAGGCCCCGGGCGAGGATCATGCAGCCGGCCTGGCCAGCGGACTGGCCGATGGCTATATCACGCGGCCGTTCGGCCGCGCCGGGTTGCTGGCCCAGATCGCTGCCCTGTTGCGCCAGCGGACCATTCAGGAGTCACTGCGTGAGGCGCTGGCGCGGTTGCAAAAAATTGCCAACCACCTGCCCGGCGTTGCCTATCAGTTCCGGTTGCGTGCCGATGGCAGTTCCTGTTTTCCGTTTGCCAGTGAAGCGATCCGCCAGATTTACCGTGTCAGCCCGCAGGACGTGCAGCACGACGCGCGCAAGGTGTTTGCCGTGCTGCACCCGGACGACTACCCCGACGTTGTTGCCGCCATCGAGAAATCGGCGCAAGACCTGAGCCCGTGGCGCCAGCAGTATCGGGTCCGGTTTGCCGACGGTACGGTGCGCTGGCTGTATGGTGACGCCGAGCCGGAGCGCGAAGCCGACGGCGCCACCCTGTGGCACGGCTTTATCACTGACATCACCGAGCGCAGACAGGCCCAGGCCGAGCTGGAGAAGCACCGCGACCACCTCGAACAACTGGTCTTTTCACGCACTGCCGAGCTGGCGCAAAGCCGAGACGCCGCGCAGGCGGCAAATCGCGCCAAAAGCGTCTTCCTGGCCAACATGAGCCATGAACTGCGAACCCCGCTCAACGGCGTCATCGGCATGACCACGCTGGCACTGCGCCGGGCCACCCATCCCAAGCAGATCGATCAACTCAACAAGAGCATGGCAGCCGCGCACGGCCTGGCCGACATCATCAGCAATGTGCTCGACATCTCGGACTTCGCGGCCGGACAGATCACGCTGGAAGAAACCAATTTTTCACTTACACAAGTGTTGACTGATATCGTGCGCGCGCAGGCCGCTGCGGCCCAGGCCAGGGGCTTGCGCATCGTGCTCGAAATTGACCCGGCGCTGCCCGAGCTGCTCTATGGCGATGCCTTGCGCTTGCGCCAGATCGTGCTCAATTTCGTTACCAATGCCATCAAGTTTTCCGGGCGCGGTGCCGTTCTTTTGGCGGCCCAGGGTGTTGAGCGAGACGAACGCAGCCTGCTGCTGCGCATTGAGGTCACCGACCAGGGCATTGGCATCAGCCCCGAGCAGCAGCGCCGGCTGTTTCACCCGTTTACGCAGGCCGATGATTCGATGAACCGCCAGTATGGTGGTACCGGTCTGGGTCTGGCGCTGTCGCAGCGGATCGCCAGACTGATGGGCGGTGATGTTGGCGTGCTGAGTCAGGCCGGCGTCGGCAGCACATTCTGGCTCACGGTGCGACTGCGCTGCGGTACCGATGATGCCCTGTCGGCTCCGGCGCCCCTGGCGTGAACCAGCGCATGCTCGCCACAACTGCTGCCGGGCGTAAAATTTCCAGAGCCAGCCGGAGCCCCCCACTGCCATGACAGCACTGACCCGCGCCACCCTTCTGATCGTCGATGACTCGACCGAGAACCTGTACGTTCTGAGCGAGCTGCTCAGGCCGCATTACCGGGTCCTGGCCGCCACGTCGGGTGAAACGGCACTGGGCATTGCCGGCAGGCAGCCAAGGCCCGATCTGATCCTGCTTGACGTCATGATGCCTGGCCTGGATGGCTACGAAGTGCTGGCCCGGCTGCACGCCAGTGCGGCCACGCGTGACATCCCGGTGATTTTTCTCACGGCGCTGGCCGACGCACAGAGCGAGGAACACGGCCTGCAGCTCGGTGCTGCCGACTACCTGACCAAGCCGATCATGCCCACCGTGGTGCTGGCCCGCGTGCGCAGCCAGTTGCTGGCCAAGCAGGCGCGCGACTGGATGCAGAACCAGAACAACGTGCTCGAAGCCGAGGTTTCCCGGCGCATGGCCGAGAACGACCTGACCCAGCAGGTCAGCATCCAGGCACTGGCGCATCTGGCCGAAATTCGCGACCCGGAAACCGGCAATCATCTGCGGCGCACCCAGGGTTATGTGCGACGGCTGGCGCTGCGCCTGCGCCGCCATCCGCGCTTTGTCGCCACCCTGACCAAACGCTTTATCAACCTGATGGTGCGCTCGGCGCCGCTGCATGACATCGGCAAGGTCGGTATCCCTGACCACATTCTGCTCAAACCCGGCAAACTGACGGCCGACGAATGGACCGTCATGAAAACCCACGCCAAACTCGGCAGCGACGCCATCGAACTGGCCGAGCGTGACATCAAGATGCCGCTGGAGTTTCTGGTTCTGGCCAAGGAAATCACCCATTGGCACCATGAAAAATGGGATGGCAGCGGTTACCCGGACGGACTCGCCGGCGACGCCATTCCGGTCAGTGCCCGTCTGATGGCCGTGGCCAACGTGTTTGACGCCCTGATTTCGGCACGTGTCTACAAAGGCGCCATGACGATTGAAGAAGCCCGAGCCATCATTGCGCAAGGACGCGGCCAGCACTTCGACCCGGACATGGTCGATGCCTTTCTCGCCGACTTTCCGAATTTTGTCGCCATTGCCAGGCGCAACATGGATAGCGACCAATTGGCAAGGCCGGTCAACCTGCCCAAGCCAGCGCCATGAAGGCATCCGACTCCAGCGCGCCAGCGTCGGCCCCTGCGACCCGCCCGGCGCTGCTCAGGGCTGGCGAGCTGATTCAGTGGCGCTCCCTGCGAACCCGGATCATGCTGGGCACACTTTCCATTTTTTTACTGAGCATCGGCTTGCTGACGTTCTATAACAGCCGGATCCTGCGGGTCGAAATGCAGGAGCAGCTGAGCGCGCAGCAGTTTTCAACCGTGTCGATACTGGCGACCCAGGTCAACACCGATGTTCTGGAACGTCTTGCCGCGCTGAAGTCAGTCGCTGGCCTCATCAGCCCGGAACTTCTGCTGGAGCCAGCGGCATTGGAAGTGCTGTTGCAGGAGAGTCCCACACTGCAAAGTCTGTTCAACGCCGGCACTCTGGTCGTTGCGGCCAACGGCACGGCCATCGCCTCGCTGCCGTTTGCGGCCGACCGAGTCGGTGTCAACTTCATGCATCGCGACCACGTGGTGGCCGCGCTCAAGGACGGCAAGGCCAGCGTTGGCAAGCCCTTCAGGGAGCCAGTGCTGAAATCACCGCTGTTTTCCATGGCAGCGCCAATTCGCAATTCGCATGGCCAGGTGATTGGCGCCCTGGTCGGGGCCACCGACCTGGGCCAACCCAATTTCCTGGACCAGTTAACAACACTCCACTACGGCAAGACCGGTGGCTATCTGCTGGTTGCGCCGCAACACCGCATGGTAGTCACGGCCACTGACAAAAGCCGCGTCCTCGAAGCGTTGCCGGCGCCCGGCATCAACCCGACACTTGACCGCTATCTGCAAGGATTCGAAGGCTCCGAGATTTTTATCAATCCGCGGGGCGTGGAAGTGCTGGCCTCGGCCAAAGGCGTTCCGGCAGCGGGCTGGTACGTGGCGGGCGCATTGCCCAGCGGCGAGGCGTTTGCGCCGATTTATACCATGCAGCGCCGCATTGGCATGGCCGCGCTGCTGCTGACGCTGCTGGCCGGAGCGCTCACCTGGTGGTTGCTGCGGCGCCAGTTGACACCCATGCTGCAGGCCACCGAGGCCATCAACGCCCTGTCGGCGGCCAACCCGGCAGCGCCTCTGCCCATAGCCCGGCCCGACGAAGTTGGCGATCTGATTGACGGTTTCAACAACCTGCTGCAGCGTCAGGCGCAGCATGATGCCGAGCGCCGGAAAAATGAAGCCAAGATGGCGCTGCTGGCCCGGCGCTCGGAGCTCCTGCTGCAACTGCCCGCTGTCGCCGACACAATGGATGAGAAATCCTTTTTGCAACACGCCCTGCAGCAGACCGAGCAGCTCACGGGCAGTCAGATCGCCTTTCTTCATTTCGTCCATGACGACCAGGAAACCATCGAACTGGTCACCTGGTCGGTTGACACGCTGGCGCACTATTGCACGGCAACTTATGACAACCATTACCCGATCAGCCAGGCCGGCATCTGGGCCGATGCGTTGCGCCAGCGCCTGCCGGTACTGGTCAATGACTACGCCAGCGCGGCGGATAAACACGGACTGCCCGCCGGCCATGCGGAACTGGCGCGGCTGATCAGCGTCCCGGTCATAGAGGGTGGTCTGGTGCGCATGCTGGTTGGCCTGGGCAACAAGCCGGCACCGTATAGCGAGATTGATGTGGAAACGGTTCGCCTCATCGCTGACTCGGTTTGGCATATCGTGCGCCAGCGCCGCGCTGACCAGGCGCTGCGCGAGAGTGAACAGCGCCACCGCCGGCTGGCTGACAACGCCACCGATGTGATCTGGACCATGGACTTGCAAGGGCGTTTTACCTATGTCAGCCCGTCGGTTGAGAAACTGCGCGGTTACCGCAGCGAAGAAGTGTTGCACCAGTCGCTGGAGCAGTCGCTGTGCCCGGCCTCGATTGCGCTGGCAGCCGACAGTTTTACAAAAACGCTGGCGGCCATTGCAGAGGGCTTGCCATTCATCGAGTTCCGCGGCGAACTGGAGCAACCCTGCAAGGATGGAAGCACGGTCTGGACCGAAGTTGCCACCAGCGCCCTGACGGACGCTGATGGTCACATTACCGGCATCCTGGGCGTCAGCCGCGACATCAGCCAGCGCCGGGCAGCAACCCTGCAGCTGCGCAAGCTTTCGCTGGCCGTCGACCAGAGCCCGGAGAGCATTGTCATCACCAACATCGCCGGTGACATCGAATACGTCAACCAGACTTTTTTAGTGACCACCGGCTACCACCGCGAAGAAGTCATGGGGCGCAACCCGCGCGTCCTGCAGTCAGGCCGGACACCGCAAAGCACCTACGTCGACTTGTGGCAAACGCTGGTTCAGGGTCTGCCCTGGAAAGGGGAATTTCTGAACCGCAAGAAAGATGGCAGCGAGTACGCCGAATTTGCCATCATCGCACCGCTGCGTCAGGACGATGGTCAGGTGACCCACTATGTGGCGGTGAAGGAAGATATTACCGATAAAAAACGTGTCGGCGAAGAGCTCGATCACTACCGCAACCACCTGGAAGACTTGGTGGCGCTGCGCACATCGGAGCTGGAAATAGCCCGCCAGCACGCCGACCAGGCGAACCGCGCCAAAAGCAACTTCCTGGCCAACATGAGCCACGAAATCCGCACACCGATGAACGCCATCATCGGCCTCAACCATTTGCTGCAGCGCTCCGGCGCAACGCCGCAACAAATGGAGCGTCTTGAAAAAATAAACAGCGCCAGCCACCACCTGCTGTTCATCATCAACGATATCCTGGATCTGTCCAAAATCGAGGCCCAGCGGATGCAACTCGAGAGCACCGATTTTCATCTCGGCGCGGTGCTTGACGGAGTGGCCTCCATCATCAATGAAACGGCGCGCGCCAAAGGTCTGTCGGTCGAGATTGAAGCTGATGCGGTTCCGTCATGGCTGCGCGGCGACCCGACGCGCTTGCGTCAAGCCTTGCTCAACTATGCTGGCAATGCGGTCAAGTTCACCGAGCATGGCCGGGTTGCGGTGCGCGCCCGACTGCTGGAAGACAGCGACAGTGGTCTGCTGGTACGCTTTGAGGTGCAGGACAGCGGTATTGGTATTGCGGCCGAGCAAATTGGCAGCCTGTTCCATGCTTTTGAGCAGGCCGATGCTTCGACCACGCGCAAGTATGGCGGCACCGGTCTGGGGCTGGTGATTACGCGCCGCCTGGCCGAGCTGATGGGTGGCGAAGTCGGCGTCGACAGCACGCCCGGCATCGGCAGCACCTTCTGGTTCACCGCCCGTCTGCAACGCGGTCACGGTCTCGTGCCTGGCGTGCCCAGTGAGGCAGATGCCGGCGACGCCCAGACCCTTTTGCGCCAGCGTTACCGCGGCACCCGTCTGTTGCTGGTGGAGGACAACCCGATCAACCGCGAGGTGGCCCTTGAAATGCTGGAAGGCGTCGGCCTGGAAGTGGATACAGCCGAAGATGGTATTGCGGCGCTGCAGATGGTCCGGGCGCAGGACTACGCGCTGATCCTGATGGACATGCAGATGCCCCGCATGAATGGTCTGGAAGCCACCCGCGCCATCCGGGCGCTGCCCAACCAGCGCCAGCAACCCATCCTGGCCATGACCGCCAACGCCTTTGACGAGAGCCGCCAGGCCTGCGAAGAGGCCGGCATGAATGACTTCATCGCCAAACCGGTGGAACCTGCAACGCTCTACGAAACGGTGCTGCTCTGGCTGTCGCTGGCCGCTGAAAACGGGGCGGAAGCCGGGTTGTCGGCAACGCTGGCGCTGCCAGACCCGCAGCCTGCGCCGGGGCCGCTGGCAACCGATGCCAGCCTTGAGGCCGCCATTGCCCAGCTGCATCGGTTACCGGGTGTTAACGTGGCAACCGGTCTGGCCGTGTTGCGCGGCAATGCCGTCAAGTTTCTCGATCTGCTGACCCGCCTGGTCGAGTCAGGCCTGGACGACATCCTGCAACTCAAGGCCGGTGATCAGGCAGCGGCCGAGTTGCTGGCACATACCTTGAAAGGCACCGCCGGCACCCTGGGCGTTGAAACGCTGGCAACGCTGGCCGCAGGTCTGGAGAGCCGCTTGCGTGCCAGCTCGCCGCAGGGTATTCCCGAGCACGAACTCCAGCGCGAGCTCAACGCCATCAACCGCGAGCTGATCAACCTGGCCAGCAGTCTGCCGGCGCCAGCCGCACCGGGCCCGGCAACCGGCGTGGTGCCGGTCGATCCGCAAATTCTGAGCGCCGTTCTTGACGAACTCGGCAGCTTGCTCAGAACCAGCGACACCGGCGCCGTTCGCCTGATTGAAGCGCAGGCCGATCTGCTGGCAACGGCACTCGGTCCGGGGGCTGACGAACTGGCGCGCCTGATCCGGAACTTTGACTTCGAGCAGGCCTGCAAAATGCTCTTAAATATTAGAAAAAACAGGCTCTAGAGCATATGTACATTGCTAAGGCAGCTATTTTTTTAATAGCAATCTGCGTGCCACGGAGGCTGCCATGATGTTGCTGGACATACGCACGGTGCTGGTACTTAACGTCATCAGTTACCTGGTCTGCACGCTGTTTATCGTGCAATTGTGGCGCCAGAACCGCCACCGATTTGCCGGCATGGGATTCTGGGCCGCCAACTTTGCCATGCAAACAACCGCCGTCGCACTGCTTGCGCTGCGCGGTGTCATTCCTGACCTGTTCTCGATTGTTCTGGCCAATCTGCTGATGCTGATTGGCGTGACGTTGAACTACCAGGGGCTGGAGCGCTTCGTCGGCACGGTCGGCGGCCAGCGTCACAACGCTGTTTTGCTCGTCGTGTGTGCGGTGGCACTGGTCACACTGACCTTTGTCTATCCTGATTTGCGCCTGCGCACTCTCGTCACGTCAACCGGCTTGCTGGTGATCAGCGGCCAGTGCACATGGTTGTTGTGGCGCCGGGTCGAACTCAACATGCGCACGCTGACATTCCAGGTCGGCCTGGTATTTGCTGCTTACTGCCTGCTCAGCCTGGCACGTTTGACCGAGTATCTTGTCGGCACACAGATCGGCAACGATTACATCCGCTCCGGCGCTTTTCAGGCATCGGTGCTGGTTGGCTACCTGGCCCTCTTCATTCTTCTGACTTACAGCCTGGTCATGATGGTGAACCGGCGCCTGATTGCGGAAATTGGCAGTCAGGAAGAGAAGTTTGCCAAGGCTTTTCACTTTGCGCCCTACGCCATCACCCTGTCGCGCACCGCCGATGGCACCATTGAGGACGTGAATGAAAGTTTTAGCACGATCACCGGCTACACCCGGGCTGAAGTGCTGGGACACACGACAACCGACCTGAAGCTCTGGGAGCGCGATGAGGACCGGCTGATGGTAGTTGACGCCCTGGCAAAAAACGACAAGGTTCAGGGACGCGAGTTCCGTTTCCGGAAAAAAAATGGGGAACCCGTCACCGGACTTTTTTCGGCCAGCTTTGTCGAAGTGGATGGGAACGCCAGCGTCCTGTCATGCATCGCTGATATCACCGAACGCAAACGCACCGAAGAGACCTTGAGCCGGGCGCAACGTCTGCTCAAGGAGACCGAAGAGGTCGGCAAGGTCGGTGGCTGGGCAATTGACATTGACACCGGACGGCAGACCTGGACCGATGAAATCTACCGCATCCATGAGCTCGATCTGACCTTTAATCCAACGGTATCCAATGGCATCAATTTCTACACGCCGGCGTCCAGGCCGATCATCGAGAGGGCCGTGCAGCGGGTTATTGAAACCGGTGAACCGTTTGACCTGAAGCTGGAGATCACCACCGCCAAGGGAAATATCCGGTCGGTTCATGCTATCGGCAGAGCTGATCTTGCGCAACACCGGATCTACGGTTTCTTCCAGGATATCACCGTACGCATGCAGGACGAAGCAGAACTTGCCCGGTATCGCCAGCACCTGGAAGAACTGGTCAGCTCGCGCACCACGGAACTCGAAAGCGCCAGAGCCGCCGCCGAAGCCGCCAACATTGCCAAGAGCGCCTTCCTGGCCAACATGAGCCACGAGATCCGCACGCCCATGAATGGCATCCTGGGTATGGCCAACCTGCTGCGCCGCGATGGCGTCACGCCGCGCCAGGCCGAGCGTCTGGAGAAGATCGACAACGCCGCCCAGCACTTGCTGGGGGTCATCAATGATGTGCTCGATTTCTCCAAGATCGAGGCCGGCAAGGTGCTGCTCGAACAGTCCCCGGTGGTGATCGCCGACTTGCTCGGCCATGTTTTCTCCATCCTGGGCGACCGTATCAAGGCCAAGGGGCTGCGCCTGCTGGTGCAGGCCAGCAACCTGCCTAGCAATCTGCTGGGCGATCCGACCCGGCTGCA
The DNA here is from genome assembly GCA_963750815.1 of uncultured beta proteobacterium. Classification (GTDB taxonomy): domain Bacteria; phylum Pseudomonadota; class Gammaproteobacteria; order Burkholderiales; family Burkholderiaceae_C; genus Rhodoferax. Next base: position 3,068,868 of record CAVVRS010000002.1, read on the forward strand.
GCAGGCCTTGCTCAACTATGCCAACAACGCCCTCAAGTTCACCCAAAGCGGCGACATTACGCTGCGCATCACTGTCGAGCAGGAGGATGGCGGCTCGGTGCTGTTGCGCTTTGAGGTGCAGGATACCGGGGTGGGCATTGCGCCGGATGCGCTGGGGCGGCTCTTCAGTGCTTTTGAGCAGGCTGACAACTCGATGACGCGCAAGTACGGCGGCACCGGTCTGGGGCTGGCCATTACCGCTCGCCTGGCGCAGATGATGGGCGGTGCCGTGGGCGTTCAGAGTACGCCGGGGCTGGGCAGTACTTTCTGGTTTACCGCCCGGCTGAAAAAGAGCCGTCCGGTGGCAGCGGCACCGGTCGCGCCGGCGCTCGATGCCGAGGCCACGCTGCGCGCACGCTTTGCTGACTGCCACATTCTGGTGGTGGACGATGAACCGGTGAACTGCGAAGTTGCCCAGCAGTTGCTGCAGGACCTGGGCTTGCAGGTGCAGACGGCAGAGGACGGCGAAGTGGCGCTGGCGCTGGCACAAAAGACCGCCTATGGCGCCATTCTGATGGACATGCAGATGCCCAGGCTCAACGGCCTGGAGGCGACACGGCGCATACGCCAGCTACCCGGTTACGCGCTGACCCCCATCATTGCCATCACGGCCAACGCTTTTATGGAAGACAAGGCCCGCTGCCTGGAGGCCGGCATGAGTGACTTTCTGGGCAAGCCGTTCGAGCCCGAAGCTTTTTTTGAGACGGTATTGCGTGCGCTGACGCGGGCCGCTGCGGCGCCCAACCAGATCAGAAAACTCAGCCCGACGCCGCAATGAAAGCACTCACGCAGTCAAGTTGAACGGCCACGTTGAGCGCTGGTGCGTGCCCGCAACCTTCAATTTCGACCACCTGCAACTGCCCGCGCGCGCCCGGGCCACGGCGCCGCATGGCGCTGACGGTTGGCGGCAATAGAAGGTCAGAGTTGGCACCACGCAAGCACAGTACCGGAACGGCCAGGGCATCATAGTGATTCCAGATCAGGTAGTCATCGGGATGGCTGATGAACTGCTGCACCATGGCCGGGTCGTAGTGCGGCGTCACACGACCGTCAGGCAAGCGGCGGGTTGAAGTCTCGGTCAGCCGGCGCCACTGCGAATCGCTCAGCCAGCCATACGGTTTGTAGACCTGGCGAAAAAACGCTTCGAGCTCGAGCACCGTGGCAAAAGCCGGCGGGTTACCGGCGTAGGCCCGAATCCGGTCGATGGCGGCCTCTGCCAGCTGCGGCGCGTTGTCGTTCAGGGTCAGACTGCGGATACGCGACCGCATGCCGGGCTCAAACAGGCCGGAGGCGCATACCATGCCAATGGCGCCGCCCATCGAAGTCCCAACCCAGTGGGCTGTTTCGATTTTCAGCTGGTCAAACAAATCACGGGCCGTCTGCGCGTAAAACGCCAGGCAGTACTCGTGCGCCGGCAGCGGGCTCCATTGACTCAAACCACGCCCGAGGGTGTCCGGACAAATCACCCGGTAGCCGCGCGCGGCCAGATGTTGCGCAAGCTCGTCCATGTCGCGCCCGGTGCGTGCCAGGCCGTGCCAGGCCACCACGCAGCGCTGGTGCTCGCTACCCCATTCCGTGTAGTGAATTTCGCGTCCGGCGCAGCGGGCATAGCGGGAAACCATGGACACGCTGGAGTTCATGATTTCTCTCCTGCCCCCGGGCGACGCAAACGGCCAACGACACCGGTCGGAAAGAAATAGACCGACAGGACAAACAGCAGGCCCAGCCAGAGCAGCCAGCGGTCAGGCGACAGCAGTGCCGCCAGCCAGGGCCATGCGGCGCAGGCCTCGCTGCCCAGACGCAACAAATCCTGCAGATAGCTTTGCGCCACCAGGAACAGCACGGCGCCGACGGCGGCGCCGTAAATCGTGCCCATGCCGCCAATCACAACAATGAGCAACACATCTATCATGATCTCGAACGAGAGCGAGGTATCGGGTCCGTTGTAGCGCAGCCAGAGCGCCAGCATGGCGCCGGCCAGGCAGGCAAACAGGGCCGACAGAACGCTGGAGAGCGTGCGGAACACCACCACACGGTAGCCGATGGCTTCGGCGCGAAACTCGTTCTCGCGGATCGCCTGCAGCACCCGGCCAAACGGCGAATTGACAATGCGCAGCAGCGCCAGCAGCAACAGCAGGGTGCTGCCGAACAGCAGGTAGTAGGTCAGCAGCCGGCCGTCAACCGTGACACCGAGCAGCGGCTGATCCAGAAACTCGTAGCTGGGCATCAACAGTTCGGGCAACTTGTAGGTCAGGCCGTCTTCGCCCCCGGTAAAGTCCGATAGCTGCGAGGCCAGTGTCTGGAAGGCCGAGGCCACGGCCAGCGTGATCATGGCAAAGAAGATGGCACGCACGCGCAGCGAAAACAAGCCCACGGCGAGCGAGAGCACCAGTGTCAACAACAGCGACCCGGCCAGCCCGAGCGCGATGGCCTGCCAGCTCGCTCCCATGCGCGTGCTGGCGATCGAAATGCCGTAGGCGCCGATGCCAAAGAACATGGTGTGGGCGAAGCTGACGATACCGGTGTAACCGAGCAGCAAATCAAAGCTCGCTACCAGCACGATGAAGACCAGCACTTTGGCCGCCACCGACAGCGCCTTGACGCCGGGAAAGATGAACGGCGCACCGGCCAGCGCAATCAACAGGACGACCAGCAGGACGGCCAGCCACCGGCTGCGCGGGAAATCGTTGGACAACAACCTTGTCAACATGGCCAGTCCTTCCTATCGATTCGCCACCGGATAGACGCCCTGGGGCCGCCACAGCAAAATTGCCACCATCAGCACAATGTTGGAAAACAGCGCCACCTTGGGCAGCAGAAAGCCGGTGTAGTTGGCCATCAGCCCGACCATCAGCGCGCCAATCAGGGCGCCACCGGTGGAACCCAGGCCGCCGATGATGATGACAATGAAGATCAGGATGTTGACCTGAGCGCCCATCTGCGGCATCACATTTTGCTGGTACAGGCCCCACATCACGCCGCCCAGCCCGGCCAGCGCACTGCCAACCACAAAGACGCCAACGAACAAACGCCTGATGCGGTAGCCCAGCGCCTCGACCATTTCACGGTCCTGCACGCCAGCCCGTATAAGCAGGCCGATCTTGGTACGCCCGAGCGTCCAGGCCAGCACGGCAAACACCATCAGGCCAACCACCATGGCCAGCAAGCGGTAGCGCTCGATCGCCGCATCGCCCAGCAGCAGCGAGCCGCGCAAGGCCTCGGGCAGCGGCAAGGCGATCTGCTGCGGGCCCCAGATGACTTTGATCAGTTCCTCACCAATGATCATGCCACCCATGGTGATCAGGATCTGCTTGAGATGCTGGCCGTAGACCGGACGCACAATGAAGCGCTCGAAAGCCAGCCCGACGGCACCTGCCACCAGCATGCCACTGCCCATGGCACAGACCAGTGCCAGCAGGTTGTGCCATAGCGTGGGTGAACTGGTCCAGTCACCCATCACGCCCAGTACCGAGCTGGCGACATAGGCACCCAGCGCAATGAACACGCCGTGGCCAAAATTGAGCACATCCATCAGGCCAAAGACCAGCGTCAACCCCGAGGCAATGATGAAGATGATCATGCCCATCGCCAGCCCGGCGACGGTCAGCGTCAGCCAGGTCGAGCCCGAACCAATGACGGGCAGCACGCCCAGCGCGAGTAGCGGCACCAGCGCCAGCGGCTTCCAGTCGAGATCAAGTTTGTTCATAGCGCCAACCCCAGCAGCCGGTGCTGCAGTTCCTCGTCATCGGCCAGTGCCTGCATGGCGCCGGCATGCACCACCCGACCGTTGTCCATGACCGCCACGCGGTCGCCCAGACGTTTGGCAAAGTTGATGTTCTGTTCCACCAGCAACAGCGTGGTACCGCTTGCCTTGAGCTCGCCAAAGGCGTCAATCATGTTGTTGATGATGGCCGGCGCCAGCCCCTTGCTGGGCTCATCGACAATCAGCAGTTCACGCGGTTCAACCATGGCGCGCGCCACCGCCAGCATCTGTTTCTGTCCGCCCGAGAGCTTGCCAGCCGGATGGTTCCAGAATTTTTCAACTGCAGGAAAGAGGGAAAAAATCCACTTCAGGCGGGTTTCATCCATCTGGCTGGCGCGCCGGGCCGCCCGGGCTGCCAGCAGCATGTTTTCCTTCACCGTCAGGTCGGAAAAAATACCCATGTTCTCGGGCACGTAGGCAATGCCCAGGCTGGCAATCTCGGGCGTGTTCAGGGTCGTGATGTCGCGCTGGTCAAAGTGAATACGGCCCTGGCTGGCGTGCCACAGGCCGATGATGGTGCGCAGCGTGGTCGTTTTGCCCGCGCCATTGCGCCCCAGCAACATGGTGAGCTGGCCACGCGGCACTGCCAGGTCCACGCCATGCAGGATGTGGTAGGCACCAATGTGGGTGTGTACGCCGGTCAGCGTGAGAAGTGTGTTGCTCATGCGTGCGCCCCTGCCGCCGCCGGGGCAACCCCAAGGTACGCTTCCTGCACGATGGGTGAGGCAATCACCCGGGCCGGATCGCCATCGGCCACCAGCGCGCCGTTGTGCAGCACGATGATGCGGTCGGCCAGTTCGCGCACCACGTCCATCTTGTGCTCGACCAGCAGGATGGTTTTGCGTTTGTCGTCCTTGAGTTTTCGGATCAGGTTCAAGATCACCGGGGCTTCATCCGCACTCATGCCGGCGGTTGGCTCGTCGAACATGAAAACATCGGGCTCCAGCGCCATCAACAGGGCCACTTCGAGCTTGCGCTGGTCGCCGTGTGGCAGGCTGGCCACCGGCGTGTCGCGCTTGTCGTTCATGGCCACCGCTGCCAGAACTTCTCCGGCCAGTTGCGTCAGGGCTTTGTGATCGCTCCAGATGCTCCACAGGTTCAGACCGCGCAAATGGGCACCGGTGCGGGCCGCCTGCACCGCCAGGCGCACGTTCTCCAGCACCGACAGATTGGGAAACAGATTGGTCAGCTGAAAAGCCCGCCCGAGCCCGGCCCGGGTGCGCGCCGACGGACTCAGGCCCGCCAGGCTGTTGCCGTTGAGAAAAACCGCGCCCGAGCTGGCCTTGAGTTGCCCCGAAATCAGATTGAAATAAGTCGTTTTGCCGGCCCCATTGGGGCCCACAATCGCCGTCAGCGTGCCGGGTTGAAAGGCACAACTGACAGCGTTTACCGCCACGTGGCCGCCAAAGCGCACCGTGAGTTCTCTGGTTTCAAGCATGGGAGGAGGACCCAAAAACGGAGGGAGCGGCGTAGCCGGCAGGCGTCAGGCAAGGCGCACGGCAACCGGAACGTACTCAGGTACGTGAGGATTGCAAGCACTGCCAGAAATTGGGGTCAGATTCCAATTTCTGTAGCCGGGCACGCCGTTTTTTAGCGCTTGTTCCTGATCGGAATCGCCATCTCTTCGGCTTTGATCTCGTTGACCAGTTCGGGCACACCCCAGGCGAATGCCGGGTCGTTCTTGATCCTGAAGTGATACATGCTCTGCAGCGCCTGATGATCTTCCTTGCGGAATGTCATCTTGCCTTTGGGCGTGTCAAAGCTCATGCCCTCCATGGTCTCGATGAGCTTGTTGGTGCTGGTGTCGCCTTTGGTTTTGTTGAGCGCGGTAACCACCGCCATGGCCGCTGAAAAGCCACCGGCCGTGAAAAAGTCCGGTGGTGTCTTGAACTGGCTGTAGTGACGCGCCACCATGGCGTCATTGATGGCGTTTTTCGGAATACCGAAGTAGTAGTAGAGCGCGCCTTCCATACCTGGAAACTGCTTGTAGGCCACCATCGCCGGCAGAATGTTGCCGCCGGTGGCCATCTCGATGCCGTAGCGCTTCTTCAGATCGAGATCGGCAATTTTGCCGAACGGCGTGGGTGCGCCAGACCAACCCACCGAGATGTACTTCCGGCCGGGTTGATCCTTGAGCTTGTCGACGATGCGCTGCAGCCCGGCCGTGAAGTCGGTGGTTCCTACAGGCAAATACTCCTCGTGGACGATCCTGGCATGCTTGACGAATTCCTTGGTGGCCTTGACACCATCACGCCCGAAGGCATTGTCATTGGCCAGTGTGGCCACGACGTTGCCCGGCTTGTCAAATGCCGCGGCGTTGGCGGCAGCGTCCTGGCTCGAGTTGCGGCCCGTGCGAAAGATGTATTTGTTCCATTTGTCACCGGTAATCGAGTCGGCTACGGCCGGCTCCACCAGCAGGATTTTCTTGTACTCCTCGGCCACCGGCAGCATCGCCAGCGCGACCGGCGAGGCGGTTGGACCCACCGCCAGATCGACCTTGTCATCGCCATAGGCGGCCGCCAGCGCGGCCTTGCCGACATCGGGCTTGCCCTGGTCATCCTTCTCGATCACAACGAGTTTTCTGCCCGCCACCATCATGGTGCCACCGGTGGCGTAATCGAGTCCCATCTGAAAACCGGTGATGGTCTGCTTGGCGTAGGCTTCCAGCGGGCCGGTCTTGCTGGCGATGATGGCGATCTTGATTTCTTTCGACTGGCCCCAGGCCAGCGGGGCAGCGATGGCGCATGCCATGGCGACTGCGCCCAATGTGGCGCGGGCGACCCAGGTACGACGATGCATGGTTATCTCCGGTTGTAGTAATTAATCAGGAAGATTACGCACCAAGCATGCCAATTTGCAAGTTGTTGATTGAATTGATTTAAATTTTTTGGAATTAAATTATGTATTAATATAATACATATTATGTGTATTAAATTAATACAATATGTATTTTATTTATACAAAAAGACTGAGCCGGGCATACAGCATGGCGCGCGAGATACCCAGCGTTTTTGCCGCTGCCGCCTTGTTGCCGCCAGCCGCTGCCATGGCGGCGGCAATGGCCTGGCGCTCCAGCGCAGCCACCTGTTCGGCCAGTGGCCGCAGCGTAGCGCCTGCCACAGGAACTGGCAGATCAGCCGGACCGCCTGGCATCACCGGCTCGCGCTGATCGGAGCCAGCCTGCTGCAGCACCGCCTGCAGATGCACTGGCAGGATGCGATGCGATTCACTGCGCATGGTGGCTTGCTCCAGCACATTGCGCAACTCCCGGATATTGCCGCGCCAGACCTGCGCCGACAGCAAGTCCAGGGCCTCAGCGCTGAGTTCGGGCGGCTGCGCGCCGCTGCGCAATGCCATGTCCTCGCCCAACACTTCAACCAAAGCGGCAATGTCTTCGCGTCGCTCACGCAGCGGGGGCACCCGGATTGGCAACACGTTGAGGCGATAAAACAGGTCTTCGCGAAAGTTGCCTTCGCGCACCAACCGGGTCAGATCACGCGAGGTGGCGGCAATCACGCGGGCATCAAACGGAATAAGCTTGTTCGAGCCCAGCGGCTCAATTTCACCCTCCTGCAGCGCGCGCAGCAGCTTGGCCTGCAAGCTCAGTGGCATGTCACCAATCTCATCGAGAAACAGCGTGCCCCCATGCGCCAGCCGGAATTTGCCGTCGCGGGGCTTGCGCTCGGCTCCGGTAAATGCGCCCGCGACAACGCCAAAAAACTCGGCTTCAAGCAAGGTGTCAGGCACGGCGGCAATGTTCAGACTGATGAAGGGGCCGCCGGCACGCGACGAAGAGGCATGGATCGCGTGCGCCAGCAATTCCTTGCCGGTGCCGGTTTCACCCAGCAACAGCACCGGGCTCGACGTCTGCGCGGCGCGGCGCGCCTGGCGCTTGACTTCCACGGCCGCCGCGCTGGCCCCGACAAAACTGGCAAACGTATATCTGGACTGGCGCTGGCCATGGCGCTGACTGTTGCGCTGGGTAATGCGCTGGCTGGCCAGCTCACGCCGCGCATCGTCGAGATCGCGCTGCAACAGGGCAAACTTGCCAACCAGCGGTTGCAGACTGGTCTCGGCGTGGTCAAACAGCACAATGCCCAGGGCGCCAATCACCTCACCGGCGCTGTCGCGCAACGGAATGCGACTGACCACGAAAGTGCCGGCCCGATTGCTGAGCAAGTCGATCAGGATCGGCTTGCCGGTTTCCAGCACATGGTGCATCTGCGTGTTCTGCACCACGCTGGCCACCGGGTGGCCGACAAAGTCTTCCACCCGTTCGAACCCCAACGCCGGCAAAAAACGCTTGTACTGTTCGTTGATCCAGACAACGCGTGCCTGCCGGTCGACCAGCATCATGCCCTGGCTGGCATTGGCAAACAGGTCAAACATGGAGCGCGCCGCCAGCTCCAGAATGCTCTGGGCATCGCGTGGCAGTGAATCTGTCCGGTTCATGAACAGATGTTAGCGCGCGACCGGCCTGCCCAACCGCAATGGCCGCAATTGTGTGGCAAGCGCTCAGCCCGGTGTCGCGCTAGGCCGAGGTGATTGCGCGCCGCTTCAGCAGGCGCGGCAGGACCAGGATGGCCACAACAATGAGCAGCAGTGTCAACGACATGGGGCGCTGCAGGAACACCATGGCGCTGCCTTCGCCAATCGAAATGGCATTGCGCAGCTGGGCCTCGGCCAGCGGCCCCAGAATCATGCCCACCACCACCGGCGCGGTCGGGAAGTTGAAACGGCGCATGACCAGACCCAGCACGCCGATGGCATAAAGCAGGAACAGATCAAACGCGCTTTGGCGCATGCCATAGGCGCCGACCGTGGCAAAAATCAATATGCCGGCGTAGAGCTGGGGTTTTGGAACCCGGAGCAACTTGACCCACAGGCCGACCAGCGGCAGGTTCAGGACCAGCAGCATGACGTTGCCGATATAGAGCGACGCGATCAGGGCCCAGACCAGATTGGCCGAACTGGTGAACAGCTGTGGCCCCGGCTGAATGCCATAGTTCTGAAACGCACCGAGCAGGATGGCCGTGGTGTTGGAGACCGGAATACCCAGCGTCAGCAGCGGAATCAGGGCCGCCGTCACGGTGGCGTTGTTGGCGGCCTCGGGGCCGGCCACACCCTCGATGGCGCCTTTGGTCCCAAACTCCGCCAGGTTGCTCCCCCTGGCGAGTTTCTTTTCTGCGGCGTAACTCAAAAATGTCGGTATCTCGGTACCGCCCGCCGGGATGCAGCCAAAAGGCGCACCGATGGCGGTGCCTCGCAGCCAGGCTGGAATGGAGCGGCGCCAGTCTTCTCTGGTCATGCTGACCCGGCTCATCTTGTTTTCGTGCTCCACCACCTTGCCTTCAAACAACACCGCGTGCAATGCTTCGGCAACGGCAAACAGACCGACTGCCACCAGCACAATCTCGATGCCATCCAGCAGTTCAGGTACCCCCCCGGTATAGCGCGCCTGGCCGGTGATCTGGTCCATGCCGACCAGACCGGCCGCCAGACCGACAAACAGGGCCGTCAAACCACGCACCGCGCTTTGACCCAGCACAGCACTGACTGTAGTGAAGGCCAGCAGCATCAGCATGAAGTATTCGGGCGGCCCCAGCTTGACGGCAAAGTCGGCCACTACCGGTGCAAACAGCGTTACCAGCACGGTGGCGATGGTGCCTGCCACAAAAGAGCCTATCGCCGAGGTCGCTAATGCCGCACCGGCGCGCCCGCTCTTGGCCATCTTGTTGCCCTCCATGGCGGTCACCATGCTGGCCGTCTCGCCCGGCGTGTTGAGCAAAATCGATGTCGTGGAGCCACCGTACATGGCGCCGTAGTAGATGCCGGCAAAGAAAATCATGGATGCCGTGGCATCGACCTTGGCCGTGATTGGCAGCAGCATGGCCACGGCGGTGGCCGGGCCAATACCCGGCAGCACGCCGACCGCCGTGCCCAAGGCGCAACCAACAAAGGCCCACAACAGGTTAACCGGTGTGCCGGCCGTCATGAAGCCCTGAATGAGCTGATTCCAGATATCCATCAGAGCCACCCGCTTTCTGTCAAACCCGGCAGGTTGATGGCCAGGAATTGGGTAAACATCCAGTACACCGGTGCTGCAATCAGCAGGCCGGTAACGGCATCGGCCAGCCACGGCCTGATCCCTTGCGCGGTTTGTCCCTCGGCGCTGCGCAATCCGCGCGCAGCCAGCACAAAGCACAGGGTACAGCTGAAGATGAAGCCGATGGTGGTAATCAGCGCGGCATTGGCCAGCAAACCAGCCGACATCCAGACAAAGCCCGGCCAATACGGTCTGCCATCACCCGTGGGCTCTTCCATGTCGCGAAAGCCACCGGTGCGCGCCTCATAGATCATGAAGGCGCCGCACAACGACAGTGCAAAAGCCACCAGCCAGGGCAGGAAGTTGGGACCGACACCGGCGTAGCCGGCATTCGAGGGAATGCTGACCGCGCCGGCCGCCAGGCCCAACGCCACCAGAACGACGCCCACGCCAACCGCGGTCTGCAGTAGCGTGAAGGATGGAACTTGTTGTGCCATGGTTGCTTGTCTCATAACGAAAAGAGAAAAATACTGGCGAACGCAGCACTGAAAAAAGCCGATGTTCCCGTCGCCGGAAAACATCGGCAGCCGCTCGGTCGGCAGCGGCCTAGACCATGCCGGCTTTCACCATGGTGGCGCGCAAAGCGGCAAAATCATCGTCCACAAATTTTTCAAACTCGGGGCCAGCCAATACCGCTGCCGTCCAGTTGTTCTTCTCAAGAGACTCAGCCCAGGTCTTGGATTTGGCAGCTTTGAGCAGCATGTCGGTCAGTGCTTTGCGTTGTGCCGGGGTAATGCCAGGCGCACCATAAACACCCCGCCAGTTGCCGATTTCGACGTTGACGCCAAGTTCTTTGAGCGTCGGAATATCGACCCCCTTCAGACGCGTACCGGACGTGACGGCCAGACCCTTCATCTTGCCGGCGTTGATGTATTCCGACATTTCGCTGTAGCCACCGCCGCCCAGGGTGACGTTGCCTCCAAGAATGGCAGCGGTCGCTTCACCACCACCCCGGAACGCCACATAGTTGACCTTGGTCGCGTCAACACCGACCTCGCGCGCAATCATTGCCGCTGCAATGTGTTCTGTGGAGCCGCGTGAACCGCCACCCCACTTGATACTGCCGGGGTCTTTCTTGAACTGCTCAATGACCTCCTTGAGGCTCTTGAAGGGGGAGTTGGCGGGCAACACAAAAACGTTGTATTCACTGGTCAAACGGGCCAGTGGCGTGGCCGAGCTGAGCGAAACCGGCGGCTTGCCGGTGATCAGCCCGCCCAGCATGACGGCACCCATCACCATGATGGCGTTGGGATCACCCTTGCTGCCGCTGACGAACTGTGCCAGACCGAGGGCGCCGGCGGCGCCACCCTTGTTGTCAAAGGTAACCGTATCAGCCACCTTGGCATCGAGCATGGCCTTGCCCAGCGCACGCCCGGTGGTGTCCCAGCCGCCGCCCGGGTTGGCCGGAATCATCATCTTGATATTGTTGGCCGCCAGTGCCGAGAGTGGCAGACCGCCCGCTGCGGCCAGGGCCGCCATGGATTTCAGAAAGGTATCGCGACGCATCAGTGTTCTCCTGTAGGTTTTGTCACCGCTCGATGGTGCGCCGGCAGGCTGTCAAATGGCTGTCCGTCGACACTAGGGTAAATACTGATACGAGGCCCGCATCCGCATTTTTCAAAATGCTATGGTGTTGCCCATGAAACTGCTTCTGGTGGAAGATGATCCGGCGTTGCACACGACCTTGCTGCGCGCCCTGACGCGGCTCGGCTGGCAGGTTGAGGTTTGCACCGACGGTCGCGCCGCTTTGGGACACTGGCGCGCCAGCCAGCCCGATGTCATCCTGCTCGATTTGACCCTGCCCGGGCGGGACGGCCTGCAAATTCTTGAGCAGGCGCGCCAGGACGGTCTGACAACGCCGGTGCTGATCCTGACGGCGCGCGGCACTGTCGGCGACCGGGTCCAGGGGCTCAATGCCGGCGCTGACGACTATTTGCCCAAGCCGTTCGACCTGGACGAACTCGAAGCGCGATTGCGTGCATTGCACCGCAGACACTCTGAAAATAGTGCCGAATTGACTTCCAGCCCCCGTGCAGCAAGCGTGATCAGCTACGATAAAGATAGCGGTGCAATCTACCACCAGGGTCAGGTACTTGACCTCACGCCGCGCGAGCTGGCACTGCTGAAGGCCTTGCTGGCGCGACCCGGCCACGCAGTCAGCAAAGAGCGATTGTTTGAACTGGTGTTCCCGGGGGAACTTGACGTCCAGTTTGAGGCGGTTGAGGTTGTTGCCTACCGGCTGCGCAAAAAGTTGCTGCCCACTGGCGCCAAGTTGATGACACTGCGTGGCCTGGGCTATCTGCTGAAGGTGGCGGTTTGAAGCGCGCCCAGGCAGCTGGCCAGAGCGCGCCAGGCCAAGAGGCCATATCGCTTCGGCGCTACATCCTGCTGGGCATTTTGCTGCCCATTGGGCTGTTCATTCTGGTCGATACCGTGAGCCTCTACCGGCAGGCGCTGAACACCGTCAACATCGCCTATGACCGCACGCTGCTGGCCTCTGCCAAGTCGATTGGCGAGCACATCAAGGCACAGGGTGAAGGCGCTGACGCGCAGCTGCACGCCGAAGTACCGTACGCCGTGCTGGAGTCGTTTGAGGCCGACAACCGCAGCCGGATGGTGTACCGCATTTCCACCATCCAGGGTGAATTGATTGACGGCTTTACCGAGTTGCCGGCCTGGCGCGGCCGCTTGCCCGACCATGGACCCTATGCCGCGCTGGCTGACTTTTATGACGATACGTTTCGCGGTGACCCGGTACGCGTGGTCGTGCTGCTGCAACCGGTGGCGATAGACCGCGCTCGGGCGATGGCGATGGTGCAGGTGGCCGAAACGCTGGAACTGCGCCGTACCCTGGCGCGCCAGATTCTGCTGGACACCTTGTGGCGCCAGGCGGCGCTGGTCTCGATCATCGCGCTGGTGGTGATTATGGTGGTCCAGCGCGCGACCCGGCCGGTACGCAGTTTGAGCGCCCAGTTGCAAGCCCGCCCGGACGGTGATTTGTCGCCACTACAAGCACCCGACGCGCCGCGCGAACTCATTCCGCTGATCATTGCCACCAACAGTTTCATGGCCCGGCTGCAACACCTGCTGGATCACCAGAAGCGCTTTGTGCGCGACGCCTCCCACCAGTTGCGCACGCCGCTGGCGGTACTGAAAGTCCAGGTCCAGTCGGCGTTGCGCGGTGACGTCGAGCCGGCACAAGCGTTGCTCGAAATCAGGGACACGGTCGAGCGCGCCACGACGCTGGCCAATCAGATGCTGGCACTGGCCAAAGTGGCGCAACTGGTGCAACAACCGGCAACCAGCGACGTCGACTGGGCGCAGGTGCTGCGCGACGTTGCACTTGACCTCTCGGCGCTGATCGCCGCCAGAGACATTGACTTTGAAATTGCCACGGCACCGGCGCCGGTTCGCACCCACGACTGGATGCTGCGTGAACTTTCACGCAATCTGCTGCACAACGCCATTCGCTTCACACCCGTCAATGGCCAGTTGAGCGTGCAGCTGGTTGGTGACACCCGGTTTGCTGCCCTGACCATCAGCGACAGTGGCCCCGGCATAGCGCCAGAAATGCGCACGCGACTGTTCCAGCCCTTCTCGGCAGGCGAGCCCGGATCCGGGTCGGGCCTCGGGCTGGCCATCTGCCACGAGATCGTCGAAGCACTCGAAGGCAGCATCAGCCTGGACAACCGTGTGTTGATGGGCCGCATCACCGGTCTGGACACCACCGTGCGCCTGCCGCTGCGACGGGCGAATATTGGATAATGCCAATGTGCACTGCGAACGCGGCGGCACAGCCCTCCCGAAGAAAGTCATGCCCAAAAAAAATTCCACCGGATTTCCCGAACTCAATGAGGAGGAGGAAGACCTGCCGACCCGGCCCATGCCTTTGCATGAACTGCCCTGGCAGGCGCGGGTCGACCATGAAATGGAAATCATCACGGCGCACCATGAACGGGTTGCCAAGGCGATCCGGGTTTTTTGGGGCCACAAGGATTGCGCCGAGTACCTGCAACAATTGATTCTCAGCGGCGGGGACGGCGTTGGCAGAAACAGAATCGGCTTCAAAGCTCAAGTCGTGTCGGCACTCATCAACCTGGCCGAATTGCACGACCACAAATAGGTGCCGCGCAACTCCGGACGCCACCCCAGGCTCACATGACCCCCCATCTTTTCATTCTGACCGGTGCCTCGCGTGGCCTCGGACTGGCCATGGCACGGCAACTGCTGGGCGCCAGCAACTCGCTGCTGTGCATTTCGCGCAACGCCCATGACGGCCTGGCAACGGATGCCGCCAAACTGAACTGTCAACTCGAACAATGGAAGGGCGACCTTGAACAAGGTGTCGTGCTGGCCACGGCATTGACGCAGTGGCTGGAAGCCCGGCCAGCGGCTTCGTTTGCCAGCGCAACCCTGATCAACAACGCCGCCAGCATGACGCGCATTGCCCCCTTGAGTGCCTGCCATCCGGTTGAACTCAGCCAGGCCCTGCGGGTCAGCCTGGAGGCGCCGCTGCTGCTCAGCGCCGCCTTCCTGGGTGCAACGCAGGCATGGAACATCGCACGCAAGGTGCTCAACATTTCGTCCGGGCTGGGGCGCCGCGCCATGGCCTCCCAGGCGGCTTATTGCGCGGCCAAGGCCGGCATGGATCACTTTACCCGCTGTCTGGCCCTGGAAGAGGCGCTCAAGCCGAATGGCGCAAAGGTCTGCTCGCTGGCCCCAGGCGTCATCGATACCGACATGCAACAGCACCTGCGCAATGCCAGTGCGGCGACATTTCCCGACCAGCATCTGTTTACAGACCTCCAACGCACAGGCCAGTTGAGCAGCCCGGCCCACACCGCCAGCCAGGTGCTGGCTTACCTGGCCCACCCCGAGTTTGGCAGTAACCCGATTGCTGATGTGCGCGACCGGCCGCACGGCAATGCCTAGCCCAGTAAGATGTCGATCAGCATTCAATGGCACGCCGCGTTGATTTTTTTTACCTTTCTCAATTCAGGAGATTTTTATGAGTCGTGAAGTTGTCGTTGTCAGCGGTGTACGCACCGCCATTGGCACCTATGGTGGCAGTCTGAAAGACATTGCCCCGACCGAACTGGCCGCGCAAGTGGTGCGCGAATCCCTGGCGCGCGCCGGTGTCGCCGGCGCTGACGTCGGTCACGTGGTCTTTGGCCATGT
Organism: uncultured beta proteobacterium; assembly: GCA_963750815.1. GTDB lineage: Bacteria > Pseudomonadota > Gammaproteobacteria > Burkholderiales > Burkholderiaceae_C > Rhodoferax. The sequence goes on from CAVVRS010000002.1 coordinate 3,083,954, forward strand.
GGTCAACACCGAACCCAAAGACATGTACCTGTCCCGCGTGGCGGCCATCAACGGCGGCTGCGCCGAAGGCACGCCAGCCTTCAACGTCAACCGTCTGTGCGGCTCCGGCCTGCAGGCCATTGTCTCGGCCAGCCAGTCGATTTTGCTGGGTGACGCCGACATTGCGATTGGCGGTGGCGCCGAGAACATGAGCCGCGGCCCCTACGCCAGCCTGACGGCACGCTGGGGTGCTCGCATGGGCGACAGCAAAATGGTTGACATGGTGGTGGGCGCGCTGCACGACCCGTTCCAGACGATTCACATGGGGGTGACCGCCGAAAACATTGCCGCCAAATGGGGCATCACGCGCGAAGAGCAGGACGCGATTGCCGTCGAGAGCCACAACCGCGCCCAGCGCGCCACCGAGGCCGGTTACTTCAAGTCCCAGATCATGCCGGTCATGCTCAAGAGCAAAAAAGGCGACATCGCTTACGCCACCGACGAGCACTTCCGCCCCAACTGCTCACTGGCCGACATGGCCAAACTGAAGCCCGCTTTTCTGAAAGAAAACGGCACGGTAACGGCCGGCAATGCCTCCGGCATCAACGACGCGGCGGCCGCCGTGGTGCTGATGGAAGCCGCCACCGCCAAGGCCCGCGGCCTCAAGCCCATGGCGCGTCTGGTGGCTTACGCGCACGCCGGTGTCGATCCCAAATACATGGGCATTGGCCCGGTGCCGGCAACGCAGCTGGCCCTCAAGAAAGCCGGTTTGACGGTCAATGATCTGGACGTGATTGAGGCCAACGAGGCCTTTGCCGCCCAGGCTTGCGCCGTGAGCCGCGACCTGGGTCTGGACCCGGCCAAGGTCAACCCGAATGGTTCGGGCATTTCACTCGGGCACCCGATTGGTGCCACCGGTGCGCTGATTACCGTCAAAGCACTGTATGAACTGGAGCGCATTGGCGGGCGCTACGCGCTGGTCACCATGTGTATTGGCGGTGGTCAGGGCATTGCCGCCATTTTTGAGCGCACCGTCTGAGCATTGGGGCCAGCGTCAGAAACACGCCATGACGCAACGCAAGCACTGGAGCCTGGGGGCCAAGCTGGCGCTGGTTGGCACGCCGTTCCTGTTGCTGGCGCTGCTCTCGACCGCCGCCACGCTATGGGTTTCATGGCAGCTTGACGGCGGCGCGGCAGCCGTCAATGAGGCCGGACGAATGCGCATGCAGTCATACCGGATGGCGCTGTCGATTGGAACCGGCGAGACCAGCGCCTTGACCGGGCAGGTCAGCGAATTTGACCAAAGCCTGGCAGTGCTGCACAGCGGCGACCCGGAGCGCCCCTTGTTTGTGCCGTGGGACGACACGGTACGCGCCCGCTTCGCCACCGTCGAGAGCGACTGGCTGAGCTTTCGCACCCGCTGGATTGATGACAGGCCTAGCGTGCTGCGTGACCTGCGCGCCGAGACCGTGGCCTTTGCCTCGCACATTGACGCTTTCGTGACCGCCATCGAGGCCCACATGGCGCACTGGACCGCCATGCTGCACCTGTTGCAGATGAGCATGCTTGCCATGGCCATTCTGGGCGCTGCGGTGCTGCTCTACACCGGCTATCTGTTTGTGCTGGAGCCGGTTGGCCAGCTCAAGCAGGCCATTGACAAAATTCAGCTGGGTGACTTTGACGCCCGCGTGGAACGCGTCACCAGTGACGAATTCGGTACCTTGGCCGACGGCTTTAACGGCATGGCGGAGCACCTGCAGTCCATGTACCGGCATCTGGAACGCAAGGTTGCCGAAAAAACCGCCCAGCTCGAAGAAAAACATGAACGGCTGGAAAGCCTGTACGAGGTTACAGCGCTGGTCGCCAAGGCCACCACACTGGACGAACTGGCCCAGGGCTTTGCCAAAAGCATTACCCGGATTGCCCGCGCCGACGGCGTCGCCCTGCGCTGGTCAGACCAGGCCAACCAGCGTTACCTGATGCTGGCGGCCCACGGTCTGCCAGGCTCGATGGTGGACGCCGAACTGTGCCTTGACAAAGGCGACTGTCATTGCGGCGTGGCCACCGTTGAGACTGGCTTGCGCGTGATACCGATCCAGGCGCTGAGCCGCCCGTCCATGCAGCATTGCGCCAAAGCCGGATTTGAGACGGTGGTCAATATTCCGGTGCATTTACACCAGCGCCTGATGGGCGAGGTGGATCTGTTTTTTCATGCCCGCGTCAACCCCTTGGCGGCCGAGCGCTCGCTGCTGGACGCGCTTATCAGCCACCTGGCCAGCGCCATGGAAAACCTGCGCCTCAATGCGCTGGAAAAAGAAGCCGCCGTGTCGCAGGAGCGCCATCTGCTGGCGCGTGAGCTGCATGACTCGATTGCCCAATCCCTGGCGTTTCTGAAAATTCAGGTACAGCTGATGCGCGATGCGGTACAGACCGGCAACGCGACTGACATCAAACAGGTGCTGGAAGAAATTGACGTGGGCGTGCGCGAAAGCTACGGTGACGTGCGCGAGTTGCTGCTGCACTTTCGCACCCGCACCAACACCGAAGACATTGAACCGGCGCTGGCCACCACGCTGCGCAAATTTGAACACCAAAGCGGCATGAAGGCCTCCATGAGCATGCAGGGCCAGGGCATGCCGCTGTCGCCCGACCTGCAAATCCAGGTGCTGCATATCGTTCAGGAAGCCTTGTCCAATGTCCGCAAACACGCCCGCGCCTCACAGGTCTGGCTCGACGTGCAACAACAACCAGCCTGGCGCTTTGAAGTGCGCGATGACGGTATCGGATTCAACCCCGGCACCGATCAGCTTGATGAAACCCATGTGGGGCTTCGCATCATGACCGAGCGCGCCCAGCGCATCGGTGCCGGACTCGACGTGATCTCGACACCGGGCCATGGCAGTTCCATCATTCTGACCCTGCCGCTGCCGGCGCACCCGATGCCCCGGCTGCCCGCAGCGGCACCGCAAACCAGTGCCGCTGCCGCATGAGTTCCATCCCAAAGCCCGTTGACCGCGCGCCCATCCGGATACTGGTGGTGGACGACCATACCTTGTTTCGGCGCGGCCTGACCGCGCTGTTGATGCGTGACCCACGGCTGTGCGTCATTGCCGATGCCGCCGACGCCGGCCAGGCGCAGCGCAAGGCGCAAGAGCTGCAACCCGACCTGATCCTGCTCGACAACCACCTGCCCGGTGTCAACGGTGTCGATGCCCTGCCGGCACTGCTGGAAGCGGCACCCGGTGCCCGCATCCTGATGCTGACCGTCAGCGAAGACGAAAACGATCTGGCTGCCGCCTTGCGCGGCGGCGCGGCCGGCTACCTGCTCAAGACCATCGAGGGCGACGCGCTGGCAGCGGCCATTCAAAGTGCCATGCAGGGCGACAGCGTGGTCGCTCCCGAGATGACCAGCAAACTGGTCGCCGCCTACCGCGGTGCCACCAGGGCAGCGCCGGTGGCACTGGCCAGTGCCAGCCCGTCCAGCGCGGCGTGCATTGCCAGCCTGTCACCGCGCGAGCTTGATATTTTGCGGGGCATTGCCCGCGGCGCCAGCAACAAGGAAATTGCCCGCGAACACGGCATTGCCGAGACCACCGTGAAAATCCACGTGCAACACGTCTTGCGCAAACTCGACGTCAGCTCCCGGGTTCACGCCGCCGTCATGGCCAGTGAATACGGTTTGTCATAGGCTAAGGTTTGCCGAGCAAAAAAGTCAGTGGAATCTCTACTCGGACGGCCCAATCCGTTTCGGTGTGTCCAGCACCTTCAAAAATGCGGCTTTGCCAGTGAGCCGAGTCATAGCCCATTTCCCTTGCGATTTCATCCACTACCTTTTGGTGAATCCCATAGATCGCATCCAGCCCGGTGGTGCCGTGGTCCATGTACAAACGCCGTGTGTTCGCCTTCGGCAGGTGGCTTTGCAGGTAATTGAATGCCGCCAACGGCAAGCTGACGTTTTGAAGCCGCTCCGGTGCACCCCAGTTGCTGGGGCGCCCCACCCAATGGGTGGATAGACCGGCAGCTCCGCCAAATACCTGCGGATATTCGCAGATGGCGTAGATGGAAATCATGCCGCCCATACTGGAGCCCATGACAAAAGTGCCTGCAGGATCCCGCCGTGTGGCGTATCGCTGGTCTATGGCAGGCTTGAGCTCTTCCACCAGGAAGCGCAAGTAGGCGTCTGCCAGGGGCTTGTCCCACTGGGCACGGCTTACGTAGTCCGCCCGCACATCTTGTGGTGCCAATGCCAGGTATTTGTCGGGGTAGTACTCGCTGTAGCGGTACTTCCCTCCGTTGGGAATGCCGACCACGATGGCCTCCTGAACCTTGCCATTCTTCATTAGTTCTGACAGCGCCAGATGCACATTCCAGGCTTGTTTGTTCCAGGTCTGGTTGGCGTCAAACAGGCCTTGACCGTCTTGCATGTAGATCACCGCATAGCGCTTCGTTGGGGAGTAGTCGCTGGGTAACCATACGTCGATGGAACGCGATTCGACATATCGGGACGGGAAATTGTCTAACCGCTCGATACGGCCGACATTGACCACCGGTTGCGGTGGAGACCCCAGTGGGGCAGTGTGCCCGCTCGATGCTGCTGCCACCATCAGGAATCCCAGCGCAAGTTGTTTGATCTGCTTCATGTGGATACGCCTATTGCACACGTTTGAAAGCCGGGAAGCTGACACCTTACACTGAGACAATGTAATCGCTTTCCAGAGGCAACCGCCTGAACCTTCTTGAGAAAATGCAGGATGGGGGCATCGATGGCGCGGTCACCGATGGGGCGTTGAGTGAGATGGAGCGCCTGCCTGCCCCGCGAAAGAAGGATCGATAACACCCCGCAAGGTGCGAGGTGCCCTACATGACCCAGGAGCGAACCCTATGGAATTCGAGCAACTTGTCCGTCAGCGAAAAAGCATTCGCGGCTATCTGAACAAACCCGTTTCCCGTGCCGTTATCGAGGAAATCATCGAGGTGGCCAAATGGGCGCCGTCGTCAATGAACACCCAACCCTGGCATGTGCATGTGGTGACTGGCGCGCCATTGGACCGAATCCGCACGGGCAATACCAAGAACATGGTTGCTGGTGTACCGCCAAAGCGAGACTTTCCGATGAGCGAGGCCTATGAAGGCGAGCACCGCAAGCGCCAGATTGGAATTGCAGTTCAGCTCTTTGAGGCGATGGGCATTGAGCGCGATGACAAGATTCGACGCACGGACTGGGTAATGAGGGGTTTTCGCCAGTTCGACGCGCCGGTTTCGCTGGTTCTGACCTACGACAAGTACCTCGAACCTGCAGCAATCAGCCAATTCGACCTCGGTGCTTTGTCGCATGCCATCGTGCTGGCCGCATGGGAAAGAGGTTTGGGCTGCGTCATCAACGGCCAAGGCATCATGCAGTCCAGTGTAGTGCGTGAGCATGCGGGCATTCCGGATAACCAGAGCATTATGATCTGCATCGCGATGGGTTATCCAGACGAAACTTTCGTGGCCAACACCGTAAAGTCGGTCCGCGAAGACAATAAAAACTTCGTCCGTTACGTGGGGTTCGACGAAGAGTAAGTAGCGGCCCCACCCGCATCATCATTCAGTGCCATAGGCACAACGCGCACTTGGATGGGATCCCAGAAATGGTTTGCCCGACGGAATAAAAGTCCGGTTTGGGGCGGCAATCAATCAGTTCGCCCCGGCAAGTGAAAAAAGCCACCTAGTTCTTTGGAACTATGCCGCCCGGGAGCGCCTAGTTCCATTTGCCGAAGCTGGTCCTCCTTCAGAGGGATACCGTCAATCATCAGCTCGTCCTAAAGTCAGGCTACTCAACCAACAGGTTTGCCGCAGGCCGCGTGGCGATACGCAGTCAGCAAGCTTTGTCCTCAACTGATTGAAAGCTTTGATATGACGAAACGAGTTCAGATGTTTTTGGCCTTGGCCAGCCTGGTGACCCTGGTATTTGCCGGTCAGGCATTTGCTGCCGACGCTAGCGCCAAAAAAACGGTGGCAGAGCCCAAAAAAGCGGCTGTTGATCGCATCAACAAGAAGTCGCCGGCTGATGCCGCGATAGGCAAGAAGTGCCTGAGCTGTCACGGCCCGGATGACGACCCGGGCATTTATGGCGAATGGAAGAAAAGTGCCCACTTCAGCAAGAACGTGGACTGCTACGACTGCCACAAATTGAAGCAGGGTGAACCGGGCGCCTTTGCTCACAACGGCGCCTCTATTCAGGTGATCGTCACCCCCAAAACCTGCGCCAATTGCCACGCCGCCGAAGTGGCGCAGCAACAGCGCTCGCACCACGCCAAGGCCGGCAATATCCTGGCCTCGGTCGACAACCTGCTGGGTGAGGTGATCGGTGGCCCGGCCGCCGTCAACGCCGGCTGCAAGCAGTGCCACGGCAGTACGGTTGAGCTCGATGCCAAGGGCAAGCCAACGCCGCAAACCTGGCCCAATACCGGCATAGGCCGCAAGAACCTCGATGGTTCATTGGGATCGTGCTCGGCCTGCCACACGCGTCACAACTTCTCGGCGGCGCAAGCACGCACGCCAGAGACTTGCGGCAAATGCCATCTCGGCCCGGATCATCCACAAATGGAAATCTACAACGAGTCCAAGCACGGCATTGCCTACCGCGCCAATGTGGACCAGATGAACCTGAAGTCGAAAAAGTGGGTGGCCGGTGTTGATTACACGGCAGCACCCACCTGCGCCACCTGCCACATGAGTGCCACCAGAGATCAGAAGGTGACACACGACGTTGGTGAACGCATTTCCTGGACCTTGCGGCCAGCCGTCTCGACCAAGCTCAATATGGTTCGCCTGAGCAATGGTGACGAGTTCGACCAACCTGAAGGCAAGCCGCTGCCTAAAGTGGGTGACGAGGTCAGGGGTGCCAAAGTGGTCCAGATTCTGACCTGGGAGCAGCGCCGCGACAGCATGAAGAATGTCTGCGTCACCTGCCACAGCAGCAACACGGTGGACGGTCACTACAAGCAGTTTGACGACGTGGTGGATCTGTACAACGACAAATATGCCAAACCCGTCGCTGCCATCATGAAGGAGCTTGAGGACAAGGGCTACCTGAGCAAGGAGCCCATGGATGCCAAGATCAAGTGGACCTGGTTCGAGATCTGGCACCACGAAGGCCGCCGTGCACGCCATGGTGCCGCCATGAACGGGCCGGACTACACCTGGTGGCACGGCATTTACGAAGTCAGCCAGCACACTTATTTCAAGTGGATTCCGGAATTGAAGGAAGTGGTCCGCAAGAAAGATGGCAACGAAGATTTTGCCAACGCCATGCTGGACAAATATTTCAAGCCGATTGCCGGTCACGACTGGTTCTTCAACGGCATGGGCAAGGATGCCATCGAGAAAGTGCGCAAAGGCTATGAAGAGCGCTATGGCCAGGGGACGATGAAGTAGCGCTCAATTAACAAGAGGTTTTGACATGACAAAAAAAGGGCAAGCCCTCTCGGTACTGATGGTCAGCACGCTGGCCTTCACGGTGTGCTTCATGGTCTGGATGATGTTTGGCGTGATTGGCATCCCGATCAAGAAGGCACTGGGACTCAATGCCACAGAATTTGGTCTGCTGACGGCCACACCGGTACTGACCGGCTCGCTGATCCGGGTGCCACTGGGCATCTGGACTGACAAGTACGGTGGCCGCATTGTCATGACGCTCCTGATGGCCCTGACGGTACCGGCCATCTGGATGATGAGTTATGCCACCGCCTATTGGCACTTTCTGTTTATCGGCCTGTTCGTCGGCCTGGCGGGTGGTTCGTTCTCGGTCGGCACGCCCTATGTGGCGCGCTGGTTCCCCAAGAAGCAGCAGGGCTTTGCGATGGGCATCTACGGTGCCGGCAACTCGGGTGCCGCCGTCAACAAGTTCGTTGCACCGGCACTGGTGGTGGCGTTTGGCTGGACGCTGGTGCCGCAGGTCTATGCCGCCATCATGCTGGGCACCGTTGTCCTGTTCTGGTTTCTCAGCTATAGCGACCCGGCCCATCTGGTGCCCAGCCACATCAAGTTCAGCGACCAGCTCAAATCGCTGAAAGACCCCAGGGTACTCAAGTACTGTCAGTACTACAGCATCGTCTTTGGCGGCTATGTGGCGCTGTCCTTGTGGATGGTGCAGTACTACGTGGGCGAGTTTGGTCTGGACATCCGCTCTGCCGCCCTGCTGGCCGCCTGCTTCTCGCTGCCCGGTGGCGTGCTGCGCGCCGTGGGCGGCTGGATGTCTGACAAATGGGGTGCGCACAGTGTCACCTGGTGGGTCTTGTGGGTCAGCTGGGTTTGCCTGTTCCTGCTCAGCTACCCGCAGTTTGACTTCACCGTTGCCACCGTCAATGGTCCCAAGACCTTCCACATCGGCCTGAACGTTTACCTCTTCACCACCCTGATGTTCATCCTGGGTATCGCCTTCGCCTTTGGCAAGGCCAGCGTCTTCAAATACATCAGCGACGACTATCCCACCAACATCGGCACCATCAGCGGCATCGTTGGCCTGGCCGGTGGCCTGGGCGGTTTTGTGCTGCCCGTGATGTTTGGCGCCCTGATGGACTTGACCGGCATTCGCTCCAGCGCCTTCATGCTGATGTACGGCGTGGTCTGGGTCTCGCTGATCTGGATGTTCTGGACCGAGGTGCGGGGCCGCGAAGTCATGGGCCAGAACGCCAAGCCGTTCGCCCTGTGAGTCTGCAACACGCCAATTGATCTTCATTTTGAAAGACCACCATGAGCAACACCCCCCAATCCCGCGCTGACATTGCCGACTGGCGCCCCGAAGACGAGCAGTTCTGGGAGTCAACCGGCAAGCGCATTGCCAATCGCAACCTGTGGATCTCGATCCCCAACCTGCTGTGCGGCTTTGCCGTCTGGGCCATGTGGGGCATCATCACGGTGCAGATGCTGAACCTGGGCTTCCCGTTCAAGCCGGCCGACATGTTCACGCTGACCGCCATTGCCGGCCTGATGGGGGCTACGATGCGCATCCCGGCTTCCTTCTTCATCCGGCTGGCGGGTGGGCGCAACACCATCTTTTTAACTTCTGCGCTGCTGATTATTCCAGCGGTCTGGACCGGCATGGCGCTGCAGGACAAGAACACACCGCTGTGGGTGTTTCAGGCCTGTGCCTTCCTGAGTGGCATTGGCGGCGGCAACTTTGCCTGTTCCATGTCCAACATCACCGGCTTCTTTCCCAAGCGGCTGCAAGGCACCGGCCTGGGACTCAACGCAGGCCTGGGCAATTTTGGCGTCACCACGATGCAGGTGCTGATTCCGCTGGTGATGACGGTTGGCCTCTTTGGTGCTGCTGGCGGCGGCTCCATGGTGCTGCTCAAGGACAGTGGCTGGATCATGGGCAAGATCGTTGCCGGCACGCCAACTTTCATACAAAACGCCGGCTTCATCTGGGCCGCCATCCTGTTGCCGCTGGTAGTTGCCGCCTGGTTTGGCATGAACAACCTGTTGGCGCTGTCACCCAACTATGGGGGTACCGTCAAGGCCTTCAGCAAGATCCTCTACCTGTGGGGCATTACCTGCGTCATCGGCGGCTTCGGGCTTTACCTTTATTTGCCAGCGCCTGCCGGTCTGGGCCTGCTCAACATGTGGGTCGCCCTGCCCCTGACTATCGTCGCCACACTGGCGGCCATGAAGCTGGCAGCATTTGGCGAGATGAAGGGCAACATTGCCAAGCAGTTCCAGATCTTCAGGAACAAGCACACCTGGTCCCTGACGCTGCTCTATATCGTGACTTTCGGTTCTTTCATCGGCTTCTCGATGGCCTTGCCTTTGTCCATCACGGTGATCTTCGGCATCAGCCACCTGCCCGATGCCAGCGGCGTGATGCAGCACGCCCTGAAAAACCCCAATGCACCGTCGGCTCTCACCTACGCCTGGATCGGTCCGTTTGTCGGCGCCCTGATCCGCCCGGTGGGTGGCTGGATTGCCGACAAGGTGGGTGGCTCCATCGTGACGCAGGTGATCTCGGCGGTGATGGTGGTGGCCTCGGGTGCCGTCGGTTACGTGATGATGCAGGCCTACAGCTCGGCTACCCCCGAGCAGTATTTCCAGGCGTTCATGTGGCTGTTTGTGCTGCTGTTTGCCGCCAGCGGCATTGGCAACGGATCGACCTTTCGCACCATCGGCGTCATTTTTGACCGGCAACAAGCCGGGCCGGTGCTGGGCTGGACTTCGGCCGTGGCCGCCTATGGTGCCTTCATTGCACCGGTGGTTATTGGTGCCCAGATCAAGGCCGGCACACCGCAGATGGCGATGTATGGCTTTGCCGTCTTCTACGCCTTGTGTCTGGTACTGAACTGGTGGTTCTACCTGCGCGCAGGTTCCGAAATCAAGAATCCGTGAGCCCGTTGGAGCCTGTTGCGGCCCTCTATTTACTATGTTTTTTATAGCTGCCTGCGCATACCACACGGTGCTTACAGCCTGTTTTTACCCATAAATTGCCACTTTTACAGAGGTTTTCCATGAGCCACTTCCTGGATCGGCTGACATATTTCTCGCAACCCAAAGAACCTTTCGCTGGCGAACACGGTGTCACCACCGGCGAAGACCGCACCTGGGAGGACGCCTACCGCGACCGCTGGGCACACGACAAGATCGTGCGCTCAACGCACGGCGTCAACTGCACCGGCTCGTGCTCCTGGAAGATCTACGTCAAGGGCGGCATCGTGACCTGGGAGACCCAGCAGACCGACTACCCGCGCACGCGCTGGGACATGCCCAACCACGAACCGCGCGGCTGCTCGCGCGGCGCCAGTTACAGCTGGTACCTGTACAGCGCCAACCGCGTCAAATACCCGATGGTGCGCGGCCAACTGCTCAAATTGTGGCGCGAGGCGCGTCTGTCCCACGATCCGGTTGACGCCTGGGCCTCGATTGCCGAGTCGGATGCGAAGCGCCGTGACTACCAGATCGTGCGTGGACTGGGCGGATTTGTGCGCTCCAGCTGGGACGAAGTCAACGAGATGGTGGCCGCCGCCAACGTCTACACCATCAAAAAACACGGGCCTGACCGCATCATCGGCTTCTCGCCGATTCCGGCCATGTCGATGGTCTCTTACGCAGCGGGCAGCCGCTACCTGAGCCTGATCGGTGGCGTCAGCATGAGCTTTTACGACTGGTACTGCGACCTGCCACCGGCCAGCCCGCAGATCTGGGGCGAACAAACCGATGTGCCCGAATCGGCCGACTGGTACAACTCCAGCTACATCATCGCCTGGGGCTCCAACGTGCCGCAGACGCGCACGCCGGACGCCCATTTCTTCACCGAGGTGCGCTACAAGGGCGCCAAGACCGTGGCCGTGACGCCCGACTACTCGGAAGTTGCGAAACTGTCTGACATCTGGATGAAGCCCAAGCAGGGCACCGACGCCGCGGTGGCCATGGCCATGGGCCACGTCATCCTGAAAGAGTTCTATTTCGACAAGCGTAGCGCCTACTTTGACAACTACGTGCGTCGCTACACCGACATGCCGATGCTGGTGATGCTCAAGGAACATGCGTTGCCGGGCGGTGAGACGGTGATGGTGCCCGACCGTTACGTGCGCGCCTCCGACTTCAATGGCAAGCTCGGCGCTGCCAACAACCCCGAATGGAAAACCGTCGCTTTTGATGACAGTGGCAAGGTCGTGCTGCCCAACGGCGCCATTGGTTTTCGCTGGGGCGCAGACGGCCGCGCCGACCAGGGGCAATGGAACCTGGAAGCAAAAGAAGCGCGCCACGGTAACAACGTCAAACTCAAGCTTACCGTGATGGAGGGCGAAAGCCCCAGCATGGAGACGGCAAAAGTCGGCTTCCCCTACTTCGGTGGCATTGAGAGTGAGCATTTCCCGAACAATGCCTCCGGTGATGCCAGCAACAACGTGCTGGTGCGCACGGTGCCGGTGCAGCGCATTGCGCTGGGCAAGGAAGGTGACAAGCGCGAGGCGCTGGTGGCCACGGTGTTCGACCTGCAGGTGGCCAACTATGGCGTGGCCCGCGGTCTGCCCGGAGAACTGGCGGCGAAAGACTTCAACGACGACACGCCTTACACACCGGCCTGGCAGGAGCGCATTACCGGCACACCCCGCGAACAGCTGATCACGGTGGCACGCCAGTTTGCCGACAACGCCGACAAGACACAGGGCAAGTCGATGGTCATCATTGGCGCGGCCATGAACCATTGGTACCACGCCGACATGAACTACCGCGGCGTTATCAACATGTTGATGATGTGTGGCTGTATTGGCCAGAGCGGTGGTGGCTGGGCACACTACGTGGGGCAGGAAAAGCTCAGGCCGCAAACCGGCTGGACCGCGCTGGCCTTCGCGCTGGACTGGATTCGTCCGCCACGGCAAATGAACTCGACCAGTTTTTTCTACGCCCACACCGACCAGTGGCGCTATGAAAAACTGGGCATGGAAGAAGTGCTGTCACCGCTGGCCAACAAAAAATTATTTGCCGGCAGCATGATCGATTACAACGTGCGCGCCGAGCGCATGGGCTGGTTGCCCTCGGCGCCGCAGCTCAAGACCAACCCGTTACAGGTCGTGCGCGATGCGAATGCGGCTGGCATGGAGCCGAAAGACTACACCGTCAAAAGCCTGAAAGATGGCTCGCTGGCGATGAGCTGCGAGGACCCGGATCACCCCGACAACTGGCCGCGCAATATGTTCGTCTGGCGCTCCAACATTCTTGGCTCCAGCGGCAAGGGCCACGAGTACTTCCTGAAACACCTGCTCGGCACCAGTCACGGTGTGCAAGGCAAGGATTTGGGCCAGGACGAGGCGAAGCCGACCGAGGTGGTCTGGCACGACAAGGCGCCCGAAGGCAAGCTGGACCTGATTGTGACGCTGGACTTTCGCATGAGCACCACCTGCATGTACTCCGACATCGTGTTGCCCACTGCCACCTGGTACGAAAAGAACGATCTCAACACCAGCGACATGCATCCCTTCATTCACCCGCTCTCCACCGCGGTCGATCCAGCCTGGCAATCGCGCAGCGACTGGGACATTTACAAAGGTTTTGCCAAAAAGTTCAGCGAGGTGTGTGTCGGTCATCTGGGTGTTGAGCGCGAAATGGTGCTGTCACCCCTGATGCATGACTCACCGGCCGAGCTGGCGCAGCCCTTTGGCGTGCAGGACTGGAAGCGCGGTGAGATTGACCTCATCCCCGGCAAGACTGCCCCCAACATGGCGGTGGTGGAACGCGATTACCCCAACGTGTACAAGCGCTTCACGGCACTGGGCCCCCTGATGAACAAGGTCGGCAATGGCGGCAAAGGCATCTCCTGGGATACGCAAACCGAGGTCAAGCAACTCGGCGAACTCAATGGCCTGGAGACGGCCGAAGGGGTGACCTGTGGCATGCCCAGAATTGACACCGACATCGACGCTTGCGAGGTCGTGCTCCAGCTGGCGCCAGAGACCAACGGTCACGTGGCCGTGAAGGCCTGGGCCGCTTTAGGCAAACAGACGGGTCTGGACCACACGCATCTGGCGATCCACCGTGAGGACGAAAAAATCCGCTTTCGCGACATTCAGGCGCAGCCGCGCAAGATCATCAGCTCGCCGACCTGGAGCGGCATTGAGTCCGAGACCGTGTCCTACAACGCCGGCTACACCAATGTGCACGAGATGATTCCGTGGCGCACGCTCACCGGGCGCCAGCAGTTCTACATGGACCACCCCTGGATGAGCGCCTTTGGCGAAGCCTTCAGCAGCTACCGGCCGCCGGTGGATCTGAAAACCACCGCCGGCATCCAGGGCATCAAGCCGAACGGCAACACGGAGATCGCGCTCAACTTCATCACGCCGCACCAGAAATGGGGCATTCACTCGACCTACAGCGACAACCTGATGATGCTCACGCTCAGCCGCGGTGGCCCGGTCATCTGGCTCAGCGAGGACGACGCCAAACGGGCTGGCATTGTCGACAACGACTGGGTGGAACTGTTCAACCTGAATGGCGCCATCGCCGCGCGGGCGATTGTCAGCCAGCGCGTCAACCCGGGCATGGTGATGATGTACCACGCGCAGGAAAAAATCATCAACACCCCCGGCTCGGAAATCACCGGCGCGCGGGGTGGCATCCACAACTCGGTGACGCGCATTGTGCTCAAGCCGACGCACATGATTGGGGGTTATGCCCAGTTCAGCTACGGCTTCAACTACTACGGAACCATTGGCACCAACCGCGACGAGTTTGTCGTGGTGCGCAAGATGAACAAGGTGGATTGGCTGGAAGAAGAAGTCGCAGGAGAGACAGTATGAAAATTCGCGCGCAAATCGGCATGGTGCTCAATCTGGACAAGTGCATCGGCTGCCACACCTGTTCGGTCACCTGCAAAAACGTCTGGACCAGCCGGCCCGGCATGGAATACGCCTGGTTCAACAACGTCGAGACCAAGCCCGGCATCGGCTACCCCAAGGAGTGGGAAAACCAGGACAAATGGAACGGCGGCTGGCATCGCTTGGCAAACGGCAAGATCGAGCCACGCCAGGGCGCCAAATGGAAGTTGCTGATGCGCATCTTCGCCAATCCGAACCTGCCGCAAATCGACGACTACTACGAGCCCTTTACCTTCGATTACGAGCATTTGCAGTCGGCACCGGAATCAAAGACACTGCCGACCGCACGACCACGCAGCCTGATTACCGGGCAACGCATGGAGAAGATCGAGTGGGGCCCGAACTGGGAAGAAATTCTGGGCGGCGAATTCTCCAAACGCAGCAAGGACAAGAACTTCGACGACATCCAGAAAGACATTTACGGTCAGTTCGAAAACACCTTCATGATGTACCTGCCCAGGCTGTGCGAGCATTGCCTGAACCCGGCCTGCGTGGCCAGTTGCCCGTCGGGTTCGATCTACAAGCGCGAGGAAGATGGCATTGTGCTGATTGACCAGGACAAGTGCCGTGGCTGGCGCATGTGCGTGAGCGCCTGCCCCTACAAGAAGATTTACTACAACTGGAAATCGGGCAAGGCAGAGAAATGCATTTTCTGTTACCCCCGCATCGAAGCCGGTCAGCCCACCGTCTGCTCGGAAACTTGCGTTGGTCGCATTCGCTATCTGGGCGTACTGCTGTACGATGCCGACCGGATTGCCGAGGCGGCCAGCGTTGAACATGACCGCGATTTATACCAGGCACAACTCGATATTTTTCTCGATCCGAACGACCCCAAGGTGATCGAGCAGGCACGGCTTGACGGAATACCCGAGAGCTGGCTGGAAGCTGCCCGAAAAAGCCCGGTCTACAAGATGGCGGTTGACTGGAAAGTGGCGCTGCCGCTGCACCCTGAGTACCGCACCCTGCCGATGGTCTGGTATGTACCGCCGCTGTCGCCCATCAGTGCGGCCGCCAACGCGGGACAGTTAGGTGTCAATGGCGAAATTCCGGACGTCAAGCAACTGCGGATTCCGGTCAGGTATCTGGCCAATCTGCTCACCGAAGGTGACACCCAGCCGGTGGAGCGTGCCCTGGAGCGCATGCTGGCGATGCGCGCCTACCAGCGCGAGAAGCACGTCGAGGGGCGTATCAATACCGCTGCGCTGGACCAGGTCCACATGACGCAGGCCGAGGTCGAAGAGATGTACCACGTGATGGCCATTGCCAACTACGAGGACCGTTTTGTGATCCCCACGACGCACCGCGAATACGCCGAGAACACCTTTGACATGCGCGGAGGCTGCGGTTTCTCGTTTGGCAACGGCTGCTCGGACGGCAGCAGCGACGCGAGCCTGTTTGGCGGTTCCAAGCGCCGCACGATTCCCATCAAGGCGGAGGTCTAGCCATGTCGATACTCTCGAGTCTTCCCAACGCATCCATCAGCCTGCGGGTACTGGCCCGCTTATTGGCCTACCCGGATGCTGCGTTGCGAAGTGACCTCTCCGACATGCGCGCTGCACTGCACGCGAACAAATCCATTGCAGCTGCGCGTGTGACCGAACTCGACGCGCTGATGACCGGCCTGACAAACGGCAACCCGTTTGAGAACGAAGCCCATTACGTGGAAGTTTTTGACCGGGGCCGTGCCACCTCGCTGCACCTGTTCGAACACGTGCACGGGGATTCACGGGATCGCGGTCCGGCCATGATCGACCTGACCCAGACCTACGGAAAAGCCGGACTGTTTCTGGCGCCGGGCGAGATGCCGGACTATTTGCCCGTGTTGCTGGAATTCGTTTCGACCCAGCCGCCCAGGGAGGCACGTGCCTTTCTGAGCGAGATGGCGCATATTTTCAACGCCATTTTCACCGCCTTGCAACAGCGCGAAAGTGCTTATGCCAGCGTCCTCGGCGCGCTACTTGAACTCAGCGGCGGACGAGCGCACGCCGTCAAGATCGCTCCTGAAGAAGCCATCGACACCGCGTGGGAAGAGCCGCCGGTATTCGGTGGCTGTTCTTCCAGAGGTCAGGCCAAACCCGGACAGGCGCAGCCGGTTCATTTTGTCAGGAACGAGGCGACCAACACCAGTGCGAAGGCCTCCGCACAAGCTGGAGTATCACCATGAACGCGCTCGACCATTTTTTGTTTGGCCTGTATCCCTACATCTGTCTGGTTGTCTTTTTGCTCGGTAGCCTGCTCCGCTTTGACCGCGACCAATACACCTGGAAGAGCGACTCTTCACAGTTGCTCAAGGCCGGGCAACTGCGCCTGGGCAGCAATCTGTTTCACATCGGCGTACTGTTTTTGTTCGCCGGTCATTTCGCCGGCCTGCTGACGCCGCACTTTGTCTACGAGCACTTCGTCAGCGCCGCAGACAAGCAATTGATGGCCATGGTCACGGGCGGTATCGCCGGTCTGCTTGGTTTTGTCGGTGCTACGGTGTTACTGCACCGCCGCCTGTCAGAACCACGCATTCGCATCAATTCAAGAGCCAGCGACATCGTTTTGCTGGTCCTGCTGTGGCTTCAGTTCGCGCTCGGCCTGGCGACGGTGCCGGTGTCGGCGCAACACATGGACGGCAGTTTGATGATGACACTGGCCGAGTGGGCGCAGCGCATTGCGACTTTGCGCAGCGGCGCGCCGGAACTGCTGGCGGGTGCCGGCTGGATTTTCAAGATGCACATGTTCCTTGGGATGAGCATCTTCCTTATCTTTCCCTTTACCCGCCTGGTCCACGTATGGAGCGGCTTTGGCACCGTTGCCTATCTGTTTCGCCCCTACCAGGTGGTTCGCTCGCGACGCCTGAATGTGCCTGCCGGGCACAATCAGCCGCGGCGTCCGGGTGCTCGCGTTTAAGGATTTTTGATGTCAATAGCCACCCCCATCCAAGCTGACATTGCCCGCATCAATGGTGTGGCGCTCACTGCGGCAGACGAGACGCTGAGCGCCGATGAGCTGCGCCAGCGCGCCTGCTCGGAGTTGCTGCGTCAAGCTGCAGTTGTTGAGGGACTGCTCTGTGCCAGTGACGTCCCATCAACCGACGGCATACTCAGTGAACAGGCAACCGGCGCCATTGAGTTGCTGCTTGAGCAGAAGTTGGCCATCCCAGAGCCCTCCGAAGAAGCCTGCCGACGTCACCACGCGGCCCACCTGGCCGCGTACAGCAGCGGCGAGCGCGTCGACGTGCGCCACATTTTGTTCGCCGTGACGCCGGGCGTTGATGTTGTCGCACTGCGCCAGCGAGCTGAGGCAACACTGCTGGAGGTGCGCTGCCACGATGGAATAAATTCAGCGGCAATCTTTGCTCAAGCCGCCGGCACAATGTCAAATTGTCCCAGTGGCACTGAAGGCGGGAACCTGGGCTGGCTGATCGCAACGGACTGCGCCCCGGAATTCGCCAGGGAGATTTTCGGTCAACCCGAGGTCGGAGTGCTGCCACGTCTGGTGCACAGCCGCTTTGGCTTGCATGTGGTGGAGGTATTGAAGCGTGAGCCGGGCCAGGCTCAACCCTTTGAATCGGTTCGCGGTGCCGTCGCCATGGCCATGCGACAGGTCAGCTATGTGACCGCCTTGCGACAGTACTTGCGTCTGCTGTCCGGTACTGCCAACGTCGCCGGAGTTGATCTTGAAACCGCCGAAACACCTCTGGTTCAGTAACCGGGGCTGACAGCTCTTCCGGCAAATCTGAAAATGCCCGCGCCGCGTGCGGGGTTTTTCAGACGCACATAATGGCAGCAAAAGAACCTCATTGACGACGTCGCAGTTGGTTTTTCTGCAATGTTCTGGTTTCGATGGGTCCGAAACTGGAAGCCGGCGAGTTTTACTTTTCAAAACCTTTTTCTTTGGCATAATGCGCTATATGTAGTGTTTGAGACTGTCACTCGACACTACCTGTAGCGCTCATTGCTTGCCTTCGTAGATCAAAGATTCAACTCCCTGTTTGTCGTAAATCAATGAAGTGCATGTTGCTCGACTCCAATAATCGATAAATAATTTTTCAGGAAGCAAAACATGTCGCAAAAAACTCCCGAGCGCTCAAAGGCGGCCGTCGCACTGGCACCTCAACAAATCAGCGAAGAGGTGCTGCTTGAGAAGTACAGCAAGGGATCCGAAAAAACCATTCTCGATGTCAACCAGCGTGTCGCGCGGGCGTTGGCCGAGGTCGAATTGCCGGAACACCGAAAGCAATGGGAAGCAAAATTTTTGCAAGCCCTGCAAAACGGGTTTCTGCCGGCTGGGCGCATTCAGTCTGCCGCAGGGACAACCTTGTCCGCCACACTGATCAACTGTTTTGTGCAACCGGTGGGTGATTCGATCGCTCATGTAGAGGATGGTCATCCTGGAATTTATACCGCCTTGACCGAAGCTGCCGAGACGATGCGTCGTGGTGGTGGTGTAGGTTACGACTTCTCACGGATACGACCTCATGGCGCCTGGGTGGGCAGCACGCAAAGCAGTGCCTCCGGACCGGTGAGTTATATGCGGGTGTTTGATCGCTCGTGCGAAACCGTGGAGTCCGCAGGCGCGCGGCGTGGCGCCCAGATGGGTGTTTTGCGTTGTGACCATCCCGATATTGAAGAATTCATCCACGCCAAAGACTCCGGTGACTTGAAGAACTTCAATATTTCGGTAGGCGTCAGTGATGCTTTCATGGCGGCGGTACAACATAATGCAGAGTTCGCCCTGGTTCATCGGGCCGAACCCGGTGTTGCCCAGAAGGCCGCGGGCGCTTATCAGGTCAAAGATAGTGGACTGTGGGTCTACCGGAAATTGCAGGCACGTGAATTGTGGGATCAGATCATGCGCTCCACCTACGATCATGCAGAGCCTGGTGTATTGTTCCTGGACCACATCAACCGCGATAACAATTTATCGTATTGCGAAACCATTTCCACCACCAATCCTTGCGCTGAGCAGCCCCTGCCTCCTTACGGCTGCTGCTGTCTGGGTTCCATCGACCTGACGCGTTTCATAGACCATCCGTTTGAAGAAAGTGCGCACTTTGACCAGAGCGCCTTTGCCGAAGTGGCACGTGTTGCTACCCGTATGCTGGACAACGTACTGGACGTTACCGTATGGCCGCTGCCCCAGCAACAGGAAGAAGCCCGCAGTAAACGCCGCGTCGGTTTGGGATTCACCGGACTCGGCGATGCGCTGGTGATGTTGAACCTGCGTTATGACACGCAGGAAGCACGCGACATGGCACGGCAAATTTCCGAGTTGATGCGCGATACGGCCTACGAGGCATCGGTTGAACTGGCCCGTGAACGCGGCGCTTTCCCCTTGTTCAATGCCGACCTCTATCTTAGTGGACAAACTTTTGCATCACGCTTGTCCACCGGTCTGAAAGAGCGCGTTCGGGCGCACGGACTTCGCAACTCGCACCTGCTGTCAATCGCGCCGACTGGCACCATTAGTCTGGCTTTTGCCGACAATGCCAGCAACGGAATTGAGCCGGCTTTCAGTTGGACCTACACACGCAAGAAACGCATGATGGATGGCAGCTTTAAAGAGTACGCTGTGGAAGATCACGCATGGCGCCTCTACCGGCATCTTTTTGGAGAGGCGACGGAACTTACCCCGGCTTTTGTCACCGCGCTCGAAATGAGCGCCCAGGCGCATGAGGCGATGGTGGCTGCCGTCGCGCCGTTCATCGACACCGCCATATCGAAGACTGTCAACGTACCTGCTGACTATCCTTACGCGGATTTTCAGCACTTGTACATGGAGGCATGGCAGTCTGGTTTGAAAGGACTGGCGACCTACCGGCCGAACTCGATTTTGGGCTCGGTATTGAGCGTCACGCAAGGCGTTGCACCGACCGCTACAACACCGCTGCAAATTGAGGGCACCAATCACCGACTCTCACTGGAGCGTTTGCCTGTGCCAGTGTTGTCGTCACTGCGCTGGCCAAGTCGACCTGAACTCCCTGGCGGCAACCCGGCATGGACCTTCATGGTGCATCATCCCTTTGGCGACTTTGCACTTTTTGTCGGCGAACTGGCTGCCGAAGAGGGCGGCGCCCCGAAACCTTTCGAGGTATGGGTCAACGGCACTGAACAACCGCGCGGTCTTGGCGCATTGGCCAAAACTCTTTCCATGGATCTGAGAGCCAATGACCCGGCCTGGCTGGAACTGAAACTTGACGCCCTGGCCACTGTGGCGGAAGAGCACTCATTCGAGATGCCGTTTCCACCGCACGGTGAACACCGTTTGTTCCCCGGCGTGGTGGCGGCTACCGCCGCCGTAATCCGCTGGCGCTGCGACCAGCTCAAGGCACTGCCAGGAAATGACTCCAGAGTGCCAACGCCGGTGATCGACGCCATGTTCAGCCGGGGTGAGCCACAAACCGGACCGTCGGGCACGCTGGCCTGGTCGGTCGACGTCGACAACCCTGCCACCGGAGAATCATTCACCGTCACGCTCAAGGAAGTCAATCTGCCGGGCCAGGATGGAGTCCTCGTCACGCGCCCGTGTGCCGTCGGCTTCTCCGGCAATTACCCCAGAGCGCTTGACGGCCTGGCAAGACTTCTGTCCCTCGACATGCGCGTCATTGACCCGGCCTGGATTGGCATGAAATTGCGCAAGCTGCTCAACTATGCCGAGCCATTGGGTCACTTCATGGCATTCGTGCCCGGCCTGCCGCATGGGGAGCGGCGGCAACAGACCTGGCCCTCGACTGTTGCCTACATCGCGCGGCTCATTATTCACCGCTACGCCATGCTGGGTGTATTGGACGAAGAAGGTCTGCCGCTGCGCGAGATGGGCGTACTGGATGCACCGAAGAATCAGAATGCAGCCAGTACCATGGCCGGAAAAGTGTGCCCGGAATGCGGCAACCCCACCGTCATCCACAAAGACGGCTGCGACTTCTGCACGGCGTGCGGCTATGTCGGCCAATGCGGCTGAAAATGCGAACCGCGGCCTGATCAGTCACGCACTACAAGAACCGGCAGGCGTGTGTGCGACAGAACGGCCTGTGTGACGCTGCCAAGCACCAATTTTTCGAGGCCACTGCGTCCATGTGACCCAATGACGATCAAATCGGCCTGTGCCGACTCGGCTGCCTGCACTACGCCACGCCAGGCTGCGTGTGCTTCAATGACTGAAGTATCCACACTGACACCCGCTTCTTCAAATGCCGCCTTGGCCGCCTTGATGGCGGCGTTCGCCTCAGCGGTGGCGGCGCTCAGATACTCGGCCTGGCCATAGGCAAAATCAGTCCCGACCCCGGTAAATGGATAGGGGTCAATGACAAAAATCGCGGTGACCTTACTGTCAAAAGCTTTGGCCAGACTGATGGCCTTATCGACCGCCAGCTGTGCTGTCGTCGAACCATCGACCGGAACGAGTATGTGCTTGAACATGATCAAATCTCCAGTTAAATGTCCTCAGGCACCATCTTAATGGCACCGCACGGACATTCTGACACGCAGATCCCGCATCCCTTGCAATAGTCGTAATTGAAGTCAAAGCCCTTGCCGGGTCCATGCTTGATGACGGCATTGTCCGGACAGACACCATAGCAGTTGTCGCATTCAAAGCAGTTGCCACATGACAGGCAACGCCGCGCCTCAAACAGTGCATTGCCTTCATCCAGACCGCCCTGCACCTCCTCGAAAGTTGACTTGCGGCGAATGATATCGAGCATCGGCCGCATGGTCTTGGGCGCATCGCTGTAATACCAGGGATTGAGTTTGTCAAAGTCCGCCAATTCATTTTTCGGGGCTGGTGTGTAAGCTTCGCCGCGTAGCCACGCATCAATGTTGCGTGCCGCTTTTTTTCCGTGGCCAATGGCCACTGTGACATTGCGCTCGGCCGGCACCATGTCGCCGCCGGCAAAAATGCCTGCGTGTCCGGTCATCATCCGGCCATCAACCTGAACCACTCCGTCTTCAACTCCCAGCCCGGGTACTCCCTCTATCAGTGACAGATCCACATCTTGGCCCAGTGCCAGCACCACCGAATCAGCCGCGAGGGTCTCGAACTCACCTGTCGGTTGCGGAAAGCCTTTTTCATCGAGCGCCATTTTCTCTACCGTGATGGATGACTCACCGGCTTGTTTAATGGTCGATAGCCACTTGATCAGGACCCCTTCCTGCAGCGCTTCTTCCACTTCGAAATCGTGTGCCGGCATCTTCTCGCGGTTGCGCCGGTAAACAATGATGGCCTCAGTAGCGCCCAGGCGCTTCGCGGTACGCGCCACGTCAATTGCGGTGTTGCCACCGCCATAGACGACAACCCGGCGACCCAACATGGGTTTGTCTTCACCTTCCATGGAGCGCAGAACCGCTACCGCATCAAGAACTTTGGCCGAGTCGCCCGCCGGTATGAAGGCGCGCTTCGCAATGTGGGCGCCAACCGCCAGAAAAACAGCATCAAAACCACCTTGCTGCTTGGACTCCAGCACATTGCTGACTTTGGTGTTGTAGTGAATGCTCACGCCCAAATCGACGATGCGCTGTACCTCGACGTCTAGCACCTGGCGCGGCAGACGGTATTGCGGTATGCCAAAACGCATCATGCCGCCCGGCAGTGGGCCTGCCTCATGCACGCTTACCTGGTGTCCCAGGCGCGCCAGATGATAAGCGGCCGACAGACCTGAGGGCCCAGCGCCAACCACCAACACCTTTTTGCCCGTTATTGGCGCAGTGGCGGCAAATTTCCAGCCCTGCGCAATGGCTTGGTCCCCGAGAAAACGTTCAACCGAGTTGATGCCGACCGGCGCGTCGATCTTGCCGCGATTGCAGGCACCCTCGCAGGAGTGATAACAAACACGGCCCATAACAGCGGGAAACGGGTTTTGTTCCACCAGCACACGCCAGGCTTGTTCGTAATCACCGGACTCGGCGTGAAACAACCAGGCCTGGATGTTTTCGCCAGCCGGGCATTGATGGTTGCAGGGCGGTATGCGGCTCAAATAGACGGGTCGGGAGGTACGCCAGGAACCGGTGTGGTTAGCCAGCGAACTACCGACGTCAAGTGTGATGGCAAAAGGTTTTTCCATTTTTTATCTCCTTGCGGGACAGACCTCTGTTCCCCAAATCGGGCGAAGCCTGTCGTCTGCTGATTAAGCGGGATCCAACAGGTTGAAACGACGGATATTCCGGTCCGCAATGGCCTGCAGTCGCGCAATGGTTTCACGGTCCGGCTCTTTGCCAAAAAGGTGTGCAAAGCGCTTTTGAAGCCTGAGGTAGTCCTCAATTGGCACCCGGCGGCGGATTTTTGCGACCCCCGTGACCTCGCCACGCTCGGCCTCGAAGACCGGGAATACACCGCTTTCAGTGGCCAGTCGCGCCAGCCGGATGGTGTCTTCCGAAGCCGCACCCCAGCCCAACGGACAGGGTACAAAGATATGGATATAGCGTGCACCGCGTATCGACATGGATTTTTTGACCTTGTATTCCAGGTCGCGCAAATCGGCCACTGTGGCAGTTGCCACATAAGGGATTTCGTGCGCCATGGCGATCTGCGGCACGTTCTTGCCCTGACCAAACACATTGCCCGGCTGTGGACCCACCGGCATGGTGGTGGCGGTACGTGCGGCCGGCGGCGTGGCGCTTGAACGCTGCACACCCGTGTTCATATAGGCCTCGTTGTCGTAGCAGATGTAGAGCACATCATCATTGCGCTCAAACATGCCCGACAGGCAGCCAAAGCCAATATCGGTAGTGCCGCCGTCACCGCCTTGCGCCACCACGCGAACATCGCTGCGGCCCTTGACCCGCATCGCCGCAGCGATGCCGGTGGCCACCGCCGCCGTGTTGCCAAACAGTGAATGGATCCATGGCATTTGCCAAGAGGTTTCCGGGTAGGGAGTGGAGAACACTTCCAGGCAACCGGTCGCGTTGGCCGCGATCAACTGACCGTTGGTGGCCTGCATGGCAGCATCAATCGCATAGCGGGCGCCCAGCGCCTCGCCGCACCCCTGGCAGGCACGGTGGCCGGAGTTAAGCGAGTTGTTGCGCCGGGTGTTTGCCTGAACGCTGCGCTGCTCGGGAGCAAGCAGCCGATTGCCGACAGTGAAGGTGCCGGTCTGGTAAAACTTGACAATCGTCTGTTCCATAATTGTCCCCTTATCCAATGCGTGACGAGACAGTGCCGATGTCGCGCAAAATGCCTTCGGCCACAGGACCGGAGCGACGTTGCTTCTTCTCGCGCTCCAGCACGCGATTGACAATTTCCCAGTCCAGGTCCAGAAAAGTCAGCAACTCAAGTTTGTCTGCAACCGCCTCCAGCAACAACTTGTGCAGAGACGCTTTGGTAATGGCACGTCCGCCCAGACCGGCGATGACCGCTAGCACTGGCTGTGGCCGGTTCTGCACCGCACTGCGAACGTCGCGGGTGACAATGCCACCAATGCCGACGGCAAAGCATTTCTCGATGACGACAATGCGTTTGGCATGCGCGATGGCATCCCGAATGGCGGTGATCGGGAATGGACGGAAGGAGGTAATTCCCAGCACTCCAATTTTCACGCCTTCGGAGCGCAAATCATCCACCGTGTCCTTGATCGTGCCCAACACTGAACCCAGTGCGATGACAATGGTTTCGGCATCCTCAAGACGATAGGGCTTGATCAACCCACCCGAGTCACGTCCAAACACCTGCTTGAATTCCTCCGCAATCTGCGGAATCAAATCGAGCGCCTGCATTTGCTTGGCATGCGCCAGATAACGGACCTCGGTAAACGCTTCGGGTCCGACCATGGCGCCTATGGTGACAGGCTCATTCGGATCGAGCACCTGACGCGGCTCGTAGGGTGGCAAGTAGCGATCAACCTGATCCTGATCGGGCATGTCGATGCGCTCGTAAGCGTGCGTCAGGATAAAGCCGTCCATGCAGACCATGACGGGCAATGATAGCTCTTCGGCAATGCGAAATGCCTGAATGTGCAGATCCAGTGCCTCCTGATTGGTCTCGGCGAAAATCTGCAGCCAGCCAGCGTCGCGCATGGACATGCTGTCCGTATGGTCATTCCAGATATTGATCGGCGCGCCAATGGCGCGATTGGCCACCGTCATGACAATGGGTAACCCCAAGCCCGATGCGTTGTAGACTGCCTCGGCCATGTACAGCAAGCCTTGGCTTGCCGTTGCCGTGTAGGCTCGGGCACCGGCAGCGGATGCACCAATGGCAACGCTCAACGCAGCAAACTCCGACTCGACATTGATGAACTCGCAGCGCTCCAGCGCGCCGGATTTAACCAGTTCGCCCAAGCCCTCAACGATATGCGTCTGCGGCGAGATTGGGTAGGCACAAATAACTTCGGGGCGACTCAGTGCGACAGCCTGCGCGACGGCATGCGAGCCTTCACATTGTTTAAGCATGGTGAACCTCCGACTTCGTTTGCTGTTGCTTTACGATTTCATAGGCCTCGCGCGCCGCCTCCATGTTGCCCTGTGCAACAGCACCGCGAAACTTCTGCCCTATCGCCGCCTGGACCGCGTCCAGCGTTATGAGACCGCTCAAAGCGGCGAACGCTCCCAGCAGTGGCACATTGGGTACTGCGCGCTTGACGTGTTTCATGGCCAGCTCGGTTGCACCCACCGTGAGCAGTTGCTCGGACCGAAAGTTCTTGACAAATTCGCCGAGGCCAAGCTGCTCAAAAGTGCGTGTCGTGTTGATCAGAATCAATCCATCTGGCTTGAGTCCACTGAACACATCAACCTGGTGCAATAGCGTCGGATCCTGGATGATGAGCGCATCAGGCTGCATGATGGGTTCGCGCAGGCGAATCTCTTTATCATCCATGCGACAGAACGCCACCACCGGCGCCCCCGTGCGCTCGGAGCCAAAGCTGGGAAAAGCCTGGGCATGTCGACCTCCAAGAAACGCCGCAATCGACAGCATTTCCGCGCCGGTTACAACCCCCTGGCCACCGCGTCCGTGAATTCGCACTTGAAACATGTGTTGCCTTTCGTCAAATGGAGATGCTGAAAAGCGGGGTGCAATCTGTTACCTGCGCGTTTCATAGGGTGAAATCATATTCCATTGAAAAAATGGGATTTTGATTTACATCAGTATTTATCAACTATTTCGACGACAAAAAGCGGAAAATCCGGCACCACAGAAGTCCGGTCAACCGATCCGGCTTCGTCCGCCAACCTTGGCTATTTGCACCAATTTTCCGTATCTGGTACCGGGAACGTCCATGTTTTTTGCCTCAAAATTGCTCTCTGTTGCCGTCCAGCCACTGACCTGGGTAGCCATTCTGCTGGTCGGTGGTTTGCTGTATACACCGATTCAGCGCAAAGTGGGTTTGCGCCTGATATGGGTCGCTGGCATCCTGTTTTTTTTGCAGGGTTGGGAGCCACTGCCGGACTCACTGATAAGGCATCTCGAAGCACAGAGTCCGGTGCCGGCGTCGTCCAGCAACTTGACGCCCTACGTTGGTGTGGTGGTGCTGGGCGGGGCGCTGGAGCCCGATTACGTGTCGCAAGGGAATGGCCAGGTGGCCCTGAACGAGGCAGCCGAGCGCATGACCACACCGATTGCCCTGACACAACAATACCCGCACCTCCAGGTGCTTTTCACGGGTGGTCAAGGTGAACTATTGGCAGTGGGTCGGACGGAGGCTGATCGCGCCAAAATATTTTTCGATAGCGTTGGTATTTCCCCGTCGCGGGTGCGGTACGAGTCAGCCTCGCACACCACCTACGAAAACGCCAAATTCAGCGCGACTGTGGCTGGTATCAACCCGGCGCAACCCTGGCTACTGATGACCTCGGCGTGGCATATGCCACGAGCCCTTGCCACCTTCCGCAAGGCCGGCTGGAACGTTACGTCCTATCCGGTCGACTTTCGGGCCGGCACTGAAACACCATGGACACAATATTCGCTGACTGATGGCGCCAAAAAATGGCGTCTTGTCTCGCACGAGCTGACTGGCTTGATGGCATACCGGATGAGCGGATGGATTTAGCACATTTGCCTAACTGATAAAGTCTCAACCGGCGTTCCGGCTTGCCAAAACCTTGTCTATGCGTTTGCCATCCAGATCCACCACTTCGAACCACCAGTCAGCACATTCAATACGCTCACCAACCGCCGGCAGGTGACCCGAGACAGACATCAGCAGACCCGCCACCGTGTTGTAACGGCCACGGTCTTCTTCGGGCAATTCGTCAAGAAGGAGACGAACCTTCAGTTCACCTACTGGCATCAGTCCGTCGAGCAACCACGAACCATCTGTACGCTGGGTAGCCCAGGCATCGATTTGCGCGCCCGGCTGCAACTCACCGGTGATAGCCTCCAGCAAGTCGCGTGGCGTCAGCAAGCCCTGCACTACGCCATACTCATCAACCACCAGCACAAAGCGGCCGGACTTGGCACGAAACTGTTCCAGCAATTCCATGCCGCTCAGGGTTTCGGGAACAAAGGTTGCGGGAGTGACATGGGTCTCGATGGTGCCCACGGTATTGATGCCCAGTTCGAGCAGCCGGCCAATGCTGATCAAACCAACCACATCATCGAGCGAGCTGCGGCACACCGGGTACCATGAATGAGCGCCTTTTCGACCGCCAGTTCCCGCCAGGGTCAAACTTTGTGCGACGGTATTTGTAGCATCAAGCCACTCCACGTCTGCTCGCGGGACCATTAAGGAAGTCAGGGGGCGATCGTCGAGTTTGAACACGTTTTGCACCATCTGGTGCTCGTGCTGCTCAATGACGCCTGCATCGACGCCTTCCTCCAGACTGGCTGTAATTTCTTCCTCGGTCACCGCACGCGCAGCGTTAATGTCAATACGCAACAACTTGAGGACCTCTGCCGTCGTTCCCGAGAGCAATTTCACAAATGGCTTTGCGCCAATTGCCAGCCACAACATTGGACGAGACACCCAGCGTGCAACCTGCTCCGGGTGCAACTGGCCGATGCGTTTGGGTACCAGCTCACCAAAAATGATGGTCGTAAAGGTGATCAGGGTAACCACGATGGCGGTGGCAGAAATTGCAGCGGCCTTGTCGGTAACGCCAAAACCGTGCAACCATGCCGCTACGCCAGCACTGAAGGCCGACTCGCCCACAATACCATTGAGCACACCGATAGAAGTAATGCCAACCTGCACAGTCGACAAAAACTGATTCGGATTGCCGAGCAGTGTGAGTGCCGCTTGGGCGCCCTTGTCTCCTGCCTCGACCATGGCATTCAGCCGCGCTTTGCGGCTCGCTGCCAGAGCCAGCTCCGACATCGCAAACACACCGTTGAGCAGCGTCAAAAAAACAATCAGCAAAAAGTCCATGAATCAGCGGCGAGAATAAACACCATGGCACTTTACTTGATTGGCGACGTACAGGGTTGCGACATTGCATTGCAGCGGTTGCTCGAGGGGATTTCTTTTTCCCCCAGCCGCGACACACTCTACCTGTTGGGCGACCTGGTCAACCGGGGGCCGGACTCGGCGGGTGTCCTGCGGCGGCTGATGGGCCTCGGCGCTTCGGTGCAGTGCGTACTGGGCAACCACGATCTGCATTTGTTAGCGATTGCCAATGGTGCGCGCCAACCCCACCGCAAGGACACTCTAGGCCACGTCCTGGACGCTCCCGACAGATCGGCAATGCTGGACTGGTTAAGGTGGCAACGCATGGCGATTCTTGAAAACATTGCTGGCAATACGGTATTGATGGTCCACGCTGGCGTACTTCCGGCGTGGACTGGTACCAACACCATAGCTTTGGCCACCGAGGTGGAGAGCATTCTGCGCGGACCGAATATGGGAGATTTCCTGCACCAGATGTATGGCGATGAGCCAGCGTTGTGGAGCGAATCACTGTCTGGCCCGGCGCGACTTCGCGTGATTGTGAACGCCTTGACCCGTCTGCGATTTTGCACAGTCCACGGTGCAATGGAATTTGCCACAAAAGAGGGTGCCGCGGCGACACCGCCCGGATACCTGCCGTGGTTTGAGGTGCCCGGACGTCAAACGCACGGCATTACCGTCGCTTTCGGCCACTGGTCAACTCTAGGATGGCTGGACAGGCCCAACCTTGTTTCTCTCGACACCGGTTGTGTTTGGGGTGGCTGTCTGAGCGCCGTTCGTTTGTGCGAATCAGGTTCGCGCGAGCTGATTCAGGTGAAGTGCGAGCAGTCACAAAGCCCAGGTTGAAGCCGCAGACAAAAGCTATCCGGCCTTGAACAGTGCCGCCACCCTGCGCTTGGGCTTGATGTTGGCAGAAATGCTGCGGGCACTGTGGCGGGTGTTTGTCGCTTCCCAGGACGGTGCGACATCAGCCACCACTGCAGGTTCGTAAGGTTTGTCAAAAAACGGATCGCGGGATGCAGCCACTGGACGCGAGTAATCGCGCCTGGGTGGGCGTTCCGGTCGTGCGAATTGACCTTCATGCGCCACGTCGCGCAACGAACCGGCGCGCTGCCCGCCATGGCGCGAGTCATCCTGGGCGCCGTCAGCATACATGCGACGGCCATCATTGATGCGACCCTGTTTGCGAATATCGGGAACATCCTCTTCAAACTCGACGGCTTCCAGTTCAATTTTGATTTTGATCAGCTTTTCAATGTCTGCCACCAACCGGGCATCACTTTTGGAAACAAAACTCACGGCCAGACCAGCGGCGCCGGCGCGCCCAGTGCGACCAATACGATGCACGTAATCTTCTGCATTGAAAGGGATGTCAAAATTAAAGACCGCCGGGACGTCCTTGATATCCAGGCCACGCGCCGCCACGTCAGTACACACCAGCAAATCAACATCACCCTTTTTGAACGCGTCAAGTGCCTTGAGTCGCTCGTCCTGACTCTTGTCTCCGTGCAATGCAGTTGTTTTCAAACCTTCACGCTCCAGCGAACGTGCCAGCCGGGCACAGCCCAGCTTGCTGTTGACAAAGACAAACGCCTGCTTCATGCCGCGCGCCTTCAGGATCTGGTGCAAGGCGTGGCGCTTATCTTCATCGCCAACGCTGTAAAAATGCTGCTCAACGGTTGACGCGGTGGCATTGGAGCGGGCTACTTCAATGGTTACTGGATCTTGCAGGTAGCTGTTGGCCAGGCGCTTTATTTCCGATGAGAAGGTGGCTGAAAACAGCAGCGTTGTTCGTTGCTTGGGCAAGTAGCTCAGAATGCGCTGCAGGTCGGGCAGGAAGCCGATGTCGAGCATGCGATCGGCCTCGTCCAGTACCACATACTCAACCTGGTTGAGTACAGCGTTTTTGGCCTCGATGTGGTCCAGCAGACGCCCCGGTGTGGCGACCAGAATTTCAACGCCTTTTTTCAGTTCCAGCGTCTGCGGCTTCATGTCCATGCCGCCAAACACGACTGCACAGCGCAACTGGGTGTGTACGGCATAGGCCTTGATCGCCTGCGCTACCTGGTCTGCTAGTTCACGCGTCGGCAAGAGCACCAGCGCACGCACCGGATGACGCGCCGGCGACGTGGAGCCATTCTCGTGCTGAAGCATGCGCTGCAACAGCGGCAGCGCAAAAGCAGCGGTCTTGCCGGTGCCGGTTTGGGCCGCACCCATGACGTCACGCCCCTGCAATACGACCGGGATCGCCTGTGCCTGGATAGGCGTCATGGATTCATAACCCATGTCACTCACGGCGCGGGCCAACGGGGCGGCCAGCTGGAGCTGGGCAAAGGCCATGGGGAGAGTGTCAGAGTTCAGTACAGTAGTCGAATCAAGCATGCATAGCGATGTTCATATGCTATCAATCCGATAGCTGATTGCACCCACGGACTGGGGCAAACCCCTATTATCCCTCAACTATCACAGTTGACGAACCGAAAAGGTGTCGCAACGCTTGACACTGCCATTTTTCAGCCCATTGTCAAACCAGCGCTGGCGCTGCGCGCTGGAGCCGTGGGTAAAGCTCTCGGGTACCACCGAGCGGCCGCTGGAGCGCTGCAAGGCGTCATCGCCAATTTTGGCAGCGGCATTCATGGCCTCTTCTACATCGCCCTGCTCCAGCAATTGGCGTGACGCCTGGGCATGATTGGCCCACACGCCGGCAAAGCAGTCGGCCTGCAGTTCCAGACGTACGCTCATGGCGTTGTATTCAGTCTCACTGACCCGGGCG
The DNA here is from genome assembly GCA_963750815.1 of uncultured beta proteobacterium. GTDB lineage: Bacteria > Pseudomonadota > Gammaproteobacteria > Burkholderiales > Burkholderiaceae_C > Rhodoferax. The sequence continues at coordinate 3,115,356 of CAVVRS010000002.1, forward strand.
CGCATCTGATCCATCCTGGCGCTGATGCCCAGCAGATTTTGCACGTGGTGTCCTACCTCATGGGCAATAACGTAGGCTTGCGCAAAGTCACCCGGTGCTCCGAGCCGATCTTTGAGCGTCTTGTAGAAGTCCAGATCAATGTAAACGGCCTGGTCACTGGGACAGTAAAATGGTCCCATGGCGGCCTGCCCCTGACCACAGGCCGTCGCGGTAGCACCGCGAAACAGTCGTAGCTTGGGCTCTTTGTAGACGGCCCCGTCTTGGCTGAACACTTCTTTCCAGACGTCCTCGGTGTCGGCCAGAACGGTGGACACGAATTTTGCCATCTGATCGCCGGCGGGTGGCTTGTGTGCCGGCTCCAGCCGGGTTTGTGGCGCTCGCGCGTCACCACTGAGCAGTCCCAGCACCGTCATCGGATTGACGCCCAGAAAGTAGGATGCGACAAGTGCGATAGCGACAGACCCAATGCCAATGCTGCGTCCACCCAGGCCACCACCGCCAGCGGATTGGCCGTCATCGCGACGGTCCTCGACATTGTCCGACTCGCGATTGCCTTCCCATTTCATGATTGCCGTCCCATTTATGGTTGCTTTATGTTGACCAAGCGGTCAGCAACGGTTCACGCCTTTGGCAGGGTAACGCCGCGCTGGCCCTGGTACTTGCCACCCCGGTCTTTATAGCTGGTTTCGCAGACCTCATCACTCTCGAAGAACAACACCTGGGCGCAGCCTTCGCCAGCGTAAATTTTGGCCGGCAACGGCGTCGTGTTGCTAAATTCAAGCGTCACGTAGCCCTCCCACTCGGGCTCAAAAGGAGTGACATTGACGATAATGCCGCAACGGGCATAGGTGCTTTTGCCCAGGCAAATGGTCAGCACATTGCGTGGAATGCGAAAGTATTCCATGGTACGTGCCAACGCAAAGCTGTTGGGCGGGATGATGCAACTGTCACCATAGAAATCAACAAAGCTTTTCTCGTCAAAGTTCTTCGGATCGACCACCGTGCTGTGGATATTGGTGAACACCTTGAACTCGGGGGCACAACGGATGTCGTAACCATAGCTGCTGGTGCCGTAACTGATGATTTTGCTGCCGTCCCGCTCGCGAACCTGACCCGGTTCGAACGGCTCAATCATGCCAGAGGTCTGGGCCATGCGGCGAATCCATTTGTCACTTTTGATGCTCATGCGGGCACAACTCCTAAGGTTGGTCGATTGTAAGCAGGCTTCCCGCACCGGATGGATAGACAGCGGTCCTATGAGCAAGCAATGAAACTGAACGCACCGGTCGGGCAGCGACAGCACCCAACCGGCCAGGGCAGACTGCGCATCGCCGAACAGACTGCGATAATGAATCCCATGAACAGTACCATTTCACCTGCAACCCCCTCGCTATGGCAACTTTGGCGCCCCATTTTTGCGATGCTGATTGTCATTGCGTCGTCCAATTACCTGGTGCAATTTCCAATCAATGATTGGTTAACCTGGGGTGCCTTCACCTTTCCGGTCGCCTTTTTGGTAACTGACCTGACCAACCGTGCGGTCGGCGCCCGAGCGGCGCGACGGGTGGCCTGGGTCGGGTTTTCGATCGCGGTGCTGTTGTCCCTGGCGCTGGCGCCATGGCGCATTGCAGTGGCGTCGGGTATCGCCTTCATCGTTGGGCAATTGCTCGATATCACTGCCTTTAACCGCTTGCGCACAATGTCTTGGTGGAAGGCGCCGTTCTTTGGCTCGCTGGTCGCTTCCGTGGTAGACACCGGACTGTTCTTTTTCCTGGCATTCGCAGGTACTGATCTCGACTGGCGCATGCTCGCGACAGGTGATTTGGGCATCAAATGGCTCATGGCGGCGGTGCTGCTGGCACCTTACCGTCTGATGCTTTCGAGTTTGCAGCGCTGGGTGCCGGCGGCCTGAGCTCAGACAAAGTTATCAAACGCCTGCTCCAACTGAGCAAAGTAACGCAATTTGACAGCAGGCTCGGCAAAACTTGCGTCGAAACTGTTTCGTGCCAATTGGTAGGCGTGTTGTGCGGTCAATCCCAGGGCAGCAAAGCTCTGGGTGAAATTCTCGTTGATGTAGCCGCCAAAATAAGCCGGGTCGTCCGAGTTGACCGTCGCCATGACCCCCGCCTCAAGCATGCGTCCGAGGTTATGTTGGGCCAGCGTTGGAAAAACACGTAACCTCAGGTTGGAGAGTGGGCAGACCGTGAGTGGAATGCGGTCCCGCGCCAGTCGCGCCACGAGCAAGGGGTCTTTCATGGCCTGAACACCGTGATCGACACGCTCTGCCTTGAGCACGTCAAGCGCACTCCAGATGTAGGCCGGCGGACCTTCTTCACCAGCATGCGCCACCCGCCGCAGTCCCAGCGTACGGGCGCGCGCAAACACCCTGGCAAACTTTTCCGGCGGATGGCCAAGTTCGCTGGACGCCAGACCTACCCCAACCAGTTTGTCGCGGTGTGGCAAAGCTTGCTCCAGACACTCAAAGGCTTGCTGCTCGGTCAAATGCCGCAAGAAGCAAAGAATCAGGGACGCGTTGATGCCAAATTCGGCACGGGCATCCAGGCACGCCCGATGCAGCCCGTTGACGACGGTATCTGCGCTCAAGCCATGACCCGTGTGTGTTTGTGTATCAAAGAAAATTTCGGCATGCACCACGTGATCGGCTGCGGCACGCTTCAGATACGCATGCGCCATGTCATAAAAGTCCTGCTCGGTCCGCAATACCAGCGTGCCCACATGGTAGATATCCAGAAAGTCCTGCAGGTTGTCAAACACATAGGCACGGCGCAGTGACTCAACATCCGGGTAGTGCATGACAATGCCATTGCGCTGCGCCATGGCGAACATCAGCGCCGGCTCAAGCGAGCCCTCGATGTGCATATGCAACTCTGCCTTGGGCATCAGACGCAGCAACTCGGGCAGGCGTTCGGCTGTGACCGGTTTGACTTTCAGCATATACAGGAATCCTTTTCAACTACAGAATTACCACCAGCCGCAGAAAATAATGCCTTCCGGTTCAAAAAGCTCATGTTCATGAGTGCCAAGGACCTTGTGCTCGCTTGAAGCGGCCATCTACCCGACGCATGCCGCTGCGGTGATGAATTCGCCAACGCCGCCACCACAAAGTCGGCAAACGCCTTTGCCCGGGCTGCAGTCTGGGGGCTTTGTGGATACTCGGCATGTCGGCGCAGTAGACGGTATTGACATTATGGAATCAAAGTAAACAGTAATATCGCTCAAATGTCGTTGATCGATTCTCACAATGATTAAATTCCCATCCCATTGCAGTTGTTCAAGGAAATCTCATGAAAACCTACAAAATCGCATGCATCCCGGGCGACGGTATCGGAAAAGAAGTCGTGCCTGCGGGTCAGACCGTGCTGGCAGCGCTGGCCGCATCGAGCAACTCTTTCAAGTTTGATTTTCAGACTTTTGACTGGGGCGCTGACTGGTATCGAAAACACGGCGAGATGATGCCAGCAGATGGCCTGGTTGCGTTGCGCAGCGTGGATGCGATCCTGTTTGGTTCCGCGGGTGACCCGGACATTCCGGATCACATCACGCTTTGGGGGTTGCGCCTGAAGATTTGCCAGGGCTTTGACCAGTACGCCAACGTCAGACCGACCCGAATCCTGCCCGGCATCGATGCACCGCTCAAGCGTTGCAAGCCAGAAGACCTGGACTGGGTCATCGTGCGTGAGAACTCGGAAGGTGAATATGCGGGTATTGGGGGCCGCGCTCACCAAGGGCATCCGATTGAAGTCGCGACCGATCTGTCGATAATGACGCGCGCAGGCGTAGAGCGCATCATGCGCTACGCTTTCAGGCTGGCGCAGTCCCGTCCGCGCAAGTTGCTGACTGTTGTCACGAAGTCTAATGCGCAGCGTCATGCCATGGTGATGTGGGACGAGATTGCGATACAGATCGCCCAAGAATTTCCCGATGTGAAGTGGGACAAGGAACTGGTGGATGCAGCCACGGCGCGCATGGTCAATCGCCCTGCCACGCTCGATACACTGGTGGCCACCAATTTGCATGCTGACATCCTTAGCGACCTGGCCGCGGCGCTGGCTGGCAGCTTGGGCATTGCGCCCACCGGCAACATTGACCCGGAGCGTCGTTACCCCTCCATGTTCGAACCGATCCATGGTTCTGCGTTCGACATCATGGGCAAGGGCCTGGCGAACCCGGTGGGAACCTTCTGGAGTTGCGTCATGCTGCTGGAGCATTTGGGTGAAGGGTCTGCGGCAAAAAGGTTGATGACCATCATTGAGCAGGTGACTGCGAACCCGCTATTTCATACCGGAGATCTGGGTGGAAATGCCACGACGGCACAGGTTACCTCAGCCGTATGCTCGTTCATCGCAGGGCAGGGAGTCAGCGGATGACATCCGATGCCGGATTAATACGCGCCGGTCCGATGGGCAGCGCTATGGCGAGCCGGCTTGGCTGCATTGCCGACGACTTCACCGGAGCCACCGACCTTGCCAACAACCTGGTACGCGCCGGCATGCGTGTGGTGCAGACCATCGGCGTACCGGGGTCGGCACTCGACATACAAGCCGATGCCGTGGTAGTGGCGCTGAAGTCACGCGCACTGCCGGTGGATCAAGCCATTGCGCAGTCGCTCGCCGCGCTGCGCTGGCTCCAAGCGCAGGGTGCCCGGCAAATCTACTTCAAGTATTGCTCCACCTTCGACAGCACGGCGCAAGGCAATATCGGTCCGGTGGCCGAGGCCTTGATGGACGCGCTGGGGACTGATTTCACCATCGCTACGCCGGCCTTCCCGGACAACCAGCGTACCGTGTTCAAGGGCCATCTGTTCGCGGGTGAGATGTTGCTCAGTGAGAGTGGCATGCAAAACCATCCGCTCACCCCCATGCTGGACGCCAACCTGGTGCGCGTGCTGCAAGCGCAATGCCGCCGTAAAGTGGGCCTGATTGACTACAAGGTGGTGGCGCAGGGCGAGGCCGCAATTCGCCAACGCATTGACCAGTTGCGTTCCCAGGGCGTGGGGCTCGCCATTGTGGATGCGATTTCCAACGATGATTTGCTGCGCCTCGGTCCGGCACTCAAGGACATGCCGTTGGTGACTGCGGGTTCGGGTGTTGCGATTGGCTTGCCCGCCAATTTTGCCATTGCGCCCGCCAGCGCTGCCGGCGCGCTGCCCCCTGCCACCGGCCTGCAGGCAGTGGTATCGGGTAGCTGTTCGCCGGCGACCCGTCGACAGGTGCTCGCTTTCATCCAGGCTGGTGGTCCGGCGCTCGGCATAAACCCCCTGCAGATTGCCCCAAAAGAGGCCGCTCGCCTAGATTTCGTGAGCCAGGTCCTGGACTGGGCCGAACCACTGCTAAGTCAGGGGCCGGTGCTCATTTATTCGACGGCCGATCCAAATGAAGTCAAGGCAGTGCAGGATCACCTCGGTGTGGACGAAGCGGGTGCCCTGGTTGAGCGCACCCTGGCCGCGATTGCCAGCGGACTGGTTCAGCGCGGTGTGCGCCAGCTTGTCGTGGCCGGCGGCGAGACCTCGGGCGCCTGCGTGCAGGCCTTGAACATCACGCAAATGAAGATTGGTCCGCAAATCGATCCCGGTGTGCCCTGGTGTCATGCCCAGACCGAGGCTGCGCGCAGAGAGGGCCTGCACCTGACGCTGAAGTCCGGCAACTTTGGCACTGATGACTTCTTCCGCAAGGCATTTGGAGTTCTTGAATGACTGAATCGGATGCCCGCGAAGAAATCTGCCGTGTCGGTCGCAGCCTGTTCGAGCGCGGCTATGTACACGCAACAGCCGGCAATATCAGCGTGCGACTGGATGAGTCGCAAGGTGGCGGCTTCCTGATCACGCCGACTGACGCCTGTCTGGGCTTTCTCGACCCGGCCCGGCTGGCCCGGCTGGACCCCGAGGCACAGCAACTCAGCGGCGATCGTGCTAGCAAAACAATAGCGCTTCACGCGCATATATACAAGGCGGCAGGCCAATTTTATCCAAAAACATGCTGCGTGATCCACACCCATGGAACCCACTGCGTGGCGCTGACATTGCGACTTGGCCGCGACGATGCGCGACCGCCGAATCCGAACCAGCGCGAGTTGTTGCCGGCCCTGACGCCCTACTTTGTGATGAAGGTCGGACACGTGCCATTGATTGCCTACCACCGTCCCGGCGCACCCGAAGCGGCGCAGCAGGTGACACAGGTGATTCGTCGCTATGGCGAAGCCGGCACGCCGATCCGTGCCGTCATGCTGGCGCGACTCGGCCCCAACGTCTGGCACGACTCGCCTGCCACTGCCATGGCTACGCTGGAAGAGCTTGAAGAAACCGCCCGACTGCTATGTCTCAGCCCATCAGCGCCTGCGCCTCTGACCGAATACCAAATCGATGAACTGCGCCAAACTTTCGGCGCCCACTGGTGAACCCAATGCCTCAATTTGCTGCCAACTTGTCCATGCTCTACCCCGAGCTCGATTTTCTGGATCGCTTTGCGGCGGCCGCACGGGACGGTTTCAAGGCAGTCGAATTCCTTTTTCCTTATGCTTTCGATAGCAGCGAAATCGCGGCACGGCTCAAGGCCCATGACTTGCAACAGGTACTGTTCAACGCACCCCCCGGTGACTGGAATGGCGGCGAACGTGGGCTGGCGTGCCTGCCGGGACGCGAAGCGGAATTCCGTGCCGGTATTGGCCACGCGCTTGAATACGCAGGCGCTCTCGATTGCCCGCGTGTTCATGTCATGGCCGGGCTACAACCTTCCGGCAGTGAACAGGAAGCGCTCTACCGCACCTATATCAAGCAGCTGCGCTGGGCCGCGCTGGAAGCAGCCAGACAGGGCGTCGATCTCTTCATCGAGCCGATTAACCCGCGCGACATTCCAGGCTATTTTCTGAACCGACAAGACCACGCGCATGAGGTTATCGAGGCTGTCGGAGCGTCCAACCTCAAGGTACAGATGGACCTGTACCACTGCCAGATTGTCGAGGGCGACGTCGCGATGAAGTTGCGCAAGTACCTGCCAACCGGACGTGTCGGTCATATCCAGATTGCCGGGGTGCCGGAGCGGCATGAGCCTGATCTGGGTGAACTCGACTACACCTATCTTTTCTCCCTGCTTGACGCGCTTGGCTATGACGGCTGGGTAGGCTGTGAGTACCGTCCGTTGCGAGGCATGCAGGCCGGCGGCACATCGGCCGGGCTGGGCTGGCTCAAGTGCCACCGGTAGCACGCTCGTTGCATGTTGAATACGCTTCCTGCCATTTCACCCCATTGGTCTCAGGTTATGCTCGGTCGTCTCAACCGTCCCACAAGGTAAATCGATGCATCTCACCGCCCAGTCCTGCCTCCCACGCGATGGCACATCCGGTGCCCTGGCAGCGCGTGTCTGGCGCCCCGACGTTGACGGTCCTGCCGTTGTGGTCCTGCGCGATGATGTTGCAATTGACATCACACACCTCTTTCCTACCATGCGCGATCTGTGTGAAACGGCAGATCCGGCTTCCGCCCTGCAAGACGCCAGTGGCGAGCCGATCAGTTCGCTGGCCGAACTGTTTGCCAACACGCCACCCGATACGCGCAACCGGTCCAGGCCCTGGCTATTGGCTCCGGTTGACCTGCAGGCGATCAAGGCGGCCGGCGTCACCTTCGCTGTCTCGATGCTGGAGCGGGTGATTGAGGAAAAGGCACGGGGTAATCCATCGGCAGCAGCGGCTATCCGCCAGGAGATTGTTGCCCTGGTCGGAGATGATCTGTCCCAACTCAAGCCCGGGTCGACGTCGGCCATGGCGCTCAAAAAAGTGCTGATTGCCCAGGGTGCCTGGAGTCAGTATCTGGAGGTGGGTATCGGCCCGGACGCAGAGATTTTCACCAAGGCGCCGCCGATGGCCGCAGTGGGCACCGGTGCTGACGCGGGACTGCATCCCTCTTCATCCTGGAACAACCCGGAGCCGGAACTTGTATTGGCGGTCAACTCGCGTGGCCGGATCGTCGCGGCCACCCTGGGCAATGACGTTAACCTGCGGGATATAGAAGGTCGCTCCGCCTTGCTGTTGGGAAAGGCAAAAGACAATAACGCGTCAGCGGCCATCGGCCCCTGTTTGCGTTTCTTTGACTCGACTTTCTCGCTCGATGACGTTCGCCAAACCGACATTTCGTTGACGATTGTGGGTGAAGACGGCTTCACGCTTGATGGCATTTCATCGATGTCACAGATCAGCCGCGACCCACTGGAACTGGTCGCCCAAATGATAGGTCCACATCATCAGTACCCGGATGGCGCCATGCTGTTTCTGGGCTGCATGTTCGCGCCGGTCAAGGACAGGGATGCCGTGGGCGGTGGTTTTACGCATAAGGATGGCGATATCGTCACCATCTCGGCCCCGAAGTTTGGCGCACTGGTCAACCGGATGAAGCGCACCGACAGATGTCCGCCTTGGACATTTGGCAGTTCCCATTTGATGCGCAACCTGGCCAAGCGGGGCCTGCTGTAGCTGGCGCACCGGATGTCATTTTCCGCGACGACAATCTCAGCGTTTAAATGGCACCACCAATTGCTGCTGTTGCCCAAGCCCTTCGATTCCCAAAACCATCACATCGCCCTTTTTCAGGTAAAGCGGCGGTTTCATGCCCAGACCAACGCCCGGCGGCGTGCCGGTGGTGATGACATCGCCGGGCATCAAGGTCATGAACTGGCTCACATAGCTGACTAATTTGGCAACACCGAAAATCATGGTTCTGGTCGAACCGGTCTGCATGCGCTTGCCGTTAAGGTCCAGTTGCATGTCGAGTTTTTGCGGATTGGGCACTTCATCGCGCGTCACCAACCAGGGGCCGATGGGACCGAAGGTGTCGCAGCCCTTGCCCTTGTCCCAGGTACCACCACGCTCGATCTGGAACTCGCGCTCGCTGATATCGTTGATGGTGCAGTAGCCAGCGACGAAGCTCAACGCGTCTTTTTGCGATACGTAACGCGCCCGGGTACCAATGACCACCCCCAGTTCGACTTCCCAATCTGTCTTTTCTGATCCTTTGGGCAGCATAACCGGGTCATTGGGTCCCTGGATGCAGGTTGTGGCTTTCATGAACACAATCGGCTCTTTCGGAATCGGAAGTCCCGACTCGGCAGCGTGGTCAGCGTAGTTCAGACCAATGGCAATGAACTTGCCGACACCACCAACCGGACTGCCCAAACGGGGTGAGCCCCTGACCAGCGGCAAATTCTGCGTCCTGAGCTTCCCCAGCCTGGCTAACGCGGCATCTCCCAGCTGATCAGGACCGACGTCCCGGATAACACCGCTCAAGTCGCGCAACCGGCCCTCGGCATCGATAAGGCCGGGCTTTTCCTTGCCGGGCTTGCCAAAGCGAACGAGTTTCATGGTTTCTTCCTTTCAGTTGATGATTGCGGACGGGTTCATATCGTCATGCCACCGTCCACCGAGAAAAGCTGTCCGGTCGCAAACACTGATTCGTCGCTGGCCAGATAGACTACGATGGGCGCAATTTCATGGGCTTGTGCCAGGCGCCCCATGGGTTGGCGCGCTATGAAATTCTTGCGCGCCTCAACCGGGTCTGCATAACTGTTGATGCGGTCACCCAGCGAAGGCGTATCCACGGTGCCCGGCGCAATGGCGTTGCAGCGAATGCCCTGCCCGACAAAATCAGCGGCCACCGATTTGGTCAGACCGACCACCGCAGCTTTACTGGCGCCATAGGCGAAACGATTGGGTAGGCCCTTGAGGCTGCTGCACACGCTGGACATATTAATGATACTGCCGCCTCCATTGCCAATCATCCCGGGCAACGCCGCCTGAATCATCCAGTACTGAGCGCGCACATTCAGATTGAATGCGAAGTTCCACTCATCATCGGTCGCTTGCAGGATGCTTCCGTTGTGCACAACGCCGGCACAGTTGAACAGCACACTGACCGGGGCAATGCGGGCCACGAGATCATGGATGGCGGTCTTGTCCATCACATCCAGTCTGGCCGTCGTGACATTGGCCACACCGGCGTAACGCTCCAACAGCCCGGCATTGACGTCGGTGGCCAGCACTTGGGCGCCCTCGGCGGCCATTGCCAACACGCTGGCACGACCAATACCCTGGCCCGCCGCCGTAACCAGCACTGACTTTCCTGTGAGTCTCATGGCTTCTCCATCAAACAAAAATTTTGCGCCCGGCCGGACTGCAATGCAGTTCACCGGATGCCGGACATATTAGACCATGCCATGCCGAATTGGTCTGACCGCCTGACCGGCCCTGAACGCTGTTCCGGAGACGCCCCGCCGGCAGTCTGCGGCGACTCAATGTTGCCGCGAATACGATGACACCGGCGCAGAGTTGCCTCTGAAAACACTACAGGGTTTCACCGGATGCCCGGCACAAACGAATTATGTGATCATCAATTGGCCTTACCAATTTTAAATTATTCCTGACTTTCAGGATCCCATCAAGAGCCTCCTGTATGCCGCGTTCAAACAACGAACCGCAACGCTTGTACCGCCAGATTGCGGAACAACTGCGCTCCCTGATCAAGTCCGGAAAGTTTGCCGTTGGAACCCGACTGCCGGCCGAGCGCGAGCTGGCAAAGCGACTCGGGGTGAGCCGCCCATCGGTACGGGAAGCGTTGATAGCACTGGAGGTGGAAAAGGCAATTGAAGTGCGCAGCGGCTCGGGCATTTATGTGCAGAAGCCGATGCGGCGACAGGCGGCGCAGCAAAAAATCAACGGCTCCGCTGATTGGGGTCCATTGGAGTTGATGCGGGCGCGCGAGTTGGTCGAGAGCGAAGTAGCCGCGTTGGCGGCACGCAACGCCAGGAAATCAGATCTACTGTTGATCGGCGATGCACTGGAACAAATGCGCCACGAAATTGCACGGGGACAGATACCGCGTAATGGTGACGAATCCTTTCACATGGCCATCGCCAGCGCCTGTGGCAATGAGGTGCTGCGCGACACCGTTCAAGGCTACTGGCAAGCCCGGCAAGGCGCGCTGTTCAAGCGTCTGGGCGATTATTTTGAAGACGATGTCTCCTGGGACGCCGCCCTGATCGAACACGCCGCAGTACTTAAAGCGGTCCAGGAGCGGGATACCGGAGCCGCTCGCCGCGCCATGCACCGACATCTGAAAAACGCCCACCGTCGTTACAGCGCAAGCTGGCCACGCGCCCAGGTTTCCTGATATCCCTGAATTTCCCAACCACTAACCGAGGAGACATCATGAAGAGACGAGATATGACAAATATTGCTATTAAAACAATAGCTGCCTGTGCACTATTTACGGGTGTTGCAGGTGCAATAGGCATTGCAAATGCACAAACAAAACTAAAGTGGGCACACGTGTACGAAACGTCAGAGCCGTTCCACAAGTGGTCGGTCTGGGCCGGTGATGAGATCAAGAAACGCACCAATGGCCGCTACGAAGTACAGGTCTTTCCGGCCTCATCGCTGGGCAAAGAGAGCGATATCAACCAGGGCCTGACGCTGGGCACGGTGGACATCATACTGACCGGCGCTAGCTTTGCCGCTGCCAGCTATCCACCGCTGGCGGTCACCTACTTTCCATTCATCTTCCGCGATTCAGAGCACCAGCTCAAATACGCCAGGAGTGATGTATTCAAGGAGCTCTCCAAAGGCTATGACGACAAGAGCGGTAACCACATCACGGCCCTGAACTACTACGGCGCCCGCCAGCTGACCTCGAACCGCCCCATTGTCAAGCCTGAAGACATGAAGGGTCTGAAAATCCGTGTGCCCGACGCGCCGGCGTACCTGGCCTTTCCCAAATCGCTGGGTGCCAACGCCACACCCATAGCGTTTGCTGAAGTCTATCTGGCGCTGCAAAACGGCACCGTGGACGCGCAGGAGAATCCGCTGCCCACGATTCTGGCCAAGAAGTTTTTTGAGGTTCAAAAAAATATCTCGCTGACCGGCCACATAGTCGATTCTCTGCTGACAGTTGTCGGCGGAACGCTGTGGAGCAAACTCTCAGACACGGACAAAAAGACATTCAATGATGTGATGCAGGAAGCCGCCGAGAAGACGGGGCGTGAAATCATTGCCTCGGAACTTCGCCTGGTAGACGAATTCAAGGCCAAGGGCATCAACGTCATCACGGTCGACAAAAACGCGTTTCGTGAGGCCGTACTGAAAAACGCCAAACCGACGGACTATGGCTATCGCCAAGCTGACTACGACCGCATCATTGCGATCAAGTAAGCAGGTCGAACATGCATGACATCGATGCCGGCCCGAAAATAATGGGCGACGACGGCGAGTTCCACGCCCAGGACGAAGTGGTCGATCTCGCCGGTACGACGCTGGAAGCCTGGGTCGCGCTGGGCATCTTCTGGCTGCTCGGTGTCACCGTGTTTTACCAGTTTTTCACCCGTTATGTGCTCAACGACTCAGCCGCCTGGACCGAAGAGATTGCTCGCTATCTGCTGATAGGCGTCGTCTTTATCGGCGCCTGCATCGGGGTCAGCAAGAACAATCACATTCAGGTGGATTTTTTCTTCAAATTCATACCCACCAGGATATCCCGCGTCATGGCCACTCTGGTGGACCTGGTGCGGGTCGTGTTTCTGATCGCCTTCGCCGTGCTAACGCTGATGATGATGAACAAATTGAGCAATGCCCGCATGACGATGATTAACCTGCCGATGAACCTGATCTATGCCGTTTGCCTGGCCGGCTTTGTGGCCATGGCCTGGCGTGCCATCGGGGTGGCGCGCGTGCACTGGAAGCGTGGCTACAGCGTGCTCGAGCGTCCTGAAACAACGATGGATGACGTCTGAGCGGTACCCCTCATGTTGAAAATAATTTTTCTTTTGCTGCTGAGCGGCGGCATTCCGGTGGCCATGGCGATGGCTGGTTCTGCATTGCTCTACATATGGTGGACCGGCACACTGCCACCGTTTGTCGTTATCCACCGCATGATCAGCGGCATTGACAGCTTCCCGTTGCTGGCCGTGCCGTTCTTCATTCTGGCAGGCAACTTGATGAATAACGCTGGCATCACCAATCGAATCTACAACTACGCGTTGGCCCTGGTGGGCTGGATGAAAGGCGGGCTGGGCCATGTCAACGTGCTGGGCTCGGTTATTTTTGCCGGAATGAGCGGCACCGCCATTGCCGATGCCGCCGGATTGGGCACGATTGAGATCAAGGCAATGAAAGACCATGGCTACAACACCGAGTTCGCGGTGGGCGTGACGGCTGCCTCGGCCACGCTCGGACCCATCATCCCGCCAAGTTTGCCGTTTGTGATCTACGGCATGATGGCCAACGTCAGTGTTGGCTCACTCTTTCTTGCCGGCATTTTGCCGGGCGCCCTGATGGCCATTCTGATGATGCTGACAGTGGCCTGGTTTGCCCACCGCAATGGCTGGGGTGCCGACGTCAAATTCGAGTGGCCACGGGTCGTCAAGGCACTGCTGGAAACCCTGGTGGTGGTTGGCTGGCCGGTACTGCTGTGGGCACTGATTGTCAAGCTCGGCCTGCCGGCGCAACCGACGGTGTTTGTCGGCCTCATTGCACTGTTCGCGGCTGACAAGCGCTTCAAGTTCCAGGCCGCCCTGCCCATCATGACACCGGTATTGCTGATCGGGGGCATGACAACCGGCATCTTCACTCCTACCGAAGGAGCTATTGCCGCCTGTTTGTGGGCTATGGTGCTGGGCTTTGCGTGGTACCACACTCTGAGCTTCAAATCGTTCGTTAAAGTCTGCCTGGACACCGTGGAGACCACCAGCACGGTGCTATTCATCGTGGCGGCAGCCAGCATTTTTGGCTGGATGCTGACTGCCACAGGTGTTACCGCGGCCATCAGCGAATGGGTGCTGGGCTTTACCCAGAATCCGTACCTGTTCCTGTTGTTGGCCAATTTGCTGATGCTGTTTGTCGGCTGCTTTCTGGAACCCACGGCGGCCATCACCATTCTGGTTCCCATCCTGGTGCCGATCTGCCAGCATCTGGGCATCGATCTGGTTCACTTCGGGCTCGTCATGGTACTCAACCTGATGATTGGCCTGTTACATCCACCCATGGGCATGGTACTTTTTGTGCTGGCACGGGTCGCCAAGCTCTCGGTTGAAAGAACTACCATGGCCATCCTGCCCTGGCTGGTACCTTTGCTGGGCAGTCTGGCCATCATCACCTACTTCCCGAAGCTGGTTCTTTGGCTGCCAAATATGGTTTTTAAATGATGACACCTTTCATCCGCCTGCATCCGAACGATGACGTATTGATCGCCCGCCAGCAATTGCTAGGGGGTACCCTTGTCGAAGGGATCCCGGTCAGGGGACTTATCCCGGCGGGCCACAAGATTGCCACGCGCGCCTTGGTCACCGGCGAGGCGGTGCGGCGATACAACCAGATCATCGGCTTTGCCAGCAAACCGATTGCCTCAGGCGAGCACATTCACTCGCACAATCTTGACATGGGTCCCAACAAGGGCGACTTTGAGCGCAACTACGCCTTTGGCGCCGACCTCAAGCCCGAGCCGGTCCGGCACGAGGTCCGTTTCATGGGCATCCAGCGCGCTGACGGTCGTGTCGCGACCCGCAACTACATCGGCATCCTGTCCAGCGTCAACTGCTCGGCGACCGCCGCGCGCGCCATCGCCGACCACTTTTCGCGTCAAAACCATCCACAGGAATTGGCTGGTTTCCCTAACGTCGACGGCGTCGTGGCGCTGACCCATGGTACCGGCTGCGGCATGGACAGCGACGGCCTGGGCATGGAGATTTTGCAACGAACGCTGGCGGGATATGCGACACACGCCAACTTCGCCGCCGTATTGGTGGTCGGGCTCGGCTGCGAGTCGAATCAGATCAATGCCTGGCTGGCCAACAGCCGCCTGCGCGAAGGTGACACACTGCGCGTATTCAGCATTCAGGACACCGGTGGCACGACCAGGACCGTGGCCAAAGGCATTGCGATGGTCCGGGAGATGCTCCCCAAGGCCAATGCAATCACGCGCCAGCCCTGTAGTGCCGCACACCTTACCATCGGCCTGCAATGCGGCGGCTCGGACGGCTACTCCGGCATCAGCGCCAACCCGGCTCTGGGCGCGGCGGTGGACCTGCTGGTGGCGCACGGCGGCACGGCCATCCTGAGCGAAACGCCGGAAATTTATGGCGCTGAACACCTGTTGACGCGCCGTGCCGTCACGCGCGACGTTGGTGAAAAACTGATAGAACGCATCAAGTGGTGGGAACACTACACAAGCATCAATGGCGGCGAGATGAACAACAACCCGTCACCCGGCAACAAAGCCGGCGGATTGACCACCATCCTTGAAAAATCTCTCGGTGCCGTCGCCAAAGGGGGCACCAGCAACCTGCAGGCGGTCTATCAATACGCGCAAGCCGTGACGGCCCGCGGCTTCGTCTACATGGACACGCCCGGCTACGACCCGGTCAGCGCCACCGGCCAGGTCGCTGGCGGCGCCAACCTGATCTGCTTTACGACCGGCCGCGGTTCAGCTTACGGTTGCGCGCCATCGCCTTCGCTAAAAATGGCAACCAATTCCGCGCTGTGGCACAAGCAGGAAGACGACCTGGACCTCAACTGTGGCGAGATCATCGACGGTAACAGCACGGTGGCCGAAATGGGGCAACGCATTTTTGAACTGGTGCTGGCCACCGCCTCCGGGGCCAAAAGCAAGAGCGAGTTGCACGGTTACGGACAAAACGAGTTTGTCCCCTGGCAGGTCGGCGCAGTGATGTAAATTTTATGCCAAAAACCCTTTCAGCGTCCGAATGGCGTGCGCAGACAGCTACTGTTTTAATAGCAGCTGGAAGTTCCACAGAAGAGGCCGGAACGGTCGCAGCCAACCTGGTGCTGGCCAACCTGAGTGGCCACGACTCGCATGGTGTGGGCATGCTGCCGCGTTATGTGGATGCAGTGCTGCAAGGTGGACTTAAACCAAACTCCAGTGTGCGGCTGCTTCTTGACACGGGTTCGCTGCTGACGCTCGATGGTCAGCACGGCTACGGCCAGATCGTTGGCGAACAGGCCATGGCCCTCGGCATTACCCGCGCCATGGCCCATGGCAGCTGCATCATGACCCTTGGCAATGCCCACCACCTGGGCCGTATCGGGCACTTTGCCGAGATGGCGGTGGCGCAGGGCCTGGTGTCCCTGCATTTTGTCAATGTTCTGTCACGCCCGGTGGTGGCACCCTATGGCGGCGCTGACGGTCGCTTTGGCACCAACCCCTGCTGCATTGGCGTGCCGCTCAAGGGGCGCGAACCCTTTGTACTGGACTTTGCCACCAGCCGCGTGGCGCAGGGCAAGATGCGGGTCGCGCACAACGAAGGCCGACGCGTCGAGCCCGGCACATTGATCGACGAACACGGTCAGCCCAGCACCGACCCCGGCGTGGTGGTGGTGCCACAAAGCAATGGTCTGTTTGGTGCGTTGCTGGCGTTTGGTGAACACAAGGGGTACGGCCTGGCCGTGGCCTGCGAACTGCTGGGCGGCGCCCTGTCCGGGGGTGGTACCTGGCACAAGCCCACTGACCCAGACATTCGCGCCATCGTCAACGGCATGCTGACGATTTTGATCGATCCGGCCAAACTGGGCACACAGGCCACTTTTGAACAGGAAGCACTGGCCTTTATCGACTGGCTCAGGGCCGGGCCGGTGGCACCCGGCTTTGACGCCGTGCAGATTGCCGGCGACCCGGAGCGCACCACCCGTGCCCAGCGTGAAATCGATGGCATCAATGTCGACACCCTGACATGGAACGAAATTGTTACGGCGGGCCGGAAGGTCGGTGTCACTTTGCCGCACTGAACGCCGCTGCCACCGCTGCGACGATAGCCGCCGGTCGGACCGTCACCTCAAAAGTTTGCGCATTTTCATCTTGACCCGGCGCTTCCAGCGTACTGAACTGGCTGGCCAGAAGCGACAGCGGCATGTAATGACCGGTGCGCGCCGCCATGCGCGCAGCCAGCAGCTCGTAGCTGCCATGCAGATGGAGGAAATGCAGGTCTGGCGCACCGCTGCGCAGAACGTCACGGTAAGAGCGCTTGAGAGCCGAGCATGACAGCACCAGACCGCGTCCGACCAGACCGGCCTGCCTGATGCGGTCAGCCAGCGCCAGCAGCCAATATTCGCGGTCTGCGTCGTTCAGGGCAACGCCGGTCGCCATCAGGTCAACGTTGCGCGCCGGATGCAAGGCATCACCTTCAAGAAATTCCAGATCCAGGGCAGCAGCCAGTCGGGCACCAACCGTGCTTTTGCCACACCCGCTGACGCCCATGACGACGATGATTGAGGAACACGTCATGATCACATCTATCTATCTATCAATTTCGCTGGTCAGCGCTGCCATTTTGACCAGCGTATGGTGGCATCTGGCCGCTGGTGCAGGTCAGGCAGCAACTCCAGTCCAAGGCCGGGCTTGTCATTCAGACTGATCATGCCCATTTTCACGACAGGCAATTCCGTAACCAACTCCTGGTACCAGCCACTGTAAAAAGCGCGCACGCTTTCCTGGATCAACGCATTGGGCGCATGCAGCGAGAGATGGGTGGAGGCCGCCCATACTACGGGGCCGGTGCAATCGTGCGGTGCCACGGGCAGCTGCCAGGCGTCGGCCATGGCGGCAATTTTGCGCGCCTCGGTCAGGCCGCCGCACCAGCTCAGGTCCAGCATGACCACGCCAGCCACGCCAGATTGCAGATAGTCCTTGAAGCCCCATTTGTAGCTCAGTGTCTCGCTGGCGCAGATGAGGGCTTCGCAGTCCCGCGCGTACTGTTTTAGCAGATCGAGGCTGTCCATGCGGATGGCGTCTTCGTGCCAGAACGTATTGAAGGGTTTGAGCGCGCGCGCAATCTTCTGCGCCATCGGCAGGCGCCAGAGACTGTGAAACTCGACCATGATGTCCATGCGGTCGCCCACAGCCTGGCGAATTTTTCGGAACGGTTGCAGCGCCTTATCGAGGTCTTCGTTACTGATGTACTGGCCATCGCTTTTTTCTGCTGACGGATCGAACGGCCAAATTTTCATGGCACTGATGCCCTCGCTCAGCAATGACTGTGCCACTTCATCGGCACGGTACAGAAAGCCCTCCAGGTCCTCATAGCGACCAGCGTTATGTCCCAGTCCCCAGTTGGCTGTGCTCTGGTTGGCGGTACTGCGAACATACTGGTAGCCGGCGCAGGTGTTGTAGACGCGAATGGCATCGCGGCTCTTGCCACCGAGCGCGGTATGCAACGGCATGTTGGCGGCCTTGCCAAAAATGTCCCACAGGGCGATGTCCACCGCCGAATTGCCACGTGTCTCGACGCCAGAGCCACGCCAGCCCAGATACCCCATCATGTCCTTGTTGCGCGCCTCAATGGCCAGCGGATCTTTCCCCAAAAGCCTGGGCGCTACCCATTCATGGGTATAGGCTTCAACCGCTTGCGCACCCATGAACGTTTCGCCCAGCCCCACCAAACCCTGATCAGTGTGCACACGAACCCATATGATGTTGGGGAACTCATCGAGGCGAATGGTTTCGAGCTGTGTGATTTTCATGACTGGCCTTTCAGACACCAGAACAACCTGCCACCCCCAAAAGCAGAACCATCGGGTCCAGAGGGCGCGCCGTCCCGATCAGCCCGGCACGCGAAGAGTGATCCTCGCGGCCTGAGACTTTGTGCAAATTGGCTAACCGCCCCGAACTTTCTTCAGTGCGTTAAAAACCATGTCAACCGCTTCGGAGCCAATGGCAGGCACGTTTTTGTCATAAACCGGCTTGACTTTTTCGAACATGCGACGCTGCTCAGACGCTGATATCTCGTTGATCTGCATACCTTTGGTTTTCAGACTGGCCAGCGATTTTTCAGACTGACTGCGGATCGCAGCGCGCTGAACTTTCTGGCCTTCCATTGCCGCTTCACGTAACACGGCTTGCTCCTGAGGATTGAGCTGATCCCAAAGCTTCTTGCTGTACAGGATCAAAAATGGCGTGTAGGCATGGCGGGTTACGCTCAAGTATTTCTGCACTTCATTGAACTTGGAGGTTTCAATCGTGACAAAAGGATTTTCCTGGCCGTCGATGGTCTTGGTTTCAAGCGCCGTGAATACCTCACCGAAATTCATGGGAACGGCGTTGGTACCCAAGGTCTTGAAGGTGTCAAGGAATATCTTGTTCTGCATGACCCGAACTTTGATGCCTTCGAAATCTTCGGCTTTGGTCACCGGGTGCTTGTTGTTGGTCAGATTGCGAAATCCGTTCTCCCAATAGGACAGGTTGATCAAGCCAGCCTCTTCGAGCTTCTTGTTGAAATAGGCGCCCGCGGGACCGTCCAGCACGGCATCGGCTTCTTTTTCGTTGGCAAACAGGAAGGGCAGGTCGAACACCCCCAGTTCTTTGATGATGCCAACCAGTGGTGAGCTGGAGGTGCAGACCATCTCCTGCGTACCTGCACGCAACGCCTGGGTAGCCTGCAGGTCGCCGCCGGCGGCGTTGTTCCAGAAGGCATTGATCTTGATTTTGCCGCCGGTCCTGGCATTGAGCACTTCGACCATTTTTTTATAGCCCAGCCCCACTGGATGATCCTCGGCGATACCGTTGGTGAACTTGATGGTTCGTTCGGCAAACTGTGCGAAGCTGGAAGTCGCCACCAGCAAGGCTGCCCCGGCAATGACCGAAGCAATGGTTCTGCGTTTAAACATGGTTGTCTCCTTAAATATGAACGACAGGGTTTGGGAAAAATATTGTCAGGGCATCCACCAGTGAAGCGGCACCGTGACGATCTGGGGAAAAAGAACCAGCAGGAACAGCACGGCCAGCTGGGCCAGCAGGAAAGGAAGTACACCATTGAAGGCGTCGTCCATGGTGATCCTGGCAACACCGCACACGACATTGAGCACGGTGCCTACGGGCGGGGTGATCAGTCCGATGGCGTTGTTCATGATGAACAACACACCAAAGTACACCGGATCAATACCGGCCTTGAGCACTACAGGCATCAGTACCGGCGTGAGAATCAGCACCGTGGGCGTGAAATCAAGGGCTGTGCCAACCACCACGATCAGCACCATCATGACAAACATCAGCAGCATCCTGTTGCCCATGAAGGGCGCCAGCATGTTGGCAACTTCGGTCGGAATGTTGGCCACCGTGATGAGCCAGGCGCTGACCATGGCCGCGGCCACCAGAAACATCACCACTGCTGTCGTCTTGCCGGCAGTCAGCACCAACTGGTACAACCCGGACCATTTCAGTTCGCGGTAGATAAACATGCCCACCACAAAGCTGTAGACTGCCGCCACTACGGCCGCCTCGGTTGGCGTGAAGACGCCAAATTTCATGCCGCCAATGATGACCACCGGCAGGGCCAGTGCCAGGCTTCCTTCAGCAGTTATTTTCAGGCGCAGTGGCATGGCAAGCCTGGGCGCTGGCAGTACTTCTTCTTTCTTCGCTACCCACCACCAGGTCAGGCCCACGGCCACGCCCATCAGTACCCCCGGAACAATGCCCGCCAGAAACAGCTTGGTAATGGAGACGTTGCCCGCCACACCAAAAATGATCATGCCGATCGACGGTGGTATGACCGGGGCGATGATGCCACCCGACGCAATCAGACCGGCCGAGCGGTTGATACCATAACCGGCGGCCCGCATCATGGGAATCAGCAGCGCCGCCAGTGCCGCCGTATCGGCCACGGCAGAGCCCGAGAGGGAGGCCATGATGACCGCTGCCACCACCGTGACATAGCCCAGGCCGCCCCTGAAGTGTCCGACCCATGCCATTGCCAGGTTGACAATTCTGCGGCTCAAACCGCCAGCGTTCATGAACTCGCCCGCGAGCATGAAGAACGGAACTGCCAGCAGTGGAAAGTTGTCGGCACCGTCGACAAAGCGTTGAGCCAGGATCTGGCTGTCAAAAGCCACCAGACCACTGGTCGCTCCCAAAAAACCCATCAGCGTCACGCCGCAGACGAGCAGCGCATAGGCGATGGGCATGCCAACCGCCATGGCGGCCAGCAGGCTCACGATAAATACCGTGACGGTCATGCTTTGACTTCCTTGAGTTGTTTCTCGACTTCAGCCAGTCCTTCGGTTTCAATGACCTGAACCAGTTCGTCCTCTCGCAGCTGACCCGTCAGCAGGCGATACAGTACATTGATATTCATGATGCCCATGACAACCCCTACAACGTAGCCAATGCCATAGATCCAGATCATTGAGATGCCCACGACAGGTGACACATTGCTCACCTGAAGTTCATGCATCTTCCAGGTGCCGACAAAAAAAAGCACGTTGCAAAACAGCATGAGTGCTTCGCTCAGGAACAGGCACAGTTTCTTGCCCCCTATGCCCAGGTGTTTGACAAGCGTGTCGACTCCCAGATGCCCTTTTTCGCGCATCGCCAGCATGGCGCCAATGTAGGTCAGCCAGATGAAGCAGTAGCGTGACATCTCGTCAGAGATGTCAATGCCAGAGTTGAATCCGTAGCGCAGCACCACGTTGCCAAACACCATCACCACCATGGCCACCATGCCAGCAACAATCAAAAATTCCAGCAGCTTGAAGAACAGATTAATTACTTTTTGCAACATGGTCTCCGGAAAAGTAAGCTTCAGGCCGCCTTGAGCACAGAGGCTGGTGAGTTCAGTCGGGGCAGGCGGCGGCGCGAGGCCAAAATTTCTTCAATATCCTGGTGAGCGCCATTGATCAAGACCAGTATGGCCAGTTCGGCCTTTTCCGGGTTACGGGCAACCACCGCATCCAATACAGCTTGATGCAATCGCAGGGAACTCGCAGGCCCACCCTTTTTACTCGTAGACAACTCGAAGCTGGTTCGCAGCAGGGCCTCGAGCGCCTTGCTCATCTGAATCAACATCCGGTTGCGGCAGGCCCGCAGCAGCCCCTGATGAAATCGAAGGTCATGAGTGACATAGTCACCGCCTTCTTTGACCGCGTGCTTCATGCCTTCCAGGGCAGCGGTAACGCCTGCAATATCCTCTTGGGTTGCACGTTGGGCCGCCAGCCGCAAGGCGGCCGGTTCAACAACACGCCTCAAATCCATCAGATCTCGTAGAAATTCGGGTGTCAAGCCAGCTTTGGCTTGCCAGGCAATGACATCGGGATCGAACCAGTTCCAGTGCTCGGCAGCGACCACCCGAGTACCCACTTTCGGACCGGATGTCACCAGGCCCTTGGCAATCAGCGACTTGACGGCTTCACGTATCACGGTGCGACTGACACCCAGTTCCGCGCCCAGTATCGGCTCGGGTGGAATCGACGAACCGGCGGCGTAACGTCCTGCGACGATGGCTTCGCCCAAATGATCAACCGTGTTGCCGTGAACGTTTTTTATCATGGTTTCGAATAGTTTCCATTGCTATCATATGACGTTAGGATGATACTTCTGGTCGGGGTTTTCCCGGGTATCTGATTGTTATCATATGACGATAATATGTTTATCAATTTGAGGATTTTCCCAATGGCCAATTCCAGCAAACCCAAAAAGAAACCTGACGAACTTCGCAGCCAGCAGTGGTTTGGCCGACAGGACCGCGACGGTTTTGTCTACCGCAGCTGGGTTAAAGGCAAGGGGGTGCCGGACGACCAGTTTGACGGCCGCCCGGTCATTGGCATTTGCAACACCTTCAGTGAGCTGACACCCTGCAACTCGCATTTCCGCACGCTGGCGGAGCAGGTCAAGATTGGCGTCTATGAGGCCGGCGGTTTTCCGATGGAGTTTCCGGTCATGTCGCTCGGTGAGACCCTGATGCGCCCGACCGCCATGCTGTACCGCAATCTGGCCAGCATGGACGTGGAGGAAAGCATTCGGGCCAACCCGCTGGACGGCGTCGTGTTGCTGATGGGTTGTGACAAGACCACGCCGTCGCTGGTAATGGGGGCAGCCAGCGTCGACTTGCCCACCATTGGCTTGAGTGGCGGCCCGATGCTCAACGGCAAGTGGCGCGGCCAGGAACTGGGCTCGGGCACGGGTGTCTGGAGCATGAGCGAGCAGGTGCGCGCCGGGACTCTCAAACTGGAGGAGTTCCAGGAGGCCGAGAGCTGCATGCACCGCAGTCACGGCCACTGCATGACCATGGGCACCGCCAGCACCATGGCCTGCATGGTCGAGGCACTGGGTTTGGGCTTGCCGGGCAATGCTGCTTATCCAGCGGTGGATGGACGACGCAATGTGCTGGCCCGCATGGTCGGACGGCGCGCCGTGGAGATGGTACATGAGGATCAGAAGCTCTCCAGGGTTCTTACCCTCGAAGCGTTTGAAAATGCGATCAAAACACTGGCGGCCATTGGTGGCTCAACCAATGCCGTGATTCACCTGATCGCCATGGCCGGCCGGATTGGCGTCAAGCTGACCATAGAAGATTTTGACCGGCTGGCCAGCGAGCTGCCTTGTCTGGTCAACCTGCAACCCTCGGGCCAACACTTGATGGAAGACTTCTGTTACGCCGGAGGTCTGCCGGTCGTGATGAAGGAAATCAGGCACTTGCTGCACACAGAGATCGTCACAGCCAATGGAAAAACCGTGGGCGATAACATTGCAGACGCCAAAAACTACGACCCGCGCGTCATCAAGAGCTTCAATGCGCCATTCAAGGACAAGGCCGGCATCGCGGTGTTGCGCGGCAATCTGGCACCCCGTGGCGCCATCATCAAACCCAGCGCCGCTACGCCGGAACTGACGACGCACAAGGGCCGGGCCGTGGTGTTTGAAAACATCGAGGACTTCCACGCCCGCATCGACGATGAGAATCTCGACATTGACGAAACCTGTGTCATGGTGCTCAAGAACTGCGGCCCCAAGGGCTACCCCGGCATGGCGGAGGTGAGCAATATGCCGCTGCCGCCGAAGATCCTGCGCAAAGGCATTACCGACATGGTGCGCATCTGCGACGGACGCATGAGCGGCACCGCCTACGGCACCGTCGTACTCCACGTTGCGCCCGAAGCGGCCGCGGGGGGCCCGCTGGCGGCTGTGCAAAACGGTGACATCATCGAACTGGACGTCCCCAATCGCAAGATCCACCTGCATGTGACAGACGAGGAACTGGCCCGCCGCCTAGCCAACTGGAAAGCGCCCGAGCCACCCATGACATCAGGCTACTGGAAACTCTACATCGACCACGTGCTGCAAGCCGATGAAGGCGCCGATCTGGACTTCCTCATGGGCAAGCGGGAAGCCTTCATCCCGCGGGACAATCACTAATTCGAAAGGTTTTGTCATGAAAATACTCGTCACTGGCGGCGCCGGTTTCCTGGGCGCGCGCCTGGCGCGCGAACTTCTCAAAAAAGGCCATCTCGATGGCCGGACTATTACCGAACTCAGCATCGCCGACCTGTTCCCACCGACCGCCGACCTGAGCGCCGACCCGCGGGTGCGGGTGCACACCGGGCCTTTGCTGAATCAAGCCGAACTATTTGCAAGCGGTTTCGACGCTGTGTTCCATTTAGCCTCGGCTGTCTCGGGCGAATGCGAACTGGACTTTGATCTCGGCTTACGGTCCAACCTCGACAGCACCCGTGTTCTGCTGGACGGCCTGCGCAGGACCGGCAATG
Organism: uncultured beta proteobacterium; assembly: GCA_963750815.1. GTDB lineage: Bacteria > Pseudomonadota > Gammaproteobacteria > Burkholderiales > Burkholderiaceae_C > Rhodoferax. The sequence continues at coordinate 3,139,890 of CAVVRS010000002.1, forward strand.
TGCCCCGTCTGGTATTTGCCAGTTCGGTCGCGGTGTTCGGACCCGATAGCGCCAACCCGCTACCCGATCTGGTGAGCGACAACACACTGCCCTCGCCGCAAACCTCGTACGGCACACACAAGCTGATGTGCGAGTACCTGATTGCCGACTACACGCGCAAAGGCTATATCGACGGCCGGTCGGCGCGCCTGATGACCGTCACGGTGCGCCCGGGCAAACCCAATGGCGCGGCTTCCTCGTTTTTCAGCGGCATCATCCGCGAGCCCCTGGCCGGCGTGCAGACCACCTGTCCGGTCGGTCCCGACGTCACGCATCCGGTGTCATCACCGGCGAGCACCGTGCAGGGGTTGATCACCGTCTTCGAGGCCAGCCGGGAAGCCATGGGCGGACGCCTGGCGCTAAATCTGCCCGGGCTGAACGTTAGCGTCGGGGACATGCTGCAGGCCCTGGAGGAAGTGGCCGGCATGCAGGTCCGTCAGCGTGTTCAATTCGAACGCGACGAACGTATCTCCGGCATCGTCACCAACTGGGCCAGAGGCTCGACCGCCCAGCGGGCGCTGGCGCTGGGGCTGCGCCCGGACGGCTCGTTCAAGGCCATCATCGAACAGTACATCGTAGATTGCCAACAGTCCACCTACCCACCGGGCGCCCTGCGGGGCCTGAATCGTTGAGCAGGACCAAACTGGCATGCATCGGCAATGCGACAACCAGAAGAGAGCTTGAGCGGTCGCAGCTTGCTGGCCGTCGACTGGGGCACATCGTCGCTGCGCGGTGCCTGGCTCGATGCGGGCGGCCGGGCAGTGGAAGAGCGATTTTTTTCCCACGGCATCCTGACAGTGGCGCCCGGTGAATTTTCCTCGGTATTCGAGCGCTGCTTTGGTGACTGGATGCAAGCGCCTGATGCACTGTGTCTGATGTCTGGCATGGTCGGCAGCAAACAAGGCTGGATGGAAGCCTCTTATTGCCCCTGTCCCGCCGGGTTTGAAGATATCGCAGACAAGCTTGCATGGATCGCGCCGGACCGCGTGGCTATCGTGCCTGGACTTTGCTGCGAGTACAACGGTCTTTCAGATGTCAGGCGTCTCCATCGCATTCCTGACGTCATGCGGGGTGAAGAAACACAGATTTTTGGTGCACTCAGACTGCTTGACAAGCACGATTGCCTGCTTGTGCTTCCGGGTACCCACAGCAAATGGGTACAAGTCCAGGAAGGTCGTGTTCAGTCATTTGCGACCTTTATGACCGGCGAATTTTTTTCGCTGCTCGCGCACCACTCTATTTTGTCGCGTACCCTGCCTGCGAGTGATTGTGAACTCGACACCGAAGCATTTGACCAGGGCGTATTGTTGGGACTGCACAGCAACAGCCTGCTGCAAACGGCCTTTAGCGCACGTACTCTGTCGCTTTTTGATCGCCTGCCGGTTTTTTCACTGCCCAGCTATTTGTCAGGTCTGGTCATTGGCGAAGAATTGCGTGCCCAAAAATTGCAGCCCGCTGCCGAGGTCATTGTCATTGGATCTGAGACCTTGACTCTGCGTTATCAGCGGGCATTCGACCTCTGCGATGTACCCTCCCAATGTGTCGGTTCGCAGGCGGCCTGGAGCGGACTTTGGGCTATTGCACAGACACTTGAAACACCAGTTTGAAGTCAACATGACGGCACACTCCAAATTTGAAGCCTTACTGAACGAGATTCCGCTGATCGCCATTCTGCGCGGCCTTCGCGCTCACGAAGCTCTCGCACTGGCTCAAGTCCTGACTCGCGCCGGTTTGATGCTTATCGAGGTCCCCCTCAACTCACCTGATCCGCTCGACAGCATTGCCCTGCTAGCCAGCAACTTCCCCCAGGCGCTGATAGGTGCTGGCACGGTACTCTCTGTGAGCGATGTTCGCAACGTTCATGCGGCAGGCGGTGAAATGATCGTATCACCCAATTTCAACCTGTCAGTGGTAAGCGAAGCGGTACGCTTGGGCCTGGTTTGTCTGCCCGGTGTGATGACGGCGACCGAAGCATTTAGTGCACTAGACGCGGGCGCCACGGGACTCAAATTGTTCCCGTCAGAGATGATCCCGCCGGCAGCGGTGCGGGCACTTCGTGCCGTGCTACCGGCAGACACGCGACTGCTGCCGGTCGGCGGCATTACACCCGACAATATAAGCGCCTACCTGGCCGCCGGTGCCAACGGTTTTGGCATTGGATCGGCAATCTTCAAAGCTGGCATGAGTCCCGAGAATGTACGGACCAATGCCACGAAATTCGTCGCCGCCTTCGGCGCGCTCAGGATCAGTGCAACATCACAAATTTGACGGCGCGTTATGTCACACCCGCTACGCCAGCAATTCTCAAGGATTGCCATCACCTGGGACCCCCAATGAAAAAGCGGGTTTAGGCAAAAAAAATCCAACCGGAGACCCGGTTGGATTTGATATTTGGTGGTGCAATGCGGACCTGGGTTCAAACTCGCTATCACAACAGGTGAGGAAGGTTTCGGGTGTTTGTCCCCTGTTTGCGGAGATTGTCGATTTCACCCAATGAAATACGGCCGGATAGCAGTGCAAGTTTTATCTGCCAAAGCTGGACGGGAGAATGTCCCAACCCGCCAGGTCATCGGCGGAGTTGTCGTCTAACCGAATGTGTCGCACTTCCGGCGGGGCCTTGTTGGCCAACTCAACCCATGCCGAACTCGACAACTTGTCTGGGAAGATTGCAAGACACTTGCCCACCCCCATAGTCGATTTGTACAAAATCGCTGCAAAACCTGCGGCTCGAACGAGTTCAGCCAGAACATGACTGCGGGCGGGCAATCCAAACTGCGCTGGCAGCAGCCTCCAGTTTTGTCGCAGAACTGCATCGTAGAGCCTCTGTCCGTTTTGGATCATCGACAGATCACCGGACTTCATGCGGAGCCGCTTCTTGAGGCTCTTCGCTCTTTCTGGCATTTTGATCTTTTTGAGCACCGCGGCGACGGCATCAAGATGGCGTGGCGCCGTCATCTCAAAGACGCGATCAACCCGCCCTTTAAGAATCACCGTCGAATGACTCCGTCCATGCTCAAGGGCCAACTCTTCTGGTTTTAAACCATCGATCAACTGAGATGATTTAAGCTGAAACTTTTCTCGATACGCGGTCTCATAATCCTCCGCGATGTACAGCGCCGGCCAGGGACTGAGCGTACCGTGATCGAGATCCATCCCGGCATTGAACCGAGCACCAAAACCTGTCAGGCTGCCCGCGCTGGACAACGGCATGAGCGTAAATTGGAAGTCAACAATACGCACCCACCCCTGAATATCTACTGGATTTGACTGGTGCTGTTGGAGTGCAGCAATCAGCTCCGAGCGCAGGCGACGGCGCTCTGGCTCCAAGGCGAAATGCAGGTTCGCTTCCAGCTCATCCAGATCTTTTGAATAGGCATTCCAGCGATCAATAGATTCGCTGCTGAAGCGATCCAGTTCGCGAATGCCGATTGGCGTTTGCCGGTTCGCTGGCGCTGCGGGAATGACAGGAACTTTTCGCTTGGGCACTGTGAAGCGACCAATCAGGCCATCTCGGGCTCTTGAACAATCGTGCGATTTTGCTTCAGGACCGCGTTGATGATGAATTTTCGCAGACGCTCAAAACGTCCCAATCGGATCATGTCTCTGGGTGAAACATCTCCAAGCAGAGGATTGCGAGCCTTGAACCACGTAACCGTTTTATCGGTATCCCCGTCAAAGAATTTGGCCACCATATTAATCGTGATGGCAATCTCCTCCAGACGCTCACGTACCTGCTCAGGAATTGCATCGTCGTAACGAACAGACTTCAGAGAGACCGAGGCCAGTCTGGAAACATCCTCGCGCTTGAGCCCCAGGACATCAGGCACAACTTTGGGTTGAAAAGAGCCGCCTTCCCCAAAATTGAAATAGTCATTTGGCACACTGTCAAACAAGCTGAAACTCGATGCCGATTGGGGGCTTGCCATTGGAATCATAAAAGCCTCTCACCAGATGGTGTAAATCACAATTTAACCACGAAATAACCAAATTCTAACCAATTTTCAACCAATATCCTACCTGTCTGTCAAGAACCTGTTGAATGCCACCCAGAATTGACCCCTTAGAGGCAATAATTTTCATCCAAATTTGACCCCTGTTAGAAGCCCTGTGCGTTCGAAGTTATGCACAGGAGACAACAGGAGTGATCAAAGTGGGAACCTTGGCAAAGATAAGGCGTTTGTACTTTCGCGACAAACTGTCCATCAAAGAAATATGCAGGCAAACCAGCCTGTCCAGAAACACGGTGCGCGCCTGGTTGCGTGAGAGCGAAATGGTGGAGCCCAAATATCCGCCACGCAGAATCGTCACCAAACTGGACGACTATGTCGATACCCTGAAGACCTGGCTCAAAGCCGACAGCGGACGCAACAAACGCGAGCGACGCACCAAAGGACAAATGTGGCTGGCGCTGTGCGCGCTTGGCTACACCGGCAGCTACGGTCGGATATGTGCATTTGCGCGGGATTGGAAAACCAGTGAAGGATTGGCCGCTTCCAAAGGCGCGTTCATTCCCTTGAAGTTTGCGCATGGTGAGGCCTTCCAGTTTGACTGGAGCACCGAATTCACCTTCATTGGTGGCTTGCGTCGGCGAGTGGAGCTGACACACACCAAGCTATGCGCCAGTCGTGCCTTCTGGCTGGTTGCGTACCCGGGCCAAGGCCACGAAATGCTGTTTGATGCCCACGCCCGTGCGTTCGGAGCCTTGGGCGGTGTTCCTCAGCGTGGCATCTACGACAACATGAAGACGGCGGTGGACCAGGTGCTGGCGGGCAAGAAGCGCAAGATCAACAGCCGCTTTGAAGCCATGAGCGGGCACTACCTGTTCGAGCCGGAATTCTGCAACGTCGCCAGCGGCTGGGAAAAGGGCATCGTTGAGAAAAACGTCCGCGACCGGCGCACCAGCATCTGGCACCACGCCAAGGACAGCCGGGCCACTACGTTGAGAACATGCTCGGCACTGAGCGCGCCGGACTCGATGACCAACTCCACCGCCACCAATACGGCTTCCAGCCCGGCAGTGGGCACGGCTGCCAGCACCTGTGCCATGACCCTGTCGCCACCCTCACGGCGCATCAAACCTTGACGCAGTCGCTGCAGTGGCGCCGGCAGGTCAGTAAATGGCGCGCCGTTGCGCAGTGCACCCGGTTTGCGCTGCACCAGCGCAATGTAATGTTGCCAGTCGTAGCTGATGCGAGCGCGCTCAGACAGGCGCTCATGGCTGGCAACAACGGTATCGGCGTCGGCAATATCAACGCGGTTGGGGTAGAGCCGGGTGCTGACTCTCTGACCTGCCAGTTCACATGGAACCGAATAGCGATTGCGTGCCACCGAGACCAGGCAGGTGCTGGTGACCCTGGCGGACTTCTCGACATAGCCATCAAACGCAGTTGGCATAGGCATCATCTCAAGGCGTTCTTGTTCCAGCATCTCCAGCACACTGAATTCCTTGAACTCGGGGTGACGCAGTTCGCTCCACAGGGCGCGGCAGCGCTCTCCCAGCCAGGCGTTGAGCTCAGTGAACGATGCCCACTGGATCTTTTGGGCGTCCAGCCAGATGCGCCGACGGCTGTCCTGCACGTTTTTCTCCACCACGCCTTTCTCCCAGCCCGAGGCGACGTTGCAGAAATCGCTGTCAAACAGGTAGTGCGCGCACATCGCTGTAAAGCGTGCATTGACGACCCGGCCCTTGCCCTTTTTGACCTTGTCCACCGCTGTCTTCATGTTGTCGTAGATGCCGCGACGCGGAATACCGCCGAGTGCTGCGAAGGAGCGGGTGTGGGCATCGAACAGCATTTCATGGCCCTGGGCGGGGTACGCCACCAACCAGAATGCGCGGCTCAAGCACAGCTTCAAATGGGCGACCTGGAGCTTGTAGTAGATGCCCCCAACCACCATGCCTTCATCGCTCCAATCGAACTGGAACGCTTCACCGGGCTCGAACGCCAGCGGCACAAAGGCTTTTGGAGCCTTGCCTTCAGTCTGGCGCCAATCCCGGATGAAGTCGGTCACACGGCTGTAGCCGCCGGTGTAACCGTGCGCCTTGATTTGCACAAACAGGGCCTTGGCGGTGCGCCTATTTTGCTTGGTCCGGTGGGTGTCGGCTTTGAGGGCAAGAACGAGCGCCTCAGAGAAGGCTGTGAGCTTGTTCGCCGTCTCCTTGCGCCGGTAGGTGGGCTTGACCAGTTCCTTGGTCTGGCGCACCCATTTGCGTATCGTGTTGCGCGACAGGCCCGTGGTTTTGGCTATCTCGTGCAGCGACTTCTTGCCGCGTGAATACAGCCGTTTGACTTTACCCAACATTTCCATGGTGATCACCTTTTTTGCTCCTGCCTAAAAATCAGGCAGAGCCAGTAAAACACCTGGGTCAGTTTTGGGTCGGCATAACCTCTATAAGTGGGTCAGTTTTCGGTCGGCGTCAACACATCGGCCACCTTCAGGGTGGGATAGTCCGGATGATTGAGCTCGCTCCAAGCCAGTCTGCATTGCTCGGCCAACCAGACATTGAGTTCCGCCCAACTGGCCCAACGCCTGTCCTTGGCGTGGTGCCAGATGCTGGTGCGCCGGTCGCGGACGTTTTTCTCAACGATGCCCTTTTCCCAGCCGCTGGCGACGTTGCAGAATTCCGGCTCGAACAGGTAGTGCCCGCTCATGGCTTCAAAGCGGCTGTTGATCTTGCGCTTCTTGCCCGCCAGCACCTGGTCCACCGCCGTCTTCATGTTGTCGTAGATGCCACGCTGAGGAACACCGCCCAAGGCTCCGAACGCACGGGCGTGGGCATCAAACAGCATTTCGTGGCCTTGGCCCGGGTACGCAACCAGCCAGAAGGCACGACTGGCGCATAGCTTGGTGTGTGTCAGCTCCACTCGCCGACGCAAGCCACCAATGAAGGTGAATTCGGTGCTCCAGTCAAACTGGAAGGCCTCACCATGCGCAAACTTCAAGGGAATGAACGCGCCTTTGGAAGCGGCCAATCCTTCACTGGTTTTCCAATCCCGCGCAAATGCACATATCCGACCGTAGCTGCCGGTGTAGCCAAGCGCGCACAGCGCCAGCCACATTTGTCCTTTGGTGCGTCGCTCGCGTTTGTTGCGTCCGCTGTCGGCTTTGAGCCAGGTCTTCAGGGTATCGACATAGTCGTCCAGTTTGGTGACGATTCTGCGTGGCGGATATTTGGGCTCCACCATTTCGCTCTCACGCAACCAGGCGCGCACCGTGTTTCTGGACAGGCTGGTTTGCCTGCATATTTCTTTGATGGACAGTTTGTCGCGAAAGTACAAACGCCTTATCTTTGCCAAGGTTCCCACTTTGATCACTCCTGTTGTCTCCTGTGCATAACTTCGAACGCACAGGGCTTCTAACAGGGGTCAAATTTGGATGAAAATTATTGCCTCTAAGGGGTCAATTCTGGGTGGCATTCAACAGATTGGCACTTGCTGATCTTTGCCCACACCGGGCCGGTAACGGTTTGGGCGATAGGCCAAGGGTGCAACCTTGGCCTTTTCGTTTTTTATGCCGCCTGTTCGTCCTCGTCCGGTGAGTTTTTACGCCAAGCTATATCTTCAGTGAAATCCATAGGCATGATGATGGGTTCTTCACTTGCGTTTACGCTGTTCCAGTGATCAACGTCGAACGTAAGCTGTAATCCATCACCTACCATTTGCTCACGGCGCTGGACAAATGACTTGTGAACATGACGGCGGGGTGCTTCGTCAATGTCCACCCAGAACGTAAGCTGCTTTGGCCCCTGCCATGTTGTTACCGCATGATTCACTCGGTAAGGGCGCCCGGTATTCGGGTCGCGGCGAACTTCCTCTCGCGCAGCAATAGAAAACTGCTTGGCGAGCCTATCAAGCGCTGTTTCAGGCTTGGGCATAGGCCAGCCCTTTTTCATGGCGAACATGGCGACTCGGTGCATGTCCACCTCTTTTTCGCCAGTCTCTTCTTTGAATATTCGGATGAGGCTCTGCATTTCTTGACGTTTCGTAGGCATCGTTAACTCCTAAATATCGACAGGGGCAATGTCTCCCCAACCATCCACGACGGCGCTGGGCGCGACGTTTGACCTGACTTTGACTTGGTGCGCACGAAAGCGGTCATGACGGCCAGTTTTATGCTGAAGCTGCCCTGCCACGAGGCCCGGATGAATGCCAAGTGTTTTCGCAAAACCCAGCAAATCGCGCTCCGCGAAGAAGGGTGCTTTCCGCAAAATGAAGCTGTCCATCGACTTAGAGGGGACACAGAATTCAGCGGCAGCCCCATTGGCAATACGTTCTGCCTCAGGTATTGACGCGCTGGTGCCGGCCCGCTCGCCTTCAAGTTCTGCATCAATAATGGGCGTGATCTTTCCATCACCTCTGATGACATGTTCAAGCTCGTGCCGGAGAACGAACCAGAAGTTGTCAATCCGGTCGTATCGAATGGACATACCTATGACGGGCGACGCATCATTCAGCCACATGCAAATACCGTCAATCTTTGCAGTTGGTAGCGTCTCCACAATCACATACCTAATACCTGCTTCGGCTAGGATTTTCGGAACCTTCCGCGTCTCTTCTACCGCCGAAAGCAATGGCGTCAGCTTTTTAACGGCAGCTTTTGCTGAGTCAACTGAAAAACGCGGCACCAACATCTCGGAAGCGATTTGTCTAACGCGATGCATCCAAGCGATTTGCACCAGCGTCGAGTCCGACAGCGCGTCGGCCTTTTTTGCGGCGTGAGGCAAAGCTTCAATCGCTTCGGAGGACTCAACGTGAAAGAAATCATGTAGCGCCTTCTCTACCGCCGGAATGTCTTTGGGGTTTTCCGCCAGGAGCCAGCCACGCTTGATCATTTCGTTGACGGGCAACCCGCCGAACAGCTTTGCGCGCGTCGCGCGCTTCGGGTCAGGCTGCGCAGCAATTCGTGCCTGTGCCAGTTCAAAACTTTTCTGGAGGGCCATAAGGCTTTCCGCTGGTACTTCAAACACCTCTTCCAGCGCAACAGCCAGCTCAGCGGATAATGGCCGCTTACCCGAGATGATCCGGCTTAATCCTGCCTCGTCCATCTCCAGAACGATACCCAAAACTTTTTTGGTCCAACCACGTTCTGCCAAGAGCCACTCTATGAGTTGCCCGGGAGTCTTGAAGTTGGTCGGTAGATGATCCATAGCGTCATTATGCACTAAATTGTCTTTTTGGACAATTTGGCAATTTATATGAAAACGCAATCGACCGATTCTGATGGCTGTGCCTACCAATGCCAGAAATCAACTGCTTGATTAGTCCGCGCTTAACTCATTGATTTTTATGGAGGTGAACGGCGGCCTTTGCGGACTTGGGGTCGTTTTTGGTGCTCTCCGCTGCGGAGACTATTGGCCAGGAGAGAGCAGAATTGGCCAAATTTTGGTCATTCACCAAAAAGGGGAAGTCCGCAAGAACCCTCGGGAACCCCAATGAACACGCGGGTTTAGGCAAAAAAAATCCAACCGGAGGACCGGTTGGATTTGATATTTGGTGGAGCTGGGGGGATTTGAAAGTGGCACCCCTACCAACTCCATTAAAACCTGTAAAGCCCTTATAAATCAAATACTTACCTCGTAGGTTCGCTGACTGAGGAGTTTTCCACCATGCCGAGTGGCACCCCAAAGTGGCACCCCTAGTGTAATCTGACTCCCCAAAAAGAGGGCATTTTTTGGAAAAATGTCCGTTGTCAGTTCGGCGTACGATTTGCGGACGGCGGTTCAAATCCGTAAAACACACTTGAAGTGATGCCAGCAGCCAACTTGACAGATTGGCACAGTGAAATACAATCTTTTAGTGCAGCACTAATTTGGTAACGCACCAAGGAGAACAACATGCAAGCTATCGCGTCGCCCCCCACCGTCAAGGTCATCGGTGCCAATGGACAGATTTCGCTCGGCAAACAATTTGCGGGTCGTCAAGTGTTGGTCGAGGAACAGGAAACGGGCGTTTGGCTGATTCGCACTGCCACAGTAATTCCAGATAACGAACGCTGGCTGCATGAAGCACAAGCGGCTTCTGACTTGGCACGGGCTGTTACATGGTCAACGCAAAACCCAGCCTCTGACTCGCAAACTGACACCCTTCTGGCGGCTGCGGCCCAGAGCGAGTGAAGCGGATGGGTTCCAACGACACCCCGATTCGACTTGACTTGAACAACCTGTTGAATGCCACCCAGAATTGACCCCCTGAAGGTGGTTTTTTTCATCCAAATTTGACCCCTGTTAGAAGCACTGTGCGTACGAGGTTATGCACAGGAGAAACAGGAGTGATCAAAGTGGGAACATTGGCAAAGATACGGCGTTTGTACTTTCGGGACAAACAGTCGATCAAAGAAATATGCAGACAAACGGGCCTGTCACGCAACACGGTACGCACATGGTTGCGCGAGAGCGAGATGGTGGAGCCCAAATACCCGGTGCGCCGAGTCGTCACCAAACTTGACAACTACGCTGAAACCTTGCGGACGTGGCTCAAGGCAGATAGCACTCGAAACAAGCGTGAGCGACGCACCAAGGGACAAATGTGGCTGGAACTGCGTGCGCTGGGTTACACCGGCAGCTATGGTCGGTTGTGTGCCTTTGCCCGAGCCTGGAAGGCAAGCGTTGCTCTGGCAGCCACCAAAGGCGCCTTTATCCCGCTGAAGTTCCACCTGGGCGAGGCCTTTCAGTTCGACTGGAGCACCGAATACACCTTCATCGCCGGGCTGCGCCGGCGGGTCGAGTTGGCACACACCAAACTGTGCGCCAGCCGCGCGTTCTGGCTGGTGGCCTACCCCGGTCAGGGCCATGAGATGCTGTTTGATGCCCACGCCCGGGCGTTTGAAGCCTTTGGCGGCGTGCCTCAGCGCGGCATCTACGACAACATGAAGACCGCCGTTGATCAAGTCCTGTCTGGCAAGAAGCGCAAGGTCAACAGTCGCTTTGAAGCCATGAGCGGGCACTACCTGTTCGAGCCCGAATTCTGCAACGTCGCCAGTGGCTGGGAGAAGGGCATCGTCGAGAAGAACGTGCGCGACCGGCGTACCAGCATCTGGCACCATGCCAAAGAGCGCCGCTGGGCCAGCTGGGATGAACTCAATGCCTGGCTGGCTGAGCAAAGCAGACAAGCCTGGAGTGAACTCAACCACCCCGAGTACCCAACACTGAAGGTGGCCGATGTGCTCCAAGATGAGCAAACCCAACTCATGCCCGTGCCCAGAGCGTTTGACGGCTACGTCGAACTACTGGCCCGTGTATCGAGCACCGGCTTGATCCACCTGGAGCGCAATCGCTACAGCGTACCGACCGAGCACGCCAACTCGGCCATCAGTGTGCGCATGTACCACGACCACATCGCTGTGGTGGCCGATGGCCAGCGGGTGGCCAGGCACAGTCGCAGCTTTGAGCGCAGCCAGACCTTTTATGACTGGCAGCACTACATCAGCCTGGTGGAGCGCAAACCCGGCGGTCTTCGCAACGGGGCGCCGTTTGCTGGCATGCCTGAGCCGCTCAAGCAACTCCAGGCCATCTTGTTGCGACGAACTGGCGGCGACAGCGTCATGGCGCAGGTATTGGCTGCGGTTCCGATTCACGGCCTCGAAGCGGTGTTGGTGGCGGTGGAGTTGGCGCTGGAGGCGGGCAAACCCAGCGGCGAACATGTTCTCAATGTGCTGGCTCGACTCAAGGCCAACACAGCACCGACCAATTTGCACGACGCCCTGGCGGGGCAACTGGCCAGTCACGCAGCGTTGCTACTGCGCGAAGAACCTCTTGCCAACGTCGGTCGCTATGACGGCTTGCGCGCAGTCGGTGCAAACAGCCAGTCCAGCAAGGCGAACCCATGAGCACCCAGATCATTGCCCAACTCAAGGCGCTGAGCTTGCACGGCATGGCAGCGAGTTTCCCAGAACTGGCAGCCCAGGCGCGGCACACCGAGTTCAATCCGGAATCGTTCATGCAGCAGCTCATGGCCGCTGAGTCAGCCCAGCGTGTGGTGCGCTCGACCGCTTACCAAATGGGTGCTGCCAGGTTTCCGGTGCACCGGGATTTGGCCGGCTTCGAGTTTGAACACGCCAGTGTGGATGAGACCTTGGTGCGCAGGCTGCACAGCACCGAGTTCACCAGTGCTGCGCACAATGCCGTATTCATTGGTGGTCCTGGCACCGGCAAGACGCATCTGGCCACGGCCATTGGCGTTGAAGCTATCCAGAAGCACACCAAGCGGGTGCGCTTCTTCTCCACGGTGGAGTTGGTCAACGCTTTGGAGGCTGAGAAGGCGCATGGCAAGGCCGGTCAGATTGCCTTGAAGCTGATGTGTGTCGATCTGGTGATCCTTGATGAGTTGGGCTACCTGCCGTTCAGCCAAGCCGGCGGCGCGCTGCTGTTTCACCTGCTCTCCAAGCTCTATGAGCACACCAGCGTGCTGATCACAACCAACCTGGGATTTGCCGAGTGGGCACAGGTATTTGGCGACGTGAAGATGACCGCCGCCCTGCTGGACCGCCTGACGCATCACTGTCACATCGTGGAGACGGGCAACCAGAGTTGGCGTTTCAAACACTCCAGCGCCAAAACAAAAAACGCCACCGGGGTTGCAACCCCGGTGAAACAGAATTCAAAAGTCAAACAGCCAACAATCCAAGAAGGAGAAACAACAACTCGCTGAACTTGTCCACAGTCCAATTGCAAGGCTTTAAACTGCAACAGGTGGGGTCAGTATTGAATGGAAAACCGGGGTCAAGTTTGCGTGGAAATCAACAGGCAGACCACACCCTGCGGTACACGCAGCGCCACTTCCGCAAGTGACCGATGCTCGCTAATTGCCTGCCCCGGTAGTCCATAAACCCCTCGAGCCACTCGTTCAAGCTTTCCTGATGCAACCAGTCGGCTGAGCACAATGGTTGGCAGCTCCAGCTGTGCAAGATCCCGGGCACGCAGCAGCGGTTTCGCCCTGGCAAGTTCCAGTACGGCGTGCTCATGCGTTGAAGGGGCGTGAAGGTTCATGGTGCAAGTATGTTTCAATATCTAGGCACTTGTCAACAAATTACATGCAATAGCAACAAACAGACCCACTCGACCACACGTCAAGCATGGCTTCAAAGGTGTTCACTTCGAGCTATTTAGAACGCCACTTGGCCAACACAAGCGCCTGAAGCCTGAAGCGCTTTACGCTCAGGCGACAGCCGTGAGAGTTGGGCGGCGATGCGCTCAGACAACTTAAGTTGGCGACTCAAGGCGAACCAATTTTTGCCGTCCTTGGCTGTTGGCACCGGTTGAGTCTTGACTGCCTCGAAAAGCTATAGCCAGAACAACACAAAGCTCAATACTCAACACTCAATAAGCATTGGTGGTGCAATTCTTTCCTTAAGCGTGACCCGAAAAATTGACAATTCATTGACAATTTCGCGTCAAATTACGCAATCTGAGGACGGTTTTGCCTTTGACTTGGTTACGGCTAATAGAGAACTTTTACCAACGAACGCAATAAGCCCAACGACCCAATTAGGAGAGAAGCTCCAGTACCCACTTGCTTTGTCTGCGCTTTAGTAAACCAAAATTAACGTCATTCAAATCAGTGTAAACGCGGCAATCGCAATGAATGTGGGTAACAACGCCCCTAAAAGTAACCCCCCAGCGCCAACCGATTCATCTGCAAAACCCCGCCGCAGCAATGCAACACCAGCAGGATTGGGAGCGTTGGCAATGATCGTAAGTCCGCCACCTGCAACTGCCCCTGCTACCAAGTTGTACTTGGCCTCGTCAGAAATTCCCACAATGAGCGAACCCAAATAGGTCAACGCAGCGTTATCAGTCACTGCGGTCAAGGCCGTTGCACCAAAGAAAAGAACCTTCGGCGGCATGCTTGACACTATAGGTTGGAGCCACCACTGCTGCATGCCCCCCAGCACAATCAATCCAGCCAAAAAGAAGGCGACCAGCAACGACTCCTTGATGATGAGTTGGTTCTGAAATCGGTCGTAAGCTTGTGCAACCCCAAGGAACATTAGGAACAAGCCTAAAAATGCTACCGGATGGTGCGCAAGCGCGACAACCGCAGCCAAAAAGGCAAGATGAATTAGGACCAATGCCTTGGGAATTTCGTCCTCCCTAGATCCGACAAGCTTCTCATCGGTATCTGTTAAGTGGCTTCGCAACACAATCACAGCAATGGTCGCGTTGATGAGCACGGCAATAGCCGCTTTCCAGCCAAATGTTGCCAGCATGAATGCCGACGACCAATTCCATGTTGAAGCAACCATGAGAACAGGGGGAGCAGCAAAATTGGTCAGCGTACCGCCAATTGAGATATTGACAAACAGCACACCGAGAGCGAAATACTTAACTCGTTCTGGCACATCCGATCTGAAAATCAACGGCGCTAACATCAGTGCAGCGATCGTCATCGCTGCGGGCTCTGTTACTACAGATCCAAACAATGGTACTGCGGCTAACCCTAGCCAGGCGATCGCAAGTGACCTGCGGACAGGCAGAATTCGCGCGATCGAATTGACGGCTGCCATCACAACGTAAAGCACTGGTTTGGATGCAGCGATAACCATCACCACAAAGACGAACAGCGGCTCTGTGTATTGTCGAGACTCGGCATACGCAAGTGCCTTGTCGCCTCCACTGACTATGGTCATGGTGAAGACTAAGATGATGGCCCAGAAACCAAAGACGACCTCGACTTCTCCGAGTAAATGAAAAAGGCCAGCGTGCTTGGGGTAACGGTGGGCCAGTTGTTCAAACTGCTTCGCAGCAAAGGTATGAATCAGGGCGACTGCAAAAAGGGCGGCCGAGATTTGTTCAATTGAAATGTTGTGCATCAAGTTCTCACGCAAAAGAGCCGCGAGGCGGCCCGACCATCGCACAAACCTGTAACACTGATTCGTTCAGTGAAAACACCCGTATTGATTCTAATTGATACCTTACCAAGTGCGGCTAATTCACTGCAGACGTCGCACTAGCACCTCTGTTCTCCTTTGAATCACGTGCATTTTGAAGGAAATCAAAAAGAATTGGCTTGTCATCAAATGTCCTAGTGTCAGTACTTTGACGAAATTCTGGATGCCATTGGACGCCAGCAACATATTCAGGACCGCTACGCCGGATTGCCTCAATGACTCCATCTGCTGGACACCGAGCTTCGACCACAAATCCCGGTGCCAAATCTCGGATTGCCTGATGGTGGATGCTATTGATTGTTCCATGGCTAATATGCGGATACAGCGATGCCAAATGTGTGCCCACAACGATTTCTACTGGGTGCACGTTACGTTCGTACATATCTGGCTTCACATGCGCCAACGCATTCGGTAGTTGTGTCTTTATGTCCTGCCACAACGTTCCGCCAAATGCGACGTTGAGCATTTGCAGACCGCGACAGATTCCAAACACGGGCTTTCCTGCCGCCACAAAGGCGCGGATGAGCTCCATTTCATATTGATCGCGAACTGCGTCGCCATGCCAGTTGGGATCAAGTGGTGATTCACCATATGTTTCCGGAGCGACATCGTTGCCCCCTTGCAAAACCAGCCCATCGAGTGCTTCTGCATAGTGCCCAAGGTTGAGTTCTTCGCGCTGCACAACGCTTTGTGCATCAACTGCCGGAATCATCACCGGCAAGGCACCGCAACGCATCAACATTTGCGCAACCGATTGCTCCAAATAGTGAAGGGTTTTCGTCCACACGCCTCCCAAATCCAAGACGGGCCCAGATGGATAGTAGATTCGTGCGGAAACACCGATTAGCAATGAGGGAGACTGAAAGGGCATGGTGAATATGGTCGGGAAAAGGGTGAAAAGCCGAGGGGCGTCTGCACAGGTCTTGTTGCCACTGCTTGACTCAATGATCCCGTTCAACGCGATTGCGCCCGGATTCTTTGGCGCGATACAAGCAACGGTCTGCACGACGAATGGCATCGTCAGGGGATTCGCCCTGGCGCACTTCAACCAAACCGACCGAAACCGTCTGCTTGAGTTTGATGACGCCATCGGTCACCGGCTGCGCACACGCCTTTTGTCGCAACCGCTCTAGTACGAAATGCGCCGCGTCTCCGCCAGTCTCTGGGAGTAAAACGAGGAACTCTTCTCCGCCATATCGGTAAACGCGATCACTCGGCCTTATGCTCTCGGAAAAACGCTCTGCCATCTGCTCAAGTACGGCATCTCCCACGGGGTGCCCGTATTGATCATTCACACTCTTAAAGTGATCGAGGTCGATCATGGCAAGGGAATAGGTCGTCGATTTTTGAACTGCGCGTTCGGCCTCTAACGCTAGATCACGCTGCATGGCCGCGCGGTTCAGCAGGCCAGTCAGTCGATCCACGTCTGTGAGTGCGTTGGTGAATCCGGAAATGAGCCGGTTGGCCAGCCGATCTAAATCGGACATTGCATGGGCCAACTCCGCAAAGTCTGAGGGTGAAAATGTCCGGTGGGTACTTGCCTTTATAGCGGCACTGGCCAATTCAAGCAGTCTGTCCTGTTGTTTGGTGAGTTCTTGATACAACTGGGACTGTGCGCTTGCGGGCGGTGGCGCATGCGTTAGCCAAGGCCTGAAATCAAGTTGTTCCAGAAGATCAATATCTGCATCAAACGGGCTGGTCTCAGAAGGAAAAATCAGGTTAAAGAAAACGCGTAGTCGCCCTTTTCTGTGCATCAACAAGGCCCGCCTGAAGTCATCGTGAAACTTTCGCAGCGCTTGTTCGTCATGGTTTTCAGTCGTCACACATACCTCAAAATTCTTAGTCCGTAGCGGACCGGTTGACTACCCTTTTCTGGTTGATCGCTTTGAGTTAGCCACTTCAAAGTTCACCAAAACAGCTTCCGATTTTGTTCGTGCCTTAAACCAGTTCTCAATGCGGGTTCGATCCGCTTTTGCCAGATAAACCTTGGATCGAACGCTCAATTGGTAGCGTGATTTGTTGTCTACCCCTGGCACAAACTCAAATCCTTCACTCACAAAAACTGCGTCCGCCACTGGGTATTGCGCCCGCAACTCGGCCGCAATATCCTGAGTCTGCGCAATAAACGCATTCTTTACGGCCAATTCGCGTTGAAGGACCTGCAATTGCTCGTCCTTCACGCGTAAGGCCTCCTGGCTGTTTTGATAGAGGTCCGTCAGCAAGGTGGATTTCAGCGCAGCGACATCTACCTTGTTGTCGCCTGATTGGCGTACGATCACCTTGGTTCCGTCTAGCCCAGAGTCCTCTAGGCGGGCCTCTATGACTTGCATGGTCGCCTGTGACAAAGGCGCACCAATCAGTGCAACCTCAACCCTTTTGCCCTTGAAATCTATTTTGAATTCAGCCACCTGTGTCAATTCAAAAGAAAACTCGCGCTTGACGAACTGATTCACTTTGCCTTTGTAGACCTCTTCATTGACCAAATTGATGGCCAGAATTGTGCTGGGCACCGTAGTACCCAGAACCAATAGTAGAAGTGACAGTTTTACGCGCCGCTCAATCCGGCTGTCTGCGAATCCATGTCGTTTTAGCTTCAGCATTCGTATGCCTGCTATGGTTGCCAACGCAATGAAGACACAGTTAATGGTATACAGGTAAAGGGCACCGCCGACAAATGCCCACTGTCCGGTCGCCAGGCCATAACCGGCTGTGCACACGGGCGGCATCAGTGCAGTGGCAATGGCCACGCCGGGTATTACGTTGGATTTTTCTTGACGTGTCGCACCCACTATGCCTGCCAAACCACCAAACAAGGCAATTAGCACGTCCCAAATAGTGGGTGATGTGCGGGCCAGTAACTCTGACTGCACTTCGTGTAGTGGCGACACCAAGAAGTACAAGGTAGACACAAACAGGCTGATAACCGTCGCAATACCCAAGTTGAATAGCGACCGCTTGACCAAATCAAAGTCGTACACCGCGACACCCAATCCCGCCCCCATGATGGGTCCCATCAAGGGAGATATCAGCATGGCACCAATGATGACTGCCGTTGAGTTGACGTTCAGGCCAACCGACGCGACAAGAATGGCGAACATGAGAATCCAGGGATGGGCGCCGACCAATTCAGCGCCCTCTCTAATCCGACGCTCAATTTCGGCATCCTCGGCCTTATCGTCACGCAGGTTGAACCGATGCGCGATCATCTGTCTTAGGGTTCCAAAACGGACTTTTTCTTTCAATTCGGTGTATGCAGGCATATTTGCTCTCTTGTTTAGGTATTTCAGTTTGTGCACCAGATTATTGTTCCTGCATGGATTTCTTGATCACACGCCCGATGGTGAGTCCCTGACCCAACATGGAGAAAATAACCACACCATACGTTAACGCCAATATCACATCGCGCGGTTCGCCCACTGGCAAAGACAAAGCCAGCGCAACCGAGATGCCGCCGCGCAGACCGCCCCAGGTCAATACTTTCCAGGCACCTTTTGGTAACTTCATTCGCTTTGAGGCAAGGCTCACTGGCAGTCCAACTGTGAGCCAACGGGCTAACAATGTGATCAAAATGACGATCAAACTCAGACCAAACAAGGTCCAAGATAGAGTTAGCAAAATGATCTCTAGCCCAAGAAGAACGAATAAAACTGCGTTCAGAATTTCGTCAATCAGTTCCCAGAACAGGTCCACATGGTGGCGAGTGGTGTCGGACATGGCGGTGTCACGCCCGTGATTGCCAATGAGTAGCCCCGTAACCACCATCGACAAAGGGCCAGAGACGTGCAATTTGGTAGCCAGCAAATAGCCCCCCAAGACACAGGCCAGTGTCAGCATGACTTCAACACTGTAGTTGTCGATGCTGCGGAGCATGTAGTAAAGCAGTAGGCCGAGCACCAGTCCGAGTAGCAGGCCGCCACCGACTTCGTGTAAAACCAAGTACGAAATGGCTACTGCATCTGGCGAACTGCCCTTGACCGCAATTCCCAACAGCACCGTAAACAGCACAACACCTACCCCGTCATTAAAAAGTGACTCACCCGAAATCACCACGCCCAAGCTATCGGGCGCTTTGTGTTGGCGCAAAACGCCCATGACGGCGATGGGGTCTGTAGGCGAAATCAATGCGCCAAATACCATGCAGAACCAGAACGGAGTCTGCATGCCGGTCAGCAAGAGCAACTCGTAGACGCAAAAGCCGACGATCACGGCAGACGCTAGAGTCCCCAGCACCGCCAATCCAATGACCGGCCATTTGTAATCACGCAGTTGACTGAGGTCGACGTGCAGCGCGCCAGCGAACAAAAGTAGTGAGAGCATGCCATCCATCAACACCGCAGAAAAGTCTATGCTGCGCAAGAACCGCTCCACAGGCAAGGTTGCATCTCCAAAACCCAACTCATGTGCAAGCACAAGGCTGATAGAAATCAGCATGGCAATCGCCATCACGCCGATAGTGCTGGGCAAGCCTACCCACCGGTGGTTGACGTAGGCCATCAACGCGGTGATCACTAGACAAATAATGGCAACTTCAAACATGCTTTTCCAAAAAGACTCCATCTAGTGGAGCAAACAGTACTACTGATCTGCCCACTGTGATCGGTCTCAATACCTATGCTGTCGACTGAATTCGGCGGCTGGCATTACATACGGTGCATGGAATCCCCTGAGTTGCAACCAAATGGTGTCCGCGGGCAGATCGTCGATGATACCCATGCGAGTTGGTCTCAGCCATTCCGCGTCAACCTGAATCCGCCTGCGATTCACACCCAGATGCTCAAGTACGGACAGTAAGACACTCAGTCGGCGCAGCCGGTTAGCGCGGGATGTCTCGTCGGCACCGCCCAGATACAGGCGGCATCGACTCTTGGGAGTATTCCATTGATGCACCCAATGCGCCAATGCGCCTATTTCTGGCTCGGTCAACGAACATCTTCCAGCTTCATAGAAAACGATCGTCGTATCTTCAGCTGGCGCGATTGTCGTCAGTGTGGATGTCGTCGTAGCCCCAATTGAGGAAAGCTGCGAAAGACCGAATTCTTGGGATGGTGTAAGAGTGCTTTTCACCCATATATTATATTGAAGCAAATGTAATGTTGCAACAATACCGGCGAGGTGAATTCGATTTGTTGACAAAATACATTTGCACAAATATAATGCACTCATGACCTCCTGTAGTCAACATGCAAGATCGAATGTTCCGAAACAAAGATGTGGGACTTCAGAATGCAGCGCGGATCTGCCATACCCACCGGCGATGGCTCACGGTTGAACAACACATCACATCTACTGACCTACGAATTGGGACGGTAGTGCACGTCGTCATAGACAGCAATAGAGCACGTGAAAGGCGAAAAATGTACAAAAAGATTCTGATTTTGATGG
The DNA here is from genome assembly GCA_963750815.1 of uncultured beta proteobacterium. Classification (GTDB taxonomy): domain Bacteria; phylum Pseudomonadota; class Gammaproteobacteria; order Burkholderiales; family Burkholderiaceae_C; genus Rhodoferax. The sequence goes on from CAVVRS010000002.1 coordinate 3,160,194, forward strand.
ACGATCAACCATCGTCCTTGTCCGGTGTGCGCCAAGGCGTCAAGCTTGCAGCGGCGATGCGTTCGAACGTTCAGTTTCTCTATCTCCTGCCCGCTTACTCGTTTCCCGTTGTCGGTTTTCACGCTGATGCATTGGGTGCCTACGACGCGACCTCAAGCCAGCTTTTTGAAAAACAAAGTCGAGAGGCTGCAACGGCAACGCTGAAGTGGGCGGTCGAAACGGCAACCACCTTTGGCGTCCAAGGCCAACGCAGTACAGCAATGAGTGGCGTGACAGCGGTGGATATTGTCGAAACAGCCATTGCCAAGCGGTGCGGCTTGATTGTTGTTACGTCTACTGGTAAGAATGCCGTTATGCGGCTTATTTCAGGAAGCATCATTCCAAGCCTCATTACAGTCTCCAAGATTCCTGTATTGGTATGCCCACAAGATGATGCTTCCCATTTGGGCGCAATGACGGCCGTGGTTCCACCGCGCAGGCGACGTGCTGCTGTGGCACTGAAATAGCGAAATTGATCGTGCGGCAGTGCTGTACTTTCGTGCGAATCCAACTTTCCAGTATGTACCGAGGCAATTCATGAACTCTCCAACTGTCTCAGTCAGGCCAACTACCCCTAGCGATATTGATTCGGTTTTGAGTTTGCAAGACCGGGTCTATCCGTCGATTGACCCGTGGCATCGGGATCACTTGGCACATCAACTTACAGTGTTTCCCGAGGGGCAGTTGGTTGCAGTGTCAGATGGTGAAATTGTCGGTTGCGCCAGCTCCCTAGTCATACTCTGGGACGAGTGGGCGGACGAACACACCTGGCATGACATTACATCTGCGGGCACATTTAGCACCCATAACCCAGATGGGTTCACACTTTATGGCGCAGAAGTTTTTGTAGACTCGATTGCGCGCGGCAAAGGCGTTGGGCACCATTTGTACGAAGGACGTCGTCAACTTTGCAAGCGTCTGAACTTGCGCCGAATCATTGCATGTGGCCGCTTGCCGGGTTATCACTGCCATGCGGAAGCTATGGCAGTTGAACTCTATGCCAAAAAAGTACTGTGGGGCGACTTGACCGATGCAGTGCTGAATTTTCAGCTGCGCGAAGGCTTTCGATACTGCGGAATCATGTAGGACTATCTCCCAGAAGACCTCGAATCTGCCGGGCAAGCTTCCCTCATTGTTTGGATCAATCCGGACTACGACGCGTCGCGTCCCCCGCTTCATCACCGCAATATTCCCAAGGCATTGAAGCCATGACCAATCCAGTGTCGTCGAAAGATATGCAACCAGTGTTTAGTCCCAGCCAGGGAATCGTGCGAATAGCAGCGGTTCAGTATTTACTGCGCAACCTGCAAGATTGGGACGGCTTCGAAAACCAGGTGCGTTTTGTAATGAAAGCTGCCGGAGAGTACAAACCACAGTTCGTGATGTTTCCTGAAATATTCACCACCCAACTTCTGTCATTTATTGATACGTCGGACTTGAAAGCGGCGGTGCGAAAGCTGGATGAATTCACGGACCAGTATGTTGCACTTTTCGTTGAGCTTGCCCAGCAATGGGGTGTCCATATCATCGGAGGGACTCACCCCACTATCGTTGGCGAGAAGCTTCTGAACCGGGCCTACCTCTTCAGCCCGACTGGAAGTGTGTTCACGCAAGACAAGATTCATTTGACACGGTGGGAGAAGGAGAAGTGGAAAGGTGACCCTGGCGATCATCTGAGCGTTTTCGACACGCCATATGGTCGGATAGCGATACTCATTTGCTATGACATAGAGTTCCCGGAGCTGTCGCGTATGGTGTGCGAACAAGGGGCAGACATTATTTTTGTACCCTCGTGCACCGACGATCGCCAAGGATTTTGGCGGGTTCGCTATTGTTGCCACGCTCGAGCAATAGAGAACCAAGTTTTCGTCGCAGTCACCGGCACGGTTGGAAACCTCGCAGTGGAGGGGTTGGGCTTGCACTTTGGCCAGGCTGCCATCATCACCCCGTCCGACTTTCCTTTTGCACGGGACGGCATCGCAGCAGAAGGCATGGCCAACTCGGAGCAAATTGTGATTGCGGATGTCGATCTTGCAAAACTGGTGTCCAACCGCGTGAACGGAACGACCATACCCCTGTATGACAAACGCAAGGATGTTTACGACAACGGTGTCGAAATCATTGCCACTACATGATGGCGATGTGATTATTGATTTGCCTCGGGTAATCCCCTTTTTTACATTGGATCTACAAAATGAATTTCGCTAAATCTGAAGACCTGACCTTTGGCCTAGAGTTGGAGCTGCAAATTGTCAATCGACAGGACGGTCGCCTTTCCCCTTCGAGCGGGGAGTTTTGGGAAGTCTTGAAGCACAAAGAAAATGTGGAACGATTTTCCTTGGAGGCCACGCTTGCCACCATTGAGATGAACACTTCGGTGCATGACAACGCAGATGCGATGCTGGCGGAAACGCTAGCGCTGACCAAGACGCTGACTGACTTGGCGACGCCCTTGGGCCTAGTCCTGCGTGGTGGTGGCACACAATTGACGCAGTTTTGGAATGAGCGCGTGATTGCCCCTACCCCGCGCGCGCAAGAGTTGACTGAACGCTTTGGTTTTCTGCCCAAGCGATTTTCGACTTATGGAATGCATGTACATATTGGTGCTTCGTCCGAGACCAATGCCATTTTGATTGGGAACGCACTACAAGCCCTGACGCCGCTTTTCATAGCGATGTCTGCGGCGTCGCCTTTTTTGCAGATGGCTGACACTGGATTTTGTGCATCCAGACCGCTGGAGCCGCTCATCTATCCACATGGTGGCCCGATGCCAAGGTTTGACGACTGGGCGCAGTTTGAGCGCATCTCCAATGAGATATTTTCTACAAAGCTAGCACATTCGTTAAAAGACATCTATTGGGACGTGCGCCCCAAACCGGAATTCGGAACCATTGAAGTGCGGGTATTCGACACGCCCCTTTCTCTGAGCAAAGCGGTTGCGATGGCAGCATTCACCAGAGGCTGCGCAGCGCTGGTTCTCGGGGGGGCGCTCACTCTTCCTAAGACTCTGCCGCCCGCCACTGCGGAGAGAGTTAGTCGATTCCTGGCCTGTCGCGATGGGCTGGATTCGGACCTCTTTGACCCGTTTACTCAAACTTGGATGCCCGCAAAGAGTCTACTCGCCAAGCTGTGCGAGGCACTTGCCGCAGCACCCGTTCGAGAGTCAGATGCCCGCCAAATTGCAGCGCTCCATAGGCTGTGCACACGGGAGCAAGACAGCCAAGTGATGCGAGACACTTGGACTGAATCACAAGGTCCGTCAAGGCAGGCTCCTGATGTGTTGCTAGCCTACTATTCCAATGCCATCGGAGAGCGCTTGTTTGCTTCGTTGGAATAGTTACAGAAGGACTCTGGGCGGCTAATTAGCTAGAGATTTGCCAATGGAATTTCCGCAGCTGATTCGTCGACATGCAAAAGTGCAATCAATGCACCCAGGTCCTCGTCTAGGCGCTTTAGAGCATTGGGATCTAAGCTAGCGAGAGCTTCCGGAAGAACCCCTTCAAACGGCCCTGCCACCTTTTTTAGCAACCGCGAGCCGCTAGGCAATATTTTGAGGCGCACATTGCGGCGGTCGCTAGGCAATTTTTCAAGACTTATCAGTTCTTTGGCCAGCAACGTCTTAATCAAATTGCTTGCAGTGGACTGGTGAATGTCCATATGCATGGCTACGTCACCCAATCCAATTCCTGGATTTGCCTTAATGACGCTCAAGGCCCATACTTGCGCGCCACCTAAACCCACTTGCTTTTCCATTTGCCGAAAATGGGTGCGCACCGCATTGAAGACAACACGAAACCGGCGTAGCACTTTGGCTGGAGTTGCAGACTCGATGGGG